>OZ026467.1:0-2430423 GCA_964019725.1 Spiroplasma endosymbiont of Antitype chi | reverse complement strand
TAATTTTATCTCCAATATTTTTTTATCTTTATTAATTAATTATAAATAAAAGATGTTGAAAAGTATTAAAAAATGAGAAAAATTAATAAAAATTAATAGTTTTTCACATTAAATATTTTTTATATTATCTTTAAAATCATTGTTTTTATTGATTATTTTTATTTTTTATAAATTATTAAAATTTTATTTTTTAAATTGTTTTTTTATTGTGGAAAGTAATAAAGTTTTACAATAATATTTATTAATTTAATTATTATCAAAAAAATTGCTAATAATAAATAAAAATATGGTGCAATTTTTCCACTTAAAAAAATATATTAACTATTAACTATTATTATTCTAAATAAAATAAAAAAATATTTTAAAGAGAGGAGCTATTTTAAGTTATAAAAAAACCATTAAGTTTATTGCCTATTGTAATAATTACAGGTATTTCTATGATAACAGTTATAGTATTTAGTAGTTTTGAATATTTATAAATAATAGAAAAGAAAAATAATATATAATATAATATAAATTATAAAAACATTAATTAATCAACAAGTTTTGTTGAAAAAATTTATGATTATAATAAATCAATTTAAAATTTATCTATAGTTTTATCAAAATAAAAATTGGACTTCGTAAAATATTCGGTTGGTATAAAATTTCCAAAAAATAATAAAAAGATAGATATAAAATTCTATCTTTTTTAATTAGGTTAAAATTGTTTTTAACCTTGCTTAGTTAAAAAAAAATAATAGCAAAAATAACTAAATATAAACTCTTCTATCTGGTATTTCGTCGCTCTAGAAAAGTTAGTATAAAATAATATAAGGTGAGCTGTATCGCTACGACGCAATATATTCAATTCATTTAGGCAATATAAATAAGTTATATTGGTTTGAGGATAAATATTTAATTTGCAATGGTTAAAGAGTAATTTTTCTACAATAAAAAAATTTAGAAATTTTACTATTTATAAGGATGTTTTTAAAGTGTCTTTAAAAGAAATCTTTTGAAAATAGTTAAAAATTAAATTAAAAAATGATACAGTATTAATTAATAAATGTCATTTTTATATCAATGAGTAATTTACAAAATTAACAAAAAACAGAAAAGGTTGTTGATATTGCAAAAAGTATGTTCTGCATTGGTCGGAAAAAATTAGAAGTTATTAACAAACAAAAAATTAACTTTAATATTTGATTTTTTACTTTATAATTCAAAAATAAACATCAAATTATTAAAAAATTAATTTTTTAATAAAATAAAAGATGAATTATTATTTAGGGAATTATAAAGTGGTTTTCAAAATGTTACATTATAAAGAATTTTATAATCAAGAGTTTATAACTCAAAATAAATAAATTAAAACCAAGTTAATTAAGAATAAAAAAAATGAATTTTATATTGAATTTATAGAAATAAATTCAAAGTGAGTTTAAGATATATATTCAATTTATTTTAAAGATTGAACAAAAATTGTTGATAATAATTTAAAAAATGAAACTTATAAAATTGATTATAGAAATAAATTAAGCATTGGTTTTAATAAAAAAATATTAGGTGTTTAAATAAAAAAAAGAATGTTATGTTGTTTGTTCTGATTATGGCGTCACTAAGCTTGAAAAAGAAAGAAAACTAACAATTAATGACTGTATTTTAGATTTAGTTGAGGGTATTAAAAATATTGGATTTGATTACAATAATTTAGAAATTTAAATTAAACAAAAGTATGTTAATTTTTTAATTTAAAAAATTAAAAAAGATAAAATTATTTAAAATTTAAAAGAAAATGAAATTTTACCAATTATTTTATTTAAATGGCAAATTTTATAAAAACGTTTTATTATCTAAAACTTATTTATCACAAAAATAGTTTGATGATGCAATAATCAAATTTAGAGAAACAATTTATGGAATAAATAGCGAAAGTAATTATGTTCCTGCAAATTCTAAATTAGTAAAAACATTAAATTTAGGCAATAAATATTATTTAAAGTTTTATAATGAAAATAAAAATTTATTACTAAAAGCTAAAAATTATTCAAAATTATTTGATTGATATTATTTTTTACATGCGACCTATTTTTTAATATTGATGAGCCTATTAAAAAAGATAAAAAAAAAGAAGATGTTATGAAAAGATGAAATAAACATATAGCTCATTATACTTATGATGGAGATAAAATATTTAATTATCATCCCGAATATAAAATCTTTTTTATAAACTTGATGAAGAATCTACATATTATAATTTATCAGATGTTTATTATGGTTATGATATTAAATTGTCTTTTTTGCAAAAAAGACAATTTAATTTTTATAACTAGTGATGTAATGGAAGTTAACTTTTTTTCATTATATAAATTAGATCATAATATTCACAAAGAAAAATTCAAAAATTATATAAAACAAATAAAAGTTTAAATTGATTGCGATTATATGATTGGTGATTTATAAAGATAAAATATCAAGATAAAAGTTAATAACTTAGAAAGGAGAAATTATATATGGTTGAAAATAATATCAAAAATACGATTAGCAATTTAATTAACGAAATTAAAACAACAACATAAAATAATTTAAGTAATTTATAAAAAATTATGGAAGCTTTAATTGATAAAGTTAACAATATTGAAAATATATTAAATCAAATAATATAAAAAATAAAAAGGGTAGTTAAATATGACATTTGAAAGAATTAAATGTAATTATAATAGTTTTTTAGGAAATAGTTATTTAGAAAAAAAATACTTAAATAATCAATTTGAATTAAATATAAATTACAAAAAAAGCTATTATTGATGGATGATTTAAATATGAAAAATAAAAAAATAAAAAACTTATTTTAAATTTATATAAATTTAAAATAAGTTTTTTAAGTATTAATAGAGGAACAATAACAAATTATAAAATTCAAGAAAAAGGATTTTTTATTGGTTTACCAATAAATATTAGTAATTTAGTTTTTGATTGAAAAATAGATTGAAAAAAAATTAAGAGAAATAAAAAAACTTAATATTTATTAAATTTAAATACAACTAAAATTTAAATTTATGTTTATTTAAAAATGATAAATTCAGTAGATCATTCTTAGATAAAATTTTATTAATTTTACTAGTAATAAGACGGTCTATTTCATGGTGTCCTGTACGATGAACCGGCAAAAAACAATTCTTTTGAAATTATTTTTTATTTTTATATTAAAAAAAATAAATTTATTTGCATTATTTATCTGATATTATCTTTAAATTTATAATTTTTATCATAAAAACAGATATTATTCTGTTTTCTCTACATAAAATAAACGATATTTTTATAAATTTCCTTTTAAATAAAGTTATTATTCGATGAATAATGCAATCTAAAACTTAATATTTTTATGCTTAAATATGGATAAATCATCTATGGCACGAAACCTTAAATAAATTGTGAAAGCGATTTGATTTATTATACTATTTATTTCTTTAATTATCGGCAAGATTAATCCCTTGTGAAATGTCAGAGCATGTGTTTTTTGCTTGTTTTCATAAAAAGAGTGTTGTTAAACCGAAAAAAAACAATATCGGACACTAAAAAATAAGAGGGTTGGATCTCCAAAAGATTATTTTTTTTATATAAATTTGTTTAGGGATTTATGAAGCATAATTAATAACTGGGTAAATTTTGTGTTACTTCCGTTGGGGAATAAACTCTATTTAAATATAGAATTTTAGTATAGCTACCACCGACCCCCAAAGTGAGGTTGATTTCTAATTAAGTTAATTAAATCAAAATACAAATATTCTTACTAAATATCAAAATATTAACAAACAAAGGGATTTTCTGTTTATTTAAAAAAATAAAAAGAAAGGAATAAAATATTATGCAAGAATATAAAAGTAAATATATTAATAAAACTTGAAACAAAATAAAAACATCATTTGATTGAGTTAATTGTAAGCCCGTTGATTGTCGTATTTCGCACCATAAAAATTATTATGATTTGCAATGTTTATAATGAGCAAAAATGTATTTAAATTTATTCAAAGATAAATTAGGTGTTATTAATTCATATATGCAACATTACAAAATTAATGATATTTTAGATTTGGCTTCCGATGGTTGAAAAATATTAAAAATTGAGAAAAAAAATAAAACAAATAAATTAAAATATATTATTTCAATTGAACCCGCCGGAAGTGGACAAACCAGTATTATTATTTATAATGTTTTACAAAATAAAATAATTAATAATTATTACCTTTTATTATAAAAATGAAGATGAAGCAATAAATAATATCTATTTAATTTAAAATATGTTTTACAATCACCATTAATTAAGAAAAATTATATTTATAAATGAAATATTAAAATTACAGAGCACGAACGAGATGTATGAAAAAATTTACAATATTTTTTAACAAAAGGAGTTTATAAAAATTGCACAAACAAAAAGTAATTTACCTAAAAAATCAATAACTAATAAACCTAAAATAAAAAATAAAAGAGTTAACAAATTAGAATTAACTGTTAGATTACATGAAAATCCGATTAAAACTAAAATTAAGGCATTGGTTGCTGGCGGGGTTGAAGTTGGTTCTTATTCAGCTAAATGTCAATGATACGGATTAAATTACTCAACATTATTAATATATAACCCATCTATTTTAACTGGGTTTTTTAAATTAAGAAAAGATGATGAGATAAAAATTAAAGGCTCAGTATTTAATCAGTTAAATATAAAATTTAAACTCTATTTTTTTTATCTTTTCGAGTCGATAGTTTTGAAATTATCCAAAAATCTATTAGAAAAAGAACAAATATAAATATTAAAAAATAGTAGGAAAAACGATGGCATTAAAAAATATAAAATATTTTTTTATTAATTAAAATAATGAACCCACTAAAAATTAAGATGGTAGTTTTGATATTAAAAATGCAGAAGTTATTTTATAAAATTCTGATGAAGTTCAATAATTTAATGCAAGTAATTCAGAAAATAGTAATCAGCAAATCAACGAACTACAAACAAAAAATACTGAGTTAATTTCACAAATTGAACAACAAAAAATTCAATTAAAAAAAATTGAAATTAATAACTTCAATAATTCTTTAACTGATAATGAAGAATTTAAAAACGTCTTATTAAAATCTTATGATATTAATGATGAATTAATTAAGTTACAAACAGTTAACAGTGGTGGCTTACCAAAAGTAGAAAATAAAGAAAACAATATTTTATATACAGACAATGTATTTAATAAATAAGAAATAAGGAAGTAAATTATGGCACAAAACCCACAAATAATTTTCGGTGATATTGCTAATCAAGCAACAAAACGAGACCAAGAAGAATTTAAACAATGATATTTACAAACTTATCAACAAAAATTTAGCTGAGAGGCATTATTTACATAAAAAGAAGCAAATAAGTTTGGCTTAACATACAGAAGAAAAAAATATTAAATATAATGAAGGTTTAGGGGCAAAGGATCAATTATTTAATACTGATGATAACCTACTAAAATATTCAACAGTGGAATTTGAAGATGGAATTGTTGAATTGGATATAATTTTAACTTTTGCTCGTAAATTAGACCCTGTAGAAATTGATTTTAATCATAATCTTTGGGCTGCTGATATTGAACAAGTAATGGATACTGGGGTTGTTTATAAACGCAATAAAATTTTAGAAATTATTAATAAATGAACTGTTACAACTATTCAAGGGAAAAAAGCAGATGATACAAATGCTTTACAAATCAACGATGAAATTATTGATAAAATATATGAAAATAGCTTCACTCCATAAGAAACAGTTGTCTTGGGTTCTGCCGATTTTATTCATGGAATTCGTAATAAATTACAGTTACAACTTGGGACAAACGACCAAATAAATAATGTAATCACAACAAGCGGCGCAATTAAAAATGTTGAAGGAACAACATACTATATGGTTCCTAAAAAATTACCAATTATTAACAAAGATGGTTCAGAAGGAACAATTGAATTATTACCAAATGGAGTTAATGCAATGACCCTTAAATTTATCAAAAAATATGACCCTCTTATTTTACGAAAAAAATACCATACGCCATTAAAGGTTGGTGCAGCAGCCTTGGGTACTGGTATGGGTAATAATTTGATTATGGAAAGAGTTTTATATTTAGGTGGAGCATTAGTTGAACCCAAGGGAATTAATAAAAATATTGTTACAAAAATTGATATTAGTAAAATCAATAAATTAGATAAACCAAATATTCATGTTCTAGAATAAACAAAATCGGTACCATAACATTTAAAACCACAATTTAAAGATGTTGTTTTAAAAGCAGTTAAAGCCGTAAATAATTCTTTAACAGAAACTGATTTTATTTACTTTATTGAAAGTAAAGGTGAAGGATTGACCTATTGATATTGCAAATTATAAAACTGTTGAAGTTCAAATTGAATGTAAAAACAATGATACTGTTCGAAAAAATCGGATTGATGTTAAAATTAAAAATTATTAATTAATAAAAATAGCACTTTTTCGTTTGATAGATATGCCAATTGGAACATCTAAAACAGCCCTTATTTATGCTGTTAAAAAAATACCAACTAGATTGTCAATCCAACAACAAGAAAAAAGTTTTGGTTTATAGTTATTATAATTTTTATGAATTCGATTTTTAGTCCTTTGTTTATCAGTTTTAACTTGTGGTATTGCTTCGGCTGTTGGTCTTGGGGCGGGATTATCTAATTTTGTTGCAGCATTTATCTCGTTTGGATTAGAAAAAGTAACCGATTTTGTCGTAAATCAAATATATGATAAATTAACATCAGAAGTGACAGTAAACAGTACGGCCTTAAATTTGTTACCAGCAATTGGTGGGGTCGGTAAATTAACGTGCGCCGCTTGAACAACTAGAATTTTAAAATTAGCAAAAGAAACTAAATTACTTGAAAAATTAGGTGTAATAACTTCTAATAATTTGGAAGATGTTGTAAAACAAGTTATAGGTAAAAAGATTTTATCTGATAAATTAATATTTTATTTTACAAAGCAGGCTATTAATGAAACTTTATTATATACAATTGTTAAATTATCACGAAATGATTTTTATAAAGGTTTTAAAGTTTCTAATTTAGAAACAATTAATAATTTATTAAAAATTGAGAAAAATATTTAAAAAATAAGTCCCACATTAGTTCAAAAAATACCACACGTAAATGAAAAAAATGATAATAAATGGTTAGCTGAATATGGATTAAATATTGACAAAATAAGCAAAATTAATACTAATGAGTGATATAATATTATGACTAATCTTTATAAAAAAGGTGTTGGTAAAAACCCACTATTAAATATTAATTTAATGCGGGGTAGTAAAATATATAATAACAAATTATTAAATATCTTGCATCAAACACCAATTAAATTAAATAAAATTTTAAATCATTTAAACCCAAATTTTTATATTCAAAAAGTAACTAAAAAATTATTATCCCCAATTAAAAAACAAATAATTACTATTAAACAAAAAGTAATTAATAAAATTACTGATAAAACTAAAAAAATATTATCTAAATTTGAAACTAAGGCCATTAAAAAAAGCTAATTATTACCCTTTTCTTATGATTATGATGTTTTTTTAGCAGTTAAAATTGTTCCTTTATCAGTTGCGGGTGAAAGTTGCTTTAACAATATATTATAAAAATCCTAAATATTTCCCTATTGTCGTTATGACAACTTTAATCAAAGCAGAACAGTTTTTTTAGTTCCTGAACCGTTTAAATTTTATATGAACAGTGAGTGGTTTATTGGTTGGGGATTTAAAAAAAACAATTTTGTTTAATTTAGTTTCTTTTGCCCCACTTTTTTATCAAAGAGTAGTAAAAGATAGTTTTAAAATATATCAGACAATTGCTAAGGTATTAAAAATGCAATAACAATTTAAAAATAATTTTAATAAAGATAAATTATTAAATAAGATTGAAGAAAATGTTGTTACTAGTTTGTTGGATGGGGGTTTATCATTTCAAACATATAAACAATTCAGAACAAAACAAGATTTAAAGAAAACAATTAAATCAAAAACATTATTAAGTATTAAAAATTTTATTTTAAATAAAATATATTCTAAAAAAAGTAAATGATAATGAGATGATTAAGTGTTAAATGAATTATGAAAAAATGTTACTTTGGAAAATTATAATAATTGGTCGCATGTAAAAAATAAGGGTTTTTGTTTTTAAATGTTATTTAGTTTAATATAAATTAAGGATATTTTTTTATTGTTTTTATAAAACCCTTATTTTTTACATGCGACCTAATAATTTTATTCCAATGACAGGTAAAATTACACAAGTTCCAGTTCGTTATAATAAGTTCTTTAAAGGCGATGATGTAGAATTATGATTTAAAACACTTGCTTTAATGGCTCAAAACATGATTAATTATTACTTAAACTATCTATTTTCAAAATTATAGTTTGAAACATTTAAAGACCCTTTATTGAAGAAAATATGTATCAACATGGTATTTATTACGGCCGAACACTGAATATGTAATCGTATTCCGAATGGATTCTTTACTTCAGCATCTATGAATGTTGTGGTAATATTAATTATTCTTCACAAAATGACAATATGGTAACATTACGAGTTCTGTTGCATTATTATGCAAAATCATTGGCTAATTTAACAACTTTAAAAAAATGTTTTGTACTTTTCAGGAAGAAGATATTGATTTAACAATGATATATTTAGAAGCATATTATATCCAGTTATAAGTTGATGCTTTAATAGGAAAAGAAAAAACTAAGATTGACAATAAAAATATTATTAAAAATAAAAATAATAAAATACACGTTCCCTTTGACAATAAAACGATTTATTATGAAAATAATGTATGAAAAGCAAAACAAAGTGGCGCTATTCAGTCGGACGTTATTAAATATAGTGATTTGAATAAAGATTATATTAATAAAGTTGATAATAAATTTATTGTAAAAACATCACAATATATTAATACAAAAAAAGATAAATTAATAAGCGGTAAAAATATTAAAACTATTAATGGTAATTCATTATTAGGTAGTGGTGATATATTTATTAATACTGGTAATGATTGATAATTAGTTGATATAAGTGATTTTGTATTTTTTTCTGACAAAAAATATCAAATTAGAAATTATGATTATACAAAATATAAATACAAATTATGAATTGGTACTAATTAAAATGACGGATATACTATTAATATTTGTTTTTTAAACACATAAGAATCATTTTTTTTATTATTTGCTGGCTTTAATGGTATAAAACTTAATAAAAATGGCGCAATAAGTTTTGAATATAATAAATTAATGTCATTACATGTTGAAAGAAAAAAGGAAAATTATAAAGGAGATGTTATTATGCCAAAAGTAGAAATTAAAGATGTAATTATGTTTTTAAAAATATGTGGAATTTCATCATTGTTTTTTATTACAGGAATTATTAATTGTTTTATAGGAGAAAAAAAATTAGGTATTTCTTGACCAGCATATGTTATTGTTTCAGCAATTCTTATTGGAGCTGGAATTATAGTTTTGATTATTGAAACAATTAGATTTATCAAAACTCATAACAAACAACAAAGACAAGATAGTATTGAAAATGTTATTAAAAAAGAAGAAACAAAATAAAGAGAAAGTTATAAATGGGATTGTTATCAGCAAAAAAGAAAATAAAAAAAGATTATGATATTGATAGTTATTATCTTAATTTGGCTTCAACGATTACTAATCAAAAAATATATACTAAATTAATTAATAACTTTTTAAAAATGCAAGACTTTACTTATAAGAATTGATATAAAGAATATAAAATTAATAAAAATGGTAAAAGTGTATATTTTATTTTGCTAATAATTCAAAACTTAATTTTATTACTATTGATTTTTACAATGATCAGTATGATGAATTGGGTAATTTAGTATCTTGCACTTTTGATTATGACCCTTATCTTAAAAACGACCAGAGTATTTTTATTACTGAAAAAATAGAAATTGATTATGCAACTAAACAAGCAAAAGTTATTAGAAAGTTAAAAACACGATTATACAGTACTATTACCGAATTATATATTGATGATACTAAATAAAATAACTATACAACATTACAAAGAGAGGAAATATTACCAATTGATTTTATTCCAATTGAAATTATTCCTAATAATCCTAATTTTGATCCTTCTGCCTGTTATGGCAAACAATTTGATAGTATTTTAGATATTATTGCCGAAAATATAATGTTAGACCCATTATTAAATAGCGGTAAATTTACCATTAATACTAATGGCCCGACTGGTGTTGTTGACCAAGAAATTAGTAAAATGTTGGCTTCATTTATTGAAAATGACTTGTTATTAGTTGAAGGAGACCCTGATAGTAACTTTCAGCCAGTAGACGACTATATTGCTGGTAATTTTAAAGGTGAACAATTAACTGAAATATATGATTGATTATTAACAAATTACTATAAAATAAATCGTCACCATGCCCCCTTAATCACTAAAGGAGCTCAACAAACTCAGGCGAAAGTTGTTGGTGTTAATATTCAAACAAACGCTTCGTATTAACAAATGATATATATTAGAGAAATTAAATTAACTGAATTTATTATTAAGTTAATTAAATATGATAATTCTATTTTAAACAGTAGAACATTTAATATTAAAAATATTGATGAGTTAATTGTTGATGTTAGTTTACCAGTAAATGCCACTTTAAACAGACAACTAAAAAAAACGAAACTATTATCAATATTCCTAATTAAAAAGGAGAACAAGAATAATATTAAAACCATCTGAAAAAATGTTGACACAATTAGCGGAAAAAGATAATCCTATTGATTATTCAATTGATGGTATTATTTTGTTGTGTGGCGTGGTGATGAAAATGCTAATTGAAGAATTATTAAATTTAAAAATATTAATTTTTCAGAAAAAAGAAAAGTTTTAGATACACAAGAATATTGTGAATTAATTAGGAGATAATTTATTTCGTGTTAAAATAAGAGCTGTAATACCTATAACATTTTGGTAACAAGATGATAAAACTTATTTTAAATCAATTTATCGTTGAAAAATTGATAAAAATATTCCTAGGTTAGAAGTAAATAATAAAACTGGCGAAATAAAAGTTGAAGCAGAATAGAAAAATATAAAAAGTCATTTATTAAAATGACTTTTTATATTTCTAATCTAATTAATGATAATTTTTTTATTATTTTTACTAAATAATTATAAATTATTAATATTAATTTCTTCTTTTATAGGTGGATAAAAAAAATATTATACTCTTTGATTTTTTAAAAAAATCAGCAACTGCAATATTCGAATATGATTTTTCATCTTCAATACCATTTTTATATAAATATCATGTATCATATTCGATTAATTTCAAATATGTATTTCTATCTTTTCCGCCGGCTTTAATTCCAATCGGAGTATTTTGAATTAATTATAAATTAATATCTTTTCTTTCAATAGTTTTTTCATTTGATTTATCAACAAAAATATTTATATCATAATTCCCATAACCTCATATACACGATATTTCAATTTGATTTAAATTATATAATTTTTCGTTTTTTAGAAAAGTTATTTTAAGATTATCTTCTACTAAATCTTTAATAGTACCAATTAAAACTGCCTTAGAATAAAGTAAAATATATCATTATGAAAAATAGTTTAAATATTCTTCTATTTTTTTTCATTAGAAATAATTAAATTAGTTAAATATTTACCATATTCTCCATCTGACAATTTAATTTCTGCCTGAATAAGATAAGGAATATTATTAGTTTCTAATTCATTTGTTAATGGTAATCAATTAAAATAATTCGCTTCTAATTTATAAATGGGATTTTCTGAAATATCTTTGTTTTTAACAGTTACTTTAATTTTATCATTGGTATTAAAATTATTTTGTTGTTTTAAATTTCAATCTGTAATTTGCCCTGTTTGTTAGTCAATAATTGGTGTATTTGGTTGACCTTGCATTTCTCAACGATAAAATGATTTAAAATAAGTTCCATCATTTTGTGACCAAGATGTTATAGGTCTTATAGCTCTTATTTTAACACGAAATAAATTATCTCCTAATTAATTCACAATATTCTTGTGTATCTAAAACTTTTCTTTTTTCTTAAAAATTAATATTTTTAAATTTAATAATTCTTCAATTATCATTTTAATCACCACGCCACACAACAAAATAATAATTATCATCTGCTATACTAAACGGTTTATCACTTGGATAAACTTGTTTTCAATAATTTATAGGAATAAGACAACTAATAAAATTAAAATATGATTAATTTAATTGAACTATAGAATTTTTAAATTCTCAATAATTTTCTTCAATTTTATTAGGTATTGATAATAATTCAAAATAATAAGGATAAAATAATTTAATATCATTATTATAACCCTTATTAATTGTGTATTTACTATATGTATAATTTGATAACATATAAATAATTTGTTTAAATTTTTTGACAGCATTTTCATTAAGAGATGGGGAATTATTTAATTTTCAATTTTCAAATAAACCATCAATTACATCTTTTGGTTTTTGTCCTTCGAATTTTTGGAGTAATTCTGCTATTTTATTAGTAGGGATACCTTTTTCATCATATTTTGCACCTTGAAATTTATGATCATAATTATAGCGATATGTTAAATAATTTAACAAAACAATATTTAATTCTTTAAATTCTAATAAACCTAGTATATCTTTACCTTGAATATAATTTTTTGCAATACTTTATGGTAAAAAACTTTCAGTAAATCAATATTGAAATATTCGTACATTGTTGTTTGTTTAAATTGACTTTGATAATAAGGGAACTAAACTAGCATTTTCAATATTTGATGATGGATAAGAATAAACACCATTAATATTACCTCAACATTTTATATTTCCAAATAACATTGATTTATGATATTTAATCTTAATCCCAGTAAAGATAGTATCTTCGGGTAATAATTTTTGTAAAAATAAATGAATACTATTTTGTTTTTTTCATTTAAAATCAGTTATTTTAACTAAACGAGTAGATTTAATAATATCAATATCATTAGGGTGTATAAGGGGGTGTTTATATTCTTCAATGATATAACATTTATTTTTATTTTCTTCAGTAATTAGATCATTAATAGACACTATTTTTAAGTCTAATGTTTATAAAAATTCTTTGTCTTGTTTTAAAATATCATTAATTAAAATACCTTTTTCATCAATCACGACATAACTTGTACTATTATCTTGGACTGTGGTATTTTGCTGTATTTGTAATTTAAAATTAAAGTCACTAATTTCATAACCAATAATTTTAATATATTCATCTTTGTTAATAAAACCTATTTTAACGCTATTTTGCAAGTAATTTAAGATTGGTTTTTGCTTTGTCTTAACAAGATTATTAATTTTATAAATATATAAAATTCTCGAACAGTATTCAGTAAATAATTGTTATAAGTCAGTGTCTCTCTGTACTGCGATTGATTAGCAAAATCGAACGGAATACTATCAATTGAATAATCAATTGGTTCGTCATTTAATTGTGATAACATTTTTTCAGATGGTTTTAACATTATTCTTGTTATTCTTGTTCTTCATTAGATATATTGATAATAGTTTCATTGTTTTTTAGTTGTCTGTTTAAATTAGCATTTACTGGTAAACGAAAATCAACAATTAAATCATCAATATTTTTAATATTAAATGTTCTACTATTTAAAATAGAATTATCATATTTAATTAACTTAATAATAAATTCATTTAATTTAACCTCTATAATATATATAATTTGTTCGTATGATGTGTTTGTTTGAATATTTGCACCAGCAACTTCCGCTTGGGTTTGTTGCGCTCCTTTAGCAATCACAGTAACATGATGGCGATTTATTTTATAGTAATTTGTTAATAATCAATCATATATTTTGTTTAATTGTTAACCTTTAAAATTGCCAGCAATATATTCTACTGGTTGCAAATTACTATCAGGGTCTCCTTCAACTAATAATAAGTCATTTTCAATAAATGAAGCCAACATTTTACTAATTTCTTGGTCAACAACACCAGTAACTCCATTAGTATTAATAGTAAATTTACCACTATTTAATAACGGTTCTAACATTATCTTTTCAGCAATAATATCTAAAATACTAGCAAATTATTTACCATAACGAGCGGAAGGTTCAAAATTAGAATTATTAGGAATAATTTCAATTGGAATAAAATCAATTGGTAATATTTTCTCTCTTTGTAATGTTGTATAGTTATTTCATTTAGTATCATCAATATATAAGTCGGTAATAGTACTATATAATCGTGTTTTTAACTTTCTAATAACTTTTGCTTGTTTAGTTGCATAATCAATTTCTATTTTTTCAGTAATAAAAACACTCTGGTCATTTTTAAGATAAGGGTCATAATCAAAAGTGCAAGATACTAAATTACCCAATTCATCACACTGGTCATTATAAAAATCGATAGTAATAAAATTAAGTTTTGAATTATTAGCAAAAATAAAATATGCACCTTTACCATTTTTATTAATTTTATATTTGTTATATCAATTCTTATTAGTAAAGTCTTGCATTTTTAAAAAGTTATTAATTAATTTAGTATCTATTTTTTTATTAGTAAGCGGATTATAGATTATAGTTTATAACTAACGTGGATTTAAAAAATTAGCATTATCTTCGCAAATTATTTTTTCTAAAATCTCATTATGTTTTTGAACAGTAACATTTTTACGATTACTAATCTTTGATGCTAAATTAAGAAAGTAAATATCAATATCATAACTCTTTTTAAATTTCTTTTTGTCAGGTAACAATCCCGTTTATAACGCCCCTTTATTTTGTTTTATCTTTTTTAATAACATCTTCAATACTATCTTGTCTTTGTTGTTTGTTATGAGTTTTGATAAATCTAATTGTTTCAATAATCAAAACTATAATTCCAGCTCCAATAAGAATTGCTGAAACAATAACATATGCTGGTCAAGAAATACCTAATGTTTTTTCTCCTATAAAACAATTAATAATTCTTGTAATAAAAAACAATGATGAAATTCCAAATATTTTTAAAAACATATTTATATCTCTAATTGTTACTTTTGGCATAAAAACCATCTCTTTCCTAAATTACTTTTTGGTCGCATGTAAAAAATAAGGGTTTTTGTTTTTAAATGTTATTTAGTTTAATATAAATTAAGGATATTTTTTTATTGTTTTTATAAAACCCTTATTTTTTACATGCGACCAAAAAATAATTATCCAAACGTCATATTTGTATGCTGTATTTGATGTTTCATTTAGTAATTTAATAAAATATATAAAAATAGAAAAAAACATATTTAGAACAGCATATTTTCACACTGGGTATGATGAAATAAAGAGCACTAAAAGTAAAAATGTTCTAAAAAATAAAAAAATTTTTATTGTTATGAAATAATTACAAAATAAATATTATCTTATTAAAAATATAAAAAAAATTTTTACATTTTTTAAATTAAAATTTTAATATTGAAAATTGTAAGTCAACTCTCGCCGGATACGGAGTGAAATGAATCAAAAAATTTTTTAATGAAATTGGGGCGATTTTTATTTTAGATTAATTTCATTTAATGAAATAATTAAAAACAATATTTCCTTATCGAAGAAGAAAACTTACTAAAAATTTAACCGATAATGAAAAAATAAGAAAACAAATTTATTGAGATATGAATAAATTATTTAAAAATGGCGATCATTATAAAGTAATAAAATATTTAAAAAAATTAAATACAAGAAAAAATATTAAATAATATATATTTTTGAAAAATAAAAAAGATAAAATCAAAGTTTTCATTAAATATATTAAAAATAATTCTGAGGGTATTAAAGTTCATAAAGAAGATTGATATATAGATTATTGTACTGAACCGCAAATTTTGCATAATGTAAAGTGATTAAAAGAATATGGTGCTAAATCGTATAGTGAAAGATTTTTTAAAAATATGATTGCAATGAAAATTTCGAAAGAATATGGTTTTAATTTAATTGAGTTTTATCTTAATAAATTAAACAAAAAAATTAAAAAGAATATTATTTTTATTTTAAAAATGAAGATAAGCATATTAAGTAATTTTTAATGTCATAAAAATTTTAATCATCAAGCGCATTTTTTGTCTAAAATTTAAAGTAAAAATCAATAATTTAAAATAAATTTATCTTTTTTTTTAGGAATTTTATTTTAATAGATAAATATTTATTAGAATAAGTTGTCACCAACCGAATAATTTATGCCATCGAAAAAATTGTTATAGATAATTAAATTATTTGTTAAAAAAATCAAAATGATTTTATATCAAAAACTAAACAAGTAATAATGGAAATAAAAAAAACATATTATTAATTTTTATAATGAAGCATTTGATGAAAATGCCATTAATGCTTATGCTAATATATTTTGAAAAAATTTTAGTCATTATTATAATTTTTTTACATTTAGATAGTAACCAACTATTTATTGTTATTTTATATATTGATGGTGGATAATATATTAAAGATGAAAAAATAACAATAATTATTGGCAGAAATAATGATTTAAACACGGAAAAAATATAGTGAGATCAATTAATAACAAATTTAATAAATAAAAATGCACAAAAATATTATAAATTAAATAATGATATAGTTAAAAAATAAACATTTTCTAAATTAAAAATTAAAATTAATAAAATAACTTGAAATATAATAATTATGGTATTAAGAAAAAAGTTTAGGTTTTGGTATAAAAATTATTATTTATTTTAAATATATTTCTAAAACAATGATAAATTAAACTTTTAAAAAGTTATCTAATTATTTTATTTATATTTTTTATAAAACCTAATCTTTTGTAATACTATCAAATTTTAATTTTAATTTTGCTTGTGAAATTAATAATAAAAAATGGTATAGTGAACGCCGAAGTTGTGTTAAAAATATTAATAATTTATATAAAACACCCCGTTAAAAATATGTTTTACAAAACTAATCAAACTATTAAAACAATTAATAAAACAAAAACAAGAGTTAATAGTTATAAACCAAGTAATTTAAAAAATAAATATTGTAATCAATTAGGGGGTGTTTTATATGAAAAATAATTTAAGTAATTTATTATTTATAACAGTTGAAAATGTTAAAGAAAGTAAACTTTTGCAACTTATTAATTATATAAAACAATCTGCTTATAATGATAATTTCCAATAAAATTAATAAAAAAGATTTATTTCCATGAGTAAAAAAAGATAATACTGGTTTAATTGAATATGATAAATGATTAAGTTATATTCAATCCGCTTGTTTATTAGCAGTTATAAAATTATATTTGCCAAAAGGAGTTAATGATTTAAATGGTGGTGAATTATTTCCCTAATGTGGAGTTGCTTATTCTAAAACTAACGACCGTGAAGCAAATTAAAATATTACTCGTGATGTTAAAAATGCTTTAAAATTAGCAGGTGAAATAATTGATATTATATATAGTAAAACTGTTGATAGAGATAGCATTACAAAAGCTTAGGTTTTATAAAAAATATAAATAAAATAATTATATAAATTTTTAAAAGGTTGATTTATCATTGTTTTAGAAATATATTTAAAATAAATAATAATTTTTATACCAAAACCTAAACTTTTTTATTACTATCACTTCTTCACTAAATACGATTTCTGCGGTTAAATCACAACCAAAAGCTCAAATTGAAGCTTTTATTGTATAATACGCAACGGTAAAAGTTGTTAACGGAATATAAATATGGTTCATAGTTTTTCTCAATACACGGCCAAACCATTTTCCTATGAACATCTTTAAATACAGAGCGATACATAAATTTGAATCTTGTTTTGCTGATGAAATTTACATAAATGATAATCAAAATAAGAGAGCCATTAGACCATCGATTATCCACACAATTAAACCCAGGAATCCTCCCATCTCTCATTAGTTAATCCATATACAACAACACCTTCATTTTTAAAAAAGATTCCTGTTTCAGCAACTATACAAAAGCACATAAAAATCAATATTTTTGTGCTATTTTTTTCTGCATAATTTTGCTTCATCACCCTTACTAATTTTTATTGTTTTTTAAAAATATGAAAATTTAAATAATATTTAGTATATTATTTTATAATCAAAATTTTAACATAAATCTGATTGTTATTTTAACATTAAAATAATAATAATTAAAATTAAAAGGAATGGCTCTAATAAATAACCATTCCTTTTAACTATTTTTAAAATTATTTTATAATCAATTTTTTGTCACTTTAATATAACAAACTTTTGATAATTGAGCAGTGATACAATATGCTCCAATAACTCCAATGACGATCGGAATATATACTAATGGTGGTGCTGTCATTGGAAAGACATTGTTCAATGCATATGGAATTAAGAAACCTAATAATACAACAATTCCTGTGGCAACATTAACTGGTAAAGTTGGTTTTGATTGAATAAATGGAATTTGTTTTGTTCTAAACATTAACATAACAACGGTTTGAGTAATTAATCCTTCAATAAATCAACCCGATTGAAAAATTGCAACGTGATAAGCGGCATTTGCAGAAGTATGATCAGCATGATATGCACTAAAGACACCAAAAACATATCCCAAAATAATAAATATTATTACATCAAAAGCACTGCTAATTGGGCCGTTAACAAAGGTAAATGATAACATACCTTTTGTACGTCAGCGCTGCGGTTGTAATAAGAAATCTTCATCAACACGGTCAAATACGACTGCAAATTGTGAAAAATCATAAATTAAATTTTGAAATAACATTTGAACTGGCAACATTGGCGTAAATGGAATTAATCAAGCCACAATAATTAAAGTAAAAACATTCCCAAATTGTGAAGCCATTGTTATTTTAATATATTTTAAAATATTTCCAAATGTTAAACGTCCTTGTTCGATTCCTTGTTCAATTATATCCAATGATTTTTCTAATAAAATAATATCTGACGCTTCCTTAGCAACATCAGTTGCATTATTAACTGAAATTGCAATATCACTTTGTCGCAATACTGGCACATCATTAATTCCATCACCCATAAAACCAACAACATGATTATTCGCTTTTAGCAAACTAATAATTCTTGATTTCTCCGTTGGATTTAATTTAACAAAAACATTGTTAATTTCAACCGCACGTTTTAATTCATAGTCAGTCAATTTATCTAATTCTTCTCCAGAAATAATTCCTTTAATTTTCATTCCTACACGATCACAAATTGAACGCGTTACAGCGGCATTATCTCCTGTTAAAATTTTTAATTCAACGCCACGATTAGCTAATACTTTAACCATTTTTGATGTTGATGGTTTAGGAATATCTAAAAATTTTGCATAGCCATAAAAAATTAAATCTTTTTCATCATTAATGTTATAAACCTTTTGATTTTCATTAACAACTTTATAACCAATTCCTAACACACGGTATCCCTGAACATTCAAACGAGTTACCGTCTTAATTATTTGTTTTCTCATTTCATCATCTAAGTCAACAATTTTATTTTGATAATAAATTTTATTTGAAACATTAATAATTTCTTCAATTGCTCCTTTTGAAATTAATTTTGTATCTGCTGTATTTTTAACAATAATTGTTAAACGACGACGTTCAAAATCAAATGGAATTTCATCAACTTTTTGATATTTATCAGGAGCAAAATAATGTGTAATTTCTTTAACATAATCAATAATTGCTGAATCTAGTGGATTTTTAATTCCAGTTTGAAAATAGCTATTTAAGTATAATAATTTCAATAAATCTGGTTCTTTTTTATTGTCGAAACTAGCATAATTAATTAACTCAATTTTATCATTTGTTAAAGTTCCTGTTTTATCTGTACATAAAACATCAATTGCTCCTAAATTTTGAATTGCTCCTAAATTTTTAAATAATAATTTACTGCGGCTCATTTTACGAGCTCCCCGTTCTAAATTACTTGTCACAATCATTGGTAGCATTTCAGGAATAATTCCAACAATAGCTGATGCTGTTCATGTTATTCCTCCTAATCAATCACTTTTTGTTCCTGAGTAAATTAAGTAAATAATTGGTGCCATAATCAACACAAACATAATTAACAGTAATGTTACTCGTTGCACTCCTGTTTGAAAATTAGTTAAAGGGCGTTTTTCTTGCAATACACTTGAAATTGACGAAAAATATGTTTTAACTCCGGTTTGAATAACAATTGCAATCGCACTACCCGAAACAACACTTGTACCCATTAAACAAATGTTTTCTAATTCTAATAAATTAACCTTATCTGTTGTTGCGTGTTTCTCAACCGGCATTGATTCTCCCGTTAAAGAAGCATGATTAATAAATAAATCACGACTAACTAAAATACGAACATCAGCAGGAACCATATCCCCACTTGATAAGTAAATCAAATCCCCCGGCACTAAATAACGAACATCAATATCTTCTGATTTTTTGATTAATTCAAACATATTTTCGTAATTAATGTCAGTATAACCATTACCATCTCTAATCACTGTTGCTTTATTACTAACAATATTAATTAATTTTTTTGTCACAAAATGTGCTTTTATTGTTTGGATATAAACAACTGTTCCACTTGTAAAAATCATAACCACCACAATAATTGCTGGTAAAATATCAGCAATTCACCTCTCTGTAATAGGAGTTGAAAAATAATTATAAAAATTATAAATACTAATTGCAATTAGTACTAAATTAAAAGGTCCAAAAAATGATTTAAAAAATTTTATAACTCAATTAAATTTAGTAGTATCTACTTTATTGTTTCCATATTCTTTTTGTAAATTTTCGACATCATCTGTCTTTATCCCAAACTGATTACTTTTAAATTCTTTTAATAATTCAGGTTGTTTAAGTTTTGAACATTCTTTTAATTTTTTATCATTAAAAATTAGTTTTTTTAATAAAGATTCTTTTGTTCTATCTTTTCCAAACATGTTTTGTTCCCTCTCTTACTTTGTTTCATGACACAACAAAATAAGATAAATTAACACAACTAAAAATAGTAACAATTATAAATAACTGCGGTGATTATCTTCCTGATCGTCAGAAACAATATTAAATAACGTATTACTTTTGTAAAAATTGATACCATTAATAATCCGGTTTAATTTTAAAAACAGTCCAGACTGTTCCTGCTGTCCAAGCATAGAAATCACCACTCTTTCTTAAAAAATAATACCTATTAATTTTAGCATAAAAAATAAAACAAATATACCTTATTTAAAAAAAATTATCGTAAAATTGAATAAAACAAAAAATTTTTAATAAAAAATTTGAACTTATAACTTATTAACAAAATCAATAATCTCCTTATAATCATTACTTAATATATAATTCTGATGTTAACACAGCAACTTTGCTATTCTTCGCAATAGCAAATACTTTTGTTTATAAATATTCTACTTGATGGGATAATAAAACATTATTATTATATAATTTATTATATAATTGCTATGGTATTATTACAAATAATAGCATATCATAATTGTTTTTAAAAATAACATCATTAATTTTATCTAAAATTCGATTAGCACTAATTAATACTTAACAAATTAAAGCAATTTTTATAATTTAGACCTTTATTTATTACTTATAATCTTATTAAATTATACTGATTATAATTTAAAATGCAATTATAATAATAAAAATGTTATTACATTAAATTAATTTAATAATTTCTTAAAATAAAAAAATACTTCTGTTAATTAATAATTAAGTATTATTTTACTATTTTAATTTTTTAAAAAAATTATTTCCCCAAAATTTTTAGAATCAATATCCGGAATAAATATTAGATGTAAACCCGTATTAGTTGTTTCAAGTAAAATCATTGTATCATTAATTGATTTAAATTTAAACTTAATATTATTAATATTAATTATCATTTATAGTGCTGGCGCTAAATCGATAATTTCAGTAGCTGTTTTTAATGCCCCTCCTTTTTATCATGATATTCAATTTGAACTAATCCACCAACTAATTCTATAGCAGTATTATCAATTGCAACACCACTATTTACACTAACTTTTAATATTGGTGGTATATTTTTTTAATTTGCCCATTAATTGGAATTGAAAAATTAAAATCTCACTTAATAAGTTTTATTTTTATTGATAAATCAGTTGTTAAATCGTAATTAAATAATTGGTTAATAAATACTTTAATTTTATCATTAGAAACGATATCAATAAGTCCCTTTTTACGGGGTGTTAATTGTCATAAATTTGCCTTATTTTTTTTCATATTTAATATTAATTGTTGTAGTTGGTTAATATTATCATTAATTATTCTTAGGTTTTTAATAAAATTAATTAATTAGAAACAAATTAAGTTTTACTTACTTAACAAATGATAACAAAATTTATAAAAAATTCAATTTTTTTAAAAACATAATTTTTATTTGAAGAAATAATTTATAAATTTATGAATTTTGATACACTAAAAAATACTTTTTAAAGTTATTACTAATTCTAAAAAGCAATTTTTATCTTTATAAAAAATAAAAATTGCTTTTTAGATTGATTTAAATTAAATATATTAAATTTAATTTTTTTCGATATTATTACAAAATATTAAGTTTTATAAAAAATATAAATAAAATAATTCGATAATTTTTTTAAAAGTTTTGTTTATCTGTGTTTTAGAAATATATTTAAAATAAAGAATAATTTTTATACAAAAACATAAACTTTTGTAATACTATAGATATTAAAATAATTTTAATTAGTATCATTTTATTTAAAAAATAAATGTAATACTATAAATTATTTTACTTTTTTATAGTATAATTTATAGTAACAATCATAATTATAAAATAGGAAAAAATAAGGTGCAAAAAATGAATAATGGTTTTTATATTTTACCAAATGAAGAAGGATATTTAGTAAAGTCATATAATAATGATATTGAAATTGCGCTGTTTAGAAGTATTCGCGATGCAGAAGTGTTTATTAGCACTTTAACATTATCACCGCCCCCCGCCTTTTCAATTAATTATTCATCAGGAACTTCAATTCCCCAATATTCATCGCAACCTCAGCAGATTATTGCGCCATATCCATTTTATCCTATGATGCCGCCAACTTTGCAAACTGGGGGAATGTGTAATTGTATATATCCAAATTATTATGGGCCACAAAATAATCCTTATGGACCATTAGATTGTACTTGTGGGCATAATAATTTAGATTATAATGAACATTTTGAAATAAATCCGCATGTTAAAAATAATGAAGGTTTAAAACCGGGTTGAAATAATGTCAGCAATGATTTGAAAATAAAAAAAAATAATCAATTAAAAGATGATACAGTTCCTTTAACACAGAAAAATGATGAATATTCAAATAATGGGCATGAAGAACAACTATTTCAATCGCAGTCGGAAGAATATAATCCTCAAACAGTTATTAATCAAGAAGGCCAAAATAATCTGGTTGCAACTGATGAAATATTAGGACGACATTATAATGATGTTCAAGTTACTAATCCTGAGTCTGTAATAACTCCAAATATTTATTCAGAGGAATTACAACAACAATGAAATTATTCCCAACAAAACAACAATCAACCATACCATGACCATGAACAAGCTTTTTTTTCTAATCCGGGTTTTCTTAATCAACAATCAGAACAATATTATCGGCCCAAACAAGTGGCAAAACCAATTAATGTAGCTGATGATGAATTATTTAACTTTGCTAATGAACAAGAATTTAATAACAATTCCAAAATTTCAAAAAAAGAAACAAAACTTTTAATGAAAGAAAAATTAAAAGCATCTAAAATGCAAGCAAAATTAGAAAAACAGAATCTTAAAAAAGTAAAACGTAAAGGAGCACTTTATATTTAAGAAATATACCCAATTGTATGATAAAAAGCAAATTAATTTTGCTTTTTATTTTTTTAAAATATTTTAAATTTATGGTTGTTTTTTAAATAAAATTAATGTTAAAATTATTTATGTTTTCGGGCTATAGCTCAGCTGGTTAGAGCGCACCCCTGATAAGGGTGAGGTCGATGGTTCAAGTCCATTTAGCCCGACCATTTTTTTATAATAATTTTGGGCCCGTAGCTCAGTCGGAAGAGCGCCTGCCTTGCAAGCAGGGGGTTGACGGTTCGATCCCGTTCGGGTCCACCATTTAAAAATAGATTTAAACAATTAATTAAAAAAAGCATATTAAATCATTAATATGCTTTTTTTGGTATAATTTATTTAATGCAAAATAGAATATAAACAGGGGTAAAGTATGTCAATTTTTGATAAAAATAAAAAAAAAGATATGAATATTTTTTAACGAATTTTAAATAAATCATTGCAGATTTAGTAGTTATGATTAATGATTAATTTATTAAGTCATCATTAGATAATTCATCAACTAAATTATTTGGAATGAATGTTGATAAAGTAATTTTTTTTGATATTAATCTATATTCGAATAATTAATTACATGAATTAGGAATTATTAAAGAAAATTATAGTATTGATTTAACAAATGATTTAGATTTGAATTTGGGAAAAAAAATAAATAAGAAAAAATAAAGAAAAAATTATAATTTAATTTATAACCAAATTGATAATTTTTTGTAGTAAGAAAAAAGTTTAGGTTTTGGTATAAAAATTATTCTTTATTTTAAATATATTTATAAAACACTTATAAATCAACCCTTTAAAAATTTATCTAATTATTTTATTTATATTTTTTATAAAATCTAAGTTTTTTTCTTACTACCCAAGTTTTTATTTAAGATTAAGAATTATTGAAATTTTGTGAATATACATTAAATATTACTAATTTATCAATAGAAACGGATGAAACAACAATTGGTGATTTGAATAATTACAAATAAGTTAATTTTAATAGTTATCCAACAAAAATTTATGAATTATTAGATTGACTTGGTGTTAAAATTGTTGATGCAATTAATAATGGATTAAAATTAAAATGTTTCGACGTTAAAGACAATAGTATCGTTAGTAATGGCAAGATAAAAAGAAAACCAAGATTAATATCAAATAAAACTTTAAAAATATTGATAATGATAATAACAAAATTAATAAAGAAATAATTTTTACTGATTATTTTACAAATAATGGTAATATTAGCACTAAGTTAATTGCTTTAAATAAGTTGTTACCACCGTTATAAGAAAAAAGAGCTGAAATTAAAGATTTTAATCCTAAGTTATAATATAATGTTTTTAGTTTTTTACAACATACAAAATATCGGAATTCTTTAACATATCAAGAAGATAGCAAAGCTGAAAAACGTTTGGATAAAAAATTTTTAAAAAGCGGTTCTATCGTTATATTTATTAGATATTGATTAAAAATCGAAGAAAATAATTCTTTTTTTATTTATTAAAATTATTTTAAGATTTTTTTCCGTTATAATTTATAGTAGGTGATTATGATGAAAGTTATTTTAATTAAAGATGTTAAAGGAAAAGGAAAAATTAATGATGTAATTGATGTTGCTGATGGTTATGCAAAAAATTATTTAATTAAAGAAGGTTTTGCAATTCCAACAACTTATGCTAATTTGACCAAATTAAATGTTGTTTTATCACAGCAAGCAGCGCAAGAAGCGGAAACAAAAGCTTCTTTAGAAGAATTAAAAGCATCATTAGAAGAATTAACATTGAATTTTAAATTAAAAGTTCATGATAATAAAACATTTGGTTCTGTTTCTTTAACACAAATTGAAGATCGATTGGCGAAAGAATTTAACTTAAAAGTTGATAAAAAGAAAATTATTGATAATAATAATTTAAAAAGTTTTGGGTTACATTACCTAAAAATTAAATTATCTCCAAATATAATTGCAACATTAAAAGTGATGGTAGAAAAAAAAGAGTTAATTAATGGAAAACATCAATAAAAAAGAATTAAATAAACTTAATGTTATTAATGATGCGGAAAAAAATGTTTTAGCAATAATTGCACACTCCATTACTGCAGCTGAAGAAGTTTTTTCAATTCTAACAGAAGAAGATTTTACTGTAATGAATTACAAAGTAATTTTCAAAAATTTACAAGAACAATTTTCGGCAAAGGTCGCTATTAATATTACAACATTAAGTAATTATATGTTAAAAAATAATATTTTAAATAAAATTGGTGGCATTGAATTTTTAACTGATTTATTTCAATCATATACAACAGACGCTAATTTATCTGAATATTTAGATATTATTATTAAAAATACAACCTCACGTCGATTAAAAGCTGTTGTTGATAGTATTAATCGTCAGATTGATTCTTATCAGCCAATTGACGAAGTTGTTAGTCGCGCAGAAAAAGAAATCTTAGATGTTAAAAAGGAGCGAAAAGGGAATTTATTTAAAACTTCATATGATGAAGTTGATAAAGTACTCCAAAAAATTGAATTGTTAGAAAATTCCGGCGAAATGTTAACAGGAAGTCCAAGCGGTTTTCGTGATTTAGATCGTATGACATCAGGTTTTCAAAAAGGGGATTTTATTATTTTAGCAGCACGCCCTTCAATGGGAAAGACGGCATTATCTTTAAATTTTGCTGTTAAATCAGCTTCTCAATCAAAAAAAGCAGTTGCTATTTTTTCAGTTGAAATGCCAGCAGAACAATTAATTCAAAGAATGCTAGGAAGTTATTCAACAGTTGATTCTGTTAAAGTCCGAACCGGTAAAGGGTTGCAAACACGTGATTGAGAAAATATCACCAAGGCGGCAGATTTTTTAAAACAAACAAAATTATTTATTGATGATACACCAGGTTTGAAAGTTATTGAATTACAGTCAAAGTTAAGAAAATTATGTCGCGAAAATGAAGTTGGTTTAGTTGTTATTGATTATTTACAATTACTTAGCACCGGAAATCATTTTAGTGATTCACGTCAACAAGAAGTTTCAACAATTTCCCGGCAACTTAAATCATTAGCGCGCGAATTAGAGGTTCCGATTATTTGTTTATCCCAATTATCACGGTCAGTTGAAAAACGAGAAGACAAAAGGCCAATTATGTCTGATTTACGTGATTCAGGAGCAATTGAACAAGATGCGGATATTATTATGTTTTTATTTCGAGAAGAATATTATACTGCCCACGATTCAAATAATATGGAAGGACCAATGTTAGAAACAGAAAAAGCACAATTAATTTTATCAAAGCATCGAAATGGTCCAACTGGTATTATTGAATTATTATTTGTAAAAAAACACGGTTCATTTGCTGATTATGGTTTGCAAAATACAAAAATTTAAGATACTATATTAATTGGTGAAAAATAAATTAGTGTTTAAGAAAAGAGGTCTATAATGTGCAAGTTATTATCAATTTTTGCAGCAACAACTTTGGTTACAGCATCATCAGCATCAGCTGTTGCTTGTAGCGGTGCGCCACAAGGAAATCCTATTCCTACTTTTATTTATAATGGAAATCAAAAATTTAGTCATTTCCCAACAGCAACCGGTAAATCAACAGATGGAATTGATGATTTAACACAATCAGGAAAAGATGAAAATGGTGCCCCTTATGAATACAGTTTACAAGGACGGCAATTGGGTTTAATTAATAATGTAATTAACCCTATTTTACATGGTATAAATTTAACAAAAGATAATAGTGTAACAACCAGCAAAGGAGCAAAGTGAACTGATAAGCAAATTGCAGCTGGCTTAAAAAGTCAAAAGGATGAACTAATTAAAACTGCTAAAACTGATGCGCAAGATCCTTTTGATAATAGTAAAAAAATTAATCAAAAAGTATTATGAGAAGAATTTTTTAACAATTATTCAACTAGTTATGACTCATACTATAGTCAAGCCGCTTTAATGGCGAACGAAAATAAAACAATCTTAAATAAAACAAATGATAATTTGGTTACAATGACTGGAAATGCGGAAAAAACAAAGAATAAAGAATGAGTTAAAGAACAAAATTGACCAGATGGCAAAAAAACTCCTTACACACCTTCATCATTAAAAGTATTATCGCCTATAGCATCAATTCTTAAATGATTAAATAATCCAAAAAATGGCTATAATCAAGGTTATGATCAAATCGATAAAAATAGTGGATATCAATCAGCACGTTATATTGCAATTGTTATTCCTAATGTGACAATTCGCTTTGAGTTTCAAGGAGAAAATAATCGGTTTACTTTTACAGCAACAATTGATAAATTAGTAGGTTATGCAAATTATCTTGTTTACGAAAATCCAAATAGCACAAAAGATAGTACAAATTATGGCCATCAATGATTTTTTATAAGTTATGGTTTTTATGAATTTGATAGTTTAAAATATGATAATTATCATAACTATAATTTTAATGCTATCCCAGATGCCGCTAAGATTGATCAAAATATTAAAATTAAATTAGGTTTTGTTAAAAAAAATGATGATAAAGGAATTTTAACAGAAAAAGAAGATAATGAAGTTGGTAAACGCGGTCAATTCCTAACGCCAGAAACAGATTATACTTTCCCAGCTCTAAAATGAACAATTAATGTTGATTCAATTACTGACCAATATAAATAATGTATATTAAAATTATTGCAAGTGGTTCATTAGATAAAAAGTATCCAAATAATGGACTATGAAACTTTTTTTTTTAACGAATTAAGTATTATGCAAAATTATAAATTATTGATAGCTTTAAAAAAGATTGGGTTTTATAAAAAATATAAATAAAATAATTAGATAAATTTTTAAAAAGTTGATTTATCAGTGTTTTAGAAATATCATTGTTTTAGAAATATATTTAAAATAAAGAATAATTTTTATACAAAAACATAAACTTTTTTTCTTACTACCAAATTATTGAATTAAAAGAAGTTATTAGTAATAATGAACAAGTAACAATTAATGAACAAACAGCATTAGTAATAAAAAAACTATTAGATTATTCATAATATTATAAATTATTATTAGAATCATAAGGTCAAATTTTAACAATTGAACAAATTGCTGCATATATTAAGGAAGTTAAAGATTTTAAAAAAGTAAAGTTATTGTTTATTATTATAGGCAGTCATTATTTTAATAATAATGAATTATTGTCAAAGGTTAATTTTCAATTAAGCTTTGGAGCAATAACTTCACCACATCAATTATGCCGATCAGTATTGTTATAACAAATATATCGTATTTTTAAAATTATTAATAATGAAATTTATCATAAGTAATTTTTAAAAATAACAACCATATTATATTTTTTTAGTTTTAGTTTTTTTTTATTTTGGTAGTTTTACTCCATCATTGCAATTTTTCGTTTTCGCGCTAATTATGATAAATCATTTGTTTTTTTTAATAAAAATTGCCGATAATAAGGGCTATTTTTTAGCTAATTTAATAAATTTAATTAGTTAAGCCACAGTTATATTATTAATATCAATATAATTATGATTCTTTGTTTTATAAGCTTGGTTTTTTAATTGCTTATTCTTTTTTTCGGTATTTAATAAAATTTTATACATTGGATTATTTTTATCAATGATTTTCTTTTTATCTAACTGTTGTTTTTTGTTTCGCGTTAAATTTAATGGCTTCGTGATGTTTTGAGTGCTAAAGTTTTAAGTTTAATTTTAACCACCTGTGCTTTATGCTATTGAATTTTTTATAACGCAAATCGTAACCAACGTCGTTTGTTTTTTTATATAATAGTTTTATTTTTTACTTCTTTTGCCATTTTTATTCTTACTTTTTAACATGTAATTATTCTAATTTTATTATAATATTAATTATAAATTAGATGAAAAAAGAAGTAAAAAAGATAAAATATTTTATCTTTTTTATTAAAAAAGACTTGCATTATTGCCTATTGTCCAATAGAATTAATAAGCATGTATATTTTATGGAAACATCTTTTGTGTTCTATCACTGATACACTGATAATCGTTGTAAATGTTTACACAAAAATATGAATAAATTAGGAGGAAAAATAATGGCTCAAAATAAAATGAGAATTAAATTAAAAGGTTTTGATCATCGCGTGGTTGATCAATCAATTAAAAAAATCATTGAAGCAGCTCAAGCAGCAGGAGTAGAGGTAAAAGGACCAATCCCTTTACCAACTGATCGTAATATCATTACTATTTTAAGAGCAACTCATAAATATAAAGATTCAAGAGAACAATTTGAAATGAGAACACATAAAAGAATTATTGATATTATTAATCCTGATGGTCCAAAGGTAATTGACAATTTAAAAAGAGTGCAGTTACCAAGCGGTGTGGAAATTGAAATGAAATAAATAACTGTTATTAAATTTAATTTATAGGCAAGATATACATGACGTATTTTCAAGGAGGAAAGAAATGAAAGGAATCTTAGGGCGCAAAATTGGTATGACACAAATTTTTGCTACCGATGGTAGATTAATGCCAGTTACAGTAGTTGAAGTAGAACCTAATGTTGTTTTGCAAGTGTTGACAAAAGAACAAAATGGTTATAAAGCGCTTCAATTAGCTGTAGAAGATAAAAGAGTTAGTTTGGTTTCAAAACCAGACCAAGGACAATTCAAAAAAGCGAATACAACACCTAAGCGCTTCGTTAAAGAAATCAGAAATATGGATGGTTATAAACATGGCGATATTATTAAAGCTGATATCTTTACTGCTGGGGAATTCGTTGATGTTACAGGAATTTCAAAAGGGAAAGGATTTACAGGTTCAATTAAAAGACATAACTATTCGCGGGGACCAATGGGACATGGTTCGGGTTATCACCGTGGTGTTGGGTCGATGGGAGCTATTGCCCCAAATCGGATTTTAAAATCTAAAAAAATGCCTGGACATATGGGAACCGAAAAAGTAACAATTCAAAATTTAGAAGTTATTGCAATTGATACTGAAAAAAATGCTTTTTTGGTAAAAGGTTCAATTCCGGGTCCAAAAAAACAGTTTGTAGTTATTAAAGAAGCAATTAAAGGTTTAAAACCAAATATACCAACAGAACTAGTTAAAAGAACTGTTGAAACAAAAACACCAGATCCCACAGTAAAAGAAGAAAAACAAGTTGAAGTAGTTGTTGATTCAGCAGTTGATACAACCCTAAAAGCATTCACTGATGCGCCAGCATCAAATGCACAATAGTTTTGTAGAAAGGAATTTTAAAATGAAATTACAAGTACTTGATGCGAAGGGAACAATCGTTAAAGAAATTAGTGTAAATTATGCTATTTGAGGAATTGAGCCACATCAGCAAGCAATGTTTGATTCTGTTATTGCGCAACAATCTGCAATGCGTCAAGGCACACACAAAACTAAAACAAGAACTGAAGTATCTGGTGGTGGAAGAAAACCTTGAAGACAAAAAGGAACTGGTCGTGCTCGTCAAGGTTCAATTAGAGCACCACAATGAAAAGGAGGAGGGATTGTTTTTGGCCCAACTCCAGAGAAAAATTATTTAAAACATGTTAATAAGAAAGTTAGAAAATTAGCAATTAAATCTGCATTATCGTTAAAAGTTCGAGATAAAAATATTATGATAATTGATCAATTTGGAATTGACAAACCTTCAACAAAAGCAATGGTTGAAGTTTTAAATAATTTAAAAGTTAATGGTGAAAAAATATTAATTATTACCACAGAAGGTGATGAAGTTAATTTTAAATCATCACGCAATATTGAAAAGGTAAATATAATTACATCAGCTGGTATTAATATATATGATTTATTAAATTCAAACAAATTATTAGTAACAGAACAAGCGATAAAAGCAATTGAGGGGGTGTACGAATAATGCATATTACAAATGTCATAAAAAAACCAATTTTATCAGAAAAAACATATCGCAATATGGCTAATGGGGTTTATACTTTTGAAGTTGCTCGTACAGCAAATAAAGTTCAAATTAAAAAAGCTTTTGAAAAAATATTCGAAATAAAGCCCGAAAAAGTTAATGTTATTAATTATGACCCAAAAGAAAAGAAAGTGGGAAAATTTGTTGGAGATACAACATACACAAAACGTGCAATTATTAAATTAAAACCAGGTGAGAAATTAGATTTATTAGGAGAAGATAAATAATTCCATGATACATTATCTAGGACTGTTTATTGGCGAAAATAGGGGGATAAATAAAAATGCCAATTAAGAGTTTTAAACCAGTCACACCGAGTCGACGTCATATGACGTCATTAGATTATTCCGTGTTGACAACTGACCGCCCGGAAAAATCATTAATTGAAACTCGGAAAAAACATGCTGGTCGCAATAACCAAGGAGTTATTACAACAAGACATAAAGGTGGCGGCCACAAAGTTAAATATCGTATTATTGATTTTAAACGTAATAAGGATAATATTATTGGAAAAATTGCAACAATTGAATATGATCCAAATCGTAACGCCTTTATTTGTTTAGTTAATTATGTTGATGGTGAAAAAAGATATATTTTAGCACCAAAAACCATCAAAGTTGGAATGCAAATTTTTAGTGGTGAGAAAACAGATATTAAGGTTGGGAACTGCATGAAATTAAAAAACATTCCAGAAGGGACTGTTCTACATAATTTAGAATTACGCCCAGGTAAAGGTGGACAATTAGCTCGTTCAGCTGGTTCATCGGTGCAATTATTAGGTAAAGATGAAGATGGTAAATATGTCATAATTCGATTAACATCAGGTGAAGTTCGTAAAGTTTTAGGAGAATGTCGGGCAACAGTTGGTGAAGTTGGAAACGAAGACTATGCTCTAGTAAATTGAGGAAAAGCAGGACGAAACCGCTGACGCGGAATTCGCCCAACTGTTCGCGGTTCAGTTATGAACCCAAATGATCATCCCCACGGAGGGGGAGAAGGTAAAGCTCCGGTTGGTCGAAAAGCACCGATGACACCATGAGGTAAAAAAGCATTAGGAGTGAAAACTCGTAACAAGAAAAAAGCTTCAACTAAATTAATCGTTAGAAGACGTAATAAATAATCTTGCTAATTAGAGTCAATCCGACAAATAATAGTTGAAAGTAAAAATTAAAATTAGAGAGATTATATATAGGAGGTAAAACAATGTCGCGAAGTCTGAAAAAAGGGCCATTTGTTGATAAACATTTACAAAAAAAAGTTGAATCGTTGAATGCTAATAATAAAAAAGAAGTTGTTAAAACTTGATCAAGAAGAAGCATTATCTTCCCGGAATTTATTGGTCATACTTTTGCTGTCCACAATGGAAAAGAGCATATTCCAGTTTATGTTACCGAAGATATGGTTGGTCATAAATTGGGAGAATTCTCACCAACAAGAAAATTTGGTGGACATGGCGATGATAATAAGAAGAAGAAATAATTAAATTCAGAAAGTGAGTATTATATAAATGGATGTAAGAGCAAACTTAAGAAGTATTAGAATATCGCCACGAAAAGTAAGACTAGTTACCGATTTAATTAGGAATAAAAAAGTTGGAGACGCAATAGTTATTCTTAACAACACAAACAAAAAATCATCAGTTCCAGTTAAAAAATTAGTTAAATCAGCGGTAGCAAACGCCGTTAATAATGGTTTGGACGCTGATCTATTATTTATTAAAGAAATCTTTGTTAACGAAGGTCCGACATTAAAACGTTTCCGTCCGCGCGCACATGGGCGAGCATATGAAATATTGAAGAGAACAAGCCACACCACGGTTACTGTTAGTGATGGACAATAATAAGAAAGGAAGATAACAAGAGATGGGTCAAAAAGTTAGTCCAACAGGATTGCGCGTTGGAGTTATTAAAACGTGAGATTCAAGATGATACGCCGAAAAGCAAGAATATATCAAATGATTGCATCAAGATATCAAGATTAGAAAAGCTCTAATGAAAGAATTAAAAGGAGCAAGTGTTTCTAAAATTGAAATTGAACGAACAAAAAAAGAAATTGTTATCTTTATTAGAACTGCTCGCGTTGGTATTGTTTTAGGACAAGAAAGAAAAAAAATCTCAAAATTATTAAAATTAGTACATGTTACAATTGGCGATCGTAAAATAGAAGTAAAAATTAATGTTGTTGAAATTAAAAATCCAGACACTGATGCACAATTGGTGGCAAATACCATTTCTGAACAGATTGTTAATCGTACTTCATTTAGAAGTGCCCAAAAATTAGCAATTAAAAAAGCAATGAAAGCTGGAGCACAAGGAATTAAAACTTCCGTTTCGGGACGTTTGGGCGGCGTAGATATGGCGCGAACAGAAGGATATACCGAAGGAACCGTGCCATTATCAACTTTACGTAGTGATATTGATTATGCTTTAGCTGAAGCTTTAACAACTTATGGCCAAATTGGAGTTAAAGTTTGAATTTGTAAGGGAGAAATATTAAGTAAAGAATTGGTTTCTACAAGTGATGAAAAACCAAAGTTTGAAAAACGAGACTTTAATCGTTCAAACAATAATCGTCGTGATCAATGGCCAAAATCAAAACTTGCCGCTAAGGAGGCGAAATAATGTTATTACCAAAAAGAACAAAATATCGCCGTCCGCATCGTATTAAATATGAAGGAAAAGCAAAAGGAAATACGAAAATAGATTTTGGAGAATTTGGATTAAAATCACTAGATGGTGCGTGAATTACAAACCGTCAAATTGAAGCGGCGCGTATTGCAATGACACGTTATATGAAACGTTGAGGAAAAGTTTGAATTAGAATTTTTCCTCATATGGCAAAAACAAAAAAACCATTAGAAGTTAGAATGGGTTCAGGAAAAGGTTCTCCCGAAGAATGAGTAGCGGTTGTTAAAACAGGAACGGTCATGTTTGAAGTAGCGGGTGTTTCTCAAGAAACTGCCCGTGAAGCATTGCGATTAGCAATGCACAAATTACCAGTAAGATGTAAGATTGTTAAAAAAGGAGAAGAGTAATAGATGAATGATTTAAACAAAAAATCAGTTGAAGAATTGAAAAAACTGGAAGAAGAATCGCGTGCTGAATTATTTGCATTACGATTCCAATCAGCAATGGGGAATTTAGAAAAACCACATCGCATTCGGGAATTAAAAAAGCAAATTGCTCGCATTTTAACAATCTTATCTGCTCGTAAAAATGCCGGGGAAAACACCTCAATTAATGTTAAAGTTAATTTAAATGAAACATATTCTAAAATTGAAAAAGAATCACAAGCATTTTCAAAACAACGCAAGGCAAAAATTGAGCAAATGATTACTGATCAACAATCATCCGAAGGAGAAATGCCAAGTTTAATGGATTTAACATTAAATGACGAAATGGACTTAACAGAAAAATATGTTGTTTCAACAACAGGACAAGCAAACGTTATTGATGAACAAAAGAAACCAGTTGCAGAAAATAAAACGGCCGGCGGTAAAAAATCTCCTAAGAAAAAAGTTGTTCAGGAAGAAAAATCAGAAACCGGAAAAGCATATATATCATCTGCAAAAAAAGCCCTAGTGGATAAAAAAGTTTTTGCACAAGAAACTAAAACTGATAATGATGCAACATTAAAATCTTTAATTAAAGAAAAAGCTGCGACAAAGAAACCGGCGGCAAAAAGTAAAAAAACACCAAGCGACAAAACAACAGTAACTGTTAAATCATTTAATTCAGCTAAAGCAGATATTGAAGTATCAAAAAGAAAAAAAAAAGCAGAACCAAATAAGACAACAAAAAAAACAACTGAACTTAATGCAAAAAAAAAATTATCATCAATTAAAAGTTCTGTTGCGATTGATGGCGCCGCAAAATGGCATGAACCGGTAGTTGAAATTGATTTAGAATTAAAAGCAAAAGAACCTAAAGCAAAAGAATATACTTATGGTACAAATTGAAAAGAAAATAGTGATAAAATCTTAACCACCGGTAAAAAAAACAAAAAAACCGATGATAAAACAACTAAGAAAAGGGCAGGGAAAAAATAATGGAAAGAAATAGTCGTAAAGTCTTACAAGGAAGCGTTATTTCAGATAAATCTGAAAAAACAATTACTGTTTTAGTTGAAACATATAAAAATTACCCCTTATATAAAAAACGTGTAAAGTATTCAAAAAAATATTTAGCACATGATGAACAAAATAAAGCCCACATTGGAGATAAAGTAAGCATTATGGAAACGCGTCCTTTGTCAAAAACTAAACACTTTCGTCTAATTCAAGTTATTGAAAAAGCGATTGGTTAGTAAGAAAAGGATAACAAAAAATGATCCAACAAGAATCAAGATTAAAAGTTGCTGATAACTCCGGGGCAAAAGAAGTGTTAGTAATTAAAAATTTGGGTGGTTCATGACGAAAGTTTACTAATATTGGGGATATTGTTGTGTGTACAATTAAAAAAGCAATCCATGGTGGAATTGTCAAAAAAGGGCAAGTTGTTAAGGCAGTTATCGTGCGCACTAAACGCGGTTTAAAACGAATTGATGGAACACAAATTCAATTTTCAGAAAATGCTGTAGTATTAATTAAAGATGATAAAAACCCACGTGCAACACGGATTTTTGGGCCAATCGCCCGGGAAGTTAAAGATGCTGGTTTTGTAAAAATTGCATCATTAGCGCCAGAAGTATTATAGGGGGCTATATTATGAATAAAGTTAAATTTAAAAAAGGTGACTTAGTAAAAGTTATAGCCGGAAAACATAAAGGAACAGAAGGGCCAATAATTCGTGTCTTACATGAAAAAAGTCGTGCGTTAATTGAAGGAATTACAAATATTAAACATGTGAAACCTTCACAAGATAGCACCGAAGGAGGAATTAAACAAGTTCCCGCTTCAGTTCATATTTCAAATGTTGCATTAATTGATCCAAAAAATAAAAAAGAAATTACTAAAATTAGTTATCAAATTGCTGATAATGGCAAAAAAGTTCGCATTGCTCGTAAATCAAAAGCGCATTTAGCGTAGAAAGGAATAATGATTAATAATGAATGTTAATTTAGAAAAAAAATATAAGAATACAATTGTTAAAGAATTATTCAAAGAGCAATGCTTTCAATCAATAATGCAAGTTCCTGTTGTTAAAAAAATTGTTGTTAACGTTGGAGCCGGGGATGCAACACAAAATAGTAAAGTAATTGAAGATATTACAAATGAATTATCATTAATAACTGGGTTACGACCAGTTGTTACCAAAGCTAAATGTTCAATTGCCTCCTTTAAATTACGTGAAGGAATGCCAATTGGAGCAAAAGTTACTTTACGTGGGAAAAAAATGTATCATTTTTTAGATAAACTAATCAACATTGCTTTACCACGAGTAAGAGATTTCCGCGGACTTAATAAAGATGCCTTTGATGGGTGCGGAAATTATACATTAGGAATTAAAGAACAAATTATTTTTCCCGAAATTGACTATGATAAAGTTAAAAGTTTACGGGGAATGGATATTACAATTGTCACAAGTGCAACAAATGACGATGATGCTCGATCATTATTAAGCAAAATGGGAATGCCGTTTAAAAAATAGGAGGAAATAATATATGGCCAAAAAATCATTAAAAGTTAAACAACAATGCCATCCAAAATTCAAGGTAAGAGGCTATACTCGATGTGGAAACTGTGGTAGGCCTCATGCTGTGTTACGTAAATTTGATTTATGTCGTTTATGCTTTAGAAATTTAGCAAGTAAAGGACAAATTACTGGGGTTAGAAAAGCTTCATGATAGAAAGAGAGACTAATTAATTATGATGATTGATACAATCTCTGATATGTTAACAAGAATTCGCAATGCCAATCAACGTTTACACAAAAGTGTAAAAATGCCGTCAAGTAAAATGAAAGTAAGAATTGCTGAGATTTTGAAAGAAAAAGGCTATGTCGAAGACTTTAAAGTATCGGGAGATATTAAAAAATACTTAACGTTAACTTTAAAGTATAAAGGTAAAACAAAAGTTATTTCAGGATTAAAACGAATCTCAAAACCAGGTTTAAGAGTTTATGTAAATGTTGAAGAAGTACCTCAAGTTTTAAATGGGATGGGAATTGCGATTATTTCAACAAACAAAGGAATTATGACAGACAAAGCAGCAAAACAAGCTCGCTTAGGCGGGGAAGTTATGGCTTATGTGTGATAGAAATATTTAAAGGATAGCAAAACAATGTCTAGAATTGGTAATAGAGAGTTAAAAATTCCAGTTGGTGTTGAAGTAACAATTCAACCAAATAATGTTATTGTAAAAAGCGCAAAAAGACAATTAGAACAAGCAATTCCAAGTGTTATTACTGTTGCCTCCAAAGAAGGTGTTGTGACAACAACTAGAGCAAATGATTTGAAACATAGTAAGCAATTACATGGCACAATTAATTCTTTAATTCAAGGAATGTTAGAAGGTGTCAGCAAAGGTTTCAAAAAAGAATTAGAAATTAATGGAGTAGGGTATCGTGCGGCGTTAGTTGGTGATAAGTTAACGTTAAGTTTAGGATATTCTCATCCAATTGAATATAAAATTCCGCAAGGAATTACAATTACACTTTCAAAACCAACACAAATTATTGTGGAAGGAATTTCGAAACAATTAGTTGGTGAAGTAGCTGCAAACATCAGAAATTATCGTAAGATAGAACCTTACAAAGGTAAAGGAGTTAAATACAAAAACGAACAAATTATCCGCAAAGAAGGAAAATCTGCTGGTAAATAGCAGAAGAAAGGAATATTAACAATGGCAAATTTACAAAGTAAAAGTCGTAGTGCAAAACGGAAAATAAGACATTTTCGTGTTCGTGCCAAAATTAATGGCACAACATCTGTTCCTCGTTTAAATGTGTTTAAATCAAATGCGCATTTTTATGCTCAATTAATTGATGATGTAAAACAAAAAACAATTATTGCAACCTCAACATTAAAAATAGCTGGTTTAAAATCAACAAGCAATATTGTGGCGGCAGAAAAAGTTGGCGCTGAAATTGCAAAAAAAGCACTTGATAAAAAAGTTACAATGGTAGTATTTGATCGCGGTGGATATTTATACCATGGCAAAGTAAAAGCATTTGCAGAGGCCGCTCGCAAAGAAGGACTGAAATTTTAAAAGGAGCAATAAGAAGATATGGCAGATAATAAAGCATATTTAAAATCAAATACAAGAAACTTATCTCAACAAGCAGCAAAAAAAGAAGGGCCACAACATAATTTTAGGAAAGGCAATCAACGTTTTGAACGAAATAATGGTCGTCGTGGTGATGAAAATATTTTTGAAGAAAAAGTTGTAACAATTCGTCGGGTTACTAAAGTAACAAAAGGAGGACGTCATTTCCGCTTTGCGGCGGTTGTTGTGATTGGCGATAAAAAGGGTCGAGTTGGTTTTGGGACTGGAAAAGCAAACGAAGTTCCTGATGCAATCAAAAAAGCAATTAAAGAAGCAAAAAAACAATTATTAAAAGTGCCAATAGTAGGAACAACTGTTCCACATGAAGTTATTGGTCATTTTGGAGCAGGAAAAGTATTAATTAAACCAGCTAGCAAAGGGACGGGAGTTATTGCCGGAGGACCAGCCCGAGCTGTGATTGAATTAGCGGGTTTAGCAGATGTTTATACAAAATCATTAGGATCAAATACCCCAATTAATATGATTCGTGCAACATTAGATGGTTTAAGTAATTTACGAACAATTGATCAAATTGCAAAATTACGTGGTAAAACCGTAGAAGAGTTACAATAATAAGAGGACAGAACAATGAAATTAAACGGATTACAGTATACTGATGGATCGCGTCATAGTAAAAAACGATTAGGACGAGGAACTTCATCGGGGTTAGGAAAAACAGCTGGTAAAGGACATAAAGGACAAAATGCTCGCACCGGTGGCGGTGTTCGCCCTGGATTTGAAGGGGGACAAACCCCTATCTTCCGCCGTTTACCGAAAGTTGGTTTTACTAATTTAACAACCAAAAAATATGTCTTATTAAACTTAAGTGATTTGGAAAAATTAGGATTGAATGAAATTAACCATCAAATATTAGTTGCTAAAAAAGTGCTAAAAAATGAAAAAGAATTAATTAAAATCTTAGGTAATGGTACTATATCTAATATTGTTAATATTAAAGTTAACAAAGTTTCGCAAACTGCAAAAACAGCAATTGAAAAAGCTGGAGGAAAAGTGGAGGTAATATAGTGAAGAATAAAGCGAAAAAAAGAAAAAATACTCGCCATAATCGCGAGGTTGACATTGTTAAATCATCAAATTTTTTTGTTAAAAATAAAGATTTGATTAAACGAATTTGTTTTACTTTATTAATTTTAGTTTTAATTCGTTTAGGTAGTTATTTAACAGTCCCGGGCGTAAAAATTTCACCTGATTTTCAAGATTTATCAAACAATGATCAGTTCTTTGGTTTGATTTCAATGTTAGGAGGAGGAACGCTTGGAAAGTTTTCAATTTTAGCTTTAGGAGTGTCACCATATATTACTGCTTCGATTATTGTACAGTTATTATCAACTGATGTAATTCCGCCTTTATCACGCTGAGCAAAAAGTGGAGAACGTGGGCGGAAAAAATTAAATCTATTAACAAAGTGATTAACAATTCCGTTTGCAATTATGCAAGGAATTGCCACAATTTTTACTATGGCAAACCAAGGCGTTATTTCTCCAAAATGAGATTCATTTGATTTTGGGACGGGAAGTCCGATCTTTTATTATACATTAGTCCTAACAACCTTAATTGCAGGAACAATGTTAATGCTTTGATTGGCAGATCAAATGACAATTAGAGGAATTGGTAATGGGGTCTCATTAATTATTTTTGCCGGAATTGTTGCGCAATTACCAAATAATTTACAAACAACTTTTAAATTCTGAATTTCAGGACAAGAAGACATTAACTTATTATTTGATGGAATTTTAAAATTCTTATTGTATGTTGTAATGTTCTTATTAGTGGTCTTATTTGTTGTAATGTTAAATGAATCAGAACGTAAATTGCCAATTCAACAAACAGGAAGTGGTTTTGTATCTGGAAATGAAGAAACCCCCCCCTTCTTACCGTTAAAAATTAATTCCGCCGGAGTTATTCCTGTAATTTTTGCCTCGGCATTAATTTCAGCCCCAATTACTGTTGCACAGATTATTAGTGTAAGTAATCCAAATAATGGTTTTGTTAAATTTACCAATAATTATTTATCGTTTAGTACATGACCGGGAATTATTATTTATGCAATTTTAACAATTTTATTTACTTTCTTATATTCACAAGTACAAATGAATCCTGAAAAAATTGCTGAGAATTTTCAGAAGGCCGGAACCTTTATTCCTGGTGTTCGCCCCGGAAAACAAACTGAAAAATACATTAAGGGAACAATTAACCGTTTAAGTATTTTAGGTTCAGTCTTTTTGGCGGCAATTGCAATTTTACCTTATGTTATTAGTAAATTAACATCTTTACCAAGCGCATTAGCAATTGGAGGGACAGGATTAATTATTATGGTATCAGTCACATTAGAAACAATGCGTCAAGTTAAAGGGCGAATTACGCAACAAGCGTTTATTGATAAAAAGTCGCAACAATTAACGGATGATAATAAAGATTCATATTTATGATAGAAATCCAGAGGAAAGTTAATGCGAAATTTTATTTTTTTAGGAGCTCCTGGTAGCGGAAAAGGAACCCAATCAGACCATTTAGTTAAAAAGTTTGGTTTTATGCATATTTCAACCGGAAATATTATTCGCTATAATATTAAGCAAAACACACCACTAGGTATTTTATGTCAACAGTATTCTGACCAGGGAAAATTAGTTCCTGATCATATTATGATTCAAATGGTTGAAAATCATTTACAAACAGTAATTGGTGATTTAATTTGAGATGGTTTTCCGCGCACAATTACGCAAGCGAAAAAATTAGATCAATTATTACAAAAACTAAATATCAAGGTTAATCATACATTATATTTTGAAATTGATGAAGCAAAGTTAATCAAAAGAATTACGGGACGTTTAACTTGTCCAAATTGTGGAATAACATATCATAAAACAGCAGCGCCCCCAAAAGTAGCGTGATTTTGTGATGATGATAAAACCCCATTAATAAAACGTAAAGATGATAATGAAGAAAAAATTAAAATTAGATTAGCGGTATATCACTCTGATACCGCCCCGTTAATTAAATATTATTTAAATCAGCAAGTATTAACCGTTATTGATGCCAATATGGAAGGAAATGCTGTCTGAGATCAAATTATGGCAGTTTTAAAATAACGGAAATTGGAGGTAATAGATAAAAAATGGTCAAAACTGATTTATTAGAAGTACAAGGAATAATTTTAGAATTATTACCAAATACAATGTTTAAGGTGCAATTAGAAAATGGCGCAACCATTTTAGCTCACGTTTCGGGTAAAATCCGGATGAATTACATTCGCATTTTACCCGGCGATAAAGTAGTTGTTGAAATGTCACCTTATGACTTAGAACGTGGGCGTATTGTTTTTAGACATAAATAAAAAAATAACAAAAATTTTGGTAAAGGAGAATACACGATGAAAGTAAGATCATCAGTTAAAAAAATCTGCGAAAAATGTCGTGTAATTAGAAGAAAAGGACGTGTGATGATAATTTGTTCACAGCCAAAACATAAACAACGACAAGGTTAAAAAGGGAGGAAAAAAACATGGCACGCATTGGCGGAGTAGATATTCCAAATAATAAGCGCGTAGTAATTGCGTTAACATATATTTATGGAATTGGAAAACCACAATCACAACAAATTTTAAAAGAATCAAAAATATCAGAAGATATTCATGTGAAAGATTTATCAGAAGATGAATTAACAACAATTAGAAATAAAATTGCCAAATTAAAAACCGAGGGAGACTTACGACGCGAAGTTGCCTTGAATATTAAACGTTTAATGGAAATTGGTAGTTATCGTGGAATGCGTCATCGTAAAAGTTTGCCAGCACGCGGACAGTCGTCAAAGCAAAATGCACGAACAGTTAAAGGACCACGTAAAACAGTTGCTAATAAGAAAAAATAGTAGATAAGGAGAGCAATTATGGCTGTTAGAAAAAAAACGAATAAGAAAAAAGTTAAAAAAAATGTCCTAAAAGGAATTGCACATATTCATTCAACTTTCAATAATACAATTGTTACCCTTTCTGATGAAGCGGGTAATGTCATTTCATGATCGTCAGCAGGCGCAATGGGTTTTAAAGGAAGTAAGAAGTCAACTCCTTATGCTGCTCAAATGGTTGCTGAAGCAGCCGGAAAAGCGAGCCAAGAACACGGAATGAATAGTGTTCAAGTTGAAGTAAAAGGGCCAGGACCAGGGCGCGATGCTGCGGTACGGAGCATTCAAGCAATTGGATTAGAAATCACTTCAATTAAAGATGTAACGCCAATTCCTCACAATGGGTCGCGTCCACCAAAAAGACCAAGAGGATAGGAGAAAGATTAGTCGATGAAACAATTTATTAGACCAGAATTTAAATTACAAGCAGAAGATAAAGCTAATAATTACGGAAAATTTTTAGTTGAACCGTTAGAACGAGGATTTGGTGTTACATTAGGAAATGCGATACGTCGAACATTACTATCGGCAACACCAGGAGCCGCCGTTTTTGCTGTTCGAATTAAAGGTTCCTTGCATGAATTTACTGCTATTCCCGGTGTTGTTGAACATGTTACAAAAATAATTTTAAATATTAAAAATTTAGTATTAAAAATTAATCAAGATATTATTCCAGATGGAGAGTCAGTAATTTTAAAAGTAGTTTCTTCGAAAGAAGGAGAAATTTACGCAAGAGATTTAGTTGTCCCAACTGGAGTAGAAGTTATTAATGGTAATTTATTATTAGCAACAATTGCTAAAGGTGGAGAATTAGACTTGGAGTTACATGCTCGTAATTCGCGTGGGTATAAATCATTTACAGATAATAAAAAAGAAAAAAAATATGCTGATTTAATTGTAATTGATTCAAATTATTGTCCAATTCAGCGTGTGGCATATAATGTTGAACCAACAAAGGTGGGAAAAAATGCTGACTTAGAAAAATTAGAATTAGAAATTCAGACTGATAGTTCAATTACTCCAGTTAATGCTGTTGCAATGGCAGCAAAAGTTATTACCGATCATTTAGAATTCTTTGTTAACTTGAATAAAACAATTAAAGAAACCCAAATTATTTTATCTGAAGCAGAAGCGGAAGAAGATGAATTAGATCGTAGTATTGATGAACTAGAGTTTACTCAACGTTCACAAAATTGTTTAAAAAGAGCAAAAATTGATACTTTACGTGATTTAATTTCAAAATCAGAAGATGAAATTCAAGAAATTAGAAACTTAGGTAAAAAATCATTAACAGAAATTAAAAATAAAGTTGTCCAATTAGGTTTACAATTTCGACGTTATTAATAGAGGTGAAAAAGAATGTCATACCAACAAAAAAGAGGAAAAAATACCGCATGAAGAAATGGCTTAATGCGTAATTTAGCAACCGAATTAATTATTAACGAACGGTTGGAAGTAACAGAAACACGTGCCAAAGAATTGCGCCGTCATGTTGATAAATTAGTGACACTAGGAAAAAGACAAGATTTGCACGCTCGTCGTCGTGCTGCTAGTTTTTTACGTAATATTGATGCAAATGAAAAAGAAACCGCATTACAAAAATTATTTAATGGCATTGCCAAAAAATATAAAACTCGTAATGGCGGTTATACGCGCATTTTAAAATTAGATAATCGTAAAGGAGATAATGCTCCGATGGTGATTATTGAATTAGTCTAACCAAAAAAACTAACTGTTGTGTCGTTAGTTTTTTCTTTTTATGATAAAATAAAATCTGAAAGGAATTTAATGATGATTACAATTAAAACAGACCAAGAAATTGAATATATGCGCAAAGCTTGTTTAACATTAAAAAAAATTCATCAAGAATTAAAAACGATGATTAAACCAGGAATAACGGGCGTAATGCTTAATAAACGCGCAGAAGAAATTATTCGAGCAAATAATTGCCAACCAAATTTTAAAGGTTTATATCATTTTCCTGCGACCATTTGTGTTTCTTTAAATGAAGTTTTAGTGCATGGAATTCCAAATCATACACCATTTGCGGAAGGCGACCTTGTTTCTGTTGATGCTGGTTGTTCATATGAAGGTTATAATAGTGATGGCGCTTTTACTGTAATTGTTGGAAAACCGCGCACAACAGAACATATAAAGTTATTAACCGTTACTGAAAAAGCATTAGCAAAAGCAACTGCAATTTTAAAACCAGGAGTAAGAATTGGTGATATTGGTGAAACAATTCAAACATATGTTGAAGGAGAAGGTTTTTTTTTACCAACTGAATTTACTGGCCATGGAATTGGGCGTAAATTACATGAAGAACCAATGATTCCTAATGTTGTAACAGCAGGGGTAGGAATGCGCCTACAAGCTGGAATGACAATTTGTATTGAACCAATGGTTCAAATCGGCACTAAAGCAATTAAAATGTTAGATGATAATTGAACTCCAGTGTCGGCGTTACATTTATGTAGTGCCCATTTTGAAGATACAATTTTAATTACTCCGAATGGATATGAAGTTTTAACTTAATTTTTTTTAAAAATAATAATGTTTCCGAATCATGGTAATAAGAAAAAAATTGAGGTTTGTATGTATAAAAAAATTCAATTCGCTTATTAATTAAGTAATACAAAAAAATGATTAATAATTAAACTTTTTAGCAAAATTGTTTAATTTATTTATTTTATTTATTTTTTTATAAAATATCAATTTTTTTAATGCTATCCTAATCCTTAATAAAGTATTTAACTCATTTTTTAATTTTCTTGTGAATTAATTGAAAAATTTGTAATTATTGTATACCATAAATGAGTAGGGTTTTATATTTAAAATGAAGGTAGCTATTATAAGATTTAAACAAAGAAATTTAGTTTTAAAAATTAATATTTTTGGCAAACATATTAAAGTTTTAGCAGGAAAACAAAATCAATTTTATTATGCTTTAGTTAAAAAAATAGGTATTAAGAAAAAAGTTTAGGTTTTGGTATAAAAATTATTTTTTATTTTAAATATATTTCTAAAAAAATGATAAATCAACTTTTTAAAAATTTATATAATTATTTTATTTATATTTTTTATAAAACCTAAGCTTTTGTAATAATATCTATTATTTTAAAATTATTTCCTATTTAATAACAGCAATAATTTCTCCTTGTTTAACAGTGCCTGTTTTAACAATATTAATTGTTTTACCTTTCATTGTTTCTGGCGTAAAAACAATTGGAGTATCTAAACTTTTTACATTTTCAGCTTTTAAAACTGTTAAATCAACATTACATAATAAATCCCCTTGTCTAACATTATCATCTTGTTTTACTTGAATATCGAATCCTTTTCCATTTAATAAGACCGTATCCATTCCGATGTGTAATAACATTTCAACACCATTATTACTTTTAATTCCATAAGCATGACCTGTCGGAAAAACGGTAATTAATTTCCCAGCAATTGGAGCAATAAAATTACCAGCACTTGGTTTAATAGCAAAACCCTCACCTAACATTTTTTGTGAAAATACTTCATCTTCAACTTTATCTAAAGAAATAACTTCACCATTTATAGGTGCAATTATTTTAAGTTCTTTTGGTTTTTTACTAAATAATCTCATTTTTTTTTCTCCTTTTTATTAAGCAGATAACTTTGTCATCTATCTTTAGTATACTATAAAATTATTAAATTTATGTGCTATTTTTAAAATAATTGAAAACCAACCAGTTGTTTAACTAAAACCAAAATAGAACCAATTAAACAAAAAAAAATAATAAAAATAAAATTAAATATTTATTTTTTTGAAAAGCAGCCCGAATTGTTACCTTCTTTTTAACTGTAAAATTATCATTTTTAGCATTATGGTGCGTTTTTATACCATTGTCTTCAATATAAAAATCCACTAAATAATTTATAATTCCGTAAAAATAACAAAAAAAGCAATTAAAAATGGCAATGGAAGGTCAATTATTGTGTACGTATTTAGATTTATTATTTTAAATGCCTATTTTAATAAAAAATAACACTATATATCGTGTTATTTTTTATTAAAATTTTAGTTCTCTAAAGCATTTTTTGTTCTTTTTTCAACTAAAGCTAAAACTTCGTCGCCTGTTTGGCATTCTAATGCCTCTGTTAATAATTGTTCCATTGCCGAGACTTCTAATTTGCTAATAATACGACGCGCATTTAAAATATTTGCGGCAAACATTGAAAAGTAATCTAATTTCATTCCCATTAAAAGCGGAATTGTTTGTTCCTCTCCGGCCATTTCACCACACATTCCAACCCATTTACCTTCTTTATGGGCACCATCAATAATTGTTTTAATTAAACGTAAAACAGATGGGTTATATGGTTGATACAAATATGCCACAAATTGGCTCATTCGATCAGCTGCCATTGTATATTGAATTAAATCATTAGTTCCAATTGAAAAGAAATCAGCGTGTTTTGCAAACTGATCAGCTAACATTGCTGCTGCCGGAATTTCCATCATCATTCCAATTTCAATATTATCTGCAACTTTATGTCCTTTTTCAATTAAAATTGTTTTTTCTTCTAAGGTAATTTTTTTTGCATTTTTAAATTCATCAACTGTTGCAATCATTGGAAACATAATACCAACTTTCCCATGCACACTAGCACGTAATAAAGCGCGTAATTGTGTTCGAAAAACATCTGTTTTATCAAAACAAAGGCGAATTGCACGATATCCTAAAAATGGGTTCATTTCTTCTGGAAATTTAAAATATGATAATTTTTTATCACCACCAATATCTAATGTTCGAATAATAACTGGGCGCCCTTGCATTCCTTCTAAAACACCCTTATAAGCTTCATATTGCTCATCTTCAGTTGGAAAATGGTCATTATCCATGTATAAGAACTCACTTCTAAATAATCCAATTCCTTCGCCACCATTATCTAAAACACCCTGAACATCTTTTAGTGCTCCAATATTTCCCTCTAAAACAAATTTTTGATATCCATCTTTTGAAACTGTTGGTTTATCTTTAAATACCAACAGTTCTTTTTTCAATTGTAAAAATTTTTCTTTTTCTGTTGTCCAAGTTTTAATCTCTGCCGATGTTGGATTTAAGATAACTTCTCCTGTTGTTCCATTAATAATAACTATTTCATGATGATTTGCTTGTTTTGTAATATCTTTTAACCCTAAGACGGCTGGAATTTCTAAACTACGAGCCATAATTGCAGCATGGCTAGTGTGACCCCCCATATCACAACTAAATCCTTTCACAAATTTAGGATTTAACTGTGCTGTTTGTGAAGGCGTTAAATCTTCAGTAACAATAATAACTTCTTCATTAATAGTTGCTAAATCTAATGTCGGAACATTTAAAATATATTTAATTAAACGATCAGTTACATCTTTAACATCAGATGAACGCTCCTTAAAATATGGATCATCCATACTTGCAAACATTGTAATAAACTTTTGAGCAACAGTATGAATTGCATATGCTGCATTATTGTTATTACTCTTAACGATATTTTTTGCTTCATCAATCATCGCTGGATCACGCAAAATTTCCTTATGTGCTTCAAAAATTGCTTCTTTTTCCGCCCCTAATTTTTCTAAAGCAATCTTTTGTAGTTTTTCAATATCTGTGTTTGCCTTTTGCATTGCTTCTTCTAGTATTTTAATTTCTTTTGCCGAATCAGAAACCTTATTATTCGAAATTTCATATTTTGCTTCTTCTAATTTAAAAACTTTTGCAATTGCAATTCCATTGCTAGCACCTATCCCGTGCATTTTTTTTGACATAATAAAAAACTTTCACTTCTCTTTCTACTAAAACTATTTTCATTATATACCGAAAAATGTAAAATTGTTGTATTTTAACCAGGCTTTTTGTTATAAGACATTATTTTCTTTAAAAAAGTAAATTTAAGTAACTATTTTATTTTTTTATTTTATAAAATTTGTAAACTGTAATATGAAGTGTAATAAATTAACTCAGAAAAAATTTGATTTTTTTTAATGGAAAGAAAACATTATTTTATTTTGCGGTAATTAGTAACTAAGTATGGAAAATATAATTTTATTAATACCGTTAATAAGATAGTAACTAATAATGTAAAAGAAAATGAATAAATTACTGCTAATAAATTGCGTGGATAATTTATTCAATATTGTTTATTTTGAGCGTAGCGACACGCAAAGCGTTTAGTGCAAGCTAAATTTCTAGAAGGAATTAAGTTATGCAAGTATGGTTAACATGAATATTTAGTATTTTTATTATTTCAGGAATTCTGATAGAATTACAAAAGTTATGGTTTTATAAAAATTATAAATAAAAACAATTAAATAAATTAAATAATTTTTTTAAAAAGTCTAATTATTAATCATTTTTTTGTATCACTTAATTAATAAGCGAATTTAATTTTGTTTTTTATAACTACAAACATCAACATTTTTTTTACTACCTGAATTCCTTTTTTAATTGGTTTATTGATTTATCAAAAAATTTGCCAAATTAAAGGTAATAAAAAAAAGAAAAAAAACTTGAAAAAAAAGGAAGATAAGGAAAATGTTGGTAGTAAGAAAAAAGTTTAGGTTTTGGTATAAAAATTATTGGTCGCATGTAAAAAATAAGGGTTTTTATTTTTAAATGTTATTTAGTTTAATATAAATTAAGGATATTTTTTATTGTTTTTATAAAACCCTTATTTTTTACATGCGACCAAATTATTTCTTTATTTTAAATATATTTCTAAAACAGTGATAAATAAACCTTTTAAAAAGTTATCTAATTATTTTATTTATAATTTTTATAAAAACTCAACTTTTGTAATACTATCATAATTTTAGGCATGTATTTAACAAAGGTTATTAATTTTCTGGCTGCAGATAATCCTACTATTTCAGGTGGAATTGATTCTATTTGAATCGGCTTAGGACAAGCAATTATGAAAGTTAAAGATGCTGTTTATGATGTGTTACCGTAATTAATGACCTTTTTAGGTGATACGTGAATTATTTTAATTCAATTTTTAATTTGATTAATTATTAAAATATTAAATTTTTTTCGTATTATGGTTAAAGAATTTTAATATTTATTATAACTGATCATATATCTTAGTTGTGGAACACTAGCTTTGTTATTTAATTTACTAATTTTATATTTTATATTAACGTTGTTAATAGTATTTTTCATTGTTTCAATTTATATTTTTGTTTTTTTATTACATCGTTTATTAACATTGTTTATTTAATAATAATAAGTTGCATTAATACAACATCGTTTATTAAAGTAAAGAAAGCAGTAAAATAAATGGAACAAAAAATTAAATATAAATCACAAATAGAAAAATTATTAAAGTGAATAAGAAATGTTATGTATTAACAAATATCAAAAATTAAAAAAGGACCTTGTTGAAAAAGATAAAAAAATTTATTTCTATAATTAAAGAATCAAACAAAAAGATATTTTATTGGAAAAAATAGAAAATATCCAACAACATTCAATAAAGGTGATTTTGTATATATTAAAGGGAAATAATTAATTATTGTAACAGAAGGGTTTATGTTATAAAATATGAATTAAAGGAAAAAATAGAAAGTTTATAGAAATAATTAGATAGCATTATAAAAGCTTAGGTTTTATAAAAAATATAAATAAAATAATTAGATAACTTTTTAAAAGGTTGATTTATCGGTTTTTTAAAAATATATTTAAAATAAAGAATAATTTTTATACCAAAACCTAAACTTTTTTCTTACTAACAACTAATAAGTGATTTATAAAATGGAAATTACCTTTATTTTTGTTTATAAGGTATATTAATAGAGTGTTTTTGCTATAATTATTAAGAAAGGAAGAAGGTCAAATGTTAAAAATAGTTTTAATTGCTATTGTTTTTTTCTTATATTATTACTGTTTTTTTTCTTCAACAGGGGCAATTTTAGCTGAATTTTTAAAAATTCGAACTAAAAATATTTATTTTGGGATAATTATAGTTTTTTTCTTTTATTTTGCTGTTATTTCTTTTTTTCTAATTGCATTAGAATTTATTTTTAATTTACGTTATATTATTTTATTTTATTCATTATTATCAATTAATATTTTGTATTCATTATTTTTGTTATTATTTATTTTTTATTGATTTAATATTAATTTATGAGATTGAAATCACGCCATTTTTTTTGTTGCATTTTGTGTTTTTATGGCATTATATTATGCTAAAAATTATTTTATTGCTCCTTCGGGTTTAAATATTACTAATAGTAATATTTTAAGTTTTAACTTTGTTACTTCAGTTGATAATAATATTATTTTTAAATTAAATCCAAATGTTACGATTGCTAATGCTCAAGCTTTATCAACATTATATTGGTTTAAAAATGTTTCAGTTTTATTTGTAATGACCGGAATTGATCCAAGTGATATTATTTGAAATTTAATAAATATTTTAGATGCAATGATATTTGCTTCAATTTTTTTAACATTATTGAGTAATTTTGCTATTAAAAAAAGTAATCCTATTTTAATTGGTATTTTATCACCCCTTGTTTTATCTGCTTCAAAATTATTAATTTATTATTTTGGATATTATTCATGGCATCAACAGAATATTCCAACTGTTTTATTTTTTGTCACTTTTATTTTAATGACAATTTACAAAAATGAAGAATACCGCATTCTTAATATGCATTGAATTATTTGTATTATTTTTGTAAGTTATATTACCTTCGAATGAGATGTATCGCATATTATGTTATTTATTATTTATGTTTCAACGTTAATTAGTATGTTAAAATATAAAAATAATTTATTAAAAGATATGGTTAAGTTTACCTTATTTTCAACATTATGTTTTATCTTTTACAACGCACAAATAAAAAATATTTTAATAATTTTTATTTTTTTAGGATCATTTTTGTTAATGATAATTTTATCATTTTTGTTATATCGCAATTATTCACGAGTAAATGATATTGAAATAACGATGTACCTAGAACAAAAAAAAATATTATTTGTTGTACCAATTATTTTTATTCTAATTTCAGTACTCATTGTTTTAACAATGTGGGAAAATAAATTAAATTTTTGAACATTAGAAACAATTGCATCATCCTTATATGCGCAGTTAGAATTGGCGCGTTGAGAACCATGAACAAATATTGTCTTCTTAATTATTTCTTTTGTCTTTTTAGTTTTAGCTTTAATTTGATTATTCCTTTTTGAACGAATCTCGAATTTTATTGTAAAAACTCCAATTAATATGCCATCAATTTTAACAGTAACTTTCTTTAATCCGTTAGTTGGGCTTTTTTTAATTTTAATTTTTAATGAACAGGCTTTGTTAAAAAATGCCACTGTTTTTATTGTTGTGTTATTATTTGCCTTAAATATTAGTGTTTATGCATTGAAAATTAAACTGTTTAAAAAATGGCATTTTAAAAAACCAACAATTCCCCTGCATCACAAAAAGAACCTAAAAATAATAAAATAAAGGAGGATATTATGAATTTTGAACAAGCAAAAAAAAGTATTTTAGTATTAAAAGAACAGTTAGAACAATGAAATTATGAATATTATGTGAATGATAACCCTAGTGTCAGTGATCAAGAATATGATCAAGCAATGCAAAAATTAATTGCAATTGAACAACAATATAGTGAATTAATTACAATTGATTCTCCAACGCAACGTGTTTATGGCCAATTTAGCGAAAAGTTTAATAAATATTTTCATGCAAGTCCAATGTTAAGTTTGCGAAACGCATTTAATTATGATGATTTAATTCATTTTGATGAACAAATTAAAGAATTGAATGGTTTATCAGAGGTTGAATATACTTGTGAATTAAAAATTGATGGATTATCAATTTCATTAGTTTATGATAATCATATTTTAGTGATGGGGGCAACTCGCGGAGATGGTCTTACTGGCGAAGATGTTACTGTTAATATTAAACAAATTAAATCAATCCCGCTTCGAATTGACCAACCAACTTTAACTGTTCGGGGTGAAGTTTATTTATCAATTGAAGAATTTAAGAAAATAAATGATGAACGCGCCAAAAATGGCGAATCTCAATTTGCCAATCCTCGAAATGCAGCAGCAGGAACTTTGCGACAATTAGATTCAACAATTATTGCAAAACGAAAGTTAAATGCATTTTTATATTATTATGTTAATGCTTTGCAGGATGGAATTCAATCACAATACGAAGCGTTACAAATATTAGAACAATTGAAATTTAAAACAAATCGTGAGTATAGTTATTGTTCAAATATCGCTGCAGTGTGAGAATATATTCAAGAGTATGAACCAAAACGTCATCAATTAGGTTATGAAATTGACGGAATTGTGATTAAAGTTAATAACTTAAATTTATATAATCGCATAGGCTATACCGCTAAAAATCCAAAATGAGCAATAGCTTATAAATTTCCAGCAGAAGTTGTGGTTACAAAATTGCTTAATATTTTTCCTTCTGTTGGAAGAACGGGGCGCGTTACTTATAATGCCGTTCTTGAGCCAGTTCGTATTGCAGGAACAATTGTGCGAGCAGCAACATTACATAATGCTTATTTTATTACTGAGCGTGATATTAGGATTAGTGATAATGTTCAAGTTAAAAAAGCGGGGGATATTATTCCGGAAGTAATTAATTATGTTGCAGCTTGTCGCCAAAAAAATGCTCAAAAATGACACGAGGAAACGCATTGTCCAGAATGTAATTCTTTATTAGAACGTGTTGAAGGCGAGGTTGACCAGTATTGTATTAATTCTGTTTGTCATAAAAAAATTACTAGGGGCTTAGAACATTATTGTTCACGAAATGCGATGAATATTAAAGGAATTAGTGAAAAAATTATTGAACGATTATTTAAATTAGGATATTTAAAAAGTTTTATTGATTTATATCAATTAGAGCAATACAGAGCAGAAATTATTGAATTAGAAAATTTTGGCGAAAAATCATTTGAAAATATGATTTCTTCAATTAATAATTCAAAAAATAATTCATTAGATCGACTATTGTTTGCATTAGGAATTAGACATGTTGGTAAAAAAACAGCAAAATTATTAGCGTGACAATTTAAAACAATTGATAATTTAGCTGCCATTAATATTGAACAATTATCAATTATTAATGATATTGGCACAATTGTAGCATCTAGTGTTGTTGATTATTTTTCAATTCCAGCCAATCAACAAGAACTTGCCTTACTACGCCAAAAGGGGGTTAAAATGGAGTATTATGCTACTAATCAGCATTTATTAGCACAGAAGTTTGAAAATTATCGGTTTGTGATTACCGGAGTTTTATCAAAACCACGAGAATATTTTAAAGAATTAATTGAAAGTTATGGTGGTCAAATTTCCGAAAGTGTTAGCGCAAAAACCACTTATTTACTAGCAGGGGCTGATGCTGGTAATAAATTAGTAAAAGCACAAAAATTAAATGTTAAAATTATTACTGAAGAAGAATTTCAACAATTATTAAATAAGGAGGGCTAGGCTAAGATGGCACGAATTACAAAAGAAGTGTTACAAATGTTAGCACATGATATTATGCTAGATTTACAAGATTATGAATTAACTAATTTAAGTCAAGAATTTGATGTTATTTTAAAACAAATGGATTTAGTACAAAAAATTGATACAACTAATGTTCATTCAATGCATTTTCCATTTGATTTAACAGTTGACTATTTGCGCGAGGATGATGAGATTGATGTTGCTCCGCAAGCTGAAATTTTAGCGGCAGCACCAAAAAAAAAAGATGATTATATTGTAATTAATAACTCGGTTAAATAGAATGGCAACTTATTCAATCAAAGAATTACAACATCTTTTAGTTACTAAAAAAATTACTCCATCGCAAATAGTTAAGGATGCTTTTACTAATTTAGACAAATATCGGGTTTTAAATGCAACAGTGACAGAATTAAAAACAGAAGCCACAGCTTTGGCAGCTAAATTAGACCGCCTTGTTGTTCCTAAAAATAATTATTTATTTGCTTTACCGTATTTTGCAAAAGATAATTTTGCAACAAAAGGAATTAAGACAACGGCGAGTTCAAAAATTTTAGAAAATTTTATTCCAAATTATGAATCAACAGTAACTAATATTTTGAAAGAAAAAAATAGTATTTTATTAGGAAAAGCAGCTTTGGATGAGTTAGGAATGGGTGGGCATGGTTTATATGCCTTAACGGGAGATGTTTTAAACCCCTGAAATTTAAGCCATATTACTGGCGGATCATCATCCGGATCGGCAGCTTTAGTTGCGGCCGGCGTTGTTCCATTTGCATTAGGAACAGATACAGGCGATTCAGTACGAAAACCAGCAGGTTATTGTGGTGTTGTTGGTTTTAAACCAACTTATGGTTTAATTTCGCGGTATGGCGTTTTTCCTTATGCGCCATCATTAGATACGGTTGGATATTTTACTCGAAATGTTGAAGACAGTGCAATTGTTTTTGATTATTTAGCACAAGAAGATCACAAGGATGCAACCTCATTAAAGAGTAAGGAACAATGTTATTTTAAAAATTTATCATCAGAAAAAAACAAAGAAAAAAAATTTGCTTATTTAAAAAATGCTCATTCAATTATTCCGGATGAAATTAAAATTCATTTTGATCATTTATATGATGAATTAACAGCCCGCGGGATTAGTGTTACGGCGATTGATTTTCCAGAAGATTTACTAAAAGCATTAATGCCAGTTTATATGGTGATTTCTTTTGCTGAAGCAGTAAGTAGTCATTCAATGTTGGATGGAATTAATTATGGAACAAGAGTTGATGGGCACACTTATCAGGAAATAATGATGAATTCACGAACTAATGGTTTCGGCCATGTTGTTAAACGTCGTTATGTTATTGGTTCATACACTTTAACAAAAAATAACCAAACATTATTATTTTTAAAAGCAAAACGAGTACGACGTTTAATTGTAAATGCTTTAACTATTGTTTTTGCGAAATATGACCTTTTATTATTACCATCTGCATCAACGATTGCTCCAAAAATTACTATTATTAAAGATCAAATTTTAACAGAGGCAGAACTAGAAAATTATGTTGATGATTTATTAGTATTAGGTAATTTAATGGGCAATCCATCATTAACTGTTCCCCTTGCTTTTGTTGATAAAATGCCAATTGGAATAAATGTTAATGCCGCCCCTTTTTCTGACCAAAAGGTCTTTAATGCTGGTTTATTAATTGAAGAGATTGTTGGAATTAAAAATAAAGTCGAACCAGAAAGAGGGAATAATTATGATTAATTTTGAGGTAGTAATTGGAATTGAAAATCATGTTGAATTAAAAACAAAAACAAAAATGTTTTCTTCTGGCACAGTGAGTTATGGGGATAAACCAAATAGTATGGTTAATCCAATGGATGTTGGTTATCCAGGAACAATGCCAACAGTTAACAAAAAGGGGGTTGAGTTAGCGTTAATTGCCTGCCAAGCACTTAATTTGACAATTGATCCAGTTGTTAAATTTGATCGTAAAAATTATTATTACCCTGATTTATCAAAAGGTTTTCAAATTACGCAGCAATATTATCCAATTGGTCAAAATGGATATTTAATGATTATTGATGAGAATAATAAACCTTTTAAAGTAGAAATTGAACGTCTGCATATTGAAGAAGATACCGCTAAACAGTTGCATGAAGAAGGTCAAACGTTATTAGATTATAATCGGGCCGGAATTGGTTTAATTGAAATTGTAACTCGACCCGTATTACGGTCGGTATTTCAAGTTCGTCAATATTTAGAAGCTTTACGTGAAATTTTAGTTTATACCAAAGTTAGTGATGCTAAAATGAATGAGGGATCATTACGATGCGATGTCAACATTTCCTTACGTCCAATTGGTGTAAAAACATTGAATTATAAGGTTGAATTAAAAAATCTTAATTCAATTGCAAATGTTAAAAAGGCAATTGAATATGAAATTAAAAGACAAAGTGAACTTTTATTAATAGGAAAAAGAATTGAACAAGAAACACGCCGATTTGATGAAAAAACAAAAACAACGGTTTTAATGCGTCACAAAACTGACGCGATTGATTATAAATATTTTTCTGAACCAAATATTTTTCCAATTAAATTAGATCCAAATTGAATGACAAAAGTTCTTAAAAATATGCCAGAATTACCAGCTGTTAAACGTAAACGTTATTTATCAAAATTAAATTTAAAACCAGCCGATATTGAAATTATTTTGCAAGATTATGCCTTAATTAATTTTTTTGAAACAGCAATTAAGTTATCACCACATTATGAAATGATTGCTCATTATTTAATTGGTGATATTAGTGCTTATTTAAATCAAAAGGGATTAACAATAATTGAAACAGCATTATCACCACAAAATTTAGTTGAAATGATTATGTTAATTAATCAAAATGTAATTTCAAATAAACAAGCTAAAACAGTGCTGCAACGAATTTTAAATGAAGATTGTGCTCCAACTAAAATTGTTGCCGAATTAGGATTAAAACAAATTAGTGACCCAGTTGAAATTAAAAAAATTATTGAACCATTTTTTAATACTAATATAGTCATGCTAGAACATTATGAACAAAGACCAGAACGAGTAATTAATTTTTTTATGGGTGAATTAATGAAATTAACAAAAGGACAAGTTGCTCCAAAAATTGGCCAACAAGTAGTTATTGAATTAATTACAGCAAAACAAAGGAAATAAAAAAAGATGGTTAAATAGCTCGCCCTAAAAAGTAAGTAAAGTAAAAAAATACTTTGCTAAACTTTTAAAGGGGGTGCATTTTTATATGGAAAGAAAAGGTTAAAAATATAACAAATATACATCATAATTTATAACAAAAATAATTGAGGAAATTAAACAAAAAAATTGTTGAATAGTAGTAAAAAAATATAATCTAAATGTAAATAAAATAGAATCTTTATGATAAAATTATAAAAAAGAAAAATTAAACAATCTCAAAGTACCTAAATCTCTTTTGGTAAAAGAGATTTAGAATATTATAAGACAAGGTATGAATTATTAAAAAAGCTCTATGACTTTTGCGATTAAGCAAACTAATAATCGTCTCTTTTATTAAACAAAATTGTCATTAATATTCAATAAAATTATTATTAGAAGTAAAGTGGTTAAAACGTAGTTATTGAGATAAATATAAATAGCAAAAAAGATAAAAAAGAAATAAATGATATTGTAAAAGTCTATGAAGAAAATTTAAAACAATTTTGATATCGAATAATTACCAAATATTTAAAGTAAGGTTGTGATATAAAATATAATTAAAAAAAGTTTTAAGGATTATGCGTGATAATTAAATAAAACCTGAATATGTAAGAAACATGAGAAGAAAAATGAAATATAAACAGAATAAAAAAAAGTTTATTGCAATATCCTGATTTAATTAATCGTAAATTAAATGATATAAAAATAAGGTTTTTAGTGCTATATGCCGATGTAACATATTTAATTTGAAAATAAAAAATTGTTATCAATCAACAATTATTGATGGATATAATAAAGAAATAGTTGATGTAAAGTTATCTAAATATAATGACAATAAATTAGTAATAGATAATTTAAATGATGCAATTAATAAAATAAAATTAATAAAAAAAAGATCTGAATGGAATAATAATTCATTCAGACCAAGGATATCAATGTACATCTGCTATTTATATCGATAAATGTTTACCTAACTGTATTATAAATTTAAATTGTGAAAAATTACAACTGTGCAGATAATATTGTTATAGAAAGTTTTCATTCATTACCCAAGAAAGCTACAATACATAATAAAATATATAATTAACATGAATAATATATACAAGATGTTATAAAATGAAATACATGATATTCAAATCTTAAAGAAAAAGATATAATTAAAAAAATAAGTAAATACTTTTTATTAGTACTTACTAAATTGTGTGCACTCTTTTATTTAACATCTTTTTCATATTCTTGATCATTTTTTTGTAATTTATTTGTTAAATCATTAATTGCATTAATTTTAGCGATAAATAATAATTCATCATTTAATTTAATTGTTTCAACATCTTCGGGCAAAATAACGCAGCCTTTACGTTTAACATAAACAATATTATAATCTTTATTATTAATAAAACGTAATTCTGATAATGTTTGTCCTTCAATATTTGGCTCAGTTACTTGAATAATTAATGATGCATAATTTTCATCAACAGTTTGCATTTCAATGTCAATATCAAACATCGCTTTAGTTGCAGTAATACTTCCGGCCATTGTATCGGGTTGGACAATATTGTTAATTCCTAATGCCTTTAGAATTCGTGCATGACGAATATCTTTTACTTTCGCAATAATATTAGTAATTCCAAGGTCTTGTAATCCAATAATTGTTAAAATACTAGCTTCAATATTGCTTGCGATTGTGATAATGACAGTATCATATTCATCTAGTCCTTGCTCAATTAGATTTGTTTTAACTGTTGTGTCTAATGCTGCACCATCAATTCGTTCATAACTAGCAATCATATTATTAACCTTAGTTTGGTCAATATCAAAGACCATAATGTGTTGTTTTCGAGCAATTAGTGTTTCAATTATTGAACGTCCGAAATTATTTAGTCCAATAATTGCAAAACTTTTCCTTATTGCCATTCATCCCCCCCCTTTTTTTATTGCACTTTTAATTATACTATTTTTTTTATTGTTAGCAATAATTAATAACTTGTAGTATATAATAATATTAATGAAAGAAGGGCACAAATGGTTTTTTTTCAATTATATTTCAAAAATATTTTTAAAAGAAAAAATGATAATAAACGACAACCCAATAATGATCCAACCGAACCATTAACAAGACGACGTCATTGGTTGCCATTCTCAAAAATATCAGGAAGATTATTTTTATTTTATATTTTAATTGTTCTTTTAGGTGGACTACTATTGTCAATTCCAGGTTTTATTCACGGCGGAGAACGAATGATTATTGATAAAAAAGGCGAAATTTTAAACACTTCAGTTACTTTTGCGTGAAATTATTTAATTGGTTTATTTACTGCCGCTAGTTCTTTTTCTGATACTGGTATTACAATTAGTAATCCTGCAGTGGATTATAGTTTTTGAGGACAGTTGGTAATTTTAATTTTAATTCAAACAGGTGGTTTTGGAATTGCTACTTTTAAAATTATGATTTTTTTATGATTAGGGCGTCGAATTTCAATTAAAGATAAAATTCTAGTGCAAGGTGAACGAGGAAGTAGTAACTTTGGGCATACAATAGATTTAATTAAAAATAATTTTATTTTTTTAATTATTTTGGAATGTTTTGGGGCAATTTTATTATTTTGTAATTTTTATTTTTCACCGTTATCAGTAGAATGAAAAATCATGATTTATAATGTTACTTATCATAATTTTTGGCGAAGTTTATGAAGCGGTGTTTTCCATTCAATTTCATCAATCAATAATGCTGGGTTTGATATTATTGGCAATTCATCATTAATACCTTATAATAATAATTATTTTATTCAATTTGTGTTTTTATTTCAATTTATTATTGGTGGTTTAGGTTTTCCAACTTTTTACGATTTAAAACGAAAATTTGTAGCATGACTACGAAAAGAACATGTTAAATTCACCTTATTTACTAAAATTAATTTAATTACTTATATTTTTTTATCAATTATTGGTGTTTTTAGTGTTTGATTAATTGAATTTGCGAATATTAATACAATCCATTCCGAAACTGCTCAGCATATGGAAAGTATTTTACGAAATTCAAAATCAAATTGAAATGGCTTTATGAATATTTTCTTTAATACAATGTCAACCAGAAACGCGGGTTATTCAACGGTTGAAATTAGTAATTTTTTACCAGCATCACGAATAGTGATGTCAATTATGATTTTTATTGGATCCGCACCTTCCTCTACCGCGGGGGGGATTCGAACAACAACCTTAGCTGTTATTATCATTACAATTTGGTCTATTATTCGAAATAATAATAGTGTTAATGCTTTTAAACGGAAAATTCCAAATGAAACAGTAAAACGAGCGTTAGGAGTTATTGTTATTTCAGTGGGATTAATTGTGATTGCTATTATTTGTATTAGTGCTGAAAATCCTCATCTTGATGTTTTAAATACTTTTTTTACAATTTGTAGTGCATTTGGGACAACAGGATTAAGTACTTTAAATTTTACCGAACTATATAACATTGGTATTTTAAGTACTTTAATATTGATTATATTGATGTTTATTGGGAAATTAGGGGTTTCTTCAACATTATTAGTTTCAATTCGCGGAAGTGGCGAAAAAGAATACAGTTATGTTGAAGAAAATATTTTAATTGGATAGGTTGAAAAAAATAATATTTTTGTGAGGCACCATATACATTTTAGGCCATTTGCCAGTTATTTTTTTAAAAATTTTAACACAGCTTTGGATGGTGTTAAAAAATTTATGCTTTTATTTCGTCTAACATTGTTGTAATAATATAAAAAGATAGTAATTAATTTTCGTAATTAATTAATATTTTTACGATAAAGAGGAAGATATTCAAAAAATTTATTTAAGTTTTGATGAAATATTTCAATTTTACCGTTTTATTAAGGGGAACGAATCGACGTTGTTTGATGAATAATACCTTTTTTTGATGTAATAATTTTGTAAACTCAATTTTATGATATTTATACTCCGTATTATAACTATAAACATATTCAGGACCATTCATTATTGGCTCTAATTCTTTTTATTCTAATTTTATTATTTAAAAAAATCATCATAAGCTTGATTAAAAATACCAATTGCTGATGAATGTTATTTATTTTCAGATAAATAAGCAAGACCAAAACTTTATTTTTCATCAATAAAATCATACAAATATAAATTACTTTTAAAACCATTCATATTTGGTGTCATAATTTTAATATCATGTTATAAATGTCCTAATTCATAAATTTCATAATGTTTATAATTATTAATTTTCTTGTTTTTAGGATAAAAATTATTAAATTCTTTATTCCATTTAATTAAAGTTTTAACGTTATGTTTAATTACTTTCTTTTTGGTCGCATGTAAAAAATAAGGGTTTTTGTTTTTAAATGTTATTTAGTTTAATATAAATTAAGGATATTTTTTTATTGTTTTTATAAAACCCTTATTTTTTACATGCGACCTTCTTTTTATATCTGAAAAACCCAGCTAGTGTTAAATTATAAAACTCATAAATACCAGTTCCATATTTTTGTCGATATTTTTTCATCATTTTTGCAACAGCAATCTTGTAATTTTTTGAATAATGGTTATTAATATTAATTGGTCTAGTTTATTTTTTAGCTAAAACAATAAAATTTAATTTTTCTTTAAGACAGAGAGTTGAATCTTTTTAGCTTAATTATAGAAATTTTGTTTTGATTTATAAAATAATTTAATTAAATTATTTAATGATTTTTTATATAAATAGTATTTTTGACATAAATTAAAATAATTAATGCCATTTTGAAAAATATAGTTTGTTTTTTTTAAAGGTTCTTCTTGTGAATATCATTTTTTTATTTTTCTTTGTAATGAATATAATTCATTTTCAGCAGGAATGCTTGTTACCACATACTTTCAATCTAAGTTCTATTTTAAAGACCAAAATTGGTTGTCTGAAATTTATATGGTTTTCACAAAAAAAAAAATAATCTTTTTTTCTTGTTTAAAATGATATCTTTTGTATAATATATATGTTATCACAACGGAACAGTACTCAAGTTGGTGAAGAGGGCACCCTGCTAAGGTGTTAGGTCGGGCAACCGATGCGAGAGTTCGAGTCTCTCCTGTTCCGCCATTTAATTACATTTAACGAAAAAAAGTAATAAAGAGTTATAAATAATTTTTATAACTCTTTTTAAATTATTGGTATAATAAAAGTAGTAATATTATGCAATAAAGGAGAAGTATAATGAAAAATTGATTAAAAATTATTTTATCAATGATTTTTTTATTTGGTATGGCGATTATGGGTTTGCTTGTTTTCGTTATTATTTTCAATGTTAAATTATTATATATTTTTTTAGGAATTGTTATTATTGATTTAATTTTCTCATTATTTTTCTTTTTTTCCAAAAGACGTTATGAAGTTAAATTTTCTTGAATTATTTTTATTAATTTTGTGCCATTTATTGGTCTATGTTCATATGTTTTTTTTGGTCGAAAATACCATTATTCAAATAAAAAATCATTATTGTACAATCATTTAAATAAATTAGAATATGATACTTATTGTAAAAAAAATAAGACATGTTTAATAAAATATACTGCTTTTAATCAAAAATTTGGGAATGTTGTTGAATTATTAATGAGGAATGCAAATAAGCCATTGTACCAAAATAATAAAATTAAAATAATTACAAATGGGACCCGTGTTTTTAAATCATTATTAACAGATTTACAACAAGCGCAACAATATATTTTATTAACTTATTTTATTGTTTCTGATGGTGAACTATTTGAATCTTTTTTGGCAGTTTTAAAAGAGCGAATTGCTGTTGGCATACGGGTTTATATGATTTATGACCATGTTGGTAGTTACTTTAAAATTAGTAAAAAAAGTATTAAAAAATTAATTAAAGCCGGTGTTCGAGTTCATAAATATTTGCCAATTATTACACCTTTTATTAGCGGGAATGCCAATTATCGTAATCATCGCAAAGATGTTATTATTGATGGTTTAATTGGTTATACAGGCGGGATTAATTTAGCCGATTTATATACTGATAAATCATGAAAGTTTGGAATTTTTCATGATACACAAGTTCGAATTGAAGGTGAAGCGGTTCGGGGTTTGGAAGTAATTTTTGCTGATGACTGATTTTTTGCAAATAAAAGTCATGAAATAATCACAGATTTAGAAATAGCCATTTTAGCACCAAAAAAATACAATATAAAGGGTAAATCACATTTACAAATTGTTAATCATAGCCCCAGCATTGATCATTCCATTACCAAAGACCTATATATTTCATTAATTAACAAAGCTCGTAAACGAGTTTGATTATCAACTCCTTATTTTATTCCGCCAGATGATCTTATTCAAGCTTTAATTCTTGCGGCGCGCGCCGGAGTTGATGTCCGTTTAACAATTCCGGGTTTGACTGATAAAATTTTTGTTTTAGATATAACAAAAAGTTACTGTAAGCCTTTGTTTGCTAGTGGTGTTAAAATTTATGAAATGAATAATACTTTTAGTCATAATAAAATTGCTATTTTTGATGATGATATTGCTTTGATTGGGACTTGTAATTTAGATTACCGTAGTTTATTTTCTGATCATCAAACAACGGCAGTTATTTATGATCCAGATGTAGTCGCGAGTTTTATTCCTCGTTGGGAATGAGATTATGAACATTCAATTTTATGACAGGAATGGCCAATTAAATATAAATCCTTAAGTTATCAACTATTATTAACATGTTTAAAATTAGTCGCACCGATTTTATAAGTTAATGCTAATATAAAGAATAATTTTTTGTATAATTAATATGTGAAGGAGGGGGTATAATGCTATTTAATAAATTAAAAAATAAAGATGACGAAGAAAAGGGACGTCAGATAGAAAAAAAGCATAACTTATTAAAAGAAAAATCATTTTCGTCATCAGATAATTTAGAAAGTAGTTTGTTCGAAGATGAAGATGATAATAGTGAAATTAAAACTGGTTTTAGTTTTAAACGTCGTAAAACGCACAAAATTATTAAAGAATTAAATCGCCAGAGAATTAAGTCATTATTATTTTATACTGATATTAGTAATGTTTTACGGCAATTAGAATTCGGGCTACAGCCAATTAATAATATTCATTTAGCAAAAGAAAGTGAATATATTGTTTGAACATATTTAGAAAAACCTGATCATTTAGAGTTTGAATTAGATAATTCAACGCGACATTATTTTTGAAGTTGAATTGCAGATCAAAAAGTTGATCCGAGTCAAATTGTTGTGATTGCAATTGATATTCAAAATTTATTTCATTTAACAAAAAAAGATTGAGAATATGATGATGTAAACCGCCGCGTAAAAGTTTTTGAAGATGTGAAACCGGCAGCAATTCGATGAGTATTAATGAAAAATAATAATTATTTAAATCGAATTCAAATGTATGTTAAAAGTAATAATTTAAAACTTAAAATTTTTCAAGGTGAAAAAGGAAATATTTCTAATGTATTAACAGAAGGTAGAAAAAAGTAAATAATGAAGAGAAAGTTAGAGAAAATTACTCTGCGTGAAGTTGATTTTGCGCAATGATATACTGATATTGTTTTAAATGCCGATTTAATTGCCTATGGGCCAGTCAAGGGAACAACTATTTTTAAACCTTATGGATATGCAATTTGAGAAAATATTCAAAAAATTTTAAATGCTGAATTTAAAAAAAATGGTGTAAAAAACGTTTATTTTCCTTTACTAATTCCAAAAACTCTTTTTAATAAAGAAAAAGAACATATTGAAGGTTTTTCGCCAGAAATTGCAACAGTAACAAAGGTTGGAGATAAAGTTTTAGATGAAGAATTATACATTCGACCAACATCAGAAATTCTTTTTGGAACCTTTTTTAGTAAAGAAATCCAAGGTTATAATGATTTACCATTGTTATATAATCAATGAGTTAATGTTTTGCGTTGAGAAAAAATAACCCGTCCGTTTTTACGTACAAGCGAATTTTTATGACAAGAGGGGCATACAATTCATAGTTCAAAACAAGAAGCGCAGCAATTTACTTTAAAAATTTTAGATATTTATGCTACTTTTGTAGAAAAAACTTTATTATTACCCATGATTAAAGGAAAAAAAACAGAACGCGAAAAATTTGCCGGAGCAGAAGAAACTTATACGATTGAATCATTAATGTTTGATGGTCAAGCTTTGCAATGTGGAACTAGTCATTATTTTGGTCAAAATTTTTCTAAAGCATTTGATATTAAATTTTCAAATCAAAAAAATACTTTAGAATATGCTTACTCAACATCGTGAGGAGTTTCAACGCGGTTGATAGGGGGGGTTATTATGACACATAGTGATGATAATGGACTAGTATTACCACCGCAAATCGCGCCAATTCAAATTATGATTTTAACAATTAATAATGATAATGATGAGCAATTATCTGCAGTTGAGCAACTACAAAAAAAATTATACAAATATCGTTGTGAAATTGATCAATCAGACAAAGGTTTTGGGTTTCGTGCAGCTAATTCGGAAATTAAAGGAATTCCATTGCGAATTGAAATTGGATCTCGTGATTTATCACAGCAACAAGTTACAATTTTTCGGCGTGATACTTTTGAAAAAATTACTGTTTCCTGAACAGAAGTTGAAAAAGTGGTTTCTGATTTATTAGATCAAATTGAAAAAAATTTATATCAAAGAGCTTTGGATAATCGTCACCAACGGACAAAAGAAATTGATAATTATTCAGAGTATAAAAAAACTTTATCAAAAATTAATGGTTTATTTTTAGTTCCTTTTTGCGGTCGCATTGAGTGCGAAGATACAATTAAAGCTGAAACACAAACAACATCGCGTTGTATTCCATTTGATGTGCCAACAAAAAAAACAACTTGTTTTCATTGCGGGCAACCAGCAACTAATTTAGTTTATTTTGCACGATCTTATTAATAACAAGGAAATCTCTTTTATTTTTGATAAATTTCAATTATAAAGAAGGTTTTTATTTGTTTAATCAAAATTTTATTGAAGAGCAATTAGAGCAGTCTATAATTCTTTTCAGTTTGATTATAATAATAAAATTAATTTAGCATTAGATTTAACAATTCATTTACTTGCTTTTGATAATTTTGATAATAGTAAAGCCTGTGTTTTTTATATTAGTAATAATATTTGCAATTTAAAACCATGTTTTAATCCAACTTGTTAATTAAAAACAGCATATAAAAATGACCATAAACAAAACACCAAATTGTTTGATGTTTTAAAAAGACGTTTTTTTAATTTAATTTTATTTTTTCAACGTTAAAATTATATTGAAATATTAACAATAAAAAACAATGTCAAATCAAAACGCGATTACAAGAAACAGATAGTTCAACAATTTTAAAAATATAACAAACATAAGTAGAATAATCAAAATGAAGAAAAGTTATTATTCCAGCCCGGTGTTTCTATATTAACAAAACAAATAAAATTATTTTAGTTATTAATTCACCTAATCTTTGGAAGAATGATTTAGTAACATAAAATTATTATCAATAATTTTATTTAAATTTTAATCATAAGAAATACTTTCTTAAACAAAAAAATTATTTGGAATTCTTCAATATAAAAATTAAGATGAAAAAAATTTAAAACTTTTTATGATATTTTTGCTAATTATTTTCAATTAATTCCACCAAAAATAAGTGGAGTAAAAATAAATATTTTATTTTCATTACGCAGTTTAAGGGTAGTAAGAAAAAAAGTTTATGTTTTGGTATAAAAATTATTCTTTATTTTAAATATATTTCTAAAATAATGATAAATCAATTTTTTAAAAAGTTATCTAATTATTTTATTTATATTTTTTATAAAACCTAAGCTTTTGTAATAAAATCAGTTTAATTATTTTTAATTCTTTAGATATTATTGATTTTTTAATTGATTTTCATAATAAAATAGCAAAATTATGAACATTTTTTAATAATCAGCATCTTTTAATTTTAACAACAACAACGATAATTAGTAAACAAACAAAATATAATTTTAATATTTTACAAGGTTATTTAAAATATAATTTTGTGAAAACCATATACATTTTAGACCACTAATTTTGGTCTTTAAAATATAACGGAGATTAAAAGTATATGGTAACAAGCATTCTTGATGAAAATGAATTATATTCATTACAAAGAAAAATAAAAAAATGATATTCACAAGAATAACCTTTAAAACAAACAAACTATATTTATCAAAATGGCATTAATTATTTTAATTTATGTCAAAAATACTATTTATATAAAAACTCATTAAATAATTTAATTAAATTATTTTATAAATAAAAAAAAACTTTCTATAATTGAGCTAAAAAAATTAAACTTTATCTTAAAGAAAAATTAAATTTTATTTTTTTAGATAAAAAATCAACTATACCAATTAATATTAATAACCATTATTCAAAAACTTACAAAATTGCTGTTGCAAAAATGATGAAAAAATATCGACAAAAATATGGAACTGGTATTTATGAGTTTTATAATTTAACAATAGCTGGGTTTTTCAAATATAAAAATAAAGTAATTGAATATAACATTAAAACTTTAATTAAATAGAATAAATAGTTTAATAATTTTTTATCCTAAAAACAATAAAATTAATACTTATAAACGTTATGAAATGTCTGAATTAGAACAATTTACAAAGTGATATTAAAATTCTGACACCAAATATGACTTGTTTTAAACGTAATTTATATTTGTATTATTTTATTGATGAAAAATAACTTTTTGGTCTTGCTGATTTATCTGAAAATAAATCTCACATTCATCAGCAATTGGTGTTTTTAATCAATCTTATGATGATTTTTTAAATAATAAAATTATAATAAAAAGAATCAGAACCTATAGTGGTCCTGAATATGTTTATAGTTATAATCTAGATTATAAATATCATAAAAGTAATTTTACAAAAGTATTACATCAAAAAGATGCTATTCATCAAACAACAACAATTCGTTTCCCCTCGATAAAATGTTAAAATTGAAAGATTTCATCAAAAATTAAATAAATTTTTTGAATATATTCCTCTTTATCATAAAAAGATATTAATTAATTTTCGTAATTAATTAATATCTTTTTAGATTATTACAACAATGTTAGAATACATAAAAGCATAAATTTTTTAACACCATCCAAAGCTGTGCTAAATTTTTTAAAAGACTAACTGGTCTAAAATGTATATGGTACCTCACAATCTAAAATATAATTTAGCACAGAAGTTTTACGAACATTTTTTTACTTAAAATACACTTTATAATTAAAACAAAAAACAAGTTGAAATTGAAGCAAATAATAATTTAACCTTAAATAATTTTCTTGTCAATCCCTTTCTTGCACAAAGCGAAATAAATTTTATTACAATAATAGAATGATTTAATTTTAATCTTGTTCAAAATTTTATTTTTAAACCAATTATTCCTGAAATAAATATTAATAATAATTTTTTTTAATTCAAATTGGTTTAAATGTTTAACAATTAATTATCGCAGCGTTACTCAAAAATTACCTAATTATTATAATAAAGAATTTAAACAAGATTTATTAATACAATTTTAATTTGATTTTTTGTGGAGCAAAAATTAGCTACAGATTAAAAAAATTTTTAATAAAAAATTATTTATTATTCTTGATTTTTTGTTATAAATGTTATTTTTTTAAGTGATATTTTTATTTATGTTTATAAAAATATTTTAATTAGTAATAATAAACCTAAATTTAATTTGCGTGTTTTTCATAAAGACGATGAGAATATTGAGTTGCAACCAGAATAAAAATTTGTTTTATATCCTATAAAATTACGAATAAAAATTAATTATTTATATGGTCAATATTATTTTGATAATATTCGTTTTAATTATTATTTTTTAAAATGTTGAATTACGAAAATGATGTTTTTTATCACCCAACAAGCTATCTTAGTTTCTGTTATAGTAATGAAAAAATTATTTATTAAAAACAATGGTCGCATGTAAAAAATAAGGGTTTTATAAAAACAATAAAAAAATATCCTTAATTTATATTAAACTAAATAACATTTAAAAACAAAAACCCTTATTTTTTACATGCGACCAAAACAATAATTGTATATTATTATCATAATGAACAACAATTATATCAAGCTCGGAAGTTTACATTAGAAAGGTTACACTATTGAATGCTATTATTTTATTGCTAAACTTGCTATAATTATATTAATTATTAAAAGAATGCGAGGAATTTTAAATGAATGTGATAGATGAAATTAAAAAATTTTTAAAAGAACGTGAAATTTATAAACCAATTGATTTAAATACAAAGTTTAAAACATTAGGGTTAGATTCATTAGATTTGATGGATTTAGTTATTGAGGCTGAGAAAAAATATGGGATTCAAATACCAGATGATAAATTAATGGATATTAAAACAGTTTCAGATTTAGTGGAAGTTATTAAAAAAAATAAAAAATAAAGGAGCTTGTGGCAATGGCATTATCATATGACGTGATTGTACAGTTATTAAAAAGTAAAAATTATCGAATTACTGAAATTAGGTTAGCAATTATTAAAATTTTATCAGAAAAGCAACATTTAATGTTAAATGAAATTGTAACATTATTAGAACAAGAATTTAAAAATGTTAATTTAATGTCAGTTTACAACACAATTGATTTATTAATTAGTGAGCATATTGTTTTTACAAATTCTTTTGATGGTAAACAAATTTGATATGATTTAGCAGAAAACCCATCCTTTCATATGATTTGTGATATTTGTAAAAATGTTGCTCATATTAAAGATACGAATATTTTACATGAAATTAAGTTAGATAATTTAAAAGATGTAATTACAAATATTAATTGAGAACCAGTCCATTTTAAAATTGAAGCGCACGGAATTTGTGACCAGTGCCATAATAAAAAATATGAACCACCTAAATTTGAAGAGTAATTCAATGAAGAAAATAATCAAAATTATTTGCTATTTTATATTATTTTGTTAAACTTATTAAGTGCTAATTTAGGCGCTTAATTTATCTTGTTAGGGGTATAGTTCAATCGGTAGAACACCGGACTTCAAATCCGGGTGTTGTGGGTTCAAGTCCTGCTACCCCTGCCATAACATAAAAAGATAAAAGTTTGGAAATAATTTTTTATTTTACCATATTTATGGTATTATGTGATAGTATTACAAAAACTTAGGTTTATTTATAAAAATTATAAATAAAATAATTATATAACTTTTTAAAAGATTGATTTATCATTGTTTTAGAAATATATTTAAAATAAAGAATAATTTTTTTATAACAAAACCTAAAATTTTTTATAAATACCTATTATGTTATTATTTAAAAATGATTTAGGGGTGTAGTTTAATGGTAGAACAGCGGTCTCCAACACCGTGCGTTGTGGGTTCAAGTCCTGTCACCCCTGCCAGTTTAAACATTGGAAGTATACCCAAGTCTGGTTGAAGGGGGCGGTCTCGAAAACCGTTAGATGGAGCGATCCATGCAAGAGTTCGAATCTCTTTACTTCCGCCATTTAATGAATAAAAAATAAAAAATCATTTCTAATATTAGAAATGATTTTTTATTAATATTTAATTTGTGGGACAGCAACAAAAGCAATTGTATCTAACCCTGCGTGCGCAACAAATATATTAGCTAAATTCTCAGTGTTGTAATTAACTTTTAATTCATTTAATTTTTGTGTAACATTATCTCAAACTTTGCTAGCACATTCACTTGTTTTTAAAACAAATAATTGAAAGTTTATTTTAAATTTTTTTTTAAATTTTTCTAATGTTTTAACTAATATTTCAATTAAATTATTTAAAATTCGTGATGAGTCAATTTTCTTAGGATATTCACCTCATTGAATTAAAATTTTAATTTTAAATAAGTTAATTAATGATAATAAAACTTTTCCAACACGCCCACCTTTTGATAAACGATCTAAACTACCAGGAATCATTGCCATATATGTTTTTTGCTCAAGTTCATTTGTTTTTGCAATAATTTCTTCGACACTAAGCTTTTGTTTTGTTAATTCATTAGCATAAATTGTTAATGTTTTTAAAGCAAAAGCTGCCGTATGATTACGAACAACATGAACTTTTCCACTGTATTTTTCATCTTTACTTAAAATATAAGCGGTCGAATATTGGCTTGAAAGTTTCTCGGCAATTGGATAATGAATAATTTCATCATATGTTTTTAAAATTTCGTCATATTTAACCATTAATTCACCAGTTGATGATTGACTTGTTTTTGTTGTTCCCGTTTGAACAACTTCATAAAAATTATGTTTTGTTGTTTCAACTTCCGTATCTAAGATATCAACTTCATTATTTAAAATAATGTGTAAGGGAATAACATGAATACCCAATTGTTTAATTTCTGATGTTGTGAAACCTGCTGATGAATCAGTTAATATTGCAATTTTTTTACTCATTGGCTGTACCTCCTTTTATTCATCTCAACATACTAGCACAATCGTATTTGCCCCTGTATGAGCTGCTATAACATTTGGGAAAATGTATTTTGAAGTAATTTTAGCGCCCGCGTTTTCAATAATATTGTAAACTTCTTTTAATGTTTCGTTGTCTGTTTTTGAATGCAATAAAATAATGTTTTTTCAATTTTGCCGTTCTTTTTTTATTTGTCCTAAAGCTGTTTCAACAGCTTTTTTAAATGTTCTAGTTTTATCAAATTTATCAATGCGACCGTCATATCTTAAAATAGGGGTTATCTTCAAAAGCGACGCTAAAGCTGCCGCTTTAATTCGTCCCCCGCGTTTTAAAGTTTCCAAACTTTTCGGGATAATAAAGACGCTAACTTTTGTTTTAATTAAATCAAGTTTTGATTGAATTTTTGTTAATTCAATTCCTTCTCCAATTCATCGATATACTAGATCAATCATATATTCCAGCAGTTGACTTATCGAATCAGTATCAATAACAAAGACTTTGTTTTTATATTCATAGTCTTGAGCTAACATTGAAATATTTTCATGCTGACCAGATAGCCCCTTTGATAATCCCATAAAAACAATTCCTTCATATTTTTTTAACAATTCGTTTCAAGTACTTAACATTTTTCCCATTGGAATTTGACTAGTTTTGATAACTTGATGTTCTAAAATATCATAAAATTCATTAAATGAAATAACATCTTCGTCATCTTCCACTTCACTTCCATCTGGAAAATTTAGTAATAATGGTAATAAATAAGTATCTTCATATTTTTTTAAATCGTCTTTCTTAATTCCAGACGATGAGTCGATTATTAATGCAACTTTTCGCATATTTTTCCTCCATTTATTTTTATCTCTTAAGTATCATTGAATTTAATTTAAGGTATTGTTAAATTTTTAACAATATATTAATTATAAACTTTGATATAATAATTTCAAGGATGAAAGGAAGATAACAATAAAAATTACTAATGAACATAAAAAAATGTATGAGAATATTTTACAAGCATTTGTACCATATGGATATTAACAATAAGTTGTTAAAATATTAAAACAATATTATCAAAAATATATTTCAGAAATAATTCAAGATAATTTAGGGATTTGCTTTGCTGTAATTCAAAATCAAAAAAGAATTACAAATCCCAAAAAAACAATGTTAATGGCACACGGTGATGAAGTTGGATTTATGGTTAGCCAAATTAATAGTAAAGGTTTAGTTCGTATTAATCCATTAGGAGGTATTTGATAACAAACATTATTATATAAATAAGTAAAGTTATTAAAAGATGATGGAATATGTTTTTGATTGGTGTGATTTAGGCAATTGCACCACATTTATTATCGCCAGAATCTATATTAAAATCAAGACCAATTGCTAATATATTAGTTTATTTTGGTTTTTATTCAAGAGCATAAGCATATAAAGCGGGAATTCGAGAAAGAAATTTTATAATTTGTGAAGGTCCAACAGTTTTATTGAATGATAAAAGATTATTATCAAAAGCGATTGATAACTGAATGGGTGTTATTTTAGGATTAGAAATTTTATAACAAGTTAAAAATAAACAATTAGATTATGATTTATATTTTGGATTTAGTGCGTAAGAAGAAGTTGGGACTCGCGGCGCCAAAAAAGCGACAGCATTAATTAACCCTTATTTTGTAATTGCAACTTATGTTTCACCAGGATAAGATTATCAATCAACAACAACTTTTGGCCAATTATGGCAAGGTGTAAGTTGCGCGGAATGGATAATGGCCACATTACGCGTTATGATTTAATTCGATATCAACTTAAATTGATTAAATAGTATGCAATAAAATATCAATTTTATATTTCGTCAGGAGGAAACTGATGCTGGAGAGCTGTTCATTTAACAACATCCGGGCTGGTATTTAAACTATTTAAGCGTTTTTAATTGCCTGTAATTTGCATACAATTAGTGGTATTATTAATTGAGATGACTTTAATAAAATAATTAATTTAGTAACAACAATTATTGAATATTTAGATGAAACAAAAATTAAAGTATTTAATTGAAGTAGTAAGGAACAAAAATAGAAACAAAAACAATTGTTTTATTTTATAATCAATGCTTTGATGTTTTAATGGGATATTAATCAACACCAGGTGCAGTTAATTATGTTATTAATAATGATTATGTCTTATTTATAATCACAACCACCAATATTATTGGTTTAATTTGTTAAATGATAGTAAACATTTGACAACATCTTTTAAGTTACGAATTAATAGTTATAATTATGATTTATTATCATAGTTAGGAACTATTTTTAAAAAAAATTATTCTTTTAATATTAATCAACAACCACAATTTATTGTTGGTAAAATTATTGAGCGTAAAAAACATCATAATTATGATAGATTAAATATTTTTTCAAGCAGAAGTTGGCCTATCAACTGAATAAATTATTTGTGGAGCTGATAATTGTGATATTGGCCAATTTGTTTTTATTGCACGTGTTGGAGTAATTATGCATTCGTGTTTAAAAATTGTTCCTAGTTAATTGCGGCTAGTTATTTCAAATAGAATACTTTGTTCTGAATTCGAATTGGGATTACCAGTTACTATTATTGGTAATAAAATTATGTTATTATCAAAGAAAAAATATCATACGTTAAATAGTTTTTGAAAGGAATATTATAATGGGCAAAATTAAGTCAGGATATTATAGTGCAATTTATTTTTTAAAAACAGCAAATATTTTAAAAAATGAAAAACCAAATGATTTAATAACAATGCAGTTTTTTCAACGTGAAGAAAATGTTATTTTGGCAGGCGTTAATGAATGTGTTAAATTATTAAAAACAGAAGCTTTTAATGCAGAAAGTTTAGAAATCACCGCTTTAACGGATGGCGATTTAATTCAAGCTAATGAACCAGTTTTAAAAGTAACTGGGCATTATTATCATTTTGGTCATTTAGAAGGTATTATTGATGGCATTTTAGCACGACAGACAAGTATTGCAACAAATTGTTATCGCGTAGTACAAGCAGCTAATAATAAGCCGGTGATATATATGAATGATCGTAGTGATTATTATTATAATCAAGAAAATGATGGTTATGCTGCAAAAATTGGTGGAATAACTAATTTTGTTACAACAGCACAAGTAACAAAATTAGTTGGTAATTATGATCCTATGGGGACTGTTCCACATGCTTTAATTCAAGCTTTTAATAGTGATTTAATTGCTGCTTTAAAAGCTTATCAAAATTTTTATCCAATTGATAAATTAGTGGCTTTAGTTGATTATAATAATGATGTTATTACTGATACTTTGCAAGTAGCACATGCATTTTCAAATTTGTATGCAGTTCGTGTTGATACTTCTCAATCATTAATTGATAAATATTTTATTGGAAAAGAAGATAAGTATCCAAGTAGTGAAATTAATGGTGTTAATAAACACTTAATTCGCGCTTTGCGTCAAAATCTAGATAAGGCAGGATATCAACATATTAAAATTATTGTTTCATCAGGATTTAATGCTCAAAAAATCCATGATTTTGAAAAAGAAGTTGTTCCCGTTGATATTTATGGTGTTGGTGAATCGTTGTCAAAAATTAATATTAGCTTTACTGGTGATTCTGTTCAATTAAATGGCATTGATCAAGCAAAGGTTGGGCGGAGCAATATTACTTCAAATCGACTAGTTAAAAAATAAGAAATGTTTTATAATATATGCAAATAAAAAGGTTTTTAACGATGAGTAAAAATAAAAACCATAAAATAGAGTCTTATTATAATCACGATGATGCTTATTATCATTTAAAACAGGAACAAAAACAATATCCAAAATGAAAACGAAAAAATTACAATTGAAAAATAATAAGAATAAATCCCCTTTAACATCATTATGTGAAGTTATTTAACCTTTATATTGAAAAAAATTATAGGTAGCCCAAAAAACTTATTTTTTATAAAAAATATAAATAAAGTAATTAAATAAAAATTGAAGTAATAATTTATTAGATCGATTTTTTTATTTGAATTGTTCATCAGATATTATCTTTAAATTAAAAATTAACCTATTTTTTCCCTACAAATTATTTCATTTTTATAATTTCCTTTCTATGATTTATTATATTTTTTAGGTTTAACAACTAATAATATCAATTTTAATAAAGATACTATCTGATTAACAATGCAATGCAATCTAAAAATTAATATTTTGATACTTAAATATGGATGACTCATCTATGGCACGAAGCCTTAAAGAAAGTGTGAAAGCGATTGGATTTACTAATCCTATTTATTTCTTTAATTATCGGCAAGATTAATCACTTGTGAAATGTCAGATCATTTGTTTTTTTGGCTTGTTTTCATAAAAAAAGTGTTGTTAATCCGAAAAAAACAATATCGGACACTAAAAAAACAAGATGGTTGAAACTCCAAAAGATTATTTTCTTTATATAAAGTTGTCTAGGGATGGATTAATCGTAATTAATAACTGTGTAAAATATTTTTTGTTTATTTTCGTATTAGGATATAAACTATCAAAATATCCTATTATTCCGCCCGCTCGCCCCCAAAGTTAAGTGGGGGGCAAAGTAATTAAATACTAAAATAAATTATTTACTAAATATCAAAATATTAAAAAATAAAAGAACATTATTTTTTTACAGAAAGAAAAATATTTGATAAAAAAATTAAATAAAAAAAGTAAAAATAAATTACAATAATTAATGATACGAGCTTATCCGGCAACGGTAAATGATATTAATGATTAAATTTTAGCAATAAATAAAAATAATTAAAGAGTATAGATAAATGACAAAATATAAAAGCTTTTATATTAATAAAACTTGAAATTAAATAACAACATCATTTGATTGAGTTAATTGTCAGCCTGTTAATTTTCGTATTTTACATCACAAAAAGCATTATATGATTTGCAATGTTTAGAATTAGCCAAAATGTACTTAATTTTATTTGAAAATAAGTTAGATTTAATTGCTTCTTATATGCGATATTACAAAATTAACGATATTTTATATTTAGCATCAGATGGTTTAAAAATATGTTAGTATACATTATTTTGAGGTTTTTAATAAAATTAAGTAATTAGAAACAAATTATTTTTCTATTATAACTAAATGATAACAAAATTTATAAAAAATTCAACTTTTTTAAAAACATAATTTTTATTTTCAGAAATAATTTATAAATTTATGAATTTTGATACAATAAAAAAACTTTTAAAATTATTAATAAATTTAAAAAGTATTTTTATTTTTTATAAAGATAAAAATTGATTTTGATATCTATTTAAATTAAAAATATATTAAATTCAATTTTTTTCTTTATTTTTATTAGTTTTATCAATTTTTTTTCATTTGTTTCACTATTAAGTCTTAATATTGAATAAATTAATGTATTGATAAATGTTTCTTTACAATATATTTTCGCGCCGCCCCCCCCTTAACTGCCTTAATATATTGTGATATATCACCACCCTCCATTTGACAACCGATATTATATTCTGAAGCTTTATTTTCAATGCCTTCTTTATTATTTTTAATTAATTCAATATTTTCTAATAATTTTCTCTTTTTATTATCAATAACATATGGCAAATTACACATTAAAAAATCTAATAATGCCTCATAATTTCCAGTAAAAAAATATATTTTTGATAATTTATATTTTAATCTATGAGCTTGGCTTTTCTTACGATTTGGAAATAATTCTTTAAATCCTTTTACTAAATAAAATTTATCTAAACCAGATGATATGGTATTATTTTTATATTTCGCCTTCATTGCTATGTAAATTTTTTTAATTTGTTTATCACCATCACTTAATATTAATATTTTAGTATCTTAATTAATATCATAAGTATCTATTAATTTAAAAAATTTATCAATAAAATTATCCATATTAGATTTATTATTTTTATTCATCATTTAAAAAACGCTTTTTTATTTTTCATTTTTTTCTGTTTTTTGTTGATTTTTATTCACCAACACCAACATGTATATTTGAAAGAAATATTTTATTTTCAAATCTTTTTTTATTTTATCACATAGATTCAAAAGCCTCATCAATTTGAATATATAAAATATTATTTAAAATTTTAATTTTATTGTTATTTTTATTACTAATGTAATCGTTTTCTTATAAAACTGCATTTTTAAAAATATTAGATATTGTTATTTCACTAATATTAGCGTTTTCAACGTCATCTAAAATATCTTTATATCTTTTTCCATCGCCTAAAAATTAAGTAATTTTATTTATTAAATTTTGTTCATTTCTTTGGTATTTTTTTAAACCTAATTCTTTATCCAAAGAATGGTGGCTTATATATTCTTTTTTTCTTTATCATATTTAACATATCTTCTTCTTTTTAAAGTTATATCTTCATCTTCTGTTTTAATTTTTTTTGATATTTTTGATACAATCTTATATCCTTGTAATATTTTTAATCGTTGATATAATTTAAATATCCAATTATCTCTTTCAATCAATAAATTTTTAGTTTAATTATTTGTTTCTATTATTTTATTTTATTTATAATTTCCTAATAAATTATTTTTTAATTCCATTTTATAATTTCCTTTTGTAATTAAACAATTTTTTTAAATTATGATACTTAATTGATAATTAATGATTCATATAATCTTATCAAAAAAGGGCTAATTAAAAATGCAATATTTTACAAAAATTAATAACAAAAAACGAATTACTAGTTATGAACATTTAAATAAAAAATATGATTTAAATTTTAGTGACTATAATTTCGGTTTTTATTGAGAATTATTTAAAGATTTTGTTAGTGATAGTTATGCCCGATATTTTAATTCGCCGAGTTTTTTAAGTTTGTTTCGGCGGGTCGTGGTAATAATAAGGCATGAAATCATTTAGTCTAAAAATTATTTTTTGCTTGTAATTTTACTTATGCTTCATCAAATATTTTACGAAGATATGCCAACACCCACGAAGATATTACATTTGGCGATACAATTAATGTATGTAATTATCTTTATAAAAATATATGGGATTGTGATATAGGACCCGACAATGAAAATGGCATTGTTTTTGACCTAAAAATGTTAAAGAAGGTGGCAAAAAATTGTTTTTCCTAGTGGTGTTCGCATCGCTTTTGCTGTTTATGATAATGGTAATAAAATTATGGTTATGGTTGGAAAAGTAAGTTTCATTATAACAGCATGAAATGATGAAATGATACGTGCTGAAGAAAAAGAAATCTTAACTGATAAATAACTAGATAAAATATATAATAATTTAAGAGTTTCAATGTTTCGTTCTAAAAGTTTAAAAATGTCTTATGAAAAATATACTTATGATGATGTTAATGAACGATATAATTTAGATAATCCTATCTCAGTAAAAGAATTATCTTGGACATTTCAATAATGAGACAACATAGCAAAACAATACATAACAATAACAACATATTTTAATAAAACATATTATAATCAATTTACCTTTAACCATTTTGATAAATACCATGTTTTTTATGAAAAATTTTTAACGCAATTTTTACCGTTAAATAAAATAATTAAAAATATTTTAAAATAAAACAATTAATTATATTCAGAAAAAAAACAAGCATTTAATGTTTTTGGTGTTTTTTAATTTACTATTAACAATCGGTTATTCTTGAAATAAAATTACTAAAAAACTGTTAGTAATAAAAAGGTTGAGGTTTGTAGGTATAAAAAACCAAATTAAATTTGCTTATTAATTAAGTAATACAAAAAAAAATGACTAATAATTAGAATTTTTAGTAAAATTGTTTAATTTATTTAATTGTTTTTATTTTTAATTTTTATAAAACCCAAATTTTTGTAATACCTATCGGTAATTTGTTTCTTTCTTCATTTCTGAACCTAAAAAAGCGCTACCAGGAATATAGGTAATTATTTGTTGATTATCAAAAATAATTTTACCATTATGATCATCACAAATAAATGCCGGATGTCAATAAAAATTATATGGTAATGGTTTTGGGTCAAGATTAGTAATCTTAACTTTATTAATTAATTTATTTGCTTTTAATTGATATGTTACTTCCAATTTAAACAAAAATTGATACTGATGATAAAATTATTTTTTTTGTTCCATATTCAACCACTAATGTATCTGCTGTATAAGTAAGAACTTTTCAAGCAGTAATTGCACTAAAAATTCCATGTCACATTATCGTATAAATTTTATTTGCTAATTGATATTCATTATTAATTAAGCTTCCTGTGATTTGAAAAAATTGGTCACGATTTTTTTGATAGGCATTACAAAGGTTGATTTTTTATAAAAATTATAAATAAAAACAATTAAATAAATTAAATAATTTTGCTAAAAAGTCTAATTATTAATCATTTTTTTGTATTACTTAATTAATAGGCGAATTGAATTTTGTTTTTTTATACCTACAAACCCCAACCTTTTTCTTAATACAATTTTTTTCATATAATATCTTGTTGATAAATATATTCTTTGCCAGATTTTTTAATGAAATTAATTCAAATGGATTATAAATAAGAGTTGCTTCTAAATTTTTGTTTTTTAAAAAATACATTATTTTTTATTTCCCTTTGCTGCTTTATGTTAGTTAACCAATAACCTGTTTGACGTGGTTTATTTCCTGATAATATTAACTCTAACGCCACCACTTGTTCCAATTCGCACTGAAACTGCTGTAATAATTAGCTAAAGCATCAGCTTTAGTGCAAAACCCGCTAGATGCCTTAAATTACATACGTTCTCCAACTGTTTTTTTCATTATTTTAACATTAGCAATTGTTGCACCCGCTTTACTAAAACCTGTTGAAGTTTTAACAAAATCAATAACTGCCCCCTCTGATAAATGACGCGCTTTAATAATTTATGTATCAGATAATAAGCGTGTTTCTAAAATTACTTTTACAATATTTTTATCTGTCTGCTAATTACGTTGAAATTTATGCAACTTTTGTTATGGTATCATTTGCCCCAATGGAAAACCCACAACAAAAAAACATTAACTGTAGTATATTGTAATAAATTATGCTATAATTAATCATGGTTTGGATTAATACAAAATAATAAAAAATCATATTATTTTGCTTCAGAACATAATTTTTTAATTTCTATTATATTTTCATCTTGTTTTAATAAATTATGATTAATATATTTATTTAATTTTATTTAATAATTCTTCCTATTTCTATTCATTGATTTTAACTGCTTCTAAAAAACGAATAACCGAAATTGAGTAATATAATAAATGCTTTATTTCCGAATATTTATCACTATTTATTATATTAATAAGATACTGTAATTAATAGTATATTTTATTAATATGTTCTGATCCCAATGGTAAAAATTTTGTTTGATTTGTGAGGCGATTATATTTTGTAATTTCTTATAATTTTTTTAGATTATTAACATTAATTCTAGTATCATCACTTAAAGTTTAATTAGTATTAATGCTTGTCGATGCTTTTTAACAAATAATACTAGTTAAAATATTATTACCATGTTGTAAAATAACAGCATTATTAATATCAACACCGTTTTTTAAATTATTACTCATTCATTTAACATCTTTGACTAGCCAAAATAAAGCATCTGCTAATTCAACAGGATAAATTAACATATCATATAAAGAATCTTTTCATAAATTCTCATCAAAAATAGAATTATATTGGCCTAATAAAACTTATTTCATTCGACTTTAATAATGGTTGCAATTAAAAAAACCTAAAAAAGTTTAATTTTATTAACATTTGTTTGTAAAATTTGATAAGCTGGCAAATATAAAGCTTTAAAAGCTTACATCAAAAAAACAATATTAATTTCTGCTATTTGTTTTAATTCAATTAATTAATGGGCAAAAAAGTTGCTGTTTTTTCAACTAAAACACGCTTTGTTGTTGCAAAAAATTTAGCTTTTTTTAAACTATGCGAATAAAGGTATGTAATTTTAACTCCTTGCACATCACGATAATCATCAATAAATTCACTAACAATATTGCCTTTATCAATAATTCCAATATTTTACATAAAAGAACCTCACTATGTACATTTCATTTTTGTTAAGTGTTGTTAAATTAGTTATTTCATATCAATATTAAAAATAATTTCACTGGTTTGGAAAAAGTTACTTTGGCCTCTTTTAACTGAAACTGTATAACTTTTTTGGTCTTCATTATATGTTCCTTGTAAGCCAAGACTATTTAAATTATTTTGGTTAAAGGCCGGTCCTCCTAACGCTTTAGTGGCTGCAGTGTCTAATTCACTTGGATCTTCAACTTCTAATTTTAGTGATGATAATGATAGTCAATTTTTTAAATTCGGTCGAAGATCAACATAATATTTTGTTTCTAAATTTCCTCACGTTACTGAACCCTTTACTGATTTTGCATCTCGTTTTGCTTCCATTTTTATATAAACTTGATTAAAAGTAAATTTATCATTTAAAAAGTTAACCGTAATATTAACTTCATCTCAATGCAAATATACTGGAGATAAATTTTGAATTCCTTTTGTAATAGCTGAAGTTAAATTAATTTCATCATTAACGATTGCATTATCTTTTTTTAAACTAAATTTTTTGTCAATAATTTTATCATAAGAAAATAAATTTAAGTCTAATTTGTCACCAATAATATCATTATTGTTGCCACCATTTCTCGAGGGAACACATGCAACAACATTTGATCCAATAGTATTCCCAGTCATTATTGCTCCTAATAAACTTAATATTTTTTTCATTTTTTCATCCCCCGTTATTAATTTTTCTTTTTTTAATTATAAACTAATTATTATTTTTATCATCATCAAAGAAAGGATTTTCGCTTTTTTTTGCTTGCTGCTCATTTGTTAAAACAGCATTATTTTTTACCCGTTCTTTTGTTCATTGTTCTGAATCTTGTCAATTTTTTTTAACAATAAAAATTCGTTCTTCAACACAAACAATCGATTCCAAGATTGAACAAGCAATTGCGACAACAAAGACCGTTGGAAATCATACATATCAAAAAATACAAATTTGGGCTGTATTTAAAACTTTTGTATTAGTTAAAATTAAAAAAAATAAACTAATTACAAAAATAAAATATTGACCAATATAAAAAATATGCATAAAAATAATATGTTTTCGTAATAATTGAAATGGTGTCTTTTTTAACTCATGAATACGAACTAAATGATAAATAATAAAAATAATAATAGCAAAACCAATTAAAACATATCCAATTTTGTATCCAGTTACTGCTGCAATATCTCATTTTTGTAATCCTAAAATCAGAAAAATTAGTACTAAAGCTGTATATAATATTATATTTGCAAAAATAACTAGTGCTTTAATCGATAATACTTTTGTCATATTTTCCTTATCCTATAATTCTTTTTTATACATAATCATTGCTAAAAGTGCAACTGGTGCTGTTTCAGCTCGTAAAATTCGTTGCCCTAATGAAACGGGGTAATATTGATATGAAGATAAAACCTCAATTTCATGCGGAGTAAGCCCGCCCTCGGGGCCAATTACAACTGTAATTGTTTTAAAATCTTGTTGTAAAAACTGTTTTATTGATAATGTTTCTGCAAAGTTTTCATAGCAAACAATATTAACATCACTTTGATATTGTTGTAACAACTTTAAATCACTTTTAACATCATGTACAAATGGCACTTGATTACGGTAAGATTGTTCTGCTGCTTCTTTACAAATTTTTGTTCAACGTTTAATTTTTTTAAAATTATTTTCACTTTTTAATTGTACCACACAACGACTAAAATGAAAAGGAACTATTTCATTAACTCCTAATTCTGTTGCTTTTTGTAATAAATAATCTCATTTTGCATTCCGAATTAGACCTGAAATTAATCGCACCCTAATTGGACTTTCATGATTTTGCTCTAATTTTTTAATTAATTTAAATAAATACTTTTGTGGCGCTTGTAATTCTAATGTAGTTAAATAATGTTCGCCATTATAAATACAAATAATTTGTGTTCGGTCTCTTAAACGCAAAACTTGTTTAATTTTTTTGACATCATCTTCAGATAAAATAAAGTAATTATTTTCTAATTGATTTGCAACAAAACGGCGCATTATTAATCATCTCCTAATATTTCTCCCATTATTTTATCTAATTTTCGATACAGTTCTGACAGTGATTTGTTAGTGGTTATTTTATAATCGGTTTTTATATGTTTAAAAAAAGTTGCTTGAATTTTTAATAACTTTTTTGTTTGTTCTGATGATTGTTTATCGCGATCATTAATTCGCGCAATAATGTTATTTTTACTAGCAGTAATAAATATTTTTGCTGCAAAAGAAAGCTCTAATGCACTTAAACCAATTGCTTCAACTAAAAATTTTTGGTTTGGATTATTATTAATAATTGTGATAATTTGTTGATTAACTTTTGGTCATAAATAATTATTCAACTTATTGTTGGCAATAGGATTAGTAAAAATAATTGTTCGTAAACGCTCGCGATTAAGAGCGCCATTAATAACTGTTCCCGGAAAAGTTTGCTCTAAAAAAAACAAAACGGTTGGCTCTTGCATAATTTCTTTTGCAATTTTATCTGCATTTAAATAAGTAAAATGATATTTATTTTGTAAGTATTCAAAAGCGCTTGTTTTTCCTGCGCCAATATAACCGCAAACACCAATAATCATTTATGATTAATTCCTTTCTAATTGCTTGTTACTAAAATTAATTTAAATTTAATAAATTTTCTGCAACAATAACATCAAAAATTGCCCAGGAAACAGTAGCCATTGTTTCCTTTTATGTATAATTAATACCATCATATTTATTTTTATCTTCGTGATGTTTATTTGCTGATAATTGTAAATTAAAAACATTAATATTCAATTTTGCACAATATTTTTGATAATCTTCTGGTAAGGATTTAAAAAATTCACTATCATGCAACGTTAATACTTTTGGTGGGAAAACTACTAAAACATAATAATTCCCCCCTTCTTTACTGTCTTTATGCAATACTTTTATTTTATTAATTAATTACCCTAATTAATCAATAATTTTTGTTTCAATTGGATAATCTGGTATTTCTTTTAATTTTGCATAAGTATCATAACCAAAATAATCGTTTGTTTCTAAAAAAATCACGAATAAATCAATTGGATGTGTTTTTTGATATAAAACTGATAAATTGTCCATCCCATTATCTTGGGTAAAACCAAAATCAATTAATGGCTTAATAATTTTTCATCCTGGTTGAGCGTCAGTTTTAATTTCAATTTATTCTGTTTGATAATATTTTGTTAATAAATTTTGGTAGTAAGAAAAAAGCTTAGGTTTTATAAAAATATAAATAAAATAATTAGATAACTTTTTAAAAGGTTGATTTATCGGTGTTTTAGAAATTTATTTAAAATAAAGAATAATTTTTACACCAAAACCTAAGCTTTTTTCTTACTACCTAAATTTTATAATTTTACTTGTCAATTATTAGCATCTGCCATTTTGTCAGTTCCCGTTGTTAAATAACTAAAAGTTAGTAAATCTAATAAAATTACATTTTTTTTCATTCAAACCTTCTTCTTTGTTATACCATTATTTTATCTTACTTCATTATAATTAAGATTTAATTTTTAAAACTTTCTGAAAATATAAAATAATCCACACTAGACCAAATAAACCACTTAATTCATTGGGTAATGTTTTATAAAATCGTAAGTATTGCGCTAAATAATAAAATAAAAATACAATAATAAATGAACAAAAAATTAATAACAAAATAATTAAAATAATATTTAGTAATTCATTCATTATTATTATGTAATTGCGCTTTAAACTCACTTTATGAACGAAAGTGAGTAAAAAAATAAGCTAATGGTCATGATAATAGATGTCAAAAATATAAAATTGGAGATAATAACAAAAATAAAATAACTTTTATAAAATAAGTCCCGTTGATTTTTTCGCTGTTTTTTCTCTTCTTTCTTTTTTAATTTTATATTTTTCTATTAAATAATGCAATTAAAACTTAAAGTGCACTTAATATATTAATTATTATTATAAAGTTTTTTTAATCCATATGCAACCGGTAGAAAAATAGCGACTGCCAACAACATTTCTGGTAAATAATTCGTTGCTTAAAATAATTCAAGTAAAAATGTGAAAAAACGTTGTTGATCTGGGTTGATAAAAATTAAAGGACCAATAAAATACATAAAAAATAAAACAAAAATAGCATTTAACGCAGCTGAAGTAAAAGCAATAATAATATTATAAATTTTTAAATAATATCGTCGGTATCAAGTCAATTTTGTAATTTGATTAGTATAAATTTTTGTTTCAATTTTAACCGAATTTTTTGTTAAAAAATAAGCTAAAATACCAACACAAAGCCCCATTAAAACCCGTGGCACAACATAAAACAATTGATTAATAAAAATAAAACTAGTTGGACATAGTGAAATTAATGTTTTAATTAATGAGGATAAACCAAAAATAAGACCATAAATTAAACCCGCTCAAATTAAATTAAAATTCATTGTAATATATAATGCATACACCCCCATTAAAAATAAAATATGAATTAAGGCTAAACTAACTGAACCAATCGCAATATATGCTAATGACGGAACTAAAGCAAACAATAAAAAAATTGCAATAATAATATTAATTGTAATCATTCTTGTCGTTGCTTTTTTAATTTATTCCTCCAATGATAACTAAATCATTTAATTTTTTATTAGTCCTTCGTGTCTAATTTTCATGTTTCTAATTTTTTCCGATCAGCAATCGCAATATATGGCAAATTACTTAGACGTTTTTGATAATCTAAACCAAAGTCAATTAAAAAATCAGGCGGAACATCAAACCTATATCAATCAGCAACTAAATCTACTTTCTAACCAGCTTTTTTATCTAATAAAGTAACAACTTTCACACTACGCGCTCCTTTTGAATATAAATATTCTTTAATAATTTTAATTGTTTTACCACTATCAATAATATATTCGACTAATAAAATGTCGCGATTTGTTATTGTAATTGGTAAATCAAGTAAAATTTGGGGGTGGATTTTTACTATTAATACCACCAAAATAAGATGAAACAACAATATATTACGTTGCACATTTAATATCAACTAAATTAGAAATAAATTTTTTCACAAAAGTAATACATCTTTTTAATAATCCTAGGCATAAAATCTCATTTCTTTTGTTGGATATTTATTAAGATAATAATGAATAATTTGTTGTCCTAATTGAAAATATTTTTCATCATTTCGGTAGTAATTAAAATTTCTTTTACAAGGGGATTTATCTTTATTTTTCTGCTTCACTAAATATTAATAATTTATTTTAATAATATAATTATGTTAAATTATAATACAATTAATGCTTAATGAAAAGATACTTAATCTTAAAAAATGCGAAAAACATATACATTTTAGACCACTAATTTAGTCTTTAAATTTTAATGAAGATTAAAATTATATTGTTTTCACAATCAAAAAACATTTATCTATTTTAACAAATACTATTTTATGATAAAATTATAATATATAAAAATGGAGTAAAAAATAATGACATCAATTTTTTGATATCCAAAAAAGGAATTAAAATTAGATTTATTTGCGAATGGTTTTAAGAAGTATTTAGCACAGCAAATCTTTGATTTAATATATGTAAAAAACATATTTATTTTGATGAAATGACAAATATTTCTAAAACTAATTGTAATAAATTACAAGAATATTATACGATTGAGCCATTAAAAATTATTTTTTAACAATAGCCAAAAAATGGGACAGTAAATTTTTTTTTTAGTTGGCAGATGGTTATAAAATTGAAACAGTTTTAATGCCTCAAATTTATGGTAATTATGTTTGTGTAACAACACAAGTTGTGTTGTAATATGGGGTGCACTTTTTGTTTCTCAGGACTATTAAAAAAAACCGTAATTTATAAAATGCCGAAATTATTCAACAATTTATGATGATTAATCGTTATTTATCAACAACAAATGAACGTGTAAGCCATGTTGTTGTAATGAGAATTAGTGAACCGCGGACCATTTGATAATTTTGATAATACGCTTAATTTTGTCAAAATTATTTAATTAATTAAATTGTTATAAAATTGGTGCACACAATATTACAATTTCTAATTGCGGGTTAGTTCCAAAAATTAAACAATTTACAGAATTAAATACACAATTTAATTTAGCAATTTCATTACACACGCTCCAAATAATACGATTCATAATCAATTAATGCCAATTAATAGATCTTATCCAGTATAAAAATTAATGCATGCAGTTCTTTATTAAATTGAGTTAACTAATCAGCGCGTTACTTTTGATTATATTTTAATTGAGAATGTTAATGATAGTTATGGAACATCATTATAATTAGCAAAGTTAGTTCGAGGATTAAATGCTTATGTTAATTTAATTCCTTATAATACAGTTGCATAAAATGGGTATCAACGCAGAACAAAAATTAATTAATTTTTTTAAATTTTACAACAACAAAAAATTAATTTTATTGTTATTCGTGGATTTGGTTACGATATTGATATGCCGCCTGTGGTTAATTACGAGATAAAAATGAAGGGATTATTAAAAAATAATTATGCAAATAAGGTTTGGATACAAAACTGATATTGGCGCTTATCGCAATAGTAATCAAGATTGCTTTGATTTTGACAATAATAGTTTTAATAATTATATTGCCATTGTTTGTGATGGGATGGGCGGTCATCAACATGGCGAAGTTGCCAGTAAAATCGCTGTTTATAGTTTGGTGGAACATTTTAAACGGACAAATTTTAATCATTTGTCCGATGAAGAAATTAATAAATGGTTTCGTCAAACCATTTTGACAATTCAACGGGAAATGGTTACTTATACTCAAATTTATCCTGATACAAGCGATATGGGAACAACGGTTGTTGCCGCCTTAATTGCTAATGGAAAAGTATATGTTATTAATATTGGTGATTCGCGGTTATATAAATTACATAATGATAAAATTTATCAAATTACTACTGACCAAAATATGGAAAATTCAACAGAATATAGAGAAAAACAAGAATTAGAATTTCGAGGTCAATATGAAAAAAAATATAATATGCATACTTTTTGAAAAGTATTAACAAGCGCTTTAGGACCAATAAAGAATTTAAAAATTGATATTTATGTTATTGAAGATATTAAAGGACAGTATTTATTAACCACCGACGGAATTCATGATTATGTTGATAAAATTGATTTAATTGAAACATTAAAATCAGTAAATAAATTAAACGATAAGGTTAAAATTTTAATTGATCGGGCATTAGAAAATCTATCAACTGATAATTTAACAGGAATTGTTTTTGAAATAACAGATTAAAGCACTTTTATTTTTATTTGTTGTTTTTTTGATAGCATTACAAAAAATTAGGTTTTATAAAAAATATAAATAAAATAATTAGATAACTTCTTAAAAGGTTGATTTATCATTGTTTTAGAAATATATTTAAAATAAAGAATAATTTTTATACCAAAACCTAAACTTTTTTCTTACCACCGTTTTTTCTTCTTGGTTTTTTGTGTTATGATGTTTATAAGTTAAAAATAAGATAAAAGAGTGCAAAAAATGGAACAAATCACAATTGGAACAATGTTACATAATCGTTATCAGGTTTTATCTAAAATTGCAGATGGTGGTATGGCTGAAGTTTTTGAAGGATATGATATATTATTAAAGAGGCGTGTTGCAATTAAAATTATGACATTAACATTATCAAAAAATAAAGAAGCAGTAGAACGTTTTAATAAAGAATATAATTCAATTGCGCAGTTTTCACATAATAATGTGGTTAAAGTTTATGGTTCATTTCAGGCGTATGATCGTCATTGTTTAGTCTTGGAATTAGTTAAAGGTTATACTTTGAAAGATCGTTTACTAACTTTAGGTCCTTGCACCGTTAAAGAATTATTATATTTTTTTGATGAAATTAATTTAGCTATTATGGAAGCTCATCATAATGATATTATTCATCGTGATATTAAACCAGAAAATATTTTGATTTCATATGATGGTAAAATCAAGGTTGCTGATTTTGGTGTTGCAATTTTAGAAAATAGTGAATATTTAGAATGCTGTAAAATTATTGGAACATCAAAATATATGGCGCCAGAAATTGTTCAATCAAAACCAGCAACAAAACGCAGTGATATTTATTCTTTAGGCATTATGTTATATGAGTTAGCGATCGGGATGGCTCCTTTTGTTGGGGGAAATCCAACTTTTGTTGCAGTTAAGCATGTTAAAGAATTACCACTACGACCGCGGTTAGTAAATCCGTTAATCCCGCAAAGTTTAGAAAATGTTATTTTAAAAGCAATTTCGAAAGATCCTAGTGAACGGTTTCAGACGGTAGTAGATTTTAATGCTAGTTTACAAGCAATTAAAACATCAGAACATCGCCCCGAAAAACCTTTAAAGTTATCAAATATGTTAGAAGTAAAAGGTAAGAAGTATAAGCTTTATGATCGGTATTATTCTTATCCATGATTTTTAAGAATTAAGGTTGCTTGATGTTTTAGTTTCTTAATAGTTTTTTTCATTATTGGCTTAGTTTGTATTTGCTTGTTTTTACCATGGTAGAATAATATGCATCAAACAGGAATGATTATTCGCATCGTTAGCGAGTTTTGTTATGTTAAAAATGATATTGACCATCAAATTTATGCTTGCAAAGCAAAAGGATTATTTCGTCATCAAGAAATTAAATCAGTTGTTGGTGATTATGTTCAATTTGAAATTCAAAATTACAAGCAAGGAATTATTTATCAAATTGAACCTCGTAAAAATGAATTATACCGTCCGCGAATTGCTAATGTTGATCAAGTTGTTATTATTACAGCAATGGCAGAACCGACTTTTAATTCATATTTATTAAATAAATATTTATCATTTATTGAATACAAAAATTTAAAACCAGTTATTATTTTTACTAAAAAAGATTTAGCGAAAACAGATGAACTTTATCAAAAATATTTTAATTGATATCCAAAGTTAGGTTATGAAGTTTATTTTATTAGTAATAAAAAAGATGATAAAAAAGTATGAAAACCATTTGAACAACTTTTTCAAAATAAAATTACAGTGTTAACTGGACAAACTGGTAGTGGGAAATCATCAACTCTAAATACGCTATTAAAAGCAGAGATAATTAAAACGCAAGAAATTTCTAAAGCATTAGGCCGCGGAAAAAATACAACGACTGCTATTGTATTATATGATTTATTAGATGGAATGATTGCTGATACGCCAGGTTTTTCGACATTTGATTTAAGAGATTATGAAAAAGGAGGATTAGCCCGCTCTTATCATTTATTTAATCAATATGCTAATGAATGTAAGTTTCGAACTTGCTTGCATTTACATGAGCCACATTGCAAAATAAAAGAATTAGTTCAAGCAAATATTATTCCACAATTTTTTTATAATGATTATGTTCACATTATGCAAGAACAATAGAAAGAGGTAATTATGAAAAAATATTTTGTTGCACCAAGTGTTTTAAGTGCAAATTATTTAATACTGCAAGAAGAGTTAGCTGCAATTAAGAAAGCTGGTGCTCAATGAATTCATTTTGATGTAATGGATGGTGATTTTGTACCAAATTTAACTTTTGGTCCAAAGATTTTAGCCGATATTAATAGTTATAGCGATTTATATCTTGATTGCCACTTAATGGTTAAAATTAAAAATAGTAGTGTCGAAAATTACTTGCTGCCCTTTATTAAAGCGGGCGCATCAGCAATTACTTTGCATTATGAAGCATTAACTGAACCACAATTAACTGAATTTTTAAGTTTACGAACAAAATTAAACATAAAAATTGGTTTAGCAATTAAACCATCAACTCCAGTTGAAATTATTTACCCGTATTTAAATCATCTTTACTTAGTTTTAGTAATGACAGTAGAGCCCGGTTTTGGTGGTCAAACTTTTATTCCTGCAGCAGCAACAAATATTAAAATTTTAAGACATTATATTGAAAAAAATAATAGCAAAACACTAATTGAAGTTGATGGAGGAATTAATGCTGAAACCGCAACCCTTTGTAAACAATATGGGGTTGATGTGTTAGCGGCGGGTAGTTATTTATTTGGCCATGTTGATTTAGCGGCGAGGTTGAAGGGATTATTAGCGGATGAAAGCAAATAAAGTTTTAATTGTTTGTTCAGAAACAAATTTAGATTTACAGCAGTATCAAGATTATTATAAAATCGGCGTTGAACGAGGTGCCCTAGATTTAATTAAAACTTTTGATACTTTTGATCTTTTTTGTTGTGACCAAGATAGTTTAACAACAGAATCAAAGTTAATTACTAGTAAAGCAAAAGAGTTATTAATAGTTTCCCAAATTAAAGATTATATTGATGGCGAATTATCCTTACAAGAAGCGTTAAAATTAAAACCACAAGAAATTATTTTTATTGCACAAGGTAATCGCTTTGATATGGATTTGAGTTGTTTTAACTTTATTTATCGATATAATATCATTTTTATGAATGATAATACTTATGCTTATTTATTAAAACCAGGAATGAATGAAGTTTATCAAAAGGCAGGTTATCGTTATTTTTCATTATTTAGTTTGCAAGCAGCAACTGTTACAATTAGTAATTTAAAATATAATGCTAACCAATTAAAATTGTCAGAATTATCGCCCAATGCACTTAGTAATGAATTTCTTGCGTTAGTAGGGAATATTGATGTTTTAACAGGACAAGTTGTTGCAATTTATAGTAAATAAAAATCGGTTTTTAAAACCGATTATTTTTTGCTTTAAAATTTGGTACCCATGATCGGGCTCGAACCGATACGAATTTCTTCGGTAGATTTTGAGTCTAATGCGTCTGCCAATTCCGCCACATGGGCATTTGTACCTTTTTAATTTTATCTTATTTTATAAAAAAAGAAGCATAAATTTTAAAATTTATGCTTCTTTTTTTTATTATTTTTTGACTGTGTCTTTGCGCTTTATTTATTGTGCAATGTGACCTTTGCGCTTTAATGTTTTTAAAGTTCTTGTTGCAACACGCAATGTTTTAACTTCGCCATCAACAACAATGCTTACTTTTTGTAAATTAACATTTCATTTCCGACGAGTTGCATTTAACGCGTGTGAACGTTTATTTCCTGATAAAGCGTTTTTACCAGTAATTTCACATTTTCTTGCCATAATTTTACTCCTTTATATCTGAATACTATAAAATAATAACTAATTTTTAAATTAAAAGCAAGTATAAATATAATTTTTATGAAAACTTTTAGTTTTTTTTGCTAAATTTAAATTAAAAAATATATAAAACTATTGTCAATAGTGTCATCAATCTTTATCTCGTCTTTAATTTTTTTCAACTTGTGTTATCTGTTCTGGTTTATTTTCTTTTTGGTTGATATTTTTTTCCCTTTTTTAATTGCAATAATACTCTTTTTTTGTAAATCTGTTAAATGTGGTTTATGAGGTAGCTGATTGTTTACTTTTTTGATTGTCTTGTGCTCTAATTGTGCTTGGTCATGGCTGTGATTATAAATTTAATAATTCTTGATTAGATAATTTTAAACGCGGTTGTTTTGCAATTGGATTTATTTTTGATTTAGGTAAATATGATATTATTACAGAAACTTATATTTTATAAAAAATATAAATAAAATAATTAGATAACTTTTTAAAAGATTAATTTATCAGTGTTTTATAAATATATTTAAAATAAAGAATAATTTTTATACCAAAACCTAAACTTTTTTCTTACTACCGTAAATATCATTGGGTATTTTTTTGTGTATCAATTATTGCTTTGTCTATATTTAATACAAAGTTATTAAGTTTAGTTCTTAAATTTTGATAAATACCACGAATTGTTTCAATAATTTCTTTTTCGTTTGTAATGATTTCTTTATTTTTATGTTGAAAATGAGGAAAAATTACTTCTTTGTATAATTCATTTGCAATATTTTAATATCTGATAATTCTGGTAGTAAGAAAAAAGTTTAGGTTTGTAGGTATAAAAAACAAAATTCAATCCGCTTATTAATTAAGTCATACAAAAAATGATTAATAATTAGACTTTTTAGCAAAATTGTTTAATTTATTTAATTGTTTTTATTTATAATTTTTATAAAACCTCAACTTTTGTAATGCTATCACAATTCTTCTAAATTTATTGTTTTTTTATATTTTTATCTTTTTTTATTATTTTAATATATTTATTTTCTAATCTGTTAAAATCTTTTAATAATGTTTTAAAATCACCATCCACTTTATCTAAATTAAATAAAAATTTTATTTTGTCCATATGTTTACACCTTTTTATTGTAAAGTAAAGTTATTTACTAATTAAAATAGTAATACACTATTTGTATAATAACTAATTTTATTAAAAAAAATATTTTTTACATGCGACCTTTTTATAATATCGTAAGTTATTTTATAATTGAAAATTGTTTATTTACTTAGTATTTAGTAAATAATTTACTTAATGATTGGATTTTAAAGGGTGGTAATTAAATTTAATTTATAGTAAGATTACATCTATGGGGGGCGTTATGATTGAAATGACGGCACGAAAAATAAGTTAATAAGGGAATAATCATTATTCTTTTACTCCAACTTTATGGTAGTAAGAAAAAATTTGAGGTTTTGGTATAAAAATTATTCTTTATTTTAAATATATTTATAAAACACTTATAAATCAACCTTTAAAAAAGTTATCTAATTATTTTATTTATATTTTTTATAAAACCTAAGCTTTTGTCATACTATCAACTTTATCATTTGATAATACAATTGTAGGAAAAAGTAATCAATAATTATTAAACCATAATATTGCTCATGCAATTGTTTCTTTAATAGTACAACATAGATTTTCTTGAGAAGATATTAATGAATGTATCAAAATTAAAAATGTTTAATAAAAAAAATTAATACAAAAGACTTTGTTTTAAAATATTAATAATTAATATTAGCGGAAGAAAAAACATTAGAAAAAATTGTTAGTCCCAGTCATATGTTAACAAATATTGATGATTTTTTTAAATAATTTTAAATGGGAAAGACAACTAAAAGTTAACAATTTAATTAAGAAAATATAAAAAATTTATTGCTTTATTATATTTTATAGTTATAATTAATAATGTTAATTTAGTTTAGTGGTGATTTTTATGATTAAAAAAATTAATGTAGATAAAATTGCAGATTTAGTTCATGCAGCAGTAATTACGGTTCCCGGGGTCGCTGGATTCACAAAGGTTGATGATGATACTGAAAATAATGAATACAATGTGATAATGCTACTTAAAGATTACTCACAGTCAATTAAATTGAGACAAGATGGTCGTAATTTTTATATAGAAATCTTTATTATTTTGCTAGAAGGAGTAAATATTAAAGATATTGCCCGAGAAATACAAATTAGGATTAAATATGAATTAGAAAAACTGGATATTTATTCAAACGATATTATGATTTATGTGAATATAAATATTCAAGACTTATTAATTTAGTTAGGAAATTTAGGTAGTAATAAAAAAGTTTTTTTTGGTATAAAAATTATTATTTATTTTAAATAAATTTCTAAAACACTGATAAATCAACCCTTTAAAAAGTTATCTAATTATTTTATTTATATTTTTTATAAAACCTAAGCTTTTGTAATACTATCGAAATTTATTAAAATGAGATATTTGAATGATTCAAGATTTACAATTATATCACTTAGGATAACTAAAAAAGGTAAATTAATTGATGAAAAATGTAAAGGTGATAGAAATGGAATTTAATGCAAAATCTTTTAAAGATTCACTGATCAGCGGTTATAATAATTTATATAATTTTTATCCAGAAATTGATAAATTAAATGTTTTTCCAGTTCCTGATGGCGATACAGGAACAAATATGAATTTAACAATGACTAATGCTGTTAAGGAAATTAATGAACTCAATTCGGAGTCAATTAGTAATGTTGCCGATGTTTTTGCACGGAGCTTAATTATGGGAGCTCGTGGTAATTCGGGCGTTATTTTGTCACAGATCTTTCGTGGTTTTGCCAATGGTTTAAAAGAATTTGATGAATTAAATTTTGATTCAGTTAAAGCGGGAATTTCACAAGCAAATGAGGTTGCTTATAAAGCAGTAATGAAGCCGGTTGAAGGAACGATTTTAACTGTAATTCGTGAAACTGCGGAACATGTTTCAACATTAGAAAAAAAAATTCCTGTTCCAGAGTTATTCCAAAAAATTGTTGATTTTGCAACCGACTCATTGAATCATACTCCGGAGTTACTGCCGGTTTTGAAAGAAGTTGGTGTTGTTGATTCGGGTGGTTTTGGTTTAGTAAAAATATTTGAAGGAATTACAGAATATTGAAAAACAGGAAAAATTGTTCCACAACGAAAAAAACAGGTTGAAAATACTGACGAAAATATTGTTATTTATTTACAAAATGAAGAATTTGGTTATTGTACTGAAGCAATTGTAATGTTAGATCATAAGCATATTAATAAAATTAATGTAATGCAAACTCGCCAAACATTAGAAGATCAAGGTGGAAAATCAATTGTTGCAGTTGTTGATAATGATATTTTAAAAGTTCATGTCCATACTTTGCTTCCTGGTTATATTTTAACTTTTTTACAACAACATGGTGAGTTTAAGAATATTAAAATTGAAAATATGAATTTACAAGCAGCAAAACATTTTAAAACAATTAAAATTAATCGGCAATTGAAAAATCCCGCCGCTATTATTGCTGTAACACCATCAAATGGCATTGCCAATTTTTTCAAAAATGATTTAAATATTCAATTTACGGTTAATGGCGGATCATCAATGAATCCATCAACGGATGATTATTTAAGTGCAATTGAAGCAGTTGATGCGGTTGATGTCTTTATTTTTCCAAACAATAGTAATGCAATTTTAGCGGCACAACAAGCGGCAAAAGTTGAACGTAAATCCAACGTCTATGTTGTGCCAACAACATCAATTCAAGAAGGAATGGTGGCGGCTTTATCATTTGAACCGGGAGAGACACCGAAAAAGATTTATTCAACATTAAAAGCAAGTCTTAAAAATGTGACAAGTTTGTCAATTACTGTTTCAACAAAAACAACTTCAATTGATGGTGTTAAAATTAACAAAGGAGAATATATGGGAATTATGAATAAAAAAATTATTTGTTCATTTCCAACCTTATCACGAACAATGAAATACTTGTTTGACCGAGCAATTACAAAATCAACAGAAATTGTTACAATTTTTGCTGGTGAAGAATCAGAAACATGTGATATTAATGCAATTAGAAAATATTTAGATGAAAGTTTTGATGTTGAATATGAATTTATTGATGGCGACCAAACATTATATCCGTTTTTAATTGCTGTAGAATAAATAAAAATAATAAAATTAATTTAAGTTTTTTATTTATTTATATTGAAATGAATTATGAATATGATAATATAGTATGGGTTTGGTTTTTACGGCACTATAGCCAAGGCGGCTAAGGCATGGGACTGCAACTCCCCGATCGTCGGTTCGAATCCGACTAGTGCCTCCATTTAAATTTGATCAACATTTAAATAATGCTTTTATTTCTTATGCGCCCATAGATCAATTGGATAGATCGTTTGACTACGGATCAAAAGGTTGAGGGTTCGAATCCTTCTGGGCGCGCCATTTATTTAAATGTTGTTTTTTTTCGGAAAGTAGCTTAGCTTGGTAGAGCACTCGGTTTGGGACCGAGGGGTCGCAGGTTCGAATCCTGTCTTTCCGACCATTTTTATAATATTTTGGGCCCGTAGCTCAGCCGGGAGAGCGCCTGCCTTGCACGCAGGAGGTCGACGGTTCGATCCCGTTCGGGTCCACCATTAACTTTAATAAAGCAATTAAAATTGATATGGCGGGATAGCTCAGTTGGTTAGAGCACTCGGCTCATACCCGGGGGGTCAAGAGTTCAAGTCTCTTTCTCGCTACCACGGACCCTTAGCTCAGTTGGTTAGAGCATCCGGCTCATAACCGGATGGTCACTGGTTCAAGTCCAGTAGGGTCCACCATTTATTATTTAGTTGCTTTCCGAGCATTTTTGGAAGATTACCCAAGTCTGGTTGAAGGGATCGGTCTTGAAAACCGACAGGCGGCGAAAGCCGCGCGGGGGTTCGAATCCCTCATCTTCCGCCATTTTTCAAAAAAAACTTGCAATTAAAAGTTAAGTTATGATAGTATTAAAGTTGCGGGGTGGAGCAGCGGTAGCTCGTTGGGCTCATAACCCAAAGGTCGCAGGTTCAAGTCCTGCCCCCGCAACCAATGGTCTTGTAGTGAAGTGGTTATCATGCCTCTCTGTCACAGAGGAGATCGCGGGTTCAATTCCCGTCAAGACCGCCAATCGTGGTTCAGTAGCTCAGTTGGTAGAGCATTTGATTGAAGCTCAAAGTGTCGGCAGTTCAATTCTGCCCTGAACCACCATTAAATTTAGTTAAAAATACCCCTAAACTCTAAAATAATCATAGATTATTTTAGAGTTTTTTTATTTTTGTTATATAATTAACAAACGTGATATAAATTTTTTCAAGATTAACAAAAGCTATAAACTTTTATTTAAAACGTGAATAGTGAAAGTTTGCGTTAAATGAAGAAAATTTTAAATATAAATCATGCTTTGTCTTAGACCCTTAACAAAAAAATGGGAACTGATAATTTCCATAATTTTAAATATTGAATTTTTAAACGTTGAATTTTAAAAAATTTTGCTTATACTCAATATTTTATTCATCGGTTTTATAAATATCAACGGGAATTATATTTAGTGCTAACTGTTCGTGAAAAAGATTTTATTTATAATGTTGAAGAAGTTAATTTTACATTATGATGCCCATTAAAAGTTTTGCCAGTGGCATTTGAATTATAACCAAAGTAAAAGTGCTATTTTAAAAATAATGCTGTTAATATTCATCTTTTTACAACTCATAAATATATTAAGTTTTTTTGTAAGGGTGTTTTATTAATTACTAATAAGCAGTTTATTATTGATGGTTTAAATAATAATAATAATAAGAATAAGAAAGTAGTTCAGTTTAATTTAACAGATATTTCAAATGTTAAATTTATTGATATTGGTGTTAAAATTACGGTTGTAAAGCAAACTTATTTGATTCAGGAAAATAATCATATGTTAATATTAGTATTTCTTTATCGTTGCTTGGGGCATAAGAAAGTTGTCTTTGATATTAAAAAAATACCACTAAATTTTAAGTTTTAAGATAAAAATATGAGAGAGACAAAATAATTTTAAAAAATGCGAAAATAATTTGTGAATAAGAATTAATTTCAAATGGTTGAATTGAAATTAAAGATAATAAAATTATTAAAATTATATAAGTTCATACTGACCAGATGGGTTATGATTTGCAGCAAGCAATTATTATTCCTGATTTTATTGAATGTCATGTGAAAGGTGGAGATGGTTAAGATACTGAAAAATGCACAATTCCTGGTTTTCAAAAATTTGCTCAAGCAGTGCAGCAAGAAGGAGTTACTAAATATTTCCAAGCAATTATTGCTGGTAGTGATAATAATTTAACGAAAATTTTAACGGTATATCAAGATTATATGAAAAATTATAATAAGGGCCATTGCAAGCACGGCCAATTGGCGCCCATATTTATAAGGACCCTTTATTCCCTATAATTTGATAGCATTACAAAAGTTGAGTTTTTATAAAAATTATAAATAAAAAAAATTAAATAAATTAAACAATTTTGCTAAAAATTATAATTATTAATCATTTTTTGTATTATTTAATTAATAAGAGAATTGAATTTTGTTTTTTATGCCTAAAAAAATCAACCTTTTTCTTAATAACCATAATTTAAAGGTGCACATGATTAAACATTATTACAATAAACAAACATTTACCTGTTAGAAAAATTAGTAAAAGTTGATAGCATTACAAAATCTTATGTTTTATAAAAAATATAAATAAAATAATTAGATAACTTTTTAAAAAATTGATTTATCGGTTTTTTATAAATATATTTAAAATAAAGAATAATTTTTATACCAAAAACTATTTTTTTCTTACTACCCAAAAGCTTCAAGTAATAAAATTCGTATTGTAACATATGCGCCCGAAGAAAAAAATGGTAATTTTACAAATTTTTTATTAGAACATCAAATTTGACCATCAATTGGACATTCAAATTCAACATATTATTTAGTAGCGAAACGAGTAACGATGGGGCGCCGCCACCATTTAATACAATTATATAATTGGAATTGGCTATGAATAAATATTATCATTGTCAGCCTTGCGTTGTTCCTGTTGCATTAAATTTTTATGAAATTTTATTTGAATTAATTATTTATGGAATTCATATTAATCCAAACATCATTAATTTAACTTATAAAATTAAAGAAGCAAAATTAATTTGCTTAGCAACTGACGCAATGTATTTGCAAGAACTACTTGATGATGAATATCAATTTTAGCCATTACCATTTGTTAAAAACGGGCAACAAGTTGTCATTAAAGTCTCGACTACAATTACGGAGTCAGTTGCAACATATTATTATTGTGTTCGTAATTTTCAGCAGTTTACTAATTGTTGGTAGTAAGAAAAAAAGATTGGGTTTTATAATACTATCGAGTTTTTTATATATTAATGGAACTAGTCCCTACAAAGTTAAAAAAGTTCATGGTGGTAAAAGTGTGTGAATTGTTTTAGCAAGACATTTTAAAAATAGAGTGATTTTTACTGTAAATAGTGAGGTTATTTTGTGAAATAATATTCGTTATTTAGCAAGTGGTATTATTATTCGAATTTCATTGAAAAACCCCGTTAAGTCAAAATTAGGTAATATTTTTAATCATAGTTTTGTTATGCGAATTGCCATTTTCTAAGATATTACTGATTGTCAAATTGGAAAAAAAATCAGTAGAACGAACAGCAGAAGAAAAAAAGCAAAACATAAATCAGATGTTGGTTTAGGAATTCGGTTTTTTAAGATAATTATTCCGCTTGAATTTGCAAATAAATATTATAGTCATTGATTAAGTTTTGTTCTTGTTTTAAAAAATAATGAGGTTATTAATAAAAAAATACTTGATAGTTCACCCCAAAAAGTAAGTAAAGTAAAAAAAGACTTTGCTAAACTTTTAAAGGGGGTTCACATTTTTATGTGGCAAGAAAAAATCAAAAATATAATAAATATAAATCAGAATTTAGAACAAAAATCATTTATAAAATTAAACAAAAAATTTTTTGAATATTGTCAAAAAAATATAATCTAAATGAAAATACAGTATAATATTAATGATAAAATCATAAAAAAGGGAAATTAAACAATCATAAAGGACCTAAAATATATTTTGGTAAAAGAGATTTATAATATTATAAAACAATGTATGAGTTATTAAAAAATCTTCATGAATTTTACAATTAAGCAAACTAAGAATAGTCTCTTTTATTAAACAAAAATGTTATGAATATTAAATAAAATTATTATTAGAAGTAACAGGATTAAAACGTAGTTATTGAGATAAATATAAAAATTATGATATTAGCAAAAAAATAAAAAAGCAATAAATGATATTGTAAAATTATATTAAGAAAATTTAAAACAATTTGTATATCGAAGAATTACTAAATATTTAAAGGAATATTATGATATAAAATATAATTTAAAAAAAGTTTTAAGGATTATGCGTGATAATCAAATAAAACCTGAATATGTAATAAAATTAAAAATAAAAATGAAATATAAACATAATAAAGAAAAAAGTTTATTACAATATCCTGATTTAATTAATCGTAAATTCAATGATATAAAAACAATGTTTTTCAGTGCCATATACTGATGTAACATATTTAATTTGAAAATAAAAAAATATTATCAATCAACAATTATTGATGGATATACTAAAGAAATAGTTGATGTAAAGTGATCTAAATATAATGACAATAAATTAGTAATAGATAATTTAAATGATGCAATTAATAAAATAAAATTAATAAAACAAGATCTGAATGGAATAATAATTAATTCAGAACACGGATATCACAATACACATCTGCTATTTATCTCGATAAATGTGTATCTAATGGCATTATAATTTCAACGAGGAAAAAATACCACTGTGCGTACAGATAATATTGTTATAGAAAGTTTGGTCGCATGTAAAAAAGAAGGGTCTTAACAAATACATAGAAATTGAATAAAAATAATAAATTAAACCATTTACTAAAATGGTTTTTTATTTATAAAACCATAATTATATATTAATTTAATTGCAACAGAGAAAAGACAGCATCTTATTTATAAAATAAAAAAATTTATAACAACTTTTCGATGCCTTCTTGAAGTTGTTTGAACATTTATTGAATATCTTAGAAATATTTATAAAAAATGTACCTGTTTTTTTCCCTTAATTTAAGATGTTGTCTTTTCTCTGTTGCATTTATATTAATCTATATTATCATACTAGTTTTATATTATTTTTAGTTAATTTAATATTTTGTTTAATAACTAAATGTTCTTTGAAAATTTAATATTATTTTTCGGTGTGCCCATTTTTACTATTTTGCATATTTTAAATGTGCCAAAATTTATTTTTATTATATATTTAATATATTTATTCAAAAGAAATAGAGAGATAAAAAAAGAAAATATTAATATTTATCTTACTCTCTCATAAATAATGAGTTAATAACAAAATTAATATATTTTTTAATAAATAAATTAGAGTAAAAGTAAGTAAAAAAAGTATTAATAATATATTTATTTCAATTTCTATCATAAACAAACAATATAGATATATTAAATTAAATATTTTTGATAAAAATATCTTAAAATTATATATAAAAAATAATGCTAAAAAAATATTTAATAATTTTAGATTAATAAAATACAAAAAAATAGGATGATAATTTAATGAAAAAATTTAAGAATAATTTAGTTAAGTTAATAAATGGTGATGCTTTATCTTTTGTAAAAACATTAGAAAATGATAGCGTTGATTTAATATTAACTGACCCGCCCTATTTATATGAATTACCAACAAGAAAAAAAGAACAAATAAATTCTAGCGAAATATCAAAAAGTATAAATAAATATATTAATGCTATTTATGATAATAATTTACATAATTAATTTGATATAAATGCTTATTTAGATGAATTTTATCGAATTTCAAAAACTAAATTTATATTAATTTGAATGAATAGATGACAAATTAAAGATTATTTAGATTGGGTCTATAAAAATAATATGAATTTTGATTTTTATTTTTGAGAAAAAACAAATCCAATACCAACTAATAATTTTATTTTGCAAGATAAAGAATATTGTATGATTATTTATTCTAAAAAATATCCAATACCAAACTATATAAAAAACTATGAAAATAAAAAAACAATATTTAAAAAACCAATAGGTTCATCTTATAAAAAAACAGAACAACCAACAGAAAAATCATTAAATATATTTGGCGATTTGATTAAAAAACATAGCAAAGAAAATGATTTAATTTTAGATCCTTTTATGTGAAGCGGTACAACCGAATATGTTTTTGAACAATTAAACCAAAAATGGCCAGGTTGTAAAATAAATAACAATTACTTTGCAATGATACAAAAACGATTAAATAAAATACAACTTAAATTAAATTTTTAAAAAATGAATAATTTTCAATTAATAAAAAACATAAATTATGTGGCAATTTTAATTACAATGATTGTGGTATTATCACAAATAATGCGAATACAAATTATTCCAAGAACATCAATTCCATTATTTTTAATACCCATTTTTATAAGAGTATTTATTTTAAATTGATATTGGTGTTTCTTAATTTGATTTATGGGACATTTTCTATCTGATTTAACATTATTAGGTTTTCATTTAGGAACATTGCGCCGAAATGTTGGTATGGGTTTATTGGCAATTTTAATTAAACTAATTAATTGAATAAAAATAAATCATATTATTAAAATTATTATTATTTTATTATCAAACATAATTATTTATCTTCAGATTGATTTTATTCTTTTTTGATTAAATTTTGGATTTTTAAGTATATAATAAATAATTATCGGAATATTAATTAGAAATACAATGTGTTTAACAATTTTATATTTTATAATATTAAAATAATCAAAGTATTTAATAGTAAATAACGAAAGGAAGAATTAAAAAATATGTAATTAACAACTATAAAAGAATTAATAACTAAAAATGATATTGAAGATGAAAAAATAAAACTAAGGAATTCACTTAATGATTCTTTAAATTATTTGAAAGATTTTATATCAAAAATAACTGATAAAAATAATATTGATTATTTTAATTCTTTATAAAATAAAATCATTAATTACACAATTAATAATAAAAAAGATGAAGATAATGGTAGCGAATTAAAGTCTATTTTAAAAATAGGAGAAAAAAATACTTAAATCCACTCTCTTTATCAAAAACTATTTTAAATCAAGTAAGAATAATTTTATTATTATTTGAAAAAGAAATTAGTAATAAATTTAAATATTTAACAGATGAAATTTTACAAAAAAAGTTTATTTGTATGAAAAACAGCAACAACTAATTTTAAAAAATAAGAATTTAACTAATAATGTTGGAATTATTGATCAATTAATTATTGAAAACGAATTAAAAATTAGAGGATTAAAACAAAAAAAGAATATGATATTAAAATAATTGACATTGATAAAGTTCCTAATAAATTTATTAAAAAAGAACTTGATACAAACTATTTTTTAAATTGAATAAAAAATCAGCAAGTTAAAAATCCTAAAATTGATGGATTATAATTTAATTATAAAACAAGGTTTCATTATTAAATTATTTATTAAATTTATTGATAAAAATATTAATTTAAAATATGAAGCTGAATTTTAAAAAGATGAACATAGATATAAATTTAATAATAAATTTTTGCCGAGTGTTACACACATAGTCAGTAATTATTTTAATACAAATTATTCTGATATTAAATGTTCTGCATATTTTAATAAATCAATAATTAGGGAAAATATTATTCATGAATTTGAATCAATAATATTATACGATTGTTTTAAAAATGAAAAATCACGAAACAATATCAATCAAATATTAAAATTATTAAATGTTGAATATAATTAAATTAAAGAATTATTTCCATTAATAAAAAAGTTTAATAATTTTATTAAAAAAATTAAAAAAGAATTTAAAAAAATTATAGCAATAATAGAACAACTAATTTCAGATAAATTAATTTGTGGTACGCCCGATTTGGTTTATATGGAAAATAATAATGCTATTGTTGTTGATTTTAAAACTTGAAAAAATGTTGAACTTAAAAAAATTAAAATGGTACAATTACAAATTACGGGATATGCACATTTATTAAAAACCAATGGGATTAATGTTGCTGATAAAGGCGAAATTTGAATTATAAATGAAAATGGAATTGAAATAATTAATTTTAAAATAACAACTAAATTAAATTTAGAATGACAAGATTCAAAAGCACTATTTTTAAAAAATAGTGCAAATTTTAAAGAGTAGACTTAAAATGGAAATTAAAAATTATTTATAACAACCAAATACGAAAAATTGATTAGATACAAAATTGAAAAATGAAAAATAAAAAGATATTTTTGTCAAAAATGTTATTTTAATTTGAAATAAAAACAAATTATTCAGCAAATGTGAATTAAATAGTATTTTATCAGCGTGTTATCAAGGTATGTTATTAAATTTACCATTAGATCAAAATTTAGGTTTTATTTATGTTTTACCTCTTACTACAATGAAAAAGAAAATAAGTATTTGGAACAACTTAAAATCGGTTATAAAGGATATATTCAACTCGCTGTTAGAACTGAATAATATTTAACTATTAATGCTATTTAAGTTAAGGACGGTGAATTAAAAAATTATAATTTTTTAAAGGAAGAATATAATTTTAATTGAATATAAGATAAAAACCAAATAATTAAAAAATAAACTATTGGATATGTTGCATATTTTAAACTATTAAATGGTTTTGAAAAAACTTTATTTTGAACCAAAGAACAATGCGAAAGTTATTTTAGTAAATAATCACAAACTTATAAAAAATATGGAAAATTTATGGTCAGTAGTTTTGGTGACACGGTTCTTAAAAATTTTTTATCTACTTTATTAAAAAAATGAGGAATTGTGAATATTGAAATGCAAGAAGCATATAAATATGATTAAATTGTTATTAATTATGATAACAATATAAATTATATTGACAATCAACAAATTTTTAACATTGAATCAAATAATAATATTATTAATGATAATGAAAAAAATAACAATTTTGATGAAAATGTTTTAATTAATGATGATTTAACATTATAATAATAATTTTTAATGAATAATAAATATAAAAATTGTTTAATTCGTAATAATTTTTATTATACTCCCGAATGAAAAAAAAGCAAGAGATTATTACTTTACTTTAAAAATGGGTATGTGTGAAAGATGCAAAAAAGATAAGAGTTATTTAAATAAAGGAATAATATTTCATCATAAAAAATATATAAAAGATCAAGATTTTATTAATTGAAATAAAGAAATATTATTATCAATAAATAATTTAGAGTTATTATGTTTATAATATCATAACAAATAAAATATACGTGAAAAAGAGTTTAACGATAACGCTGAAATTAATTTAGAAACTGGTGAATACATAATGAATAAAAAATAATTATAAAAGTAAATATAAAAAAATAAAATTAAAAGTTTTTTAATTTCGTTAATTAATGGATTATATACGAAAAAGAAAAAATTAAATAGATACATAGTTTATTAAATTAAATAAAATAATTCTTATAAGTTATCCTGTTTTATTTGAAAATATGACTTATGAACATTGAGCATTATATAAAAAGAATTAGGAGGAATAAATTATGAAACCAAAAAATTATAGATACTTATTATTATCAAAAAATGGTAGATTTGATACTGAATTATTTTATACATTAATAAGAAGCAAAAAATTCTGCTGAAAATATATTTTATAGCAAAAAACCATTATTGATTTATAAAACAAAAATATTAAATGACAAGGATGTGAATAATATGTGTGAAGATTAAGATGGCACAAAGTTTATACCGAAGAAAATTTATTTAATATAGCACTTGAAGAATGCCATTCAGAAGAAAGTGCCTATGAATATATTGATAATTTAATTATGGATATGAATTTGGAGGAAATTAAATAATGAATATAACAGAATAAATTAAATTTCACAAACTTAAAGAATAAAATGAAAAACTTAAAAAAAACTTGCTGAAAAAGATAGAAAAATTAAATCATCAGAATATATAATTGAATATTGAAAAAATATAAATCACGATTGTAAAAATTGTCCCAACTTAAAATTATATAAAGAATATTTTAAAAAAATGATTACTATTAGTTATATTTACAAAGGTCATACAAATATTTAAAATTGATAATTAAAAGACAATTCATTATATGACAAATTACCTAGTAAGGATGTGAAATAATGATTTGTAATGTTTATAAAAATAATGGTTATTATGATAAATCTTTTATAATTAATGATAATAGAAAATTAGCACGAAATTTAAACTATAAAAAAGAAATTATATTATGTGAATAACATTGATTAATTATCCATGAATTAGAAAATAAAATTTCAAAAATTTGAAATTGAAATAAAAATAATGGTTAAAAAGATAGTTAACTACAAAGTAAATAAGAAAATAATAATAATTTGTCAAATATAAAATATTAGAAAAAGAAAGGTTATTTTTATCATAAAAAAAGATTATTCAAAATCCAAAGCGAGGTTTAATGGTAATATAATTATTGACTGTATTAGATGTAAGCAAGAGTCTATAATTTCAAATTCAGAATGATTAACGCTTAATAAATTTTATAAATGCCAAAAATGTAAAAAATAAAGTGAGGTGTTAAATATTATAAAAAGAATTTATTTAGGTCGCATGTAAAAAATAAGGGTTTTATAAAAACAATAAAAAAATATCCTTAATTTATATTAAACTAAATAACATTTAAAAACAAAAACCCTTATTTTTTACATGCGACCAATTTTTTATTTAAATAATTTAGTTCGTTATTATAATTTATTTTTTTATTATTTTTTTCTTTTTCTTTAAGTGGAATAATTTTATTTTTTTTCTGCAAATATTCTTTTACTTTTTATTCATTAAATAAAATTTTATTATCTTTTAAATTATTTAATTTATCTCTTAAATCATTAAGTTTTATGATTTCTTCTTAATTATTTTGTTTTTTTCTAAAAGTTTATCATCAAAATAAAAATATTCATTATTTTCATTAATAAATCCTTGTAAATATAAATTATCTAAATTAATTATTAATTTTATTTTATTATTTTCTTTATTTTTTAAAGTTAAAACTAAAATTATTTTATTTGCATCAATTTTTTTTAATTCTAAAATTTTATCTAATTTTTAAATAATTTTAATATTATATTCTCGTTTATTTCTTTTATCTTGTGTTTCAAAATAATCTGTCCTAGAAATACCTTCATTATTTATCGTTATTAAAGGATCAAGTTGATTATTTTTAATAAGTTCTTGTAATATTTTTTGAATATTATGATAATAATCTTCATTTAAAGTAATTTCTTTTTCAATAAATTCTGCGGCGCTATCGCCATCTTGACTATTATTACTTGTTCCAGTTTTAGTTTGTTGATTTTCTTTATTTGTTGGTGTTGTTTGTCTTTTTTTAATATTGTGTTTTATATTTGGTGCTGCCGCAATAACTGAGGGTATTGATTTTCCAGTTACCAAAATTGTTCCTAATAACCCTAAAAGTTTTTTCATATTATCTATTTCTTTTTTCCTTGAAAATTTTTATCAAGTTCTATTGACATTATATATATATATATATAAGAACTTTTAAATCTATTTTAGAAAGGTGGGGAAATTGGAATTATTATTATTGTAATTATGATTGTATAACAAGTATGGAATGAAGCGGGTTATGATTTTATATTATTTTTTGGAGTTTGATTTTGTTTTTTTTTTTTTGTTTTTTGTGTATTTTTCACATAAAATAACCGCATGATATGACTTTTAAAATGCTTAAAAATAGCAAATTATTTTAATTATTTATTTTACATTATATTTTAATGAAAATATCTATATAAAATAAGATTCAAAGACGCAGTCCTATTTGTTGAATGGGAATTAAAAAAGTTTTTTGAAAATGGTTGGTATAAAGTTCTGCGAAAGTTGGTATTAATTACCTATATATACAAAATCATTGCTAGATTAAGTAAGTAATATGACAGAAAAAAAGCATATATAATTTGGCATATGAGGCGATAACCATAGCCTTTTGTTTTAATAAAAATTAATATAATTAATAGCATTTAATTATATCAGCATTATGTATATCACAATATTACTATTAATCTTGTTTTTTATTAAAATTAAGTTTGACAAATATTTAAAGCGGAGTTAGTGTGTGAATATTATTAATTTATAAATAAAAAGAAAAGAGGTCAAAATAAATGATAAATATTGATAACAAATTTTTTAATAATTTTAATAATTTTTTATATATACAAAGTATTGAAATTATTCAACAAAATTTATAAAATTCTGATGAATTAATTTTTAAAAATAAAAATATTGATGAAAATTTAAAATAATTTAAAGATTATAAAGTAAAAGAAATAAAACTAAGAAAATTAAATATTTTAAATGTAAAAATAACTTTTACAAGAAGAAAATATTATAAAATTAAACCAGAAACAGGCAAAAAATAATATATTTTTACTTTGTATAAACTTTTGGGAATTGAAAAATGACAAAGAATAGATAATTCTGTTAAAAAAATATTACCATTTATTGTTAATAAAAAAACATATCAAGATATTTTAGATACTATGGAACATGTAAAAATTTGTATAAAAACAATTTCAAATATTATGAAAAATGCAAAAACTGATAAAGAATATTACCTTAATAAAACTGGTAAAAAAATAAAGATACCTCATACTTTATATATTCAAATTGATGGAACTTATTTAAAAATGTGAAATGAAAAGAAAAAAGGAAAAGAAAAAATAAAAAAACATAGTATATTTTCAACTGTTCATACTGGCTTTGATAAAACAAAATCAAATAAAAAAAGATCTGTAATTGCAAATAAATTATGTGTTATAGAAATAGATAATATTCCAGAATATATTAAAAAAATAGTAAATTAACTAATTTTGTTAATAAATTACTTAAATTAATTACAAGTTATTATGATATTAATGACAATATTTAATTTATGGTATTATGAGATGGTGAATCTCGAATTAAAAATATTGCAAAATTTATTCAAGAATATTTTCTTAAAAATAAAGTATATTACACGATAGATAAATTTCATCTTACAAGTATATTTAAAAAATTATATCCTTATCAAAGTAAAAACAAACAAAATAAATAAAAACATTATAAAGCGGTTGATTATTTTTTTAATGCTAAATATGAAAAATTATTAGAATGTTTAGAAAAAAGTGTTTCTTTTATAAAATAATCAAAAATGAAATTCTTAAAAGAGACAATTAGATTAATTAAAAATAATGAAGAAGGTGTCATAAATCAAAAATTATGAAATAATATTGGTTGTCATATTGAGGACGATATCTCACATTACTGAAAAGGTGTTTCGGTTAAAAAAGCAACTTATCATGAAAAAACTATTAAAAATAAATTAAATACCATTATGATTAATTTTAAAAATAAAATTAATTTATTTAATACTAATGAATTATTAGAAGAAAATAGAATTAATTATTCAGTTAATAATTTTGTAAATAATAGTTTACAATCAAACTTATATTTTTATTAATTTTATCTAATAAATTAAATAATTTTAATAAACATGTATTTTTGTCGTGGAAGAATTTAAAAAATGTTAAAATATTGTTTATAATAAAATTAAAAGCTATATAACTTAGATAAGTAAGTATTATTTTTATTCCACAATTTCTAAGATATTAATTAAAACCCTTAAATAATATATATAACCGAAAGTTTTTATTTATCACTTAAAAAAGCTAAAATCAATAATAAAATATATAATTCACACGAAAAATATATACAAGATGTTATAAAATGAAATACATGATATTCAAATCATAAATAAAAAGATATAATTTAAAAAAATAGTAAATACTTTTTATTATCACCCACTAAATCGGGCACACTATTTTAAAATACCTTTTTATTTTTAATTTGGTTTAATAATTATTTTAACTGTTTTGTTATTTTTGTTAATAAAATTTAATTTATCAGATTTATTTGAAAAAGTTAAATTATTATCATTTCCAAATTTTTTATAATCAGGATAATAAGAACCCGTAAATTGGGGTCATATTACTTTTGAAAATCTAATTTTTAATTTCATATTATTTGTATAATATGTTTGTAAATATATATATTGAACTTTATTAGATTTTATATTGTTAATTGATGATATTTGCATTAAAAAGTTTATTAATAATTGACTTTTTTCTTTAATTTTATATTTTGTATGATATTTTTTTTCTTTTAAATCATCTGCATTACTTGCAACAAAAGATTTAATTTATTCTGTTAAAATTTCATTTGTTTTAATAATTTTATTTTTAGAAAAATTAGCATTTATTGTTTATTGTTCCCTGTCTTATTTAACAATAAGTTCAGAAAATGTCCCCAAAATAGTACCACATATTTCAAATCCTGCAGTTAATTTTTTATTACTATAATCATAATATGCTATTTTAGTTGCATTATTGGTAATAGAGAAATTATTAAGATTACTTATTTCAATAGTTTTATAAGCATCTTGGAATTTAATGATAATTTGAATTTTTGGGTCAATTTGTCTTAAATAAATTTCATTTTCATAATAACATGTATATTATTCTGTATCATCAAATAAATTAACCACAGTATTTAAATTATTATTACACCGAGGTTGCGCTGTAAAATTAAAGTTAATAGGTATTTTTTCATTAGCGGGAATAATATCTTTTGTATACTCTGGATAATTATATGGAACTGGTGGTAATAAATATTGTTGGTAATTAAATGTTGGTATTTCATAATCATGTGGTAATAATAAACTAGTTTTATAATTAGTTGTCATATCGCGTAAATAATTATTTAATAAAATTTTTGTTTTACCTATAAAACTTCATACTGATAATCGTAAATAATATTCTTAATTATTAGTATATGGGCCTATAATCATAAAAAATAATTTCAAAATTACCTTTATAATAAGTCTTGGATTGAAAACATATCAATTATATAACTACAATTTGCCCCATATTGTGTTTGTAATAATTCGCAATCATTATTTTTTCACTATCACCTACTGATGTTTTGGCATCAACCGCTTTTGTTTGTTCGTTGATTAAATAAACTCGCTTATTTTTTTATTTAATTGTTTTAAATTATAAATTGAATAAACTAATTTGCTTGTTGGTGCGCCCGCTTTATTTAAAACAGCACATTTTAATTTATCTGTTAATAAAGTTGTAAAAACTAAACTAGTGGCATTTGCATCAAATATAGCTACCAACTTTATAATTACCTTGTTATCTAAATGTTTAAAATAGCAAATAACCTTTACCTTTTGATTTTTTAGACCAAAAAGCATCATTATAAAAACTATAAATATCAGCACTAATAAAACTATTTAATCATTGGAAATTAGGTCAGGTTTTTTCATCTTGGTTAATTACTCATCATCATGAAATACCAAATGAAATAAAGTTTAATAATTTACCGACCCCACATGAAATAGTAAATGGATTAAAAACTAATTTTTGAGTATAGTTTAAGGGTAATGCTGTAAATAAAATTATTCATATTTTCTTCTAAAATAAGATGCAGCTTGGGTACTAATAATATTATCAACTGTACTACCGTTTGTTTTTATTTTTGTTGGTGATGTTATTTTTCGATTTTTAGACCAGTGAAATTTAGAATCTTTATCTTCTTTATTAATATTTCGACCAACAGTATAATTTGATGCTGATGTAGTACTGGGGTCAGTTATAACAATACCTTCGCTATTTTCCTGTTTTCAAAAGTCATATCTACTTTTCATATCCCTTTTTTAATCTTCATAACTAGTTATAATTGTTAGTTGTATAACTTGAATGTTATATCAGCTCACTTAATTTAAGCATAAGTATTTATTTTATCGGGTGGCGTAGGATAAATGTTATATATTAATAAATAATGTGAATTACCATATACATTTTAGACCAGTTAGTCTTTTAAAAATTTTAACACAGCTTCGGATGGTGTTAAAAAATTTATGCTTTTATGTCGTCTAACATTGTTGTAATAATCTAAAAAGATATTAATTAATTTTCGTAATTAATTAATATCTTTTTATGATAACGAGGAATATATTCAAAAAATTTATTTCAGTTTTGATGAAATCTTTCAATTTTTCCATTTGATTGAGGGGGAATGAATTGGTGTTGTTTGATGAATAATACCTTTTTGATGTAATACTTTTGTAAAATCACTTTTATGATATATAATCTGGATTATAACTATAAAAATATTTAGGACCACTATCGGTTCTAATTCTTTTTATTATAATTTTATTATTTAAAAAATCATCATAAGCCTGATTAAAAATACCAATTGCTGATGACTGTGATTTATTTTTAGATAAATAAACAAGACCGAAGTGTGATTTTTCATCAATAAATCATACAAATATAAATTACGTTTAAAACCAGTCATATTTGGTGTCATAATTTTAATATCATGTTGTAAATATCCTAATTCAGACATTTCATAACGTTTATAAGTCTTAATTTTATTGTTTTTATGATAAAAATTATTAAATTATTTATTCCATTTAATTAAAGCTTTAATGTTATGTTTGATTACTTTCTTTTTATATTTGAAAAACCCATCTAGTGTTAAATTATAAAAATAACAAATACCGGCTCCATATTTTTGTTGATATTTTTTCATCATTTTTGCAACATCAATCTTGTAAGTTTTTAAATAACGGTTATTAATATTAATTGGTCTAGTTGATTTTTTAGCTAAAACAATAAAATTTATTTTTTCTTTAAGAAAAAATTGAATTTTTTTAGCTCAATTATAAAAAGTTTGTTTTGATTTATAAAATAATTTAATTAAATTATTTAATTAGTTTTTATATAAATAGTATTTTTGATATAAATCAAAATAATTAATGACATTTTGATAAATATAGTTTGTTTGTTTTGAAGGTTCTTTTTGTGGATATCATTTTTTTTATTTTTCTTTGTAATTAATATAATTAATTTTCAGCAGGAATTCTTGTTGCTATATACTTTCGATCTCCGTTATATTTTAAAGACAAAAATTAGTGGTCTAAAATGTATATGTTTTTCACACTTAAAACTGTTTTATCTACTTTATTAAAAAAATGAGGAATTATGAATATTGAAATACAAGAAGAATATAAATATGATCAAACAGTTATTAATGATTATAACAATATAAATTATATTGACAATCAACAACTTATTAACATTCAATCAAACAATAATATTAATGATAATGAAAAAAAATAATAATTTTGATTAAAATTTTTTAATTAATGATGATTTAAAATTATAATAATAATTTTTAATGAATAATAAACATAAAACTCTTCCAATCCGTAATAAATTTTATCATAATACTGAATGAAAAAAAGCAAGAGACTATTTTACTTCACTTTAAAAATGGGTATGTGTGAAAGATGCAAAAAAGATAGGGGCTATTTAAATAAATTAATAATAGTTCATTATAAAAAATATATAAAAGATCAATATTTTATTAATTGAAATAAAAAATATTATTATCAATAAATAATTTAGAGTTATTATGTTTATAATGTAACAACAAAGAACAAATGCGCGAAAAAGCATTTAATGCTAACAATGAAATTAATTTATAAACTGGCGAATAAATCTAAAAAAAATAATAATTATAAAAATAAATATAAAAAAATAAAATTAATAAATTTTTTTAACTTTGTTAATTAACGGATGTTATATTAACGCAAATTATAAACGTTGTAATAGACAATGAAAAATAAAAAACCAAGTTGTTGTAAAACAAAAAAACATAATAAAAAGATTGAAAATAAATTATAAGAATTAATTATTAAAAGTTATCCAGTAACATTTGAAGATATGACTGATGAACATTGAACATTAGGAAAAAATAATTAGGATAAACTAACATATGAAATGTCAAATAATTAATTGTAATAATAAAAAAGCTTATTGTGGAAATAATTATATTGAAAAAATTGGCGATAAATTAGAGTGAAATTTAGGATATAAAAAAAATTATATTATGTGAAAAAAATTGATTGCAAACTTATCAATTATAAAATTTAATTGTAAATAACAGAATAAGTAAAATATAATGCTAATTTCGAAAGCTAACAATAATGATTAACAACTATTATTGATTTATATAATAAAAATATTAAATGAAATGGATATGATAAATAATGACGAATTTAAAAGAATTATTAAATGAATTATTTGGCAATTACCCAGAAGCGTAACAAGATTATAGTTTAGATATTTGAGATAGATATTATCTTGAATTTGAAAGAAATCAAGTAAAAAATAAATAATTCGAAAACTTAAAAGAAGTTTATTTTAGTAAACGAAAAAATAATTTTATTGAAATGGAGAATGAAAATGACAAAAACAGTTAATGAAATAATTAAAAATGAATTTAAAAATATTTATAAATATAATATTGTTTAATTTGATAATAATATTATATAAGATTTATTACATAAAATTTTATAAGAATAAAAAAAAATAAATTACTTAAAAAGATGAATATGTAAAATCTTTAATAAATGGAATTGAAAATAACGTTTGTAAGTAATGTCATAGTGAAAATAATGAATTAGAACCAAAACAATTAATAGTTGATTTAATATAAACATATAAATATGAAATTATTAAATATCAAAATAGTCAATATAATAGTGATAAAAATATTGAAATTGGAATTTTAAAATTTTTTATTAAAGATTTAGAAAAATTATTTGGTATTTAAAATGACAAATTACTTAGCAAGGATATGAAATAATGGGAAAAACAATTAAAGAAATATATAAAATACAAGAATTAATTAATTTTATCACATATACAAAAAATATAAGAAAATATATTTTTTTAGATAGAGAATTGTGTAAATTATATGACATAATAAGTTATATATTAGTCTTAAAAAAAACACTTGTTAAATTAAAACAACAACAATTATTTAAAGAAGATATAGAAACACACCAATTAGTTTCTTATGAAGGACAATTATTTTATAAAGGTAATATTAAAAAAGAAATATATGACAAATTACCACCCAGTAAGGATGTTAAATAATGATTTGTAATGTTTGTAAAAATAATGGTTATTATGGCAAATATTTTATAATTAATGATAATGGCAAATTAGCATGAAATTTAAACTATAAAAAATAAATAATATTATGTGAAGAACATTGATTAATTACCCATTAATTAGAAAATAAAATTTTAAAGATATGAAATTGAAATAAAAATAATCGTAAAAAAGATATTTAATTACCAAGTAAAAAAAATAATAATTTGTCAAATATAAAATATTAGAAAAAAAATAATTATTATAATAAAAAAAAGATTATTCAAAACTTAAAACAAATTTTATTGGAAAAATAATCATTGATTGTATTAGATATAAGCAATTGTTCGCAATTTCAAATTCAGAATTATTAACGCTTAATAAATTTTTATAAATGCTAAAAATATAAAAAAATAAAGTGAGGTAATTAAATGTGATAAAAAAAATTTATCTAAATCAAAATTTAATTTCGCAATAAAAAGATAATATGATTTATATCTTAATAAATAAGAAAAAAGATTGTGTTGTTTGAAATAAAAATTACTTAGGTTTATCAAGTTATCAAAATTATTTTATTTTAAAAATTGATGAAAATAAAAAATATATGGTTCATAGTATTGTCGATAATAAAAAATGGTAATATTGTGGGAAAAAATTTAATTTTATCTTTTGAAAAATTAAAAAAAGAAAACAAAAAACAGTTTAATTTATAAAACAAAAATTAGTCTAATAATGATTTATTAAATGAATATAACAATCATTATAAAAATAATAAAATACAACAAAAAGAATTAACATTAGAATAATTAAAAAAAATTACTATAAGATTTAGAAAATATTGATAAGCCCAATTATTGAGATAATTGTTTTTATTTAGGATACAACAAATATGAAAAAAATAATTTAATAAATATACAAACATTATTTTAAATTTATAAAAAAAGAATTTCAATAACTATATTAAAATTACCTTACTTTTTATTTTAATGACGGTATGATGTCATTGATTTAATATAAAATAATTAATTGATTATACAAATTAAATTATATTTTTCCCCCCCTATTGTAACTTATTTTAAAGGTATTTTGGGATACCGAGGGCCAGGGGAATGCGGGCAAAACACAACAGGTTTATAAAAAATATAAATAAAGCAATTAGATAACTTTTTAAAAGATTTATTTATCATTTTTTTAGAAATATATTTAAAATAAAAAATATTTTTTATACCAAAACACCAACTTTTTTATTACTACCTATATTGTTGGAAATAAACTAAGTTATTTATTAAAAAAAATTAAATGTATTAAAAATAATGAAAAAGGTATTATTAATCAAATTACCCATAATAATATTGGTTGTCATATGGAGTGTGATATTTAGAAAGCAAAAAGTTTTAAAGTTAGAGGGGGTAAAATTTATAATAAATTAACTTTTAATAATTTATTAACTGCTTCAATGATTAAAACTAATAGTGAAACGAATATGAAAAATAATAAAGAAATTAAAAATATTGTAATTAATAAAAATAATTTAGTTGAAGTTATTAAAGTTAAAAATTTAAGTATTTAGTTTTTAATTTATTAATTTTAAAAATGTTAATTAAATAAAAATTATTTTTTAGTTTGTAAAAATAATAAAAATAAAAAATATACGATATAAATATTGACAATAAAATAGATTGAGTTAGAATATTATTTTAATTTAAATTCTTAAAATGTTATAATTTCTTAACTTATATAAGTTACCCTATAATTATTTATACGACCAAAAAATTACTTTTAAAATATTGAAATTTTAAAAATTTATGTTATATTAAAAATGTCTTAAGTAGACAAATAAGTAAATTAAAATAAGAAAATTAGACATGTTAAATAATCTTTATTTTTTAATAAAATAAAGCAACGAACAAAAATAAATTTATTAAATACCTAAATGGCCTTTAAAATTAATAAAATATCTCAAAAAATATAAAAAATAGTACTAAAGTCATATTTTTTATATTAATTTATTATCTTGTAAAATAGCAACTAATCCTCTAAAAAGTAAATCTTTATCATAATGGTAATTAACTAATTTTTTAATGTAAAAAGCATTGCCTCCTGTTAAAATTACTTGTGGTTTTATTTCTTCAGTTGAAAGTTGATTAACAAAAGCATTAATTGATAATAAATGACCTTTGACTAATCCAATATTGATTGCTTTTTTAGTATTTTTTCCTAAAGTCGCATTGTCATAAGAAAAATCAAATTTTTGTAATAATTGTGCACGTTCAAATAAAGCTTCTGCTGCCGTTTCTAAACCCGGCATAATAATTGTTCCTAAGAGAATTCCTTGTTTTAGTAATGAAATTGTTGTTGCTGTTCCCATATTAATTAAAATAACATTTTGTTTAGGAAATAAAACTAATGTTGCATATGAACCAACAATTAAATCAGCACCAAGATTGCGAAGATTAGGAATGTCTGTTTTTAACCGCTTAGTAAACAAATTTTTTTTAACTTGATAAAAAGGAATTTTTAAATCTGCAGCTAATTGATAAAATAAATCATCTCACATTGGCCGAACAGAAGACAAAGCTAATAATGTAAGATCTGTTAAAACTAATTTTATTGTACTTAAACCAGTTATTATTATTTGCCGAAAATTTTTTTCAGCAAATAATTCTCGACTAGACATTGTTAAAAAAACAATAATATTTTTTTGAGAATTAAGAATTGCAAATTTAATCGCTGTATTGCCAATATCAACTAATAATTTCATTACTGTGTTCTCTCCTTTATTAATTCACTAATTGCTGCTAAAATTTCTTTTGCAATAATAATTTTGTTTTGAGTAGGAATTTGTTGGTGTCCCTTTTTTGTTAATAAAATTATTTCATTTTGATCGTTACCCATAGCATTAATTTGATTAATAATAATTAAATCTAAATTTTTGTCAATTAACTTTTGGCGAGCATAATCTAAATCAAAATTATTTTGAGCACTAAAACCAACTAAAATTTGGTGCTGTTTTAAATTACCTAATTCAGATAAGACATCAACATTAGGAAGTAATGATACAGAAAGTTGAGTATTTTTGCGCTTGCTAATTTTTCCTTTAATAGGAGCGGCAACTTGATAATCATTTAAAGCGGCGCAAGCAATAATAATGTCTTGTTCTTTATACATTTTTAACATTGCCGTTAACATTTCGTCGTTTGTGTTTGCTTTAACGTGCTCATAATAAATTGGAAAATCACACTCACCAACAATTGTTGTTAATGAACAGTTTGTTCATGTTAATAAAGTATGCAATGAATCTCCCATTTTTCCGCTCGAATTATTTGTCAAATAACGAATATCATCTAAATATGTTTTTGTTCGCCCAAAATTAAGCATAACTTTTTTATCTTTTCACAAGTTTTTTCAAACCAAAAATTGCTTTATTTCCTTTAAAACATCTTCTCATTCTCATGCGCGACCAATCCCGACCATATTACAAGCAAGCATCCCCAAACGAGGCTCATAAATTTGATTACCATCTGCTATTAATTGCTCTAAATTTCGTAAATTAGCTGGTGATAAATACATATTACTATTCATTGCGGGAAAAATCATTTTATAACTTTGCGCAGCACTATATACTAAACTAGCTAACGTATTTGCAAAACCATGAGCAATCTGAGCAATAAAGTTTTGTGTTGCTGGGTAAACAACAAATAAATCGGCTTGCTCAGCAATTGTAATATGTTCTGATAAGTCTTTTTTATCATAATATTGTTTCATAAAAATTTCTGTTTTTGCTGTTGCTGGTCAATCTTTTAAAAATTTTAAAGAATCTTGTGTTAAAAGCAATTTAACATCATGCTCTTTTTTCAATGCTTCATATAAAAGAATCCCCTTGTGAGCAGCAATACTTCCTGTAATAACTAAAATAATTTTTGCCATTTTAACAATTTACTCATTGTTATAATTATATAATTAAAAATCGATATATTAACATAAATATATCGATTTTTAATTATTACCTTGTTGTTTTATTTACGAAAAAACAGCCCGCATTCTTCGTTGTGATTCGGCAATAATTCATCCTAATAATTATTGTCACTGTTTTTTGTTCTAAATAACGACAATAAAAGTTACAAATAATATTTAATCGTTCACCATAACGTTCTTGGGTAAAATATTTTATCTTTTTGATATCATTAACAAGGCTTAATTTTTATAAAAAATATAAATAAAATAATTAGATAACTTTTTAAAAAGTTGATTTATAAGTTTTTTAGAAATATATTTAAAATAAAGAATAATTTTTATACCAAAACATATTTTTTTATTACTACTGCCCTTTTTAAGATTGAGATATAGGCATATTGTAAATATAATGGTTTTTGATAAATTTTTTTGATAAACCTGTGCATATTATTTAATTAACTCGGTTGCCTTATATTTTAATGCTTTTGTTTGTTCAATAATTATTCGTTTTAAAATTTCAGGCAGTAAGAAAAAGGTTGGGGTTTGTAGGTATAAAAAACAAAATTCAATTCGCTTATTAATTAAGTAATACAAAAAAATGATTAATAATTAGACTTTTTAGCAAAATTGTTTAATTTATTTAATTTTTTTTATTTATCATTTTTATAAAAAATCAAATTTTGTAATGCTATAAAATTTAATCTTTTTTGTTGAATTATATTTTGAACTTTTCATAATATAATAAAATTTTTATTTCTAATGCTAAGACAGAATTATTATGTGATATATTTTTTTGTTAGTAAGAAAAAAGCTTAATTTTTATAAAAAATATAAATAAAATAATTAGATAACTTTTTAAAAAGTTGATTTATAAGTTTTTTAGAAATATATTTAAAATAAAGAATAATTTTTATACCAAAACTAAAACTTTTTTATTACTACCAATTTTTTATTATTCATTATTTACAATCAATGATAATCCACTAATAACATTATCATAAAATTATCCACATTTATTCCCTTCTAAAGTTTAAACTTTTTTGCCCCACATAATAAATATTTTTTAAATCATTATGAATATTTTTCATAAATTACTTTTCTAATAATAATATTATATCTTATATATATTATTTTTAATTAAAAACTTAACTAGGAAAAGTTATAATCCATAATTTTTATCCTTTAATTATTATCACCAATAACATAATCATCATTTTTTGAATTATCAACATAAGTCATAATAGTTTGCAATTGCATATAATAATTTGATGATGAAATAATTGGATATTTTTTTTCAAAATAAACCTTAATATATGTTAACTTTTTACGATAAGTTTTTAATCATTTATGTGCAATTAAATTTAGTTCCTCCATAATCTCTCGTTGATTAACGCTTATCACATCTTTTCTTTTTTCCGGATCAAGTTTTTTAAATAGACCTGTTGCTTTTTTAAAATTAATTGTGTAATCATTAAAAACAACTACCCCCCCGAAATTTTAAGTGGTGTAACATAAATTTCTAATTCATGATTACTGTCGTAATCATGAATTAGCGAAAAATTAGTATTTTTAAACTCCGATTGAATATAATTTAAATTATTAAATTCTTTAATATTATAAATTTTAAAATCCACACAATAATCATATTTTGTTAAAAAACAATTATTTGTATATCAACTATAGCGTTAAATTGATTCAAAAATTTATTCTTCAATAAATTTAAATTCACAAAAATAATATATTTCTTTTCTTCAAAAACGTTCTAAAATATAAAAAATTAATTTTTCACCATTAATATTATTTAAAAATAAATTTTTTTTGAAAATTAATGTTACGATACCTCATTAAATCTTGTTTTTAAATACTCTTACTCATATTAATTTTTTGTAAATAATTATCATATCTTTTTGTAAAATATTCATAAAATCATCTTAAAGTTAAGGTATATAAAATATAATAATATGGAAAACCATCTTTCAAAACATACTTAATCATTTTTATTAATGTTCGTAATAAATTATTAGAAATTTTATTAGCTTTATTAAAACCTCGGATAACTTAAATAACATTATCATTTTTTTTAATTCCATTTCGTCAAAAAATATATGTTAATTCTCCTTCTGATTTTTTTTATAACAAAAAGGAATAATTCTTATAATAAAATTAATTTCATCGTTAACTTGATATTCTAAATAACCATCATTTTGACTATCCTTGATAACTGTGCCTTTGCCAATATTTTTTGCGCATTTCATTTAAAACAACTTGAAACATTTTTTCACGTAAGTCTTTTTTATTTTTAGGGTGATACTTAATAATGGTCAATCATAACTATAACTTGCTATATTTTGTTAATTTTTTAAAACCATATTCAGCAAAAGCAATTGTTTGATAACATAATTTTTGAAAAATATTTTTATAAATTATAAAAATTTATTGCATTTTTTTTCGAATATCAGTTGTTAAATTAAGTTTTTTACTAACAATACTATTTAATTCTAAAAAATTTGCTTTTTTGCATTAATTTCGCCCCTATTTTATAATTAAAAATATTGTAACAAAAATTATTTAATATTTATAATCTTATCATTCATAACATCAATGCTAATAGCATTGGGAACTTTATTTAAACCCGGCATCGTAATAATATCTGCTAAATAAGCAATAAAATATTCCGCCCCTGAATTAATTTTTAAGTCACGAATAATAATTTGATCATCGTAATTATTTTTATTGCCAAAAATTGTTTGATGATTTTTAGCCATACAAACTGGTCAATGTTGATATTTTGTATTTTGTTGATAAAAATCAATCTTTGTTTGCGCCAATGGACTAAAAAAAATTTTTGTTGTTTGATAAATTTTTTTACAAATTATTTTAATTTTTTCAGTAATCAACGTTGTTGAGGGATTAAATAATAATTGATATTGTTGTGGTTTTTCAATTTCTTTAAGAATATTTTTAACCAAAGTTGGATTATCTTTAATTCCTAAATGATATGTATTATTAATTCCAAATGGAATTTTTTGTTCTTTTAACCAACCAGTCAAGACATCAATTTCTTTGGGAGTGTCAGTTGCGAATTGATTTAAACAAACAACAAAATTTAAATGGTAATTTTGAATAATTTTAATATGATGTTGTAAATGCTCTAATCCTTTGTTTAAGCTACCAATATCAGCTGTTGCTAATGTTGTTTCAGCAGCACCACCATGTAACTTTAATGCTCTAATTGTTGTTACTAACACGGTACAATCTGGTGTATATTCCTCGTTTAAATTAATAATATCATTAAATTTTTCAAACCCTAATTCACTCCCGAATCCAACTTCACCAACAACATAATCACTTAATTTTAATGCTAAATTTGTTGCAATTAAAGAATTTGTTCCATGGGAGATATTTGCAAATGGCCCACAATGTATTAATGATGGTGTACCATATTTTGTTTGTGCTAAATTTGGTAATAAAGCATTTTTTAATAAGGCTAATAATGAACCGGTAATTTTTAACTCGTGTAGACAAACTGGTTCATTATTAAAATTATAAGCAATTATTGCTTGGTCTAAACGGCGACGTAAATCACCAAAACCTTTACTTAAACTTAAAATTGCCATAATTTCGCTAGCAGCAGTAATTTGGAAATGTTCTGAACGATGTAATTTATCATTAATTTTTATTTCAATATTTCGTAAAGCACGATCATTAACATCCAAACAACGTTGTCAAACAATTTGTTTAGGATCAATTTGCAGCGGATTTCCTCAATAAATAATGTTATCAATCATAGCACTGACCATATTATTTGCTGTTGTAATTGCATGAAAATCACCAGTATAATGTAAATTAATTTCATTTTCTGGTTCCATAATGCATTCGCCACCACCCGTTGCTGAACCTTTTAATCCAAATACTGGTCCTAACGATGGTTCTCGTAATGCTAAAGTTGTTTGATATCCTAAATGATTCAACATATCAGCAATACCAATTGAACAAGTTGTTTTTCCTTCTCCTGCTTTGGTCGGATTAATTGCCGTCACTAAAATAAACTTTGCTTTTTTAGGTAAATTAATAAAATTAAAGGCTTTTACTTTTGCCATATAATCACCATATTTAATTAATTCGTCATCTTTTAAATTAATTTTTGTTCCAATTTTGATAATTTTTTCCATTTTATTTTAATCCTTTTAATTAATAATATCCTATTTTTATGGAGTGTCAATAATTTTTAAACACTATGCTATTTTAAAAATGCTAATATTTTGTATTTAATTATTTAACTTTTTCAGATACAATAATTTATATACAGGCATTTTAGCATAGAAAAGAGCGAAAATTTAATGGATAAAACAAAAATAATTGATGGTAAAATGGTTAGTGAATTAATCAAAGTAAAAATAACTAAACAAATTTTAAAAATTAAGGCAAAAAAGCAACGTGTACCTGCTTTAATAATTATTCAAATCGGTAATAATAAAGCCAGTACTACTTATATTAAAAATAAAAAAATTGCTTGTGAAAAAGTTGGTATTACTTGTAATGTATTAAATTATCCAGATAGTATTGTCGAATCGTCTTTAATAAAAATTATTAATGACTTAAATAATAATTTTAATATTGATGCAATTCTTATTCAACTTCCATTGCCGAAGCATATTAATAGTGAAAAAATTATTAACACAATAATAACTAAAAAAGATGTTGACGGGTTTACTCCAGAAATATTGGGCAATTTAATGCTTGGACATTATAACTTATTGCCAGGGACTCCAAAAGGAATTATCACTCTTTTAAAACACTATCAAATTCAATTAGCGGAACAGCATGTTGTAATTATTGGCCGCAGTAACATTGTTGGCAAACCCCTTGCTAATATTTTAATAAATTCCTCAGCAACTGTAACAGTTTGCAATTCGCAAACAAAAAATTTATCTGTTTTTACAAAACAGGCTGATATTTTAATTTCTGCTGTGGGAAAAGCTAAATTTTTTACAACAGAGATGATTAAAGAAAATTCTATTGTGGTTGATGTTGGAATTAATCGTGATGAAAATAATAACTTATGTGGCGATGTTGACTTTAATAATGTTTTATCAAAAGTAAAAATGATTACCCCTGTTCCCGGCGGAGTTGGGCCAATGACAATTGCCGCATTATTAGAAAACATCTTATATCTTTATCAATTAAATCAAGAAATATAAAAATGTTTCTTTTAAATTTTATTGAGGTAAAAAAAAGTTTAGGTTTTGGTATAAAAATTATTCTTTATTTTAAGGTCGCATGTAAAAAATAAGGGTTTTTGTTTTTAAATGTTATTTAGTTTAATATAAATTAAGGATATTTTTTTATTGTTTTTATAAAACCCTTATTTTTTACATGCGACCTATTTTAAATATATTTCTAAAACACTGATAAATGAACCTTTTAAAAAGTTATCTAATTATTTTATTTATATTTTTTATAAAATCTAATATTTTGTAATAAAAAGTGCGCCCAATTTAGTAAGTACTAATAAAAAGTATTTACTATTTTTTTAATTATATTTTTCTTTACGATTTGAATATCATGTATTTTATTTTATAACATCTTTTATATATTTTTCTTGTGAATTATATATTTTATTATGGATTGTAGATTTATTAAGTAATAAATGAAAACTTTCTATAACAATATTATCCGCACAGCGGTATTTTTTCCCCATTGAAATTATAATAACCGTTAGATACACATTTATTGAGATAAATAGAGGATGTGTATTGATATCCGTGTTATGAATTAATTATTATTCCATTCAGATCTTGTTTTATTAATTTTATTTTATTAATTGCATCATTTAAATTATCTATTACTAATTTATTGTCATTATATTTAGATCACTTTACATCAACTATTTCTTTAGTATATCCATCAACAATTGTTGATGGATAATATTTTTTTATTTTCAAATTAAATATGGTACATCAGCATATAGCACTGAAAACATTGTTTTTATATCATTTAATTTAAGATTAATTAAATTAGGATATTGGAATAAACTTTTTTCTTTATTATGTTTATATTTCATTTTGCATATCATTTTTTTACATATTCAGATTTTATTTGATTATTATGCATAATCCTTAAAAATTTTTTTTGAATTATATTTTATATCATAATCTTCCTTTAAGTATTTATTAATTCTTCGATATCAAAATTGTTTTAAATTTTATTCATAGACTTTTACAATATCATTTATTGCTTTTTTTATTTTTTTGATACTGTCATAATTTTTATATTTATCTCATTAAATATGTTTTAATCCCTTTGATTCTAATAATAATTTTATTTAATATTAATGATAATTTTATTTAATAAAATAGGTGATTCTTAGTTTGCTTAATTGTAAAAGTCATGGAGCTTTTTTAATAATTCATACCTTGTTTTATAATATTTTAAATATCTTTTACCAAAAAATATTTTAGGTTTTTTATGATTGTTTAATTTCCTCAATGATTTTTGTTATAAATTCTGATGTATATTTGTTATATTTTTGACCCTTTCTTGCCATATAAAAATGCACCCCCTTTAAAATTTTATTAAAGCCTTTTTTACTTTAATTAATTTTTGTGGTGCGTTCTTATACTATCACTTTTACATCACCAATATTTTAGTTAAAAGAAACATTATGTGTACTTTGATAAGATTTATTATTTTAAATTTTGCAATATTTCTTCAATATTATTTGCATTATCTAATGAATGATCAAAAACAAATTCTAAATCCGGACAACGATAAATTTCTAATTTATGCGATAATTTACTTCGAATTTCATTTTTATAATTCTGAACAATATTGTGAAGTTCTGCCTCTGATTTATTTAATAATGATGAATAATAAATTTTTGCATGACTCAAATCATTTGATAATTTGACAGCATGAATTGATATAGTATTTAAAATTTCATCACGAATTTCTCGTTGCATAATAATTGTTAAATCACGGGCAATCAAAGATTGCATTCTTTCAACTTTAATTTTATTTGCCACTATCTCACCTTTTTCTAACTTAATAGCATTATAACAAAGCATTTTATAAAAAGAAATAATTTTATTAATAAACAAAATTATTTTTAAAAATAACTTAAAAAATAATTAGATGTCATTAAAAAAAATTTTTATGTGATATTATGTAAAATATACAGTATTATGAAAAGTTAAAATTATCTTATTTGATACAAATATTATCTCTGATATTATAAAGTAATAATTACCAGTTTATCTTTTGGGTTCTTAACTTATTGATTTTACATGGATATTTTTAAATATTTTTGATATGTAAAAGAAACAAAGCTTACTATTTTGCAAAATTATGGCATCTTATTAAATTTTTATTCTGTTCAATTTAATATTATAACTATCACTTGTTTAATATTAACAATTTTTAATTATTATCGTGAACAAAAAAAGTTGTTTTTTTTCAATTAATTTAATATACCACACACATTTCTCATATTACAATAAAACAAGAAAAAATAATAAAATATATAATTTAAAATATAAAAAAATCATTTAAAATTATACATATATAAATAAAAATTTTAAAATTGACAAACTAAAAAATATTTTAAATAAAACTTTATAAATTTAAAATTATTTAATTAAATTAATTAAAAATTCAAATGGTATCTGAAAATTCAAATATTTGTGCACTCTTTCTAAATTATAAAAATAATAGTATTCATTTATTTTATTTTGTAATCCAACTGCATCCAATATTTTTTCATCGAATACAAATAACTTAGTATAATTTTGATGAAATATTTAAATTTTATCGTTTGATTGTGGATAACAAGCGCGTGTTGTTTGATGTAAAATATTTTTATCTTTTAAAAATTGATTAAAAGTAGTTTATTTAACGGTACTTTTTGACTATTTCTATAACTATTAATAAATTCAGAACCGTTATTAGTTCTAATTCGTGTTATTTTAATACCAAATATTTTTTTAAATTTACTGATTACTCTTTTAACATCACGTCTTTATAACCAGTAATATCATATTCCTGAATATCTCATTTTGTGCTAATTAATCGTAAGTTAATGCTATTGTTTCAAGATGCAAACGCTTGGTTAAATCCATAATATACTTTTTACAATATGCTTCTAAATCATTATTATTTTTTTCCATCAAGTATGATGAGTTAATAAAAACCGTTTGTCATGAAAAGAATAAAAGATTTTAATATAAATAGCATTATTATGCATATATTCTTGTAATTGATCATCAGAAACAAGACGATAACTATGGTCAGTAACGAAATATTGTTTAAAATCTTCCCCATCTTTATGTTTTTTGACCAACCTACTGTAAATCATCCTTCGTAAAGCCATATGGTAGTAAATCTTTAATTGTTAAAATATATGATTCGCCTTTTTGATTATAAATTTCAATTGGAATTTGATAATCAACTAATTCTCATAAAAATTGACGGCATATTCCGCAAGGAGAACCCATTTGTTTACTGTCGGTATATAAGTAAAATTTTATAATATCTGTTTTACGATAACCCAACGCATAAACCTGAGCTAAAGCCGTCCGTTCTGCGCAAATAGTAGCGGCATATGCTGCATTTTCAACATTAACACCGATAACTTCTGTACAATCTTTTAACAAACAAATTGCACTAACACGAAAATTTGAATATGGTGCATAAGCTTTTTTACTTAATAATTTTAACTTTTCAAAATAATTTGACATTTCATTAACTCCCCTTTTAACTAATGTGTAAATATAATTTAATAACATTCACCAACGGCGGTAACATTATTAATAATTCAATTGCAATTGCCAAAATAGAATTAATTAATGTTGCCGCGGCACAAATATCTTTAATTTTTTTTTTTTTTTTTTGCTTTAATATTATATTCAAATGATAATAAATCAACAAAAGTTTCAACCATTGTATTAATTAACTCAAAACCAATGACAATTCCCCACCCCCGATGGTTAATAATAAAATCGCCCATTGAACACATCCAAACTGGTTGGGAACCATTTTTTTGCAATCAAATTATTATACCAACAACCAATGAAACAATAAAATGAATAATTAAACTTTATTATTTTTTAATTGCTGTATAAAATCCGCGAAAAGCATTTGAAAATTTATTCCGTAATTTACAAAATATTTTTTTGACTGTTGACTATTTTGCCATTATATATCTCTTTCTTTTTTCTGTTTTTATTTTATTGGAATTCGGTTAATTTGTAAATCATTTAATACTTTTCGTTGTAAATTAAACATTTTTTCTTCATCAGTCGAAGTTTTATGATCATAACCTAAAATATGTAACATACCATGAGTAAATAAAAAAGCAAATTCACGACGAAGAGAATGGTTATATTCAGCAGCTTGAGCAAGGGCTTTTTCATAGCAAATAAAAATATCTCCTAAACTGCGTAGTCCGGTTAATTGAAATAAATCAATCTTATTTTCTTCTTCTAAAGCAAAGGCAATAACATCAGCAACATAATCTTTTTTACGATATTTTCTATTAAGTTCTAATTGTTCTTTTGCATCAAAAATAATTAATGATAATTCTAATGGCTCAGTTATTGCTAACAAATTTTTAATTTTTTTTAAAATTGCATTAAAATCATCTTGATATGGTTTAATATCAAACTTTTTTTCATTGTAAATCACAAAATCATCTTTCATTACCTCGCCAGACCCCCCTCTTTTTTATTATAACAAATTAAATCATTATCTTCAGTAAATAATCTAATGTTGTTTGATAACCAATTTCCATTTTAACTGATAAATATCAAACTTAAATGGCAAGGTTTTTTTGGAATAATTTTATGTAGAATAATAATTCCTGTATTGCACTGGTGTTAAATAATTTATTTTGCTATGAATTCGAATATTATTTTACCAATTAATGTAATCAAATAATTCTAATTTAAAATGCTCAACGTTTTTAAATTTATTATCTTTAATAAATTCAATTTTAAAAATTTTGTATTTTGATTACGCAACAGCATTATCATAATGACATCCTGGTTTGCTGCAATACTTTTGAATGTTTTTTTAGTTAAAAAGTTATAAATAAGATTGTTGTTAAATTAACTACCTTGATCAGTGTGAAATATTTTAATATCATTTAATGTAAAGTTAAGTTTATTAAAGGTATTTTTAAATAATTTTGCATCTTTGTGTAAAATAACATCATAAATAATAATTTTACTATTAAATAAATCAATTAGAAAAAAACATAATATCATTTTTTATTAATAAAAATATATGTTAAATAACCGACAACAACTTCATGTATTTTATAATTATTAAATTATTGATTTAATAAATTATTATATTTATATGTAACATTTCTTGTATTTGAATTTTTTTTTTTTTGATTTTTGTATAATTTGAAATTAAGTTATATTTTGTTATTATTTTACTAATCTTTACGCTAGATAATATAATATTTTACTGAGCTATCATTATTTTAATTGATAGTAATATGTTGATTTAGTAAATTTCAATGTTTTAAATAAATTAATAATTGGATATTTTTCTTTGTTATTTTTAATTATTGCTATTTTTTGCCAATTATCATTGTTTCTTGCTTTAAAATGTCATTTCCCATTTCTAATTCTTTAACTTTTTTAAGTAATTGAATTAATTAGTTTTCTTCTGGTGCTCTATTGTCTTTAGATTTAAATGATCCCGAGTTACTAAATTGGTAAGCTCATTTCCAAACTGTATATTTACCAATTTGATAATCATTGGCTAATTGTTTGGGAGTTTGACCCCATTTTGTAAAGACTGACAATTTGTTGATTAAATTTATTGGTATAATGATTCTTTGCCATAATTACAACTCCATTTTAATTTAATTATAAATATTTACTCTATATTATTTTTGTCCAATTTATTTCAACCCATCCAATGATTTATTTTGAAAAATTAAAGTAATAATAAAAAGATAGAGGAAAATAATTTAGTAAATTTGAGGTCGCATGTAAAAAATAAGGGTTTTATAAAAACAATAAAAAAAATATCCTTAATTTATATTAAACTAAATAACATTTAAAAACAAAAACCCTTATTTTTTACATGCGACCAAATTTGAAGAAATAGAAAAGATTGCTTGATCTAATGTTTATTATTGCGACCCTGGTTCAACAAAACAAAAACCATTAATTTAAATAATAAACCGTAAATTTAAAAAACGATACCTGAAGGGAACAGATTTCAATCTTATTACTCAACAAAAAATATATCGAGTAGTTGATGTTATAAATAAAAAATTAAGGCCCTGTTTAAATTAAAAAAACATCTAAAGAATTATTTTTATAGAATTTTAAATAAGTTTATATTTGAAGTAAAATTAATAAATTATTTTTTAGTGTGCTTAAATATGCTTAAAATAGACTAAAATTATAAATATTTTATTTTTTTTTTTTAAAAAATAGTTGAATTTATTTTAAATAATGTTTTTTTAATATTAAAAATAGACAGAATTTGCTGATTGAATTTATATAATATAAAAAATATAAATAAAATAATTATATAACTTTTTAAAAGGTTGATTTATCAGTGTTTTAGAAATATATTTAAAATAAAGAATAATTTTTATACAAAAAACTAAACTTTTTTATTACTACCTACTTTTTTGATAATATTTTAATTAAATATTTTTTATCCATAAATTTTATATCATTCTTTTGTTTTTAATTGATATTATTATAACATTTTTCCCTAAAAAAGTCTTATTAACTAAATAAAACATAATTTAAATTCCTTTAATAACAAGACTTTTATTAATAACGCCAAATAAAAAACCCTTTTAAAAGGGTTTTTTCTGTTTTACTTTAAAATCAAAAAATGAATTAATTAGTAAAAGCAAAATCACGAACACTATAACGAGTTTTACCAGTAAAATCATTAAAATTCTTTTTATAAGTAATAGTAATTGCTGTAAAACTTTCAAGATTAAATTCAGCATTTAATTTTTGCGCTAAATCATTTCACACTACACATTGCACTTCTTCACCATTATCTAAAACTCAAAATTCACATAAATCTCTTATTTGCCCATCTTTACTAGTAACTGTTTTTAATTGCGGTTCTTTTGATGCTAATAAAAACTTTTCATCGTTAATAAATTGTTCATTTTTTTTATTAAATCTATGTTGTGGTTTATTATTATACATTTTTGCTGCCCCCCTTTCTTATTCAAATGAATATCTAAAATCATACTTTAAATTTTAAAAATAAAAAAAGGAAGATTTATTATATTGTCATATGAACAACAATATTATATCATTAAATTTTTTTAAAGAGATTATTTTGTAAAAGATTATACATTTTCTTTGCTATTAATATTAATATTGTCTTTTTGCTTTTTAGGCTTTAATTTCTGAGCACATCATTTTTTAATATAATAAAGTTGGCAACCACTTAACATGCCGCCTAATAAAAGTAAATTATTTCATAATTCTCACATATTATGGGTATTTTGTGCATAATAATACAATCGCTAAGATTTAACCAATAAAAGTAATCAAACAAAAACTTAATGCTAAAATAACTAAGATAATAAAAAGTAATTTTTGATATAATAGTCAATACTTTGAATCGTTAATCCGTAAATAAATTAAAATAAGCATTGTAATAAATTTTTAAAACACTAACTGCTAATATAAAATAATTTGTAACATTAAATAATGATGTTAATAAAATATAAATAACTGCTAATATAAGGCGTTGTATATATATAAAAGACAAATTTATATCTTTTTAAGTTAAAAAAATATTTTTAATAAATTGCAACAAATTTTTCAGAAAAAATTAAATTTTTGTAATTCTATCTTATTTTATTCATATTTAAGCAAACTAAAAATAATTTATTAAATTTTAACTAATAAATTTATTTAATATTTTGTAAAAAAATTTTTTTTTGCACTTATTCAATTAAAGTGCAGTTGAAGTTTATCATTTATAACATTAACTACTCAATCTATCATTTTTTAACTAACATTATTAAAATCAATTTCCTTAGAAAGTCAATATATAAATTCACCGTTCATATGCTCAATTAATGATTTTTTTGTGGTTTACCGGGATCACAAAAATAAAATTGTGTTTCAGCAAATATTTCCATTTCTTTTCATTTAATAAATTATTTTAATCTATCAGATATTATTCCTTTAATTTTCCCAATTAAATTATTATTTTTAACAATATCTTTAAATTTTTCTAAAACTTAATTATCATTATTATTTTTTAATCTCATTACAAAATAATTTTTACTTGATTGTTCTACTAAAAATAAATTACTAGATTGATGGTCTTTTCTTGCAAAAGTATCAATTTCAAATCATCCAACATTAGAAACTTCATTTTTAATATCTCAAATTGATTTAAATTTAGTTAATTTAACACGATTATCGGGTTTTCCTTTTGTTTTATATTTTTTACCACAATGGGTTAAATTTTCTTTTTTTAATCCAAATTCACCCAATCGAATTCATTTATACAATGTTTTAACACAAGCAGGAAATTTAACACCAAACTCCAAGAAATAACGATAAATTAATTGTTTGGGTGTATCGTGTTATTTATTAACTCTTATTTTAATAAAATATAACTGTTCTTTTGCAAATTTAGGTAGTTTTTTAATACATTTTTTCCGTTTTTGTTTATAATCTTTTTGTGCTTGATATGGATTATAATCTTGTATATTTTTAAATCGCTTAATTTCTCTTTTAACATTATTAACTTAACGACCTGTTTGTTATGATATTTCAGATAAATTAATTGTTCCATTTTTCTTTTTACAAGTATCAGATAATAATAATTTCCTTAGATAAATCTCATTCATCAAATATTAAATGTTTAAATTTTCTCATTTTTATACAAATTATTTTTATTTTTTCTTATAATATTTTATATATAAAATAAAGAAGTCAATAAATATGCAATAATTTAGTAAAATTAATAACAAAAAACTAATTACTAGTTATGAACATTTAAATAAAAAATATGATTTAAATTTTAGTGACTATAATTTTGGTTTTGATTGATAAATATTTAAAGACTCTGTTGGCGATTGGTTATGCTTGATATTTTACTTCTCCAAGTTTTTTTAAGCTTGTTTCGGCAGGGAGCAGTACTAATAAAACATGAAATCATTTAGCAAAAAAATTATTTTTTGTTTGTAATTTTACTTATGCTTCGTCTAATATTTTACGAAGATACGCCAACACCCACGAAGATAAATACATTTGGAGATACAATTAATGTATGCAACTATCTATATGATAAATATGGGATTGATATGGGGCCCGACAATGAAAATAGCATTTTTTTGACCTAAAAATGTTAAAGAAGGTGGTGAAATTGTTTTTCCTAGTGGTGTTCGCATTACTTTTGTTGGTTATGCTAATGGTAATAAAATTATGGGTAAAGTTGTAAAAGGGAACGTTATGATATCGGCATTAACAGATGAAATGATAAACGCCAAAGAAAAAAAATATTAACTGATAAATAACTAGATAAAAGATATAAAAATTTAAGAGTTTAAATGTTTTGTTAGGTACCATATACATTTTAGACCAGTTAGTATTTTAAAAATTTTAACACAGCTTCCGACGGTGTTAAAAAATTTATGCTTTTATGTCGTCTAATATTGTTTTAATAATATAAAAAGATAGTAATTAATTTTTGTAATTAATTAATATTTTTAGGATAACGAGGAAGATATTCAAAAAATTTATTTCAGTTTTGATGAAATCTTTCAATTTTCCTGTTTGATCTAGGAGAACAAATCGGTGTTGTTTGATGAATAACACCTTTTTGATGTAATACTTTTGTAAACTCACTTTTATGATATTTATACTCTGGATTATAACTATAAACATATTCAGGATCATTATAGGTTCTAATTATTTTTTATTCTAATTTTATTATTTAAAAAATCATCGTAAGCCTGATTAAAAACACCAATTGCTTATGATTGTGATTTATTTTCAGATAAATAAGCAACACCAAAGCGTGATTTTTCATCAATAAAATCATACAAATATAAATTACGTTTAAAACCAGTCATATTTGTTGTCATAATTTTAATATCATGTTTTAAATGTCCTAATTTAGACATTTCATAATATTTATAAGTCTTAATTTTATTGTTTTTAGGATAAAAATTATTAAATTATTTATTCCATTTAATTAAATTTTTAATGTTATGTTTAATTACTTTCTTTTTATATTTGAAAAACCCATCTAGTGTTAAATTATAAAAATAACAAATACCGGCTCCATATTTTTGTTGATATTTTTTCATTATTTTTGCAACAGCAATCTTGTAAGTTTTTGAATAATGTTTATTAATATTAATTTATCTAGTTGATTTTTTAGCTAAAAAATAAAATTTAATTTTTATTTAAGACAAAATTGAATCTTTTTAGCTCAATTATAAAAAGTTTGTTTTGATTTATAAAATAATTTAATTAAATTATTTAATGAGTTTTTATATAAATAGTATTTTTGACATAAATTAAATTATTTAATGACATTTTGATAAATATAGTTTGTTTGTTGTGAATGCTCTTTTTGTAAATATCATTTTTTTATTTTTATTCTTAATGAATATAATTCATTTTCATTATTAATACTTGTTGCCATATATTTTTAATCCCCGTTCTATTTTAAATACCAAAATTAGTGGTCTAAAATGTATATTGTTTTAACAATAGGCTTTTGAGCGAGCGGTTGATTTTCTGAAATTTTTTGATAAAACGACTTACAAGTTAAAAAAAATTTTGATGTTATTTCAAACAAATTTGTGAATCTTTATAAAATTCTTCGCTTAACGCTTAGAATTTTTCCCAATTATTTTGAAAAGCGCGGCAAAAGTTTTTTTAAATTTTAAGTAATTTTTCGCAAAAATTATGAAAATATCACAGCAAGCCCAGATTTACCATTTCTCTATAAATAAATTAAATAATTTCCTTTCGAAATCTTAAATAGACCTTATATATATAATTGTGATTGTAAAAAAATTTTAGCTAAATTAATTTATAATAATGAAAAAGATATTAAGTCTTTTGGGAAAAATCACTTTAATTGGAACAAGTACAACAAGTTTAGTTGCTTGTAATAAACCAAAGTATAGCAAAGATGAATTAAAAAAAAGAAAAAGAAAAAAAATAATATAAATATAAATGGAAATATTTTATAATGAATGGGTATCACAAGAAAAACAATTTAACACGGTTGATAATGAATGATATTTTGTTGTGTGGCGTGGTGGTTGACAAAATAATATAACTGATTGAAGAATTATTATATTTAAACATAATGAAATAAAGAATAAAACTATTGATAGTTATGATATATTTAAATTTAATTTAACTTGAGTTATATATGGATTATCTTCATGATATGATATTGGAGTAGAAAATCAGGCTGGATTTAGTGCATGGTAATTTCAAAAATGAAATATTAAATCAGGTATTTTTTTTATCGTTGAAACGATAACAGCGAGCCTAATACACCATTTATATCAACTAAAAATGTAAAATTACAGATTGAAATTTAAAACAACGAAATAATATAAACAATGATGATGAAATTAAAGTAATTGTTAAAAACAAAGATATTTTAGAAAACCTCATTTATCAATTAGAAGTAAATTATTTTAATTGATTATCAATAAAAAATGAATTATAAAAAAATAATATTACTCCTATTATTACTGCAGAAATTAAATTGTCAGATGGAGAATATGGTAAATATTTAACTAATTTAATTAGGTCCTAATAAAAACAATAAAAAAATATTTAAACTATTTTTCGCAATTATATAATTTACTTTATTCTAAAGCAAATTGAACAAGTATTAATAAAAAATTTGGTTGAAGATAATATTAAAATAACTTATAACGAAAAAAACTATTCACTTTAAATAAAATCTAATTATCTGTAATATGAGGTTATGGAAATTATAATATTACAATTTTTACAAAAAAAGAAAAAATTAATATTAATAATTTAAAATTATTTAATAAAAATAACGAAAAAAAATGTCATTAATTACATTAGAAATATAAAATATCATTTTAATTAATTAAAATGATATTTTATATTGTTATTTAATTTTTACTTCACCATTTTTATTATCTACAGATAAATTAGATAAATATTTATGAATATTTCAACGATAAACTAATTTAATATTTCTTTTTTGAAATCACCATGCGCTAAATTCAGCCTGATTTTCTACTCCAATATCATATCATGAAGATAATCCATATATAACTCAAGTTAAATTAAATTTAAATATATCATAACTATCAATAGTTTTATTCTTTAATTCATTATGTTTAAATTTAATAATTTTTCAATCAGTTATATTATTTTGTCAACCACCACGCCACACAACAAAATATCCATTCATTATCAACCGTGTTAAATTGTTTTTCTGTTACTTCAACTTCTTATTAATAAAATTTATTGGTGTCGGCCGAATATAACCGCCATTTAAAATTAAAATATGATGAGTTTAATTTAACTTTACAATGTTAAAATTATCAATATCTAGTTTTTTCCTCTCGCGGATTAGATATTAATTCAAAATAATAATGATAAAACAATTTAATATCATCATTATAACTTTTATTAATTGCGTATTTAATATATGTATAATTTGATAACATGTATATCAATTGTTTATTTTTTTTACATATGTTTTATTTAATTCACTTGGATTGCCTAATTTTCAGTTTTAAAATAAATCATCAATAAAATCTTTTGGTTTTTGTCCTTCGATTTTTTTTAATTTAGCAGATTTATTAATAGCACTTCCTTTGCCATTATATTTTGTTTATTGAAATTTTCCGTCATAATTATAACGATATGTTAAATAATTTAATAAAACTTTTTCTAAACCATTTTTATTTAATAAACCTAAAATATATTCTCCTTGAATATAGTTTTTGTCAATACTTCATGGTAAAAAACTTTCCGTAAATCAATATTGAAATACCCCCAAATTACGGTTGATTTAAATTGGCATTGATAACAATGGCGCTAAACTAGCATTTTCAATATTTGATGATTGATAAGAAAAAACACCATCAATATTTCCCCAACATTTAATATTTTCCAATAACATTGATTTATGGTATTTAATCTCAATACCAGTAAATACTGTATTTTTATGGTAATGATTTTTGTAAAATTAAATGAATACTATTTTGGTTTTTTAATTTAAAGTCAGTTATTTTAACTAAATTCGTATATTTAATAATGTCAACACCATCAGGTGAATAAGGGTGTTTATATTCTTCAATGATATAACATTCATTTTTATTGTCTTCATTTATTGGATCATTGATAGATATTATTTTTAAGTCTTATGATTATAAAAATTCTTTGTCTTGTTTTGAAATATCATTAATTAAAATAAATTTTTCATCAATCATTACATAACTTGTACTATATTATCTTGGAATGTGGTATTTTGCTGTATTTGTAATTTAAAATTAAAATCACTAATTTCATGGCCATTTATTTTAATATATTCATCTTTATCAATAAAACCTATTTTAATTCTATTTTTAGAGTAATTTAAGATCGGTTTTTTGCTTTATCTTAACCGCAAGATTATTAATTTTATAAATATATAATGTCATAGCGCGGTCTTCACTAAATAATTGTTCTAAATCATGGTCGCTGTACTGCGATTCATTAGCAAAATATAATGGAATAATATCAATTCAATATTCAATTGTTTCATCATTTTCTTATAATTTTGCTAACATTTTTTCAGATTATTTTAACATTATTCTCGTTCTCCTTCTTCATTGTGTATATTGATAATATTTTCGTTGTTTTTTAATTGTCTGTTTAAAGTGGCGTTTGTTTGAATATTTACACCAGCAACTTCTGCTTAGGTTTATTGACCCCCCTTAGCAACAGTAGAAACATGATGTCGATTTATTTTATAGTAATTCGTTAATAATCAATCATATATTTTTGTTAATTGTTCACCCTTAAAATTACCAGCGATATAGTCTACTGGTCGAAAATTACTATCGAGGCTCTTATCAACTAATAACAAATCATTTTCAATAAAAGATGCCAATATTTCAATAATTTTTTTGTAAACAACAACAGTAACGCCATTATTATTAATTTTAAATTCACCACTATTTAATAATGGGTCTAACATTATCTTTTTGGCAATAATATCTAAAATACTAGCAAATTGTTTACCATAGCGAGCAGAAGTTTCAAAATTATAGTTATTAGGAATAATTTCAATTGGAATAAAATTAAGTGGCAATATTTTTTCTTTTTGTAATGTTGTATAGTTATTTCATTTAGTATCATCAATATATAAGTCGGCAATAGTACTATATAATCATGTTTTTAAATTTATAATAACTTTTACTTGTTTATTTACATAGTCAATTTCTATTTTTTCAGTAATAAAAACACTATGGTCATTTTTAATATAATGGTCATAAGAAAAATTACAAGATAATAAATTACCTAATTCGTCATATTGGTCATTGTAAAAATCAATAGTAATAAAATTAATTTTTTAATTATTAGCAAAAATAAAATATGCACCTTTACCATTTTTATTAATTTTATATTCGTTATATCAATTTTTATTAGTAAAGTCTTGAATTTTTAAAAAGTTATTAATTAATTTAGTATCTATTTTTTGATTAGTAAGTTGATTATAAATGCTAATTTCTAAATCTCGTGGATTTAAAAAATTAGCATTATCTTCACAAATTCTTTTTTTCTAAAATATCATTATGTTTTTGAACAGTAACATTTTTACGATTAGTAATCGTTGATGCTAAATTAAGATAATAAATATCAATATCACAGCCTTTCTTTAACTTCTTTTTGGCTGTTAACAATACCATTTATATCACCCATTTATTTTGTATCTTTTTTTTAAAAACATCTTAAATACTATCTTTTTTTTGTTCGTTATTAGTTTTGATAAATCTAATTGTTTCAATAATCAAAACCACAATTACGGCTCCGATAAGCATTTCTGAAACAATAACATATGCTGGTCAAGAAATACTTAATGTTTTTTTCTCCTATAAAACAAACAATAATTCCTGTAATAAAAAACAATGATGAAATTCCAAATATTTTCAAAAACATAATTAAATCTTTAATAGTTACTTTTTGCACAAAAACATCTCCTTTCTAATTTACTTTTTTTCTTTCAATATGTATAAACATTATTTTTGCACTTGATTCAATACAACCATCGGGTCTTAAAATTATAATATCTGGTGAAAAAAATTCATATATGGGGTGATTTTTAAAAGTAGTAAAATTTAGATTTATAGCAATATTTTATTGGTTTGGAATAATTATATTATAAATATAATTATTACTATCATAATATTTTATTCTATATTTATTTGATGAATTTGATACAAGATCACTAGTATCAACTTGCCTTTATTATAATACATCTGGTATAACAATTAATTTTTTTAATTTTTATAAAATTTATTTTTTTATTTTTGCAAGTTTTTCATCTTTAATTTTTTTTATAACGATCTTATCTAATAAATAATCAAATTATAATTGGGTATAATATGCTTCTAAATCTATCTTTGTTAAATCATTACTTTTTTCTTGAAAATTACGAAACATTTTTCTTTAAAGTTGTTAAATTAGTCAATGAATAGGTATGCAATAGACCTTATCACGTTGCCATCGGGTCATTTTTTGTGAAGAATAATTAATATCACCAACACTCATATTTGCCGAAGTAAAGAATTCAATTGGAATGCGGTTAAATGTTCAATGTTCAATAGTAATAAATACCATATTAATACAAATTTTATTTAATAATTGGTCTTTAAATGTTTCAAACTTTAATTTTGAAAATTGATAATTCAAATAATAATTAATCATATTTCGGGCTCTTAAGGTAAATGTTTTAAATCATAATTCTGCATCGCCCTTAAAGAACTTATTATAACGAACTGTAAATTGTGTAATTTTACCTGTCATTGGAATGAAATTATTATAATTTTCCAAAGTAACATTTTGTCATAACCCATTTAACATTTAATCATCTCCTTATTATTTACTTTTTTTGGAATATATTTTATTTAATACAAATTTTTTACTATTTAGTAATGTTTTTGTTTTAATTGTTTTGTTTAAATCTTTTTTTGTTATTAGTTGTTTATATGTTTGAAATAATAGTCCATTACCCAATAAACTAATAACAGCACTATCTTCTAGAGTGTTTAACAATTTATATTTATTAAATGTTATTTTTAAATTGTTATTTCATTTTTAATATCTTAGCAATTGTCCGATATATTTTAAAACTATCTTTTACTATCTGCCGATAAGCAAGTTTAGCAAAATAAACTAAATTAAACAAACTGATTTTTTTTAAATCCCCAACCAACAAATCTCTTGCTGTTCATATATAATTTAAACGTTTCAGAAGCCAAAACAAACTGTTTTGTTTTGATTAAAGTCGTCATAACGACAATAGGGGTATATTTAGGATTTTTATAATATATTTTTAAATGCAACTTCGCCCGCAACTGATAAATAAACAATTTTAAATGCTAAAAAACATTATGACCATAAGCAAAAGATAATAATTGGCCCTTTTTAATATCCTTAATTTCAAATTTAGACAATATTTTTTTAGTTTTATCATTAATTTTATTAATTATTTTTTGTTTAATAGCAATTATTTTTTTTCAATTGGTATAATAATTTTTTAATTAATTTTTGAATATAAAAATTTGGATTTAAATAATTTAAGGCTTTATTTAATTTAATTGGTTTTTGATGTAAAAGATTTAATAATTTATTATTATATATTTTACTACCACGCATTAAATTAGCGTTTAATAGTAGTTTTTTACCAACACATTTTTTATGAAGATTAGTCACAATGTTGTATCACTCATTGGTGCTAATTTTGTTTATTTTATCAATATTTAATCTATATTCAGACAACCATTTATTAGCATTTTTTCATTTATGCGTGGTATTTTTTGAACTAATTTGGGACCTATTTTTTAAATATTTTTTTTCAATTTTTAATAAATTATTAATTGTTTATAAATTATAAACTTTAAAACATTTATAAAAATCATGTCTGGCTAATTTTCCAACTGTATATAATAAAGTTTCATTATTATAATTTTTTGTAAAATAAAATATTAATTTATCAGATAAAATCTTTTTATTCTGAACTTGCCTTACAACATCTTCTAAATTATTAGCAGTTATTATGCCTAATTTTTCAAGTAATTTATTTTCTTTTGCTAATTTTAAGATTATAGTTGTGCAAGCAGCGTGCCTTAATTTACCAATACTGCCAATTGCCGGTAACAAATTTAAGGCATTACTTTTTAATGTCATTTCTGATATTAATTTACATTATATTTGATTTATGGCAAAATCGGTTGCTGTTTCTACTCCAAATGAAATAAATGATGCGGCAAAATTAGACAATCCAGCCCCAAGACCATCAGCTGAAGCAATACCACCAGTTAAAACTGATAAACCAAGGGCTAAAACTTGAATTCCTAAAAATTATAATAATTGTAAACCAAAATTTTTTTGTTGTTGGATTGACAATCTAGTTGGATTTTTTTAACATCATAAATAAGGGCTGTTTTGGATGTTTAGATTGGCATTTTAAAACGAAATAGTACTATTTTTTAGTACTATTAATAATTTTTAATTTTAACATCAATAGGATTTGTTTAACCGGTGGAATTTTTTTACCTTCAATTTTAACTTCAACTGTTTTATCATTTGTAATATTAATTGGTCATTATTCACCTTTGCTTTCAATAAAGTAATCAAAATAACTTTTAGTTAAATAACTATTTACCGATTTTACCGCTTTTAAAATAACATCTTTAAATTTTGGTTTTAACTGTTCTGTTGTTGTTTTTGTTGTGTCTGTAACGCGAATAATTCGTTTATCTATTTTATTAATTTTGCTAATATCAATTTTTGTAATAATATATTTAATAATTCCCTTGGGTTCAAATGCTATACCATCTAAATATAAAACTATTTCCATAATTAAAGTATTACCCATTCCAGCACCTAATGCCACAGCTTCAACTATTAATGGAGTATAATCTTTTTTTCGTAAAATAAGAGGGTCATATTTTTTGCCAAATTTAAAGGCCATTGCATTAACACCATCTGGCAATAGGGTGATTGTTCCCTCTAAACCATCTTTATTAATAATTGGTAATTTTTTAGGAACCATATAGTATGTTGTTCCTTCAACAGTTTTCATTGCTCTACTTGTTGCAATTACACTATTTATTTTGTCATTTGTTCCAATTTGTAACTGTAATTTATTACGAATTACATGAATAAAATCATCCGAGCCTAAAACAACTGTTTCTTATGGAGTAAAGCCATTTTTATATATTTTATCCATAATTTTATCATTAATTTTTAAATAATTTGTATAATCCGCTTTTTGTTCTTTAATAGTTGTAACTGTTTCTTTATTAATAATTTATAAAATTTTATTGCTTTTATAGGTAACTTCATTATTCATTGCTTGCTCAATATTGGCAGCCTAAAGATTAGGGTTAAAATCACTTTCTACGGGGTCTAATTTACGAGCAAATGTTAAAATGATATCTAATTCAACAATTCCATTTGCAAATTACACTGTTGAATATTTTAGTAGATTATCATCAGTATTAAATACTTGATCGCCTGATCACTAACCTTCATTATATTTAATATTTTTATTTCTTTTATATGTTAAACCAAACTTTTTGGCTTCTTTTCGCACAAATAATGCTTCTCAACTAAATTTTTGTTGATAAGTTTTGTAAATATCATTTTTCAAATTTTTCTCGGTCTTGTTTTGTTGCTCGTTTAGTAATATCACCAAAAATTCTTTGTGGGTTTTGTTCCATAATTTATTCCCCTCTTTATATTTATTAAATACATTGTCTGTATCCAAAATATTGTTTTCTTTGTTTTCTACTTTTGGTACGCCACCAGTATTAACTGTTTTCACCTTAATTAATTCATCATAAACACTTTGCAAATGTGTTTTAATGACTTCAATTTCATTATTAATATCATAATATCTTAATAAGACATTTTTAAACTATTTATTATCAGTTAAAGAATTATTGAAGTTATTAATTTTAATTTGTTTTAATTTATTTTTTTTTGTTAAATTTGTGAATTTAAATCAGTATTTTTTGTTTGTAGTTCATTGATTTTATGATTACTATTTTCTAAATTACTTGCATTAAATTATTCAACTTCATCAATATTTTCTAAAATAATTTCAGCAGTTTTAATATCTAAACTAACATCTTCAATTTTAATATGTTCGTTATTTTCATCTATAAAAACATATTTTACATTTTTTAATGCCATTGTTTTTTTTCCCTCCTATTTTTAATATTTGTATTTGTTCTTTTTCTAATCGCTTTTTGGATAATTTAAAAACTATCAACTCGAAAATATAAAAAATAGCGTTTAGTTTTTATGTTTAAATGATTAAATACTGAACCTTTAATTTTTATCTCATCCTCTTTTTTTAATTTCAAAAACTCATTCAAAATAGATGGTTTATAAATTGATAATGTTGAGTAATTTAAACCGTCTCACTGACATTTATCCGAACAAGCATCAACTTCAACATCTCCAGCAACTAGTTGCCTTAATTTTATTTTTAATTGGATTTTCGTGTAATATAACATTTAATTCTAAATTATTAACTTTTTTATTTTTTGTCTTCGTCTTATTAGTGTTGATTGTTATTTTAGATAAATTACTTTTTGTTTGTGCCATTTTTATCTACTCCTTTTGCTAAAAAATATTGTAAATGTTTTAAATAATCTAATTCGTTCTCTGATATTTTAATATTTCCTTTATAAATATAATTTTTCTTAATAACTGGAGATTATAAAACATAATTTAAATTAAATAGATATTTGCATAAAAATTTTAAACCAACAATAAATTTAGGAGTAGATAATGGATTTTTTATTTTTAAAACTTTGTGAAATTGATAATCTTCAATTATTACAATAACTTTATTTAAATAATAACAAGTTTGATTTTTAAATTGATTTAATACTAAATAGATATTATTTATTGCCCCTTCTTCATTTTTGTAATTAAAAGTAATATTATTTTTTTTGCAAAACATTATAAATAATAATACCAGTTTTTAAAATTACGGCAGGTTAAATTGCAATAATATATTTTAATTTATTTGTTTTATTTTTTTGTCAATTTGTAATATTTTTCAACAGTCTGGTGCTAAATATAAAATATCGTTAATTTTATAGTGTTGCATATATGAATTAATAACATCTCATTTATCTTCAAATAAATTAAAATATATTATTTCTCATTATAAACATTGCAAATCATAATGATTTTTATGATGTGAAATATGACAATTAACATGTTGACAATTAACAAAATCAAATGACGTTGTTATTTTATATTAATTTTTATTAATATACAAACTTTTATATTCTTGCATAATATTTTTCCTCCTATTTTTATTTTTTAAAATAAACAGAAAATTCATTTGTTTTTTAATATTTTGATATTTACTAAATAATTTATTTTAGTATTTAATAACCCCCCATGTTTTTTAGTGTCCGAAATTGTTTTTTTTGGTTTATAACAACACTCTTTTTATGAAAACAAGCAAAAAACACACGCTATGACATTTCGCAAGTGATTAATCTTGCTGATAATTAAAGAAATAAATAGAGTAGTAAATCCAATCACTTTCACGCTTTCTTTAAGGGTTTATTGCCACAGATTAGTTATATCCATCTTTAAGCATCAAAATATCAATTTTTAAGCGTTGCATTATTCATCGGATAATACATTTATTGAAATGATTTATAAAATATCGTTTATTTTGTGTAGGGAAAACATAATTTAATATTTTTTATGATAAAAGTTCTAAATTTAAAGATACTATCCGATGAATAATTCAAATAAATTTATTTTTTTAATAGAAAAATAAAAAAAAAACAATCTCACAAGAATTGTTTTTTTCCGGTTAATCGTGCAGGATGCTATATTTTTTATAAAACCTAAACTTTTTTAATACTATACAATTTTTCAGCACCCCCGCTGATCCAGCGTAAATACCAATTAACACTTATTTTTGATAATCATTTGGCGACAAATGTTTTCCGACAAATTAGCAACCATTGAGATAGTTTTGAAAAAACTTAGGTTTTATAAAAATATAAATAAAATAATTAGATAACTTTTTAAAAGGTTTATTTATCATTGTTTTAGAAATATGTTTAAAATAAAGAATAATTTTTATACCAAAACCCAAACTTTTTTCTTACTGCCTAATTTTTTTCAAATATTTCATTTAATTCTGCTAAATTTGGTTTAATTAATAATTGTTTATATGATAAAGTTGATAATAAAACATTCTTTTTTGCATCAACAACAAATAAGATTTTATTTTCATTACAGTAAGTACTAATTGTTTTATATAAATCAGATGGATAATTGCGCGGTAATGAACCAGAAATAATTAAACAATCATTTTTGGTTAATTATGTTTTAATAATTGTTAACAGTGCCATAAAATCATCAGCAATAACAGAAAAAAACGAGACTATTTAATTCTGTTTCTTGTTTTATTTATAAATTTTTTATTTTTATATTAGTTAGGTTTTTACCATTAATTTCATGAAAACAAGCACTAATCTTTTGTTCCATCAAATAATGTTCAAACACTTCCCTATTATCACCACCCCAAAAAATAATGCTGTAGTTTAATATCATTAATGTTGCCGTAATGTTTCAACATTAATTTCTTTTCCACCAATTACCTCATACTAACTAATAGCCCCATTAGTTTATCTTATCTGTGTGGAAATTATAGACTTTAATAACTTGGTCAATTGGGACGGTATTTAATGTTAATATATAAATATTTTTTTCCTACCCCCCACTTTTTATTTTAGTATTATAAAAACCCAATGATTTGGGTTTTTATTTTTTAAATTAAATTGCTAAATTAATTTTATTGTTTTTAACATCATGCATTCTTCAAAATCCAAGAATCAAAGCACCAATAAAGCTTCCAATAATTAGTGCAATAACTGAAATTAAGACCGCCACCCCAATTGAAGCACCATTATTAGCAATAATAAATCAATTTTTACCATTATCTTGAATTTGCAATAACGGAAAGACAAAGACCCCGCCGTGTGGTGCCGCTAATGTTACACCAAAACCACTAACAATCGCCCCAGTAATAGCACTTCCGGCCATAATTGATGGAATTGTTCGTTTTGGGTCGGCGGCAGCAAATGGAATTGCCCCTTCTGTAATAAAACATGCGGCTAAGAAATAGTTAGTATTTCCTTGCTCAGCATCTTTTTTTGTTCAATATTTTTTAAACATTCTTGTACATAGGGCTAATGCTAATGGTGGCACCATCCCCACTAACATTGCACAAGCCATAAATACTGTCCCTCCATTCGTTGAGCGAATTCCTTCATAAGCTGTTTGTGTAGCATCAATCGTTAAGGTTCCAAAGACATAGGCAGCTTTATTAATTGGCCCCCCCATATCAGCAGCCATCATTAAACCAATAATAATTCCAATTAAAGCATTTAAATTATAATCAGCAATTGCTTTTAAACCCAAACTTAAGCCGTAGTTTAAATATCCTAGTGGGATATTTAAACCAAACATTAATACTCCCGCCGTTAAAGCTGTTAGAACAGGGATTAATACAATATCACGAACTCCTCGCAGTGTGGGGTGGAACCGAGCGAATCCTTTTTGGCATCCATATACAGCAAAGGCAACAAGATAACCGCCAATTAATGCTCCAAAAAATCCTGAGTTAAAGTTTGAAATTGAATCAGGGAATAATCGCCCTCATGTATTTGCTCATCCCGTTTTATTTTCTGCATCATATAACACCCCGGGAGCATTAGCAATTAATCCTGCTGTCATCCCCGGTAATAATCCTTGTGGCCCCACAATCGAGTAACATACATAAGCGCCCAAAATTGGAACCATCACACCAAAGATTACTTTTCCTAATCCTGAAAATCATGCAGCAACATCACGAGTTGCCCCAAAATCTTTTCCTGTTTTGCCTGAATCTAATAAAAAACCAATTCCTAGAATAATTCCTCCCGCAACAACAAATGGTAACATTCGCGAAACTCCTCCTAAGATGTTTTTTGTTACATCTTTAAAGTTTTTTAAACTTAATTCACCAACTTCATCGTTGCCACCTTTATCACCTTTACCAATTGTTAAACGTTTACCATTCAAAGCATCTTGAATAACATTGGGTCCATGGTAAATAACATCTTTTGTACTTGTTTCTAAATATGAAACGCCATTAAAACGATCCATCCCCGTGATTTTTTTATCAATCCCAAGAATAATTGCTTTTGTATTAGCAATATCGATTGCTGTTAAGACATTTTCATTGCCGCCACGTCCCTGCGTTTCAACTTTAATTGTTAAGCCCATTTTCTTTGCTGCTTCTTCCATTTTTTCTTTTGCCATATAAGTATGGGCAATTCCAGTTGGACAAGCTGTAATACCAATAATATCATAGTAACCATCTGTTTTCATTTTATTGTGGTCAGTAACTGGTTCAATAAATGCTTTAAGAATATCGGCAAAAGTTTTTGCTGCACGAATTTGGGTTACAACCTCGCTTTTTCCTAAAAAACCAGCTAATTTTGCTAGTAATTGTAAATGTTGCTCCCCTTTTTGTTCTGGCGTAGTAATCATAAAAATAATATCAACTGGTTTGTTATCTAAACTTTGTCAATCAACTGCTTTTTCTAATGTCATAATTGCAATTGATGTTTTAGTAACGCTACTACTTGAACAGTGGGGAATTGCTAAACCATCACCAACCCCCGTTGGACCCTCTGTTTCACGTTTTTCTAAAGCTTTAATTAGCTTCGCAGAATCAGTAACCGTTTCATTGTTAACTAATGCTGTTGCTAATGTCGCAAAGACTTCAGCCCTATCTGTCGCAGAAGTTTTTAAAAAAGTTGTTGCTTCAGTAAAATAATTAATTATTTTCATAATTTTTTATCCTTCGATCCTTTCTGTGAACTTGTAATAATTTTAAATTCCGAATTATAAGCGAATTTTGTTGATGATTTAATGTTAAATTTTGATGAATCATTAAGAATATAACTTTTTGTTGCTCATTTAATAACTTCTGCTTTAATAATTTATTCATTTGGGTCGGCCGTATATAAATCCCGACCATTAATTCAATTCACTCCTAAAAAAGGATAATCAATTTGATATTTTTGTAAAGTTTTAATAGCTTCGCAACCAATTAATGCTTTTTTTGGTGTTTATATTTTATTCCCAACACATAAAAATTATTAAATCCTCCCAAAGCTAATAGTTATACATGGAAGATTGAATTAGTAATAATTGATAAATCATATACTGGTTTTAAATAACTTAATTAATGCTAAGGTTGATGAACCAGCATCCAAATAAATACACATTTTTGGTTTAATTTTTTTAACCACATGGCGAGCAATTAAATATTTTTATTCAGCATGCTTTTGGATTTTTTCATTTAATTTTTCTTCTATCCTAACCTCATAACTTTTTTGTAATTTAGATATTATTACAAAAGCTTAGGTTTAATAAAAAATATAAATAAAATAATTAGATAACTTTTTAAAAGTTTGATTTATCAGTGTTTTAGAAATTTATTTAAAATAAAGAATAGTTTTTATACAAAAACTTAAACTTTTTTCTTACTACAGTGATTTAACACCCCCATGCACTCGTTTTTAATGACCCTTGTTGCTCTTATTTTTGTTAAATCACGGCGTAATGTTGTTGATAATTGCAATTGTTTAATTAAGTATTTAACTAATACTAATTGTCGATCATATAAATCTAAACAAGATAAAATTTTTGCTCACCGTAATTTTTTTAACATGTTTTCATCAATTCTAATTATATATTATTTTTAACAAAAAACAACCAAAAATAACATAAAAAACCATTACTTTGTAACGGTTTTTTCATTATAAGCTTCAATAACATCTTGCTCTTTTAAATCATTATAGTTTTTAATTGTTAACCCACATTCAGCCCCCGTTTTGGCTTCTTTAATATCATTTTTAACATGTTTTAATGATGCCAATTCGCCACTATAGACAATAACCCCATCACGCAAAACTCGAACTCGTGATTTTCGCGGAACAATACCATCAGTAACATAACAACCAGCAATAGTTCCAATATCAGAATGACTGAAAATTTGACGCACTTCCGCTTGTCCTAGCACTTCTTCAACCATTTCTTGATCTAACATTCCTTCCGCTGCGGCAACTATTTCTTCAGTTAATTTATAAATAATTGTATGCAAACGAATTGAGACACCGTCATCTTCGGATTTTTTCCGAACATGAGCTGTTGGACGAACATTAAAACCAACAATAAATGCTTGACTAGCCAAACCTAATGTTACATCACTTTCGGAAATTGCCCCAACAGTTGCTCGCAAAACATTAATTCTTACGCCTGGAATATTAATTTTTAATAAACTTGCTTTTACCGCTTCAACCGTTCCTTGAGTATCAGCTTTTAAAATAATATTAATTTGTTTTAATTGTCCATCTTTAATTTGAGCCGATAAACTTTCTAACGAAAAATTTTGATTTTTATAACGTTTATTTATTGTATCAATTGTTTTTCTTTTTAAAGCAATTTCACGTGCTAATTTTTCATCTCGAAAAACCATAAAACGGTCACCAGCATTTGGTACTTCATTTAAACCATGAATCATAACTGGAGTTGATGGTCCTGCTGATTTAATTTTTTTACCACTCTCATCAGATAAATCACGAACATAACCAAAAGTACAACCAACAACTAAGGCATCTTTAATATTCAATGTTCCTGATTGTACCAATATTGTTGCAACTGGCCCTAGACCACGATTTAAGTGCGATTCAAGCACCGTTCCTAACGCAAAACGATTTGGATTTGCTTTTAATTCCATTAAATAAGCCATTAATAAAATTGTATCTAATAATTCATCAATTCCTTGTTTTTGTTTGGCACTTCCTTTAACACAAGGAGTTGTTCCCCCTCATTCTTCTGGAGTTAATTCTTCTTGTGATAATCGCATTAAAATATTATCTAAATTTACTCCAACCTTATCCATTTTATTAACAAAAACAATAATTGGCACGCCAGCTGCTTTGGCGTGATCAATAGCTTCTTTAGTTTGCAACATTACACCATCATCGGCGGCAACAACTAGGACAACAATATCTGTTATTGCACTACCTCGTGCGCGCATTTGTGTAAAAGCTTCATGTCCGGGAGTATCGACAAAGGTAATTTTTTCACCATTTTTCGTTTTAATTTGATAAGCCCCAATATGTTGTGTAATTCCCCCGTGTTCTGTGCTTACCACATTAGTATTACGAATGGTATCTAATAGTGTTGTTTTCCCATGATCAACATGGCCCATAATTGTGACAATTGGCGGCCGTTTTTCTAACGAAGCAGGTTCATCATTAACTTCAAAACTTTCAATTAAGTTTTCATGTGTTACTGATTTTTCGCGTTTAAAGTCTAACCCGAATTTTAAACATAACTCCCCTAATTGATCCTCATTTAAAAAAGTATTTTGATTCAACATTATCTCCTTACTAAAAAAGTATTTAATAATTTCACTAACGGGTTTATTAATTTTTCTGGCAAACTCAGCAATAGTTAATGCCTCATCATAAACAAAAACTCCTTCGGTAACATGCGCTTCAACCGTTTTTAATTGTAATTGAATCCGGTTTCGTTGTTTTTTAGCTAATGTTTTTTTATTTTGTTTGTTATTTTTACTACTCATATTTCACTCCTCCTTTTTGAATTTTAAGAATTATTTAATAATATTAGCAACCGTCGGGCAAGATGTTGATTGCTAATACTAATCATTTTAACATTATTTTTTCCTAAAGCTTGTTGGGTTAAATTGAAATCAAGGCAATTAAAATAAGGGATCTTATAATAAAAAAATTTTTGTCGATATTTTTTGATTGCGTAGCACCAATATCACTGCTCATTAATACTAAATAAAAAGTTTTTTATTGAATGGCAGTTAACAAACAAGCCCACTAAATTTTTTCGCCCCCCTCGTTTGGCTTAGACAAAGATAACTATATCATTTTTGATTTAGCATTGTTAATCTCAGCCTTAGCTAATTTCACGATATAACATTTTGTAAAATCGATCGGTTAACTTTGTTTTTAAAGCACGTTCTAACGCGTGAGTCTTTTTTTATTTTTCATAAATCTCTAATGTTGGGAGCAAATAAGTGACATGCCAATTGTCCTTCCTGTTTTGATCAATAATAATTCACCCGTTTGTCGTCTTAACAATTTGTATCAATTCTTTTTTTGCTAACATTTGTTGTGAAACAACACATTTTCGTAAGAGAATTTTTTTTTATGATTTGTCGTATATATACCCCCTAATTAATTATTTATCTTTATCATAATAATCATCATAATCATCATAATTAATTCCATCGTCATCATCACCTTGATTTTCAAATTTTTCACTCTCAAAATAAGAAAGATTGTCTTCAATTTCTTGAATTTCATTTTCTAATACTTTAGGAGTTGATTCTGTTAAATCATCAACATGATAATTTTCTTCATCTAAAATCATTGTTTCTTCAGCCATTTGTTCTTCAATAATTTCAAATTTTGCAACCGGTAAACCGGCTGTTATATCAACAGTATTTGTTTCAACGGTGTCTTTTGGTTTAATTTTATCTTTTAATTTAACTTGTAACGAACTAAGTTCATCGGTTGTTAAATTTCCATTTCATAAAATTTCAACTTTTTTCGTTAACGCTTCACTATAACTAATAATGTTTAGTTTTCATTTTGTTAATTTTGCAACTAATTTTGCGGAACTTCCACCTTTTCCAATTGCCAATGATAATTGCTCATCAGGAACAACTACATCAGCTTCTTTTCCTTCATCATTAGTTATAATTGAAATTACTTTTACGGGTGATAATGAGTTAATAATAAATTGTTGACTATTATCATTATAAATACAAATATCAATTTTTTCATCTTTTAATTCAGCTATTACTTTATTAATTCGACTGCCCCTGCTACCAACACAAGCTCCAATTGGGTCAATATTTTTATTTGTACCATAAACAGCAATTTTACTGCGACGACCGGGATCGCGAGCAATTGCTTTTACTTCAATTAATTGCTCAAAAATTTCTGGAATCTCACGTTCTAATAAACGATATACAAAATCATTGCTTGTTCGTGAACCAGTGATTTGCCCTGCATTTTTTGATTTAATAACATCTTCTGCTAAAAAAGTAATTGGTTGTCCAACTTCAAAACGGTCAGAAAAGATCAAATTTTTTCGAGGAATATAAGCAAATGTTCGTTCGACTTCAACTAATAAGTATTTTTCTTCAGCAGTAATAACAACGCCTGTCATTAAGTATCCTTTTTGGATAATATATTCATCAAAAATTGAATCTTTTTCTGCTTCTTTAATTTGTTGTTTAATAATTTGACCAACTTGAAAAATTGTTAATCGCGAAAATTCTTCTGAATTAACTGTTTCATAAACTTTATCATCAATTGTAATTTGCGCGCCATATTTTTCTTTTGCTTCATTTAAACTAATTTCTAATAAATCATCTTCTACTTTTTTAACAACAGTTAATTCTTTTTTAATTTTAATTTGTCCTGTTTTTTGATCGATATCAACAATAATTGTTGCTTCTGTATCAAAATGTTTTTCATAAGCCTTCCTAATTCCCTCTTTAATTGAATCTAAAATTAAATCACGGCTAATTTGTTTTTCACTAACAATTTCATCAATTGTTGCCAATAATTTTGCACCATCAATCATGCTATATAACATTCCTTTCTTAAAATTTAATCGCACAACGCGTAAATTTAATATTTTGATAATTTGTTTGTAAGGTTTTGCGAGCGCCTTTAACAAAATAAGTAATAGTAATATTTTGTTGCTGATCAACCATTGATAATTTACCAGTAACTTCAACTAAATTATTGACTTTTTAGTTAAATTATAAATAAAAATACTCATTAACATGTTGTTATAGCTTATTTCAATTTTGCAATGTTCGCTCATCACCTGGCGTTGAAACCTCTAATAAGTATTATTCTGAAAATAAATCAAGGCTATCAACCAATTAATTAATTTTTTTACCAATAACTGTTATGTGACCTAAATCAAGCACAGTTGTTTTATCTTCAATTAACACTTGTAAAACATTTGTGTTAAACTCTTGTAAATAATTAATTGCAAACAAAGTTAAATTTTGCTTTGCTAAATAATTTTCCAAATCTGCTTTCAACTTTGTTTCTTGTTGTATAAAATGTTCCATTCAACGCCGCCCTTTCTTAATCAAACATAACTAAATTTATGTCATTAAATAAAGAGCACAAACGCGCTCTTTTTTGACCTGTTTTAATTATTATATAATTATAATACCTTTTTAATAAAAATGCAACAAAATTAAGAAGATAAATTAGTAAAGGTAGAATAAAAATAAAGTGTTATATCATATTTCATGTTTTTTAAGATATATTTCCTCTCTATAAACGAGTTTTATTTGTTATAATAAACTTAAGAAAAAATTATGATTTTTAACTTTACTAACATAATAATTTTTAAAAATAATGTTAAATTCAAAGGTAAAGAAAAGTTAATAATGAAAATAATATTAATTATTTTAATGCATAAAAAACATACTAGGAGTTCAAGTTGTGAGTTATTTATTGGGGTAGGGCGGGGCTGTCAATTTTGATTAAAAAATGGGGTAATTTTTAGAATGCTATGATTTCAAACAGTTATAACTGTTTGAAATCAATAATATTTTGATGATTATTAATAAAAATAACTTTAAAAAATAGTTTATTATCACGCCTAATTACAAGAATATTAATAATTTTTATTTTTTTACTTTTAATTCATTATAGTTGAAAGATTAATTGGCATTGATTTATTATTAAAATTTTAATATTAATAAGTATCATTGTAATTGTTAATATTATTGATTGATATTTACAAATATATATAATTAAAAATGATAAGCAAAATTTTTTATTTAAAATAATGAAAAACTGTACCTATTCCTAAAATTTTAGTTCAATGATAAAACAAACTAGTATTGTAGTTAATTTAAAAAGAGAGTTAATTTATTATTGTTCATTTTTAAGTTTTTTTTATACCCGCACCCCCCCTTCTTACTACCTGAATTTTTCATCAATGAATGATATTACTTGATAACAATCGTTAACATCACATATTTTTTGTTGTTTAATTATCATTTACTCCTTTTGGGAGTTGTTTTATTTCAAATAAAAAAAACAACTATAACAATAGTTTTTTTTGCCGCTTCATCGTACACGATGCCAAAAGCTAAATTTAGGTTTATTAAATTTAACTTTTTTTATTTAGAAAGTAGTTTTTTTCTTTTCATTTGTTTAAAAATATGTTAAAAATAAATTAGCAATGAGATATTACATTGTTAAGGCATTAAACATAGTAATTTAAGTATGAAAGGAAATATTCAATTGCCGAATAATAATTAATTAAGAAATATAATTTATTAGTAATAAACGGGGGTAAATAAACAATGAGAAAATTGCTCAGTGTTTTTGTAGCAGCAACTTTGCTAAATGGTTCGAGCCTTTTTCTTGTTGCATGTGCTAAAAAATATTATTTTGATAGTAATATTTGAGTTATTACCGATGCCGCTATTGTGACCGATGCATCGTTTAATGAATCAGCATGAGATGGAGCGAGTAAATATGTTATTTCACAAAAAAATAAAGAAATTTTACAATCAGAGTGAAAAAAAAGTCATCATCGAGCTAGTTATTATGAGCCAGCAAGCCAAACACCATCTGACTTTAAAACAGCTTATTTAACAGCATATATTGCTGGTGCAAAAACATTAATTTTACCAGGTTTTGTTCATGGTAATACAGTTGGATGAGGTGCAGAAATAGTTGATAATTTAATTTATATTGATGGAAGTAGCCAAAATATTAATTTAGGAATGGATCCTAAAAAACCATTAGCAACAAATGTTGTTGGAATAAGTTATGAAGCTGAGTCATCGGGATTTTTTGCAGGAATTGCAACAGCGTTATGATTAAATGCTAATCAAAGCAAATATCCTTCAGGTTTAAAAATATCTACATATGGTGGAATGGATAATCCTGGTGCTATTTCAAATTATATGTGAGGATTTTTAGTAGCTGCTGATATTTTTAATGTAATTATTAGTAACAACAATTTTCCAAACTTATTTAACATTAGAACAGATATTTTATCACAAGTTCAAAAAATTAATCCAGTAGTAACTTCTTTACAAAAAATTGAAAAAGTACAAAATGTTATAAAAAATAATGAATCATGATTTTCGCAATCATTTGAAATTGGACATGGGAAAGATATTTCAGATGAATTACTTTCTCGTGGAGCAAGTATTATTTTCCCCGTTGCAGGTCTTCAGACCCAAGATACTATTGGTAGAATTAAATATAATAAATCAACAGCTAAAGTTATTGGTGTTGATACAGAACAATCTAAAATTTATGGAGAAGACATAATCGTAACAAGTGCCTTAAAAGAAATTACAACTTCAACTAAAGAAGCTCTCGAGAATATTTATTCAGATAAATGTTGTTATTTATCCAATATTAATAGTTGAGACAATAATCGCTTGACACCGGAATGTTGAATTAATACTGACCAATCATCAATTAAGCATCCAACTTGGACAGGAATTGAAACAACAAAGTTAATTAATGAATATACTGTTAATTTTATTCATAATAAAACTGATGATTTAACAAATGATACAGCATTTGATAAAATTATTAAAGTATTACAAGATGTTTATTCCCGAGGAATTGATGATGCCCCCCCTGTAGCAGCAAAGGTATTTACAACAACATTATCAAATACTTATCAAAATAGTTATACATTGAAAACTTATATTTTAAATGAAATTGAAGCCGCTTTTCAACAGAAGGAGGGGGCATAATATGAAAAACAATAATGAATATGCAATAGAAATGAATAATATTACCAAGGTATTTGGTGATTTAATTGCAAACGACGATATTACCTTAAAAGTTAAAAAAGGAGAAATTCATGCTTTAATTGGCGAAAATGGAGCAGGAAAATCAATATTAATGAGTATTTTATTTGGTTTGTATGAACCAACAAAAGGACAAATTATTATTAATGGAAAACCAGAATATATTAATGATCCTATTAAAGCAAATCAATTAGGAATTGGTATGGTTCATCAACATTTTAAATTAGTTGATATTTTTACTGTACTTGATAACATTACATTAGGATATGAACATTTAAAAGGGAAAGTATTTTTAGATCGTTCAAAAGAAGCGCGTGATATTGCTCAAATTGCAATTAAATATAATTTGCAAGTTGATTTTTATTCAAAAATTGCAAATATTTCAGTCGGAATGCAACAACGAGTTGAAATTTTAAAAATTTTATACCGTGGAGCAGATATTTTAGTTTTTGATGAACCAACAGCTTTTTTAACGCCACAAGAAATTGTAGGATTATTGAATATTATGTTAGATTTAAAAAAAGATGGGAAAACAATTATTTTTATTTCCCACAAATTAGATGAGGTGAAAAAAATTGCTGATCGGGCAACAGTTATTCGACGCGGAAAAGTTGTTGAAAATTTTAATGTGCAAGATAAAAATGAGAAAGAAATCGCTGAAGCAATGGTTGGCCGTAATTTAGTTGAAATTAAAAATTCAGGGCAAGCACCACGAGAAGAGGTTTTATTAAGAATTGAAAATTTATCAGTAAAGAAAAGAGGTCTAACGCGTTTGATGGCTTTAGATGATTTTAATTTAATAGTTCACGCAGGAGAGATTGTTTCAATTGCCGGAATAGAAGGAAATGGGCAGACTGAATTAGTAAATGTTATAACCGGATTAGAAAAAGGAGCCTCTGGGGAAATAATCTTTAATGATATTAATGTGACTAAAAAAAGTATTTATGAACGCTATCAAAATGGAATGTCTCACATTCCTGAAGATCGTCATAAATATGGTTTAATCTTAGAATTCAATGCAATTGATAATGTTGTTTTGCAAAATATTAATCAAAAACCATTTTCAAATTATGGTTTATTAGATAAAGGAGCAATTCAATTATATGCTCAACAAATTGTCAATAAATATGATGTACTAGGTGCAAATTCTGGATTTGCTGTTACACGCAGCTTATCAGGAGGTAATCAGCAAAAATTAGTTATCGGGCGAGAAATATCGCGACAACATAATATTTTAGTTGTTGTTCAACCAACAAGGGGGTTAGATGTTGGAGCAATTGAATATATTCATAATAAAATTTTGGAAGAAAAATCACAAGGGAAAGCGGTCTTATTAGTTTCATATAAATTAGAAGAAATTATGAGTTTATCTGATCGCATTGTTGTTTTACATAATGGACGCATTACTGGTAAAGTTAATGGCAATAAAGTTAAGCGTGAAGAAATTGGTTTAATGATGGCAGGAAGATATCATAAGAAAGAAATAAAAATTAATGCAAACACAAATTAAAAATTATGGATGATTATTAAAACATAAAATAAGAATTTTCTTTCGTTCAAATGAATTTAAAACTAAAATGAATTATTTTAAGGCATCTATTTGTGCAATTATTGCAGGATTTCTGCTTAGTTTTATTATTATCGGCGCAAATGCATCAGACCCATTATTATTTTTTAGTTATGTTTTTCGACTAGCTTTTAACCCATTATTAAAAGATTCAACATTAACTTATTGAGCAATTTATATTATTGCAGGATTAGCTGTTGCGGTTAGTTTTAAAGCCGGATTATTTAATATTGGTGTTCCTGGACAAATGTTATTAGCGGGTAGTATGACAATTGTTTTAGGTTTAAAGAATCGCACAATTAGTCAAGGAGCTGGTGTAATTGGGGCTTTATTTATTTCAATTCTTGTTGGTGCAATGTTGGCGGCAATTGCCGGAGCATTAAAAGCTTATTTTAATATTCATGAAGTTGTCTCAACAATTATGTTAAATTGAATTGTTTGGTATGTTATGAAATGAATGTTTATGAATCCGGCGCATGGGATGTGAAATTCAAATCAAAATTCAACAATTGATATTGTTACAACATCCCAAAATTTTAATTTATTATTGAATGAGCAATTATGAATTATTCCATTTATTATTGCAATCTTATTATTGGGAATAATTATTTTTATTATGAATTACACTGTTTTAGGTTTTCGAATTAAAGCGGTTGGAAAATCAAAAAATGCTTCTTTATACGCCGGAACAAATGTTAAAGCATATACTATTGTTTCAATGGCTTTATCGGGCGCTTTATCAGGCGTGTTAGGAATGTTATATTATATGACACAATCAACAGTATTACAATTTACAACTGATGAATTACCGGTTGTTGGTTTTGATGCAATTGCTGTTGCATTAGTCGCTTTTACAAATGGGTTTGCTATTTTACCAGTTGCTTTATTATGAGGAATTATTAAAACAGCCGCTTTGCAAGCAACGCAATTACCTGATTTTCAAATGTCAAAACAAATGGGACAATTAATTTTCGGAATTATTATTTATATGTCTGCAATTTCTACATTATTTATTTACTTTAAACCAATCTTTTGATTGCGTCGTTGATGAAATATTAAACACAATTTAGAGTGAAAGCAAGAATATAATAAATATCAAAAACAAATTAAAAATATGAATAAAATATATGGAATTAAAATGAAAGAATTAAAAAAACAAGGAAATAAAGAAAAAATTAAAGCATATCGTAATGAAATTAATGATCAATTAACGTTATATGCTGGGAAAATTACCACTTTAAAAACAGAAATTAGTTTTTTTGAAAATTTAAAACATAAGGAAGCAAAAAAAATTGGGCAACGCGGTCTTAAAACAAAATATAAATTAGCAACATTTATTGCTCTTGGTTTGGCATTAGACCATTTTGTACAAGTGAAAAATGAATATTTATTAAAAAAACAAGAAATTAGTTTTTTAAAAAATAATTATTATCAAGCCGTATGAAAAGTAAAAGGTCAAGCAAAACAAGAATTATCACATTTTTATAATTCACCAAAAAAAGAATTGTATACTAAACTATCACATTTACAGTCGCAATATGGTGATTTAGTGCTAAAGCAAGAGGAATCTATTAAAAAATTACGCGAAAGCTATTATCCTATTTTTAATCAAATTCAACAAAAATATGGAAATGATTTTAAAAGATTGCAAAAAGAAGAAGCGCTGATTATTAAAAAATTAAATCAAGAAATTAGAGCATTAAAACGCCAACAACGTCGTGAAATGTATCAATTTAAAATAGCAAATTATAAAATTAAGGAAAAAATTCAACGGGAATTAAGAATAATTAATCGCCATTTAAAAGCAGATGTTAAGATTCAACAGGAAGTGGCTATTTTAAAGCAAAATTTAAAACTGCAATTAAAAGAGATGAAACAACAATTTATTCTTGAATATCAAGCTATGCGTAAAAAACACAAAAGAGAGATCCCAAAGTGGAAAAAGGAATTAAATCAAAAATTAAAACATATTCGAAAAGTTGTTTCAGAAGATAATAAAATTTTAAAAGCAGAATATCATCGTCAAAATTCTGCTTATCAAATGCAAAAAGGAGGAAAAAAATAATGGTAGCAGTTTCACAATTATTTGCTAATGGTTCAATTCTTTTTGCAGTATTATTAATTGCAGCAATGGCTGGTTTGTATTCAGAACGCGCAGGAGTTGTTAATATTGCTATTGATGGAATGATGATAATTGGTGCGTTAGTTTATGCGTTACTTGGTAAAGTATTATCACAATATGGTAATGGAATTCAAATTATCGCCTTATTAATCGCCACAATTTGTGGCGGGACTTTTGCCTTATTACATTGTTTTGCTTCAATTACTTTAAAAGCGCAACAAGTAATTTCTGGAACAGCATTAAATTTATTAGCAAATGGAATCGGATTATTTTTTGTAAGCATTCCGTCCGTGGCGGCCGGAAATATGATTAAAACAGGTTTTAGTACAATTGGAGTTGATTCATATCAAATTATTAATATTTTCTTAATTATTGCAATTTTTTTAGCATTTTTTACCTTTATTTTTTTTAGATTTACAAAAACAGGAATACGCTATGTTGGATGTGGCGAGAATCCCAATGCAGTTGATGCTGCTGGAATTAACGTAATTAAAACAAGATATAAGGCAGTTATTATTTCTGGATGCTTAGCGGGCCTATCGGGGGCAATGTTTACTCATTATGTTTCCGGGCAATTTCGTGGCGATGTTCAAGGACAAGGATATATTGCCTTGGCAATTATGATTTTTGGGCAATGACGAATTCAATATATTACACCGGGAGCATTATTATTCAGCTTTTTAATTGCTTTAGCAGGAACATTATGACGTTTTGCCGGCTTAAATATTGCCGATCCATCAAATCAGTTATTAAAAATTTTACCATTTGTTTTCACATTAATAACAATGGTTATTTTCTCAAAATATTCAAAAGTACCAAAAGCATCCGGAATTACATTTGATAAATCATTACGATAAAAACAACCGATATCGGTTGTTTTTATTTAAATTTTCTTATTTTTTATATAATTAATGTATTATGAAAATATATTATATAAAAAATAAGGGTAAAAAACCATCCATTATTTTTAGTTTTTTCGGATTATTTACCACCGGGATAACTAACAAAATTACAATTTGTCGAACGATAAAATAACATGATACTAATTATACTAATTCAAATTTACAAAATGAGATGTTGATTTGAATGAAAATTGCCAGTGACGTTGGTAATGAGATAATAAATTATGACAGCAATGGAAATATTAAAAATTCAAACAAATTTCCAAAATTAAATCAATTTTATTATTTAGTTAATCAACTTAATCGGCCTGCCGTTATTAACTGTTCAAATACACAGATTAATTTAGGATTAAAAAAATTTCAAAATGAATATAAAGAAATATTTAAAAAAATTAAAGGTAGTAAGAAAAAAGTTTAGGTTTTGGTATAAAAATTATTCTTTATTTTAAATATATTTCTAAAATACCGATAAATCAACCTTTTAAAAAGTTATCTAATTATTTTATTTATATTTTTTATAAAATCTAATCTTTTGCAATACTATCACATTGAAACTATTAAATTATTATATCTTTTATCTAGTTCTTTATCAGTTAAGATTTCTTTTTATTCATCGTGTATTTATCATTTCGTCAGTTCGCGCCGTTATAATGCCGCTTCCTGTTTCCAACCTTACCCATAATTTATTACCATTAGCATAACCAGCAAAACCAATGCAAACAACACTAGCAAAAAAAAATTTCACCACATTATTTAATATTTTTAGGTTAAACAATGCCATTTTTATTGTAAAAACCTATATCAATCCCATATTTATCATATAGATATTCGAAGACATTAATTGTATCGCCAAATGTAGTATCTTCGTGGGTATTGACATATCTTCGTAAAATATTAGATGAAGCATCAGTAAAATTAAAAGCAAAAAATAATTTTTCTGCTAAATGATTTCATGTTTTATTATTTCCGCACCCGCCGAAAAAAACTTAAAAAAGTTGGCGAATTAAAATATCGGGCACAACTATCACCAACAAAATATTTAAATATTTATCAATAAAAACTAAATTAGATAGTATTAAAAAAGCTTGTGAGCTACCATATACATTTTAGACCAGTTTAGTCTTTTAAAAATTTTAACATAGCTTCGGATGATGTTAAAAAATTTATTCTTTTAGTTCATATAACATTGTTGTAATAATCTAAAAAGATATTAATTAATTTTTGTAATTCATTAATATTTTTAGGATAACTATAAAGATATTCAAAAAATTTATTTCAGTTTTGATGAAATCTTTCAATTTTCCCATTTGATTGAGGGGAACTAATTTGTGTTGTTTGATGAATAAAACCCTTTTGATTTAATACTTTTGTAAAATAACTTTTATTATATTTATACTCCGGATTATAACTATAAACATATTCATAACAATTATCGGTTCTAATTCTTTTTATTCTAATTTTATTATTTAAAAAATCATCATAATATTGATTAAAAACACCAATTTCTGATGGCTGTGATTTATTTTCAGATAAATAATCAAGACTAAAGCGTTATTTTTCATCAATATAAAAGCATACAAATATAAATTACGTTTAAAACCAGTCATAATCGGTGTCATAATTTTAATATCATGTTGTAAATGTCCTAATTCAGACATTTCATAACGTTTATAGGTCTTAATTTTCTTTTTTTAGGATAAAAATTATTAAATTCTTTATTCAATTTAATTAAAGTTTTAATGTTATTTTTAATTACTTTATTTTTATATCTAAAAAACACAGCTAGTGTTAAATCATAAAACTCATAAATAACAGTTCCATATTTTTGTCGATATTTTTTCATCATTTTTGCAACAGCAATATTGTAAGTTTTTGAATAAGGGTTATTAATATTAGTTGATCTAGTTAATTTTTTAACTAAAACAATAAAATTTATTTTTTCTTTAAGACAAAGTTGAATATTTTTAGCTCAATTATAAAAATTTTTTTTGATTTATAAAATAATTTAATTAAATTATTTAATGATTTTTTATATAAATAGTATTTTTGATATAAATTAATAACATAATTAATGCCATTTTGATAAATATATTTTTTTTGTTTTGAAAATTATTCTTGTGAATATCATTTTTTTATTTTCCTTTTTAATGAGTATAATTCATTTTCATCAAGAATGCTTGTTACCATATACTTTTAATCTCCATTCTAATTTAAAGACTAAATTAGTTGTCTAAAATGTATATGGTTTTCACATAGTATTACAAAAACTTAGGTTTTATAAAAAATATAAATAAAATAATTATATAACTTTTTAAAGGGTTTATTTATCAGTGTTTTAGAAATATATTTAAAATAAAGAACAATTTTTATACCAAAACCTAAATTTTTTTCTTACTACCACCCAAAAAATTATATTCACTAAAATCCAAATCATATTTTTTATTTAAATTTTCACAGATATTAATTCGTTTTTTGTTATTAATTTTAGTAAAATCTTGCATTTTTAAATATCCTTCTTTTTTGATAAAATTATTTGAAGTATTAAATATCATAATTTAAAAAAATTGTTTAATTACGAAAAAAAATATAAAATGAAATTAAAATAAAATTTATTAGGAAATTATAAAGAAAATAAAAGAATAGAAACAAAAAATGAAAATAAAAATTTTTGGTCGCATGTAAAAATAAGGGTTTTATAAAAACAATAAAAAAATATCCTTAATTTATATTAAACTAAATAACATTTAAAAACAAAAACCCTTATTTTTTACATGCGACCAAATTTTTTGATTGAAAGATATAACTAGATATTTAAATTATACCGACAAGGAAAAAAATACAAAAATATAAAGTTGTATCAAAATTACCAAAAACATTTAAAACAAAAGATGGGGATATCCCTTTAAAAAGAATATTAAAGAGCGAACCCCAAAAAGTAAGTAAAGTAAAAAAAAAATTTTGTTAAAATTTTAAATGGGGCGCATTTTTATATGGCAAGAAAAGGTCAAAAATATAACAAATATACATCATAATCTATAACAAAAATAATTGATGAAATTAAACAAAAAAATTGTTAAATAGTAGCGAAAAAAATATAATATAAATGCAAATAAAGTATAATCTTGATGAGCAAATCATAAAAAAAGAAAATTAAACAATTCTAAAGGACCTAAAATCTATTTTGCCAAAATAGATTTAAAATATTATAAAACAAGGTATGAATTATTAAAAAAAATCCATGACTTTTACAATTAAGCAAAATAAGAATTGTCTCTTTTATTAAACAAAATTGTCATTAATATTCAATAAAATTATTATTATTATAAATAACGAGGTTAAAACGTAGTTATTGAGATAAATATAAAAATTATGACAGTAGCAAAAAAGATAAAAAAGCAATAAATTATATTGTAAAAGTCTATGAAGAAAATTTAAAACAACTTGGATATCTAATAATTACTAAATATTTAAAGGAAGATTATGATATAAAATATAATTCAAAAAAAGTTTTAAGGATTATGCTGGATAATCAAATAAAACCTGAATATGTAATAAAAATGAGAATAAAAATGAAATATAAACATAATAAAAAAATTTTATTGCAATATCCTGATTTAATTAATCGTAAATTAAATGATATAAAAACAAGGTTTTAAGCGCTATATACCTATGTAACATATTTAATTTGAAAACAAAAAAAAATATTATCAATCAACAATTATTGATGGATATAATAAAGAAATAGTTGATGTAAAGTGATATAAATATAATGACAATAAATTAGTAATATATAATTTAAATGATGAAATTAATAAAATAAAATTAATAAAAAAAGATCTGAATGTAATAATAATTCATTCAGACCGCGGATAATCAATACGCATCCTTTATTTATATAGATAAATGTTTATCTAACTGTATTATAATTTCAATGAGGAAAAATTACCACTGTGCATATAATATTGTTATATAAAGTTTTAATTCATCACTTAAGAAAGCTACAATCCATAATAAAATATATAATTCACATGAAGAATATATAAAAGATGTTATAAAATTAAATACATGATATTCAAATCGTAAAGAAAAAGATATAATTAAAAAAATAGTAAATAATTTTTATTAGCACTTACTAAATTGGGTTCACTATTATTCCGTGCACTTTATATATTCAAATGTATGGGACTTATTTGAAAATGTTAGATTAAACAAAAAAAGAATAAAAAAAAAGAAAATATAAATCGGCATCCTTTAGATGAATAATTAGTTTTAAAAAAATACGAAAGAATTGAAAAAAATTTAAAAGATAAATACATGCCCTTTATTGGCGACGTAAAAAGGTACAAAGATATTTTTCGGTAGTAAGAAAAAAATTGAGGTTTTGGTATAAAAATTATTCTTTATTTTAAATATATTTCTAAAACATTGATAAATCAACCCTTTAAAAAGCTATCTAATTATTTTATTTATAATTTTTATAAAAAATTAACTTTTGTAATACTATCGAATTTTTAATTAATAAATCAATCGCTTTTGTTTGACCAGTATCGTTTTTTTACCTTGAATTTGAAATTCAACAGTTTTATCATTTGTAATATTAATTGGTCAATCTTTACCCTTACTTTCAATAAAGTAATCAAAATCACTTCCAGTTAAAGAATTATTTACTGTTTTAACTGCTTTTAAAACAACAGCTTTAAATTGTTGTTATAACTTTTATGGTTTGGTTTGCGTTGGGTCTTTAATTGAATAGTTGGTTTATCTAATTTATTAATTTTACTAATATCAATTTTAATTGATGATGGAATTACATAATCAACTGGTACTCTTACTATAAATGTTTTATTTATATTACTTTTAGCAGTATTAATTTCATCTTGTGTTGGGTTCTTTTTCTAAAATAATTTTACATATTTCAGGATATAAAATTGTTGTTGTTGCATATTGAACTTTGCCAATTAATTTGAGGTTACTAGTATCATTATCTAAAACTTGTTGAATATTATTAATATTAATTGGATATGCTAAAACTTGTTGATAGTATTATAAAAACTAAGCTTTTGTAAAACTATATACTTTTAAATAAGCAGGTGTTAATCCCAAATATGCTATTCGTCCTAAAATTATAAACATTTTATTTGTTGGCAAACCAAAATATAAATTACTAATTTGATTTGTTAATTCAATCGAAGTTTTATTTAATGTAAATAATGCTTTATTTTCATCATCTGCATTTTCGGCTGTATAAATGCGAAATTGAATTACTTCATACCGACCATCTGAAAAAAATAATCATAAATAGCCCGAATTAATTCACATTATAAATTAACAAATTTATTCCGTACAACAATATAAATAGCATTAGTAATAATACCATTTTTAATATTTTGTTCTATTAATGCCGAGTCAAATTCTTAATTTATTAATTTTAAATTAAATCTTTTATTAATAGGAACTAGAATTCTTGTTAATCCCATTGTTTTATTTGTGCCGCCATTTTGTAATGAATAATCATATTGTCATACTACAACGATTAGTTAAATTATATAATGCTTGTCCTGCGCTTGGTAATCAAGCAACTTGTTCTGCTGTTGCTGTCACATATTGCATAATACTTGCATAATTCATTATATAAATGTTCGCGCAATAATGCATCAACCATATCAACACATGATTTTTGTTCTGTTGTGTTACCTTTTAATGTAAAAGGTACTTGTGGCAAATTAATTGTTGCCATAATATTTAACCCCTTAATTATATAAGGTTTTTAAGTGTGAAATCTTATATTTTTTAATTTATTCGGGAGTATATTCTTCTTTTTATTTAATAGTTTCAATTTCATCATTTTTATTTTCAGTAGATTTTTTAATCATATCTTTAATAAAATTAGTTGGTGAAACTGATGGTTGTTCTTGCACAAACAAATCGGGTTTTAATTATTTTAAAGTTTGCATTTTTTCAGATAAAGAACCAATACTAACTTTATTTAAATTAGTTTTAATATCTTTAATTTTATTAGGTGGAACATCTTTAAAAACTTTTAATTCATCTAATTTATTAGATAATTTAATAAAGTTTTCTTTTGATTTAACATCTTCGCTTTTTTGCACACTTTATCTAATTTTCTTTGCTTCATTATTAAAATGATTTAAGATATTTTCTGCAATCCATTCACCTTTAACCTTGTTCTACTAATTGTTTTTTTGTAAATGCCATTTTATAAACATCTCTTTTTTATTCTTGTTCTATTAAAAAGTTAGCATAAAATATTTTTTAACGGCAAAAGATTAAAACTATGATTTTAATTATATATCAATAGTTCGCAAATGTAATATATTTTTGTGTATATAATTTTTTATACTAAAATTAATATATTTTATTTCTAATTTAAGCCTTAAAACGCGTAATAAAGGTATTTACATTTAATTATATTTTTATATAATTTAATTAATAAAAAAAGGAAATATACAAATGAAAAGATTATTAAGTATTATTGGAACAATATTATTGGTAGGAACAAGTACAGCAAGTTTAGTTGCTTGTAATACAGCAAAAGAATATAAACCGGAAGAATTAGCAAAATTAAAAGAAGAAAATAAGATAGATACAAAAAACCAAACTATTAGAGATAATTTAGAATGAATTGCTAAACATGAAAAACTATTTAATACAGTTGATAATAAATGATATTATGTTGTATGGCGTGGTGATAAAAATGATAATTGAAGAATTATTAAATTTAAAAATAACCAACAAGATAAATTAAAAAATAAAGATGAATATGGTAAATATAAACTTGCACTAGTCCAATATTTAGATTGGCATAGTATATTTGATTTAACTATTCAAAAAGGTAATTTAACATGAATATTTTGACATAATGATAATCAAAATTTTAAATCAGTTTATCGTTGAAATGGTGATGAAAAAAAATTACCCAATCTAGATGTTGATAATGATGGTAATGTAAAAGTTAAGATAGAATAGAAAAAGAGATTAAAAAATATCGCACAAGAGCGTGCCACAAAAAGTAAGTAAAGTAAAAAAATACTTTGTTAAACTTTTAAAGGGGTTGCATTTTTAAATGGCAAGAAAAAGTCAAAAATATAACAAATATAAATCAGAATTTAGAACAAAAATCATTGAGGAAATTAAACATAAAAATTGTTGAATAGTAGCAAAAAAATATAATATAAATGCAAATAAAGTATAATCTTGATGAGCAAATCATAAAAAAAGAAAATTAAACAATTATAAAGGACTTTAAATCTATTTTGTCAAAAGAGATTTAAAATAATATAAAACAATGTATTAATTATTAAAAATCTCCATGACTTTTACATTTAAACAAACTATTAATGGTCTCTTTTATTAAAAAAAATTTTCATAAATATTCAATAAAATTATTATTATAAGTAACGTGGTTAAAACGTAGTTATTGAGATAAATATAAAAATTATGACAGTAGCAAAAAAAAGATAAAAAAGCAATAAATTATATTGTAAAAGTCTATGAAGAAAATTTAAAACAACTTGGATATCAAATAATTACTAAATATTTAAAGGAAGATTATGATATAAAATATAACTCAAAAAAAGTTTTAAGGATTATGCTGGATAATCAAATAAAACCTGAATATGTAATAAAAATGAGAATAAAAATGAAATATAAACATAATAAAAAAAGTTTATTGCAATATCTTGATTTAATTAATCGTAAATTCAATGATATAAAAACAAGGTTTTAAGCGCTATATACCGATGTAACATATTTAATTTTAAAACAAAAAATATTATCAATCAACAATTATTGATGGATATAATAAAGAAATAGTTGATGTAAAGTGATATAAATATAATGATAATAAATTATTAATAGATAATTTAAATGATGAAATTAATAAAATAAAATTAATAAAAAAATATCTGAATGTAATAATAATTCATTCAGACCGCGGATAATCAATACACATCCGCTATTTATCTAGATAAATGTTTATCTAATGGTATTATAATTTCAATGAGGAAAAATTACCACTGTGCATATAATATTGTTATATAAAGTTTTCATTCATAACTTAAGAAAGCTACAATCCATAATAAAATATATAATTCACATGAAGAATATATAAAAGATGTTATAAAATTAAATACATGATATTAAAATCGTAAAGAAAAAGATATAATTAAAAAAATAGTAAATAATTTTTTATTAGCACTTACTAAATCGGGCGCACTATTATTCCGTGCACTTTATATATTCAAATGTATGGGACTTATTTGAAAATATTAGATTAAAAAAAAGAAGAAAAAAAAGATAAAAAAACACACGACAGCACACACTTTACATACTGGGTATGATGAAAAAAAATATACTGTAAAAAGACCTGTAATTGCAAATAAATTAGGTGTTTTTTAAATTGATAATATTCCATATTATCTTAAAAAATAAGCAAATTTAAAAGCAGTTCTTATAAAATTATTTTATTTAATTGAAACTAATTTCAAAATGACGCCCAATATTGAAATTATTATTTTAGGTGGTGTCAGATTATGAATTAAAAATACTAAAAATTTTATGCATAAATATTTTGATAGTATTACAAAAGTTGAGGTTTTATAAAAACTATAAATAAAAACAATTAAATAAATTAAACAATTTTGCTAAAAAGTCTAATTATTAATCATTTTTTTTGTATTACTTAACTAATAAGCGAATTAAATTTTTTATACCTACAAACCCCAACCTTTTTCTTACCACCAATATTTTCCTAAAAATAAAATTAACTATACAATAGATAAATTTCATCTTACAAGTAGATTTAAAAAATTATATTTATATCAAAATAAAAATAATGAAAATATAAAAAAATATTATAAAGCAGTTGATTATTTTTTTAATGCTAAATATGAAAAATTATTACAGTATTTATAATATAACAAATCTTTTATAAGTGATGCTAAATTAGATTTTTTAAATAAAAATATTACATTAATTAAAAATAATTAAGAATTTGTTATAAATCAAACACTATGAAATAATGTCGGTTATCATATTGATTGTGATATTTCTTATTATTGAAAAGGTACTATGATTAAAAAAGCCGTTTATAGTGAAAAAAATATTAGAAATAAATTAAATGCCAGTATGTTGGGAATAAAAAATGGGATTAATTTATTTAATACTAATGAACAATTGTCAGAAGAAAATAAATTTAATTATTCATTTAATAATTTTGTAAATAATAATTTACAAAATTATTTATATTTTTATTAGTTTTATCTAATAAATTAAATATTTTTAATAAAAATTTATTTTTGTCGTGTAAAAATTTAAAAAAACAGAAAAATTTGAGGTACCATATACATTTTAGACCAGTTTAGTCTTTTAAAAATTTTAACACAGCTTCGGATGGTGTTAAAAAATTTATGCTTTTAGTTCATATAACATTGTTATAATAATCTAAAAAGATAGTAATTAATTTTCGTAATGCATTAATATTTTTAGGATAATGAGGAAGATATTTAAAAAATTTATTTCAGTTTTGATGAAATATTTCAATTTCCCCGTTTAATTAAGGGGGGACGAATTGGTGTTGTTTGATGAATAACACCTTCTTTTTGAGATGTAATACTTTTGTAAACTCACTTTTATGATATTTATACTCCGGATTATAACTATAAACATATTCAGGACAATTATCGGTTCCAATTCTTTTTATTATAATTTTATTATTTAAAAAATTATCATAAGCTTGATTAAAAATACTAATTTCTGATGATTGTGATTTATTTTCAGATAAATAAGCAAGATCAAAACGTTATTTTTCATCAATAAAATCATACAAATATAAATTATGTTTAAAACCACTCATATTTGGTGTCATAATTTTAATATCATGTTGTAAATGTCCTAATTCAGACATTTCATAACTTTTATAAGTCTTAATTTTCTTGTTTTTGGGATAAAAATTATTAAATTATTTATTCCATTTAATTAAATTTTTAATGTTATGTTTAATTACTTTCTTTTTATATTTGAAAAACCCAGCCAGTGTTAAATTATAAAACTCATAAATACTAGTTCCATATTTTTGTCGATATTTTTGGTCGCATGGAAAAAAGAAGGGTTTTATAAAAACAATAAAAAAATATCCTTAATTTATATTAAACTAAATAACATTTAAAAACAAAAACCCTTCTTTTTTCCATGCGACCATATTTTTTCATCATTTTTGCAACAGCAATATTGTAAGTTTTTGAATAATGGTTATTAATATTAATTTGTACAGTTGATTTTTTATCTAAAAAAATAAAATTTAATTTTTCTTTAAGATAAAGTTTAATATTTTTAGCTCAATTATAGAAAGTTTTTTTTATTTATAAAATAATTTAATTAAATTATTTAATGATTTTTTATATAAATAGTATTTTTGACATAAATTAAAATAATTAATGACATTTTAATAAATATATTTTGTTTGTTGTTAAAGCTATTTTTGTGAATATCATTTTTTTATTTTTATTTGTAATGAATATAATTCATTTTCACCAAGAATGCTTGTTACCATATACTTTCAATCTCTGTTCTATTTTAAAGACCAAAATTAGTGGTCTAAAATATATATGGTTTTCACAAAAAAAAATAGAAAAATATATCTACAATAAAATTAAAAGTAATGTAATCTAAATAATTGGGTGATATATTATTCCGTAATTTATAAGATATTAATTTAAAACCATTAAATAATTTATACTACCACTAATTTGGTAGTAAGAAAAAAGTTTAAATTTTTGTATAAAAATTATTCTTTATTTTAAATATATTTCTAAAACAATGATAAATAAACCCCTTAAAAAAGTTATCTAATTATTTTATTTATTTTTTTTATAAAACCTAAGCTTTTGTAATACTATTATTAATTTTCAAATTAAATCTTTATCAACATTTGGTCGTTCTTTTTAAGTTACAACAATTGGAATTGATAATTCTATTGTTGGTGGTAATTAAATTTGATCTTTAACAATAAATCTAACAGCCTGCATATAACGATGGACGCTTTCATTAATTGGTGGTGTTGATAAAAATTCTCTGTGTTATCACCAATATTTGGTTCTATTTACATTACTTAAATAAATTTTATAGTCATTATTATAATCACTTTAAACTTGCGAATCATCGTTAAAATGTTGTTTAACTTCTTTTCACACTAAGTCATATAATTTTACTGGTTATAAGTTATTGTTATGTAATTTCAAATTAACCACATCACTATAACTAATAATTCTTAATTTAATTGTAATAATTGGCCCACTAAAAAGAATCGCTGGTTTATTTGCTTTGCCATTATATTCAGAAAGCATTTTTACAGGCAATGTTTTGTTATAATCGCCCGGTAATTAAAAAACTGAGATATCATAATTTTCTGCAACTGAGCCAATATATGGAATATCTTCATCGTGGATAATTGTTAAAACAACATATCAAGTTTGTGGTTTATTGGCAGTAACGGGTTTTATCATATTTTCCGAATCAGTAATCATATTATAATCAGTAACGATAACATTATTAGTTAAAGTCAATTCTGTTGAAATATTCTCTCTTAAAGCAATTTTTGATGGAGAAGGCGTTCCCGCGCTATATAATACTATCTATCGGAGCGCTTGTGGTCAGAAATGTTGTTATGATTGTTAAAATTTTACGCATGTAAATTTTTTTTTCAAACATTAATAATCACTATCATTATACACATTTTCATATTTTATACATAAATTTTAAATATAATTAATGTTAAAACGGAAAGTAATTGCTTGAAGATTGTCTGGAACATTTTCTTTTGCTTTTAATTCTAATTTAATATCAAGAACAGTTAAATTACTATACATTTCTTTACTGCCAATTTTCAATGCATAAAATCAATCATTAAAATTAGCAGCAATATTATGATAATTATTTAGAGGTGTAAATTTTATAATATCTTCTACAATTCCATTAGCATAATCTATTTGTGATATATTATCACTAATGTTTAATTTTTTTCCTACCACTTGACTAATATTTTGTATAAATTCCCATGTACGATTAACAATTTGTTTTTGCAACATTGTTTTAAATGAAGCTACATCATGTGGAATATTTATAACATTAATATCTATGTAATTTAATGGTTTTTGTGCTCCATATAAATTGGCACTTCAATATTTTGTAAATAAAGTATTTCTTTTTTGTTTATCACTAATTAAATAGGCATCATGATCGCCAGGATTAACTAAATTAGTAATTGAATGTAATGATGGTTGATCAATTATTACATAGTTTTTTTTTGCCACTTGATTATTACTAAAAATAATTGTTAAATCGTCATTTTCTTGAATCGTTCTTTTAACAACAGTATAATCTGCTTTTTCAATTATTCCATATGATTGAAATGGTAGAATATTTAAATCATAAACTCATTTATATCTTGAACTATTAGGGTTACTAAAAAAATCTTCTTGTAATTTTTTAATTGCTGTTGCTAATGAATATTTTCCATTTAAAACATCTTTAATTTGCTTTCCAAGTCGATTTGCAATCAAATTTTGAATTGTTTCATATTGAGGTAAAAACATAAAGTAAAATTGCTCTGGTTGGTTAACATTTAAACGTTTTGGTTGAAGATTTTGATATCAAAATTGTCACTCTGTTGGCACAAGTTTTTTTGGCAAGGCTAAACCACGATTTTGTGATGTTTCTAAAATATTAATTAAAAAAATTAATAATTGTGGAATATATTTACCATTAATTTTAGTATCTTTTTTTGCAAAACTTTGCTCTGAATCGCCCTTTTTATATATTGAACGAACCACCTTATTAATATCAAGCATGTAATGATAACTATCAATAGCAGTTCATAGAAACAGTTGATCATTTTGATTAACACTTGAAATAGCAAAATTACTATATGGATTATAATCGCCAATAAATTCTTTATCATTTCCCTTATTTTCTGCATAAAAAGCAGCAAAACGTTCTTTATAGGAAACATAAACTTGATCTGCCAATGCCAAACTATCATTAGTACCATTAATCATAATATTATTAGATTGTTCACCTAGAACATTTGTTTTTTTTTCTCAAACTGTTGGTTTTAAATCATCTTTGTTTCTTGTTTCCCCTAATTTAAAACTTAAAAAGTTTGATAAAAATATTTCATTTCCAACAAATATGGTTGGCATTAAAACCATATTTTTTTGGATTACGTCCTTGTATTTGATTTTTAAAAATAATAAATTTTTCATAAAATTAAATTGGTTTTTCTGCACATCATCAAGACTTAACTGTTGTGTTCCTCGTGAATCAGTATAAATATCTAAAATTTGAATTTGCTTAGGATTTTTGTATTTATTCTTAAAAAAGATATTGTTTGTAATGTATAAACTAGGTGCTTTTTCAAAAATTAAATTATAAGCATATTCTAGTCGCAATGATCTCGCGCGAGCTCGAGTTTGCGCAAATTGTCCAGTATTATGGTCAGCAGGAATTTCATAAGTTTCAAAAACTGGAGTTGTTGTTGTATTATCGCGTAGTTGTGTTTTTGCGAAGTTAACTTCAAAATAATCCCCATCATTAAGATCGGGCATGGGTCTATCAGTTTCAATTCCACCATAATTTAAAATATTTTTTAAAAATGACACACCAAAATAAGCAGAGGGAATTAAAGCACCAATATATAACACAGCACAAATTGCTGCAAGTCACCCTTTTTTGCGCGATGATACAGTAACATTTTTTGTTAAGTTATTAAGTTTATGTCAACTACCTGGTTTTTTCTCCATTGAAATTTCCTTTAGTAAGCTTAATAATAAACTTATTGAATGGCTTTATTATAACAAAATTAATATCAAATGCAAAGCAATCTTTTTGAACAAAATTAAGCTTTTTAATTGTTCTTTTTAAATAAAAAAAGCTACTTCTGTAGCTTTAAATATGAATTGCATGAACTTCTAAACCATCAGCAAATTCCATAATAATTTTTGATAGGGTTTGTGGATGTGGACGAACTGTTTTTGTTAATTAATGAATTGTTTATTCTGTTTTTATACAAGCAGTAATTCCAGAAATCATATCTGTTGATGTTGCGGCAACATATATGCGCTTCTAAAATTTCGCTATATTTTAAGTAACATAAAATTTTAACAAAACCATAAGTTTCGATAGTAAGAAAAAAGTTTATGTTTTGGTATAAAAATTATTCTTTATTTTAAATATATTTCTAAAACAATGATAAATCAACCTTTTAAAAAGTTATCTAATTATTTTATTTATATTTTTTATAAAACCCAAGCTTTTGTAATACTATCTCGGTTTAACCATCAGTTATTGCTTTACTATTTGCTGATAACGGAAATTTAAATTCTTTATAAGCAATTTTAGCTTTAATTGCTTTTTCTTCATTAATTACAACTGTTGCCACCTATGGGAATGAGTAAATACATGAAGGGATTCTATTATAATTAATTTTTACATTTTTTTCCTTTAATATTATCAATTACTAAAATTTATTGTGCTTAAGCAACACGAGCCAGCATCGCATTTTCCACAACATCTTCAATCGCATAAACACCCGGCAAGTTTGTTTTACATCGCTAATAAACTTCAATGTTTTTTATTTCTCCGATTTTTAACCCAATTTTTTCAAAACCAGTTGTTACTGGTGTTCGGCAAAATGAAACCAAACAATAATCTGATGTTATTTTTACTTCTTTAACATCAATATTATAATAAATTATTTATTTACCTTTAATTTCTTTAATTTTAACTTAAATATCAATTTTTAACTTATTTTTAATCAACAATTTTATTAATTCTTCACGAATATCTTTATCCAATAACTCTAAAATAGTGTCTAAACCTTACAAAATTGTCACTTCGGTTCCTAAACGATGATATAAAAGAAAGCAAATTCAACGCCATTTTACATCGATACCAATAATAATTAATTTTTTTTGAATTGCCGATAGCATTATAAAAGTTGATATTTTATAAAAATTATAAATAAAAACAATTAAATAAATTAAAAAATTTTGCTAAAAAGTCTAATTATTAATCATTTTTTTGTATTAATTAATTAATAAGCGAATTGATTTTTTTATACCTACAATTCTAAACCTTTTTGTTAATACCGAATTGCGGGTAATGCTAAAGCTTATGTTGATGATATAACATAAACAGCTTTTTTATCTTGTTAAAAACCCGGTAATGGAAATCCATGCGAAACACTTCAAGTTGTAATAATTAAATTATTACATAAATAACGTTTACGATCAACTTCAACATTATTTTTGCCAATTGCTTTTGCTTCGCCTTTAACTAGAAGTCAATTTTATTTTTTTTTCAATAAAAATCACCCCTTGTTAACTGCGTTACTACTTTTGCTGTTTGTTTTTGCATTTTTAATCAATTTGGCGCCAATGCTACTTTTGCGACATTAATCCTATAATTGTAAGCTTGTTTTATCATATCATATAATTTACTACTTTTTAATAAAGATTTTGTTGGAATACAAACAACATTTAAACAAAAATCACCATAATATTCTTTTTCAATAATTATTGTCTTTAAACATTTTTGTGCCGCTTTAATCGCTGCAACATAACCACCCGGACTATCTCCAACAATAATTACATCATATTTGTTTTCCATTTCATAACCTCTTATCTTACAATAATAATAAAGCTGGCGATTTTATAGTAATATTGTTACTCTTGATAAAAAGTGGCCACCATCAGCGCCATCAATTAAACGATGATAAATCTTTAACGATAATGGTAAGATTGAACTTATTTATATTTAATTATTTTTATTAATATCTGGTGCTTTTTTAATAATTCCAATACCTAAGATTGCTACCCCTGGGAAATTAATTGCTGGTGTAGCAAATTCAATGCCTGTTGACCCAAAATTAGTAATTGTAAAGGTTACATCTTTAATTTCATCAAGTTTTAATTTGCGTTCACGTGTTTTTTGCTGCTAAATCATTAATCATTTTTGGTAGTCGGAAAAAAGCTTAGTTTTTATAAAAAATATAAATAAAATAATTAAATAACTTCTTAAAAGGTTGATTTATCATTGTTTTAAAAATATATTTAAAATAAAGAATAATTTTTATACCAAAACACAAACTCCTTTCTTACTAACTCATTTTTAATAAAGGTACTGTCTGATGAATAATACAATTTAAAACTTAATATTTTGATGCTTAAAGATGGATAAATAATCTATGGTGCTAATCCTTAAATAAAGTGTGAAAGTGATTGGATTTACTACCCCTGTTTATTTTTTTAATTCTCGGCAAGATTAATCACTTGCGAAATGTCAGGGCGTGTGTTTTTTTTGTTTTCACAAAAATAGTGTTGTTAAACCGAAAAAAACAATATTGGAAACTAAAAAAACAAGATTTTTGTAACTCCAAAAGGTTATTTTCTTTATATAAATTTGTTTAGGGATGGATGAAGCGTAATTAATAACTGGGTAAACTGTTTTTTGTTTATTTCCGTATGGCGCGGTTTTGGTAAAAACTATTTAAAAATATCCCATCCACCCCCCACGCACCTTCAAAGCGAAGCGGGCGGCGAAGTAATTAAATACTAAAATAAATTATTTACTAAATTTCAAAATGTTAACCAATAAATAAATATTATGTTTTTTTACAGAAAGGAAAATATTTGATGAAAAAATTAAATAAAAAAATTGAAAATAAATTAAAAGAATTAATGATGCGAGCTTATCCAGTAACTGCAAATGATATTAATGATGAAATTTGAGCAATAAATAAAAATAATTAATGATTATAGATAAATGACAAAATATAAAAGTTTGTATATTAATAAAACTTTAAATTAAATAACAACTTCGTTTGATCGAGTTAATTGTTAACTTGTTAATTGCCGTATTTTACATCATAAAAAGCATTATGATTTGCAATGTTTAGAATTAGTAAAAATATACTTAAATTTATTTAAAAACAAGTGGGATGTTATTAATTATTATATAAAAAATTACAAAATTAACGATATTTTATATTTAGCATCAGACGGATTAAAAACATTACAAATTAACAAAAAAAAAATAAACCAGATAAATTAAAATATATTATTGCAATTGACCCCGCTGGAATTGGAAAAATTGGTATTATTATTTATAATTTTTTGCAAAAAAAATAATTAATAATATTACTTTTAATTCCAAAAATGAAAAAGAATCAATAAATAATATGTATTTAATATTAAATCAATTTAAAAATAAAATTTGTTTTTATTTAAATAAAGTTATTGTAATAATTGAAGATTATCAACTTAATAAAGGTTTAAAAGTAAAAAATTTATTATCTACTACTAAATTTATTGGTTGTTTAAAAGTGTTATTTAAATATCTATTTAATTTAAATTATGTTTTACAATTGCCAGTTGTTAAGAAAAACTATATTTATAAAGGAAATATTAAAATAACAGAGCACGAACACCATTCTTGAAAAAATTTAAAATATTTTATAACAAAAGGAATATAGAAAAAATGACAGAAAAATTTAAAGTAAATGGTTGGGAGATTAAATAATAGCAATAACAGTTAATGAATTAATAAAAGACTAATTAGATTGAGCAGATGGGTCAGGGAAATATGGTGATTTGGCTATGCCCGTTATTATTAAATCATATAAAGAAATATTTGAAAATATTTTAGAAACATATAAAAATGAAATTGCAGAAAAATATAATTAAATTAAAGATTTAAAAAGACAATTATAAAATAGTAGATATGCAAATTTTATACTCAATATTTTAAAGAGTTTAGAACATATTATAATCAACATTTATTATTTAAAGAAGCTTTTGGGGTATTTAAGTCTTGTTATTATTGTTTCAATAATAATTTTGATAGGGAAGATAAATGTTATATTTGTCATGCTAACAAAGTAATTAAATTAAAATATAATTCAAAATATGACAAATTGCCTAGTAAGGATGTGAAATAATGTCCCAAACTAAAAGTAACTTACCTAAAAAATAAATAACTAATAAACCTAAAATGAAAAATAAAAAAGTTAATAAGTTATAATTAACCGTTATATTACATGAAAATACGATTAAAAATAAGATTAGGGCCCTGGTTGCTGGTGGTATTGAAGTTGATGCTTGTTCAGCTAAATGTCAGTGAGAAGTATTAAATTACCTCAAAATTATCAATATATAACCCATTTATTTTAACTGATTTTTTGAAATTAAAAAAAGATGATGGGATAAAAATTAAAGTCCCAGTATTTAATCGGTTAAATATAAAAACTAAACGCCATTTTTTATCTTTTCGAGTTTATAGTTTTGAAATTATCCAAAAAGCGATTAGAAAAAGAACAAATACAAATATTAAAAAATAGGAGGAAAAACAATGACATTAAAAAATGTAAAATATTTTCTTATATATGAAAATAACGAACCTATTAAAATTGAAGATGTTAGTTTAGATATTAAAATTGCTGAAATTATTTTATAAAATATTGATGAAGTTGAATAATTTAATGCAAGTAACTTAGAAAATATTAATCCACAAATCAACGAACTACAAACAAAAAATACTGAATTAAATTCACAATTTGAACTACAAACAATTTTCAATTAAAATAAATTGAAGTAATTGACTTTATTAATTCTTTAACTAATAATGAAGAATTTAAAAATGTTTTATTAAATTCTTATTATATTACTGATGATATTGATAATCAAGCAACAAAACAAGACCGATAAACATTTGAACAATGATATTTACAAAACTTATCAACAAAAATTTAGTTGAGAAGCTTTATTTGCGTGAAAAGAAGCAAATAAGTTTGGTTTAACATACAAAAGAAAGAAAAATATTAAATACAATTAATATTTAGGAGCGAACGGACAATTATTTAATGCCGATGATAATCCGCTAAAATATTCAACAGTGGAATTTGAAGATGGAATTGTTGAATTAAATACAATTTGGTAGTAAGAAAAAGGTTGGGGCTTGTAGGTATAAAAAAATCAATCCGCTTATTAATTAAGTAATACAAAAAAAGGATTAATAATTAGACTTTTTAAAAAAATTGTTTAATTTATTTAATTGTTTTTATTTTTAATTTATATAAAACAATAACTTTTGTAATTATATATACAATTTTAACTTTTGATCGTAAATTAGACCCCGTTAAAGTGATTTTAATCCCAATCTTTGAGAGAGGGGCCCCGATATTGAGCAATCAATGGATACTGAAGTTGCCTATAAAAGCAATAAAATTTTAGAAATTATTAATAAAGAAACAGTTACAAATATTCAATGACAAAAAGCAGCTGACACAAATGCATTACAAATCAACGATGAAATTATGGATAAAATATATGAAAATGGCTTTACTCAATCAGAAACAGTTGTATTAGGTTTGGCTGTTTTTATTCATGTAATTCTTAATAAATTACAGTTACAAATTGGAACAAATGACAAAATAAATAGTGTAATTGCAACAAGTGGAGCAATAAAAACTGTTGAAAGAACAACATACTATATGGTTCCTAAAAAATTGGGTAGTAAGAAAAAAGTTTATGTTTTGGTATAAAAATTATTCTTTATTTTAAATAAATTTCTAAAACAATGATAAATCAACCTTTTAAAAAGTTATCTAATTATTTTATTTATATTTTTTATAAAACCTAAGCTTTTGTAATAATATCAAAAATTACAAATTATTAATAAAGATGTTTCATAAGGAACAATTGAATTATTACCAAATTGATTTAATGCAATTGCCTTTAAGTTTAGCAAAAATATTACACTCTTATTTTGATAAAAAAAGACCATACCTCATTAAGAGTTGGTGCCGCGGTGCTAGGTACTTTGGTATTGGTAATACTTTAATTATGGAAATAGTTGGTCGCATGTAAAAAATAATGGTTTTATAAAAACAATAAAAAAATATCCTTAATTTATATTAAACTAAATAACATTTAAAAATAAAAACCCTTATTTTTTACATGCGACCAAATAGTTTTATATTTAGGCGGCGCAGTAGTTGAACAAAAAGGAATTATTAAACATATTGTTTCCAAAATAGATATTATTCAAATTAATAAAATAGATAAACAAATTATTCACTTTACAGACACAACAAAAACAACACCAGAACAGTTAAAACCACAATTTAAAGCCGCTGTTTTAAAAGCAGTTAAAACTGCAAATAGTTATTTAACTGAAAATGATTTTGATTACTTTATCGAAAGTAAAGTTGAAGACTGACAAATTAATATTACAAATGATAAAACGATTGCGGCGGTAGTAAGAAAAAAGTTTAGGTTTGTGGGTATAAAAAAATTCAATTCGATTATTAATTAAGTAATACAAAAAAAATATTAATAATTAGACTTTTTAGCAAAATTGTTTAATTTATTTAATTATTTTATTTTTATTTTTTATAAAACATCAACTTTTGTAATACTATCTAGAGACCCATTCATTAAATCTTTATTTTTTAAGATCTCTGGTAATAATACGAAATTGTAAATTAAACAAGTAACATTAATATACACAGCAACTGATAATGAAAAATATTTTTTTAATGGTTTAATAATTCCTTTTTGTCGATGGTAAATAATTGCAATTACAAATCAAATTATTACTAAAAAATTTGATTGTGTTGTAAAAAATGAAATTCATCATATTGTGTAAACAGCATAATTTCAATAACTAATTGCGCCCGTTTGATCATAAACAGCTCATAAATATGTTACTTGTTTATTGCTGTCCGCCACAATCATTTTGTATAAATGCAGTAAATTAGTTAAATAATTAGTTATTAATCCAAATACAGCAACTAATGCAATAATTATTTTGAATCAAAACCGCCAGTCACGACAATAATATTTTATAAAGTTTTGCATTTAATCCCTCTTTATATTTGTTAACATTGTTTAAATTATATCTTAATTTTTATTTTTTTATTATTTATTTATTCTTGATTATTAAATAATCCTGCTAAAATTAATTCACAAATTAAAATTCCTGCTTGTGATAAATTTTTTTTAAATTGTATTGTTGAACTTTTTTTATTTGCTTGTAAATAATCTGTAACAATTTTAATACTAACAATTGGAATCTGATAATTTAAAGCAACTTGAAAAAAAGCACAGCCTTCCATATCTACTACATCAATCTTATTATTAAATTTAGTTTTAATATGCTCAAAATATTCTATTTTATCAATAAAAATATCACTACTACCTAAAACTGCAGTTTTAATGTGTGGCATTTTTGTTGTAATTGCATCTATTAATTTTTTATCACTATAATAACTAGGTAATTCGCCAGGGATTTGCCCCATTCCATAACCAAACTCTTGGGCATCAGCAAAATTATAGTAAGCTTCCGTAATTATAAAAAATGATAATGGTTTAAAATTTGTTTTTAAAGTCCCGACTGTTCCAATATTATAAACCGTTTTAATTACATAATCTTTAAGCAAGGTTGTTAAAGTCATGGCAGCATTAACTAACCCAATTTTGCTAATTGCAAATAATCAATTGTCTTTTTGATATAGTTCAATACGGGCATATTTATCAACTATTGTTGGCTTTAAAACATTTAAAGTTGCCGCCAATTCCTCTTTCGTTGCAATAATAATTAAATTCATAACGTTATTTATCCTCTTTTTATTGCTGATAAATCAATTGTATTTTTTTTAAATACTAAAGACCTTTCTTAGCGAATGATCGTTCAAATTGAACTATTAATAATTCTTGAAATGCCCTTACTAAATCTTTTTGTGCTAATGTTCGATAATAATCAACTTTTGAATAATTTCTTTCACTACTAATTTTATCAGCAACAAAAATTATCATTTCAAATAAAGTCATTTCTGGTCGACCAACAGTATGCCATTTAATTGCTGATAAAATATCTTCATCATTAAATAATAAATCATATTTTAAATGACAATAACCAGTATAAGAATGCCAAGTATCGATTGGCTCTGATAAAAACGTCGGTAAATATTTTGTTAGATATGCTTTTTGTTTTTGTTCTAATCATTGTTTTGTAATATCATGATAAGTCCCGGCAATTAAAGCTTTTTGCGGATTTAACTTATGAACTAATGCTAATTCCCGAGCTTTTTCACCAACATTTAAACAATGTTGATATCGTTCCTTATCCATATTTTGGCCTAGTCTTTCTGGCAAATATAATAAATTATTATTAATATAATTTGCAATACTTGGCAATTGTAATTCAATGTTTCTCCCTTCTCGTAACATTGTTGATGATAAATGTAAATTATTATGAAATGGAATTAACATTGCTTGATATTGTTTTAAAATTGTTTGATCAATTGGTTCATTTCGTTGAAAAACAATAAAAGTTTGCATTCTTGCTAATTCATTAATATTGTTTCATTTATTTAATGATGCTAGTTGATCAGAGCCAATCATAAAATAAAACTGATGATGAGAAAATTGCTGCTGAAATTTTAAAATAGTTTCATATGTTTTACTAGGCTTTGTATTTTCTAATTCAATTAAATTAATTTTAACATCCACTAAATCGGCGATTGCTAAATTAATCATTGCGACACGATCATTGGGGGAAGATAATTTTCGCGTTTTAAAAGGATTATGATTTGTTGGAATAATTCAAATTTCATCAATATCTGTTTTTGTTTTAACAAGATTAATCATTGCTAAATGGTCAGTATGAAATGGGTCAAAACTACCACCAAATAATGCTATCTTCATTTATTCTTCCTCCAAATCAAAAAATAACAGCAAATTCAAACAAAATAAAAATTATTCATTTTTATTTTTAATTCCTAATTCAACCAAAACATCTTCGATAGTATCACGTACAACTTTTTGAAATTGTTTAATAGATAATGTAATGGTAACATTTTTTTTTGTTAATTTTTGTTTTAAGGTATTAATTTCATTTTTATTATCATTAATTGTAATTTTATTTTTTTTTACCCCTTTTGGGAGATTCCCTTCTAACGGTTCGCCATTGTGGTCTAACTCTAACTTATCATCATCACGATGAGAAATTTTAATTCGATCTATAATATACGCCATTCGATCATTAAAATTTCGTTCTTTAATTTTATTTAGCATTTTTTGAAATTCATTGGGTTGAACTTGTGAACTATCACGTAATTTTTTTAATTGTTCTAAGCGTTCTAAAACATTTTCATGTTCATTAACATTATATTCTTCTTTGTATTTATTAATTTGATTACGCGCATTTTTAACAAGGCCATGAATATTATTAACACTCTCTTGGTTCGATAGTTTGATATGTTGTTCATTATTTATAATTTCAGAATTTTCTGAATTATTTACCATAACTTGTGTTGATTGTGGCATTTTAAAGTCAATTGTTTCATTACTAAAATTAACCCCACTAAATGCTTCAATTTCATCATCAAAAGCACTAGCTGTTTTTAAATTTACTATTTTTTGTTCATTTTTTTTATTTTTCATAATTTAAAGATATCTTTGCCTATAATTCCATATATATTATTATATAATAAATTATTAAAATTTCTTGCAGTTTTTTCCAACAATGTTAATATAATATTGTAATTAACAGAATTAACTTATAAAAAATAAGTTTGAGAGATACTCTTTAAACCTTATCTAGCTAACAATAGCGCAGGTAGTTAAAATTCGTTATTTATTTAATTTAATAAATTTAAATTTGATGCTAACTTTTAAAGAAGTTAATTACAAAATTATTTGTGTAAGGAAAATTTTTTATATGGTTACAATCTCATCTTTTAAGGTTAAGTTAAACCAACAAAACATTATTTTATTATACAATAAAGCAACAATTTTTATTGTAATAATTTTATACCTTGGTATTTTAATAACGCTTAGTATTTTACCACTATCAATATTAAGTAAAATATTTCATTTAAATAATGACCAATATTTTAAAAATATATGAGTTTTTTGTTTAACTATTTGTGGGCTCAGTTTAATATTTAGTATAATATCCGCAATAAGTGTTTGATTAACAAATTATGAAGAATATATTAATTATAAGTTTCAATTTATTATTTTAAATATTATTAGTTTGAATTTTTTTAATTTAATTAGTAATATTATTATTTATAGTTATGAAATAAAGGTTGGTGATTTATTATTTACTAATACTACGAAACGAAAACGATTTTTAATTAGTTTAGGAATTTGAAAATGAAAAACATTCGATATTGTTATTATTGCGATGTTTGTGGCATCAACCTTGGCTTTAGCATATTTAGAAAAATTATTACCCAACTCACCATATGGTGGTGGCATAGGATTAAAATATCTTCCACTTATTGTTATTGCTTTTTTACATTCAGCAATCGCCGGTTTTATAACTGGGAGTATTAGTGCCGCGATGTCATTGCTATTTATTGCTTCAAATTTTATTGTTTCACCATGATCATATTTATTAGATTATTTTGTTCCAATGATTATTCCAACAATTGCGGGTTTTATGGGTTTTAAAGTTGATAATAACAAAAAATATATTACTTATGTTAATTATATTATTATTTGTTTTAGTATTATTACTCTTATTTATTTGTCACAAGTATTAGCTGGTTTTTTAATTTGAACAACTTTATTCCCTGATTCGGTTTGACCAGGTTATAGTAATTGATTATATGCCATTGTTTATAACTTTATTCATATTTTTCTTTTTACATATCCAATTATCCAAAGTGTTGTTCCTTTTATTTTACGTAGTTTAGCTCCCATTTTTTGACAACGTTATTTAAAATATGATAGTTAAATAAATGATATTTAAATAAAAAAGAGAACAATAAAAAAATGCAATTATTATTTTTATTATAATTGCATTTTTTTATTAATAGCATTAACAATTTTTTTTACATTAAAACCAAAATATTCTAACACATCTTGAAATGGTCCTGATTTCCCAAAAGTGTTAATTCCAAAATTTAAACCATTATTTGAAGTATAACGTTCTCAACCAAAGGTTGTCCCTAATTCAATTGACACAATTAAAGCTGTTGGTTCTAACATTTTTTGTTTATAGTCAGCATCTTGCTGTTCAAATAATTCTCAACAAGGCATTGACACTACTTTTACTTTAATTTTTTTATCTTGCTCTAATTGGTTTGCAACAGCAATTGCTACACTGACTTCACTACCGGTTGCTAACAATACAACATGATTATTATTTTCTTGTCCATAAACTTGATAAGCCCCTTTTTTCACCATCTCAAAATTTGAATGTTCTAATTCTGGCAAATCTTGTCGTGTAATTAAAATAACGCTTGGAGTATATTTTGACTGTAAAGCGATATGATAAGCTCCTAATGTTTCATTAAAATCAGCTGGACGAAAAACATTTAAGTTTGGCTGACTACGCAACATGGCCAATTGTTCAATTGGTTGGTGCGTTGGACCATCTTCGCCAACGGCAATTGAATCATGCGATAAAATATAAATAGCTGGAATTTCCATTAATGAGCTTAAACGAATAGCTGGCTTCATATAATCAGCAAAAACAAAGAAACCACTTGCAAAAGGAATTAATCCGCGGTGTAAATAAATTCCATTATTAATGGCCGCCATTGCAAATTCACGCACCCCATAAGCTAAATTTCGACCTAATCGATTTTCGGGACTATAAAAACCATCAGCCCCCTTTGCTTTTGTACTACCACTTAAATCAGCACTACCGCCGATTAAAGCCGGAATAATATTAGAAAGACGATCGAGGATTGCTCCACTACTAATTCGCGTTGCTTGTGGATTAATTGGTTTTAAATCACGAAAATCTTGTGGATTAAAATTAAAATTACCATAAAATGCATCATTAAGTTCTTTTGCTAAAGTAGAATTTTCTTTGCAAAAACATTGATACATTTCTAATCATTCCTGATATTTTTTAATTCCTCGTTGTTTAACATTGATTTCAAAATCCTTATAAACTTCACTAGGAACTTCAAACGGTTTATAATCCCATTTTAACATTTTACGAACTGTTTTAATATCATTTCCTAACGGCGAACCATGTACGGCTGGTGTACCTTGTTTTGTTGCTCCATCACCAATTATTGTTTTTACTTCGATTAATGTTGGTTTATCACTTTTTTTTGCTTTTATAATAGCTTGATCAATTGCTTCAATATCATTACCGTCTTTTACAAAAAGATAATTTCAATTTGCCGCTTTAAAACGATCAGCAATGTTTTCGCTTTGTGCAACATTAACCATATTATCTAATTGCACATCATTTGAATCAAATAATACAATTAATTTATTTAGTTTTCAATGTCCCGCTAAAGATAGCGCTTCTTGTGTAACTCCTTCTTGTAAATCGCCATCACCACATAAAACATAAGTATAGTGATCATAAATAGCATATTTATTGGTATTGTATCTTGCTGCCAAATGTGTTTCCGCCAATGCCAAACCAACTGCAGCTGCAAGTCCTTGACCAAGAGGACCTGTTGTAACATCCACCCCTGGTGTTAAATGTAATTCCGGATGACCGGGCGTAATTGAATCAACTTTACGAAAATTTTGTAAATCATCAATATTAAGATCAAATCCCGATAAATGCAATAACGAATATAATAAAGCACTACCATGTCCCGCCGCTAAAACAAAACGATCACGATTTATTCATTTATCCACTTGTGGGTTAACAACTAAGTGTCTTGTGAATAAAGTATATGCCATTGGCGCAGCACCAAGAACAATTCCCGGATGGCCTGAATTTGTTTTATTAATTGCTTCAATTCCCAACATTTTGATTGTATCAAATGATTTTTTCATTTTATTTATCTCTTTTTATATATTAATAAATTAATACTCATAATATCATTGTACAACGAATTAAAAGAAATAACTTAATAATTTGAAAAATATTCCATTAATTATTACTTTTTTTGGATTATTCATTTATAATTAAAAAAGTTTAAGTAAAAAAATTAGATATTATTACAAAAGTTTATGTTTTATAAAAAATATAAATAAAATAATTAGATAACTTTTTAAAAGGTTGATTTATCATTTTTTTTAGAAATTTATTTAAAATAAAGAATAATTTTTATACCAAAACATAAACTTTTTTCTTACTAACAAAAATTAATAGAAAAATAGTGGACCCCCTTTAATGGGTTAAATATTTATTTAAAAGTCGCGATAACGTCCTCTAATTTTTTAAAAAAGTAAGTTAAAAAAGAAAATATTTTTTAACCATCGCACTAAAAAGCAATAATATGATAAATACCATAAAGCGCGGGATGTGATAATAAAAATGAAAAATAAATTACGAAATTGAAAAATAATAATAATTATTCAGGGAATCTTGATGGGGGCACTATTTTCATTTATTCCATTTGCAATTTTTGATAAATTTGGTTTAACAAAAATTTGATTATTCTTATTAGTGCCCACTGCAATGTTATTTTTTACCCCATTATGGGTTAAAGTTAAAAAGAAAAAGAGTAATACCCTTATCCTTAAAATTAATAGTTTTTTTCTTTTTATTTTTCTTTCGTTATTAATGACTGTTAATTTTTTTGATAATAATTTAATTATTTATTTTTATCTCTTACTGCTTTTTTTTACAGGAATGTTTGTTGCTGGAATGGTTCCTTTTTCAATGGAAATTATCCGCAGTTATACCCGTGAACATCAGTTAAAAACAAACCATAGTCTTTATTTTGTTTTAGGAAGTGTTGTTACAATTATAATTCCCTTTTTAATGCAATATTTTTTAACAGAATTAACAGCTAAAATTTCTTTACAAGGATATTTTAGTATATTGGCATTAATTAACTTTAGTTTAATTTTTTTCAACCACGATATTCAAACAGAAGAAATTACTTTTAAAATTAATCATAATAGTTGAAAAGTACTTCAAAAAAACAAACAATTTTGAAGTTATTTATATTCATCAAGTTTTTTATACAGTATTAATGAATTATTTGGTTACATTCTCCCCATTTTAATTTTTAATAACACCGCAATTATGATTATAGTGATAGGTATTTTATATATTATGCGAAAAATAAGTTATTTATTTGGATATTTACTAAAAATAAACAACAATAATATTAAAAACCAAATTATTTGTAATACAATTATTGCTATAATTTCCATCGCACTATTATTAGGATTAACAATTACCTTATTCTCTTTTCAATCCCAATTATCGCATATTTTATATTTAACAATTGGTTTAGGCGGAAGTCAAATTTTAATAGGATGTTGTCTTGGGCATTTAAGTCTTATCCAAAAAAATAATATAATTAATTTAGTCGGAACTGAGCATTTAACATTAGGTCTAATGATTGAACATGTCTTCGGACACGCTATCTTTAGCTTATTGTTGGGTATTATTATTATTCCATTAATAATTACTTTTTATAAAAATATATTAACTTATATAATTATTTATATTATTATTGTAATGTTATTTTTAATTTTAATTTTAATTTTTAATAAAATACCAGTAAAAAGAATAGGGTTTTAGGTTTTAATATATAAATTATAAGAAAAGATATCTTGTAATATATTTTTTTTAATGTTAAGAAAAAAAGAAATTTATTAAAAAAAATACTCTTGTTTTTTTGTTAAAAAAATTTATAAATACAATAAGCAGTTGCGCCATGTAAAAATTCAAGAAAGAAAGTAAAAATAAGTATTAAAATATGAAAAAAATATTAACTATTTTAGGGATATTTGGTTTGTCAGCAATAAGTATAATATCTTCACTTTCTTGTAATACATTTAATTGTAATAATTTTAATACGAGTGAAAATAATAAAATTATTAAAACTTTAAAAGAAAAAAATAATAATACATTATTTAGATAATATTGAAGATAGCACAAAGGAAAAACAAAGTATTAAAGCAGAAGCAAAAGTTATTGAATTTCAACAAAAAGTTAATGAATATAAAAGTAAATTTAAAACCAATAATGAAGATATTGATCTACAATTATTTATTATATATTCTTTAAAAAAATAAGAAGCATTTTTTAAAACATTTGTAATCCAATATTCAAAAATTATAAATTTACCACCTGGCGAAAAAGATATAGGGCGATACTTATATAACGAAAAAAAACATTCAAAAAGGTAAAATTATTTTTTATTAAAAATAATATAAAATAAACCAAATATTAATTAATTTAGCCAATGAGTTAGAACAAAAATATTATTTATAATTAATTATTATTGATTCATATTTATTTAGGATTGGGTTCTGTCTTTACTATAAACCAATTATTTTAATTTGCTTTGTAATCTAATTTTATTATAAAATTTAATCTCTTTTCGTTATATTGAAATTATTATTTGGTAGCACTCATTATTCTTGTTTTTTTAATAAAATTAAGTAACTAGAAATAAATTATTTTTCTCTTACGATAAAGTTATAACAAAATTTATAAAAAATTCAACTTTTTTTAAAAATATAATTTTTAGTTGAAAAAATAATTTATAAATTTATAAAATTTTTACATACTAAAAAATACTTTTTAAAGTTATTACTAATTTTAAAAGGTTTTTTATTTTTTTATAAAGATAAAAATTGATTTTGAGATTGATTTAAATTAAAAATATTAAATTCAATTTTTTCTTTATTATTTTTAATTAATGTAATAGATTTATTCAAAAAATCTAATTTAGAATAGCTTATAAAAAATTTACTATCTTTTAAACACTGTAATAATTCTTCATATTTACCATTAAAAAATAATCAATGTCTTTATGATATTCCTCTCTATTTTACTTATTTTTATTTTTTTACCATAACTTAATATTAATATTTTAGTATCTTCATTAATATAATAATTATCCATTAATTTAAAAATTTTATCAATAAAATTATCAATATTATATTTATTATTTTTATTCATCATTTGAAAAAAGCCCTTTTCTTTTTAATTTTTATTCTGTTTTTTCTTAATTTTTTTTCATCAATACCAACACCAACATGCATAGTAGCAATAAATATTTTATTTTCAACTCTTTTTTATTTTATCGCATTGATTAAAAAGCTCCGTCAATTTGAATATATAAAAAATTATTTGGAATTTTAATTTTATTGTTATTTTTATTACTAATATAATCGGTTTTTTATAAATCGGCATTTTTAAAAATATTAGATATTGTTCTTCCTCTAATATTTTCATTCTCTGTTGTATGTAAAATATCTTTATATCTTTTTCCATCACCCGCAAAAGACATATATAAGAATGCACTCAATTTAGTAATTACTAATAAAAAGTATTTACTATTTTTTTAATTATATCTTTTTTTTACGATTTGAATATAATGTATTTCATTTTATAACATCTTGTATATATTTTTAATGTGAATTATATATTTTATTATGGATTGTAGCTTTCTTGAGTAATGAATGAAAAATTTCTATAGCAATATTATCTGCATAGTAGTAATTTTTCCTCATTGAAATTATAATATCGTTATATAAACGTTTATCGAGATAAATAGCGGATGTGTATTGTGATATCCGTGGTCTGAATGAATTATTATTTCATTCATATCTTTTTTATTAATTTTATTTTATTAATTGCATCATTTAAATTATCTATTACTAATTTATTGTCATTATATTTAGATCACTTTACATCAACTATTTATTTAGTATATTACATCAATAATTGTTGATGGATAATATTTTTCTCATTTTCAAATTAAATATGTTACATCGGTATATATCACTGAAAACCTTATTTTTATATCATTGAATTTACGATTAATTAAATCATGATATTTCAATAAACTTTTTCTTTATTCTGTTTATATTCTATTTTTCTTCTAATTTTTATTAAATATTCAGGTTTTATTTGATTATCACGCACAATCTTTAAAAATTTTTTTGAATTATATTTTATATCATAATCTTCCTTTAAATATTTAGTACTTCTTCGATATCCAAATTTTTTTAAATTTTATTCACAGACTTTTACAATATCATTTATTGCTTTTTTATTTTTTTTGCTACTGTCACAATTCTTATATTTATCTCAATAACTACTTTTTAACACCGTTAATTATAATAATAATTTTATTGAATATTCATGACAATTTTTTTAATAAAAGAGACGATTATTATTTTTCTTAATTGTAAAAGTCGTGGAGATTTTTAATAATTCATACCTTTTTTTATAATATTATAAATCTCTTTTACCAAAAGAGATTTTAGGTCCTTTAGGATTGTTTAATTTTCTTTTTTATGATTTGACCATCAAGATTACAATTTATTTGCATTTAGATTATTTTTTTGCTACTATTCAACAATTTTTTTGTTTAATTTCTTCAATGATTTTTGTTCTAAATTATGATGTATATTTGTTATATTTTGACCTTTTCTTTCCATATAAAAATGAACCCCCCTTTTTTTAAAAGGTTAGCGAAGTCTTTTTTACTTTACTCACTTTTGGTGTGCGATCTTAATATTTATCTTTTAAATTTATTTCGATTCTCTAGTATGTTTTTAAACATAATTCTTAATCTAAAGGATATTGGTTTATATATTCATTTTTTTATTCATCATATTTAACATATCTTCGTCTTTTTAGAATTATATCCCCACTTTCTGTTTTAATTGTTTTTGGCAATTTTGATATAACATTATATCCTTGTAATATTTGTCCTTGCTTATATAATTTAAATATTTCATTATTTTTATTAATAAATAAATTATTAATTTCATTGTTTTTTTCTATTATTTTATCTTTTTTATAATTTTATAATAACTTTTTTTGTAAATACATATTTACGAATTTCTTCGTATTTATTAAAAAAAATATATTTATATTATTTAATTATAACATAATCATGGGGGGCGGTTTTTATGCAATAATTTACTAAAATTAATAACAAAAAATGAACTACTAGTTATGAACATTTAAATAAAAAGTATGATTTAAATTTTAGTGACTATAATTTTTGTTTTGATTGAGAAGTATTTAAATATTTTGTTGGTGATAGTTATGCCCGATATTTTAATTCGCCAAATTTTTTAAGTTTTTTCAGCGGGCGCTGCACTAATAAAACATGAAATCATTTAGCAGAAAAATTATTTTTTGCTTTTAATTTTACTTATGCTTCATCCAATATTTTACTAATATACGCCAACACCCGCGAAGATAAATGCATTCGGAGATACAATTAATGTACGGAACTATCTATATGATAAATATGGGATTGATATAGGACCCGACAATTAAAATGGTATTTTTTTTTTTTTTTTGACCCAAAAATGTTAAAGAGGGTGGCGAAATTGCTTTCCCTATTGGTGTTCTCATTGATTTTGTTAGTTATGATAATAGTAATAAAATTATGTGTAAAGTTTGAAAAGGGAGTGGTATTATATAGGAATAAACAGATGAAATGATACATACACGATGAATAAAAAGAAATCTTAAATGATAAAGAAATAGATAAAAGATATAATAATTTAATAGTTTTAATGTTTCGTTCAAAAAGTTTAAAAGTATCTTACGAAAAATATACAGATGATAATGGTAATAAACAATATAATTTAGATAATCCTATTCCAGTAAAAGTTATCTTGGAAACTTCAATAATGAGACAACATATCAATATAATTAATAATGGTGACAATATTTTTTCATAAAACATATTCTAATCAATTTACTTTTAATCCTTTTGATAAATACCATGTTTTTTATGAAAAATTTGTAACACCATTTTTACCTTTAAATGAAAGAATTAAAAATATTTTAAAAGAACACAATCGGGTATATTCAGAAAAAAAACGAGCATTTAATGGTTTAGGTATTTTTAATTTGCGCTTAACTAGGGGTGCTGTTTAAAATAAAACACCTAATATTACTAAAAAAATTTTTTTAGCAAATAAAGAAGAACGACCCGATTTATTTGAACTTGAATACTATGGTTTTGAATATAATGACAATGACCCCAGTATTTATGTTTTACGAAATTATCGTAAATATATTAAAGAATATAATTTACAAGATTTTTATAATCCAAATACAAAACATTATCAATTTTATATTTATTCAATTTGTGTTGATTATACTAATGGTAGTGAAGACCATACAGTTTTTTTATTTAGTGGTTATAAAATTAATGAAAATAATGAATATGATAAATATTTAATTGACGAAAATGTTTTTACACCAAAAAACGAAATAAATTTAAATTAAATAGTTGAATATTACTGACAACGAACAATTAATACATTTGATAAATTTGATGGTTTTTAATATAATACATTTCATTATTATATTAATGCCCACGATTTTATGCAAAAATTACAAGAAAATATTTACCCTTATTTAGGATATAAAATTAAAATTTTTAAAGCCAAAAACATAAGACATCCCTTAATAAAGAAGCGGGCATAATCAATTGCTTAACCTTAATAATAAAAATGTTTGTTCAAGGCAAAATATATGGAATATTAAATAACTTTCCATTTTTAGATAAGTGCATTAGTGAACTGAGATTTATTGATACCAAAATAAACACACCCTACAGTAAAATTTACCATGACCCATATGATGATTTGTTTTATGGTTATTATCCATAACGTTTTAAAATGGGAATATAAAAAAGGTTTTAATAGCCTTCTAAAATTTATTAATTTTATTTACTTTTTATTTATTAAATAATTAGTATTTAATTATTTTTCTAAAATAGGTGATTTTTCTTGTATTTTATTTAATCATCTTTTTTTAATATTTAAGGATGAAAATTTTTATAAATTAATTTAAGATTTTTTATAACTCTATTAAAATCAAGTACCTCAACCCCGATTTTATCACCAACATCAAAAAAATCTCTAATATCTCTAACAAAATAATCTGAAATCTAACTAATATGAATTAAACAATCGGCTTTTTCTACTCTGCAAAAAGCACCATAATATTGTAATGTTTGTTATTTTAACATTAACTTTATTTCCTTTTTATACATAAAATTAAATATAAACAGAATAAAGAAAAAAGTTTATTGCAATATCCCGATTTAATTAATCGTAAATTCAATGATATAAAAAGATAGTAATTAATTTTCGTAATTCATTAATATTTTTAGGATAACGAGGAATATATTCAAAAAATTTATTTCAGTTTTGATGAAATCTTTTAATTTTCAATTTTAATCGAGGGGAACAAATCGGTATTTTTTGATGAATAACACTTTTTTGATGTAATACTTTTGTAAACTCACTTTTATGATATTTATACTATGGATTATAACTATAAAAATATTCAGGACCATTATCGGTTCTAATTCTTTTTATTCTAATTTTATTATTTAAAAAATCATCATAGGCCTGATTAAAAATACCAATTGCTGATGACTGTGATTTTTTTTAGATAAATAAACAAGACCGAAGTGTGATTTTTCATCAATAAAATCATACAAATATAAATTACGTTTAAAACCAGTCATATTTGGTGTCATAATTTTAATATCATGTTGTAAAAATATCCTAATTCAGACATTTCATAACGTTTATAAGTCTTAATTTTATTGTTTTTATTATAAAAATTATTAAATTATTTATTCCATTTAATTAAAGTTTTAATGTTATGTTTAATTACTTTCTTTTTATATTTGAAAAACACAGCTAGTGTTAAATTATAAAACTAATAAATACAAGTTCCATATTTTTGTCGATATTTTTTCATCATTTTTGCAACAGTAATCTTGTAAGTTTTTTAATAATGGTTATTAATATTAATCGGTCCAGTTGATTTTTTAGCTAAAACAATAAAATTTAATTTTTCTTTAAGACAACGTTGAATCTTTTTAGCTTAATTATAAAAAGTTTGTTTTGATTTATAAAATAATTTAATTAAATTATTTAATGAGTTTTTATATAAATAGTATTTTTTATATAAATTAAAATAATTAATGACATTTTGATCAATATAGTTTGTTTGTTTTGAATGTTTTTCTTGCGAATATCATTTTTTTATTTTTATTTGTAATAAATATAATTCATTTTCAGCAGGAACGCTTGTTACCATATAATTTCAATCTCCGCTCTATTTTAAAGACCAAAATTAGTGGTCTAAAATATATATTTTTTTCACAAATTTTTATTAGTAAAGTCTTTCATTTTTAAAAAGTTATTAATTAATTTAGTATCTATTTTTTGTTAGTAATTATATTATAAATGCTAATTCATAACTCGCGTGGATTTAAAAAATTAGCATTATCTTCACAAATTATTTTTTCTAAAATATCATTATATTTTTGAACAGTAACATTTTGATAGCATTACAAAAGTTGATGTTTTATAAAAATTATAAATAAAAACAATTAAATAAATTAAACAATTTTGCCAAAAAGTCTAATTATTAATAATTTTTTTTGTATTACTTAATTAATAAGCGAATTGAATTTTGTTTTTTATACTTACAAACCTCAATTTTTTTTATTACTACCAACATTTTTTACGATTACTAATAGTTGATGCTAAATTAAGAAAGTAACTATCAATATTGTAACCCTTTTTTAATTTATTTTTGGCAGTTAATAATCCCATTTATAAACACCCCTTTATTTTGTATCTTCTTTTTTAATAACATCTTCAATACTATCTTTTTTTGTTCTTTTTTATGTATTTTGATAAATCCAATCACTTCAATAATTAAAACAATAATTCCAGCTCCGATAAGCATTTATGAAACAATAACATATAGTTTGTTAATAAATACCTAATGTTTTTTCTCATATAAAACAAATAATAATTTCTGCGATAAAAAACAATGATGAAACTCCAAATATTTTCAAAAGAATAATTAAATCTTTAATAGTTACTTTTGGCATAAAAACATCTCCTTTCTAATTTACCTTTTTTATTTCAATATTTAATGACATTAATTTATTATTTTCAGAACTTATTTCGCCATTTTTATTAAGTTTTATACCATTAAAGACAGCAAATAAATAAAATTAATAATGATTTTTATATGTTTCAAACATAATATTAATATTATTTCTGTTATTTTCATTAGTACCAATTAATAATTTGTATTTATATTTTGTATAATCATAATTTATAATTTGATATTTTTTGTCAGAAAAAGATACAAAATTACTTATATCAACTAATTATCAATCATTACCAGTATTAATAGAGATATATTACCGCCACCTAATAATAAATTACCATTAATAGTTTTAATATTTTTACCACTTATTAATTTATCTTGTTTAAGATTAATATATTGTTATGTTTTTACAATATATTTACCATTTTCTTTATTGGTCGCATGTAAAAAATAAGGGTTTTTGTTTTTAAATGTTATTTAGTTTAATATAAATTAAGGATATTTTTTTATTGTTTTTATAAAACCGTTATTTTTTACATGCGACCTCTTTATTAATACAATCTTTATTCAAATCACTATCTTTAATAACGTCTGATGTAATATCGCCACTTTGTTTTGCTTTTCATACATTATTTTCATAATAAATCGTTTTATTATCAAAGGGAACATTTATTTCGTTACTTTTTATTTTTAATAATAGTTTTATTTTCAATCTTAGTTTTTTCTTTTTCTATTAAAGCATCAACTTATAACTGAGTATAATATGCTTCTAAATCGATCATTGTTACATCAATACCTTCTTCTTGAAAAGTGCGAAACATTTTTTTAAAGTTGTTAAATTAGCCAATTATTTTGCATAACTGAGCAATAACCCTTGTCATGTTGCCATAGGGTCATTTTGTGAAGAATAATTAATATTACCAACATTCATATTTGCTGAAGTAAAAAAATCAATTGGAATGCAATTAAATGTTCGATGTTTAATCGTAATAAATACAATACTTAATACAAATTTTCTTTAATAATGGGTCTTTAAATGTTTCAAACTTTAATTTTGAAAATGGATATTTTCAATATGAATTAATAATATTTTAGGCTATTAAAGCAAATGTTTTAAATCATAATTATACATAACCTTTAAATAACTTATTATAACAAACTGTAACTTGTGTAATTTTACCTGTCATTGGAATAAAATTATTATAATTTTCCAAAGTAATATTTTTTCATAATTCATTTAACATTCAATCATCACTTTATCATTTAATTTTTTTAGAATATATCTTCTTTGATATAAACTTTTTACTATTTAATAATTTTTTTGTTTTAATTTTTTTTTAAATATTGTTTTGTTATTAATTGCATGTATTTTTTAAATAATATCCCCATTACCCAATAAACCAGTAACCGCACTATCTTCTGTCGTATTTAACAATTTATATTTATTAAATGTTATTTTTAAATTGTTCTTGCATTTTTAATACTTTAGCAATTGTTCGATATATTTTAAAAATATCTTCTACTACTTGTTGATAAAAAAGCGGGTCAAAATAAGATAGTATTACAAAAAAGTTGAGGTTTTATAAAAAATATAAATAAAATAATTATATAAATTTTTAAAAGGTTGATTTATCGTTGTTTTATAAATATATTTAAAATAAAGAATAATTTTTATACCAAAACATAAACTTTTTTTATTACTATCAAAAATAATTTTATCTTTTTTTAATTTTTAATAAAAATAATTGACTTTTGTGTCAAACTAATATAAAATTTATAAGCGTATATTGTAAAAAGTGAGGTTAATAATTAATGGCATTAAAAGAAAAAGAATTTGGGCATTACGCCAAAAGAATTGATTACACAAAAGTAAGCGGGAATTTAGATTTACCAAACTTAATTGAAATTCAAACCGAAACATATGATTGGTTCCATAAAACAGGGATTAGCGAAGTGTTCGGTGAGGTATTTCCGATTGTTGGACATGAAGGAAATATCATTTTAGAGATGTTAGATTGAGAATTTAGAGAGCCACGAAGAACAATTTCTCAAGCAAAAGATGAGTCAAAAATCTTTGAAGCACCAATTTATTCAAATTTAAAATTAACAATTAATTCAAAAGATTTAGAAGTTGAAAAAGCAATTGTTAAGGGAGAACCTGAATTAATTAAATCGTGAATTGAAGAGCGTGCTGGGCATATGATTACAATTTTAAAAAAATCAACTGATGTTATTTATTATGATATTCATTCTGGCGATGAAACAGCAACATGTACAGTAACAATTAAAGAAAGATTGGGCGATAAACTAATTATTGATATTACAATTGAAAAAGAGGGCGAAGTCTTTTTTGGTGATTTTCCACTAATGACAGGAAAAGGAACTTTTATTGTTAATGGTTCAGAAAAAGTCGTTGTTTCACAATTAGTTCGTTCACCAGGAGCATATTATAAAATTGATTTAAATCGTAAAAATGGAGAAAATGTTTACTATGTTGATTTAATTCCATCACGAGGGACTTGGTTAGAGTTTGAATCAGATCATAAAAAAATTAAAGTTGGAAAAGAAGAAAAATTTGATAATGTTTTTTATGTAAAAATAGATAAATCTAGAAAAGTGTCGGTTGCTAATTTATTAACGTCGTTAGGAATTATTAAAGAAGATGCCCTAGAAATTTTTGGCGATAATAAATTAGTAAAAAGCACCTATGAATTAGATCCATACACAGGTGATATTTCATATGACCAAAGTATTGCTGTTCAAGAAATTTATAAAAAAATTCGCTCAGGAGAAACAGCAACTCCAGATGGTGCGACAAAATATTTATATGGATTATTATTTGATAAACGTAAGTATGATTTAACCAAAGCGGGACGTTTTAAATTAATTCAAAAATTATCAGTTGAAAATCGAATTTATAACAAAATATTAGCTGAAGACATTAAAGATGTAAATGGTAAAGTTGTTTTTACCAAAGGAGCGTTAATGGATAAAGAAGCTATTAACAAGTTAAAAGGAATTTTAAAATCAGGAGCTTGTTTACAAGAAGTTAAATTTAGTGATGAAATTATTTGTTCTAATAAAATCCAAAAAATTAAAGTGTATGTTGATAATGAAGTTCGTTCACGTGTAGCAAATATTATTGGGATTGATCCTAATTCAAATGATGAATATGTAACGGTGCCCGATGTTTTGGCGACATTTTCATATTTATTAAATTTAACAGATGGAATTGGGGAAGTTGATGATATTGACCACTTAGGAAATCGTCGCGTTAGAACAATTGGTGAATTATTACAAAATCAATTTCGAATTGGTTTACTAAGAATTGAAAAAAATGTTAAAGAAAAAATGTCAACTTCAAATTTATTTAAAATGAAACCTTCAAATATTATTAATAATAAACCATTATCAGCAATTATTGGTGAATTTTTCAATTTATCACAATTATCACAATTTATGGATCAGACAAATCCTTTAGCTGAATTAACAAATAAACGTCGATTAACAGCCCTGGGGCCGGGAGGATTATCAAGAGAACGTGCTGGGTTGGAGGTCCGAGATGTTCACTACTCACATTATGGACGTATTTGCCCAATTGAGACCCCAGAAGGACCTAATATTGGGTTAATTAATAACTTAGCAACATATGCCAAAATTAATTCATATGGATTTATTGAAACACCATATCGTCGTGTTATTGGTTGTAAAGTTACAATGGAAAATGATTATTTAACAGCTTATGAAGAAAAAAATTATGTTGTTGCACAAGCTAATATTCGTTTAAGTGATAATGGTGAAATTTTAGATGAGCAAGTTGTTGCACGTTTCCAAGGAGAAAATATTATTGCCGGAAGAAACGATGTTGACTATGTTGATGTTTCGCCAAAACAAATTGTTTCAATTGCAACAAGTTGTATTCCATTTTTAGAAAATGATGATGCCAATCGCGCTTTAATGGGCGCCAATATGCAACGACAAGCAATTCCTTTAATTGCGCCAAATTCACCATATGTCGGAACGGGAGTTGAATATGCTGCTGCTCGTGACTCGGGATTAGCAATTGTTTCACAATATGATGGAACCGTTTATTTTGTTGATGCAACAAGAATTGTTTTAAAAACTAAAGAAGGGTTAAAAAATTATAATTTAGACACTTTTGTTCGTAGTAACCAAGGAACATCATTAACTCATGTACCATTAGTTCGTCAAGGACAAAAAATTGAAAAAGGACAAGTTTTAGCTGATGGACCATCAATTGATAAAGGAGAACTGGCATTAGGACAAAATGTAGTAGTTGCTTTTACAACATGAAATGGTTACAACTATGAAGATGCTATTATTATTTCAGAACGGTTAGTATCCGAAGATGTTTTTACATCAATTCATATCGAAGAATATACAATTGAACGTCGCCAAACAAAACAAGGACCAGAAGATATTACTCGTGAGATTCCAAATATTTCTGAAAATTCACGAAAATTTTTAGATGATGATGGATTAGTTATTATTGGGACAGAAGTTAAACCTGGTGATATTTTAGTTGGAAAAGTAACACCAAAAGGACAAACCCAATTATCACCAGAAGATAAATTATTACAAGCAATTTTTGGTGAAAAATCAAAAAATGTTAAAGATAATTCATTGCGAGTTCCAAATGGTGGTGAAGGAATTATTCAAGCTATTAAACGTTTTCCACGAGAAAAATATGAATTATCAGCTGATGTTTTAGAAGTTATTAAAGTTTATATTGTTCAAAAGCGAAAAATTCAAGAAGGAGATAAAATGGCTGGTCGTCACGGGAACAAAGGGGTTATTTCGAAAATTTTACCTTTGGAAGATGTGCCACACATGGAAGACGGAACACCAATTGATATTATGTTAAATCCATTAGGGGTACCGTCACGGATGAATATTGGACAGGTGTTAGAAATTCATTTGGGAATGGCAGCGAAAAAGTTAGGACAAAAAATTTCAACTCCTGTTTTTGATGGAATGACAAATGAAGAATTAATTGAAATTATGGATAAAGCAGGAATGAAAAACTTTGGGAAAGAAGTGTTAATTGACGGTCGGACAGGTGAAAAATTTGATAATCCAGTTTCGGTAGGAGTAATGTATATGTTGAAATTATCACACATGGTTGATGATAAATTGCACGCAAGAAATGTTGGACCATATTCATTAATTACACAACAACCATTAGGAGGAAAAGCCCAAAATGGGGGACAACGTTTTGGAGAAATGGAAGTGTGGGCGTTAGAAGCTTATGGCGCAGCTCATACATTGCGCGAAATTTTAACAATTAAGTCTGACGATATTAAAGGAAGAACACGTGCTTATGAATCAATTGTGAAAGATAAAAAGATTCCAGAACCAGGAATTCCAGAATCATTTAATGTGTTAACTCGTGAAATTCAAGGGTTAGGATTTAATATTCATATGATTGATGAAAAAGGAAACATTAAGAATATTAAGAGTTATGATGAAACAGATTATGTTGACGAAAACTTATTAACAGATAGTTATGAATTTGAAGATGAATTTGATATTAATAATTTTATTTTAAGCACTAATCGTGAGCCACAAAAAAATGATAATTTAGATGAATTTGTTAAAGTTGAAGATAGTTTTGAATCGGTATATCATTTAGATGATGACGAGTTAGATGGCGTTGATGATAAAATTAATGAAATTAATGATCAATATGAATTAGATTAAGGGGGGAAAAAATGATTGAAAATAATAAAAAAAATAATCGTATGATTAAAATCAGCTTAGCAAAGCCCGATGATATTCGCGGTTGATCATATGGGGAAGTAAAAAAGCCAGAAACAATTAATTATAAAACATTAAAACCAGAACGCGACGGATTATTTGATGAAAAAATTTTTGGTCCAACCAAAAATTTTGAATGTGCTTGTGGGAAGTACAAAAAATCAAAAAATAAGGGAAAAATTTGTGAACGTTGTGGAGTGGAAATTACTGAAGCGATTGTTCGTCGCGAACGAATGGGACATATTGAATTAGAAGAACCAGTAACACATATTTGAATGTTAAAAGCGGCGCCAAGTCGGATTGCTTTAATTTTGGATATGAAAACAAAAGAACTCGAAGAAGTTGTTTACTTTGTTTCATATATTGTATTAGATGCTGGTGACGCAAAATCATTGAAACAAAAAATGGTATTAGATTTAGGAAATGCCAAAACATCAGCACAAACACGCCAGCGATTAATAAAGACATTGCGTGAAATTTTAGATAAACTAGAACCTAACACAATTGCTTATGAAGCGGGAGAAACAATGATTGAAGATTTAAAAAATACTTCATTGCCATTTTCAATGGATGAATGTGCTCAGTTCATTAATCGTCATACCGATGCACGATTTGGAATCGGAGCAGAAGCTGTTGAAATATTATTAAAAAATCTAAACATTGATGATGAAATTAAAAAAATTAAGCAAGATTTAAAAGATAAAAAAACACAATTAGATCAAAATAAATTAATGAAACGTTTAGAAGTTTTAGATACATTAAAAAAATCAGGTTCACGACCAGAATGAATGATATTACGAGCAGTACCGGTTATTCCACCAGATATTCGTCCAATTATTCAATTAGACGGTGGTCGTTTTACAACATCAGAAATTAATGATTTATATCGTCGAATTATTATTCGAAATGAACGATTAAAAAAAGTTAAAGCAATGGGAGCGCCAAGTGTTATTGTTAATAATGAAAAAAGGATGCTACAAGAAGCTGTTGATGCTTTATTAGATAATGAACGCAAGGCGCGACCAGTAACAGGAAAAGATAAACGGCCATTAAAATCATTAACAAGTATTTTAAAAGGAAAACAAGGCCGTTTCCGTCAAAATTTATTAGGAAAAAGAGTTGACTATTCAGGACGGTCAGTTATTGCAATTGGACCGGACTTAAAAATGTATCAATGCGGGTTACCACGTGATATGGCCATTGCATTATTTAAACCATTTGTTATTAGCAAATTAGTTAAAGATGGTTTAGCTGCAAATATTAAAGTTGCGGAAAAATTAATTTTAAATCAAGATGATAAAGTATGAGATGTTTTAGAAGAAGTTATTAAGACTCGACCGGTGTTATTAAACCGCGCGCCAACTTTGCATCGATTAGGAATTCAAGCATTTGAACCAAAATTAGTTAAAGGAAAAGCAATTAGATTACATCCATTAGTAACAACCGCTTTTAATGCCGACTTTGATGGCGATCAAATGGCGGTTCATGTACCAATTACAGAAGAGGCAGTTGCTGAAGCGCGAAGTTTAATGTTAGGAAGTCGAAATATTTTAGGACCAAAAGATGGCAAACCAATTGTTACACCAACTCAAGATATGGTTTTGGGTAATTATTATTTAACATATGAAGAAAAAGGACAATTAGGGGAAGGAACAATCTTTAAAGATTTAAATGAAGCTGTTATTGCATATGAATCTGAAGCTGTCGCTTTACATGCTTTAGTTGCTATTCCTGTTGTTGTTTTTGTAAACAAAAAATTCAAACCAGAACAAATGAAAGATTATATCATTACAACACCAGGAAAAATTATTTTTAATCAAATTTTTAAAGAATATTTTCCATACTTAAATGAACCGAATGTTGAAAATTTAACAGCATTACCCGCTAGCTCATTAATTAAAGAAAATGTTAATTTAGTTAAATATTTAGCGAGTTGAAAAGTTAATCAGCCATTTAAGAAAAAAGATTTATCAAATATTATTGATCGTTACTTTAAACAATATGGAGCTAATAAGACCGCTGAAATGTTAGATAACATGAAAAATCTTGGTTTCAAATATTCAGGCAAATCGGGAGTAACAGTATCGGCTGGCGATGTTAAAGTTTACGATAAAAAACAAGAAGAATTTAAAGTGGCAGATCAAAAGGTGAAAGAAATTAATAATTACTTTAAAATGGGAATGTTGACCAGCCGCGAAAAACAACACCGCATTATTAGTGTATGATCAAAAGTTAAAGATAATATTCAAACTGAATTAGAACATGTTTTACGTGAAGAGCCAAAAAATCCAATCTTTATGATGGCGGATTCGGGGGCACGGGGAAATGTTTCGAACTTTACCCAATTAGTTGGGATGCGAGGGTTAATGAATAATCCAAAAGGAGATATTATTGAATTACCAATTAAGTCCTCGTTCCGCGAAGGTTTAACGGTGTCAGAATTCTTTATTTCGACTCACGGGGCACGAAAAGGGATGGCTGATGTTGCTTTAAAAACAGCTGACTCGGGTTATTTAACAAGACGATTAGTTGATGTTTCACAAGAAATTATTATTACAATAAAAGATTGTAATTCTCGTCGCGGTTTTGTCGTATCAGACATTATTGAGCAAAAACATTCTAACATTATTGTGCCATTATTTGACCGTTTAGTTGGTCGCTATAATTTAAAAGATATTAAATTAAAAAATGGCGAATTTATTGCTGCTAATACATTATTGACCGAAGAAGATGGTCGAAAAATTGTTGATAATTATATTAAGAAAGTTATTATTCGTTCTGTTTTAACTTGTGAAGCAGAAAAAGGTGTTTGTCAACATTGTTATGGAAAAAACCTTGCTACAGGAATGGAAGTTGAAATTGGTGAGGCAGTTGGAACAATTGCTGCGCAATCAATTGGAGAACCAGGAACACAGTTAACAATGCGAACATTCCATACTGGCGGTGTTGCCGGGGGAGCTGATATTACACAAGGGCTACCACGGATTAAAGAATTATTAGATGTAACCACACCAAAAGGATCGATTGCTGTTATTTCTGAAATTGATGGAAAAATTAGTGATATTCGTGATGAAAGTGGAATTCATACCATTTATGTTAAATCAGATGGTGATGAACGAAAATATAAAACGCAATATAATGCTGTTTTAAGAGTTAAAGTTGGTGAAAAAGTTAATCGTGGTCAAAAATTAACGGAAGGTTCAATTAATATTAAAGAATTATTAGAAGTTGCTAAAATTGAAGATGTTTATAATTATATTTTAAAAGAAGTACAACGAGTTTATCGTTTACAAGGGATTGAAATTTCTGATAAATATATTGAAATTATTATTAAACAAATGTTAAATAAAGTTAAAATTATTGATGCCGGTGATACTGAATTATTACCAGGAGAAATTGTAACAATTAAACGATATCGCAATGAAACAATTAACGCTGTTCGTTCAATGAAAAAACCGCCAACAGCAAAACATGTTATTTTTGGAATTAAAAAAGCACCATTAGAATCTGAGTCATTCTTATCATCAGCGTCATTCCAAGATACAACACGAGTATTGGTTAAAGCAATTATTAAAGGCAAAGTTGATTTTTTAGAAGGTTTAAAAGAAAACATTATGTTAGGACATTTAATTCCAGCTGGAACAGGATTAAAAAATCCCAAAGATATTATTGCAGCTGGAATTGCGGCAAAAGCTGAAGAATACTAAAAAGACCATTAGGTCTTTTTTTATTGGTAATATTAAGATTATGTGAGGTACCATATACATTTTAGACCAGTTAGTCTTTTAAAAATTTTAACACAGCTTCGGATGGTGTTAAAAAATTTATGCTTTTATGTCGTCTAACATTGTTGTAATAATCTAAAAAGATATTAATTAATTTTCGTAATCCATTAATATTTTCAGGATAACGAGGAAGATATTCAAAAAATTTATTTCATTTTTGATTAAATCTTTCAATTTTCCCATTTTATTAAGGGAAACTAATTGGTGTTGTTTGATGAATAACGCCTTTTTGATTTAATACTTTTGTAAACTCACTTTTATGATATTTATACTCTGGATTATAACTATAAACAAATTCGGGACCATTATAGGTTCTAATTCTTTTTATTATAATTTTATTATTTAAAAAATAAGTTCGTATGTAAAAAATAAGGGTTTTATAAAAACAATAAAAAAATATCCTTAATTTATATTAAACTAAATAACATTTAAAAATAAAAACCCTTATTTTTTACATACGATCTAAAATTATATGAATATTATTATTTATATCATTATGTTCTCAAACAATAGAGTTTTTATTAATAAAATTATTTCTAAGGATATTATATAATTCTATAAATATTATAGCTTCTGCAGTAACTAAAATAATTTGACCCAAAGAGTTTCTCGTATAAATATAATTAGGTTCATCTAGTTTATAACTATTTGTATTATTTATTTATAAAAAAGAATTGTAAATATGATTTCAAGAAATATCTCTATTGATGTTTACAACCTATACGTAAATTACGTAAAAGAAGCCCAACCGATAAATTATAAATTATGCGAATTGGTCCCCTCAATTTGCGTTAGATGGGGATGATTATACGGTCGATATATTTCGATAGTATTACAAAAGCTTAGGTTTTATAAAAAATATAAATAAAATAATTAGATAACTTTTTAAAAGGTTGATTTATCAGTTTTTTAGAAATATATTTAAAATAAATAATAATTTTTATACCAAAACCCAAACTTTTTTTCTTACTACCTATCTTTCTGATGTAAAATAAAAATGATAATAATTATATATAAGCCCTGTGCGACCAACTTGCGTCTCAACATTAACAATAAATCCTTCAATATATATAAATTATCAATTATAAAAAATAATTATAAATTTTGTCGATTTTGTATATTATTATTTGCATTTTTATAATCACAACTGTAATTATAAAATAACTATATTCTTCAGCATTTAATCTATAAAATTAATTATCTTCCGCACCATTTTAATTTAAACTAACTCTAAATTATAAAATATTAATATTTAATAATTCTCGAATAATTATTTGCAGAGATGAAAAAAAATCTACTGTATTATCTTTATCAACAATTAGTTGTTTATTTATTTTTACATTTATTTCACTTAAAAATGCAAAATGTATTTTTATTTTATTTATATTTAATTTTTCTTCTTTTTTATAAGAAATAGCGGGTAGTAATAAAAAAGTTTTGGTTTTGGTATAAAAATTATTATTTATTTTAAATATATTTCTAAAAAACTGATAAATCAACCCTTTAAAAAGTTATCTAATTATTTTATTTATATTTTTTATAAAACCTAAGCTTTTGTAATAATATCCAATTGTTTCTAAATCTGATTTAATCATTCTTATTTTATCCTTTTATATTTTTTAATTAATTAAAAAATAGAATTAAACCAAAATAATTATTAGCCTAAATCTATCTTAACATCTTGACGATCGGCAGCATTAGCCTCAAAATATAATAATGTACTTAATTTTAATGAACTTGCCGCAATATTTGATGGCCATGTTTTTTAAAATCACATTAAAGTCGTGAACTTCTGAATTATATAAAAATCGTGCAGATCCCGCCGTGGGCAATATTATCTTCACATTATCTAATTCCTTCACATTTAAATTTTTATTTGCTTGACTACGCAATTTAACAGCCGCCGTTAAAGTATCTTTTTCATATTTAATATATTACTTTGTGCTATCAATTAATTTTGTTAAGATATAAATTATTCGTTTTAATTTAACATCAATTTCAGAAGCTTTTTCTTCATTTTTTTATTTATTTATAATTAAATTATTTATTAATAAAATAAATAATAAAATTGGTATGATTAAAATAAATAAAATGTATACAAATAATTTTCCTCAAAAACGACTTGTTGATGGAACTTCTGCATTATTAACTGTTGGATTATAACCCATTGTTAATACTTTTTTTATAACTTATATAACGTTATATAAGAAAAAAAATATAAAAACAAGATTAATTATAATTAATTAAAAAATAACTCTCTTTGAGTTATTTTTTAATGTTATTATTTACTAATCGAAACAACTGTTCCGGCACCAATTGTACGTCCACCTTCGCGAATTGAGAATTTTGTTCCTTCTTCAATTGCAACCGGGGCAATTAATTCAACTGTCATTTCAACATTATCCCCCGGCATAACCATTTCAACACCGCTTGGTAATTTAATTGAACCCGTAACATCCGTTGTGCGGAAGTAAAATTGTGGACGGTAGTTTTCAAAGAATGGTGTATGACGCCCGCCCTCTTCTTTTGTTAAAACATAAACTTGTGATTTAAATTCTTTATGTGGTTTAACTGAACCTGGTTTAGCAATAACTTGCCCGCGTCCAACATCACTACGATCAACTCCACGTAATAAAACCCCGACATTATCTCCGGCTTTAGCATCATCTAATAATTTTCTAAACATTTCTAAACCTGTTGCAACAACTTTTTTAGTTTCATTTTTTAATCCAACGATTTCAACTTCTTCGTTAACTTTAACAATTCCACGTTCAACACGACCCGTTGCAACTGTTCCGCGACCTGTAATTGTGAAAACATCTTCAACTGGCATCATAAATGGTTTATCGGTATCTCTTTCTGGTTCTGGAATTCATTCATCAATTGCGTTCATTAATTCCATAATTTTTTCTTCTCATTGAGCATCACCTTCAAGAGCTTTTAAACCCGATCCTCTAATAACTGGTGTTTTTTCTCCATCAAAACCATATTCGCTTAATAGATCTCTAACTTCCATTTCGACTAAATCCATCATTTCAGTATCGCCATCCATCATATCACATTTGTTTAAGAAAACAACCATTTTTGGTACACCAACTTGTCTTGATAATAAGATATGTTCTCTTGTTTGAGGCATTGGCCCATCTGTTGCTGCAACAACTAAAATTGCGCCATCCATTTGGGCGGCGCCAGTAATCATGTTTTTAACATAATCGGCATGTCCTGGACAATCTACGTGTGCATAGTGTCTTTTATCGGTACGATATTCAACGTGTGAAGTATTAATTGTAATTCCACGTTCTTTTTCTTCGGGGGCTTTATCAATATTGTCATATTTTTGGGCTTCTGCAAACCCTTTTTTAGCTAATACAGTTGTAATAGCTGCTGTTAAAGTAGTTTTACCGTGGTCAACGTGGCCAATCGTTCCAACATTTACGTGTGGTAAACTTCTATCAAATTTTTGTTTTGCCATTTTAATTTTTTCCTCCTATATTTTTAATTAATAGACAAATGTCATAATTATTTTAAATTAATTCTTTTTATTTTTCAACTCTTTCTTTAGTAATGGCAGATTAAACCATTGTGTAATAATTAATCTGTTGATTTTCCTGCTTTTTTTATAATTTCTTCGGTAATTGACTTTGGTGATTCTTGATAATGTGAAAACAACATTGTATAAGTTCCCCGTCCCTGGGTAAAGCTTCGTAAGTCAGTTGCATATCCAAACATTTCTGATAATGGAACTTTTGCCTTTACAATTTGGGCGTTTCCACGTTGATCATTTCCTTCAATTTGACCACGACGTGAAGATAAGTTTCCCATTACATCTCCATAGTATTCTTCTGGAACAGTAACTTCAACAGCCATAATTGGTTCTAAAATAACTGGTTTACATTTTTTAGCGGCCTCTTTTAAAGATAAACTAGCGGCAAACTCATAAGCCATTTGTGATGAATCGACATCATGGTATGACCCATCATATAATGTTGCTTTAATATCAATCATTGGATATCCAGCTAATTTTCCTGTTTGCATTGACTCTTCCAAACCCTTTTTAACTGAGCCAATAAATTCTTTTGGAATTTTTCCACCAACAATTGCGTCAACAAACTCAAATCCTTCATCATGATTTGGTTCAAACTTAATTCATACGTGTCCATATTGTCCGCGTCCTCCCGATTGTTTAATGTATTTTCCTTCTACTTCAGCAATATCTTTAAATGTTTCGCGATATGAAACTTGTGGTGTTCCAACATTAGTTTCTACTTTAAATTCACGTTTCATTCGATCAACTAAAATATCCAAGTGTAGCTCTCCCATTCCGGCAATAATTGTTTGCCCTGTTTCTTCATCTGTTCATGTCCGGAAAGTTGGATCTTCTTCTGATAATTTTTGTAATGCTAAACTCATTTTTTCTTGGTCAGCTTTTGTTTTCGGTTCCAAAGCTAAGTTAATAACTGGTTCCGGGAAAACCATTGATTCTAAGATTACTTTATTTTTTTCATCACAAAGCGTATCTCCTGTTGTTGTTAATTTCAAACCAACTGACGCTGCAATATCGCCAGAATAAACTGCTTCAATTTCTTTACGATTATTAGCATGCATTTTTAATAAACGGCCGATACGTTCTGTTTTATCTTTTGTTGAGTTTAATACAGAACTTCCTTTTTTTAACACTCCCGAGTAAACCCGGAAGAATGTTAATTTACCAACAAATGGGTCTGTCATAATTTTAAATGCTAATGCTGAAAATGGTTCACTATCATCAGCATGACGTTCAACTTCAGTCCCGTCTTCTATAACACCTTTAATTGATGGAATATCAAGTGGTGAAGGTAAATAATCAATTACCCCATCCAACATTAATTTAACTCCTTTGTTTTTAAAAGCACTTCCGCAAAATACTGGGAAAAAATCACCAGTTAATGTTGCAGTACGAATTGCACTTTTAATTTCTGGAATTGAAATATCATTACCATCCAAGTATTTCATCATTAACTCTTCATCGAAGTTAACGGCCGCTTCAATTAATTTCATTCGGTATTCTTCAACTAAGTATTTTAAATCATCTGGGATTGGAATTTCTTTTGCTTCTTCGTTTGCCGCTCCATCATAATGATAAGCTTTTCGTTCGACGATATCAATAATTCCTGCAAACTTGTCTTCAGATCCAATTGGAATTTGAACTGGATGAGCATTAGCTTGTAAACGGTCATGAATTGTTTTTACTGAGTACAAAAAATCAGCTCCAATTTTATCCATTTTATTAACAAAAACAATCCGTGGTACAACATATTTGGTTGCTTGACGTCAAACAGTTTCTGTTTGTGGTTCAACTCCTGATTGTCCATCAAGAACGGCTACTGCTCCATCTAACACGCGTAATGATCTTTCTACTTCAACAGTAAAATCAACGTGCCCTGGAGTATCAATAATATTTAAGCGCATATTTTTTCAAAACGCAGTTGTTGCCGCAGAAGTAATTGTAATTCCGCGTTCTTGTTCTTGAGCCATTCAATCCATTTGGCTAGCTCCATCATGGGTTTCGCCAATTTTATGAATTTTCCCAGTATGGAACAAAATGCGTTCTGTTGTTGTAGTTTTTCCAGCATCAATATGTGCCATAATTCCGATATTTCTCGTATTGTCTAGAGAATATTCTCTTGCCATTTTTCTTTTCCTTTCTATTTTTATCAATGATAATGAGAAAAAGCCTTATTAGCTTCCGCCATTTTATGAGTATCATCTTTTTTCTTAACTGCTCCCCCAATTCCATTTGAAGCATCAATAATTTCATTCGCTAAACGATCAATCATACTTTTTTCATTACGTAATCTTGCATAATTAATTAATCATCTTAATCCTAACGTAACTTTGCGATCTTCATTTACTTCAATTGGAACTTGATAATTAGCTCCCCCAATTCGGCGAACTTTTAATTCTAAATGTGGCGTAATGTTTTCAATTGCTTTATTAAAAACTTCTAATGGTTCAGTCTTTGTTTTTTCTTTAACAATCTCAAATGCTCCATATAAAATTGTTTGGGCAACCCCTCTTTTCCCATCAATCATAATTTTATTAATTGCACGTGTTACTAATTTTGAACTATAAATTGGATCTGGTAAAACATCTCTTTTCTCTGCTTGGCGTTTGCGCATCGTAATAATCCTCCTTTATGTTTAATTAAATTTTTACAGCTTTTGGTCTTTTTGTTCCATATAGTGATCTTCCTTGTTGGCGGTTATTAACTCCAGCAGTATCTAAAGTACCACGAATAATATGGTAACGAACCCCCGGTAAGTCTTTAACCCTTCCACCACGGATTAACACAACACTATGTTCTTGTAAGTTATGTCCTTCACCAGGAATATATGCCGTTACTTCCATTCCGTTTGTTAAACGAACACGAGCATATTTTCGTAACGCTGAATTCGGTTTTTTTGGTGTCATTGTCGCAACCCTTGTACAAACACCTCTTTTTTGTGGTGCTGTAACATTAGTGGTTTTTTTTTGTAAAGAGTTTAGACCCCTGTTTAAAGCAGGAGCTTTTGTTTTTCACACTTTATCTTTGCGTGGTTTACGCACTAATTGATTAATTGTTGGCATTAAGATTTCTCCTTTCTGTTTCACATATCCGAGTGTATCAAATAATACAATACATACATAATATTACATAAAACAAAAAATTAAGTCAATATTTATTCTCAATATTCCTGTCAAAACCATATACATTTTAGACCACTAATCTAGTTTTTAAATTAGAATGGAGATTAAAAGTGTATGGTAACAAGTATTCTTAATGAAAATGAATTATATTCATTACAAAGAAAAATAAAAAAATGATATTCACAAGAAGAACCCTCAAAACAAACAAACTATATTTATCAAAATGTCAATAATTATTTTAATTTATGTCCAAAACACTATTTATATAAAAACTCATTAAATAATTTAATTAAATTATTTTATAAATCAAAACAAACTTTTTATAATTGAGCTAAAAAGATTAAACTTTGTCTTAAATAAAAATTAAATTTTATTGTTTTAGCTAAAAAATTAACTAGACAAATTAATATTAATAACCATTATTAAAAAAATTACAAAATTGTTGTTGTAAAAATGGTGAAAAAATATTGACAAAAATATGGAACTGGTATTTATGAGTTTTATAATTTAACACTATCTGGGTTTTTCAAATATAAAAAGAAAATAATTAAACATAACATCAAAACTTTAATTAAATGGAATAAATAATTTAATAATTTTTTATCCTAAAAATAAGAAAATTAAGGTTTATAAAAGTTATTAAATGTTTGAATTAGGACGGTTTACAACATAATATTAAAATTATGGCACCAAATATGGCTGGTTTTAAACGTAATTTATATTTGTATGATTTTATTGATTAAAAATCACGTTTTTGTCTTGCTTATTTATCTGAGAATAAATCAAAATAATTAGCAATTGGTATTTTTAATCAAGCTTATGATGATTTTTTAAATAATAAAATTATAATAAAAAGAATTAGAACCGATAATGGTCCTAAATATGTTTATAGTTATAATCCATAGTATAAATATCATAAAAGTTAGTTTACAAAAGTATTACATCAAAAAGGTTTTATTCATCAAACAACACCGATTAGTTCACCTAAATCAAATGGGAAAATTGAAAGATTTAATCAAAACTGAAATAATTTTTTTGAATATCTTCCTCGTTATCATAAAAATATTAATGAATTACGAAAATTAATTACTATCTTTTTAGATTATTACAACAACGCTAGATAACATAAAAGCATAATTTTTTTAACACCATCCGAAGCTGTTTTAAAATTTTTAAAAGACTAATTGGTCTGAAATGTATATGGTACCCAACAAAACAAAATCAAAAAATCACTAAATGATAACAATGATAATCAAGGTTGAATTGAATTTTTAAACCAAAATTATCAATTATAAAAAAGAAATAATGGTTATTTTATAAAAACAACAATTAACATCCATAATAATCAAAGCAGTAATTATGAAATGTGAAAATTTAAAACGCCACTAAATTTTGATAGTGATTATAATATTGCTAATTCTAAAAATATAATCTAAAAAGAATTGAAACAAACAATGATTTTTCAAAGTGATACATAAACCAATCTTTTACATGAAAGTAATTGAAATGCAATTAAAACTATTTTATATAATAAAATATTTGGTGTTTTAGGAAAAAAAAGAAACATAGTAGAATTAAAAAAACTTATTAGACCCCAATTATGCTTTAATAAAAGAAAATAATAATTATTATCTTAAAACAAGTTTTAATATTTTTAATTATTTAACAGAACAATGAGAAAATTGATTTTTTAAAACAAAACTAAATTTTTCATTAAGTACAAAATATTAAAAAAGTAAATTACAAGAACGAATTTTAATAACCCCAGGAAAAATAGGAGATTAAAATGGAGTTGCAATTATTAATGATATCGAATAAGTTATCGATATCAGCGAGGGAAAAGAAAATAAATACAATAAATGAACAATAAAATATCATACAACAAAATTTTTTCAATACATCGAACCAAAGTAAAATAACAATGATCATTATTATTATATTGTTAAAATAAATGTGGTTAATTTAAACGCCGTTAATGGTTTATACACATATAATTTTGATGATAAAGAAAAAGTTAATAAATATGAGATTGAAATTATCCACCGATCAAACCCTAAAATTGAGGGAGATATTGGCGGTAATTTTAAGTTAACTATTTTAATCGAAACAATTACCCCCATCATTACAACTAAAATTAATGTGATTAGGACCAAAAAACATTGACTTTGAAAAATTAACAAGTGAATTTATTAAAGATCCTAGTAATGAAAATAAAAAAATTAAAAAAACCAATTATGATGAAGCAATTAATACAGAAACAGGGACAAAAAAACAATTAATATGAGTTCGCCATCAATTTAACGCTCCATTTCCGTTATATCCAGTTGACAGAGATGGAAATTTAATAAAAATTAGTAATATTAATGATTATGATATTGGTTATTTATCAGAAGCAATTTCAGTTGAAACCGGATTTGAAAAATTTTACAATAATGATAACATCAATAAATTTAATCGTTATTTATCAAATGAAAATTTATTGACTAAATTTGAAAATGATTAAGAATTATAAAAAAATAAAACAGGAAATGTTAAAAAAAGTTCTGGGTGATTTGATTTTATCATTCAATAAAAGCGCTTTAGTGATTTAAACGGAAATACACAAACACCATTTTATCAACACAAATTTATTTATGTTGATAAAAATAAAAGTTAAAATTATGGATAATTTTTGAATTCAGTTGATAGCAAAAACGCTAATGATTTTTTAAACACAATACAATGAAAACATTTAAAAAATTAAATGATTAATTACAAAAAATAAAATTCAGATAATGATTTAACAAAATCAACTTACGGGGCAGTTTTATCATATTGACAAGATTATGTTTCAGATATTCGCAATTATTCATCAGTTAATGAAAGCATCAATAATTTTAAAGCATTAAATAATTTAAATATTAGTGCTTTAAAAATGAATGATAAAGATATTAAAACTATTAGAAATAAAATTGAAAACTTTGTTTGACAACAAATAAATAATCTTATTTTATTAGCAATAATAAACAAATATTATATTATTCAAATATATAAAAGTAACCAATGACAAAAATTAACTGGTGATGATTTAAACCAATTAATAACTAATCAACAATAAAAAACAAAATAAATAACGCTAAAAATCAAAGTACTAAATACATTAATGTTGTTAATTGACGAAACAAAACCAATTTAAAGTTATTAATAACTTAAATTATGATAAAAATAAAGTAATTGATTTAAATAAAATTAAATATCAAAATCAATAATATAATTTTAAAGATAGAACAAAAGATGATATTTTTAATAATTATATTATGAAATATATTAAGCAAGGTTTTAAAATTAATAAATTAGATGAAATATTAAAAAAATATATTGATTATCAAATATCATTACAAGGATTAAATGGTCAAAAGATTAATATTAATGATAATTAATTATAGGAATTTATGAAAAAAATTAATGAAAATAAATATATCGAGCTAAAAATTACTATTTATGATTTGGATAATAGTTTAAAACCAGTTAATTTATTTTTTTATGACTTTAATTAGTTGTGGTACAGTTGGCGGGTTTATAGCTTGAATTATCCTGAAAAACTAATTTAATAAAAAAATTAGGGGTAAAAAAACAAAAAAATTAAATAAAGAAAGAAGGAATAAAAATAACAATTAAATAATTAACAGAATTATATAGATATTTATTCTATGCTATCGAATTAATAAGCAATAAGGATTATAAATCTTCAGAACCCTTTAAATGAGAAGGTGATACCAATAAATTAAAGGTTATATATTTCGGAGTAATTTGTAATGAAAAAAATAAATATATTCTTTTACAAGTAATAATTGATTTTGTTGAGTATAATAGATTAAAAAAATTTTTAAAAAAAGAAAACTTAGATTAAAATTAAAATATAAAAATAAAAAAATAAAATAAACAAATAAATTAAATGAAAAGAAAATGAATTAATGAAGTGTTTGAAATAATTAGAAAAAAAATTACTTATGCTAAAATAATATTTCAATCTTCAGAAGAGATTAATAGATTTTATTTTGATGATCGTATGTAAAAAATAAGGGTTTTATAAAAACAATAAAAAAATATCATTAATTTATATTAAACTAAATAACATTTAAAAATAAAAAACCCTTATTTTTTACATGCGACCATTTTGATGAAAATAATAGCAATTTCTTGATTGGAGATCTTATTATTGAAACTAGCAAAGGTTGATTTATTTTTGAAATTTTAACTAACGATAAATATGAGTATAGTTTTTCTACCAAAAATAAATATTTTTATCAAGTTGATATAGAGACAAAAGAAAAGACAAAAAGGGATTTTAATTTAATAGTAATTTTTAAATCAAGTAAACAAAAGTTGGATAATAATAATGGAATGTATAACAAATTCTTATTATTAGCATATTATATTAACTTTGAGGGGTCGGGAAAAAGAATTTATGGTGTTACTTTAAATTATTTTCAAAATTTATTAGAATTCTTAAATTAGAAAAAAAATATGAAATATATATTAATTATTTTAATAAAATATTTATTACCATTTTATTTAATATCCTTATTAGGTGTTTTAAAGGAATATAAGCGGTAAAAAACTATACCATTAATAAAAAAATAATCCACCATCATTTAAAAACAGCTTTTTAAAAGCTGTTTTATTTTTTTTTAAAAGAAAGAGGTGCAAAATATGAAACTTATATTAATTATTTTATTTGTATTATTATATTTAGGAATTATTATTTTATTTTTACAATAAACCGGTAAAGAAGACAAAAAAATACCAAAAATACCGATTATTCAACTAATAGAAATCTATTAAAATTTTTATACGCTTTTATATTAATAATATTATTTTATTTTGAATTTATAGGAAATTTAATAATTTTTACACTATGGTACAATTTATTTTTTATTATATAAATATCAAATAAAGCTAAAATGTATTATTGTATGAAGAGAAATACAAATAATTCAAAATTCAATAATATGTATTTTTATAAAATTAACAATTATTCATTGAAAATTATTCCAATTATTATAAATTATATCTTTATTAAAATTAGGACTAACCATTTTAATTGATTCTAAAATATAATATAGCAACATATACTCAATAACAAATATTATAATCACAATATCAAGATTTAATATAGCATACATTCCATTTTTTTCATTCTTTAGCACAATATTTTTTTAAATGGCTGGTTATTCAAATTGAAATATTATTTTTTTATTTTTTATTAAATTAAAAGAAAAAATAATAAAAAATCCAATAATAAATCACAGTCATAATTCTTTTATTAATATCATACTAAAATAATATCAAAAAATTATGCAAATTAAAGCAACGAAAAAGAGAAGGGGGTGCAAAATATGAAAAATGTAATACCAAAAAAACTAAAAGAAGCCAAATATCGATTTTGAATCAATATAACAATAACAGATGTTTTGATAATTGCTGTTTTAGTTGGATTAACAATTATTTTTATATTTGGTTTTCAATGAAAAATATGAATAAAATTATTATCATCATTAATCATAATTTTAATTATCTTACCACTAATTATTACAAATAAAAAGACTAATTTAAAAGGATGATAATACTTGTATTATAAAATAAATTTCCCATTTATTTATAAAAAATATAATAAAAACAAAACTAGTTTACTGGTTCCATATAATAAAGTTATTGATGATAATTATATTTCAACACATGGAATTTTAAAAAATACTTTAAAAAATACTTTAATTATAGCAATTAAAATAAAGGGATTCGATATCGCTTTATTAAGTAATGAATAACAAATATTAAGATTACGAGATTTGTAAGATGTTTTTAAATTTTCTAATTTTCCAATAACTTTTTCGAAGTTATAATTACCATTAAATTTTCATGAAAACATTAAATATTTACAAAAAATAAATTAATAAAACGCAAATTCGTTATAAAAATAAAGAAATTAATTTTAATCAATTTATAAAAATTACAAAACAAATTAAAAATAATATTGCTTTTTTAAAAAAAGAATTAATTAAAATAAACGATGAAATTAAAACTGAAAAAATGTTTTTTTATTTTTGTATATAGAAATAGTCAAAACTATTTAAATGAAAAAATATTATTTTTAGAAGATAAATTATATAAAGGAAAAATTAATTGCAATACTTTATCTAATTACAAAATAACAAAAATCTTAAAATTAATGCAAAATTAATATGAAAAACCTTTAAATAAAACAGATTTTAATAAAAATAAAGATAATTTAGCAAAATTATTGCAATTTAATTATCTAGATATTAAAAAAATTATTTTATAGCAAATTATTTATATTATTCATTTAAGACTATTCGGGACTACTCCTTATTTATTAATGATTTATGAGGGGAATGTTTATTTTCAAATGAACAAACTATTATTTGAAATATAAATCCTTTTAATTATTATGAAACAAAAAAAAGCAATAAACATTATCATTCAGACAGCCCAAACAAGATAATTAATGATAAAATAATAGTTAATACAAATGAAAATAGCTATGAATTAGAAACATACCATCATTTAATCGATGAGGTTAATGGCGATGGTGAATTATTAAAAAATTTTAATATTTTATTTTTAAATTATGGAACAAATAAAAAAACATTATTAAAAGTACAAACATGATTAACAAAAGTTCCAAAAGAAATGTATATTAAAATTAATACATTGTGATATCAACAATTTAATGGTTTAAAAGGTTTTATACCATATAACAATAAGGTCATAATAAAAAAATATGGCCTAGAGAAACACTAACAAATATTTTAGCGGCATCATTTCCATTTATTGACGGTGGTTTATATGATATAAATAAGGAATGTACTTAGGGACAAATAATATGGTTAATTTTGTGTTGCAATATCAATTTAAAATCACCATTAAAATAACAAACCATAATATGTTTATAATTGGTGCATCAGGAATGGGAAAAATATATTTTTTAAAAAAAATGATAAATCATCATATCAAGATGGGTCGAAAAGTGATTGTTATCGTTCCCAAACGATAATATGAATAATTATGCAAATATTATGACGTAAATTGAACCGATACAGGAAATGCTTCGATATGAAAAATAAACAATTTACTATTTTTAGAACAATGGTTTAAAATACTTTATCCCAATTTTAATGGAAGAGAAATTAATTTATTAACAAAATATTTTAAATCATTATATCATCAATTTAATATTTCAAATAACAGTAATATTAACAAATTTAAAATAATAACGATTTTCCAATTTTGAGTGATTTTTATACTTTATTAGAAAAGGAATATAAAAATAATAAAAATAAACTTTTAAAAGAATTTATGGATTTAATAACAACTGATTTTTTAAATGATGGAAAATATCAAGCACTTTGAAATGGTAATACAACATTAAAATTTAATAACAACTTTGTTTTTTTATGATGTTTATAATTTATTTGATTTAGATGACAAAAAAAACAAATGCAGCCCAATTAATTTTTAATGCTAAATATTATTAAAAAAGAATTAAAAGAAAATCGTTTTAAAGATAATAATGAAATTGTAATAATTGTTGATGAGGATCATTTAACAATGGATAAAAATAATCCAGTTGCTTTAAATTTTTATGTACCAAATATCAAAAAGGATAAGAAAATATAATGTTGCGTCGGTAGTTGTAACACAAAACATCGCTTATTTTATAGAAAATGAAACAATTTTAAAGAAAACAACAACAATTATTAATAATATTCAATATTAATTTATTATGGGTTTAGAACCTAACTACTTATAAAAAGTTATTAATTTATATAAAAGTTATGGTGGATTAAAATCGGCAGAAAAATATTATATTGCTCATAGTGTAAAAATACAAGGGCTATTATTCGTTTCTGGATTTGAAAGATATCGAGTTGAAATTCAAGCAAAAAAAAAGAAAAAGCAGTATTTGGGAAAAAAAATAATTAAAAAAAAGTAAATTTACTTGTTTTTTTAATTTTTATGCATAATCTTGCTAATTTTTTGCTTTTTTAGTAAAAAACAATAAATAAATTAAAAAAATATGGAAAAATGATTAAAAAATAAATATATTTTAAAAAAATTAAATAAAAATAATTTTTAAAGAAAGGAAATATAAAGTGAAAGAAACAGAAAAATATATAAGTTATCAAGTTATGACAAATAATTTAATTTTAACAAAACCCTATTATGATATTAAAGGCAATAAATTAATTGAGTTAAAAATAAAAAATTTATTTCACCCTTATGTAAGTTTTAATATAAATAGTAATTTAAATTACAATATAACAAAGATTATTTTTTTATCACATTTTTTAAAAATAAAAAATTTTATATTAAAAATAAAGATGGAAAAATTGTGAGTGAGGTTAATTGATAAAAAATGAACTATTTTTTATTAAAAATGGATAAGCAATTTTTAATTAAAAAAGTTGAACAAAAACAAATATACCAAGAAAATTTAAAATATTTTAATGGAAAAAAATCCAAAAAAAGATAATTAATTATCTAAAATAAAATGAAATTTTTGATATATTTTGACTTTTTAAATTTAACAAATTTTATATGGTAAAAATTTCCAAAAAGGAGAAATAAAATATGGAAAAAGAATATAAATTTAAGTCATCACCCCTGATTGCAACTTTTAAAAAAAATAAAAGTGGTACAGTTGACAAATTAATACGACATAATTTTATAATTAAAGTACCCGAAAATGTAAACCATGAATTTACAAAATATAATTTTTATTATTTTGGTGATAAAAAAGAAAAAAATATAAATGATAAAGGTTTTGAGTTAGCAAATAATAAAAGGTTTGAATTATTAAAAAATATAGAAGAAGATCGAAATAAGCAACAACCAAAATATAGTGAAGCACAAAAATCAACCCTTAAATATTTTTGCAATAAACATAATACTTATATAGAGTTTTTTTACCATCAACAATGCAATAATGATTTAAAAAAAATGGGAATATGTCAATTTACAGATATTCAAGTATGAGACAAAAAACCAGATACACGTAAAATGGGACAATTAATTCCCTAAAGTATAAATTATAATAAATTAAATGAATTAGTTAATATTGAAATAAATTTTATGAAACAATGAATGAAAAATAATCTTAAAACAGAGATAAGGTGTATTTGTATTCAGCAGTTCAAATGTGCTAAACAACACCCCATATTAATTTTGGTTTTATTCCAATTAGCAAAGTTTTTTCAAAAAAATTTAATTAAGAAAGATACATAATTAGTAATAATAGGATTTTTGGTGGTAAAAAACAAATACAAAAATTTAATAATTATCATTCTAATTATTTAACAAAAGCAGGTTATGAAATAGAACCTGGCGAATTTGGTAGTAAAGGTAGTTATAATGCAATTAATTTTCGAGAAGTTAAATAATTTGAAAGAAATAAATTCTAAAATAAAATTAATATTCTATTTGATGAATACAGATCTAACAAAGACAATGTTAAAAAATTTAGAAAAATTAAAAGTATCGGCGATGATTATGATAGTTTAATTTATGAAATTAAAAAATATTTAAGATATGAAAATAATTTTTACATATTATGAAATAAAAAAATTAACTAAATATTTATATTTAGCAGAAAAAATAAAATACTACAAAATTATCACCACCATTACTGGTGTAAAAGGATCAGATTTTAAAAATATTAGTTTAATTGAACAAGAATTTAATGAAATGGTTTTTAAAATCAATCCCATTATGCAAAAAGTTTATGTTTTGGTGAGTGGTATAGAAAGATATTTATAAAAATATGTTAAATAATATCAAAAAGAAAAAAATAAGTTTATTAATTGGTTTGTGTTTTGTTCCAATTATTTTTATTTTTTGTTTAACATTATTTGGAATAGGTTATTCAATTTTTATTAATTGAAAATAAATTACAATATTTATCAATTAAATTAAACAATTTCAAATATTATCATGATGAAATTATATAATTAAAAGTAAATATGGATTATTAATAACAGTTGGATTAAGTTTAGAGTTTTATTGCTGATTTTTTTATTTTGTTTTATTTAGTAAAGTGAAAAATAAAGAAAATGCAATTAAAATAACCAATAAAATAGATTTTGGAGATAGTAAATGATTAAGTATAAAAGAAATTGATGATATTAGTGACAAAGTTAATATCAAATATAATTATAAAAATACAGGCTTTGTTTTTAATTGTAATAAAAATAAAAAATATTTATTGTTTAATTTAAAAAACAATATTCATAGTGTTATTGTTGGCTAAACAAGAAGTGAAAAAACACAAGGAATATTATTACCAACAATTTATTTAAACAGGAAATCAACCACTAAACCAACCACGATCATATATATATTTTATATAATCACCCCCCCGCCGACCCTAAGGTTGAATTGGATAATTTAACCAGTGGTTTTTTAGCAGAAAATGGTTATAAAATAAAAGTTATTGATTTTCGTAATTTATAAAAAGTCAATACTTGAAATCCATTAAAATTAATTTATTATGACTTTATTAAAATGTTAATGAAAAATAAGGAAAAATAAAAAATAAAGTTAAAAGTAAAATATAAAGATAAAATTAGATCGCTTAGTCTTGTGTTAATTAACAAAAATACCGAAGATGAATTTTGGAATGAATCAACAATTATGATTATTCAAGGAATTATTTTAGAAATATTAGAAGATTATTAAGATAAAATAAACAAAAATAATTTTATAACAGAAATTGAGGAAACTTTAAACCAATAGTTATTTTACAATAAATTTAATATGGCATCTGTTTCCGCCATTTCTAGTTTTAAAAAAGATTTAGTTGAATGAATAAATAATTGAAAAAATACCAGTATTACAAAAATAACTGCGAGCCAATCTTTAGTTGACAGTAAATAAAATAAGACACCAGATAGTATTTTAATGACTGTTGTAAAAAGTTTAGAAATATTTAATAAAGATTTTATTCGTAATTTAACATCTCAAAATGATATTAATTATAATTATTTTATCGAATATCCAAAAGTTTTATACATTATATTTAGCGATGAAAATGATAATTACTATAAATTAATAGCAATATTAATTAGTCAAATTTATCAATTTTTAACAAATCACGCAAGTAAAACAATCGAACAAAAATTAGAAAAACCAGTATATTTTATTTTAGAGGAATTTGCTAATTTAACAAAAATAAATAATTTTGAAAGATGAGTTAGTATTTCGCTCATTAGAAACATTTTTTTCAATTAATATTACAAGATATCAACCAATTAAAATTAAATTATAGCGATACAATATCAAAAATTATTTTAAATAACTGTGGATACATATTTTATTACATACCAACTATTTAGAAACAATTAAGTATTATAGCAAATTATTTGGAACAAAAACAATCGAACAAATTATTGTTAATAAAAATAAAAATAATATTAGTGTTTAAAAAAGTTTAAAAAGTCATCCGCCAATGTTAACTAATGAGTTGGCAAATTTAAAACAAGTACAAGTAATTGTTAAAATATCACGATATAACCCAATGAAAATAAATTTAAAGCTATTAAAAGATTTAAATTTATCATAAAAAACAAAATTATTTAAATTAAAAGAAATTGAGTATATCAATTTCAATAAAGATTATTTTTATGACATTAAAAATAACAAAAAAGAAGCAAAACAAAATTATTATAATTAATTTATGATTTTGACAACAAAATAAATTATAACAAATATCAATAATTTAAAAATGCAATTAAGAAAGTGTGAAAATACAAATTACAAATATATTAAAAATAAAACAATGATAAATTTACTTTTACAAAAAATCAAAAACCTTGAAATATAATTTATCAAAAGACAAGAAACCGATAATTATTATGAAAAGGAATAATTATTTTTATAAATATTAAGATTTTACAAAGTGGTCAAGCTGGAATAATAAAAAATAAACGAAGTTGGAGGTAGATATCTGTAAGGTTAATAAACTAATTAAATTAGTACTAAATGAGGCAGAAGAGTAGTAACTAAAATATACCTAGGGAAAAATATACCTAAATGAGAAAAAGTAATAAAGTTATTTGAAAGATAAATAGTGAAAAAAAAGATAAAATAATTTGTTAATCCTCTCTTCATATTTATATATAAAAAATGTAATAATTACTTCTGACATTCATTTTGAATCATTATAAAATGGTATTATCATTTAATGATTAAAAAAAATATAATTATATATTAAATGTTTTTAATAGTTTTAAAGATATAAACTTTTTTGAAGAAGTAAATATCGATGTTAATTTAATAGGAAAATAAAAAATTAAATAAAAATATGAAAACCTTGATCAATAATTAAGAGAGTAAAATCGTAATGGCAAAAATGGTTATATTTTGTAAGGGAAAAAGAATAAAATGATAAAAACTCTCTTTGGCAATATTATAATTAAATCTTCCGGATTTTGTTATCTTGATAAAAAGGATAATAAATTCAAAACAATAACTTTATTAAATAAAAAAATTGATTTAAAAAATAATCAAACAATTATTTTAAGTATTAAAATAGCAATTTGAAAATTAATGGATATCAATAAAAGACAAAGAGATATTATGGATATGTACCGAAAATTAAATATATCAAAGATTACAATCACAAATATTAATAAGGAAATTGATTTTTCTAAATTATTTAAATAACAATTAAAAACAAAGACTGAAAAAATAATTGTCCAAACGCCATATTTGTATGCTGGAGTTGATGATTAATTTAGTAATTTAACAAAATATAGAAAAATAGAAAAAAACATGTTTATAATAGCATATTTCCATACTGGATATGATTAAATAAAAAGTACTAAAAGTAAAAATGTTATAAAAGATAAAAAAATTTTTATTGTTATGAAATCAGTAAAAAATAAATAATATCTTATTAAGAAATATAAAAAAGAATTTTTACATTTTTTAAATCAAAATTTTAATATTTAAAATTGTAAGTTAACTATCGCTTGAGACGGAGAAAAATGAATCCAAAAATTCGCTAATTAAATTGGGGCGATTTTTATTTTAGATTAATTTCATTTAATGAAAGAATTAAAAACAATATTTCCTTATTGAAGAAGAAAACTTACTAAAAATTTAACCGATAATGAAAAAAATAAGAAAACAAATTTATTGAGATATGAATAAATTATTTAAAAATGGCGATCATGATGAAACAATAAAATATTTAAAAAAATTAAATACAATAAAAAATATTAAAGAATATCCATTTTTGAAAGATAAAAAAGATAAAATCAAAGGTTTCATTAAATATATCAAAAATAATTATGAGGGTATTAAAGTTTATAAAGAAGATTGATATATGGGGTCTTGTATTGAACCACAAATTTCATATAATGTAAAATGATTAAAAGGATATGGCGCTAAATCGTATAGTGAAAAAGTTTTTAAAAATATGATTGCAATGAAAATGGCGGAAGAAAATGGTGTTAATTTAATTGATTTTTATTTTAATAAATTAAACAAAAAAATGAAAAAGAATATAATTATTATTTTAAAAATGAAGATAAGCATATTCAGCAATTTTTAATAAATAAAAATGTTACTCATCAAGCACAATGTTTGGCTGTATAAATAAAAATAGTTTTTTATAAAAATAAGAAAAAAATGTCTTTATTTTATTAAAATAAATAACATTTAAAAACAAAAACCCCTATTTTTTGCATGCGACCAATAAATTTATTAAATGATTTGCTAATTATTTTTTTGTATTGTAAATTATTACTTTTATGTTATGATCAAGATATTTAAAAAAATAAATTTATCTTTTTCTTAATAATTTTATTTTAATAGATAAATATTTATTATAATAAGGTATCACCAACAGAATAATTTATTCCATCATATGTTTTTTATAACATTTTTCATCATAAATTGATAAAACACAATTTTAATATTTTTTAAAACTTTTATAACATTTTTTAAATAAAAATTTAATTTTATTTTTTCAAGAAAAAGATATATAAGAAACCTTAGATTTTATATAATTATTAGAACACCTAACTACCTTTAAATAATATTTAATTGGATGATAAAAATATAACCATTATCACATAATTTATAATTTTTTTTCGTAGTGTATTCTATTTTACCTTTTTATTTATTCTATTAATTTAACTTCCATTTTATAATTCCTCCAAATCGCGAATTAATTGTAGTAATAAAAAAAGCAATTTATGAATATGTCAAAAAATAGACATATAGAAAGTAAGTTATAGGAATGATTTTCTGTATTCAATGGGATTCATGCTTTTTAATTTTTATTGTGATTATAAAATTATAATAAAATTATTTTTAATTTATAGGAAAAATGCTTTATTTTATTAATTTTTTAATATATAATTAATAAGTTGTTAAACTTTAATTTATTCTGTTATATAAAATAATATTAATATGTAAATTCAACAGCTGTAATGTTAAAAAAACAACTAAACTATTTATACTAAATTTTAAAGGAGACTAAATGAATTTTAATACATTAAATTTATACCCAGCATTACAGCGAATGATTGTTAAAATGGGTTATACTAACCTAACTGAAATACAAGAAAAAGCTATTCCAGTGGTTCTTAATAATCAAGATATTATTGGCAAAAGCCATACGGGAACTGGTAAAACTGTAGCTTTTGTTTTGCCAATTTTACAAAAATTAAATACGCACTTAAAACAACCACAAGCGATTATTTTATGCCCAACCCATGAATTAGCAAGCCAAATAATTGACCAGGTTCGAAAATTTGCAACTTATTTAGAAGGTGTAAATGCAACCTTAATTTGTGGTGGTTCACATATCCAACGACAAATTTATGCTTTACGAAAAAGTAATATTATTGTGGGAACTCCCGGACGAATTGCCGATCATATTAATCGTAAAACATTACGATTAGATAAAATTAAAACAATTGTTTTAGATGAAGCTGATGAAATGTTAAAAATGGGATTTAAAAATGATCTTGATAAAGTATTTCAAAATGCCCCTAAACAATATCAAACATTATTATTTTCAGCAACAATGTCAAAACAAGTATTAGAAATCGCCAATAACTATCAAAATAATCCTGTTGAAATTGTTGTTACAAAAAATGTTATTGAACAAAATAATATTAGACAGCAATATGTAAATGCATTGTCTTATCATAAGGAAGATGTTTTAATAGCATTATATAAAAATTTGCAACCAAAACGAAGTATTATTTTTTCAAATACAAAATTTTTTACTAACAAAATTGCTGAAATGTTAACAAATAATGGCATTATTTGTTGTGTCATTAATGGCGATAAAAGTCGTTATGAACGATGGCAGGCAATGAGTTTATTCCGGGATGGTAAAGTAAAAGTTATGGTCGCCACCGATGTTGCGGCACGAGGGATTGATATTGATAATATTGATTATGTTATTAATTACGATATTCCAATAGAACGAGAAAGTTATATTCATCGGATCGGAAGAACGGCGCGCGCTGGCGCCACTGGTGTGGCAATATCAATTGTTTCAAATCGTAATGATTTAAGAGAAATTCAACATTTGGGTACACATCAAAATAAAAAAATTGAGTTATTAGATATTACAACATATGATTTAAAACAAAAACCACAAGAAACAAAAAACGTTAGTTTTAGTAATAAAAAAGCAACTTTTAATCAAAAAAATAATAGTTTTAAATATGAGTATTTATATTTAGATAATAAAAAGAACCAATCTAATTCAAAAAATAAATTTAATACCCAAGGTAATAAAAAATGAAAACAAAAAAAAATTTGATAAATCCAATTTTAGTTTTAATATAATTTAAGTTTGCTTATTTTTTAAGAAAGTAAAAACAATAAAACAACTTTTTAAAAAGTTGTTTTTTTATTTATTATTATTTTATATAAAGCAATAATTTAATTTTTAATTAGTATGATAAATTTAAAATCTATTGGTAGTAAAAAAAAGTTTAGGTTTTGGTATAAAAATTATTATTTATTTTAAATATATTTCTAAAACAATGATAAATCAACCTTTTAAAAAGTTATCTAATTATTTTATTTATATTTTTTATAAAAAATAAGCTTTTGTAATACCGTCAATATTTTGCTAATTTAAATTAAATGTTATAGACTAAAAACAGTATATAATTTTAAAAAATAAGTACTATGTTTTAAAATAAATTGCCTTAATTGAATAATAAAAAAAAGAATGGAAGTTACTGCAGAAATTAAAAGAAAATTAAAAAAATTATAAATCAATTTAAAAAGGTAGTAAGCAAAAGTTTGAGGTTTGTGGGTATAAAAAAAATTCAATTCGCTTATTAATTAAGTAATAAAAAGATGATTAATAATTATACTTTTTAGCAAAATCGTTTAATGTATTTAATTGTTTTTATTTATAATTTTTATAAAACCTCAACTTTTGTAATGCTATCAAAATACTAGCGAATTGTTTACCATAACGAGCAGAAGATTTAAAATTATGATTATTCGGAATAATTTTAATTGGAATAAAATTAAGCGGTAATATTTCCTCTCTTTTCAATATTGTATATTTATTTCATTTAGTATCATCAATATATAAATCTGCAATAGTAATGTACAATCGTTTTTTTAACTTTCTAATAACTTTTACTTGTTTAGTTATATAATTAATTTATAATTTTTTTTCGATATTATTACAAAAACTTAATTTTTATAAAAAATATAAATAAAATAATTAGATAACTTTTTAAAAAGTTGATTTATCATTGTTTTATAAATATATTTAAAATAAAGAATAATTTTTATACTAAAACCTAAACTTTTTTCTTACTACCAATTTTTCAGTAATAAAAATACTTTGTTTATTTTTAACATAATGGTCATAATCAAAAGTACACGATACTAAATTACCCAATTCATCATAATGGTTATTATAAAAATCAATAGTAATAAAATTAAGTTTTGAATTATTAGCAAAAATAAAATACTAACCTTTACCATTTTTATTAATTTTATATTTGTTATATAAATTATTATTAGTAAATTCCTGTATTTTTAAAAATTTACTAATTAATTTATTATCTAAATAATGATTATTAATTGGATTATAAATGCTAATTTCTAACTCACGCGGATTTAAAAAAATAGCATTATCTTTGGTGGTAAGAAAAAAGCTTAGGTTTTAGTATAAAAATTATTCTTTATTTTAAATATATTTCTAAAACACCGATAAATCAACTTTTTAAAAAGTTATCTAATTATTTTATTTATATTTTTTATAAAACCCAATATTTTGTAATACTATCAACAATTAATATTAATATTTTAATTAAAACAATTTTTTTATTGAAAATAGCATTATTGGTTTTTTAATTTTAGGTAGTTATTTAAATAAAATCAGGATAATGCTCCTGATTTATTAATATTTTCTTGCTTTATTAGCCATAATAAAATTATAAAACATTGTTATTTATAGAAAATTAATTATAATAATTTTCATATATTAAATTATTATTTATGGTCGCATGTAAAAAATAAGGGTTTTATAAAGACAATAAAAAAATATCATTAATTTATATTAAACTAAATAACATTTAAAAATAAAAAACCCTTATTTTTTACATGCGACCATCTTATTTTATTTTTAACCAATTTTAACAAAAGCAAAAGCAATAAAATAGCCAATAAAATAAATATCTAAAATGTAAATTGAAATCACGACTATTTTAGCTTTTTTAGTAATTAAACAAATAAAAGTCATAAGCAATAAATCTAATTACCAACACATTTGTAATTGAAAATGTAACAATCATAATGATAATAGTAAAGAAGGCTAAATTTTAAAATTTTGGTTTAATTAACTCAATATATTTAATTTTACTAACCATTAATCTACCAATAAAAATCACGGCAGATTCAGCAATTGCTGAAGTAATTAATTTAAAAATTGGAAAAAGTGGAATTACTACTAAAAAAATTAACCCTGTAATAATAGCAGAAAAAAACTTCTAGCTCCTTTGGAAACTCCTGTTGTTGATTCAATACAAAAATAGTAACCAGGGAATGACCCAAAAGACCCCCCCTAGTTAAAGTTCCTACTGAATATGTCATTAAAGCAGGCAATTTTAATTCATATTTTTCAATAGTTGTTAATGAAATTTGAGTTGAAACAGAGTATAACGTTCCTGTTGTATAAAAAAAATTAATAAATAGGAAAAAAATAAAATATACATCTTTGGTGATGTTCAAATTTTTTGATTAGCAAATGCTGCAAATGTTGATTTTAAAGTATTATTAAATCCATTAAAATCACAATATAACTTCCATCCCTCTTTCAACGCGCAAAATTGTACCAAATGAAATCATTATCAACAACATTTTCGATAATTAAAGAAACTCCTAATCTTTATATAATTGCAATGGCAATAGCTCCTGAAATTTTTGGTAGTAAGAAAAAAATTAGGTTTTGGTATAAAATTTTTTCTTTATTTTAAATAAATTTCTAAAAAACTGATAAATCAACCTTTTAAAAAGTTATCTAATTATTTTATTTATATTTTATAAAAATATAAGCTTTTGTAAAACTATCAAATTTTTTTAAAATTTAAAACTAAAATTAACATTAAAACACCAAATCATATTAAAATTATTGGCCAGTTATTTTTAAAATTACCTAATGTTGCAACCGGAATTCCGCCACTAAAGACAACCCCGCCCGGAGCAACCGGAATTATCGCCAATAAATCCAATATTGTGTAAACCAATATAAGCAATAAAAAAATCAATTCCGGCACCAATTGCCGTTGAAATAAAAATCACTCTAAACGCTATATTTTGACTTGGATCACTTGGATTATTATTATCTGATGCGGAAGATAATATATTAGTTTGCGCTGATAAAATATATAACATTGCTAAAAATGTGATAGTATTACAAAAGCTTTTTTTATAAAAAATATAAATAAAATAATTAGATAACTTTTTAAAAGGTTGATTTATCAGTTTTTTAGAAATTTATTTAAATTAAATAATAATTTTTATACTAAAACCTAAACTTTTTTCTTAATATCAAAAATATCGCTAGAGAAACAATAATTTTTTTTTAAAAGTTGTTTTTAAATAATCAAACCTAAAAAAAATCAATCTTTTTTTAAACATATAATTTATTTCTCCATCTAGTTCTATTTGTAAAAATAAAAACATTAACCTTGTTTAATTAATATAAGTTAATGCAAAACAAAGCATTAACTTATATAGTCTTCTTATAAATGGTAATACGCAGAAACACCAGCCCCCATATTACTAACATATATAGGAATTGTTTAATACATTTAATGTTTAAATATACCGAATTTCATAAAAAATTACAATCACTTTAATAAAAAAATATCACATTTTCAGAAAAAGGAAAAAATGCTTTAAAATTAGTATAAGTTTTAAAAGATTTGATAAATTCTGCTGGCAAATATTCTATTGCCAATGCTATTAAATCTTGCTGATAATTTTCTACTAAATTCGCTCAACAAAATCATCCTAAAATAAAATAAACAATGCCGATAATAGATAAAATTTTAATTGTAATGTCAATTGCATTAATAATATTATTGTCTTTTAAAAAATTTATTAAAATAACTAAAATTGTTGCTACAATAAATAAAAATATTGTAAACAACAAAAATCATGACAAAAATTTTAATCAAAAAAAGCATTTTGATTGTTTTGTTTTTTGGTTATAAACATAATAAAAATGAAAAATCATATCATAAATTTTTACAATGCTTTGGTCTTTATCATCAGTGCGACGAATAATGACAGCATTACTTATTTTCGAAAAATTCCGCGCTTTAACAATATGTTTTTGTTCCCCAATATTAACATCTTGTAAATCGTTGTCATCCAACATTTTCTGTAATAACATCCGTGGTTTTAACGTTGTTTTTTTCTCTTTAAACCTTAATAAAATAAGACCAAATATTAATCAGCCCACAATAAGCAATCCAATTACAATAATAAAAATAAAATAAACCAATTCTGTTATTTGTGTTAAATTAAACATTTTTTAATTACGTTCCTTTTGCATATATATCAATAATACCTTATTTAAAAATATAAAAAAACAACATTTTAAAATGTTGTTTTTTTATATTTTTTCATTAATTTATCATTATTTTACAGTACCTATTGGCAGCATGACACATGTATTAAATAAACCCCCCTTGCATTATTTTTTACCAAAGAGGTAATTTCTATTTTTATTGGAATTGTTAAATCAAAAGAAAGATTATCAATTTTATTACCTTTGATATAAAACTCTTTTGGGAAGATAGGATTTACATAATAATAATTTTTTGTTAATTTAATAATTATTGGTAGTAAGAAAAAAGTTTAGGTTTTGGTATAAAAATTATTCTTTATTTTAAATATATTTATAAAACAATGATAAATCAACCTTTTAAAAAGTTATCTAATTATTTTATTTATATTTTTTATAAAACCTAATCTTTTGTAATATTATCATAATTTAAATTCCTTATTTAAAATATTAATAAAATTTATTTTTTTAAAAATGTAAATAACATAAAAGTACAAAATGTATGTGTTTTTTACATTGTTTTGAAATATCATTAATTAAAATATCTTTTTCATCAATCATCGCATAACTAGTGCCATTGTCTTGAACTGTGGTATTTTGCTGAATTTTTAATTTAAAATGAAAAAAAGCGCTAATTTCATAATTATTTATTTTAATATATTCATCTTTTTCAATAAAATCTATTTTAACAATATTTTGATAATATTTTAAGGTTGGTTTTTGCTTTTTCTTAACAAGATTATTAATTTTATAAATATATAAGATTCTTGCACGGTCTTAAGTAAATAATTGTTCTAAGTTAGGTTCATTATATTGTGATTGATTAGCAAAATATAGTGGAATAATATCAATTGAATAATCAATTGGTTAATCTTTTTCTACTAATCGTTATAACATTTTTTCATATTGTTTTAACATTATTCTCGTTCTCCTTCTTCATTATTTATATTGATAATATTTTCATTGTTTTTTAGTTGTCTGTTTAAAGTAGCATTTACTGGCAAGCAAACATCAACAATTAAGATAGAATTACAAAATTTGAGGCTTTATAAAAAATATAAATAAAATAATTAGATAGCTTTTTAAAAGTTTGATTTATCAATGTTTTAGAAATATATTTAAAATAAATAATAATTTTTATACCAAAACCCAAACTTTTTTCTTAATTCCATCTTTTTACATTATTATCATTTAAATATTTATAATTATATAATTTTTAATTTTCAAATAAACCATCAATTACATCTTCTGGTTTTTGTCCTTCGAATTTTTGGCGTAATTCAGCCGCTTTATTAGTAAGGTTACCTTTTTCATCATATTTTACCCCTTTAAATTTAAGGCTATAATTATATCGATATGTTAAAAAATTTAATAATACTTTTTATAAACCATTATTTTTTATTAAAATTAAAATATTATCTGGTTTAATATATATTTTAGCAATATGTAATGGTAAAAAAATTTTGGTAAATAAATATTGAAATACTCTTAAATTATGGTTTTTTTCAATGGGCATTGATAATAATGGCGCTAAACTGGCGTTTTCAATATTTTATGATGGATAAGAAAAAAACCATTCACATTGCCTCAACATTTAATGTTGAAATGGCGGGTGTTTTTGGGAAAATTTTATGTATAGTAATAATTTTTGTATTGCACTGGTGTTAAATAATTTATTTTTCTATGAATTCGAATATTATTGTACCAATTAATGTAATCAAATAATTATAATTTAAAATGCTCAATGTTTTTAAATTTATTATTTTTAATAAATTCAGTTTTAAAAATTTTGTATGTTGATTCCGCAACAGCATTGTCATAATGGCATCCTGGTTTGCTGTAACACTTTTGAATTTTATTTTTAGTTAAAAAATTATAAATAAGATTTTTGTTAAATTCAATATCTTGATCAGTGTGAAATATTTTAATATCATTTAATATAAAGTTAATTTTATTAAAGGTATTTTTAACTAATTTTGCATCTTTTTTAAACTAACATCATAACTAATAATTTAACGATTAAATAAATCAATTAGAAAGCAAAAATAACATAATTTATTTTTAATAAATACATATGTTAAATAACTGACAACAACTTCGTGTAGTTTATAATTATTAAATTATTGATTTAATAAATTATTATATTTATATGTAACATTGCTTGTATTTGAATGTTTGTATTTTATTTTTGTATAATTTTAAATTAAGTTATATTTTCTCATTATTTTACTAATATTTACAAGAGATAATATAATATTTTGTTGTAAAAACCATATATATTTTAGACCACTAATTTAGTCTTTAAATTAGAATGGAGATTAAAAGTATATGGTAACAAGTATTCCTAATGAAAATGAATTATATTCATTACAAAGAAAAATAAAAAAATGATATTCACAATAATAACCTTCAAAACAAACAAACTATATTTATCAAAATGTCATTAATTATTTTAATTTATGTCAAAAATACTATTTATATAAAAACTCATTAAATAATTTAATTAAATTATTTTATAAATCAAAACAAACTTTTTATAATTGAGCTAAAAAGATTAAACCTTGTTTTAAAGAAAAATTAAATTTTATTGTTTTAGCTAAAAAATCAAATAGACCAATTAATATTAACAATCATTATTCAAAAACTTACAAGATTGCTGTTGCAAAAATGATGAAAAAATATCGACAAAAATATGGAAGTGGTATTTATGAGTTTTATAATTTAATAATAGCTTGGTTTTTCAGATATAAAAAGAAAGTCATTAAACATAACATTAAAACTTTAATTAAATGGAATAAAGAATTTAATAATTTTTATCCTAAAAACAAGAAAATTAAGGTTTATAAACGTTATGAAATGTCCGAATTAGGACATTTACAACATGATATTAAAATTCTGAAACCAAATATGACTGGTTTTAAACATAATTTATATTTGTATGATTTTATTGATTGATGAAAAATTACGCTTTGGTCTTGTTTATTTATCTTAAAATAAATCACAGTTATCAGCAATTGGTATTTTTAATCAGGCTTATGATGATTTTTTAAATAATAAAATTAGAATAAAAAGAATTAGAACCGATAATGGTCCTGAATATGTTTATAGTTATAATCCAGATTATAAATATCATAAAAGTGAGTTTACAAAAGTATTACATCAAAAAGGTGTTATTAATCAAACAACACCAATTTGTTCCCCTAGATCAAAATTGAAAATTGAAAGATTTCATCAAAACTGAAATAAATTTTTTGAATATATTTCTCGTTATCCTAAAAATATTAATCAATTACAAAAATTAATTACTATCTTTTTATATTATTACAACAATGTTATAAGACATAAAAGCATAAATTTTTTAACACCATCCGAAGCTGTGTTAAAATTTTTAAAAGACTAACTGGTCTAAAATGTATATAGTACCTCACATACATATTTCCAATCAAAAAATAAATTTTATTTATAAATTTATATCCCATCTTGTTTTTTTGTGGTCGCATGGAAAAAATAAGGGTTTTTGTTTTTAAATGTTATTTAGTTTAATATAAATTAAGGATATTTTTTTATTGTTTTTATAAAACCCTTATTTTTTACATGCGACCTTTTTTGTTTTAATTGATTATGCGGTATAGGTTGTATGGAGCTTATATCACGCCAAAATTGTCATTAATAAGAATGGTGCTTTTTTATTATGTAACTTTGTTTATCTAAATTAAGGTATTTATCATATTTTTTCCGATTTCGTTATATATCTAAATCAATTATTTTATTTAAAATACTAAATTTTTTTAGATAATATGGGACATATTATTCCATTTATCAAAAATAATCATTATACCGATCATTGTCAATGCTTACACCAATTAAATAACTATTTTTATTATTAAACATAAAATTATTTTTCGTTCCTTTTAAAGATTCAATTAATTCCATTTCGCACATTTCAATAACACTAACCTTTATAAGTGGATCAGTACAATTTGCACTAAAACGATATTCTTTGTTATTTAAGTCGTAAATATTTTTTTATTTTTCTTGACTGTATGCTTTTACAACATATTTTTCAACATATTTATTAACAAACTAATTAGTACCATTTTTAACCGGTAAATTTTTATTTAGTCCATAAGGTCAATATTTTTTTATTATTTTATTATTAATATATTCACTAAATATAATACAAAAATGGACTGCTCCGATTTTTTGATAATCATAAGCAACTAAATATTTTAAATTTTCATATTTATTCTTTTTATATTTAGAAAAATTATATTTTATTTTTTTAATGAATAATTTAAATTGATAATTTGCTATTTTAATATCTTGAATATTTTCATCATAAGTTAAAGTTGTAAAAATATAATTTTTATAACCACTAAAATTATAAATTGCTTTGCGAATACAATTTCCTTTAGAACGAACAATACTATTTAATATTTTAGTTTCATTTTTACCAGTATTTTTAATACCAGTTGGATTTCTTTTTCTAAATTTATTAATACATTCTAATGGTAATACAATATTTTTAATATAGGGACCATAATATAATTTTTTAACATAGTATTTTTATTAACAAAATTACTATTATCAATATAAGGTCTATATAAATTTTATCCCGTTAAACGATTATGTGCATTTATATTTACAATTATTTTTTATTTTCTTTTCTAAAACAAAAATAAAAAAAATTTATTTATATTTAAAGTTTCGTATAGGGAAACATTTATTGGTTTGAATACATTAAATATTTGAATAAATGCTTTTTTATTCTTATTTTATATTATATTTTTTGTTTTTTAATTGGTAATCTACTATATATTTTATTTATTAAAATTAATATTTTAAATTAAGTTTATGATTTTATTTATATATATTTTTATTTCTTAATAATTCTTTATTAAATAAGCAAATTGTATCAAATTGCATTTTAGATATTGATTTTGCATTTTTATTTCTTTAAAAATTAATTATTTTTTCAATAAAATTATCAATATTATAATAAAATATTTTTGAATTATTTCCTGCATTTGTTATTCTAATTTTTTATTTATTTTTTAAAATAACAATATTTTTAATATTTTTAAAAGGAATAATATAGGAATTATCTTTATTTTATTTTATTAATAATTTTTTTATAATTTTGAATATTTGTTTTATTTTGATATCCAGGATTATAATAATTATTTTTGTTTTTTTTCTAAATTTAAAATAGTTAAAAATTTATTTTCAGCATTTCCATAAACCACACTATTATCTAAATCATGTCATTTTGTTTTAATTATGTATAATGTACGATGAAGCGGCAAAAAACAACTATTGTTAAATAAAAAGGTTTTTTTTATTTATAAACCCATAATTATTAATTGAAACAGAGAAAGGGTGACATCTTAAATTCTTAAAATAGAAACTTTTTATCACAACTTTTTTGTTAACTTCAAGTTTTTTTAAATATTTATTAAATATCTTAGGAATTTTTACAAAGTATACCTGTTTTTTCTCTTATTTAAAGTGTTGTCCTTTCTATGTTTTAATTAATTTGGCCAATAAATAAAAAAACAACCCTTTTTATTTAACAAGAGAAATAATTTGCTGCTTGAATTTACATAGTACATTATATATAAATTTTTTCTTGTTAATAATATATGATCTATCTTAGAAACATAATCAATTTTATTAAAATAACTAGGTAAATATAAATCATTTATAAAATAAAATTCTATTTTTTATTTATTTAATTTATTATTTACACAATTTTCTCCAAATATCCTGTTTTTTTATTTTTTATTTTATTTTTTTATTTTTTAAATAAATTTTTGAAAAAAAAATAATATTAGTTAAAACAAATAAAAATATTAATAAAATAATTAAAATTATATTTAATTTTCCTCACAATATTATAAATATAAAATCATATTTATATTATATTTTTAATTTTAATATTGTAAATTCTATCTTTGTTCCGTTATATTAGTTAATAAATCATATATTTAAGAATTAGGTTCTTTTAATTATTCACCTAAATTGAAAATTAGTTTATTTAAATTTTTATCATTTAAAAAGTGCTAGGGAATAACTCAACCATTTTTCACATCAATAAAGTATTAAACATCTTCTTTATAATATTTATTTCATGATGCAATGTCATCACTATCATTATTATTAACCGGTTCTAATGATGGCCGTTTTTCTAATTCAATTTCGTTTTCAAATAAATTATTTTTTTTCCGTGAATCAAGAATAAATTCTTTATCTGGTGTTGTCCGATTTTGTAACTCTTGAATTTGCATTCTAATTCGTGACATCGTTAATTTTTTATATTTAAATTCAATCATTCACTGGATTGGTAAAATTAATGGGTCAAGTTTTTTTCCATTACGAATAATCATTAATATCATATTAATAAATTTACCAAATCCTTCTTCTCCTTTTCAATGTTCCATTTCTAATGGATCATGCATTAATTGATTTTTAACCAAATCATAATTTGAAGCATGTGCTTCTGTAATTTTTTCTTCTCATTCTATTTCGGGAATTAAATAAAAATTAGTTGATAAAATACAATTAAATAAATGTTGTTGATTTTTAAATAATGATAAATTAAACTTATCAACATTAATGACACTAATACTAATTGTTAAGTCATTTAAATCAGTTACTTCTTTAATTCATTGAAAGATCGCTTGAACATAACGAATAATAAATTTTAATTTTCCTGACGAATAAATAATTGTTTTTCAGATTTCATAATCAAACTGATATTCTGCATCATGTCGTACTTCACGAATATTTTCATCAGGCTCTAATACTAAGAAGTCTTCAACTGATAAAATAATCATATCTTTTTTCATATGGTTTGTTTCTCCTGGGTGACTTATTTTATTGACACATTTTATAATTAATTTTATCATAAAAATAAAGAGAAAAATAGGTATTGGGAAAGTTATTTAGCGCATATGTTGGATATTTAATAAATTATTTATTTAACATATTAATTTTATTATTTGATCTTGTAAATTGTACTATGAAGTGTAGCATTTTATTTTATTATAACACTAATAAAATAAATGTTCAATATAATTTATTTTAAAAAAATTTAGTAGTTTTGTTTTAAATTTATTAATTTTAAAATACTAAAAAATAAAATGATTAAAATTTTTATAGGTAATTATATTAAAAATTAAACATTTGTATAAAAATTTATTTTGAAGATAGTCAATGTAAAGATTTTTTAAGTCTAGATTTTATTATATTAGAAACTTCTTGATAATAATTTATTGAATAAATACTTAAATAAATTCCTTTGGAAAATAAATGTCTAAAATCACAGATTACTCTTTCAACTTTGGATTTTTGTGTTGGATTTCCATCATCACAAAAATATACTTTATAATTTGTTATTTTTTAATTTTTTTCTCAATCAGCAAATTATTTGCCTCGATCCGTTATTATTCATTTGCATCTATCTTTGAAAAATATGTTAGAAAAAATTAGTTATACTGCGTTTGTAATTTATTTTATTATTTTTTTATTTTAATTGTTCAATAATTTTAAATTGGGTTAATTATTGTATTAAAATAAACAAAAACTATTGTTTTTAACAACCATAGTATCCATTTTAAATTAACCAAATTCATATTTATCATGTTTTGCTTATTAATAAATAGTTCTAAAATTTATTATTTTTCCACGGTTATCAATTCTATTTTTTGTTTTATATTTTATATTATGAAAATACAAATTATCTTTCTTGAAATTTAAAAATCCTAAATGAATATATTTATATAAATTTTTAAAACATACTGGATTTATATAGAATTACAAAAACTTAGGTTTTATAAAAAAGATAAATAAAATAATTAGATAACTTTTAAAGGGGTTGATTTCTAATTGTTTTAGAAATATATTTAAAATAAAAGATAATTTTTATAAAACCCAAACTTTTTTCTTACTACCTAAATTTGCCATTAACACTAATGGAGTTAATGGTGTGTTTTACCAAGAAATTAGCAAAATGTTGGCTTCATTTATTGAAAAATGACTTGTTATTGATCGAAGGAAACTATGATAGTAATTTTCAACCAGTATACTATATTGTTGGCAATTTTAAAGTTGAAAAATTAAATAAAATATATGATTTATTATTAACGAATTACTATAAAATAAATCGAAATCATGTCCCCACAATTGCTAAGGGATCACAACAAACCAAAGCAGAAGTTGCGGGAGTAAATATTCAAACAAATTATTATTGTGAACAAATGATATATATTGTATAAATTTAATTAACTGAATTTATTATTAAGTTAATTAAATATGATAATTCTATTTTAAATAGTAGAACATTTAATATTAAAAATATTGATGAGTTAATTGTTGATTTTCATTTACCAGTAAATGCTACTTTAAACAGACAACTAAAAAAACGAAACTATTATCAATATTCCTGATTAAAAAGGAGAACAAGAATAATGTTAAAACTATCATAAAAAATGTTAGCACAATTATCAGAAAATGACGAACCAATTGACTATTCAATTGATAGTGAACCCCTATATTTTGATAATCAATCACAATATAGCGACTCTAATTTAGAACAATTATTTACTTAAGACCGTGCAAGAATCTTATATATTTATAAAATTAATAATCTTGTTAAGAAAAAGCAAAAACCAACCTTAAAATATTCTCAAAATATTGTTAAAATAGATTTTATTGAAAAAGATGAATATATTAAAATAACTAATTATGAAATTGGTGACTTTAATTTTAAATTACAAATTAAGCAAAATAGTAAATTTCAAGATAATAGCACAAATTATGTAATGACTGATTGAAAAAGATATTTTGATTAATAATATTTCAAAAAAAGACAAAGAATTTTTATAGTTTTACGACTTAAAAATAGTATTTATTAATGAACCGATTAATGAAGACAATAAAAATGAATATTATATTATTTAAGAATATAAATACCCTTATTCATCAGATGGTTTCGATATTATTAAATCCGCTCATTTATTAAAAATAACTGACTTTAAATGAAAAAACTAAAATAGTATTCATTTAGTATTACAAAAATCATTGCCCGAAGATACAGTTTTTACTGGTATTAAAATTAAATATCCTAAATCAATGTTATTTGGAAATATTAAATTCTTAGGTAATATCAATGGTGTTTATTATTATCCGTGTGAAAACCATATGTATTTTAGACCACTAATTTTGGTCTTTAAAATAGAATGGAGATTTAAAGTATATTGTAACAAGCATTATTGCTAAAAATGAATTATATTAATTAAAAATAAATATTAAAAAATGATATTCACAAAATGAGACTTAACAACAAACAAACTATATTTATCAAAATGTCATTAATTATTTTAATTTATGTCAAAAATACTATTTATATAAAAAATCATTAAATAATTTAATTAAATTATTTTATAAATCAAAACAAACTTTTTATAATTGACCCAAAAAGATTAAACTTTGTCTTAAATAAAAATTAAATTTTATTGTTTTAGCTAAAAAATCAACTATACCAATTAATATTAATAACCATTATTCAATAACTTACAAGATTGCTGTTGCAAAAATGATGAAAAAATATCGTTAAAAATACGGAACTGGTATTTATGATTTTTATAATTCAACACTATCTGGGTTTTTCGGATATAAAAAGAAAGTAATTAAACATAACATCAAAACTTTAATTAAATGGAATAAATAATTTATAATTTTTATCCTAAAAACAATAAAATTAAGGTTTATAAATGTTATGAAATGTCTGTATTGGGACATTTACAACATGATATTAAAATTCTGATACCAAATATGACTGGTTTTAAACGTAATTTATATTTGTATGATTTTATTGATAAAAAATCACGTTTTCGTCTTGATTATTTATCTGAAAATAAATAATAATCATCAGCAATTGGTATTTTTAATCAAGCTTATTATGATTTTTTTAAATAATAAAATTATAATAAAAAGAATTAGAACCGATAATGGTCCTGAATATGTTTATAGTTATAATCCAGAGTATAAATATCATAAAAGTTAATTTACAAAAATATTACATCAAAAAGGTGTTATTCATCAAACAACAATGATTCGTTCACCTCAATTAAACGGGAAAATTTAAAGATTTCATCAAAACTGAAATAAATTTTTTGAATATCTTCATCTGTTATTATAAAAAAATTAATGAATTATGAAAATTAATTAATATTTTTTTTAGATTATTACAACAACGTTAGACGAAATAAAAGCATAAATTTTTTAACACCATTCGAAGCTTTGTTAAAATTTTTAAAATACTAATTTGTTCTAAAATGTATACTGGTATCTCGTAGTTCTATTATTATCCATCATCAATTGTTGAAAATGATAGTTTATTACCATTATTATCAATGCCAATTGAAACAAATACTAATTTAATAATATTTCAGTATTGATTTACCGAAAGTTTATTACCATGAAGTATTACAAAATAATATATTTAGTGAAAAGATATTTTATATTTAATAAATAAAAACGTTTTATAATAAGTTTTATTAAATTATTTAACATATCGATATAATTATGATAGAAAATTTAAAGGGGCAGAATAAGATGAAAAATATAATCCCATCAATAAAGCTGCAGAATTAATCCGAAAATTCTAAGGAAAAAACCGAATATGTTATTGACGGTTTGTTTATTTTAAAATTGAAAATTAGATAATTACAAATCTTTAAATGATAATGATGTAAAAATATTTAAAAAAAATTTATATATATGTTATCAAATTATACATATAGCAAATACGCCATTAACAAGAGTTATAATGATGATATTAAATTAATTGCCCCCCTATTATTTTGACTTAATTTCAACCCCCCATAAAACCAAAAATAACTTTTGAATATTCCAAAATTGTATAGTTAAATTAAATTCGATAGTATTACAAAAACTTATGTTTTATAAAAAATATAAATAAAATAATTAGATAAATTTTTAAAAGTTTTATTTATTAGTGTTTTAGAAATATATTTAAAATAAAAAATAATTTTTATACCAAAACCTAAACTTTTTTTTTTTACTATCAATATTTTTAAAAATTCTGATTTATAAAAATTTGAATATATAAGTAACAAAAATAACAATAAAATTAAAATTCCAAATAATATTTATATATTCAAATTGATTGTGATTTTGTTCCTATGCGAGAAAATAAAAAAGAGTTGAAAATAAAATATTTGCTTCAACTATGCATGTTGGTATTGATGAAAAAAAAATCAAGAAAAAACAGAATAAAAATGAAAAATAAAAAAGGCGTTTTTCAAATAATGAATAAAAATAATAAGAATAAAAATGATAAATATAATATGGATAATTTTATTGATAAATTTTTTAAATTAATAGATACCTATGATATGAATGAAGATAAAAAAATATTAATATTAAGTGATGGCGAAAAACAAATTAAAAAAATTTATAGAGCAGTAAAAGAAAAATATAAAAATAACACTTTATTATATAGTTTAGATAGATTTCATCTTGCAAGTATATTTAAAAAAATATATCCCTATTAAAGTAAAAATAAGTAAAATATGATAGTATTGTAAAAGCTTATTTTTTATAAAAAATATAAATAAAATAATTAGATAACTTTTTAAAAGGTTGATTTATCATTGTTTTAGAAATATATTTAAAATAAAGAATAATTTTTATACCAAAACCTAAACTTTTTTCTTAATACCAAAAATAGAGAAACATATCATAAGGATGTTGATTATTTTTATAATTTTAAATATGAATAATTATTACAATGCTTAGAAAATAGCAAATCTTTTATAAGCGATGATAAATTATAATTTTTGAATAAAGCTATTACATTAATTAAAAATAATAAAGAGGGTATTGAAAATTAAACATTATAATATAATATTTGTTGTCACGCGGAAGGCAATATATTACACTATATTAAGGCAGTTAATGGGAGTGGTACGAAAATATATTGTAAAGAAACATTTAACAATATGTTAATTACTTAAATGTTAAGGTTAATAGTAAAACAAATGAATAAAAAATTGATAAAAATAATAAAAATAAAGAAAAAATTGAATTTGATATATTTAATTTAAATCAATCTTAAAATTATTTTTTAGTATGTCAAAATTCATAATTTAATAAATCATTTATTCAATTAAAAATTATATTTTTAAAAAAAGTTGAATTTTTTATAAATTTTGCTACCATTCAGTTGTAAGCGAAACTTAATTTGTTTCTAATTACTTAATTGTATTAAAAACCTAAGAATAATAAATAATACCAAATTAAAAAAGACCAAATGTTTTCAATTTTATATCATTTTTAATTACTTGTTTAACATTAAAATATTTTTTTTACAGTTAGTAAATTATTATTATGTTGATGTGAAATAAAAATAGCACCAATTCAATTAATACATGCTTATTGTAAATAACTACTAACTAATTGTTTTAAACGACCATAGTCAACACCAACATCATATAAAACTTTTTTAAAGCACACGATTATCTTAAAAAACAATTGTTTGATCGTTACCACGACATTTAACGTTGTCATTGAATAATTAATACTAGTAAAATATGATTACAAACTATAACAAATTATTGATAGGATGGTAGAATATTCTAAATATTTTGTTTCCAAAAGCACTTTTATTCATTCCTCATAAAATAATATAATATAATAAAAGAAATCACAAAGGGACATAACAAATATTTCATATTAAATTAATTTTATTTAAAATCTCCATATAATTAATTAAAAATAAGTAAAAATATTGATAAATAAATTAACATGGTGGTATAAAAAAATTATTAAAGAGAATAAATAAATTAATGATAAGATTGGTAACAATAATAAATTAAATAAAATACTAGAAAAATTTAATTGATAATTAAAATATAACATTCATCTAAGTATAAAAATAAATACCATTAAGTTATAATATAGAAATTTCTGTCAAAAATAATAATGTTTTGTTTTTGAATTTAAGTTTAAAAATAATCATGTTATTTTAAAGCTATATCAAAACCCACTTCATAAAAAATATATGGAAAAAATAATAATTTTAATAAAATAATTAAATTTAATTTTTGCTTTTCTATTAATTTATAATCTCAAAAGTGAACATTAAATATTGATAACAATAACAATATAATTGCTTTTACAATAGCAAAAGAAAAATTTAATAAATATAAATAAAAAAATAAGAATAAGTAAATTAAATAATAATAACCATTTCGTCCTATTATTCGTTTAAAAATTTTTCTTAAAATATAAAACAAAATATTAAGATGATAATCCTAAACAATTAGCAAATGAATAACACACAATTGAAGAAAATAATCATATAAAATAAGTGTTGTATTTATTTTTTGTCCAAATAAAAATAAGGCAAGCGTATCTTTTGTTAAGTTATCATAACTATTAAAAAACTTTGTTATTTTAACAATAATAGTATTTCCACGTTTAACATCAATTACTTTTGTTATATTAAACTGATAAAAAATGTTATTAGCATTCAAAAATTATTGCATATTTAATTTATTTACACATTAGGTCCTGATTTAATGTTTAAATAATAAAACTGTAAACCAATTTGATCATGTAAATTAAAATTAATAATTGTTTTTAAAAAATATTGTTTTCAACCAACACTAAAATAATAATAACCATTTCCTTTTTTTAATTTTTCCACAAACAATGTTGTTCTCCTGCAAACTATTAGTAAGAATAAGTTTGAAATTTGTAGGTATAAAAAACAAAATTCAATTCGATTATTAATTAAGTAATACAAAAAAATAATTAATAATTAGACTTTTTAGCAAAATTTTTTAATTTATTTAATTACTTTATTTATATTTTTTATAAAACCCTTAACTTTTGTAATGCTATCAATTAAATAGCGTTTGTATAATTTAATATATTTTGGGTTTGGAATTAAAACAATATTTGTTATTTGCCAATATTTTTTTGCAACATATTTTGATTAACTGGCATATAGTTTTTAAACTTAAAATTAAATTTTAATAAAATTTATTCAATTAAAATACCAATAATTTGTTCAGTTATTTGAAGCGGATTTTGAATAATATTTTTATTAATTAATAGCAAATTATATTTATTAGTAAAAACAATTCGATAAATATTTTTATTAAAATCTGTTGTAGTTTTATTTTTTTGATAAGTATTATCACGAAAAGAAAATAAAAAATAAATTAACGCAACTAATACTACGAATAAAATTATAAATATAAAATACCTCCGCTTTTTAATTGCCCCTCTACTTTCAAATTACTATATAATCATATTATTTTTTATTTTCCTTTTGCTAATTAAAATTTAATGTTTAAAAATAAAAAAAATAGGATTAATTAAATTCTATTTTTTTATTTTTAAAATAATTATTAGTTTTTCCCAGCAATTAAAATATTATATTTATTTAATACATAACCGTCTAAATCAGTTATTTCAAATGGTCTATCGGCCATTTCTGGTCGAGCAACATACATTCCCTTATTATTAATTTTAGCTACAGGAACATAATCACGTTGATAATTAATCATTGTGCAAGATTCTGGATCATGACCATTACTATAATAATTATAATTAGTTTCATAATCAATTACTTGTTGATATGGCGAAGTATAATTATCTTCTTCTGTTAATGCTGATGAATTTTGAATAATAAAATTCATAAATTTATAAGCTAACTCGTGATTTCTAGCATTTTTCGATAAAACCATATTATCGCTTCAAATGTTAGTTCCTTCAACTGTTTCTGGCGTTCATTCCTTTGTTTCTCGTGGGCGGGTAATAATTAATTTTGTTCCCCTCGCTTCTTCATGACTATTCGCAAATAATTTATCCGCATAAATTGAATCACCATTATACATAAAAGCAAAATCAAAACGTCCGTCACCAACTGCATTGATTAACTCATCATTCATTAAGGCAACATTATTATGTTTTAATAATGTTTCTAATTCGTTGTAACCATGATCAACTTCCATTCGCGTTGTTGGTACTGGTTTGAAATATTTTTTTTCAGTAGTTAACATAAATAAATTTCGCGGATCATTATTAATTAAAACTCTCTTATTTACTGCGGCTGCTTGTCATAAAATATCTCATGAAATTCCATTTGAGATAACCTTATTATTTTCAACATCATTAAATTTAATTTGATTGCGATTTATACTAGGTTCTCATTCTACACGTTGATAACCGAATTTGCCCTGAGCTGTTTTTGGTAAATTTTTATTTGCTTTAGCAAATATTTCACCTAAAAATTTTAAGTTACTTTCTGTTGGATTAATAACAAGCGATACTTCTCCTCAAAAATAAGGTAAACTATAATTAACAATTGTTTTTTGAGCAACATCTTTCAGTTTATTTTTATTTAAAACATTTAATAATCCATCAGCTAATGATGCAGCATAATTTTTATCAAAACATTTTGTTGTTTTTGGATCCAAAGTATAAGGAACAATGCAATTTTGATAAAATTCTGGATTTGTTTTCTGTACTGTTTCTACATCAACATTTAAATTATTAAAATATTCATTCCGAATTTTTCATTCTTTGACATCTTGTCCATGATAATTTGGATTAGGTTTAATAATGTTGAAATTTTTATCAACATCATTTAATTTTTGATAATCAATTTCTTCTAAACGCCCTTCTTGTGCCAACTTATTAACCATATAGTCACTCGGAACCATCACGTCATAATGTGTCGTATATAATTTGTTATACAACGTTTCATTACTATCATAAACACTATATTTAACTTTTACATTATATTTTTTTTCAAACTTACTAATTAAATCTGAAGTAATATATTCGCCCCAATTTGCTACTGCTAAATTATAAATATTATTTTTAATATAAACTGCTGTTAACAAAGCAATTGGACCAACTGAAATCGTCACTAATGATAACGGCTTTCAACTTTTTGCCAATCAACGGAATTTTTTTCGTGATATTTTATTAATATTTTCTTTGGTTTCTTGCCGTTCAATAAAAGTTTGTTTTTTATTATTAATTCATAAAAAACTTTTATCATATTTTTTTTCTAGTTTAACAATTTTTCAACGTAATTGTTCTTTTCGTTTTTCATTATTAATTTTTTTATTATTTAATTGATGATAAAGAAAGGCTAATTTCTTTTCATAGCTCATAATATCCCTATCTTTATAAGTTCCTTTTAACATTTCTCGTCGAAATTTATTATAATTAATTTTATAAACATTTCATCCATTTCATCCAATAATAATAATCCCAATAATTGCAATACAAATAGTACCAAAAGCATTAATAAAAGGTTTGATTCTTTTCATTGTATAAATAAAAGTTGCAACATTGACATCGTCACCACCGGTAAAATAAGAGATAATAAAGTCATCAAAACTCATTGCAAAAGCAATTGCCGCAGCCGCAATAATTGCTGGTTTTAAAATTGGTAAAATAATTTTTCGCAAAGTTTGTGATGGTTTTGCACCTAAATCTAATGAAGCTTCAATTAATTTTGGATCAACTTTTCGTAATCGTGGTAATACTGTAATAATTACATATGGAACATCAAATGAAATATGCGCCAAAACTAATGTTAACATTCCAAAATTTGCCCCTAAAGCAATAAATAACATCATAAATGAAACAGCTGTAATAATATCGGCATTAATTAATGGAATATTAGTAATTGATAATGTCATTTTTTGTGTAACTCGCCGCGCTCGACTTAATCCAATTGCAGCTAAAGTTCCAATAATAACCGAGACTACAGTTGCAATTACTGCTGTAAAAAATGACACAATAATACTTTGTAAAAAAGGTTGCTCACTAGCAATTTGTTTATACCAACGATCAGAAAAACCATTAAAAATACTCATACTTTCACCGCCATTAAATGAAAACAAAATTAAAATCATAATTGGAATATAAATTAATAACATAATTAATGCCATATAAGATGATTTAAAAAACTTTTTCATTGCGGCGACCCTTTCTTGTTTCAAAATATTTTGATAATGAATTTGATAGCACAATAATTAAAAAAACAATAAGGGCTAAGACAACCGAGATTGCTGCGCCAACTCCGAAGTTTTCTCCTTTAAAGAAATATGATTCAATTACATCAATAATTAAATTAATACGACCATTCCCCATAAATTTAACAATAATTAACGAAGTTGATGCTTGCACTAATAATAATGTTCCACCCGCAATAATACCCGGGATTGATTGACGAAAAATAACTTTTCAAAATGTTTTAAAACCATTTGCTCCCAAATCTTTTGAAGCTTCAATTAATGAAGTATCAATTTTATCTAAACTATTATAAATTGGTAAAATTACAAATGGTAAAAATGCATACACCATTCCAATAACAACCGAAATTGTGGTTCCAAGTAAATTTGGAGCAATAATATTAAACATTGTTTGTAATCCAATAATTTTTAGTAACATATTAATTCAAATTGGTAATGTTACTAAAATTCAAATATTTTTTGACAATAGTTTCGATTTACAAAATGCCATCACATAAGCAACTGGATAAGAGATCACAATTGCAATTAATGCCGCAATTAATGAATATTCTAAGGCTAAGAATAGTGAAATAACGAATTTTTGCTCTGAAAAAAAAGTTACAAAATTTTTAAAATTAATTTCAAAAGCTAAACTATTTCCCGTTGGTTGAATAAACGAATATAATAAAATAATTAATAATGGTAAAACAATTAATAAAATCATAATAATAAGGTATGGCCATAAAATTGTATTGACCCCCCTTTTAAACCATTTGTTTTGTTTTGCATGATAAGAAATGTTTAAATATTTTGTTCTGCATCAAGCAGAAAAATGTTGACTAATTGATTTAATTTTACTACCTTGTTTTTTAAATCATCCCTTACCTTTTTTTGGCGGTTTATTTTTGTTTTCCATCATTATTGCCCCTTAATCATCAATCTCTTTCCACATAACATGAATATCTTCAACATTTCATGAAATATCAACTTTATCACCCTCTTCGACTCTATCTGTTGAATGAATTAAATATTTTCGTTCTTTACATTTAACAATAATTTCCCAATGAACTCCTTTAAAGTTAATTCTTTTAACTGTTGCTGTGAAGAATCCTTTTCCAGCTGGAACGATGTCAATATCTTCGGGACGAATAATAATATCAATTTGGTCTTCATTTTCACCAAATCCACGGTCAACACAAACAATTTTTTTGCCATCAATTGTTACTAAATTATCTTTAATAAAAATTGCATTTGAAATAATATTTGAGTCACCAATAAATTGTGCTGTTCATAAATTCTCTGGTTCATTATAAATTTCTGCTGGTGTTCCAACCTGTTGAATTGCCCCGTCATTCATTACAATAATACGGTCAGACAATGTTAATGCTTCTTCTTGGTCATGAGTTACTAAAATAAAAGTAATTCCAATTTCTCCTTGCAAAGTTTTTAATTCTGCTTGCATTTTTTTTCGTAGCTTAACATCTAATGCGGCCATTGGTTCATCTAATAACAAAACCTTTGGCTTGTTAATTAATGCTCGCGCTAACGCAACGCGCTGGCGTTGGCCACCCGATAATTGTTCAACTGATTTATCTTCAAAACCTTCCAATCCTACTAATTGTAAAAATTTCTTTACTTCAGTTTTAATAACATCATACTTATTGCGTTTAACTTTTAAACCATAAGCAATATTATCAAAAACAGTTAAATGTGGAAATAAAGCATAATTTTGAAAAACAGTATTAACTTCTCGTTTATGAACTGGCGTTTTTAAATAGTCCTTTCCTAAAAATAATAATTCCCCACTATTGGGTTGTTCAAATCCGGCAATAATTCTTAATGTTGTTGTTTTTCCACATCCTGATGGCCCTAGTAATGTGACAAATTCTCCTTCTTTAATGTTTAAGTTAATTCCTTTCAAAACCACTTTTCCGTCATATTGTTTTGAAATGTTTCGTAACTCTAAAATATTTTTTTCCAATGCCCCCGCTCCTTTTATAATCTTTTAAAATATTGATGGTATTGAAATTAATAATACCTCAACAATTTCATTTGTTTCATTTTTTAAATAGTGTTGATTATTGGCATATAAATAAAAAATATCACAAATTTGTGGTGTTTTTACTTTTTGCTCAGAATAAACTAACAATACCACTTTTAAAAAATAATCAAAAATTTGACCATCAAACGGTAATATTTGTTCTAATTCTCCTTGCTGATTAATTTGAATTAAAATTGGTTCTAATTTATTTACTTGTGCATTAATAAGTAATCATTCGATTCGATAATCATTTTGTTCAACTTCATAATGTTCTCCTGCTTTATAAAATAATTTTCTATTTTTTACTTGTTTAAAAAAATATGCTAAGTTGGGGCCTAAAAATTCTAAAATACTTTTTAGTTTTTCAATGCTCGGAGAAGAAATATTGTGCTTAAGCTTAATAATAAATTCTTTCGTTAATTAACGACGATTTGCTAATTATTCAATTGTTAAATTATTTTTTGACGTAATATTTTAATTTTGTTTCCTAGTAACACAGATAAACCCCTCCTTGGTAATTTTGTTTAGTTATACTAAACTTTTTTTGAAATATTTATTAATTGCTTTTGCCACTCCCGAGCGACGATAATGAGCAGTTGTATCATCAGAAATAGTTTTAATATCCGCTTTAGCATTTCCCATTGCAATTCCAACGCCAGCTCATTTTAACATTTTATAATCATTTGAACCATCACCCATAGAAATAATTTCTTCTGGTTGAATATTATATATTTTAGCAAGATATTCTAATGCATCTTTTTTGTCGCTACCCTTTGGACTAATTTCTAAATTTAAACTTTGATTTGGTAAATATGACCAATCAAAAATATTAAATTCATATTTTACTAAAAGTTTTGCTTTAAATTTTATAACATTATCTTTTCTACCACCAACAACAAACTTGTAAGATTGGTCATGTAAAGTGGTGGGATCATATACTAATATTCTTTTTATTTTGGTGTGAAAACTAATTCATTTAGTCATCAAACTATGCTTAGTGTTAACATAAGCAAAATGTTCATTATTAACGGAATATGCCCATAATTGAATTTTACACTCATTAGCAAGATAAAAAACATTGATTAATTCATCATTAGAAAAATAATTTTGTTGAATAATTTTTTCTTTCGCAAAATCATAAATTATGCCACCATTAAAACCAATTACTGGCATTTTATTTTCAATAATGTCTAATTTTTTTGCAACTTTTCTAATAGCACCAATACTACGCCCAGTTGCAATAATTACTTTAATTTCATTTGCCAATGCTCACTTAATTGCTTCAACATTTTGCCTTGAAATTCGATTTCTTCTTGCTGTTGTACCATCCAAATCAAGAGCAATTAACTTATACTTCATTATTTTTTTCCTTTTATTCTTTATGTTAATTATATCTAAAAATTAAAAAACTGGTAAATATTTTATTAAACTTTGAACTTTATCTAATTTTTCTCATGGTAGTTCAGTATGGTAACGACCAAAATGCCCATAAGTTGCCGTTTGTTGATAAATTGGTTTTTGTAAATCTAACTTTTCAATCATTGCTTTGGGACGAAAATCAAAATTTTCTTTAATTGCCTTCAATATAATATCATTTGCAACAAAATTAGTTCCAAATGTTTCAACAAAAATTGAAATCGGTTCATCAACTCCAATCGCATAAGATAATTGAATCTCACATCGTTTAGTTAATCCTGGCCGCAACAATATTCTTCGCAACATAACGTGCCATATATGCTGCTGAACGATCAACTTTTGTTCCATCTTTTCCCGAAAAAGCACCGCCACCATGCCGCGCATAACCACCATATGTATCAACAATAATTTTTCGCCCCGTTAACCCAGCATCACCTTTTGGTCCGCCAATTACAAATCTACCAGTTGGATTAATTAAAACTTTAAAATCTAAATTCATTTTAAATTCTTGCACAACCGGTTCCATAATTTCCTTAATAACAAAATGTTTAAATTTATTTTCATCAATATCTTTATCATGCTGAATTGACATTAAGATTGTATCAATATAACTATATTTAGTATTTGTTATGTCTAAAGTTACTTGTGATTTCATATCTGGTCGTGCCCCAATAAACATTCCTTTTTTACGCATCATACTTGCTCGCTTTACCAAAGTATGAGCAATAGAAATTGCTAAAGGCATATAATTATCCGATTCATTTGTTGCATAACCAAACATAATTCCTTGGTCACCAGCCCCATCTTTATCAACACCAAGTGAAATATCTGGTGATTGTTTTTTAACTAATATCTCAACTTCACAAGTTTGTCAATCAATTCCTAATTCTGCATCATTATAGCCAATTTCTTTTAATACTTTACGTGCTACATTGGCATAATCCACTTTTGCTTTTGTTGTAATATCGCCACCAATAATAACCCGGTTTTTTGTAATAAAGCATTCACACGCTACTCGCGATAAAGGGTCTTCTTTTAAGCAAGCATCTAAAACGGCATCCGAAATTTGATCACAAATCTTATCAGGATGCCCTTCTGATACTGATTCTGATGTAAATAAAATTCGCTCTTTTCCCATCTTTTTTTCTCCTTAATCATAAATAAAACCACATCAGAATAATGTGGCATTAATAACGATATGTTTACATATAAATTAATAGTTAAGTTCTATTCAATAACTAATAAATCTTATTGGTAGCATATAATTTTGCCCCGCTAAAAGCACCTTCTGGTTAAATATAGGGTTGCTAGTGGATCATTGTTTAGCATACTAACCACTTCTGAATAAGTTTTATGTTGTTACTTGACAACAAATACATTATAACTTAAAAATTAGTTAATTTTAATTTAAATTAATTATTTCAGTAATAATTTCAGCACTAATATTTTTATTATTGAATAAGTAATGTTTTGATATTTAAATTTTTTTTATTTTTCTATCATTAAAGTACTATAGTCTTCATTTTGACTTAAAAGTTGATAATCAATATTAATTTTAATAGTTTTGTTTAAATTAAATAAAAAACAGTAGAAACCACATACATTTTGTAATTTTGTATTATTTACATTTTTACAAAATAAATTTTATTAATATTTTAAATAAGGAGTTGAAATTATGCAAAAAAGCAATATTTTATTTTTACGTTCGTTAGTGAAAAAGTATGGTAAAGATAATGTTATTAATACTTTGAATAATATTGCGAAAGATATTGAAATTAAAAATTAAAGAATAATTTATTCCGCATAATTTATTCAATAACATTTTTAATGGGTCAAAGCGACAACGAGCGGAGCTATTTTGCAAATTTCAATTTTTAATTTATCGAAAGGAGTTATATTATGCCAGTATGATAAACATGAATATTTAGTATTTTGATTTTGTTAGGTATTTTTTCTTTAATTGGTTTATCAATTTATCAAAAAATTCGCCAAATTCAAGGTAAGAAAAAAGAAAAAAAAGAGCTTGAAAAAAAAGGAGGATAGAAAATAATTAATTTTTTGTCAGATGCAGTTACTTTTGGGACTGTAGTGGATTATATTTGAACTGGATCGGGTAAAATGCAATGGGTAAAGTAAAAGATGATATATATAGTATTTCACCACAATTAATGACCTTTTTACGTGATTTGTGAATTATTTTAATTCCATTCGGATTATTTATTATCATTAAGATATTAAAATTTTTCCGTCATATGGTTAAAGGATTTTAATAGAATATAACACTATATTCTAAGTTATTTTAAAAAAACTAATGCACACTATTTTACTTATTTTATTTATATTTTTTATAAAACCTAAGATTTTGTAATAATATCGAGTTTTTTACATATTAATGGAACTAGTCCCCGCGCGAAGTTAAAAAATTTCATGTTGGTAAAAGTGTGTTGATTGTTTTAGTAAGGCATTTTAAAAATAGAGCGATTTTTACTATACAGCGTTATTTTATGATGTGAAATTATATTCGTCATTTGGTAATTGGTGTTATTATTCCGATTTTATTGAAAAACACGTTAAGTCAAAATTAGGCAATATTTTTTATCGTAGTTTTGTTATTCGAATTGGTATTTTCCAAGATATTACGGATTATGAAATTTGAAAAACAAAATCATTAAAACGAACGGCAGAAGGTAAACAAACAAAACATAAATCAGATGTTTGTTTAGGAATTTGGTTTTTTAAGATACTTATTTGCGAGGTACCATATACCTTTTAGACCATTTAGTATTTTAAAAATTTTAACACAGCTTCTGATGATATTAAAAAATTTATGCTTTTATGTCGTCTAACATTTTTGTAATAATCTAAAAAGATAGTAATTAATTTTTGTAATTAATTAATATTTTTAGGATAACGAGAAATATATTCAAAAAATTTATTTCAGTTTTGATGAAATCTTTCAATTTTCCCGTTTAATTGATGGGAACGAATCGGCGTTGTTTGATGAATAACGCCTTTTTGATGTAATACTTTTATAAAATCAATTTTATGATATTTATACTCTGGATTATAACTATAAACATATTCAGGACCATTATCGGTTCTAATTCTTTTTATTCTAATTTTATATTATTTAAAAAATAATCATAATCTTAATTAAAAAACCAATTGCTGATGATTGTGATTTATTTTCAGATAAATAAGCAAGACCAAAACGTTATTTTTCATCAATAAAATCATACAAATATAAATTACGTTTAAAACCAGCCATATTTGGTGTCATAATTTTAATATTATGTTGCAAATTGTCCTAATTCATACATTTCATAACTTTTATAAACCTTAATTTTATTGTTTTTAGGATAAAAATTATTAAATTATTTATTCCATTTAATTAAAGTTTTGATGTTATGTTTAATTATTTTCTTTTTATATCCGAAAAACCCAGATAGTGTTGAATTATAAAAATCATAAATACCAGTTCAGTATTTTTGTCGATATTTTTTCATCATTTTTGCAACAGCAATCTTGTAAGTTATTGAATAATGGTTATTAATATTAATTGGTATAGTTGATTTTTTATCTAAAACAATAAAATTTAATTTTTCTTTAAGACAAAGTTTAATCTTTTTAGATCAATTATAGAAAGTTTGTTGTGAAGGCTATTTTTGTGAATATCATTTTTTTATTTTTCTTTTTAATGAATATAATTAATTTTTAGAAGGGATGCTTGTTACCATATACATTCAATTTCAGTTCTATTTTAAAGACCAAAATTAGTGGTCTAAAATGTATATGGTTTTCACATTTAAGATAATTATTCCGCTTGAATTTGCAAATAAATATGATAGTAATTGATTAAGTTTTGTTCGTGATTTAAAAAATGATGAATTTATTAATAAACAAGAATACTTTTGAAAAGATATATCAAAATTAAACAATCAACAACGCTTATAATTGTTTGATATTGATATTTTGAAAGAAAATTTAAAAGCAAAAAAGGGAAATGAAAGATAAAAAATGAGTAATTTATTAAGTTAAAGCGTTAATAACTATAATTGAAATAAGATTTTTATTTTTGATACTTTTTTATTTATTTTTGATGTGATTTGAAATACTAAATTACCAATGACAAATATAACGATTGATTATTTTTTTAATCTTTTTTTATGTTTATTAAGTTATCAATTTATGCAATTCATGGAACATAAACTAATTATAGTGATTTAGGTTCAACAGTTAAAAGTGGTGTTATCAATATTTCTAAACTATACCGCGCTACTCTTCGGGGTGTTTCTAGTACTAAACAATGTTTACAAAAATATATTAAATAAAGAAAACAATTTAAAGTCAGTCTTAATAAACAGCAATTATCAAGTTTAGCAAGACAATCAAAAACAAGATAACGAGCGTTTAAAACAATCAATACTACTAAACGAATCAAAAAATAAGTAAGGAGCTGTAAAAATTAAAAAGAAAATTTTAAGATTTTTAAAAAAAATTATGATTAAAAACATTAATTTTGATAGCATTACAAAAGTTAATTTTTATAAAATATCAACTTTTGTAATTATATCAAAAATATGCTGATGAATCTGTTAAAAATCAAAAAGATAAATTAGGTTTTTTGTTTACTCTTATTAAAGAAAAAGATAATATCTTTAATTTTGTTGCAAATAATAATTCATATTTATAAAATGGAAATATTAAATATTATGAAAAAATGAAATTACAAATTGATATTAATAAATTTTTAAAAGCTTTTTTTGCATATGCTTTGGTACCTGTTTTTCAAAAGCGTATTAATTTTTATTGAAAGTGTTTATATTGATAATTTACAAAATGATACTGTTTTAATTAATTTTTTTTTGTTTAAAATTAGTTAATTTTAGAGATGTTTTAATTTATAAAAAATACTAATAAAAATCAATTTGAAAAATTATTAAATAGTATGTTTAAATTTTCATAAAATTTTTATAAGGATTATTTATGAACAATTTTTTATTTAGAAAATAATACTTATACACAAGGATATAATAAAAAATATGGTTTATTAGCCAATAATGGTTGTAAAATTTACCCACGATATTTTTATTTTTCTGATAAATATAAATCATTATATTTTAAGATTTATTATTCTTATAAAAATCGGTTTTATAAAACTAATTATGGAAATGTATTTAACTATGATTTTTCATTTGCAAATAATTATAATATTAATCAAAATAATGGTTATTTTTTTAGGGAACTTTAAAAAACAAGTATTGTTTAAAATATAAGAAAATGGAAGAACAAAAAATCGGTTATAATGTTTTTTAATTACGAGCACAAAAAGATAATGATATCTATCGTTATTATGATTTTAATTTTGGAATTTATAATTTACAATAAATTAATAATGGCAGATTATTCCCCGATAGTCAATGATGACAAGCCCAATATGAAAGTTGTAGTTGATATAATTTATCGTATAATATCAGAAATGCCGCAATTTGAATAGTTAATAATATTCCTATTATAAAACAAGTAAACGAATTGGCGAGTGGTGTTGGTAAAATTTTTCAAACAATATATAGTTTTTTTATTCAAATATTTGAAGTATTAAAATTTAGTCATGCATTATATAGTACAATAACTAATTTATTATTAATTATATTTATGAAATTTGTAATATTATTACAAAAGTTTAGTTTTATAAAAAATATAAATAAAATAATTAGATAACTTTTTAAAAGGTTGATTTATCATTGTTTTAGAAATATATTTAAAATAAAAAATAATTTTTATACCAAAACCTAATTTTTTTCTTACTACAAAATTTGTTCGATTAATTTAAAAAGGAACTTAATAATAGTTCCTTTTAACTTTTTTATTCTGTAATTTCTCCATTATTAGAGTTAATTGCTGGTGTTTGTGGTTCTCCAACATCTTATCAACAATAAATTAATTTTATTTTTGAAGCATCAAAATAAGCAGCATAATTTCGATTATTTAAAATAATAATTCAATGTCATTAGTTTACTTGTTTTATATTATTACCATTATTTTTTGCTAAATATTTATTAAATCTACATGTATCAGATTCAATAAAAACTTATCATTTATTATTTAACTTTTTAAATTCATTTTCAAATTTATATCTATCTTTTTATCAATTAATATTAACTATTTTTCATTTACTATTTTTACGTGGTTGTTATGGTTTTGATGTATGATCTGGGTTATTATCCCCTCTTTTTCGTTGTTATTTGGTTTTTCACAATTAATTAGTGTTTTTGTGCTTGTTGCTGTTAATCAAATTAATAATAAAATACTAAGTATTTTTTTTCATATTATTGTTTTTTCTTTTTTTTAAAATATCTTGAATGATATAATTATATTATATTTTTTAAAGAAAATGTAAATTAATGAAATATATTATTAATAACTATAATTTAAGTGATTTACAAGCAAAATTTCAAGATTTTTTAAGTAAAAATTGTCAAAATAAATATTATAAAAGAATAGAAACAAAAATATTTGCATATATTAATTTATGTAAAAATTCTTTTCTTGAAAATAAGTTGTTATTAAAATATTTAATTAAAAAATATTTTAAAAATAAATTTTCAATTTTTTTATTATTGAGCAAAAAAATGTTACTTGCATATACAAATAATAATTTTTAAGATTTATTATCAAATTCAAAAGTTTCTAATAATATTAATTATCAATATAGTAATTATTTTCATGAAAATATCTGTGATTTATATTTTAAATATTGTTATAAACACGCTGTGCTGTTTTATAATTGTTTTATAATTTAAAAAAAGGAATTTATGGCTAATAATTAAAAAATAAAGCGCCAAAAAATTTAAAAACATTTTTCCGTTGACTTAAAAAAGATAAGAGTTGATTAAAAATAAAAAAAAAAATTAAAGAAATTAAAAGACAACATCCAAGATATGAAGTTAAATAATTAGGATTATTACAAATTGATGCAAAATATTTTATGCCAAGTAAATTTCCATTTGATAAAAAATATTATTTTTATTATTTTATTGATGAAATAATGCCAATATTATTAGGTTATATTTATGATAAATTAATCACCGAGAATGCTATTGATACTTTTAAAATGGCAATTAGTAATTTTAAAAAAAAAAATTTGGTATTAAAATAACACTAATTAGAACTTATAACGGTTCTGAATTTATTAATAGTCATCGGAATAATCAAAAAAGTAGTGTTAAATAAACTACTTTTACTCAATTTTTAACAGATAAAAATATTTTACATCAAATAACGCCAATTAGTTCCCCTCAATCAAACGGGAAAATCGAAAGATTTCATCAAAATCATACTAAGTTATTTGTATTTGAAAAAAAATATTGGGCGCAGTTAGTTTACAAAATAAACTAAATGATTACTATTGTTTTTATAATTTTGAAAGAAGGCATAAATCTTTGAATTTTCAGACACCATTTGAATTTTTAACTAATCTAACTAAATAATTTTAAATTTATAAAGTTTTATTTAAACTATTTTTTAGTATGTAAATTTTAGAATTTTTATTTATATATGTATCATTTTTAATAATGTTTTTATATTTTAAATTATATATTTTATTATTTTTTCTTTGTTTTATTGCAATCTACAAAATGTGTTTGGTATAACACAAATTAAATAAAAAACCAATTCCAATTCCAATTTTACTAATCATTGAAAATATTATTACATTTAAATTTTTAATTTGATTAACAAAAACAACTTCTTCAATTAATGGTTTTTATTTCAATAATAAATTTAATTAAACCACATGAAAATCATTATAATAATAAAATAATTTTTTGTTGTTCATATTTATTTTTTAACGCTGTAATTGAGTCAATAATATAATTCACTAAAACTAAAACATTTTTAATAATAGTTGGTACATTATCTCCGAAATTGCGTTGATTAAAAGCAATTACTGAAATTTTATTCTTAGATCATATTTCATTATTAATTAAAACAGTATTTTTTTCTTTACTAACGAATAAATCATGAACTAATAAAATAATAATCTGACCATTTTTATCAATTGTTCATAATGTTGATAATTCATATTGATTAGAAGTAATAAGGTGTTTATGTTCAATATATTAAGGTAATTTAATTTTTCTTCTTCTTTTTTTGTTTAAAATACGATAACAACTTATAAAAAAATAGCAACACAAAAAAATTACTATAATAATACAAACAAAAATAATGATTACATTCGTTTTAATTAAAATAGTCATTTAAGTGACCTCTTTATTATCCTAAAAAATTAGTTTCATTTTCTGGATTAATTAAAATTCTTTCAATTTTAACTGCTTTGTTAGTTTTATCGTCTATTTTTAATCATACTGCCGAAAAAATTAATTTATCATTTTCAGCTGCTGGTTCAAAACGCACTGGTAAACCAGTTTTTTCCTTAAGAATAATTTCTTCTGGATTTGCCCCAATAATTGAATTATAACTACCACACATCCCAACATCAGTAATATATGCTGTTCCTTTTGGTAATATTCGATTATCTGCCGTTTGAACATGAGTGTGTGTTCCAAAAAAACCATTAATAATACCATCATAATTCCAAGCAAAAGCTAATTTTTCTGCACTAGCTTCGGCATGAAAATCAACAAAATTAAGCTCACTATCATCATTATTAATAATTTCTTCAAAAATTGTGTATGGATTATCTACTGGGCCCATAAAACTGCGGCCCATTAAATTAGTCACACGAATTTTTTTATTATTAATCTTAATAACAACTGTGCCTTTCCCGGGTGTAAACGAATTCATATTTGCTGGTTTTAATAAATCATTTACTTCTTCAATATAATTTAAAACTTCTGGATTACAAAAAATATGATTTCCGGAAGTAATAATATTAATTCCCATTTCTTTTAATTCATTATAATGGTGCTTTGATAATGATTTTCCATGGGTAGTATTTTCACCATTTGCAATAATTAAATCAAGCTTATATTTTTTTATTATTTGTGGTAAATATTTATTAACAGCTGTCCGTCCAGATTTTGCATAAATATCACCAATCATTAAAATATTCATTTTAGTTTCTCCCCAATCACTATCATTTTTTTTTAATTTTTTTATTAATCAATTACATTCGTTAATATTTTAAAATTATTGATAAATGATATCTAGCTGATATTGATCATAACCTAATTGTAAGTTATTTTCAAATTTATGCAAAGCATTTATAATTTTTGCCAACGAATCATAAACGGCATTACGAGAAATATTTTTTAACCCCGCAACTTCACTTAATGAATAATCATCAAAAAAATATAATTCAAAATATTCTCTTTGCTTTTTTGTTAATAATTGCCGATATAATTCATATAAAAGAATTAACTCATTTGATTTTTCCAAATCTTTCATTACTCTATTTTCACTTCATCCTTGTTAAATAAATCTTTGGTTAAATTATAAATATATTGCTCGATATCAAATTCTTGCAAATCATTTATTTTCTCACCAAAACCAATTAACTTAACGGGAATATTTAGTTGGTCCTTAATTGTTAGAACAATACCACCTTTAGCCGTGCCATCCATTTTTGTTAAAACAATTCCACTAACATTGGTTGCCTCCGAAAAATTCTTTGCTTGTGAAATACCATTTTGACCAGTAACCCCTTCAATTACCAATAATGTTTCATGTGGAGCATCGGTAATTTCGCGTTGAATAATACGATTAATTTTATTTAATTCATTCATTAAATTAACTTTATTTTGTAAACGTCCCGCTGTATCGATAATAATAATATCAACTTGTTCTTTTTTTCCTTTAACCAATCCATCATAAATAACACTAGCTGGATCTTGCCCTTCTTTTAATGGTTTGACAATGTTAACATCTAAATGTTCTGCTCATTGGTTTAATTGTTCCACCGCCCCTGCCCGAAAAGTATCACCAGCAATTAATAGGACTTTTTTCTTTTGATCAAGAAATTTTTTTGTTAATTTAGCAATAGTGGTTGTCTTGCCGGCACCATTAACGCCAATCATTAAAATAACATTCAAGCGCTGGTCTTTAATATTTAATTTATTTTGTTTGCTTTTTGGATTATTATATAAATCAATAATTACTTCAACCAAATAATCGTTCGTGGCTTCAATACTTCAACCTTTTCGTACTTTTTTACGAATTTGATTAGTAATTTGCAAAACCATATTCATTCCCATATCACTTGCAATTAAAATTTCTTCTAATTCTTCTAAGTATTGATCATCATATTCTTTATACTTATGTGCTAATTTTTTAATATCATTAGAAAAGGTTAAACGTGTTTTGTCTAACGCTTTTTCTAATTTAATCTGTTTTTTTTCTTCACGTTTTGCTTTTAATTTTTGAAAAAAACTCATTTCTTTCTTTCGCTCTATTCTATTGCTTTTTATAATTTCACAACAACTTTAAAAATATCTGTATTCATAAAAGTTTCATATGCTTTTAACATTTCATTTTTATTAAAAGTTTTTGATACTAAATACTTCGGAATAATTTCTTTATTTTCAATTTTTAATACAATTTCTTTTAAAGTATAACAATTTAAAATTCCAGTATGAATATTAATATTTTTATTTCATAATTGTTGTAAGTTAAAGACAACTGGTTTTTTAAAAACACCAATTATAATAATTGTACCATTAAAATTAATCATTTGTTATTCCCGCTAAAAAGGACCAATGTCATTACTTACACATTCGATTACTAAATCATATTTAATATAAAAAGTAGTTAAATTACTATCATAAATTTTATGTGCCCCTATTTTTTTAAAATAATTTAATTTTTGACTATGATGACTATAAATATTAATTTTTTTATTATTTTTTTAATAAAAATAAAATTCCCAAACTAATTGGACCATCACCAATAATAGTAATATTATTAATTTGTTTTAAATCAATTTTTTTAATAACATTTTCATATACTGTTGGTAACAAATTTCTTAACATTAGATCGTCAGTTAAATTCATTGTTTCTGGAATTTTAATAAAAATATTTCCCTCATAATGAACACGAAAATACCTATGATACGTTCCATTAATTTTACTTCCCAAAATAAAACCAACATTATTACAATTAGCAAATGCTTTTTGTTGATATTATTACAAAAGTTTAAATTTTATAAAAAATATAAATAAAATAATTAGATAACTTTTTAAAAGGTTAATTTATCATTGTTTTAGAAATATATTTAAAATAAAGAATAATTTTTATATCAAAACCCAAACTTGTTTCTTATTACCTTTTTGTTAACATCATTGACCAATATTGCAATGAGTAACACATCCAATTACGACGCAATCGCCAATTTTAAGTTTTGTAACATAAGCTCAAATGGCCGTCATGACATCAAATCCACCGTGTCTCCATAATTGTGTTATGAACAACACCATTATCGCGCCCCCGATATGGGCGATAATCCGCATATGAAAAATTAAATCCCTCACTTTTAACAATAATATCTGTTGTTTTTTTAATAATTGGCTCGTTATTTTCAGTTCATTCAATTTTTTTCCTTGAAAAATTAATACTTGCATTTTATTCTACTTAACTTTCTATTTATGATTATAACGAAATGATGATGTTAAACAAAAAAATAAGACTAAATAACTTTAACATAATTATTTTTATCTTATTATTCAACTTGCGAGGTACATCGTTCAAGTTATGTTGCAACATTATGATTAATTAAATATGTAAATAAACGTTGACGAGGTGTTCTCAAATTAAAATATTGACGTGAATTTTTTCGAATTAGTTATTGAGTATCATCAGTTAAATTCATAAAAACCAGGCATCAGAACAAATTTGTAAATTATTAAACATAATAACTTCTGCCGCAATATTATTATGATAATTGTACACTATCCTTAATATCTTCATCAAATTTAACAATAAATTTTTCTTCTAAATCGTCAATTCTTTCAATTGATGGATCATTCGCAATCCCAATGCCAATTATAATCTCACTGACAGCTTGATATTTTTCATATGATGTATAATTAATAATTTTTGTAGTAATAAAAAACTTAGGTTTTGGTATAAAAATTATTCTTTATTTTAAATATATTTCTAAAACAATGATAAATCAACCCTTTAAAAATTTATCTAATTATTTTATTTATATTTTTTAAAAACCTCAACTTTTTTCTTACTACCAGCAAATGTTATTAAATAATATAGGTATGTCATTATTTAAATCAATATTTAATAACAACACGTAATAATGGTAATTTCATTCTAGCTCCTTAATTTTTAAGCACTAATAATAATTTCTATTTTAACATCGTGTTCTTCGACTAGAAAAGGTGATAGCACTAACTGTTCAATAAATGCTAGCCCAATCACAAGATAATAATAATTTTTTAAAAACCGATCATAATAGCCTTTCCCATATCCTAATCGAAAATTGTTTTGATTAAAAGCGACGATTGGAACAACAAGAACATTAATTTTTTCTGCATCAATTATTTTCAATGAATTTAATGGTTCATAAATACCAAAACGTGAATTAAATTCTAAATCAGTCGTTAAATTGGTAATATGATAAAATTTTAAATTATTACCATCCATTCGTGGTAATAAAACATTAATTTTTAATGCAAATAATTGTTTAATAATAAAAATAGTATTAACTTCATTTTTGATTGAATAATAAAGAGCAATTGATTTACTATTTTGTACAACCGGATGTTGAAAAAAAGTATTAAAAATCTGAGTTTCTTTTTGCTGTCGTAACTCATATGAAATATTATTTCTTACAAGCAATTTTTCTTGTCGAATTTCTTGTTTAGTTCGAGTTATCATTAACCAACACTACCTTCCATATCCATTTTAATTAACCGATTTAATTCAACTGCATATTCCATTGGTATTTCTCTTGTAAATGGTTCTAAAAATCCCATAATAATCATTTCCAAAGCTTCTTGTTCTGATAAACCGCGACTTTGTAAATAAAATAATTGTTCCTGAGAAACTTTACTTACTGTTGCTTCATGTTCAATTTGCGATTCATTATTATAAACTTTATTTTGAGGAATTGTATCGGAATGTGATTTTCCATCTAGAATTAGAGTATCACATTCAACCCTAGCTTTTGAATACTGTGCTTTTGGTCCAATATAAACTAACCCGCGATAGTTTGCTGTCCCGCCATTAAAAGTCATTGATTTAGAAATAATTTTAGAAGAAGTATTTTTTCCCAAATGAATCATTTTTGAACCAGCATCTTGAATAACATTTCCCTTTGCTACCGCAATTGAAATACATTTCCCTTTACTATTATTTCCCTTTAAAATAACACTCGGATACTTCATATTAATTTTTGATCCAATATTACCATCAATTCATTCCATTTGACCATTTTCATCAACAACACTACGCTTTGTTACTAAATTTAAAACATTATCACTCCAGTTTTGAACAGTTGTATAACGCATTTTTGCATTTTTCCCCACAAAAATTTCAACAATAGCAGCATGTAAAGAATCTCGAGAATAAATTGGTGCCGTGCATCCTTCAATATAGTGTAATTCTGCATCATCATCAATAATAATTAATGTACGTTCAAACTGACCACTATTCTGATAATTAATCCGGAAATAAGCCTGCAATGGTTTTTCTAATTTAACCCCCCTTGGAACATAAATAAATGATCCGCCCGATCAAACGGCCCCATTTAAAGCGGCATATTTATTATCTGTATTTGGTACTAATGTTCCAAAATATTTTTTAAATAACGCCGGATGTTGACGCAAAGCGGTATCACAATCTAAAAAAATAATTTTTTTTTCTTCAACTTCTTTTAACATACTTCCATAAACTGTTTCACTATCATATTGAGCTTTAATTCCAGCTAAATATTCGCGTTCTGCTTTTGGCAAACCTAACCGGTCAAAGGTTTTTTTAATTTTTTCAGGAACATCATCTCATTTTGTTGCAATATGTTCCGTTGGTTTAATATAATAAATATACTCATCAAAATCCATAAATTCTAAGTTTGGCCCCCAACTTGGATTTTTTATTTTTAAAAAATTATAATATGACTGTAACCGATATTCTCGCATTCAATCTGGCTCATTTTTATGATTTGAAATTTCATTAATAATTGTTTCATTAAAACCTTTCCCAGTATTATAGTAATAAATATCCCCATCATTAAAACCATATTTATAACTAGAAATTTCTTTAATTTCTTTTTCTTGTTTTAATTTTGGCATTAATAATACCTCCTTTGGCATTAATCATAATCTGTTTTTATTAAATCTAATAATAATGTTTTAAAACCAGTAACACCAATTGTCGCACATTTAATTCGATTAGGTTGTTTTGCAATATTAATAAAAGCAATTAAATCGTTTAACTTTTTCTCATCATATTTTTTATCAAAAACCATTGCTAAATAATTTTCAATAATTTCTAAACCCACCTTAATTATTTTTCCTTCTATTTCTTGTGCCATAATGTCACTTGATGCTGTTGAAATTGCACAACCAACACCATCAAACCGAGCACTTATAATTTTATTCCCTTCAATAATTGATTCTAAATAAATATCATCAATACATGATTCGGAAACTTGATGAATTAAATAAACTTTTGGTTTCTTTGTTAAACCTTTGTATTGTGGTTCTGAATAATGGTCCATAATAATTTGTCGCAAAAACATTGGATCATTTTTATTAAATTCCATTTAAAACAACCTTCCTAAAAAATCTTTCTCATTCGCAAGTGCTGATACTAACAAATCAATATCTTCATAACTATTATAAATTGAAAAACTAGCTCTGATCGTATTTTTCTCTGGAATAACAGCACCAATTAACCGTGCACAATGATCACCGCTCCGAACAGTAATATTATTGCAACCTCCTAAATGCATTGTAACATCATGACAAAAAACATTTTTAATATTAAAAACCAATGTTGGTCCCCTGCTATTGGGATTATAAATTATTGCTTTATCTTTTAATTTTTTATTAAAATTTTTAATTGCATATTGTTTTAACTTATGATTATATTTAATAATTTCTGTTAAAGTAAGGTTATTAACAAAATCAATTGCTGCTCCAAAACCAAAAATATCAGCAATATTAGCTGAACCCGCTTCCAACCGTTCCGGTAATTTTTTTAAACTATAATCTAAACCATTACTATCAATTCAAGTATTCATACTGCCGCCAACAATTAAAGGCTGTAATTGTAGCAATAATTCTTCTTTTCCTCATAAAATCCCAATTCCAGTTGGACCAAAAATTTTATGGGCTGAAAAAGTAATAAAATCAGCATTTCACTTTTGAACATCAGTTTGCATATGAATAACGCCCTGTGCACAATCAATCACAACAATTATTTCCGGATTAATTTTTTTAATCATTGTAACAATTGATGTTGGATCATTTTCATACCCTAAAATATTTGGAACATTAGCAAAAGAAACAATCTTTGTTTTAGCAGTAATAACTGTTGCTAATTGTTTTAAATCAATTTGAAAATTTATTTCTGGCAAAAAATTAACAACTGCTTTTTTTTCTTGCGCCATCCGATATCACGGCAAAATATTTGCACCATGTTCTTGTTTTGTAATTAGAATCTCATCACCCGCTGTAATCTTTGAACTTAAACCATATGCAATTTGGTTTAATCCATAAGTTGCTCCAGGGACAAAAATAATTTCTGAAACCTTTTTAGCATTAATAAAATGCTGAATTTTCTGACGAAAAAGTTCATACTGAACATTTGTTTTATATCCTAAATCACTATCAGTATTATGCGGATTAGTTCCATAATTTATATAATAATCATTAATAGCATCAATAACAACTTGTGGTTTTAAGCTAGTAGCGGCACTATCAAGATAAATTTGCTCAGAATTATTTTTAAAAAAAGGAAATTGTTTTTTAATTTCTCTATAATCAATCATCGTTATTCTCCAATTTCTGTATCAATTTCATCAATAATATTTTTTTGCAATTCCTCATCCTCAATTGCATCAATCACATTTTTAAAATAACCCATACAAATTAATTTTCGAGCCTGCGTTATTGTCAAACCTCTTGTTTGTAAATAAAAGATTTGTTCTGGGTATAGCATCCCAACCGCATTAGCATGACTTGCTTTAATATCATTTTCATCAATTAACAAAATCGGATCAGAAATTGCTTTTGAAGTTTTATCAAAAACTAGTAATCGTAATTCTTGATGGGCTTCTGATTTACCCATTTTTTTTTCAATATGACTAGTACATTTGACAGTTTGTAATGAATTATCTTTTGCAATTGAGTAGGTTTTAATTTCACTTTCGGTTGCTGGAGCTAAATGATGAGCATAAATAATAGCATTTTTATGATATTCATGTGTTGACAGACTTGCCAAATAATATTTAATAGTACTACTTTTACCCCGCAAATTGAAGGTAATATTCTCAGTAATACTACTATTAACAATATTTAAATGATAAATATTAACTTGTGCTTTTTCTAATAAGTTATAAAAAAGATTAGCTATTTGTTCACATTCGCGATTTTTGTAAATATTAATAATATTAATTTGACTATTAGCAATAATATTATAATTAATTGTTACTTCTGAAGTTAAATTTAAAAAAAACAAAAAAGTTTCATTAACAAGATTAGTAGTAAAATTAATATTAATAACTTCACCATCTTTATTATTCGCAAATGTTAATTTGGGTGTTGTTGAATCAATAGTAAAATTGTCACCAATAAGTTTTTGTTCATTCATTAAAACTTGCATTTTTACTCACCTTTTTGAGCGGCACACCCAATTCCTGTCAAAGTTTTAATGCCCATTTGTTTATTTTCTGCTGTCAAATCTAATTCTTGTAATAATCATTCGTATCCTTCTTCGTTAATTTTTTTAACTAAATTATAATCTCCACTTTTAACAATTTTACCTTTAACAATAACATGAGCATGTGTTGGTTGCACTAAATTAAAAAATCGATCATAGTGGGACACAATAATTGCAGCAAAAAGCTTATTTCGCATTTTATTTAACTCATTACTAACAACATTTAAAGCATCAACATCTAAACCCGAATCAATTTCATCAATTAAAGCTAAAGATGGTTTCAATAAATTTAATTGTAAAATCTCATTTTTTTTCTTTTCTCCTCCCGAAAAACCAGTATTTAAATAACGACGAATCATACTATCATCAATTTTTAAATTTTTAATATTACGTTTAATATCTTTGTATAATTCTGATAATTTAATTGGCGAATCACGATGAGCATTAATAATTGCTTTTAAAAAATCTAAATTTAAAACTCCAGAAATTTCAACTGGTGATTGCATTGCAAAAAATATCCCCATTTTGCTTCGTTCATCAACCGTTTTATTTAAAATACTTTCCCCATCAATTAAAATATCACCACTTTTAACAGTGTAACTAGGATGCCCCATAATTGTTGATAATAAAGTTGATTTTCCATTTCCATTAGGCCCCATTAAAGAATGAATTTCATTAACATTAACAGTTAAATTTAAACCATTTAAAATAATATCATTATCAGCAGAAACAAATAAATCTTTGATTTCAATTTTTTTCACTTTAGTCTCTCCTTTGAAAATATATATTACCATATTTAGTTCTTAAGTGAAATTATTTTTATTTTCTAATTAATAAAGTCTACTTTTATTGTACAATAAAAGTAGACTTTATTAATATTTTTTTAATATAACGTAGTTAGTATTTTTTATCAAAAAGTACAAAAATAAAAAGTCAAGAGAAAGGATGAATTAAAATGAAAAAACTTTTATCATCACTAAGCAGTATGATATTGGTGGGCGCAACCGCGCTTGGAACGGCGTCTTGTAGTAATAAAGAAAAAAAAAATCAACATAAAAATGAAAATGATGATAGCATCTGAGCGTTAATTCCAGGAATTTTTGGTGGTAAAAAAATCACTTCTCCAGACATTTGAAGTGTATTAGAAAATCCATTTGTAGATGTTGGAAATGGAAAATGAACAAATGATCCAACCCAATGAGATGGCGCAACAAAAATAAAGATGTCATTTCAATTAATGCAAATTTTAAGCGTCGCAATTTTAGCCAACCCTGATAAATTTTTTGTATCAAAAGAAACTACAATTGGTGATATTGCTGATTATAAAAATTTAAAAGACATTTTAAAAACACAATGACAATTACTAGTCACAAATACAAATAATACTGTTGAGAAAAAGAAACAAAGTTTTAAAGACAGTGATAAAAAAAATTGAGAAAAAAAATATCATGATTTTTTAGATTCAAACTATAAAGATATCAGCGGTGCCATTGGCAGCAAAAAATTTGAAATTGAAGAACAAAATTATAAGGCTGCCATTATGAAAAATGGTGCTGATGGTGGGATTAGTGCAACACAAATGTTAACTAATGTTTTATTAAATAACAATATGCGTGTATACAGACAAAATAACACTGATAGTGCAGTTAATATTTTAATAGATTTTGCTATTTTTCTTAAAAACAGAAATAAAGCAGATAATTGAAATACCAACAATCAAAATTTACGTACTCAATTAGCATTAGCTTTTAGTTGAGATAAAGACAAAAAAAATTTTATTGATAATTTATCAAAATTAACAATCGCTGAAATTAATAATCGTATTAATACAATTGCAACAGATTTAGGAACTTTTAATTATGAAATTACGAAATATATTAGTAATTATCCACCAGTTGCAACACCTGTTTTTGAAAATTCATCTAAAACATCAGTTGGCATTCCTGTATTAAGTGAAACATATGATGTTGGGCAACTATCATTATTTCAAAAATATATAATTGAAAAATGATTCCAAAACGAAAAACCTTTAGCAATTTCAAAAATAACATATGATTTTAAATCCGGAGCAACACCAAATGATACTGGTTTTACAGCAGATAGTTTTGATGAAAAAACAAAAACACAAATTAATAAAGATTTAGGAACTTTATCATCAGCTAAAAATTGAGAAGACTTTACTACTAACAGTGAAGGTACATTTACCCCATCATCAGATTTATTAACTTTAAGCACACAAGCTGATGCTGTTAAATCAAATATTTTAAAATTAAGTGTATATAATAGCATTAATGCACTTGGTGAAACTGCACCTGGCGATATAAATGATGCGGCAAGTAAAATTAATCGTAAAAATCCAGCCGATCCAATTAATGCTGCCTGAAAAATTGGTACTACTAATGATATTGTTATTAGTTTTTTTGATACAAATGGTTTAAATTTAGTTCATATTGATGGGCACGAATATTTAAAGGATGCCGGACCAACGTCATACGATTCTTATGATAGCAATTGACAATTTAAAAGTTTAAATTATTCAAGTAATTTTTATAGTTCATTAACAGATAAATCAGAAATCATGACAGTTGACAAAGTAAACCAAAAGATGAATACACAATTTAGTAATAATCAATACTTATGATATTTAGTAAATCGTAGTTTATTAAATAGTAATAATAACAGTAAACTAAAATTTAATGTTTTAAATGAAGTTAAAAAATATGCTACATTTAGTTCTGGTTCGGCTGATGATAAAACATGATGATTTTGAATTTATGAATTTTTCAATAATTTTAATAATAAAATATTAACAAATGGTGCGGGTCCTAAAGAATGATTGAAAAACTTTCTTACTTTTAAAGATTCAGAAAAACATGAGACAAATCATGATTGATTTATTTCAATTATTAATGCAATGTCAACTAATTTATCGGGAGGCGCTCTTCAACGTTTATACAGTAGTTTTGAAGCAGAAAATAAAACAATTGAAGGATATAAAACGGGAGGACCCGCCGCTAAGATTGATCCAAAAACTATTGTTGAAAAAATTAGTAACTCAAAAGTATGACATGAAGAAATTGGTTTAAATTACACAAAATTAACTTTTTCGCAAGTAACCTCACCAGTAATGAGCCCATTATGATTGCATCAATTTCATCCTGTAATAACAGATCCAATAAAACATTTTTATAAAATAGGAGGCAGAAGATAATGAAAAAAATACTAAGTATTTTAGGTGCAATGTCTATTCTTTCTTCTGCTGGCGTAAGTCTTTATGCGTGTTCTAAAAAAGATTTTGAAAGATTTACTGACCCCGCAATTGCAGATGAAGTTAAACGTTTAATTATTGCACAAATTAATTCAGAAAATGAATCAAATGTTGTCAAATATTCATTTAATGACATTTTTACTAAAGCAGCCCTAAAAGAAATGGCTGTAAAATTATTAGATACTAATATTTCAAAATTTTTCTATGCTTCAGAAGAAGCAACAAGGGCGCGTTATGCCGGAGTAACCGCTGATTTTAATCAACCCGATTCATTATTAATAAAACAATTTATTAACTTTGTTGAGCAAGTTGCTCTTGATAATTTAAGTACAAAATACTTTACTGGAATTTCTAATTCAACACCTTTAGAAACAACAATTGCCGGACAAGGATATGCAGCTGATTATCAGTCAGAAGGTTGATATGTTGGCGGTACTCAATCATATTTCTGAAAAAGAACAAATAAACCAAATTATATGAAATCAATAAAAGAGCAAGGAGAATATAATTTCGAAATTAAAAGCAAAAGCGCTGGAGCTAATTATACTGACTTTAATGCAATGTCAGAAAATGAAAAAAAAGTTGCATTAAAAGTTCGGTTTAAAGATTATTATACACACGTTGAAGTGCCGGCAGTTATTGATAAAATTATTACTGCAACATACTTACATCAAAACGAGATTAAGCGCTATGGTAGCGGAGATAATAGTTCAATTTATCTAAATCGAAATAGTGCATTATTTAATGTTATTCAATCATGAGATACCATTAGTGAAACACGATGAAAATCATACGTTAAAATGGTATGAGAATTAAAACTAAATAAAGAAAAATTAGACAAATTATTTAATAATAAAGATGAAGATAAAGGACCATTAGCAAATGTTGAACAATTAAATTATGATTTAACTAATAATCAGGATGTTTTAATAAAAAAACTTAAAGACATGTTCAATGAGAAAAATAAAAGTAATGATTTTAATAATATGATTAAAGATGGAATTGATCCAATCTTTGGGATTAGTGGTTTTAAAGGATTTGTTGGAATTGATAAAAATAAAAACCCAAATGATATTTTTACAACTTTAAAAAATGCTGATGCATATAAACAAAAAATTATTGACACAGAAACACCGGGTATTATAAAATCAGGCGAAGGAACAGAACCTTCAAGTTACCAATTCTTAGATAAAAATAAAAGATACGCGTCAGTTGTCTTATTATTACCAATTTATGCTGTTGATTTAATGAAAAATATGAATATTAATTATAAAAATGATAGTAAAAACAATAAAGAATTATCATTAACTTGATACGGGTCAGGAAGAACACCAACTGATTTAGATCAAGCTTGATTAGCACAACAAGGCGGTATTAAGCGTTCATTATCGTGATTATATAATGAAAAAGGTTATTTAGGAACATACAATGAAAATGGTGAAGCTCTTTATAATAATAAAGATGGAACACCAGTTGACATTACAAAAAATATTAAAGGTCAAATCCTAAAATGAATTGAATATACTTTTGCACAACAACAAAATTTACAAACAGCATCAAAAACAAGATTATATTCCTTATCCTTTGCCAATAATCTAGAAAATGTTTATTCACAAACTTTATATGATGCAATCGGATCATATATTATTAAAGAAGATTAAAAAAATATTCTTTTTTATATTAAAAATGGCTTAATTAATCAACGATAGTATTTAATTGCTATAATTAATTTCATAAGGAGATGAAATTAATATGAATAAAAACAATTGTATTTTTTGTGAAATTATTGTCCAAAAAATACCAAGTAAAAAAATTTATGAAAATAACTTAGTTTATACTTTTTTAGATGAATTCCCCAACAGTGATGGTCATACCTTGGTTATTCCAAAAAAGCACTTTGAATATTATAGTGTTACTGATGATGAATACTTAACAGAAGTTGCTAAAGTTGGGAAAATAATTGCCCAAAAAATGTATCAAACATTAAAACCTGTTGGAATTAATTATGTTAGCAATGAAAAAATTGAAGCTTTTCAAAAAGTTTTTCATTATCATCTTCATATTATTCCAAAATATGAAAAAGATGAAGGTTATAACTTTAAGATTAATGTTGATAAAGAAAAACTACGTAATTTAGCAGAAATTCAACAAATGTTAATCTTAAAATAAAAAAGTATTTATAGGTAAAATAATTTTTTTATTTTTTACTATCTAAAAAATCATAAATAGATTGATAATTTGATTAATTTCCAATTGAATTAACAATTCCAATGTATTCTGTAATATTATCTTGGTTTAAGATAAGAACTGCTCGTGACAAAATTTGCAAAGCAGTAAAAAATAACCCTGTCTTTGTCCCAAAATCATGATAATTATAATCTTACACTAAAAAATGCGCTCCATCTCTAAAAGATTAACAACATCTTTCTTGCACAAATGGTAAAACACACGAGACTGTGATTAATAGTTAATTAGGATAATATTTCATATTTTTGTTAAATCTAGCAGTTTGATTATAACAAAAACTTGTATCAATACTTGCGATTACCGATATAACTTTATATTGTTTTTAACATCAGTAATATGAAAATCACTCGCAATCAGCATAAGTTCCTTTAAATTATAACTTATCAACAACTTTAATAATATCTTGGGTAAAATGCTAAAATACATCCCCGTCTAATTTAAATGCCCTAATTTTTATTTCCTCCTCTTTTTTAATTTTTTCTTCATTATTAATAAGATGAGCACCACCCCCGTTAATAATCATACTATTATTTTTAGTTACATTAAATTCTGCTTCAATAATATTTTGTTCAAAATAATCATTATTATGATAAACATCGCTTATTTTAATCACACGCCGGTTTGTAGAGCTAATTAATCGTCTTTTTTATCTAACTTTTCAATAATAAATGGTCCATCAATTAATATATCAATTTTAGATAAAATTGCCGAATTCTTTTCTTGTAATATTTCATATAAAAAACCAGAAAAAAACAATTACTGTTAAATTATTTTTTTGACATATAGTTAATAGTTCTAAGGGCGCTTGTGGTCGAATAAATGGCTCACACCCCCCCTAAAAATTGTTGTAATACCCTCCAAAATTTTAAAGCGATCTTTTTCGTCTATAATCGCCTTAAAAAAGTTGCTGACATCCATTACATTCCGATTAATGAGAGCAATCATTTCGTGATTACTACATCCTTTGCGATTAATAATGCAACCTTACATTCATAATGCGAATCATTTTCCGGGTCCTTCAATGATTGTAAAAAAACAAAACGATTAAAATTAATTAAATTAATCATTTTTTATTTAAAACAATATTCAATTTGATGACCATTTGCTTGTGCTAATATTTTTTCTCCAGCTTTAAATTTAGTTTTATTTGCAAAAATAAATGAACTAAGCGCATCAACCACATGCTTTTAAATATCATTTAATAAATCACGACCATCTTTTTATCATCAGCATCTTGAATAATAATTTGTAAAATTTGTGGTAAATCCATAAATTATAATTTAATCTTATATTTTATCAAACAGCCGTTTGAATTGGCTGTAATTTTTGTGTAATTAATTTTGCTTTAAAATTAATATCCTTAATAAAATTAAACGGAATAATATTATTTCCAATTCGCACTAATAATTATGGTCGTTTTAATTCGGTTCGAAAATTATCAGATACTTTTTGAATAAATTGCTTTTCAATTTCTAAAAATAATAAATTATCATCAACTTAACTTGCACCAATATTTGAAGTAAAAATAATAAACGAATCAGAAAAAGTAAGAGTTTGACCCTTATTATCAGTTAAATGACCATCTTATAAAATTTGCAAAAATTTATCTAAAATTCGCGGATGGGCTTTTTAAATTTCGTCAAATAAAAGCACACTAAAAGGCCTTTCTTTAATTTCATTTGTTAATTTCCCACCTTCTTCATAACCAACATAACCAGGTGGCGTATCAATTAATTTTTTGATCACTTGCTTATTGGTTATATTCCGACATATCAAACCGAATACAATTTTTTTCATCACCAAATAAAAATTTGGCCAATGATTTTTCTAATTCAGTTTTTTCTACTCCATTTGGTCCAACAAAAAACAATGTACATTTTGGTTTTGTTCGTTTTGATGAACATTGAACACTCGATAATTCAGTAAAAGTTTTATAAACAACATTCTTCATTTTTTCAATGGCATTATTTTACCCAATAACTCGTTTTTTTAATTATTTTTCAATAGTTGTTAATTTTTCATAATTCATTTCTTCTCATGGCGAAAATTTATCGCCGTATTGATAATAATTTAATAATTTTTCAAATGGTAAGCGTTCTTAAATATTATTTGAAAACTTAATTAATTGATAAACTTCTTTAAAAGTTCATCCTTCCATCGTATCATAAATATCTTGCAATTTTAAAATATCAATATTTAAATCCCTGGTAATTTTAAAAAAAATATTATTAGTTAAAATGAACTTTTCTCGTTCTTCACGATTTGGTTTTGTTAAAGTAATTGTTGTTACATCTGGATTATGCAAATAAAATGACGTTGCTAATTTTCCAACACTATTAGTGATAAAAATAATAGCTTTATCAAAATCAATTATTTCTGATTGATCAAATTTTTTATCTCGAAAAGCTTTACTTAATGAAATTAAATTAACGAGCTCTTCTTTGCTCAATATCTGTTCATTAGAAAATAAATAATCATAAAATTCAGTAATAAAAGCAACTTTTTAGAACTTGCAACTAACATATTACGACTAACAATGACAAAAAAATCTGCTAAAGTTAGAAATTGTCCCGTTGGACCACTCTTTTCTTCATTTGCATTTTTAATTACTTCTTGACCAAAATCATATGTTTCACCTTCTTTACTATTTTTTTTGTGTTTCCACTGTTAATGTTAAATTTTTTATATTTCCCCCGCTTAGACCATCAATCCTGTCTCACATAAAAATATCATTAAAGCCTTTTTCTTGTAATAATCAAAATAATCGATCTTTTAAAACAACATAAACACTATTTGTTTGATAAATATCATTAACATTACCTTCAAGAATAACAAATTTTTTAATTCCAATTTGATTTTTTAATTTATCTAAATTATTTTTTACACTCATTATATTTACCTCTAAATATTTCTTTAATTATAATGTTTTTTAACATAAAAATGTTAATTATTTCTTTTTTGATTTACTATCAATTTGAATCTTTGCCTGATTCATAATTTTATCAGGATTTAAATAAGATTTTTTCATTTATTTTGATAAAGAAACATCATACATTGATAAATCGTTAATAAATGATTGCTCATCTATATCATGCGTATGACATTTATAATATTCAAATTTATATGTAAATCACCCATCTAAATATAATTTAAAAATCACCTCTTCTCTGGTTACTTTTTTTGAATAAACAACAACTAAACTATCTTCATTTTCTTTCTTAATACGAATATCATTACTATCAAAAATAAAATCACGTTTTTTAATTACTTGTAAAATTTATGTAATAGCATGTTTCCGCACTGACTCATCTAATTGTTTATTAATAATTTGATTTTTGTAATGTTAAAGCTTTTGTACATTTTAAAAATTATTATCAACTTCTGTAATTTAGGCAAATTATTATAATTCTGAATATAATTATGTATTAACAAATTTATTATCACTAATTTGTTTTTTTAAAACTACTAAGATATTATTTTTTCAAAAAATCAGTTGAAGAAGTATGATAATTTTTAACTTCTGTTTGAACAAGGTCAGAAATGGCCTATGGGTTTAAATTACTGAAATGATTCTTATTTGTTTTAAAAAAATTAATAATAAAAGCTTTTTATTAATTATCATCAAACATTACTATTAATTCAATGTTCTTATTGTTTAATAATTTAAATTAACTCGTTTTTTTTAAATTATATAACCGTTGTTTTATTTCATCTTCAATTACTTTTATTTCAAAAACTTCAATTTTTTGTTGAATTTCTGCTAAACGAAGGGTTTTTTGTTCCAATAAAAAATTAACTCTTTTTGCCAATTCTAATTCGATATGTTCAACTTTACTAAATTATTTAACTAACCGGTTATCCTCTAAATCAGTTAAAATTTGATCTAACTCAACTAAATCTTGTTCAATTTGTTGGCAATTTAACCCACTAGCATCGATTTCTTGTAATTGTTGTAGTAATAATTTTAAATTATCTTTAATAAAATTAATATTTAAATTTAATAGTTCAATCTTTTTTTGGCAATCATACATTACTTATTCAACACTAATACTCATTTATATTAATATCTCTTCTAATTCAATTTTTATTTTTTTTAAATCATCCCGATTTTTATTATCATTGTGCTCATTCTTTACTTTCTCACAATATAAATATAATTTTAATTCTTGATAAAATTGCATAATTTGTGGTCGCATGTAAAAAATAAGGGTTTTATAAAAACAATAAAAAAATATCCTTAATTTATATTAAACTAAATAACATTTAAAAATAAAAACCCTTATTTTTTACATGCGACCTAATTTGTTTATATTTATATTTATCAAACACATCTTTTAAAACAAATAATTTTTCATTAATATGTTGTAAAAAATTGATGCTTTGTTTTTAAAAGTGGAGTAATTTTTTCTTCCATTAAATTAATTAAATATAATGCCGCCTTATCAAAAGAACATAAATTAAGATATTCCTGAAATTTTCTTTCATAATTAAACATATTTTTAAATTTAATTGCCTTATATTTTATTTCTAATTGTGATAAAGAATATAGTAATTGAATTATTAATTCATTACTATTGTTAATATTCTTGCAACGCTCTTTAATAATATCAACTTTATCTCATATTTATTTTCAATGTCGTTGTAATCCACTTGTTTCTCGCTTTTTCATTTCTTTACAATACTTAATATATTATTCGGAATAATTATATAAATTAATTAATAAAGTAATATTTTTTTCTAAAGTTGCAGTTATTACTGCATCAAATAATTCACGATTTAAATTATTATTATTGGTTGCAAAAATAAATTTATCCAAAATTGCAAAAAGATTTTGATTTCAAATTTTTTCAATAATAGATTAATATGCAATATTATTTAATACTAATAATTGGTTTAAAGAAAAATAGTTTTTGTCATAAGGTTATTGCAACATATTTAAAACTTCTTTATTTGATAATAAAGTATTATTAGTTAATACTTGATAAGCTTTAATAATATTTTTTTGCAATCTTGCTTTTTTTTCATGAGGTCAATTAAAATTTTATGCATTTTATTAAAATAATTTGGTTTTAAATTTAAATTACTTAAAATTTGTTCAGATTGATATAAAACACTAACTTTATTATTAAAATCATTTATGGTCATACTTTTTAATATATTATCAAAAGTTTTTTTCATTATTGTTTAAAATATTAATTAAATAACAGTAAATAAAAACATTTTCAATTTGATTATTATGAATTATTTCATAAATATTTGCCTGTCGATGGTTTATTAAATTTTTTAATTCCTCTAAAATTTTGGTTTCATGTAAAAAATAAGGGTTTTTGTTTTTAAATGTTATTTAGTTTAATATAAATTAAGGATATTTTTTTATTGTTTTTATAAAACCCTTATTTTTTAAATGCGACCAATAATTTTTATACCAAAACATAAACTTTTTTTCTTACTACCGAATATTAAATATATCAAAAATAATTTTATTTTGTAATTAAAAATTAATTTAATTAATTATAACAGTTTTTAACATTAATGTAAATAATTTATTAATATTTTTTATTCCCATTCAATTGTTGCTGGTGGTTTTGATGTAATATCATAAGTAATTCGATTAATTCCATGAACTTCGCTTACAATTCGAGCTGATACTTTTTCTAATAATTCAAATGGCAGCCTACTTCAATTTGCTGTCATAAAATCAGTTGTATCAACACTGCGCACAACGGCAGTATATCCATATGTTCGCAAATCGCCCATTACACCAACTGACTGGACAGGTAATAAAATAACAAATGCCTGCGCAACTTGATCATATAAATTTGCCAGATATAATTCATCAATAAAAATTTGATCAGCCGCTTGTAATAAAGCTACTTTTTCTGCTGTAATTTCACCAATAATTCGGACCGCTAAACCCGGTCCCGGGAACGGATGCTTATATACAAATTTATAATCAATGCCCAATTTTTCACCAGTTCGGCGAACCTCATCTTTAAATAATTCACGTAATGGTTCAATTAATTGAAATGGCAAATCCTTTGGTAATCCCCCGACATTATGATGAGATTTAATTGTGGCAGACGGCCCCTTAACTGAGACAGATTCAATCACATCCGGATAAATAGTTCCCTGTCCTAATCATTTAACATTTTTAATTTTTATTGCTTCTTCATTAAAAATTTCAATAAATAAATTACCAATAATTTTTCGCTTTTCTTCTGGATTAGCAATTCCCCTTAAAGCAGTTAAAAATCTTTCTTGCGCATTAATTTTAATAATATTTAATTTAAATTTTTCTTGAAATTTTTGTAAATCATTTCATCCACTATCTTGCCGTAATAATCCGGTGTCAAAAAAAATACATGTTAATTGTTTTCCGATTGCTTTATGTAATAAAACTGCGCAAACACTAGAATCAACACCTCCTGATAATGCCAAAACAACATTATCAGTTCCAACTTTATTCTTAATTTCAGTTGTTGTTTCTGAAATAAACTCTGTAATTTTTCATTTTGGTTCGCAACCACAAATGTTAAAAACAAAATTACTTAATAATTGTTGGCCAATTAAAGTATGTGTTACTTCTGGATGAAATTGTAAACCATAAATTTTCTTTTCTGAATGTTTAATTGCACTAATTGAATTTTCACTATGAGAAATTTGAATAAAATCCGTTGGCATGCCCTCAATATGATCAGCATGGCTCATTCATACTTGCGATTTAACAGGGATGTTCGCAAATAAATCTTCTTGATTATCAATAATTAATTCTGAAAAACCAAATTCTTGTTTTGTTGCTTGTTGTACTGTCCCCCCGTGTAAATGACTTATTAATTGCATTCCATAACAAATTCCTAAAAAAGGAACTTTTAATTCAAACAATTTTTTATCAATTAAAAATGCATCTTCTGCATAAACAGAAGCGGGACCACCCGATAAAATAATTCCTTTCATTGGTGTTGTTTTAATTTTTTCTAATGCTGTATTATATGGTCATATTTCACAATATACTTCTAATTCGCGGATTCGACGGGCAATCAATTGAGTGTATTGTGACCCAAAATCTAAAATAATAATTTTATTTGTTGTTTTCATTTATTCGCCTCTCCATATATATAAATTTGGTAATTGTCGAAATTGGTCATTATAATCAAAGCCATAACCAACAATAAAGTCATTTGGAACAGTAAATAGTGCATCATATTGATAATTAAAATTTGGATGCATAGCAATCTTATCTGCTAAACAAACTATTCTTAAACTATTTGGTTTTTTTGCTTGAATTTGTTCAACGACATCCGACAACGTTTTTCCAGTATCAATCAAATCTTCAATTAATAAAACATCTTGTCCGGTAATATCTTTTGAAATATCCTTATGAATAGTAAGTTTATTTGTTGAATGAGTTCCAATATAACTTGAAATAATCATTGTATCAATCACAATTTGAATTTTAATTTGTTTTAACAAATCACTCATAAAAAATAATGCTCCATTTAGTAAACCAATACAATATAATTTTTTGCCCACGTATAGTTTATTTAATTTTTCCGCATAATCCTTAATTTTATTTTGAATTTTATCTTCTGATAGATATAATTCTAATTTGTCTATTTGCACAATTGTTATTCTCCTTTACAAAATAAAAAAATAAAAGCATAAACTATCATTGCTAATGCGCGAAATAGGTTATGCAAATTATTTTTGTTAAATTTGCGAAAATAAAACAAAAAAAATTATGCTCTATATTATCTTAATGATGGCAATATGTAGAAACATTAGTCTATAATACCAACATATATCAGCATTTTATTTTTTTATCACAACTTAACTATAACTTATTCTTAGGATTAATGCAAGATAATTTATAAAACTTTAATTTAAAAACCATATACATTTTAGACCACTAATTTTGGTCTTTAAAATAGAACCGGGATTGAAAGTATATGGTAACAAGCATTCTTAATGAAAATGAATTATATTCATTACAAAGAAAAAGAAAAAAATGATATTCACAAAAATAGCTTTCACAACAAAAAAACTATATTTATCAAAATGTCATTAATTATTTTAATTTATATCAAAAATAATATTTATATAAAAACTCATTAAATAATTTAATTAAATTATTTTATAAATCAAAAAAAAACTTTTTATAGGTCGCATGTAAAAAATAAGGGTTTTTGTTTTTAAATGTTATTTAGTTTAATATAAATTAAGGATATTTTTTTATTGTTTTTATAAAACCCTTATTTTTTACATGCGACCAACTTTTTATAATTGAGATAAAAAGATTTAAATTTGTCTTAAAGAAAAATTAAATTTTATTTTTTTAGTTAAAAAATCAACTAGACCAATTAATGTTAATAACCATTATTCAAAAAAATCACAAGATTGCTGTTGCAAAAATGATGAAAAAATATCGACAAAAATATGGAACTGGTATTTATTATTTTTATAATTTAACAATAGCTGGGTTTTTAATATATAAAAAGAAAGTAATTAAACATAACATCAAAACTTTAATTAAATGGAATAAAGAATTTAATAATTTTTATACTAAAAACAATAAAATTAAGACTTATAAACGTTATGAAATGTCTGAATTAGAACATTTACAACATGATATTAAAATTATGACACCAAATATGATTGGTTTTAAACGTAATTTATATTTGTATGATTTTATTGATGAAAAATCATGCTTTGGTCTTGCTTATTTATCTGAAAATAAATAACAGTAATCAGCAATTGGTATTTTTAATCATTCTTATGATGATTTTTTAAATAATAAAATTATAATAAAAAGAATTAGAACCGATAATGGTCCTGAATATGTTTATAGTTATAATCCAAAGTATAAATATCATAAAAGTTAGTTTACAAAAATATTACATCAAAAAGGTGTTATTCATCAAACAACAATGATTCGTTCACCTCAATTAAACGGGAAAATTTAAAGATTTCATCAAAACTGAAATAAATTTTTTGAATATCTTCTTCGTTATCCTAAAAATATTAATGAATTATGAAAATTAACTACTATCTTTTTAGATTATTACAACAATGTTAGATAACATAAAAGCATAAATTTTTTAACACCATCCGAAGCTGTGTTAAAATTTTTTAAAACAACTAATTGGTTTAAAATGTATATGGTACCTCACAGCCCTCCGATTTAGTAAGTACTAATAAAAATTATTTACTATTTTTTTAATTATATTTTTTTCTTTACGATTTGAATATCATGTATTTCATTTTATAACATATTGTATATGTTCTTCGCGCGATTTATATATTTTATTATTGATTGTAGCTTTCTTAAGTAATGAATGAAAAATTTTTATAACAATATTATCTGCATAGTTGTAATTTTTATACATTGAAATTATAATACATTTATATACACATTTATAGAGATAAATAGAGGAGGTGTATTGATATCTCGTGGTCTGAATAAATTATTATTCCATTCAGATTTTTTTGTATTGATTTTTATTTTATTAATTGCATCATTTAAATTATCTATTACTAATTTATTGTCATTATATTTAAGATCACTTTACATCAACTATTTCTTTATTATTATCCATTAATAATTGTTGATTGATAATATTTTTTACTTTTCAAATTAAATATGTTACATCAGTGTATAGCGCCGAAAAATTTTTTTATATCATTTAATTTTTAATTAATTAAATCAGGATATTGTAATAAACTTTTTTCTTTATTCTGTTTATATTTCATGTTTATTATCATTTTTATTACATATTAATGTTTTATTTGATTATCACGCATAATCCTTAAACATTTTTTTGAATTATATTTTATATCATAATTTTTCTTTAAATATTTAGTAATTCTTAGATACCAAAATTATTTTAAATTTTATTCATAGAATTTTACAATAGTATTTATTGCCTTTTTATTTTTTTGATACTGTCATAATTTTTATATTTATCTCAATAACTACGTTTCAACCCAGTTACTTCTAATAATAATTTTATTGAATATTCATGACAATTTTGTTTAATAAAAGAGATGATTCTTATTTTGCTTAATTGTAAAAGTCATGGAGCTTTTTAATAATTAATACCTTGTTTTATAATATTATAAATATCTTTTGGTAAAAGATATTTTAGGTCCTTTGGGATTGTTTAATTTTCTTTTTTTATGATTTTATCATCAAGATTATACTGTATTTGCATTTAGATTATATTTTTTTGCCAATATTCAACAATTTTTTTGTTTAATTTTATAAATGATTTTTGTTCTAAATTCTGATTTATATTTGTTATATTTTTGGCCTTTTCTTGCCACATAAAAATGTGCCCCCTTTAAAAGTTTAGAAAAGTCTTTTTTTACTTTACTTACTTTTTGGGGCGCGCTCTTTATTTTTACTAACTTGTTAATTTAACAAGAATAAAAAAAAGAAAGGTTTATAAAATGGCAATTACAAAAGAACAATTAATATAGTAAGGTTTAAGTGAAGAAATTGCAGAAAATATATTAATCAGTTTAATAATTAAACAAAGCAAATTAGAGAAAGTGTGCAAAAACGCGAAAATTTTATATCAAAAGAAGACTTTATTAAATTATCTAATGAATTAGATGAATTAAAAGTTTTTAAAGATGCCCCGCCTAATAAAATTGAAGATATTAAAGCCAATTTAAATAAATTTAGTGGTGGTTATTTATCTGAAAAAATGCAAAATTTAAAAGAATTAAAGCCCGATTTGTTTGTTGAAAAAAACCATAAGTTCCACCAAATAATTTTATTAAAGATATGATTTAAAAATAAACTGAAAATAAAAATGATGAAATTGAAATTATTAAAGAAAAAGGAACATGTACTCCTGAGGAAATTAAAAAATTAACTGATTATACACTTAAAAACCTTAGATAATAAAGGAGTGAAATTATGGCAATAATTAATTTATCACAAGTACCTTTTACATTATAAGGTAATAAAACGGGGCAAAAATCCTATGTTGATATGGTTAATGCATTATTACAGCGGACCTTTATATAATGAATATGCAAGTATTATGCAATATGCAACAGTAACAGCAGAACAAGTTGTTTGATTACCTAATGCAGGACAAGTATTATATAATTTAACTAATTGTGTAATATGACAAGATGATTATTTATTACCAAATGGCGGGACAATTTAAACTATGGGATTAACAAGAATTACGGTTCCTATTGATAAAATATTTAATTTAAAATTAATGAATGAGGATTTTGACTTGGCATTAATATAACAAAATATTAAAAATGGTGTTATTTCTGATGACTTTTCTAGTATTGTACAAAATAAATTTGTTAATTTATAATGCGAATTAATTCAGATTATTTATGATTATTGTCTATGATAGTTTTACAAAAGCTTATTTTTTATAAAAATTATAAATAAAAACAATTAAATAAATTAAACAATTTTGCTAAAAATTCTAATTATTAATCATTTTTTATTACTTAATTAATAAGCGAATTGAATTTTGTTTTTATACTTACAAAAATCAATCTTTTTCTTATTACCTTGTTTAGCAGATTGTCAATATGAAGTAATTCCATTTCGTATTTATAAAGCAGAAAATGCAGATGATGCAAATAAAGCATTATTTACATTAAATGAAACTTTGATTTAATTAACAAATCAAATTAGTAATTTATATTTTGGTCTGCCAACTGATAAAATGTTTACGGTTTTAGGGTGAAGAGCATATTTAGGATTAACACCTACTTATTTAAAAGTAATTGGTTCACAAGCACAATTAAAAGCAATGGTGAATGGTGAATTATATGAAAATACTGCAATGGGTATTCCAGTATCAAAAATTTTTCATTTATAAAAAACATATACAAAAGTAAAATTATAACCGAGATAAAGGTTATAATTTTAATAATGTAAATGGTTTAATTATTAATAAAAAAGTATGAGCATATCCAAATAATATGGATACTATTCAAAAAGTTTTAGATAATGATACTGATAACCCCAAATGAATTGGTAAAGTTCAATATGCTACTCCAACAATTTTATATCCTAAAAAATGTAAAATTATTTTAGAAAAAGAACCCAACACAAGATGAAATTAATACTGCCAAAAGTAATCTAAATAAAACTTTTAGAGTGCAGGTTGATTATGTAATAACCGCACAAACACCAAGTAAAATATATATTAGTAAAATTAATAAAATAGATAAACCAACTATTCATTTTGCAGACCAAACAAAAGTAAAATCAGAACAGTTAAACTAGCAATTTAAACATGTTGTTTTAAAAGTAGCGAGCGCAGTAAATAGTTATTTAACTGAAAATGATTTTGATTAATTTATTGAAAGCAAAGGTGAAGAATGGCCAATTAATATTACAAATAATAAAACTGTTGAAGTTCAAATTAAAGGTAAAAACAACGCCACTTGTCAAACAAACCATATTGATGTAGTAATTAAAAATTCATAATAAACAATGAATTTACTAATATTATGAGGTTTAACTTTATTAGTAATTAATTTAGAAAATAAACCTTTGATAAGTAAATTTATAAATTTAATTAATAAAGTTAATCGAGTTCAAAATAAAGTATTAAAGTCAATTATTTATATTACTGATAAATATAATAAAATTACAAATAAAGTTGAAGAAATTTATCGGCGGTTAAATCCCTTTACTTATTTAGATTTAATTAAAAAAGGTCATAAAAAAGAAATATAACAAATATTAAGTCAATTAGAAAAAGATAATAATATTAAAAATAGAGAACAATTTAAAAATGAAAATTATCTAAATATCAATTGACAACCATTAAATAGCGGTTGATGTGATAATGGAGTGTTTAATATGACTAATAAATTAAATTTAACAGTTAATTTAACTATTTTAATATATACAAAAACAGCAAAACATCAGAACTTTTATGGACCTTATTTTTATCATGGTTTTCCAGTTGAAATTTAAAAATTATTAAGTAATGCCGTATCTAATGCCGGAACTTTATTTTATTGTTATTGATTAATAAAATTATTACCTAGTCATTTAAGAGATTATATTAAAAAACGATTACAACAAGCATTAAAATAAAAATACACCAAAAGAACTACTAAATTAACATTACCAACAGTTCAAAAATTACAACAAATTAAAAAGTTTATTAATAATTTAAAGATTTGACATTTTAATTTTAATTTTGCTGGTGAAATTAAAATTAAAAAATGGTATCGCGAACGCCGAATTAATTTTAAAAATATTAATAATTTATATAAAACACCAGTTAAAAATATGTTTTACAAAACTAATCAAACTATTAAAACGATTAATAAAACAAAAACAAGAGTTAATAGTTATAAACCAAGTAATTTAAAAAATAAATATCGTAATCCATTAAGGGTTGTTTTATATGGAAAATAATTTAAGTAATTTGTTATTTATAACAGTTGAAAATGTTAAAGAAAGTTAATTTTGACAACCTATTAATGATAGAAAAAAATCTGATTATAATGATAATTTAATTTATAATGTTATTTTAAAAACTATTTTATGAATATATAGATTATCAGGTGGGACAATTTACGATAAAATTAATAAAAAAGATTTATTTCCATGAGAAAAAATAATACTGGTTTAATTTAATATGATAAATGATTAAGTTATATTAAATATGCTTTTTATTGGCAGTTATAAATTGATATCTACCAAAAGTAGTTAATGATTTAACTGTTATTTCTTCATTTTTACAAGGTGGAGTTGATTATTTTCAAACTAACGACCATGAATCAAATGAAAATATTACCAGAGATGTTAAAAAGGCTTTAAAATTAGCGGGTGAAATAATTGATATTATATATAGTAAAACAATATCTATACCTTATAATTATAGTTTAGATAATTATGCTCATCCATGGGAATAAGAATATAAACATATTAGTAAAAAAAACTTTTTATCTAACATTATTATTTTGATTAAAATAACGATTACAAACAGATAATTCAATAAATATTTCTTATCCAACTATTAATGATTTTTCTAAAATTGATTATAACGAATATATTAAAATTATTGTTCCGTTTGATAATGATAATATTTATTATGAAAATAACGTTCTAAAGGCAGAACAAGGTTCAAGTGTAGGAACACCAATTGAAAATAAAACTATTATTAAAAATGAACAGCAACAATTAATGGTATAAGATGCTAAACAATATAAATTAATAAGTGGAACAAACATTAAAACTATTAACGGTAGTTCATTATTATGTGGTGTCGATATATCTATTAATTATGATAGTTGTTAATTAATTAATTATCCAGAAGAAAACGAAAAATTAAAATTTAAAATTTCAAATTATGATTTAACAAAATATTTTTATAAAATATCAGTTTTAATAACAGATTATTTATCTGCTAATAAATTTATAACATATTTTTTTAAAAAATATAACAAAAATCAATATTTTCATTTTTAGCAGATAATTTTTATAAAAAAATAATAATTAAGCAAGATGGCTTAATTTCAAATGAAACAAATAATATTGTTATTAAAGATTTAACAATTAAAAGAAAAATAATAAATTAATATTTATAAATATTGAAAAAAAGTAATTTAGAAAGTAATTAAATTAATAAAAAAAGATAAAAAAACTTGATTAAAAAGGGTGCCTTGCCATGAAATTGATTTAAAAAGACCCTATTCCGACTTATAATTTAACTCACAAAGATATTATTAGATAATAAGAAAAAAATATAAAATTTGTAGTTAGTGGGCAGTTTGTTTTTATACATTAATATTTTTATTACTTAATTGTTGATTAGAATATGGCATTATTAATGCAATTAAAGATGATATTAATTTGTATAATTATGGTCAATATTAAGGAAATGTTATTGCAATATTATTAACACCTTTATTTACACATGGAATTCATGTTATATTTGTTGCTATTAGTAAACCAAAAGTTGATATTAAAATTGATATACAACGATTAAAAATATCTAAAATGGGATTATTATTTACAATATTACCTTTTATTACTTTAATAATTTATTTAATTATTATTTGAATTGGTAAATGAAAATGAAAAAAAGACCATTTAAGACATTGTTTGGAATGTCGAATTAATCCGAGTGTTATTAAACCAAAAATATCAAAACGATTAAACAAATTAGATGGTATAATAGAATAAAAATTTAAAAATATACAAAATTAAAATAGATTATATATAGGGGTGGTTGATATTTTTGGGTGGTTATATAGTTTAATTTATAAATTATTTTGTTCCGAAAGGATGGATGGCCACTATTTGAGTAAGGATAAGAAGGGGAGTAAAAAAATGTTAATAATAAATTATTAATGATTACTTTACTTGTGTTAGCGGGTGCAGGCGTAATGGCTAGTATTGGTATTCTTGGATTATATGCTAAAAAAATAAAAAATATAAAGCAGAAATTATAAAATTAATAACAACTGTTATTACCAACGAAAAACACTTACGAGGACATGATTATGCAAAATAATTAGCATTAAAAACAGTTTAAATTAAAAAATGTTAAAAAACAAGTTAAATTAAATGACAAAAAACAACAACAAAAAGATGCTATTAGACAACTAACAAATATTTTTTAAAAAAACAACCTCAATTCGTTATTTTTTATTTTTATTTATTGTATTTTATATAAAAATTAATAAGATATTATATTCGTTGTGAATAACTAAAGTCATTAAATTAATTTTAAACTTTTTCTTAATTTTCATTTAAGTAAATATTAACATTATGAATTAATTTAGAATAATATTTTCCTGTTTTTTTATTAAATGAATGTTTCATAACATTAACCCTTATAATTATCAATAATAATGGCATCTATTAAATGATTAATTATTTTTTGATTATTATAAAATCAACCTTTGATATATTGATAAGTTAAATTAGTATCTTTATCAAGTTATCATAAACAACTATCATTATATTTACTCAAATTATCCATATTTTTAAACACCGATTTAGTATAGCGGGGTGATAATAAATTAACATTATTTAATTCGTGTGTATCATAATTAATTACTCCAATTATTTTTAATAAATCATCACGGTCTTTCAAACCATTAGCGTTTGTATATAAACAATATTCAATATTAATAATTTCATTTTTATTTAATATACATAAAATAAAATTAGCTTGGTAAATTCAATCTTTATTTGTAAATTTTTGTTTTTCAATTAATTTATTATCTTCGCAAACAACAATACCCTTAGTACCATTTCCTGATCGGTCAATACCTATTTGTATAATTATTTTAAAAATATTTCTTTAAATTTATTATAAAAATCTTCAATTTGTTTTATAATTAGAAATGGTGATAATTTTTCAACGTTTAATTATTCTTTTATTCAATTTTTACCTTTTTAAATAATATTTTGTTCTATTTTTGTATTTGTAATAAAATCTTTAATTTTATTAAAATGTTGTTATCTCATTGAATTTGTATTTGAATTATTAATAATTTCTGTTTCTTCTTTTTCTTGCTTAGAATTATTTTTAATTACTTTACTATTATCGGTGTCTAATTCTTCGGTTGGTAAACTTAATAATTTACTTAACACATATTTAACTCCATATGTTAATTATGAACCAATACTCTTAGCGATGTCAGTATTTTTAACCGCGAAAGGTTAATAAGTTTTAATTTCTTCTGTTTCTTTACATAAAGTTAATTATATTTCAAAATATGGGATATCATTAATTACTTTTAAAGTATCTTTTACATAACTTCAAATATATGTAATATGATATTTTTTAAATTATTTTTTAAATAATTCTAATACTTATTCTTCGCCAAAATATTTATACATTACTACACCATTCATTTGCATTGTTTTTTTTATAAATATAATGATAAATTGTGTTGTATTTAACTAATAATTGCCATTAATGTTTTTTTTAGTTTCTTGTGGAATTTTATTATTCTTCTCTTTCTTGCTATATTAAAATGTCTTCTTTAATTTTTTTTAAATCTTGTTTAGTAATATTAACCTTCTCTTTAATTAATATTTTTAATTTTGGATTAATAATTATTATTAATATTTTTTTAATAAATAATAAAGTTTTAATTGTCAAATATAGTGTTTAATATCAGTTTCTTCATTAGAACTAGTAATTTTTCAATCACATATTATAATTAATTATCAATAGTTATTCTAATAAAATCAGTTTTACCACACATTAAAGGGTTATAAAGTGTTTTTTGGGTTTCATAATGTTTAAATTTAATATCTTTAAAAGTTTCTTTATATAATTTTGTAAAATTTTTAAATAATTCACGATGTGTTTTTATTTCACAATCAATAAAGTAAATTAATTAATCATCAAAATTATTGTTTAATCAAACATCAATCATATTATGTAAACATATTCCACGAGTTTGTGCTAATTTTAAAATATTACTATAAATATATAATAAATCTTTTGGCACTAAAATATTAACAATTTGACTTACACTAGGGATTAAAATAATATATTTATGTAATTTATAATTAAAAATATATAAAAGTTTAATCTCACTTAATTGCATCATTATCACCAAATAATTCTTTAATATCTTCTGAACTATAATTTGTCTGTTCTTCTGCAATAATTTCATTTTATTTTTCAGATATATCTCTTTTTAAATCATTATTTGTATTTAAAAATTCATATTTAGATATTCGAACTATTAATTGTATTTTATTATCATTATCTTTAAAAGATTTTAAAAAAACAGTAATTCCTATTTGACTGCCTTTTTGACAATATTTTTGTAAAGTAATTGCCTGTTTATTTCAAACTTGACAAGGAATAAAATCATTTTATTTTTGTGTTAAATATGGGCGAGTTACTGATAATTGAAATATCTCACATTCTTTACTATTGCTTGTTTTTTTAATTTCTATATTATTTGTTATTATAACAATTTTAATAAATTGATTAATTATTTCACATCCTTACTAGTAGGTAATTTGTCATATAATGAATTGTCTTTTAATTCTCAATTTTCAATATTTTTATGACCTTTGTAACTATAATTAATAGTAATCATTTTTTTAAAATATTCTTTATATAATTTTGAGTTAGGACAATTTTTACAATCGTGATTTATATTTTTTCAATATTCAATTCTATATTCCGCTGATTCAATTTTTCTATCTTTTTCAGCAAGTTCTTTTTTAAGTTTTTCATTTTCTTCTTTAAGTTTGTAAAATTTAATTTATTCTGTTATATTCAATATTTAATTTCCTCCAAATTAATATCTATAATTAAATTATCAATATATTCATAAGCACTTTCTTTTGAATGAAATCCTTCTAATGCTTCATTAAATAAATATTCTTTGGTATAAACCTTGTCATCTTCATCTTTTCACATATTATTCACATCATTATCATTCAATATTGTTATCTTCTAAATCAATAATTGTTGTTAATCATTCTTTTTTATTTTCAACATTACTGGAAATTTTTGCTTCTTCTAATTTTTAAAATAATAAAGTTTTAAAATTACCATATTTACTTTTCATTACTAATAAGTATCTTTTATTCATAATTTATTTCCTCCGAATATTATTTTATAGTTATCCCACTATTTCTATGCCCCTTAATGTCACAATAACTATTAAATTTAAATTTCATTTCAAAATGACCATGTATTTTAATTTTTTTTAAAGTTTCTAAGGTTTTATTTTTAATTTTATAATTACTAGGAATGTATATTCTTCTACATTGATTACAATGTTTATAACTTGCCATTTTTTCCTCATAATTTTGTTTTCCTAATGCTCAATTTTCATGATTCATATCTTCAAATGAAACTGAATAATTTTTACGCATTAATTATTGTAATTTATTTTATTGATTGCTTTCTTTATGAAAGCAATAACATCTCAATTGTTTTTAAATAAATTTAAGTAAATTCTTGTTCATTATAAACATTGCAAATCATAATTCTTTTTATGATGTGAAATACGAAAATTAATGTTAGGTACCACATACATTTTAGACCAGTTATTATTTTAAAAATTTTAACACAGCTTCCGATGGTGTTAAAAAATTTATTATTTTATGTCGTCTAACATTTTTGTAATAATCTAAAAAGATAGTAATTAATTTTCGTAATTGATTAATATTTTCAGGATAACGAGAAAGATATTCAAAAAAAATATTTATTTTGATGAAATCTTTTAATTTTCCCGTTTGATTAAGGGGAACGAATTGGTGTTGTTTGATGAATAACACATTTTTGATGTAATAATTTTGTAAACTAACTTTTATGATATTTATAACCCGGATTATAACTATAAAAATATTTGTGACCATTATCGGTTCTAATTCTTTTTATTATAATTTTATTTATTATTTAAAAAATCATTATAAGCTTGATTAAAAATACCAATTGCTGATGACTGTGATTTATTTCCAGATAAATAAGCAAGACCGAGGTGTGATTTTTCATCAATAAAATCATACAAATATAAATTACGTTTAAAACCAGTCATATTTGGTGTCATAATTTTAATATCATGTTGTAAATGTCCTAATTCAGACATTTCATAACGTTTATAAGTCTTAATTTTCTTGTTTTTAGGATAAAAATTATTAAATTATTTATTCCATTTAATTAAAGTTTTAATGTTATGTTTAATTACTTTCTTTTTATTTCTGAAAAATCCAGCTATTGTTAAATTATAAAACTCATAAATACCAGTTCCATATTTTTGTCGATATTTTTTCATCATTTTTGCAACAGAAATCTTGTAAGTTTTTTAATAATGGTTATTAATATTAATTGTTCTATTTGATTTTTTAGCTAAAACAATAAAATTTAATTTTTTTTAAGACAAAGTTTATTTTTTTTAGCTTAATTATAAAAAGTTTGTTTTGATTTATAAAATAATTTAATTAAATTATTTTTGGTCGCATGTAAAAAATAAAAACCCTTATTTTTTACATGCGACCAACAATTAAATAAATTAAACAATTTTGCTAAAAATGTGCTATACCACACACATTTTGGAGATTGCAATAAAACAATAAAAAATAATAAAATATATAATTTAAAATATAAAAACATTATTAAAAATTATACATATATAAATAAAAATTCTAAAATTTACAAACTAAAAAATAGTTTAAATAAAACTTTATAAATTTAAAATTATTTAGTTAAATTAGTTAAAAATTTAAATGGTGTCTGAAAATTCAAATATTTGTGTACTCTTTCAAAATTATAAAAATAATAGTAATCATTTAGTTTATTTTGTAAACCAACTGCAATATTTTTTCATCAAATACAAATAACTTAGTATAATTTTGATTAAATCTTTCAATTTTACCGTTTGACTGTGGAGAACGAATTGGCGTTATTTGATGTAAAATATTTTTATCTATTAAAAATTGAGTAAAATTAGTTTCTTTAACAGTAATTTTTTGATTATTACGATGACTATTAATAAATTCAGAACCGTTTTCAGTTCCAATCCGTATTATTTTAATACCAAATATTTTTTTTAAAATCACTGATCGCTCTTTTAACAGCATCAATAGCATTTTTGGTACATAATTTATCATAAATATAACCGAATACCCCTCTTATTCTTTCATCAATAAAATCATAAACATAATATTTTTTATCAACTGGAAATTTACTTGGTATAAAATATTTTTCATCAATTTGTAATAATCCCAATTCTTTAACTTAATATCTTGGATGTTGTCTTTTAATTTCTTCAATTTTATTTTTTATTTTTAATCAACGCTTATCTTTTTTAAGTCAACGAAAAAATGTTTTTAAATTTTTAGGTGCTTTATTTTTTAATTCTTCGCCACGAATTCCTTTTTTTAAATTATAAAACAATGATAAAACACCACCAGCACGTTTATCAGAATATTCAAAATATAAATCACAGATATTTTTTCGAGTATTTTCGCCATATTGATAATCAATATTATTAGGGACTGTTGATTTTAATAATAAATCCTCAAAATTATTATTTGCATATGTAATTAAAATTTTATTTGATCAGTAATAAAAAGTTTAAAATTTATTTTTAAAATATTTTTTAATTAAATCCTTTAATAACAACTTAGTTTCAAGAAAAAACTCCTTGCATAAATTAATATATGCAAATATTTTCTTTTTTATTCTTTTATAATATTTATTTTGATAGTTTTTACTTAAAAAATCTCGCGATTTTGCTTGTAAATCGCTTAAATTAGAGTTATTAATAATATATTTCATTAATTTACGTTTACCTTAAAAATATATAGTATAATTATAGCATTGAAGATAATTTTAAAAAAGGGAACAGATATAAAAAAGATACTTATTATTTTAGGATCAATCAGAATAACATCAACAAGTACAACATCATTAATTAGTTGTGAAAAACCAAATAATAATGAAAACGGGGGGGTAATAAAACAGAACAACCACCAGAAAATAGTAATTTAAAAGTAGTTAATGACTATGATTGACTTAAAAATAATTTTGATAATAAATATTATTTTGTTATTTGAAAACAATTATATAGTAATGAATGAGAACTAAAAAAATTTAAACATGATAGTAAATATGATATGCAAATAGAAAATTATATTAAAGATAATAGATTTAAAGGTATTTATCGTTGAGATGGAAATGATGAACCACAAACACCAACAATTAATATCAATAATGGTAAAATTACAGATTGAAAAGAATAAAAGGACTTTTTAGCCTTTTTTATATTAATCTTACAAATTTCATGAATATAATTAATAAAAAGAAGTTAGTTATTGCCCTATAAAATGCAGGACTAAATTTTCATACTCCGAATGTTTGACTGAAAAAACTATAAATTATTTAAAAAATCCTACCAATTCTGCCCGCTAGTTATTTTACTTGTTTTATACCATGGATATTATTAACAATTCAAATTGCAGCATTTCTGATATGACACGCTAAATTATATCAACTACAACTTTCATATTGTGCCTTTCATCATTGACTATCGGGAAATAATCCGCCATTATTTATTTATTGTCAATTATAAATACCAAAATTAAAATCATAATAACGATACATATCATTTTATTTTTGGGCTTTTAATTCAAAAACACTATAACCGATTTTTTGTTCTTACATTTTTTTATATTTTAAACCATATTTATCTTTTAAAGCACCATCAAAAACATAACCCTCATTTTGATTAATATTATAATAATTTGAGACTGAAAAATCATAGTTCAATACATCTTTTCTCTATAATTTGTTGTAAAACCGATTTTTATAAGCAGAATACATCTTAAAATATAATGATTTATATTTATCAGAAAAATAAAAATAACGCGGATAAATTTTAAAACCATTATTTGTTAATAAACCATAATTTTTATTATATCCCTGTGTATAATTATTATTTTCTAAATCAAAAATTGTTCGTAAATAATCCTTATAAAAATTTTGCGAAACTGTAAACATACCATTTAATAATTTTTCAAATTGATTTTTATTTATATTATTTTCATAAATTAAAACATCTCTAAAATTAACTAATTTTAAACCCAAAAAATTAATTAACACAGTGTTATACTTTAAATTATCAATATAACCACTTTCAATAAAATTAATACGATTTTGAAACACAGGTACCAAAGCATATGCAAAAAGGCTTTTAAAAATTTATTAATATCAATTTGTCCTTTCATTTTTTCATAATATTTAATATTTCCATTTTCTAAATATGAATTAGTATTTTCATCAAAATTAAAGATATTATCTTTTTCTTTCATAAAAGTAAACAAAAAACCTAATTTAGTTTCTTTATAAGGATGAGATGCATAATTACTTGCTGTCTTAGTATGTGTTAATTCTAAACTGTCAGCAATAATGTTATTGATTTTTATCAATTGTTAAAATCACCCGATAAATTGATTTTTTAATAAAATACATAGCAGTATATCTTTCACTTTCATCAATAATTTCAAAATCAAAAATTATTCGTTGTATACCAACAATAGAACTCTCATAATCAGGATTACCACCCCGCTGAATTCTAATGTTTTCTTGGAAAATAACATCTAAATACCTATTTAAAAAATCTTTAACTTTATTTTGATTTTCAACATTTCAATTTGTAATTTTACCATTATTGATATTAATTGTTCGTGTTTATGGTTCATCATTCCCATCTCAACGATAAAGACCTTTAAATCTATCATCTTTAATATAATTTTCTATTCGCATATCATATCTACTATCATGTTTAAATTTTTTTAGTTCTCATTCATTACTATATAATTGTTTTTAAATAACAAAATAATATTTATTATCAAAATTATTTTTAAGTCAATCATAGTCATTAACTACTTTTCAATTATCTTCAATTAAATTAACTGATTGTAAATCATTGATATTTGTTTTTAATTTATTTAATATTTGGGTTAAATTATATTTAGTTGTAAAAGAATAAATAAAATTTGTCAATTATTTTAAAAATTGTTTTTTATCAACATCATAAAATTTATTAATGTTATATTCTTTAAAATAATTATGTCAATTTTTATATAAATCCATAAATTTATCACTAGGTTTATAGTAATAAACACCAGTTGAATAACTACCCCTTAAAAAATCTAAGTATCATTTATCGTTATAAGTTAATGATTTTGATGTTTTTAAAGTAGGATTAATAAAATAATTGTTATCACTTCAATTTTCAAAAAAAGTACTGCGTAAAAACATCGTATTAATAAAATCAGTTTCATTAATACCCGTTTCTACACTTTGCTTTGTTCTTACTTTTTCTGCTGTTTGTTGTGATTGGTGGTTTTGTTGTAATTTAATTGCCCCTAACGAGAAAAAATAAATCAATAAAATTGGTACAAATGAAAATAATGCTAAAAACTTACGTATTATTCTCTACCAACTTATTTTTAAGATTTTATTTTATTAATTTGATAATTTCATTAAATAAATAACCATAAAAATAATGAATTATTAAAATATCTCATAATATAATAAATCATAAACCATAAAACATATAACCATTTACACCATTATATTTTTCTTTTAATTTGCCAATCGTTGAAACTGTATCTAAAATACACGCAAAAGCTAATAAATAACTAATAATAAAATATAAAATTAAATCAAATCAAAAAATAAACAAACCATTTTGTTTCTTTTCTTTTTTTATTTTCTACATTACTTTCATAAATTTAACTCCTAACTATATAATGTTTTTGAAATAATAAAACCAATAATATACAAACTTGATATTGTTAACATTAACGGATGAGAAAACAAAATTGCCATTTTTCCAAAAATAGATAATAATCAAGTATCAGAATTATATAAATCCATAATAATATTTTTTGCTGATGTCAACTGATTAATAATAACTGTAATAAAACCATTACCAAATATAGCGATTGCTGCCTCTACCCCTCCTCACCAATAAAACTAACTTAATCATTGCTTATTTCACCTTTCTTTTGATTTTTAATAACATTATTGAACCGTTTTCAAAACTCAATAATAATAATTAAAAAAACGCTAAACAAATTCAAATTAAGAAATATCCAAAAAACATTAAAAGTCCAACAACACCAAAACTTTTAAAAAGAAATCTAAGTTTTTCAAAATCATAATTAAAATAAAACAAAACAATTCCTAAAAAATTACATAAAATAAAAATTAATGTTTTACATCATCATTTTTTTAAAAATATCAAAATTTTATTTTTCATATTTACAACTCCCCGCTTATTCTTTTATTCTTTTAGTACTATTAATTCTTTTAAATCCTTGTTATCTTGTTTTTGCTTGTTTTGCTAAAATTGATAACTGTTGTTTATTGCGACTAACTTTAAATTGTTTTCGTTCTTTAATGTGTTTTTGTAAATCTTGTTTAGTACTAAAAAAACCCCGAAAAGTAGCACCATATAGTTTAGAACTATTGATAACACCACTTTTAATTGTTGAACCTAAATCATTATAACTAGTTGATGTTCCGTGAATTTCATAAATTGATAATTTAATAACCATAAAAAAGATTAAAAAATAAGCAATAGTTATATTTGTCATTGGCAATTTAGTATTTCAAATCACATCAAAAACAAATAAAAAAGTATCAAAAATAAAACTAAAAATCTTATTTCAATTATCATTATTCACGTTTTCAATTAATAAATTACTCATTTTTTATTTTTCCTTTACCTTTTTGCTTTTAAATTTTCTTTCAAAATATCAATATCAAATAATTCTAAGCGTTGTTTATTGTTTAATTTTGATATATCTTTTCAAAAGTATTCTTTTTTATTAACAACCTCATCGTTTTTCAAATCACGAACAAATGATAATCAATGACTATCGTATTTATTAGCAAATTAAGGCGGAATAATTATCTTAAAAAATTGAATTCCTAATTCAACATCTGACTTATGTTTTTCCCGTTTACCTTTGGCCGTTCGTTATATTTATTTTTTTTCAAATTTCACAATCCGTAATATCTTAGAAAATACCAATTCTCATAACAAAACTATGATTAAAAATATTACCTAATTTTGACTTAACGGGTTTTTTCAATGAAATCGGAATAATAATACCACTCGCTAAATGACGAATATTATTTCACATCATACCCTCGCGCTGTACGTTAAAAATCGCTCTATTTTTAAAATGTCTTGCTAAAACAATCCACACAATTTTACCACCATGAACTTTTTTAACTTCGTTGGGACTAGTTCCATTAATATATAAAAAACTTTCATCAAACAAAATTAAACTATCATCAGGTGGTACTAATTTAGTTATATCAGTAAAATCTAAATTATTAAAAGTTAAAAGTTTTATTTCATCATCTTCAATTGGATAATTACTATAAATTTTCTTGGTTAAAAGTTTCATAACTTGTGATAAAAAAGTTAAAAGTAATGTTTTACCAGTTCCTAATTTACCAATAATTACGGATAATGGATTATCTCAAATAAAGTAAACTAAACGAAAGACATTTAAATGATAAAAAAATATTTTTTCAAACTAACCAAACAAAATATACACATTGTAAAGCAAATAATAGTCAAAATACTAAACCAGTATAATTTAATGAAATTATTCAAAGTAATAAATCAATTAAACTAAACAAAACCATTGAACCACTAATATAACAAAAGTTTATTAGAAAAAATGCAAACTTTTTCATTATTTAAAATATCCGACTATTTTAAAAATCATTCATAATAAGAACCAAGTTAAAAACAAAATTACAATTCAAACACCAACCATCAGAATTAAATATTCATTTTGAGTTAAATTTCAAGTTGTAATAGTTTCAACATTTTTTTATCTATAAATAAAAAGACATGAATAAAAAACTCTTTTAATTTTTCTCAATCATTTTGCATATTTAAAAACTCAACATTTTTTGAATAAGTTTAAAAAACATTCCAAAAAATAAAATAATAAATAATACAAACGATATAACATATAAAAATTCAGGAGCATTTGAACTAATAATATAACTAACAAATTGAACTCAATAATTATATAAACTCATTTAATTTAAACTTTCTAAATCATTAATTAATTGTTGTACTTTTTCATCACTTTAATTTGTTAAATTATTATTGTTATTTATTTTTACTTTTTTAGGTTCATTTTGAAATAATGCTTTATTCATGGGCGTAAAATAGTTTTGTTTATATTGATTATATAAATCAATTATTTCTGTTCTGGTTAAAAATTTTCAATCGTGTTGTTTTAAATTTTCATCATATTTTATAATACGATAAGAATTATCATAAATCAAACCGATTGCTACTTGTTCAGAATGTTTTTGACTAGGATAAATAAACTTATTACTCAATCAAAAACCAATATGGCGATTATGATTGGGTAAATTTATAAAACTTGCTTTATCTGTTTCAAAAGCAATAAGTTCCTTAGAAATAAAATAATTTGCTATATTCTGATTTTTCTTAACAAAATTACTCAATTTTATCAACTCCTAACTAATTATTTGTTTAATAAACAATGTTATATTTAATGTTTATATATTGCTTATTTATTGATAAAAACACTGATTATTAACAATGTTATACATAATGATAATATATTGTTTATTTAATGTTTAATAAACAATGTTATTAACAATGTTAAATATATAAAATAATAAAATTGGCATACTAAAAAATACTATTAAGTTTTAGAATAATAGCTATATAAAATAAATTAATAAAAATAAATAAACTAGTGTGCCTTAGTTTTTGTTAAAATACTTTGAATATAGAGTAATATACTCTTAAAATCCTTTAACCATATGACGGAAAAGTTTAATATCTTAATGATAATAAATAATCCAAATGGAATTAAAATAATTCACGCATCACCCAAAAAGGTCATTAATTACGGTAAAATAACATATACAGTATCTTTTACTTTACCCATTGCATTACCTAAACCAGTTAAAATAGAATTCATTCCATCAACAAAACCGATTTTTGTAACTACATCTGTTAAAAAATTCATTATTTTCTATCCTCCCTTTTTTCAAGTTCTTTTTTTTCTTTTTTTACCTTGAATTTGTCGAATTTTTTGATAAATTGATAAACCAGTTCACGCAAAAATCCCTAACAAAATCAAAATACTAAATATTCATGTTAATCATTATGGCATAATATAACTCCTTTCAATAAATTAAAAAATTGAAATTTTCAAACTCGCTCTGCTCGTTGTTGCTTTGCCCCACTTAAAAAACATTGTTGAATAAATTATCCGATAATAAATTACGCGGAATAATTTATTCTTTTACTTTTTAATTTCAATACCTTTTGTAATCTTATTGACAATATTAATAACATTATCTTTACCATACTTTTTCACTAACGACCGCAAAATAAAATATTGCTTTGTTTGCATAATTTCAACCCCTTAAAATTTTTAAAAAATTAACAAATTCATAAATATTTTTATACAAAGAGTAAAAACCAAAAATACAAAATGTATGTGGTTTCTACACAATTTTGCTAAAAAGTCTAATTATTAGTCATTTTTTTGTATTACTTAATTAATAAGCGAATTGAATTTTGTTTTTATACATACAAACATCAACCCCTTTCTTATTACCATAATAATTTTAATGTTTATAATTGGATTAGTTATTTTTTTCAAACAAAAAAATTATAAAGTTGCAAATTATAGTTAAAATAAAAAATTAGAAAGTTTATGGCAAAAAAATTGTTAAGTCAATAAAAAAACACAAAAAGCAAAAAGCAGTAAATAAGAATAAGAATAAAAATCAAGATAAAGATAACTTAAAATAAAAATCATAATTTTTATTTTTTTATATTATAATATTTCAATGATATTTTAGGTTCATTATGCAAATGGGTATGCAATGATAAAAGCACAAAGAAAAAAACATCCGAAATTTTTTGCCTCAAAAAAATGATATGCGACTGCATTAACGCTAATTTTATTAGTAACATTACAAGAAATTATTATGGAATCAACAGACTTAGTTGATAATTTTTTGCAAGTTTAATTCAAAAAAATGTCCACGGTTATCAAGAACTATTTAATGAGATTAAATATATTTTTGGAGCAGATAATGTTTATAATGTAAAAGCAGTTTGAGATAGTTTGAGCTTAGAAAATTATGTTGGATATTATCATTATACAGCAGTACAATTGGCAATTAATGGAATTTCTGCCTCTAACCGACTTTATTTTATTATGTTTGCAATTTTAAGCGGAGTTTGTTATGGTTTTGGAGTTTTTAATGCACAATATTATGGTGTTGAAAAATATAAATAATTACAACAAGTAACATTATTAAAAATTTATGTTTGTTTAATCATTTGCCTTATTGTATTAATTTTATCGCATGTTTGTGGTTATGAAATGATTATTTTTACTACAACACCAAAATATACTCCTCGTCCTGAGATAGTTTCAAAATTAAAACATGAGGATAAATATTTAGCAATTCATTGGTTTAAATATTTTCAATATAGATCAGCTTCAATTTCAACACTAGAAGAAACAGAGTATTTTAAAATAGTTTCTTTGTCATATCCGTTGTTAGCAATTAACATTGCTTTTATTACGGCTTTACGAGAAAATGGCCGAAAGGGTTTGGCAATATTAATTTCAGTTATTTCTTTAAGCACGAATTTTTTTTATGAATCAATTTTTAATTGAACCAAATTTTATTGCAAATTTCAATGGAATTGGTGTACAAGGGAAGGGGCCGCAATTGCTACGTCAGCTTCACGTATTTTTCAACTTATTTTTATAATATTTTTGTTTTAATATAAACTTTATAAATTTATTCCTCGAAATTGATGGCACTTTGATGGTTATGTTACAAAACGAGCATTTCAAAAAGCTTGACCAATTGTTTTAAATGAAATTTTTTGATCAGTCGGAATGGTGGTGCAAGTTAAATTACGAACATACTATAGTTTAGATGCTTTAAAAGCAAATGCGATTTTTTCAACAATTATTGCTGCTTTATATACATCGCTGTATCATGGATTTGCTGCAGGGACTTCGGTTTTATTTGGCAGACGGTTGGGCTCTAATAATTTAGAAGAGTCAGAATATAATGGTAAACATTTAGTTATTTTGTCTTTTATATTTGGAATTATTGCGGGATTAATTTTAGTTGCCGGAGGATTATTTTTACCAGAATTATTGTTTGTAAATAATACGCCAGAAACATTTATAATTGCACATTGGATGCTTTTTGCTTATGGATTATTATATAATTGTTTAATGATTGTTGCAACAAGTTATGCCATTATTATAACAGGTGGTGCTGTGATGAATGCCTTTGTTTTAGATGCTTTATTAACACGATTAGTGCCGGTGCAATTATTAGCAATTTTAATTTTTACTTCAAATTTAGATATTATTTATATTGTATTAATTATGCGATCATTTGACAGTTTAAAAACAATTTTAGCATTGATTATTTTAAAACAAAAAAATGGGTAAAAAATTTAACAGAAACTAAGTATATTACATAATTTTATAATAAATTAAAAAGGATAAAAATAAATGTGAAATAAATTTAAAAATTTTGCATTTTTTTATTTTTTGTGTATAATATTATTTTTAATTTTAATAATAAAAAATATTGAATATATGATATAATTAATTTGTAATAAAATCGGTATAAAAGTAGCTAAAATAAATTTAATAAAACATATTAATTTTTTTTGAATAGGGTAATAAGAAACAATGAAAAAAATTAGATTAATAACATTAGAAAAAAAAGGAATTTTAAAAAAATTCTTGTATCAGAATGAAGAAGTTAAATTAGGTGATAAAATTGCTTTAATTGAAACTGAAAATAGCGAATCTATTATTATAGCCCCAATGGACGGAATTATTGTTAAGCCAATTAAAGAAGGTACCAAAATTAAACCCAATGCTGTTATTGCTAATTTGTTAACAACTGAAAACGAAATTGAAAAGTATTATTTTAAACGTCTTGAAGATAACGAATTTACTCGTTTAAATAAAAAAGGTGTAAAATTTTCGACAACAAAAAATGGTCAATTTGGAACAAAATGAAATGACGTTGAAGAAGATGATTATTCAGGAATTAGTATTGGAAACAAAAATACTTTACATCCAACTTTTGCGCCGCCTTGATTGAATCAACAACAAGTTTACAATAATGAAAACATTATTAATTCAAGGGCTGCATTAATTAATGAACAACAGCCATATGATGATTCGATATTATCACAAAATTTTAACCAAAATGGTGTGACTCCCTTTTCTGAAGATAATATTATTAATAATAGTTCTTATTTTTCAACAAATATTGAACAAAATCAATCCATTAATTTTCAGCAACAAATCAATCTATCATCACAAAAAAAAATTTTTGAACAATCCACTAAAATAAAACAAGAAGAAAACAAACGACGGGATGAAACAGCGTTATCTTTTGGTCCCAAGAAAACACGAAGATTATCATTTAAAAATTTAAAAATTGATGATAATGATATTATTAATAATCGAAAAAAAATTCCTTCAATTGATACAATAAAAAACCCAATGAATAAAGAAATAAAAAGTGAGGCAAAGACAACAATGGTTAATATTCCTAATTTGAATAGTAATATTTTTCAAGAAGGTAACTTTGAATCACAAAAAAATAGCTTGAATAAACCGCCGTCTATTCCCAACCAAAATATTATAACTAATACTATTCCAATTGGAAAAACAAAATTAAAAGAAGAAAATCAAGCAAAAGAATATGCAAAATATTTAGTTAATACAACAAAGCATCAATATGAAGCACCAATTAATGCGGCAGCATTTTTTGGTAGTCAAAATGAAAATATTAGTTTTCGTAATATTGTAAATCAACGTCGTGAGCAATTGCATAATAATAATGATTTTCATTATTTATCATTAGAAAGTGATAATTCCAAAAATTCAATGGATTTTTTAGATAAAGATGGACGTCCTAAAATTTTACGTAATATTGTCCAAGGAAGAATGAATGATTTAATTAAAAGAAATGTATCATCAGAAGTACAAACTGGTTATAGTAGTTCTTCTTCTAATTATAATGACAACGTTAATGTTTTTAAAACAAATGACAAAAAATTATCTGACGAAGCTTATATTTCTGCTGATGGTTACACAATTGATCCGAATGAGTCAAATGAATCGAAAGAAAAAAAACAAGGATATTTTTCTCCATTAAAATCTTATCGTGATCGTTTATATGAAAAATTAAATGATAATAGGCAACGAGAAAAAATTTTAAAAACAAGAAATCAACGAGAGTTAATTAAGAAAAGAATGGAACAAATTGCAAAAGGGAATGTTGAAGTTGATTCTGTTTTGGGAGGAATTAGTAATTATCAGCGCCCTTCTTTTGAGGAAGTTGAATCACAATATAAAATATTAAATAATGAATATTATGATAATAATTCGCATCAGAAAAAAACAAATGATGATATAGTAGTTGAACCATCTTTATCATATGAAAAACAAGAATCATCTAAGCAATTAACTCAACTTGAAAACAGTGATGAAAGTAACTGTAGTTTAAAAGGTACAATTGATAATAATATAATGATTGAATTAGCAATTTTAAAAGATCGTTTAGCTAATCAAGAACAAAATAATCGTCAAAATGAATTATTGCGAGAAATTCAAAGTTTGCGTCAAGTAAATAATAATAATACAGATGGAACGAATATCGAAAAAATGATGCAATATATGTTAATGCAACAAATGTTAAAAACAATGAACGAATCAGATCCCGTTTTAAAAGAGATGTTAAAAGAATTTAAATTTAATAATAAACAAGGACCCGAATTAAGAACTGAACATAATTGTGAAACACATAATTTACAAGTTAAAAAATTTAATTCTGCAGAAAATAAAATTCCTAATACTTATGGAAACTTGGTACAACCATTAAATAACAATTTAAATATTATTAATACCAATAGTCAAATTGAGCCACAAGGATTAGAAACAAGAGAAGAAATTAAATCAACAAGATATCCCGCGATTCAATCAATGATTATGTCTCAAGCACATGTACCGCCATTAACAATTAATACTGAAATTGATATGTCATCAATTATTGATCAACAACGAAAATTTAAAAATGCTAATATTGACCATGGTGTTCGATTTTCAACAATGAGTTTTTTAGTAAAAGTAGTTTCGTTAGCTTTAAGTGAATATCCAAAATTAAATTCATATTATGATTCAAAAACAAATCAAATTGTAATTAAAAATTCACAACACATTGGGTTAGCAACAGAAACTAGTGAAGGATTAGTTATTCCAGTTATTAAATTTGCTGAGCGAATGAGTTTAAAACAAATTGCAATTAACATTCAAGAAACAATTGAACGTTTGCGTCAAGGTGAATTATATGATTATGAATTAAAAGGAAGCACCATTACTATTGCAAACTATGGGATGATTGGAGCAGTTAATGCAACACCAACAATTTTTTATCCTAATTCGGCAGTAATTGGTGTTGGACGTATTGTTCGTAAACCAATTGTCATAAAAGGTGATAAACTAGTAATTCGTTCAATAATGAATCTTGCTTTAACAATTGACCAAAGAATTATTGATGCTGCAGAAGCAGGGATTTTCTTAACACGATTAAAAGAAATATTAGAATCACCAGAATTAATTACGTTATCATAAATGCTTATAGAATTACAAAAGTTGAGGTTTTATAAAAATTATAAATAAAAACAATTAAATAAATTAAACATTTTTTTTAAAAAGTCTAATTATTAATCCCTTTTTGTATTACTTAATTAATAAGCGAATTGATTTTTTTATACCTACAAACCTCAACCTTTTTCTTACTACCAAAAATCTTATTAATTTTTAATTAATAAGATTTTTTAATTTTTTAAAATTTTATAACTTTAGATTTTTTATTTAATAATTAAATTATATAATTTAATTAGCACACTGTTGTTACGAACAATAATTATAAAACCTTAACTTTTGTAATTCTATCAAATTTATCGTAAAAACACTTCATTTAATGGGCGTAATAAAATTCCAATTTTAATTTGTTCATTAATTTTTTATAAATGAGCATAATTTAAAAAAATATGCGTAATTGTCGCATATCCATTTTTAATTTAATCTTCTGGTAAACTGTAAATTGGATTAAAATACCTAAGAACTAGAAAAATTTTGGTAGTAAGAAAAAAGTTTAGGTTTTGGTATAAAAATTATTCTTTATTTTAAATATATTTATAAAACACTGATAAATCAACCTTTTAAAAAGTTATCTAATTATTTTAAGTCGTATAAAAAAGATTGGGGTATGAAAATATCCAAAGAAATTTAATAAGAAAAAAAACCATTTTAGTAAATGGTTTTTTTATTTATAAAACCATAATTTATATATTAATTTAATTGAAACAGAGAAAGGGCGGCATCTTATTAATTTTAATAATAAAAACACTTATAGAAAATTTTTGATGCCCTCTTTAAGTTGTTTGGAATGGCAAGGGTTTTTTGGACAAATTTTATGTAGAGTAATAATTTCTGTATTGTACTGGTGTTAAATAATTTAGTTTGCTATGAATTCGAATATTATTGTACCAATTAATGTAATCAAATAATTTTAATTTAAACTGCCCAATGTTTTTAAATTTATTATTTTTAATAAATTCAGTTTTAAAAATTTTGTATGTTGATTCCGCAACAGCATTGTCATAAGGACAACCTGGTTTACTGTAAGATTTTTGAATGTTATTTTTAGTTAAAAAGTTATAAATAAGATTGTTGTTAAATTCACTACCTTGATCAGTGTGAAATATTTTAATATTATTTAATGTAATGTTAATTTTATTAAAGGTATTTTTAACTAATTTTGCATCTTTGTGTAAACTAACATCATAACTAATAATTTCACGATTAAATAAATCAATTAGAAAGCAAACATAATATCATTTATTTTTAATAAAAACATATGTTAAATCACTGACAACAACTTCATATAGTTTATAATTATTAAATTCTTGATTTAATAAATTATTATATTTATATGTAAAATTGGTTGTATTTGAATGTTTGTATTTGATTTTTGTATAATTTGAAATTAAGTTATATTTTCTCATTATTTTACTAATCTTTACACGAGATAATATAATATTTTGCTGAGCTAGCATGATTTTAATTTTTCTTGTTCCATAATTTTTACGACTTTTTAGAAAAATACTGATAACAGCATTATCAATGTTTTGATTATTCTTGGGATTATTTGCCTTTAATTGATAGTAATATGTTGATCTAGCCAATTTCAATGTTTTACATAAATTAATAATTGGATATTTTGCCTTGTTATTTTTAATGGTTGTTATTTTTTGCCGATTATCAGTGTTGCTTGCTTTAAAATGTCATTTTCCATTTCTAATTGTTTAACTTTTTTACGTAATTGAATTAATTCTTTTTCTTCTGGTGTTCTATTGTCTTTGGCTTTAAATGAGCCCGAGTTGCTAAATTGTTGAGCTCATTTCTAAACAGTAGATTTACCAATTTGGTAATCATTGGCTAATTGTTCAGGAGTTTGACCAATTTTGTAAAGACCAACAATTTGTTGCTTAAATTCAATCGGTATAATTATTCTTTGCCATAATTACACCTCCATTGTAATTTAATTATAAATATTTACTCTACATTATTGTTGCCCAATTTATCTTAACTCATCCAAACATTAAAATTATGATTAATATATTGTTGAAAGATATTTTTGGAATTAACCCAACCATAATTTAATTTAAAAAGGTCTTTTTTACTACGCTCGCGAATTATCGTTGTTTTGCTTTTAACATCAACATAAAAATCATTTCTTTGTGTGAAAACCATATATATTTTAGACCACTAATTTAGTCTTTAAATTAGAATGGAGATTAAAAGTATATGGTAACAAGTATTTCTAATGAAAAATAATTATATTCATTACAAAGAAAAATCAAAAAATGATATTAACAATAAGAACCTTCAAAACAAACAAATTATATTTATCAAAATGTCATTAATTATTTTAATTTATGTCAAAAATACTATTTATATAAAAACTCATTAAATAATTTAATTAAATTATTTTATAAATCAAAACAAAATTTATATAATTAAGCTAAAAAGATTCAACTTTGTCTTAAAGAAAAATTAAATTTTATTGTTTTAGCTAAAAAATAAACCAGAACAATTAATATTAATAACCATTATTAAAAAACTTACAAGATTTCTATTGCAAAAATGGTGAAAAAATATCGACAAAAATACTGAACTGGTATTTATGATTTTTATAATTTAACACTATCTGGGTTTTTTGAATATAAAAAGAAAGTAATTAAACATAAAATTAAAACTTTAATTAAATGGAATAAATAATTTAATAATTTTTGTCCTAAAAAAAGAAAATTAAGACTTATAAACGTTATGAAATGTCTGAATTAGGACATTTACAACATGATATTAAAATTATTACACCAAATATAACTGAACTGGTTTTAAACGTAATTTATATTTTTATGCTTTTATTTATGAAAAATCACGCTTTGGTCTTGCTTATTTATCTGAAAATAAATCAAATTAATCAGCAATTGGTATTTTTAATCAGTCTTATGATGATTTTTTAAATAATATAAAATTAGAATAAAAAGAATTAGAACCGATAATGGTCACAAATATTTTTATAGTTATAATCCGGGGTATAAATATCATAAAAGTTAGTTTACAAAATTATTACATCAAAAATGTGTTATTCATCAAACAACACCAATTCGTTCTCCGTAATCAAACGGGAAAATTGAAAGATTTCATCAAAATAAATATTTTTTTTGAATATCTTTCTCGTTATCCTGAAAATATTAATCAATTACGAAAATTAATTACTATCTTTTTAGATTATTACAACAATGTTAGACGACATAAAATAATAAATTTTTTAACACCATCGGAAGCTGTGTTAAAATTTTTTAAAAGACTAACTGGTCTAAAATGTATATGGTACCTCGCAAAAATCATTTCTTTAAACTAATAAACCATAATGTCGATTAATTGTTATTAATTTTAATTTAGGAAAATTAGCCATAATTACCATTCGTTACGAAACACTACAAACAAAATTTTGAACAAGCGAAATCTGATTTTTAATAAAATATAATTCTAAATTATTTAAATAAATTAATAATATTTTTAAATTAATTAATTTATGATATTTAATTAAACGAGTTTTAACAATATTTAAATTTTCTTTCATTTTTTCTTGTACAAAATTTCCCATTCATAAATAATATAAGATAGTATTACAAAAGATTATTTTTTATAAAAAATATAAATAAAATAATTAGATAACTTTTCAAAGGGTTGATTTATCATTTTTTTTAGAAATATATTTAAAATAAAGAATAATTTTTATACCAAAACCTATTTTTTTACTACCACTTTGCTTTGAAAAAAGTCTTTTTTCATAAGTTGTTATAATAGATTATGAAAAAGCAATGTCAGGATTTTTTTATCGCAAAAAATTAAAACAGTTTTCAAATAAAAGTTAACAATCGGGAATAATAATTATTAAATTTTAACAAAGGTTAAAAAAGAATAAAAATATGGTATTAAGTTTAAGATGTTATATTAAATTTATATAAATTAATTAAAATATTTATTTTAATATAAATATTTTAGGTTGTATGTATTGTTTAGGGGTTTTAATTAATATCTTATAAATTGTGGAATAATATACTACTTACTTAATTAAATTATATTACTTTTAATTTTATTGTCAATATATTTTTTCATTATTTTTAAATTTTTCCACGACAAAAATACATTTTTATTAAAATTATTTAATTTCTTAGATAAAACTAATAAAAATATAAGTTTAGTTGTAAATTATTATTTACAAAATTATTAACTGAATAATTAATTCTATTTTCTTCTAATGGTTCATTAGTATTAAATAAACTAATTTTATTTTTAAAATTTATCATACTAGTATTTAATTTATTTTTAAGGGTTTTTTCATGATAAGTTGCTTTTTTAACCAAAATACCTTTACAGTAATGTGATATATCACCCTCAATATGACAACCAATATTATTTCATAATGTTTGATTTCTGACACCTTCTTCATTATTTTTAATTAATCTAATTGTCTCTTTTAAGAATTTAATTTTTGATTTTTTTATAAAAGAAACACTGTTTTCTAAACATTATAATAATTTTTCATATTTAGCTTTAAAAAAGTAATCGACTGCTTTATGGTATGTTTCTCTGTTTTCTTTGTTTTTACTTTGATAAGGATATAATTTTTTAAATCTACTTGTAAGGTGGAATTTATCTATCGTGTAATGTACTTTATTTTTAGGAAAATATTCTTGAATAAATTTTACAATATTTTTAATTCAAGGTGCGCCATCTCCTAATACCATAAATTCAATATTGTCATTAACATCATAATAACTTGTAATTAATGTAAGTAATTTATTAACAAAATTAGTTAATTTACTATTTTTTTTAATATATTCCGGAATATTGTCTAGCTCTATAACACCTAATTTATCTTGAATTACAGGTCTTTTTTTCGTTGATTTTGTTTTATCAAAACCAGTATGAACATTTGAAAATATACTATGTTTTTTTATTTTCTTTTTTTCTGTTTTCTTTTCATTTCACATTTTCAAATAAGTTCCATCAATTTGAATATATAAAGTATGAGGTACCTTTATTTTTTTATCAGTTTTATTAAGGTAATATTCTTTATCAGTTTTTGCATTTTTCATAATATTTGAAATTGTTTTTATACAAATTTTTACATTTTCCATAGTATCTAAAATATCTTGATATGTTTTTTTCTTGCCAATAAATGATAATATTTTTTCTTTAACAGAATTATCTATTCTTTGTCATTTTTCAATTCCTAAAAGTTTATCCAAAAGAAAAATATATTATTCTTTACATGTTTCTGGATTAATTTTATAATATTTTCTTCTTTTAAAAGTTATTTTCCCATTTAAAATAGTTAATGTTCTTGGTTTTATTTCTTTTACTTTATAATCTTTAAATTCTTTTAAAGTTTCATTAATTTTATAATTTTTAAAAATTCATTCATCACAATCTTCTAAATTTTTTTGAATAATTTGAATACTTTGTATATATAACAAATTATTAAAATTATTAAAAAAGCTGTTATCAATATTTATCATTTTTTTACCCTCCTTCCTCAGTTCTACACATTAACACAAAAATAATAAAAATGCAAAAAAAAATATTATTTTTTATTTATTGTGTTATAATTTAATTGTTAATTATTAGCAAATTAATTTAACTGAAAAAAGTAAATTACTTTACTTTTTTTTATTTTGATGTAAAATATAGATAATAAAAAGAACTTGTGAAAGTTCTTTTATACATTTTTACAGTTATTTATTGCTCTTTTATTTAATCATATTGTTGAAATAATAGCAATTTTAATATGTAAAAAGGAGTAAAAAATGAAAGAATTTAATCCAAAAACAGCAATTTTACGAACATTTTATCGTAAAATAGATGAATTTTGGCAAAATAAATCACCTAATAAACCATATACTTTGAATGATTTAACCAATGGATTCAATCTTTCTCGCAAATGAAGATATGATACTTATGCGAGCGAAAAGATAGTTCCTTTGCTTGAAAAACAAGTTGATAGAATTGAAAGTGAAATAATTAATTTTATGATGAAATCACCAGATGGTGCTAAATTATATTGACAACGAGCATTTAATTATAAATATTCACTGCAAGAAAAAGAACTTGAAAAAGAATTAAACTTAAATAATCAACAACCAATAATAGTTAATTTACAAACGGATATTAGAGATATTAAAAAAGAAAGTGATAATAATTCTTAATCATTTTACTTATTTGTTAGAAACTCCTTATTGGTTATTACAAAATAGTAGTATTGGTAATAAATATCCATTTGCTAAGAAATATGAATTAGTAAATGAAATTAATCAAATTGGGACACGATATAGTGGTAAGACTATTTCAAATATTAAAATGTTTGGTGAATTATTAAAAATTAGTTTATTAATTAAAGAACCAATTTGTATAATTGCTAGTATGTATTGGAGTAAAGATTTAAAAGATAGTGTATTTCAAAATATATGAAATATGCTAGATGAAAATCATATTCCTTATACTATTAATTTATCAAATTTTACTTTTACTTTATCAAATGGTAGCAAAATATATTGTAAAGGTTTACATTCACCAAGTCGTAAAGAAAAATTAAAAGCCTTTGCTGATTTGAATAAATATAAATTAGTTATTGATTAAAGAGAAGAATGTGACCAATTTCAACAAAAAGATTTAAGTGATTTAGAGTTTGCTATTCGTGGTTATCAAAATAAAATAACAATTAATACATGTAATCCTGAAAGTTTAAAAAGATATATTGTTGGTTATTGTAATGAATTAGTGCCTTTTGATGAAGAAATAATGATTAGTAAATATGAACAAATTAAATATATTGAAAAATGAAATATGAAAATTATTATTCATTATTCTAGTTGAAGACTTAATTATGAATTACCACAAGATAAAGTTAATGAACAATTAAGATTAGAACAATTAGATATTGAAAGAGCAAGAGTATGGAGTTGAGGTTTGCCCGGTAATACTGGTGGTTAAATCTTTGCAAGATATATTGATATTATGCAAGCAACAAATATTATTCAACCAACAAAATTATTAGGTGGTGTTGACTTAGCAAACTCTACTAGTCCCAAGGGACATACAACAGCAGCGAGTTTTTGACTATATAATTCATTTGATAAAAAAGCATATAAAGTTGCTGAATATACACACTCAAATGCTACACAACAATTTAAAGGACCATTAGAACAAGTAAAAGATATTTTAGAGTTTTACAACAATCAATTAAATCAATATTTTAATTTAATATAGCAAGCTATATCAATAAATGTTGATGATAGTGCTTATGCAACATTAGAAAGTTTAAATAAAGAAAAATATAATTATACTTTTGGTCAATACATGCATTTTAAACCGTCACAAAAGCATAAGTTTAAAATAAAACATCGTGTAGAAGCATTTACAATGTTAATAAATACTAATCAATTAAAATGATTATGAGAAAAATGTCCTGTAAGTAAAACCCAATATGAATTAATTCAATGAGAAGATAAACCAGATGCCAGAGAAGAACAAATGTTAGACTTATATGATGATACATTTGATAGTGATTTTTATGCTTTACACTTTGAATTATTACCAATGGTTAAACATAATAATTCAGCAGATTATAAATTATGACAACAAAGGGAGTGAATAACTTAATGAAAAAAGATATTTATGTAATACATGATGAGCGTGTAATAAATGCAAAAAGACCATATATGTCTGTTTGTGGACAAGTTAAAAAAAGACTTTGTCAAGAATTAAAAAAGGATAATATCGCAATATGTAAATTAAATTTATATAACGAATATATTAAAAAATATCAAAAAGTTAAAGTATGTGTACAAGTTTTAGCAAATGAACCTAGTTTATTAACAGTAAATATTATTAATTATGCACTTATCTTAAATTTAAAGGAGAAAAATAACCATGAATAATACATATCAATCTTTACCAAACTTAAATGATATTAATATTGTTTTAAAATTTTATAATTATGATTGAACTATTAATTTAGCAAATATTATTGCTCACCATCAAATGCGATTAGTAAATGGTAAAGATATTTTATTTAAGTCGCATCGTAAAGACATTTTAGAAAAATTAAATTGATGATATGAAACTTATAAAATAAAAGAAAAATTAGATAAAAATGAATTAACAGCGAGTTTAATTGGTAAAACTATCTTTGGTTTATTAGAAACTAGTGATGGTAATATTGATTTATGAATTAATCCTTTTAACTTTACATCTCGTGTAAGTAAAATAAACGAAATTGAACAAGGTGCTAATATTTGATTAAATTATCATCAATCAGATAGTGGTTTTATTTTAAATTTAATTTGTACCAAAGATAAAATAGTTATTAAAGGTTGACCTAAAAATAATGAAATAGTTGTTGGACAAAGTAAAACACAAATTAAAGATGATGTTAGACCTGTTTTAGTACAAGAATTTAAAAATAAATTAGGTATCGTACCTTTTTGAGAAATGATTAATGAACTTAATCCATTATTCTTATCAACATCAACTACTTTAAATCCATGACCTACAATGGCAAATTGTTATAAATTACAATTTGATTTAGAAGATAGTTTTAATATTAAATCAAAAGAAAGATATGCAAATCGTACGCACTGATATGGAATACTAAGTGATGATTTAATGACTGCTTATAACAAAGGTAATAAAAAAGTACTACAAGATGTATTTGATGATATTTTTGTTCAATCAAGTTCATCAACAGTAGATGGTCAATTATCCCAATCTTTACAAGTAATACAAGGAACACCAACCTTAGAAACATATACCGAAGACCAAAAATCAATTATTGAACAATTATATTGAGCATGTCATTTTTCTAGTCCTTTTGGTGATAAGTCAGATAATGACCAAAATAAAACACAATCATTATTAACTAAAACAAAAGATTTAGAGAAACAAGCATATTTACAAGCATATCGTAAAAAATATTATACTAAGATGTTTGATACAGTTTTAAAATATTATGGTTTATGAGATGGTATTTGTGAACGCCCTTATGGGTTTGATTTTGTTAGTGCTAGTTTAGTAGATCAAATACGACAAAATGAATTAATTACTGCTAGATTAGATAATGGCACAATGGAACCAATAAGAGCAATTACTGAATATGAAAATATTGATGAATTATAAGCAGCCAAATATTTTGAAAAAATAGAAAAATGACAAGATAAAATACAAGTCAAAGAAATAGAACATAATAATAAATTAATGGAATATGATGAAACTGGTAATAATCAAAATTCCTTACAAGGTAGAACAGAAATTAAGGAGAATTAATAAATGAGTAGAATTAACCCGGGTGTTATGGAAGAATTAAGAAAACAAGCCCATGATACTTTAATAGATATTAGAGAAAATATAATAGATAATAGACATTGAATGGTATTTACTTTTAATGTTTATAGTTCATATATAACTGATACCGAAACAGGATGAAAACCTAATAATGCAAAACCAAGTGATTATGGTAGTTATTCACGCATATTTGATAATATGGAAAGTACTATTGTTCAATGACAAGGTAGTTTAAAAATAGTTCAAAAATATAAAGGTGAAGAAATTAATATCTTAACTATTGATGACTTTAAAAATGAACCAGTTAACTCAACAATATGAGCCAATAATGAAACACCTTTTGCGATAAAATTAAAAGATGAAAATAATAATGTTTATTGAAAATTAATTGATGGTGAAAATATTTATGATATTAATAAAATGTTAGAATACTTAAAGCAATATAAATTAAGTTATTTTATGAATAATGATAATAAAGCCGATAATTTTTATACAAAAGAAGTTAAAGTTGGTAAATATTGAGATGCTTATATGATTGATGATAGAAGTTCAATTCAATTTGGTGAAGCAAAATTTGAGCAAGTATTTACACAGCAATCAACTGAAAGACAATATACTTTATTAATTTTAGATGAAGATGTAAATAAATTAAATATTAATGATTATTATAATTTTTATACTGTATTTAATGACCGTGGTTTAAATATTGGTGGTGGTGATATTAATTCTTCTCCCCAAGATAGACAATGATTATATCCATCAAATGTTATTAATTATTATTCACCATATGATGGTAGTTTTTTATGACAAGAAATTACCCTTTCAAGTATTAATGACAAAATTAGTAATAGTGGTTTATCAGTAAGACAATTTATACAAACAAGTGCACCTGGTGAAGGTTATTGTTTTCCTAAAATAACTTATGATGAAAAGACAAACACATCAACTATTGAGTTAGATGATATTTTATTAAAAGACCCAGGGGTTAGAGCGATGGCAGTTAAATTTTATGGTAATCCAATATTTTTTGATATGCTCGTTATTGGCCGACCAATAATTAAAGGTCAATTTAATAAAAAAGTAATGAATTCTCGTGATTTATTAATGTATAACATGTATCCGTGTCCACCTGACAAAGTTAATACTTATGCATCACCCGAAGTAAGTTGATATAATATTCAAGGTATTCAACCAACTATGATAACAGGTTATGAAGATTGAAAAAAAGATATGGAAAGTAGATATGACTTTTGAAAACAAAAAAATAGTGAATGTATTGTTATAACTGACCCCACCACTACATAAGCATCTAATTCTACTGTTGGTAGATATGTTTATAAAGAAGATAGGGATTCTAAATTTTACTGGTCTAAAGATTGAAAAATAACACCGCCGAGCGAAATAAGAATAAATAATGAAGATATTAATAATATCATTAGTACACAAGCCTCATCTTATTTCATAAGAAAAGATGAATTTGGTAATACTGTTGGTCAAGTTCAAATTGAATATAATAAAATGGGTGCATGTAATGTTTGAGATATTTTAAATATGAATAATTTTATTAATCGCCAAATTACGGTATTACCTTTAAAATATACGCAAAAATTAGTTTTTAACCCTTTTACTATACCGGGTGGAGTTGGTAAGTTCTTAAACTTTATTTCATTTGGTATTCCATGAGGTTGAGTAATTAACCAAGATGAAAAAACTTGACCTAATTTTCAATGACTTACTGGGGCTTTATGAGTGTGCTAATGTTTATAGTTTTTATAATGATGCCTTTTGAGGTGATAAAGCTGCTGGAAAAGGTTATTTACCATTTGAAATATTTAGAGAACAAGGGAATGATAAAGTCGGTGCTATTTTTGGAGCAAATGCTACTAGTTTAGGATTTACTACTTTATTAATTGATAAATTAAAAGGTACAGTTTTAACTAAAGATGGTAAAAAAACAAGTGAATTAGTTTATTCAACTTATAATTTAAAACAATTAAACCTTAAAACTAACCGATTTTACTTAATTAATGAAAAAACCAAAGCAGTAGATGCACAAACACCAGTTAGTGATGGTGAAAAAGATAATAATTGCTAATTCTTACAAACAATAGATGGGACAAATTGTAGTTATATAATTGATATGTCTTCAATACAAGCATTATATAAAGGTAATTTTGAAATTATCTTTTATGCTGATAATCCATATACAAATAACGAAGAAGATTATTTACGCTTATCAGTATGAAGTTTTCGTGGTAAAACAAAAAGTGTATTAAATAATTATTTACGTGATATGACAACTAATTATCAAACTAGTTCCTTATTACCACACGATTATGAAATACCAACATTTAATTACCCACAATATGTTCTTCCGCCAATGCCATATAACTATCAACCTTATACAAAAGATATTATTCCTTCTGATGCAAAATTACCTATTAACTTTAATTTTACAGCACAACCCCAGTGTAAGAATACTTTAAATACTGTGGTTAATTTATTTGATGATACAGAAGAATATACAGGTTATTATGAAACTGAAATTGATTTAAGACAAATTGACCCAACAATTCAAAGTATTAGTAAATTTCAAGATGTTTATAAAACAATAGAAATAAGTAATCTTAATAATTTTTCTATTATCAATAGTGCAACTAAAATAGCTAATTATGATTATAGTAAAACAACAGAATTATTGGCGGGAACTGAAGTGTGTGGTGTCGTTTTGGAAAAATTATCTGATCTTGTTGTTAAATACGATGGAAAACAACAAATAACAAACGCTAATTTTCCTCAAAATAAAATCATTAAAACATATGAAATTTCAACAAAAATTAAATCACTTGTTATAAAAGTAAAGCGGATGATTTGATAGAAGAAAAATATCATACACAATATAAAATTGAAGGCAGAAGTCAATTATCATTAATATTTTTGATGCAGATATCATCAATTAAAAATATAGAAAATAATAATAATGTTAAAAATGTATATTTACAAATATATTATACAAATGATATGAAATTAAAAATTAGATTTTCAAAAGTAATATGACCAAAAATTATTGGTACTTATTATCCTTACTATAAAAAATTTGGAAATTTTAATAATTTAACTTTTTCAAATAATTCTGATAAATTAAATTTTACTAATAAAAGCAACAATACGGTTAAAATTACATTTAAACTAAGATAAAAAATAGAAAAAGAGATGTCAAAAGAGTGTGCCCCAAAAAGTAAGTTAAGTAAAAAAAACTTTGCTAAACTTTTAAACATGGTGAATTTTTATGTTGCAAGAAAAGGTCAAAAATATAAAAAATATAAATCATAATTTATAACAAAAATCATTGAGGAAATTAAACAAAAAAGTTGTTAAATAGTAGCAAAAAAATATAATCTAAATACAAATACATTATAATCTTGATGAGCAAATCATAAAAAAGAAAAATTAAACAATCCTAAAGGATCTAAAATCTCTTTTACCAAAAGAGATTTATAATATTATAAAACAAGGTATAAATTATTAAAAAAGCTCCATGACTTTTACAATTAAGCAAATTAAGAATCGTCTCTTTTATTAAAAAAAATTGTCATTAATATTCAATAAAATTATTATTAGAAGTAACGGGGTTAAAACGTAGTTATTGAGATAAATATAAAAATTATGACAGTAGCAAAAAAGATAAAAAAGCAATAAATGATATTGTAAAAGTCTATGAAGAAAATTTAAAACAATTTGGATATCGAAGAATTACTAAATATTCGAAGGAAGATTATGATATAAAATATAATTCAAAAAAAGTTTTAAGGATTATGCATAATAATCAAATACAAACTGAATATGTAATAAAAATGAGAAGAAAAATGAAATATAAACAGAATAAAGAAAAAAAAGTTTATTGCAATATCCTGATTTAATTAATCGTAAATTCAATGATATAAAAACAAGGTTTTCAGTGCTATATACTGATGTAACATATTTAATTTGAAAAGGAGAGAAATATTATCAATCAACAATTATTGATGGATATACTAAAGAAATAGTTGATGTAAAGTGATCTAAATATAATGACAATAAATTAGTAATAGATAATTTAAATGATGCAATTAATAAAATAAAATTAATAAAAAAAAGATCTGAATGTAATAATAATTCATTCAGACCACGGATATCAATACACATCCGCTATTTATCTCGATAAATGTGTATCTAACAACGGTATTATAATTTCAATGGGGAAAAATTACCACTGTGCAGATAATATTGTTATAGAAAGTTTTCATTCATTACTTAAGAAAGCTACAATCCATAATAAAATATATAATCCACACGAAGAATATATTCAAGATGTTATAAAATGAAATACATGATATTCCAATCGTAAAGAAAAAGATGTAATTAAAAAATAGTAAATACTTTTTATTAGTACTTACTAAATTAGGTGCACTCTTGCAAGCCTTTTTTTCTATTTTTACTTAACCTTTACATTACCATTTGTATCAATACCTAAATTGGGTTTATTATTATCTAAATTTCAACGATAAATTGCTTTAAAATATTTTCCATTATCTTTATTTCATTTAACATCTCTATCATTATAATTATTAACAATGAACAAAATAACAGTTTCATAACCTCAATAAATTTCAACACCAATATAAAGTTCTATATTATTTTTATTATCTAACATTTTTCTATGTTCTTTATAAATTTTATCATTGTTAAATTTAACAATACATCAATTATGATTTGTGTCCCCGCGCCATACTACATAATATTATTTATTATCAACTTTATTGAATGGTTTTTCTTGTGGTGCTATTCATTCTAAATTGTTTTTAATAGTTTCATCAGTTGTATTTATTTGGTTTTCTTTTTTTAAATATTCTAATTCTTCTGCTGTATATTCTTGTTGTGTATTACAAGCAACTAAACTTGTTGTACTTGTTCCAGTTAAAGTGATTGTTCCAAAAAGACTTAATATTTTTTTCATATTTTAAATTAAAATTATATTTTACCTAACTCAAGATATGCCCCTATACCAAGATGCAACATACCGCCACTAAAAGACGATATAGCTCCAGCATATTGCCCTATTAATACTTGGATATGATATGACTCTTCTTTTGAATCATAATAATATGTTAATCCAAATTTTTGAAAAACACTTACATATGACCAACCTTCTTTATGATCTTTTACATATTGTAGTGATAGAGGTAAAAACCTTGAAATATCATTATCATTATTTTCTACTTTAATTCTCGGCATAATTTATTTTAAATCACGGCCTTGTAATACGTCATTAATATTAGTTCCTCAAAGTCGATTATTTCCTCAAGTAGCATATGTAAACTGATTTTTTGAGCTCATACCTTCGCGACCACCAAAAAAAATTCTGTTATAATCACTGGGATTCATTTTTTCAACATTTATATCAATCATATAGTAGCATGACCCATCTTTATCGAAATAATATTGTGAAGTAAATTCCATGTCTTTGTGATTAAAATTAAGTCAAATTTCTCCAGTTCAATTTAAATTTGAATTCGTGCTTTCATTTATTATATTATTGTTTTGTTTAATAAAATCTTTATTTTCACTAATTTCAATTTTATTACACTTATGTACAGCTCTTTTTGTTCTTGTTTTTGTATTAAAATTTTTTAAATTATTGTTTTGTTTATTATTTTCTATTTTATTTCTATTTAATTTTTCTTCTTTTTGATAAGCACTAGCGGCAATTGTTGTTGGTACAGCAGTCCCACTAATAATTAATACACTTAATAAACTAAGTAACTTTTTCATGCTTGTTTTTCTCCCTTTCTTAATCTTGAAACCTTACATCAAGATCTATTTTTATTATATATATATATATACAAATAAAATCATGACTTATTTTAAAAATTTTATCTTGTTAAATACCCATTATTACGTGTTTTAAGGGCTAAATTAGCAATAAAATATATTAAGTTTATAAATTTTTATTTATATATATTATATTGAAAAAGTATTGTATTTGTGAACTATTGGCATATAATTAAACCATAGGTTTAATCTTTTACCGTAAAAAAGAGTTTATGCCGACTTGTTAATCGAACAAGAATAAAAAAAGAGGAGTTTATAAAATGGCACTTACAAAAGAACAATTAATCGAACAAGGTTTAAGTGAAGAGATTGCAGAAAATATCTTAAATCAGTTTAATAATGAAGCAAAACAAATTAGAGAAAGTGTGCAAAAACGCGAAGATGTTATATCAAAAGAAGACTTTATTAAATTATCTAATGAATTAGATGAATTAAAGGCTTTTAAAGATGTTCCATCTACTAAAATTGAAGATATTAAAACTAATTTAAATAAAGTTAGTGGTAGTTCTTTATCTGAAAAAATGCAAACTTTAAAATAATTAAAACCTGATTTGTTTGTTGAAGAACAATAATCAATTTCGCCAACTAATTTTATTAAAGATATGATTGAAAAATCAACTGAAAATAAAAATGATGAAATTGAAACTATTAAAGAAAAAGGAGCATATACTCCGGAAGAAATTAAAAAATTAACTGATTATACACTTAAAAACCTTAGATAATAAGGAGTGAAATATTATGGCAACAATTAATTTACCACAAGTGCCTTTTACATTAGAGGGTAATACAACAAACCAAAAAGCGTATGTTGATATGGTTAATGCATTATTGCGCGGACCTTTATATAATGAATATGCAAGTATTATGCAGTATGCAACAGCAACAGCGGAACAAGTTGCTTGATTACCTAATGCAGGACAATCAGTATATAATTTAACTCATCGTGTAGTATGACAATATGATTATTCATTACCAAATGGTGGAACAACTCAAACAATTGGATTAACAATAATCCCAGTTCCTATTGATAAAAGATTTAATTTAAAATTAATGAATGAGGCTTTTGACTTAGCATTAATAGAACAAAATATTAAAAATGGTGTTATTGCCGATGCTATTTCTAGTGTTGTACAAAATAAATTTGTTAATTTAGAATGTGAATTAATTCAGTTTATTTATGATTATTGTTTATCAGATGGTCAATATGAGGTAATTACATTTCGTAGTTATACAGCAGAAAATGCAGATGATGCAAATAAAGCATTCTTTACATTAAATGAAACTTTGATTGAATTAACAAATCAAATTAGTGATTTATATTTTGGTTTACCAACCGATAAAATGTTTATAGTTTTAGGACGAAGAGCATATTTAGGATTAACACCTGCTTATTTAAAAGTAATTGGTTCACAAGCTCAATTAAAAGCTATGGTTAATGGTGAATTATATGAAAATACCGCAATGGGTATTCCAGTATCTAAAAGTTTTCATTTAGAAAAAACATATACAAAAGGACAAGTTAACCGAGGTAAAGGTTATAATTTTACTAATGTAAATGGTTTAATTATTAATAAACAAGTATGAGCATATCCAATTAATATGGATACTATTCAACAAGTTTTAGATAATGATACTGCTAACCCGAAATGAATTGGTAAAGTACAATATGCAACACCAACTATTTTATATCCAAAAACATGTAAAATTATTTTAGAAAAACAACCAACACAAGATGAAATTAATACTGCCAAAAGTAATCTAAATAAAACTTTTAGAGTGCCAGTTGATTATGTAATCACTGCACCAACACCAAGTAAAATAGATATTAGTAAAATTAATAAATTAGATAAACCAACTATTCATGTTGCAGACCCAACAAAAGCAACACCAGAACAGTTAAAACTACAATTTAAAGATGTTGTTTTAAAAGTAATAAAAGCCGTAAACAGTTCTTTAACTGAAAGTTATTTTGATTACTTTATTGAAAGCAAAGGTGAAGAATGACCAATAAATATTACAAATGATAAAACTGTTGACGTTTAAATTCGAGGTAAAAATAACGCTAGTGGTCAAACAAATCCGATTGATGTAGTAATTAAAAATTATTAATAAACAATGAATTTACTAATATTACGAGTTTTAACTTTATTAGTAAATAATTTAGAAAATAAACCTTTAATAAGTAAATTTGTAAATTTAATTAATAGAGTTAATCAAGTTCAAAATAAAGTATTAAAACCAATTAATTATATTACTTATAAATATAATAAAATTACAAGTAAAGTTGGAGATATTTATCGGTGGTTAAATCCATTTACTTATTTAGATTTAATTAAAAAAGGTCATAAAAAAGAAATTCAACAAATATTAAGTCAATTAGAAAAAGATAATAATATTAAAAATAGAGAACAATTTAAAAATGAAAATTATCTAAATACTAATTGGCAACCTTTAAATAGTAGTTGACTTGATAGTGGTATGTTTAATATTACAAATAAGTTAACTTTAACAGGTAATTTAACTATTTTAATATATACAAAAACAGCAAAACATCCGAAGTTTTATGGTCCATATGTTTACCCTAGTGTTACAGTTGAAATTTGAAAATTATTAAGTAATGCTGTATCTAATGCAGGGACTTTATTTTGGCGTTATTGATTAAGAAAATGATTACCTAGTCATTTAAGAAATTATATTAAAAAACGGTTACCAAAAGAATTAAAAGAAAAATATCCCAAAGGGACTACTAAATTAACATTAACAACAGTTCAAAAATTACAACAAATTAAAAAGTTTATTAATAATTTAAAGATTGGACATTTTAATTTTAATTTTGCTGGTGAAATTAATAATAAAAAATGGTATCGTGAACGCCGAAGTGATGTTAAAAATATTAAGAATTTATATAAAACACCAGTTAAAAATATGTTTTACAAAACTAATCAAACTATCAAAACAATTAAGAAAATAAAAACAAGAGTTAATAGTTATAAGCCAAGTAATTTAAAAAATAAATATTGTAATCAATTAAGAGGTGTTTTATATGGAAAATAATTTAAGTAATTTATTATTTATAAAAGTTGAAGATGTTAAAGAAAGTAAACTTTGACAACCTATTAATGATAGAAAACAATCTGCTTATAATGATAATTTAATTTATAATGCTATTTTAAAAACTAGTTTATGAATGGATAGATTATCAGGTGGGACAATTTCAGATAAAATAAATAAAAAAGATTTGTTTCCTTGAGTAAAAAAAGATAATACAGGTTTAATTGAATATGAAAAATGATTAAGTTATATTCAATCTGCTTGTTTATTAGCAATTATAAATTGATATTTACCAAAAGGAGTTAATGATTTAACTGGTAGTGCATCATTTTCCCAAGGTGGTGTAGCATATTCACAAACTAATGACCGAGAAGCAAATGAAAATATTACCAGAGATGTTAAAAATGCTTTAAAATTAGCAGGTGAAATAATTGATATTATATTTAGTAAAACAGTATCTAGACCATATAATTATAGTTTAGATAATTATGCTCATTCATGAGAAGAAGAATATAAACATATTAGTAAAAAAACTTTTTATCCAACATTATTATTTTGATTAAAAGAACGACTACAAACAGATAATTCAATAAATATTACTTATCCAACTATTAATGACTTTTCTAAAATTGATTATAACGAATATATTAAACTTATTGTTCCGTTTGATAATGATACTATTTATGAAGAAAATGGTGTTTGAAAAGCAAAACAAAGTGGTTATATTCCTTCAGATGTTATTAAAGATAGTGATTTAAATAAAAATTATATTGAAAAAGTTGATAGTAAATATATTGTTAAAACATCACAAGATATTAATCTTAAACAAGATAAATTAATAAGTGGAGCAAATATTAAAACTATTAATGGTAGTTTATTATTAGGTAATGACGATATATCTATTAATACTGGTAATGATTAAGAAATTGTTGATACTAGTGATTTTGTATCTTTTTCTGACAAAAAATATCAAATTAGAAATTATGATTCTACAAAATATAAATACAAATTATGAATTGGTATTAATGAAAATGACGGAGATACTATTAATATTGTGTTTGAAACATATAAAAATCATTATGAATTTTATTTATTTGTTGTCTTTTATGGTATAAAACTTAATAAAAATGGCGGAATAAGTTTTGAACATAATAAATTAATGTCATTACATGTTGAAAGAAAAAAAGTAAGTTAGAAAGGAATTAAATTAATGAAACAAGATAAAACAAATTGATTAAAGGGTGCCTTGCCCTGAAATTGATTTAAAAAAGATCCTATTCCAACTTATAATTGAACTCATAAAGATATTAGAGAATGAGAAAGAAAATATAAAATTCGTAGTTGAGTAGTTAGTTTTTATACATTGATATTTTTGGCATTAAATTGTTGATTAGAATATGGGATGATTAATGGCATTAAAGACCAAATTAATTGGTATAATTATGGACAATATTGAGGTAATGGCATTGCTATTTTATTAACACCTTTATTTACGCATGGAATTCAAGGCATATTTGTTGCTAGTAGTAAACCAAAAGTTGATATGAAAATTGATATCCCACGATTAAAAATATCTAAAATGGGATTAGTATTTACAATATTACCTTTAATTACTTTAATAATTTCTTTAATTATCATTTGAATTGATAAATCAAAATGAAAAAAAGACCATTTAAGACATTGTTTAGATTGCCGTATTAATCCGCGTGTTATTCAACCAAGAATAGCAAAACAATGAAATAATTTAGATGGTATAACAGAAGAAAATAACAAAGAATTAAATTTAAAATAGACTATATATTAGGGGTGGTAGATATTTTTGGGTGGTTATATAGTTTAATTTATAAATTATTTTGTTCTGAAAGAATGGATTGCTACTGTTTGAGTAAGGATAAGAAAGGAAGTAAAAAAATGTTAAATGATACATTAATGATTGCATTACTTGTATTAGCGGGTGCAGGAGGAATGGGTAGTCTTGGTATTTTAGGATTATCTGCTAAAAAAATTAAAAAATATAAAGCAGAAATTAGAGAATTAAGAACTGCTGTTATTGCCCACGAAAAACATTTACGCGGACCTGATTATGCAACAGAATTAGCATTAAAAACAGGTCAAATTAAAAATGTTAAAAAACAAGTTAAAGTAAATGACAAAAAACAACAACAAAAAGATGCTATTAGACAACTAACAAATAGTATTTAAAAAATAACCAATTAAGGTTATTTTTTATTTGTCTTTAAGATAATTAAATTCTTTTCACCATATTTATTGATTAAATATTCTCAGTCTCAGGTTGAATTGATATTTACATCTTCAATATTAGTACCAATTATATATTCACCAAGTTGAGTTTTACAAGGGCGATTGCCTTGTTATGAACTATAACATAAAATATATTTATTCATGTTTATCACTGCTTTTATTGTGTTTTATATAAAAATTAATAAGATGTTCAATTCGTTGTGAATAAGTAAAGTCATTAAATTCATTTCAAACTTTTTCTTCATTTTCATTTAAATAAATATTAACATTACGAATTAATTTAGAATAATATTTTCCTGTTTTTTGATTAAATGAATGTTTCATAATATTAACCCTTATAATTAGCAATAATAATGGCATCGCGTAAATGATTACTTATTTTATCATTATTATATTTTCAACCTTTACCATATTGATAAGTTAAATTAGTATCTTTATCAAATTCTCATAAACAACTATCATTATATTTACTTAAATTTTCTATATTTTTAACAACTGATTTAGTATATTTTGGTGATACTCAATTAATATTATTTAATTCTTGTGTATCATATTTAATTACTCCAATTATTTTTAATAAATCATCACGGTCTTTTGAACCATTAGCAGATGTATATAAACAATCTTCAATATTAAGAATTGCATCTTGTTTTAACTTATCTAAAATAATATCGGCTTGTGCAATTCAATCACGATTTGTATATTCAGATTTATCAATTAATTTATTATCTTCAAAAATAGCAACAGCCGTAGTACCAGTTCCTGATGGGGATGGGGTCAATACCTATTTTTATCAAGTTGCTCATTCCTTATCATTGTTAACTACTGGTACTACATTAGAGCTATCTTCTTCTTTAACTACATTATCGTTTGTGTCCGCCATTTCATCATTAGATATGGTATTTTTTTTTATTATTTGATAATGGTTCACGGCTAATCTGCCCCTTATTTTTGGCGACAGTAATATCATTATCAATATAAATCTTTTCATCATTAGTTGTAATAACTGCTTGATCTGATTTATATGCTTGTTGTAATTCAACTGACATAATACCTCATTTTCGTAATAAACTAGTTAATACTGTTTTTAATGCCATTTCATCAAAACTAGCAATATAAAATGATTTATTTTTAGCATAAGTTTTAGAATATTTCATAAAATGATTTCCCACTTGTTCTTTGGTCATATATATATAGTGTTTTTTCAAAACCATTAACCATTTTAAAATATGCTACATAACCTATAATTGGTAATTTTTCTCTTTCATCTTCATCTTGTATTCAATTAAAAGTAGTACCTTTTAATCTATCATAATTTACTAATTCATTAGTTCTAACATTTGATACTGACATATCTAAATATTGACCACTTCTTTGGGATAATTGAATATAACCTTTATAACCCATTTGAAATTGGGCTTGGTTAATTCATTCTTGTATTTCGCGACCATTAATAATTCTTATTATTTTAGTATTATATGGAACGACATAAGCATAACCAAATTGTTTTTCCATTGGTAAGTTTAATAATACTCCTTGATAACAAGCAGTCATTATAGTTTTTGGATCTGCCTTTTGTAATAATTCATTACTATTTGATATTGCAACTATATTACTTTTAAATCTTGCAATTTCATTTTCATTTGAAAATTTACTTTTAATTCATTCTGTTGCTTTATCTGTTCTTAAAAAATCAACTATATTTGCCATATTATTTTTCTCCTTTATTAATTTTAAAATTAATACCTTTAACGCCTATTAAATTAATATCTTTATCACTATCTCATTGGTCTTTAATTTCTTTTTTAACAATTTGTTCATCAACAATTAAATAATTTTTAATTAAATTAATAAGTTCTAATTTATTGGCATTTTGTAAAAAATCATCATTAATACCAATAACTTCAATATATTTAATTAATAATTTATCTTTACGAAAATTACTAGTAATAATTTTTAATTCTTGTTCTTGTTTTGCCACACTTTTAATTTCTAAAAATTGTTCTTTTTTATGGGTTTCAATAATTTCATTTTGTTTTTGAAATTTAATATTAATTACACTATTTTTTAAAGAATAATGATTACTCTTAATATTATTTTCTAAATTCAAAATATCTTTTCTAATAAAATTTAATTCATCTTTAAAATTTTTTATTAATTCTAATGGTTCTCTAAAAATATAATCAATTTTTGAAACTACTAATTTTAAATCTTTTAGTGATTGTGATTTATATTCCCCATTTATTAATCAAGCTTGTTGTCGATATATAAATTCCGCTAATTCTTGTCCATTTTCATCAATTCATTTTTTAATTGTTAATGCTTTTAAACTTAATTCTTTAAAATCATTTCCTTTTAAATAAAACGGATAAGTAATATTTTTAACTTCATTATTTAACTTTAAATCTTCCATAATTAAATTTCCTCTAATCCCATTTCATTAATTAAATTATGAATATATTCATAAGCACTTTCTTTTGAATGACATTCTTCAAGTGTTATATTAAATAAATCTTCTTCTGTATAAATTTTGCCATCTTCATCTTTTCACATATTATTCAACTCCTTGTCATTTAATATTTGTATTTTCTAAATCAATGATAGTTGGTAATCAACCATTTTTATTTTCAACATTAGCATTAATTTTTGCTTCTTCTAATGTATAAAAGAAGTGTGTTTTGAAATCACCATATTTACTTTTCATTACTAATAAATATCTTTTATTCATAATTTATTTCTCCTAATTATTTTTAGTATTTAATGTTCAATTTTCATCTGTAATATCTTCAAATGGTACTGGATAACTTCTAAGCATTAATTGATTTAATTTATTAATTATGTATTTATTTAACTTTTTATTTCTCATATATATCCTTCCGTTAAATTATTTTATTAATTATTCTAATTTTTTGTTTAATGATCCACAGTTGTTTTTTTATTCTTTACGCCAGAGAATTATCTCTCTTCATCCGCACCATTTCAGGTCAAAGCGTTCAGTTTTTAAAATAAATTCACTCGCACCTTGAAGAGCCCAGCGCTGACTTTGTTGTTTTTATTAAACCGCCGTCACTTCTAAGAAGTAATATCTATCGCAAATTTATTTATAAAGTGGCCATCTCAATATTTATTGTCGTTCGATGTTGACCTTGCACTTATCACGACCATCGCTTGTTAAAGCGTCTATTATTTCCGGACTGATTACCGCCGGGATAGACCGCCTCATGTGGAATAAAAACGCTTAGTTATTTAAAATAACCGCTCCACTATGCATTAAGTTGTTTTATAAAATCAAAGTTTTAAAGAACCAGTTTCATAATCAAAGATAATTTTTGAATTTTATAAGCGTTTATAAAACCTCTTTTGTTTTTTATCTTTTGTATGATTTAATAAATCTTTATTTTTTTCACAAGTTCATAAAAATTTATTTGATAAAAATTCTTCGGTAATGAATGATATTGCTTTATAGCAATTATTAATATCACATATTTTTTGTCGCTTATTAATTTTCATTACTTATTCCTTACTTTTTATTAAGTTTTTTTATTAGCAAATTAATTAACTGAAACAGAGAAAGGACAACACCTTAAATTAGGAGAAAAAAGGTACACTTTTTAAAGATTTCTAAGATATTTAATAAATGTGTAAATAACTTAAAGAGGGTATCAAAAAGTTGTAATAAAAGGTTTCTATTTTAAGAATTTAAGATGCCGTCATTTCTCTGAATTAATTAATAATTTTGGTTTTACAAATAAAAAAACCACTTTAGTAAATGGTTTATTATTTTTATTCAATTTCTATCTATTTTCTTAAAATCCTTATTTTTTACATGCGACCATATTTTAATTTTATGCATACATAAAATCAGAAAATTTTGTTTTGTTAAAAAAATTGTGATAAGATCATATTGTTAATTTATATAGTTTTAATATAGTTTTAATATAGTTTTAGGAGTTGAAATATTATGGCTACTGTTGTTGTTAAAGCAGGAGAACCGCTAGAAAAAGCTTTAAAAAGATTTAACAAGGTTTCTTCGGTTAAAAGAAAAGAAGCCCGAAAACGCGAACATTGGATGAGCAAAAAAGAAAAAAGAATTTATAAACAAGAAAAATCACGTAGTTTTCGTTAAAAAAATCCCATTTTAAATGGGATTTTTTTAAAAATTACTATCTTTTAAAATTACATAATCAACTTTTTTAATGGCCGAAAGATTTTTACCACCAGCATATGAAATTGATGATTGTAAATCTTCTGTCATTTCACGTAATGTTTCGAAAATGCTGCCACGAATTTCAATTAACTCTTTTTTACCTTCAACATAACGTTTTTCACCTTTATTATATTCACTTGCTGATCCAAAATATTCTTTATATTTAATACCATTATTTTCAACTTGTTTTCCGGGTGATTCTTGGTGAGCAGCAAATAAACTACCAATCATGCATATTGTTGCACCCATTCTAATTGATTTAGCAATATCACCATTAACTCGCAATCCGCCATCTGCAATAATTGGTTTTGAACTACCTTTACTGCATCATTTAACAGCTGATAATTGTCATCCACCATTGCCAAAACCAGTCTTTAATTTAGTAATACATACTTTTCCGGGTCCAATGCCAACTTTTGTTGCATCAGCGCCCCATTGTTCTAAATCACGAACAGCTTTTGGTGTCCCGGCATTACCCGCAATAATAAATGTTTCATGATCTAAATGGCTGCGAATATGTTCAATCATTTTTTTTACACTAAAAGCATGACTGTGAGCAATATCTATTGTGATATAGTCAGGTACTAATTGTTCTTTTTTTAATGTTTCAATTAGCGCAAAATCATCTGGTTTAACACCAACTGAAATTGATGTAATCAAGTTTTTACTTTTCATATCTTTAATAAACTTAACTTGGTCTAATTTAAAACGATGCATAATGTAAAAATAATTTTTTTCTGCTAATTTTTCACATAATTTTTCATTCACCACTGTTGCCATATTTGAAGGTACGACAGGTAAATTAAAAGTATGTTTTCCTAATTTAACGGTTGTGTCACATTCTTTTCGAGAATTAACAACACATAATTCTGGAATTAATTGAATATCTTCATAATCAAATGCTTTCATTTTTTTAATTTCACCTCACTTAATAAATTTACCATAAAATAAAGGAAAAAACCGAGTTTTATTTTTAAAAAAGAATAAAAAATATCTTGTAATCATATTAAAACAATCATATAATTAATTATGTAATTATAGAAAGGAATAGTGATTATACAAATGATGACAAAAAATTTTGGTTTTACTAGATTTTGAATTATATTATCAAGTATTGTGGGTATTGTGGTAATGGCAATAGCAGGAGGATCTTACTTTTATTATTTAAGCCGATATAACAACGGGACTTTTCCTGGCGATATCAACGCCGCAAATAATTGATTAATGAATTCATATGCTGATTTAACAAGTGTTAAAGTTGTACTTTTACTAGTAGTGATTTTTTCATTTTTTACAACAATAATTTTTAATATTGGATTGATTCGTTATGCAATTATCAGTAATGACTCCGAATTATGTGCAAACAAATGAAGTTTAGCGGTATTATCGTTATCAATTGGTGGTTTTTTTGCACCATTTGCATTAACATGATTACCAGATACTGATGTTAAAGCAACAAAAAATGCTCGCGTTGTTATTGTCCGTTATTTAGGGACTGCTTGATTAGTATCAGCTCTTGCTAGTATTTTTGCAATTATGATTTTTTATAATAAGGCAACAGATAAAACTTGAGTTGGAGACTCAAAACAAAATTTTGCCATTATGATGGGATTTTTATCTGCCTTTAGTGTTTTAAGTTTGATTTTTGTCCCTGGATTTTATAATAATAAAGTTGTTGCTAATATGATGGCTAAAACCTCTTATGGAAAATGATTACGTTTCGTTTCAACTGTTTATACTATTTTAGTAACAATAATGTTAGTGATCCAAATTATTACGGCGTTATTAAAACTAATTGAAGCATTTGGCCGTATATTCCAAAAAGGACAAAATGGACTATCAATTTTCGCCAATATTTTAAACTTTACTGCAACATTAATTGGAACAATTTTTATGATTTATCTAATTACAAAAGTAATTAAAGGATTATGACGCATTGAAGATGGTTATATGATTAACATTCCACAATATAAAGCATCTGACCATATTCAACGCCGTTATTAATAAGAGTTTAAAAATGGATTTTAACATTAAAATCCATTTTTATTAGTTATTTTAGATAATATAATCTCATTAAAAAATAAAATTAATAATATTTTAATTGACAAAAATTATTGTTTTATATAAAATTAAAAAGGTTTCAACACAATACTTACATTGTGTCATTGTGTGTTAGCTCGATCGGTATAGCACCCGCCTTACAAGCGGGTGGTCAGTGGTTCAAGTTCTTTACACCCGATACCATTTTAATGATTCCCGCTGGCTTAGCTCAATAGGTAGAGCAACTGACTTGTAATCAGTAGGTTGGGAGTTCGATTCTTCTAGCCAGCACCATTCTTCGGAGGGGTAGTGAAGTGGCCAAACACATCTGACTGTAACTCAGCTCCTTCGGGTTCGGGGGTTCGAATCCCTCCCCCTCCACCATTTTTATTTATATTTTGGGCTATAGCCAAGCGGTAAGGCAAAGGACTTTGACTCCTTCATGCGCTGGTTCAAATCCAGCTAGCCCAGCCATTTTCTCCTGTTAGCTCAGTCGGTAGAGCAACTGGCTTTTAACCAGTGGGTCAAAGGTTCAAGTCCTTTACAGGAGACCATTTATAAAAAATATATGCCCGAGTGGCGGAATAGGTAGACGCAACGGACTTAAAATCCGTCGGTTTTACAACTGTACCGGTTCAAGTCCGGTCTTGGGTACCATTTATTTTATTTAAAAAAAAATTGACATTATGTTAAGATGGTGGTATATATATTACTGTAGTTTAAGATAAAATTTAAAATTAAAATGCAGGTGTAGTTTAATGGTAGAACTTCAGCCTTCCAAGCTGACTGTGAGGGTTCGATTCCCTTCACCTGCTCCATAATATTAGTTGTTAGTGTAACAATTTTTTTATTTTAAAATAAAAAGTCAAGGAGTAAAAGAGGAGTTAGTGATTGTTATGAAAGTCATTAAAAATGATAATAAAAAAGATTTTAATAGTAATTGGGAACATTTACCGCCAGAAATGCAACATGATTTAGAATTTCATGCTTCACGCACAGTATTTTGAAAAAGTTTTATATTTTTAATTATTGAAGCAGTATTACCATTTTTATTATTGTTTTTTTTAAATTCGCCCGACTTAAGTTTTACCTACCATTATGATGTTGGCATTGGAATTGTTTTTGGTTTAATAATGGTTTTTAGTGTTTTTTTATTGACTTGTTTAGGGTTTTATTTTCATTTTCATCAATCCGACCAGTTCGCCTATAATATTGCATTATCTTGGGTGTTATATGGAATTTATTTAACTGCATATTGATGAGGGTGAGATAAGATTTTATATCGTTGCTTAATATCATTTCTTTTTCTCTTAATTGCTATTTTTGTTGGTACATTTATGACTGTATGAATGCGTAATATTCGTGGATATTTTCAAATAAAAAAATGCAATAAACAATCAGAGTCAAAAGTTATTAATAAAAAAGAAAACAAAAGAGTGCGCCCCAAAAAGTAAGTTAAGTAAAAAAAACTTTGCTAAACTTTTAAACATGGTGAATTTTTATGTTGCAAGAAAAAGTCAAAAATATAACAAATATACATCAGAATTTAGAACAAAAATCATTTAGGAAATTAAACATAAAAATTGTTGAATAGTAGCAAAAAAATATAATATAAATGCAAATAAAGTATAATCTTGATGAGCAAATCATAAAAAAAGAAAATTAAACAATTCTAAAGGACCTTAAATCTATTTTGTCAAAAAAGATTTATAATATTATAAAACAAGGTATAAATTATTAAAAAAGCTCCATGACTTTTACAATTAAGCAAATTAATAATCGTCCTTTTTATTAAACAAAATTGTCATGAATATTCAATAAAATTATTATTAGAAGTAACGGGGTTAAAACGTAGTTATTGAGATAAATATAAAAATTATTACAGTAGCAAAAAAGATAAAAAAGCAATAAATTATATTGTAAAAGTCTATGAAGAAAATTTAAAACAATTTGGATATCGAAGAATTACTAAATATTCGAAGGAAAATTATGATATAAAATATAATTCCAAAAAAGTTTTAAGGATTATGCATAATAATCAAATAAAACCTTAATATGTAAGAAAAATGAGAAAAAAAAATGAAATATAAACAGAATAAAGAAAAAAAGTTTATTGCAATATCCTGATTTAATTAATCGTAAATTCAATGATATAAAAACAAGGTTTTCAGTGCTGTATAATGATGTAACATATTTAATTTGAAAAAGAGAGAAATATTATCAATCAACAATTATTGATGGATATACTAAAGAAATAGTTGATGTAAAGTTATCTAAATATAATGACAGTAAATTAGTAATAGATAATTTAAATGATACAATTAATAAAATAAAATTAATAAAAAAAATCTGAATGGAATAATAATTCATTCATACCACGGATATCAATACACACCCGCTATTTATCTCGATAAATGTTTATCTAACGGCATTATAATTTCAATGGGGAAAAAATACCGCTGTGCCGATAATATTGTTATAGAAAGTTTTCGTTCATTACTTAAGAAAGCTAAAATCCATAATAAAATATATAATTAATATTAATAATATATACAAGATGTTATAAAATAAAATATATGATATTCAAATCGTAAAGAAAAAAATATATTTAAAAAAATAGTAAATAATTTTTATTAGTACTTAATAAATTGGGCGAACTTTTCAATAATTAACCATTTGATTCGTCAGTAACAAATAAATAATCTTAATTATTTTTTTGTAAATTAGTTAATTTTAAATCAATAATTTTTAAGAAAATTTTTTGTTTTGTTTGTTCATACATGTAATTGGCTCAGTAAATTCATAGAATGTTTTGGTAATAAATTAATGATAGTACTTTTTCTTGTTGTTGTGATGTTAAATTAAAAAGATTAAATCAATAAGTTTGCTGATCTTTTGTTGTTAATGTTTCAGAAGCAAATGAAGCAATATCAAAAAATTTATCATTTAGCATAGCATATTCAAAATCAATTAAATAAAGCTTTTGGTTTAAAAAAACTAAATTGCCACTATTTAAGTCATTATGGCATAAAAAAAGTTCTGTTGGTTGCAATTTTAAATAATCAAGATTCTTTTCGTATGGATCTAAATTTACTAATTGTTTACAAATTGCTGTTTTTAATGTTATTAAAAATTGCTCAGGATTAAATTTTTTAATTTGATTATTTGGATTAATTTTAGTTTCTCATAATTTTTTAATTATTGTAGCAACTTTTTTTAAGACTTGGTTTGTAATTTTAACCGCACTAAGTGATTGTAAAGTTGGGTAGTATGGTGTAACCAAAAAGAAATTATCGCCATCATAGCCATAATCTACAATTGGTAATGTTAAATATGCATTTTTAATTTGTTCTAAAACAAAAATTTCATTTTTATGATCAATGAATAAATCAGTAAAAGAATTACTATAACGGATAAAAAGATTATCAATACTTTTATAATTTTGGTTAGTAATACCTAAATTTAATTTTGTTTTAATTTGGTATTTCATCATATTTTTGGCCCCTATTCTGTCTATTGTATATTATTAATTTTATTATACAATATATATAGTTAAGAAAAATGGGGAAATAAAAAATGAATGAAATTTGGATTGCCACTAGTAATAAGAACAAAGTACGAGAATTTAAAGAAATGTTTTAAGGTATTAATATAATTGTTAAATCATTATTAGATTTAACAATACCTGTGCCTGAAATTCCCGAAACAGGAACATCCTTTGAAGAAAATTCATTTTTAAAAGCTGATTATTTATTTAAAATGTTAAATAAGCCAGTATTATCGAATGATTCTGGATTAGAAATTATTGGTTTAGGAAATTTTCCCGGTGTTAATACTCGCCGTTGAGCAGAACCAATTAATAATATTATTATTAATAATTTATTAATTGAAAAATGTCTTTTGCTAGAAGAACGCGATGCACAAGCAGTTTGTGTTTTATGTTATATTAATCCAAGTACAAACGAAACAAATTATTTTCGAGGAATAACAAAAGGTCTTATTACTGAAAAACCAGTTGGTAATAATGTTTTTGGTTATGATGCAATTTTTTTCTTACCAGAAATTGGTCAAACTTATGCCGAATTAAATGTAGAAGAGAAAAATAAGTATTCGCATCGTTCAAATGCTTTTCAAATTTTTAAAAAATGATGATTAGGAGGGAAAGATGGCGGTAATAAAAAAGCTTAGGTTTTGGTATAAAAATTATTATTTATTTTAAATAAATTTCTAAAACACTAATAAATAAACCTTTTAAAAAGTTATCTAATTATTTTATTTATATTTTTTATAAAACCTAAGCTTTTTTAAAGCTATCGAAAAAATGAAGACAACAAAAAAAATTAACATTATTTTATTTGAACCAGAAATTGCGCAAAATGTTGGAGCCATTATGCGAACTTGTGTTGCAATTAATGCTAAGTTACATTTAATTGAACCATTTGGATTTATTTTTGATGAACGATTTATTTCTCGCAGTAGTGCAAATTATGTTGATTTTGCTGAATATGAAACATATAATGATTGAAATCATTTTTCACAATTAAATCTAAATCTTAAATTATATTGCGCAACTCGTTATGCACAACAAACACATAGTGCAATTGATTTTACAAAAAAAGAAAAATTTTTTATTTTATTTGGGCGCGAATCAACCGGTATTCCAAAAACAATTTTGAAAGAACATTTATCACGAACTTTTCGTATTCCAATGTCAGAAAAAGTTCGTAGTTTAAATGTTGCTAATACAGTTGGGATTGTTTGTTATGAAATTATGCGGCAATGAGATTATCCCGGCCTATCAAAAGTTGAAATTCAAAAAGGGGCTGATTTTTTAAAATAAAAAGTTTGCATGTAAAAAATAAGGGTTTTATAAAAACAATAAAAAAATATCCTTAATTTATATTAATTAAACTAAATAATATTTAAAAACAAAAACCCTTATTTTTTACATGCTACCTATATTTCTAAAACAATGATAAATCAACATTTTAAAAAGTTATCTAATTATTTTATTTATATTTTTTATAAAACCTAAGCTTTTATAATACTATCGTAATTATGTTTTTATAAAAAAAAAATAATATTTTTGCTAAAAACACTTGCAAAAAAATTATTATTTTATATACTTATAAATGTGTCAGTTAATAGTAATTTATTACTTAATTGTAAATAAAATACTTATTTACATTATCAAAAAAAATACTAAAAATATGAAAAAAAGTCAAAAGTTATTGACAACAAACTCATAATTTTGTATAATTTAAGAGGTGTTTTTCTGACACAAAAACGATCTTTGAAAACTAAACATAACAAAAAAAAATAATCATTTAATCAATGAATATCCGTCATTAAAGCTAGGAACAAAAACGATATTTTTTTAATGAGAGTTTGATCCTGGCTCAGGATGAACGCTGGCGGCATGCCTAATACATGCAAGTTGAACGGGGTGCTCGCACCCAGTAGCGAACGGGTGAGTAACACGTATCTAATCTACACATTAGCGGGGGATAACAGTTGGAAACGACTGCTAATACCGCATAAGACATTTTCTGGCATCAGATAATGTTAAAAGGTCCGTCTGGACCACTAATGAATGAGGATGCGGCGTATTAGTTAGTTGGTAGGGTAATGGCCTACCAAGACAATGATACGTAGCCGAACTGAGAGGTTGATCGGCCACATCGGGACTGAGACACGGCCCGAACTCCTACGGGAGGCAGCAGTAGGGAATTTTTCACAATGGGCGAAAGCCTGATGGAGCAATGCCGCGTGACTGAAGACGGTCTTAGGATTGTAAAAGTCTGTTGTAAGGGAAGAATAGTAAGTATAGGAAATGATACTTATTTGACGGTATCTTACCAGAAAGCCACGGCTAACTATGTGCCAGCAGCCGCGGTAATACATAGGTGGCAAGCGTTATCCGGATTTATTGGGCGTAAAGCGTGCGCAGACGGTTTAACAAGTTTGGGGTCAAATCCTGGAGCTCAACTCCAGTTCGCCTTAAAAACTGTTAATCTAGAGTATAGGAGAAGTCGATGGAATTCCATGTGTAGCGGTGAAATGCGTAGATATATGGAGGAACACCAGTGGCGAAGGCGGTCGACTAGCCTATCACTGACGTTTAGGCACGAAAGCGTAGGGAGCAAATAGGATTAGATACCCTAGTAGTCTACGCCGTAAACAATGAGTACTAAGTGTCGGACTAAGTTCGGTGCTGCAGCTAACGCATTAAGTACTCCGCCTGAGTAGTATGCTCGCAAGAGTGAAACTCAAAGGAATTGACGGGGACCCGCACAAGCGGTGGAGCATGTGGTTTAATTCGAAGCAACGCGAAAAACCTTACCAAGGCTTGACATCCGGTGCAAAGCTGTAGAAATACAGTAGAGGTTAACATTGAGACAGGTGGTGCATGGTTGTCGTCAGCTCGTGCCGTGAGGTGTTTGGTTAAGTCCAGTAACGAGCGCAACCCTTACCGTTAGTTACTACATTAAGTTGAGATACTCTAACGGGACTGCTAGTGTAAGCTAGAGGAAGGCGGGGATGACGTCAAATCAGCATGCCCCTTATGTCTTGGGCTACACACGTGCTACAATGGTCGGTACAAACAGTTACAATCTCGCAAGAGGGAGTTAATCTTAAAAAGCCGATCTCAGTTCGGATTGAGGGCTGCAACTCGCCCTCATGAAGCCGGAATCGCTAGTAATCGCGAATCAGCAATGTCGCGGTGAATACGTTCTCGGGTCTTGTACACACCGCCCGTCACACCATGAGAGTTGATAATACCAGAAGTCGGTATTCTAACCGCAAGGAGGAAGCCGCCCAAGGTAGGATTAATGATTAGGGTGAAGTCGTAACAAGGTATCCGTACGAGAACGTGCGGATGGATCACCTCCTTTCTATGGAGTTAATACTTTATAGTAATTAACTAGTTTTAATGAAAGTTATGTTTAGTTTTCAGAGATTAGTTTCTCTGACAATAACAAGTAAATGTTATTGAAATTGTTCTTTGAAAACTGGATAATAGACATCTATTTATTTTAATCAATTGATTAAAATAACAATAATTCAAAATTTCTGTTATTTTTTAAAAATAACTAAAATTTCACAGTTATGTTTGTAAATAATTCTCAAAAAACTGATTTAAAATCAGGTCAAATAATTTATAAAACTTTGAAGTTACAAAGGGCGTATGGTGAATGCCTTGGGAATAGGAGACGATGAAGGACGCGACTACCTGCGATAAGGTTCGGGGAGCTGGAAGTAAGCTTTGATCCGGATATTTCCGAATGGGGAAACCCGATGAGATTAATCTCTCATCATCCTATAATGAATAAATAGTTATAGTGAAGGTATACCTAGGGAATTGAAACATCTTAGTACCTAGAGGAAAATAAAGCAAAAGCGATTCTCTTAGTAGCGGCGAGCGAACAGGGAACAGCCCAAACCAGATTTATCTGGGGTTGTAGGACCATAATAGTAGAGTTATAAAACTTGTTTATAGTAGAAATAGTTGGGAAACTATGCCACAGAGGGTGATAGCCCCGTATACGAAATAAATAAGACTCGAAATGGTATCCTGAGTACGGCGAGACACGTGTAATCTTGTCGGAATCAACGCGGACCACCGCGTAAGGCTAAATACTACCTATTCACCGATAGTGAACCAGTACCGTGAGGGAAAGGTGAAAAGCACCCCGGGAGGGGAGTGAAAAAGTACCTGAAACCATATGCCTACAAGAAGTCGGAGCCCGTTAATGGGTGACGGCGTGCCTTTTGTAGAATGAGCCGGCGAGTTATGATGGCATGCAAGGTTAAGTAGAAAATACGGAGCCGTAGTGAAAGCGAGCCTTAATAGGGCGTTTAGTATGTTGTCATAGACCCGAAACCAGGTGATCTAGCCATGAGCAGGTTGAAGTTGAGGTAAAACTTAATGGAAGACCGAACCGACGTTCGTTGAAAAGACCGCGGATGACTTGTGGCTAGAGGTGAAATTCCAATCGAACCTGGAGATAGCTGGTTCTCCCCGATATAGCTTTAGGGCTAGCGTCGAGGTTAGCAAGTTGGAGGTAGAGCACTAAATGTATGATGGCCCCACCTAGGGGTACTGAATGCAATTAAACTCCGAATGCCAATTTTGTATACTCGGCAGTCAGTACATGGGTGATAAGGTCCATGCACGTAAGGGAAACAGCCCAGATCATCAGCTAAGGTCCCAAAATTTATGCTAAGTGTGTAAGGATGTGAAGTCGCTTAGACAGCTAGGAGGTTGGCTTAGAAGCAGCCACCCTTTAAAGAGTGCGTAACAGCTCACTAGTCGAGTAACTTTGCGCCGAAAATGTACCGGGGCTAAGCATAATACCGAAGCTATGGGTTTTGTATTTATATACAGGGCGGTAGGGGAGCGTTCTAACAGGGATGAAGGCAGACCGTGAGGACTGCTGGACTAGTTAGAAGTGAGAATGCCGGCATGAGTAACGTTTGAGGGTGAGAATCCCTCATGCCGTTTGACCAAGGTTTCCTGGGCAAGGTTCGTCCGCCCAGGGTTAGTCAGGACCTAAGGCGAGGCCGAAAGGCGTAGTCGATGGACAACAGGTTGATATTCCTGTACCACCATATAGAGCGATGGAGTGACGGAGTAGGATAGTATATCCCGGTTATTGGATTCCGGGCTAAGCACAAAGAGGGTAAGGTTGGCAAATCCGCCTTGCATAACCTTGAAGTGTTATGGGGAGCGAACAGTTCGCCTATTAGCGAAGTATATGACTCCATGCTTCCAAGAAAATCTTCTAGTACCATTTATATGGTGCCCGTACCTAGAACGAACACACGTGGTCAAGGAGAGAATCCTAAGGCAAGCGAGATAACTGTAGCTAAGGAACTCTGCAAAATAACCCCGTAAGTTAGCGATAAGGGGTGCTCATAGTAATATGAGCCGCAGTGAAGAGGAAGGGGCAACTGTTTAGCAAAAACACAGCTCTCTGCAAAGTCGTAAGACGACGTATAGGGGGCGACGCCTGCCCAGTGCTGGAAGGTTAAGGGGATTAGTTAGCATTAGCAAAGCTTTGAACCGAAGCCCCAGTGAACGGCGGCCGTAACTATAACGGTCCTAAGGTAGCGAAATTCCTTGTCAGGTAAGTTCTGACCCGCACGAAAGGCGTAATGATCCCTTCGCTGTCTCAGCTGCAGACTCGGTGAAATTTTAGTACCTGTGAAGATGCAGGTTACCCGCAACTAGACGGAAAGACCCCATGGAGCTTTACTATAGCTTGATATTGGGTTTTGATATAGCATGTATAGGATAGGTGGGAGACTTTGAAGCAGTAACGCTAGTTGTTGTGGAGTCATCATTGGAATACCACCCTTGTTATGTCGGAATCCTAACCTAGATCTGTAAGCCAGATCAGAGACAGTGTCAGGTGGGTAGTTTGACTGGGGCGGTCGCCTCCTAAAATGTAACGGAGGCGCCCAAAGGTACCCTCAGTATGGTCGGAAATCATACATAGAGCGCAAAGGTAAAAGGGTGCTTGACTGTGAGACTTACAAGTCGAACAGGAGCGAAAGCTGGGCTTAGTGATCCGGCGGTCCCGCGTGGAAGGGCCGTCGCTCAACGGATAAAAGTTACCCTGGGGATAACAGGCTGATCTCCCCCAAGAGTTCACATCGACGGGGAGGTTTGGCACCTCGATGTCGGCTCATCGCATCCTGGAGCTGAAGTTGGTTCCAAGGGTTGGGCTGTTCGCCCATTAAAGCGGTACGCGAGCTGGGTTCAGAACGTCGTGAGACAGTTTGGTCCCTATCTGTTGTGGGCGCAGGAAATTTGAAAAGATCTGTCCCTAGTACGAGAGGACCGGGATGGACATACCTCTGGTGCTCCAGTTGTCACGCCAGTGGCATAGCTGGGTAGCTATGTATGGAAATGATAATCGCTGAAAGCATCTAAGCGAGAAGCATACTTTAAGATGAGATTTCCCATCCTTTATGGAGTAAGACCCCTTTAAGACGACAAGGTTGATAGGTTGGATGTGTAAGCACGGCGACGTGTTTAGCTAACCAATACTAATAGGTCGAGGACTTCAAAAAAAGCAATAGATTATTTATAAATTTTAGACAGTTTATTATCTAGTTTTGAGTGGATAATTTCCCTCAGATATAATCTGGTGCTTATGGCATAGTTGACACACCCGTTCCCATCCCGAACACGGAAGTTAAGCACTATTACGCCGAAAATAGCTGCAAAGTAAAAATAGGGCAGTGCCAGGTTAAAAAAAAAGGTTAAAACCTTTTTTTATGTTATATTGAAAAACATCTCACACCCGCTATAAATTATTTAAAAAGTAAATAACATATATGAAAAAAGTTTTAAATATCTTAAGTGCAGTAACTTTAGCTAGCATAGGAACAATTAGTGCTTGTGTGATGCACTATATTACTATATACATTTTAGACCAGTTAGTCTTTTAAAAAATTTAACACAGATTCGGACGGTGTTAAAAAATTTATGCTTTTATGTCGTCTAACGTTGTTGTAATAATCTAAAAAATATTAATTAATTTTCGTAATTCATTAATATTTTTAGGATAACGAAGAAGATATTCAAAAAATTTATTTCAGTTTTGATTAAATATTTCAATTTTCCCGTTTAATTGATGGGAACGAATCGGCGTTGTTTGATGAATAACGCCTTTTTGATGTAATACTTTTGTAAACTAACTTTTATGATATTTATACTCTGGATTATAACTATAAACATATTCAGGATTATTATCGGTTCTAATTCTTTTTATTATAATTTTATTTTTTAAAAAATCATCATAAGCCTGAATTAAAAATACCAATTGCCGATTACTGTGATTTATTTTCAGATAAATAAGCAAGACCAAAACGTGATTTTTCATCAATAAAAGCATAAAAATATAAATTACGTTTAAAACCAGTCATATTTGGTGTCATAATTTTAATATCATGTTGTAAATGTCCTAATTCAGATATTTCATAACGTTTATAATTCTTAATTTTTTTGTTTTTAGGACAAAAATTATTAAATTATTTATTCAAATTAATTAAAGTTTTAATTTTATGTTTAATTACTTTCTTTTTATATCTGGAAAAAACAGCCAGTGTTAAATTATCAAACTCATAAATACCAGTTCCATATTTTTGTCGATATTTTTTCATCATTTTTGCAACAGCAATTTTGTAAGTTTTTGAATAATGTTTATTAATATTAATTTTTTATTATACCACACACATTTTTGAGATTGCAAGAAAACAAGAAAAAATAATAAAATATATAATTTAAAATATAAAAACATTATTAAAAATGATACATATATAAATAAAAATTATAAAATTGACACACTAAAAAATAGTTTAAATAAAACTTTATAAATTTAAAATTATTTAGTTAAATTAGTTAAAAATTCAACTGGTGTCTGAAAGTTTAAAGATTTATGTACTCTTTCAAAATTATAAAAATAATAGTAATCATTTAATTTATTTTGTAAATCAATTTCATCCAATATTTTTTCATCAAATACAAATAACTTATTATAATTTTGATGAAATCTTTCAATTTTTCCGTTTGACCACAGATAACGAACAGGTGTTGTTTGATGTAAAATATTTTTATCTGTTAAAAATTGAGTAAAATTAGTTTCTTTAACAGTACTTTTTTGATTATTCCGATGACTATTAATAAATTCAGAACTGTTATCAGTTCTAATTCGTGTTATTTTAATACCAAAAAAAATTTTAAAACCACTGACCGCTCTTTTAACGGCATCAATAGCATTCTCAGTGCATAATTTATCATAAATATAACCGAGTACCCCTCTGATTCTTTCGTCAATAAAATCACAAACATAATACTTTTTATCAACCGGAAATTTACTTGGCATAAAATATTTAGAGCATACATTTGTAGTAATCATAGTTCTTTAACTTCATATCTTGGATGTTGTCTTTTAATTTCTTTAATTTTATTTTTTATTTTTAATCAACGCTTATCTTTTTTAAGTCAACGGAAAAATGTTTTTAAATTTTTTGGTGATTTATTTTTTAAATCTTAACCATAAATTCCTTTTTTTAAATTATAATACAAAGAAAAAAATCCCTCGGCGTATTTATCACAATATTCAAAATATAAATCACAGATATTTTTACGAACATCATTACTATATTGATAATTAATATTATTAGGAACTGTTGATTTTAATAATAAATCTTCAAAAATTATTATTTGTATATGCAAGTAAAATTTTCTTTGCTCAATAATAAAAAGTTGAAAATTTATTTTTAAAATATTTTTTAATCAAATCTTTTAATAACAACTTAGTTTAAATAAAAAATTCCTTACATAAATTAATATGTACAAATATTTTTTTATTCTTTTATAATATTTATTTTGACAATTTTTAATTAAAAAATTTTGCAATTTTGCTTGTAAATCGCTTAAATTAGAATCATTAATAATATATTTCATTAATTAACCTCATTTTTTTAAAAAAATAATATAGTATAGTTAGATCATTTAAATTAATTTTTATAAAACTTCTTTAATTTTGTAGAAAACTCTTGATAAAGTCAAAAATCCTTATAAAATATAGCAATTTACAAAAAATACATTTTATTAAAAAACCAATAAAATCAAGGTTTTATTAAAATATCAAGAGTTTTCTACAAAATTAAAATAAAACTTCAAACTTTTTTAAACAATCACACAATAATAAGTAAAGTATCGTTTCTAAAATATATTTAAAAATGTTTGTATATATATAATGTCAATAGGATTTAATAAAAAAAGGAAAATAAATATATGAAAAAATTACTTAGTATTTTAGTAACAATTGGATTAACAGCAACAAGTAAAACAACATTAATTAGTTGTAAAAAACCAAATAACAATGAAAACGAGGGTAGCAATAAAACAGAAAAACCGCCAGAAAATAGTAATTGAAAAAAATAGTTAATGACTATGATTGACTTAAAAATAATTTTGATAATAAATATTATTTTGTTATTTGAAAACAATTATATAGTAATGAATGAGAACTAAAAAATTTAAACATGATAGTAGATATTATATGAGAATAGAAAATTATATTAAAGATAATAGATTTAAAGGTCTTTATCGTTGAGATGGGAATGATGAAACACAAACACCAACAATTAATATCAATAATGGTAAAATTACAGATTGAAAAGAATAAAAGAACTTTTTATCCCCTTTTATATTAATCTTACAAATTTCATAAAGATAATTAATAAGAATAAATTATTTATTGTACTATACAATGCAGGACTAAATTTTCATACTTCAAATGTTTGACTAAAAAAAATATATATTGTCTGAAAAAATTTAACCAACACCGCTCGATAATTAGTTTACTTGTTTTATACCAGGGATATTATTAAATATCCAAATTGCCGCATTTCTGATATGACACGTTAAAAATTATATAAACTACAACTTTTATATTGAGCTTGTCATAATTGACTATCGCGAAATAATCCGCGTCATTATTAATTTCTTGTCAATTATAAATTCCAAAATTAAAATCATAATAACGATACATATCATTTTCTTTTTGGGCTTGTAATTCAAAAACATTACAACCTATTTTTTGTTCTCCCATTTTCTTATATTTTAAACCATATTTGTTTTTTTAAATTGCCTTCAAAAACATAACCCTCATTTTGATTAATATTATAATTATTTGCAACTGAAAAATTATAATTAAATACATCCCCATAATTTTTGTTATAAAATAAATTTTTATAAGCAGAATACATTTTAAAATCTAATGATTTATATTTATCAGAAAAATAAAAATATTTTGGATAAATTTTAAAACCATTATTTGCTAATAAACCATATTTTTTATTATATCCTTGTTTATAAGTATTATTTTCTAAATCAAAAATTGTTCGTAAATAATCCTTATAAAAATTTTTTGAAACTGTAAACATACTATTTAATAATTTTTCAAATTGATTTTTATTAGTATTTTTTCATCAATTAAAACATCTCTAAAATTAACTAATTTTAAACCAAAAAAGTTAATTAAAACATTATCATATTGTAAATTATCAATATAACAACTTTCTATAAAATTACTCCGATTTTGAAATACTGGCACCAAAGCATAAGTAAAAAAGGCTTTTAAAAATTTATTAATATCAATTTGTCATTTCATTTTTTCATAATATTTAATATTTCCATTCTCTAAATATGAATTAGTATTTACATTAAAATTAAAGATATTATCTTTATTTTTTATAAAAGTAAACAAAAAACCCAATTTAGTTTCTTTATAAGGATAAGATACATCATTACTCGCTGTTTTTGGTATGTATTAATTCTAAACTGCCAGCAATAATGTTATTATTTTTATCAATTGTTAAAATAATCCGATAATAAAAGTTATTATCTAAAATTTGTAACGGACTTATTTTTCTTATATAAGCCATCTCCTGCATCAATTCAATTTCCATCATAATATTTGCATAATTCTTCGTATTCTCGTTTGGGGTCAATAACAATAACTTTTTGCCCCATCTTAATATGATTATTTATTATTTTTTCATAATAAATGTTTTTCCCATTCTTGATGTACCAATTATAAACATATTATGGTTGTTTCTTTTATTAGTGATTTTAAATTGATCTCACACAATACAACATTACCCATATTATTTGTTCCTAAGTGCATTACTTGTTTATCATATAAAATCCCACTGTTAATAAACGGAAGTGATGCTGCCAATGTGCTTGTTGGCATTTCTCGACCATATTTTTTTATTATGACCTTATTGTTATATGCTATAAAAACTTTTAAACAATTAAATTGTTGATATCACAATGGATTAGTTTTAATATCTATTTATTTTAGTGATTTTATTAATCGTGTTTGTGCTTGTATTAATGTTTTTTTATTTGTTCCATATTTTAAAAATAAAATATTAACATTTTTTAATAATTCACTACCACCATTAACCTCATCAATTAAATGGTAGTATGTTTATAATTCATAGTTATTTTCATTTGTATTAACATATGATTTTGTCATTACTTGTCTTTTTTTGGTTGTTTGAATGGTACTGTTTATTGTTTTTTTTATCATAATTTAAAGGATTTATATTTCAAATAATAGTTTGTTCATTTGAAAATAAACATGCTCCTCATAAATCATTAATAAATAAAGGGTAATCCCAAATAGTATTAATTGAATAATATAAATAATTTGCTATAAAATAATTTTTTTTAATATCTAGATAATTAAATTGCAATAATTTTGCTAAATTATCTTTATTTTTATTAAAATCTGTTTTATTTAACGGTTTTTCATATGGATTTCACATTAATTTTAAGATTTTTGTTATTTCGTAATTAGATAAAGTATTACAATTATTTTTCCTTTATATAATTTATCTTCTAAAAATAATATTTTTTCATTTAAATCTTTTTGAATATTTCCATATACAAAAATAAAGAAACATTTTTCAGTTTTAATTTCATCGTTTATTTTAATTAATTCTTTTTTTAAAAAAGCAATATTATTTTTAATTTGTTTTATAATTTTTACAAATTGATTAAAACTAATTTCTTTGTTTTTATAACGAATTTGCGTTTTATTAATTTGTTTTTGTAAATATTCAATTTTTTCACCAAAATTTAATGGTAATTCTAACTTTAAAAAAGTTATTGGAAAATTAGCAAATTTAAAAACATCTTGCAAATCTAGTAATCTTAATATTTGCTCTTCGTTACTTAATAAAGTGATATCGAATCCCCTTTATTTTAATCGCTCCAATTAAAGTCTTTTTTAAATTTCTCTTTAAAATAACATGTGTTGCAATATAATTGTATTAAAAAAATAAAATAATATATTATTAAAAATAATTATCAAATTATTGATGAAAAAACAAAATTCAAATATAAATATATTATTACATACGATCAACAAGAATATCGAATTAAAATTGATTGATGTATATCTTTTAAAACTAAAAAAATAATCATACATAAAATTTATTTTTATTTCTTATATTTTCATACAAATGATATTTTTAAAATTTCAGATATTAAATCTAATGATAATCCCTGTGGTCAAATGACAACCAAAGTAGCAGATTTTAAATATTTTGTGGAGACAAGAAATCAGTGATTTACAAATTACCGATATAAAGTAAGCCACAACTATCATAATTTTTTTAAAGCTTTAGATAAAAACAAAAATCCCAATTGAATCCTATATGTTTGTGTATTACTAAAATATAAAAACCACGCAGGTGAATGACCATGTGGTCGATATTATGCCAATTAATTTTCTGAATTTATGAAATCTGCAATAACAAAAATTAGTAATTTTGAAATAACGGTCCATAATGGTTAAGTTGTTTAACTATTAATGATAAATTAAATTCATTTACAAACTTTGTAAAAATTCTTCAACAAATTTTACAAAGTTTTATTTTAATTACTTTACCACTAACTATTTTATCATTATTTTATAATTGATGACCATCACATTCCAATTTAATTTGTTCACATATTTTTTTGTTGCAATTATAACACATATTTTATAACCTCCTTTCTGTTTTAAAAATATTTTTTATAAATAAATTAGGAAATTATAAATTTGTAATATTTCATTTACCAGGAAGTATTATTTGAACTATTTCATTAATTATAATTATTATTTTTTGTCTAAATAATTGATTAAGAAATAAAACATAAAATAATTTTTATAAAATTCATAATTAAAATACCAAAAATAAAAAATAGCAGGGGTAAGAATAATAAAATCAATAATTTTTTACCATCAATTTCTTTTTTAACAACAATAAATCCGGTTATTATTTGTTCATTAAATTTATTCCTTTCTTTTTTTAAAAAATAATTATATATGGCATTTGATTTTATATAATATTCAATATATAAAATAAATTGTCATAATAACAAATCAAATTAATCATTACCCCACATTGTAATTTTTAATTAAATATATTGAATTTATTAAGAATAAAATATATCATAGTTAAATAATTGTCAATTATAAAAATATATATTAAAAATTTTAATATTTTTTCATTTTATTTCAAAGTTGGATATATTAATCCAAACCATAACCCAATTACAAACAAAAATAACACAAAACAACTTATACTAACATATAATATTATTCGACAAGTTTTTTTGTATTTCGTTAACTCAATTTGTTTTTTCATTTTTTTCAATTTAATACCAAGAAATTTTCATAAAAAACCAAACAAACTAATTACAGCAATTGTTCCTGTCATTCCAATTATTGCGTTTAACATCATTTACACTTCTTTTTTTATCTCTTATTTGTAGTAAATAACTTGTCAAGTATTAGTTTCAAAATTATCATATTTTTGTTTGTATACTTTGTTTTGTTAATAACCAATATGCGAATCCTTCTGCCAATAACTCGTCATCATAGCTCAATCCATAATTACTATTGGTAAATATTTTTAAAACTTTTTCTTTATTTAGTTCTGAAAATTTATTTAAGTTATTAATTTTCTACGTTAAAAATTGTTTTAAATAAAAAATATGATTAATTTTAAATACTTCTCAATCATAAAAACAAAAGATATGTCCTAATTCATGGATTAAAATATGCAGAAAGTTATTGGTTGTAAATTGTACTTTTTGTCATTCACTATTTATTGTTTTTTCAAACGCACAAGATAAAACCTTTTTATTTAGCAAAATAGTTTGTTGATTATTTGTTTGTCCCGAGACATTATTATCACCATCAATGATATTTTTAATTTCTATTTTCTTTAAAATTTCATTAATATTTGTTTTATTTCAAATATTTGCAACAAAATTATAAAACAATAAAATAAGTGGCTTTAAATTTTCTTGGTATTGTTCACAAATATTATTCAATAATTTTTTTCAGTAATTTTGTTGTTCTATTTTTAAATAAACTTGTAGTTGTTGAAAAATGCTAAATTCTGTTTTAAATTTAATTGCTAAATTAATATCTGCTTTACTTAAAAAAGCATTTGTTAAATTTTTGATTGTATCTGTCTTATAATTATTAAACAAAGTTACTTTATAACCTCGCCGTTACATTAAAACGGGATGGGGCAAATATCTTTTTTCTAAATCAATATTTGTTTTTAAACTAATTTTCAACTCATTATATGAATTATGTTGTAAGTGCGGCTTGTTATTTGCAATATTTTCACAACTAATCAAATTAATTGAACTTCCAAACGATAACAAAAACATTGATAATAAACTAAGTAATTTTTTCATCCATTTTTATCTTTCCTCTCTAAATACTTTTTATTTTTTTTATTTTTTTAAATATTAATTAATTCATATTTTTCGCAAATAAATTGTAATTGTTTTTTTAATTATAATTAATTTTATTGTGTTTGCTCTCTATATTTTTTTATTATTTCATAGGCTTTATTAATTTTTTTTAAATTTTATTTCTGCATCTTGTTCTTTTAAAACATCAGGATGATATTTTTTAGATAATTTATAGTAAACTACTTTTTATATCTTTATCTGATGATTTTTTATCTATATTTAATGTATAAAAAGCTTTTTCTAATTCAATATTAAAATTACTATTATCATTAATTAATGCCCGTTTGGCTCTTTTGCTTTTGGCAAATCCAAATGCTTTTCCCGCTATTTTTCCGGCACCCATCGCCATTATTCCTCCAGCAACAGTTGATTTCATTGAACTCATCCCTTCGTGAACACCGGCTGCTTCACCAATTAAGTTGGCGACAATATCCTAAAAAGCCATTACCGCTAATCCGCCACCGCACATAAACAGAATAACAAACAATGATTTTTCAATTCCCCCAATACCTAATCCTGCTAAATTATTGCTTAAAATTGTTTGAATTGTTGTCATAAAAATAAAATATCCTGTTAAATTCGCAGTCGATTATAGAAATTTTGCAATTACCATATCTTTTCAGATAAATACTCCTTTACCGTTGTCAATTGTCATAATAACCATTACTCATGGTGAAATAATAAATAAGAAAAACAATTCAATTATTTTTTGCACCAAATCAATTCCAATCATAAACATTGCAAAAAGCATAAATCATACCCCAAAAACTTCTGCAATCATATTAAAATTACCAATATTGTCAGGATAGGAATAATTGCTTGGTGTATTATCACCACTACCATCTCAATTTTAATTTCCAATATTATATAGGTAATTTGCTATGTTTCCATTTTCACCACCAAATCCCGATGTAATCATTTTGGCAATGTTAGCAATTGCAAAATTAGCCAAAAAGAAAAAGATTGGAATTAAAAAGATAAAAACAAACGCTTTACTACCATTTTGTAAAGCAACAATAAATTTTGTTTTTGTTTCAGTAGCATCTTGAAACAAAATTTTAATCATGGTAATTATAAATATTAAGGAAAATAAACACAAAGCTGTAATTACAAAATATCAGAATTCCATTGTTATATTTTGAAAACTAAATTATTTTTTTGATTCAAACATTAAATCACCAACTACACCTCCAGTTAAATAATTTAAAATGGGGTTGAATGATGAAATTAATTGCAATGGTCCTTGTACAAAAATTGATCATATTATTTTATATAGTGTATTAAGTATCATAATTTTTCACTTCCTTTCATTTTTTTTATAAACTATGTTCCAATACTAGGGTTATATTCTTTAACAACTTGTAAAATAACATTCATAACAGCAATCAAAACTAAAATTATAATAATTGCTATAATTGGCCATTTTAAAGCACTTAAATTATTTGCTCTTGCCTCAAGATTATCAGCATTTCGCATTATTGAAATTAAAATAATAATTGATTTTCAAATTGCAAAAATAAATGCTAAACCCATAAATACTCCCAAAACAACATTAGTTCACAATATAATAACATCAATTATTCCACTAAAATCTGCCGTGCTGTTTGATTTCATATTTTCCTCCTTCTTTGTCATTTTAAAAATTTGCTTTTGTTAAATTTTTTTATTTTTTGATAATAAATATTTTTCTTTTTTAGATAATGTTGTTGTTGATTATTAAAATAATTTTTAATACTGTTTTTTCTTAATCATTTTTTTCTTTTCTTTCGAAAGGTAAACAAAATAAATGCAATAATAAATCACCAATCATAAAATAGCAATCAATCCCAAGAGCAATTAAAAATAAAATAGGAGAAATTACTATAAACAAAATTCCAATAATAATTGTTAAGAGATATAAAAGTTATTTTCATAAAACTTTTATTTTATTTTGCATATTTATTTTTTTCTTTCTTGTTATCTATAAATTCCAAGACTTCATATAAAGTTGATAACATAAACAAACTACCAGAAGCAAAATTAATAACACAAAAATAAATATATATTGAAAAATGTAATAAATTTGCTTTTGATGACCATTCCCTGCATAAAATTAAAAATGTAGTCATTAAAACAAAAATTATAATTGATAAGAAAATAATAAATAGTCTCAAATTATTAATTTCTTTAAAAAATTTTTTCACATTAAGTCATTCCTTTCTTAATTGTTTTTAATTTCGTCTAAAATAATATTTATATTTTTAATCCCTTTTTTAATTTTTTCTAAATCTTTCTTATCAAAATCACTATTTTTAATTTCCCTTAGTAAATTTAAAGCACTATCTAATTTGTTTATTTGTTTTTCTAACAACACTTAATTGCTTGCTGTTTTTGTTCGTCTGTAAAATGATTTTCTTTTTGACATAGTAAAATTTGATATTCGCAATTATTTAGTTAATACATTTTAATAAATTGTTCTGATTGAGTTTGCTTTGATTCTGTTTGATAAACTTCTTCACTTTCATAATCATTTTTACTATTTTTTGATGAAATAAAAAATAATTTAATATTTTTTATTAAAAAAATTGGATCTAAAATAAAACAAAAAATAAAAATTAATATATTTGCAATAAATAATAAATTTAAAATTCTTGATAAATTTATATCTAAATTTTGTAATAAATAATTATAAAAATGAGGTTGTCAAAATCTATAATAAAAATCTATAAAAGCTAATAATCCTAATAATAAAATTATTCACAATATTATTAGAATAAGTTTTCAATATATTTTTTTAATTGAAAAAAATTAATAATTAAAATATTTAAAAACATATTTTTTTCTCCTTTGTTTTAAATGATAAAATACGATTATTAAATTTATTTTATTTTTTTTACTTCTTGTATTATCTCCTTACTAGTCCTTTTATTAAAAAAATCGGTATAAAATATAAATTTTAATATAATTTAATTATTTAAAATCATAGTTTGTAATTATTATTATGTTATTTTAATATATATTAAAGGGAAGTTAGAAACATTAAAAAAAAATTAATAATACAACATTATATTTTTATTGTTTAATTTTATTATTTATTATAGTTATTATAAATTATGGTATTTTTTGAGTTGGTAATTATTTTATATTTGATATTATTTTAAAAAATTTTTTTAAAAAACGAAAATGAAAAAATGCTAGCAATATCTATTTTTTTATGTGTTCCCATATTTTATGGTTTTTTTTATTTTTGTGGAAAATTAGATTTGGTTTATTAATTGTTGATAAAATATGAATTTTATTTAAGGGTAGGATAATAACCACAACACATTTAGACATGTATATTAAATTGAAAAATAAAATTAAAAAAGAATGTATAGAATATAAAATCGATATTAAAAATCATTGTTTATTAAATAAAATAGATAAAATTATAATTAACTATTTAAATTTTTTAAAATAAAATAATTACTTATCGTTTTTATCTTTTTTTGTTTTGTTTTTTTATTATTAGTTTAAGTATAATTCAAAACTAATTATCTAGACACAAAATTTGGCACATACTCGACCTATTTAAATAATTGTATATATTTCTTTAAGCGCTGATATTGTTAACATAATAATATAATTATTATTTTTTTTCTTAATTTTTAAAACTTCGTTCAATTTTATTTATTAATTCTTCTAAAAAAATATTTTTATGATAATTTATAATTATTGTTTCTTTAACCATTTTTTTCAAAAAATATCATATGTATCTTTTATATTTAAATTAATTTTATATAACAAATCATCTTAATTTATAATGTTTGTTTTAATTTATTTTTTTAATTTATTCATATTTTATCTTCCCTTCTTAATTGTTTTTAATTTAATCTAAAATAATTTTTGTATTTTTAATTTTTGTATTTATTTTTTATAAATCTTTCTGGTCAAAATAACTATTTTTAATTTCGCCTAATAAATTTAAAGCACTATTTAAGTTGTTTATTTTTTTTCTAACAACTTAATTGCTTGCTGTTTTTGTTCGTCTGTAAAATGATTTTATTTTTGACATAGTAAAATTTGATATTCGCAATTATTTAGTTCATACATTTTAATAAATTGTTTTGCTTGGTTTTGCTTTAATTCTGTTTTATAATCAGCTTTATTTTCATAATCATTTTTACTATTTTCAATTTCTTTAATTATTTCATCATATTCTTTAACTTCTGCTGTAATCTCTTGTTTTAATTTTTCATAGTAAAAAATGTCTTTAATTATTTGTCCTTTTTTTTGCTGGTGTTAATTGTGGTTTTTTATTTGCAATATTGCTACAAATAATCAATGGCATTGTACCTCCCACACGATAACGAAAATATTGATAATAAACTAAGTAATTTTTTTATTTTTTTATCAGAGCCTTAATTTTTTTAAACTAGGCGTACTGTACGATGAACCGGCAAAAACAATTATTGTGAGATTGTTTTTTTTTATTTTTATATTAAAAAACATAAATTTATTTGCATTATTCATTGGATAGTATCTTTAAATTTATAACTTTTATCATAAAAACAGATGTTATGCTGTTTTTCCTAAACAAAATAAATGATATTTTTATAAATTTTCTTTCAAATAAAGGTATTATCCGATGAATAATGCAACATTTAAAACTTAATATTTTGATGCTTAAAGATGGATAACCCATCTATGGCACGAAGCCTTAAAGAAAGTGTGAAAGCGAATGGATTTAATTATCCTATTTATTTCTTTAATTCTCGGCAAGATTAATCACTTTCGAAATATCAGAGCGCGTGTTTTTTGGCTTGTTTTCATAAAAAGAGCGCCGTTAAACCGAAAAAAACAATATCGGACACTAAAAAAACAAGAGGTTTGGAACTCCAAAAGGTTATTTTCTTTGTATAAAGTTGTCTAGGGATGTATGAAGCGTAATTAATAACTGGGTAAACTGTTTTTTGTTTATTTCCGTATGGGGGATAAATTCTGTTTAAATATATAATTTTAGTATCGCCGCCACTCATCCCCAAAGTGAGGTGGATGGCGAATTAAGCTAATTAAATCAAAATACAAATATTCTTACTAAATATCAAAATATTAACCAACAAATTGATTTTCTGTTTATTTAAAAAAATAAAAAGAAAGGAATAAAATATTATGCAATAATATAAAAGTAAATATATCAATAAAACTTGAAATGAAATAAAAACATCATTTGATTGAGTTAATTGTAATCCCGTTGATTGTCGTATTTCGCACCATAAAAATAATTATGATTTACAATGTTTAGAATGAGCAAAAATGTATTTAAATTTATTTGAAGATAAATGAGGTGTTATTAATTCATATATGAAACATTACAAAATTAACGATATTTTAGATTCGGCTACATATGGTTCAAAAATATTACAAATTGAGAAAAAAATAAAACAAATAAATTAAAATATATTATTTCAGTTGATCCCGCCGGAATTGGACAAGCTGGTATTATTATTTATAATGTTTTACAAAAGAAAATAATTAATAATATTACCTTTCATTCTAAAAATGAAGATGAATCAATAAATAATATCTATTTAATATTAAATGAATTTAAAAATAAAACTTGTTCTTATTTAAATAAATTTCTTGTAATAATTGAAGATTATCAACTTCATAAGGGATTAAAAATAACAAACCCAATATCTACTCCTAAATTAATCGGTGGTTTAAAGGTTTTATTTAAATATCTATTTAATTTAAAATATGTTTTACAATCGCCAGTTATTAAGAAAAATTATATTTATAAAGGAAATATTAAAATGACAGAGCACGAACACGATGCATGAAAACATTTACAATATTTTTTAACAAAAGGAGTTGATAAAAATGGCACAAACAAAAAGTAATTTATATAAAAAAACAATAATTAATAAAACTAAAATTAAAAATAAAAAAGTTAATAAATTAGAATTAACTGTTAGATTACATGAAAATCCGATTAAAACTAAAATTAAGGCGCTGATTGCTGGCGGGGTTGAAGTTGATGCTTGTTCGTTTAAATGTCAATGAGACGGATTAAATTACTCAACATTATCAATATATAAACTATCTATTTTAACTGATTTTTTGAAATTAAAAAAAGATGATAAGATAAAAATTAAAGGCTCAGTATTTAATCAACTAAATTTAAAAACTAAACGATATTTTTTATCTTTTCGAGTTGATAGTTTTGAAATTATCCAAAAAGCGATTAGAAAAATAACAAATATAAATATTAAAAAATAGGAGGAAAAACAATGGCATTAAAAAATATAAAATATGTTCTTTTTAATGAAAATAATGAACATATTAAAAATGAAGACGGTAGTTTAGATATTAAAACTGCTGAAATTATTTTAGAAAATATTGATGAAGTTTAAGAATTTAATGCAAGTAATTTAAAAAATAGTAATCAGCAAATCAACGAACTACAAACAAAAAATACTGAGTTAACTTCACAAATTGAACAACAAAAAATTCAATTAAAACAAATTGAAATTAATAACTTCAATAATTCTTTAACTGATAATGAAGAATTTAAAAATGTATTATTAAAATCTTATGATATTAATGATGATATTGATGTTATTAAAAAACACTTACAAATTGTTTATTATAAATTAATTAAGGTAAAAACAGTTAATACTGGTGGCGTACCAAAAGTAGAAAACAAATAAAATAATATTTTAGATACAGACAATGTATTTAATAAATAAAAATAAGTAGATAAATTATGTCGCAAAACCCACAAAGAATTTTCAGAGATATTGCTAACCAAGTAACAAAGTAAGACCGAGAAACATTTAAACAATGATATTTACAAACTTATCAACAAAAATTTAGCTAAGAGGCATTATTTGCATGAAAAGAAGCAAATAAGTTTGATTTAACATACAAAAGAAAGAAAAATATTAAATACAATGAAGGTTTAGGAACAAACGGACAAGTATTTAATACCGATGATAACCTACCAAAATATTCAACAGTAAAATTTGAAGATGGAATTGTTGAATTAGATACACATTTTAACTTTTGCTCGTAAATTAGACCCCATAGAAAGTGATTTTAATCCTAATCTTTGAGCCGCTGATATTGAGCAAGCAATGGATACTGAAGTTGCTTATAAACGCAATAAAATTTTAGAAATTATTAATAAAGGAACGGTTACAACCGTTCAAGGTCAAAAAGCAGATGATAAAAATACTTTGCAAATTCACGATGAAATTATGTATAAAATATATGAAAATGGCTTTACTCCATTAGAAACAGTTTTTTAGGTTCGGCCGATTTTATTCGTGGAATTCGTAATAAATTACAACTGCAACTTGTAGCAAACGACCAAATAAATATTGTAATTGCAACAAGTGGGGTAATGAAAACTGTTGAAGGAACAACATACTATATGGTTCATAAAAAAATTACCAATTATTGATAAAAATGGTTCAGAAGGAACAATTATTCTATTACCAGAAGGTGTTAATGCAATTGCTTTTAAATTTAGCAAAAAATATGACCCTATTATTTTATGCAAAAAAGACCACACTCCACTAAGGGTAGGTGCTGCTGCGTTAGGTACTGGTATGGGTAATACTTTGATTATGGAGCGTGTTTTATATTTAGGTGGAGCAGTAGTTGAACCCAAAGGAATTATTAAACATATTGTTGCAAAAATTGATATTATTAAAATTAATAAATTAGATAAACCAACGATTCATGTTGCAGACCCAACAAAAGCAGCACCAGAACAGTTAAAATCACAATTTAAAGATGTTGTTTTAAAAGCAATAAAGGCGGTAAATAGTTCTTTGACTTAAAGTGATTTTTATTACTTTATTGAAAGTAAAGGCGAAGACTGACTAATTAATATTACAAACGATAAAACAGTTGCGGTTAAAATTGAAGGTAAAAACAAATCCGCTGGTCAAACAAATCCGAGTGATTTTAAAATTAAAAATTCTTAATAGTACTAAAAAATAGTACTTTTTTGTTTGATAGATATGCCAATTTAAACATCTAAAACAGCCCTTATTTATGCTGTTAAAAAAATCAAACTAGACTCTCTGGAGTAAAAAACAAAAAACAACTGTGTATTATTAAACATAAAATTAGAATAATTAATAAAATAATTTAACGGAATGATATATATGAGAAATAAAAAGTTAAATAAATACATAATTAATAAATTAAATCAATTAATGATTAGAAGTTATCCAGTACCATTTGAAGATATTACAGATAAAAATTGAATATTAAATACTAAAAATAATTAGGAGAAATAAATTATGAATAAAAGATATTTATTAGTAATGAAAAGTAAATATGGTGATTTCAAAACAAACTTCTTTTATACAATAGAAGAAGCAAAAATTAATGCTGATGTTGAAAATAAAAATGGTTGATTACCAACTATCATTGATTTAGAAAATACAAATATTAAATGACAAGGAGTTGAATAATATGTGAAAAGATGAAGATGGCAAAATTTATACAGAAGAAGATTTATTTAATATAACACTTGAAGAATGTCATTCAGAAGAAAGTGCTTATGAATATATTGATAATTTAATTAATGAAATGGAATTAGAGGAAATTTAATTATGGAAGATTTAAAGTTAAATAATGAAGTTAAAAATATTACTTATCCGTTTTATTTAAAAGGAAATGATTTTAAAGAATTAAGTTTAAAAGCATTAACAATTAAAAAATGAATTGATGAAAATGGACAATAATTAGCAGAATTTATATATCGACAACAAGCTTGATTAATAAATGGAGAATATAAATCACAATCACTAAAAGATTTAAAATTAGTAGTTTCAAAAATTGATTATATTTTTAGAGAACCATTAGAATTAATAAAAAATTTTAAAGATGAATTAAATTTTATTAGAAAAGATATTTTGAATTTAGAAAATAATATTAATAGTAATCATTATTCTTTAAAAAATAGTGTAATTAATATTCAATTTCAAAAACAAAATGAAATTATTGAAACTCATAAAAAAGAACAATTTTTAGAAATTAAAAGTGTAGCAAAACAAGAACAAGAATTAAAAATTATTACTAGTAATTTTCGTAAAGATAAATTATTAATTAAAGATATTGAAGTTATCGGTATTAATGATTTTTTTTACAAAATGCCAATAAATTATAACTTATTAATTTAATTAAAAATTATTTAATTGTTGATGAACAAATTGTTAAAAAAGAAATTAAAGACCAATGAGATATTGATAAAGATATTAATTTAATAGGCGTTAAAGGTATTAATTTTAAAATTAATAAAGGAGAAAAATAATATGGCAAATATAGTTGATTTTTTAAGAACAGATAAAGCAACGGAATGAATTAAAAGTAAATTTTCAAATGAAAATGAAATTGCAAGATTTAAAAGTAATATAGTTGCAATATAAAATAGTAATGAATTATTACAAAAGTCAGATCCAAAAACTATAATGACTGCTTGTTATCAAGGAGTATTATTAAACTTACCAATGGAAAAACAATTTGGTTATGCTTATGTCGTTCCATATAATACTAAAATAATAAGAATTATTAATGGTCGCGAAATACAAGAATGAATTAACCAAGCCCAATTTCAAATGGGTTATAAAGGTTATATTCAATTATCCCAAAGAAGTGGTCAATATTTAGATATGTCAGTATCAGATGTTAGAACTAATGAATTAGTAAATTATGATATATTAAAAGGTACTACTTTTAATTGAATACAAGATGAAGATGAAAGAGAAAAATTACCAATTATAGGTTATGTAGCATATTTTAAAATGGTTAATGGTTTTGAAAAAACACTATATATGACCAAAGAACAAGTGGGAAATCATTTTATGAAATATTCTAAAACCTATGCTAAAAATAAATCATTTTATATTGCTAGTTTTGATGAAATGGCATTAAAAACAGTATTAACTAGTTTATTACGAAAATGAGGTATTATATCATATGTCAGTTGAATTACAACAAGCATATAAATCAGATCAAGCAGTTATTACAACTAATTATGAAAAGATTTATATTGATAATGATATTACTGTCGCCAAAAATAAGGGGCAGATGAGCCATGAACCATTATCAAATAATGATAAAATATACCCTATCTAATGATGAAATGGCGGACACAAACGATAATGTAGTTAAAGAAGAAGATAGCTCTAATGTAGTACCAGTAGTTAACAATGATAAGGAATGAGCAACTTGATAAAAATAGGTATTGACCCCATCAGGAACTGGTACTACGGCTGTTGATATTTTTGAAGATAATAAATTAATTGATAAATCTGAATATACAAATAGTGATTGAATTGCACAAGCCGATATTATTTTAGATAAGTTAAAACAAGATGCAATTATTAATATTTAAGATTGTTTATATACATCTGCTAATGGTTCAAAAGACCGTGATGATTTATTAAAAATAATTGGAGTAATTAAATATGATACACACGAATTAAATAATATTAATTGAGTATCACCAAAATATACTAAATCAGTTGTTAAAAATATAGAAAATTTAAGTAAATATAATGATAGTTGTTTATGAAAATTTGATAAAGATACTAATTTAACTTATCAATATGGTAAAGGTTGAAAATATAATAATGATAAAATAAGTAATTATTTACGCGATGCCATTATTATTGCTAATTATAAGGGTTAATATTATTAAACATTCATTTAATCAAAAAACAGGAAAATATTATTCTAAATTAATTCTTAATGTTAATATTTATTTAAATGAAAATGAAGAAAAAGTTTGAAATGAATTTAATGACTTTACTTATTCACAACGAATTGAACATCTTATTAATTTTTATATAAAACACAATAAAAGCGGTGATAAACATGAATAAATATATTTTATGTTATAGTTCAGAACAAGGTAATCGCCCTTGTAAAACTCAACTTGGTGAATATATAATTGGTACTGATATTGAAGATGTAAATATCAATTCAACCTGATACTGAGAATATTTAATCAATAAATATGGTGAAAAGAATTTAATTATCTTAAAGACAAATAAAAAATAACCTTAATTGGTTATTTTTTAAATACTATTTGTTAGTTGTCTAATAGCATCTTTTTGTTGTTGTTTTTTGTCATTTACTTTAACTTGTTTTTTAACATTTTTAATTTGACCTGTTTTTAATGCTAATTCTGTTGCATAATCAGGTCCGCGTAAATGTTTTTCGTGGGCAATAACAGCAGTTCTTAATTCTCTAATTTCTGCTTTATATTTTTTAATTTTTTTAGCAGATAATCCTAGAATACCAAGACTACCCATTCCTCCTGCACCCGCTAATACAAGTAATGCAATCATTAATGTATCATTTAACATTTTTTTACTTCCTTTCTTATCCTTACTCAAACAGTAGCCATCCATTCTTTCAGAACAAAATAATTTATAAATTAAACTATATAACCACCCAAAAATATCTACCACCCCTAATATATAGTCTATTTTAAATTTAATTCCTTGTTATTTTCTTCTGTTATACCATCTAAATTATTTCATTGTTTTGCTATTCTTGGTTGAATAACACGCGGATTAATACGGCAATCTAAACAACGTCTTAAATGGTCTTTTTTTCATTTTGATTTATCAATTCAAATGATAATTAAAGAAATTATTAAAGTAATTAAAGGTAATATTGTAAATACTAATCCCATTTTAGATATTTTTAATCGTGGGATATCAATTTTCATATCAACTTTTGGTTTACTACTAGCAACAAATATGCCTTGAATTCGATGCGTAAATAAAGGTGTTAATAAAATAGCAATGCCATTACCTCAATATTGTCCATAATTATACCAATTAATTGGGTCTTTAATGCCATTAATCATCCTATATTATAATCAACAATTTAATGCCAAAAATATCAATGTATAAAAACTAACTACTCAACTACGAATTTTATATTTTCTTTCTCATTCTCTAATATCTTTATGAGTTCAATTATAAGTTGGAATAGGATCTTTTTTAAATCAATTTCAGGGCAAGGCACCCTTTTTAATCAAGTTGTTTTATCTTGTTTCATTAATTTAATTCCTTTCTAACTTACTTTTTTTTCAACATGTAATGACATTAATTTATTATGTTCAAAACTTATTCCGCCATTTTTATTAAGTTTTATACCATAAAAGCCAGCACAAATAAATAAAATTAATAATGATTTTTATATGTTTCAAACACAATATTAATAGTATCTCCGTCATTTTCATTAATACCAATTCATAATTTGTATTTATATTTTGTAGAATCATAATTTCTAATTTGATATTTTTTGTCAGAAAAAGATACAAAATCACTAGTATCAACAATTTCTCAATCATTACCAGTATTAATAGATATATCGTCATTACCTAATAATGAACTACCATTAATAGTTTTAATATTTGCTCCACTTATTAATTTATCTTGTTTAAGATTAATATCTTGTGATGTTTTAACAATATATTTACTATCAACTTTTTCAATATAATTTTTATTTAAATCACTATCTTTAATAACATCTGAAGGAATATAACCACTTTGTTTTGCTTTTCAAACACCATTTTCTTCATAAATAGTATCATTATCAAACGGAACAATAAGTTTAATATATTCGTTATAATCAATTTTAGAAAAGTAATTAATAGTTGGATAAGTAATATTTATTGAAAATTATCTGTTTGTAGTCGTTCTTTTAATCAAAATAATAATGTGGGATAAAAAGTTTTTTTACTAATATGTTTATATTCTTCTTCTGACGAATGAGCATAATTATCTAAACTATAATTATATGGTCTAGATACTGTTTACTAGATATAATATCAATTATTTCACCTGCTAATTTTAAAGCATTTTTAACATCTCTGGTAATATTTTCATTTGCTTCTCGGTCATTAGTTTGTGAATATGCTACACCACCTTGGGAAAATGATGCACTACCAGTTAAATCATTAACACCTTTTGGTAAAAATCAATTAATAACCGCTAATAAACAAGCAGATTGAATATAACTTAATCATTTTTCATATTCAATTAAACCTGTATTATCTTTTTTTACTCAAGGAAACAAATCTTTTTTATTTATTTTATCTGAAATTGTCCCACCCGATAATCTATCCGTTCATAAACTAGTTTTTAAAATAGCATTATAAATTAAATTATCATTATAAGCAGACTGTTTTCTATCATTAATAGGTTGTCAAAGTTTACTTTCTTTAACATCTTCAACTGTTATAAATAACAAATTACTTAAATTATTTTACCTATAAAACACCTCTTAATTGATTACGATATTTATTTTTTAAATTACTTGGTTTATAACTATTAACTATTGTTTTTGTTTTCTTAATTGTTTTGATAGTTTGATTAGTTTTGTAAAACATATTTTTAACCGGTGTTTTATATAAATTCTTAATATTTTTAACATCACTTCGGCGTTCGCGATACCATTTTTTATTATTAATTTCACCAGCAAAATTAAAATTAAAATGTCCAATCCTTAAATTATTAATAAACTTTTTAATTTGTTGTAATTTTTGAACTGTTGTTAATGTTAATTTAGTAGTCCCTTTGGGATATTTTTCTTTTAATTTTTTTGGTAACCGTTTTTTAATATAATTTCTTAAATGACTAGGTAATCATTTTCTTAATCAATAACGCCAAAATAAAGTCCCTGCATTAGATACATCATTACTTAATAATTTTCAAATTTCAACTGGAACACTAGGGTAAATATATGGACCATAAAACTTCGGATGTTTTGCTGTTTTTGTATATATTAAAATAGTTAAATTACCTGTTAAAGTTAACTTATTTGTAATATTAAACATACCACTATCAAGTCAACTACTATTTAAAGGTTGCCAATTAGTATTTAGATAATTTTCATTTTTAAATTGTTCTCTATTTTTAATATTATTATCTTTTTCTAATTGACTTAATATTTGTTGAATTTCTTTTTTATGACCTTTTTTAATTAAATCTAAATAAGTAAATGGATTTAACCACCGATAAATATCTCCAACTTTACTTGTAATTTTATTATATTTATAAGTAATATAATTAATTGGTTTTAATACTTTATTTTGAACTTGATTAACTCTATTAATTAAATTTACAAATTTACTTATTAAAGGTTTATTTTCTAAATTATTTACTAATAAAGTTAAAAATCGTAATATTAGTAAATTCATTGTTTATTAATAATTTTTAATTACTACATCAATCGGATTTGTTTGACCACTAGCGTTATTTTTACCTTGAATTTGAACGTCAACAGTTTTATCATTTGTAATATTTATTGGTCATTCTTCACCTTTGCTTTCAATAAAGTAATCAAAATCACTTTCAGTTAAAGAACTGTTTACGGCTTTTATTACTTTTAAAACAACATCTTTAAATTGTAGTTTTAACTGTTCTGGTGTTGCTTTTGTTGGGTCTGCAACATGAATAGTTGGTTTATCTAATTTATTAATTTTACTAATATCTATTTTACTTGGTGTTGGTGCAGTGATTACATAATCAACTGGCACTCTAAAAGTTTTATTTAGATTACTTTTAGCAGTATTAATTTCATCTTGTGTTGGTTGTTTTTCTAAAATAATTTTACATGTTTTTGGATATAAAATAGTTGGTGTTGCATATTGTACTTTACCAATTCATTTCGGGTTAGCAGTATCATTATCTAAAACTTGTTGAATAGTATCCATATTAATTGGATATGCTCATACTTGTTTATTAATAATTAAACCATTTACATTAGTAAAATTATAACCCTTATCTCGGTTAACTTGTCTTTTTGTATATGTTTTTTCTAAATGAAAACTTTTAGATACTGGAATACCCATTGCGGTATTTTCATATAATTCACCATTAACCATAGCTTTTAATTGAGCTTGTGAACAAATTACTTTTAAATAAGCAGGTGTTAATCCTAAATATGCTCTTCGTCCTAAAACCATAAACATTTTATCGGTTGGTAAACCAAAATATAAATTACTAATTTGATTTGTTAATTCAATCAAAGTTTCATTTAATGTAAAGAATGCTTTATTTGCATCATCTGCATTTTCTGCTGTATAACTACGAAATGTAATTACCTCATATTGAACATCTGCTAAACAATAATCATAAATAGCCTGAATTAATTCACATTCTAAATTAACAAATTTATTTTGTACAACACTAGAAATAGCATCGGCAATAACACCATTTTTAATATTTTGTTCTATTAATGCTAAGTCAAAAGCCTCATTCATTAATTTTAAATTAAATCTTTTATCAATAGGAACTGGAATCCTTGTTAATCCAATTGTTTGAGTTGTTCCACCATTTGGTAATGAATAATCATCTTGTCATACTAAACGATGAGTTAAATTATATACTGCTTGTCCTTCATTAGGTAATCAAGCAACTTGTTCTGCTGTTGCTGTTGCATACTGCATAATACTTGCATATTCATTATATAAAGGTCCACGCAATAATGCATTAACCATATCAACATACGCTTTTTGGTTTGTTGTATTACCCTCTAATGTAAAAGGGCACTTGTGGTAAATTAATTGTTGCCATAATATTTCACTCCTTATTATCTAAGGTTTTTAAGTGTATAATCAGTTAATTTTTTAATTTCTTCGGGAGTATATGCTCCTTTTTCTTTAATAGTTTTAATTTCATCATTTTTATTTTCAACCGAATTTTCAATCATATCTTTAATAAAATTAGTTGGTGAAACTGATGGTTGTTCTTCAACAAACAAATCAGGTTTTAATTCTTTTAAAGTTTGCATTTTTTCAGATAAAGAACTACCACTAACTTTATTTAAATTAGTTTTAATATCTTCAATTTTAGTAGATGGAACAGCTTTAAAAGCCTTTAATTCATCTAATTCATTAGATAATTTAATAAAGTCTTCTTTTGATATAACATCTTCGCGTTTTTGCACACTTTCTCTAATTTGTTTTGCTTCATTATTAAACTGATTTAAGATATTTTCTGCAATCTCTTCACTTAAACCTTGTTCGATTAATTGTTCTTTTGTAAGTGCCATTTTATAAACCCCTCTTTTTTTATTCTTGTTCGATTAACAAGTCGGCATAAACTCTTTTTTACGGTAAAAGATTAAACCCACGGTTTAATTATATACCAATAGTTCACAAATACAATACTTTTTCAATATAATATATATAAATAAAATATAATAAAAACTTAATATATTTTATTGCTAATTTAGCCCTTAAAACACGTAATAATGGGTATTTAACAAGATAAAATTTTTAAAATAAGTCATGATTTTATTTATATATATATAATAAAAATAGATCTTGATGTAAGGTTTCAAGATTAAGAAAGGGAGAAAAACAAGCATGAAAAAGTTACTTAGTTTATTAAGTGTATTAATTATTAGTGGGACTGCTGTACCAACAACAATTGCCGCTAGTGCTTATCAAAAAGAAGAAAAATTAAATAGAAATAAAATAGAAAATAATAAACAAAACAATAATTTAAAAAATTTTAATACAAAAACAAGAAAAAAAAGAGCTGTACATAGGTGTAATAAAATTGAAATTAGTGAAAATAAAGATTTTATTAAACAAAACAATAATATAATAAATGAAAGCACGAATTTAAATTTAAATTGAACTGGAGAAATTTGACTTAATTTTAATCACAAAGACATGGAATTTACTTCACAATATTATTTCGATAAAGATGGGTCATGCTACTATATGATTGATATAAATGTTGAAAAAATGAATCCCAGTGATTATAACAGAATTTTTTTTGGTGTTCGCGAAGGTATAAGCTCAAAAAATCATTTTACATATGCTACTTAAGGAAATACTCGACTTTGAGGAACTAATATTAATGACGTATTATAAGGCCGTGATTTAAAAGAAATTATGCCGAGAATTAAAGTAGAAAATAATGATAATGATATTTCGAGGTTTTTACCTCTATCACTACAATATGTAAAAGATCATAAAGAAGGTTTGGCATATGTAAGTGTTTTTCAAAAATTTGGATTAACATATTATTATGATTCAAAAGAAGAGTCATATCACATATCCAAGTATTAATAGGACAATATGCTGGAGCTATATCGTCTTTTAGTGGCGGTATGTTGCATCTTGGTATAGGGGCATATCTTGAGTTAGGTAAAATATAATTTTAATTTAAAATATGAAAAAAATATTAAGTCTTTTTGGAACAATCACTTTAACTGGAACAAGTACAACAAGTTTAGTTGCTTGTAATACACCAAATGAATATACACCCGAAGAATTAGCAAAACTAAAAGAAAAGAATAAAATAGATAAAAAAAATAAAACTATTATATAAAATTTAGAATGAATAGCGCCACAAGAAAAACCATTTAATAAAGTTGATAATAAATATTATTATGTAGTATGGCGTGGTGATAAAAATAATGATTGAAGAATTATTAAGTTTCAAAATAATAATAATTTAGAAGAAGGAAAAAAATATAATATTGATAAATTAAATAATTCTATATTATCATTATACTTTTATATAGGCGCTATTTTTTCAGTTTTAACAACATATACTTCTTCAGAAAATATAAAAATTCCTTGAATTAGTAAAAATGAGGTCGCATGTAAAAAATAAGGGTTTTTGTTTTTAAATGTTATTTAGTTTAATATAAATTAAGGATATTTTTTTATTGTTTTTATAAAACCCTTATTTTTTACATGCGACCAAAAATGATTATATTAAATCAGTTTATCGTTGAAATTTAGAGACAACAGAGCCCAATTTAGTAGTTGATAATAAGGGAAATGTAAAAGTTAGTGGCGAATAAAAAGAGATGTAAAAGAGTGCGCCCCAAAAAGTAAGTAAGGTAAAAAAAGACTTTGCTAAACTTTTAAAGGCGGTGTATTTTTATATGGCAAGAAAAGGTCAAAAATATAACAAATATACATCAGAATTTAGAACAAAAATCATTGAGGAAATTAAACAAAAAAGTTGTTGAATAGTGGCAAAACAATATAATCTAAATACAAATACAGTACAATCTTGATGAGCAAATCATAAAAAAGGAAAATTAAACAATCCCAAAGTACCTAAAATATCTTTTGGTAAAATAGATTTAGAATATTATAAAACAAGGTATGAATTATTAAAAAAGCTCCATGACTTTTACAATTAAGCAAATTAAGAACCGTCTCTTTTATTAAACAAAATTGTCATGAATATTCAATAAAATTATTATTAGAAGTAACGGGGTTAAAACGTAGTTATTGAGATAAATATAAAAATTATGACAGTAGCAAAAAAAATAAAAAAGCAATAAATGATATTGTAAAAGTCTATGAAGAAAATTTAAAACAATTTGGATATCGAAGAATTACTAAATATTTGAAGGAAGATTATGATATAAAATATAATTCAAAAAAAAGTTTTAAGGATTATGCATAATAATCAGATACAACCAGAATATGTAAGAAAAATGAGAAGAAAAATGAAATATAAACAGAATAAAGAAAAAAGTTTATTGAAATATCCTGATTTAATTAATCGTAAATTCAATGATATAAAAACAAGGTTTTCAGTGCTATATACTGATGTAACATATTTAATTTGAAAAGGAGAGAAATATTATCAATCAACAATTATTGATGGATATACTAAAGAAATAGTTGATGTAAAGTGATCTAAATATAATGACAATAAATTAGTAATAGATAATTTAAATGATGCAATTAATAAAATAAAATTAATAAAAAAAGATCTGAATGGAATAATAATTCATTCGGACCACGGATATCAATACACATCCGCTATTTATTTCAATAAATGTGTATCTAACGGTATTATAATTTCAATGGGGAAAAATTACCACTGTGCAGATAATATTGTTATAGAAAGTTTTCATTCATTACTTAAGAAAGCTACAATCCATAATAAAATATATAATTCACATGAAGAATATATTAAAGATATTATAAAATGAAATACATGATATTAAAATCGTAAAGAAAAAGATGTAATTAAAAAAATAGTAAATACTTTTTATTAGTACTTACTAAATTGGGCGCACTCTTTAAAATCTCTTTTTATTTATCTTGGTTTAAATGTAATTTTAACTGGGTTATCGCTTTTATTTCTAATACCTAATACATTAGGGTTTTTAACTTCTAATATAATATCTTTGTTATTCCCTGCATAACTCAAGTTAATTTGAGCCAATAATAATAACTGAACAAATAATACTTTTGTAAACATAATTTTTAGTTTTATATCATTGGTATAATATGCTTGTAAATAAATTTCTTTAATTTTATCATTATCACCATTAGATAATTTTGTTATTTGAAGTAAAAAATTAACTGCTCCACTTTTTTCTGTATAATAAATGCTTTTATAATTCTCATTAGATAAACCACTAGTTTTAAAAGTATCAAGAGTTTTAATATCATTAGTTATTTCTTTTGTATCTATTGAAAAATTATTTGGAAAATTAACTTTATCAGTTTGTGATAGGCCTTCTTTTTTTAAAGTTATTTTAGACAATAATCCACTATTAAAATCGCAACTATTAGTACCACCCAAAAGATTAATATCTCTATTATGTATAAAATTTTCTATATTTGGTGGTCCACACTCAACTTGCATATTACTAAAATTACTTATTTCTATTTTTTTATAAGCATCTTGGAATTTACTAATACTTTGAATTGTTGGGTCAATTTGTTTTAAATCAATTTCTATTTCATAATAAGCAGAATTAAATTCATCAGAAAATAAATTAACAGCAATTCCATAATTTTGTGCTTTTTTGCATTGTGCTGGGGCTGTAATTTTAGTTTTTAATGGTAGTACTACATCATAAGGAATAATATCTTTTGTATAAGGTTGATAGTTATATGGCATTGGTGGAAGAACATATTGTGGGTAATTAAATGTTGGTATTTCATAATCGTGTGGTAATAAGGAACTAGTTTTATAATTAGTTGTCATATCGCGTAAATAATTATTTAATACACTTTTTGTTTTACCACGAAAACTTCATACTGATAAGCGTAAATAATCTTCCTCGTTATTTGTATATGGATTATCAGCATAAAAGATAATTTCAAAATTACCTTTATATAATGCTTGTATTGAAAACATATCAATTATATAACTACAATTTGTCCCATCTATTGTTTGTAAGAATTCGCAATTATTATCTTTTTCACTATCACTAACTGGTGTTTGTGCATCTACTGCTTTGGTTTTTTCATTAATTAAGTAAAATCGGTTAGTTTTAAGGTTTAATTGTTTTAAATTATAAGTTGAATAAACTAATTCACTTGTTTTTTTACCATCTTTAGTTAAAACTGTACCTTTTAATTTATCAGTTAATAAAGTAGTAAATCCTAAACTAGTAGCATTTGCTCCAAAAATAGCACCAACTTTATCATTCCCTTGTTCTCTAAATATTTCAAATGATAAATAACCTTTTCCAGCAGCTTTATCACCTCAAAAGGCATCATTATAAAAACTATAAACATTAGCACACTCATAAAGCCCCAGTAAGTCATTGAAAATTAGGTCAATTTTTTTCATCTTGGTTAATTACTCAACCTCATGGAATACCAAATGAAATAAAGTTTAAGAACTTACCAACCCCACCCGGTATAGTAAAAGGGTTAAAAACTAATTTTTGCGTATAGTTTAAAGGTAATACCGTAATTTGGCGATTAATAAAATTATTCATATTTAAAATATCTCAAACATTACATGCACCCATTTTATTATATTCAATTTGAACTTGACCAACAGTATTACCAAATTCATCTTTTCTTATGAAATAAGATGAGGCTTGTGTACTAATGATATTATTAATATCTTCATTATTTATTCTTATTTCGCTCGGCGGTGTTATTTTTCAATCTTTAGACCAGTAAAATTTAGAATCCCTATCTTCTTTATAAACATATCTACCAACAGTAGAATTAGATGCCGATGTAGTGGTGGGGTCAGTTATAACAATACCTTCACTATTTTTTTGTTTTCAAAAGTCATATCTACTTTCCATATCTTTTTTTTCAATCTTCATAACCTGTTATCATAGTTAGTTGAATACCTTGAATTTTATATCAACTTACTTCGGGTGATGCATAAGTATTGATTTTATCAGGGGGAGCGGGGTACAAATGTTATAAATTAATAAATCACGATGATTCATTGCTTTTTGATTAAACTGACCCTTAATAATTGGTACATTAATAGCGGGCATATCAAAAAAAGATAGAGTTACCATAAAATTTAACTGCCATCGCTCTAACACTGCGGTCTTTTAGTAAAATATCATCTAATTCAATAATTCCTTTATTTTTTTCATCATAAGTTATTTTAGGAAAACAATAACCTTAACCCCCGGCACTTGTTTCAATAAATTGTCGTACCGATAAAACACTATTACTAATTTTGTTATTAATACTTGAAAAGGTAATTTCTTGTTACAAAAATTAACCATCTTCTACTGAATAATAATTAATAACATTTGACGGATATAATCATTTTCTATCTTGCGGCGCAGAATTAATAACACCACCAACAATATTTAAACCATGGCCATTAAATACAGCATAAAAATTATAATAATCATTAATATTTAATTTATTAATATCTTAATCTAAAATTAATAAATTATATTGTCTTTCAGTTGATTGTTGAGTAAATACTTGCTTAAATTTATCATCACCAAATTTAATAGAACTTACATCATAAATCATATAGCCATCTCAATGTTTACCAACTTTAACTTCTTTTGTATAAAAATTATCAGATTTATTATAATTATTAATAAAATAACTTAATTTATATTGATTTAAGTATTATAGCATTCTATTAATATCATAAATATTTTCACCATCAATTAATTTTCAATAAAAATTATTATTTTAATCTTTTAATTTTATCGCAAAAGGTGTTTAATTATTTGCTCATATTGTTGCGTTAACTGGTTGATTTTTAAAGTAATAAATAGTTAAGATATTAATTTCTTCACCTTTATATTTTTGAACTATTTTTAAACTACCTTGTCATTGAATGATAGTATTTTCAATATTATCAAATATTTGCGAATAACCACCATAATCAATGGGTTTATCATTATTAGGTTTTCAGCCTGTTTCTGTATCAGAAATATATGAACTATAAACATTAAAATGAAAAACCATTCAATGTCTATGTTCTTTTATACTTTCTATTATATCTATCGCAGTAGTGCCGGCCCATGTTCTTAATCATTTCATAGATTTTGGACTAATTTTTTTGTATTTGTTAATTATCCTTAATTTATGTTCTACCTTGTAAGGTGTTTTGATTATTATTAGTTTCATCATATTCAATTAATTTATTATTATGTTCTATTTCTTTGGCTTGCATTTTATATTGTCATGCTTCTATTTTTTTCTAAATATTTTATTTTTTCTAATCACTCAATATGAAAATATTGAGTGATTGCTTTTATTTGTTCCATTGTTCCATTATCTAATCTATCATTAATTAATTAATTTTGTTGCATTTGGTCTACTAAAATAGCACTAACAAAATCAAACCCATAAGGGCCCGTTCACCAATACCATCTCATAAATCATAATATTTTAAAACTGTATCAAACATCTTAGTATAATATTTTTTACGATATGCTTGTAAATATGCTTGTTTTTATAAATCTTTTGTTTTAGTTAATAATGATTCTGTTTTATTTTGGTCATTATCTGACTTATCACCAAAAGGACTAGAAAAATGACATGCTAAATATACTTTTTCAATAATTGATTTTTGGTCTTCGGTATATGTTTCTAAGGTTGTTGTTCCTTGTATTACTTGTAAAGATTGGGATAATTGACCATCTACTGTTGATGAACTTGATTGAACAAAAATATCATCAAATACATCTTGTAGTACTTTTTTATTACCTTTGTTATAAGCAGTCATTAAATCAATCACTTAGTATTCCATATCAGTGCGTACGATTTGCATATCTTTCTTTTGATTTAATATTAAAACTATCTTCTAAATCAAATTGTAATTTATAACAATTTGCCATTGTAGGTCATGGATTTAAAGTAGTTGATGTTGTTAAGAATAATGGATTAGGTTCATTAATCATTTCTCAAAAAGGTACGATACCTAATTTATTTTTAAATTCTTGTACTAAAACAGGTCTAACATCATCTTTAATTTGTGTTTTACTTTGTCCAACAACTATTTCATTATTTTTAGGTCAAACTTTAATAACTATTCTATCTTTGGTGCAAATTAAATTTAAAATAAAACCACTATCTTATTGATGATAATTTAATCAAATATCAGAACCTTGTTCAATTTCATTTATTTTGCTTACTCGTAATGTAAAGTTAAAAGGGTTAATTCATAAATCAATATTGCCATCACTAGTTTCTAATAAACCAAAGATAGTTTTACCAATTAAACTCGCTGTTAATTCATTTTTATCTAATTTTTCTTTTATTTTATAAGTTTCATATCATCAATTTAATTTTTCTAAAATGTCTTTACGATGCGACTTAAATAAAATATCTTTACCATTTACTAATCGCATTTGATGGTGAGCAATAATATTTGCTAAATTAATAGTTCAATCATAATTATAAAATTTTAAAACACTATTAATATCATTTAAGTTTGGTAAAGATTGATATGTATTATTCATGGTTATTTTTCTCCTTTAAATTTAAGATAAGTGCATAATTAATAATATTTACTGTTAATAAACTAGGTTCATTTGCTAAAACTTTTACACATAATTTAACTTTTTTATATTTTTTAATATATTTGTTATATAAATTTAATTTACATATTGAGATATTATCCTTTTTAATTATTGACAAAGTCTTTTTTTAACTTGTCCACAAACAGACATATATGGTCTTTTTGCATTTATTACACGCTCATCCATGTATTATACATAAATATCTTTTTTCATTAAGTTATTTACTCCCTTTGTTGTCATAATTTATAATCGGCTGAATTATTATGTTTAACCATTGGTACTAATTCAAAGTGTAAAGCATAAAAATCACTATCAAATGTAATCATCATATAAGTCTAACATTTGTTCTTCTCTGGCATCTGGTTTATCTTCTCATTGAATTAATTCATATTGGGTTTTACTTACAGGACATTTTTCTCATAATCATTTTAATTGATTAGTATTTATTAACATTGTAAATGCTTCTACACGATGTTTTATTTTAAACTTATGCTTTTGTGACGGTTTAAAATGCATGTATTGACCAAAAGTATAATTATATTTTTCTTTATTTAAACTTTCTAATGTTGCATAAGAACTATCATCAACATTAATTGATATTACTTTTTGTATTAAATTAAAGTATTGATTTAATTGATTGTTTTAAAATTATAAAATATCTTTTACTTTTTTTAATGATCCTTTAAATTGTTGCGTAGCATTTGAGTGTGTATATTCAGCAACTTTATATGCTCTTTTTTATCAAATGAATTATATAGTCAAAAACTCGCTGCTGTTGTATGTCCCTTGGGACTAGTAGAGTTTGCTAAGTCAACACCACCCAATAATTTTGTTGGTTGAATAATATTTGTTGCTTGCATAATATCAATATATCTTGCAAAGATTGAACCACCAGTATTACCGGGCAAACCTCAACTCCATACTCTTGCTCTTTCAATATCTAATTGTTCTAATCTTAATTGTTCATTAACTTTATCTTGTGGTAATTCATAATTAAGTCTTCAACTAGAATAATGAATAATAATTTTCATATTTCATTTTTCAATATATTTAATTTGTTCATATTTACTACTCATTATTTCTTCATCAAAAGGAATTAATTCATTACAATAACCAACAATATATCTTTTTAAACTTTCAGGATTACATGTATTAATTGTTATTTTATTTTGATAACCACGAATAGCAAACTCTAAATCACTTAAATCTTTTTGTTGAAATTGGCCACATTCTTCTCTTCAATCAATAACTAATTTATATTTATTCAAATCAGCAAAGGCTTTTAATTTTTCTTTACGACTTGGTGAATGTAAACCTTTACAATATATTTTGCTACCATTTGATAAAGTAAAAGTAAAATTTGATAAATTAATAATAGTATAAGGAATATGATTTTCATCTAGCATATTTCATATATTTTGAAACACACTATCTTTTAAATCTTTACTCCAATACATACTAGCAATTATACAAATTGGTTCTTTAATTAATAAACTAATTTTTAATAATTCACCAAACATTTTAATATTTGAAATAGTCTTACCACTATATCGTGTCCCAATTTGATTAATTTCATTTACTAATTCATATTTCTTAGCAAATGGATATTTATTACCAATACTACTATTTTGTAATAACCAATAAGGAGTTTCTAACAAATAAGTAAAATGATTAAGAATTATTATCACTTTCTTTTTTAATATCTCTGATATCCGTTTGTAAATTAACTATTATTGGTTGTTGATTATTTAAGTTTAATTCTTTTTCAAGTTCTTTTTCTTGCAGTTAATATTTATAATTAAATGCTCGTTGTCAATATAATTTAGCACCATCTGATGATTTCATCATAAAATTAATTATTTTACTTTCAATTCTATCAAATTGTTTTTCAAGCAAAGGAACTATCTTTTCGCTCACATAAGTATCATATCTTCATTTGCGAGAAAGATTGAATCCATTGGTTAAATCATTCAAAGTATATGGTTTATTAGGTGATTTATTTTGCCAAAATTCATCTATTTTACGATAAAATGTTCGTAAACTTGCTGTTTTTGGATTAAATTCTTTCATTTTTTACTCCTTTTTACATATTAAAATTGCTATTATTTCAACAATATGATTAAATAAAAGAGCAATAAATAACTGTAAAAATGTATAAAAGAACTTTCACAAGTTCTTTTTATTATCTATATTTTACATCAAAATAAAAAAAAAGTAAAGTAATTTACTTTTTTCAGTTAAATTAATTTGCTAATAATTAACAACTGAATTATAACACAATAAATAAAAAATAATATTTTTTTTGCATTTTTATTATTTTTGTGTTAATGTGTAGAACTGAGGAAAGGGGGTAAAAAAATGATAAATATTGATAACAGCTTTTTTAATAATTTTAATAATTTGTTATATATACAAAGTATTCAAATTATTCAAAAAAATTTAGAAGATTGTGATGAATGAATTTTTAAAAATTATAAAATTAATGAAACTTTAAAAGAATTTAAAGATTATAAAGTAAAAGAAATAAAACCAAGAACATTAACTATTTTAAATGGGAAAATAACTTTTAAAAGAAGAAAATATTATAAAATTAATCCAGAAACATGTAAAGAAGAATATATTTTTCTTTTGGATAAACTTTTAGGAATTGAAAAATGACAAAGAATAGATAATTCTGTTAAAGAAAAAATATTATCATTTATTGTCAAGAAAAAAACATATCAAGATATTTTAGATACTATGGAAAATGTAAAAATTTGTATAAAAACAATTTCAAATATTATGAAAAATGCAAAAACTGATAAAGAATATTACCTTAATAAAACTGATAAAAAAATAAAGGTACCTCATACTTTATATATTCAAATTGATGGAACTTATTTGAAAATGTGAAATGAAAAGAAAACAGAAAAAAAGAAAATAAAAAAACATAGTATATTTTCAAATGTTCATACTGGTTTTGATAAAACAAAATCAACGAAAAAAAGACCTGTAATTCAAGATAAATTAGGTGTTATAGAGCTATACAGTATTCCGGAATATATTAAAAAAAATAGTAAATTAACTAATTTTGTTAATAAATTACTTACATTAATTACAAGTTATTATGATGTTAATGACAATATTGAATTTATGGTATTAGGAGATGGCGCACCTTGAATTAAAAATATTGTAAAATTTATTCAAGAATATTTTCCTAAAAATAAAGTACATTACACGATATATAAACTCCACCTTACAAGTAGATTTAAAAAATTATATCCTTATCAAAGTAAAAACAAAGAAAACAGAGAAACATACCATAAAGCAGTCGATTACTTTTTTAAAGCTAAATATGAAAAATTATTAGAATGTTTAGAAAACAGTGTTTCTTTTATAAAAAAATCAAAAATTAAATTCTTAAAAGAGACAATTAGATTAATTAAAAATAATGAAGAAGGTGTCAGAAATCAAACATTATGAAATAATATTGGTTGTCATATTGAGGGTGATATATCACATTACTGTAAAGGTATTTTGGTTAAAAAAGCAACTTATCATGAAAAAACCCTTAAAAATAAATTAAATACTAGTATGATAAATTTTAAAAATAAAATTAGTTTATTTAATACTAATGAACCATTAGAAGAAAATAGAATTAATTATTCAGTTAATAATTTTGTAAATAATAATTTACAACTAAACTTATATTTTTATTAGTTTTATCTAAGAAATTAAATAATTTTAATAAAAATGTATTTTTGTCGTGGAAAAATTTAAAAATAATGAAAAAATATATTGACAATAAAATTAAAAGTAATATAATTTAATTAAGTAAGTGGTATATTATTACACAATTTCTAAGATATTAATTAAAACCCTTAAATAATACATACAACCATCTTTAAATAATAATGCTTTCAAAAGATTTAAACAAATTATCTATATGTTATCAAACTATACATATAGTATAAATAAGCAATTAATAAAGGTTATAATGACGATGTTAAAATGTTTTCTCCTTATTATTTTGAATTAATTTCAACTCTTAATAAAATTAAAGATGTTTATTGAGAATTTAAAGATTGTCAAGCACTATTAAATTGATCATATTTTTAATTTTAATGGCGGGTCCTGTGCCACCTAAAAATTATTGAAAAGAGGTTTATGCAGATAATAAACCATTTGATACGGTTGATAATAAATATTATTTTGTTGTATGGCATGGTAATGTAAATGATGATTGAAAAATTATTAAATTTAAATATGATGATTATGAAAAAAACAAAGTAATTGATGAGTATAATAATTATAATCTTCAATTATTTCAAACCGGAAAATTAGGACAAGGTTATTGAAAAGAAATTTGTTTAGTTGATAATAATTGAATGCCGCGTTATTTTGCATGAAGTTTTTATCCCAATTATTTTAAATCAGTTTATCGTTGAAATAATGATAGCGAACCAAATACACCGATTATTGATTCAAAAACAGGACAAATTACAGACTGAAATTTAAAAAATCAAAATAATATAAACAATGATGATGAAATTAAAATAACTGTTAAAAACAAAGATATTTCAGAAAACCCCGTTTATCAATTAGAAGCAAATTATTTTAATTGATTATCAATAACAAATGAATTAGAAATAAATAATATATCTTCCCTTATTCTGGCAGAAATTAAAATATATGATGGAGAATATGGCAAATATTTAACAAATTTAATTATTTCTAATGACAAAATAGAAAAATATTTAAACTATTTTTTTTCAATGAAATAGGTTACTTTATTATAAATCAAATTGAATGAATATAACTAAAGATTTAATTGAAGATAATATTAAAATAACTTATGAGGTTAAATTATTTTCTTTAAATAAATTTGAAATATCAGGGATATGAGGTTGTGATAATTATGATGTTACAATCTTTATAGAAAAATCAAATGAAAAAATTATTCAATTAAAAGATATTAACTTAGGATTAATAAAAAATTGTCCTATTGGAACCAAAGTTAGTGGAGTAAAAGATATAAATACATATTTGCAATTAATCGAAGATTATACTTGATATTTGTATAAAAATGGTATTGAAGATGAAAAATCCTATTCAAATAATGCAAGTTGTTAATTTTTTAAAACAATCAAATAGTGTGATATTTTACTATTCACCTGTAAAAGAACAAATTAATATTGATAATTTACAATTATTTAATAAAAATAATGAAAAAATTATCATTAATTACATTAGAAATATAAAAAGTTATTTAGGTTTATAAACATAAATAACTTTTTAATTTATTTTCAACATCTTTATTTGGTTCATCGTCATTATTTCAACGATAAACTGATTTAAAATAATTAGGATAAAAACTTCATGCAAAATAACGCGGCATTCAATTATTATCAACTAAACAAATTTCTTTTCAATAACCTTGTCCTAATTTTCCGGTTTGAAATAATTGAAGATTATAATTATTATACTCATCAATTACTTTGTTTTTTTCATAATCATCATATTTAAATTTAATAATTTTTCAATCATCATTTACATTACCATGCCATACAACAAAATATCATTTATTGTCAACTTCATTAAGTGGTTTTTCTTGCGGTGCTATTCATTCTAAAATACCATCATTTGTTTTTATATTTTTTTGTTCTTTTATTTTTGATAATTCTTCTAGTGTATATTCTTGTGGTGTATTACAAGCAACCAAACTTGTTGTAATTGTTCCAATTAAAGTGATTGTTCCTAGGAAAAATAGTATTTTTTTCATACTATTTTTATAGTTAACTTTTTATTACTAGCATGCTTGTTGTTTTATCTTTAAATATTTCATTTTGTTCATACGAACTTAATGGAATAGATTCTGAGATTACAGTATTATGCATAATTATTTGTTCTATGCTTTTAATATCATAAGAAAAATTTATGCTATTATCATTATTTATATTTATTTTTGAAGGTAAAATATTATTTTCTTGTAAATTAATCATAGCATTTTTAATTGAAATAGAAAGTGTTGAGTTATTATTATTTTGATCAATAAAGTCTGCACTAACTATACCATTAACTTTTTGATAATAACTTAAAATAATTTGTATATTATTTACTCAAGATGTAATAAAAATTGAAATTTTGCTTTTTCCCGGAACTTTTACTGATTGAGATGGAATATTTATAGTTATATTATTTGTTGTTTTTTTAATTTCTGTGTCAGAAGAATTTGAAGTATCTCCAATATTATAAGTTTGTGATTCTCCCCACAAATATCCGCCGCCAACTTCAACTGCAACCTCAACTTTTCCTTCTGCAATAAATGGTATACCTGCAGAAACGCCGGCTTTTGCCGTAACTTTAGTATTTACATTTGCACTTCAATTGTCAGTATTTGATGTTGTTTCTGATTTAGAAAATCCATTCATTTTTTGAAATGTATTTGTTTCTGTTAGTTGTGTGGAACAAGACGGTGTGTTTTGATTTTGTTCAATACTACTATTATTTACAAAAGTTGAGTTAAAATTTGGGCAAATATTACCAATATTTTCCATTAAATTAGATGAAATATATTTTTGTGTTTGTTCTATAGTAACATCAGATAATATTAAATTTTCTAAATTAATATTAGAAATTTTTTTAATTTGATAATTAGGATTCTGTTTTTTATATTCTAAATATAAACCTCTTTTTATTTGTTCTTTTATATCAATAATATTATGTTCAATAAATTTTAATGGTTCATATTCATAAACATTATTATTATAAGATCCAAAGTAAATTTTATTATTTAATGCTACTCCATAAGAAAAGTATGCATTTGTTTGGATGACCACTTTTTGTTGTCCTGTTGCAGGGTCATATTCATAAACATTAGGATCATATGAACAAACGTAAAGTTTATTATTTATAACTAAAATATTTGAACTAATATTATTATTTGTTTTGATTACCACTTTTTGTTGTCCCGTTGTTTGATCATATTCATAGACTTTATTATCATATGAACCAAAATAAACTTTATTATTTAATGCCACTCCAGAGGAATCAACGCAATCATTTGTTTGGATGACAAGTTTTAAAATCCCAAAAATATTTTGTTCATTGTCCTGTCTTTTTTTTCTTTTTAAATTATTATTTGTTTGTGAATAATTAATTTCACTATTTAATGTTTTTTCTTTTTGATAAGGACTAGCGGCAATTGTTGTTGGAACAGCAGATCCACTAATTGTTAATAAACTTAATAAACTTAAAAGTTTTTTCATTTTATATAATTTCCTTTCTTTTATCTTGAAAATTTTTATCAAGATCTATTGACATTATATATATATATATATATATATGCAAGTCAAGCATTTTAATATGTTTATTTAGAACGAAGATTAATTATATATGAATTATTATTGTGATTATATTACACTAATCTGGGCTCGCGGGATTTTCATAATTTTTGCGAAAAATTACTTAAAGCTTAAAAAAAAACTTTTGCAAGCCTTTTCAAAATACTTAGGAAAAATTCTAAGCGTTAAGCGAAGAATTTTATAAAGGTTCCTAAATTTGTTTGAAAGAATCTCAAAATCTTTTTTAACTTGTAAGTCATTTTATCACAAAAATTTAATAAAATCAACCGCTCGCTCAAAAAAAGATTAGTTATAATCCCATTTTAAAACGATATGGATAAGAACCATAAAACAAGGCATCATATGGGTCATGGTACATTTTACTATCGGTTGTATTTGTTTTGGTATCGCTAAATCTTAATTCACTAATACACTTATCTAAAAATGGGAAGTTATTTAACATGCCATATATTTTTCCTTGAACAAACATTTTTCTTATTCATGTTACACGATTAATTATTCCCGCTTTTTTATTAAGGGATGTCTGATATTTTTTAGCTTTAAACATTTTAATTTTATAACTCAAATAAGGGTAAATATTTTCTTGTAATTGTTGCATAAAATCATGAGCATTAATATCATAATGAAATGTTGCATATTCAAAACCATCAAATTTATCAAATGTATTAATTGTTCGTTGCCCGTAATGTTCAACTATTTCATTGAAATTCATTGCGTTTTTTGGGGTAACAACATTTTCTTAAATTAAATATTTATCATATTAATTATTTTTATTAATTTTATAGCCACTAAATAAAAATACCGTATGTTCTTCACTACCATTAGCATAATCGACACCAATTTAATAACTATCAAATTGATATTGTTTTGTATTGGTATTATAAAAATCTTGTAAATTATACTCTTTAATATATTTACGATAATTTCGTAAAACATAAATACTAGGGTCACTATCGTTATATTAAAAATCATAGTATTCAAGTTCAAATAAATCAGGTTGTTCTTCTTTGTTTGTTAAAACAAGTTTTTTGGTAATGCCAGGTATTTTATTTCAAACAGATCCCATAGTTAAACGCAAATTAAAAATACCCAAACAATTAAATGCTTGTTTGTTTTCTGAATATACTTGATTTTGTTCTTTTAAAATATTTTTAATCCTTTCATTTAAGGGTAAATATGGGGTTACAAATTTTTCATAAAAGACATGGTATTTATCAAAAGGATTAAAAGTAAATTGATTAGAATATGTTTTATGAAAATATGTTGTTACTGTTATGTATTTGTTTTGCTATGTTGTCTCATTCTTGAAATTTCCAAGATAATTCTTTTGCCGGAATAGGGTTATCTAAATTATATTGTTCATTATCATTTTCATCCGTGTATTTTTCGTAAGATACTTTTAAACTTTTTGAACGAAACATTGAAACTCTTAAATTTTTATATCTTTTATCTAGTTATTTATCAGTTAATATTTTTTTCTTTGGCGTTTATCATTTCATCTGTTCATGCCGATATAATAACGTTCCCTTTTACAACTTTACCCATAATTTTATTACCATTAGCATAACCCCGCAAAAGTAATGCGAACACCACTAGGAAAAACAATCTCACCACCTTATTTAACATTTTTAGGTCAAACAATACCAATTTTTTATTGCCAGGTCCTATATCGATGCCATATTTATCATATAAATAATTACATACATTAATTGTATCGCCAAATGTAGTATCTTCGTGGGTGTTGGCATATCTTCGCAAAATATTAGATGAAGCATCGGTAAAATTACAAGCAAAAAATAATTTTTCGGCTAAATGATTTCATGTTTTATTATTACCCCTTCCGGCGGAAACAAACTTAAAAAAATTGGCGAAGTAAAATATCGGGCATAACTATCCAACAAATTCTTTAAATACTTCTCAATCAAAACCAAAATTATAGTCACTAAAATTTAAATCATATTTTTATTTAAATATTCATAACTAGTAATTCGTTTTTTGTTATGAATTTTATTAAATTCTTGCATATTTATGGACCTATTTATTTTATATATAATTCAATTATAAGAAAAAATGAAAGGAATTTGTATAAAAATGAGAAAATTTAAAAATTTAATATTTGATGAACGAGATTTATTTAAGGATTTATTATTATCTGATACTTGTAAAAATAAAAATGGCACACTTAATTCATCTGAAATATCACGATAAATGGTCGTGGAGTTAATACTGTTAAAAGAGAAATTAAACAATTTAAAAATATACAAGATTATAATCCATATCAAGCACAAAAAGATTATAAACAAAAACGTAAAAAATGCATTAAAAAACTACCTAAATTTACAAAAGAGCAGTCAGATTTTATTAAAATAAGATTTAATAAATACCACGATACACCCGAACAATTAATTTATCGTTATTTATGGGAGTTTGGTGTTAAATTTCCTTTCTGTGTTAAAACATTGTATAAATTAATTCGCTTAGGTGAATTTGGATTAAAAAAAGAAAATTTACCCCATCGTAGTAAAAAATATAAAACAAAAGGAAAACCTGATAATCGTGGTAAATTAACTAACTTTAAATCAATTTGAGATATTGAAAATAAAATTTCTAATGTTGGATGATTTGAAATGGATACCGTTGCAGGAAAAAACTATCAATCTAGTAATTTATTTTTAGTAGAACAATCAAGTAAAAATTATTTTGTAATGAAATTAAAAAATAATACTGCTAATGAAGTTTTAGAAAAATTTAAAGATATTGTTAAAAAAAATAATTTAATTGGGAAAATTAAAGGAATAATAACTGATAGAGGAAAAGAATTTAGTAAATGAAGAGAAATGGAAATATTTGCTGAAACACAAGTTTATTTTTGTTACCCCGGCAAACCACAACAAAAACCATTAATTGAGCATATGAACGGTGAATTTAGATATTTACTTTCTAAGGGGATTGATTTTAATAATATTAGTCAAAAAATGATAGATTGAGTAGTTAATGTTATAAATGATAAACTCCGACCATGTTTAAATTGATTAAGTGAAAAGACAATTTTTTTACAAAATTTTAAATAAATTTATTAGTTAAAATTTAATAAATCATTTTTAGTGTGCTTAAATATGAATAAAATAAGATAAAATTACAAAAATTTAATTTTTTCTGAAAAAGTTGTTGCAATTTATTAAAAATATTTTATTATTAGCTTAACAAGATATAAATTTGCCGTTTATATCTGCACAGTGCCCTATAAAAAAGATAATTTAAATCAAGTTATTAGTATTTTATATAATTACAGAATTTTAATGAAAATATTTTATTCATTAGTTACGAATAGGTAATTTAATTTATTAAATTAATGATCATTTATAAATTATTTATTATCATTTCTTCTTGATTATTTTGTAAACAAAAATAACAAGTTTCTCAAATATAAAATCCTTCGCTAATTTTTGTAGAATTATTTAATTTAAAACAATTATTTTTATTTTTACAGCCACTATTTTTTATTTCATCAAAAACATCTGCATGATATTTTAATTCTTTAATTAATAATTTTTTCATATTTATTGTATCCTAAATAAAAAACATTATCTAAATAATTATCATTTTCAATATTTTTTCAATCTTCTAGTATTTGCTCTCATTGTTCTTTTGTTACTTCTATTGGCTGAAATTTATTACTTTTATAACGTTTATTATTTTCATTTATTAAATCATTTAAAACTAAATCACAATTAACATCATTATTGTTTTGCAAATTAAACTGTTTTTTGTTTTCTTGTTTTAGTTTTTCAAAAGTTAAAAGCAAATTTTTTCCCACAATATTACCATTTTTATTATTAACGTTACTATTGACTTCATAATTCTTATTTTCATCAATTTCTAAACTAAAATAATTTTGATAACTTGATGATCCTAAGCGATTTTTATCTAAAAGAACGCAATCTTTTTGTTTGTTTATTAAAATATGTAATTTATTATTTATTTCTTGTGAAATTAAATTTTTGTTTAAATAATTTTTTTTTATCATATTTAAAACCTCACTTTTTTTCTTATTTGATTTAAGATATTTTCAATATTGTTAACTTTATCAATTAAAGCTTCCATAATTTGTTCTAAATTACTTAAATTGTTTTCTGTTGTTGTTTTAATTTCGTTAATTAAATCGCTAATCGTATTTTTTGATATTATTTTCAACCATTTTATAATTTCTCCTTTCTAATTTTTAATATTAATAATTGATCATTTATTTTTCTTAAAAATTAATTTTTTAATAATTTGATGGTTATTTTTACATTGTAAAGTCAAAAATTAAATATTAAAATTAATTTTTTGTTTGTTAATAATTTTTAATCTAGCTAAGCAATGCTGAGCATACTTTTTAAAATATCAGCCACCCTTTTTGTTTTTTGTTAATTTTGTAAAGTACTCATTGATATAACACTAAAATTTATTAAGGCACCGTGTAGATATAAACTACAAATTTATATCTTGTTAAGTTAATAATAAAATATTTTTAATAAATTGCAACAACTTTTTCAGAAAAAATTAAATTTTTATAATTTTATCTTATTTTATTCATATTTAAGCACACTAAAAATAATTTATTAAATTTTAACTAATAAATTTATTTAAAATTTTGTAAAAACATTGTCTTTGAACTTAATCAATTTAAACATGGTCGGAGTTTATCATTTATAATATTAAATATTCAATCTATCATTTTTTGACTAATATTATTAAAATCAATTCCCTTAGAAAGTCAATATCTAAATTCACCGTTCATATGCTCAATTAATGGTTTTTGTTGTGGTTTGCCGGGGTAACAAAAATAAACTTGTGTTTCAGCAAATATTTCCATTTCTCTTCATTTACTAAATTCTTTTCCTCTATCAGTTATTATTCCTTTAATTTTCCCAATTAAATTATTTTTTTTAACAATTTCTTTAAATTTTTCTAAAACTTCATTAGCAGTATTATTTTTTAATTTCATTACAAAATAATTTTTACTTGATTGTTCTACTAAAACTAAATTACTAGATTGATAGTCTTTTCCTACAACAGTATCCATTTCAAATCATCCAACATTAGAAACTTTATTTTCAATATCTCAAATTGATTTAAAGTTAGTTAATTTACCACGATTATCAGGTTTTCCTTTTGTTTTATATTTTTTACCACGATGGGGTAAATTTTCTTTTTTTAATCCAAATTCACCTAAGCGAATTCATTTATACAATGTTTTAACACAGAAAGGAAATTTAACACCAAACTCCCATAAATAACGATAAATTAATTGTTCGGGTGTATCGTGGTATTTATTAAATCTTATTTTAATAAAATATGACTGCTCTTTTGTAAATTTAGGTAGTTTTTTAATGCATTTTTTACGTTTTTGTTTATAATCTTTTTGTTCTTGATATGGATTATAATCTTGTATATTTTTAAATCGTTTAATTTCTCTTTTAACAGTATTAACTCCACGACCATTTATCGTGATATTTCAGATGAATTAAGTGTGCCATTTTTATTTTTGCAAGTATCAGATAATAATAAATCCTTAAATAAATCTCGTTCATCAAATATTAAATTTTTAAATTTTCTCATTTTTATACAAATTCCTTTCATTTTTTCTTATAATTGAATTATATATAAAATAAATAGGTCCATAAATATGCAAGAATTTAATAAAATTCATAACAAAAAACGAATTACTAGTTATGAATATTTAAATAAAAATATGATTTAAATTTTAGCGACTATAATTTTGGTTTTGATTGAGAAGTATTTAAAGAATTTGTTGGTGATAGTTATGCCCGATATTTTACTTCGCCAATTTTTTTAAGTTTGTTTCCGCCGGAAGGGGTACTAATAAAACATGAAATCATTTAGCCGAAAAATTATTTTTTACTTGTAATTTTACCGATGCTTCATCTAATATTTTGCGAAGATATGCCAACATCCACGAAGATACTACATTTGGCGATACAATTAATGTATGTAATTATCTATACGATAAATATGGGATTGATATAGGAACCGACAATGAAAATGACATTATTTTTTTGACCCAAAGATGTTAAAGAAGGTGGCGAAATTGTTTTTCCTATTGATGTTCACATTGCTTTTGCGGGTTATGCCAATGGAAATAAAATTATGGGGAAAGTCGGGAAAGGAAGCGGTATAATAACAGCATTAACTGATGAAATGTTCCATGCCGAAGAAAAAGAAATATTAACAGATAAAGAATTAGATAAAAGATATAATAATTTAATAGTTTCAATGTTTCGTTCAAAAAGTTTAAAAGTATCTTATGAAAAATACACGGATGATGATGTTAATGAACAATATAATTTAGATAATCCTATTCCAGTAAAAGAATTATCTTGGACATTTCAAGAATGAGACAACATAGCAAAACAATACATAACAGTAACAACATATTTTCATAAAACATATTCCAATCAATTTACTTTTAACCCCTTTGTTAAATACCCCATGTCTTTTATGAAAAATTTGTAACCCCATATTTACCTTTAAATGAAAGAATTAAAAACATTTTAGAAGAACACAATCAAGTATATTCAGAAAATAAACAAGCATTTAAAGGTTTGGGTGTTTTTAATTTGTGTTTAACTATGGGTGCTGTTTGAAATAAAATACCCGATATTACCAAAAAACTTGTTTTAACAAACAAAGAATAACGACCCGATTTATTTAAACTTGAATATTACGGTTTTGAATATAATGATAATGACCCCAGCATTTATGTTTTACGAAATTATCTTAAATATATTAAAGAGTATAATCTACAAGATTTTTATAATACTAATACAAAACAATATCAATTTGATAGTTATTCAATTGGTGTCGATTATGTTGATGGTAGTGAAGGGCCATACAGTATTTTTATTTAGTGGCTATAAAATTAATGAAAATAATGAATATGATAAATATTTAATTGAAGAAAATGTTGTTACCCTAAAAAACGCAATGAATTTAAATAAAATATTTGAACATTACGGACAATGAATAATCAATACTTTTGATAAATTTGATGGTTTTGAATATGCTACATTTCATTATGATATTAATGCCCACTATTTTATGCAAAAATTGCAATAAGATATTTACTCTTATTTGGGTTATAAAATTAAAATGTTTAAAGCTAAAAAACATCAAACTTCGTTGAATAAAGAAGTGGGCATAATTAATCGTGTAACATGAATAAGAAAAATGTTTGTCCAAAGCAAAATATATGGCATTTTAAATAATTTTCCATTTTTAGATAAGTGTATTAGTTAATTAGGGTTTGGTGATACCAAAACAAATACACTCCCGACAGTAAAATGTACCATGACCCATATGATGCTTTGTTTTATGGTTCTTATCCATATCGTTTTAAAATGGGATTATAACTAATCTTGTTTTTGAGCGAGCGGTTGATTTTCTTAAATTTTTGTGATAAAATAACTTAAAAATTAAAAAATATTTTGAGGTTCTTTCAAACAAATTTGGGAACCTTTATGAAATTCTTCGCCTAACGCTTAGAATTTTTCCCAAGTATTTTGAAAAGCTCGGCAAAATTTTTTTTAAAATTTAAGTAATTTTTCGCAAAACTTATGGAAATCACCGAGAGCCCAGATTTAGTATAATAGACTTCTTGCGATACTTACTTTTATTATTAAAATATTCTTTTAATTTTGTAGAAAAATCTTGATATTTATAAAAAACCTTGATTTTATTTACTTTTTACTAAATTACTATTTTTGCAAAAACCTTTATTTTATAAGGGTTTTTGACTCCATCAAGATTTTTCTACAAAATTAAAAGAATATTTTAATAATAAAAGTAAGTATCGCAAGAAGTCTAATATAATCACAATAATAATCATAATAAATAATTTCCTTTCTAAAATAGATTTAAAAAAACTTGACTTGCATATATATATATATAATATCAATAAGTCTTGATAAAAAGTTTCAAGATTAAAGAAAGGAAATTATACAAAATGAAAAAACTGTTAAGTTTATTAAGCGTATTAACAATTAGTGGATCTGCTGTACTAACAACAATTGCTGCCAGCTCTTATCAAAAAGAGAAAAATATCAAAAATAATAATATTAATTTACAAATAAATAATTTAGAAAATTTAAATGGACAAAAAAGAGAAAATAACGAAACATTGAAACAACAAAAAAATGTCATCAGAACAAATAGTGATATTCATTATTCTGGTGTTGTTTTAAATAATAAACTGTATTTTGTATCATTTGATCATAATGTTTATGAGTATGATCCAGTAACGGGTGAACAAAAAATTGTCATAACAACCAATAGTGCGGTTTATTCTTCTGGTGTTTTTTAAATAATAAACTATATTGAGGTTCATCGGATCATAATGTTTATGAATACTATGAAAAAATTAATTTAAATAAAACTATTAAAAATTTTAATTTAAATTTAATAAATAATGATAATGAAGCAATTTTAAATGAATTAAATTATTTAAACCCAATATTAGATATATCACAACCAGAATTAGTTGATAAAACAAACACCTCAGTTACTATTAAAGCAAAATATGACAGTGATAAATATTTTGGTGAAAAGAAAATTTATTATATGATTAATAATGAACAAGATAAAATTATTAATTTATATGAATTAATTAAAAAGGATTATTTTTTAAATTTCATGATGAAAATCTAAATTTAATATTTAAAGAAATAAAAATTATAAATACAGATATTTTAATTTATTCAAATGTAACAGCAACAAAAACTATTGAACCGATATACAGCAAAAATAACAAAAGTATTTGTTTTAGAACAACAACATTGCTTAATGATTTATCTGAAACAAAAATAATGAAATCGCCTAGTTGTAAGTATACAAAAGAAAAAATTATAAATACTAAAATTACAACAGGTTTAAGTAAAACAAATAGTGAGGAAAAAAGAACAGAACAAAAATCTAGTTTAAACATAGAACATAACCTTAATTTTTGAGAGTTATGGGCTAATGTTCAAGCTGAAGCTGGTGTATGACCATTTAAACTTTCGGCAGGTATTGATGCAAAAGTTGAATATGTAAATAATTATAATTCTTCGACAACAAACACGTCATTATAAACAAAAAATTTAAGTAATAAATTTAATTTTTCAAGTACTAAAATAGATGAATATAAAGAAATTTCAGAAGTAGAATTGCTATCACAAGAAATTACAATTTATCCAAATAAAAAAATTAAAATAATTGCATCTTTAGAAGAAGTTTCGGCACAAGTAACGTTTAATTTAAAAACAAAAACCCTTATTTTTTACATGCGACCAATAATTGCGAAATTATAAAATTAATGAAAATAATTTTTACTAACCACTAAAATAAAAATCACAAATAAAAACCGCTAATTAGCGGTTTTTATTTGTGTGTAAAATTAAATATAAAACTTATTTTAACAATACCAGTATAGTGTTCTGATTTTTCATAAGCAGCAATTGTTCCGCCTTTGTTATCGGGGTTAATTTCTAAATATAAATCATTTAATAAAGCACTTAGTCTATTTAACTGGCTAACAAAATTAACACTAATAAACATCATAATTACTTGTAAAATAGTTACTTTTGTTAATTTGCCTAAATTTGTTGTTAAATTCATTTGTCATAAAACTTTTTTTACTTTTGGAGGTTCGAGTGGCACAACAGAAAAAGACACTTTAACTGAACCATAATAATCTGTTCTTGGGTTATTATCTTCCGACCAGTGGTCTTTTCCTGAAATTAAAGTTGCTCCAGTTTGATCAGATTCAATCATAATTTTATCAACTTTATCAATTTGTCGGTTTCATATTTTTGGTGTTTGTGGCCCAATAAAATACTCACCAAACTTATCTAATTCTGAAATAAGTTGCATATTATTAAAAATAGTGGCAATTAAAATTGTTTTTGGTCGCGTATCGTTAATTTGCCCTAAATAAATACTCTTTACTTTATCAGCTAAATGATTTGAATTTGTTACTGTTTTATTAATTTTTATTCTATTTAAATTTGTTCCATCACTAAAGTTCAATTCATATTGACCATTACGATACAAATCAATTTTATCAATTGGTTTTGATTGATTATTAAATTTATAATTTTTTATTAACTGATCAAAGTTTCATTTTGTTCATTGAAACAATTGCGATAATTTCTGGAATAATTCAGGAATAGTTTGTTTATTATTTTGTGGATAAATTGTTTTAAAATCAACTCCAACAAAACCAGTTACTTCAAATGGTAAAACTGGCGGATCAACTGGAATATTATTTCAATTATCATTTTTAGTACAACTAACTACAGACATTACTGGCCATGAAAATAGAATTCCAACGGCAACAAAAGTTGCTAATAATTTTTTCATTTTAATTCCTCCTTAATCCGCATTCATAATTGCAATCAATGGATTAATCCTATTCATATTGAATCAACTAATTAAATATGCAATAAAATATAATAATAATCCACTTCCAATTGCAATAAATATAATCACGTTATCCATAAACAGCGGTAAAACTATTCCAATTCGAATTAATATTATGTTAGAAATAATTAAGAATAATCATCCAAAGCCAAAACCCGCAATTGTCATTATTACAATAATGGGAATATACATTCCAATAACTAATTTTGTTATATAACTATTTCGATATCCTAACACTTTCATTGTTGCAATAATTGTTTGGTTTTCTGCAATAACAATATTACTTGTTAAAATAATAATCATAAAACTTAATACAAACGAAATTCCAATAATAAAGAAAATAATCCCATTAACTGCTTTCGAAATATTTCCTAAAATTGCTTGTGCTTCAGCAATTGGCATTAAACTACCGAAAGTACTATTTGCATATGGTGGATAAGAAATTTCACTTATAATGCCGCCATTTAAACCATAAAAACTATAGTCACCAAATAATTGACTTGTTCCTAGTTCTGTTTCAATATCATCAATTTTAGCACTATTAGAAATTTTATAATTAAAAATCGGATATTCATTTTCAAAGACAGAATTTCAATTAACCGCACTTTTGTGCACGCTTCAATATTCAACAAAATCATTTCATAAGTTATTAACGGGCGTACTTGAATGATCTTTAATAAATTTTTCTAATAATTTTAAACTATCTTGTCTTGATTGTGTTAATTTATGATTGTTTTTGATAAATGAATTCATTCATTCATTTAAAAACAATTGTAATAAATAATTCCGTGTTTTATCATATCCTAGTAATTGTTGCGCCCTATCTTCATTAATTCAAGCTCGCGGTGAACCATATTGATTAGTAATACCAACAACCGTAAAAGTTTGATTGTTCTTTTGATTACTTACTCGATAACTTCCATCAACAATTTTATCGTTTAAAATTGATGGTTTTGTAAAATTTGGGTCAAGTGCATCAATTTTACTTTCTAAAACATATTCATTATTTTCATCTATAACCTTATTTTTATATTTATTATCCCCATTAAACATTAATTTACCAACTCGCCCTTGTGATTGAGCATCATAACCTTTTACATCACTTCCATCTCAACCTTGCAAAATTTGATCGGAATTAACACCCTGGTTACTATCAACTAATGCTTTGCGAATCAAATACGGACTAATTTTATTTCCAACTGTAACATTTAAGCGTTTAGCTAATGATTCATTTAAAACAATGTTATTACTTGCTACAAATAATTTTTCATTTAAATTCGCACCATTTTTATTAGTTAATACTTGGTTTTTAAATGTACGATTAATTCCGTAAATCTTAAACTCAATACTATTTAATTCAGCATTAATCATTGTTCCCCGATCATCTGTTAATAGATTAAAAGGAATTACTCCGAAGGTTAAATTAAAATTACCATTGTTTTTATTAAATGCTTCTTGCATTTTTAACCGAACAGTTTGAGGAGAACGTGAATATACCCCCTGAATAAAACATTGATTAACATTTTCTACAAAGTAAACATAAATTCAATTATATAAATCATACATTGGTTTTTTTAAACGCGTATTAAAATCATTTCCTGTTGCTGAATTTAAAACATCATAAAACGAAACAGAAAATGGTTGTTCTAATGCTGGACGAAAATGATTATTATCTAATGTAATCGTTAGATTTCCTTCTCCAAAATCTCGTTTATAATTACTCTGGGTAAAAATATTATTTCTTAACTTATCATTTAAATTTAAATTACCTCTTGAATCAAAATAATCTGCGCGTTTAATGTTTAAACCAACAGTTTCTCGATATTTTCAATAAAATAATCGATATTTTTCTAAAATATCAATATGTTCGCGAGCTGTTTCTATTGTTCATAAATATTGCTCAATGGTTGATTTTGTTAAAATATTTAGAGCAAAATCATTGTAATCAACTCATGTCGTACTACAAATTGCTTTTGATAAATCTTTATTACTTGAAGTTAATTTATTACTTTGCAAAAATTCTTTTGAAATATTACGATATAACAATGACCGCATATCATCTGCTTGATAAGTTGGAACAAAATTTTCAGAATTAATTTGCCCTGTTTCAAAATCAACAAGATATTGATTAACATCTGTTGTCATATTTGTGTTAGTTAAAAGACTTTTTTTACTATCTCATGGTTTTTGACTTGGATCATATGTTCGCAAGAAACTTGTTGGTAAATTATAAATTGGACTATTATATTCAACTATGGTTTTATAATTATCTCCTTCATATGAATAATGAATATTATTTTGTAAGATAATCGGAATTGTTGTTGACATCGTAATCATAATGGTACTAATAATCATTGTTAAAGATGCCCCCGCCATTTTTCCGATTGAATTAGATAATTGCACCGCTTGAAATCGTGCATCAAATTTTTTGCGAATTGCAAACATGTTATAAACAATTTTTTTAAAACGACCATGTGAAAATGTTTTTTCTTTACGAATTAATTGTAGCGGCGTTCTTGAAACCATCATAATTGTTCCGCTAATCATTGTGACACAAGTTAGTAAAGAAAAAATAAATAAAACACAAATTACTAATGCTAATGGTGCGAATACAAAACTTCCATATGGTAAATTAAAATATGAACCAAATAAATATTTAACAGTAAATTGTCCACTAATTCCCGTTCCATAACCAACTATTCCGCCAATTAATGCAATCATTAGAGGATAGGAAATATAACTAAATGTTAATAAACGACGATGATATCCTAATGCTCGTAACAATCCATTTTGTGGGCCAGTTGCATCAATTTGTCGACGAACAACTAAAATTAATACAAAGAATGAAATAATTAGTAAAATTGTAATTAAAATATAAGAACTGCTAATAAAAGCGCTTAATGTTGACGTAAAATATATAATTCGTTTTGCAAATTCATAACGATTATCTGTACGAAACGTAGCAATTGGTAAACCGGTTGATAGTGTTTTAACATAATATCCATTTAAACCAATATTTTTCCCCTGGTCAGTATTTAAATAATTATTAATTGTTTGACTATAATTACTTCGCATTTTGTCAACTTTTGTCTGTTGAAATTTTCCAACATAATAAACTTCTCGTTCTAATTGACTTTCTGGAATTAAAATTTGTTTTGTTAAATCTAGCTTTATTACGGGATATTTATTACCATCTTTATCTTCAACTGTATCTTCAACCAATCCAAATAATCGCGGATCTAAATATGCGATTCCTTCATTTTTCATATTCGGAAACACATGTCCTGCATCAATAATTGGCGCAACATAATCCGCTGATTGTCCAAACCCAACCACTCGAAACCAATTTTCATTTGAATATGGTGATTTTGGCAATCATTTATTAATATTTTTTCTTTCATATGAAGTTAAATCAACACCTTTTAATTCACTATCAGAAACTTTAATTGTTGTTCCATATCTATCGGGTTGTAATCGAATAATATCATTAATTTTAATATTATTTTTACGAGCAAACTCTGGGGTCAAATAAATCCAATGCATTGTTTCTTGATTAATCGATAATAAATATTTCATATAAAAACTTAACGGCATTCCATTAGCAACAATAAATTTATCAATTTCTTGATAAGGATTTAATGTTACTGCTTTAATAACCTTATTATTTCCCAAACTAAATGTTCGTGCTTCAACACGATTATAAATAAAATGCTCATTTCGATTTTTTAATTGTTCATTAATATATTCTAAAATTGCATTTTGATAAACCCAACTATCTTTAATTTTTTCAAACCTATCTGGTTCCCAATTTGAATTTTTAACATAAGTGGTATTAGTAAAACTAATAGCAAAATCATGTTGATTACTTAATTGTTCAGAAATAAAAGTATTATAATTATTTTCTACTCGTTGTTTAGAAACTTCAATAATTGTAAAAATAAAACTAGTCAAAAATACTAAAACAACTAAACCAAAAAATTGAATTTTATTTTTAACCGTGTTTTTAAAATTGTTTTTAAATAATAACTTAAAACCTGTCATTTTTCCATACTCTTTCTTTTTTTTCTTTTGTTAATATTTGAATTTAGTTAAAATAAAGAGACATTATTACTAAAGCTTATGTTCTGGTATAAAAATTATTCTTTATTTTAAATATATTTCTAAAACACTGATAAATAAACCTTTTAAAAAGTTATCTAATTATTTTATTTATATTTTTTATAAAATCTAAGCTTTTGTAATAATATCTTAAAATTATAATTTGGATAAATTATTAATAAAATTGACATTGTTATTTGATTTTGTTGAGGAATAACAATGCTAGTTATTGAAAAATTATTGAAATATAACCAAGAAATAATATGTGTTAAATTAAAACAATATTACAAATTCATAAAATAATAATTTGTCAATTAGAAAATAAAATTAATTTCCACGCTGAAATTGTTTTATTTTTTAATTGTTTAAAATTAATCAAAATTTGAATTAAAATTCCCATAAAAAAGGATAGTATTACAAAAGCTTAGATTTTATAAAAAATATAAATAAAATAATTAGATAACTTTTTAAAAGGTTTATTTATCAGTGTTTTAGAAATATATTTAAAATAAAGAATAATTTTTATATCAAGACCTAAACTGTTTTCGTACTACCTAAAAAAGATAGAAATAAAACTTGAGCAAATAAGGTAAATTAAATTTAATGTAATATTTAAAAAACTATAATTACCAGCAATATCAATAATTGAAAACGATGATGAAAATAAGATATAAGCAATAAAAATAATAAATAAAATATTAATAAATTTTTGATATTTTTTTAGAACATATATTTTAATTACCATAACCTTTGTATTTTTTCTTATATTATTATAACATTATTCCTAAATTAATGTAAAATTAATTTTGATAAAAAAATGTAAAATAAAAGTGGTGTTATCTAATAGATATGTAGAAACCATATACATTTTTTTACTTTTGTGGTATTTACATTTTTACAAAATAAATTTTATTAATATTTTAAATAAGGGGTTAAAATTATGCAAACAAAGCAATATTTTATTTTAAGATCGTTAGTGAAAAAGTATGGAAAAGATAATATTATTAATACCTTCAATAAGATTGCAAAAGATATTTGTGAAAAACATATATATTTTATACCACTAATTTTGGTCTTTAAAATAGAGCGGAGATTGAAATTATATGGTAACAAGCGTTCCTGTTGCAAATGAATTATATTTATTACAAATAAAAATAAAAAAATGATATTCACAATAATAACATTCAAAACAAACAAACTATATTGATCAAAATGTCATTAATTATTTTAATTTATATAAAAAATACTATTTATATAAAAACTCATTAAATAATTTAATTAAATTATTTTATAAATCAAAACAAACTTTTTATAATTAAGCTAAAAAGATTCAATTTTGTCTTAAAGAAAAATTAAATTTTATTGTTTTAGCTAAAAAATCAACTGGACCGATTAATATTAATAGCCATTATTAAAAAACTTACAAGATTACTGTTGCAAAAATGATGAAAAAATATCGACAAAAATATGGAACTTGTATTTATTAGTTTTATAATTTTAACACTAGCTGTGTTTTCAAATATAAAAAGAAAGCAATTAAACATAACATTAAAACTTTAATTAAATGGAATAAATAATTTAATAATTTTTATCCTAAAAACAAGAAAATTAAGGTTTATAAAAGTTGTCGCATGTAAAAAATAAGGGTTTTATAAAAACAATAAAAAAATATCCTTAATTTATATTAAACTAAATAACATTTAAAAACAAAAACCATTATTTTTTACATGCGACCATAAAGTTATGAAATGTCTGAATTAGAACATTTACAAAATAATATTAAAATTCTGATACCAAATATAACTGGTTTTAAACGTAATTTATATTTGTATGATTTTATTGATGAAAAATCACGCTTTGGTATTGCTTATTTATCTGAAAATAAATCACATTCATCAGCAATTGGTATTTTTAATCAGGCTTATGATGATTTTTTAAATAATAAAATTAGAATAAAAAAAATTAGAACCGATAATGGTTCTGAATATATTTATAGTTATAATCCAGAGGATAAATATCATCAAAGTGATTTTACAAAATTATTACATCAAAAAGGTGTTATTCATCAAATAACACCGATTCGTTCTCCGAGATCAAACGGGAAAATTGAAAAATTTCATCAAAAATGAAATAAATTTTTTGAATATCTTCCTATTTATCCTAAAAATATTAATGAATTACGAAAATTAATTACTATCTTTTTAGATTATTACAACAATGTTAGAAAACATAAAAGCATAAATTTTTTAACACTATCCGAGGCCGTGTTAAAATTTTTAAAAGACTAACTGGTCTAAAATGTATATGGTACATTAAATTGTTTTAGAAATTTATTTAAAATAAAGAATAATTTTTATACCAAAACATCAACTTTTTTCTTACTACTTACTTTTCAGGAAAGTAGGTTTGTTAATTTTTTAACGCTTTTTTTGATTTTTCTACTAAAACTTTAAATTCACTTGGATTATTAATTGCTAATTCTGACAACATTTTACGATTTACTTCAATGTTAGTTTTATTTAAACCATTCATAAATTGTGAATAAGACATATTATGTTCACGCACTGCGGCATTAATTCTTTGGATTCATAATGAACGAAAATCTCTTTTACGTTGCTTACGATCACGAAAGGCATATGCTCATGATTTCATTAATTGTTCTTTTGCCTTTTTGTAATGCGTTGATTTTGTTCCAAAATATCCTTTTGCTTCTTTAATAATTTTTTTACGGCGTTTTCTTGTTGTTGGTCCGCCTTTAACTCTTGCCATTTGTTAATACAATACTCCCTTCTCTTTCTTTATCCTTGTAATAGTTGCTTTAATCTACTCTGATCAGTTTGATCCATTAAACCAGCTTTACGTAAATGACGTTTTTGTTTTATTGTTTTATTTTGGGCTAAATGTGAAGTATATGCATGCGCAATCTTTCATTTTCCCGTTCCTGTTATTTTAACTCTTTTTGATAAAGATTTTTTCGTTTTCATTTTTGGCATAAATTTTCCTCCTTTTATTTTTTTTAAAAGTTAATTTAATTAATTATTTTTTTGGTACAACATACATATCTAAAAACAAGCCATTTAAACGGGGTTCTTTTTCAATCTTTGCCAAATCTTCAATGTAACTAAAAAATTTATCTAATGTTTCTTTTCCATATTTAGGTCTTGCAACTTCTCGACCACGAAACTTTAGAGAAATTTTAACACGGTTCCCGTCGGTTAGAAATTCGCGCACTTTTTTTGCTTTAAATTCCAAATCATGTTCACCAATTCCTGTTCGTAAACGAATTTCTTTATTTTCAGTTACATGTTTATTTTTCCTATTTTCTTTTTCTTTTTTCTTTTGTTCGTATTTATATTTTCCATAATCAACCAATTTTGCTATCGGCGGATTTGAAGCGGATGATACTAACAATAAATCTAAACCTTTTTCTTCAGCAAAACGCACTGCTTCATTTCTCCCTAAAGGACCAACTTTATTAACATCATCTAAAATAATTAAAACTTCACGCGCTCTAATATCATAATTTACTTGCTCGATATTTTTATTGTTTTTAGTGTGTTGATTCATCCAATACCTCCATTTTAATTAATTAAAAAAATGATCAAAAGTAGTGCTTTCATTAACAATAATTATCTTCTTAAATGATTAAAACAATCATTAAAAAATTTAATTTTATCTTGTAAAACCTATTAACCACAATAAAGGGCATAGGTGGGCATTAGCTACTTTAATATTTTTCAATATTAATTATATGATGTTTTTTTAATTTAGTCAATAATATTAATAAGATATTTTTGTGAAAACCATATACATTTTAGACCAATAATTTATTCTTTAAATTAGAATGGAAATTAAAAGTATATGGTAACAAGCATTCCTGCTAAAAATGAATTATATTCATTACAAATAAAAATAAAAAAATGATATTCACAGGTCGCATGTAAAAAATAAGGGTTTTATAAAAACAATAAAAAAATATCCTTAATTTATATTAAACTAAATAACATTTAAAAATAAAAACCCTTATTTTTTACATGCGACCTATTCACAAGAATAACCTTCAAAACAAACAAACTATATTTATCAAAATGTCATTAATTATTTTAATTTATGTCAAAAATACTATTTATATAAAAAAATCATTAAATAATTTAATTAAATTATTTTATAAATCAAAAAAACTTTTTATAATTGAGATAAAACGATTCAAATTTGTCTTAAAGAAAAATTAAATTTTATTGTTTTAGCTAAAAAATCAATTAGAACAATTAATATTAATAACCATTATTCAAAAACTTACAAGATTGCTGTTGCAAAAATGATGAAAAAATATCGACAAAAATATGGAACCGGTATTTATTAGTTTTATAATTTAACACTGGCTGGGTTTTTCAAATATAAAAATAAAGTAATTAAACATAACATTAAAACTTTAATTAAATGGAATAAAGAATTTAATAATTTTTATCCTAAAAAAATAAAATTAAGATTTATAAAAGTTATGAAATGTCTGAATTAGGGCATTTACAACATTATATTAAAATTATGACGCCAAATATTACTGTTTTTAAACGTAATTTATATTTGCATGATTTTATTGATGAAAAATCACGCTTTTGTCTTGCTTATTTATCTGAAAATAAATCACAGTCATCAGCAATTGATATTTTTAATCAGGCTTATGATGATTTTTGAAATAATAAAATTAGAATAAAAAGAATTATAACCGATAATGGCCCTGAATATATTTATAGTTATAATCCAGAGGATAAATATCATAAAAGTGATTTTACAAAAGTATTACATCAAAAGGGTGTTATTCATCAAACAACACCAATTCGTTCCCCACAATCAAATTTGAAAATTGAAAGATTTAATCAAAACTGAAATAAATTTTTTGAATATCTTCCTCGTTATCCTAAAAATATTAATGAATTACGAAAATTAATTAATATATTTTTAGATTATTACAACAACTTTAGACGACATAAAAGCATAAATTTTTTAACACCATCCGAAGTCGTGTTAAATTTTTTAAAAGACTAACTGGTCTAAAATGTATATGGCACCTCACATTTTAATTTAATGTTATAAATATTTTAAAAAAAAATTGTAGACAGAAAAATGCAAGATTATATACATGTAAAATTTGATGAACGAAATTTATTTAAGGATTTATTCTTAGCTGATAGTTGCAAAAATAAAAATGGAACGATTAATTTACCTGAAATATCAAGGAAAACGGTTCGTGCAGTTAATGCTATTAAAATAGAAATTAATACATTTATAAATATAGAAGATTATAATCCATATGAAGCATAAAAAGATTATAAACAAAAGTGGGAAAAGTTTATTAAAAAACCGCCTGAATTTACTGAAGAACAAAAATAATTATTAAATATAAGATTTAATAAATATCACGATACAACTTCGCAAATTATTATAAAATTTAAAAAAAAGTTTGGTGTTAAATTTCCAGCGTGTAAAAAAAACTTTATATAAATGAATTTATTCAAATTTATTAGGTTTAAATAAAAAAAATTTATGACATTACAGCAAAAAATATAAAACAAAAGGAAAACCTGATAATCGTGGAAAATTAGATGATAAATTTAAGTCAATATGAGATATTAAAAATAAATAATCTAATGTTAGTTGATTTGAAATGGATACGGTGGTTGGAAAAAACAATCAATCTTCTGTTTTAATATTAGTTGAACAAAATAGTAAAAATTATTTTGCAATGAAATTAGAAAAAAAGAATTCAAGTGAAGTTTTAGAAAAACTTGAACATATAGTTAGAATTAATGGTTTAGTTTGAAAAATTAAAGGAATAATAACTGATAGCAGAAAAGAATTTATTAAGTTTGAAGAAATGTGAAAGATTACTGGTTTTAATATTTATTTTTGTGACCCCGGTAAACCACAACAAAAACCATTAATTGAGTATATGAATGGTGAGTTTATACGTTGATTTAAAAAGGGAACAAACTTTAATAATGTAATTCAGCAAGAAATAGATTGATTAGTTAATTTTATAAATGAAAAATTAAGACCTATTTTAAATTGAAAAACAGCAAAAGAATTATTTTTAGAGAATTTTAGATAAGTTTATTTGAAGTAATTTAATAAATTATTTTTCAGTGTGTTTAAAAATGCCAAAAATAGGACAAATTTACAAATATTTTATTTTTTTGAAAAAATAGTTGCATTTCTTAAAAATAGTGTTTTTGTCAAACTAAAAAGAGACATAATTTGCTGCTTAAATTTACACAATGCAATTAAAAATTAGCATTATCTTCAAAAATTATTTTTTATAAAATTTCATTATGTTTTTGAAAAATAACATTTTTACGGTTAGTGATTGTTGATGCTAAATTAAGATAATAATTATCAATATAATAATCTTTTTTTATTTTCTTTTTTTGCTGTTAACAATACCATTTATAACTTCCCCTTTATTTTTTTTCTTCTTTTTTAATAACATCTTCAATACTATCTTCTTTTTATTTTTTGTTATGTGTTTTGATAAATATATTTTTTTCAATAATCAAAACTATAATTCCGGCTCCGATAAGCATTGCTGAAACAATAACATATGCCGGTTAAGAAATACCTAATTTTTTTTTCTACTATAAAACAAATAATAATTCCTGCAATAAAAATTAATGATGAGACTTTAAATATTTTCAAAAACATAATTATATTTATAATTGTTATTTTTGGCATAAAAACCACCACCTTTCTAACTTACTTTTTTTCTTTCAATATACAATTTTTTAATTTCAACACTATTTGATATTTATGATAATTTAAACTCAACTTCGGGAAATAATTGAATGGTAATTCAACTACTTGGATTATTTCCATATGATAATCCACTTGCTAATTGACATTCAAAAGTTATATGAGTAATTATAAATAATTCTATTTCATAATTTGTATAACACCACAAAAGATAATAATATTGCAAATTATTTCAATTTTTAATTTTATATATTTTAGAACCTTGAACAAAATTAATAGTATCTACTTTTTCTCATTAATTAGGAATTTTGGGCAAGTTTTTTTTGTAAATAAAACTTATCAATATATTTAATATTACCAAAGGTATCTTCTTTACTTTCAATAACCACAACTCCACCATCAATAACATCATAATTCGCAACTATTTTAATTCCACCAAAACTAGGATCTCAAATTATTAATTCCCATGTTTCAGCACTAAAGTCGGCATTATTATGTTTAATGGCATTTGATATTAAAATAATTTTATTTTGTTTTAAATATTAAACTGAAATTTTTCCATCATCATTTTTAATGATAGTTTTATTATCAAATGGAACACTTAATTCATTGTTAGAATTATATACAACTGATTTGTTATCAATTTTAAATAAATTATCTATTTTATTGTCTAATTTATCATCAGTTTATATTCTTTCGGTTTTTTCTTTTTCTAATAAAGCATCAACTTTTATCTGGGTATATTATGCTTCTGAATCTATAATGGTTAAATCAATACCTTCTTCTTGAAAAGTGCGAAACATTTTTTTTAAAGTTGTTAAATTAGCCAATGATTTCGCATAGGTAGTAAATAGACCTTGCCATGTATGTTTCCATAGGGTCATTTTGTGAAGAATAATTAATATCAACAACACGCATAGATGCTTAAGTAAATAATTCAATCGGAATACGATTAAATATTCAGCGTTCAACCACAATAGAATGCCATGTTAATAAATATTTTATTCAATAAACGGCATTTAAATGTTTCAAACCTTAATTTTATAAAATGATAATTTAAATATGAATTAATCATATTTCGAGACCTTAATGAAAATATTTTAAATCATAATTCTACATCGCTTTTAAATAACTTATTATAACGAACTGGAACTTGTGTAATTTTATACCTGTAATTGGAATAAAATTATTATAATTTTCCAAAGTAACATTTTGTAATAATTGATTTAACATTTAATCATCTCCTTATCATTTATTTCTTTTTAATTAGATTTTATTTAAAATAAACTTTTTACTACTTAATAATGTTTTTTATTTAATTGTTTTGTTCTGAATTGTTTATATGTTTGAAATGATAAACCCCCCAACCAACAAAATAGTAACGGCATTTTATTCAATCGTATTTAACAATTTATCTTTATTAAAATTATTTTTAAATTGTTCTTGCATTTTTAATACCTTAGTAATTGTACGATATATTTTAAAGTTATCTTTTACTACTTGTTAATAAAAAAGTTGAGCAAAAAAAACTAAATTTAAAAAAAATTGTTTTTTTAAATCCCCAACCAATAAATCACTCACTGTTCATATATAATTTAAACGGTTCAGGGGCCAAAACAAACTGTTCTGCTTTGATTAAAGTTTGTAGTATACCACACACATTTTGGAGATTTCAAGAAAACAAGAAAAAATAATCAAATATATAATTTAAAATATAAAAACATCATTAAGAATGATACATATATAAATAAAAATTCTAAAATTGACAAACTAAAAAATAGTTTAAATAAAAACTTTATAAATTTAAAATTATTTAATTAAATTAATTAAAAATTCAAATATTGTCTGAAAATTTAAAGATTTGTGCACTCTTTCAAAATTATAAAAATAATAGTATTCATTTATTTTATTTTTTAATCTATCTGCATCCAATATTTTTTCATCAAATACAAATAACTTAGTATAATTTTGATGAAATCTTTAAATTTCACTGTTTGATTGAGCAGAAAGAACGGGTGTTGTTTGATGTAAAATATTTTTATCTGTTAAAAATTGAGTAAAATTAGTTTATTTAACAATACTTTTTTGATTATTACGATTACTATTAATAAGTTGTCTTTTAATTTCTTTAATTTTATTTTTAATCAACGCTTATATTTTTTAAGTCGACGGAAAAATGTTTTTAAATTTTTATGTGCTTTATTTTTTAATTCTTCGCCATGAATTCTTTTTTTTAAATTATAACACAAATATAAAACACCGCCGGCGTGTTTATTACAATATTAAAAATATAAATCAAAAATATTATCACGAACATCATTAATAATAGTTTTACAAAAGCTTAGGTTTTATAAAAATATAAATAAAATAATTAGATAACTTTTTAAAAGATTGATTTATAATTGTTATATAAATGTATTTAAAATAAAGAATAATTTTTATACAAAAACCTAAACTTTTTTTAATACCACGTATTTTACATTTTTTAATGTCATTGTGTTTCCTCCTATTTTTTAATACTTGTATTTGTTATTTTTCTAATTTCTTTTTGTATAATTTCAAAACTATCGACTCGAAAAGATAAAAAGTAGCATTTAGTTTTTATATTTAACCGATTAAATACTGAGCATTTAATTTTTATCTCATCATCTTTTTTAATTTAAAAAACTCAGTTGAAACAGACGGGTTATATAATGATAACGTTTAGTAATTTAATCCTTCTTACTGACATTTATCTGAACAATCATTAACTTCAACACCGCCAGCAACCAGTACCTTAATCTTATTTTTAATCGAATTTTCATGTAATCTAAAAGTTAATTCTAAATTATTAAATTTTTTATTTTTTATTTTATGTTTATTAGTTATTGATTTTTTAGATAGATTACTTTTAGTTTGGGACATTATTTCACATCATTACTAGGTAATTTGCTTATTATCTGTTAAAAGTAAATCAATTTTTATATCTTTTTCAGCAATTTCTTTTTCATATGCTCGTTTAATATCATCTAAATCATCAATATTAGCAATATAATATTAATTATTATTTTGTGCATCAATAATATCTTCTATTATTTATTTAACTGTTTTTTCCCATTATTTCATCTCCCGACCATTTACTTTAAATTTTTCTGTCATTTTATCTATATTCCTTTTGTTATAAAATATTGTAAATTTTTTTAAGCATCGTGCTCGTGCTATGTAATTTTAATATTTCTTTTATAAATATAATTTTTCTTAACAACTGGCGATTGTAAAACATAATTTAAATTAAATAGATATTTGCATAAAACCTTTAAACAACTAATAAATTTATGAATAGATAATGGATTTTTTATTTTTAAATCTTTATGAAGTTGATAATCTTCAATTATTACAATAACTTTATTATTTAAATAAGAACAAATTAGATAGTATTAAAAAAGCTTAGTTTTTATAAAAAATATAAATAAAATAATTATATAACTTTTTAAAAGATTGATTTATCAGTGTTTTATAAATTTATTTAAAATAAAGAATAATTTTTATACTAAAACCCAAACTTTTTTCTTACTACCACAAATTTTATTTTTAAATTGATTTAATATTAAATAAATATTATTTATTGCTTATTATTTATTTTTGAAATTAAAAGTAATATTATTAATTATTTTCTTTTGCAAAACATTATAAATAATAATACCAGTTTGTCCACTTCAGGTGGGGTCAATTACAATAATATATTTTAATTTATTCGGTTTATTTTTTTGTAAATTTGTAATATTTTTCATACATATGATGCTAAATATAAAATATCGTTAATTTTGTAATTTTGCATATTTGTATATGTTGCATATAATAAACAATATAAACAATAATATATCACTTTTTTTCAAATAAAATTAAGTAAATTTTTGATTATTCTAAACATTCCAAATAATAATGCTTTTTATTATGTGAAATACGATAATTAATATGTTGATAATTAACTCCATCAAACAAAGTTGTTATTGACTTTCAAGTTTTATTAATATACAAACTTTTATATTATGTCATTATATATACACCTTAATTTTTTTATTTTTTGCTCAAATTTAATCATTAATATTATTTTCAGTTACCGGATAAGCACATAGCATTAATTCTTGTAATTTATTTTCAATTTTTTTATTTCATTTTTTCATCAAATATTTTCTATTCTGTAAAAAAACATAATATTCTTTTATTGTTTAATATTTTGATATTTAGTAAATAATTTATTTTAGTATTTAATTGCTTAGCCACCCGCTTCACTTTTGGGGGTGAGCTGGGACGGTGAGATATTTAGACAGAGTTTATCCCACATACGGAAATAAAAACATTTTACCCAGTTATTAATTAAGCTTCATCCGTCCCTAGACAACTTTATATAAAGAAAATAACCCTTTGGAGTTCCAACCCTATTGTTTTTTTGATATACGATTTTTTTTGGTTTAACAAGACTATTTTTATTAAAAAAAACCAAAAAAAACGCGCTATGACATTTCGCAAGTGATTAATCTTGCAGAAAATTAAAGAAATAAATAGGAGTAGTAAATAAAATCGCTTTCACACTTTATTTAAGACTTCGTGCAATAGATAAGTTATCAATCTTTAATAATTCAAAAAATATTAAGTTTTAAAGATTGAATTTTGGATTAATCTTTAGATATTATCTTTAATTTTTTATCTAATCATCTTTTTTAATTTTTTGTTTATTAAATATATTTTTTAGTAATATATTTAATAATTAACTAACAACTAAATAAAACAATTATTCAAAATTTTTTAAGAAAAGAAGGGATAAATTTTTATGAAAAAAAAATATTTTATTAAGCTGTATGCTGTAAAACTAAACGATAAAAATCTAATAAAATTAGAACAAATTAAAAATAAAAATCAATAATTACAAAAAATAATAAAATAAAATATTATTTTTAATATTTATTTTCAAAATTATAAAAATAAGCACAACAAAAAATAAATTTTATTAGTCTTATACATTAAATATTAGTTTAATTTACAAAAACTTTTTTAAAATATTGCTTTGATGTAAAATATACTAAACACAGTCTAATTGTAGTATTTAATATATCTAAAACAGATTTTAATTTACTACGAATATTAATTAATGGTTCATTTTGATCAAATCAACGCCTTAAATCTTTATTTATTATTTCAACTAATAGTTTTTGTTGTGTTTTCCCGGGGTCACAAAAATAAAATCTTATTTTAAAATGTTTTTCTATTGTTTTTCATCTATAAAATTTTTTTTTTTCCTCTATCTGTCAAAATACAACTAAACTTACTAATAACAATTTGTTTAATCATTTTCATTAAAACCATTAACACAATACTTGCTTTTTTAGTAAATAAAATATCATAAAAAACTATTTTAGATTTCCTATTAAATAAAAATAATAAATGAAAATTACCACAATCAAAGGTATCCATTTCTCAAATTCCACTAAAACTTAAATCATCTCCATAATCATTTAAAAATTGCTTATAATCTCTAATATTAAGCAATACAACACGATTATCATTTTTTTCACTATTTTTATTTTCAAAATACAAATTATTTTTTGATAAATTAAAATAGCCTAATCTAATATATTTTTACATTGTTTTAAAACACAAACCAAATTTTATATTATATTGTAATTCATACGACATAATAATATTTTGTGGCTAACGAATAAAATTATTATACTCATTCGAAAAATAACTTAGTTCTTGTGAATTTAACATTGAATACTTACAACATTGTTTTTTTATTTTTATCGTGTATTTTTTGTGCTTTTATAGTATTATAATTATTAATATTATCAAACATATTTAATTCTTCTAAAATTACATAATAATACCTATTCATTTGCTTAGCAATTTTTCTAATATTAATTGTTATATTTTTTTAAATAATTTATTATCTTTTAATTTTTCTAAATTTACTCTTTAGTTAATATCCAATCTTTCATATTTTTATTTCCCTATTTAAAATAATTATATTATTTTAAATAGGGAAATAAAAATATGAAAAAGTTACTAATTATTTTAGAAACAATCGGATTAACAGCAATAAGTACAACAAACTTAGTTTCTTGCAATAAACCAAATAATAGTGAAAAACGGGGGAAATAATAAACCGCGACCAACAACAGAACCACAACAACCACCAAAATATAGTAATTGAAAATTAATTAATAGAGATAATTTTGTAAAAGAAAATAATAAAAATAATAATAAATGATATATTTTAATTGCTAAACAAATGCAAATTGATAATTTTTCTATTATAAAATTTAATTTTTCAAGTTAGTTAATTTGAAAAGTTGGAGAACATGGGGGGCATAGAATTAATAATCGTTGATATGTTTATATTAATTCACTATATCGTTGATACAGATTTAATGAATCGCAAATACCAGCAATTAACTCTAATAATGGTGAAATTACAGAATGAAAAGGTTAAAAGGAACTATTATTAAGTTCCTTTTTAAATTAATCGCACAAATTTCATAAAAATAATTAATAAGAATAAATTATTTATTGTGCTATAAAATGCAGGACTAAATTTTCATACTTCAAATGTTTGACTAAAAAAACTATATATTGTTTGAAATATTTTTCCAACACCACTCACCAATTCGTTTACTTGTTTTATACCCGAAATATTATTAACTATTCAAATTTTAGCATTTATGATATGACACGCCAAATTATATCAAATACAACTTTCATATTGCGCTTGTCATCATTGACCATCGGGAAATAATCCACCGTTATTTATTTCTTGCCAATTATAAATTCCAAAATTAAAATCATAATAAAGATACATATCATTTTCTTTTTGGGCTTGTAATTCAAAGACATTATAACCAATTTTTTGTTCTTCCATTTTTTTATATTTTAAACCATATTTATTTTTTAAAGTACCTTCAAAAACATAACCCTTATTTTGATTAATATTATAATTATTTGCAACTGAAAAATCATAGTTAAATACATTTTATATAATTAGTATTATAAAAACGATTTTTATAAGCAGAATAAATCTTAAAATCTAATAATTTATATTTATCAGAAAAATAAAAGTAACGATGATAAATTTTAAAACTATTATTTGCTAATAAACCATATTTTTTATTATATCCTTGTGTATAATTATTATTTTCTAAATCAAAAATTATTCGTAAATAATCCTTATAAAAATTTTTAGATATAACAAACATACTATTTAATAATTCTTTAAATTTATCATAAGGAACTAAAAACTTTTTCTTTTGTTCTTCAAATTTTTTTTCTTTTTCAGTTTTTAAAACTTTTTTATTATGTTCAAATTTATAAATATAGTTATTGTAGTCATCAAAATATTTTATTGATTTCCCATTATCATCTATAATAACATCTTTAAAATTTTCTAATTTTAAACCAAAAAAATTAATTAACACAGTGTCATATTGTGAATTATCAATATAACGATTTTCTATAAAATTAATACGATTTTGAAGCGCAAGTACCAAAGCATATGTAAAAATAATTTTAAAAAGTTATTAATATCTATTTTTCCGGTTATTTTTTGATAATATTCAATTATATTATTAACCCAACGAGGGGCCAAATAATTATAACCACTAAAATTAAAACTATTTTATTTATCTTGCATAAAAGTAAATAAAAAACCTAATTTAGTTTCTTTATAGGGATAAGATACATCATTACTCGCTGTTTTGGCATGTGTTAATTCTAAACTGCCAGCAATAATGTTATTATTTTTATCAATTGTTAAAATCATCCAATAAATTGATTTTTTAATAAAATACATAGCGGTATATTTTTCACTTTCATCAATAATTTCAAAATCAAAAATTATTCTTTGTGTTCCAAAAATAGAACTCTCATAATTAGGATTATCCACTTGTTGAAATCTAATATTTTCTTAAACAATAACATCTAAATATATATTTAAAAAATCTTTAATTTTATTTTGATTTTCAATATTTCATTCTGTAATTTCACCATTATTAGAGTTAATTCCTGGTATTTGTGGTTAATCAACTCCGTCTTGACGATATAGTGAATTAATATAAACATATCAACGATTATTAATTCTATGCCCCCCATGTTCTCCAACTTTTCAAATTAACTCACTTAAAAAATTAAATTTTATAATAGAAAAATTATCACTTTGAATTTGTTTAGCAATTAAAATATATCATTTATTATTATTTTTATTATTTTCTTTTACAAAATTATCTCTATTAATTAATTTTCAATTATCTTCAATTAATTTAACTGATTGTAAATCATTTATATTTATTTTTACTTTATTTAAAATTGATGTTAAATTATATTTATTTGCAAATGAATAAACAAAATTTGTTAACTCTCCTAAAAATTGTTTTCTATCAACATCATAAAATTTGTTAATATTATACTGTTTAACATAATTATCTCAATTTTTATATAAATCCATAAATTTATCACTAGGTTTATCGTAAGAAACACCAGTTGAATAACTATCCTTTAAAAAATCTAAATATCATTTATCGTTATAAGTTAATGATTTTGATGTTTTTAAATTAGGATTAATAAAATAATCATTATCACTTCAATTTTCAAAAAAAGTACTGCGTAAAAACATCGTATTAATAAAATCAGTTTCATTAATACAAGTTTCTATACTCCGCTTTGTTCTTGATTTTTCTGTTGTTTGTGATTGATGGTTTTGTCGTAATGTCATTACCCCTAACTAGACAAAAGAAATCAATAAAATTGGTACAAACGAAAATAATACTAAAAACTTACGCATTATTATCTACCAACTTATTTTTACGATTTTCTTTTATTAATTTAATAATTTCATTAAATTGAAAAAGATACTATATAACTATTAATCCAATAAATATAAGTATTTTTTACAAAATAAAAAGGACTTTATTCTTTTGCAATAAAGTGATAAATTTGCATTTACAATTTACATATTTAATTATTTTATTTATATTTTTTATAAAACCTCAACTTTTTTCTTACTACCAAATATGTTATAATTTTATTGCTTGTATTCAATAAAATTAATGATATACAATACACATTTATGGATTCATTTGCCCAGTGCTATTTGTTTTAATAAGATAGTGGTAAATGTTAGAAATAAATGGATGTTTTAACGAAAAGGAGAATTAAATAGAAATATGGCAAAAGAATTAACAAGAGAAATATTATGAGAAGCTGGTGCTCAATTTGGACACCAAACAAAACGATGAAATCCAAAAATGAAACCATACATTTATGGTGAAAAGAATAAGATTCACATTATTGATCTACAACAAACATTATGAAGATTAGATGATGTTAAAAAATTAATGGCAATCATTGCTGCACGTAAGGGAAAAATATTATTTGTTGGAACAAAAAAACAAGCCAAGTGGATTGTTAAGGATGCGGCGGAACGTTGCGAATGTTTTTATGTTAATCAACGTTGATTAGGTGGAACATTAACAAACTTAAAAACAATTCATTTACGTGTTAAAAGATTATGAAATATTGAACGCCAAGAAAAAAATGGAGAATTAAAATTATTACCAAAAAAAGAACAAATGTTAATTAAAAAAGAAAAAGACAAATTAGAAAAATTATTAGGCGGGATTAAAGGGATGAAAGAATTACCACAAGCATTATTTGTGGTTGACCCAAAAGAGGAACATATTGCCGTTCGGGAAGCGCGCAAATTAACAATTCCGGTGATTGCTATTTGTGATACAAATGTTGACCCCGCCCCAATTGACTATATTATTCCGGCAAATGATGATACTTCGCGCTCAATTGCAATTATTACTCATCATATTGCAGATTTATATGGTGATGCAATGGGAATTAAAATGTCAGAACCCCAATTTAAACCAAATGAATTTACGCGCCGTGATGTTGACGACAATCGTAATTCACGTGGCGGGCAATATGATAATCGAAGAACGAGCTGAAGAAATGAAAGTGGAAAAGAAACATATTCGGAACATAAAGTACAACCTTCAAGAAAAAAAGATGCACCTGTCGAAGTCAAAGAAGAACCGGTTCCAACAACCAACACCAAGTTTTAATTTCTATACAATTAATGTAGTTGATAATTATTTAGAAAAAACATTATCAAAATTAAAAGTCAATAAATTAGAAATTATTAGTGAAAGACTTACCTTGCCAAAAAGAAAAAAGCTGAAATGGTTAGTGAATTAAGTAAACATTTAACAAATGTTGATAATAAAATAGTAAAAAAATAACATAAAAATTAAATTGTATTAACTGGTTAGTTTTAATACAAGCACCCTTAAATTTGAAAGGAGAATTAGAATGGCAGTTACTGCACAATTAGTAAAAGAATTAAGATATAGAACAGGAGCCGGAATGCTAGATTGTAAAAAAGCATTGGAGGATACTAATGGAAAGATTGAAGAAGCAATTACATGGTTGCGCGAAAAAGGAATTACCAAAGCAGCCAAAAAATCTGATCGAGTTGCTGCCGAAGGATTAGTTGGTTTATTAACTAAAGGTCATAAAACGGTTATTTTCGAAGTTAATTCAGAAACCGATTTTGTTGCAAAAAATAAACAATTTTTAGATTTAATGGCAACCGTAGGAGAAACTTTAATTAATAATGAACCAAAAACTGTGGAAGATGCATTAAAAATATCAGTTAATGGCGAACCATTAGAAACTGTTATTATTCGTGCTATTTCAACAATTGGCGAAAAAATTATCTTACGTCGTTTTAAAACAATTCATTCAAAAGAAGATCAATCGATGGGGCTTTATTTACACTCTAATAATCGAATTGCAACCGTTTTAATTTTTAGTGGTAAAATTGAAGAAAAAATTGGAAAAAAATTAGCAATGCATGTTTCAGCAATGCGTCCACAATTTATTTCGCGCGATGACATTTCAACGGATTTTTTAAATAGTGAAAAAACAATTTTAACGGCTGAAGTAAAAAATGATCCAAAAAATGCCGGAAAACCAGATAATATTTTAGAAAAAATTGTTGAAGGGCGTTTAAATAAACAATTAGCAGAAATATCATTTTTAGATCAAGTTTTTGTTGTTAATCCTGATCAAAAAATTAGTGATGTTATAAAAGCAAATAATGTTCGTGTTTTTGATGTGATTCGTTATGAAGTTGGCGAAGGAATTGAAAAAGAAGAAGTTGGTTTTGCTTCAGAAGTAATGGCGCAAGTTCGCAAGTAATAATCATCGTGCGTGGTAGAAAGGAAAACATAAAAATGGAAAATACTGAAAAAGGAACAATAATTGCAATCTCGATGGCGGCATTTTTATTTGTTGCAGTTATTTTATCAATTATTGGTTATTTAATTAGTTTTACAAAACGAGAATTTAAAGCGCGCTTTATTAATAAAAAAATTTTAATTATTTTATTTACAGTGTTGGGAATTAATTTACCGGTTGTTATTCTTGGATTTTTATTCCAATTTGTTATTATTTTATCAACAACTGCACCATTAATTATTATGATTATGTTATCTTTTGGTTTTACAGTTGGTGTAGGAGTTTATATTTTCTTATTTTTACAACTAATTGCTGTTGGAATTGATGAAAAGGAAATTGCTTTTTTAGGAGAGCGAATTTTAATTCGAAAAATTACTCGTGTCGAACACAATGATAAAACAAATCAATTAGTAATTTATCATACCGAAGGAACCCGTAGTAAAAAAAAATGTCGTTTTTCATTGGAGAGTCAAGCGGGAAAATTTATGATTAATAATGTTAATTTATTAAATTAAGAAATTATGCGATTTTTTCCAGAACAGACCAAACCAGAATTAAAAGTTAGTGAATAACAAGTAAGCGAATAACTGGTTTACGAATCAAAAGAAGCTAAAAATACAGAAAAAGATTAAACAATCTATTTGAAAAATATTTTTTTGAAATATTTATTCTTTTTAAAAATGTTTATTGTATAAATGTTCATATAAGTGAAAGAAAAAGAAAGATATAAATTGTATGAAGTATGGTTATAAGCAAGTAATAATTATTATTAATGTTATTTTTATCTTATATATTCAATGTAATTTTAATTACATTTTATTTTAATAAAAACACCACTTAATAGAAAAAAGAAATATAAGAAATGAAGAGACTGTTATCTATTTTAGCAGTTTTTGTTGTATAAGCTGTAGGAATAACATTATTAATCGAATGTAACAAAACTGAAAGTAAAAATTTATCAAGAATTAAAACAATTGCAGCACCCACAACTGTAGCAACAGCACCTGTAAAAAAAATTTGAAAAAGTTGAAATTAAAAAAGCATTAGTATCTAATGCTTTAAAAGAGGTACAAAATGTTGTAAAAACATTACAAGCAGACTACTTTGTATATGAAATTTATGCATAAAAAAAGTAAATCATTAGAAACTATTAATTTAAGAGCAAGTAAACTTGATGTATATATTCAAATTACTCTAGCAAAAGATAAACCCGTTTTTATTTGTAAATCAACATATATTAAAGTAACTTTATAAAAACATGATGAAGTAAAAAAAGTAGATATTTCAGTTGTAACAATGGTTGAACAGAGTTTATAAATTACAGCAAATGATCAGTTAAAGGTTGTAAAAATTGAATTATAAGCAGTTAATAATAATGAAAAAAATTATAAAACTTGATAGTATTAAAAAAGCTTGGGTTTTATAAAAAATATAAATAAAATAATTATATAACTTTTTAAAAGGTTGATTTATAAGTGTTTTAGAAATATATTTAAAATAAAGAATAATTTTTATACCAAAACCTAAACTTTTTTCTTACTAACTAAAATTTTTTTTAGATTATATAAAAGCTAAGGTGCCGAGTGTAGAAGCAAGTTAATTTGCAATTACAAATAATGGTGTTGAGGGTAACTATTCAGCAACAGCCGCAATTGAAGTAACGGCTAAATAAACTTAATAATAATTACTTTTTTATTTATAACAAAATAAAAAAAACACTTAGAAAGTGTTTTTTTTATGATTTTTAGTTAAAAAAATCTTTACAATCGTAGAATATCAACTAAAATTAATATAAACAAGATAAAAAACAAAATAAAAGGAGAAAAAGCATGCTTAAAAAAATTGGAATTTTAACATCTGGTGGTGATTCACAAGGAATGAATACGGCGATTTCGGGGGTTATTAAAACGGCACACGCCAAAGGATTAGAAACATATATTATTCGTGATGGTTATTTAGGGTTAATTAATAATTGAATGGAAGTTGTTGATAATAATTTTGCGGATAGTATTATGCGTTTAGGGGGAACTGCGATTGGCAGCGCGCGCTTACCGGAATTTAAAGAACCGAAAGTACGAGAAAAAGCTGTTGCTAATTTAAAAAAAAAGGGAATTGAAGCATTAGTGGTTATTGGCGGTGATGGCAGTTATAAAGGGGCGCAACGGTTAACAGAGATGGGGATTAATTGTATTGCTTTACCGGGAACAATTGATAATGATATTACTTCATCAGATTATACTATTGGTTTTGATACTGCCATTAATATTGTTGTTGAGGCAATTGACCGCTTGCGTGATACAATGCAATCACACAATCGATGTTCAATTGTGGAAGTAATGGGTCATTCCTGCGGCGATATTGCTTTATATGCTGGGATTTCTGGTGGAGCAGATATTATTTCAATTAACGAAGACGCTTTATCTGAGACAGAAATTGCTGAGCGGGTTGCAACATTACATCAGGCGCAAAAACGAAGTGTTATTATTATTGTTAGTGAAATGATTTATCCCGATGTGCATAAATTAGCAAAATTAGTTGAAAGTAAAAGTGGTTATATTACCCGCGCAACGGTTTTAGGACATACCCAACGAGGTGGTAATCCAACAGCAATGGAACGTTATCGCGCTTTTCAAATGGCACAATTTGCTGTTGAACAAATTATTGCGGGAGCGGGCGGTTTGGCGATTGGTAATCACGGCGATCAAATTATTGCTCATCCAATTATGGAAGCATTAATTATTCCGCGACCATCACGGAAAGAAATTTGAGCTAAATTTGATGAATTAAATCAGAATATTTATAAAAAATCATAATTTTACGATAAAATAAGGTGGTAAAATATTTTTAGAAGGAGATTGTCAATAAAATGTATAACTTTAATATTAACGATAAAATGAAAAGAACAAAAATTATTACAACAATTGGGCCGAGTACACATTCGGCGGGCGCTCTTGAAGAACTGTTTAAAGCAGGAATGACCACAATTCGCTTAAACTTTTCACATGGAGATCACGCTGAACAAGGATCACGAATTGTGTGAGTAAGAGAAGTTAGTGATAAAATTGGTAAACCAATTTCAGTATTATTAGATACGAAGGGACCAGAAATTCGTGTTGGAATAATGAAAGACGGAAAACAAGAAATTGTTGCTGGCGCAACAATTACGATTTATTCATTACCAAATGAATATCAAAGCCGCGAAGGAACCGGAACAGAAATCAATGTTTCACATGATATTTCACAAGACTTAAAAGTTGGTGACGTAGTATTGGTTGATGATGGAAAATTGCAGTTAAATGTTACTGGTGTTAAGCCGGGAATTATTGAAACAAAAGCTTTCAACAATCATATTGTTAAAACAAATAAACGAATTAATTTACCAGGGGTCAACTTTACATTACCATTTTTAGCTGAAAAAGATATTAATGATATTAAATTTGGAATTGAACAAGGAATTGATTATATTGCGGCATCATTTGTTAACACAGCTGGTAATATCAAAGAAATTCGAAAATTATTAAAAGAGTATAAAGCTGAACATATTCAAATTATTGCTAAAATTGAATCACAAATTGGAATTAATAATATTGATGAAATTATTGCCGCATCAGATGGAATCATGGTTGCGCGGGGAGATTTAGGTTTAGAAATTCCTTATTATGATGTTCCATATTGAGAAAAAATTATTATTCGTAAATGTCGTGAAGCAGGAAAAATTGTCATTGTTGCAACACAAATGTTAGAAACAATGACAGAAAATCCATCGCCAACACGAGCAGAAGTTACTGATGTTTATTTTGCAACAGAATTAGGATCTGATGCAACAATGTTATCGGGTGAATCAGCAAATGGGGACTATCCATTTATTACTGTTAATACGATGGCGATGATTAATAAACGAGCGGAGCATGAATTTTATTCAAAATTATATTATGAAAAGCAATTAGAAGATGCTATGAATTCAACAACAGGGCCGCGCGCTGATATTTCTAAAAAATTAGCAAATAAATGTAAAGATGGAAAATATGAATATGCTGTTGTTGTTTCAAACACCGGAGAATTATTAAAAACAATTTCAAAATTCCGACCTAATGTAGTAATTTTAGGAGTTAGTCCACTGCCGGAATTGTATACTGCCTTTGGATCATGACATTCAATTTTTATGAATAAAGTTGATAATTATGAAGCATTTAAAACAGATGAAAAAGCAATTTGTGAAGTTGCAAAAAAATGGGGAGCAAAAATTGGTTCAACAATTTTATTTGCGCGCAACGAAGAAATTAAAAAAATTACAATTAAATAATTAAAATAGTTACCAATGGTATAATCTTCATCTTTTCTCATCAAGTTAAAGATGATAAAATATTAATAAAATAACGATTATATTACTAGTAACAACGGTTAGTTTACGTTTAAGCACTTTTCGTTATTAAGTGTGAAAAATAAATTAGGTTAAATACTAATTTAATGATAGTATTACAAAAAATTAGGTTTTATAAAAAATATAAATAAAATAATTAGATAACTTTTTAAAAGGTTGATTTATCAGTTTTTTAGAAATTTATTTAAAATAAAGAATAATTTTTATACCAAAACCTAATTTTTTTTCTTAATACCAATTTAATTAGGACGGTACCGCGAAGAACTCGATCCTAGTATTATTTTTTTAATAATATTGGGAGCGATTTTTATTTTTAGGAAAGGAAGATTACAAATGATTAAAATTACATTACCAGATGGGAAAGTTCGTGAATTTAAAATTCCGCAAACAATTCATGCTATTGCCAGTAGTATTGCATCAAGTATAGGGAAATCCGCCTTTGGCGGGGTTTTTGCTGGTCAAATTCGTAGTTTAGAATATTTAGTAACAACTGATGGGCCATTAGAAATTATTACTGATAAATCACCGCTAGCACTATCAATTTTGCATAATACAACAGCGTTAATAGTGGCAAAAGCAATTACTAATTTACATCCAACCGCTAAAATTGCTAAAATTGTGGTACAAGATGATACCTTTTTAATTGACTTTGATGTTGAACCGCATTTAAAAGAAAATGATCTTAGTGCTTTAGAACAGGAAGCGACAAAATTAATTAATAATAATATTGCTATTACACCCGTTTTAGGGAGTGTGAACGATGCAAAAAAATGATATAGGGATAACTATTATTTATTAACTTTTTGTCTAGAAACAGGGGCAGAACAAGCAGGATACTTGCTTGGCAATGAATTTTATTTGCCAAATACTTATTTAGTTACAACTTTAAAACATATTAAAGTGTTAAAACTTTGAAGTTTAACAGGAGCTTATTGACAAGATGATTCTAAAAATAAAATGTTGCAACGATTAACCGGGAGTTCGCATTTTTCGCGCGAATTATTCGAACAAATATTATTATCATATGAAGAGCGAAAAGAACGCGATCATCGTAAAATTGGAAAAGATTTAGAAATATTTACTTTTGATAAATTAGTTGGACCCGGTTTACCAATTTGGTTACCAAATGGAATGGCATTAAAAAAAGTAATACAAGAATATATCCGAGAAAAAGAATGAGAATATGATTTTATTGAGGTTGACACACCAGTTATTGGAACTAGTGAAATGTATAAAATTTCTGGTCATTGGGATCATTATCAAGAAAATATGTTTGCACCAATGGCACAATATAATGAAATTAGTGTTTTACGGCCAATGGCATGCCCGCACCATATTGCTGTCTATAATTATAAACAACGTAGTTATCGTGAATTACCATTAAGGATTGTTGAGCATTCCATTTTACATCGTTATGAGACATCGGGAAGCTTAACGGGACTCGAGCGAGTACGAATGATGCAATTAACTGATTCACACATCTTTTTACGTCACGACCAGTTAAAAGAAGAATTTAAACGTTGTTTTAAATTAATTAATGAGGTTTTAACAGATTTAAAAATTAGTGTTGATTATTATTCATTGTCATTACGCGATCCAGAAAATAAGAAAAAATATTATGATGATGATCAAATGTGAAACCATGCCGAACAAACTCTACAAGAAGCATTAGATGATTTAAAAATCACATATGTACCAATGATTGGTGAAGCGGCGTTTTATGGACCAAAATTAGACATTCAAATTAAGACATCATTAAACCACGAAATTACTGTTTCAACTCTACAATTGGATTTTTTATTACCAAAAAAATTTAATTTAAGTTATATTGATGCAACGGGAGCAAAAGCAAGACCAGTAATGTTACATCGTGGTTTAATTGGAACTTATGAACGTTTTATCGCAATTTTATTAGAACAAACAAAAGGAATTTTACCATTTTGATTAGCTCCAAAACAAATTGTCATAATTCCAGTTAATAATGAGCACCATTTGAAATATGTTAATGAATTACATCGGCAATTTAAAAAGTTAAAATTACGTACAATGATTGATGATCGTAATGAGCGTTTAAGTTATAAAATTCGAGAAGCGCAAGTTACTAAAATCCCATATAAAATTGTGATTGGTGACAAAGAACAGGATAAAAAAATGATTACTTATCGAATTTATGGACAAGAAGACCAAATTACTACTACTTTTGATAAATTTATTATTTTAATTAATGAACAAATTATTAATAAAGTTTAAAAAAATATTTTTTTCATGAAAATTATATTTTCTTTTTTTAACCCCAAAAATTATGATAAAATTAAAGTAAAAAAAATTTTTTAATGAATAAATATTTAATAATATTTATGTTTAATTTTCGTAATAAATATTATAAAGCAAAACCAGGATTATGATGTTAGGTTGTTTAACTAAAAAAGATTATTATTTTAATTGTTATAAATTGGTGGTAATAAAAAAAATAGGTTTTGTTATAAAAATTATTCTTTATTTTAAATATATTTATAAAACATTGATAAATAAACCTTTTAAAAAGTTATCTAATTATTTTATTTATATTTTTTATGTAGTATGCAGCAAACATTTTGGATATTGCAATAAAACAAAGAAAAAATAATAAAATATATAATTTAAAATATAAAAACATCATTAAAAATAATACATATATAAATAAAAAATTATAAAATTAACACACTAAAAAATATTTTAAATAAAACTTTATAAATTTAAAATTATTTATTTAAATTAGTTAGAAATTTAAATGGTGTCTGAAAATTCAAAGATTTATGCACTATTTCAAAATTATAAAAATAATAGTAATCATTTGGTTTATTTTGTAAATTAACTGCACACAATATTTTTTCTTTAAATACAAATAACTTAGTATAATTTTGATGAAATCTTTCAATTTTCCCGTTTACTTACGGAGAACGAACGGGTGTTGTTTGATGTAAAATATTTTTATCTGTTAAAAATTGAGTAAAAGTAGTTTCTTTAACATCACTTTATTGATTATTCCGATGAATATTAATAAATTCAGAACCGTTATCAGTTCTAATCCGTGTTATTTTAATACCAAATATTTTTTAAAATCACTAATTGCTCCTTTAACGGCATCGATAGCATTCTCAGTACTTAATTTATCATAAATATAAACGAATACTTTTATCGCTCTTTCATCAATAAAATTATAAACATAATACTTTTTATCAACCGGAAATTTACTTGGCATAAAATATTTTGCATCAATTTGTAATAATCTTAATTTTTTAACTTCATATCTTGGATGTTGTCTTTTAATTTCTTTAATTTTATTTTTTATTTTTAATCAACGCTTATCTTTTTTAAGTCAACGGCAAAATGTTTTTAAATTTTTTATATCATTACAAAATTTGAGTCTTTATAAAAATTAAAAATAAAAACAATTAAATAAATTAAACAATTTTGCTAAAAAGTCTGATTATGAATCATTTTTTTGTATTGCTTAATTAATAAGCGAATTAAATTTTATTTTTTATACCCAAAAACCCCAACCCTTTTATTACCACCAAATTTTTTTGTGATTTATTTTTTAAATATTGTGATAAACACGCCGGGGGTATTTATCTTTGTATTATAATTTAAAAAAAGAAATTCATGGCGAAGAATTAAAAAATAAAGCACCTAAAAATTTAAAAACATTTTTTCGTTGACTTAAAAAAGATAAGCGTTGATTAAAAATAAAAAATAAAATTAAAGAAATTAAAAGACAACATCCAAGATATGAAGTTAAAAAATTAAGATTATTACAAATTGATGCAAAATATTTTATGCCAAGTAAATTTCCGGTTGATAAAAAGTATTATGTTTATAATTTTATTGATGAAAGAGCGATAAAAGTATTCGGTTATATTTATGATAAATTAAGTACTGAGAATGCTATTGATGCTGTTAAAAGAGCAATTAGTGATTTTAAAAAATATTTGGTATTAAAATAACACGGATTAGAACTGATAACGGTTCTGAATTTATTAATATTCATCGGAATAATCAATAAAGTGATGTTAAAGAAACTACTTTTACTCAATTTTTAACAGATAAAAATATTTTACATCAAACAACACCCGTTCGTTCTCCGTAAGTAAACGGTACGATTGAAAGATTTCATCAAAATTATACTAAGTTATTTGTATTTAAAGAAAAAATATTGTGTGCAGTTAATTTACAAAATAAACCAAATGATTACTATTATTTTTATAATTTTGAAATAGTGCATAAATCTTTGAATTTTCAGACACCATTTAAATTTCTAACTAATTTAAATAAATAATTTTAAATTTATAAAGTTTTATTTAAAATATTTTTTAGTGTGTTAATTTTATAATTTTTTATTTATATATGTATTATTTTTAATGATGTTTTTATATTTTAAATTATATATTTTATTATTTTTTCTTTGTTTTATTGCAATATCCAAAATGTTTGCTGCATACTACATAAAAAATATAAATAAAATAATTAGATAACTTTTTAAAAGGTTTATTTATCAATGTTTTATAAATATATTTAAAATAAAGAATAATTTTTATAACAAAACCTAAACTTTTTTCTTACTACCTAAAATAATCATTATTGGAAGTAACACAGGCGACGTGTTGGTCATATTTATCGTAATTTAATATCTTTTAAAATCTGTATTATTTTTTATCATTATATACTTTTCTCTCATAATTATCTACTAAATAAAACCATAAAAATATTTAGATTTAACTTTAAAAATATAAAAAATAATGTATAGTTATAAATAGACAATTATATAAAATAATTCTTGGAGAAAAATATAAATGAAAAAACTGCTAAGTACAATGGCAACAATGACACTCGCAACACCACCAGCAACAGCAACAATCGCTTGTTCAGATCAAAATATGGCTTATTACAACCAATTAATCAATGGTATAAACAATAAAGAAAATTTTATTTTTATGGTTTCAGCAAAAAATTGCATTCATTGTCAAAATACAACAGATACAACAATTACGGATTTATATAATAAAAATGGCTATGGTAATGATAAATATGATAAATATTTATCGGGCAATTTTGGTGCACAATATGCTTTAAAAACATATCCGATTAGTTATGATGAGCAAGAAAAAATTAAAAATACCCGCTTAATTATTACTGATAAAATTAAAGATTATAATGGTATTTGAAAAGAGAAATGAGCAAAAAAAAATGCTGATTGAATTGTAACACAAGAGCGAAATGCTCATAAAATTAATGGTGAAATTGACAAAACAATTACTGCTGATTCATTAGGATTAACTGGAACACCAAGTTACATCTATATTAAAAATGGAAATTATGTTGGATTCGAAACTGGTGAAGTTGGAAACTTACAAACAGGGGCCAATTCTGAATTATGAATGAATCGTTTTATTAAACATATTGTCTTAGAAGATTGAGATACTGATCATAATAAATCATAATAAAAAATATGATAGTATTACAAAAACTTAGGTTTTATAAAAAATATAAATAAAATAATTAGATAACTTTTTAAAAGGTTTATTTACAAGTGTTTTATAAATATATTTAAAATAAAGAATAATTTTTATACCAAAATTTAAATTATACCACACACATTTTGTAGATTGCAATAAAAAATAATAAAATATATAATTTAAAATATAAAAAAATCATTAAAAATGATACATATATAAATAAAAATTCTAAAATTGACACACCAAAAAATAGTTTAAATAAAAATTTATAAATTTAAAATTATTTATTTAAATTAATTAAAAATTAAAATGGTGTCTGAAAATTCAAATATTTGTGAAAAGCGCACCACAAAAAGTAAATAAAGTAAAAAATGGATGGGTTAAGATAAATTGGACAAAAATAATGTATAGTAAATATTTATAATTAAATTACAGTGGAAGTGTAATTATGGCAAATAATCATTATAACGATGAATTTAAGTAAAAAATTGTCGGTCTTTATAAAACGGATCAAAATCCCAAACAATTAGCCAATGATTATAAAATTGGTAAATATACAAGTTTGGGAATTAGATTACCAATTTAGCAACTCGGGCTCATTTAAAGCTAAAGATAATAGAAAACCAGAAGAAAACGAATTAATTCAATTACGTAAAAAAGTTAAACAATTAGAAATTAAAAATGACATTTTAAAGCAAGCAACAATGATAATCGGAAAAAAATAAAAATCATTAAAAATAACAAAGAAAAATATCCAATTATTAATTTATGTAAAACATTGAAATTTGATAAATAAACATATTACTATCAATTAAAATCAAGTAATCCGAATAATACTCAAAACATTGATAATGCTGTTATAAGTATTTTTATAAAAAGTCGTAAAAATTATGGAACAAGAAAAATTAAAATCATTCTAGCTCAGAAAAATATTATATTATCTCGTGTAAAGATTAGTAAAATAATGAGAAAATATAACTTAATTTCAAATTATAAAAAAATAAAATACAAAAATTCGAATACAAGCGATGTTACATGTAAATATAATAATTTATTAAATCAAGAATTTAATAATTATAAACTAAATGAAGTTGTTGTCATTGATTTGACATATGTTTTTATTAAAAAAAACGATATTATGTTTGCTTTCTAATTGATTTATTTAATAGTGAAATTATTAGTTATGATGTTAATTTACACAAAAATGAAAAATTAGTTAAAAATAACTTTAATAAAATTAACTTTACATTAAATGATATTAAAATAATTTACAATGATCAAGGTGGTTAATTTGATAACAATGTGAAAACCATATACATTTTAGACCACTAATTTTGATCTTTAAAATAGAACGGATATTGAAAATATATGGTAACAAGTATTAATAATGAAAATGAATTATATTCATTAAGAATAAAAATAAAAAAATGATATTTACAAAAAGAGCATTCACAACAAACAAACTATATTTATCAAAATGGCATTAATTATTTTAATTTATTTCAAAAATAATATTTATATAAAAAATCATTAAATAATTTAATTAAATTATTTTATAAATCAAAACAAACTTTCTATAATTGAGCTAAAAAGATTCAACTTTGTCTTAAAGAAAAATTAAATTTTATTTTTTTAGCTAAAAAATCAACTAGAACAATTAATATTAATAACAATTATTTAAAAAATTACAAGATTGCTGTTGCAAAAATGATGAAAAAATATCGACAAAAATATGGAACTGGTATTTATGAGTTTTATAATTTAACAATAGCTGGGGTTTTAATATATAAAAAGAAAATAATTAAACATAACATTAAAACTTTAATTAAATGGAATAAAGAATTTAATAATTTTTTATCCTAAAAATAAGAAAATTAAGATTTATAAACGTTATGAAATTTCTGAATTAGGACATTTACAACATGATATTAAAATTCTGAAACCAAATATAACTGGTTTTAAACGTAATTTATATTTGTATGATTTTATTGATGAAAAATCACGCTTTGGTATTGCTTATTTATCTGAAAATAAATCACATTCATCAGCAATTGGTATTTTTAATCAGGCTTATGATGATTTTTTAAATAATAATAAAATTAGAATAAAAAGAATTAGAACAGATAATGGTCCTTAATATGTTTATAGTTATAATCCAGAGTATAAATATCATAAAAATGATTTTACAAAAGTATTACATCAAAAAGGTGTTATTAATCAAACAACACCGATTCGTTCCCCTCAATCAAACTGTAAAATTGAAAGATTTCATCAAAACTGAAATAAATTTTTTGAATATCTTCCTCGTTATCCTAAAAATATTAATCAATTACGAAAATTAATTACTATCTTTTTATATTATTACAACAATGTTATAAGACATAAGAGCATAAATTTTTTAACACCATCCGAAGTTGTGTTAAAATTTTTAAAAGAATAACTGGTCTAAAATGTATATGGTGCCTAACAGTGAATTTAACAATAATCTTATTTATAACTTTTTAACTAAAAATAATATTCAAAAGTCTTACAGCAAACCAGGATGTCCTTATGACAATGCTGTTGCATAATCAACATACAAAATTTTTAAAACTTGAATTTATTAAAAATAATAAATTTAAAAACGTTGAGCAGTTTAAATTAGAATTATTTTATTACATTAATTGGTACAATAATATTCTTGGATTAAAAAGGGTTGCAATTAATTGAAAAAGAATTATAATAAAACCATAAATATTAGAGGAGTAATTAAAAAAAATAATTCAGAGAGTTAACTGAAGGTGTGAAATTAATCTATTGTTTTAATAAAGGTTACTAAATATTTTAACTTGATATTTTAATTAAGGTAATAAGTGATACTTATTAAAAAAGGATGGTACCGTAATTATTTAGAAAATAATTACTCCTATTATTTTATTTAAATAATAGGAGTTTTTATTTAGAAAGGAAACAAAAATGGGAAAAGAATTAACAAAGAAATATGATCATGGCTTGGTTGAAACAGGAAAATATCAATTTTGAAAGAAAAAAGGCTATTTTACTGCAGATGTTACAAGTAAAAAACCGAAGTTTAGTATTGTTATTCCGCCCCCAAATGTGACTGGTAAATTACATTTAGGTCATGCGTGAGATACGACATTGCAAGATTTGATTATTCGCTATAAAAAATTACTAGGATTTGATACTTTATATTTGCCAGGAATGGACCACGCGGGAATTGCTACACAGGCAAAAGTAGAAGAACGTTTGCGTATAACAAAAAATATTTTACGACATGATTTAGGACGGGAAAAGTTTATTGAACAAGTTTGAGCATGAAAAGAAGAATATGCCGAAATTATTCGTGAGCAATGAGCTAAATTAGGATTAGCGTTAGATTATTCACGCGAGCAATTTACTTTAAATAATAATTTAACATCGGCAGTACAAAAAGTTTTTATTGATTTATACCAAAAAGGATTAATTTATCGCGGTAAAAGAATTATTTCCTGAGACCATGTACAAAAAACCGCTTTATCAAATATTGAAGTTATTTATCAAGAGAAACAAGGCAAAATGTATTATTTTAAATATTTTTTAGAAAATAGTACAAGTGAGTTTTTGACAATCGCAACAACGCGCCCAGAAACAATTTTTGCTGATCAATGTGTTGTTGTTAACCCAAACGATAATCGTTATCGCAAATATTGAAATAAAAAAGTGATAAATCCGGCAAATGGTGAATTACTTCCTATTATTTGTGATGATTATGTTGACCAAGATTTTGGAACTGGAGCAATGAAATGCACACCAGCACATGATGCTAATGATTTTGAAATTGCTTTACGCCATCATTTATCAATGCCAATTTGTATTAATTTAGATGGGACGATGAACGAATTGGCTGGAAAATATTATCACCAAGATCGTTTTACTGCCCGTCAAAATTTAGTTCATGATTTAGATCACCAAAAGTTAATTGTTGAAATTAAAGATCATTATCATCAAGTTGGTTTTTCAGAACGAAGTGGCGCTATTGTTGAACCATATTTATCAGACCAATGATTTGTTAAAATGGAATATTTTGCTGAAAAAATTATTAAATTTCAATCATCACCAAATAAAATTCAATTTTATCCATCTCGATTTAATACAACATTAATTAATTGAATGAAAAATGTTCAAGATTGATGTATTTCGCGGCAACTATGATGAGGACATCAAATTCCAGCATGATATCATAAAGATGATTCAACAAAAATTCATGTTGGTTTAACTCCGCCATATAATAGTAAAAATTGAATTCAAGATGGAGATGTTTTAGATACCTGATTTTCGTCAGCATTATGACCAATGACAACTTTAGGGTGAAATTGAGATAAAACATTATTTAAACGCTATTTTCCAACTAATGTTTTAGTGACTGGTTATGATATTATTTTCTTTTGAGTTTCAAGAATGATGTTTGATTCATTAGAATTTACAAAGGAAAAACCATTTAATGATGTTTTAATTCATGGTTTAATTCGTGATGAAGAAGGTCAAAAAATGAGTAAGTCATTAGGGAATGGGATTGATCCGATAGATGTTATTAAAGAATATGGTGCAGATACCTTGCGTTATTTTTTAGTTACAAATATTGCACCGGGACAAGATTTACGTTTTTCTTTTAAAAAAGTTAATAGTGCTTGAAATTTTATTAATAAGTTATGAAATGCCGCTCGTTATGTTGAAATGAATTTAACAATTAATTTTAAACCATTGGTTAATTTTGAAAAAGAAATTAAAATCTTATTATTAAACCATCAAGAAAATGCTATTGACCAATGAATTTTATCAGAATTAACAAAAACAATTTATAAAGTACAAACGAATATGGAAAAATATGAATTTTTTTTAGTTGGCAAAGATTTGTATGATTTTGTATGAAATAAGTTTTGTTCATGATATATTGAATTAACAAAAGTTAATTTACAAAGTAATAATGCCACAATCAAGAATGTAACAATTCAAACATTGTTTTATGTTTTAAAACAAATTTTAATTATGTTACATCCTTTTATTCCGTTTGTAACAGAAGAAATTTATCAAAAATTAAATTTGAAAGATTCAATTATGTTAGAAGTTTATCCAAAAATTAATTTTAATTATAATGTTGATTATTTGAATTTAGTAACGGAAATTGTTGCTGCAATCCGCGAATTGCGAAGTAATTATCAAATTAAAAAAGAATATATTATTAAAATTTGATTTAATCAAATAAGCAGTAAAAATAATATTACTACAAATGTTATTGCATTAATTAATGAATTTATTTTAAAAATGGTTAATAGTAAAGTTATGGGTGTGCTTGAAGAAAAAGATGCAAACCAAAAATATGCCACAATCCCATTAACAAATTTTATTTTAGAAGTTGGATTGAATAATATTGTTGATGAAACAGTAGAACATCAAAAAATAAATGAGGAATTAACTCGCCTCGAACAAGAACTAGAACGAAGCAAAAATATTTTAAACAATCCAAGTTTTTTAGCAAAAGCAAATCCTAAAAAAATTAAAATTGAACAAGAAAAATGTGCTCAATATTTAGAACAATATCAACAATTAAAAGAAAAAATAACAAATGAAAATTCCAAAAAATAAAATTATTGGGCCGGATTAGCACGAACCGAGGCAGCTTATTAATTAGCAAGAAGATGTTTTAAGATTAATTTATATTAAAGTAAAAGATTAATAAAAAATCTAGTGCAAAAAAAATAATTTGCAGAATTGGTTTGCTCAAATTTGTTACGTAGTGAAAGTTTAATGAATGGTTTTTTTTATTCAAACAATAAATGCTAGTATTTGATTCATTAATTATTAAAGCAGATTATACAATACGTGTTTAGACTGGGGGGGTGTTAGCTGTTGGTCGGAATCATTTTTCAGAATATATTACAAAATTGTTAACAAATAATTCAAATGTCACTTTAATTAAACAAGAGGCAACAACTATTGGTAATAAAGCGATTGAATTGATTTATTCTAGGCCCTTAACAACAACAAAATTTAAAACGACCATTCACAAGTATTATTGGGGCAAGAATATTTTTACTTTTATGATGCAGCAACACCAATTATTACAAAATAAAGTATTGATTTTACTAAGATATATTATAAATCACGTTATGATCAAGGTGATAGTAAAGATTATATCAATTGTCCAATTAGCAATGATTAATTTGAATTATTAGTTCAATAATTAATTACATCATAAACAGTGGCTTTGCATGATTTTGAAAAATAAATTTATTTTGAAGGGCTTATGCCAATTGGGGTAATAGCAAAGGGGGGGGCCCGGGGGCGCCCCATTAAGACATTAATGTTTTGGCCATTAAAACCAGTTGGTTTATAAACCAAAAATGGTAACCGTCCATATGTTGTTGCGCAATTACGTCAATATGATGCAATTGATACATTATATAATTTAGTTGGTTTTCAAACTTATTTTAATTTTCCAGAGCAAAAACGCCTTATTGGTATTATTCCGGGTTTAGAAAATTCTCAGATTATACGATATGGTTTTATTCATAATAATAATTTTATTAATTATCCAATTTTATTAAATCAATTTTTACAAGTAAAAAAACATCATAATGTATTTTTTGGTGGTCAAATTATTATTGTTTAAGGATACGTTGTTGGATCGGCGGCCACAGAAATTATTAGTGTCCTAAATATTGCAAGATTATTAAATAACTACCCAATGTTAACATTTTCACCCGAAACAATGATAGACGCATTAGTGAATTATTATTAATGCTTCAAAAAATAATTTTCAGCCAATGAAAGCAAATTTTGGTATTATTTCTGCCTTTGAGCAACATTTTAAAAGTAAAAATGAAAAATATTTAGCATATAGTGAGCGTGCATTAACAACATTTAAACATTTTATTATAAACAATAATTTAAACGTGGAAAGTATCTTTTAATAATTTTAAAAAAGCATAAAATATAATAGAATAATGTAAAAATAAACGAGGTGGTAAAAATGAATTTGGAATTTAATGCATTAATTAATGGTGAATTAATTAATAATGGGGATTGATTAGAAATAATTTCGCCACTTAATAATAAGCCATATGGCCGCGTTCCGGCTCTAAAAGAAAAAGAAATAAATGAAGCTTTTAAGTGGGCTCGACAGTTGCAAAAAACATGAGCAAATTTAACTTTATTTGAACGAATTAGTTATTTGCAAAAATGAGCAAAATTATTAGAAGGTCATAAAACAGATCTCGCGAAAATTATGGCCCATGAAATTGGAAAAAGTTTAAAAGATGGTCAAGTTGAAGTAGAACGTAGTATTGAATATATTGATTATACGATTGAAGAAGCAAAAAGAGTTTTTCCAGAAACATTAACTGGGGATGGCTGAAATATTAAAAATAAATTAGGGATTTTTTCTCGTGTTCCGAGAGGTGTTATTTTGGCAATTTCACCATTTAATTATCCTGTTAATTTAAGTATTGCAAAAATTGTACCAAGTTTAGTTGTTGGTAATACTGTTGTTTTTAAACCGGCAACAAATGGCAGTTTAACCGGTTTATATATGGCAAAATTAGCTTTTGAAGTTGATTTTCCTAAAGGCGTTTTTAATGTTATAACTGGTCGTGGACGTGATATTGGAGATTTATTAGTTTTAAATCCTGAAATTGATGTTATTTCATTTACTGGTTCAGTTGCTGTTGGGAATCATATTCGCAAATTAGGACATGGAAAAGACTTAGTATTAGAATTGGGGGGGAAAGATCCAGCTTTAGTATTAAAAGATGCCGATTTAACAAAAGCGGCAAAAGAAATTGTTACTGGTGCTTATGCGTATTCTGGACAACGTTGTACGGCCGTTAAGCGAGTATTAGTAGATGAGACAATTGCCGATGAACTAGTAAAATTATTAAAAATAGAAGTTAGCAAGTTAGAAGTTGGTTCGCCATTAGATAATAAATCTATTATTCCTGTCATTGATTTAAAAGCTGCAGATTTTGTGCAATGTTTAATTGATGATGCTTTAGCAAAAAAAGCAACATTAATAATTGGCAATCAACGAAAAGATAATTTAATTAGCGCAACTTTAATTGACGATGTTACCCCAGAAATGCGATTAGCATGAGAAGAACCATTTGGTCCGGTCTTACCAATTATTCGTTGCAGGAATGTTGAAGAAATGATTAATTTAGCAAATAAATCAAATTTTAAATTACAAGCATGTATTTTTACAAAAGATATTAATGCAGCATTTAATATTGCTAATGAATTAGAAACAGGAACGGTTAATATTAACGGTCGTACTCAACGAGGGCCCGATTCATTCCCGTTTTTAGGAATTGATGATTCTGGACAAGGAGTTCAAGGGATTCGCGAAACAATTAATTCAGTGACGCGTTTTAAAGGATTAGTAATTAATTATTAAAACTAATCTTTTTTAGTTGGTTGTATGTATTATTTAAGGGTTTTAATTAATATATTATAAATTGCGGAATAAAAATACCACTTACTTATCTAAAGTATATAACTTTTAATTTTATTGTAAACAATATTTTAACATTTTTTAAATTTTTCCACGACAAAAATACATGTTTATTAAAATTATTTAATTTATTAGATAAAATTAATAAAAATATAAGTTTGATTGTAAACTATTATTTACAAAATTATTAACTGAATAATTAATTCTATTTTATTCTAATAGTTCATTAGTATCAAATAAATTAATTTTATTTTTAAAATTAATCATACTAGTATTTAATTTATTTTTAATAGTTTTTTCATGATAAGTTGCTTTTTTAACCGAAACACCTTTACAGTAATGTGAAATATCGCCCTCAATATGACAACCAATATTATTTCATAATGTTTGATTTCTGACACCTTCTTCATTATTTTTAATTAATCTAATTGTCTCTTTTAAGAATTTCATTTTTGATTATTTTATAAAAGAAACACTGTTTTCTAAATATTCTAATAATTTTTCATATTTAGCATTAAAAAAATAATCAACAGCTTTATGATATTTTTATTTGTTTTATTTGTTTTTACTTTGATAAAGATATAATTTTTTAAATCTACTTGTAAGATGAAATTTATCTATATTGTAATGTACTTTATTTTTAGGGAAATATTCTTGAATAAATTTTGCAATATTTTTAATTTAAGGTGCACCATCGCCTAATACCATAAATTAAATATTATCGTTAATATCATAATAAATTGTAATTAATTTAAGTAATTTATTAACAAAATTAGTTAATTTACTATTTTTTTAATATATCCTGGAATATTATCTAGTTCTATAACACCTAATTTATTTGCAATTATAGGTCTTTTTTTATTTTATTTTGCTTTATCAAAGCCAGTATGAACAGTTGAAAATATACTATGTTTTTTTATTTTTTCTTTCCCCTTTTTATTTTCATTTCACATTTTTAAATAAGTTCCATCAATTTAAATATATAAAGTATGAGGTACCTTTATTTTTTTATAGGTTTTATTAAGATAATATTCTTTATAAATTTTTGCACTTTTCATAATATTTAAAATTGTTTTTATATAAATTTTTACATGCTCCATAGTATCTAAAATATCTTGATATGTTTTTTTATTACCAATAAATGGTAATATTTTTCCTTTAACATCATTAGTTACTCTTTGTCATTTTTCAATGCCTAAAAGTTTATCCAAAGGAAAAATATATTATTCTTTACCTGTTTCTAGATTAATTTTATAATATCTTCTTCTCTTAAAAGTTATTTTTCCTTTTAAAATTATTACTGTTCTTTCAATTTTATTGTTTACTTTATATTCTTTTAAACTTTCATCATTCTTATAATTTTTAAAAATTAATTCATCATAATTTTCTAAACTTTGTTAAATAATTTCAATACTTTGTATATATAACAAATTATTAAAGTTGTTAAAAAAATTATTATCAATATTTATCATTTATTTTGCCATCTTTTTTTTATAAATTAATAATATTAGCACAATAACTCCACTTTAAATGTTTGTCAAATTAATTTTAATAAAAAACAATATTAATAATAATCTTGAAATATAAAGGAGGTGGCGATATTTAAATATTATTAACTATCTTAATTTTATTAAAACAAACGGCTATGGTTATCGCCGCCTATGACAAATTATATATGCTTTTTTTCTGTAATATCACTTACTCAATATAGCAAGGATTTTGTATATATTTTGTATATATAGTAATACCAACTTTCACATGACTTTATGCCAACCAGTTTCAAGAAATTTTTTAATTACCATTTAACGAATAGGAATTCATCTTTGAGTTTTGCTTTATATAGACTTTGGCACAGGCGGAAAATATTTTTTAATTATCTTTTCAATAATCGATGCTACACTAATTTTATTGGTGATTCAATATAACTATTATTTTTACCAAACCCAAGAAATAAACTAAGAATTTATGCTTAGTTTTTTTGCTATATATAATGAGAAATAGTTTCCCGCATTTCAAAATATATAATTTAAACATATACACCGAACGGGCATATAATGAAGCAGACATTATTTTTAGCCCTTTCCTTTTGAGACATACGATGCAGTTTTACTCCACGGTGATACCGTCCTTTAAAATAAATGTCAAATAAATAATTAAAATAATTTGCTATTTTTAATCATTTTAAAAGTCATATCACGGGCTTATTTATATGAAAAATACAAAAAAAATATACGCCAAAAAATAACTACGGGCACCCATAATTGTTATTGCAATCATAATTACGATAATAATCATTCAAATTTTCCCATTTTTCTAAAATGTATTTAAAAGTGCTTGTATATATATAATAGTGGATAAATTAGAATAATATAAGAAACAAGGAAGGAATGTGAAAAATTAAAAAACTTTTAAGTTTATTAAGCATATTAATAATTAGCGGAACTGCTGTATCGACAACAATTGCCGGCAGTCCTTATAAAAAACAAGAAAAATTAAATAGTAGTATTAATTATCTAAAAACAAATAATTTATAAAATTTAAATAGAAATAAAAGAGAAAATAATCAAATAAATAATTTTTCAGGAATAGTAAAATTATTTAATAATATTAATATTTCAATATTTAGGAATGATGATATATTAAAAAATAAAACTTATTTTGGTGGTAATAAAAATGCAGAAGAATATGATATATTAAGAAAAAAAACAAAATCTATTATTAATACAAATGTACAAACCACAAAATATGGTGTGTCATTAAATAATAAAGTTTATTTTGGTTCTATAGATGGTAAGGTATATTAATATGAACCATTAAAATTAATTAAATATGACATCATTGATTTACAAGAACAAATAAGAAGGGGTGTATATTTATATTATCAAGAAAAAAATCCTAATTATTATGTTAAAAATATAGAGTTTAATATGAATGATTTAAGATACTCTGATATTGAGTTAATAAAAAAAAGATCTTGTTTCTAATATTAAAGAAGTTGAAAATATTTGTGATGGTATTGATAAATTTGAAAATATAACATCTGATGAAGAAGAATATCAAACACAAAGTTGTAAATATACAAAACAGAACATTGAATCCTATCAAATATTAAAAGGGTTAAATAAAAGAATTGATAATACATTAGAAAAAGGAAATAAAAATACTGGCACAAGTAGTATTTTAAATAGTAATAGTAAAAGTACAACTTCACAAACAGAAGGAGAAGTTAGCTCCGAAGGGGGTTTGTTTGTTATTGATTTAAGTGCCAGTATTTAAAATTATCAAAGAAATTAATAAAGTACCACTTCACAAAAAGAAAAATCAAATTAAAAAACAAAAAATATTTAACAAATTATTTCAAATTTTTCATCAATTGATTTATCAAGTGTTATTGAAAAACAAAAAATAGAAACTAAAGAAATTTAATTACCATCTCAAAAAGTAAAAGTTGGTGGTAATCAAATCAAAAAATTAACTTTTACTTTAAATAAAATTATTACAAAAAACAAATTTATTTTTAATAAACATATTAATGGAAAAATAAAAGTAAAAATAATTGATGAATATAATAATATAACAGAACAAGACTTATTAATTAAAGATGTAATGAATAGTCTAAAAAACAATGGTATTTTGCCAAAATAAATTATTATAAATAATAGTGATATTTCATTTCAAGGCTCTTTTTTACTTAATAAAGTTATTAGCTCTAATTTAAATATAGTAACAGAAGAAATAGATGCAATTTAAGAAAGAAGGTAAAATAAAAATGAAAAAATTACTTAGTTTATTGCTTGTATTAACAATTAGCTTAACTATTATGCCAAGTGTAATTGCTGCTAATCCATATCAAAAAGAAAAAATCAAATCAGAAAATATTGTTGATAATGAAAAAAATAATACAAATAACTTAGAAAATTTAAATCGAGTTAAAAGAGGAAAACCAGTAAATAAAAAAACGACCACCAAAAAGAAACCAACTGTAGATAATTCATCATCGGAAACTGAATCAAATAATAATATTTCTAGTTCTTCAATAAATAATAAAAATAAGTTTAATAATTTAAATGAAATTAGAAAAGAGTCAATAAATAGAATTATAAATAAAATTCAAAATCAATGTTTATTTAAAAGCGATCACGAATCAACAGTTAATAATAATAGACAATATACAAACTTTTTAAGAGAAAGTATTAATTATTTTCAAGAAACTGAAAATATTGAACATAAAACAAAACACCCAAGTACATAAAAAAGTATATTTAAATTAAAAACAAATAATGTTAATAAAGATGATATTATTCCAAATTTTATTCATTTAAAAATAATTAAGAAACAAGAAACTTTGGTTCCACATAGTTCAACTCAAAAAGTTGGAGAGCAAGAAATAGAAATTAATGTTAATCAAGAAAATCGAAATAGAATACGCACTATTAATGAATCAGAAATTTAACTTGTTTTAAATAGCAGTAATTTATATTTGTATTATTTTATAACTACCGAAAATGTTAAAGTTACACAAAATATTAACAAAAATAAAGAAATTAAATAATCTGAATATGAAACTAATATACTTAAAAAGAAAACATATTGATATTTTAATGATAGTTCTGAAAAAATAAAATCTAAAGTTCAAGATAAATTTAATAAAGAAAAAGAAAAAAATAAAATTAAAAAATTTGAATCAAAATCATTGGATTATTCTGGAAATTATTCAAAATTAATTGGAAATAAAGATATAGAAATTAATAAAAACAATATTTTATTATCTATTAATAAAATATCTAATACTGCATTAGAAAATAAAAACGAAATTAAAGATGATTTATTTAGAATTATTTTTATGACATCTGAATCAATGCGTTTTTTATCAATTAGAGAAAAAGTAGATCGTGTATTAAATAATGATGAATTAATTAATTGAAAAAATTATAAAGATACAATAAATAATCGAAATACATACAGTCAAAATTATTATAAAATTAAAACCGGAAAAAAATTTACTGATAAAGAAAAACAAAAAATATATGATGTTTCTATTTTACTTCCAAATTAAAATGAAGAAATAGGTCAAAGCTCAAGAGCGACAAAATAAAAAATGAAAAAAATATTAATTATTTTAGGAATAATTAGTTTAATTACTAGCGGAAACGTCAATTTAATAGCATGCGATAATAATAATTTTTTTTAAAAAAACTATTTACAGAAGAAATTAAAAAATTAAAAAAAGAAAAAAATTATAAAGGGAAATAAATCATAATTAATATTGCAACAAGAAAAACCATTTAAAATATTGGATAATAGACGGTATATTGTAATATGGTGTATTAGTAAAAATGATGGTTGAAATATTGATAAATTTATTAATTGACAAAATGATAACTTGCAAGGTATTAATTTAATTAATTATCATCAATTATATAGAACTTTAAATAGTTTAGAAATTAAAAAAGAACCAAATCACATAGTATCTAATTGAAATAATGACGACGGTACTTATTTTAAATCTATTTATCGTTGAGATAACGAAAATACACCAAATATAATTTTAAATGTAGATTATAAAACTGGCGAAATTAAAGATTAAAAAATAAAAAATACTGATAAAATTTGATAAAGTTGTTTATTATTTTTTAGTAAAATTTGAAGACATGATGAATTTAAATTAATTAACTTAATGATACAGTTAATTATACAGCCTAATTAAATCAAAAAAATCTATATTTTTTCCTTCTATATTTGGTATATTTTTGCTATCTCAACGATAAATAGATTTAAAATAAGTACCGTCGTCATTATTTCAATTAGATACTATGTGATTTGGTTCTTTTTTAATTTCTAAACTATTTAAAGTTCTATATAATTGATGATAATTAATTAAATTAATACCTTGCAAGTTATCATTTTGTCAATTAATAAATTTATCAATATTTCAACCATCATTTTTACTAATACACCATATTACAATATACCGCCTATTATCCAATATTTTAAATGGTTTTCCACTTGCATAAAATTTTTTAAATTTTCTTAATTGGTTTTAAATATATATTTCTAGTTCATTTAATTCTTCTGTTTTTATATATTCTAAATTTGTTAAATAATTTTTAATATTTTTTAATTGGTTTTGTTTTTCTTGTAATAGTTTCTTTTCTTCTTGTATTTTTTGGGTGATTGTTAATAGTTTTGATGAGTTGCGACTTGATTCAATTAAAAGTTGCAATAAATATGTGTTTTCATCTTTGGTTTTAATTTCTCAACTGTTATCTGTATTATATTTTTTTATAAAACTTATTAATGGAAATTCGTAAATACCATCATTTGGCTTTTGCTTTAAATTATCTTGAATTAATTTTTATTTTGTATTAATTAATTTTAATTATACAGGATTACCAAATTTTTTTAATTCGCCGCTTATTATTTTTGCTTCTTTGCTTAAATCAAATCTAATTACCATATAATAATTTTCATTATTTGCTACATAATTTTTATTTACAAGTAATTTTGTATTTTTTTTCTAATTTTATAATACGACCACAAATACTTAAATATAATTTGGGATTAAAAGTAAATTCAACATTATCATCTGTTATTTTATATGTATATTTTAATTTTTCAGTTTCATTTTGGATTAAAAAACCAGTTGAGTTTTGGTATATAGTTTCGCCATTAGGTAGGGGCGTTTTTGTTTGTTGTTTTAATAATAAATCGTATAATATTGCTTGATCTTTTGCTAAAACAACATCGCCATTATCAAATGTTATTTTTCTAATTCCCATTTTTTATTTCCTTTATTTTTTGTCATTATCATTTTTTATTATTATTTCTATTTTTTCATCATCTAATTGATTGCATTCTTTTTTAATTTTATCTTTTAATTTAATTAATAATTTATTAAATTGTGCTAGTAATTCAGGGGTTCCTATTATTAATCCGTGAATAGGTCAATATAGTATTTTTAAAAAGAATAGTTTAATTTTTTTATTTTTCATTTTTCTTATCTACTTGTTTATGTTTGATATTTATTTCGTTGTTATTTGATAATTTGTTGTTGAAATTAACCGTCATAATATCTAGTTTTGTTTCAATTCGCAAAATTGATAATTGAATTTCACTTTTTAATTCGTTAAATTATTTAATATAAATATTGTTTATATTTTGTATATTTGCCATTTCTTTGTTGATTGTTTTTAATTCGCTTTTATTGTTTTCATTTTCTTTTTGTAAATTAGCACTTTGTTATTTAATGTTTTTATTTTTCTTATTTAATCACATCGACATTGTGCCAGCACTTCCGCCAGTAAATAATGATAATATAATTGCAATAATTTCAAGGACTCGCTACATTAAACATTAAACCTCTTTTTAATATCATTAATTTGATTATTTATTATTGTTTCTATATTTTTTGCTTTTTGATCAGTATTAGTAATTTCATTGTTTATTTTTTCATATTATTGTTTAATATTTTTAATTTCATTTATATTTTTAGTTAATTGATTAATTTCAATGTAATTTATTAACTCTTTAATATTTGTAATACTATTTGATGTCGCTTGATAACTGATTAATGCTATTTCATAAATGCCATTTTCTTTATTAATTAGATTGTCATTTTGTAAAATTATAGTTGATCCGTTATTATATTTAATTTCTAAATTAACTGGATCAGATTGTCCTAAATTAACTTTTATTATTACATATCCATAGTAATTTTCATTTGTGTTGCTCGGTTTAATTAAGTCTATTTCAGTATTTTCTTCAATTTATAATAATATGCCATAAATTAAAATATAATTTTGATTAAAGGTGATTTTGTTATTATTTTGCTTATAAAGTACTTTTTTGTTATTTTTAATAATTCCAGCTTTGTCTTCTGTGTTATTTGATAAAAAATAATTTTATATGTTTGCGTCATCTACTGCTTCAATATTATGATTATTAAATGTTTTTCCTATTATTGCCAATTTTATTCACCTCATTTGGTCGTGTGTCATCATGCCGTCATTAAAATATAATGTCAAATAAAAAAGATAATTAAAATTGTCTACAATAATTAATATGATATTATTTAATTAATTTAAAAAAAATAATTATTATTTATCATTTCTGATTTTTCATTCACTTGTAATTTTATTTTCTTCTTTTTTTATTTTTTATTGGCAAGATTGTAAAAATTCAATTGCTTCATTTAAATATCATGTATCAATAATTATTTTAAATTTTTTTGTATTATATATTTTTCATTGTTCACTACCGTGACAATAAATATTTCTTTCATTTTTATTATTAGGGCAATATTATTCTAAAAAGTATTATTGTTTATTTTCTAATGAAAAACAATTTTTATTAACGTTTTCGTATTATAATTTTAATTTTTTATTTAAAAACATATTTTCCTCTCCTTTTTATAATGTGATGATGCCGTCATTAATTAAAATTGTCTATTAAAGTTAAATATTTTTTGTTTTTAACATATAATCAAAATTAAGCCGCGCCTTTCCTAACACCAAATGAATGTTATTTTTTTTATTTTTAAATTGAATTGCGGATAATATTGTTTCATATTCTTTGTTATTAAAATATATAATAAATTTATCGCCTAATTTTATTTTGTTTAAATATAAAATATTTGTATTTTTATTAATATAAAATTCTATTGGATGTGAATATTTGCTTTGTTGTAATTCTTGTTTAGCATAATCAAATATATTATTTTTTTTATCTAATTTAGCAGTTTTATTTATAATTGGTAAGATTATGTTTTTAATATCATTTTTATTTTTAATATTTTCAATATATTTTTTTAACATCAGCTATATTTTTTAATTCTGTTTGTGGTTCTATTGTAATTTTTTCTAATTCTAAAAATTAATTTCAATTAAAAATGCTATATTTTTCTATTTCATTTCAATTATTTTCATTGTTTTGATAATAAATTATTATTTTTCCTCAGCACACCAAAATTATATATAAATTTAAAAATTTTTTCTTGATCCCAATGAACGGATATGGAAAAAAGTCAATTTTATATATGCTTTTCTTTATTTTATATTTTTATAAAATAAAATTTTTTATCATTTATTTTTGTAATTTTAGTACTAATTTGGGCATTTTTATTTAATTAAAATGTTATTTTTTTTATTTTCAATTGAAATTTGTATTATTTTTGATTAAATTTTATTATTTCAAATATTTAAAATTTTATTTAAATTTTCTAATTTTTTATTATTAATAATTTCATTATTTTTAATTAAATACCAACTTTTTTTAAAGTTATTATTTTCATCATAAATATCTAATTTATTAATTGTTTGTTTATAAAAGTCATCTATTTTCAAATTATAAATATTATTAATGTTATCTTTTAAATAATATTTTTTCGTTATTTTTTGAATTAAAAATTATATTAATTTTTTTATTTTTAATATCTAATTTAAAAGATAAATAATTTATTTTTTGGTTATAAATAATTTTATAAAAATCAAAAAAACTTATTTATGATTGATTATCTTGTATAAATGTATATTTACTATTATTTGTTTTATTAGTTAATATTAAGTTATTTTTTCAAAATTCCTTTAAAAAACTATCTTAATTAAAATAATTATAAAAAATTGTATTTAAGCTGTTCCAAGTAATTTAATTTATACTATTTTTAACTAATATTTTAAAATCAAAAATATCAATTATTGGTTTACAACTAACTATGCAAGATTTATTTTCTTCAATATTTTCGATATTTGTTATTATTCCTAAATATATTTTTTGATTAATATCATTAGTTATATAAACATAATCACCAATAACGGCATTTATATTATTTTTATTTAATGTAAATTCTGAAATTTGTAAAACATAAATATCTTCATAAATATTATACTTTTTGACAATACTATTATCTTTAAAGTTTAAATTAATTTGTGAAAAAATATTAATATTAAGATAATTAGACTGATAAATATTCTTCATAGTATTTTATTTCTAAACTACCTGCTAATTTTGATTTTGGTAAATCATTAAAGTATTTCATTTTATATTCTCAGATTGGTATTGTAAAAAATGTATTTAAATTAAATTCTTGTTTTTCATAAATATTAATTTATTGTTTAATTTTGTTGTTTTTATCTTTAATAAATTTTACAATTTTTTGATTTTCGATAGTTGTATTAATAATAATTGTTTCGTTTTCCTTGATTGTTTCATAAATTTTACATTCGCTAATTTCTTTATTATCTTTAAGAAGTTTTATATGTGGATTTATTGACGCATAATTTATGATTATTTCGCCTTTTGCTGGCAAATGACTATTATTTTTTATTTTCTTTGTTTGATCATAAATACTTGTGTATTTAAATGCTCCAAATTTATAATTATATTTTTTTCCTCCACTTGTATCAATAATTAATTATCACTCAATTTGAATTTCTTTTTTTCAATTAGAAACTTGTTCTAAAATAAAATCAATTTCTAAATTATTGAATTGGTTTAATTAATTTTTACAGATATTTTTAATATATACATCACAATAATATTCATTATAGTTATTATTACGTGTAACACCGTAAATTAATTTTAATGATCCAGAGTTAGCAAGCTCATATCTTATTTTTTCAATAAAATCACGATATTTTTGATATGCGTTAGGGTTTGTAAATAATAATTTTAAGGATAATTCATTTAATAGTTTTTTATTTGATTCTAAAATAAAGTTATTTTTAACATTTAAAAAATAATTATTAAAACCAATGCCAAGATTATTAAAATAAATGGTTAATATATCAGTGGTATTTTGTAATTCAATAATTTCATTATTACTTGTTTTTATTTTAAATGTTCTAACTATCATAAAATGATAACTCCCATTTATTTTATTTCCTATTTGTCTAAGTATTTGATTTGTTGTTTCTTCAATATTCATATTATTTGAAATATTAAAATTATTATTAAATGTATTACTATTATTTATATTTTTTGTATTAAGAGTTGATTGTTGTAATGCTGGTTTTTTAATTTATGGTAATGATGGAATTTGAACATTTACTAATCCAAATGTTAAATATTTTAGCCCCGTTAGTACTTTATTTATTAGTCATATAATACTATTTAAAATTTTAATTAAAAAATTAAATGGAGGTATTAAAAAAGTTATAATCGATTTTCCAATCTTAGCAAATATAGATGATAATCCATTAAATAGTGTAAAAATTGGTTTTAAAATTGGCATTAATGCTTGAAATAAATTTTTAAGTAATTCAATAACTGGAATTAATAATTGTTTACAAATATTTCCTAATTCTTTTAATAATTCTTTAAATTATTCATTTTGGGCTAATAAATGTACTAATAAAGCGCCGATAATACTTATATTCCTATTCTCCGATTGAGACAATTGAAGATGGTAACCCCGAAAAGGCTGTTTTTAATAAATTGATGGTGTTTATTAATAAACCTCCAATAGATATTAATTTTCCGAATATTAATACAGTGGGTACCATAACTGTTAATATACCTAAAATTTTAAATATTAATTCTTTTTGGCTAACACTTAATGAATTAAAAGTATCAGTTATTTTTTTTTAATTGAAGGTATTAAATTACTATCAATAAAATTAACAAACTTTTCAAAAATAGGGAATAAACATATTGATAATTCCATTTTTATTATTGATAGTTTTTTTGTTAATTCACTTCATTTATTACTTAATTATGTTGATTTTTTAATATTTTCATTTGAAATTAATGTTAAATTTTTAAAATTATTAGTTAGATTTTTTTATTTCTTAATTACTTTTTAATAATAACGGAGCAATTTTACTACCTAATTCATAACCAAAAAAATAAAAATAAAGTTACTTTTTTCTGTTTCATTTGTTATTTTAGATAATTCATTTTTTGTTTATAAAAAATAGTTTCAGTATTTTTTAATTCCCCACTAGTATTTTTAATATTAATTCCTAATTGTTGAAATGCATCAGCACTTTCATTGACAATGCCTTGTGACAATTCATAGTTTGTTTTATTTAATTTTTGAAATAAAATTTCAATATTTTCAGTTTCTAAACCAATCTTTTTAGCAATAAATCTAAATTTTTGTAAATTATCATTTGAAATATTAATTTTTTGTGATGTTTTATTTAATTATTCACCAAACAAAATCTTATATTTTGTTATTTTTCCTAACAGAGCCTTAATACCAATTAACGGCATTGTAATATAAGAACTTAATTTTTTACCTATATCTGATAATTTGTTTCCAAATTTAATAAATTTATCGCCACTTATTTTTAATAGTTGTTTGTTAGTTTCTTTTAAGTATCTATTAAAATTAATTATATTACAATCAATTCTATCGATAGTTAAATTTGTAAATTCAATTTCCCTTGGTATTGCATTAAATTTCTTTTGTAATTGAGATAATTCAATATTTAATTTTTTAATTTGTTTTTAATCTGTTGCATTTTTAATTGCTATTTCAGTTTTTTTAATTTGATTTAAATATTCTTTTTGATTTTTTTGTAATTCATTTATTTTATTAATTAATTGCTGCTTTTATTTTAATGTATTTTTAATATTTTTGTTATATTCAACAATTTTATTTATTAAATTATCAAGTTATTTGCCATTTTTAAATTTTAAATTAGTATCAAGATTGGTAAGTTTTCGATTTGAAAGATTAACAGTATAGGCTAATTTTTTGACTTCTGTATTTATATTTGATAAATTTGTACTAATTTCAAGATGCATTCCTTTGATTTATTCTGCCATTAAATTTTAACCTCCAAAAAATATTTTATTTATTTTTTCTTGTGTTGGTTTTTTAGAAAAATTATTAACATCTTGATATCTTTCTGAATGTAAAGCGATAATATTTAAAAATTGTTTTAAGGTAAATAATTTTAAATCACTAAATAAATAACAACATTCTTTAATTAAACAAATAAAAGTATGAGTTCAATTTTTATTTAAATTTTGATTAACCACTTTTTTTCATTAATATTATTATTTGAAGTAAATACCTCTCTGCTATTAAATTATTTAATTTTATTACAAATTCTTCATTCATAATTTCTGTTAATGGGATACTTTGGAAAAATTCTTTATAATCTAAATTATTATCATAATTATATACAAAATAAAACAACATATCTAATAATTGTTTATATGAAAATTTTTCATTCTTCATTTTTTCAAAATTAGTAATTAAATCACTACCAGTTAATTGTTCATAAATTACTAAAAAATAAGCACTTGTATTAATATTTATATAAAAATTCACAACTTTAATTTTTTTTTCATATTTAACTCCTTTAAATTCTTAAATATTTTTTAAGAATTTTTAATTACAACATCAATCGGATTTGTTTGACCAATGGCGTTGTTTTTACCTTCAATTTTAACTTCGAAAGTTTTATCATTTGTAATATTAATTCGTCAGTCTTCACCTTTACTTTCAATAAAGTAATAAAAATCACTCTCGATTAAAGAACTATTTACTGCTTTTACTGCTTTTAAAACAACAGTTTTAAATTGTGGTTTTAATTCTTCTAGCGTTGTACTTGCTGCGTTTGTAACATGAATGATTGGTTTCTCTATTTTATTAATTTTACTAATATTGATTTTAATTATTTCAGAATGTATTTTACTATTTTCTTTATATACTTTATTAAATCGACTATTAAAAATATTTTTATTAGTATTTTCACTAATATAACTTTTAATAATATTATCTTATGCTCTGGGCAGGGCATTAAATTAAAATTAATAAGTATCTGCTTCAAAATTTTCATTTTTTGTATTGTGTGTTTCATTAGAACTTTTTAAATTAACTCGATAAAGTCATATTCTTCGTTTTTCAGTGTCACCATCAATTTCAAAACCCAATGCCATTTCTTTTGGTTGAATATTTGATTTTTCAAATCCAATATTATTTTTATCTTTTATTAATCCAAAAATTTATTCTAAAAATTTATCATTTGGTTTAATAATAGTTAATGTTCCAGTATAACCTTGATTAGAATGAGCAATATAATAGGGAATATTATCAGCATAAATAGTGTTGTGGTTGTATTTTCAGCAATATTTAACGCTAAACTATTGCTTTTGGTGTTTCATAACTGATTTTATTATCTATTGTTTTAATAATTACATAATGAACATTCGAAAGTACAAACTCAATTAAATTATCTTTGTTCATATTTTTTTCTCCTTTTAATTATTTTCTTGTATTATTTAAATAAACTTCATATATTGTTATATAAATTTTTTTTACTATTTAAATAATTGGTCGCATGTAAAAAATAAGGGTTTTATAAAAAAAAATAAAAAAATATACTTAATTTATATTAAACTAAATAACATTTAAAAACAAAAACCCTTATTTTTTACATGCGACCTAATAATTTTGTATTTTTTTGAAAATGATTTTATTATTTTCTAATATTTGTTCTAATTCTTCTTATAATAAAAAATTTCTTTCTTTTGTAAAAAATGATATTTTAATTACTTGTTTTTTTACATATGAAATATTATCTGCGTATAAAATACTTTGATCAGTAATATCGTAGTGTGTAATGTAATTTGATAAATTATTATCATCTATTTTACCAAAATTATAAAAAATAGGTATTTTTAAATAATTTTTAGAAATTAACCCGTTTATTAATTTTAAATTTTTTTGTATTGAGTAATTGATTTAATTTTAAAACCCATTTTTAATAATATTTTTTATATTTTCTATAAAATCATTAATATTGTTGTTATATGAGGGTCGCATAAACGGGGGCTATAATTTGTGTTCCGGACCAATAATGTATTACAACAAATTTAATTAAGTGAACTATTTAATATTTTTTCTTTGCCCTTATGTAAGCGATTATTTCATCTTCATTTTCTTTAATTTATAAAATAAAATAATTTTGTAAATGATTTTTATTGTTTTTGCTAATCGGAACTTTTTCTTTTATTTCTGCTAAAATTTTATTTCCAGTATTAATAACTTCATTTTTTATTTTATTTTGAATATCAAATGTATATTGTTTAATAGATGAAACCATTTCTGATGTTAAATCTTTTAAAGAATTAAATTTTTTATTCATTTTTTATTCTCCAATATTATCTGTTAAAAATAATTTTAAGTAATCATTTTTATGACCATATATTGTTTTAATAAAAAATTATTTATTAGTTCCAAATAAATTTATTTCAACATAATTTTCGTTATTAAAATTGTGTTTATAAATAATAATTTTATGTTCCATTTTTAATGTTTGTTGTTTGGCGATAAAATAATCATTAATATGTGTGGATAATATTTCTCCAAAAATATTTTTTCGGTATTTTTCTTTTAAAATTAGACGATTAATTTCATCTTTAATAGTTTGCTTAAAAATTAATATTATTTTGTAATTAAATTTTCTTTTATTCATTTTGCTCAATTTTTAAATTTTAATTGTCTAATATGCCAATAAAATAAATCTGGTAATTCATTAATTTCTCGACCAAAATTATTTTTACAATAAATACCTATAATATCTTTTATTTTTTCATACTTATCAGAATTAATAACAATTATAGGAATGCCAGCAGTTAATAAAATTTATTTTGCAGATAAAATTAATGTTTTAAGTTCTTTATCAAAACTTTTATCATTTTCTTCTAATCTCAACAATAATTTAATATAATTTAAAAATTCTGTTGTTGTTTATACTGGCATAATAATTTATCTCCTTTTTACTTTCTTACCACATTAACAAATGCTCATTTTGCGACATTATTTCCATCGGCAATGAATGTTGCTTTTTATGCGATTAAATCTTGATCAAATAATAAATCTGTTGATTTAGTAATGTTTAATTGTTTTTGAGAGTTTCATTTATATTGATTTAAATCCCCAAATATTATAAATGTTAATTTTTATGTTTCTGCATATTATGGATATTCATCGCATAAAATAACATGATAACCAAAGATATTGTATTTTAATGTTTAATCACTTTTTGTGTGGTTTCAAATTGGTCTATCATTTTTATCTTTAATTGCTCGAATTTATGTAAAGAAAGTAGATTTATTCATAATAAATTTAGCATTATTATGATAATCAGTTGGAAGTAAAAAAATAATTTTTTGAATTGTATCATAAGAAATATTTTTTTCAGTTGGTACTAATTTATGTTTAAGAATATTAGTATTAGTAATTATTCCTTGTGGTTCAAGTTTTGCAGATCCTCGTCCTTTTGCAATAGCATATTCAATGGCGTTTTGCACTTCTATTGCTAAACTTATCAATAATAAACTTTTCAAAATTATCTATTGTCATCGCTTCTGCACTTTCTGAAATAGTTATCATTGTTCATCATCTATATCCATTTAATTGGATTGATTCAAAATCAAGTTTTCCAGTTAATTTTTCCACCTTCTTTGCTTCATTTTTCGCCAACATTTCTATCTTTTTTAATAGCCAATTTTAAAAAACCATCAATATTTGAAACTGATACATTTTTAATTAAATCAGATGTAACTTGTAATTTTAAAATAATATTTTTTCTTTCGCATGTAAAAAATAAGGGTTTTATAAATACAATAAAAAAATATCCTTAATTTATATTAAACTAAATAACATTTAAAAACAAAAACCCTTATTTTTTACATGCGACCATTTTCTCATATTGTTGTTGGTACTAATGGTGAAGCATCTTGGTTTTCGCTTGAATTTGTGCCGATTTATAAAAACTTAGTTTCTTGATTTGTTAATTTTTTGTGTTGTAATTTTTTTAATAAAGCATTTTTATATTATTTTGATTTTAGAACATCGTCAGTATTTTGTAAAATACTTTTATTTTTATAATTATTATAATTATAAAAGTTTTCAATATTCCGAGATTTTTCTTTTTGTTCTGTTTGATTATCTTAAATAACTTCCTGTTCAATTTCATTTTTAATCATTTCTAAACGATTAAATTATGTTATAATTTCATTAATTTCTTTAACAAGTTCTTTAACTTTTTTTTTTTTTTACATTTTAATCAGATACATTTGATTTTGTTTCAATACCTTTTTTTAAAAAGTTTAATTCTTCTTTTTTTTTATTAGTTTTTTATTTCTTAATTATTTTAATTTATCATTTAAATTTTTTGTCATTTTGTCATTTTCATCTCCTTGCAAAATTTCTTCTATTTCTAATTTTAATATTTCTTTTTGTAAAATATTAAAATTATTAGTATTTTTACTTTTAATTTCTTGCACCTCACTTTTTGGGTTTGCACCCAATTGAACTAATGAGACCTCATTTACTTCAACTTGTTTTAAGTATCTAACAATATTTCCTTTAATTTCATTATCTTCTGTTTATATTGCTGTATATCCTATGTTCAATTGCATCGGCCTATTGATTTTTTGCATTTGTTTTGAAATTTCATATGCTTCTTTTCCAACCGTAATATTTGTATTAATTTGCATTTTAGCTCATAATCCGTCTTTTTCGATTTCTAAGTATGCGATTCCAATTGGATTTTTATGTTCATGATCCCATAATAATGGAACTGCTGGTGTATTTTTTATAGTTTCAATAAAACTATTTTCATCAGTAATGTCGCCATGATAATCAACAACATTATATTTATTAGCAATTACGATTATTTCTTTAATGCCATCGTAATTTGTTTGTATAATATTTTTTATTTTAAAATTAATTTTTTTATTAATCTCGTTATTAATTGTTTTGTTCACTTTTATCTCATATATTTTTATTTTTAAGTTGTTATCTTTCTTGCTAATCATAATTTTTTGTCATTCCATAAATATATAATCCCTCAACACTTTCATATCCCTCTTGATTTCTAACTTCATTTGGTGATAAAATAATAAAATATAAAATTTTTACGTAATATGATGTTTTATCTTGTAAATTTCCCAATAATAATCGTTTTGATGAAAATGATATATATTTTCATAATTCTAATTATTTTTTGCTGAAAATTTTAAAAATAAATTATTGTTCTCATTATGTTAATAATGGTTGAATAATAGAACTAACATAACCTCGATATTGCTCTGGACTATATTTTCCATTAACAATTTCAGAAGCGACATTATAAAAATTATAAATATTATTTCGATATTGTTCCATTTGTTCTTTATTTAAGTTAGAAATATTACAATCTACTTCTTGAAAATCCAGACCATTATCTAAAATGGCAAAACCGCGATATTTATTTTGTAAATTATTATCTACAAATTATTTTAATTTTTCTTGTAATTGTTCTGGGGCAAATATATTATTAACTTTTAATATACCTTTTAAATTACCTGATTGTTTTAAATTATTAATTAAATAATTAAATCATATCTTCTAGTAATTTTGTTGAATATTATAATGATTTATTTGGAATTTATCCGAATAATCTTTTATTATAAAATTTTCGTAAATGTATTAAATCATCATATGATAATACTAAATTTATGTTATTTAAATAAAACTTTATAAAATATTGATTATTTTTATCAAATAAAATTTCTAAAAAATCATACTCAATAGGAATTAAAAAATTAATTTTTTTATTTTCTAATTGAATATAAATAAAAGTATTTCCTTGTAAAAATAAATTAGTTGTTATTTTATAATAAAAATCATAAGCGCTCATCCCTAAATTTGGTCTAACATTTAATAAATATTTTAAATTATATTTATTTGTAGTTTTAATATTTTCTTTTTCGAAACATTGTGGTATTGCTTTTAATTGAGCAATATCACTTGCTATTCGATTAATTGTACTTTTAAAAACATTAATTTCATAATTATTAGTAAAATTTGATAAAAAAGTTTTAAAATCATTATTAATATACATAAAATTTTGTTTTTTTGGATAAATTATTATTTATTGTTTTTTGTTTTTTCTTAAATCACAGAGCAATTTTATTACCCCCCTTAATTAAATAAATTAATTTAAATCGTCACGATAATACCATCATTATTTAAAAAAGTACAAATTTTTATAAAAACTTGTACTTTAAAATTAATTAATCATTAAAATTTTTTCCGATATCTGTTTGATAAATTTTAAAATGTTGTTCATTATTTATATACATTTTATAAGAAAATAATAGTACCATAAAACCATCAATTCTTTTTCGTGAACATTTTTTAATTGACATAACATTTTCTTTACTATCTGTTATAAGTTTTGTGTTATCTAAATTTCATTTAAAAATAAGGTGATTATTATAAATAATTTGATCGTATGTAAAAAATAAGGGTTTTTTATTTTTAAATGTTATTTAGTTTAATATAAATTAATGATATTTTTTTTTATAGAACCCTTATTTTTTACATGCAACCAAAAATATTATACTAAGATGTTTGATACAGTTTTAAAATATTATGGCTTATTAGATGGTATTGGCGAACGCACCCTTATGGGTTTAATTTTGTTAGTGCTAGTTTAGTAGACCAAATGCAGCAAAATGAATTAATTACTGCTAGATTAGATAATGGTACAATGGAGCCTATAAGATCAATTACTGAATATGATAATGTTGATGAATTAGAAGCAACAAAATACTATGAAAAAGTAGAACAATGACAAGATAAAATACAAGCCAAAGAAATAGAACATAATAATAAATTACTAGAATATGATGAAACTGGTAATAATCAAAATGCCTTACAAGGTAGAACAGAAATTAAGGAGAATTAAAAAATGAGTAGAATTAATCCGGGGGTTATGGAAGAATTAAGAAGACAAGCCCGCGACACTTTAATAGATATCAGAGAAAATATACGAGATAATAGACATTGAATGGTATTTCCTTTTAACGTATATAGTTCATATATCCCTGATACTGAAACAGGTTGAAAACCTAATAATGCAAAACCAAGTGATTATGGTAGTTATTCACGCATATTTGATAATATGGAAAGCACTATTGCTCAATGACAAGATAGTTTAAAAATAGTACAAAAATATAAAGGTAAAGAAATTAATATATTAAAAATTGATGATTTTAATAAATAACCTATTAATTCAACTATATTAGCAAATAACGAAACACCTTCTGCGATAAAATTAAAAGATGAAAATAGTAATGTTTATTGAAAATTAATTGATGGTGAAAATATTTATGATATTAATAGAATGTTAGAATACTTAAAGCAATATAAATTAAGTTATTTTATGAATAACGATAATAAAGCCGATAATTTTTATACAAAAGAAGTTAAAGTCGGTAAATATTGAGATGCTTATATGATTGATGATAGAAGTTCAATTCAATTTGGTGATGCTAAATTTGAGCAAGTATTTACTCAACAATCAACTGAAAGACAATATACTTTATTAATTTTAGATGAAGATGTAAATAAATTAAATATTAATGATTATTATAATTTTTATACTGTATTTAATGACCGTGGATTAAATATTGGTGGTGGTAATATTAATTCTGCACCCAAAGATAGACAATGATTATATCCTTCAAATGTTATTAATTATTATTCACCTTATAATGGTAGTTTTTTATGACAAGAAATCACCTTTTCAAGTATTAATGACAAAATTAGTAATAGTGGTTTATCAGTACGACAATTTATACAAACAAGTTCCTCGGGCGAAGGTTATTGTTTTCCTAAAATAACTTATTATGAAAAACTAAATAAAGGAATTATTGAATTAGATGATATTTTACTAAAAGACCCAGGTGTTAGAACAATGACAGTTAAATTTTATGGTAATCCTATCTTTTTTGATATGCCCGTTATTGGACGACCAATTATTAAAGGTGAATTTAATAAAAAAGTAATGAATTCAAGAGATTTATTAATGTATAACATGTATCCATGTCCACCCGATAAAGTAAATACTTATGCATCGCCCGAAGTAAGTTGATATAACATTCAAGGTATTCAACCAACTATTATAACTGGTTATGAAGATTGAAAAAAGATATGGAAAGTAGATACGACTTTTGAAAACAGAAAAATAGTGAGGGAATTGTAATAACTGATAAAGCTAGTTCAACAGCAACCATTCCTACTGTTGGAACAACTATTCATAAAGAAGATAATGACTCTAAATTTTATTGGTCTAAAAATTGAATGATTACTCCACCATATAAAATAAAAGTAAATAATGAATATGTTAATAATATTATTAGTACCCAAGCCTCATCTTATTTTAGAAGAAAAGATGAATTTGGTAATACTGTTGGTCAAGTTCAAATTGAATATAATAAAATGGGTGCATGTAATGTTTGAGATATTTTAAATATGAATAATTTTATTAATCGTCAAATTACCGTATTACCCTTAAATTATACGCAAAAATTAGTTTTTAATCCTTTTACGATACCAGTTGGTGTTGGTAAGTTCTTAAATTTTATTTCATTTGGTATTCCCTGAGGTTGATTAATTAACCAAGATGAAAAAACTTGACCTAATTTTCAATGACTTACTGGCTTTATGAGTGCTAATGTTTATAGTTTTTATAATGATGCCTTTTGAGGTGATAAAGCTGCTGGAAAAGGTTATTTACCATTTGAAATATTTAGAGAAACAAGGGAATGATAAAGTTGGTGCTATTTTTGGAGCAAATGCCACTAGTTTAGGATTTACTACTTTATTAACTGATAAATTAAAAGGTACAGTTTTAACTAAAGATGGTAAAAAAACAAGTGAATTAGTTTATTCAACTTATAATTTAAAACAATTAAACCTTAAAACCAACAGAGTTTACTTAATTAATGAAAAAACCAAAGCAGTAGATGCACAAACACCAGTTAGTGATAGTGAAAAAGATAATAATTGCTAATTTTTACAAACAATAGATGGAACAAATTGTAGTTATATAATTGATATGTTTTCAATACAAGCATTATATAAAGGTAATTTTGAAATTATCTTTTATGCTGATAATCCATATACAAATAATGAAGAAGATTATTTAAAATTATCAGTATGGAGTTTTAGAGGTAAAACAAAAAGCATATTAAATAATTATTTACGAGATATGACAGCTAATTATAAAACTAGTTTTTTACTACCACACGACTATGAAATCACAACATTTAATTACCCACAATATGTTCTCCCGCCAGTTCCATATAACTATCAACCTTATACAAAAGATATATGAGATGCTAATGCAATTCAGCCATTAAAAACTAAAATTACAGCACCAGCACAATGTAAAGGCGCTTTTCCTCCTCCTGTTAATAATTTATTTTCTGATGAATTTTATGATGCTTATTATGATGTTGAAATTGACTTAAAACAAAATGACCCAACAATTCAAAGTATCAGTAAATTTCAAGATGCTTATAAAACAATTGAAATAAGTAATCTTAATAATATACAGATTGAATGTTGTCAACCTGATATAGAAAATTTTATTCCTAATATAAATATTGATATTAAAGGTGGAGGCAATAATTGTAGTAGTTCACACGGTTTATTATCACAAATGACTTTACAAGAAAGTGGTCATTCACAAGTTGATAAAGTTAATTTCCCAAATATTTTTACAATAGATACGAAAGAAATAACTAATGATATTCAAACAATTGAACCTATTGCATATACTACTGGTTTACTAACAAATAAAAATTATAAAAATAAATATAAATTATATAGTGCACATTGATATTGTGAATTTGTATTACAAATAACAAAATTATTTAATGATGATAACAATAAAATTAAAGAAAAATATATATAAGCATATTATACTAATGAATTAAAATTAAGAATTAGGTTTTCAAAAGAAATATTAGCAAAATTATTATTTACTGACCGTGGAACTTGGGGCAATGATAAAAATATAACAATAGATGTTTCTAACCCAAAAAATTTGGGTTAGAAACAAAAGTAATAACCCTGTTAAAATCACAATTACACAAATTTAAAAATAAAAAGATATTTAATATCTCTTTTATTCACCCTTAACTTTTAAATTACCATTATCATTAATAACTAAATCGGGTTCTTTAGTATCTAAATTTCAACGATATAATGATTTAAAATAAGTACCCTCATCATATTTTCAAACTATTACATATTTAATAAATCCTGTTTTATTTAAAACATATAAATCTTTTCATGCCATACCTAAATCATTTTTTTCTAATGTACGATTATCAACTTCATCAATTTTTATATTATTATTAGATTTATTATTTTTAAATTTAGTAATTCGTCAATCAGCATCTTTTTCATTACGTCATACTACATAATAATATTTATTATCAATAAAAGCATCAATAAATGGTTTTTCTTGTGGTGCTATTCATTCTAAATTGTCTCTTATTTCTTGATTAGCAGTATTTATTTTATTTTCTTCTTTTAATTTTGCTAATTCTTCTGATTTATATGCTTGTTGTGTATTACAAGCAACTAAACTTGTTGTACTTGTTCCTATTAAAGTGATTGTTCCTAAAATGATTAATAATCTTTTCATATATTTTCTTTCTTTTATAGTTTATTAATTTAATTAAAATTGAAAATAAATTAATGGTTTATTTTCATAAATTAACTATAAATAATAAATTTATTAATTAAATTCATTAGCTAAAAAACAACTCGCAGAAACTAATGATGTAACAAATGAAACTACATTGCCAACAACAGGTACAAAATTACTGCCCACTGAAATGGCGTTTGTTACAGAGCCACATAAAGATAATGGGGAATCACTTCCTAATTCTTCAATTTTATTTTTTAAAAAGTTTAAATCATTTTCTAATGATTGAATTCTATTATATAATTTTTTTATATAGCTATCATTTTTAATAATAAAAATATTTTGAGCTAAAGAGTGAAATTGAATTCTAATCTGAAATTTTTTATCATCTGTTCAAGTTCTTTTTTGTTCCAAACCAAAACTAGGTACATCTTCTTTAACTTGGCGTTCTATTTCATTTTTTCATGAATTAAAATTATCTGATCAATTTTTTAATAACAATGAAGTATCTGTTAAATTACGTCTAATAAGATACTTAATAACTATATTACTATTTGTTTTATATATACTCGATTTTGAAGCTACTATTTTAGATGAAATATCTGTTTTTTCAATTATATATAAATTATCAATATTTAAAGATTTATTTATTTTTTTCATTTCATTTAATATTGTGTTATCATCGTCATCGTCAATTATTCCTAAATCTTTATTTAGATTTAAGCTATCAAGATAAGTATCTCTCTGACATCCAGCAGCACCAGCACCAGCACCAATTCCTCCTCCTACAGCACCACCAACAAGAGCTCCAATGCCTGCTCCTATTAAAGTACCAATACCAGGAACAACACTGCCAATTGCAGCACCGGAAGCAGCACCAACAGCAGTTTGTGTCCCTGCAGCAGCACCAGCTGTTATTCCAATACATTCTTCATAATTATCAGCCCTTTTATTTCTTTTTAAATTTTCTAAATTATATTTTTGTTGATAATTAATATCACTATTTTTGATATTTTCTTCTTTTTGATAAAAACTAGCGGCAATTGTTGTAGGTACAGCAGTTCCAATAATTGTTAATACGCTTAATAAACTAAGTATTTTTTTCATACTTGTTTTTTTCCTTTTCTTAATCTTAAAATTTTTTATTAAGATTTACTTTCATTATATATATATATATATATATATACAATAAAAATTATGAATTATTTTAATAATTTTATCTTGTTAAATACATCTTATTGCGTGTTTTAAGGTCTAAATTGGCAGTCAAAGATATTAAGTTTAGTTATTTTATTTTTATGTATAAAAAGTATTGCATTTATAAACTATTGGTATATAATTAAATTATATTTTAATCTTTTTGTATCAAAAAAGAGTTATTCTGACTTGTTAATCAAACAAGGATAAAAAAAGAGAAGTTTATAAAATGGCACTTACAAAATAACAATTAATAGAACAAGGTTTAAGTGAAGAGATTGCAGAAAATATCTTAAATCAGTTTAATAATGAAGCAAAAAAAATTAGAGAAAGTGTGCAAAAACGCGAAGATGTTATATCAAAAGGAAGACTTTATTAAATTATCTAATGAATTAGATGAATTAAAGGCTTTTAAAGATGTTCCATCTACTAAAATTGAAGATATTAAAACTAATTTAAATAAAGTTAGTGGTAGTTCTTTATCTGAAAAAATGCAAACTTTAAAGGAATTAAAACCTGATTTGTTTGTTGAAAAAAAACCATCAGTTTCACCAACTAATTTTATTAAAGATATGATTGAAAAGTCTACTGAAAATAAAAATGATGAAATTGAAACTATTAAAGAAAAATGAGCATATACTCCCGAAGAGATTAAAAAATTAACTGATTACACACTTAAAAACCTTAGATAATTAAGGAGTGAAATATTATGGCAACAATTAATTTGCCACAAGTTCCTTTTACATTAGAGGGTAATACAACAAACCAAAAAGCGTATGTTGATATGGTTAATGCATTATTGCGTGGACCTTTATATAATGAATATGCAAGTATTATGCAGTACGCAACAGCAACAGCAGAACAAGTTGCTTGATTACCTAATGCAGGACAAGCAGTATATAATTTAACTCATCTTGTAGTATGACAAGAGGATTATTCATTACCAAATGGTGGAACAACTAAAACGATGGGATTAACAAGAATTCTAGTTACTATTGATAAAAGATTTAATTTAAAATTAATGAATTAGGCTTTTGACTAAGCATTAATAGAAAAAAATATTAAAAATGGAATGATTGCCAATGCTATTTATAGTGTTGTACAAAATAAATTTGTTAATTTAGAATGTGAATTAATTCAGGCTATTTATGATTATTGTTTAGCAGATGTTCAATATGAGGTAATTACATTTCGTAGTTATATAGCAGAAAATGCAGATGATGCAAATAAAGCATTCTTTACATTAAATGAAACTTTGATTGAATTAACAAATCAAATTAGTAATTTATATTTTGGTTTACCAACCGATAAAATGTTTATGGTTTTAGGACGAAGAGCATATTTAGGATTAATACCTGCTTATTTAAAAGTAATTGGTTCACAATCTCAATTAAAAGCGATGGTTAATAATGAATTATATGAAAATACCGCAATGAGTATTCCAGTATCTAAAAATTTTCATTTAGAAAAAACATATACAAAAGGACAAGTTAACCGAGATAAAGGTTATAATTTTACTAATGTAAATGGTTTAATTATTAATAAACAAGTATGAGCATATCCAATTAATATGGATACTATTCAACAAGTTTTAGATAATGATACTGCTAACCCGAAATGAATTGGTAAAGTACAATATGCAACACCAACTATTTTATATCCAAAAACATGTAAAATTATTTTAGAAAAACAACCAACACAAGATGAAATTAATACTGCTAAAAGTAATCTAAATAAAACTTTTAGAGTGCCAGTTGATTATGTAATCACTGCACCAACACCAAGTAAAATAGATATTAGTAAAATTAATAAATTAGATAAACCAAATATTCATGTTGCAGACCCAACAAAAGCAACACCAGAACAGTTAAAACTACAATTTAAAGATGTTGTTTTAAAAGTAATAAAAGCCGTAAACAGTTCTTTGACTTAAAGTGATTTTTATTACTTTATTGAAAGCAAAGGTGAAGAATGACCAATAAATATTACAAATGATAAAACTGTTTACGTTCAAATTCAAGGTAAAAATAACGCTAGTGGTCAAACAAATCCGATTGATGTAGTAATTAAAAATTATTAATAAACAATGAATTTACTAATATTACGAGTTTTAACTTTATTAGTAAATAATTTAGAAAATAAACCTTTAATAGGTCGCATGTAAAAAATAAGGGTTTTAAGAAAATAGATAGAAATTGAATAAAAATAATAAACCATTTACTAAAGTGGTTTTTTTATTTGTAAAACCAAAATTATTAATTAATTCAGAGAAAGGACGGCATCTTAAATTCTTAAAATAGAAACCTTTTATTACAACTTTTTGATACCCTCTTTAAGTTGTTTACACATTTATTAAATATCTTAGAAATCTTTACAAAGTGTACCTTTTTTCTCCTAATTTAAGGTGTTGTCCTTTCTCTGTTTCAGTTAATTAATTTGCTAATAAAAAAACTTAATAAAAAGGAAGGAATAAGTAATGAAAATTAATAAGCGACAAAAAATATGTGATATTAATAATTGCTATAAATCAATATCATTAATTACCGAAGAATTTTTATCAAATAAATTTTTATGAACTTGTGAAAAACATAAAGATTTATTAAATCATACAAAAGATAAAAAACAAAAGATGTTTTATAAACGCTTAGAAAATTCAAAAATTATCTTTGATTATGAAACTGTTTCTTTAAAACTTTGATTTTATAAAACAACTTAATGCATAGTGGAGCGGTTATTTTAAATAACTAAGTGTTTTTATTCCACATGAGGCGGTCTATCCCGGCGGTAATCAGTCCGGAAATAATAGACGCTTTAACAAGCGATAGTCTTGATAAGTGCAAGGTCAACATCAAACGACAATAAATATTGAGATGGCCACTTTATAAATAAATTTGCGATAGATATTACTTCTTAGAAGTGACAGCGATTTTACAAACCACAAAGTCAGCATTAGGTTCTTCAAGGTGCAAGTGAATTTATTTTAAAAACTGAACGCTTTGACCTGAAATGGTGCGGATGAAGAGAGAGAATTCTCTGGCGTAAAAAACAAAAAACAACTGTGTATTATTAAACATAAAATTAGAATAATTAATAAAATAATTTAACGGAAGCATATATATGAGAAATAAAAAGTTAAATAAATACATAATTAATAAATTAAATCAATTAATGCTTAGAAGTTATCCAGTACCATTTGAAGATATTACAGATGAAAATTGAACATTAAATACTAAAAAGAATTAGGAGAGAAATAAATTATGAATAAAAGATATTTATTAGTAATGAAAAGTAAATATGGTGATTTCAAAACACACTTCTTTTATACATTAGAAGAAGCAAAAATTAATGCTGATGTTGAAAATAAAAATGGTTGATTACCAACTATCATTGATTTAGAAAATACAAATATTAAATGACAAGGAGTTGAATAATATGTGAAAAGATGAAGATGGCAAAGTTTATACAGAAGAAGATTTATTTAATATAGCACTTGAAGAATGTCATTCAGAAGAAAGTGCTTATGAATATATTGATAATTTAATTAATGAAATGGAATTAGAGGAAATTTAATTATGGAAGATTTAAAGTTAAATAATGAAGTTAAAAATATTGCTTATCCGTTTTATTTAAAAGGAAATGATTTTAAAGAATTAAGTTTAAAAGCATTAACAATTAAAAAATGAATTGATGAAAATGGACAAGAATTAGCGGAATTTATATATCGACAACAAGCTTGATTAATAAATGGAGAATATAAATCACAATCACTAAAAGATTTAAAATTAGTAGTTTCAAAAATTGATTATATTTTTAGAGAACCATTAGAATTAATAAAAAATTTTAAAGATGAATTAAATTTTATTAGAAAAGATATTTTGAATTTAGAAAATAATATTAATAGTAATCATTATTCTTTAAAAAATAGTGTAATTAATATTCAATTTCAAAAACAAAATGAAATTATTGAAACTCATAAAAAAGAACAATTTTTAGAAATTAAAAGTGTAGCAAAACAAGAACAAGAATTAAAAATTATTACTAGTAATTTTCGTAAAGATAAATTATTAATTAAAGATATTGAAGTTATCGGTATTAATGATTTTTTTTACAAAATGCCAATAAATTATAACTTATTAATTTAATTAAAAATTATTTAATTGTTGATGAACAAATTGTTAAAAAAGAAATTAAAGACCAATGAGATATTGATAAAGATATTAATTTAATAGGCGTTAAAGGTATTAATTTTAAAATTAATAAAGGAGAAAAATAATATGGCAAATATAGTTGATTTTTTAAGAACAGATAAAGCAACGGAATGAATTAAAAGTAAATTTTCAAATGAAAATGAAATTGCAAGATTTAAAAGTAATATAGTTGCAATATAAAATAGTAATGAATTATTACAAAAGTCAGATCCAAAAACTATAATGACTGCTTGTTATCAAGGAGTATTATTAAACTTAACAATGGAAAAACAATTTGGTTATTCTTATGTCGTTCCATATAATACTAAAATAATAAGAATTATTAATGGTCGCGAAATACAAGAATGAATTAACCAAGCCCAATTTCAAATTGGTTATAAAGGTTATATTCAATTAGCCCAAAGAAGTGGTCAATATTTAGATATGTCAGTATCAGATGTTAGAACTAATGAATTAGTAAATTATGATAGATTAAAAGGTACTACTTTTAATTGAATACAAGATGAAGATGAAAGAGAAAAATTACCAATTATAGGTTATGTAGCATATTTTAAAATGGTTAATGGTTTTGAAAAAACACTATATATGACCAAAGAACAAGTGGGAAATCATTTTATGAAATATTCTAAAACTTATGCTAAAAATAAATCATTTTATATTGCTAGTTTTGATGAAATGGCATTAAAAACAGTATTAACTAGTTTATTACTAAAATGAGGTATTATGTCTGTTGAATTACAACAAGCATATAAATCAGATCAAGCAGTTATTACAACTAATGATGAAAAGATTTATATTGATAATGATATTACTGTCGCCAAAAATAAGGGGCAGATTAGCCATGAACCATTATCAAATAATATAAATTACCCTATCTAATGATGAAATGGCGGACACAAACGATAATTTAGTTAAAGAAGAAGATAGCTCTAATGTAGTACCAGTAGTTAACAATGATAAGTAATGAGCAACTTGATAAAAATAGGTATTGACCCATCAGGAACTGGTACTACGGCTGTTGCTATTTTTGAAGATAATAAATTAATTGATAAATCTGAATATACAAATCGTGATTGAATTGCACAAGCCGATATTATTTTAGATAAGTTAAAACAAGATACAATTCTTAATATTGAAGATTGTTTATATACATCTGCTAATGGTTCAAAAGACCGTGATTATTTATTAAAAATAATTGAAGTAATTAAATATGATACACACGAATTAAATAATATTAATTGATTATCACCAAAATATACTAAATCAGTTGTTAAAAATATAGAAAATTTAAGTAAATATAATGATAGTTGTTTATGAGAATTTGATAAAGATACTAATTTAACTTATTAATATGGTAAAGGTTGAAAATATAATAATGATAAAATAAGTAATCATTTACGCGATGCCATTATTATTGCTAATTATAAGGGTTAAAATTATGAAACATTCATTTAATCAAAAAACAGGAAAATATTATTCTAAATTAATTCGTAATGTTAATATTTATTTAAATGAAAATTAAGAAAAAGTTTGAAATGAATTTAATGACTTTACTTATTCACAACGAATTGAACATCTTATTAATTTTTATATAAAACACAATAAAAGCGGTGATAAACATTAATAAATATATTTTATGTTATAGTTCAGAACAAGGCAATCGCCCTTGTAAAACTCAAATTGGTGAATATATAATTGGTACTGATATTGAAGATGTAAATATTAATTAAACCTGAGACTGAGAATATTTAATCAATAAATATGGTGAAAAGAATTTAATTATCTTAAATACAAATAAAAAATAACCTTAATTGGTTATTTTTTTAAATACTATTTGTTAGTTGTCTAATAGCATCTTTTTGTTGTTGTTTTTTGTCATTTACTTTAACTTGTTTTTAACATTTTTAATTTGACCTGTTTTTAATGCTAATTTTGTTGCATAATCAGGTCCGCGTAAATGTTTTTCGTGGGCAATAACAGCAGTTCTTAATTCTCTAATTTCTGCTTTATATTTTTTAATTTTTTTAGCAGATAATCCTAGAATACCAAGACTACCCATTCCTCCTGCACCCGCTAATACAAGTAATGCAATCATTAATGTATCATTTAACATTTTTTTACTTCCTTTCTTATCCTTACTCAAACAGTAGCCATCCATTCTTTCAGAACAAAATAATTTATAAATTAAACTATATAACCACCCAAAAATATCTAACACCCCTAATATATAGTCTATTTTAAATTTAATTCTTTGTTATTTTCTTCTGTTATACCATCTAAATTATTTCATTGTTTTTTGCTATTCTTGGTTGAATAACACGCGGATTAATTCGACATTCTAAACAATGTCTTAAATGGTCTTTTTTTCATTTTGATTTATCAATTCAAATGATAATTAAAGAAATTATTAAAGTAATTAAAGGTAATATTGTAAATACTAATCCCATTTTAGATATTTTTAATCGTGGGATATCAATTTCCATATCAACTTTTGGTTTACTACTAGCAAAAAATATGCCTTGAATTCCATGCGTAAATAAAGGTGTTAATAAAATAGCAATGCCATTACCTCAATATTTGTCCATAATTATACCAATTAATTTGGTCTTTAATGCCATTAATCATTCCATATTATAATCAACAATTTAATGCCAAAAATATCAATGTATAAAAACTAACTACTCAACTATGAATTTTATATTTTCTTTCTCATTCTCTAATATCTTTATGAGTTCAATTATAAGTTGGAATAGGATCTTTTTTAAATCAATTTCAGGGCAAGGCACCCTTTAATCAAGTTTTTTTATCTTGTTTCATTAATTTAATTCCTTTCTAACTTACTTTTTTTCTTTCAACATGTAATGACATTAATTTATTATGTTCAAAACTTATTCCGTCATTTTTATTAAGTTTTATACCATAAAAGCCAGCAAATAAATAAAATTCATAATGATTTTTATATGTTTCAAACACAATATTAATAGTATCTCCGTCATTTTCATTAATACCAATTCATAATTTGTATTTATATTTTATAGAATCATAATTTCTAATTTGATATTTTTTGTCAGAAAAAGATACAAAATCACTAGTATCAACAATTTCTCAATCATTACCAGTATTAATAGATATATCGCAATTACCTAATAATGAACTACCATTAATAGTTTTAATATTTGCTCCACTTATTAATTTATCTTGTTTAAGATTAATATCTTGTTATGTTTTAACAATATATTTACTATCAACTTTTTCAATATAATTTTTTATTTAAATCACTATCTTTAATAACATCTGAAGGAATATAACCACTTTGTTTTGCTTTTCAAACACCATTTTCTTCATAAATAGTATCATTATCAAACGGAACAATAAGTTTAATATATTCGTTATAATCAATTTTAGAAAAGTCATTAATAGTTGGATAAGTAATATTTATTGAATTATCTGTTTGTAGTCGTTCTTTTAATCAAAATAATAATGTTGGATAAAAAGTTTTTTTACTAATGTGTTTATATTCTTCTTCTAATGAATTAGCATAATTATCTAAACTATAATTATATGGTCTAGATACTGTTTTACTAGATATAATATCAATTATTTCACCTGCTAATTTTAAAGCATTTTTAACATCTCTGGTAATATTTTCATTTGCTTCTCGGTCATTAGTTTGTGAATATGCTACACCACCTTGGGAAAATGATGCACTACCAGTTAAATCATTAATTCCTTTTGGTAAATACCAATTTATAACTGCTAATAAACAAGCAGATTGAATATAACTTAGTCATTTTTCATATTCAATTAAACCTGTATTATCTTTTTTTACTCAAGGAAACAAATCTTTTTTATTTATTTTATCTTAAATTTTCCCACCTGATAATCTATCCATTCATAAACTAGTTTTTAAAATAGCATTATAAATTAAATTATCATTATAAGCAGATTGTTTTCTATCATTAATAGGTTGTCAAAGTTTACTTTCTTTAACATCTTCAAATGTTATAAATAATAAATTACTTAAATTATTTTCCATATAAAAAACCTCTTAATTGATTACGATATTTATTTTTTAAATTACTTGGCTTATAATTACTAACTCTTGTTTTTACTTTCTTAATTGTTTTAATAGTTTGATTAGTTTTTTAAAACATATTTTTAACTGGGTGTTTTATATAAATTTTTAATATTTTTAACATCACTTCGGCGTTCACGATACCATTTTTTATTATTAATTTCACCAGCAAAATTAAAATTAAAATGTCCAATCTTTAAATTATTAATAAACTTTTTAATTTGTTGTAATTTTTGAACTGTTGGTAATGTTAATTTAGTAGTTCCTTTGGGATATTTTTCTTTTAATTCTTTTGGTAACCGTTTTTTAATATAATTTCTTAAATGACTAGGTAATCATTTTCTTAATCAATAACGCCAAAATAAAGTCCCTGCATTAGATACAGCATTACTTAATAATTTTTAAATTTCAACTGGAACACTAGGGTAAACATATGGACCATAAAACTTCTGATGTTTTGCTGTTTTTGTATATATTAAAATAGTTAAATTACCTGTTAAAGTTAACTTATTTGTAATATTAAACATACCACTATCAAGTCAACTACTATTTAAAGGTTGCCAATTAGTATTTAGATAATTTTCATTTTTAAATTGTTCTCTATTTTTAATATTATTATCTTTTTATAATTGACTTAATATTTGTTGAATTTCTTTTTTATGACCTTTTTTAATTAAATCTAAATAAGTAAATGGATTTAACCACCGATAAATATCTTAAACTTTACTTGTAATTTTATTATATTTATCAGTAGTATAATTAATTGGTTTTAATACTTTATTTTGAACTTGATTAACTCTATTAATTAAATTTACAAATTTACTTATTAAATGGTCGCATGTAAAAAATAAGGGTTTTTGTTTTTAAATGTTATTTAGTTTAATATAAATTAAGGATATTTTTTTATTGTTTTTATAAAACCCTTATTTTTTACATGCGACCTATTTTTTACTTTAAATTATGAAACATTATTATATTTTTTAATTTGTAATTTGCCATATGTTATTGATAATAAAAAGAAAAAATTTATTAGAAACTATCGAATTAATTAAAAATAATAAAGAAGGTATTGAAAATCAAGCTTTAGAATATAATATTGATTGTCAAATAGAAAATGATATTCACAATATATTAAGGCGGTTAGGGGGGCGTGGCGCGAAAATATATTGTAAAAAAATATTTATCAATATTTTAATTTCCTCAATGTTAAGACTTAATAGCAAAACAAATTAAAAAAAAAATTGATAAAACTAATAAAAATAAAGAAAAAAATGAATTTAATATATTTAATTTAAATAAATATCAAGATCAATTTTTATCTTTATAAAAAACAAAAAAACTTTTAAAATTAATAATAACTTTAAAAATTATTTTTTAGTTTATCAAAATTAATAAATTTATAAATTATCTCTTCAACTAAAAATTATATTTTTAAAAAAAGTTGAATTTTTTATAAATTTTGTTATCATTTAGTTATAATTGAAAAAATAATTTATTTCTAATTACTTAATTTTATTAAAAACCCCGAAATAATAGACAGGCATATGGTTAGCGATATCTTTTAAATTCGGTGGTTTTATTATTTTAATAATTTTTGTTTAGAAAATTTAATTGTTCATAAATATGCATCTGTGGGTAGTAAGAAAAAGGTTGGGGTTTTAATATAAAAATTATTCTTTATTTTAAATATATTTATAAAATACCGATAAATCAACCTTTTAAAAAGTTATCTAATTATTTTATTTATATTTTTTATAAAACATAAACTTTTTTCCTACTACCCATTTGTAATTCTTTAATATTTTTAAATCCTAAGTTTTTTGCCATTCGGGTAATAGTTTATTCACTAACATAGTAATCTTTTGATAATTCAGTTATTGTTTTACTAATAAATAGCACAGTATTTTGAATAATTTGTTCAATAACCAATAAGTTCAGTATCAGTCAAATTATTTTTATCACACGTTAACAGAGACAACATAGAAAATCCTTTCATTAACCTCAACATGAAAATTATTTTCATAATATCAACTAATTATATTTTACAGCATATTAGGCAGTAAAAAAAAAAGTTTAGGTTTTGGTATAAAAATTATTCTTTATTTTAAATAAATTTCTAAAACACTGATAAATCAACCTTTTAAAAAGTTATCTAATTATTTTATTTATATTTTTTATAAAATCCAAGCTTTTGCAATAAAATCACATATTATGCGAATAATAAAGTGGAAAATAATTTGTTAATTTAATAAAAAATGCAAATTATGCATATTTTTCAATAAAATTATTCTATAATAAAATTATAAATTTTCATTATAATGAAAATTTATATAAAAATCCAAATGCAAGCAAGTTATTTTAATAGAAAGAGTAAAAAAATAATGTTAATTTTATCGCCACAACATATTACCTATTTATTAATTTTAATTTTTGGAATTATCGTAGGGACAATATTGTTAATTATTTGAATTTTTCAAAAAAAACGATTAGCTAATAGTGGGGATTATTATGCTAAAAATAATAAAAATTTAGATTTATGAAATTATATTAAACGCAATATTGCGTTATATAGTGTTTTTTTTTGTTATGTTATTAGTATTTCGTCTCTTTTTTTATTGGTTTTATAAAATTATCATTATTTTAAAAAAATAAAAAAACTTTGCTTTGTAGTAATTTAACTAAATTTAAGTTAGTTAAATTCTATAATTATTTAGGAAATATTAATTTATTATTTTGAAAGGAGAAATCAAAAATGAGTGAAAAAGCCAAGCTTAAACCTTTTATATCAAAGGCTTGATGAAAACAATCAAATCAAAGGACAATGGGCACTTTAGGTAAACTAAGTAAAGCATTTCTATTACCAATTGCGTTATTACCAATTGCCGGAATCTTCTTAGGAATTGGTGCAACCATTTCGTCAAAAGTCGATACTACTTCGGCAGCTTGATACTTTGGAAATTTTTTAAGTAAAATGGGGGATATTGCCTTTGGAAATTTGCCAGTATTATTTTGTATTTCTGTTGCAATGGCCTATACGGAGGATGCCGGAGTAGCAGCATTGACTTCGGTGGTCGGTTTTTTAGTTTTTAATGCAATTCAGTTGTCATTATTAAATGAGGCATATGCTCATATTCAATATGTTGTTAATATTAAGGGCGGTGCTTCACCAATTATGAAATTACATGTTGATGGTTTAACATCGGCCAACCCAACTTTACTAATGGGTGAACAATTATTGGAATGAATGAGAACAAGTGATATTTATAAGGAATTAGTGAAAGGGGATGTTACTGTCACAATTGTTAGTTCAGCGCGAGTAACTGATCAATTCAACTTGTTATTTTACACTGGTCAAAAATGAGCAGTTCAAAATAAATTATTAACTTCTAATTTAGGAATTAATTCATTAAATATTGGTGTTTTCGGAGGGATTTTTGTTGGAGCGATTGCGGCATTCAGTTATAATCGTTTTTATAAAACACAACTACCTTCAGCGTTAATTTTTTTTAGTGGGACAAAATTAGTTCCAATTATTGTTTTTATGGCAGTAATTCCATTGGCTTTTATTTTTATGATTATTTGACCATTAATCGGAACTGGGTTAGCATGATTTGGAAATAAATCAGGAAAATTACCAGCAGGGTTAGATTCTTTAATCTTTGAGATTTTTGAGCGATCATTAGTGCCATTTGGATTACATCATGTATTTTATTCACCATTATGATGAACACAAGCCGGGGGAAGTATGGCAGATTTAATCAATGATGTTTCAAAAAGCCCTTTAAGCTATATGGATTTCCTTAAAGATTTACAAGGGGCCGGTTATATTGATGCTAGTATTGATTTAAGTACAATTACGGTCGGATCAGCGCAAGCGGAAATTAATAGTTGAGTATCAAAACTAAATGCTTCAACAATATCAGCAGTTGGTGATCAAACAATTATGTATAAAGTTATTTCTGATCAAAAAATTACCTTTACAATGGTTCAACATATGGGGTTAAATTTAGGACGATTCCAAACTGGGAAGTTTCCATTTATGATATTTGGATTACCGGCAGCGGCGGCTGGAATGTATTTTAGTGTTCCAAAAGAAAATCGAAAACAAGTAATGGGAATTTACTTTTCATCAGCCTTTACTTGCTTCTTAACAGGAATTACAGAACCAATTGAATTTACTTTCTTATTTGTGGCGCCATGGTTATTTTATGGTATTCATATGCCATTATGTGCGATTTCATTTATGTTAATGGGATTATTATATGTGCATACATCAATGACTGTTTCAGGTGGATTTATTGACTTTATTGTCTTTGGTATTATTCCATTTGTTAGTGGAAAAGGAACAAACTTCTATTGAATTATTGCAGTTGGAATTCCATATATTGGAATTTATTTTGCAGCTTTCTACTTTGCAATTAAATATGGTAAAGTTCAAATTCATGGTCGTGATGGCATCACAAAACTATATACTAAAGCTGACTTTAAAGCAAAAAAAAGTACTAATGAAAAAACTTCGTCAGCGACATCAAATAGTGATGCGGTAAAACGAGAAAAAGCACGCAAAATTATTGAATTTTTAGGTGGTGCTGACAATATTGAGGCAGTTGATTCGTGTGCATCACGTTTACGAATTACAGTTGTTGATAGTAAAATTATTAATCAAAATGGAATTAAAGGATTAGGTGGCAGCACCGGGATGCTTATTCGCGGTAAATTGGTTCAAATTATTTATGGCGGAGAACAAGAAGTAATTAAAATGTATATGCGTGAATTATTAGCTGAAATGCATAATAATAAAGGTGAGGCGAATTTAAATTCAAAACAAGGTTAAAATTAAATAGATATAAAAAATTGTCTATTTTAACAAATGCTATTTTGTGATAAAATCATAGTATATAAAAATATAATAAAAAATAATTACATCAATTTTTGGATATCAAAAAGAGAAATTACAATTATATTTAATTGCGCATGATTTTAAGAATTATTTAGCACAGCAAATCTTTGATTGAATATATGTCAAAAATACTATTTATTTTGATGAAATAACAAATATTTCTAAAACTGATCGTAATAAATTACAAGAATATTATAATATTAAACCATTAAAAATTGTTGTTTAAAAACATTCAAAAGATGGAACAGTAAAGTTTTTGTTTCAGTTAACATATAGTTATAAAATTTAAAAAATTTTTAATGCCTCAAAGTTATGGTAATTCCGTTTCTGTCACAACACAATTTGGTTGTAATTATGGAGTGCGCTTTTTGTTCCTAAAAACTATTAAAAAACCATTAATTTATCAACCACCAAAATTATCCAACAATTTATGATTATCAATCGTTATTTAGCAACAAAAAATTAACACATAATCCATGTTGTTGTAATGGGAATTGGTAAACCATTTGATAATTTTGATAATATGGCTTAATTTTGCCAACATTATTAATGACTCAAAAAGTTATCGAATTGGTGAGTGCCATATTAAAATTTATACTTGAGGATTATTTCCAAAAATTAAACAATTTGCAGAATTAAAGACAAAATTTAGTTTAGCAATTTCATTACACACGCTCCAAATAATGCGGTTAGTAATCAATTAATCAAAATCAATAAATATTATCCGGCAAAATAAGTATCAACGCAGTACAAAAATTAATTAATTTTTTGAAATTTTATAACAACAAAAAATTTAATTGTATTGTTCGTCGTTAATTTGGACACGATATTGATATTCTACCTGTTGTCAATTGCGAGCTAAAAATGAAGAAATTATTAGAAAATAATTATGCAAATACGGTTTAGATACAAAACTTATATTGGTGCTTATCGTAGTAGTAATTAAGATTACTTTGATTTTTTCCAATAATATTTTTAACAATTATATTGCCATCGTTTGTGATGGGGTGTGCGGCCAAAAACATGGAGAAGTTGCCAGTAAAATGACTATTAATAGTTTAGTAAAAAAAATTTAAACAAAAAAAATTAATCATTTGTCCTATGAAAAAATTAATAAATGGTTTCGTCAAAAAATTTTAGTAATTAAACAGAAAAATAGTTACTTATACTCAAATTTATCCTGATAAAAGTGATATGAAAACAACAGTTGTTGCCACCTTAATTGCTAATGGAAAAGTATATGTTATTAATATTGGTGATTCACCGCTATATAAATTACATCATTATAAAATTTTTCAAATTAATACTGAACAAAATATGGAAAATTCAACTTTTTTAAAAATATAATTTTTAATTGAAGAAATAATTTATAAATTTATAATTTTTGACATACTAAAAAAAACTTTTTAAAGTTATCAATAACTTTAAAAAGTTTTTTTATTTTTTATAAAGATAAAAATTTCTTTTTAGATTGATTTAAATTAAATATATTAAATTCATTTTTTTCTTTATTTTTATTAGTTTTATCAATTTTTTTTCATTTGTTTTGCTATTAAGTCTTAACATTGAGGAAATTAAAATATTGATAAATATTTCTTTACAATATATTTTCGCGCCACTTAAATGCCTTAATATATTGTGATATATCACCTTCCCTTCCATTTTAAAAAAAAATATTATATTATAATGTTTGATTTTCAATGCGTTCTTTATTATTTTTAATTAATGTAATAGCTTTATTCAAAAATTATAATTTATCATCACTTATAAAAGATTTACTATTTCCTAATCACTGTAATAATTCTTCATATTTAGCATTATAAAAATAATCAACGGCCTTATGATATGTTTCTCTATTTTCCTTATTTTTACTTTGATAGGGATATATTTTTTTAAATATACTTGTAATATGAAATCTATCAAAACTATATGATACAGTGTTATTTTTATATTTTTTCTTTTACTGCCCTATAAATTTTTTTAATTTGTTTTTATCCATAACTTAATATTAATACTTTATTATCTTCATTGATATAATAAGTATATATTAATTTAAAAAATTTATTAATAAAATTATCCATATTAAATTTATCATTTTTATTCGTATTATTTTTATTCATCATTTAAAAAACGACTTTTTTTATTTTCTCACATAGGTTCGAAAGACCTGTCAATTTGGTGGTAAGAAAAAAAAGTTGAGGTTTGTAGGTATAAAAAAACAAAATTCAATTCGATTATTAATTAATTAATACAAAAAAATGATTAATAATTATAATTTTTAGCAAAATTGTTTAATTTATTTAATTTTTTTTATTGGTCGCATGTAAAAAATAAGGGTTTTTTATTTTTAAATGTTATTTAGTTTAATATAAATTAATTATATTTTTTTATTGTCTTTATAAAACCCTTATTTTTTACATACGATCTTTTTATTTATAATTTTTATAAAAACTCAACTTTTTTAATTACATCATCAATTTTAATATATAAAACATTATTTGGAATTTTAATTTTATTGTTATTTTTGTCGCTTATATAGTCAACTATAGTTAACTTTTTCTAAATCGGCATTTTTAAAAATATTAGATATTGTTCTTTCACTAATGTTGGCATTTTCTATTGTATGAAAAATATCTTTGTATATTTTTCTATCGCTCATAAAAGACATATATTTATCTTTTCATTTTTTCATCCTATTTAACATATAATCTTCTTTTTAAAGGGATATTTTCATCTTCTGTTTTAATTGTTTTTGGTAATTTTGATATAACTTTATATCCTTGTAATATTTTTCCTTGTTGATATAATTTAAATATCTAATTATCTCTTTCGATCAAAAATTTTTTATTTTCATTTTTTGTTTTTTATTGGTCGCATGTAAAAAATAAGGGTTTTTATTTTTAAATGTTATTTAGTTTAATATAAATTAAGGATATTTTTTTATTATTTTTATAAAACCCTTATTTTTTACATGCGACCTTTTTATTCTTTTATTTTCTTTATAATTTCCTAATAAATTTTCTTTTAATTCCATTTTATAATTTCCTTTCATAATTAAACAATTTTTTTAAATTTTTTATTATAACATAAACATTTTTTATATTACAATAAAAGAAGAAAAAATAATAAAATATATAATTTAAAATATAAAAAAATAATTAAAAATGATACATATATAAATAAAAATTATAAAATTAACAAAATAAAAAATAGTTTAAATAAAACTTTATAAATTTAAAATTATTTAGTTAAATTAGTTAAAAATTTAAATGGTGTCTGAAAATTCAAATATTTGTGTACTCTTTCAAAATTAGAAAAATAATATTATTCATTTATTTTATTTTGTAAAATAAATGCATACAATATTTTTTCTTCAAATACAAATAACTTAGTATAATTTTGATTAAATCTTTCAATTTTACCGTTTGATTGCGGAAAACTAACGGGTGTTGTTTGATGCACAATATCTTTATATGTTAAAAGTTGAGTAAAGGTATTTTCTTCAACACTACTTTTTTGATTATTACAATGACTATTAATAAATTCAGAATCGCTATCAGTTCTAATTGGTGTTATTTTAATAACAAATATTTTTTTAAAATCACTAATTATTCTTTTAACATCATCAATAGCATTCTCAGTGCTTAATTTATCATAAATATAACAGAACACTGCTTTTATTCTTTCATCAATAAAATAATAAATATAATACTTTTTATCAACTGTAAATTTACTTGGTATAAAATATTTTGCATCCATTTGTAATAATCCCAATTCTTTAACTTCATATCTTGGATGTTGTATTTTAATTTCTTTAATTTTATTTTTTATTTTTAATCAACACTTATCTTTTTTAAATCAACGGAAAAATGTTTTTAAATTTTTAGGTGCTTTATTTTTTAATTATCAGCTGTGAATTAATTTTTTAAATTATAATACAAAGATAAAAAACCACTGGCGTGTTTATTACAATATTCAAAATATAAATCACAAATATTATCACGAACATCATTACTATATTGATAATTAATATTATTAGGAACTGTTGATTTTAATAATAAATCTTTAAAATTATTATTTGTATATAAAATTAAAATTTTATTTGCCCATTAATAAAAAGTTGAAAATTTATTTTTAAAATATTTTTTAATTAAATCTTTTAATAACAACTTAGTTTCAAAAAAAACTATTTACATAAATTAATATATGCAAATATTTTTTTTTCTATTCTTTTATAATATTTATTTTTATAATTTTTACTTAAAAAATATTGCAATTTTACTTGTAAATAGCTTAAATTAGAGTTATTAATAATATGTTTTATTAATTCATTTCATTTAAAAAAAATAATATATTGTAGTTGTATAATTTAAAATAATTTTTATAAAAATTCAAACTTTTTTAAACAATAATAATCATAATAAGTAAGTATCGTTTATAAAATATATTTAAAAATGCTTGTATATATATATATATATATATATAATTTCAATAGAACTTGATAAAAAATTTCAAGATAAAAAGGATAAAAAAATATGAAAAAAATACTTAATCTATTAAGTGTATTAACTATCAGCGGAACAGTAATGCCGAATGTTATTGCTGTTAGCAAATATGAAAAAGATTATGTTGGAATTAAAAGACAAAATAACAACGGACCAATAATAATTAATGACTACCAAAATGAACCAATTGCTTATAATGTTAATTATTATAAATATTGAAATATGTGAGCAAATTGGTCAACAGTAGTAGGACATAGTGATTATTCATCTTCATATTTAGTAGTGGATTATATTAACTACGCAGAAACATTTGATAAATTTGTAGAAAAATATCCTAATTTTACATTAGAAACAAACGGCAAAGCAGTATCAGAATCAACTTTTGGTGATGTAGGAAAAGAAAAATTCGGTACACTATATTTTGATACAATTACTTTTAATAATAATGATATTAAATATATAAATCTAGTTGATGATGGAGATTCAAAATATTTTTCATATAATATAATTGTAAAAATTGGCTTAGGATTTAAAAAAATAGGAAGCAAATTATATTTATATCCTTTTATTGATGGATATCTTAGAAGTATAGGCACATATACAAGATATTTAGAATTTGGTCTTACCGTAAATACTATAACTTTTAATCCAAAAACAAATAATTAAATTAAAAAAATATATTAAAATGAAAAAATTGCTAAGTATTTTAGTAACAATTGGATTAACAACAACAATCGCAATATCATTAATTAGTTGCGAAAAACCAAATAATAATGAAAACTTAAATAATAAACCAGAAATTATACCAGAACCGAAAAAATCACAACAACCACCGGAAAATAGTAATTGAAAATTAGTTGATAATATTTTTAATATAGATACTTTGAATAACGATGCTAAAGTTTATATTGGAATTTTTGAAGATAAAATAGAAAATAAACCAAAATGAAATATTATAAGTTGAAAAAATATAATTGGTGAACAAAAACTTTGATTACATTTTTATAAATCAATTTATTATTGGGATGATAGTGATGAACCAGAATTGCCAACAATTAACAAAAATACTGGTAAAATTACAAATTGAAAATAATAAAAAGACTAACAAGTCCTTTTTTGTTTAATCTAACAAATTTCATAAAGATAATTAATAAGAATAAATTAGTTATTGTAATATACAATGCGGGACTAAATTTTCATACTTCTAATTTTTGACTAAAAAAACTATAAATTGTTTGAAAAATTTTTCCAACACTGCTCACTAATTTTTTTACTTTTTTATACTAGGGATATTATTAACGATTAAAATTGCCGCATTTCTGATATTAAACGCTAAATTATATCAAAACACAACTTTCATATCGGGCTTGTTATTATTGACTATCTGGAAATAATCCGCCATTATTAATTTATTATCAATTATAAATACAAAAATTAAAGTCATAATATCGATACATATCATTATCTTTTTGTGCTTGTAATTCAAATAAATTATAGCCGATTTTTTGTTCTTCCATTTTTTTTATACTTTAAACAATATTTATTTTTTAAAGTGCCTTCAAAAACATAAACCTCATTTTGATTAATATTATAATTATTTGCAACGGAAAAATCATAATTAAATACATCTCCATAATTTGTGTTATAAAACCAATTTTTATAAGCATAGTACATTTTAAAATATAATGATTTATATTTATCAGAAAAATAAAAATAATATTGGTGAATTTTAAAACCACTATTTGCTAATAAACCATATTTTTCATTATACCACCATGTATAAGTATTATTTTCTAAATCAAAAAATTATTCGTAAATAATCCTTATAAAAATTTTGTGAAATCGTAAAAATAATATTTAATAATTTTTAAAATTGATTTTTACTTGAATTATTTTCATCAATTAAAACATCTCTAAAATTAACTAATTTTACAACAAAAAAGTTAATTAAAACAGTATCATATTGTAAATTATCAATATAATCACTTTCAATAAAATTACTCCGATTTTTAAAAACAGGTATCGAAGCATAAGCAAAAAGGGCTTTTAAAAATTTATGAATATCAATTTGTCCTTTCGTTTTTTAATACTACTTAATATTTACATTTTCTAAATATTAAGTAGTATTTACATCAAAATTAAATATGTTATCTTTATCTTGCATAAAAAGTAAACAAAAAATCTAATTTATCTTTTTGATTTTTAAAGGGTTAATCTGCAATATCTTCAATTATGAAATAATTCTAAACTAACAGCAATATTATTATTATTATTATTATTATTATTATTATTATTATTATTATTATTGATTGTTAAAATCATTCGATAAATTGATTTAAAACTATTTTTTCATAAAATTTAATCAATAATTTCAAAATAAAAGATTATTATTTGTGTTCCAACAATAGAACTCTTATAATCGGGATTACCACCTTGCTGAACCATAATATTTTCTTGGATAATAACATCTAAATAATTATTTAAAAAATCTTTAACTTTATTTTGATTTTCAACATTTCAATCTGTAATTTTGCCAGTATTTTTGTTAATTATTGGCAATTTTGGTTAATCAATATCATCTCAATAATAAATTTATTTATAAACATGTAATCAAAGCTTTTGTTCACCAATTATATTTTTTCAACTTATAATATTTCATTTGGGTTTATTTTCTATTTTATTTTCAAAAATTCCAATATAAACCTCATCATCATTATTAAAAGTATCTATATTAAAAATATTATCAACTAATTTTCAATTATATTCAATTAAATTAACTGATTGTAAATCATTTATATTTGTTTTTAATTTATTTAACATTTGTGTTAAATTATATTTATTTTTAAAATAATAAATAAAATTGGTCAACTATCTTAAAAATTATTTTTTATTAATATCATAAAATTTATTAATGTTATATGTTTTTAACATAATTATCTCAATTTTTATATAAATCCATAAATTTATCACTAGGTTTATCGTAATAAACATCAGTTGAATAAATATACTTTAAAAAATCTAAATATCATTTGTCGTTATAAGTTAATGATTTTGATTTTTTTAAAGTAGGATTAATAAAATAATTGGTATCACTTCAATTTTTAAAAAAAGTACTGCGCAAAAACATTGTATTAATAAAATCGGCTTCATTTATACCCGTTTATACAATTCGCTTTGTTCTTACTTTTTTTGTTGTTTGTTGTAATTGATGGTTTTGTTGTAATGTCATTGCTAATAAAGATAAAAAAAGAAATCAATAAAATTGGTACAAACGAAAATAATACTAAAAACTTACGCATTATTTTTTACCAACTTATTTTTACGACTTTCTTTTATTAATTTGATAATTTCATTAAATAAATAACCATAAAAATAATAAATTATTAAAATATATCATAATATAATAAATCATAAACCATAAAATATATAACCATTTATACCACTATATTTTTTTAATTCGCCAATCGTTGAAACTGTATCTAAAATACATACAAATGCTAATAAAAAATAATAATAAAATATAAAATTAAATCAACCCAATAAATAAATAAACCATTTTGTTTCTTTTCTTTTTTATTTTATACATTACTTTTCATAAATTTACTCCTAACTATATAATTTTTTTGAAATAATAAAAACCATAATATAAAAAATTGATATTGTTAACATCAACGGATAATTAAATAAAATCGCCATTTTACCAAAAATAGATAACAATCAAGCGACAGAATTATATAAATCCATAATAATATTTTTACTGATTTCAACTAATTAATAATAACTGTAATAAAACCAGTTCCAAATATAGCGATTGCAGCCACCAATAAACTAACTTAATCATATAAAATAAACTCCTTACTTATTTTTTTATTCTTTTAGTGCTATGAATTATTTTAAATCCTTGTTATCTTGTTTTTACTTGTATTGCTAAACTTTATAACTGTTGTTTATTGCGACTAACTTTAAATTGTTTTCGTTCTTTAATATGTTTTTGTAAACCTTGTTTAGTACTAGAAACGCCCCAAACATTAGCGCCATATAGTTTATAACTATTAATAATAACAATTTTAAATGTTGAAACTAAATCGTTATAATTAGTTAATGTTCCATGAATTGCATAAATTGATAACTTAATAAACATAAAAAAGATTAAAAAATAAGCAATTGTTATATTTGTCATTGGTAATTTAGTATTTTAAATCACATCAAAAACAAATAAAAAGTATCAAAAATAAAATTAAAAATATTATTTTAATTATTGTTATTAACGCTTTTACTTAATAAATTAATCATTTTTTATCTTTCCTTTACCCCATCTTTTGTTTTAAATTTTCTTTCAAAATATCAATATCAAACAATTCTAAGTGTTGTTTATTATTTAATTTTGATATATCTTTTCAAAAGTATTTTTTTTATTAATAACTTCATCATTTTTTAAATCCCGAACAAAACTTAATCAATGAATATCATATTTATTGGCAAATTAAAGCGGAATAATTATCTTAAAAAACCTAATTCCTAAACCAACATCCGATTTATTTTTTGCTCTTTTACCTTATGTTGTTCTTTATAATGATTTTTGTTTTTTAATTCTCATAATCCGTAATATGTTGGAAATACCAATTAACATAACAAAACTACGATTAAAAATATTACCTAATTTTGACTTAATGGGGTTTTTCAATGAAATCGTAATAATAATACAACTTGCCAAATGACGAATATTATTTAACACCATAACCTAGCGATGTACAGTAAAAATAACTATATTTTTAAAATTTCTTGCTAAAACAATTCACAAACTTTTACCACCATGAACTTTTTTAACTTAGTGGGCAATCATCAGAGTTAAATATTCATTTTGTGTTAAATTTCAAGTTATAATAGTTTAAATATTAGATTTATTTATAAATAAAAATATATGGATAAAAAACTATTTTAATTTTTTTCAATCATTTTGCATCTTTAAAAAATCCACATTTTTTTAATAGGTTTGAAAAAAATTCCAAAAAATAAAACTATAAATAATACAAACGATATGAAATATAAAAATTCAGGGTAATTTTAACCAATAATATAATTAACAAATTGAACTCAATAATTATATAAACTAATTTAATTTAAACTTTATAATTAATCAATTAATTGTTGTACTTTTTCATCACTTAAATTTGTTAAATTATTATTGTTATTTGTTTTTACTTTTTTATGTTCATCTTGAAATAATGCTTTATGCATACGCGTAAAATACTTTTATTTATATTGATTATACAAATAAATTATTTCTATTCCAGTTAAATATTTTCAATTGTTTTGTTTTAAATTTTATGTGAAAACCATATACATTTTATACCACTAATTTAGTCTTTAAATTAGAATGGAGATTAAAAGTATATGGTAACAAGTATTATCAATGAAAATGAATTATATTCATTACAAATAAAAATAAAAAAATGATATTCACAAGAAGAGCATTCAAAACAACAAACTATATTTATCAAAATGTCATTAATTATTTTAATTTATGTCAAAAATAATATTTATATAAAAACTCATTAAATAATTTAATTAAATTATTTTATAAATCAAAACAAACTTTTTATAATTGAGCTAAAAAGATTCAATTTTGTCTTAAATAAAAATTAAATTTTATTTTTTAGCTAAAAAATCAACTAGACAAATTAATATTAATAAACATTATTCAAAAACTTACAAGATTGCTGTTGCAAAAATGATGAAAAAGTAGCAACAAAAATATGGAGCCGGTATTTGTTATTTTTATAATTTAACACCAGCTGGGTTTTTTAGATATAAAAATAAAGTAATTAAACATAACATTAAAAATTTAATTAAATGGAATAAATAATTTAATAATTTTTATCCTAAAAACAATAAAATTAAGACTTATAAATATTATGAAATGTCTGAATTAGGACATTTAAAACATGATATTAAAATTATGACAACAAATATGACTGGTTTTAAACGTAATTTATATTTGTATGATTTTATTGATGAAAAATCACGCTTTGGTGTTGCTTATTTATCTGAAAATAAATCACATTAATCAGCAATTGGTGTTTTTAATCAGGCTTACGATGATTTTTTAAATAATAAAATTAGAATAAAAATAATTAGAACATATAATGATCCTGAATATGTTTATAGTTATAATCCAGAGTATAAAGATCATAAAAGTTAGTTTACAAAAGTATTACATCAAAAAGATATTATTAATTAAAAAACACCGATCCGCCCACCCAATCAAACGGGAAAATTGAAAGATTTCATCAAAACTGAAATAAATTTTTTGAATATCTTCCTTGTTATCCTAAAAATATTAATGAATTACGAAAAATTAATTAATATTTTTTATATTATTATATATATATAAACCACATACATTTTATATTTTTATGGTATTTACATTTTTACAAAATAAATTTTATTAATATTTAAAATAAGGAGTTGAAATTATGCAAATAAAGCAATATTTTATTTTACGTCCGTTAGCGAAAAAGTATGGAAAAGATAATGTTATTAATACCATTAATAAGATTGCAAAAGATATTGAAATTAAAAAGTAAAGAATAAATTATTTCGCATAATTTATTAACGGATAATTTATTATAGTATTACAAAAGATTAAGTTTTATAAAAATATAAATAAAATAATTAGATAACTTTTTAAAAGGTTGATTTATCACTGTTTTAGAAATATATTTAAAATAAAGAATAATTTTTATATCAAAACATAAGTTTTTTTATTTTTGCTGCATTACCGCAATTAATGGCCTTTTGGGGTGGTGTGTGAATTATTTTAATTCCATTTGGATTATTTATTATTATTAAAATATAAAACTTTTTCCGTCATATGGTTAAAGGATTTTAATAGAATATAACACTATATTCTAAGTTATTTTAAACTAAACTAAGAAACCATATTTTACTTATTTTATTTATGCGAACTAATTTATATAACTATTACTTTAAAACTTAATAGTATTTTTTATTGCGATAATTTTTGGTAGTAAGAAAAAAGTTTAGATTTTGGTATAAAAATTATTTCTTTATTTTAAATATATTTCTAAAACAGTGATAAATCAACCTTTTAAAAAGTTATCTAATTATTTTATTTATATTTTTTATTAAAACTAAGCTTTTGTAATAATATCGAAATTATAAAATGGAATTAAAAGAAAATTTATTAGGAAATTATAAAGAAAATAAAATAATAAAAAACAAAAAATGAAAATAAAAAATTTTTGATCGAAAGAGATAATGAGATATTTAAATTATATCAACGAGGAAAAATATTACAAGGATATAAAGTTATATCAAAATTACCAAAAACAATTAAAACAGAAGATGAAAATATCCCTTTAAAAAGAAGATTATATGTTAAATATGATGAAAAAAAAGAAAATATAAATCGGCATCCTTTAGATGAAGAATTGGGTTTAAAAAAAACCAAAGAAATGAAAAAAATTTAAAAGATAAATATATTTCTTTTATGGGCGATAGAAAAATATACAAAGATATTTTGCATACAATAGAAAATGTCAACATTAGTGAAAGAACGATATCTAATATTTTTAAAAATGACGATTTAGAAAAAGTTGACTATAGTTGACTATATAAGCGACAAAAATAACAATAAAATTAAAATTCAAAATAATATTTTATATATTCAAATTGACGATGCTTTTGTTATTATGAGAGAAAATAAAAAATAGTTTAAAATATTGTTAGTAAGAAAAAGTTTGAGGTTTGTAGGTATAAAAAAACAAAATTCAATTCGCTTATTAATTAAGTAATACAAAAAAATGATTAATAATTAGACTTTTTAGCAAAATTGTTTAATTTATTTAATTGTTTTTATTTATATTTTTTATAAAAAATAAGCTTTTATAATGCTAAATATGAAGAATTATTACAATTCTTAGAAAATAGTAAATATTTTATAAGCGATGATAAATTAGAATTTTTGAATAAAGCTATTACATTAATTAAAAATAATAAAGAACGTATTGAAAATCAAACATTATAATATAATAATGTTTTTAAAATAGAAGGAAAGGTGATATATCACAATATATTAAGGCAGTTAATGGGCGTAGTTTGAAAATATAATTATAAAGAAAAAATTATCAATATGTTAATTGCTTCAATGTTAATACTTAATATTAAAACAAATGAAGAAAAAAATTGATAAAACTAATAAAAATAAAGAAAAAATTGAATTTAATATATTTAATTTAAATAAATCTAAAAAGCAATTTTTATTTTTATAAAAAATAAAAAAAAATTTTAAAAATTAGTAATAACTTTAAAAAGTATTTTTTAGTATGTCAAAAATAATAAATTTATAAATTATTTCTTGAATTAAAAATTATATTTTTAAAAAAGTTGAATTTTTTATAAATTTTGTTATCATTTAGTCATAAGCGAAACTTAATTTGTTTCTAATTACTTAATTTTATTAAAAACCTAATAATGATCAATAATACAACAATTTCCTTTCGTAATTAAAACATTTTTTTAAATTATGATATTTAATAATTCAAATAATTTTATCAAAAAAGGATGATATTTAAAAATGTTTAGAAACCACATACATTTTGTACTTTTGTGGTATTTACATTTTTACAAAATAAATTTTATTAATATTTAAAATAAATAATAATTTTTATATCAAAACATAAACTTTTTTCTTACTACCTTTAATTGCGGATGGTGCCAATGCAGTAATGTTTGGTTCAGTTTTTGCATTAAAATTTGTGAAGCACCTGGTGAAGAAAATAATTTTGAAGGTAAAAAATATAAAAAATATATGAGAATGGGATCATTAGCTGCTGTGAAAAAAGGAAGTTCTGATATTTATTTTCAAGATAAAAAATCGTAAATTAGTTCCAGGAGGATTTGAAGGACAAGTTTTATTAAATGGTAAATTAAGTGATATTTTATTTCAATTTATTATTGGTGTGAGGGGTGGTTTTGATTGTTGTGCTGCAAAAAATATTATAATATTGCAGAAAACAGCTCATTTTGTGAAAATTTCAAATAATAGTTTAAAATAATCACATACACATGATATTGCAATTACTAAAAAAACAACAAATTACACAAAATAATATTATTATAAACAAAAAGATAAATGGAGACGAAATATCATATCAATCTCTATTTTTTATTTTTAAAAAATATTATTTTAATTGATATTTTTTATTAATTAAGATATTATTTACATGATATCTTAATAATTTATATCATAAAGAGGTGCTAGTAATGAAAAGAACGTGACAACCAAGTAAAATTAAACATAAAAGAACAAATGGTTTTCGAGCAAGAATGGAATCAGATTCGGGCCGTAAAGTTTTAAGTAAAAGAAGGGCGAAAGGAAGAAAAGTATTATCAGCTTAAAAATGCCGGTAAAATACTTTATTTTTATATTTTTGTCGAAATGTAAAAAAAAATTATTGTTAAAAAAAAATATTAATTTCAAAAAATAATAAATAATTGTTTTTTTATTAAAACTAACCGTTATTTTATTTATTTTAAAAAAAATGATCTTAATTATCATCGTTTTAAAATATCTGTCAGTAAAAAATTAGGAAATGCATTTTTTAGAAATAAAGTAAAAAGACAAATTTAAAGTATGTTAAATTTTAATTTTTCATCAACATAATGTTATAACGAAATCATTATTGTTAGAAAATCATATTTTAACAACATTTATGGTCGCATGTAAAAAATAAGGGTTTTATAAAAACAATAAAAAAATATCCTTAATTTATATTAAACTAAATAACATTTAAAAACAAAAACCCTTATTTTTTACATGCGACCACATTTATTTAATTAATAAAGAAATTTTATTAAATCAAATCAAAATGTAAAAGAGAGGCAAAATAGTGAACTATCGTGATTATATTTTCTCCGATGAGAAAATAACATGAAAACCTTGATATTCAATTGCCTGGAAATTAATAAAATTAGTCCCGTATCTTTTTTTAATTATATCAATATTATGAGGTTGTGGACAAATTATTGTTCCAAAATATGAGAACGCCGAAATTTTAGATGTTTCTGGTCAGAAATTATATAAACAAAGATTTTTCTTTGAAATTATTTTAGGATACGCTAATGTTTGGAAATAACACTTTTTTTATTTTGAAAATGGACAAATATATTAATATCCATATTTAGCAATTAGAACATTATATGATACTTTTTTTTTTAAAACATATTCACAATTTTATGGTTTTTTTTGTTTCATTTTGATTGAATTTTAGTTAATTTAATTTTTAGTTGAAAAGCATAACTAAATCAAGACAAAATGCAATTAATGCAAATTAAACAAGCATAAATTCGGGCCAAATATAAGGTTTCAAAATATACAGCGGTAAAACCAAAAACAACAAATAGAAATAATTCATTGGTATCGCAAAGAAGTAATTGTGCCATTATCCACAATTGATTCGTATTTTTTATTAATTCCGTTTTTAATTGCTATGTATACTGTTGTTAGAGAAACAAGAAAATTAAAAATTGCGACAACTGGGCAAATTTATTTAATTGAAAAGCCATGAGATATGATTGCTAGTGGTAATTATGTTTATTTATCTTTATTATTTAGTGTATATTTGCCTATTCAAATTATTTCGATGATTTTACCAACTATTTTAAATCTTCGTAAAACAAGATTTATTACAAAGGAATAGAAAAAAGCGTGCAAACGGCAATTTATTATGTAAAGAGTAATGATTGTTCTCTTCTTTGCGGCCACAATTTCAATTGCATCTGGGGTTGATGTTTATTGAATTTTATCAGCCCTTATTCAAATTTTACAAAAATTAGGATTTCATTTCTTACGAGTTAAGAGACGAAGTAAAAAAATAAAAACAAAGAATCATTTTGACAAATAATTAAACATTTATTTGTTAGAAAACCACATTTAAAAAAAGATAATAATATTGAAAATGTTGAAATTACAAAAAAAAGAAAAAAAAGAAAACCGATAAAATTTCTTATAATCCGGTTAAATAAAAACCTAAAAAATCTAAATTTTCTTTACATAATAAGAAAAAAAATAAAGATTAATGATTTTAATAAAAAAAAATTAATTCGAAAAAAAAAAAAAAAATTTAGATAATTTTTAAATAATTCAAATAAAAACTTCTTTTATAAAACTGAATTATCAAAAAAAATGATTTTTTCTGATAGTATTAAAAAAGATTAGTTTTTATAAAAAATATAAATAAAATAATTAGATAAATTTTTAAGGGGTTGATTTATCATTGTTTTAGAAATATTTTTAAAATAAAGAATAATTTTTATACCAAAACCTAAACTTTTTTTACTACGTTTTTTAAGCGAATATAATTAGCCTTTTTTGAAATTAATGATATTATTTTTTGTGTAAAGAACATTTAGGTACTATTATAAAAGATATCTTATTAAATAAAGATTATGATATGTCTTTTTCACATTCTAATAATTAATTTTTAATTACATTAAATATTAGATGTTTTAAAATAAATATTAATATTTTTGATTTTGTTTTTATTCTGGAAACATTATTAAATACATATATTAGTCGTAAATTTCAAAATTATTTTAAATTTATTATTAGTTTTTAATTATGATAAATTAATGTTATTAGAAGCCGTACAAATTATTATTAATATATTTTTATCATCAAAAAAAAAGATAAATTATTACCCGTTATGAATAAAGAATAATGAAAATTAGTTCATAGTAAGGTTATAAAATTTCCATAAGTAATTTCAAAGTTAATTGGTTCGGAAAATACTCGCCAAATTGTTCATAAGTATAATTATAAAAAATAATTATTTTTTAATAATGAACAAATTTTTATAAAATATCAAATGTTTCCTATAAATATGATAGTATTACAAAAACTTAGGTTTTATAAAAAATATAAATAAAATAATTAGATAACTTTTTTAAAGGTTGATTTATCATTGTTTTAGAAATATATTTAAAATAAAGAATAATTTTTATACCAAAACCTCAACTTTTTTATTACTACCAACAATTAATGAGAGGCAAAGCGTAAACTTGAAGAAATAAAGAAGATTGCAAAAATAGATAATATATATGAATATTTAGAAACTGACTTTAGACAAATTGAAATTGTTTTAAATAATTTTGACATATTAAAAATGATGTCACATATTTCGGCTTCAAATCAAACTGTTGCCGATAGATTTAAATAAATTCTTATTGAATTTAATGCAACTTATTCTTAACATTAAAATAGTGAAAAAAATATTGATAATTATAGAATCGATTATAATGATGAATTTTTTGATGCATTATAATAATTATATTCTAATTAAACAGATTATAAACGCATTTCCTAAAAAAGTGTAATAAATAATTTTATAAATATAAAAGGCAATTAAAATTTTAATTGCTTTTTATTGTTTCTTTGTTATTACGAAAAAGACCCAATATTTCCTTTGTTTTTTTAAATTTTTTAGGATATAATTAATATGTGTTAGTTTTTAACTTTCTTGAAATGAGTGTTAATAATGAAAAGTAATGATATTAAAATTTTAAAAATTAAACCAATTAAGCAAAATTCGCATAATGATAAAAGTGTTAAACAACAAGAGTTTGATTTAAATAATGATACAACTTTTTTTCTACAAGAAAACAGTCATTTTTTTAAGAAAAATTATTTTTTTACTAAAAACCAAAATGTTAATCAAAATAGTGGTTTAAATTCATTTTTACAACCGCGGAAAATGATTTTAAATTTAGATAATCCAAATGCATTAAAAATTTTACATAATCAAACCGAAAAATTACAACAAGAAAAAAAAAGTTTTCATAACCAATTAAATAAAATTAAATCAACTTTTAATGAAAAAATTCAATTGGATAATGAAGAAAATTTATATGAGCCACCTACCATTACAAAAAATATTGATTTATTAAATTTTAATAAGAAAAAAAATGATTATCAGTTTAAAAATAAAACTGTTGAAATTAAAATTGATCATGTGGCAGTTATGGCGCAATCTCGTGCTATTGCTCAAAAAATAATGCAAAAAGATCAAGAAAAATTAAATAATTCATTAAATAATATTGATAATAAACAAGCTATAAAATCAAAGTCAGTTATAACAAATCATTTTCCTAAAATTTCTTTACCAAAATCATCACAACAAAAAGATGTTTTTTTTACTAAAATTTATAATAAAATACCAAGCCAAAAAATAAATATTTCGCAAAAAATAATACATAATATGCCTTCCATCCAAGCAAAAAATATTGAAGAAAAATCTTATAATAAAAAGTTTGATATTAAACAAAATGAAAAGAAAAAAACAGGAAAAGGAGTAGATTTAATTGTTTGTCCTGACAAGGCAAATCAATTTTATAATGAAATTGATACGATGGAATGGGATATAACAAAAAGACCAAATTTAGGAGTGGAACAAACAACCAATAAATATTATCATCAAAAAGAAAATAATTTGGAAACAAAAAAAGCTTTACAAGTTTTATCAGAAAAAGTAAAACTTCAAGATGAAAATCCTCCAGCAATTGAACTTGAAGAAGCGGAGGGAAATTATCAAATAGATAATTTTTATGTTAAATTATTTAATTATAATGTCAAAGAAGACTCAATAAAGCAAGGCGGTAAACTTAAAATAAAACAAATTGAAAGAAGAAAAGTAAAAGACCTCAATCGTAATTTTTTGCCTTTGACAAATAAGCGCTCAAAGTCTACTGTTCAAGCGACAACAATTTTTAATAATAATTATCAAATTCAGCAATTACCAAATGGCCGTCAACGAATTACTAAAATTAAGAAAAACAATATTCTTAAATGACGCGATCCAATTGTTTTAATTGCTCGCCTTATGGCGATTATTGGATTAATAGTATTATTTAGTGCATTTTTATTGTTTAATAATTGAATTAATAATTCAGCTTTAGATTTATATAATTTTTTTGTAGTTAATTTTGGTAAATTTAATTTTATTACTGTTAATCATTATTATTTTTTCGTGAATCTAATATTTATGTTAATTTTAATTGGGATTTATGCAATTATTGTTGTTATTCCATTTTGCTTGGTATCAAATTTTAAAATTCAGCTTTATTTTTTTTTACCATTAAGTTTACTTTTCTTATTTAGTGTGATTGGAATTACATTATATAGTTATTTTTTTATGAACAATATTTTTAATTGGTCCAGTAATATTATACAAATTATTAGTTATAGTTTTTTATTGTTGGCAAATATTTTAATGTTAGCAGCAGTTTTAAAAAGAAAAAAAGAAAGGTCTTAAAATTTATATAGTAAATTATTTAAACAACGGGAAACCAATTTATTGTCTTGGGATTTTTAATTTTCAGTGTTAAAATAATAGTACTAATTAATTATTATTTATTATAAAAAAGGAAGTTATGTACAATGAAAAAAGTTGTTGTAGGATTATCTGGGGGGGTTGATTCTTCAGTTAGTTTATATTTATTACAACAAGCGGGTTATGATGTAGAAGGTCTTTTTATGCGGAATTGAGACAGTCAATTAAATAATGATATTTTAGGGAATAAAGCAATTAATAATGTAATTTGTCCACAAGAACTTGATTATAATGATGCTGTTAATGTTAGCAAAACATTACAAGTACCATTGCACCGTGTTGATTTTATTAAAGAATATTGGGAATATGTGTTTAAACATTTTATTAATGAATATCAAAAAGGGCGAACTCCTAATCCAGATATTTTATGTAATAAGTATATTAAATTTGACTATTTTTTAAATTATGCAATTAATAATTATCATGCTGATTTTATCGCCATGGGACATTATGCTAAAGTACGATTTAATGAAAAATTAAAAGAATATGAATTATTACGGGGGGTTGATCGGGACAAAGATCAAACTTATTTTTTAAGTCAGTTGAACCAAGAACAATTATCAAAAACTTTTTTTCCATTAGGAAATTTAACAAAAAAAGAAGTTAGAGAAATTGCTAGTGCGCAAAATTTAAGAACAGCTAATAAAAAAAATTCAACAGGAATTTGTTTTATTGGAGAACGTGATTTTAAAAAATTTTTACAAAATTATATTCCAAATAAAAATGGTAATATTTTTGATATTGAAACAAAAGAAGTTATCGGCCATCATAATGGAGTGATGTATTATACAATTGGTCAACGTCGTGGCTTAAATTTAGGCGGGATGAGTGAACCATATTTTGTGGCTGGTAAAAATGTAGAAAACAATATTTTATATGTTGCAAAAAATAGTGAAGAAAAATGACTATATTCAACTAGTTGTATTATTACTGATGTTAATTGAATTAATATTTTAAGTGAAAAAGAATTTAATTGTACAGCTAAATTTCGTTATCGTCAAAAAGATACTCCTGTTAAATTAACAGTTTTAAGTGATAATAAATGTCTTTTAAAATTTGCAAAAAAAGTAAAATCTATTACACCAGGACAAGCTGCTGTTTTTTATGATGACGAAGTTTGTCTTGGGGGCGGAGTTATTAATGATGTTTATTTAGATAATAAAAAATTATGATATTTATAAGAAAGGATTACTAAAATGGACGAAAAAATACGGGGTTATTTAAAATTAATTGTTTTTGAGTCCAATAATGGTTATCGGATTTGCAAATTTCAATTAGAAAATGATAAAAAACATTTTATTTTTATTAAGGGATTTTTATCAACTTTACAGACAGAACAATTATATGAATTACAAGGGGGATTTGTCTATAATGAACGCTATGGTGAAAATTTTGAAGTTAAAGAAATTCATAAACTTTCCCCACGTAGTAATGATGATGTTTTAAAATATTTAACTAGTAGTTTATTTCCCACAATTGGTGAAAAAGCAGCACAAATAATTATTGATTATTATCAAACCGATGTGATTACTAAGATTAAAGAAAATTTATTAGTATTACATGAAATTCCGGGTATTAGTGTTAAGCAAGCTAATATTATTGCAAAGGTATTTAAGTCAATTAGCCGTGATGATGAATTAAATCATCAATTCAATCAAAAAGGATTATCTTTGCAAGTTTTATCTTTATTAAAAACAAAATATAATGTTAATCAGATTTATGCTTTATTAAAAAAAGATCCTTATTCATTATTATTAAGGGATAATATTGCTTTTAAAACAATTGATAATATTTATTTAGCATTTGAACAAGAACCCTTTACTAACATTCGAATTGGTTATTATGCATGATATTTAGCAAAAGAATTTTGTAATAATAATGGCGATACTTATTTAACATTAAATGAATTAACAAAAATATTACAAAATAATTTTTCTTTTTTAACAAAAGAACAGTTGTTAGCTGGATTAAAATATAGTAAAGAAATTAAGTTATTAATTTTTAAGGATGATAAAATTTATGTTGCAGAAATATATCATAGTGAAATTAATATTGTTTCAATGTTAGTTGGTTTGAATACGATTAATCAATATGATGATCAAAAATTAACAGAAGAGTTAGAAAAGTTAACAAATAAAAAACAAATTACTTATAATATTAATCAAACAAAAGCAATAAAGGCTGCTGTTCATTCTAATTTTTTAGTTATTATTGGGGGACCCGGCACGGGTAAAACAACAGTTGTTGGTGGTATTGTTAGTCTTTTAAAAAAAGTTTACCAGCAATCAAAAATTGTATTAGCAGCACCAACCGGAAAAGCGGCCAAACGATTACGAGAAAAAACTGGGCAAAAAGCTTTAACAATTCATAAATTATTAAAATATGATGCTTTAACTAATCAATTTTTTTATAATGAAAATAATCCTTTGGAAAATGATATTTTAATTTTAGATGAATTTAGTATGGTTGATAGTTTGTTATTATCACAAATTGCAAAAGCTAGTGTTAATCTGCGTAAATTAATTTTAATTGGTGACGAAAATCAATTACCGTCAGTTGCTTGTGGTGATTTGTTGAGAGATATTATTCAAAGTGATGTTTTTAATGTTATTAAATTAGAAAAAGTTTATCGCCAAGAATCCGGAAATGATATTTTAGAACTATCTTATGCAATTGAACAAGAACATTTTGAAGGTAATAATTTATTTGACAAAAAAGATTTTACTTTTATTAATGAAAATGATTCACAAACATTATTAAAAATTGTTGGTGATTTATATCAGAAAATTAGTGATGAATATGGAGCAGATTATACTGCTATTCAAGTAATTGCGCCAATGTATAATGGTCCGGTTGGAATTAATGCATTAAATAATTATTTGCAAAATCGAATTAATCATGCAAGTGGTCAAAAAGAAATTAAGATTGGGCATCGTTTTTTCCGAGTTAATGATAAAGTTATGCAACTTAAAAATCGACCTGAATTAGAAATTTATAATGGCGATGTCGGCATTATTGTTGATATTAAAAAAGATAAAAATTTAAATGATGTTATCTTAGTAAAATACGATAATATAATTGCATATAGTAAAGAAATTTATTATGATATTACTTTGGCTTATACTTGTAGTGTTCATAAATTACAGGGCAGTGAATATGATAATATTATTTTTGTAATAACAAAAAGTTTTTGAATGATGTTAAAACGAAATCTAATTTATACAGCAATTACTCGTGCTAAAACTAAATTATATTTAATTGGCGAACAATCAGCATTTTTATATGGTGTTAATAATTTACCACAAAAACGGCGAACAACTTTACAAGAAAAAATTAAAACATTTTTAAAAGAACAATAATTATAATATTTTATCTATTTTTAATGTTATCGTAAAAAATTTAACATAAAACTTATTAAATTATAGAGGCGTTACAATGGAGTTGAGATTAGCAAGATGATATTGCAAACATATTTATTAAATTATGGCCCGCAAAAAGTCGGTAGTAAAAAAAAAGTTTGATGTTTGTAGGTATAAAAAAACAAAATTCAATTCGTTTATTAATTAAGTAATACAAAAAAAAATTAGACTTTTTAGCAAAATTGTTTAATTTATTTAATTGTTTTTATTTATAATTTTTATAAAAACTCAACTTTTGTAATGCTATCAATATATTTCTAAAACACCGACAAATCAATCTTTTGAAAAGTTATCTAATTATTTTATTAATATTTTAAATAAGGAGTTGAAATTATGAAAACAAAGCAATATTTAATTTTGCGGTCGTTAGTGGAAAAAGTATGGTATATATATTGTTATTAATACTGTAAATAAGATTGTAAAAGATATTGAAATTAAAAGGTAAAATAATAAATTATTCCGCGTAATTTATTGGCGGAATAATTTATTTAACAATTTTTTTAAGCGGAGCAAAGCGACAACGAGCGAAGCGAGTTTGCAAATTTCAATTTTTTAATTTATTGAAAGGAGTTATATCATTCCGGCATGATTAAAATGAATATTTAGTATTTTGATTTTGTTAATGGTTTTTTGCATTAATTGGTTTATCAATTTATCAAAAAATTCGCCAAATTCAAGGTAAGAAAAAAAAATAACTTGAAAAAAGGAGGATAGAAAATAATGAATTTTTTAGCAGATGAAGTTACTTTTGGGACTGTAATGGATTCCATTTGAACTTGATTAGGTAATGTGCCAATGGCTAAAAGTAAAAGATTATATATATATATTATTTTACCACAATTAATGACCTTTTTACGTAATTCGTGAATTATTTTAATTTCATTTGGATTATTTATTATCATTAAGATATTAAACTTTTTCCCGTCATATGGTTAAATGATTTTAATAGAATATAACACTATATTCTAAGTTATTTTAAACGAAACTAAGGCACAATAGTTTATTCATTTTTTATTAATTTAATTTATATAACTATTACTTTAAAACTTAATAGTATTTTTCAGTGTATCAATTTTTATTATTTTATATATTTAACATTTTTAATAAAATTGTTTATTAAACAAATATTTAGTTAGGAGATAGATTAAATTATGAAAGAAATAATTAATTATTATTTTAAATATAAATGTGAAACTTGGTTTATTGATATGAAAAGATTACTATTTAATGAATTTTATTGCATAAATTGTAATAAAGGATTTTATGGATAATGAAAAATTTTGTATTTTTTCTAATAAACTTTTATTATATTAGTGGTTCAACGGTTTTATTTAGTTTAATTGATTTATTACTTTGAATAATTTCATTAAATTATATTGGTCTAGTATTTTTATTATTATTTGCTTTACAATGTATATATTTTATTTGGTAATTTTGAAAAAATGTTTTTTATCAGTTAAATTTTTTTAGGTTAGTTAATTATGTTCGAGATAATCCATTATCGGTAATTTTTGATAAATTAGTAGAAAGTAAAAAATTAAGATAAAAAATAATTCAAAGAAAGAAGTTGATAAAATTGAGTAATTTTTATAAGAAAAATAACAATATAGCAAATTATTTTATTTCTAAGGAACTTATCCCCTTTGAAACATATAAAGCGAGTTTTATAAATTTACCTAATCATAATCGCCATATTGTTTTTTGGCTGAGTAATAAGTTTATTTATCCGAGTGAAAAACATTCTGAACAAGTAGCAATCGGTTTAATTTATGATAATTCGGTCGCATGTAAAAAATAAGGGTTTTATAAAAACAATAAAAAAATATCCTTAATTTATATTAAACTAAATAACATTTAAAAATAAAAACCCTTATTTTTTACATGCGACCGATAATCTTATCGTATTGTAAAATATGATGAAAATTTAAAATAACACGATTGAAAATATTTAACTGGAACAGAAATAATTGATTTGTATAATCAATATAAACAAAACTATTTTATTCTTATGCACAAAGCATTATTTTCAAATTAACATAAAAAAGTAAAAACAAATAACGATAATAATTTAATAAATTTAAATGATGAAAAAGTATAACAATTAATTCGCGTTTTGGAGGAATTATAAAATGGAAGTTAAATTAATAGAAGAATTATATAAAGAAAATATAATAAAATATGAAAAAAATAAAGGTTATAATTTATGTGATAATGGTTATATTTTTTATCATCCAATTAAAAATTATTTAAAAGTAGTTGGTTGTTATAATAATTTTATAAAATCTAAGGTTTCTTATATATCTTTTTCTTGCAAAAATAAAATTAAATTCTTATGTAAAAAATGCTATAAAAGTTTTAAAAAAGAGTCAAATTATGTTTTATCAATTTATGATGAACAATCTTATAAAAAACCTATTCAAATTAATATAAAAGATTTTAATTATGAAATTGAATATAAATGAATATGTTAAATATTTTTTATAGAGGTTTTTATAATGAGTTTATATAATTATTGAGTTCAATTTGTTAGTTATATTATTGGTTCAAATGCCCCTGAATTTTTATATGTTATATCATTTGTGTTATTTATCATTTTATTTTTTGGAATGTTTTTTAAAATTATTCATAAAATGTGAAGTTTTTAAAGATGTAAAATTATTGATAAAAATTAAAAGAGTTTTTTATTAATGTATTTTTGTTTATAGATAAATAAAATGTTAAAACTATTACAACTTGAAATTTAACACAAAATGAATATTTAACTTTAATGCTTTTTGTTGTTAATCCTATTGTTTCTAAAATAGTAAGTCATTTTTTCATATTTGTTTTTCCTTTTTTATCAAATTATATTGACATTATATATATAAGCATTTTTAAATATATTTTAGAAAGAATACTTACTTATTATGATTGTGATTGTTTAAAAAAGTTTGAATTTTTATAAAAATTATTTTAAATGGTATAACTATACTATATTTTTTAAAAAATGAGGTGAATTAATGAACTATATTATTAATAACTCTAATTCAAGCGATTTACAAGCAAAATTGCAATATTTTTTAAATAAAAATCATCAAAATAAATATTATAAACGAATAAAAAAGAAAATATTTGCATATATTAATTTATGTAAAGATTTTTTTCTTTAAACTAAGTTGTTATTAAAAGACTTGATTAAAAATATTTAAAAAATAAATTTTAAACTTTTTATTACTGAGCAAATAAAATTTTAATTGTATATGAAAATAATAATTTTGAAAATTTATTATTAAAATCAACATTTCATAATAATATTAATTATCAATATAGCCATGATGTTCGTGAAAATATCTGTTATTTATATTTTGAATATTGTGATAAACACGACGGGGGTATTTTATCGTTATTTTATAATTTAAAAAAAGTAATTCATGGCGAAGAATTAAAAAATAAAGCACCAAAAAATTTAAAAACATTTTTTCGTCGACTTAAAAAAATAAGCGTTGATTAAAAATAAAAAATAAAATTAAAGAAATTAAAATAAAAATGTAGAAACCACATACATTTTGTACTTTTGTATTATTTAAATTTTTACAAAATAAATTTTATTAATATTTTAAAATAGGGGGTTGAAATTATGATATTATTACAAAAGCTTTGTTTTTATAAAAAATATAAATAAAATAATTAGATAAATTTTTAAAAGGTTGATTTATCGTTGTTTTATAAATATATTTAAAATAAAGAATAATTTTTATACCAAAACCTAAACTTTTTTCTTAATACCAAAAATTGTTGAAGAATTATGTCCATTATTAATTATTGCTGATGATGTTGAAGACGGTGCTTTACCAACATTATTAATAAACAAAATGTGTAGTGCTTTTAATATTTGTTTTGCTAAAACGCCAGAATTTGGTAATAACCGTAAAGATTTGTTGGAAGATATTGCTATGCTATTAAAAGGTAAACTTGTTAATGGTGATTTAGGAATGGATTTCAAAAATTTAACTTTAGATTATTTAGGGGCGGCAAAAAAAGTAATTGTTTCAAAAGATACAACAACAATTATTGAAGGAAAGACAAAATGTGCAGAAATTGAAGATCGTAAAGAATTTATTCGTAATAAAATAAAAAATAAAAAAATCAACATTTGAACAAGATAAATTGAAAAAAAAGATTAGCTAAAATTGCCAATGGTGTTGGAATCATTAAAATTGGTGCACCAAACAAAAAATGAATGAAAGATAATAAATTACGAATTAAAGACACCTTAAATTCAAATAAAGCCGCCGTTGAATAAGCTGTTGTTGCCAGTGTTGATGGTTCAATTATTTTTAATAAATTAAAAGAACAAAATGACAATTTTGGTTATAATTCTGCAAAAAATACATGGTAAAATATGATTAAGACAGGAATTGTTGACCCAGTTAAAGTAACGCGTTATTCTTTACAATATACTGGTATTGTTAGTGCTTTGTTGTTAACAACGGAAGCTGTTGTAGTAAATAAATAATGAATACAAACAACAAAAAGCGCCAAGTTATCCTGACTCAGTAATTTAATTAAAGAAATATAATAAAAATACTGATTGAAATCAGTATTTTTATGAATTTATTTTTATTTTATTATATTTATAATGTTTTTATTTTTTTAAAATTTAATATATTCTGAAACAATTCCTAATATATCATCTTTAAAATATAAAATTGCAATACAAATTAAAACAAAAATTACTAATAAAATAATTGTATAAATAATTCGTTTAATTTTAAAATATTTAATAATTAAACACAATAAAACAATTACTATAACAGCAATTGTTGATGGCATTCCAATTGAAATAATTTTGTTTAAAATTTCTTGTGATTTTGTTATATTTGTTAAAAATAACATATTTTTTTACCCTTTCTAAGTTGTAAAATTTATCATTCATTACCTTAACGGGTAAATTATATCAATTTTTTATAATTAAATTGTAAAAAAATTGCCTTAGGGTAATAAAAAAACGATTTGTAAGAAAATAAGAATAATTTATGTGATTTACCTTTTGTATTACCGAATTTTCATATATTAAAAATTTCGGGTCTTTTTTTATATGGTGGATAATAAAAAATATTAACAAATAAATTATATTAAAAATTTTTTTATTTAAAAATAATGATTATTAATTATTTTAAGTTGGTCGTATGTATTATTTTGGGGTTTTATTAATTACCTTAGAAATTATAGAATAATATAATACTTACTTATTTAAATTGTATTACTTTTAATTTTATTGTCAATATATTTTTCTATTTTTTTTTTTTTGTGAAAAACATATACATTTTAGACCACTAATTTTGGTCTTTAAAATATAACGGATATTGAAAGTATATGGTAACAAGTATTATCAATGAAAATGAATTATATTCATTACAAATAAAAATAAAAAAATGATATTCACAAGAAGAGCATTAAAAAAAATATATTTATCAAAATGTCATTAATTATTTTAATTTATGTAAAAAATACTATTTATATAAAAACTCATTAAATAATTTAATTAAATTATTTTATAAATCAAAACAAACTTTTTATAATTGAGCTAAAAAGATTCAACTTTGTCTTAAAGAAAAAATAAATTTTATTGTTTTAGCTAAAAAATCAACTATACCAATTAATATTAATAACCATTATTAAAAAAATCACAAGATTGCTGTTACAAAAATGATGAAAAAGTAGCAACAAAAATATGGAACTGGTATTTATTAGTTTTATAACTTAACACTAGATGGATTTTTCAGATATAAAAATAAAGTAATTAAACATAACATTAAAACTTTAATTAAATGGAATAAAGAATTTAATAATTTTTATCCTAAAAAAAATAAAATTAAGACTTATAAAAGTTATGAAATGTCTGAATTGGGACATTTATAACATAATATTAAAATTATGACACAAAATATAACTGGTTTTAAACGTAATTTATATTTGTATGATTTTATTGATGAAAAATCACGTTTTAGCATTTATTATTTATCTGAAAATAAATCACAGTCATCAGCAATTGGTATTTTTAATCAGGCTTATGATGATTTTTTAAATAATAAAATTATAATAAAAATAATTAGAACTGATAATGGTCCTGAATATGTTTATAGTTATAATACATAGTATAAATATCATAAAAGTTAGTTTATAAAAGTATTACATCAAAAAGGCGTTATTCATCAAACAACGCCGATTCGTTCCCATCAATTAAACGGGAAAATTGAAAGATTTCATCAAAACTGAAATAATTTTTTTGAATATCTTCCTCGTTATCATAAAAATATTAATGAATTACGAAAATTAATTAATATCTTTTTATATTATTACAACAATGTTAGACGACATAAAAGCATAAATTTTTTAACACCATCCGAAGCTGTGTTAAAATTTTTAAAAGACTAACTGGCCTAAAATGTATATGGTACCTCACATTTTCTATTTTTTTAAATTTTTCCACGACAAAAATACATTTTTATTAAAAATATTTAATTTCTTAGATAAAACTAATAAAAATATAAATTTTTTTGTAAATTATTATTTACAAAATTATTAACTTAATAATTAAATTTATTTGGTCGAATGTAAAAAATAAGGGTTTTATAAAAAAAATCATTAATTTATATGAAACTAAATAATATTTAAAAAAAAAACCCTTCTTTTTTACATTTGACCATTTATTTTCTTATAGCGGTTGTTTATTACTATTAAATAAATTCTATTTTTTAATCACATCATACTAGAATTTAATTTATTTATAATAGTTTTTTTTTCGCTATAAATTGCTTTTTTAATAAAAATACATTTTCAATAATGGGAAATATCACCCCAATATCGCAACCAACATTATTTGATAGTGTTTGATTTTTGACACCTTCTTCATTATTTTTAATTAATATAATGGTTTTATTCAAAAAAATAATTTATAATTGCTTATAAAATATTTACTATCTTATAAACACTGTAATAATTTTTCATATTTACCATTAAAAAAATAATTAACTGCTTTATGATATGTTTATCTATTTTATTTGTTTTTATTTTGAAAAAGATATAGTTTTTTAAATCTACTTGTAAAATAAAATTTATCTATTGTATAGTAAATTTTATGGTAGAAAGAAAAGGGTTTAGGTTTTAGTATAAAAATTATTCTTTATTTTAAATATATTTCTAAAACAATGATAAATCAATCTTTTAAAAAGTTTTCTAATTATTTTATTTATATTTTTTATAAAGCCTAAGCTTTTGTAATACTATAATAATTTCAACTCCTTATTTAAAATATTAATAAAATTTATTTTGTAAAGATGTAAATACCATAAAAGCACAAAATGTATTTGGTGTCTACAATTTCAAAACAAGACAGATTATTTTTAGAATCTTATGATTTAAAAATAGCATCTATTAATGAACCTATTAGTGAAGACAATAAAAATGAATGTTATATCATTGAAGAATACAAACGCCCTTATTCACCCGATATGGTTAATATTATAAAATCTGTGCATTTAGTAAAAATAACTGATTTTAAATGAAAAAACCAAAATAGTATTAATTTAGTTTTACAAAAATCACTACCCTAAGAAGATACGGTATTTACTGGCATTAAAATTAAATATCCTAAATCAATGTTATTTGGAAATATTAAGTATTGAGGTAATGTCAATGGTGTTTATTCTTATTTATCCATCATCAATAGTTGAAAATACTATTTTAGTGTCGCTATTATTAATGACAATTGAAAAAAACCCGATTTAAAAGTATTTAAATATTGATTTACCGAAATTTTTTTTACCGTGAAGTATTGCAAAAAACTATATTCAATGAGAAGATATTTTAGGTTTAGTAAATAAAAATGGTTTATAAAAAGTTTTATTAAATTATCTAACATATCGTTATAATTATGACAGAAAATTTAAAGAGAAAAAATATGATGACAAAGGAAATGCGATTAATAAATCTGCTAAATTAATACAAAAATTCGAAGGACAAAAACCGAAAGATGTTATTGACGGTTTATTTTAAAATTGAAAATTATATAATTTAACATCTCTTAATTAAAATGTTGTCAAAAGATTTAAACAAATTATCTATATGCTTTCAAATTACATGTATAGCAAATACTTCATTAATAAAGGTTATAATGATGATATCAAGTTATTTTATTATTACTATTTTAAGTTAATATCTAAACCTACAGAGATAGGGGTGTAAGGTACCATATATATTTTAGACCAGTTATTATTTTAAAAATTTTAACACAGCTTCCGATGGTGTTAAAAAATTTATGCTTTTATGTCGTCTAACATTGTTGTAATAATCTAAAAAGATATTAATTAATTTTCGTAATTCATTAATATTTTTATGATAAAGAGAAATATATTCAAAAAATTTATTTCATTTTTGATGGAATCTTTCATTTTTCCCATTTGATTAAGGGGAACGAATTGGCGTTGTTTGATGAATAGCACCTTTTTGATGTAATACTTTTGTAAACTAACTTTTATGATCTTTATACTCTGGATTATAACTATAAACATATTCAGGATCATTATATGTTCTAATTATTTTTATTCTAATTTTATTATTTAAAAAATCATCGTAAGCCTGATTAAAAACACCAATTGCTGATTAATGTGATTTATTTTCAGATAAATAAGCAACACCAAAGCGTGATTTTTCATCAATAAAATCATACAAATATAAATTACGTTTAAAACCAGTCATATTTGTTGTCATAATTTTAATATCATGTTTTAAATGTCCTAATTCAGACATTTCATAATATTTATAAGTCTTAATTTTATTGTTTTTAGGATAAAAATTATTAAATTATTTATTCCATTTAATTAAATTTTTAATGTTATGTTTAATTACTTTATTTTTATATCTAAAAAACCCAGCTGGTGTTAAATTATAAAAATAACAAATACCGGCTCCATATTTTTGTTGCTACTTTTTCATCATTTTTGCAACAGCAATCTTGTAAGTTTTTGAATAATGTTTATTAATATTAATTTGTCTAGTTGATTTTTTAGCTAAAAAATAAAATTTAATTTTTATTTAAGACAAAATTGAATCTTTTTAGCTCAATTATAAAAAGTTTGTTTTGATTTATAAAATAATTTAATTAAATTATTTAATGAGTTTTTATATAAATATTATTTTTGACATAAATTAAAATAATTAATGACATTTTGATAAATATATTTTGTTTTTTTGAAGGTTCTTCTTGTGAATATCATTTTTTTATTTTTATTTGTAATGAATATAATTCCTTTTCATTAATAATACTTGTTACCATATACTTTTAATCTCCATTCTAATTTAAAGACTAAATTAGTGGTCTAAAATGTATATGGTTTTAACACCCACAAAGATAGGAGAAGTTTGTTAATGAGAATTTAAAATTATGTATTTTAATTAAATTGAATCTATTTTAATTTTAGCGTTAGTGGTCCTATTCTGCCTGAACCAATAAATTATTGAAAAGAAGTTTATGAACAATAAAAACCATTTAATAAAAGGGATAATAAATGGTATTTTGTTATATGACATGGTTTTTTTAATAATGAATGAAAAATTAATGTGTTTAATAATAATGCAGTACAAATGCGAATTGATACCACTAGAGATTGATTAACAAAAAAATGATGATTTATAAGCTGGATATGGTATAAATTAAAAAGATTCAGCAAATTATTCAAATTATTTTAAATCAGTTTATCGTTGATACACAAATAATTATACAAATACACCAATTATTATCCCAATGACGGGACAAATTACAGATTTAAATTTAAAACAACAAAATAATATAAATAATGATTTTAAAATTAAAGTAACTATTAAAAACAATTATATTTCAGAAAACTACATTTATCAATTAGAGGTAAATTATTTTAGTTTATTATCATTGACAAGTTAATTAGAAATAAACAATATACCTTCACTTATTACTTCTAAAATTAAATTATCAAACGGATAATATGGAAAATATTTAACTAATTTAATTGTTTCTAATGACAAAATAGAAGACTATTTAAACTATTTTTTGCAATGATATAGATTATACTTTATTCAAAAGCAGTTTGAATAAGTATGACTAAAAATTTAGTTGAAGATAGTATTAAAATAACTTATTATATTAAACTATTTGCTTTAAAGCAAATTGAAATATATGGTATATGAAGTTATGGAAATTATTATATTACAATTTTTACATAAAAATAAAAAATTAATATTTATAATTTAAAATTATTTAATAATAATAATGAAAAAATATAATTAATTAAATTATAAATATAAAAATTTATTTATTAAAATGACTTTTTATTATTCATTAATTTTTATATTAACATATTTATCAATAATTAAATTAGTTTTTTGTATACCTAAATTTAGACGATAAACTGATTTAAAATAATTTGGATAATTTGATCAATTTTTTTAATTTATACCATATCCAGCTTATAAATCATCAAATTTTTCAATAGTATTACAAAAGTTAAGATTTTATAAAAATTATAAATAAAAATAATTAAATAAATTAAAAAATTTTGCTAAAAAGTCTAATTATTAATTATTTTTTTGTATTACTTAATTAATAGGCGAATTGAATTTTTTTTATACCTACAAACCTCAACCTTTTTCTTACTACAAAAAAATCGGTTAAACAATATAAGGCATATAGTGATTTTTTTCTGATAAACTCGGTCCTAATTTTTCATGATATTTTGTTTGATATTCTCCTAAAATTTATTCTGATAATCAAAATAACTTTAATTTTTGTCTAATATATTTTATAACTTCAAGATTAATTATTATTTTCTGGTGGCATTTTAATCGTTTAATATTTCTTTTTTATATATAGTAGATACCTAAAACTTTATTATAACCTTTTATTAAGAAAGATAGTATTTTTAAAATAAAATGCTATAATAATTGTAAACAAGGAAAAAATTATTTAATTAGGTGATATTAATGAAGGAAGCAAAACAAGATTTTAAAAAAAATGATATTCGGTTAACAAGAATGTATTTTACCACACCAATGGAAGTTATTGCTAGAATTATGATTTTAATTGTACAAGCGGTTATGCTAGGAGTAATTATTATTGTATCAACTTCTTTGGCGATGATTGCAACTAGTAAATTACCAATTCCTGCCTTTTTTAATAATTTCGGTTTGGCCGATGGTGTTTTTCGTGGTCTTACCATTGTTATTGCTCTGTTCGGTATTATCTTTTCTTTAATATTTGTAATTCCAACATTAATTGTTCGTAATATTAAACTTTTAAAGGTAACTGGAATTATTTTTAATACAGTCGGATGCATATTTGTTTTAATAATTTTAGTATTAAGCATTATTGCATATCTTTATATTCCTGTTCGACTAAATTTACCGGGAGTAATTATGGCTGGAATTTGTATGTTAATGTTATTTTGAGGAAGTTTTTTATTATGATTATCAGCAATTCGTCAGCAGAAACTAATTAACCTTGCTGTTGCTGAAAGTTTAGATTTTAGTTCTAAATTAAACATATTTGAATATTAAGGCACTTTAATGAAAAAAGCAAAAAATAGTAAAACAATAAATCAAGAACAATCAGAAAAAGTATTAAAAAAAATGCAGTTTGTTGTTGAAAATCGTCCGCTAGCTTTAAAAAAATTAGATAAAACTGTTATTGATCAGACTATAAAATCATTGGGGGAATATGAATTAAATCGAAAACAAAAAATTCGTCCATTACCTTATCAATACAACATTGAAGCAAGTAAGTATTATTTTTCTACTAAAAGTGAAAAAATATCGAGAATTTTAATTGTCTTTTCACAATTATTGTTAATTGTAATTGCTCTAATATATATTCAAACGTTAGGTAAAGTGGGGGTGCGATTTATTATTTCTTTATTATCAAAATTTAAAACTCCATTTACTGATCAAATTGTAGCAATTGGTTGACCAATTGTAATTGTAATAATTATTTTATTAGCTATTTTATGGATTACAACATTCTTTTTTATAACAATTCCAATTTTAATTACTAAAACATTAAAAACTGTTAATATTTGAATAATTATTGTCATTATTGTTGGTAATATTAACTATTCTTCAATTCTTTGATTAGCTATTTTACAATTTATTTATGTTAAAAATTCAGTTGATGGATTAAATATTAACCCATTTGTGTTACCTTTAATTGCGATTGTTGATTTTTGTTGTTTTATATTGGGGTGCTTATTTTTAAAAAGTGATCTTAAAAAATATCAAACCAAATTAGAAAATGAAATATCAAACCAAATTAGAGCACTAGGTGAGTAGGAATAAAAACTATTATGTTAACAAAAATTAGTTCAAAACAAGATGAATTAGCACTGCAATGAAACACGCGAATCGAAGTTGAAGCACGTTTATTAGTTATTATTTTTTCAATTTTAGGAACTTTTATGGGTTATTTTATTAGTGCTGGTTGTGCAATGGATTATAATAATATTAAAAATTTAACAGGAGTTATTTCCCGTCAAACTTATGAATTACATAATATTATTGCTGGTATTGTTGGTATAATTTGTGCTTGTTTTTTCTTTTGTTTTATTGGTTTGCCATATGTAAAATTAAAAAAAGCAGCCAGTTTTAAAAGTTGAATTATTGTTTCAAGTATTTTTGCAATAATATATTATACAACATGTTTTACATTAGCATTAATATTTTTGAATATGTTTAACACTATAAATAATTATTTTATTGTGAGTTTGACTTTACTTATTATTTGTTTTTTATTAATTTTTTTATCGTATTTTTTATTATGACGTGAGGTAAAAAAACAATGAATTTTACGAAAAAAGTTTGAGTATTTAGCAGATGAAGAACAAATGAAACAAGTAGAAACAAAATTAGCAATTTCAGAATTACGACGCCGGCGCCTTGTTGAATTAGAAACAATTAAGTATAATAAAGAAAGGTATAGTTTAAATAATTTAAAGGAAAAAAAATAAAAATATTTATTTACAAAAAACTTTTTTAGAAGATCAAGAACAAGAAGCTGGTAGTAAGAAAAAAGTTTATTTTTTGGTATAAAAATTTATAAATTTTACTATTAAGTGCAGCACCCTACTTGATTTTATTATAATGCCAATAAAATAAATGTTCAATATAATTTATTTTTAAAAAATGTGAAAACCATATACATTTTATACAACTAATTTTGGTATTTAAAATAGAACGGAGATTTAAAATATATGGTAACAATCATTCCTTTTGAAAATAAATTATATTCATTACAAAGAAAAATAAAAAAATGATATTCACAAGTAGAACCTTCAAAACAAACAAACTATATTTATCAAAATGTCATTAATTATTTTAATGTATGTCAAAAATAATATTTATATAAAAACTCATTAAATAATTTAATTAAATTATTTTATAAATCAAAACAAACTTTTTATAATTGAGCCAAAAAAATCAACTTTGTCTTAAAGAAAAATTAAATTTTATTGTTTTAACTAAAAAATCAACTATACCAATTAATATTAATAACCATTATTCAAAAACTTACAAGATTGCTGTTGCAAAAATGATGAAAAAATATCGACAAAATTATGGAACTGGTATTTATGAGTTTTATAACTTAACAATAGATGGTTTTTTCAGATATAAAAATAAAGTAATTAAACATAACATTAAAACTTTAATTAAATGTAATAAAGAATTTAATAATTTTTATCCTAAAAACAAGAAAATTAAGACTTATAAAAGTTATGAAATGTCTGAATTGGGACATTTTATAACATGATATTAAAATTATGACACCAAATATAACTGGTTTTAAACGTAATTTATATTTGTATGATTTTTATTGATGAAAAATCAAATTTTTGTCTTGATTATTTATCTGAAAATAAATCATAATCATCAGCAATTGGTATTTTTAATTCAGGCTTATGATGATTTTTTAAAAAATAAAATTATAATAAAAAGAATTAGAACCGATAATAATCCTGAATATGTTTATAGTTATAATCCAGAGTATAAATATCATAAAAGTTAGTTTACAAAAGTATTACATCAAAAAAATATTATTAATTAAACAACACCGATTAGCCCACCCAATCAAACGGGAAAATTGAAATATTTCATCAAAACTGAAATAAATTTTTTGAATATCTTCCTCGTTATCCTAAAAATATTAATGCATTACGAAAATTAATTACTATCTTTTTAGATTATTACAACAACGTTAGATAACATAAAAGCATAAATTTTTTAACACCATCCGAAGCTGTGTTAAAATTTTTAAAAGACTAATTGGTCTGAAATGTATATGGTACCCCACAATTTATTTTTAAAAAATTTAATATTTTTTGTTTTAAATGGCTCTGTCTAGATATAAACGACCAAATTTATATCTTGTTAAGTTAATAATAAAATATTTTTAATAAATTGCAACAACTTTTTCAGAAAAAATTAAATTTTTGTAATTTTATCTTATTTTGTTCATATTTAAGCACACTAAAAATAATTTATTAAATTTTAACTAATAAATTTATTTAAAATTTTGTAAAAACATTGTCTTTGCACTTAATCAATTTAAACATGGTCGGAGTTTATCATTTAATATTAACTATTCAATCTATCATTTTTTGACTAATATTATTAAAATCAATTCCCTTAGAAAGTCAATATCTAAATTCACCGTTTATATGCTCAATTAATGGTTTTTGTTGTGGTTTACCGGGGTCAAAAAAAATAAACTTGTGTTTCAGCAAATATTTCCATTTCTCTTCATTTACTAAATTATTTTCCTCTATCAGTTATTATTCCTTTAATTTTCACAATTAAATTATTTTTTTAAAAATCTATTTAAATTTTTCTAAAACTTCATTGGCAGTATTATTTTTTAATTTCATTACAAAATAATTTTTACTTGATTGTTATACTAAAAGTAAATTACTAAATTGATGGTCTTTTCCTACAACATTATCCATTTCAAATAATCCAACATTAGAAACTTTATTTTCAATATCTCAAATTGATTTCAAGTTAGTTAATTTACCGCAATTATCAGGTTTTACTTTTGTTTTATATTTTTTACCACGATGGGGTAAATTTTCTTTTTTTAATCCAAATTCACATAAGCGAATTCATTTATACAATGTTTTAACACAGGCAGGAAATTTAACACCAAACTCCAAGAAATAACGATAAATTAATTGTTCGGGTGTATCGTGGTATTTATTAAATCTTATTTTAATAAAATCTAACTGCTCTTTTGTAAATTTAGGTAGTTTTTTAATGCATTTTTTACATGCGACCTACAAGATATAATAATTTAATAGTTTCAATGTTTCGTTCAAAAAGTTTAAAAGTATCTTATGAAAAATATACTGATGATGATGTTAATGAACAATATAATTTAGATAATCCTATTCCAGTAAAAGAATTATCTTGGACATTTCAAGAATGAGACAACATAGCAAAACAATACATAACAGTAACAACATATTTTCATAAAACATATTCTAATCAATTTACTTTTAACCCTTTTGATAAATATCATGTTTTTTATGAAAAATTTGTAACTCCATTTTTACCTTTAAATGAAAGAATTAAAAACATTTTATAAGAACACAATCAATTATATTTAGAAAATAAACAAGCATTTAAAGGTTTGGGTGTTTTTAATTTGCGTTTAACTATGGGTGTGCTGTTTGAAATAAAATACCTTATATTAACAAAAAACTTGTTTTAGAAAATAAAGAAGAACGGCCCGATTTATTTAAACTTGAATATTACGGGTTTTAAATATAACGATAATGACACCATCATTTATGTTTTACGAAATTGTCGTAAATATATTAAAGAGTATAATCTACAATATTTTTATAATACCAATACAAAACAATATCAATTTGATAGTTATTTAATTGGTGTCGATTGTGCTAATGGTGGTGAAGACCATACAGTATTTTTATAGCCGTTATAAAATTAATGAAAATAATGAATATGATAAATATTTAATTGAAGAAAATGTTGTTATCCCAAAAAACGCAATGAATTTAAATGAAGTAGTTGAACATTACAGACAATGAATAATCAATACTTTTGATAAATTTAATGGTTTTGAATATACTACATTTCATTATGATATTAATGCCCACGATTTTATGCAAAAATTGCAAGAAGATATTTGCCCTTATTTAGGTTATAAAATTAAAATGTTTAAAGCTAAAAAACATCAGACTATTCTTAATAAAGAATCGGGAATAATTAATCGTGTAACGTGAATAAGAAAAATGTTTGTTCAAGGAAAAATATATGGTATTTTAGATAACTTCCCATTTTTAGAAAAGTGCATTAGTTAATTAAGATTTAGTGATACCAAAACAAACACACCCGATAGTAAAATGTATCACGACCCATATGAAACTTTATTTTATGGTTCTTATCCATATCGGTTTAAAATGGCAATTTAACTATTCTATTTTTTGGGCGAAAGATTAATTTTATTAAATTGTTATGATAAAACGACTTATAATTTTTTAAAATATAAAAATTTCTACAAGCCCAGATTGAACCTTTACATATAATAAATTAAATAATTTCCTTTCAAAATCTTAAATATTCCTTATATATATAATTGTGATTGTAAGAAAATTTTAGCAAGAGGAATTTATAATAATTAAAAAAATATTAATTATTTTAGGAACAATCACTTTAATCGGAACAACCACAACAATTTTAGTTGCTTGTAATAAACCACAATATAATGAAAAAGAATTATCAGATTTAAAAGAAAAAAAATAATATAAAAAAGATGTTATTTTAGAATGAATAGCACCCCAAGAAAAACAATTTAATACGGTTGATAGGTTGATAATAAATGATATTTTGTTGTGTGAAATAGGAATAAAAATAATGATTGAAAAATTGTTAAATTTAAAAATCATGAAACTACTATCAAAATTGATAATTCTAATAATCGACAATTACATAAATATGATTTAGGTATGGGAAGAGATTTATATATTACAAATGATTCAGGGTTTGTTAAATATGTGACACATTGAACAGATGATAATGGTTCTTACTTTAAATCAGTTTATCGTTGAAATGGAACAAATGAATTACAAACACCATAAATTGATAATAACGGAAATATTAAACATTAAAATAAGAATAGATAATATAAAAAGTTATTTTAATAAAATGACTTTTTATATTTCTAATGTAATTAATGATATTTTTTAATTATTTTTATTAAATAATTGTAAATTATTAATATTAATTTGTCCCTTTTCAGTAAAAATTATAATATCATAAGTTCCATAACCCCATATTCCTGATAATTCATTTTGCTTTAAAGCAAATAGTTTAATATCATAAGTTATTTTAATGCTATATCTTCAACCAAATTTTTAGTCATACTTATTCTTTTCAAACTTCTTTTGAATAAAGTAATCTATATCATTGCGAAAAATAGTTTAAATAGTCTTCTATTTTGTCATTAGAAACAATTAAATTAGTTAAATATTTTCCATATTCTCCATCTGATAATTTAATTTCAGCAGGAATTAGGGAAAGTATATTATTTGTTTATAATTCATTTGTTATTGATAATCAATTAAAGTAATTTGCTTCTAGTTGATAAATGGGGTTTTCTGAAATATCTTTGTTTTTAACAGTTACTTTAATTTCATCATTATTATTAATATTATTTTGTTGTTTTAAATTTAAATCTGTAATTTGTCCTGTTTTAGGTGATATAAATGGTGTATTTGGTGCAATATCATTATTTCAACGATAAACTGATTTAAAGTAAAAACCATTATTATTTGTTCAATGTGTCACATATTTAATAAACCCCGAATCATTTGTAATATATAAATCTCTCCCCATACCTAAATCATTTTTATGTAATTGTCGATTATTAGAATTATCAATTTTGATAGTCGTTCCATTATTTTTAAATTTAATAATACGCCAATCAGAATTTTTATCACTATGCCAAACAGAAAAATATCATTTATTTTCAACTGTATTAAATGGTTTTTACGTTGCTTCAACTTCTTCTCAATAATTTATTAGTGTTGGCAGAATAGAACCGCCACTAAAATTAAAATATGATGAATTTAATTTAACTTTGCAATGTTCAAATTCTCAATATCCAATTTATAATTCTCTTGGATTAGAAATTAGTTCAAAATAATAAGGGGAAAATAATTTAACATCATTATTATAACCTTTATTAATTGCATATTTACTATATGTATAATTTGATAACATGTATATAACTTGTTTAATTCTTTTTACATATGTTTTATGTAATTCACTTGGATTTTATAATTTTCAGTTTTCAAATCAACCATCAATTACATCTTATGGTTTTTGTCCTTCGAATTTTTGGCGTAATTCTGCCGATTTATTAGAGGTATTACTTTTTTCGTCATATTTTGATCCTTGAAATTTTATATCATAGTTATAGCGATAAGTTAAATAATTTAATAAAACTTTTTCTAAACCATTATTTTTTATTAAACTTAAAATATCTTTTCCTCGAATATATTTTTTGGCTATATTTCATGTTAAAAAACTTTCGGTAAATCAATATTGAAATACCCTTAAATTAGGGTTTGTTTCAATTGGCATTGATAACAAATGAACTAAACTAGCGTTTTTAATATTTGATGATGGATAAGAATAAACACCATCGGGTGTATAAGTTCATTTGTATTCTTCAATGATATAACATTTATTTTTATTGTTTTCACTAATTGGTTCATTAATATATACTATTTTTAAGTCCAATGTTTCTAAAAATGCTTTGTATTGTTTTGACATATCATTAATTAAAATATCTTTTTCATCAATCATTACATAACTTGTGCTATTATCTTGAACTGCAGTATTTTGCTTAATTTGTAATTTAAAATTAAAATAACTAATTTTATAACCAGTAATTTTAATATATTAATCTTTGTCAATAAAACAAATTTTAAAGATATTTTTAGAGTAGTTTAAGGCGGGTTTTTGCTTTGTTGCCTTATATAATAAAACAAGATTATTAATTTTATAAATAAAATAATGTTCTTGCACGGTCTTCGGTAAATAACTGTTCTAAATCATGTTCACTGTACTGTGTGCGATTGATTAGCAAAATATAGCGGAATACTATCAATTGAATAATTAATTGATTCATATTTTTCTTCTAATTATGCTAACATTTTTTTCAGATGGTTTTAACATTATTATTGTCCCCCTTCTTCATTAAGTATATTGATAATACTTTCGTTGTTTTTAATTGTCTTTTTAAAGTAGCATTTACTGGTAATCAAACATCAACAATTAACTCGTCAATATTTTTAATATTAAATGTTATACTGTTTAAAATCGCATTATCATATTTAATTAAATTAATAATAAATTCAGTTAATTTAATTTCTCCGATATATATCATTTGTTTATATGATGCGTTTGTTTGAATATTTACTCCAGTAATTTTAGCTTGGGTTTGTTGTGCTCCTTTAGCAATTGCAGGAACAAAATGGCGATTTATTTTATAGTAATTTATTAATAATCAATCATATATTTTGGTTAATTGCTAATTTTTAAAATTGTCAGCGATATAGTCTGCTGGTTTAAAATTACTATCATGGTCCCCCTCAAATGAATAATAAGTCATTTTCAATAAATGAAGCTAATATTTTACTAATTTCTCAGTCAACAACACAATTAACTCCATTAGTATTAATGGTAAATTAACCACTATTCAATAATGAGTCTAACATAATATTTTCCGCAATAATATCTAAAATATTAGCAAATTGTTTGCCATAACGAGTAGAAGATTCAAAATTATGATTATTAGAAATAATTTCAATTGGAATAAAATTAAGCGGTAATATTCCTTATCTTTGCAATGTTGTATAGTTATTTCATTTATCATCATCAATATATAAGTCGGTAATAGTACTGTATAATCTTGTTTTTAACTTTATAATAACTTTTAATTGTTTATTTACATAATCAATTTATAGTTTTTCAGTAATAAAAACAATATTGTTATTTTTAATATAAGGGTCATAATCAAAAGTGCCAGATACTAAATTATCCAATCAATCATACTGGCTATTGTAAAAATCAATAGTAATAAAATTAAGTTTTGAATTATTAGCAAAAATAAAATATGCACTTTTAACATTATTATTAATTTTGTATTCATTATATCAATTATTATTAGTAAAGTCCTGCATTTTTAAAAAGTTATTAATTAATTTAGTATCTATTTTTTGATTAGTAAGTGGACTATAATTTATAATTTATAAATCTCGTGGATTTAAAAAATTAGAATTATCTTCACAAATTATTTTTTATAAAATTTCATTATGTTTTTGAATAGTAACATTTTTTGCGATTATTAATCGTTGATACTAAATTAATATAATAACTATCAATATCATAATCTTTCTTTAATTTCTTTTTGGCAGCTAACAATCCCGTTTATAACGCCCCTTTATTTTGTTTTTTCTTTTTTAATAATATCTTCAATACTATCTTGTTTTTGTTTTTTGTTATTGGTTTTGATAAATCTAATAGTTTCAATAATTAAAACAACAACCCCAAAACCATTAAGAATTGCACCAATAATTTTGCATATGTAGGCCAACCAATTCATAATTTAGTTGGCCCTATAAAACAAATAATAATTCCAGATATAAAAAACAACGATAAAACTCCGAAGATTTTCAAAAACATAATTACATCTTTAACTTCTGCTTTTGGCATAGTAAAATCTCTTTTATAGCTTACTTTTTTTATGGTAGTAAGAAAAAAATTGGGGTTTGTAGGTATAAAAAACAAAATTCAATTCGCCTATTAATTAAGTGATACAAAAAAAATGATTAATAATTAGACTTTTTAGCAAAATTTTTTAATTTATTTAAATGTTTTTATTTTTAATTTTTATAAAACCTCAACTTTTGTAATGCTATATTAAATTCAATAATATACAATAAAAAAAATAGAAATAATACTTACTTAAAAATTAGATAATTTCAATAAGAAATGTTCCTGATAATTGATTTAATACATTAACTTCCACAAAAAATATTCCTTTATATTGTAAATCTTTATTACTTGCAACTGTTATTTTAGATGGTATTACAAAATATTGGGTTTTATAAAAAATATAAATAAAATAATTAGATAACTTTTTAAAAGGTTGATTTATCAGTGTTTTAGAAATATATTTAAAATAAAGAATAATTTTTATACCAAAACCTAAACTTTTTTATTACTATCAACTTTGTTCAATATATTCATATGATAAATCATAAATAGGATAACAAAAAATGCATTATTATTTTGAATAATGCATTGTGTAAACATTAAAATATAGTTGTTGTGATTCAAATCCTAATTTCTTATATAAAGGCAAACCATCCGGTGTTGCAACTAAACCAACATGGTGGTAATTTTCTTTTTTCGCTTGGTTTAATAAATGAATTAACATTTCCTTAGCATAACCTTGTTTTTGATATTCGGGATGAGTGGCAATGTCATCAATAATTGCTAATTCTGAATCAAAATATAAGTTTCCTGTTGAAACAGGTACTTTATTTTTCATTAAAATTGTAAAATAACTAATTTTTTGTTCTTGATTTAATTCTCAAATTGATTGATATTTTGCTAAATCAATTAATGATAAATCAAAAGCTTTTTTAATTATTTCAACAAAATCAAGAACATTTGTTTCTGTTGTTACTTCTTGAAATTTCTCATTATCAATTGCCCGATTATAAATGTTAAATGTTGTTAAGTCAATTAGCATTCCAATGGCTGTTTCAAAATGTTTAAGGCCATTTTTTGAAAAAAATGTTTTTTCAAATTGATTATTATCATTGGTAATAGTACATCAAGTAAAAGTTTTTTTAGTTTGATGATAATGTTCAATAATTTCACTAGCTTTTTCAAATTGTTTGGCTGTTATTAGATGCGAACTAATAACAACATTTAAATTACTTTTTGAATTACGTGAATCAATATGATGAAAGAAATTATTATAATCACTTTCAATTAGGTGATTACCATTGTCATGTTTAGGGTCAACCATATAATAAATAAAGTTTGCAACTAATTGATCTAATTTTTTATTGTTAAATGTTAGCATGATATTACTCCTTTTACTATTTTTTAATTTTACCATTTTTTGCCTTTAAATCAAAATATATGGAATACACAAAGGGAATATTTTAAATTTTTTATAAAAGTATTACAAAAGATTATGTTTTATAAAAAATATAAATAAAATAATTAGATAACTTTTTGATGTTGGGTACCATATACATTTTAGACCATTTAGTCTTTTAAAAATTTTAATACAGCTTCGGACGGTGTTAAAAAATTTATGCTTTTATGTCGTCTAACATTGTTATAATAATCTAAAAATATATTAATTAATTTTCGTAATTCATTAATATTTTTAAGATAACGAAGAAGATGTTCAAAAAATTTATTTCAGTTTTGATGAAATCTTTCAATTTTCCAGTTTGATTGAGGGGAACGAATCGGTGTTGTTTGATGAATAACACCTTTTTGATGTAATACTTTTGTAAAATTACTTTTATGATATTTATACTCTGGATTTATAACTATAAACATATTCAGGTCCAATTATCGGTTCTAATTCTTTTTATTATAATTTTATTATTTAAAAAATCATCATAAGCCTGATTAAAAATATCAATTGCTGATGAATGTGATTTATTTTCAGATAAATAAGTAAGACCAAAGAGTTATTTTTCATCAAATAAAATCACACCAATATAAATTACGTTTAAAACCAGTCATATTTGGTGTCATAATTTTAATATCATGTTGTAAATGTCCTAATTCAGACATCTCATAACGTTTATAAGTCTTAATTTTCTTGTTTTTAGGATAAAAAATTATTAAATTCTTTATTCCATTTAATTAAAGTTTTAATGTTATGTTTAATTACTTTCTTTTTGGTCGCATGTAAAAAATAAGGGTTTTATAAAAACAATAAAAAAATATCCTTAATTTATATTAAACTAAATAACATTTAAAAACAAAAACCCTTATTTTTTACATGCGACCTACTTTTTCAGCTTCACTATGATCAACATAACCCTCAAAATATATTTTAATCTGTTTATATTTATTTTTAAAATAATTTCAACTACTAGCATAATCAAGTATATTAACATAATAATATGGTGATTCTACTTTTTCTGTATAATCACCACCCCAAGTTCCACCTGTTTTAGCATAAATATCATTATTTCAATTGATGTTTTTTGTAAAACTTGGTGCTGTTGGATTAAAACTTTTCTTTGCATTTTTACTAATAACTTGTTCTTGCTTTGTAATTGAAAAACTATCATTAATAGACGATTTAACAATAAGTTGTTCACTAACACCAATCAACGATGTTAATAAACATGATAATATAATCTTTTTCACAGGATATAACCTCCTTTCTACTTTAAAAAAACAATTTTTATTGAAATATTAAAATATAATATATAGTTAAAATAAATTGTAAAATAATATGAAATATTAATACGAAACCATAAAAGAAGTATCACAATATATATTTTTTACACTTATTATTATTTTATTTTCAGTAAATAAAATAAATGTAATAAAACTTATAATCCAAAAAATGTGGAAGGAAACTAATAAATAGATAACATTATATAACCTCATTTCTGTTTTAAAAATATTTTTTATAAATAAATTATGAAATTATAAATTTGTAATATTTCATTTAACAGGAAATATTATTTGAACTATTTCCTTAATTACAATTATTATTTTTTTTCTAAATAATTGATTAAGAAATAAAACATAAAATAATTTTTATAACATTTATAATTCAAATCCCAAAAATAAAAAATAGCAGGGGTAAGACTAATAAAATCAATAATTTTTTACCCACAATATATCTTTTTGGTCGCATGTAAAAAATAAGGTTTTTATAAAAACAATAAAAAAATATCCTTAATTTATATTAAACTAAATAACATTTAAAAACAAAAACCCTTATTTTTTACATGCGACCTTCTTTTTTAACAACAATAAATCCAGTTATTATTTGTCATACAATAGTTATTATAAATAATATAAATATTGTTATAAGTTCAATTTGTCAGTTCATTAGATTTATTCCTTTCTTTTTTTAAAAAAATAATTATATATAGCATTTGATTTTATATAATATTCAATCTATAAAATAAATTGTCATAATAACAAATCAAATTAATCATTCCCTCACATTGTAATTTTTAATTAAATATATTGAATTTATTAAGAATAAAATATATCGTAGTTAAATAATTGTTAATTATAAAAACATATATTAAAAATTTTAATATTTTTTCATTTTATTTTTTTATTTCAAAGTTGGATATATTAATCCAAGCCATAACCCAATTACAGCAATTGTTCCCGTCATTCCAATTATTGTGTTTAACATCATTTACACTTCCTTTCTTTTTTATCTATTATTTGTGGTAAATAACTTGTCAAGTATTCGTTTCAAAATTATCATATTTTTGTTTGCATATTTTGTTTTGTTAATAACCAATATGCAAATCCTTATGCCAATAACTTGTCATCATCGCTCAATCCATAATTACTATTTGCAAATATTTTTAAAACTTTTTCTTTATTTAGTTCTGAAAATTTATTTAAGTTATTAATTTTCTGTGTTAAAAATTGTTTTAAATAAAAAATATGATTAATTTTAAATACTTCTCAATCATAAAAATAAAAGATATGTCCTAATTCATGGATTAAAATATGCAAAAATTTATTGGTTGTAAATTGTCCTTTGTGTCATTCACTATTTATTGTTTTTTCAAAAGCACAAGATAAAACCCTTTTATTTAGCAAAATATTTTTTTGATTATTTGTTTGTCCTAAGACATTATTATCACCATAAATGATATTTTTAATTTCTATTTTCTTTAAAATTTCATTAATATTTGTTTTATTTCAAATATTTGCAACAAAATTATAAAACAATAAAATAAGTGGCTTTAAATTATCTTGGTATTGTTGACAAATATTAACAAGTAAATTTTGTCAGTAATTTTGTTGTTCTATTTTTAAATAAACTTGTAGTTGTTGAAAAGCGCTAAATTCTGTTTTAAATTTAATTGCTAAATTATTATCTGCTTTTCTTAAAAAAGCATTTGTTAAATTTTTGATTGTATCTGTCTTATAATTATTAAAAAAAGTTCCTTTATAACCTCGCTGTTGCATTAAAACAGAATGGGGCAAGTATATCTTTTTTTCTAAATCAATATTTGTTTCTGAATTAACTTTTAAAACATTTTCTAAATTAGGAGATAAATCTGCTCTGTTATTTGCAATATTTCCACAACTAATAAAATTCATTGTACTTCCACACGATAACAAAAAAATTGATAACAAACTAAGTAATTTTTTCATCCATTTTTGTTTTCTTTTCTATTTTGACAAAATTAAAAACAGCAACTTTAATTGCTGTTTTTAATAAATATGTTTTTAATTTTTATTTAATTTTTGTTTATTTTGTAAATTTATTAATGTTTTATAAAAATTTTTAACTAGTTTAAGACAACCTGGGTTATCTTCTTTATCTTATTCTTTATAAAATTCTAATTCTTCTTGTAAATCATCTGTAATATTTCCTTGTGTATCAAAATCAACAGATGGATATTGATGATAAAAACTTGCTTCAGGAGATATTCTAAATCCAATTTCTGTTGCATTATCATTTTTATCAAGATAAACATCATATATTTTAATTCAAATATTTTGTTTAATTTTTTTTAATTCTTCAAAAAGTTTTAATTGCTTTGGTTTTCAATTAATATCATTTAAAAAACCACTATTTTTTCCTTTTCTTTTTTGATATCTATAAATATTAAATTCTTCTGATTCAAAAAAAGCTAATGCCATAATTTTTTACTTTTCTCTATTTACTTCTTTTAATTTTAGTTCCATTTCTAAAATTTCTTTTTTCAATCGTAAATTTTCATTTTCAAGTGATAAATCTGACTGAGTTTGCTGTTGTTTTTGAGTTTCTTTTGCTTTCAGCGAATCCAATTCTCTTTTTAATTTAACAATTTCTGCTTTTTGTTCAGGAATATATCTTTCATATGATTTAATTAATCCTCGAGTAAGACGACTGGGTTTTATTTCTGATTTATAATCAGCTAAATTTTTTTCATATTCTTCTAATTCTTTTTCTCGGATTTAAATGCGATATTCGAGAAATGGAATTGCTATTTTTTTATAGGCGTCATATCATTCTCACGCTTGATCTCATTTTGGTTGTTGTATTGCATTATGTTTTTGTTTTAAATCTTCATAAGGATAAAGATATGATTTTGATAAAAATGGGTACCTTTTTAAATCAGGGACTTGATGATCAAATTTTTCTAACACTCACATGACATTATTTTTGTCATCATCATTTAATCTATCAATGCTTAGAGGAATATTATTAGTCCCCCCCTCGTGAGTTAATAATTGCACCGTGAATTTAAGTTGCAAGACCTCTGTCATTCATTCTGGCAACACGTTCTCAATTGACTTTACCACCTAACAATCGTCATAATCCCATCATTTATCACTTCCTTTACCTAAATTATATCAAATTTATAATTTTTGTCAGGTTTTTTTATTTATGACTTTTTCTTTTCTGCTTTTTTGGCAGCTTTTTAATCTCATTTTTTCTGTCTAGCATCATTTCTTTTTTTGTGTTTATTAATAACTTTATTAATTCTTGTTTGTTTCTCATTTAAATTTTGTAACGAAACTTTTTGATTGTGTTTCATTTATCTTTTGGTTGTTGGTTTAACATATGAAAAACTATTTTTTCTAGTAAATTTTATTTCTACTTTCCCTAGTTTTTTGTTTAAAGATTCAGTTTTTTAATTGCTATATTTTTTTTGTTTTAAAATTATTGGGTTCATTACCACTATTTGCAAGTTGTGGGTTAAATCTTTTTCCAATTGCTTTTAATGGTGTTGCAATCCCAGTTCCAAATTAACGCAAAAATCCTTTTGCTCCACCTCTTTGAGCTGCTCCCACTAGTTTACTTGTTGCAAGTGTTGTGACTCCAAGACCAAAGCCCGCTAAACCAACAATGCCAGCGCGAGAACTAATTCCCTCGGTCGCGTGTCGGAAATATGACTAAAGTCAAGAGGTTTTTCTTGGTCATATTGACCGCTTGCCGATTCGTTATCACCTAAATCTCCATCACCACCAGAACCAATCGCCATCATTCCCCCGGCAACAGTTGATTTCATTGAACTCATACCTCTTCACGAACTCCAGTTGCTTCGCCAATTAAATTGGCAACAACATCGGAAAACGCCATTACCACCAAGCAACCGCCACACATAAACATAATTACAAACAATGATTTTCCCCCACAATTCCTTAAATATATAAACCTGCTAAATTAGTGCTTAAAATTGTTTTAATTGTTGTCATAAAAATAAAATATCCTGTTAAAGTGGCAGTTGACGCTAGAAATTTTGCAATTACCATATCTTTTCAGATAAATGCTCCTTTGCCATTATCAATTGTCATAATAACCATTAATCATGGCGAAATAATAAATAAGAAAAACAATTCGATTATTTTTTATACTAAAGCAATTTCAATCATAAACATTGAAAATATCATAAATCATACCCCAAAAACTTCGGCAATCATATTATTAAAATTACCAATATTGTCAGGATAGGAATAATTGCTTGGTATATTATCACCACCACCATCTCAATTTCAATTTCCAATATTGTATAGATAGTTTGCAATATTTCCATTTTCACCACCAAATCCTGATGTAATCATTTTAGCAATATTAGCAATTGCAAAATTTGCCAAAAAGAAAAAGATTGGAATTAAAAAGATAAAAACAAACGCTTTACTACCATTTTGTAAAGCAACAATAAATTTTGTTTTTGTTTCGGTGGCATCTTGAAACAAAATTTTAATCATGGTAATTGTAAATATTAAGGAAAATAAACACAAAGATGTAATGGCAAAATATCAGAATGCCATTGGGATATTTTGAAAACTAAATTCTTGTTTTGATCAAAACATTAAATCACCAACTACACCTCCAGTTAAATAATTTAAAACAGTGTTGAATGATGAAATTAACTGTAATGGTACTTGTACAAAAATTGATCATATTAATTTATAAAATGTATTAAGTATCATAACTTTTCGGTCGCATGTAAAAAATAAGGGTTTTATAAAAACAATAAAAAAATATCCTTAATTTATATTAAACTAAATAACATTTAAAAATAAAAACCCTTATTTTTTACATGCGACCTATTAATAATTTTTTAAAAGCATTTTTTGCGTATGCTTTAGTGACGGTGTTTCAAAATCGTAGTAATTTTATTGAAAGTGGTTATATTGATAATTTACAATATAATACTGTTTTAATTAACTTTTTTAGTTTAAAATTAATTAATTTTAAAGATGTTTTAATTGATGAAAATAATATTAATAAAAATCAATTTGAAAAATTATTAAATAGTATGTTTGCGGTTTCCTAAAATTTTTATAAAGATTATTTACGAACAATTTTTGATTTAGAAAATAATACTTATACACAAGGATATAGTAAAAAATATGGTTTATTAGCAAATAATGGTTTTAAAATTTATCCCTGTTATTTTTATTTTTCTGATAAATATAAATCATTAGATTTTAAGATGTATTATTATGCTTATAAAAATCGGTTTTATAACACAAATTATAGAGATGTATTTAGCTATGATTTTTCAGTCTCAAATGATTACAATATTAATCAAAATGAGGGTTATTTTTTTGAATTTACTTTAAAAGATAAATATGGTTTAAAATATAAAAAAATGGAAGAACAAAAAATCGGTTATAATGTCTTCGAATTACAAGCACAAAAAGAAAATGATATGTATCGTTCTTATGATTTTAATTTTGGTAATTTATAATTTACAAGAAATAAATAATGGCGGATTATTTCCCGATAGTCAATGATGACAGGTGCAATATGAAAGTTGTAGTTGATATAATTTAGCTTGTCATATCAGAAATGCGGTAATTTGAATTGTGAATAATATTCCTGTTATAAAACAAGTAAACGAATTAGCGAGCGGAGTTGATAAGATTTTTGAAACAATTTATAGTTTTTTTAGTAAAAAATTTGAGGTATGAAAATTTAGTCCTGCATTATATATTACAATAACTAATTTATTTTTATTAATTATTTTTATGAAATTTGTACGATTAATATAAAAAGGGAACTATTTTTAAGTTCCTTTTTAACTTTTTCAATCTTTAATTTTAACTGTATTTTTATCAATATTAGGAATCTCAGGTTCACCTTCACCATTTTATAAATAAACACTTTTTAAAAGATTTTTTGGTTCAAATATAATATCACGCGGATTAATTGTTAAATGTATTTTCAAAATATTTCAATTATTTGATACATAATTATTTAAAAATAAAATATATCATTTATTATTGGGTGTTAAATTTCAAAAATCAATAATTTTATTCATTAATTTTCAATTACTATTTTTTGGTGGTTGTTGTTCTTTTTCTGGTTCTGGTGTGGGTTATAGTTTATTACCTCCTCCGGTTTTCATTGTTATTTGGTTTTTCACAACTAATTAATGATGCTGTACTTGTTGCTGTTAATCTTATTGTTCCTAAAATAGTAAGTCATTTTTTCATATTTGTTTTTACTTTTTTATCAAATTCTATTTATATTATATATATATAAGCATTTTTAAATATATTATAGAGAGGATACTTACTTATTATGATTATGATTGTTTAAAAAAGTTTGAAGTTTTATAAAAATTATTTTAAATAAAATAACTACACTATATTTTTTAAAAAATGAGGTGAATTAATGAAATATATTATTAATAACTCTAATTTAAGCGATTTACCAGCAAAATTGCAAGATTTTTTAAGTAAAAATCATCAAAATAAATATTATAAACGAATAAAAAAGAAAATATTTGCATATATTAATTTATGTAAGTATTTTTTTCTTGAAACTAAGTTGTTATTAAAAGAATCGATTAAAAAATATTTTAAAAATAAATTTTTAACTTTTTATTACTGAGCAAATAAAATTTTACTTGCATATGAAAATAATAATTTTGAAAATTTATTATTAAAATCAACATTTCCTAATAGTATTAATTATCAATATAGTAATGATTTTAGTGAAAATATCTGTGATTTATATTTTAAATATTGCGATAAACACGCCCGGGGGGGTGTTTTATCATTGTTTTATAATTTAAAAAAAGGAATTTATGGCTAAGAATTAAAAAATAAAGCACCTAAAAATTTAAAAACATTTTTCCGTTGACTTAAAAAATATAAGCGTTGATTAAAAATAAAATTAAATAAATTAAAAGACAAAATCCAAGATATGAAGTTAAATAATTAGGATTATTACAAATGTATGCAAAATATTTTATGCCAAGTAAATTTTTATTTGATAAAAAGTATTATGTTTATGATTTTATTGATGAAAGAATCAGAGAAGTATTCGGTTATATTTATGATAAATTAAGCGCCGATAATGCTATTGATGCTGTTAAAAAAGCAATTAGTGATTTTAAAAAAATATTTGGTATTAAAATAAAGCGGATTAGAACTGATAAAGGTTCTGAATTTATTAATAGTCATCGGAATAATCAAAAAAGTATCGTTAAATAAACTTCTTTTACTCAATTTTTAACAGATAAAAATATTTTACATCAAACAACACCCGTTCATTCTCCGTAATCAAACGGTAAAATTGAAAGATTTAATCAAAATTATACTAAGTTATTTGTATTTTATGAAAAAATATTGGATGCAGCTGGTTTACAAAATAAAATAAATGATTGTTATTGCTTTTATAATTTTGAAAGATTGCATAAATCTTTAAATTTTCAGACACCGTTTGAATTTTTAACTAATTTAACTAAATAATTTTAAATTTATAAAGTTTTATTTAAACTATTTTTTAGTGTGTCAATTTTAGAATTTTTATTTAAATATGTATCATTTTTAATGATGTTTTTATATTTTAAATTATATATTTTATTAGACTTCTTGCGCAGCCCATAAAAACAAGCAAAATTTAAAATTTAAATAATTAAATTAAACTTTAAAATAAGCATTTTTTATAAAAAAATGTATAAACCACACACATTTTGTACTTTTGTGGTATTTACATTTTTAGAAACAAATTTTATTAATATTTTAATTAAGGACTTGAAATTATGCAAACAAAGCAATATTTTATTTTGCGGTCGTTAGTGAAAAAGTATGGTAAAGATATTGTTATTAATACTGTCAGTAAGATTACAAATGATATTGAGATTAAAAAGTAAAGAATAAATTATTTCGCGTAATTTATTAGCGAAATAATTTATTCAATAATGTTTTTAAGCGGGGCAAAGCAAAAAAGAGCGAAGCGAGTTTGCAAATTTTAATTTTTTAATTTATGAAAGGAGTTATATCGTGCCAGTATGATTAACATGAATATTTAGTATTTTGATTTTGTTAGGTATTTTTGCGTGAATTGGTTTATCAATTTATCAAAAAATTCGACAAATTCAAGGAAAGAAAAAAGAAAAAAAAGAACTTGAAAAAAAGGAGGATAGAAAATAATGAATTTATTAACTGAAACAGTTACAAAAATCGGCTTTGGTGATGGAATGAATTCCATTTGAACTGGTTTAGGTAATGCGATGGGTAAAGTAAAAGATGCTGTATATGGTATTTTACCGCAATTAATGACATTTTTAGGCGATGCGTGAATTATTTTAATTCCATTTGGATTATTTATTATCATTAAGATATTAAAATTTTTCCGTCATACGGTTAAAGGATTTTAATATAGTATAACACTGTATTCTAATTTATTTTAAACAAAACTAAGGCACACTAGTTTATTTATTTTTTATTAATTTATTTTATATAACTATTACTTTAAAACTTAATAGTATTTTTTAGTGTGCCAATTTTTATTATTTTATATATTTGGCATTGTTAATAACATTGTTAATAATAAGTATTTTTATCAATAAATTAGCAATATATAAACATTAAATATAACATTGTTTATTAAACAAATATTTAGTTAGGAGTTGGTAAAATTGAGTAATTTTTTTAAGAAAAATCAGAATATATCAAATTATTTCATTTCTAAGGAACTTATCCCTTTTGAAACCGAGAAAGCAAGTTTTATAAATTTACCTAATCATAATCGCCATATTGGTTTTTGGTTGAGTAATAAGTTTATTTATCCTAGTCAAAAAAACTATGAACAAGTAGCGAACGGTTTGATTTATGATAATTCTTATCGTATTGTAAAATATGATGAAAATTTGAAACAACAAGATTGAAAATTTTTAACTGGAACAGAAATAATTTATTTATATAATCAATATAAACAAAACTATTTTACGCTTATGCATAAAGCATTATTTCAAAATGAACCTAAAAAAGTAAAAACAAATAACAATAATAATTTAATAAATTGAAGTGTTGAAAAAGAAGAACAATTAATTCGCGATTTGGAGGAATTATAAAATTGAAATTAAATTAATAGAAGAAGTAGAAAGATAAAATAGAATACAATACGAAAAAAATAAAGGTTATAAATTATGTGATCATGGTTATATTTTTATCATCCAATTAAAAATTATTTAAAAGTAGTTGGGTGTTCTAATAATTATATAAAATCTAAGGTTTCTTATATATCTTTTTCTTGCAAAAATAAAATTAAATTTTTATGTAAAAAATTTTATAAAAGTTTTAAAAAATAGTTAAATTATGTTTTATCAATTTATGATGAACAATGTTATAAAAAACCTATTCAAATTAATATAAAAGATTTTAATTATGAAATTGAATATCAATGAATATGGTAAATATTTTTTATAGGGGTTTTTAAAAATGCAAAATGATTGAGAAAAATTAAAAGAGTTTTTTATTCATGTCTTTTTATTTATAGATAAAACGAATGTTAAAATTATTACAACTTGAAATTTAACACAAAATGAATATTTAAATTTAATGATTGGTTTTTGAATTGTAATTTTGTTTTTAACGTGGTTTTTATTGTGAATGATTTTTAAAATAGTTGGGTATTTTAAATAATGAAAAAGTTTGTATTTTTTCTAATAAATTTTTGTTATATTAGTGGTTCAATGGTTTTGTTTAGTTTAATTAATTTATTAATTTGGATAATTTCTTTAAATTTTACTGGTTTAGTATTTTGATTATTATTTACTTTACAATGTGTATATTTTGTTTGGTTAGTTTGAAAAAATATTTTTTATCAGTTAAATGTCTTTCGTTTAGTTTACTTTATTTGATATAATCCATTATCAGTAATTATTGGTAAATTATGAACTGGTAAAACATTACTTTTAACTTTTTTATCACAAGTTATGAAACTTTTAACGAAGAAAAATTTATAGTAATTATCCAATCGAAGATGCTGCAATAAAAATTTTAAATTTTAATAACCTTAGATTTTACTGATAGAAATAAATTAGTACAACATGATGATAGTTTAATTTTGTTTGATGAAAGTTTTTTATATATTGATGGAACTAGTCCCCGCGAAGTTAAAAAAGTTAATGGTGGTAAAAGTGTGTGAATTGTTTTAGCAATACATTTTAAAAATAGAGCAATTTTTACCGTACAGCGTGATGGTATGATGTAAAATAATATTCGTCATTTAGCAAGCGGTATTATTATTCCAATTTCATTGAAAAAACACGTTAAATCTAAATTAGGCAATATTTTTAATCGTAGTTTTGTTATGCGAATTGGTATTTTCCAAGATATTACAGATTATGAAATTTGAAAAACAAAATCAGTAGAACAAACAGCAGAAGGTAAAAGAACAAAACATAAATCGGATGTCGGTTTAGGAATTAGGTTTTTTAAGATAATTATTCCGCTTGAATTTGCAAATAAATATGGTAGTCATTGATTAATTTTTGTCCGTGATTTAAAAAATGATGAAGTTTTTAATAAAAAAGAATACTTTTGAAAAGATATATCAACATTAAATAATAAACAACGCTTAGAATTGTTTGATATTGATATTTTGAAAGAAAATTTAAAAGCAAAAAAAAGGGAAAGGAAAGATAAAAAATGAGTAATTTATTAAGTGAAGGCGTTAATAACGATAATTGAAATAAGATTTTTAGTTTTATTTTTGATACCTTTTTATTTGTTTTTGATGTAATTTGAAATACCAAACTACCAATGACAAATATAACGATTGCTTATTTTTTAATCTTTTTTATGGTTATTAAGTTATTAATTTATGCTATTCACGGAACATCAACTAATTATAACGATTTAGGTTCAACTCTTAAAAGCGGTGTTATTAATAGTTCTAAACTATACGGTGTATACGGTGCTACTATTCGAGGTGTTTCTAGTACTAAACAAGGTTTACAAAAACATATTAAAGAACGAAAACAATTTAAAGTTAGTCGCAATAAACAAAAATTATAAAGTGTAGCAAGTGTAGCGAGACAAGTAAAAACAAGAGAACAATGGTTTAAAAGAATTCATAGCACTAAAAGAATAAAAAAATAAGTAAGGGGTTGAATTTATATGATTAAGTTAGTTTTATGGGTAGTGGCAATCGCTATTTTTGGTACTGGATTTATTAAAGTTATTATTAATCAGTTGACATCAGCAAAAAATATTATTATGGATTTATATAATTCCGATACTTTATTATTATCTATTTTTGGTAAAATGGCGATTTTATTTAGTCATCCGTTGATGTTAACAATATCAAGTTTATATATTATTGGTTTTATTATTTGAAAAACATTGTATAATTAGGGGTTGAATTTATGAAAAGTAATGTAGAAAATAAAAAGAAAAGAAACAAAATGGTTTATTTATTTCTTGGGTTGATTTAATCTTTTATCTTATTATAATTTTTTCGTTAACTCTTGTATGTGTATTAGATACATTTTCAACTATTGAAGAATTAAAATAAAAATATGCTGGTATAAATGGTTATATAATTTATGGTTTATGATTTGATATATTATGATATATCTTAATAATTCATTATTTTTATGGTTATTTATTTAATGAAATTATTAAATTAATAAAAGAAAATCGTAAAAATAAGTTGGTAAAAAATAATACGTAATTTTTTAGTATTATTTTCGTTTATACCAATTTTATTGATTTCTTTTTTCTCGTTAGGGGCAATGACATTACAACAAAACCATCAATCACAACAAACAAAATAAAAAGTAAGAACAAAGCGAAGTGTATAAACTGGTATAAATGAAACTGATTTTATTAATACAATGTTTTTACGCAGTAATTTTTTCGAAAATTGAAGTGATACTAATTATTTTATTAATCCCACTTTAAAAACATCAAAATCATTAACTTATAATGATAAATGGTATTTAGATTTTTTAAAGGATAGTTATTCAACTTGTTTTTATTATGATAAACCTAGTGATAAATTTATGGATTTATATAAAAATTGAGATAATTATGTTAAACAATATAACATTAATAAATTTTATGATGTTAATAAAAAACAATTTTTAAAAGAATTAACAAATTTTATTTATTTTTTTACGAATAAACATATTTTAACACAAATGTTAAATAAATTAAAAACAAATATAAACGATTTACAATCTGTTAATTTAATTGGAAATAATTGAAAATTAATTACTGATAAATATATTCCAAGAGATACTGGATGATATATTATTATTTATAAATGATTTGGAGAATTTAATATTATTAAAGTAAATAGTTTAGAAAAATACGGAAGCAATATTAATGAGATTATAGGTTCTTCATTAAATGATTATAAAAATATTACTATTTATAAATGAAAATTAAATACTGAATCTACTGATTTACAAATACCAACAATTAATTTCAATACTGGCGAAATTACAGATTGAAGTGTTGAAAATCAAAATAAAGTTAAAGATTTTTTAAATAAATATTTAGATGTTATTATTCAAGAAAATATTATAGTTCAGCAAGGTGGTAATCCCGATTATGAGAGTTATATTGTTGGCACGCAACGGATAATCTTTGATTTTGAAATTGTTGATGAAAGTGAAAGATATACTTCTATGTATTTTATTAAAAAATCAATTTATCGAATGGTTTTAACAATTGATAAAAATAATAACATTATTTCTGGCAGTTTAGAATTAACACATACTGAGACAGCGAGTGATGGTATGACTAATTTTGTTAAAGAAACTAAATTAGGTTTTTTGTTTTCTTTTATGAAAGATAAAGATAACATCTTTAATTTTGATGCAAATATTAATTCATATTTAGAAAATATAAATATTAAATATTATGAAAAAATTAAAGGACAAATTGATATTAATAAATTTTTAAAAGCATTTTTTGCATACGCTTTGGTTCCTATTTTTCAAAATCGTAGTAATTTTATAGAGGGTGGATATATTGATAATTTACAATACAGTACTGTTTTAATTAACTTTTTTGGTTTAAAATTAGAAAATTTTAAAGATGTTATTTTAGATGAAAATGTAAAGTCAATAAAATATTTTGATGACTATAATAACTATATTTATAAATTTGAAAATAATAAAAAAGTTTTAAAAACCGAAGCAGAGAAAAAAGAATTTGAAGAAAAAAAAGAAAAATTTTTTAGTTTCTTATGATAAATTTGAAGAATTGTTAAATAGTATGTTTGTTGTATCTAAAAAATTTTTATAAGGATTATTTACGAACAATTTTTGATTTAGAAAATAATAATTATACACAGGGATATAATAAAAATTATGGTTTATTAACAAATAATGGTTTTAAAATTTATCCGCGTTATTTTTATTTTTCTGATAAATATAAATCATTAGATTTTAAAATGCATTCTGCTTATAAAAATCGGTTTTATAACACAAATTATGGAGATGTATTTAATTATGATTTTTAAGTTGTAAATAATTATAATATTAATCAAAATGAGGGTTATTCTTTTGAAGGAACTTTAAAAAACAAATATGGTTTAAAATATAGGAAAATGGAAGAACAAAAAAACGGTTATAATGTTTTTGAATTACAAGCCCAAAAAGAAAATGATATGTATCGTTATTATTATTTTAATTTTGGAATTTATAATTGACAAGAAATTAATAATGGCGGATTATTTTCCCGATAGTCAATTATGACAAGCCCAATATGAAAGTTGTAGTTGATATAATTTAGCGTGTCATATCAGAAATGCGGCAATTTGAATCGTTAATAATATCCCCAGTATAAAACAAGTAAACGAATTAGCTGGCGGTGTTGGTAAGATTTTTCAAACAATTTATAGTTTTTTTAGTCAAACATTCGAAGTATGAAAATTTAGTCCCACATTGTATAGTATAATAACTAATTTATTTTTATTAATTATATTTATTAAATTTATGCGATTAATTTAAAAAGGAACTTAATAATAGTTCCTTTTAACCTTTTCAATCTGTAATTTTACCAGTATTGAAATTAATTGTTGGGATTTGTAAATCAGTAGGTTCAGTATTTAATTTTCATTTATAAATAGTAATATTTTTATAATCATTTAATGAAGAACATATAATCTCATTAATATTGCTTCCGTATTTTTCTAAACTATTTACTTTAATAATATTAAATTCTCCAAATCATTTATAAATAATAATATATCATCCAGTATCTCTTGGAATATATTTATCAGTAATTAATTTTCAATTACTATTTTCTGGTGGTTGTTGTGGGTTTCAAGGTTCTGGTTTATTACTCCCGTTTTCGCTATTATTATTTGGTTTAGGTTTATCACAAGCAATTAAACTTGTTGTACTTGTTGCTGTTAATCCAATTCCTCCTAAAATACTAAGTAATTTTTTCATATTTGTTCCTTCTTTTTTTATCAAATTTTATTGACATTATATATATAAGCATTTTTAAGTACATTTTATAAACGATATTTATTTATTATGATTGTTTAAAAAAGTTTGAATTTTTATAAAAATTATTTTAAATGATATAACTATACTATAATTATTTTTTTTAAAAAACTGAAGTGAATTAATGAAATATATTATTAATGATTTTAATTTAAGCGACTTACAAGCAAAATTTCAAGATTTTTTAAGTAAAAATTATCAAAATAAATATTATAAAAGAATAAAAAAGAAAATATTTGCATATATTAATTTATGTAAGGAATTTTTTCTTGAAACTAAGTTGTTATTAAAAGATTTGATTAAAAATATTTTAAAAATAAATTTTCAACTTTTTATTATTGGGCAAATAAAATTTTAATTGCATATTCAAATAATAATTTTGAAGATTTATTATTAAAATCAACAGTTCATAATAATATTAATTATCAATATAGTAATTATGTTCGCGAGAATATCTGTGATTTATATTTTGAATATTCTGATAAACGTGCTGGTGGTGTTTTATAGTTATTTCATAATTTAAAAAAATTAATTCATGGCAAAGAATTAAAAAATAAAGCACCAAAAAATTTAAAAACATTTTTTCGTTGACTTAAAAAAGATAAGCGTTGACTAAAAATAAAAAATAAAATTAAAGAAATTAAAAGAAAACATCCAAGATATGAAGTTAAAGAATTAGGATTATTACAAATTGATTCTAAATATTTTATGCCAAGTAAATTTCAAGTTGATAAAAAGTATTATGTTTATGATTTTATTGATGAAAGAATGATAGGAGTATTTGGTTATATTTATGATAAATTATGCACTGAGAATGCTATCGATGCCGTTAAAAGAGCAATCAGTGATTTTAAAAAAATATTTGGTATTAAATTAACACGAATTAGAACTGATAACGGTTCTGAATTTATTAATAGTAATCGGAATAATCAAAAAAGTAGCGTTAAAGAAACTACTTTTACTCAATTTTTAACAGATAAAAATATTTTACATAAAACAACACCTGTTCGTTCTCCGCAGTCAAACGGTAAAATTGAAATATTTCATCAAAATTATACTAAGTTATTTGTATTTGATGAAAAAATATTGGATGCAGCTGGTTTACAAAATAAACTAAATGATTATTATTACTTTTATAATTTTGAAATAGTGCATAAATCTTTGAATTTTCAGACACCATTTAAATTTTTAACTAATTTAACTAAATAATTTTAAATTTATAAAGTTTTATTTAAACTATTTTTTAGTGTGTTAATTTTATAATTTTTTATTTATATATGTATCATTTTTAATAATGTTTTTATATTTTAAATTATATATTTTATTATTTTTTCTTTGTTTTATTGCAATATCCAAAATGTGTGTGGTATATAATACATAAATTTTATTATGTTGATAAAAAACAATTTTTAAAAAAATTAACAAATTTTGTTTACTTTTTTACAATTAAATATAATTTAACGAAAATGTTAAATAAATTAAAAACAAATATCAATTATTTACAAAAAGTTAATTTAATTGTAGATAATTAAAAATTAATTGATATTAATTGACAAAAAGATAGATATAAATTTGAAAATTAATTTAAAAAGTTAAATAATAAATGATACTTTTTTATTGAATCTGATACATATGGATTTAATAAATATTTAGCAAAAAAAAATAATTGTAATAATATAAAACAATTAAACGAATGAATTTGAATTATTATTTTAAATAATGGAAATTATGCTTATTTTAATAATTCAACAATAAAATTAATTTATTGTTGAGATAATGTTGGGGAATCGCAAATACCAACAATTAATTCTAATAATGGTTAAATTACAGATTGAAGTTTTGAAAATTAAAATAAAGTTAAAAATTTTTTAAATCAATATTTAGATGTTATTTTTCAAGAAAATATTAGAATTAAGCAAGGGGGTAATCCCAATTATGATATTTATATTGTTGGAACACAAATAATAATTTTTGATTTTTAAATTGTTAATGAAAGTTTATGAAAGAAAGTTTTAAATAAATTTATCGAATTATTTTAACAATTGATAAAGATAATAATATTATTGCTGGTAATTTAGAATTATTTCATAATTGAAAATATGCTGATGAATCTGTTAAAAAACAAAAAGATAAATTAGTTTTTTTTACTTTTATGAAAAAAAATAATATCTTTAACTTTGTTGCAAATACTAATTCATATTTATAAAATGGAAATATTAGATATTATTAAAAAATAAAAAAACAAATTGATATTAATAAATTTTTAAAAGCTTTTTTTAATACGTTTTGGCGACCGTGTTTCAAAATCGTAGTAATTTTATTGAAATTGGTTATATTGATAATTTACAATATGATACTGTCTTAATTAATTTTTTTGGTTTAAAATTAACTAATTTTAAAGATGTTTTAATTAATTAAAAAAATACTAATAAAAATCAATTTTAAAAATTATTAAATAGTATGTTTACAGTTTAACAAAATTTTTATAATGATTATTTACTAACAATTTTTGATTTATAAAATAATACTTTTATATACAAGGATATAATAAAAAATATGATTTATTAGCCAATAATTGTTTTAAAATTTACCCACGATATTTTTATTTTTCTAATAAATATAAATCATTAGATTTTAAAATGTATTATTCTTATAAAAATCGGTTTTATAACACAAATTATGATAGCATTACAAAAGTTGAGATTTTATAAAAATTAAAAATAAAAACAATTAAATAAATTAAACAATTTTTCTAAAAAGAAAAATTGTTAATCATTTTTTTGTATTACTTAATTAATAATCAGATTGAATTTTGTTTTTTTATACCTACAAACATCAACATTTTTCTTACTACCATAATATTTGAATATCTTCAAATAAATGATCCCTGGGATAATAATAACATTAATTTGTCAATTCCCAAGCGACCTATTAACTGATAACCATTACCATGAAATGTTTTAATATCATTAATATTAACTGACAATCTTTTTTTTCTTATCAATAATAACCATCATATTATATTCCCAAAAAAACTAACGATAAAACTAAAATAATTAATAAAATAATTCGTATTAAAGTTATATTTCGCTTGCCAAATTATTTCATAATATAAACTCTTTTTTTATTATATTATATTCTTAATAATTTTAAATAAAAAAATAACTAGAAAATCTAGTTATTTTTAACATTATTTATTTTTTGTCCCTATTTTTTTCAAATGTTTTTTTGCTGTTGTTTTTTTAGCAGATTTTTTGTTATCTTTTGAATTTAAAATTTGAGTGACTTTTTTTTTATTTTGAGCTTCAATTGTTTTTCGTTGAGTTGCTGTTTTTCCTAAACGTTCTGCAATTAATCTTTCTGCTGTAATTGCAGTAATAATGGCACTTCCATCTTTTGCTCGATAATCCGCTGCTGTTTTTGTATAAATATATCCTAATGAATGATCGATTGATCTTTTCATGGCTGGAGTTGAATCAATAACTGCTTGTGATTTAATGAATAATCATTTTTCTTCTGTCGCATCTTTTGCTACTGATTTTTTCGACTGGTGCACTTTTTTGCTTTTAGTTTTTGAGCTTACTGGCATACTCAATCTCCTTTCATAATGAAATAAAACCAATGTTGGTTGCTAGTATTAAAATAGCATTAATCATTAGTTTTTTGCATTAAATATTTTTTATCCCAAATTGAATTTATTATTTAAGATAATTGTAATATTTTAAGAAAAAGATAAAATTTTTACTTAAAATAGACGAATTAATTATATCAAATTTAGTTTGATTAATAAATAAGTTTGAGATATTATTTTAAAATGATAAAAAAAATTTTTAGTTACGATATTATATTAAAGTAGATAAAAATAAATTGATGAAAAAATAAAAGTTGTAAAATTGACACATCGTGGTTATTGTCTTGTGGTGTTGTAAAGTCAATTAAATGAGAAAAATAATTAGCCCCGTTAAATATGCTTGGCGACAAATTTATATGTTAGGTTATCTTGTCTATAATAAACATATTATTGATGAAATTGTTAATTTAGGTGTTATTCAGGTCAATGATTTTAAACTTAATCTCCTTGCACTAATTAAAACTTTGCAAGATAATGCTGTTGTGATTTTAAGTGCACATGGTAGTTATGGCCGAATTAAATATGTCGCAGCACAGAAAAAAATTACACTTGTTGATACTGAATGTGAATGAGTAACTGTTACTAAAAATTTAATTAATGAATATTTAGCAAAACATGACTATCAAATTATTTTTATAGGAAAATACTTTCATCCAGAAACAAATGCAATGTTAGCGCTTGGTCCAAGCATCAATCTTGCGGCAGCAGAAAGAGAAGTTGATAACATTTTGCCTAATATTGACCTAACTAAAAATATTTTAATTGCAAACCAAATAACCCTTTCTAAAATTGATATTGAAGCAATTGTGAAAAAAAATAAAATCCTTGTTCCAAATGAAATTATTTTTAAAAATGATTTATGTAATGCAACATTACAACGACAAAATGCCGTTCTAAGTTTGGTTCCAACAAAAAAAACAATTGACTTTTTAATTTTTGTTGGCGATGAACTAAGTAGTAACAACTTAAAATTAGTTACAACGAGCGAAAAAAATATGGATTGAATCATATCATATTAATGATAAAAATTATATTCAAACAACTTGGTTAGCAAATAAAACTTTTGTTGCTGTTACTGCGGGGCATCAACACCCGGTATCATTCAGTTATAAGTAATTAGTTATTTAGAGTAAATATAAAAATATTGGTCGCATGTAAAAAATAAGTGTTTTATAAAAAAAATTATTAATTTATATTAAACTAAATAACATTTAAAAAAACCATTATTTTTTACATGCGACCAAAATATTATTAACGATATTTAATAATATTTTTTATATGATATGGGATTATTGTTAAAGTTGGAAACTTTCGGGTTAAGTATCCAGAAAAAGCAGCAGTAAAAAAATCTTCCATATAATGGTTGAAGCAAATAACTGCTAATTGTTTTTCATTTGCTAATACTCATTGATCTCATTTTACTTCCCCGGCAATAAACAGGTCAATATTTTGGTTAATTTTTGCAATCACATCACCCGCCGATCCTGCTGCTAAGGCAACTTTTTTAATGGGTTGCTCTAACGTTGATAAATTGTGCTGCACTGTTGTAATTTTAAAAATTGCTTTTAATTTCGTAATAATTTCATCAGCCGTTAAACTGACATACCCAATCATTGTTAAATCATCATAAAAGGGAACGATTTTTTGCGGATTTAATTCTTGTAAAATCAATTCATTCATTAAACCATCATAATTTGTGTGCAAAGCATAAACAGCTATCCGATGTTTATTAAGAAGATCAATAATGGCTCTTTTGTAAGGAATATGTTGAATTATTTTTTTCTTTCCGAAACAAAAAGGATGATGGGTTATAATAACATTAATTTTATTAGCAACTGCTGCCGTAATTACTTCGCTTGTTAAATCTAAACTAACCATAATTTTTGTTACAAAATGATTTTTGCTTCCATATTGATGGCCGCTATAATCTCACTTACAAGCTGCTTTCAATGAAAAATCAGTTTTAATTTCTTGATATAATTTTTTAATTAACATTATATCACCGTATTAATCATTTTTAGTTTTGCTTTAACTTCTTGATGGCGCTCAGTGTTTGAAGGAATCTTATTTAACAATGTTAAATAATAATCATTTTTTAACAATCATTTCTCTTGAAAAAGTTTACTGTGTTCTTTGCGAAGATAGGGGCCAAAGTATAAGTCTTTTTTATTTTTGACTTTTTGACCATCATTTTTATTAATAACAATAATATCATAAATAATATCATTTTCCTTAATTAATAATTCTTTTTCAATAAAGTACTTATTTTTTTTAATTCATTCTCGTAATAAAAATGGATCATCATTGGGGCACAAAATATAACGATCAATTAAATCATAATCTAGTTGCAAAATGGTTAAAATGGTTGTACTCCCTAATCCTGAAATAATACATGTATCAATCTTAATGTTTGAAACTCCTGTTAAACCATCTGCTAAAATTGGGGTAATAATTTCTTTAGTGTGATATTTTTCAATATTTTTTTTCGCGTGAGCTAATGGTTGTACTGCAATGTCGCACGCATAAGCTTTGGTAATTAAATTTTCTTTTGCTAAATAAATCGGAATCATTGCATGATCTGTACCAATATCGCAAATAATGTCTTTTTCATTCACTTGTTTGGCAATTAATAATAAACGTTCTGATAATCTATCCATTTTTTAAAACCCCTATCCTTTAAAAAAATCTTTTAATACTTTTGCTTTCGAATTAGCTTGGTTTGGTTTAAACTTACGAATTGTTTTTGCTTCAATTTGGCGAATTCGTTCACGCGTTACTTTAAATTCTTTTCCTACTTCTTCTAATGTTTTTGGTGAATCATATTTTGATAAATGTTTATCAATTAAAGCATTTTTTTTACTTTGTACTTTTTCAATTGGTGTATCATAGTGAATATCAAGAACTTTAACTGTTTGAACTAATTCAGGGAAAGTTTCATCTTCACATTCTTTTGCTAACCGCAATAATGTTCGTAACTTTGTTGGTAAAAGTCCAAACCTCATTCTAATTACTTTTTCTTCTCGTGCTGATAAAATTTCATGGAAAACTTCATCAATTACTTCTCGTAACGATTCTTTTTCAGCATATTCATCAGGTGTAAAAATATCTTTATCATCAACAAAATCACCGAAATGAGTATCATCCTCATCACCAATTGGTTTTTCTAACGAAACTGGTTCAATTGATAGTCTTTTAATTTCACGAACTTTTTCGCCAACCATTCCTTGCCCCATTTTTTCAGCAATTTCATTGTAACTTGGTTCGCGTCCTAACTCTTGTGTTAATTGCCGTTCAATCCTTGTTAATTTATTAATTGTTTCAATCATATGAACAGGAATCCGAATTGTTCGTGCTTGATCGGCAATCGCCCGTGTTGTTGCTTGTCTAATTCATCATGTGGCATATGTTGAAAATTTAAAACCACGCTTATAATCAAACTTATCAACAGCTTTCATTAGCCCAATGTTCCCTTCTTCAATTAAATCCGAGAAATCTAATCCCCGGTTTAAATGTTTACGGGCAACTGAAACAACTAACTTCAGGTTAGAAGTAATTAATTTATCCCGCCCAAAACGCCTTTCTTCTGGATCAGATGATTCTAACATTTTAGCATATTTAATTTCTTCCTCGCGAGTTAAAATTTTACTTGTCCCCAAAATATTAAAGTAAGCTTTAATAATATCTTGAATTTTTGTTTCATTTGAAATCCCACCAACTTTGTAACATAATTTTTCATCTGGTTGTTTTTTCGTTACTTTTTCTGGTTTAGTAACTTCATTTTCTTCTAACTCTTCTAAATTAATATCACTAAATTCAACACCATTAGAGACTAATTCTTCTAAATATTCTTCAACATCATTATCATCAACTTCAAAATTATCATTAATTAATGTTATTAATTTTTCTTGTTCAATATCATTGTTATTTTCTTCTAAATATTTATTAATATATTCTTTAAATTCATCAAAAGATTTCATATCTCTGACTTCTTTTTTTGATAATCCCATTCTCTCTACCCCTTTTTAAATTTTAATCGTTGATTCAACTTGTCAATTTCCATTGAAATTGCTTGTTGTTCAATTAGATTACTTGCTTTTTCTAACTTATTTCATAGCATTGTAATCTCTTTTTCATTAGCAAAATCATCAATTAAGAGCGCATAGTCTCCTAATTCTTTCTTATTATATTTAATTTTAATAGTTGATTTATTAATAATATACATTAATATTTTTTTTAAATTTTGATCACTTATTTCTTCACACAAAATATTAATTTTAACATTTTCTGCTCCTAAATGTTCATTATAATAAGTAATTATATCATTCGCTAACAAACGATAACCATCAAAATTTAAATTTCCAATTTTTCTTTGGTAAAAATCTGCCGCCTTACGAGAACCAAGTAATTGTAAAACCATATTTTGTTCCGCTAAAAGATATCGTTTTAAATTTTTAATTTTATATTTTGTATTTTTAACTATAACATTATTACTTTGTTGTGGTGTGAACCTTGGTAGCGGCTTTTGCTGATAATTATTATCATTTGTTCCATTAAGAATTGGTTCTGATGCAAAAGGCAAAAAAAATATTTTTTGATATGTTTTAATTTGCCCAATTTTTGTTGTAATTGTTTCTTTAGATATTCCTGTTATTTTAACTAAATTATTAACCGCTAATTCTTGTTCCAATTGATTTTTACTAGCTTTAATTAAGGGTGCAACAATATTAATAAATTCTTCTAATTCATTTGCTAATTGTAAATTAAATTTATTTTGAAAATAATCAAGAGCAAAATTAATTGGATGTTGGGTATTTGCTAACATTTTATGAATTAATTCCCCGCGACCACTATTAACTAATTCGTCAGGGTCTTGTTGCGTCTCATTCAATACAATTTTAACTTTTATATTATGACTTAATAATTTAATTGCCGCTTTTAAACTGGCATTAATTCCAGATTTATCACCATCTAAAAAAATTAAACACTCATTTGTTAATCTTTTGATTTCTTTTAAATGATACTCACTTAAATTAGTTCCCATTAAAGCAACGGTATTTTTAAGATTTAATTTTTCTAAACTAATAACATCCATATATCCTTCAAGTAAAATTAAATTATTTTGCTGGCGAATAAACGGCTTCGCCCGGTGAATGTTATACATTAGTTGTTCTTTTTTAAAAATCTTTGTTTCGGGAGTATTAAGATACTTTGCTACCCGATTAGTAACCCCAATTACTCGTCCAGAAAAACCAATAATATAACTATCTTCATTTTTAATTGGAAACATTAAACGATTATTAAAATAATCATACACCTTACCATTTTTAATTGTAATTAAACCCGCTTGTTTAATATCATTAATTGAATATCCTTTTTTAATTAAAAAATGGTACAAATGATCAAAACCACTCTCAGCATAACCAATCTGAAATAATTCAATTTCAGTATTATTAATGTTCCGCTTTGTTAAATATTTCTTTGCATCATAAGCCTTTTTGGTTTCTAAATTATTATTAAAGTAAGCGCTTGCTAATGCATTAATTTCAAAAAATAACTGTTCACTTTTATCATATTTTAGTTTTTCTTGATAAGTAGTCAATTCATCTAAGGAAATATTGGCCATTACCGCAACTTTTTTTAAAGCTTCAATAAAACTGATATTTTCATATTCTTGTAAAAAAGTAAAAACATTGCCTCCAGCCGAACAAGCAAAACAACGGTAAATTTGCTTTTCTTGTGAAATACTCATTGAAGGATGTAAATCTTGATGAAACGGACAAACTGCTCAATAATTACGACCCCTTTTTTCAAGCGATAAATATTCTGACATTACGGTAACAATATTTATTTTTGACTTAATTAAATCAATTTTTTCATTACTAATTAATGCCATACCTTTTACTCCTTTTAATTATTTTAATGTTGCGGTAAAATAGCTTTCTAAATTAGCAATTGCCACTCGTTCTTGTTTCATTGTATCACGATTGCGAACTGTAACTTTTTGGTCTTTTTGACTGTCAAAATCAACTGTTACACAAAACGGTGTTCCAATCGCATCTTGACGACGATAACGCTTTCCAATATTTCCTGTTTCATCATAAGTACATTGAAAATGACCTAAGAGTTTTTCATATAGTTGATAAGCATCATTGTTTAATTGTTTACTTAATGGAATAACCACAATTTGATATGGAGCTAATAACGGGCTTAATTTTAAAACAATTCTTGTTCCGTTATTATCAACTTTTTCAACATTATAAGCATCATATAAAATCGCTAAAATAAAGCGCCCAACGCCAACAGATGGCTCAATTACATGCGGAATAATTTTTTCATTTGTTTCTTGATTTAAATATGACAAATCATTTTTACTCATTTTACTATGACAACGTAAATCATAGTCCCCGCGGTCGGCAATCCCTCATAATTCACATGTGCCAAAAGGAAACTTATATTCAATATCAATAGTTCGTTTTGAATAATGGGCCAACTCATTAGCTTTATGCTCGCGAAAATGATAGTTTTCTGATTTTAAATTAATTAATTCTAAAAACTTGGTTACTTCTTTAACTCAATATTCAAATCAATCAATCTTTTCATTACTATCATAAAAAAATTCTAATTCCATTTGTTCAAATTCGCGTGTACGAAAAATAAAATTTCCTGGGGTAATTTCATTCCGAAATGACTTTCCAATTTGACCAACACCAAAAGGTAATTTTTTTCGCAAAGAACGTTGAACATTTTTAAAATTAACAAAAATTCCTTGTGCTGTTTCTGGCCGTAGATAAACAACTGATTTTTCATCTTCAATAACACCTTGGTTTGTTTTAAACATTAATTCAAACTGACGAATTTCAGTAAAATCATGTCCCCGACAATTTGGACATAAAATATTTTTTTCGGTAATAAAAGTCTCTAATTGTTCATTAGTTCAACCACCACAATTTAATTTCGAATAATTATCTTCAATCATTTTATCTGCCCGAATTCGGATTTTACATTTTTTACAATCTAATAATGGATCAGCAAAATTACCAAGGTGTCCAGAAGCTTTTCAAACATTATTGTTCATTAAAATAGCACTATCAATACCAACATTATGTTTTGATTTTGTAATAAAATGTTGTCATCATAAATTTTTTAAATTTCGTTCTAATTCAACCCCTAATGGTCCAAAATCTCAGCTGTTTGATAAACCGCCATAAATTTCACTCCCTTGAAAAACAAAACCCTGTGTTTTTAAATGATTAACAACTTCTTCTAATGTATATTGCATTAATGTAACTCCTTCTTATTTATCTATCATCAATTATACTATGTTATTCTTTAAAATAAATTGATTTTTGTCGCATTATTTCATAAATACTAAACGAAAATATTCAAACTTTTGTTAAATAATACTCACATAGCATTTTAAATAATATTATTAAGGCTTTGATATTAATCTTATTATAAAAATAAAAATTAGTATGAAAATTACCATTAAAAACCCCCACTAATTCAATTGGAAATAGATAATCTATTGGTAATAAACAATTTTTACAAAGATATATCCTTCCTCAAAAAAACTAATTTTTTTAATGTGTTGTTTGCCGCCACACAGTTTACACATCGTAAAGTATCATTATAATCCACATCATTTTAAAGCACTAAACATAAAATAAATTACAATACTCAAATTATCTTCTCATTCAAATAAATTGTCTAATGTTGTTATTAATAATTCACGCAATTCCTGTTAATTTTTTAATCATTTTAATAACTTTCTTTGTTATAACCTAGACGGGCAATCATTGAAGGTTTATCCCGTCATTTATCTACTACTTTAACAAATAATTCTAAAAATATTTTTGTTCCTAAAATTTGTTCTAATTCTAAGCGGGCTTGCATTCCAATTTGTTTGATTAAACAGCCTTGTTTCCCAATAATAATTCCTTTTTGTGAATCCCGTTCAACACAAATTGAAGCCATAATTTTTAATAGGCACGGTTGATCATCAATTTTATCAATTAAAATGGCAACACTATGCGGAATCTCATCTTCTGTTAACAACAAAATTTTTTCCCGAATAATTTCACTAATCAAAAAAATTTCCGGTTGATCAGTTAACATATCATCAGGATAATATTGCGGCCCTACTGCTAAATTTTTTTTTAATAAAATTAATAATGTTTCAATATTTTTATGTTTGGCGGACGAAACGGGAATGATAGCAGTCAAATGATTAATTTTTTCTCATTCAGAAATTTTTACCATTAAATCACTTTTGGAAACTAAATCAATTTTTGTTACAACTAAAACTATTGGAATTGCTCGCTCTTGTAGTGCTCTGATAATATAACGATCATTATAACCAATGTGTTCATTTGCTGGAGCTAAAAATAAAATAACATCCGCCGCTTTTGTTGCTGATAAAGCAACTTTATTCATAAATTTACCCATTTCATGATGAGCTTTATGAATGCCCGGGGTATCCATAAAAACAATTTGTGATTCTTTATCATTATAGATCCCTTTAATGCGGTTTCGTGTTGTTTGTGCCTTTGCTGTTACAATTGCTACTTTATTATTTAAAATTGTATTTAATAATGTTGATTTTCCAACATTTGGTCGCCCCACGATTGCAACAAAACCTGATTTAATTGCCATTTTATTTACCTCTTAATTATTTTAATTATAAAGGAAAATATCATAAAAAATTATCTTATTTAAAACTCAAACGCAATTTGATCATCTAATAATAAATCTTTTAAAATTCCAAGTTCTTCAAATGATTCTAAATGAGCTTTTGTAATATTTGTTCGTTTTTTTAAATCAGCAATTGATAAAAATGGTTTTTCATGGCGAGCATTAATAATACTATCACCAGCAGATCCGCCCAAACCATCAATTGCAGAAAATGGCGGTAAAATAATTTTTTCATTATTTTCATTTGTAATAACGGTAAAATTTTTATTTCGACTTGTTTTTAAATCAATATTGCTCATTTTAATTCCTCGAGCATACATTTCTAACGCCACTTCATAAACGGGAATTAAATCTTTTTCTTTTTGTGTTGGTTTATTGGGGGCATTAAAATATTTATTATCCAAACGAGCTTGAATATCGCGTAATACTTGTTTGATTGTTTCTGCTCCTTTTAAAATTGTTTTAATATCAAAAACATCTGTTCGAGTTGAAAAAAATGTTGCATAATATTCAACTGGATAATTAATTTTATATCACGCTACTCGTCACGCCATTAAGACATATGCTGTTGCATGTGCTTTTGGGAACATATACTTAATTTTATTACAAGAATCAATATATCATTGTTCAACATTATTATCTCGCATTAATTGTTCATTTTCATTTGTTATACCCTTTCCCTTCCTAACATCTTCCATAATCTTAAAAGCACTTTGAGCAGACAACCCTTTATAAATTAAATTAACCATAATATCATCACGACACCCAATTACTTCTGAAATACTAATATTTTGATTTAAAATTAATTCTTGGGCATTACCAATTCAAACATCTGTTCCGTGTGACAATCCTGAAATTTGGACTAAATCTGCAAATGAAGTTGGTTTTGTTTCTAATAACATCTTACGAACAAAAAAAGTACCAAATTCAGGAATACCGATTGCACCAGTTTTTTCGCCATCAATATCTTCTGGTTTAATGTTTAAAACATCCAAACTTCGAAAAAGACTTAAAACTGCTTCATCATTTGTTGGAATTTTTTTTGGTTCCACTCCCGTTAAATCTTGCAGCATTCACAAAGCGGTTGGGTCAACATGACCTAAAATATCTAACTTTAAAACATTATCATGAATTGCGTGGAAATCAAAATGAGTTGTTAATCAATTTGATTTGATATCATCAGCAGGAAAATTAACTGGTGTAAATGCTTCAACTTCATATTCATTTGGAATAACAACAATTCCGCCTGGATGTTGTCCGGTTGTTCGTTTAACTCCCTCGCAACCTTTTGCGATTCGTTCTAATTCTGCTCGACGTTTTAAATGTAAAATATTTTTACTTTCAAAATAACCTTTAACATAACCATATGCAGTTTTTTCTGCCACCGTTGAAATTGTTCCTGCGCGATAAACACTACGCTCTCCAAACATTTCTTTAGTAAAGTCATGCGCAATTGGTTGATATTCTCCCGAAAAGTTTAAATCAATATCCGGAACTTTATCAGCTTCAAACCCTAAAAATGTTTCAAAGGGAATATCATGCCCCTCCCCTTTTAATGGTTTTTGACACTTTGGACAATTACGAGCCGGTAAATCATATCCACACTTAACTGAGCCATCAACAATAAATTCACTATAAATACAGTAAGAACATAAATAATGTGGCTGCAATGGATTTACTTCAGTAATATTACTCATTGTTGCAACAAAACTACTACCAACACTGCCCCGCGACCCAACTAAATAACCATCTTGCAATGATTTATCAACTAATTTATGTGCAATTCAGTAAATAACGGAAAAACCATGCTTAATAATAGCATTTAATTCACGTTCTAGGCGTGATGCAACAATTTCTGGCAATTGATTACCATAAATTTTATAAGCATTTTTATAACATAATTCTTTTAATAATTGATCACTACCCTCAATTTTAGGAGTATATAATTTATCTTTAATAATTTTAATTTTTTCAATTCGGTCAGCAATTAAATTTGGATTTGTTACTACAATTTCATAAATTAATTCATCATCATTTAAAAAATTAAATTCGTTCATCATTTCCATTGTTGTTCTTAAAAACTGATCAGGATTATCAGTTACTCGTTGTTTATAATCATATAAAGGATGTGGACGTCCGCCAATTCCCTTTGTATTAATATAAACTTCACGGAAAATTTTATCTTCTGGGTTAAGATAGTGCACATCACCAGTAGCAACAACTAATTTATTTAATTTTTTTGCTGTAAAAATAATATCTTTAATTACTGTTAATAATCGTTCTTCTGACAAATCACCCATTTGAACTAAATGTTTATATACGCCAGGAGGTTGAATTTCAACATAATCATAAAACTTAATTGTTTCTGATAATTCCGATAGATCTTTATTTCGTGCCACTTCAAAAACATCACCATTAACACATGATGACCCAATCAATAAATTACTACGATGTTGTTCAATTACACTTCGTAATAATTTTGGTGATGAATAAAAATATTTAGTATGCGCAGCAGTTATTAATTTAAATAATTCTAATAAACCCACCTGATTTTTTGCTAAAATTATCATATGTTTTGGTCGCAGTTTTTTATAAACAGCAGGGTCATGAATTTTATCAATATCATCATCAAACTCAATACTATAAGTATTAATCATTTTCTGTAGCTGATGCTCATAGATGTTCGTTAAAACAATTGCATCATAATCACCACGGTGAGCAACTTCTTCGTTATAAATAACATTATAAGAACGAGCAATTGTTCCTAACCGATAATTTTTCAAATGCGGTTCTAAAATCCGTGATAATTGTAAAGTATCAATTACTGTGTTATTAATTTCTGAGCGTCTAGCTTTTTTTAACCACGATTGAATAAAACCAAGGTCAAAATCAGCATTATGTGCAATTAAAATTGCATCCTTAAAATATTCTAAAATTTGGTCAATTGATTCAATAAAAGTTGGTTTATCCGCTAATAATTCATCTGTAATTCCTGTTAATTCAGTTGTAAATGATGATAACTTAACGGATGGTTTAAACAAATGATTAATTATTTGACGTTCACCACTAATACCATCCATAATAACCGCTCCAAATTCAATGATTTCATCATAACCACTACTTAAGCCAGTTGTTTCTAAGTCAAAAATAACATATTTTGCAGTTCATAAATTATGATGATGCGGGTTTTTAATATATCAGACTTTATTATCTAAAACATCCGCTTCAACACCATAAATAACTTTAACATCGGGATATTTCTTATTAAGATTATAAATTTCTGGATAAGCTTGAACATTTAAATGGTCAGTAAAAGCAATTGCTTTATGATTTCAATGTACTAATGTTTTAAAAAGCATCGCAAGATCTGTTACCCCATCCATAACACTCATTTTAGTATGTAGATGTAACTCCACGCGTTTTTCAGGAGCATTATCTTCGCGATATAAATCTTCGTGCCCTAAAAGAAAAATTTTTTTAATAAAAAACTTTTGTTCATTAGCATAAGTATCATACTGAATATCACCAAAAAGACTAACTCATTCATTCGTTTTTAATTTTTCAATAAAATCATCCGGTTGTTCTGTTCTAGTAAAAAATTTTGCGCCAATTGTATCACTATAATCAGTAATTGTTATTACATAAATAAATTTTTTTGTTGAAATTAATTTTCTTTCTTTACTTAAAATTTTTCCATAAATTGTCACATTCATGGCATCTTGTTCAATATCAATTAATCGTTCATAACTTACTTTTCCATTTTTTACCCTAGAATAACTATTTAATTCTCTTCGAAATTTATTAGTCCCATTTGCCGGTTTAGAAATTAACTGTTCTGTTTTTTGCGCTGTTTCTTGATATTTAATTATTTCTTGTTCATTAATTTCTAAAATATTATTTTCTCGTAAATCAATCACTGGATCTAATTGTAAATGACCAAAACCATAGCGACGAAGTTTTTTTTGATAATAATTACAATGCTCACCAACTAATTTTTGTTCACTTTCTGAATGAACAGTAATTTTTAAAATATTATCAGTTAAAGCAAAACGTTCTGGTGATAATTTACTAAAAAAACTTTTTTTTAATTCCGATTTATTTAATCGAATATATTCTAAATAACTAAAAATAGTTTCTAATTCGTATTGTTCTTTTCGAACCCGTAAAGAAATCTTTGTTGGTAATGTTTTATTTTCTAATAAAGTTTGTTCTAATTTTAGCAAAACTTCTAGCGGTAAAAAATCATTAATTTCAATCACAATACGAAAAAAACCTTCACTAGTACTATATTCTGCTTTAATTAATTTAGCATCATCAAAATAATTTCCAGTAAATTCTAAATCATTTGCTGTAAATAGTTTTATCAATTGTTGGTCAATCATCTAATCCCCGCCTAGATTTTCTGCTTAAAAAAAGAAATCTTTAATTGTTATTCCAATAAATAATAAAATAAAGACTATTGCCCCCGTTACATTAATAATAATCTTTACCTTATGTGGTAACTGTCATTTTTGCTCTTTTGCTTTATATTCTTCTAATAATGCTTTTTGTTGCGCTGGATAATGGCGTTTTTTTCAAATCCTTACTCGACCATTTAAACTTTTTATTCCATCAATCATTCCTTCAATTGATGTTTCAAAAAACTTGTATCCATCTAAGGGCGGAATTGGAATTAAGTTTAAAACAAATAAATTAGCAGATAGCATTGCCACATAAATAAAGAAAATAGCCGGTCCTTCTGTTAACATTGAAGAAACTGTTCTTGCAATTCCAACTGGACCAGATAATTGTCCTCACTGACCAGTAAATAATAATCCAAATGATTTTAAAATTGTTACTGATTGTCTAAATGTTTCTCATCAACCATATCCATATGCTTGCGCAGTTGAAACAAAATGACGATCAGGGGCTCTAATTCCGATTGTATAAGTATTGTTGGCTTCTGTTAACTTAACTGGTTCAGTTTGAAATAAACCATCCAAAGCAGTTGTAACTTCTTGTTTACTATTTACACGAGCAAAAGCAAGAGTAATATAATGAATTTTTTCATTGTTATTACTATTATCATATTGTTGTTTTAAATTTTTAATAAAATTAAAAACTGTTGTTTGATAAGTTGGAATATTATCTACTTTCCCCAAATGACTTGCTAAAATATGATTATCCTTATTGTCTGGTTTATCTTCCTTATTAACACAATAATATTTTTGTGCTACTTTAAGTTTTTCAATATTAGGACCTAATCAATAATCTAAAATCACAATATCTTGATCAACATTTTGAACACTTGTTTTTATAGCATAATATGCCGTACTATTTATATCATACTTAGCTCTTCAATGTGTCATATCAGATGGTTTATAACTTAATGCCGCAAAAGTTGTGGTAAAAATAAAAACAGCAATAAAAAAATTCATTAAAGCACCCGCGACAATAAAAATTAATCGTTTTCATTTTGCAATATTTTCCATTTTTCGTTCTTCAGGAACTTCCTCCTCTTCATGCCCTTTTGGTGGATCAACTAATTGACTAGCAATATAAACATATCCTCCAAAAGGAAAAATTCGGATTGAATAACGGGTTTCTTTTTTTCCTCAAGAAAAAATTTTGGGACCAAAACCAATTGCAAATTCATAAACATACGCTCCTGCTAATTTCGCAACAATAAAATGTGCAAATTCATGAATTGTAACTAACATTAATAAAATTATAATCCCAATTATAAAACCTAAAAATACCATTCCTGATGACATTTATTTCTTAACTCCTTACTTTTTTATTCGGAATAATATTATTTTTCATAAAAATAATTAATAATATCTCTTTTAATAATATCATTTAATTCTTTGATTTCGCGATAATTAACTAATTTTTGCGGTTTAATTTGATTCATAAAATATTCAATATAATCAACAATTTGATAAAATTTAATTCTTCCGGCTAAGAAAAACGAACGTAATGTTTCGTTTGCCGCATTAAAACCAATGGCTAATGAATTATTTTCATTTAAGCAACGGTAGGCTAATTGTAGGGCTTTTCAACGAGATAAATCAGCTTTTCGAAATGTTAAGGTTATTAATTCCTCAAAATTTAATGGTTTTAAAAACGAACTATTTTTTCGAATTGGATAATATAAAAAATAATTTAAAACTTGCAACATTGAAGGTTTTGATAATTGTCCAATAATTGAATAATCAGCATATTGTACGGCTGAATGTAAAATAGCTTGTGGATGTAAAATAACAGTGATTTTTGAAGTTTTAAATAAATGATAAACTTCTATAATTTCAAATCCTTTGTTTACCATTGTTGAAGAATCAATGGTAATATTTTGTCCCATCTTTCAAGTTGGATGTTGCAAAGCTTGTTGCTCATCAATTGTTTTTAAATCAGCTAACGTTTTATTAGCAAACGTCCCTCCTGAAGCTGTTAAAATAATTTCTGAACACGTGTTGATTTGTTCTAAACATTGAAAAATAGCACAATGTTCAGAATCGATTGGATATAATTGATTATTATTTTTTGCTAATAAATTGTTAATTAAATCACCTGCTAATACTAATGATTCTTTATTTGCTAATAATAACGTACGATTTTTACTATATAAAGTTTGTAATGTTGGGTACAATCCTGCAAAACCACTAATTGCATTTAAAACCAGGGCTGTCGGAAAAGCAGCTAACATTACATTAATTCCTGTTTCTCCGGTTACAAAAGTTATATTTGGATATTGCGCCGTTAAAATAGCTTGTTGTGTTTCGTCACCAATATGAACAATCATAATTGTGCGATGTTTATCTAAAATATTAATTAGAACTGAAATATTATGATAAATACTAACGGCGGTAATTTGAAAATCATTTGGATTTGATTCAATAATTTGTAACGATTGTTGACCAATATTTCCAGACGCACCAAAAATAATAATATTTCGCATCATAAATTATCTTTGTAACACTATATTTGAAATAATAAACATTACAAAAAAGACTAACGAAAACGAATCCAAACGATCTAAAATACCACCATGGCCAGGCAATAAATTACTAAAATCTTTAATATTATAACGACGTTTAATTAATGAAAATGATAAATCCCCTAATTGTGACAAAATGCTTAATACAAAAGCTAACAGAACATAAATTACATAACGCATTACATTTTGATCATTATCATTTGAGAAAAAGTTAAAAATCCAATGATTACTAGTTGCAAAATTAAACATTAAAATAGCATAAGTAATTGCAATTCATGCCGCTAAGATTGTTCCCATTACAGCACCTTCTCATGTTTTGTTTGGGGATATTGTTGGCGCTAATTTATGTTTTCCATAAGTAAAACCGCCAACAAAAGCAAAAGTATCAGTTAAAATAATAATTAATACTAATCACACCACGCTACTTCAACCATAGGTAGGATTTAACATAAATTTATTCATTGCTTTTAAAGCAAAAGTTAAATATAAGGTAAAAATTAAAACTAATGTCATTTTACCAAAAGTAATTTCTTTTGAACTAAATACTAAACAATAATATCCTAAAATCGCACATAAATAAATAATAAAAATAATTCACGGTTTTAATCAATTTCAATTTAATAATGTATAAAATAGGTAATTAATTGAACCAATTCCACCATATTCTGTCGCGATTGATTCAGCTGGAAACAAAAATAAAAAAATTATTAATAAATATGTAATGACTTGCGTATAAATCGGTCACTTTGTTCCTCAAACTAACCGCAAAATTTCATAGTTAACTAAACCTAAAATAACAGCATTAATTACAATAAAAACATAATTATTAATTTCAATATGTATAACATTACCGTGTCATTCTGTTGCAATTGCCCCTGTGAATAAATATAAACCCAAAAAGACTAATAACAAATAAAATGTAATATGACGAGCAATATATTTTTTTTGAAAAATACCTTTATTTTCCTTACTTTTTGAAAATTTATTTGTTAAATTATCATCTCCTATTGATTTTTCATTTTCATTAAAAAGAACATTATCTTCCTGATTTTTTATCACTTTCAATTCCTCCAAATCTTCTATTTCTATTATTATAATAGAATATTTCTTAAGTTAAAGCATTTTCATAAAATTATGTTCCAAATGCTTTGGTAAAATATAATTCAGTATAACGATTTTGTAATAATAAAAAAATTATTTAAAATTTGTTTACCACCACATCGAATCATTAAATCAACATCTGGCAAATCTGCTGTATATAAATGTTAAAATAATGTTTTTTTATAAACAGTTGCTAATTTTTCAATTATCATTTTATTAATTGATGTTAATAATTCTTCAATGTCTCCATAGTCAAAAGTAAATATTAAAAACATTCCATTATTATCTTTTGTTCGTAAAATACCATTGTCAATTGCTGCTAATGTTTTGAGTGGCATTTTTGTGTGCCGAACAATATTTTTTAAAAAAATATTTTCATTCTTAAAATTATTAACTTGTTTATTATTTAATAATCGCTCTGGCGTCGCGATTAAATATGCAACTTCTCATGCACTTCGTTTTAAATTTTCATTTTAAAAACAATAAATAGTTAAATACTTAACACCAATAGCGCTTGATTTTAATGCGACCTTTAATCCTTTTTGCCCATTATTCGCGGCCGGGCTGTTCGTTCTAAACCTTGATTAGTTACCTAACGACCATTACCATCTAAAATAATTGAAATATATTGTGGTATTTTCATCTCTTATGTTCTTTTTCCCTATTTTGTTAATTATACCGATATTCATAAAAAAATGAAAGTTTTAAACTTCCATTAACTCTTTTTCTTTTAGAGCCGATTTTTCATCAATTTTTTTAATAAATTGGTTTGTTAATTTTTGAACTTCTCCTCCATAGTATTTTTTATCATCTTCAGTTAATTCATAATCTTTTTTAATGTGCTCATTACTATCTCGCCTTTCATTTCGAATTGCTACTTTAAACTGTTCACTAGCTTTTCACATTTCTTTAACCAACATTTTACGACTTTCTTCAGTTAGAGGAGGAATATTTAACCGAATTAAATCCGCTTCTGAATTTGGTGTTAAACCTAAATATGCTTTATTAATTGCTGTTATAATTAAATTAATAATTGAACGATCATATGGTTTAATAACTAATTGTCGTGCTTCTGACACCATAATATTAGCCAATTGTTGAATCGGTGTTAGTGTTCCATAATAATCAATCATAATATGTGATAACATATTTGGGTTGGCACGACCAGTATGGATTTTAATTAATTCATTTCCAAATGAAACGATTACTTTTTCCATTTTTTCTTTTGTTTGATTAATAATTTCTTGCGACATTTATTTTTTACCCCCTGTAACAATTGTTGAACGCGCATTACCATGTGCTGCCTTATAAATATTATCTGGTTCATTAATATCAAAAACAACGATTTTAATATCATCTTCCATTGCTAAACTAGATGCTGTTAAATCCATGACTTTTAATTGTTTTTTTTGCAATTCATTTAAACTAATATTATCAAAGCGAACTGCATCAGTGTTATGGCGCGGATCTTTATCATAAATACCATCAACCCCATTTTTTGCCATTAACATAACATCTGCATCAATTTCAATTGCTCTAATTGTTGCCGCTGTATCAGTTGTAAACTTTGGTTGTCCAGTTCCTCCGGCCATAATAACAATTGCCCCTTTTTCTAAAGCAGCTTTTGCTTTTTTAAACAAATATGGTGAAGCAACTTCCGGAACCTGAATTTTTGAAGTTACAACAACATTCTGACTACCTTTATTTTTTAATACAGCCTCTAATGCTAAAGCATTCATTACTGTTGCTAACATCCCCATATAATCTGCACTAATTGGATTCATTTTGATTGTGTCAGCACGATTACCGCGCCAAATATTACCACCTCCAACAACAATAGCAATTTGTAATCCTTCTTTTTGTAATTTAACAATTTGTTTTGAAATATCATAAATTTTTTTCGCATCATATAAATCATTATAATTACCCAATGCTTCACCAGATAATTTTAGCAAAACTCGCTTATATTGTAATGACATTATAAATTTCCTCTCTTTTTTCTATTTTATTTTAATATATTATAAGTTGTTTTAACAAATAATTAAAATAAAAATGGTATTAAGAAAAAAGTTTAGGTTTTGGTATAAAAATTATTCTTTATTTTAAATATATTTTTAAAACAATCATAAATAAACTTTTTAAAAAGTTATCTAATTATTTTATTTATATTTTTTATAAAACCTAATCTTTTTTAATAATATCATAAAATTACAAATTAGTAAATAAATTTACTTTATTAAAAAATATTTAATATTAAGTTAAACATGGCAAATAAGATGTCAAAAATATCGTGCTTTTGTTTTTAAAACATAACTTATTAAAAGCGGTAGTAATAAAAAAATTAGGTTTTGGTATAAAAATTATTCTTTATTTTAAATATATTTCTAAAACACCGATAAATCAACCTTTTAAGAAGTTATTTAATTATTTTATTTATATTTTTTATAAAACCTAAGCTTTTGTAATGCTGTCGTAAAATAAAAAGTTAAATTAATCAGTTACTCGTGCTGAACTAAAAATTGCGACAGTAACATTCCCTTTCGATAATTATTTATAAATATCACTAGTTCTGATTCATTCCAATAATTGCTCAACTGGTAGTAAAGTTGTGCTGGCCGATGTTACACCATAAACATGTAATCCAATAATTGGTTAAGAACACCATCCTCAATATTAACAAAATATTGAATATTAGCATATGCATCATTTAATAATGACAACTGAATTGCATTAAAAAATAAAAAAAACGACCAAACGAAGTCAACGCTGCTACTCCGGCATATTCCGCTTGTAGGCCTTTGCAACAGAAATAAAAAATTATGGTCGCATGTAAAAAATAAGGGTTTTTATTTTTAAATGTTATTTAGTTTAATATAAATTAAGGATATTTTTTATTGTTTTTATAAAACCCTTATTTTTTACATGCGACCTTAAAAGTGCTTGTATATATATATATATATATATATAATGTCAATAGAAATTGAAAAAAAATTCAAGGAGGAAGAAAGGAAATAAATAATATGAAAAAAATTTTAGGGTTATTAGGAACAATTTTGGTAACTGGAAATGCAATACCGTCAGTCATTGCGGCTGCACCAAATAGAAAACACAATATTAAAAAAAGACAAAATAATGAAAATATATCAACTACTCCAAAAACGCAATATTATCAAAACTCTGAATTATCAACAACTTCAAATAATAAAGTTGACATTATTGAAAAAGAAATTACTTTAAATGAAAATTATTCTGATAATATTCAAAAAATGTTACAGGAACTTATTGATGAAAATTATATTGACCCATTAAGAAGTATCAACATGGGTGGACTTATAAGTAAAGAGCTTGATAATAAAACAATTATTTCTAAATTAGAAGAATTAGAGCCCAAAATGGCTAATTGAATTAAAAAACAACAAAATAATAAAAATAAAATATTAATATTAACATTAAAAAATAGTGATAATAAAAGTATAAAATTAGTAATTAATTTAAATAACTTTTATTTATTAGGATTTATTAATAATCAGAATCAATATTTTTATTTTGATGATAAACTTTTAGAAAAAATAAAACAAAATAATCAAAATGAAATTACTGAACTAGAAAAAATAAAAACTGATTTAGAAAAACTTAATAAATTAATCAAAGAAAAAAACAAAGATAAAACCGAAAAAGAAAACTTAGAATGAGAAATTAAGGAAAAAATTAATAAATTAAAAGAATTAGATAAATTAAAAGAGCAAGTAAAACTTGAAAAAAATACAGAAGAAATAAAGAAAATTGAAAACAATATCAAAAATATTAACAAATTAATTAAAGAAGAAATTAATAAAGCAAAAGATTTAAATAAATTAAATAAAGAATTAATTGAAGGAAGAAAAACAAAAATTAAACAACAAATTGAGGAAAAAAATAGAAAAATAGAAAAATTAAAAGAAGAAATATTTATACCTATTCCTGCAATAAATTATAATAATGATAAAAAATATTTAGAAAATAAAATTAAAAATTTACAAGGCGAAGGTTTAAAAACCGAGGAAATAAAAACTAAAACGCTAAATACAAAAGTAACAGAAAAATATAATTGTCAAAAAAATAATTTAAATTATACAGGAGCATATTCAGAAGACGGATTAGATGTTTTAATAAAAGAAAAAGACAAACCAACTAGGGGAAAAGATATTATTATTTCGAAAAATACTTTAAATAATGCAATTGAAAATTTAACAAATTATGATAATAATAAACAAGAAAATCAAACAATAAAAGATGATTTGGTAAGATTGATTTTTGTTACAAGTGAAGCAATGCGGTTTCAATGTGACGAAAAAACATTAGAAATTTTTTCAAAAATTAAAAGTGTTGATGAATTAAAAAAAATCATATCTGAAATCCAAAATATATTAAATAATATTCAAGAAAAAATATTTAACTATAATCAAAAAATAAATTGAAAAAATTATATCTCTCAATTAAGAGGTGATTGAAAAAAATATTCAGAACAATTAAATAAATTTAGATTAGAAATTTGAAACGAATTGATAAAAAACAAAAAAATTATAGAATTTTATTATAAAAATCAAGATGATATTAATAAAATATTAGAAAAAGAAAATGAAGATGGAAAAATAAAAGAAATTATAAAACTATTTAATAAAGAAAGAAATGTAAGTTTTATCGAAATAAAAATTGATTTATTAGAACATTTTAAAAAAATTTTATATAGTAATAAAAAAATAAATAATAAAATAAAAGACAAAAATAAAAAAATAAAAAAATATTTATTAAATATAAATGAAGATTTTGATTCATCATTAATAATTTCTCAATTCGGAATCAAAATTAATATTACCTATAGTGAAAGTTGTTTTTTATCTGTTTGTATTCTTGAAAATAATTTCGAAATGACTAAATTATTAATTATATTAGAACCAAAATTAATAAATGGCTTTAGTCATTTAAATAAAAAAGTGCCTTTAATAATTGCTGTAATCGTTAATAATTTTGATATTGTTAAATTATTAATTAATAATGGTGCTGATGTTAATATTAAAAATAATGATAATAATACAGCTTTATATTATGCAGTAATGTTAAATAATTTTGATATTGTTAAATTATTAATTAATAATGGTGCTGATATTAATATTGCAATTGGTGATGATAACGCCCTTTTAAATGAAATAATAGGTTATAATAATGTTCATGGTCTTTTAGAAATTGTAAAATTATTAATAGAAAAAGGGGCTGATGTAAATTATCAAGATAAAAAAAGTAATACACCATTAACTATTGCGGTACGTTGTGGTAATCTAGAAATTGTAAAATTATTAGTTGACAACGGTGCTGAAATCAATTATAAATCTAAAAAAAATGGTAATACTATTTTAATGCTAGCAATATTAAAAAAATATTTAGATATTATCAAATTATTAATTGACAACGGTGCTGATGTTAATATTAAAAATAATAATGGCGATAATGTTTTAGACCTTGCAAAAAATAATAACTACATAGAAATTAAAAATTTTTTAGAAAATTTTCATAATTTAAAAAATAAAATAGAATCATTAAATAAAAAATTAGAAAAAACAAAAAATGAAGAAGAAAAAACAAAAATTAAAAATAATTTAAAACAAATAGATAAAGAATTAGAAACATTATTAAAAATTGAATTGTCAGATGTTATTAAACAAACTGAGTTAGGAGAAATATCAAATAATAATTCACAGACAATTTTAAATCGTGTTAAAGAATTAAATTCTAATGTAGATATTAATCAAGTTAAAATACAAGATAATAACATTACTGATACTACTGCAATTATTGAATTAACTGATCAGAGTGTTTATAATGATTATCAAATGAAAATAACATTTACCATTAGTAAACAAGAAGAAGTTAAAAGTATAATTCAAAGTTCCCACGCTAACTTTAATATCAATGATGGTAGCGATAGTACAATTTTTGTTGGAAGTAAAAAAATAAATATTACAAATCAAAGATATAATGTACCATCAGATAATAGTTGTTTGTTTTGATCTGTAACAACAGCTTATTTATTGCCAGCTAGAAATAATAATGAAGAATTTAAAAACCGGTTTATCCAATTATTTGGTGAAAAAAATTTAAAATATTTACAACTTATTCAAAAATTATTAAAGCAATATGATTTAGAAAATAATAGAAATTTAAATCAATTATGATATCAAAATCAAATAGCAAATAATTTAGTAACAAATGTTTTTCGTAATCGTGTTGTTGATTATATGGGGGGTAATTTAGACAACCCAACACAAATAAATTCACAGATAAATCAGATTGAAACTTTTCGCAGTGCAATTCAGATAAGCGAAAATGAAATTAATATTAATAATTACTTAGAAAGAATGAGACAATCCTCATCGTGGGGTGGACAACTTGAAATTTTAGCGATTGGTAATTTGCTAGGTTCTAATATTAATGTAAATAATAGAAACATATTTGAAACAAATAATCCAAATGCAAACTTACAAATATTTCATGTAAATGAAAATCATTATAATTTTATTTTGTTACAAAATACAAATGAAGAAAATATTATAAATTCACAAGAAAAAAATACAGATATACAAAAACAAAAAAAATTAACAGAAGCAGAAAAACCAAAAACAAATATAACAATTCTAAATAAACCTACCGTAAATAATAATACAAATTTATCTGTAAATAAACCAATAAAAATAAATATTGCAAATTCACAAGAAACAACAATTAAAAAAGCGATAAATAAATATAACGCTCTTTCAAAAGAAGAAAAACAACAAAAATTAAATGAAATCAATCAACATTATCAATCATTACCCGAAAATGAACAAAAAGCATTTAAATATAAATTAAGAGATGTTGGTTTGGGGCTTACTTCTAGCGGAATTTCTGGTGCTGGAATTTTAGGTATTTCAAAAATGACCGGAATATCACCAATAAAAGGTTTATCAACTACTGCTAATTATATCAAAAATAGTTTATCAACCACTCGTACTGTTGTTTCATCAGAAACAGGGGAAGCAGTAGAAATGACTCCATTTTTATCAGAAAGTACTGTAGCAGAAGGTTTAACGGCGGCTGAAACTTTATCAGTTACAGAAGGATCCGCAATTGTGGCCGCTGAAGGGGCGGTTATTGGAACAGAAGCTGGTACTGCGGCAGCATTAGCTCCCGAAACTTTAGGTTTATCATTAGTAATTGGGGGATTAGTAATTGCAGGAAATGCTATTCTTTGATGAATTAATTCTGATCATACAATAGTTAAACATGAATCACATAATCAATATAATGAAATTGAAAAATACTATAAATTTTTAGCTAATGATCAATTAAAATTAGATATTAATATCAATGAATGAAATAAAATTAAACAAATTTATCAAAAAAATTCAAATAATTATCAAGAATTTAAAAATAAAATAAAATCAGAAATTACTAATTTTAACAGAGAAGACCATAGTGGTTGAGGCGGATCAATTAATGATGATATTAATACTCTAATCAATATTCCTTACAATCATTTTAACGAAATAAATAATCATTTTTTATCTAATCCTAATCACGGATGAAAAATTATTGCAAATACTATGGGCAGTTATTTTATAATTGAAGAAGAATAGAAAAATGAAAAAAATATTAAGTTTTTTAGGAACAATTATTTTAATTACTAGCGGAAGTAGTAATTTAATTGGTTGTGATAATAATCAATTAACATCAGAAGAGTTAGCAAAATTAAAAGCAGAAAACAGCAAAATTATAAACGGCAATAAATTTGAATGAATGCATTCACAAGAAAGCCCCTTTAGCAAATTTGATAATAAATGATATGTCGTAATATGGCGTGGTAATAAAAAAGCTGATTGAAGAATTATTAAATTTAAAAATGATACATCTACAAAAACAATTGATAATTTAGGCAACCAATATTCTTTAAATTTAGGAAGTTATTTAGATATACGACCAATTAATTTATATGTATATAAATCAGGATTTACTGGTTTTACACAATTATGAGTTGAAAATAATAATTATATTAAATCAGTTTATCGTTGAGACGGCATAGACGAACCAAAAACACCAAACATAAATTCTAAAACTGGCGAAATTAAATATTAAAAATAAAAAATTAAGTTTAAAACTTAATTTTTTATATATAATTTTTTGAAAAAATACTTTAATAAAGAAAATTTTTTAATAAATATATATAAATAATTATATTAGACTTCTTGCATAATCTATTAAAATAAAAATTTTGGTCGTATAAATAAAAGTAGGATAAATATACAAAAGTAATAAATTAATTAAGTAAAAGTATATCTAATTTATTAAAATTTACAAAATACCCTACTTTTATTTATACGACCAAAATTTTTCTAAAATCTATAATAATTTCTATAATAATTAACGAGGATGTTCAATTAACTAGGTAATTCAAAAATCTATTATTTAACTAATTCAAAAAAGTATATAGTTTTTCCTAATATTTTTGGTTCATCTATGCCGTCTCAACGATAAACTGATTTAATATAATTATTATTTTCAACTCATAATTGTGTAAAACCAGTAAATCCTGATTTATATACATATAAATTAATTGGTCGTATATCTAAATAACTTCCTAAATTTAAAGAATATTGGTTGCCTAAATTATCAATTGTTTTTGTAGATGTATCATTTTTAAATTTAATAATTCTTCAATCAGCTTTTTTATTACCACGCCATATTACGACATATCATTTATTATCAACTGATTTAAATGGTTTTTTTGTGGATAAACTCTTGTAAAATTTTCTAAAATATAAACATGGCTATCTAAAATATATGCTTCAATTTCATTTAATTCTTGTGTTTTTCTGTATTCTAAATTTGTTAAATAATTTTTAATATTTTTTAGTTGGTTTTGTTTTTCTTGTAATAGTTCTTTTTCTTCTTTAATTTTTTGGGCGATTTTTAGTAACTTTGATGGGTTGCGATTTGATTCCATTAAAAGTGGCAATAAATATTTACTTTCATCTTTGATATTTTCAATATTTTCAAGAGCATTAATATCTTTTTTAAATTTTGCTTTAAAACTTATTAATGGGAATTCATAAATTCCGTTATTAGGTTTCTGGTTTAAATTATCTTGGATTAATTGTGATAGTTTGTTAATTATTTTTATTTCAATGGGATTGCCAAATTCTTTTAATTCATCATTAATTATTTTTGCTTCTTTATTTAAATTAGCCCTAACTACAACATAATAATTTTCGTTATTTTCTATATTATTTCAATTAAAAAGATATTTTGTATTTTTTTCTAATTTAATAATACGACCACAAACACTTAAATATAATTGGGGATTAAAAGTAAATTCAATACTATTATTTGTTATTTTATATGTATATTTTAATTTTTCACTTTCATTTTGAATTAAAAAACCTGTTGAATTTTGGTATATAGTTTCACCATTGGGTAAAATTGTTTTTGTTTGTTGTTTTAGTAATAAATCGTATAATATTGCTTGGTTTTTTGCTAAAACAATATCGCCGTTATCAAATGTTATTTTTCTAATTCCCATTTTTTATTTCCTTTATTTTTTGTCATCATCATTTTTGATTATTGTTTCTATTTTTTCATCATCTAATTGATCACATTCTTTTTTAATTTTATCTTTTAATTTAATTAGTAATTTATTAAATTGTGCTAGTAATGCGGGTATTCCTAGTGTTAATCCGTGAACAGTTCAGTATAGTATTCTTAAAAAGAAGAGTTTAATTTTTTTATTTTTCATTTTTATTATCTCCTTGTTTATGTTTTATATTTATTTCGTTGTTGTTTGATAATTTGTTGTTGAAATTAACTGTCATAATATCTAGTTTTGTTTCAATTCGTAAAATGGATAATTGAATTTCGATTTTTAATTCGTTAAATTCTTTAATGTAAATATTGTTTATATTTTGTATATTTGTTATTTCTTTGTTGATTGTTTTTAATTCGCTTTTAATATTTTCATTTTCTTTTTGTAAATTAGCACTTTGTTCTTTAATATTTTTATTTTTCTTATTTAATAATATCGCAATAGTTCCAGTTCCTCTGCCAGTTAATAATGATAATATAATTGCAAATATTTCAAGTACTTGTTCCATTAAACATTAAATTTCCTTTTAATATTATTAATTTGACTATTTATTCTCAATTCCACATCTTTTGCTTTTTGATCAGTATTACTAATTTCATTGTTTATTTTTTCATATTCTTGTTTAATGTTTTTAATTTCAGTTATATTTTTAGTTAATTGATTAATTTCAATGTAATTTAATAATTCTTTAATATTTGTAATATTATTTGATGTTGCTTGATAACTAATTAATGCTATTTCATAAATACCATTTTCTTTATTAATTAGATTGTCATTTTGTAAATTTGAGTTTGATCCGTTATTGTATTTAATTTCTAAATTAACTGGTTCAGATTGTCCTAAATTAACTTTTATTATTACATATCCGTAATAAGTTTCATTTGGATTGCTAGGTTGAATTAATTCTATTTCTGTATTTTCTTCAATTTCTAATAATCTGCCATAAATTAAAATATAGTTTTGATTAAAAGTGATTTTATTATTATTTTGCGTATAAAATACTTTTTCATTATTTTTAATAATTCCAACTTTATTTTCTACATTATTTGATAAAAAATAATTTTGTATGTTTGCGTCATCTACCGCTTCAATATTATGATTATTAAATGTTTTTCCTACGACTGCCAATTTTATTCATCTCATTTGGTCGTGTGTCATCATACCGTCATTAAAATATAATGTCAAATAAAAAAGACAATTAAAATTGTCTATAAAAATTAATATGATATTATTTAATTAATTAAAAGGAGATAAAATAAAATGGATAAAAATAAAGAATGTTATTGTAATAATTGTGATATTTGTAAAATTAATTTAGAATTTAAACAAGAAAAAGAAAAAATTATAAATAAATATTCTAATGAATTAGATCAAAATTTTTGTAATTATAAAGAAATTAACGAATGTAAAAAAATTATAAATGATTCAATAAAAGATACTATTTTAAGATTAGGAAAATTAAATAATTTTGAAAATAAATATGATGATACAAAATTGAATAAAGCTTATGAAAAAAAATAAAAGAATTAGAGCAAAAAATTAATGAATTAGTAAATAAAGAAATAGAACAATTAGAAATTATAAGAAAAGAAAAAATTAATAATTTAAATAATTAATAATTATAATAATTTTTACTATTATTTAAATAAAAATTAGTTTTTAATTTTTCTTTCATTTTTTCTAAAATTATGCTTTTAATATCAATTCAAAAATTTTCTAAAATAAAATCAATATTTTTTTGATTATTTATTATTTGTAAAATGCATTGATCAAAGATTTTTTTTTAAAATATTTTCTTTTTATTTCATTTTTGTTATTTCCTTTTTAAATAAATTATTAATTATGTATTTATAATTTTATTTTTTAATTTCCCAATTAGTATTATTTTTATTTTCTTCTTTTTTTATTTTTTATTGACAAGATTATAAAAATTCAATTGCTTCATTTAAATTTCATGTATCAATAATTATTTTAAATTTTTTTTGTATTATATAGTTTTCATTGTTTACTACCATGACAATAAATATTTTTTTTCATTTTCATTATTGGGGCAATATTCTTCTAAAAAGTATTCTTGTTTATTTTCTGATGAAAAACAATTTTTATTAAGGTTTTCGTATTCTAATTTTAATTTTTTATCTAAAAACATATTTTTATCTCTTTTTTATAATGTGATGATACCGTCATTAATTAAAATTGTCTATTAAAGTTAAATATTTTTTGTTTTTAACATATCAATAAAATTAATTCTTGCTTTTCCGAACACTAAATGAATGGTATTTTTGTTATTTTCAAATTGAATTGCGGATAATATTGTTTCATATTCTTTGTTATTAAAATATAGAATAAATTTATCGCCTAATTTTATTTTGTTTAAATCTAAAATATTTGTATTTTTATTAATATCAAATTCTATTGAATGTGAATATTTGCTTTGTTCTAATTCTTGTTTAGCATAATCAAATATATTAATTTTTTTATCTAATTTAGCCGTTTTATTTATAATTGGTAAAATTCTGTTTTCAATATCTTTTTTATTTTTAATATTTTCAATATATTTTTTAACATCATCTAAATTTTTTAATTCTGTTTGTGGTTCTGTTATAAATTTTTCTAATTCTAAAAATTCATTTCAATTAAAAATGCTATATTTTGCTATTTCATTTCAATTATTTTCATTATTTGGAACAGAAAACAAAAATTGATTCTTTGGCTGTATTTTTAAATCTTTTAAAATTTCTTTATCTGTTTCACTAATACCAGTATCCCTATAATTATTTTCTTCTTTCATATAAAATTCTCATAAATTATTAGATTCTTTTAATTTATAACTATCACCTCATTCCAACTTCGTGCCAATCGGAAAATTTTTAATTAATTCTAGTGTAATTTTTTCTTTTTCAAAGGTAAGTTTTATTTCTTCTGAAATTTTATTTCAAATATTTAAAATTTTATTTAAATTTTCTAATTTTTTATTATTAATAATTTTATTATTTTTAAGTAAATACCAACTTCCTTTAAAGTTATTATTTTCATCATAAATATTTAATTTATTAATTGCTTGTTTATAAAAATCATCTATTTTTAAATTATAAATATCATTAATATTATCTTTTAAATAATATTTTTCGTTATTTGGCGAATTAAAAGTTATATTAATTTTTTTATTTTTTATGTCTAATTCAAAAGATACATAATTTTTTGTTTGGTCGTAAGCAATTTTATAAAAATCAAATAAACTTATTTCCGCTTCATTTTTATTAAAAAAATTAATATAAGACATTGTAGTTTTATCAATTAATTTTAAGTTATTTTCTAAAAATTCGTTTAAAAAATTATCTTGATTAAAATAATCTTTTATTTTTTCTCTAATGAATCCCGCCATATCACGACGAATTATATCTTTAGATAAAATTTTAAAATCAAAAATCCCCATTATTGGTTTACATCTAACTATGCAAGATTTATTTTCTTAAATATTTTCGATATTTGTTATTATTCCTAAATATATTTTTTGATTAATATCATTAGTTATATAAACATAATCCCCAATAATGGCGTTTATATTATTTTTACTTAATATAAATTTTGAAACTTGTAAAACATAAATATCTTCATAAATATTATACTTTTCAACAATACTATTATCTTTAAAGTTTAAATTAATTTGTGAAAAAATATTAATATTAAGATAATTAGACTGATAAATATTCTTCATAGTATTTTATTTCTAAACTCCCTGCTAATTTTGATGTTGGTAGATCATTAAAGTATTTAATTTTATATTCTCCTATTGGTATTGTAAAGAATGTATTTAAATTAAAATCTTGTTTTTCGTAAATATTAATTTCTTGTTTAATTTTATTGTTTTTATCTTTAATAACTTTTATAATTTTTTGATTTTCGATAGTTGTATTAATAATAATTGCTTCATTTTCCTTAATTGTTTCATAAATTTTACATTCGCTAATTTCTTTATTATCTTTAAGAAGTTTTATATGTGGATTTATTGATGCACCATTTATGATTATTTCGCCTTTTGCTGGTAAATCGCTGTTATTTTTAATTTTCTTTGTTTGATCATAAATACTTGTGTATTTAAATGCTCCAAATTTATAATTATATTTTTTTCCGCCACTTGTATCAATAATTAATTCTCACTCAATTTGAATTTCTTTTTTTCAATTAGAAACTTGTTCTAAAATAAAATCAATTTCTAAATTATTGAATCGGTTTAATTCATTTTTACCGATATTTTTAATATATACATCACAATAATATTCATTATAGTTATTATTATTTGTAACACCATAAATTAATTTTAATGATTCAGAGTTAGCGAGTTCATATTTTATTTTTTCAATAAAATCACGATATTTTTGATATGCATTGGGGTTTATAAATAAAAATTTTAAGGATAATTCATTTAATAATTTTTTATTTGATTCTAAAATAAAGTTATTTTTAACATTTAAAAAAGAATTATTAAAACCAATGCCAAAATTATTAAAAGAAATGGTTAAGATATCACTAGTATTTTGTAAGTCAATAATTTCATTATTACTTGTTTTTAATTTAAATGTTCTAACTATCATAAAATGTTAACTCCTATTTATTTTATTTCCCATTTGTGTAAGAATTTGATTTGTTGCTTCTTCAATATCCATATTATTTGAAATATTAAAATTATTATTAAATGTATTACTATTATTTATATTTTTTGTATTAAGAGTTGATTGTTGTAATGCTGGTTTTTGAATTTCTGGTAATGATGGAATTTGAACATTTACTAATCCAAATGTTAAATATTTTAGCCCTTTTAATACTTTATTTATTAGTCATATAATACTATTTAAAATTTTAATTAAAAAATTAAATGGAGGTATTAAAAAAGTTATAATTGCTTTTCCAATCTTAGCAAAAATAGATGCTAATCCATTAAATAATGTAAAAATTGGTTTTAAAATTGGCATTAATGCTTGAAATAAATTTTTAAGTAATTCAATAACTGGAATTAATAATTGTTTACAAATATTACCTAATTCTTTTAATAATTCTTTAAATTCTTCATCTTGGGTTAATAAAGGTACTAATAAAGCACCAATAATACTTATTCCTATTCCGATATTGCACCCATTGAAGATGATAATCCTAAAAAAGCTGTTTTTAATAAATTGATGGTGTTTATTAATAAACATCCAATAGATATTAATTTTCCGAATATTAATACAGTGGGTGCCATAACTGTTAATATACCTAAAATTTTAAATATTAATTCTTTTTGGCTAACACTTAATGAATTGAAAGTATCAGTTATTTTTTTAATTGAAGGTATTAAATCACTATCAATAAAATTAACAAACTTTTCAAAAATAGGAAATAAACCTATTGCTAATTCCATTTTTATTATTGATAGTTTTTGTGTTAATTCACTTCATTTATTACTTAATTCTGTCGATTTTTTAATATTTTCATTTGAAATTAATGTTAAATTTTTAAAATTATTAGTTAAATTTTTTATTTCCTCATTACTTTTTAATAATAACGTAGCAATTTTACTACCTAATTCATAACCAAAAATTTTAAAAATAAAGTTACTTTTTTCTGTTTCATTTGTTATTTTAGATAGTGCATTTTTTGTTTCTAAAAAAATAGTTTCAGTATTTTTTAATTCCCCACTAGTATTTTTAATATTAATTCCTAATTGTTGAAATGCATCAGTACTTTCATTAATAATGCTTTGTGACAATTCATAGGTTGTTTTATTTAGTTTTTGAAATAAAATTTCAATATTTTCAGTTTATAAACCAATCTTTTTAGCAATAAATCTAAATTTTTGTAAATTATCAGTTGAAATATTAATTTTTTGTGCTGTTTTATTTAATTCTTCACCAAATAAAATCGTATCTTTTGTTATTTTTCCTAAAATAGCCTTAATACCAATTAATGGTATTGTAATATAAGCACTTAATTTTTTACCTATATCTGATAATTTGTTTCCAAATTTAATAAATTTATCGCCACTTATTTTAGATAGTTGTTTGTTAGTTTCTTTTAAGTCGCTATTAAACTTAATTATATTACGATCAATTCTATCAATAGTTAAATTTGTAAATTCAATTTCCCTTGGTATTGAATTAAATTTCTTTTGTAATTGAGATAATTCAACATTTAATTTTTTAATTTGTTTTTCATCTGTTGCATTTTTAATTGATATTTCAGTTTTTTTAATTTGATTTAAATATTCTTTTTGATTTTTTTGTAATTCATTTATTTTATTAATTAATTGCTGTTTTTGTTTTACTGTATTTTGAATATTTTTGTTATATTCAACAATTTTATTTCTTAAATTATCAAGTTCTTTGCCATTTTTAAATTTTAAATTATCATAAATATTAGCAAGTTTTCGATTTGAAAGATTAACAGTATCGGCTAATTTTTTGACTTCTGTATTTATATTTGATAAATTTGTACTAATTTCAAGATGCATTCCTTTGATTTGTTCTGCCATTAAATTTTAACCTCCAAAAAATATTTTATTTATTTTTTCTTTTGTTGGTTTTTTAGAAAAATTATTAACATCTTGATATCTTTCTGAATGTAAGGCTATAATATTTAAAAATTGTTTTAAGGTAAATAATTTTAAATCACTAACTAAATAACCGCATTCTTTAATTAAACAAATAAAAGTATTAGTTCAATTTTTATTTAAATTTTGATTAACTACTTTTTTTCATTAATATTATTATTTTAAATAAATACCCCTGCTATTAAATTATTTAATTTTGTTACAAATGCTTCATTCATAATTTCTGATAATGGGATACTTTGGAAAAATTATTTATAATCTAAATTATTATCATAATTATATGCAAAAGAAAACAACATATCTAGTAATTGTTTATATGAAAATTTTTCATTCTTCATTTTTTCAAAATCAGTAATTAAATCACTACCAGTTAATTGTTCATAAATTATTAAAAAATAAGCACTTGTATTAATATTTATATCAACATTCCCAACTTTAATTTTTTTGTTCATATTTAACTCCTTTAAATTTTTAAATATTTTTTAAGAATTTTTAATTACTACATAAATCGGATTTGTTTGACCACTAGCGTTATTTTTACCTTGAATTTGAACGTCAACAGTTTTATCATTTGTAATATTTATTGGTCAGTCTTCACCCTTACTTTCAATAAAGTAATCAAAATCACTCTTGGTTAAAGAAATATCATCAATTTAATATTTCCAATAACAGCGGTATTAAAAAAAATAATAATAATGATTTTCCAATTTTGAGTGATTTTTATACTTTATTAAAAAAAGAATATAAAAACAATAAAAATGAACTTTTAAAAGAATTTATGGATTTAATATCAACTGATTTTTTAAATGATGGAAAATATCAAGCACTTTGAAATGGGCACACAACATTAAAATTTAATAATAACTTGATTGTTTATGATGTTTATAATTTGTTTGATTTAGATGACAAAAAAAACAAACGCAGCACAATTAATTTTAAATGCTAAATATTATTAAAAAAGAAGTAAAATAAAATCGTTTTAAAGATAATAATGAAATTGTAATAATTGTTGATGAGGCTCATTTAGCAATCGATAAAGATAACCCAGTTGCTTTAAATTTTATGTACCAAATTTCAAAAATGATAAGGAAATATAATGGTGCGTTGGTAGTTGCAACACAAAACATCGCTGATTTTGTAGAAAATGAAACAATTTTAAAGAAAACAACGGCAATTATTAATAATAGTCAATATTCTTTTATTATGGGGTTAAAACCTAATGACCTAGAAAAAGTTATTAATTTATATAAAATCTATGGTGGATTAACATCAGCAGAAAAAGATTATATTGCTCGTAGTGTAAAAGGACAGGGGCTATTTTTTGTTTCTGGATTTGAAAGATATCGAGTTGAAATTCAAGCAAACAAAAAAGAAAAAGCAGGATTTGGAAAAAAAGATAATTAAAAAAACAAGTAAATTTGCTTGTTTTTTTAAATTTTTATGAAGAATTTTGTTAATTTTTTGCTTTTTTTAATAAAAAAAGCAAAAAAAAGTAAAAAAGGAGGAATAAAAATGTTTAAAATAAATTTAGGAAAATTAATAAATGGTGATGCATTAAATTTTATTAAAAGTTTAGAAAATGATAGCATTGATTTAATATTAACTGATCCACCATATTTATATAATTTACCAAAAAGAAAAAACGAGCAAATAAATGAAAATAATATATCAAAAAGTATAAATAAATATATTAGTGCTATCTATGATAATAATTTGCATAATTCATTTGATATAAATATTTATTTAGATGAGTTTTATCGAATTTCAAAAACTAAATTTACGTTAATTTGAATGAATAGATGACAAATTAAAGATTATTTAGATTGGGTTTATAAAAATAATATGAATTTTGATTTTTATTTTTGAGAAAAAACAAATCCAATGCCAACTAATAATTTTATTTTGCAAGATAAAGAATATTGTATGATTATTTATTCTAAAAAACACCTAATTCCAAATTATAAAAATAACTATGAAAATAAAAAAACAATATTTAAAAACTCAATATGTTCATCTTATAAAATAACAGAACACCCCACAGAGAAGCCACTAAATATATTTACTGATTTAATTCAAAAATATAGCAAAGAAAATGATTTAATTTTAGATCCTTTTATGGGAAGCGGCACAACTGCGCATGTTTGTGAACAATTAAACCGAAAATGACTAGGTTGTGAAATAAATAATAATTACTTTGCAATGGTACAAAAGCGATTAAAGAAAATACAACTTAAATTAAATTTTTAAAAAATGAATAATTTTCAATTAATTAAAAAAATAAATTACGTGGCAGTTTTAATTGCAATGATAGTTATATTATCGCAAAATATGCGAATCCAAATTATTCCAAGAACATCAATTCCATTATTTTTAATTCCCATTTTTATAAGCGGATTTATTTTAAATTGATATTGGTGTTTCTTAATTGGAATTATGGGGCATTTTCTATCAGATTTAGCATTATGAGGTTTTACTGTGGGATCATTATGTTGAAATATTGGGACAGGTTTATTAGCAGTTTTAATTAAACTAATTAATTGAATAAAAATAAATCATAGCATTAAAATTATTCTTATTTTATTATCAAACATAATTATTTATCTTCCGATTGATTTTGTTCTTTTTTAATTAAATATTGGTGTTTTAAATATAGAACAAATAATTATCGGAATATTAATTACGAACACAATATGTTTACCAATTTTCTATTTTATAACATTAAAAATTGAAAAAGATTAAAAATAATTTTATAGAGAAAGGAACTATCAAAATGAAAGAAACAGAAAAATATATAATTTATCAAGTTATGACAAATAATTTAATTTTAACAAAACCTTATTATGATATTAAAGGTAATAAATTAATTGAGTTAGGGATAAAAAATTTATTGTATCCTTATGCAAGCATTAATATAAATAGTAAATATTTTAAATTACAATATAACAAAGATTATTGTTTTATCACAATTTTTAAAAATCAAAACTTTTATATTAAAAATAAAGATGGAAAAATTGAGGGGGAGGTTAATTGAGAAAAACTGCACCCTTTTTTTATTATAAATGGATAAACAAGTTTTAATTAAAAAAGCTGAACAAAAACAAATATACCAAGAAAATTTAAAATATTTTAATGGTAATAAATTTCCAAAAAAAGATGATTAATTAGACAGAATAAAAATGAAATTTTTGAAATATTTTAACTTTGCCAAAATATATACTGAGTGGACTTTTGACTTTTTAAATTTAACAAATTTTATATGGTAAAAATTTCCAAAAAGGAGGAAGAAAATATGAAAAAAGAATATAAATTTAAAGCAGCGGTGAGAACTGGACCATATAAAAAATATCCAAATGGTTCAGTTGACAAGTTAATAAGACATAATTTTAGAATTAAAATCCCTGAAAATGTTAATCCAGAATTTACAAAATATAATTTTTATTATGTAAATGGTATAAAAGAAAAAATAACTAATAATAAAGCTTTTGAAATTACAAATAAAAAACGAAATGAAATAATGAAATTATTAGAAAATGATTGAAATAAGCGACAACAAAAATATAATAAATCACAAAAAACAAGTTTTGAAAATCATTGTAATAAATATACTAATTATGTAGATGCTCTTTTACCCTCAACAAGACAGGAATGATTTGAAAAAATGGTAATACGTCAATTTACAGATATTCAAGTATGAGATAAATTTACTGGAACTCGTAAAATTGGACAATTAATTCCAGAAAGTATAAATTGAAAAAAGTTAAATGAATGAGCTAACATTGAAATAAATTTTATGAAACAATGAATGAAAAATAATCTCAAAACAGATATGGGGTATTTGTATTCAGCAGTTCATATGGATGAAAAAACACCTCATGTTCACTTTGATTTAATTCCAGTTAAGAAAATTTTTTCAAAAAAACTTAATGAAGAAAGATACATAGTTAGTAATAAAAAACTTTTTGGAGGTAGTAATCGTTTTTTTAAAGTAAAACAAGAAGATGATTTATTAAAAAAGTTGCAGATTTATCATGCTAATTATTTAACAAAAGCAGGTTATGAAATAGAACCTGGTGAAATTGGTGGTAAAGGTATTTATAATGCAATGAATTTTCGAGAAGTTAAATAATTTGAACGAAATAAATTAGAAAATGAAATTAATAATCTATTTGATGAATACAGATCTACCAAAGATAATGTTAAATAATTTATCAAAATTAAAATTATCAGTGATTATTGTGATAGTTTAATTTATGAAATTAAACAATATTTAAAATATGAAAATAATTTTACAGATTATGAAATAAACTAGTTAACTAAATATTTAGATTTAGCAGAAAAAATAAAATACTACAAAATTATAACTATCATTCCTAATGCAAAAGAATCAGATTTTAAAAATATGAGTTTAATTGAACAAGAATTTAATGAAATGGTTTTTAAAATTAATCCTATTATGCAAAAAGGTTATGATTTGGTGAGCAGTATAGAAAGAGAATTATAAAAATATGTGAAATAAAATTAAAAAGAAAAAAATATGTTTATTAATTGGTTTATGATTTGTTCCAATCATTTTTATTTTTTGTTTAACATTATTTGGAATAGGTTATTCAATTTTTATTAATTGAAAAGAAATGACAATATTTATCAATGAAATTAAGCAATTTAAAATATTGTCTTGATAAAATTATATAATTAAAAATAAATACGGATTATTAATAACACTTGGGTTAAGTTTAGGTTTTTATTGCTGGTTTTTTTATTTTGTTTTATTTAATAAAGTGAAGAGTAAAGAAAATGCAATTAAAACAACTGATAAAATAGATTTTGGAGATAGCAAATGATTAAGTATAAAAGAAATTGATGATATTAGTGAAAAAGTAAATATCAAAGATAATTATAAAAATACAGGTTTTTTTTAATTGTAATAAAAACAAAAAAGATTTATTTTTTAACTTAAAAAATAATATTCATAGTGTTATTGTTGGTTCAACAGGAAGCGGAAAAACACAAGGAATAGTATTACCAACAATTTATTTAAACGGTAAATCAACAACTAAACCAACTATGGTCATAACCGCGCGCGGACCCTAAAGGTGAATTGTATAATTTAATCAGTGGTTTTTTAGCAGAAAATGGTTATAAAATAAAAGTTATTGATTTTAGTAATTTAGAAAAAGGAAATACTTGAAATCCATTAAAATTAATTTATGATGACTTTATTAAAATGTTAATGATAAATAAGGAAAAAGAAAAAATTAAATGAAAAATAAAATATCAAGATAAAATTAGATCACTTAGCCGTATGTTAATTAATAAAAATATCGAAGATGAATTTTGGAATAATTCAACAAGTATGATTATTCAAGGAATTATTTTGGCAATATTAGAAGATTACTAAGATAAAATAAATCAAAATAATTTGATAACAGAAATTGATAAAACTTGAAACCAAGAATCATTTTTTAACAAATTTAATATGGCACCTTTTACTGCCATTGCTAGTTTTAAAAAATATTTAGTTGAATAACTAAGTAATCGAAAAAATACTAGCATTGCAAAAATAACTGCAATCCAGGCTTTGAATGATGGCAAAGAAAATCGGACATTATACAGTATTTTAATGACTGTTGCAAAAATTTTAGAAATATTTAACAATGATTTTATTCGGAATTTAACATCCCAAAATGATATTAATTATAATGATTTTATTGAATATCCAACAATTATATACATCATATTTAGTGAAGAAAATGATAATTACTATAAATTAGTAGATGTATTAATTAGTCAAATTTATCAATTTTTAACAAATAAAGCAAGTGAAATAAATGAACAAAAATTAGCAAAACCAGTATATTTTATTTTAGATGAATTTGCTAATTTAACAAAAATAAACAATATTGAAAGATGAGTTAGTGTTTCGCGCAGTAGAAACATCTTTTTTCAATTTATTTTACAAGATATTAATCAAATAAAATTAAATTACGGTGATATAATAGCAAAAATTATTTTAAATAACTGTGGGATGCATATTTTCTTACATACTAACGATTTAGAAACAATTAAGTATTATAGCAAATTATTTGGAACTAAAACAATTGAACAAATTAGTATAAAAGAAAATAAAAGCAATATTAGTGTTTCAAAAAATTTAAAAAGTCACCCACTAATGTTAACTAATGAGTTAGCAAATTTAAAACAAGGACAGGGAATTGTTAAAATAGCACGCTATAACCCAATGAAAATAAATTTAAAGCTATGAAAAGATTTAAATTTATCAGAAAAAACAAATACATTTAAATTAAAAGAAATTAAATATATCAATTTTAATAAAGAATATTTTTATGATATTAAAAATAATAAAAAAAGAAATGAAAGAAAATGAAACTAATGAATTTGCAAATTTAACAACAGAAGAAATTAGAGAAAATATTGATAATTTAAAAATGCAATTAAGAGAATATGAAAATATAAATTACAAATCTATTCAAAATAAAACAATGTTAAATTTACTTTTACAAAAAATCAAAAACCTTAAAATAGAATTAAATAAAAGACAAGAAACCAATAATTATTCTGAAAAGGAATAATTATTTTTATAAATAGTAAGATTTCACAAGGTGGTCAAGCTGGGACACTAAAAAATAAACGAAGTGGGGAGGATATCTGATAAGGTTAATAAACTAATTAAATTAGTACTGCATGGGGGCATAAGAGTAGTTGCAAGTGATTAACCAAACCATACCTAAGGGAAAATCTACCCAAAAGAGAACAAACAATAAAGTTATTAATTAAATAACTAGTGAAAAATAAAAAGAAAAAGGATAAGAAAGTTAATTAATTTCTCTCTTTCTATCGATAAAAATAATGCAACAAAGCTGCTGACAAATTATTTTAAGCAGTATATAATTTTATTATCATGCAATAATAATTAAAAAAAAATATAAGCATATGTTAAATATTTTTAATACTATTAATTTTAGAGAAAAAGTAAATATTGATTGTTAATGAAACAGGAAAAAAATTAATATTAGAAGAATGATCAAAAATTTATCAAGAAGTAAGAAAACAAAATTGTAATGGCCAAAATGTTTATATTATGTGAGGTAAAAGACCCTTTACAGAAAAAACATAGTATTTTGATATTACCTTTTTTAGAACATTATTTCGTTTTTTTAATAAAGATACTAATAAATATGAATTTATTTTCTTATTTGATAAAAAAGTCGGAAGAAAAAAACGAAGTAGAATTAGTATTTTTATTAAAATAACAATTTGAAAATTAATTGCTAGTGCTAAAAGACAAAGAGACATTATTGATATGTACCCAAAATTAAATATATCAAAGATGACAATCGCAAACATTAATAAAGAAGTTAATTTTGATAAATTACTTAAAGAACAATTAAAAGCAAAGACTGAAAAAATAAATGTTCGAACACCATATTTGTATGCTGGAGTTGATGATTCTTTTAGTAATTTAACAAAATATAAAAAATTATAAAAAAATATGTTTAGAAAGGCATATTTCCATACTGGATATGATGAAATAAAAAGCACTAAAAGTAAAAATGTTCTAAAAGATAAAAAAATTTTTATTGTTATGAAATCAACAAAAAACAAATATTATCTTATTAAAAAATATAAAAAAGAATTTTTATATTTTTTAAATCAAAATTTTAATATTGAAAATTGTAAGTTAACGCTAGCGGGTGATGGAGCAAAATGAATCCAAAAATTTGCCAATAAAATTGGTGCAATTTTTATTTTAGATTAATTTCATTTAATGAAAGAATTAAAAACAATATTTCCTTATCGAATAAGAAAAATTACTAAAAATTTAACTGATAATGAAAGGGTAAGAAAGCAAATTTATTGAGATATGAATCAATTATTTAAAAACGGCGATCCTGATGAAGCAATAAAATATTTAAAAAATTTAATAAAAATCAAGAACATTAAAGAAAATCCATTTTTGAAAGAAAAAAAAGTAAAGATTAAAAAGTTCATTAAATATATTCAAAATAATAGTGACGGTATCAAAGTTTATAAAGAAGATTAATATATGAGGCCTTGTACTGAACCACGAATTTCACATAATGTTAAATGATTAAAAGGATATGGTGCTAAATCATATAGTGAAAAAGTTTTTAAAAATATGATTGCAATGAAAATGGCGAAAGAAAATGGTGTTAATTTAATTGAGTTTTATCTTAATAAATTAAATAAAAAAGATGAAAAATAATATAATCTTTATTTTAAAAATGAAGATTATATTCAACAATTTTTAATAAATCAAAATTTTTCTTATCAAGTACCAAGTTTTAGCTAAAATTTAAAGTAAAAATCAATAATTTAAAATAAATTTATTAAATAATTTGTGAATTATTATTTTTTGTGTTGTAAATTATTAATTTTATGTTATTATTAAATCATTTAAAAAAAAATAAATTTATCTTTTTCTTAGAAATTTTATTTTAGTAGATAAATATTTATTAGAATAGAATATTACCAAACTTTTATTTTACCCCATCTTTTTATTTTTACTTTTTCAGGTGGAGTAATCATTCAATTTTTAGATCAATAAAATTTAGAATATTTATTTTCTTTATGAACATTTCTATCAACAGCAGAATTGGATAATGATGTAGTAGTCGGGTCGGTTATAACAATTCCCTCACTATTTTTTGGTTTTCAAAAGTCATATCTACTTTCCATATCTTTTTTTCAATCTTCATAACCAGTTATCATTGTTGGTTGAATACCTTGAATATTATATCAACTTACTTCGGGTGATGCATAAGTATTAACTTTATCAGGTGCACAAGGATACATGTTATACATTAATAAATCAAAGGAATTTATTACTTTTTTATTAAATTCACCTTTAATAATTGGTCGGCCAATTACGGGCATATCAAAAAAGATCTGATTACCATAAAATTTAACTGCCATTGCTCTAACACCGGGGTCTTTTAATAAAACATCATCTAATTCAATGGTTGATGTATTTGTTTTTTCATCATAAGTGATTTTAGGAAAACAATAACCTTCTCCCGGTGCGCTGGTCTGAATAAATTGTCGTACTGATAAACCACTATTACTAATTTTGTCATTAATAATTGAAAAAGTAATTTCTTTTCATAAAAAAATACCATCATAAGGCGAATAATAATTAATAACATTTGAGGAATATAATCATTGTCTATCTTTCGGTGCATAATTAATATCACCACCACCAATATTTAAACCAAGGTCATTAAATAAGGTATAAAAATTATAATAATCATTAATATTTAATTTATTGACATCTTCATCTAAAATTAATAAAGTATATTGTCTTTCGGTTGATTGTTGAGTAAATACTTGTTCAAATTTAACTTCTCCAAATTGAATGGAACTTTTATCATCAATCATATAAGCATCTCAATGTTTACCAACTTTAACTTCTTTTGTATAAAAATTATCAGCTTTATTATCATTATTAATAAAATAATTTAATTTATATTGATTTAAGTATTCTAACATTTTATTAACATCATAAATGTTTTCGCCATAAATTAATTTTTAATAAACATTATTATTTTCATCTTTTAATTTTATCACAAAAGTTGTTTCATTATTGGCTCATATATTTGAGTTAACTGGTTGTTTAATAAAATCATCAATAGTTAATATATTAATTTTTTCACCTTTATGTTTTTGAACTATTTTTAAACTATCTTTTCATTGAGCAATAGTACTTTCCAAATTATAAAATATTCGTGAATAACTACCATAATCACTTGGTTTGACATTATTTGGTTTCCAACCCGTTTCAGTATCGGGGATATACTAACTATATACGTTAAAAGGAAATACCATTCAATGTATATTATCTCGTATATTTTCTCTAATATCTATTAAAGTATCACGGGCTTGTCTTCTTAATTATTCCATAACCACTAGATTAATTCTACTCATTTTTTAATTCTCCTTAATTTTTGTTCTACTTTGTAAGACATTTTGATTATTACCATTTTCATCATATTCCAGTAATTTATTATTATGTTCTATTTCTTTTGCTTGCATTTTATCTTGTCATTTTTCTATTTTTTCAAAATATTTGGCTGCTTATAATTCATCAATATTTTCATATTCAGTAATTGCTCTTATTGGTTCCATTGTGCCATTATCTAATCTGGCAGTATAATTAATTCGTTTTGTCGCATTTGGTCAACTAAACTAGCGATAACAAAATCAAAACCATATTCTCGTTGACCGGCACCATCTCATAAACCATAATATTTTAAAACAGTATCAAATATTTTTGTATAATATTGCTTACGATATGCTTGTAAATATGCTTGTTTTTCCAAATATTTTGTTTTTGTTAATAATGATTGTGTTTTATTTTGGTTATTATCTAATTTATCACCAAATGGACTAGAAAAATGACATGCTAAATATACTTGTTCAATAATTGATTTTTGGTCTTCGGTATATGTTTCTAAGGTTGGCGTTCATTGTACTACTTGTAAAGATTGGGATAATTGACCACCTACTGTTGATCAACTTTATTGAACAAAAATATCATCAAATACATATTGTAGTACTTTTTTATTACCTTTGTTATAAGCAGCCATTAAATAATTCACTTAGTATTCCGTATCAATGACGTACGATTTGCATATATTTCTTTTGATTTAATATTAAAACTATCTTATAAATCAAATTGTAATTTATAATAATTTGCAATTTTGGGCCATGGATTTAAAGTAGTTGATGTTTATAAAAATAAAGGATTAGGTTCATTTATCATTTCTCAAAAAGGTACGATACCTAATTTATTTTTAAATTCTTGTATTAAAACAGGTCTAACATCATCTTTAATTTGTGTTTTACTTTGCCCAACAACTACTTCATTATTTTTAGATCAACCTTTAATAACTATTTTATCTTTGGTACAAATTAAATTTAAAATAAAACCACTATCTGATTGATGATAATTTAATCAAATATCAGCACCTTGTTCAATTTCGTTTATTTTACTTACACGAGATGTAAAGTTAAATGGGTTAATTCATAAATCAATATTTCAACCACTGGTTTCTAACAAACCAAAGATAGTTTTACCCATTAAACTTGCTGTTAATTCATTCTTATCTAATTTATCTTTTATTTTATAAGTTTCATATCACCAGTTTAATTTTTCTAAAATGTCTTTATGATGCGATTTAAATAAAATATCTTTACCATTTACTAATTGTATTTGATGGCGAGCAATAATATTAGATAAATTAATTGTTCAATCATAATTATAAAATTTTAAAACACTATTAATATCATTTAAGTTCGGCAAAATAGGGAAAGTGTTATTCATGGTTATTTTGCTCCTTTAATTTTAAGATAAGTGCATAATTAATAATATTTACTGTTAATAAATTTGGTTCATTTGCTAAAACTTGTAAACATACTTTAAATTTTTTATATTTCTTAATATATTTGTTATATAAATTTAATTTACATATTGCAATATTATCTTTATTTAATTCTTGACAAAGTCTTTTTTAACTTGTCCACAAACAGACATATATGGTCTTTTTGCATTTATTACACGATCATCATGTATTACACATAAATATCTTTTTTCATTAAGTTAATCACTCCCTTTGTTGTCATAATTTATAATCTGCTGAACTATTATGCTTAACCATTGGTACTAATTCAAAGTGTAAAGCATAAAATTCACTATCAAATGTATCATCATATAAGTCTAACATTCGTTCTTCTTTGGCATCAGGCTTATCTTCTCATTGAATTAATTCATATTGGGTTTTACTTACAGGACATTTTTATCATAATCATTTTAATTGATTATTATTTATTAACATTGTAAATGCTTCTACACGATGTTTTATTTTAAACTTCTGTTTTTGTGCTGGTTTAAAATTCATGTATTGACCAAAAGTATAATTATATCTTTATCTATTTAAACTTTCTAGTGTTGCATAAGCGATATCGTCAACATTAATTGATATTCCTTGTTGCATTAAATTAAGGTATTGATTTAATTGATTGTTGTAAAATTTTAAAATATCTTTTACTTGTTTTAATGGTCATTTAAATTGTTGCGTAGCATTTGAATCCGTATATTCTGCTACTTTATATGCTTTTTTATCAAATGAATTATATAGTCAGTCAAAAAATCGCTGCTGTTGTATGTCCCTTGTGACTAGTATAGTTTGCTAAGTCAACACCACCTAATAATTTTGTTGGTTGTATAATATCTGTTGCTTGCATAATATCAATATATCTTGCAAAGATCGACCCACTAGTATTACCTGGTAAACCTCAACTCCAAACTATTGCTCTTTCAATATCTAATTGTTCTAATCTTAATTGTTCATTAACTTTATCTTGTGGTAATTCATAATTAAGTCTTCAACTAGAATAATTAATAATAATATTCATATTTCATTTTTCAATATATTTAATTTGTTCATATTTACTACGCATTATTTCTTCATTAAAAGGTAATAATTTATTACAATAACCAGCAATATATCTTTTTAAACTTTCAGGATTACATGTATTAATTGTTATTTTATTTTGATAACCACTAATAGCAAACTCTAAATAACTTAAATCTTTTTGTTGAAATTGGTCACATTATTCTCGCCAATCAATAACTAATTTATATTTATTAAAATCAGCAAATGCTTTTAATTTTTCTTTCCGACTTGACGAATGTAAACATTTACAATATATTTTGCCACCATTTTATAAAGTAAAAGTAAAATTTTATAAATTAATAGTATAAGGAATATTATTTTCATCTAACATATTTCAGATATTGTGAAATACACTATCTTTTAAATCTTTACTCCAATACATACTAGCAACTATACAAATCGATTCTTTAATTAATAAACTAATTTTTAATACTTCGCCAAACATTTTAATATTTGATATAGTATTACCACTATATCGTGTTCCAATTTGATTAATTTCATTAACTAACTCAAACTTTTTAGCAAAGGGATATTTATACCAATACTACTATTTTGTAATAAACAATAAGGCGTTTCCAACAAATAAGTAAAATGATTAAGCATTATTATCACTTTCTTTTTTAATATCTCTAATATCATTTTGTAAATTAACAATTATTGGTTGTTGATTGTTTAAGTTTAATTCTTTTTCAAGTTCTTTTTCTTGCAGTGAATATTTATAATTAAATGCTCGTTGTCAATATAATTTAGCACCATCAGGTGATTTAATCATAAAGTTAATTATTTCACTTTCAATTTTATCAACTTGATTTTCAAGTAAAGGAACTATCTTCTCGCTCGCATAAATATCATATCTTTACTTGCGAAAAAGATTCAATTCATTGGTTAAGTAGTTCAAAGTATACAGTTTATTAGGTGATTTATTTTCTAAAAATTGCTCAATTTTACGATAAAAAGTCGCCAAACTTGCTGTTTTTGAATTAAATTCTTTCATTTTTTACTCCTTTTTGCATATTAAAATTGCTATTATTTAAACAATATGATTAAATAAAAGAATAAATAAATATATGATAAATATATAAAAGAACTATCAAAATTTCTTTTTATTATCTATATTTTATACTAAAATAAAAAAAAATAAAATTATTTACTTTATTTTTTTATAAGTAGCTTCAAGAGACAGAATTTATTTACTGTTTATTAATTAAATTATATACCTATAAAAATAATTGTCAATAATTTTTAATTTAATGTTATAAATATTTTAATAAGAATTGGAGACAGAAAAATGCAAAAATATAAACATGTAAAATATGATGAACGAAATTTATTTAATGATTTATTGTTATCTGATAGTTGTAAAAATAAAAATGGCACACTTAATTTATATGAAATAGCAAGACAAGTGGGTCATGCAGTTAATAATACTGTTAAAAGAGAAATAAATCGATTTAAAAAGGTAGAAGATTATATGTTAGTTGAATCACAAAAAGATTATAAATAAAAAAGAAAAAAAAATGTATTAAAAAATGCCCACATTTACAGACGAACAACAAGAATTTTTAAATTTACGATTTAATATTCTTTACGATTCACCAGCAGAAATTATTCAACGATTTTTAATAAAGTTTGGTGTCAAATTTCCTGATTGTCTTAAAACATTTTATAAATGAATTTATTTAGGTCTTTTTGGTTTGTTAAAGAAAAAATTATTAAATGGTTACAGAAGAAATATAACAAAGAAAAGACCTGATAATCGCGGAAAATTAGACGAAAGATTTTGGTCAATTTGAGATATTGAAAATAAACAATCTAATGTTGGTTGATTTGAAATGGATACGGCAGTTGGTAAAGACCATCAGTCTAGTTGTTTAGTATTAGTTGAGCAATCAAGCAAAAAATACTTTCCTATAAAATTAGAATAAAATACCGCTAATGAAGTTTTAGAAAAACTTGAACATATAGTTAGAATTAATGGTTTAGTTGGAAAAATTAAAGGAATTATAACAGATAGAGGAAAAGAATTTAGTAAGTTTTAAGAAATGGAAAAGATTACTGGTTCTAATGTTTATTATTGTGATCCTGGTTCACAAAAACAAAAACCATTAATTGAAAGAATAAATCGTGAATTTATAAAAATGTATCTTAAGGGAACAGATTTTAACCTTGTTACTCAACAAAAAATAGAATGATTAGTTAATGTTATAAATGAAAAATTAAGGCCTTGTTTAAATTGAAGAACATCTAAAGAAGTATTTTTAGATAATTTTAAATAAGTTTATTTTAAGTAAAATTTAATAAATTATTTTTCAGTGTGCTTAAATATGCTTAAAATAAACTAAACTTACAAATATTTTAATTTTTTTAAAAAAAATAGTTGCATTTATTTTAAATAATGTTATTATCATACTAACAAGAGACAGAGTTTGCTGCTTGAATTTACATAATAAAAACTAAATAATTTCGCTAAAAAGTCTAATTATTAATCATTTTTTTGTATTACTTAATTAATAAGCAGATTGAATTTTGTTTTTTACACCTACAAACCTCAACCTTTTTCTTAATAACAATCTTTTTATTACTACCGAGAAGTTTGCTGTTTGTTACTAATTTCTGGATTGTTTTCTAAGCCATTGTTAAAATAATGTTTAAAATTCATTTTGCTCCTTTCCATTTCGTTAATAATTACATACTCTTTATTTTTGTATAATTCGTGTAGTAGTTATAACAAAAATGACTGCAATTTTAGGATAATATTGCTTTTGTAAAAACATTATTAATAATTACACTCGGTCGTTTATTATGATATAAAATATCATATAAAGCTTCAAATAAAGGTAATGTAATATTATTCGCGCGCGCATCTAATACAATTGTTTTACAAGTTAAAACACCTTCTACTGTTTTTACTTGCTCTGATAAAACTTTTTGAGCATCATCAACTTGAGAAATTGAAAAACCAAGCGAATAATTCCTTGATTTACTTGAGGTGGTTGTTAAAATTAAATCAGCTAATCCTGCAAAGTTAAAAAAAGTTTCAAGTTGAGCTCCTTTTGTTTTGGCAAAAATTTGAATCTCATTTAATCCCATTGTAATTAATGATGCTTTAGCATTATCAGATTCATAAAGACCATTAAAAATTCCTAAGGCAATTGCTACTGCATTTTTTAAAGCAACCGCATATTCACTGCCAATCACATCCGTATTAGCAAAAGTAACAAAATATTCGTTATTAAACAAATCACGAACTTCTTGCGCAATTACTAAATCCTGTGAAACAGCCATAATACACGTTGGTTTTCGTTTTAGAACTTCTTTTGCAATGCTCGGACCATAAATACCTGCATATGCTTTTAAAATTTTTGGATTTATTAAATTTATAATTGATTTTGATAAAACTTCGTGTGTTTCGGGATCTAATCCTTTAGCAACATTAATGATAACAACTGTTTTCGTTACTATTTGATTAATTTTTTCAATTATCAATTTAATAGCAACAACAGGAATTCCTAAAATAATATATTCAGCATCTTCAACTGCTTCAGCAAAATTTGTTGTTGCCTTAATTTCTTTATTAATTTTTAAATTACCAAAAAAATGACGATTTAAATGTTCGTTGTTAATATCATTAACTTCTTTCTTATCAATTCCATACATAATAACGTTATGATCATTATCTGTCAAAACATTTGCTAAAACTGTCCCATATGCTCCTGTTCCAATAACGGTAATATTTTTTTGTGTTTTTTTCATCATAATTTTCCTCGTTACTTTCTGTCTCTAAATAACATTTTAATTGGTACTCCCTCAAATCCAAAATATTCTCGAAGTTGATTTTTAAGAAACCTTTTATAAGAAAAATGAAGATATTTTGGATTATTACAAAACATAATAAAAGTCGGCACAACGCCTTCGGGCTGAGTAACATAATAAATTTTTAAACACCCGCCATTAAAATCTGGCGGCGGATTTAACAATTGTGCTTTTACTAAAATTTCATTTAGAAGACTAGTTTTCACTCTCCGCGTTAAACCGGCATAAACTTCATCAATTGTTTGAAATAAAATATGTAATCGTTTTTTTTCTAAAGCAGAAACAAAAACTATTTTAGCATAATTTAGATATTTAAAATATCCACGAATACTTTGTTCAATTTTTTTCATTGACCGTTCATTTTTTTCCATTACAACATCTCACTTATTAACTACCAAAATAATTGGTTTATTTTGTTCAAATGCAATACCAGCAATATTTGTATCTTGGTCAGTAATAGGAACTGTCCCATCAATAATTAATAAAACAAGGTCACTTCGTTCAATCGCGCTAACAGCACGAATAACACTATATTTCTCTAATTTTTCATAAACTTTCCCTTTTCTACGAATTCCGGCAGTATCAATCACGGTATAAAGTTGATTATTCCGTTTAAATGATATATCAATTGAATCTGTTGTTGTTCCTGCAATTGGTGATACAATGACTCGTTCTTCGCCTAAAATAGCATTTGTTAAAGAAGATTTTCCAACATTTGGTTTACCAATTAAAGAAAAATTAATTCCTTCTGTTTTTGGTTGAACTGGAATTTGATCTAAATAAGAAATTACTTGGTCTAATAAATCACCAATTCCAATTCCATGATTAGCAGATACAGCAATTGGCTCGCCAAATCCTAATGTCATATACTCATACAATTCACTTTCTTTTTCTTGCTTATCATATTTATTAACAACTAAAAGAACAGGTTTTTTAGCGCGATATAGTATTTTTGAAACCATTTCATCATCTGGGGTAATTCCTTCTTTGTGCGATAAAACAAAAATAATAATATCAGCTTCTGCAATTGCAATTTCTGTTTGAATTTTAATCTCTTGTGCGAAAATTGCTGAATTATTTAATGTAATTCCACCCGTATCAATTATTAAAAATTCTCTTGTTAATCATTCTGAGAAAGCATAAATTCGATCGCGCGTTACACCGGGGGTATCTTCAACAATTGCAAGACGATTTTTAATAACACGATTAAATAATGTTGATTTTCCAACATTTGGACGTCCTACAATTGCAACAGTTACTTTTTGTGTCATTTATTTTCCTGCTTTCTTATAATTACATACTATTTCATAAATTTTAGTTACTGTTTGTTCAAATGTTAATTTACTACTATCCATAATAACTGCATCAGGGGCAATTTTTAATGGTCCAACCTCTCTGGTTTCGTCAACATAATCTCGTTCTTTTAATTTAGCAGTAATTTCTGCCAAATTATTCGGAACAATATGGTGGTTTTCTTGATTTTGATTTAATCGACGGTTAGCTCGCGCCGCAATACTCGCTGTTAAGTAAATTTTCACTTCGGCATCAGGAAGAACAACAGTAGTAATATCTCGACCGACAACAACATTACCTTTTTTAATCACTAATTTTCGTTGCAGGCAAACCATTGATGATCGAACAAAATCAAGTCCAGTAATTTTGTTTATATTATCCAGAACAAGATCAGTTTGCAACTTATCGGTAATATCTTCCCTATTGACATAAACACGGTTATTAATCACTTGATACTTAAAGTTTGTTAATTGTTCTTGTGAACGATGATGATTTGTAAAATCAAGTCCAACTTTTACACAAAAATAAGTAAAAGCACGGTAAGTTAACCCAGTATCGATAAAATGATAATTTAGTTTTTTTGCCAATTCATAACCAGCAGAAGATTTCCCACTACCGGCGGGGCCATCAATCGCAATATTTATTTTCATCATCTACTCCTATTTTCTATAACATAAAGATAAAACTAAAAAAATAGCTAATAAAACAACAAGCAAAAGCATAGTACTAAATAACATTTTATAACCTGGTTTTATTTTTCAATAAACAACTAATAAATTATTATGTTTTTCTTCTAAAAGAGCACTTGATTCTTTTAGCATTTCCGCTGTTGATCGTTGATCATTTTTACGCATATTTACAATTGTACTAAATTCAATATTAGCTGAATTAATTTTAAAATCACTATTTTCTGCTTGAATTTTATTGCTTACTCGGTGATAAATGATTTTTTCTGCTAAAATACTTTCTAAAATTGCTTGATATTTTTGATATATTGGTTTATTTAACAATGTTTCAGAAATTAAAATATTATGCATAACATCACCAGCATCTTGGTCATTTTTTTGATTAGTTTTAATTGTTGCTTTGGTTGTATTAACAACTTGTTCTAGTAATTGTTGCAAATCATATTTAAAATCAGATGGGTATGGTTGTTCATCCGGGTTTTTATCCAAATATACTTTTTCTCAACTAAATTCTTTTTCAAAATCTGATTTAACATTAACAAAAAAATTATCATCAATATCGTTTAATTTCGCCATGTAACTATTGATGACTTGACTTGTTTTATTAATTTCTTGATCAATCTCAATCTCTTTCTTGATCATTTCACGTAGCTGGGAAAATTTCTCCATTCTAGTTCTCATTTTAAACCTCCAACTTTTTTAAACTACATTAAAATTATATATTATTATTAAAATTTTTTGTTATTATTATAGTAAATAAATAATGGAGTGATAAATATGGCAAATCGTGATATATCAAAAAAAAGGACATATGTAAATACTGACTTATGTATTTCTTGTGGTAGCTGTATTATGATTGATGAAACTGAAACATTTTTTATGGATGATGATGGTTTTGCAAATACAATTAATAATGATAATGAACTAACAGAAGCGCAAATAGTGTGTCCAACGGCAGCAATTTTTATTAAAACATTAGAAGAATTTGAAGAAAATCGGAAAAGTAGTCTCGATAATGATTAAAAAAATGTGGTAGTAAGAAAAAAGCTTGGGTTTTGGTATAAAAATTATTCTTTATTTTAAATAAATTTCTAAAACACTGATAAATCAACCCTTTAAAAAGTTATTTAATTATTTTATTGATATTTTTTATAAAACCTAAGCTTTTGTAATAATATCAAAATGTTTTATAATTTTTATAAAATATTTTTTTAATAATTATTTTCTTGGCGAGTAAAATTAATTTTATTTTTTTATTATAAGCGGTAAGTAAATAATCTTCAGTAAATTTTAACTGTTCAGCAATTATTAAATACTGATTTAAAACTTTAAAATAAACTTTTAATGTTTGATTTTTAATTAGTTCTGTTGCAAAAGCAAAACAATCTAAATAAATTTTTGTAAAATTAATATTTTAGATAGCATTACAAAAGTTGAGTTTTTATAAAAAATATCAATAAAATAATTAAATAACTTTTTAAAGGGTTGATTTATCATTGTTTTAGAAATATATTTAAAATAAAGAATAATTTTTATATTAAAATCTAAACTTTTTCCTTACTACCGCATTTTCCTGACAATATTAATTATGGTATTGATATGCTTTCAAGTCAACGGTTAAACTATTACCAATATGTTAAAACCATATACATTTTAGACCACTAATTTATTTTTTAAATTAGAATGGAGATTAAAAGTATATGGTAACAATTATTCCTAATGAAAATGAATTATATTAATTACAAAGAAAAATAAAAAAAATGATATTCACAAGAAGAACCTTCAAAACAAACAAACTATATTTATCAAAATGGCATTAATTATTTTAATTTATGTCAAAAATACTATTTATATAAAAAATCATTAAATAATTTAATTAAATTATTTTATAAATCAAAACAAACTTTATATAATTGAGCTAAAAAGATTCAACTTTGTCTTAAAGAAAAATTAAATTTTATTGTTTTAGTTAAAAAATTAACTAGATCAATTAATATTAATAACCATTATTCAAAAACTTACAAGATTGCTGTTGCAAAAATGATGAAAAAATATCGACAAAAATATGGAACTGGTATTTATGAGTTTTATAACTTAACACTAGATGGATTTTTCAGATATAAAAATAAAGTAATTAAACATAACATTAAAACTTTAATTAAATGGAATAAAGAATTTAATAATTTTTATCCTAAAAAAATAAAATTAAGACTTATAAAAGTTATGAAATGTCTGAATTGGGACATTTATAACATAATATTAAAATTATGACACAAAATATAACTGGTTTTAAACGTAATTTATATTTGTATGATTTTATTAATGAAAAATCAAATTTTTGTCTTACTTATTTATCTGAAAATAAATCACATTCATCAGCAATTGGTATTTTTAATTAGGCTTATGATTATTTTTTAAATAATAAAAAATTATAATAAAAGGAATTAGAACCGATAATGGTCCCAAATATGTTTATAGTTATAATCCAGAGTATAAATATCATAAAAGTGAGTTTACAAAAGTATTAAATCAAAAAGGCGTTATTCATCAAACAACACCAATTAGTTTCCCTTAATAAAATGGGAAAATTGAAAGATTTAATCAAAAATGAAATAAATTTTTTGAATATCTTTTTCGTTATCCTAAAAATATTAATGAGTTACTAAAATTAATTACTATCTTTTTAGATTATTACAACGATGTTAGACGACATAAAAGCATAAATTTTTTAACACAATCCGAAGCTGTGTTAAAAAATTTAAAAGAATAGCTGGTTTAAAATGTATACGACACCTAACATAGACTATTTATTACCAATACTAATTAAAAAATGAATTCCATCAATACATTCTTCTAATAAAATATCTTTTGTTGAAGCTGTTTTGACAATTCAATATTTAAAATAACTTTGTTAATTAATAAATTTCCGCTAAATCAAATAAAAAAGCCAAAATTCGTTTCTCAAATGTTTCATTATCATTTAAGCTAAATTTTGTTAAAATATGCTTATCTAATTTTTTGTTTTTCTAACAAATAATTAAAAGTATTGTTACTTAACATTTTTGCTAATCTCCTTTGCAGTTCTCATTTGCACTAAAATTGCTTTTGCATTAGGAACCTTATCGTATTTATTTACAATTTGCCCCCTTTTAATGAAGCGATAATTCGTTCTGAAGCAAATGGATCGCGCGGGTCATAAATTCAAGCATTATTAAAAATTGTTTCTACATTTTCTGATCCCATTGTCCCAATTACAATAGAATGAAAGCGATTACGGCGTTGTTTTAATAAATTTATCTTTGTTATTAAATCAGGTGATAAATCAGAAGTTAAAAAATCACTAATTAATAACAAATCGGCATTAAAATATTCATTACTATCCATTACTATTAAAGTATGTTCTAATGCTGGCTCAATATCTGTATCCCCAGCAAAACTTTTTGACAAAAATTCAATTAATTTTGGTAGTGAATCTTTTAAGGAAGATAAATTATAAACGTCTAAACTTTTAGAAAAATTAATCATGTAGCAAGGGCGATACTCTGCTAAAGCAATTTTTGCAATTGCTAAAGCAAGAGCTTTGGCAATTTGTTCGGGACTGCCCCGCATTGAAGAAGAGGTATCGATTGATAAAATGATTGGTCCTTTTTCTTCAGGAACATATGTTTCAATTGTTCGTAATTTAATTTGTTCTTTGGGAACTTTATCTCTTGATAAAAATTCAAATGTTGTTAATTTGCCCTCAATATATTTTTTATAAAAAATATATTTTAAAACTGGATCTTTTAATAATGCTAATTCGGTGGGAAACATATGTTCTAAATCCTTAGATTCAGTTGCCCCAATAATTTCTTCTGGTGAAGAACCAATTTGTTTTCATTCATAATCCATTACAATTTCTTCTAAAATTCGTTGTTCAATTAAATTACTTTCACCTTGAAAACGCCCTAATAATGTTGCAATTTCCATAATTGCTGGATTATTTTCCAAAAATTTTGCAAATTTATCAATGGCAGACATATTAACACCTTTTTTTGGTTCTACTGGATTTCATATTTTGCCAAAAAAGTTTCATACTGTTTTTAATAGACTATTAACTTTATTATAAATTTCCACTTTATTATATAAATCTTTCATAAACTTCGTTCTTAATTCTTCAATTTTTGCAAAACGGTAATCATTAATTCTTTTAATTAAAATTGATTCTCAAATTTCAATAAAATCACGAAATAACATATTTGGATTATTGTTTTTTTTTTATTAAATTCATAACGATAATAATTTAGCCGATCATAAAATTTTGAATTAACTCTAAATAAAAAATCTTGTGTTGAAGCATAATTTTTTTTTAAACCATCATAACCATTAACTTTAATCCAATGAAATAAATAAATTTCTTTTTCAATATTTGAATCTAAATTAATTTTCATAATTTCATTTTCAATTTGATGATCATAAAAATTATTAACAGCTTGGTCAAATATTTCACTTAATCACCGGTTCGTTTTTTTCATCAGAGCGAACCTTGGATTAAATAAATCCGTATTTTTTAATTCTGTTAACTTATTAGCTATTTGAACTCCCGCTTTTTGCTCTAAATATTGATTCACATTAAATCCTCCCTTGTTTTACTCATTTAATTTTTTGTTAATTTTTCAAAATTACTATTATTTATTTTTTGGGTTGGATTTGAAAAATGTTATAATTATAACCCGTCTTCATTAAAATTTATTTTATTATCACTAAAGGCATTATTAACTGCCAACATAAAACGTTCTTTAAAAAAGAGGCAATTTAAAGATAATAATCGTTCTTTTTCATCAGGAAAAGCAGTTGTTAAACTATTAATTTCTCGTTCAATAGCTAAAATTCTTTTTTCAAGTTTTGAATTATTATCCACTTTTGAATTTTTAATTTCAATTTTAATTTCTTCATTTGTTTTAATAATTTTAAAAATACTATCATTAACATAACTAATCTCTGTTTGCAAAACATCTGCCATATTATCTAAATCTTCACCATAATATAATTCAATTAATGTGGGTTGTGTCTTATTATGACGAGCATCAATGAAATCATCAATACGAATAAAGCAAATTGGATACTGTTGATTTTTTCAAAAAATTCGATGAAATGTTCCCTGTAATTTTCCGTCAAAAACATCCAAATATTCACTTTTGCTACTATTAAATTCTTGAATATCCTCATACTGAGCTGATAATTCTTCTAATTCTTTGCTTAAAAGATTATTTTTTTCACGAACATCATACGTTAAAGTATCTAAATAAAATTCATTAAAAATAGCATTATATGTTTCTTCTTGCTGTTCATCGTCTCAAATACAATATGGAATAACTAACCAATCAGCTTTATCAACTGTATCGCGACCATTATAAAATGCTGAAGCTTTCATTAAATGAGCAATCTTCTTTCAACGACGATCTGAAATATAATATTCACCTTCAGTCGCAATATACATTGCTTTTCGAAATCTATAAATAAAATCAAAAGTTACTGGTGTTATTTTAATCTTATTAATTTCTTTTCGTCATGTATCATATTCTTCGTGTGTAATTTGTAAATCTTCATCAATTTTTACATCCAATTCAGTTACTCCGGAAATCATATCATTAAAGTTTTCTTCATCTTTTAAACCTTGTGCAATATAACGAATAATAAAACGGTCATATAAAGCTTCAAGACCTTGTCCTTCTGCGGGTAACTCATTTGACGCTGAAATTAATAATTTCATTGGCACTTTTATATCTACTCCAGCATTACGAAAAATCTTTTCATTAATAATTGTTAATAAAGTATTTTGAATCGATGGCCCTGCTTTTCAAATTTCATCTAAGAATACAATTTCGGCAGTTGGTAAATATTTATCAATTAAGCGCTTATACATTCCTTTTTGCAAATCTTCAATTGAGATTGGTCCAAAAATTTCTTCTGGTGTTGAAAAACGATTCATTAAATATTCAAAAATAGTACCATTTTTAAAAGAATATTTTAAACGACGAGAAACTAACGATTTAGCAATTCCGGGTTTTCCTAAAAGAAAAATTGATTCACCACTCAGCATCGCTAAAATTGCTAAATTAAAAATTTCTTCTTTTTCATAAACATTTTGTTGTAATTGTTTGATTAATTGTTCTAATCTTTCTGTAAGTGTCATCATCGTCTTCTTTTCTTCTAAACTTCTAAATTAATTCTTCGTTTAACATCATCTGATTTAACAATTAAAAGGCACGCTCCAACAATTCAAATAGAAGTAATTATTAGAACCAAAACAATAAAAACTAATAATCAAATATTAATTGTTTCAGCGGGATTTCCTTTAATGCTTCCTATAATCAATAAAATTGCACATAAAATTTCAACAAATAAAAAATATAAAATTGATAACATAATATAAGCAATACCTCATCCATAAATGGCGCCCGCAGTTCGGACCATTGTCATCGGAATAAAATATAATAAACTAAATAATAAGCTAATAAATAAAAACCCATAACTTAAAAGGTCTTTAACATAAATATCAGCAAAAAATTTAATATTTGGATCAAGATAATTATTTAAAGAAACTAAAATTGCCTTTTGACCGATAAAATAAGCTAAAACAATTGCTAATAACTGTCCAAAAATAATAAAACTTCTCCCCACTCGTTCAAGTGGGCTATCCCAAAACATTCGTCGTTGTGAAAAATCATTGTGTTGAGTTGGTGACAAATAACTAAAACGTTTCTGCTCCTGTTTAGATAATTCTTTAACTTCTTCCTCATATTTTCGGCGTTCTTCTTCGGTATCGAGCAACTCTAAATCTGGAAATTTACTTCCATATTTTGGCTTATTTTTAAACATTTTGTCCCCCCTTGGTATTTAACCTTATTTTAATTTGTGTAAACATTTTAACATTTTCCATAAATTTAGGCAATTAAATTATTTTTTTCCTATTTTTTATCAATTAAAATATTCGATATTGTTCCATCAAAATATTTTGCTCCAAAGTTTTTTGTTTTAATATAATATCAATAATTACCTTATTATAAAAAGAAATCATTAGTATCTAATTCACGATTAATTTCAGTTAAAATAATAACATTAAAATATTCACGAAAATTTACAACGTTATATCAATCTTTATTATCTACTTGTTGTAATTGTTCAAAAATACTGTTTATTATTTCGCAAATTGAATGATTTACTTTTTAAAAATTTTAGTTTAATTGTGATATTATATTTTATAATATTAATTTTATATATTATACCACACACATTTTGGAGATTGCAAGAAAAAAAAGAAAAAATAGTTTAAATAAAACTTTATAAATTTAAAATTATTTAATTAAATTAATTAAAAATTCAAATGGTATCTGAAAATTCAAAGATTTATGAAATATTTAAAAATTATAAAAAAAAATAGTAATCATTTATTTTATTTCGTAAATCAACTGCACCAAATATTTTTTATTAAAATACAAATAACTTAGTATAATTTTGATGAAATCTTTCAATCTTACAGTTTGATTGTGGAGAAATAACAGATGTTTTTTGATGTAAAATATTTTTATCTTTTAAAGATTAAGTAAAAGTAGTTTCTTTAACGCCACTTTTTTTATTATTCCGATGACTATTAATAAATTCAGAACCATTATCAGTTCTAATTCATGTTATTTTAATGCCAAATATTTTTTAAAATCACTAATTTCTCTTTTAACATCATCAATATCATCAGAGGTGCTTAATTTATCATAAATATAACGGAATACTCCCCTCATTTTTTCATCAATAAAATAATAAAAATAATACTTTTTATCAACTGGAAATTTACTTGGCATAAAATATTTTGCATCAATTTGTAATAATCTTAATTTTTTAACTTCATATCTTGGATGTTGTCTTTTAATTTCTTTAATTTTATTTTTTATTTTTAATCAACACTTATTTTTTTAAGTCAACGGCAAAATGTTTTTAAATTTTTGGTTCTTTATTTTTTAATTCTTCGCCATGAATTACTTTTTTTAAATTATAAAACAATGATAAAACACCCGCGGCGTGTTTTATCATAATATTTAAAATATAAATCACAGATATTTTAAAAAACATCATTAATATATTGATAATTAATATTATTATGAACTGTTGAATTTAATAATAAATACTCAAAATTATTATTTGTATATGCAAATAAAATTTTCTTTGCTCAATAATAAAAAGTTGAGGTTTTATAAAAATTAAAAATAAAAACAATTAAATAAATTAAACAATTTTGCTAAAAAGTCTAATTATTAATCATCTTTTTTATTAATTAATTAATAAGCGAATTGAATTTTATTTTTTTACCTACAAACATAAACTTTTTTATTACTACCAGATATTTTAAAAAAAGAAAAGACAATAATATGAAAAAAAAATAATTAACATTTTAGGAACAATCATATTAAAAACAACAAGCGCAACAACATTAATTAGTTGTGAAAAACCAAATAAAAATGGAAAACGGGGGGTAATAAACCAGAACCCACATCAAAACCACAACAACCACGTAAAAATAGTAAATGAAAATTAGTTTATTATGTGAGGTATCATATACATTCTAGACCAGTTAGTCTTTTAAAAAATTTTAACACAGCTTCGGATGATGTTAAAAAATTTATGCTTTTATGTTGCCTAACATTGTTGTAATAATCTGAAAAGATAGTAATTAATTTTCATAATTCATTAATATTTTTATGATAATGAGGAAGATATTCAAAAAATTTATTTCAGTTTTGATGAAATATTTCAATTTTACCGTTTTATTAAGGGGAACGAATCGGTATTGTTTGATGAATAACAGTTTTTTGATGTAATACTTTTGTAAAATCACTTTTATGATATTTATATTCCCGATTATAACTATAAACATATTCAGGACCATTATCGGTTCTAATTTTTTTTTTATTCTAATTTTATTATTTAAAAAATCATCATAGGCTTGATTAAAAATACCAATTGCTGATGATTGTGATTTATTTTCAGATAAATAAGCAAGACCAAAGCGTGATTTTTCATCAATAAAATCATACAAATATAAATTATTTTTAAAACCAGTCATATTTTGTGTCATAATTTTAATATAATGTTGTAAATGTACTAATTCAGACATTTTATAACGTTTATAAGTCTTAATTTTCTTGTTTTTAGGATAAAAATTATTTAATTTTTTATTAAATTTAATTAAAGTTTTAATGTTATGTTTAATTAATTTCTTTTTATATCTGAAAACCCCAGCTATTGTTAAATTATAAAAATAATAAATACCAGTTCCATATTTTTGTCGATATTTTTTCATCATTTTTGCAACAGCAATCTTGTAATTTTTTAAATAATTGTTATTAATATTAATTGTTCTAGTTGATTTTTTAGCTAAAAAAATAAAATTTAATTTTTCTTTAAGACAAAGTTGAATCTTTTTAGCTCAATTATAGAAAGTTTGTTTTGATTTATAAAATAATTTAATTAAATTATTTAATGATTTTTTATATAAATATTATTTTTGAAATAAATTAAAATAATTAATGCCATTTTGATAAATATAGTTTGTTTGTTTTGAAAGCTCTTCTTGTGAATATCATTTTTTTATTTTTCTTTGTAATTAATATAATTCATTTTCATTAGGAATACTTGTTACCATGTACTTTTAATTTCCATTCTAATTTAAATACTAAATTAGTGGTCTAAAATGTATATGGTTTTAACATGAAAATTAGTTGATATTAATTGATAAAAAGATAGATATAAATTTGAAAATTAATTTAAAAAGTTAAATAATAAATGATAAGTTTTTATTGAATCTGATACATATGGATTTAATAAATATTTAGCAAAAAATAATGGTAATAATATAAAACAAGTAAACGAATGACATTGAATTATTATTTTAAATAATCGAAATTATGCTGCTTATCTTGATGCTTCAAAAATAAAATTAATTTATTGTTTACATGGAGTTGGAAAACCACAAATACCAGAAATTAATTCTAATAATGGTGAAATTACAGAATGAAAAGGTTAAAAGGAAATATTATTAAGTTCCTTTTTAAATTAATCGAACAAATTTGGTAGTAAGAAAAAATTTTAGGTTTTGGTATAAAAATTATTTTTTATTTTAAATATATTTCTAAAACAATTATAAATCAAACTTTTAAAAAGTTATCTAATTGTTTTATTTATATTTTTTATAAAACCTAATCTTTTGCAATACTATCCCAAATTTCATAAATATAATTAATAAGAATAAGTTATTTATTGTACTATATAATGCAGGACTAAATTTTCATACTTCAAATGTTTGACTAAAAAAATATATATTGTTTAAAAAATTTTAATAAAACCACTCGCTAATTATTTTACTTGTTTTATAACAGGTGTATTATTTACAATTCAAATTGTAGCATTACTGATATGACACGATAAATTATATAAACTAAAACTTTCATATTGGGCCCGTAATCATTGACTATCGGGAAATAATCTGCCATTATTAATTTCTTTTTAATTATAAATTCCAAAATTAAAGTCATAATATCAACATATATCATTTTCTTTTTGGGCTTGTAATTCAAAAACATTATAACCGATTTTTTGTTCTTCCATTTTATTATATTTTAAACCGTATTTGTTTTTTAAAGTTCCTTCAAAAACATAAACCTCATTTTGATTAATATTATAATCATTTGAAACTGAAAAATCATAGTTAAATACATATCCATAATTTGTGGTAGTAGGAAAAAAGCTTGTATTTTATAAAAATTATAAATAAAGTAATTAAATACAAATTAAAGTAATCGATTATTAGAACGAATTTTTTATTTGCATTATTGTATCTTTAAAATTAAAAATTAACTAATTTACCCTACAAATTAGTTAATTTTTATAATTTCCTTTCTGTGATTTATTATATTTTTTCGGTTTAAAAAATAATAATATCATTTTTAATAAAGGTATTATCCGATGAATAATGCAACCCCTAAAACTTAATATTTTTTGATGCTTAAAGATGGATAACACATCTATGGCGCGAAGCCTTGAAGAAAGCGCGAAAGAGATTGGATTTGCTATTCCTATTTATTTCTTTAATTTTCGGCAATATTAATCACTTGTGAAATGTCATGGCGTGTGTTTTTTTTATTTTTTTCATAAAAAGAGTGCTGTTAAACCGAAAAAAACAATATCGGACACTAAAAAAAGATGGTTGGAACTCCAAAAGGTTATTTTATTTATATAAAAAGTTGTCCAGGGGTGGACGAAGCGTAATTAATAACTGGGTAAACTGTTTTATTTGTTTATTTCCGTTATAGGGGTAAATATCCTATCCGCCTCTTCTCGCCTTCAAAGCGAAGCGGGCTGAGAAGTAATTAAATAAAAGTAATTAAATAATAAAATAAATTATTTACTAAATATCAAAATGTTAACCAATAAAGGAATATTATGTTTTTTTATAGGAAGGAAAATTTGATTAAAAAATAAAATAAAAAAATTAAGGAGTATAGAGATAAATGACAGAATATAAAAGTTTGTATATTAATAAAACTTGAAAGAAAATAACAATTTATCTTGATTGAGTTAATTTTCAACCTATTAATTTTCTTATTTAACATCATAAAAAGAATTGTGATTTGCAATGTTTATAATGAGCAAAAATGCACTTAATTTTATTTGAAAACAAGTGAGATATTATTACTTCTTATATACAACATTACAAAATTAACGATATTTTAGATTTAGCATCATATGGATGAAAAATATTACAAATTGACCCAAAAAATAAACCAGATAAATTAAAATATATTATTGTAATTGACCCCGCCGGAATTGTTCAAACTGGTATTATTATTTATAATGTTTTGCAAAATAAAATAATTAATAATATTAATTTTAATTACAAAAATGAAGAAGAAGCAATAAATAATATGTATTTAATAATAAATCAATTTAAAAATAAAATTTGTTCTTATTTTAATAAAGTTATTGTAATAATTGAATATTATCAACTTAATAAAGGTTTAAAAATAAAAAATCCATTATCTACTACTAAATTTATTGGTGGATTAAAATTTTTATGCAAATATCTATTTAATTTAAATTATGTTTTACAATAACCAGTTATTAATAAAAATTATATTTATAAAGGAAATATTAAAATGCCAGAGCGCGAACACGATGCTTGAAAACATTTACAATATTTTATAACAAAGGTAATGTAGATAAAATTACAGAAAAATTTAAAGTAAATGGTTTGGAGATGAAATAATTTAAAAAAAACAGTTAAATAAATAATAGAAGGTGTCATTTTTATGCACCAAATGATAATGAATATTATATTGCTAATATTGATGATTTAGATGATATTAAACGAGCATATTAAAAAGAAATTTCTGAAAAAGATAGAAAAATTGATTTATTTTTAACAGCGAATAAGCAAATTGCCTATTAAACTAAAAAAAAGAGAATATAATAAAACAAAATTATATAAAGAATATTTTGAGGTATTTAAGTCTTGTTATTGTTGTTTTGGTAATGGATTTGATAGTAAAGGCAAATATTATATTTGTCTGCAAAAACCATATACATTTTAGACCACTAATTTAGTCTTTAAATTAGAATAGGGATTAAAAGTATATGGCAACAATTATTATTAATGAAAATGAATTATATTCATTACAAAGAAAAATAAAAAAATGATATTCACAAGAATAACCTTCAAAACAAACAAACTATATTTATCAAAATGGCATTAATTATTTTAATTTATGTCAAAAATACTATTTATATAAAAAATCATTAAATAATTTAATTAAATTATTTTATAAATCAAAACAAACTTTTTATAATTGAGCTAAAAATTTTCAACTTTGTCTTAAATAAAAATTAAATTTTATTGTTTTAGCTAAAAAATCAACTAGACCAATTAATATTAATAACCATTATTCAAAAAATTACAAGATTGCTGTTACGAAAATGATGAAAAAATATCGACAAAAATATAAAAATGGTATTTATTAGTTTTATAATTTAATACTAGCTTGGTTTTCAAATATAAAAAGAAAGTAATTAAACATAATATTAAAACTTTAATTAAATTTAATAAAAAATTTAATAATTTTTATCCTAAAAACAAGAAAATTAAGACTTATAAACGTTATAAAATGTCTGAATTAGGATATTTACAACATGATATTAAAATTATGACACAAAATATGACTGGTTTTAAACGTAATTTATATTGGTATGATTTTATTGATGAAAAATCACGCTTTGGTCTTGCTTATTTATCTGAAAATAAATCACAATAATCAGCAACTGGTATTTTTAATCAAGCCTATGATGATTTTTTAAATAATAAAAATTAGAATAAAAAAAATTAGAACCGATAACGGCCCTGAATATGTTTATAGTTATAATTCAGAGGATAAATATCCTAAAAGTTAGTTTACAAAATTATTACATCAAAAAGGTATTATTCATCAAACAACACCGATTCGTTCTCCGTAATCAAACGGTAAAATTGAAAGATTTCATAAAAACTGAAATAAATTTTTTGAATATCTTCCTCGTTATCCTAAAAATATTAATGAATTACGAAAATTAATTACTATCTTTTTAGATTATTACAACAATGTTAGACGACATAAAAGCATAAATTTTTAAACACCATCCGAAGCTGTGTTAAAATTTTTAAAAGACTAAATGGTATAAAATGTATATGGTACCTCACAAATGTTATATTTGTCATATTAACAAAGTGATTAGATTAAAAGATAATTCACAATATGACAAATTACCAAGTAAGTATGTGAAATAATTTCCCAAACTAAAAGTAATATATCTAAAAAAATAAATCACTAATAAACCTAAAATAAAAAATAAAAAATTTAATAAGTTATAGTTAACTGTTAGAATGAGTGACAATCATATTAAAACTAAAATTAAGGCGCCGGTTACTGGTGTTGTTGAAGTTTATGCTTGTTCGGCTAAATGTCAATGAGACGGATTAAATCACTCAACATTATCAATATATATCCCATCTATTTTAACTGAGTTTTTAAAATTAAAAAAAGATGATGAGATAAAAATTAAAGGCTCAGTATTTAATCAGTTAAATATAAAAACTAAACGCTATTTTTTATCTTTTCGAGTTGATAGTTTTAAAATTATCCAAAAAGCGATTAGAAAAAGAACAAATACAAATATTAAAAAATGGGAGGAAAAAACAATGACATTAAAAAATGTAAAATATGTTATTATTAATGAAAATAATGAGCCTATTAAAAATGAAGATGGTAGTTTAGATATTAAAATTGATGAAATTATTTTATAAAATATTGATAACATTACAAAAGTTGATTTTTTATAAAAATTATAAATAAAAATAATTAAATAAATTAAACAATTTTGCTAAAAAATCTAATTATTAATCATTTTTTTGTATTACTTAATTAATAAGCGAATTTAATTTTGTTTTTTATACCTACAAACCTCAACCCTTTTATTGCTAGCAAGTTTTATGAAATTGTGAAAAACATAAACAGTTATTAAATCGCACAAAAGATAAAAAAGCGGTTTTAAGCGTTTATAAAATTAAAAAATTATCTTTGATTGATAAAATGGTTTTTTAAAAATTTTATTTAATAAAAAAACTTGGTCGCATGTAAAAAATAAGGGTTTTTATTTTTAAATGTTATTTAGTTTAATATAAATTAAGGATATTTTTTTATTATCTTTATAAAACCCTTATTTTTTACATGCGACCAAAAACTTAATATGGTGTGGGACTGTTATTTTTAATAACTAAGTGCTTCCATAAGAACATAAGTTTAAACTCATTAACGCAGCCATTCGAGGAAATTGTTGGAATAGTGTATGAATAAAAAAGTAAATCGGTGCCGATTTTATAACTAAGCGATAGTCTTGATAAGTCCGTGGTTAATATCAAACAAACAATAAACCATAGAGATAATGACCTTATAAATAAATTTGCGATAGATATTATTTATTATAAGTGACAGCGGTTTAAAAACCACAAAGTCATCATTAGGCTCTTCGGGGTGCAAGTAGATTTATTTTAAAAACTGAACGCTTTGACCCAAAATGGTGCTTATGAAGAGAAATAATTATCTGGCTCCAAAAACAAAAAAACTATCGATTATTAAACAAACAATATACCACCACCGCCAGCCCTTGGTCAAGCGATTGTCATAGTAAATAAATAATAATATAACTAATTCTCGCTTTGGCACTTTCACTTCTTAGTGATTGCCAGCGAGTTAAAAATAGGAGAAATATAATGGGAAAAATAAATAATGTAAAAATAAAAACATATGAATATTAACATTTTAATAATGATGGGATAAAGAAAAAACTTTGAAATGAAAAATATAGTGATGAATTAATTATTAAATGTCTTAAAGAGTTTTATATTTTAAATATGTCTGTTAAAAAAATGATTAAAAATATAATTTGCCAAAAGAAACTGTTGGAAATTGAGTAACCAATTTTAAATATTGAAGATATTATCTTTTTTTATTGTGAGGGTGAAATTTATGAAAAATTAAAAGAAATTATAAATTTAAAATATTATGTTTGTTTATAATTACCTAATACTAGAAAAATAGTTCATAGTAGTAAATACAAACAAATTAAAGATATTTATTTGTGGGGATATAGAGAGTTATAAAAAGATATAAGAAATAAATTAGGCGTTTATGACTCTATTGTTGTTCATATTAAGAAACAATTTAATTTTAATAGACGCCGACCTGAATATCATACATTATATTTTATGTGATAAAAATGAGTTATATTGTTCAAAAAAGACCTGAATTTATAAAAATTAAAATATATACTTGTACATATTGTAAGTTAAAACTTAAAACACATTTTAAAATTTAACTATGTTATGAATGTAATAAAGTTTATGTTAAAAAACCAATATATAAAAATTATAAAAATAAATCTAAAAAAGTTATAATTAATAAAGTTTTAGGTAGTAAAAAAAATAGGTTTTTGTATAAAAATTATTCTTTATTTTAAATATATTTCTAAAAAAATGATAAATCAACTTTTTAAAAGTTATATAATTATTTTATTTATATTTTTTATAAAACCTAAGCTTTTGTAATACTATCAAAAATTATTAGTATTGATGAGAAAAAAGATGAATCAGGGCATGAAGAATAACCAAACAATTTAACGAAAGTTAAATTGTTTTACTTTATGATATACTAAAATAAGAAAATAAAAGGGGGGAATTAAATGCAATCAAAACCAAAAAATAATGTGCAATTAGTTACTATTGCTGGCGGGACTGCAAGTGGCAAAACAACAGTTGCAAATAAAATTGCTGAAATTTTGCAAGGGAAAAAAATAGTTTATTTAAAAATGGATCATTATTATAAAAAATTAGATGATTTGACATTAGCAGAACGAAAAAGAATTAATTTTGATCATCCAAATGCCATTGATTTAGAATTATTAGTTAATCATCTGGAACTTTTAAAAAATCATCAAGATATTCAAATGCCAAATTATGATTTTACAATTTCTAATCGCTCAATACAAACAACAGAAATAAAAAGTGGTGATGTGATTATTCTTGATGGCATTTTAGGCTTAGAATTAGAAGAAATTCGTAAATTATCTGATATTAAAATCTTTATTAAAACAGAAGATGATATTCGTTTTATTCGACGTTTAACGCGCGATTTATCAGAGCGAGGCCGAACGGTTGAAAGTATTATTAATCAGTATTTAACAACGGTAAAACCAATGCATGAGTACTTTGTTGAACCAAGTATTAAATATGCTGATATTATTGTGCCATATTATGAAGGAAATGAAATTGCAATTGATATGATTGCAACAAAAATTAAGGCTTTATTAATTGATAAAAAATAAAAAGCTTCATTATTATTATTACTTTTTTAAGGTATAATAATAATTGTTGTAATTAAAAAACGAATAGGAACAGAGAGAGCGCCATGAATGAAGAAATTTTGTTAACTAAAGAGGGAATTAAAGACTTACAAGAAGAATTAGATAATTTAATTAATGTTATTCGTCCCGAAGTTATTGAAGAGTTAAAAGAAGCTCGTGCACAGGGAGACTTATCAGAAAATGCTGATTATGACGCGGCACGAAACCGTCAAGCTGAAGTTGAAGGGCGAATTAAAGAAATTGAATCACTATTAACAAAAGCAAAAGAAATTAAGGAAGTTAAATCAAAAACAGGGATTATTAAATTGGGAAGTACAGTAACATTTACTAATTTATTAATTAATAAAAAATATGAATTAAAAATTGTTGGTGCTGTTGAAGCTAATCCTTTTGAAAATACAATTTCAAATGAATCACCAATTGCAAAAGCTATCATTGGCAAAAAAGTTGGAGATTTAGTTGAAATTAAGGAAATTCAAGAACCTTATAAAGTTAAAATTTTAGGTAATAATAAAAAAGTTTAGGTTTTGGTATAAAAATTATTCTTTATTTTAAATATATTTCTAAAAAACTGATAAATCAACCCTTTAAAAAATTATCTAATTATTTTATTTATAATTTTTATAAAAACTAAGCTTTTGTAATACTATCGATTACAAAAAATAAAAAAAATTAGAATAATAAATTTAAAAATATAACAAAGTAATTGTTTATTAAAAGAAGTGCTATAAAAGCACTTTTTATTATATTTAATTATATTTAATAAATAAAAAAAGGAATAATTAAGGTAAATTTGTTAAGTTATTAAAGATGAAATAAAAATGACGTAATTAACAATAAATCAGATATTATTACAAAAAATTAGGTTTTATAAAAATTATAAATAAAATAATTAGATAATTTTTTAAAAGGTTGATTTATCAGTGTTTTAGAAATTTATTTAAAATAAAGAATAATTTTTATATCAAAACCTCAACTTTTTTCTTAATACCGAAATATTACAAAAAAGGTTTTTTTGATTAAATTTAATTGTACAAAAAGATTAATACTTATCTACTTTATAATTGGCAATAAGTTTGTCTAGTTTATGAGCTAAAATTTTAGCTTCTGGATCAGAAACAATAATTGCAGCTTTAATTTTCTTATATTCTAAAACTGATGTGGAAACAATAATAACTTCATTATTAAGATCATTGCCTTCATAATGATCGCGCGCTTGTAAACGAATAATATCATTAGGATAATGAACATATTGTAAACCCGAAACGATAGCATCTGCTTTTGAAGTAATAACCATTAAACTACGATATTTAAATTTTGGGAAGATAATATCAATTGTAATTGCTTGTACTAAGACAAATAAATATGAAGCAAATAATGCAGGGCCAAAGAAGTATTTAATTTTATGACTATTGAAATCACTACCATATAAACCACCATCATCAATTTTAAAACCAAAGCATTGAATTTGATAAATATGTGCTTCTCAGTCTTTTCCAAAATAAATACTTGTTAATTCACTACGACTTAATAATGTTGTGTGAATTGCTAACATTACAATAATAATAATATAATTAACAATTCGATTATAATTAGCAATTGAAATTTTCTTTTTGGCTGAATAATAAGCAAAAACAAAATCAGTTCCAGCCGTGGATGCCCCTCCTTTATAAACTAATCCATAAGCAAATCCATTTAAAATTGCCGCTACCACCGCAAAAATGAATAATCAATTCTGGTACATTCCACCATAATTACTAAAAATATTTAAAATATTATAATTAACAATAAAAAATAATTCTTGCGGATTAATAACGGGTATATAAGCAAATGCAAAGTGAAAACCATTTTGCAAACCAATATAAACAATTGTGCGGAGAGAAAAACGAAGTCCAACTTTAATGACCCCAAAAATAAATAATGGGATATTAAACACAAAATAAAAAACTCAGTACATACTTGTTTGCATTTGTAATTGATCTTGGTTTGGTCAAATTCCGACTGCAATTCCGCGGGCAATCCCTCCAATTCCGCTTGAAATAATACCATTACTTGTTGTTGCTGCAATAAAGTAATCATAACTATACATTCCTAAAAAAGCAGCAAAAATAATATAAGCATAATCACGGAATAAATGTGATTTAAAATAAGCTTTAAAACGTAAATTAAATTCTTTTTGTGAAATCCGTTCGCGACTACGGGTTTTTCTTTCCGTTTTTTTTTCTTTCGGATAAAAATATGATGGTTTGTTTGTAATACTATTGGGATTAACCCCATTGTTGTTAATATTTTCTTCTGATGTTAATCTTTTTTCTTTTTTGTTAACCATTTTTCGTTATTCCATGCCTTTGCTTAACCTTAATTATTACTAATAAGTATAACATCATTTAAAAAATAAAAAAACAACCAAAAGATTGTTTTTAATAAAATTAATTAATTATAAATTATTCACTTTTTAAACGAATTGTAACTTTGAATGAACCAACTTTTATTGGATTATAATCATTTCTTGTAATATCAACCACAGTATAATCTCGTTGTAACTTTTGGTTTAAAGTCCCAAATTTAACACCTCTGTTTGCCCCTTTGTTTGAAGGAATAAACTCTGGAATTTTTCGATAATCTAATGCTGGAATTGTAATATAAACAACAATTTGCCGATATGGCGATTCAACATCTTTCAATGCTTCATTTAAGTATTTAACAAATTCATTACTTACTAATTGTGTTCCGAAGTTTTTATCTTCCACAAATTCGTGTGATTGATTGTGGGTAATGTAAAACGAAACTTTTGCATCACAATTTACTAATAAGTATTTTTGTTTTACTGTTGCGCCATTATATGTATATGATGATTTATCTTGACATTTTTCAGCAATTGCTGCTGCAATTTCATTTGCAACTGTTTCAATTTTATATAATTTTTCATTATTTAAATCATATTTTGCTGATTTATTTCATAATAATTCATCATCATTAACACGAACTTGTTCTAAAAATAATAATTTACGTAATCATTTTTTAGGAGCATTTTTTCATTCATCTTCCCCTAAAATTACTTTACTTGGTCCTTCTGGTTCTTTTATTTTTGAACGCATTATTTGAATAATATCTAATGCAACAGGATTTTTTTCTTGCTTATCAACTAACATTAATGAAGGGCCAAACCCCGATAATACTTTATGTGTATTTGATTTAAATAATTTAATTCATTGGTCATGTTTAATTTCAAATAATTCATTAATTGAATCTAAATCATCTTGCGAAGATTGTGATAAATCAATAATATAATTTGAACTTAATAAGTTAAATAATCTTCTTAATAAATATTTTAATGTATTAACTGTTTCATACATTTTGAATTTATGAATTGGATCATTATCTCATGGTGATAATGCATTATTATAAATAATTTTTAAAGCAATATAATTAATACTTGATTTTTTAGCAACTTGTGCAATTGCCCCTGCTTCAGTATCAATTACATCAATATTATTCCCGTATTTATCAACCATTTCCTTAAATTGTTTTGAGTTATAAATCAACATATCTGCTGTTCCAGTAACCCCTTCTGTTAACCCTAATTTAAAGTCTTTAACCACTTTAGCTAATTCACCATCGAATTGGAATGATTCAGGTTCATTAACAATTTGTCCATATTTAATATCTTTAAAAACCGTTAAGTCAGCATCACGATAAATAAATTTTGTTGAGATTGTTGTGTCTCCCGCGTCATACTTATCGTTTGTTGACAATGCTAAATCTAAATTTAAGATTGTTTGTAAACCAGGATATTTTTCTAATAAGTAAGTAATTGCCATTGCAGCATTTGCTTTACCATATCCCACTGTTGCTATAATGAAAGCTTTTCCATGGTATTTAACATGTTGAATTACACAGTTCTTTCACCAATATTTTTTTACTGTTTTAATACTGTGCTTATCTTTCATCGCGAAATATGCTGTTGAAATTATGCCGATCATTTATTTTCTACCTCTATTTTCATATTTAATTTCTAAAAATTGTTTATTTTTAGTGCATCTTAATATAATTAATATTTGATTATACGCAAAATAAAACTATTGATATTTTATCATATTTTATATTAATTATCAATGACAAATATTAAAATGTTTGTGAAAACCATATACATTTTAGACCACTAATTTAGTCTTTAAATTATAATGAGGATTAAAATTATATGGTAGCAAGTATTACTAATGAAAATGAATTATATTAATTACAAATAAAAATAAAAAAAATGATATTCACAAGAAGAACCTTCAAAACAAACAAACTATATTTATCAAAATAGCATTAATTATTTTAATTTATGTCAAAAATACTATTTATATAAAAAATCATTAAATAATTTAATTAAATTATTTTATAAATCAAAACAAACTTTTTATAATTGAGCTAAAAAGATTCAACTTTGTCTTAAATAAAAATTAAATTTTATTGTTTTAGCTAAAAAATCAACTAGACCAATTAATATTAATAACCATTATTTAAAAACTTACAAGATTGCTGTTGTAAAAATGATGAAAAAATATCGACAAAAATATGGAACTGGTATTTATGAGTTTTATAACTTAACACTAGCCGGGTTTTTCAAATATAAAAAGAAGGTCGCATGTAAAAAATAAGGGTTTTATAAAAACAATAAAAAAATATTCTTAATTTATATTAAACTAAATAACATTTAAAAATAAAAACCCTTATTTTTTACATGCGACCAAAAAGAAAGTAATTAAACATAACATTAAAACTTTAATTAAATGGAATAAATAATTTAATAATTTTTATCCTAAAAACAAGAAAATTAAGACTTATAAACGTTATGAAATGTCTGAATTAGGACATTTACAACATGATATTAAAATTCCGACACCAAATATGACTGATTTTAAACGTAATTTATATTTGTATGATTTTATTGATGAAAAATCACACTTTGGTCTTGCTTATTTATCTGAAAATAAATCACAGTCATCAGCAATTGGTATTTTTAATTAGGCTTATAATTATTTTTTAAATAATAAAATTAGAATAAAAAGAATTAGAACCGATAATGGTCCTGAATATGTTTATATTTACAATCCATAGTATAAATATAATAAAAGTGAGTTTACAAAAGTATTACATTAAAAAGTTGTTATTCATCAAACAACACCGATTCGTTCCCCTCAATCAAACGGGAAAATTGAAAGATTTCATCAAAACTGAAATAAATGTTTTGAATATCTTCCTCGTTATCCTAAAAATATTAATGAATTACAAAAATTAATTACTATCTTTTTAGATTATTACAACAACGTTAGACGACATAAAAGAATAAATTTTTTAACACCATCCGAAGCTTTGTTAAAATTTTTAAAATACTAACTGGTCTAAAATGTATATGTTACCTCACAAATTTATTTTAAGATAAATAAGCAAGACCAAAGTGTGATTTTTCATCAATAAAATCATACAAATATAAATTACGTTTAAAATCAGTCATATTTGGTGTCGGAATTTTAATATCATGTTGTAAATGTCCTAATTCAGACATTTCATAACGTTTATAAGTCTTAATTTTCTTGTTTTTAGGATAAAAATTATTAAATTATTTATTCCATTTAATTAAAGTTTTAATGTTATGTTTAATTACTTTCTTTTTATATCCGAAAAACCCGGCTATTGTTAAGTTATAAAACTCATAAATACCAGTTCCATATTTTTTTCGATATTTTTTCATCATTTTTACAACAGCAATCTTGTAAGTTTTTAAATAATGGTTATTAATATTAATTGGTCTAGTTGATTTTTTAGCTAAAACAATAAAATTTAATTTTTATTTAAGAAAAAGTTGAATCTTTTTAGCTCAATTATAAAAAGTTTGTTTTGATTTATAAAATAATTTAATTAAATTATTTAATGATTTTTTATATAAATAGTATTTTTGACATAAATTAAAATAATTAATGCCATTTTGATAAATATAGTTTGTTTGTTTTGAAGGTTCTTCTTGTGAATATCATTTTTTTTATTTTTATTTGTAATTAATATAATTCATTTTCATTAGTAATACTTGCTACCATATAATTTTAATCCTCATTATAATTTAAAGACTAAATTAGTGGTCTAAAATGTATATGGTTTTCACAATCTGAAAATAAATTACAGTCATCAGCAATTGGTATTTTTAATCAGGCTTATGATGATTTTTTAAATAATAAAATTAGAATAAAAATAATTAGAACCGATAATGGTCCTGAATATGTTTATATTTAAAATCCATAGTATAAATATTATAAAAGTGAGTTTACAAAAGTATTACATCAAAAAGGTGTTATTCATCAAACAACACCGATTCGTTCCCCTGAATCAAACGGGAAAATTGAAAGATTTCATCAAAACTGAAATAAATGTTTTGAATATCTTCCTCGTTATCCTAAAAATATTAATTAATTACTATCTTTTTAGATTATTACAACAACGTTAGAAAAAATAAAAGCATAAATTTTTTAACACCATCCGAAGCTTTGTTAAAATTTTTAAAAGACTCATTGGTCTAAAATGTATATGGTACATCACATTGCCCAAAAACAAGATTAGTTAAATTTCCATTTTAAAAACGATATGGATAAGAACCATAAAACAAAGCATCATATGTGGGTCATGATAAATTTTACTGTCGATTTTTGTTTTTTTGGTATCACTAAACCTTAATTCGCTAATACACTTATCTAAAAATGGAAAATTATTTAAAATGCCATATATTTTGAATTGAACAAACATTTTTTCTTATTCATGTTACACGATTGATTATACCCGTTTTTTTATTAAACGAAGTTTGATTTTTTGATCTTTAAACATTTTAATTTTATATCCTAAATAAGGGTAAATATCTTCTTGCAATTTTTGCATAAAATCGTGGGCATTAATATCATAATGAAATGTAGTATATTCAAAACCATTAAATTTATCAAAAGTATTGATTATTCATTGTCCGTAATGTTCAACTATTTCATTTAAATTCATTGCGTTTTTTGGGATAACAAAATTTTCTTCAATTAAATATTTATCATATTAATTATTTTTATTAATTTTATAGCGGCTATAAAAATACTGTATGGTATTATAGTAACGACATTTTTTCATAAAACATATTATAATCAATTTACTTTTAATCCCTTTGGTAAATACCATGTCTTTTATGAAAAATTTGTAACGCCATTTTTACCTTTAAATGAAAAAATTAAAAATATTTTAAAAGAACACAATCAGGTATATTCAGAAAACAAACAAGTATTTAATGGTTTGGGTATTTTTAATTTGCGTTTAACTATGGGGGCTGTTTTAAATAAAATACCTGCTGATATTACTAAAAAACTTGTTTTAACAAGCAAAGAAGAACGGCTTGATTTATTTGAACTCGAATACTACGGATTTAAATATAACGATAATGAACCGAGCATTTATGTTTTGCTAAATTATCGTAAATATATTAATAAAGAATATAATTTACAATATTTTTATAATCCAAATACAAAACAGTATTAATTTGATAGTTATTCAATTGGTTTTGATTATGCTAACGGTAGTGAATATGTTGTCTTGATATGTTGTCTCATTTTTGAAATTTCCAATATAATTCTTTTGCCGAAATAGAATTATATAAATTATATTGTTTATCACCATCATCATTATGTATATTTTTCATAAGATACTTTTAAACTTTTTTAACGAAACATTGAAACTCTTAAATTATTATATCTTTTATCTAGTTCTTTATCAGTTAAGATTTATTTTTCTTCGGCGTTTATCATTTCATCTGTTTATGCCGATATAATACTACTACCTTTTAAAACTTTACCAATAATTTTATTAACATTAGAATAGCCAGCAAAAGCAATGCGAACAACACTAGGAAAAACAATCTCGCGCGGGGGGGGGGGGGGGGGGGGGGCAACCAACCTTCTCTTTGACATTTTTAGGTCAAACAAATGCCCATTTTCATCGTCAGGTCCTATATCAACCCCATATTTATCATATAGATAGTTGCAGACATTAATTGTATCGCCAAATGTAGTATCTTCATGGGTGTTTGAATATCGTCGCAAAATATTGGATGAAGAATCAGTAAAATTACAAGCAAAAAATTAATTTTTCTGCTAAATGATTTCATGTTTTATTAGTAACACCCCGACCCGCTGAAACAAACTTAAAAAAACAATTCGTTGTAAAATATCGGGCATAACTATCACCAACAAAATCTTTAAATACTTCTCAATCAAAACCAAAATTATAGTCACTAAAATTTAAATCATATTTTTTATTTAAATGTTCATAACTAGTAATTCGTTTTTTTATTAATTTTACTAAATTATTGCACATTTATTAACCTCTTTATTTTATATATAATACATTATAAGAAAAAATGAAAGGAATTTGTATAAAAATGATAAAATTTAAACATTTAATATTTGATGAACGAAATTTATTTAAGGATTTATTGTTATCTGATACTTGTAAAAATAAAAATGGCATAATTAATTTATCTAAAACGTCAAGACAAACATGTCCGTGCAGTTAATACTGTTAAAAAAAATTAAGCAATTTAAAAATATACAAGATTATAATCTATATCAAGCACAAAAAAATTATAAACAAAAACGGAAAAAAATGTATTAAAAAACTACCTAAATTTACAAAAGATCAGTTAGATTTTGTTAAAATAATATTTAATAAATATCACGATACAACCGAACAATTAATTTATCGTTATTTCTTGGAGTTTGGTGTTAAATTTCCTGCTTGTTTTAAAAAATTGTATAAATTAATTCTCTTAGGTGAATTTGGATTAAAAAAAGAAAATTTACCAAATCGTGGTAAAAAATATAAAACAAAAGTAAAACATAATAATCGTGTTAAATTAACTAACTTTAAATCAATTTGAGATATTGAAAATAAAGTTTCTAATGTTGGATGATTTGAAATAAATGCGGTAGTTGGTAAATACCGTAAATCTGGTAATTTATTTTTAGTAGAACAATCGAGTAAAAATTATTTTGTAATGAAATTAAAAAATAATACTGCTAATGAAGTTTTAGAAAAATTTAAAGATATTGCTAAAAATAATAATTTAATTAGGAAAATTAAAGGAATAATAACTGATAGAGGAAAATAATTTAGTAAATTAAGATAAATGGAAATATTTGTTGAAACACAAGTTTATTTTTGTGACCTCGGTAAACCACAACAAAAACCATTAATTTAGCATATTAACGGTGAATTTAGATATTGACTTTCTAAGGGAATTGATTTTAATAATATTATTCAAAAAATGATAGATTGAATAGTTAATGTTATAAATGATAAACTTCGATCATGTTTAAATTGAATAAATTCAAAGACAATGTTTTTACAAAATTTTAAATAAATTTATTAGTTAAAATTTAATAAATTATTTTTATTGTACTTAAATATGAATAAAATAAGATATAATTACAAAAATTTAATTTTTTCTGAAAAAGTTGTTGCAGTTTATTAAAAATATTTTATTATTAACTTAACAAGATATAAATTTACCGTTTATATATACATAGCACATTATTTTAAATATATTTATAAAAACGCTGATAAATCAACCTTTTAAAAAGTTATCTAATTATTTTATTTATATTTTTTATAAAACATAAGCTTTTGTAATACTATCAGAAATATTGTAATTAATACTGCAATTTATATTAGGGGGCGAAATAATTTTTTAAAAGCAGAAGTTCACAACAGTGATTTTTATAAGGAAGTTGATCAAATTTTATATAAAGTTTAAGAACAATTAAGAAAAATTAAAGGAAAACAAGAAGACTGTGATAATAAAAATCAATAATTAGGAAAATTTTGTAGTGAAGTAATTGATGCGGAAGAGAAAGAACTTAAATTCGAATAATGCTTATAAATAAAAAATGTTTAACTAAATTTAGTTAAACATTTTTTATAATAATTACTTGTTATTACTTTGTGTACTTTCTGTGTTTGTTTTATTAACACGAATTGCTCCAATTCCTTCTAATAATCATATTAAAGCGACAATTACAGCAATTAATTCATCAACAACAATTAATAATGTTGAAACTTCTTTTGTTGAAGTAATAATTGCACCAATCATTCCAATAATTGCAATAGTAATAAAAATAATTCCGGCAACTAATTTAGCAATTTTATGATTAATAAAGGTTGCAACACATATAAATAAGAAAGCTGTAATCAAAATAATTGCACCATTATCACCAGCATTATTGTGAACAAAAAGTTTTGTGTTAACATTAACGTTTGGGAAAGAATTTAAGATCGCTAAGATAAATAATCATAAACCAGAAATTCAAATCATTACTTTTTGGAATGTCACATTAATTTTAATTGTTGCATATTTAATTTTTGCCATTGTTTTTCCTCCTTAACCATAACATTATTTATAGTATTACAAAATCTTAGGTTTTATAAAAAATATAAATAAAATAATTAGATAACTTTTAAAAAGTTTGTTTTATCAGTGTTTTTAGAAATATATTTAAAATAAAGAATAATTTTTATACAAAAACATAAACTTTTTTTACTAACACATTACTTATATTATAACTTAGTTTTAAAAATATTAATAATAAATTAAATAATTCATAAAATATCTTTTGGTTTAATATTTAAAAAATTAATCATTCAAGGAGCGAGACAATAGAAAAAATAACATTGTGGAAAAAATGACCCATTTTTTGTGTTCCAAAATTTTGAATTTTCTGAATAAATTCAAAATTTTTATTACAAAAAATAACATAAAGTTGATAAAAAATTCCAAAAATATTAAAACAATGTTCTTTACGTAATAAATATCCATCTTTCATTGCGATATCATTTGGTTGAATTAAAATCGTGAATTTTTCCTAAAAAGTTTTAATCACGTGAATATTAATGTCTTGTGGAATAATATTAACAATTAATACTTTACGATTTTTTAATAAATAATTTTTTTTATTTTGTTTATGTTTTGTCCGATTAAATTTATAAAATACTTTTAATAAAAATACCATAAATAACACTTTTTTTATTTTTTCTTAACAATTATATAAAAATTATATTATAATTGCCAAGAGGAAAGAGGTGCTATTTATGAAATTTGCATTGTTTTTAGCAACAGGTTTTGAAGAAGGCGAAGCAATTATTACAACTGATGTGTTGCGACGAGGGGGCATTAAGATAGAATTAATTAGTATTACTAAAGGATTGGAAGTTGTTTCATCACATGGTGTTAAGATTAAGGCCGATAAATTAATTGAAGATATTAAATACGAAGATTATGATGGTTTCATTTTACCGGGTGGTCGAATTGGTGTTGATAATCTTGCAAAAAATGAGATGTTAAAAGATTGGTTATTAAAAGCCAATAATGATCAAAAAACAATTGCCGCAGTTTGTGCGGCGCCCCAAATTTTAGGACATTTAGGAATTTTAGACAATAAAAAAGCCACTAGTTATCCAGGATGTATTGAAGGAATGGAGAGGGCAATTTATAATAATGAAATGGCCGCCATTACTGATGGTCACATTATTACTGGCGCTTCAGTTGGTTCAACGATGATTTTTGCTTTAGCAATTGCTGATCGAGTTTTAGAAGAAGAAAAAGTAATGAAACTTCAAAATGAATTAGTAATTCGTGATTAATTTAGTTATATTAAATGTTTGCATAATAAATTGTAAAAGAGTAAGATTAATATACCTCAAATGAGCACATTAATTTTGATAGCATTATAAAAGTTGAGGTTTTATAAAAAATATAAATAAAAACAATTAAATAAATTAAAAGATTTTGTTAAAAATTCTAATTATTAGTCACTTTTTTGTATTAATTAATAAGCGAATTGAATTTTGTTTTTTATACCTATAAACCCCAACCATTTTCTTGCTACCTTAATTTTATATAAATTTTTTAGCAACTCTTAAAAGTCATTCTGATAAATTTTATTAATCCTTTGTTCAGATAAAAAAGAGTTTAAAATTTTATTTGAGGTAGATATGTTACTTTGTTATATTTAAATAACAATAACGTTTTTTAACTATAATTTAAATAAATATTAGTTTATAATTTGTTTTATTTAAAACTGAAACACAATAATAAGGAAAAAAAAATGAAAAAGTTATTAGCCTTTTTAGGATCTATTTCATTAGTGGCATCAAATGCCAATTTAATGACAGCATGTACAAATAAAAAAGAAGATGAAAATCTTGAAAATATTAAGCGAGAATTGTCACAATATGTTGAAAAACCATTTTTTGCTTCATCATCAAATGCAACAAGTGAGGATTTCGAAACAATGTTAAGTAGTCGTCTTAATTTGGGCAGTTATAAATTAACTGTTAAAAATGATGAAACATTTGTGCAACCAAAGATTATTGACAATAATCATTTAGATGAAAAATTAGCAAAAGATAATGTGTCAACTATTTTACAACAACAAAACTCTAAAAAGGGTTTAGATATTGTTAATGGAACTGCCAGTGTTAGTATTTTAAAAAAAGATAAAGAAGAATTTAATGTTAAAATTCAATGATTTACAAATAATTTAATTCTTTTAAAAAATACTGTCAATAAAATTGATAATATGGGTGGTAAATTACAAAATATTAATTTACCATTTCCGCCATTATTAAAATGATTAAATATAGATTTTGCTTATTTATATAATTTTATTGAATTATTACCTTTACCAGAGAAAGAAATTATGGAGATTGATTTAACTAAAATTAATGAGCCAGATTTTATTGAAAAATTTGAAACAATATTAAATATTATTGTTGAAAATCTTAAGACTTTACAATTTGATATTAGCGGTTATCTTAACGAAGATATTTCTTTTAATCAAAATTTTATTACGGCGAAAGGAACAGTTAAAGACCTTTTGCATAATATGGCGCCCGATTTAATTGCTTTATTACAATGATTTGTTAAAGAAGGAAAAGAAAAAATTAAATTAACACATAATACAGTTATGCCATTAATCCAATATTGATTATCAACTTTTAATACCAATTTAAAAGAAAATATTAAAGTTGCTTTTGGTGAAACGGGATATTTTTATCAAAATACTAATACAAATTTAGACAGTTTAATATTTCATGCTTTAACTGGTTATCGAAGTGATTACAAAGAAACGGATAGTAAATATCGATTATCATTAAATTTTTTAATTTTTGGTGGCGAAATTAACCAAAATGAAGTAAAAAATTTACTTAGTTTAAAAACAACTTTATTAATTGGAAGTATTTTAGATATTTTTTCTTCAAAAGGCGATGAAGGAATTGATGCTATTAACACAAATATTCTTTATCCAAACACACTTCAATGAACTAATTTAATTTTTAATATTTTTATTTATAAAATTTCGTTTTTCTTAGGTCCGCAATTAATGAATTATGCTGGTTCTAATATTTTACGTGTTTTTGGAGTAAGTAATACTGAATTAAAAAGTAATGATGTTACAATGAGCGCCGGAACGGTTAAATTACAATTTAAAACTCCCGGAAAAAATGGTAAGTGAGAAAATTTTAGGTCAATTATTGATGAAAATAATACTTCTAACTTAACACAAATTTTAAATGCTGTTGATTTTAAATTAAGTTTTACAAATGTTAAATTTAAAGTTACAACAAAAAATAATGAAAAAAAATCTTATGAAACTAGTGGTCAATCTTGTTTTGACTTGTGGTTATCAGATAATTATAAATAATATATATAATAAAAAATTTTTCAATTAAAAATTGAAAAATTTTGGTCGCATGTAAAAAATAAGGGTTTTATAAAAACAATAAAAAAATATCCTTAATTTATATTAAACTAAATAACATTTAAAAATAAAAACCCTTATTTTTTACATGCGACCAAAATTTTTTAATTCTTTTTTTGTTTATAATTAATTTAGAATAATGTACAAAAAATAAAAAGAGTTAGATTATTAATAAAAAAATATTATTGATGTTAACTTAGTTTGGGAACCATAATATTACATAGTTTTAATTTAATTGCTTGTAATCCGCCACAACAATATTAAAAAAATATTTTACAAACATTTCAAATTAATACTAACCAGAAGGTATCTGACATTCTTAATAATCTTTATACTTTTATGCAAATGCAGTATAATCTAAAGGAAGACCCGACAGCAGTTAAAATTGCTAAATATGAAATTTGATATAATAATAAAAATATTAATAACAGCAAGAAAACAACTGTTACTCGCGATAAAATTATTAATATTATTATTAAACTAGCATCTCGTGATAAAAAAATAAATTTGATCAAAAAAATTTAGTCCAATAAGTTTTTACTTTAGGTGGTACTTATAAAGTCAATATTAAAGCAACCGATGTAAATAAGCGGAGTATTAAAACAGTAATTGTTAATGATTTAAAATTAGCAGCACATGAATAGTAAACATATACATCTTTAAACAATGATATATAAATTTTAGAAAAAGTTCGAAATGCTATTAATCAACGCTAGTTAATTACTGCTTCGAATAATTACTTTGTTTTAAAAAATTACCAAGTTCCGCAAAATAAAAAAGTTCCTAATACGATTATTACTTTTACAGTCACTGCGACAACAAGTGGTAGTTTAATTCGAGGTTCATTTACTTTTAGTAGTATTTTATTAGTACGAAAATATATTTCTAGTGTTTAAATTAACAAAATGTTAATTGTGCCAAATCCAAAGTTAACATATCAAGCTTTGAACCAAAATCCAGACATATTAGATGCTATTGTTGGTGTCATTAATAATAAATTACAAATTAAAATTATAACAAATGATTTTATTGTTACAAATGATCAATAAGTTGATAAAAAACAAAAGCCAAGTAAAAAAGTAAGTTTTATCGTTAAAGCGTCAAAAAGTAGTAATTTAATTAATGGAATAATTAATTTTACTGTTGAGCTGCAAAAATTAAATATAAGTTCAGTTACGATAGCCAAAATTGCTTTGATTGCCAATCCAGATGATAATTATCGGGAATTAAATCTAGATGATAATTTAATCAATGAATCAAGAAAAGCAATTGATACAACATTTTAAATTAATGTAATAGTTGCTGATTTTAAAATTACTAATGATCATGATAAAAGCCGTTATCACCGAATTCCGTGAGAAATGATTTAATTTAAGGTAATGAATAATTAAAATATTAAATTAATTAATAACAGGTTTACTTTAAAATAATTTTACTATCAAAATAGATTTCACACTAAAAATTATTGCAATAGAAAAGTAAAATAAAATGATTGAAAAGTTAAGAAATAATGATTAAAAAATAGTAAGTCGAAAAATTATTAATGATTAATTGCAATGATATTACCATAATAATATTTCCTTTCAAACGCCAAATAAAAGGTTATAATTAATTATTCGCTGAATGATTTTTTAGGACCATTTTTTAGTATTATGAAAATTTTTATTATTATTTTATTTGTCGTAAAAAATATTAAAATAACTTTAGTATTAATTCCTATTTTAATGTTTTTAATTGGCCTTGCGCCGATTAACACATTTTGCTATTATATTGTTAAATGGACACAATTATTAAAATTATCAGATCAGATTATGGATAAAATTGATTTAGTTTAGAAACCACACGTATTTTGTACTTTTGTGGTGTTTACCATTTTTACAAAATAAATTTTATTAATATTTTAAATAATGACTTGAAATTATGATATTATTACAAAATCTTAGGTTTTTTATAAAAAATATAAATAAAATAATTAGATAACTTTTTAAAAGTTTGATTTATTATTGTTTTAGAAATATATTTAAAATAAAGAATAATTTTTATACCAAAACATCAACTTTTTTCTTATTACCTAAATTATGCAAACAAAGAAATATTTTATTTTACAATCTTTAGCAAAAAAGTGTGGAAAGGATAATGTTATTAATAATGTCAATAATATTGGTAGTAATAAAAAGGTTGAGGTTTGTAGGTAGAAAAAACAAAATTAAATTCGCTTATTAATTAAGTAATACAAAAAAATGATTAATAATTAGAGTTTTTAGCAAAATTGTTTAATTTATTTAATTGTTTTTATTTTTAATTTTTATAAAAACTAATTTTTTGTAATTATATCATAATATTGCAAAAAATATTGAAATTAAAAATTAAATAATAAATCATTCCGAGCAATTTATTAACGGATAATTTATTCAATAATTTTTTAATGGAGCAAAACGACAGCGATCGGAGATAGTTTTCAAATTTAAATTTTTTAATTTATTGAAAGGATTTATGTTATACCAGTATGATTAATGTGAATATTTATTATTTTGATTTTGTTATGAATTCTTGCGCGAATTGTTTTATCAATTTATCAAAAAATTCGCCAAATTCAAGGTAAGAAAAAAGAACAAAATAACTTGAAAAAAAAGAGGATAGAAAATAATGAATTTTTTAGCAGATGCAGTTACTTTTGGGACTGGAATAGATTATATTTTAACCGGATTAGGTAGTGCAAAAATGCACAATGGGAAAAAATAAAAGATTCTGTATATGGTATTTTACCGCAATTAATGACATTTTTAGGTGATGCGTGAATTATTTTAATTCCATTTGGATTATTTTTTATTATTAAAATATTAAAATTTTTGCGTCGTATGGTTAAATGATTTTAATAGAATATAACACTATATTCTAATTTATTTTAAACAAAACTAAGACACACTAGTTTACTTATTTTATTTATGCAACCTAATTTATATAACTATTACTTTAAAACTTAATAGTATTTTTCGGTGTACCGATTTTTATTAGTAAGAAAAAAGTTTGATAGCATTACAAAAGTTGAGGTTTTATAAAAATGATAAATAAAAAAAATTAAATAAATTAAACAATTTTGCTAAAAAGTCTAATTATTAATCATTTTTTGTATTAATTAATAGGCGAATTGAATTTTGTTTTTTATACCTACAAACACCAACCTTTTTCTTACTACCATGATATTAATGCTCGCGATTTTATATAAAAATTACAAGAAGATATTTACCCTTATTTAGTTTATAAAATTAAAATGTTTAAAGCAAAAAAACATCAGACACCCATTAATAAAGAAGCCGGTATAATAAATCGTGTAACATGAATAAGAAAAATGTTTGTTCAAGGCAAAATATATGGTATTTTATATAACTTCCCATTTTTAGAAAAGTGCATTAGTGAATTAAGATTTAGTGATACCAAAACAAACACACCCGATAGTAAAATGTACCATGACCTATATGACGCTTTATTTTATGGTTCTTATCAATATCGTTTTAAAATGGAAATTTAACTAATCTTGTTTTTGGGCGGATGTGAGGTACCATATACATTTTATACCATTTAGTCTTTTAAAAATTTTAACACAGCTTCGGATGGTGTTAAAAAATTTATGCTTTTATGTCGTCTAACGTTGTTGTAATAATCTAAAAAAAATATTAATTAATTTTCATAATTCATTAATTTTTTTATAATAACAGATGAAGATATTCAAAAAATTTATTTCAGTTTTGATGAAATATTTCAATTTTCCCGTTTGATTGAGGAGAATTAATCGGTGTTGTTTGATGAATAACACCTTTTTGATATAATACTTTTGTAAACTAACTTTTAGGATATTTATCCTCTGAATTATAACTATAAACATATTCAGGGCCATTATCGGTTCTAATTATTTTTATTCTAATTTTATATTATTTAAAAAATCATCATAAGACTGATTAAAAATACTAATTGCTGATTAATTTGATTTATTTTCAGATAAATAAGCAAGACCAAAGCGTGATTTTTCATAAATAAAAGCATAAAAATATAAATTACGTTTAAAACCAGTTCAGTTATATTTGGTGTAATAATTTTAATATCATGTTGTAAATGTCCTAATTCATACATTTCATAACGTTTATAAGTCTTAATTTTCTTGTTTTTAAGATAAAAAAATATTAAATTCTTTATTCCATTTAATTAAAGTTTTAATGTTATGTTTAATTATTTTCTTTTTATATCTGAAAAAACCCAGCTAATGTTAAATTATAAAACTCATAAATACCAGTTCCATATTTTTGTCGATATTTTTTCATCATTTTTACAACAGCAATCTTGTAAGTTTTTAAATAATGGTTATTAATATTAATTGTTCTAGTTGATTTTTTAGATAAAACAATAAAATTTATTTTTTCTTTAAGACAAAGTTGAATCTTTTTAACTCAATTATAAACAGTTTTTTTTGATTTATAAAATAATTTAATTAAATTATTTAATAATTTTTTATATAAATATTATTTTTGATATAAATTAAAATAATTAATGCCATTTTGATAAATATAGTTTGTTTGTTGTGAAGGATCTTTTTGTGAATATCATTTTTTTATTTTTCTTTGTAATGAATATAATTCATTTTCATTAGGAATACTTGTTAACATATACTTTTAATCTCCATTCTAATTTAAAGACTAAATTAGTGGTATAAAATGTATATGGTTTTCACAAAAAATGTAATAATGACTGCTGACATTCATTTTAAATCATTATAAAATTGTAATATCATTTAATGATTAAAAATAAGTATAATTATATATTAAAACCTTTATTAAGAATTAAGAGAGCAAAATCGTAATGGCAAAAATGGTTATATTTTGTGAGGGAAAAAGAATAAGATGATAAAAACTCCCTTTGGCAATATTATAATTAAAGCTTCCAGATTTGGTTATCGTGATAAAAAGGATAATAAATTCAAAACAACAACTTTATTAAATAAAAAAATAGGTTTAAAAAATAATCAAACAATTATTTTAATAAAAATACTAATTCTACTTCGTTTTTTTCTTCCGACTTTTTTATCAAATAAGAAAATAAATTCATATTTATTAGTATCTTTATTAAAAAAACGAAATAATGTTCTAAAAAAGGTAATATCCCCATACTCTGTTTTTTCTTTAAAAGGTCTTTTACCTCAAATAATATAACCATTTTGGCCATTACAATTTTGTTTTCTTACTTCTTGATCAATTTTTGATCATTCTTCTAATATTAATCTTTTTCCTGTTTCATTAACATCAATATTTACTTTTTCTCTAAAATTAATAGTATTGAAAATATTTAACATATACTTATATTACTTTTTAATCATTATTGCATGATAATAAAATTTTATACTGCTTAAAATAATTTGTCAGCAGCTTTGTTGCATTATTTTTATCGATAGAAAGAGAGAAATTAATTAACTTTCTTATCCTTTTTCTTTTTATTTTTCACTAGTTATTTAATGAATAACTTTATTGCTTGTTCTCTTTTAGGTAGATTTTCCCTTAGGTATGGTTTGGTTAATCACTTGCAACTACTCTTCTGCCGCCCCATGTAGTACTAATTTAATTAGTTGATTAACCTTATCAGATTTCCTCCCACTTCGTTTATTTTTTAGTGTTCCAGATTGACCACCTTGTGAAATCTTACTATTTATAAAAATAATTATTCCTTTTCAGAATAATTATTGGTTTCTTGTCTTTTATTTAATTCTATTTTAAGGTTTTTGATTTTTTGTAAAAGTAAATTTATCATTGTTTTATTTTGAATAGATTTGTAATTTGTATTTTCATATTCTCTTAATTGCATTTTTAAATTATCAATATTTTTTCTAATTTATTCTGTTGTTAAATTTGCAAATTCATTAGTTTCATTTTCTTTCATTTCTTTTTTATTATTTTTAATATCATAAAAATATTCTTTATTAAAATTGATATATTTAATTTCTTTTAATTGAAATGTATTTGTTTTTTCTGATAAATTTAAATCTTTTCATAGCTTTAAATTTATTTTCACTGGGTTATAGCGTGCTATTTTAACAATTACTTGTCCTTGTTTTAAATTTGCTAACTCATTAGTTAACATTAGTGGGTGACTTTTTAAATTTTTCGAAATACTAATATTGCTTTTATTTTCATTTATACTAATTTGTTCAATTGTTTTAGTTCCAAATAATTCGCTATAATACTTAATTGTTTCTAAAATCGTTAGTATGTAAGAAAATATGCATCCCACAGTTATTTAAAATAATTTTTGCTATTTTATCACCGTAATTTAATTTTAGTTGATTAATATCTTGTAAAATAAATTGAAAAAAGATGTTTCTACTGCGCGAAACACCAACTCATCTTTCAATATTGTTTATTTTTGTTAAATTAGCAAATTCATCTAAAATAAAATATACTGGTTTTGCTAATTTTTGTTCATTTATTTCACTTGCTTTATTTGTTAAAAATTGATAAATTTGACTAATTAATACATCTACTAATTTATAGTAATTATCATTTTCGTCACTAAATACGATGTATAGAATTGTTGGATATTCAATAAAATCATTATAATTAATATCATTTTGGGATGTTAAATTCCGAATAAAATCATTGTTAAATATTTCTAAACTTTTTGCAACAGTCATTAAAATAGAATCTAATGTCCGATTTTCTTTGCCATCAATCAAAGCCTGGCTCGCAGTTATTTTTGCAATGCTAGTATTTTTTCGATTACTTAGTAATTCAACTAAATCTTTTTTAAAACTAGCAATGGCAGCAACAGATGCCATATTAAATTTGTTAAAAAATGATTATTGGTTTAAAGTTTTCTCAATCCCTGTTATAAAATTATTTTGATTTATTTTATCTTCATAATCTTCTAATATTGCCAAAATAATTCCTTGAATAATCATACTTGTTGAATTATTCCAAAATTCATCTTCGATATTTTTATTAATTAACATACGACTAAGTGATCTAATTTTATCTTGATATTTTACTTTTCATTTAATTTTTTTTTTTTCCTTATTTGTCATTAACATTTTAATAAAGTCATCATAAATTAATTTTAATGGATTTCAAGTATTTCCTTTTTCTAAATTACGAAAATCAATAACTTTTATTTTATAACCATTTTCTGCTAAAAAACCACTGGTTAAATTATACAATTCACCTTTAGGGTCCCGTTTTGTTTATATGACCATAGTTGGTTTAGTTGTTGATTTACCGTTTAAATAAATTGTTGGTAATACTATTCCTTGTGTTTTTCCGCTTCCTGTTGAACCAACAATAACACTATGAATATTTTTTTTAAGTTAAATAATAAATCTTTTTGTTTTTATTACAATTAAAAACAAAACCTGTATTTTTATAATTATCTTTTGGATGGGTTAAAATAAATTGGTCAACAATAATGTAGAGTAAATATTTATAATTAAATTACAATGGAGGTGTAATTATGGCAAAGAATCATTATATCGATTGAATTTAAGCAAAAAATTGTTGGTCTTTACAAAATTGGTCAAACTCCCGAACAATTAGCCGATGATTATCAAATTGGTAAATCTACAGTTTGGAAATGAGCTTACCAATTTATCAACTAGAATTCATTTAAATCTAAAAAAATATAACTCCATAAGAAAACGAATTAATTAAATTACGTAAAAAAGTTAAACAATTAGAAATGGAAAATGATATTTTAAAGCAAGCAACACTGATAATCGGCAAAAAATAGTAATCATTAAAAATAACAAAGCAAAATATCCAATTATTAATTTATGTAAAACATTGAAATTTGATAAATCAACATATTACTATCAATTAAAAACAAATAATCCCAAGAATAATCAAAACATTGATAATGCTATTATCAGTATTTTTCTAAAAAGTCGTAAAAATTATGGAACAATAAAAATTAAAATCATGCTAACTCAGCAAAATATTATATTATCTCGCGTAAATATTAGTAAAATAATGAGAAAATATAACTTAATTTCAAATTATACAAAAATCAAATACAAACATTCAAATACAACCAATTTTACATATAAATATAATAATTTATTAAATCAAGAATTTAATAATTATAAACTACATGAAGTTGTTGTCAGTGATTTAACATATGTTTTTATTAAAAATAAATGATATTATGTTTGCTTTCTAATTTATTTATTTAATCGTGAAATTATTAGTTATGATGTTAGTTTACACAAAGATGCAAAATTAGTTAAAAATACCTTTAATAAACTTAACATTACATTAAATAATATTAAAATATTTCACACTGATCAAGGTAGTGAATTTAACAACAATCTTATTTATAACTTTTTAACTAAAAATAACATTCAAAAATCTTACAGTAAAACAGGTTGTCCTTATGACAATGCTGTTGCGGAATCAACATACAAAATTTTTAAAACTGAATTTATTAAAAATAATAAATTTAAAAACATTGGGCAGTTTAAATTAAAATTATTTGATTACATTAATTGGTACAATAATATTTGAATTCATAGCAAACTAAATTATTTAACACCAGTACAATACAGAAATTATTACTCTACATAAAATTTGTCCAAAAAACCCTTGCTATTCCAAATACCAAAAATTAAAAATAGTAGAGGTAAGACTAATAAAATCAATAATTTTTTACCCTCAATTTCTTTTTTAACAACAATAAATCCGGTTATTATTTCTCATACAGTTGAAATTATAAATAGTACAAATATTGTTATAAGTTCAATTTGTCAGTTCATTAAATTTATTCCTTTCTGATTTAAAAATATAATTTTTATTGAAATATTAAAATATAAAAACCACGCAGTTGAATGACCACGTGGTCGATATTATGCCAATTCAATTTCTTTTTTCTTTTTTTAAAGAATAATTATATATAGCATTTGATTTTATATAATATTCAATCTATAAAATAAAAAAATATAAAATGAATTGGCATAATAAAAAATCAAATTAATCATTCACCCGTATTGTAATTTTTAATTAAATATATTGAATTTGTTAAGAAAAAATATATCATAGTTAAATAATTGTCAATTCTAAAAATATATATTAAAAATATGAATATTTTTTTTATTTTATTACAAAGTTGGATATATTAATCCAAAACATAATCAAATTACCAACAAAAATAACACAAAACAACTTATACTAACATATAATATTATTCGGCAATTTTTTTTGTATTTTATTAACTCAATTTGTTTTTTCATTTTTTTCAATTTAATACCAAGAAATTTTCATAAAAAACCAAACAAACCAATTACAGCAATTGTTCCCATCATTCCTATTATTGTGTTTAACATAATTTACACTTCCTTTCTTTTTTATTTCTTATTTGTGGTAAATAACTTGTAAAGTATTCGTTTCAAAATTATCATATTTTTGTTTGCATACTTTGTTTTGTTAATAACCAATATGCAAATCCCTCTGCCAATAACTCGTCATCATCGCTCAATCCATAATTACTATTGGCAAATATCCTTAACACTTTTTCTTTGTCTAGTTCTGCAAACTTATTTAAGTTATTAATTTTCTGTGTTAAAAATTGCTTTAAATAAAAAATATGATTGATTTTAAATGCTCCTCAATCATAAAAATAAAAGATATGTCCTAATTCATGGATTAAAATATGCAGAAAATTATTGGTTGTAAATTGTCCTTTGTGTCATTCACTATTTATTGTTTTTTCAAAAGCACAAGATAAAACCTTTTTGTTTAGCAAAATAGTTTGGTGATTATTTGTTTGTCATAAGACATTATTATCACCATCAATGATATTTTTAATTTCTATTTTTTCTAAAATTTCATTAATATTTGTTTTATTTCAAATATTAGCAACAAAATTATAAAACAATAAAATAAGTTGCTTTAAATTATCTCGGTATTGTTGACAAATATTAACAAGTAAATTTTGTCAGTAATTTTGTTGTTTTATTTTTAAATAAACTTGTAGTTGTTGAAAAGTGCTAAATTCTGTTTTAAATTTAATTGCTAAATTATTATCTGCTTTGCTTAAAAAAGCATTTGTTAAATTTTTGATTGTATCTTTCTTATAATTATTAAAAAAAGTTCCTTTATATCCTCGCTTTTGAATTAAAACAGAGTGGGGCAAGTATCTTTTTTCTAAATCAATATTTGTTTTTGAATTAACTTTTAAAACATTTTCTAAATTAGGATATAAATTTGCTTTATTATTTGCAATATTTTCACAACTAATAAAATTAACTGTGTTTATACATAAAAACAAAAATATTGCTAACAAAATAAGTACTTTTTTCATCCATTTTTATCTTCCCTTTCTAATTACTTTCTATTTTGACAAAATAAAAAATAACAATTTAATTAAATTGTTATTTTAATTTTTTTTTTGCTTTTTTTTAATATTAATTAATTCATATTTTTCGCAAATAAATTGTAATTGTTTCTTTAATTATAATTAAATTTATTGTGTTTGCTCTCTATATTTTTTTATTATTTCATAGGCTTCATTAATTTTTTTAAATTTTTTTTCTGCATCTTGTTCTTTTGAAACATCAGGATGATATTTTTTAGCTAATTTATAGTAAACTACTTTTATATCTTTATCTGATAAATTTTTATCTATATTTAATGTATAAAAAGCTTTTTCTAATTCAATATTAAAATTACTATTATCATTAATATTTATATTTTCTTCTTGTTCTTTATCATTATCTAACTTATTATAAAATTTATATTTTTTTAATTCAAATGGTTTAGAAAACATAAATAATATAAATCCTGAAATTGAAAATAAAAAAAGCATCCCACTAAAAATAATCAATATTAAAGAAATTGGAAAAATAAAAATAATATTCATACCAGTAGATGTATTAAATTTATTTATAAAAAAATTTTTTAAAGATAAAATTATTAAAATAATAAATTCAATAGTTGAATAACAAACAGACATTAATATCCAAGAAATTAATCAATACAAAAGTAATTTATAAAAACAAGATTTAAAAAATAATATTAAAAATAAAAAATATAAACTACTTATAATACAACTTGGAATAAATATAAAAATTCAATTTTAAAAAATAAATAAGTAATCATATTTATTGAATAAATTCAATAAAAAATTATTAATTATGGGAAAATTTATATCAAAATTTAAAAATATAGAATAATTATTTTTAATAATTGTTTTTAAAATTGTCCCAATTAAAGGGATAAATATTTTTATTGTTAATATTGTTGAAAAAATAAAAAGTAACAAAAGAAAAATAACAATTATAATCTTATTTAATAAATTTATTTTTTGTTTTTTTAAAATCATTACTGAAAAAAATAAATTTATCTATTTTTAATTTCTCAAATATTTTTTCATTTTTCATATTCGGTTTGATTTTTATATAATTCTTTTTCAATAAGATCATCTTTTAAATCAAAATTACTTTTAGTTGTTTCACTAAATACTTTTTTATTTTGGTTATAACTTATTTCTGTTGTTAAACATTTTAATTTTAGTTCCATTTCTAAAATTTCTTTTTTTAAGCGTAAATTTTTATTTTCAATTGATAAGTCAGGTTGTTTTTCTTTCTGCTTTTTCATTTACTTTGTTTTCAAAGATTCCAATTCAATTTTTAATTTAGCAATTTCTGTTCTCTGCTCAGAAATATCTCTTTCATAAGATTTAAGCAAATATTTTGCATCTTTGCTAATTTTTTCTCTTGATTTAATTTGTTTTAATTTTCTTTCATCTTCTTTTAATTCTTTTTCTCTGATTTGAATGCGATATTCAAGAAATGGAATTGCTCCTTTTTATATGCATCATATAATTATCATGCTTGATCTCATTTTGGTTGCTTAATACTAGCATTTTTAGGATGTAAATTTCCATTACCATCTACTGGTTTTAATCATGGATATTTAGCAGTTGTAGGAACACTACGACCAAACTTTTCTAATACTCACATGACATTATTTTTGTCATCATCATTTAATTTATCAATACTTAAAGCAATGTGAGTAGATCCTGCTCCTACTGCATCAATAATTGCACTATGAATTTCGATTAAATGTGCTTTATTTTGCATTATGGCAACGCGTTCTCAGTTGACTTCACCACCCAATAATCTTCATAATCCCATTGTTAATCACTTCCTTTTATTTATATTATACCGCATTTCTTATTTTTGTCAGGTGTTTTTTATTTATGACTTTTTCTTTTCTGCTTTTTTAGCATCTTTTTCATCTCATTTTTTGTTTCTTTCGTTTTGTTTTTTGTTATGTTTTTCAAGAATATTATTTATATTGTTTTCTTTTTTATAAATTTTATTTTTCATTTTTTTATTATAATTTGTTTTTTTATTAATATTTTTATTATGGTTTTGTTGCATTTTATTTTCAGTATTAATAAAAACAAAACCATTATTATTTTTGTAAATATTATCTTTTATTTTGTTTACTTTCCCTAGTTTTTTATTTAAAGACTCAGTTTTTCAATCACTTGTATCTTTTGTATTTCTTTTGTTTTCTTGATTTCCTTTGCTAGCCAATTGTTGATTAAATCTTTTACCAATTGCTTTAAATGGTGTTGCAATCCCAGTTCCAAATTGACGCAAAAATCCTTTTGCTCCACCTCCTCGAGCTGCTCCCACTAGTTTACTTGTTGCAAGAGTTGTGACCCCAAGCCCAAAGCCTACTAAACCAACAATCCCAGCGCGAGAACTCATTCCCTCTGTGGCATGTCAGAAATGGCAAAAATCAAGGGGTTTTTCTTGACTAGATTAACTGCTTGCTGATTCGTTATCACCTCAATCACCATCACCAGAACCCAACGCGTTCATGGTTTTATCTTCCATTCCAGAACCACCCATCGCCATCATTCCTCCAGCAACAGTTGATTTCATTGAACTCATCACTTCGCGAACACCAGCTGCTTCACCAATTAAGTTGGCAACAACATCCGAAAACACCATTACCGCTAATCCACCACCACACATAAACAGAATTACAAACAATGATTTTCCAATTCCCTCAATACCTAATCCTGCTAAATTAGTGCTTAAAATTGTTTGAATTGTTGTCATAAAAATAAAATATCCTGTTAAAGTTGCAGTTGATGCTAGAAATTTTGCAATTACCATATCTTTTCATATAAATGCTCCTTTGCCGTTGTCAATTTTAATAATAACCATTACTAATGGTGAAATAATAAATAAGAAAAACAATTCAATTATTTTTTGTACCAAAGCAATTCCAATCATAAACATTGAAAATAGCATAAATCATACCCCAAAAACTTCGGCAATCATATTAAAATTTCCAATATTGTCAGGATAGAAATAATTGCTTGGTATATTATCGCCACTACCATCTCAATTTCAATTTCCAATATTGTATAGATAGTTTGCAATATTTCCATTTTTACCACCAAATCCTGATGTAATCATTTTAGCAATATTAGCAATTGCAAAATTTGCCAAAAAGAAAAAGATTGGGATTAAAAAGATAAAAACAAACGCTTTACTACCATTTTGTAAAGCAACAATAAATTTTGTTTTTGTTTCGGTGGCATCTTGAAACAAAATTTTAATCATGGTAATTGTAAATATTAAGGAAAATAAACACAAAGCTGTAATGGCAAAATATCAGAATGCCATTGGGATATTTTGAAAACTAAATTCTTGTTTTGATCCAAACATTAGATCACCAACTAACACCCCCAGTTAAATAATTTAAAACGGTGTTGAATGATGAAATTAACTGTAATGGTCCTTGTACAAAAATTGATCATATTAATTTATAAAATGCATTAAGTATCATAACTTTTCACTTCCTTTCTTTTTTTTCAGCTATGTTCCAATACTAGGGTTATATGCTTTAACAACTTGTAAAATAACACTCATAACAGCAATCACAACTAAAATTATAATAATTGCTATAATTGGCCATTTTAAAGCACTTAAATCATTTGCTCTTTCCTCAGGATTATCAGCGTTTCGCATTATTGAAATTAGAATAATAATTAATTTTCAAATTGCAAAAATAACTGCTAAACCCATAAATACTCCTAAAACAACATTACTTCACAATATAATAACATCCATTATTCCACTAAAATCTGCTGTATTATTTGTTTTCATATTTTCATCCCCCTTTTTTATTTTAAAAATTTGCTTTTGTTAAATTTGTTTCTTTTTTTATAATAAATATTTTTCTTTTTTCGATAATGTTGTTGTTGATTATTAAAATAATTTTTAATATTGTTTTTCTAAATTATTTTTTTCTTTCCTCTTGAAAGGTAAACAAAATAAATGCAATAATAAATCCCCAACCATAAAATCACAATCAATTCCAAGAGCAATTAAAAATAAAATAGGAGAAATTACTAACAACAAAATTCCAATAATAATTGTTAAATGATATAAAAGCCATTTTCATCAAATATTTCTTTTATTTTGCATCTTTAATTTTTCTTTTCTATTTGAAACATGGCTGTAAAAATTTTTTCTAACAAACAAACAACAATGCTATTGTCAGCTTGTTTATAAAGTTGGGTATCTGAAACAACTTTACTTGCTTTATAAAAATCTTTATTTCTAAATCCCATTAATAATCAACATTCTCGCGGAGTTAATACTCGTAAAAAGTATTCTTTTTCATCAATTAAAAAAGATAGTATTTTACTACTATCTTTTTGTTGAATTTTATTATCAATCATAAGATTATTTTTTGTTATATCATTAAAAATATTAACTTGATTATAATTTCTCAGATTAATCATTAATTTTCCATCATTAAATTTTTTTATATCATTGGGAATTGCAATAATTTCTGCGTTTCCTCATCTCATTTGTTTTGTTGTAATTGTATAAGAATATTGTTGAATGATTTTAAGTTTATTGTTTTCAATTGCTTTCTTCATTGATTCTTGTCTAATAAAATATTTTTAATTTACATTGTTTTCTAAAATATCTTTTACTAAAAATTTTAAATTATAAGACTGTGGATATGGAAATTTAAAATCTTGCTTTAATGTTGAAATCATAAACAATCGTTTTCTATTTTGATGAATTCCATAATCCTTGGAATTAATTGTAAAATATTGATTATTATATCCAATTTTATTAAGTTGATTTTATAGATTTTGAAATCCAACAAAAAACTTTTTACTTAATAAATTTGGTACATTTTCCATTCAAAGATATTGGGGTTTTGTTACCATTGTTTTTATTAAATCAACAACTTTATAAGCTAAACCACTTCGCTTACCATTTAATCCTTCTCCATTATTATTGGCATTTGATATATCTTGGCATGGAAATGATCAAGTTATTAAATCAGCATACGGTAAAGTTTCTAGTTTGGTAATGTCACCTAAATTTGGTGTGTCATAATCATTAAATATTGCTCGATATGATTTTTCGGTGTATTTATCGTTATCACAAAAAGCAATTACTTTGTTTTTAATCCCAATCTTTTCTAATGCTTTTCTTTTACTTCCAATCCCAGCAAATAATTCAATTACTTTAAGCATAATCAACCGTCATTCTTCTAATTTTTCTTTTATCTAAAACGATTCGTTGATTGGGATACCTATAAGAACGAAAAAATAATATCTGGATATTGTTTTCATTATAAATATTATGAATATATTTACAAAATGGACAATTAATCATTTTTGCACCTCTTTCTAAAAAACAAGATATTAATTATATTGTTTTATGTTATTTTCATTATTTTTGTTTTTTTTATTTTCAATTAGTTCTCAAATTAAACAAGTAGTATTCCATATAAGTGTTAAAATAAAAATAATATTAAAAATACAAACCACAGCGTATGCAAAAATACTTAAATTATCTTCTTTTATTCATTCTCTACATAAAATTAAAAATATAGTTGTTAAAACACACATTATAATTGATAAGCAACTAAAAAATAATCTTAATTTATCAATTTCTTTAAAAAATTTTTTCACATTAAATCATTCCTTTCTTTTAAAATTTATATATAATTTATTTATATTTTTAATTTGTTTATTAATTAAAATTAAATTAATAAGGGGTAAAAATGAAAAAAAAATACTAATTCTTTGTTTGTTTGAATTTTATATTGTATTTTCATATTTTTTAGTTTTATTATTATTGCTGTACCTTTGTTTTCTGTCTTATTTTCTTTATTACTATTAATTTCAAATTTCATAATTAAATTTTAAAATAAAAATTGATTATTATATACTATTTCAATAGGAGTTCCAATTTTTTCAATATATTGTTGATTTATAGTAAAAAGTAATTTTGGATTAATAATTGCTAATAAACTTTGAATATTAATGAACCATAGAATATTAACTATTAAACATTTAAATATGTATATTGAATTGAAAAATAAAATTAAAAAAGAATGTATAGAATATAAAGTTGATATTGAAAATCATTGTTTATTAAAAAAAATAGATAAAATTATAATTAACTATTTGAATTTTTTAAAATAAAATGATTACTTATATTTTTTTATTTTGTTTTTTTGTTATCTATAAATTCCAAGACTTCATATAAAGTTGATAGTATAAACAAACTACCAAAAGCAAAATTAATAACACAAAAATAAATATATATTGAAAAGTGTAATAAATTTTCTTTTGATGACCATTCCTTACATAAAATTAAAAATGTAGTCATTAAAACACAAATTATAATTGATAGAAAAATAATAAATAATCTTCACTTATTAATTTCTTTAAAAAATTTTTTCACATTAAATTATTCCTTTCTTAATTGTTTTTAATTTCATCTAAAATAATTTTTGTATTTTTAATATTTATTTTAACTTTTTCTAAATCTTTCTGATCAAAATCACTATTTTTAATTTCGCTTAATAAATTTAAAGCACTATTTAAGTTGTTTATTTGGTTTTATAACAACTTAATTGCTTGTTGTTTTTGTTCGTCTGTAAACTGATTTTCTTTTTGACATAGTAAAATTTGATATTCGCAATTATTTAGTTCAGACATTTTAATAAATTTTTCTGCTTGGGTTTGCTTTAATTCTATTTGATAATTTGTTTCGTTTTTATAATCATTTTTACTATTTTCAATTTCTTTAATTACTTCGTAATATTCTTTGATTTCTGATGTAATTTCTTGTTTTAATTTTTCATAGTAAAAAATGTCTTTAATTATTGGTTCTTTTGGTTTTGACGGTGACAAATGTGGTTTATTATTTGCAATATTGCTACAACTAATCAATGACATTGTACTTCCACACGATAACGAAAATATTAACAACAAAATAAGTACTTTTTTCATTTTTTTATCACATCCTTATTTTTTTCAACATATATTTATTTTTTGTTGCCTAACTATCATTAATAGAAATCTGATATTTTTTTTGACGAATATAACACAATTATGATTTTTAACATTACAAAAAATATTAATAAATATATTGATAATTTATTAAAATTAGAAAAAAACAAGTTAATTATAAAAATAAATTATCAATCATAACTTGTTATCATCTACCAATATTAGGTATTGAAAATATATTAAAAAATATTGTTGTTAAAAACAATAATTTAATTTTTTATCTCACTTATTGTTTGTAACTCCAAATGGCATATCACAAATTATTGCATCTACTTTTATATTATTTTTAATTAATTTATCTAAAGCTTTAAAAAAATCTTCATGATAAATTTGATGTTTGCTATTACCTAAATTATTTGTAATTTTATTTATATAAAAATAATTAACCATTATAAACCTTATCTTTTTCTATTTTTTCAAATATTAATTTGTCAGGCAATACTTTTCAACAAAAATAAGATGTGTTTTGTCAATTAGAGTTCTTATTTGTATAAGCAATTCTTTTATCGATAACTAATACCTCTATTCCATATTTACTGAATAACTCATTTCTATAAACTCCCTCTAAAGTAGATATAGGTATCAACATTATAAATGGTTTTTCTAATTCATATAATTTATTTAATACTTTATCTTTTATTGAAAATGGTGGGTTGCTAATAATGTAATCAAAAAGTTTTACATCATCTTTTGTATAATCAAAAAAATCTTTCTTATTTCAAATATGAGAATTATATACAAAATGATCCCTTTTTAATACTTTTACAAAATTGCTATTTTCTGTATCAAAAAGACATAATATATTACTATTTAATTTTATATATTTTAATTATTGGTTTTATAGCATATTCTGGTGTATATAATTCATCATTAATTGTTGATTTTATTTTTCCTATATTTATCATTTATTAACTAATATAATTTCTAAATTATTTATTATCATTTCTTCTTGATTCTTTTGTAAACAAAAATAAAAAGTTTCTCAAATATAAAATCCTTCGCTAATTTTTGTAGAATTAGTTAATTTTAAACAATTATTTTTATTTTTACAGCAATTTTTTTCAATTTCATTAAAAACATCTTCATGATATTTTAATTCTTTAATTAATATTTTTTTCATGTTTGTTGTATCCTAAATAAAAACCATTATCTCAATAATTATCATTTTCAATATTTTTTCAATCTTTTATTATTTTTTCTCATTGTTCTGGTGTTACTTCTTTTATTTGAATTTTAACACTTTTATAACATTTATTATGTTCGTTAATTAAATAATTTAGAAAATCATCATTAACATCACTCTTGTTTTTCAAATTAAACTGTTTTTTGTTTGCTTGTTTTAATTTTTCAAAAGATAAAATTAAATTTTTTCCCACAATATTACCAATTTTATTATTAACGCTACTATTAACTTCATAATTTTTATTTTCATCAATTTCTAAACTAAAATAATTTTGATAACTTGATAAACCTAAGTAATTTTTATCTAAAACAACGCAATCTTTTTGTTTGTTTATTAAAATGTGCGTTTTATTATTTATTTCTTGTGAAATTAAATTTTGGTTTAAATAAATTTTTTTTATCACATTTAACCCCCAACTTTATTTTTTACATTTTTAGCATTTATAAAATTTATTAATCGTTAATCATTCTGAATTTAAAATAGTGAACTCTTGTTCACATCTAATACAGTCAGTAATTATATTTCCATTTAATCTTGCTTTGGGTTTTGAATAATCTTTTTTTATGATAATCACCTCGCTTTTTTTTGCTTTTAATTTTATTTTTCCTAAAATTAATATCCAATAGTATTTTAAAAATAAATAATTAATTAAACCAAAAAATCACTTCTTAACGAACTGGTTCTATATTTTTGTCTGACTCTTTTTGTCATTTAATATCAGATAAATAATTTATCACTGTCACTGTATAACTAAATTTATCTTCAACTAATTTTATCTTCCTTACTTCCTAACTTACTTGGTAAATTATTAATATCTTTAATTAGGCAATATCTATGATTATTACTTTCACAATATTTTAAGTGCATTTCAATTGTTATTTCATCAGTTTGTAAACTTTCTCAATCATATGTAAGTTTATCTTCTTCACAAAGTAAATAAAAGTCTTCTTTAAATAAATATTTTGATTTTAGTTTTTTAATTTCTTTATCTTTTTCAGTAATTTCATTTTCATATTTATTTATTAAATTTTCTAATGTTTTTAATGCTAAAGCACTATTACATAATTTAATTTCTTGTTTTATTTTTACAATTAATTCTTTAACTTTGTTAAATTTAATTGATTCTGTTATTGTCATTATTTTTATCTCCTTTCTTTTTTATTTATAAAAAATAAAAAATCAACTAATTTTAATAAATAGTTGGTTTAATTTTTTTATCGTATTTGATTTAAAATATTTTCAATATTATTAACTTTATCAATTAAATCTTCCATAATTTGTTCTAAATTGTTTAAATTGTTTTCTGTTGTTGTTTTAATTTCGTTAATTAAAATCGCTAATTTTATTTTTGATATTATTTTCAATCATATATATTTTCCTTTATTCGTTTATTTTTTTATTGATAGAAAGAGAGAAATTAATTAAACTTCTTATCCTTTTTCATTTTATTTTTCACTAGTTATTTAATAAATAACTTTATTACTTTTTCTTATTTAGGTAGAGTTTCCCTTAGGTATGGTTTGATTAATCACTTGCGACTACTATTCTGCCCCATGTAGTACTAATTTAATTAAGTTGATTAACCTTATCAGATTTCCTCCCACTTCGTTTATTTTTTAGTGTTCCAGCTTGACCACTTTGTGAAATTTCTTAAATTTATTTATACCTATTATTCTAATTTTTGATATTAATAATTTTCCATTTATTTTGTTCAAAAATTAATTTTTTAATAATTTGGTGATTATTTTTGCATTGTAAAGTCAAAAATCAAAGATTATAACTTATTTTTTGTTTATTAATAAATTCCAATCTTGCCAAACAATTCCTAGCATACTTTTTACAAAATCAACCACCTTTTCTGTTTTTTGGTTATTTTTTTTAAAGTACTTGTTTATATAACACTGACATTTAATTAATTAATACTGTATTATTTGTTAATTTAATTTTTAACTCTTTTCAACATAGTTCTTTTAAAGACACTTTTCAAAACCTACTTATAAATAATAAGATTTCTAAATTTTTTTATTGTGGAACACTTACCCTTTAACAATTGCAGATTAAAGATTTATCCCCAAACCACTATAACTCATTTATATTGCCTAAATGAATTGCCTACATTGTGTCGTAGCGCGGCGCGGTACAGATCCCCCTATATTAGTTTATACTCACTTTTCTGGAGCGACGACATACCAGACAGAAGAGTTTATATTTAGTTGTTTTCGCAGTTATTTTTTTAAACTAAGCAAGGTTAACGACAATTTTAACCCAATTAAAAAAGATAGAATTTTATATCTATCTTTTTTTTATTTTTTGAAAATTTTATACCAAACGATAACTTTACGCGGTCTTGAAAATTTTGTTTATTTTTTTTGTTTTTTCGAAGCTTCTTTACGAGCCAATATTTTCGCCGCTTTTTTTGCTGCCATTAAACGAACACGTTTTTTCATTGATATTGCCATTTTTTATTAAAATTCTCCTTTTTAAATTATTAGCAAAAACTTTGTTAACTTAATAAATTTTGTTCAATTTCGTTAGCAGTTACAAATCCTGTCTTGCGTTTTAATTCATTTCCATTTTGAAAGGTAATTAATGATGGGATTGATAAAATTCCATAATTCTTAGCAAGATCTTGTAAAACATCAACATTAACTTTAATAAAATTAATATCACTACGCGTTTTTGCTAATTCATTAATAATTGGAGCAATCATTTTACATGGTCCACATCAATCAGCATAAAAATCAACTAAAGTTAACTTTTCATCACCAATTGTTTTTTTAAATTCATCAATATTTTTTACTTCATTTACAGCCATTTTAATTTTTTCCTTTATTGAATTTTCTTACTTTTTTATCATATCATAAAAGTACTATTTTTTTAAGAAAATCTTTTGCAAATATTTTGCTGGCCCATTTTCACTATTTGATAATGTTACTTCATTTGCCATTGTTTTTAAATCATCAATCGCACCGCTAACCGCAATCCCAACTCCGGCTTGGATAATTAATTCAAGGTCGTTATAATAATCACCAAATTATAAGTTTTACTAATATCAATTCCAATATGATGGGATAAAAATTGTAAGGCACTACCTTTTGAAATCCCTTTGCAAGGGATTTCAAAAACACGATTATTATATTGAGTAATATCTAATTGTGGTAATAATTATCATAACTTTGTCATTAATTCACTAGCGGCCTTATCATCTAATGAATATTAGGAAATAACACTGGCGCGTGTAATATCTTATTTAATATAAGCTGTGAGGTACCATATATATTTTATACCAGTTAGTCTTTTAAATTTTTTAACACAGCTTCGGATTGTGTTAAAAAATTTATGCTTTTATGTCGTCTAACATAGTTGTAATAATCTAAAAAGATAGTAATTAATTTTAGTAACTCATTAATATTTTTAGGATAACGAGGAAGATATTCAAAAAATTTATTTCAGTTTTGATGAAATCTTTCAATTTTCCCGTTTGATTGCAGGGAAAGAATCGGCATTGTTTGATGAATAACACCCTTTTATTGTAATACTTTTGTAAGCTCACTTTTATGATATTTATACTATGGATTATAACTATAAAAATATTCAGGACCATTATCTGTTCTAATTATTTTTATTCTAATTTTATTATTTAAAAAATCATCATAAGCCTGATTAAAAATACCAATTGCTGATGACTGTGATTTATTTTCAGATAAATAAGCAATAATAGAGCGTGATTTTTAATTAATAAAATCATACAAATATAAATTACGTTTAAAACCAGTCATTATTTGGTGTCATAATTTTAATATCATGTTGTAAATGTCCTAATTCAGAAATTTCATAACGTTTATAAGTCTTAATTTTATTGTTTTTAGAATAAAAATTATTAAATTATTTATTCTATTTAATTAAAGTTTTAATGTTATGTTTAATTACTTTCTTTTTTTATCTGAAAAAACCGGCTAGTGTTAAATTATAAAACTCATAAATACCAGTTCCATATTTTTGTCGATATTTTTTCATCATTTTTGCAACAGCAATCTTGTAATTTTTTGAATAATGGTTATTAATATTAATTGGTATAGTTGATTTTTTAGCTAAAACAATAAAATTTAATTTTTCTTTAATACAAAGTTGAATCTTTTTAGCTCAATTATAAAAAGTTTTTTTTGATTTATAAAATAATTTAATTAAATTATTTAATGAGTTTTTATATAAATAGTATTTTTGACATAAATTAAAATAATTAATGCCATTTTGATAAATATAGTTTGTTTGTTTTGAAGGCTATTCTTGTTAATATCATTTTTTTATTTTTCTTTGTAATTAATATAATTCATTTTCATTAGGAATACTTGTTACCACATACTTTTAATATACGTTCTATTTTAAAGACCAAAATTAGTGGTCTAAAATGTATATGGTTTTCACATTTTATTTCAAACAGCCCCCATAGTTAAACGCAAATTAAAAACACCCAAACCATTAAATTATTGTTTATTTTCTGAACATAATTAGTTGTGTTCTTTTAAAATGTTTTTAATTCTTTCATTTAAAGGTAAAAATGGAGTTACAAATTTTTCATAAAAAACATGATATTTATCAAAAGGGTTAAAAGTAAGTTAAATATGATATGTTTTATAAAAATACGTTGTAACCGTTATATATTGTTTTGCTATGTTATATAATTTTTGAAATGTCCAAGATAATTATTTTACTGGAATAGGATTATCTAAATTATATTGTTAATTAACATCTTCATCAGTATATTTTTCATAAGACACTTTTAAACTTTTAGAACGAAACATTGAAACTCTTAAATTATTATATCTTTTATCTAGTTATTTATCATTTAAGATTTATTTTTCTTTAGAATGTATCATTTCGTCATTTAATAACGTTATAATGCCGCTTCCTTTTCCAACCTTACCCATAATTTTATTAACATTAGTATAAACAACAAAAGCAATGCGAAAACCACTAGGAAAAACAATTTTACCACCTTCTTTAACATTTTTAGGTCAAACAACAATGTCCATTTTCATTGTCGGGTCCTATATCAATCCCACATTTATCATAAAGATAGTTACAGACATTAATTGTATCGCCAAATGTAGTATCTTCATGGGTGTTGGCATATCTTAGTAAAATATTAGATGAAGCATCATTAAAATTATAAGCAAAAAATAATTTTTCTGCTAAATTATTTCATGTTTTATTATTACCCCTTCTGGCGGAAACAAAATTAAAAAAAATTGGAGAAGTAAAATATCGGGCATAACTATCACCAACAAAATATTTAAATACTTTTCAATCAAAACCAAAATTATAGTTACAAAAATTTAAATCATATTTTTTATTTAAATGTTCATAACTAGCAATTCGTTTTTTGTTATTAATTTTTGTAAAATCTTGTGTTTTTAATTATTCTACCTTTTTTGTTAAGATTATATGAATTATTAAGTATCATAATTTAAAAAAATTGTTTAATTACGAAAGGAAATTATAAAGAAAATAAAATAATAGAAACAAAAAATGAAAATAAAAATTTATGGTCGCATGTAAAAAATAAGGATTTTATAAAAAAATATCCTTAATTTATATTAAACTAAATAATATTTAAAAACAAAAAACCCTTATTTTTTTACATGCAGCCAATATATAAAACGCTATCCTTTAGATGAAAAATTGGGTTTAAAAAAATACCAAAGAAATGGACAAAATTTAATAAATAAAATTACTTCATTTTTAGGCGGCGGAAAAAGATATAAAGATATTTTAGATACTTTTGAAAAAGCTAATCTTATTGAAAGAACAATATATAATATTTTTAAAAATGAAGATTTATAAGAAACCGATTAAATTAGTAATAAAAATAAACAATAAAATTAAAATTCCAAATAATGTTTTATATATTCAAATTGATGCGGCTTTTGAACCTATGTGAGAAAATAAAAAAGGAGTTGAAAATAAAATATTTCTTTCAATTATGCGCGTTGGTGTTGATGAATAAAAATCAAAATAATAAAAATGATAAATCTAATATTGATAATTTTATTGATAAATTTTTTAAATAAATAGATATTTATGATATTAATAAAGATACTAAAATATTAATATTAAGTAATGGTGAAAAACGAATTAAAAAAAATTACATAGCAATAGAAGCAAAATATAAAAACAACACCTTATCATATAGTTTAGATAAATTTCATTTAGTAAAAAGATTTAAATAATTATTTCTAAATCGTAAGAAAAACCGAATTCATAGATTAAAATATAAATTATCAAAAATATATTTTTTTACTGGAAATTATGAAACATTATTATATTTTTTAATGTGTAATTTACCATATGTTATTGATAATAAAAAGAAATTTTTATTAGAAAATATTGAATTAATTAAAAATAATAAAGAAGTTATTGAAAATAAAGTGTTAGAAGATAATATTGGTTGTATAACGCGGGAGGAGATATATCACACTATATTAAGGCAGTTAAGGGGCGCGGGCGCGAAAATATTATTGTAAAGAAATATTTATCAATATGTTAATTTATTCAATGTTAAGACTTGATAGCGAAACAAATGAAGAAAAAATTGATAAAAATAAAAAAAAGAAATAAAAAATTGAATTTAATATATTTATTTTAAATCAATCTCAAAATCAATTTTTATCTTTATAAAAAATAAAAAACCTTTTAAAATTAGTAATAACTTTAAAAAGTATTTTTTAGTGTATAAAAATTCATAAATTTATAAATTATTTCTTAAAATAAAAATTTTTTTTTTAAAAAAGTTGAATTTTTTATAAATTTTTTTTTTTACCATTTAGTTATAAACGAAACTTATTTTTTTCTAATTAATTAATTTTATTAAAAAACTCAAAATAATGTATACTACCATTATTATTCCATTCGAATCTTTTTTTATTAATTTTATTTTATTAATTTCATCATTTAAATTATCTATTACTAATTTATTGTCATTATATTTATATCACTTTACATCAACTATTTCTTTAGTATATCCATCAATAATTGTTAATTGATAATATTTTTTTCCTTTTCAAATTAAATATTTTACATCAGTATATAGCACCGAAAACCTTGTTTTTATATCATTGAATTTACGATTAATTAAATCGGGATATTGCAATAAACTTTTTTATTTATTATGTTTATATTTCTTTTTATTATAATTTTTCTTACATATTAAGGTTTTATTTGATTATCACGCATAATAATTAAAATTTTTTTGAATTATATTTTATATCACAATCTTCCTTTAAATATTTAGTAATTCTTCGATATCCAAAATTGTTTTAAATTTTTTTCATAGACTTTTACAATATAATTTATTGCTTTTTTATCTTTTTTGCTACTGTCATAATTTTTATATTTATCTCAATAACTAGGTTTTAACCCCGTTACTTTTAATAATAATTTTATTGAATATTAATGACAATTTTGTTAATAAAAGAGACGATTCTTAGTTTGCTTAATTGTAAAGGCCATGGAGGTTTTTTAATAATTCATACCTTTTTTATAATATTCTAAATATCTTTTACAAAAAGAGATTTTAGGTCCTTTATGATTGTTTAATTTTCCTTTTTTATGATTTGCTCATTAAGAATATACTGTATTTGCATTTAGATTATATTTTTTTCTAATATTCAACAACTTTTTTGTTTAATTTAATCAATGATTTTTGTTATAAATTCTGATGTATATTTGTTATATTTTTGATCTTTTCTTGATATATAAAAATGCACCCCCTTTAAAAGTTTAGCAAAGTCTTTTTTTACTTTGCTTACTTTGGGGCGCGCTCTTTTTAGCGGTATGTAAATTAAATTTATATAAATAATATATTAAAAAATACCAAAAAGTTAAAATATTTGTGCAAGTTTTAGCAAATTAACCAAATTTATTAACAGTAAATATAATTAATTATTCACCCATCTTAAAATTAAAGGAGCTAAATAATAATTAATAATACTTTCCCCAGTTTACGAAACTCAAATTATATTAATGGTGTTTTAAAATTTTATAATTATGATTGAACAATTAATTTAGCAAATATTATTGCTCGTCACTAAATGCGATTAGTAAATGGTAAAGATATTTTATTTAAGTATCATCGTAAAGATATTTTGATATTATTACAAAAGCTTAGGTTTTGGTATAAAAATTATTTTTTATTTTAAATATATTTCTAAAACAATTGTAAATCAATCTTTTAAAAAGTTATCTAATTATTTTATTTATATTTTTTATAAAACCTAAGCTTTTCTAATAATATCTAATTTAATGAATAAATTTGTAAAAACATATGGTTTAAAAGCTTTAAATAATATAGTGAAAAAAAAATCTGTTGTTGATAATACAAAATATGAAAAATATTTTATTTATTTTGATTTATGACCAGAATGATTATTTATATTAAATAAAAAATTAAATGTAATTAGAACACAAATGCGCGGCATGGGATACACTTATAATCATTTGGCGCTGTGTAGATATAAATGACAAATTTATATCTTTTTAAGTTAAAAAAATATTTTTAATAAATTGCAACAACTTTTTCAGAAAAAATTAAATTTTTGTAATTTTATCTTATTTTATTCATATTTAAGCACACTAAAAATAATTTATTAAATTTTAACTAATAAATTTATTTAAAATTTTGTAAAAACATTGTCTTTGCACTTAATCAATTTAAACATGGTCAGAGTTTATCATTTATAATATTAACTATTCAATCTATCAATTTTTGACTAATATTTTTAAAATCAATTCCCTTATAAAGTCAATATCTAAATTCACCGTTCATATGTTCAATTAATGGTTTTTGTTGTGGTTTACCGGGGTCACAAAAATAAACTTGTGTTTCAGCAAATATTTCCATTTCTCTTAATTTACTAAATTCTTTTCCTCTATCAGTTATTATTCCTTTAATTTTCCCAATTAAATTATTTTTTTAACAATCTCTTTAAATTTTTCTAAAACTTCATTAGCAGTATTATTTTTTAATTTCATTACAAAATAATTTTTACTTGATTGTTCTACTAAAACTAAATTACTAGATTGATGGTCTTTTCCCAAAACAGTATCCATATTCAAATCATCCAACATTAGAAACATTATTTTCAATACCTCGAATTGATTTAAAGTTAGTTAATTTACCACGATTATCAGGTTTTCCTTTTGTTTTATATTTTTTACCACGATGGGGTAAATTTTCTTTTTTTAATCCAAATTCACCTAAGCGAATTCATTTATACAATGTTTTAACACAAGCAGGAAATTTAACACCAAACTCCAAGAAATAACTATAAATTAATTGTTAGAGTGTATCGTGGTATTTTTATTAAATCTTATTTTAATAAAATCTGACTGCTCTTTTGTAAATTTAGGTAGTTTTTTAATGCATTTTTTACGCCTTTGTTTATAATCTTTTTGTGCTTGATATGGATTATAATCTTGTATACTTTTAAATCGATTAATTTCTCTTTTAACAGTATTAACTTCACGACCCGTTTGTCGTGATATTTCAGATAAATTAATTGTGCCATTTTTCTTTTTGCAAGTATCAGATAATAATAAATCCTTAAATAAATCTCGTTCATCAAATATTAAATGTTTAAATTTTATCATTTTTATACAAATTTCCTTCATTTTTTCTTATAATGTATTATATATAAAATAAAAAGGTCAATGAATATGCAATAATTTAGTAAAATTAATAATAAAAAACGAATTACTAGTTATGAACATTTAAATAAAAAATATGATTTAAATTTTAGTGACTATAATTTTGGATTTGATTGAGAAGTATTTAAAGATTTTGTTGGTGATAGTTATGCCCGATATTTTACTTCGCCAACTTTTTTTTAATTTTGTTTCCGCCAGAAGGGGTAATAATAAAACATGAAATCATTTAGCAGAAAAATTATTTTTTGCTTGTAACTTTACTAATGATTGATCTAATATTTTGCGAAGATATGCCAACACCCACGAATATACTGCATTTGGCGATACAATTAATGTCTGTAACTATCTTTATGATAAATGTGGGATTGATATAGGACCCGACAATGAAAATGTGACATTGTTTTTGGCCTAAAAATGTTAAAGAAGGTGGCGAAATTGTTTTTCCTAGTGGTGTTCGCATTGCTTTTGCGGGTTATGCTAATGGTAATAAAATTATGGGAAAAGTTGGTAAATTTAGTGGGTATTATATCGGCATAAACAGATGAAATGATACATGCTGAAGAAAAAGAAATCTTAACTGATAAAGAATTGGATAAAAGATATAATAATTTAAGAGTTTCAATGTTTCGTTCAAAAAGTTTAAAAGTATCTTATGAAAAATATACTGATGATAATGTTAATGAACAATATAATTTAGATAATCCTATTCCAGTAAAAGAATTATCTTGGACATTTCAAGAATGAGACAACATAGCAAAACAATACATAACAGTAACAACATATTTTCATAAAAAATATTCTAATCAATTTACTTTTAACCCTTTTGATAAATACCATGTCTTTTATAAAAAATTTGTAACGCCATTTTTACCTTTAAATGAAAGAATTAAAAACATTTTAGAAGAACACAATCAAGTATATTCAGAAAATAAACAAGTATTTAAAGGTTTGGGTGTTTTTAATTTGCGTTTAACTATGGGTGGGGCGATGTTTGAAATAAAATACCTGATATTACCAAAAAACTTGTTTTAGCAAATAAAGAATAACGACCAGATTTATTTAAACTTGAATATTACGGTTTTGAATATAATGATAATGACCCCAGCATTTATGTTTTACTAAATTATCGTAAATATATTAAAGAGTATAATCTATAATATTTTTATAATATCAATACAAAACAATATCAATTTGATAGTTATTCAATTGGTGTTGATTATACTAACGGTAGTGAAGACCATACAGTATTTTTATAGCGGCTATAAAATTAATGAAAATAATTAATATGATAAATATTTAATTGAAGAAAATGTTGTTAACCCAAAAAACGCAATGAATTTAAATGAAATAGTTGAACATTACGGTCAACTAACAATTAATACATTTGATAAATTTGATTTTTTTGAATATGCTACATTTCATTATGATATTAATGCCCAAGATTTTATGCAAAAATTGCAAGAAGATATTTATCCTTATTTAAATTATAAAATTAAAATGTTTAAAGCAAAAAAAATCATACATCTCTTAATAAAGAAGAGGGCATAATTAATCGTGTAACATGAATACAAAAAATATTTGTTCAAGGAAAAATATATGGCATATTAGATAATTTTCCATTTTTAGATAAATGTATTAGCGAATTAAGGTTTAGTGATACCAAAACAAATAACAACCGACAGTAAAATGTACCATGACCAATATTATGCTTTGTTTCATGGTTCTTATCCATATCGTTTTAAAATGGGATTATAACTAATCTTGTTTTTGGGCGATCGGTTGATTTTTTTAAATTTTTGTTATAAAATGACTTATAAGTTAAAAAATATTTTGAGGTTCTTTCAAACAAATTTAGGAACCTTTATAAAATTATTCGCTTAACGCTTAGAATTTTTCCCAAGTATTTTGAAAAGCGCGGCAAAAGTTTTTTTAAACTTTAAGTAATTATCGCAAGAAGTATAATATAATCACAATAATAATCATAATAAATAATTTCCTTTCTAAAATATATTTAAAAAAACTTGACTTGCATATATATATATATATATAAAATGTCAATAAGTCTTGATAAAAAGTTTCAAGATTAAAGAAATGAAATTATACAAAATGAAAAAACTGTTAAGTTTATTAAGTGTATTAACAATTAGTGGAACTTCTGTACCAACAACAATTGCCGCCAGTTCTTATCAAAAAGAGAAAAATATCAAAAATAATAATATTAATTTACAAATAAATAATTTAGAAAATTTAAATAGACAAAAAAGATAAAATAACGAAACATTGAAACAACAAAAAATTGTCATCAGAACAAATGGTGGTATTATTTCTTCTGGTGTTGTTTTAAATAATAAACTGTATTGAGGTTCATCGGATCATAATGTTTATGAATACTATGAAAAAATTAATTTAAATAAAACTATTAAAAATTTTAATTTAAATTTAATAAATAATGATAATGAAGTAATTTTAAATGAATTAAATTATTTAAACCCAACATTAGATATATCACAACTAGAATTAGTTGATAAAACAAACACCTCAGTTACTATTAAAGCAAAATATGACAGTGATAAATATTTTGGTGAAAAGAAAATTTATTATATGATTAATAATGAACAAGATAAAATTATTAATTTATATGAATTAATTAAAAAGGGATTATTTTTTAAATTTCATGACGAAAATCTAAATTTAATATTTAAAGAAATAAAAATTATAAATACAGATAATTTAATTTATTCAAATGTAACAGCAACAAAAACTATTGAACCGATATACAGCAAAAATAACAAAAGTATTTGTTTTGGAACAACAACATTGCTTAATGATTTATCTGAAACAAAAATAATGAAATCACCTAGTTGTAAGCATACAAAAGAAAAAATTATAAATACTAAAATTACAACAGGTTTAAGCAAAACAAATAGTGAGGAAAAAAGAACAGAACAAAAATATAGTTTAAACATAGAACATAACTTAATTTTTGAGTTAGGGGCCAATGTTCAAGCTTAAGCCGGTGTATGAACATTTAAACTTTCGGCAGTTATTGATTCAAAGGTTTAATATGTAAATAATTATAATTCTTCGACAACAAACACGTCATTAGAAACAAAAAATTTAAGTAATAAATTTAATTTTTCAAGTAATAAAATAAATGAATATAAAGAAATTTCAAAAGTAGAATTGCCATCACAAGAAATTACAATTTATCCAAATAAAAAAATTAAAATAATTGCATCTTTAGAAGAAGTTTCTGCACAAGTAACCTTGAATTTAAAACAAAATGTTTATGGTGAAATTAATACAAAAATAATAACATTAAATAATGAAGAAAAAACTATTACATTATCAATTAAAGAAATTATGCAAAAATTAAAAAAATATAATTTATTACCACAAGAAATTACAATAAATAATGATGATACTATAACTTTTAATGGGAAATCAAATAGATCATTAAAACAATGATTTGATGCTAATATTGAATTTCATAAAGTAAAATAAAAATTAAAAAAATATTAAGTCTTTTAGGTACAATCACTCTAATTGGAATAAGTACAACAAGTTTAGTTGCTTGTAATACACCACAAGAATATAATGAAGAACAATTAAAAGAACTAAAATTAAAAAATCAAATAAATACAACAAATTAAATTATTAAAAAAAAATTTATAATGAATAGCACCACAAGAAAAACCATTTAATGAAGCAGATAATAAATGGTATTTTGTTGTGTGACGTTGTTAAAAAAATGATGATTGAAGAATTATTAAATTTAAGGATTCTAATTTACAGAATAAAGTTTTAGATAATTATAATAAATATCAACTTAAAATTCATCAAGGAGACAACGATTTGATTATTTACGAAAATAAATTCCCATATCGCGCTTGAGGGTGACACTTAGATACTTCGGGGCGTTATTTTAAATCAGTTTATCGTTGAAATAATAATAGCGAACCAAATATAGATGTTGAAAATAAATTAAAAAGTTATTTAGATTTATAAATCTAAATAACTTTTTATATTTCTAATGTAATTAATTATAATTTTTCATTATTTTTATTAAATAATTGTAAATTATCAATATTAATTTGTTCTTTTGTGCGTGGATAAAAAAATACTATACTATTTGATTGTTTTAAAAAATCAGCAACTGCCATATTTGAATATTATTTTTCATCTTCAATACCATTTTTATACAAATATCATGTATTATCTTCAATTAATTGAAAATATTTATTTCTATCTTTTCCACTAGCTTTTGTTCCGATAGGACAATTTTTAATTAATTTTAAATTGATATCTTTTCCTTCAATTATTTTTTCATTTGGTTTTTCAATAAAAATTCCGATATCATAGTTTCCATAACCCCATATACTTGATATTTCAATTTGATTTAAAATGAAAAGTTTTTCGTGTTTATAAAAAGTTATTTTAATTTTATCTTCAACTAAATCTTTAGTTGTGCTTGTTCAAACTGCTTTTGAATAAAGTAATTTATATCATTATGAAAAGTAATTTAAATATTTTTCTATTTTGTCATTATAAATAATTAAATTAGTTAAATATTTACCATATTCATCATCTGATAATTTAATTTCCGCAGGAATAAAAGAAGGAATATTGTTCGTTTATAATTCATTTGTTATTGATAATCAATTAAAAAAATTTGTTTCTAGTTGATAAATGGGGTTTTCTGAAATATCTTTGTTTTTAACAGTTACTTTAATTTCATCATCATTGTTGATATTATTTTGATTTTTTAAATTTCAATTTGTAATTTGACATGTTTTAGGTGAAATAAATGGTGTATTTTGTTCGTTATTATTATTTCAACGATAAACTGATTTAAAATAACGCCCCGAAGTATCTAAGTGTCACCCTCAAGCGCGATATGGGAATTTATTTTCGTAAATAATAAAACCGTTGTCTCCTTGATGAATTTTAAGTTGATATTGATTTTAATTATCTAAAACTTTATTCTGTAAATTAGACTGCTTAAATTTAATAATTCTTCAATCATTATTTTTTTTCACAACGTCACACAGCAAAATATCACTTATTATCTGTATCTGCTTCATTAAATGATTTATAATCTGCATAAACTTCATCTCAATAATTTATTGGTGTTGGTGGAGTGGGGCCACCAGTAAAATTAAAATATGATGGATTTAATTTAACTTTGCAATTTTCAAATTCTCAATATCCAGTTTCTACCTCTCTTGGATTAGATATTAATTCAAAATAATAAGGTGAAAATAACTTAACACCATCATTATAACCTTTATTAATTGTATACTTACTATATGTATAATTTGATAACATATAGATAATTTGTTTAAATATTTTTACAGTATTATCATTAATAAGAGTTGGATTATCTAATTTTCAGTTTTCAAATATTCCATCAATAACATCTTCGGGTTTTTGTTTTTTGAATTTTTGGCGTAGTTCAGCCGATTTATTGATAGGATTACCTTTTTCATCGTATTTTGCCCCTTGAAATTTTCGATCATAATTATAACGATATGTTAAATAATTTAATAAAACTTTTTCTAAACCATTTTTATTTAATAAATCTAAAATATCTTTTCCTTGATAGTTTTTGACAATACTTCATGGTAAAAAACTTTCAGTAAATCAATATTGAAACACCCTTAAATTAGGTTTTGTTTCAATTGGCATTGATAATAGAGGCACTAAACTAGCATTTTCAACTATTGATGATGGATAAGAATAAAAACCATTGATATTAACTCAACATTTAATATTTCCAAACAGCATAGATTTAGGATATTTAATTTCAATACCAGTAAAAACAGTATCTTCGGGCAATGATTTTTTGTAATATTAAATGAATGCTATTTTGATTTTTTCATTTAAAGTCAGTTATTTTAAATAAACGAGTAGATTTAATAATGTAAACACCATCATAGGTTAATAAGGTCATTTATATTCTTCGATAATATAACATTCATTTTTGTTCTCTTCACTAATTGGTTCATTAATTGAAATTATTTTTAAATCTAATGTTTCTAAAAATTCTTTATCTTGTTTTGAAATATCATTAATTAAAATATCTTTTTCATCAATCATTACATAACTTGTACTATTATCTTGGACTGTGGTATTTTGTTGAATTTGTAATTTAAAATTAAAGTCGCTAATTTCATAACCAATTATTTTAATATATTCATCTTTGTCAATAAAACCTATTTTAACGCTATTTTGAGAGTAGTTTAAGGTTGGTTTTTGCTTTGTCTTAATAAAAAAAAGCATTATTAATTTTATAAATATATAAGGTTCTTGCGCGGTCTCCGCTAAATAATTGTTCTAAGTCAGGGTCGCTGTACTGAGATTGATTAGCAAAATCTAACGGAATACTATCAATTGAATAATCAATTGGCTCATCATTTTCTGCTAATTGTGCTAACATTTTTTTCAGATGGTTTTAACATTATTCTTGTTCTCCTTCTTAATTGGGCGTATTGATAATATTTTCGTTGTTTTTTAATTGTCTGTTTAAAGCGGCGTTTACTGGTAAACGAACATCAACAATTAATTCATCAATATTTTTAATATTGAATGTTCTACTATTTAAAATAACATTATCATATTTAATTAACTTAATAATAAATTCAGTTAATTTAATTTCTCTAATATATCATTTGTTCATAAGAGACGTTTATTTGAATATTTACACCAGCAACTTCTGCTTGGGTTTATTGCGCTCCCTTAGCGACCGCGGGAACATGATGGCGATTTATTTTATAGTAATTAGTTAATAATCAATTATATATTTTGGTTAATTGTTAACCTTTAAAATTACCAGCAATATAGTCTACTGGTTGCAAATTACTATCAGGGTCTCCTTCAACTAATAACAAGTCATTTTCAATAAATGAAGCTAACATTTTACTAATTTCTTGGTTAACTACACCAGTCGCGCCATTAGTATTAATGGTAAATTTACCACTATTTAATTATGGGTCTAACATAATCTTTTCAGCAATAATATTTAAAATACTAGCAAATTGTTTACCATAACGAGCTGAAGGTTCAAAATTGGGGTTATTAGGAATTATTTCAATTGGAATAAAATCAATTGGAAACATTTCTTCTCTTTGTAATATCGTATAGTTATTTCATTTTGCATCATAAATATATAAATCGGTAATAGTACTTGTATAATCGTGTTTTTAACTTTCTAATAACTTTTACTTGTTTAGTTACATAATCAATTTATAATTTTTCAGTAATAAAAACACTCTGGTGATTTTTAATATAATAACTATCAATATCATAGCTTTTCTTTAATTTCTTTTTGGATGGTAAAAATCACATTTATAACAATCCTTTATTTTGTGTCTTCTTTTTTAATAGCATCCTCGACGTTATCTTGTTTTTGTTGTTTGTTATGAGTTTTTATGAATCTAATAGTTTCAATAATTAAAACAAAAACCCCAAAACCATTAAATATTGCACAAATAATTACATATGCGGGTCAACCAATCCCTAATTTAGTTGGCCCTATAAAACAAATAATAATTCCTGCGATAAAAAACAATGATGAAACTCCAAAGATTTTAAAAAACATAATTACATCTTTAACTTCTGCTTTTGGCATAAAAACATCTTTCTCCTATATAATAGGCCGTTCCTTCGCCCTGATATTCATAAATACTGCCTTAAAAATCTTTTTTCATATTATTATTTTCATCTCAAAAATATATTTTTTGTGCACTATTACTAAAATAAATTTAATAATTAAATCATCTTGAAAAATTCGGATTATAAAATTGAAAATTATTAATTTTAAAAGTAATTTAACTACTATATATTTTAAACAAAGACTTTTGTCCATTATAAATTTGTCAATCAGTAATTTTAACAGTATGATAAAAAGAATAAAACTTGAATATAATTAACGAAATTATTATTATCATTTTTTTCCATAAATGATTATTAACATATGTAATATAATTGTATACTTCTTTTGATGTTGGCGCTTCTTGATCTGTTTACTTATCATTAATAGTTTTTGTAATTGTTAATTGAATATTATTTTGCACTTCTCTAACTATTTTTGTAAATCTTTGTATATCTTAGGGTTTTGGGTCATTATGAAAACTTAAATCACCATATATGTATATATCTTTAGAACTAACATATCTTTGACAAATTATATAATAAATTTCTAGATTATAATTTGAAGTTAATTTATCTTGTTTGTTATTAAAATTTTATTTTGTTTTGTTTGATAAATTATCTATTTTTTTATCTAATTTGTCATCAGTTTCTATTATTTCGTTTTTTTCTTTTTCTATTAAAGCATCAACTTCTAACTGGGTATAATATGCTTCTAAATCTATCATTGTTAAATCAATACCTTCTTCTTGAAAAGTACGAAACATTTTCTTTAAAATTGTTAAATTAGCCAATGATTTTGCATATGTAGGCATTAGACCTTGTCATGTTACCATTGGGTCATTTTGTGAATAATAATTAATATCGCCAACACTAATATTTTCCGAAGTAAAAAACTCAATTGGAATAAGGTTAAATATTCAACGCTTAATCGCAATAAACGCCCATATTAATAAAAATTTTCTTTAATAACAGGTCTTCTTTAAATGTTTCAAACTGTAGTTTTGAAAATGGACAGTTTAAGCAAGAATTAATCATATTTTGGAATCTTAAAGCAAATGTTTTAAATCATAATTCTACATCACCCTTAAAGAACTTATTATAAAGCGCTGGAACTTGTGCAATTTTACCCGTCATTGGATTAAAATTATTATAATTTTCCAAAGTAACATTTTGTCATAATTCATTTAACATTTAATCATTTCTTTATCATTTGCTTTTTTTAGAATGTATTTTATTTAAAATAAACTTTTTACTATTTAATAGTGTTTTCTTAATTGTTTTGTTTAAATCTTGTTTTGTTCTTAATTGCTTGTATGTTTGAAATACTAATCCTTTACCCCATTAAGCTAGTAGCCCCACTATCTTCTGGCGTATTTAACAATTTATATTTATTAAAGTTATTTTTAAATTGTTCTTGCAACTTTAATATCTTAGTAATTATCCAATATATTTTATAACTATCTTTTACTACTTGTTGATAAGATAGTTGGGCAAAAGAAACTAAATTAAACAAACTTGTTTTTTAAATCCCCAATCAATAAACCACTCACTGTTAATATATAATTTAAACGATTTGGGAGCTAAAACAAACTGTTATGCTTTGATTAAAGTTGTCATAAAGAAAATGGGGGTATATTTAGTATTTTTATAATATATTGTTAAAGCAAACTTCACCCGCAACTGATAAAGGAATAATTTTTACTGCTTAAAAAACATCATAACCACAAGCAAAAGGTAATAATTATCCCTTTTTAATAGCTTTAGTTTCAAATTTAGACAATATTTTTTTATTTTTATCATTAATTTTATTAATTACTTTTTGTTTAATAGCAATTATTTGTTTTTCAATTGGGGCTAATAATTTTTTAATTACTTTTTGAATATAAAAATTTGGATTTAAATAAATTTAAGGCTTTATTTAATTTAATTGGTGTTTGATACACAATATTTAATAATTTATTATTGTATATTTTACTACCACGCATTAAATTATCATTTAATAGTAGTTTTTTAAAAACAACTTTTTTATGAATATTAATTATAATATTATATCACTCATTAGTGCTAATTTTTATTATTTTATCAATATTTAATAAATTATTAATTGTTTCTAAATTAGAAACTTTAAAATCTTTATAAAAATCATTTCAGGATAATTGACCAAATGTATATAATAAAGTTTAATTATTAGAATTCTTTGCAAAATAAAATATTAATTTATCAGATAAAACCTTTTTACCTGTAACTTGTTTTACAATATCTTCTAAGTTATTGGCGGTTATTACACCTAATTTTTCAAGTAGTTTAGTTTTTTTTGCTAATTTTAAAATTCTAGTTGTTTTATCAGCACGCGTTAATTTACCAACACCGCCAATTGCTGGTAAAAAATTTAAGGCGGTACTTTTTACTGTCACTTCCGATGTTAATTTATCGTATATTTGATTTACGGCAAAATCGGTTGCTGTTTCTACTCCAAACTAGATAAATGCTGCGGCAAAATTAGATAATCCCGCACAAAGACCAACGGCCGAAGCAATCCCGCCAGTTAAAAATGACAAACCAAGAGCTAAAACTTGTATTACTAAAAATTCTAATAATTGTAAACCAAAACTTTTTTGTCGTTGTTTAATTGACAATCTTGTTGATATTTTTTTAATAGTATAGATCAGAGCAGTTTCTCTTGTTCCGATTGGCATATTTATCAAACGAAAAAATACTATTTTTTAGTACTATTAATAATTTTTAATTTTAACATCAATCGGATTTATTTGATCAGTAGCGTTGTTTTTACCTTCAATTTGAACTTCAACAGTTTTATCATTTGTAATATTAATTGGTCAATCCTCACTCTTACTTTCAATAAAGTAATCAAAATCACTCTCAGTTAAAGAATTAACTACGGATTTTACTGCTTTTAAAACAACATCTTTAAATTGTGGTTTTAACTGTTCTGCTGTTGCTTTTGTTGGGTCTGCAACATTAATAATTGGTTTATCTATTTTATTAATTTTACTAATATCAATTTTTGTAATAATATGTTTAATAATTCCCTTAGGTTCAACTACTGCACCAACTAAATATAAAACTCTTTTCATAATCAGAGTATTACCAATTTCAGTACCCGATGCAGCTGCACCAACTCTTAATGGAGTATGGTCTTTTTTGTGTAAGATAAGGGGGTCATATTTTTTACCAAATTTAAAGGCAATTGCATTAACATTATCTGGTAATAGAGTAATTGTTCCTTCTGAACCATCTTTATTAATAATTGGTAATTTTTAGGAACCATATAGTAAGTTGTTCCTTCAACAGTTTTCATTGCTCCACTTGTTGCAATTACACTATTTATTTGGTCATTTGCTCCAAGTTGTAACTGTAATTTATTACGAATTCCACGAATAAAATCAGCCGAACCCAAAACAACTTTTTCTGATGGAGTAAAGCTATTTTCATATATTTTATCCATAATTTCATCATGAATTTGTAAAGCATTTGTATCATCTGCTTTTTGTCCTTGAATAGTTGTAACTATTTCTTTATTAATAATTTCTAAAATTTTATTGCGTTTATAAGCAACTTCAGTATCCATTGCTTTCTCAATATCAGCAGCCCCCAAAGATTAGGATTAAAATCACTTTATATAGGGTCTAATTTACGAGCAAAAGTTAAAATTGTATCTAATTCAACAATTCCATCTTCAAATTCCACTGTTGAATATTTTAATAGGTTATCATCAGTATTAAATAATTGTCCTTCGTTTCCTAGAACTTCATTGTATTTAATATTTTTCTTTCTTTTATATATTAAACAAAATTTATTTGCTTCTTTTCACACAAATAAAGCTTATCAACTAAATTTTTGTTGATAAGTTTGTAAATATCATTGTTCAAATGTTTCTCGGTCTTGTTTTGTTGCTTGATTAACAATATCTCCGAAAATTCTTTGTGGGTTTTGTGCCATAATTTTATTCCTTCCTTCTATTTATTAAATACATTGTATGTATCTAAAATATTGTTTTCTTTGTTTTCTACTTTTGGCACACCACCAGTATTAATGGCTTGTACCTTAATTAATTCATCATAAACACTTTGTAAATGTGTTTTAATTACTTCAATATAATCAGTAATATCATAAGATTTTAATAAGACATTTTTAAATTCTTCATTATCAGTTAAATAATTATTAAAATTATTAATTTCGATTTGTTTTAATTGCATGGTTTGTTGTTCTAATTGTGAAATTAATTCAGTGTTTTTTGTTTGTAATTCATTGATTTGTTTATTGCTATTTTCCAAATTACTTGCATTAAATTCATTAATTTATTCATAACTTTCTAAAATAACTTCTGCAGTTTTAATATCGAAACTATCATTTTTATTTTTAATAGGTTCATTATTTTTATCAATAATAACATATTTTACATTTTTTACCATTTTTTCACTTCCTTATTTTTTAAAATTTGTTTTTCCCCGGCTTTAATTGCTTTTTGTATAATTTCAAAACTATCTACTCGAAAAGATAAAAAATAGCGTTTAGTTTTTATATTTAACTGATTAAATACTAATCCTTTAATTTTTATCTCATCATCTTTTTTTAATTTTAAAAAATCAGTTAAAACAGATGGGTTATATATTGATAATGTTGAGTAATTTAATCAGTCTCATTGACATTTAGCCGAACAAGCATCAACTTCAACTCCACCAGCAACCAGTGCCTTAATTTTAGTTTTAATCGGATTTTAATGTAATTTAACAGTTAATTCTAACTTATTAACTCTTTTATTTTTCATTTTATGTTTATTAGTTATTGATTTTTTAGGTAAATTACTTTTTGTTTGTGCCATTTTTATCAACTCCTTTTGATAAAAAATATTTTAAATGTTTTCAAGCATCGTGTTCGTGCTCTGTCATTTTAATATTTCCTTTATAAAAATAATTTTCCTTAACAACTGGCGATTGTAAAACATAATTTAAATTAAATAAATATTTCAATAAAACTTTTAAACTACCAATGAATTTAGGAGTAGATAATTGATTTTTTATTTTTAAACCTTTATAAAGTTGATAATCTTCAATTATTACAATAACTTTCTTTAAATAAGAACAAATTTTATTTTTAAATTGATTTAATATTAAATAGATATTATTTATTGCTTCTTCTTCATTTTTGGAATTAAAAGTAATATTATTAATTATTTTATTTTGTAAAATATTATAAATAATAATACCAGTTTGACCAATTACAGTAGGGTCAATTGAAATAATATATTTTAATTTATCTGGTTTATTTTTTTTTCAATTTGTAATATTTTTCAACCATCTGATGCTAAATCTAAAATATTGTTAATTTTGTAATGTTGCATATAAGAAGTAATAACATCCCGCCTGTTTTTAAATAAATTTAATTACATTTTTGCTCATTCTAAACATTGCAAATCATAATGCTTTTTATGATGTGAAATACGACAATTAATAGGTTGACAATTAACTCAATCAAATGATGTTGTTATTTCATTTCAAGTTCTATTAATATATTTACTTTTATATTCTGTCATTATATATACTCCTTATTTTTTTTATTTGTTGCTCAAATTTCATCATTAATATCATTTACCGTTACCGGATAAGCTCGCATCATTAATTCTTGTAATTTATTTTCAATTTTTTTATTTCATTTTTTCATCAAATATTTTCTTTTCTGTAAAAAAACATAATATTCCTTTATTAGTTAATATTTTGATATTTAGTAAATAATTTATTTTAGTATTTAATTATTTCTCCGCCCGCTTAACTTCGGGGGTGAGCAGGGGCGGTAGGATATTTTGATATAGTTTACCCCCATACGGAAATAAACAAAGAAACAGTTTACCCAGTTATTAATTACGCTTCATCCATCCCTAGACAACTTTATATAAAGAAAATAACCTTTTGGAGCCCCAACCCTCTTGTTTTTTTAGTGTCCGAAATTGTTTTTTTCGGTTTAACAACACTCTTTTTATGAAAACAAGCCAAAAAACACATGCTCCGCCATTTCGCAAGTGATTAATCTTGCCGAGAATTAAAGAAATAAATAGGAATAGTAAATCCAATCGCTTTCACACTTTCTTTAAGACTTCTTCGTGCCATAGATGGGTTTATCCATCTTTAAGTATCAAAATATTAAGTTTTATGGGCTGCATTATTAATTGGATAATATCTTTATTTAAAAGGAAATTTATAAAAATATCGTTTATTTTGTGTAGGGAAAACAGAATAATATCTGTTTTTATGATAAAAATTCTAAATTTAAAGATACTATCCGATGAATAATGCAAATAAATTTATGTTTTTTAATATAAAAATAAAAAAAAACAATCTCACAATAATTGTTTTTTGCCGGTCCATCGTACAGGACGCCTTTTGTTAAAACAAATAATGATATTTTATATTCTCCCGCAATAGCTTTTTATATGTCTGACTTTTTTAATATTGTGTTTATTAGTGTTTTATCTAAAAACAAAAATATATGTTTCAACTGATAGTAAAAATAATCTTCATATAATAGCACATGAATTAGCGCGTGCCTTTGAAACATATTTTTCATTTAAAAAGGAATGCCAAAATTTATTAAAAGATAGAATAAGTTTAAGCAAGTTTTTTTTAAATAAAGATATGTATTATAATATTTTACCAATTGATTATTTAATTACATATTTAACAAAAGCAAAGGATAAAGGAGATTAATATTGAGAAAATAAAAAGGGGGCACCTTATTCAATTATCAATTCCAAGCATGCTCGATACAATTATAATTACGTAAAAGGAACTAATGTTATTAGTTGATTAGTAGATTTTTTATTTGAAAATTTATTTAGTATAGCATAATATCGCCATTGATCAGAAAAAAATTCGGAATTATTTGATGAAGCCTTTACTTATTGAATTTTAGCAACAAAATAAGAAAAGCAAACAGATAATTTAAAAATATTAAATGATTTTTTTTCTAATGGAATTAAAAATAAATATGACGTTGAAATTGATTAAAGTTAGATTAAAAGTTAATAAAAATAATGAAAAATATTAAAATATAGAATTGAAATGAAAAAATATTTGTATAAAATTGAAATCTTCTGCGAAAATTTTTCTAAAAAAGAGTATAATTATATGTGGCAACAATTTTCATTGCTAGTATTACACTTATATATTTAAAATTAATACTTCTTACTTAATCTTTTAAGTAAAGGAGAAATAATTATGCAAAAACACATATTAGTAATTATCATTATTGCCGTTGCAATAGGTTCTTACTTTATTGGATATTTATTTGAAAAATATTTAAGATTTAAATTAATAAAAAAAACAAAATTAAAAATTAAACAAGCAGAAAATAAAGCAAAAAAAATTATTAATGTCGCTAAAGCATATAGGCGCGTTGAATCGGCACAAATTAGGCAAGAAATGAAAGATGAATTAACTCGCAAACGTGAAGAATTTTTAGCAATCGAAAAATTTTTAGTAGATAGAGAAAGTTTAATTGTTGAGAGAGAAGAAGTATTAAATGTTAAAGAGCAAGAAGTGTTTCGTAATAAAGAAGAATTGCAGGGAAAGATTAACTATTATCAAGAAATGGTGGAACGAAATCTTCATCAACTTGAAAAAATTGCCGGATATTCACTTGAAGATGCAAAAGACGTTCTTTTTAAAGAAATAAGTGATCGGTATCAAAAGGAAATTGGTGAATTTTTACGAAATGCTGAAAATAATGCAAAAATTAATGCCAAACAAACAGCCATTAACATTATTACTAACGCAATTGAACGTTATTCAGTGAAAGTTGTGGCAGAAAAAACAACAACTTCAATTTATTTAGAAGATGATAATATGAAAGGGCGAATTATTGGGAAAGATGGACGTAATATTCGTACATTTGAAATAGCGGCAGGGGTTGATTTAATTATTGATGATACACCTAATGTTGTACAAATTTCATCTTTTAACCCAATTCGTCGGGAAATTGCAAAAAAAACTTTAGAAAAGTTATTACTTGATGGCCGAATTCAACCAACGCGAATTGAAGAAACGATCAAATTAGAACAAGAAGAAATCGAAATTACAATTCTTGAAGCAGGAAAAGAAATTGCGGCTGAATTAGCGATTGATAATTTAGATATTGAATTAATTCGTCACTTAGGAATTTTAAAATATCGAACTAGTTATGGCCAAAATGTCTTATTACATTCTGTTGAAGTAGCAAAATTATCAGCAATAATGGCGAGTGAACTTGGGTTAGACCCTACAATTGCAATGCGTGCCGGATTATTACATGATATTGGAAAAGCTGTTGATTTTGAAAATGAAGGAAGTCATGTTACTTTAGGTGTTAAAATTGCAACAAAATGTAATGAACATCCAATTATTATTAACGCAATCGCTTCGCATCACGGCAAAGCACCAGTAACTAATCCTTATTCTGTTTTAGTATCGGCCGCCGATACGTTGTCGGCTGCTCGTCCGGGTAGCCGTAATAATAATACTGAAAATTATATTGCTCGAATGAATGAGCTAGAAAAAATTTGCCAAACAGTCCATGGTGTACAATCAGCTTATGTTTTACAAGCAGGACGACAAATTCGAGTTATTGTTAATCCAATTATTAATGATGATGCCCGTACTCATAAAATTGCGCTTGATATTAAGGAAAAAATTAAACAATCAAAAGCAATTCCTGGCGATATTGTTATTACAGTTATCCGCGAATTAAGAGTTACGGAAACTGTTTTTTAAAGAATAAAAATTTTTATTATTTTTTATGTTAATTTTAGTATAATTAATTAATAAGATTGTATTTGTTATAAAAATTAAAGGAGAAAAAATATGATTGGAGATTTTTTAGCGAATCGATTGAAAAAATCAATTGAAAAAAATATGAAAAAATCAACTTTAACGACCGATACTATTACCGAAACAATGCGTGAAATTCGATTAGCATTATTGGAAGCTGATGTTAATAATGAAGTGGTTAAATATTTTATTAAAGCTGTTGAAGCAAAAGCGCGTGGTGAATATATTATTGATGGATTAAATGCATCACAAATGATGGTTAAAATTGTGCATGAAGAATTAGTTAATATATTTGGAAAAACAGTTAAAGAATTATCATTTACTTCAAAACCAACAATTGTAATGATGGTTGGTTTACAAGGGAGCGGTAAAACAACCACAACGGGAAAAATTGCTAAGTTAGTTGAAAAGAAATATCACAAAAAACCATTATTAGTTGCTTGCGATATTTATCGACCAGCAGCGATTGAACAATTAAAAACAATTGGTAAAAATTTAAATATTGAAGTTTTTGAACGTGGAATGCAAAATCCAGTAACAACCGCGAAACAATCAATTACTTATGCAAAAGATAATAAAAATGATGTTATTTTAATTGATACAGCTGGACGTTTACATATTTATGCTGATTTAATGCAAGAATTAAAAGAAATTAAAAATAATATTACCCCAAATGAAATTTTTCTTGTTGTTGATGGAATGACGGGGCAAGACATTATTAATATTGCCGCTGAATTTAATCAGTTATTAAAATTAACGGGAGTAGTGGTTACAAAACTAGATGGTGATGCTCGTGGTGGGGCTGCTTTGTCAATTACACATTTAACAAAATTACCAATTATTTTTATTGGAACCGGAGAAGGAATGAGTAATTTACAAATCTTTTATCCCGATCGAATGGCTGATCGAATTTTAGGAATGGGAGACGTTCAAACTTTAGTTGAAAAAGCGAAAGATGTATTAGACGAACGTGATATCAAAAAAACAATGAATCGAATTATTATGGGACAGTTTGATTTGCAAGATTTATTAAACCAAATGCGACAAATTTCAAAAATGGGTAAAATGGGCGGAATTATGAAATTATTACCTGGAATGCCAAAATTAAGTGATGAAAAAATTGCTGATGCTGAACGAAAATTAAAAGTAACCGAAGTATTATTATCATCAATGACAGTGAAAGAACGACGCGAACCGCGATTATTAAAACATTTATCACGAAAAAATCGGATTTTAAAAGGCTCAGGACGAAATGAAAAAGAATATAATGATTTAATTAATCAATTTGAAAAAACAAAAAAACAAGTTGATGAAATTGCTCGTCAAATTAAATCAGGTCGTATGCCAAATATTCCCGGGATGGGCGGTTTAAGCGAAATGGGTTTTAATTAATCTATTTAATAAAAACTGTTTAAAAAACAGTTTTTATTTTATATCACAAAATATTGTTGTTTTAACAAAATTATTTCTAAATAACAAAATGATCATCCAAGATTGAACATTATAAATTATTAAAATTTTTAGAAAATGAAAATTGTAAATGCAAGTCAATTAGAAAAAATTTTATATTAACATATTTTTTAATAAAATTAACAAAATAATTTTTTGCTGAATTTAAACCTAAACATTGTCGCAGTCTTTAATTAATAAAATTAAATATTTCATTGTAATATTCCTGTATTATTCATTATTATTAAGTTTTTAATAAAATTAGGTAGTGAAAAAAAAAAAAGTTTAGGTTTCGGTATAAAAATTATTATTTATTTTAAATATATTTCTAAAACACTGGTAAATAAACTCTTTAAAAAGTTGTCTAATTATTTTATTTATATTTTTTATAAAACCTAAGCTCTTTTGTAATAAAATCAATATTTTCTGATTTCTTAAATAATTTATAAAATTTTAAAAAAATAACTTTTATAGTATATGCTAATGATGCAAGTGATTTATCTAAATAAAAAACCGAATTCATTCTTGAAAATTATATTGATGGCAATAAACCTGATCCTTGTCCAACCGATCCGACTAATTCTGTTGTTCCAATTGATCTAAACCATAATCCAATTAATCAGATAAATCCAGAAATGCCAATGTCATAAGATAAAAAATATTTATTATCATTGTTACCAGTTATTATTATTCCAATAATTGGAATAATAATTGGAATATTTTGATTTTATTTTCGTTTTAAAAAAAGAATTAGATAGTGTAATATTTACATTAAATTTAGGGAAAATATTTTATATTTTCCTTTTAATTTTTCAAAAAAAATTATATATTTTATACTTGAATTTATAATTTATTGTTTGATAAAATATAATGAATTAACAAAAGGGGTGTTTTATAAAATGATTGAAGATACAATGATTGCTCCTTCAACCGCAATGGTAAAGCAGGCAATTGCAATTATTCGCATATCTGGAGCGGATAGTTATAAAATTATTAATAAAGTTTTTTCAAAAAAAGTTATTCCACACGGGAATAAAATTTACCATGGTTTTTTAAGAGATGATAAAGAGATTGTTGACCAAGTTATTTTGGTTTGTTTTCAAAAACCCAATTCTTTTACCGGAGAAGATATTATTGAAATTAATTGTCATGGTGGCGTATTAGTTACAAATAATATTATTAAGTTATTATTAAAAAATGGAGCACGTTTAGCAAATAAAGGTGAATTTTCACAACGAGCGTTTCTAAATGGAAAGCTTAATTTAATTCAAACAGATGCTATTAATAGCTTAGTTAATGCGACAAATGATACTAGTGCAAAAATAGCTTTGAATAATTTGCAAAATAAAAATACTTATTTAATTAGTACATATCGTGATGAATTATTAGATATTATTGCAAATATTGAAGTAAATATTGATTATCCTGAATATGATGGTGTTGGTGATTTAACTGCAAAAGAATTAAACCAGCGGTTATTAATTTTAGAACAAAAAATCAATGATTTAGTTAAAATTAGTAAGGTTGGGAAAATGATTGACGATGGTATTAATGTATTAATTTTAGGAAAGCCAAATGTTGGAAAATCATCATTATTAAATGCATTAATGAACGAAGATAAAGCTATTGTTTCTGATTTGCCAGGAACAACAAGAGATATTGTTGAAGGAAAAATTAATTTAGGGCCATTAACATTAAATATTATTGATACAGCCGGCTTGCGCGAGACGGTTGATAAAATTGAGAAAATTGGAATTGATAAAGCGCGGCAACAAGTTATTAATGCTGATTTAATTTTAATTGTTGCTGATAATTATGCTGATTTAATAAATTTAAGTCCCGAACTGAAAAAAATAATTAAAAATAAAGAATATTTTTTAGTTTTAAATAAAAGCGATTTACTTAATATGAAAATACAAAAGGGAAATTTGCAACAAAATATTCTTTTAATTTCAGCATTAAAACGAGATATCAAGTCTCTTATTGATAAAATTTTAAATTTATATAAAACAGCCCAGATTACAAAAGATGATCAACTAGTTTTGTCAAATATAAAACAAATTTCTTTATTAGAGAAGGTAGCAAATTCAATAAAAAATGCATATAATAATAGTACGAGTGGATTCCCGGTTGATATTATTAATGTTGACTTACATGAGGCTTGAGAAATATTAGGTGATATTCTGGGCGAAAACTATGAAGAAGACTTATTAACAACAATTTTTAGTAAGTATTGCCTAGGAAAATAGGGGGAAAATATGCGAGGAATTTTTGACACACATTGTCATTTAATGTCACATGAATACGAGAATGAAGAAACATCAGCAATTATTGCTGACGCTAAAATTAGTGGCGTGTCTTGAATTAATAATGTTGGTTATGATTTAGATTCTAGCCAAGCAGCAGTTCGCCACGCAATGCAGTATGATAATGTTTTTGCAACAATTGGTTTTCATCCAACTGATGTTGCTAAATGTCGATTTTCAGATTTAGAGAAATTAGATCAATTATTAAATAGCGATAAAGTAATTGCTGTTGGCGAAATTGGTTTGGATTATTTTCATAAAACTGTTTCTCCAGATTTACAAAAGCATTGATTTATTAAACAAATTGAATTAGCAAAACAACACAATCTCCCGCTTGCAATTCATTGCCGCGATGCTTATGAAGATTGTTATGAAATATTAAAAGAAAAAAAAATAACACAATGTTTGATGCATTGTTATAATGGGAAAATTCAAATGGCTCAAAAATTTTTAGATTTAGGATTTTATCTTTCTTTTGCTGGTAATATTACTTTTAAAAATACCCATGAATTAAGAGAAGTTGCTAAAATTGTACCATTAAATAAAATTTTAGTGGAAACTGATGCACCATATTTAACTCCCGATCCATATCGAGGGAAAAAGAATTATCCTAAATTTATTATGTATACAGTTAAAAAAATAGCAGAATTAAAGAATATGCCGGTTGAAGAAATGATTCGTATTACTAATAAGAATGCCCGCAAATTATTTAATCTTGATTAATTTTTAATTTCAAGTTTAAAAATTACAATAAAAAAATATTAGGTTAACCTAATATTTTTTTGCTTCAATTTATTTTCTTTTTTTACTTAATGATGATAATAATCCTTTTTCTTGAAAATTATATAAACCATTTTCTATGTTTTTCTTAATTGTTTTTTCAAAGATTTTTGTTCCTTCGATAACACAATTTAATGGATCTGAAGCTATTTTAGTTGGTAATTGGAAAATATCAAAGAAATATTTATCAATATTTCTAATTAAAGCTCCTCCTCCGCAGATTGTAATTCCATGTCTCATAATATCGCTTGCTAATTCTGGTGGTGTATTTTCTAATAATTCAATCACTAAATCTGTAATTTTAGAAAATGCATTTAATAAAACATTTCTAATTTCTTCTGAAGAGATTTTTGCTTCTTTTGGTAATCCCGAAACAATATCGCGTCCGTATATTTGCATTGATCTTTCGTTATGGTATTTAACTAATGAACCAATGAATTTTTTAACATCTTCAGCTGTTTTTTGTCCAATTGCAATATTATATTCTGAACGAATGTATTTACGAATATCATCATCAAAATTATTTCCGGCAACTTTAATTGATCTTGAAACAACTATATCTCCCGATGAAATAATAGCTAAATCAGCCGTTCCTCCACCAATATCAATGATTAAATGTCCTTGAGGTAATTCAATATTAATTCCCGCCCCTAAAGCGGCCATTTTAGCTTCTTCTTCAATGATAACTAATTCAGCGCCCATTTCTTTAGCAACATTTTTTAATGCATCTCTTTCAAGTTCGGTAACTCCACTTGGACATGCCAATAATACAACAGCATTCTTTCAAATGTTAATCATTTTCATTCTTGAAAAAATGTGTTTTAATAAATCTTGTGCAGCTTCCATGTCTGCGATAACTCCATCTACTAATGGTGTTACCATTCTAATATCTTCGTGTGTTTTTCCTACCATATCATAGGCATCTTTCCCTAAAGCAATTAAACTATTTGTTTTATTGTTATAAGCCATTAATGATGGTTCATTGTAGACTACACCTTGTCCCGAAACATATGCTAAAACATTAGCAGTTCCTAAGTCAAGAGAAATAAATGGTCTGTTTTCCGGTCTCACGTTTTTGTCCTCCTTAACAATTTAATAACTATTATAATCAATTAATGATTATTCTAGTAATTTAATTCTTTTACATGCATTGATTCTAATTTTAAGATATCAAAGATGTCTGATTCAAATTTTTTAGTCCCATTAATAACAGCTAATAATGGTTGTTCTCCAATTTTTGATGGTAATTGTAATGTATCTGTAAAGTAACGATCAATCCCTTTGATTAAAGCCCCTCCCCCACAGATTGTAATTCCATTTCTGAAGATATCACCAGCTAATTCTGGAGGTGTTTCTTCTAACACTTGAACTGTTAGGTCAATAATTCTTGACACCGGTACTTTTAATACTTCTCTTATTTCTTCGGGTGTTACTTCAATTTCTCTTGGTAATCCCGAAACAACATCGCGTCCATAAACTTTCATTCTTCTTTCGTCAGAGTATTTTGATAATGACCCAATTTCGATTTTAATTTTTTCAGCAGTTTTTGATCCAATTTCTAGGCCATATTGTGAACGAATGAATTTTTGTGATTCATCATTTAAATAATTTCCAGCAACTTTAACTGATTTTGATAATACGATATCTCCCGAGGCCATGACAGCAATATCTGTTGTTCCTCCACCCATATCAATCACTAGGTTTCCAGTGGGTTTGTAAATATCAACTCCCCCCCCTAATGCGGCCATTTTAACTTCTTCTTCTACAAAAACTTTTGATGCTCCTAAGTTCATAGCAATTTTTTTCAAAGCAGCTTTTTCTAATTCAGTAATTACTGATGGACAAGCCAATAACATAATTGAATTTTTTAATTGTTTTGTAATACGTAGTTTTGTAAAGATATATCTTAATTGTGCTTCTGTTGCACGAATATCTGCAATAACTCCATCAACCATTGGTCTAACAATGCGAATTGACTTATTTCCTTTTCCGATCATTTTGTAAGCTTCGGCTCCTACAGCAATAATTCTGTTTTCTTTAATTCTGTAAGCAACAATCGAAGGTTCATTGTAAACGATTCCTGAACCAGAAACATATACTAATGTATTAGCAGTTCCTAAATCCATAGAAACGAAAGCCGTTTTTTTTGCACCATTAAATAAAGCCATGTAATTTTGTCCTCCTTTTTTCTTGTTAAATTAATTGGGTAGTAAGAAAAAAGTTTAGATTTTGGTATAAAAATTATTCTTTATTTTAAATATATTTCTAAAACAATGATAAATCAACCTTTTAAAAAATTATCTAATTATTTTATTTATATTTTTTATAAAACCTAATCTTTTGTAATACTATCATTAATTAGTTAGATTAATATATTTGTGATTAATCAATAAAATTAATTGCAAGTCTATGTATTTATTTTCAGATAGAGAATACAATACAATAACATTATAACATAAATCCTAATCTTTCTTAAAAATTATGGCAGTATTCATTGTTATTAGATTTTTAATAAAATTAAGTAATTATAAACAAATTATCTTTCAATTATAACTAAATGATAACAAAATCTATAAAAAATTCAACTTTTTTAAAAATATGGTAATAAGAAAAAGGTTGCGGTTTGTAGGTATAAAAAACAAAATTCAATTCGCTTATTAATTAATTAATACAAAAAAAATGATTAATAATTAGAATTTTTAGCAAAATTATTTAATTTATTTAATTTTTTTTTTATTTTTAATTTTTATAAAATCTCAACTTTTGTAATGCTATTAAAATTAATATGATTATTATTGTGATTATATTTTATTAAATCCGGACTCACGGTGATTTTCATAATTTTTGTGAAAAATTTAAGAAAATCAACCGCCCTATCAAAAAGCTATGTGAAAACCGTATACATTTTAGAACACTAATTTTGGTCTTTAAAATAGAACGGGGGTTGAAAGTATATGGTAACAATTATTCCTAATGAAAATGAATTATATTCATTACAAATAAAAATAAAAAAATGATATTCACAAAAAGATCATTCAAAATAAACAAACTATATTTATCAAAATGTCATTAAATAATTTAATTAAATTATTTTATAAATCAAAACAAAATTTCTATAATTGAGCTAAAAAGATTCAACTTTGTCTTAAAGAAAAATTAAATTTTATTGTTTTAGCTAAAAAATCAACTGGAACAATTAATATTAATAACCATTATTCAAAAACTTACAAGATTGCTGTTGCAAAAATGATGAAAAAATATCGACAAAAATATGGAGATGGTATTTATGAGTTTTATAATTTAACACTAGCTGGGTTTTTCAGATATAAAAATAAAGTAATTAAACATAGCATTAAAACTTTAATTAAATAGAATAAATAATTTGATAATTTTTATCTTAAAAACAAGAAAATTAAGACTTATAAACGTTATGAAATGTCTGAATTAGGACATTTACAACATGATATTAAAATTATGATACCAAATATGACTGGTTTTAAACGTAATTTATATTGGTGTTATTTTATTGATTGATGAAAAATCACGCTTTGGTCTTTCTTATTTATCTGAAAATAAATCAAAGTCATCAGCATTTGGTATTTTTAATCAGGCTTATGATGATTTTTTAAATAATAAAATTAGAATAAAAAGAATTATAATCGATAATGGTCCTGAATATATTTATAGTTATAATCCAGATGATAAATATCATAAAATTGAGTTTGCAAAAGTATTGCATCAAAAAAAGTGTTATTCATCAAACAACACCGATTAGTTCTCCTCAATCAAACAGGAAAATTGAAATATTTAATCAAAACTGAAATAATTTTTTTTGAATATCTTCCTAGTTATCCTAAAAATATTAATGAATTACGAAAATTAATTAATATCTTTTTAGATTATTACAACAATGTCAGACGACATAAAAGCATAAATTTTTTAACACCATCCGAAGCTTTGTTAAAATTTTTAAAAGAGACTAACTGGTCTAAAATGTATATGGTACCTAACAATAAGGTTGCATCAAAAATACTAAAGAAATGAACAAAATTTAATAAATAAAATTACTTCATTTTTAGGCGATGGAAAAAGATATAAAGATATTTTAGATACTGTTGAAAAAGCTAATATTAGCGAAAGAACAATATCTAATATTTTTAAAAATGGCAGATTCATAAGGAACCGATTACATTAGTAATAAAAATAACAATAAAATTAAAATTTTAAATGATGTTTTATATATTCAAATTGATGGGGCTTTTGAACCTATGTGAGAAAATAAAAAAAGAGTTGAAAATAAAATATTTCTTTCAACTATGAATTTTGGTGTTTATTAAGAAAAATAAACAAAAAACAGAAAAAAATGAAAAATAAAAAAAGCGTTTTTCAAATGATGAATAAAAATCACAATAATAAAAATGATAAATCTAATACTGATAATTTTATTGATAAAATTTTTAAATCAATGGATACTTATGATATTAATGAAGATAATAAAATATTAATATTAAGTTATGGTGAAAAACAAATTAAAAAATTTACATAACAATAAAAGCAAAATATAAAAATAACACCGTATCATCTGGTTTAGATAAATTTCATTTAGTAAAAAGATTTAAAGAATTATTTCCAAATCGCAAGAAAAGCCAAATTCATAGATTAAAATATAAATTATCAAAAATATATTTTTTTACTGGAAATTATCAAACATTATTATGTTTTTTAATGTATAATTTTACGTGTGTTATTGATAATAAAAAAAATTTTATTATAAACTATTGAATTAATTAAAAATAATAAAGAAGGTATTGAAAATAGAGCTTTATAATATAATATTATTTGTCACATAGAAGGTGATATATCACAATATATTAAGGCGGTTAAGGGGGCATGGCGGCGAGAAAATATATTCTAAAGAAACATTTATCAATATTTTAATTTCTTCAATGTTAAGAATTAATAGTAAAACAAATGAAGAAAAAATTGATAAAACTAATAAAAATAAAAAACATTTTAAAATTAGTAATAACTTTAAAAATTATTTTTTAGTCTATCAAAATTCATAAATTTATAAATTATTTCTTCAAATAAAAATGGCAGTAAGAAAAAAGTAGATGGACTACTATTTATAAATTAATTAAATGCCTTACATTATCATGATTTTTAATTAGAACAATTGTTACAAAAATTTCATTACCAAGTTTTAACTCAAATTAAGATGTTTTAAGAGATTCTGATTGTAACTGTGGATTATAATAAATTTCTTTAACTTACATCAAAGAATCAATTGGTGAAATTTAATCAGTTGATAGATCAACTTTACATGCGGGACAAACTTATAATACTGCTTTCCAATTATTGCGAGTTGCAATTGAGCGATCAAAAATTAAAACAGTATAAAAAGCAAACAATATGTTAGTATTAGAAAAGCTTAGTAGGTTTTATAAAAAATATCCTTAATTTATATTAAACTAAATAACATTTAAAAACAAAAACCCTTATTTTTTACATGCGACCAATAAAGAATAATTTTTATGCCAAAATCTCAACTTTTTTTAACACCAACAATATTAGTGATAAAGACGTCAGAGAAGAGATTATTAGATTAATAAATAGCTTCAAAATAGTGATGAAAAAATCATTTAATAAAATGGCATTTTAAGAACAGGAAATAATGAGACCCCAATTAATTTACAACTTGGTTTTGCAAAAGATACAATACATATTGTATTAGATAGTGTTAAATTTTCACAATACCACGATAAATTATAATATATACCACACATATGCAATTTTAGTTCAAATTTTAAACAAAGGAATAGCTGGCGGTTCAGAATTTAATGCAAAAAAAAAAAATTAGAAGTAGTATTTGCCTTATATATGAGACTTTGTTGATAAAAACAAAATTAAAAATATTAAAATTAAGGAAAAACTTGTTAACTTATCAAAATAGTTATCTATTGAAAATATAAAAATTGCAAAAACTAATAAAACTAAAATTTTAACTGAAGGATTTAATCGTGCTATAGTTACTATAGGTTTTCATAAAAACGAATAAAACGCAACAATTGTTTTAGGAAATGTTAAACCTGAAACAAAATAAATTGTTAGATATAAAACGCTTTTTATGAATCATATAAAAAGCGTTTTATATCTAACTGAATAATTTTTACAATTATTTTTTACTTTGCTATATTTTAAAAATAATTTATAATTAAACAGGGTGATAATATGCAAACTAAAATAAAAAATTTATTTTACTTAGATACAAAAAGAATTGTGGCAATAGCAATTGTAATTGCTTTATATGTTTTATTGTCATGATTAAGTAAAATGATGAATTTAACAGTTTTTCCTGTTGCGCAATTTTTAAAAATTGAGTTAACTGATTTTTTAATGTTATTATCTGTTCGTTTGTTTGGTATTATTTATGCTAGTTTTTTAATTATTAGTGTTAGTTGATTACGAATGGTTTATTTGGGTGATACTCCAATTGATGTATTTGCTTTAATGTTAGCAGATTTAATTTTTTTATTAATTTTTTGATTATGTGATAATTTTTTACGAAAAGTATTTAATCACTTGTTTAAAAATAATTTTTCAAAAAAAGCTGATTATTTAATTACGGCAATAAATGTTAGTTTAGCAACAATTATTGTTTCATTTGTAATGACATTATTTAATTTATTGTTTATTTATGACATGTATGCTCATTTCTTTCATCTTTCCCACGAAACAATACAATGATTTAAAAGTATTTTAGTACCAGTAGTTATTCCTTTTAATTTATTGAAATTTACAATTAATAGTATTGTTTTTATCTTAATTTATCGTGCAGTAATTCACCTTCAAAAGCAATTTATAATAATAAAAACAACAAAAAAAGTAACAGAAGTATTATATGATTATAATATTATTGATGAAATTTATTTTTAAAAAAGCAAACTTATTTTATTGAAAATATTATTTAATTTATGTTATTATTTTTATGTTATGCCCACGTAGCTCAGTAGGAGAGAGCATGCGCCTTCTAAGCGTATGGTCGGGAGTTCGAATCTCTCCGTGGGCGCCATTTTTTAAATTGTAATTAAATTAAAAACCTTATTTAATCATTTAAATAAAGTTTTATTTTTTTTAAAATTGTTTTAATAATATAAAATATTGTTTTATATAAGGAGGATTTATTAAATGCAAACAACATTAAATTATTATGATGAATTAATTGATCAAATTAAAGAATTAATTAGTAATCATAATTACAATGGTGCACTTATCAAAATTAATGATGAATTAATGATGCCTTATATTCCTCGACAAGTTGAGGAAGTATTAACAACATTATTACAAGAAGTTAATGAAAAAATTCGAGAACAAAAGTCAAGTGAAACAACAGTTTGAACATTAGAAAAAATTAGTGATATTTTATCAAATCCATCTGATGAGGGAACCCAATTATTAGCTTTTCAATATTTAAAAGACCAAAATTTACGACAAATTTTACCAGTAATTCGTCAATATTTTTTGAATAAAAAAGTCACTGATTTTGCAAAGATTTATTTATTATACTTATTAAAAAAACAAGAAATTACAGAAATATTTGAAGTTAAAAAAACAAATGTTATTTTTCACTTGAATCCAAGTCAAATAATACAATATAAAGAAAATGAACAAGTTAAAACCATAATAAAATTATTAGACAAATGAGTTTATAATGATAATCCTAGTTTATATAATACTTGTTTATATTTGCTAGAAACATATTATTATAACTTATACCCTTATTTTTTAGAAAATAATGAAGAAAAAGCACTAACAATTGCAATTATATATCAAGGTCATCGGATGTATGGTGAAGAAATAATAATCCAAGATCTGGCAGAACAATTTACAGTTCAAGTTGAAATAGTAAAAAAATATCTTACTTACTTAGCCCAACGGGAATTATAAAATAAATTATTATTTATAATTAGACCAAAAAAGTAAAATAAATTGGGGAAAAAAATTATTTAAAGTTATTCTTTTTGTTATAATAAATTATGTGTAATAATTAGTTAAGGAGTAAAATATGAAATTTAAAGCGGAAAAAATACAAGATAAAGGAATTGGGAAATGATATGTAATCATTGATGGTACAGAATGAACAGATTATATTAAAAAGGCTGAAAAAAAAGCAGCAGAGCAATTAGAGGTTCCTGGTTTTCGAAAAGGGAAAGTGCCTACTGATTTAATTAAAAAACATTTAACTGAAGCCAAAATTTTAAATGCTGCACATCATTTGGTTGTTAATAAAGCTTATAATTTTGCGTTTTATCAAAAATCAGATATTGAACCATTTTCATCACCAGTTCCAAGTGTACAAAAAATTAGCAAAAAAGATTATATCTTACAATTAGAATTTGATTTAAAACCAGAAGTTAAAATTAGTAAATATATTGGTTTTACTGATAAAGAATTAAAAAAGACAAAAATTGAAGTTAAAAAAGCAGATATTGACGATAATATTAATCAATTGCGTAATCGTTTTGCAATTTTTAAACCAAAAACAACAGAAATTACAACTGGAGATACAGTAATTTTCGATTTTGAAGGTTTTGTTGATGGAAAACCATTTAAAGGCGGTAAAGCAACAGATTTTAATTTAGAAATTGGGAGTGGTCAATTTATTACCGGTTTTGAAGAAGCCATGATTGGTTTAAAAACGGGTGATAAAAAAGAAATTAATGTTACTTTCCCAGCCGATTATAATGTTGAGGAATTAAAATCAACTCCGGCTATTTTTAAGTTAAATATTAAGGAAATTAAAATAAAAGAATTACCAGAATTAAATGATGAATTAGCAAAAGATGTTAATTTAAAAGGTATTGATACATTAGCTAAATTGGAAGCGCGTGTTAAAAATAATATTTATGAACAATTATTAAAAAAAGAATACGACGATTTTATTGGCCATTTATTCCGCTTAATTGCAGAAGATTCAAATATTGCTTTACCGGAATCAATTATTCGTAAAGAAGCAAATCAATTAAAACATGAGTTTGAACAAAAGTTAAAAGGTCAACAAATGGATATAAAAACGTATAAAAAACGAACGGGAATGTCAGAAGAAGATATTTTTAATGAGTTATTTAAAGACGCTAAGAATCGTTTAGAAAACGGTGTTATTGTTGATGCAGTTGTTAAAAATGAAAATATTACTGCAAATGAGACAGAAATTGATGAACAATATGAAAAGTTAGGAAAACAATTTGGAATTGGTGGTAAAGCATTAAAAGAAACAAAATTAGTATCCTACCAAAAAGTAAAAGAACAAGTTATTAATGATAAGGTATTTGCCTTTTTATATCAAAATAATGGTGAATAGAATAAAAAAAACAATAATGTTATTTTTTATATATAGGAAGATAATCTGGATTAGCATGAGAAGTGCTGATTTTTTTTTCTTTTTATGATATAATAAAATTATTATTAATTATTAAAAATGTATTACTTAATTTTTGGGCAAAGATATAATAAACAATAAGTGATATTTTTTAAAAATTATCACTTACCTATTGCAAGTGCCAATTTTTTTGTTATAATTTTTTTGTAACTTAAATTTATATTGTGATATTTTTTAAAATAAGATAAGATATTGTCAATATAAGCGAATAAAAGAAACAGGAGGTTTTTTGAAGATGGAATCAAAAATAAAACAATTAAAAAATATACCCGTTCTTGTAACGCGCGGTAGTTATATTTTTCCAGGCTTTGAACAAGTATTAGAGGTGGGGCGAGATAAATCAATTTTGGCAGTGAATACAGCTAGCAATAATTTTGATAATCATATTGTGTTAGTTAGTCAAAAAAAACCGTTAGAAGATAATCCAAAAATATCTGAAATTTATCGAATTGGTATTTTAGCAGAGTTAAAAATTCGTAAAGTATGGGAAGATAGTAGTCTAACAGTTAATTTTAAAGCAGTTGATCGAGTAAAAATTTTAGATTTAAGCGAAGGGAAATTTTATGCTGCCGATATTGATATTTTAAAATCATTTGTTAAATCAGAAGATAAAATTGTTGAAAAATTAACAGCTAATATTAAAGAATTAATGGAATTACAAGATATTTTGCCAGAAGATTTATTGGATCAAATTGGTGATTCAGTTGATGGTAATGAAGTTGTTGATACAATTGCTCAATTTTTACCATTTATTCCAGTGGCGAAAAAACAAGAAATTATTGAAGAATTAAATGTTGAAAAAAGACTTCAAATTATTTTTGATCATTTAGTTAATAAACAACAAGCAAATGATATTGATAATAAAATTAGCAAAAAAATTAAAGAACGAGTTGATGAACAACAACGCGAATATTACTTACGAGAAAAATTAAAAGCAATTAAAGATGAACTAGATGAATTTGATGGCGCCGCTGACGAAATGAAATTATATAAAGAACGAATAGCAAAAGAACCGTTTCCAAAAAATATTAAAGAACGAATTGAACAAGAAATAAATCGCTATGAAGCATTGCCACAAGCATCAAGTGAATCAAATATTATTCGAACTTATATTGATTGAATGATGCAAATTCCATGATGGGAAAAAACAGAAGAAAAAAATAATTTAAAATTTGCAAAAGAAGTGTTAGATAAATATCATTTTGGTTTAGATAAAGTTAAGGAAAGAATTATTGAATACTTAGCCGCCAAAACAATGACTAAATCTTTAAAAGGACAAATTATTTGCTTAGTGGGGCCACCGGGGGTCGGAAAAACAAGCTTAGCAAAATCAATCGCCGAAGCAACAGGGAGAAAATTTGTTAAAATGGCCTTGGGGGGCGTAAAAGATGAATCAGAAATTCGCGGGCATCGTAAAACATATATTGGAGCGATGCCGGGGCGAATTATTCAGTCAACAAAACGTGCTGGTTCAATAAATCCATTATTTTTATTAGATGAAATTGACAAAATGGCATCAGATTATCGTGGCGACCCCGCCAGTGCAATGTTAGAAGTATTAGATCCGGAACAAAATTCAACATTTTCTGACCACTACTTAGAAGAAACATATGATTTAAGTGATGTTATGTTTATTGCAACAGCCAATTATTATGATAATATTCCAGAAGCTTTAATTGACCGAATGGAAATTATTCAATTATCATCATATACCGAACTGGAGAAATTCCATATTGCAAAAGATTATTTAGTTCCAAAAGTATTAAGTAATAATGGTTTAGCAGATGGACAATTAACAATTATTGATGATGCAATTAATGAAATAATTAAATATTATACGCGCGAATCAGGGGTTCGTCAGTTAGAACGAGATTTAAATGCTGTTGCACGGAAATTTATTGTTAAGTTCTTAAATAAAGAAATAGTTAATTTAACAGTTAAACCAGATACTGTTAATGATTTATTAGGTAAACGTCGTTTTGAACATACCGAAAAAGAAAAAGAATCACAAGTTGGAGTTGTAACAGGATTAGCATATACTCAATTTGGTGGTGATATTTTACCAATTGAAGTTAATAGTTTCTTAGGAAAAGGTTCATTAGTGTTAACTGGAAAATTAGGTGACATAATGAAAGAATCAGCATCAATTGCGTTAGACTATGTAAAAGCAAATTCTGGCAAATTTAACATTGATCCAAAATTCTTTGAAACACATGATATTCATATCCATGTCCCAGAAGGTGCGGTTCCGAAAGATGGCCCATCAGCTGGAATTACCTTAACAACAGCAATTATAAGTGCTTTAAGTAATCGTCCGGTATCGAAAGATATTGGAATGACTGGCGAAATTACTTTAAGAGGACAAGTCTTGCCGATTGGTGGCTTACGAGAAAAATCAATTTCGGCCAACCGTAGCGGTTTAAAAACAATTTTAATTCCGCATAAAAATATTAAAGATATTGAAGATATTCCAAAAGAAGTGCAAGAAACATTGAATATTATTCCAGTTGGAACATATGATGAAGTTTTCAAAAATGTTTTTGGCACAAACTAATATGGTAGTAAGAAAAAAGTTTAAATTTTGGTATAAAAATTATTCTTTATTTTAAATAAATTTCTAAAAAACTGATAAATCAACCTTTTAATAAAGTTATCTAATTATTTTATTTATATTTTTTTATAAAACTTAATCTTTTGTAATATTATTTTTATAACTTATTTTAAAGGCAGACTTTATTTCAGAAATAAATTTCACATTAAATTTACATTTTTATATAATCAAAGTAATTTATTTTAAAATATTATTTCTATTTTTAAAATCAACATATTTTAATATTATTTTCCTTAAAAACGCAATATAATATATATAATTTAAGGTAAATGAAAAAAATGAAACAAAAAAATTATTGACATAATCCTAAAATTAAGTGAGTATTTAAAATTAAAGGTGAATATGCAGCAACAAAATTAGAACAAAATTTTGCCCGTTATATGACCCCCGTTCCCTTTCAAGATAAACGCATTCTAAATTAATTAATTGATACTAAAAATGAAATTTATATAACCTATATTAGCAATGATAATGATGATAAAACATATACCATTGCAATTAGTAACCAATTATATTACCGAGAAGATGATGCGTGTGTTAAAAGATTTAGTAAAAAACTATGTTGATAATGAATTATACTTTTTATGATATACCATTGTTGAACAAATTGATGAAAAAAAACAAGCTTTTTTTGAATCATTGGGATTTATTCAAAATGAAATTTTAGTTGTAATGGTACTTGATTTAACAAAATGAAAAAAAGTAAAATTAAAAATTGATAAAAATCTTAAATTTCGAAGTGTTAATTATAATAAATGATTAAGTGATTTTAGTAAAACTCTTGAAAGTGCAATAGGAAAAAAAAGTTGAGATTATGCATTTTATAAAAATTTATTAAAATTAAATAAAAATAAAGATACCGACGAAATTAGTTTATTATATAAAAATGATCTTACTGCAGCAAATGGAAATATTTATTTTGAAAAAGATATTGCAATTATTGATGATATTTCAACTCACCAAAATTTTCGCCGACAAGAATTATAAAAAATAATGATGAATCATTTAATTAATCGCGTTTATAATCAAGGATACGATTTGGCCGGGTTGTTTGAAACATCACAAAGACATAATGTTTATCGAAAATTATAATTTCGTCCAATTAATTTATAGTTAAGTGAATAAATTACAAAAACAAAAATCAATAATTTAAGTCAAATTGCAGCCAAAATTATTCTCGGCAAGATTAAACATCTTCAAACAATGAACCAAACAACAATTAATAATATGATAAATAATTTTATTCGCAATAAATGTAATAAAAAAATCACTGATAATAAATATTTAACGGCTTTTAAAGGATTAAATGATTTTGATATTAACAATTCCAAAACTTTTATATTTTTTCAGTAAAAGATAAATGAGTAATTTTAGTTGAAAAAGGTAATGGTAATTAATTTATCTTATAATTAATAACGAATAATCTTTAATAAAATAGAAACATAAAATTAATTTTATGTTTCTATTTTAAATATTTTTATAATAAATTTACTTTTAATTTTTAAATAATAAAATTTATTAACAATATTAATTTAGTTTCTATTTTATCAAGTTTATAAAAAAATAAGGATAGGTAAAAAATACTGTTACATAATACAAAAGAGTTAAAAAGAGTTAATAACTTTTTAATAGATATGTAATTTCTTTGGTGAAAACTTATAATTATATTTAATCATAAAAAACCCTAATACATTTGACGGTTTAATTATATTACTTAACCTTAAATTTAATTATATGTAAAAACTTATATTCACCATCATCAATATTCGTTTTACCATTGTTATAGGATTAACAAAAAAGTATAAGGAAAATAGTAGTAGTATAATAATAAAAAGGTTAGATTTTGTAGGTATAAAAAAAATTCAATTCGCTTATTAATTAATTAATAAAAAATGATTAATAATTAGACTTTTTAGAAAAATTGTTTAATTTATTTAATTGTTTTTATTTATATTTTTTATAAAATCTAAGCTTTTGTAATGATATCAAAATAGTTATATAAAAAGTAAAAGGTAATGTACTTAATAAAATAGACACATAAAAAAAATTTTATGTGTCTATTTTAGGTATTAAAAACTTGTTATTTTTTTTGTTGATGTTTCACTTTTAAAACTTTTTTAGTTCGTAAATCTTCTTGATATTCATTAAAATATGGATCGGGTTCATCAACTAATTTGTTACGATATTTTCTTCAGTAGTAAAATAAAATTGGGATAATAATTGCTGCTGAAATTAAATCATTTAAACCAATAAAGAAATAATAGAAAATTGGATTTCCATTTGCTTGACTAACTCCAAAACCAATTCCAACTAATGGCAAAATCACAACAATTGAACGCAAACTGCTTGTAAATGTTGCTAAAAAAGAACGATTAATTCCTTGAAACAACATTAAAGCAATATAAGTTAATGAACAAAATGGATAAGTCATAAAGTTTAAAACAATTCATCAACGATATTTCGTTGCATATTTTTCAGGAAAAACAAATAACATCATCATATCTTTTCCAAAAATAATAAAGACAATGAACATTAAACAAAATCAAATAATAATTAATAAACTGACCCGTTTTAAAACTTCTCAAATTCGATTATTCTTTTTTGCTCCATAATTATAAGCAATAATACTACGAGCCCCTTGTGTAACACCGATCCCTGCCGATAATACTAATGTCATTCATGGCACAATTGAAGAATAAAGTTCCTGCAAAACAGCAACCCCATTATGATATTCTTGGTTTGGCAACTGAACAACAAGGCATGTTGCAACATAAGATGTAACGACTAAAGCTGCATTAATAATAAAATTTGGTAATCCTGCTTTAGTAAAATTAGCAATATTTTTTCCTTTAATTCGGAATAAATCATTTCAGTAAAATTTTGAATAATTATTTTTTGTTTTAAAAACAATAATAAATCCTCAAATTACTTGTACTGTTCAAGAAAAAACAGTCCCCAACATTGCTCCTGACATTCCAAGATGACAAACTATCATAAAGAAAATTGCTGCTGCAGCATTAATTAATAATGAACTTAAAATAATAATTATTACTCATTTCATTCTTCCTTCACTACGAATTAATGACATAAAATAATAACTTAAAAAAACCATCGGTGATGCCGCTAACATTGGAAATAAATATTCTCAACATAAACTTTCTGTAATTGGATTATAATATTTTCCCATTTGAGAAGTAATAAATATAGCATTTAATCCTGGAAATACAATACAAAAAATTGCAAATGCGACAATTATTGAAAAAAGAACTGTTAATGAAAAACCATTTCCCGCAATTCGACGCATACTTATAATATCGCGTTGCCCATAAGCAATTGAAAAATTCATTGCACAACCCATTCCGATCATAATACTAAACGACCATTGTAAGTTATATGTTTGTGAGGCATATTGAGTTGAAACATTAATAAATGACCGCATATCAGCTAAAGTAATTTCTGTAACACTAATATTTTTTAACCGATTATATGAATCAATATAAAATTGATCATGAATTAAATCGGGTGCGGCAAATGATAATGCTAAACTTTTATCAACAATATTGTATAACCCTTGGATAATCATTAAGAAAACAGTTGGAATACAAAAGTATGCTATTGTTTTTCAAGGTTTTTCAAACCGTAATTTTTTTTCACGACCTGTTAAAACTTCTGACAAATTAATTTTTTCCCCCTTTAAAACTAAATCAATAATCCTAATTATAATTATAGCTTAAAAAAAATATTTTACTAAGGTTTTTTAACATTAATTACTTGGTGAACTTGCTTTACCAAAATTTTTATTAACTCAAAAAACAACACGATCGTAAATTTCGATAGTATTACAAAAGATTATTTTTTATAAAAATTATAAATAAAATAATTAGATAACTTTTTAAAAGTTTTATTTATCATTGTTTTAGAAATATATTTAAAATAAAGAATAATTTTTATACCAAAACCCTTATTTTTTACATACGACCTTCAATTTTCCTGTTTGATCGAGGAGAACAAATCGGTGTTGTTTGATGAATAACACCTTTTTGATGTAATACTTTTGTAAACTCACTTTTATGATATTTATACTCTGGATTATAATTATAAACATATTCAGGACCATTATCGGTTCTAATTCTTTTTATTCTAATTTTATTATTAAAAAACCATCATAAGCCTGATTAAAAATACCAATTGTTGATGACTGTGATTTATTTTAAGATAAATAAACAAGACCAAAGCGTGATTTTTAATCAATCAATAAAATCATACAAATATAAATTACGTTTAAAACCAGCCATATTTGGTATCATAATTTTAATATCATGTTGTAAATATCCTAATTCAGACATTTCATAAAGTTTATAAGTCTTAATTTTCTTGTTTTTAGGATAAAAAATTATTAAATTCTTTATTCAATTTAATTAAAGTTTTAATGTTATGTTAATTACTTTCTTTTTATATCTGAAAAACCCAGCCAGTGTTAAGTTATAAAACTCATAAATACCAGTTCCATATTTTTGTCGATATTTTTTCATCATTTTTGTAACAGCAATCTTGTAAGTTTTTGAATAATGGTTATTAATATTAATTGGTATAGTTGATTTTTTAGCTAAAACAATAAAAATTTAATTTTTCTTTAAGACAAAGTTGAATCTTTTTAGCTCAATTATAGAAAGTTTGTTTTGATTTATAAAATAATTTAATTAAATTATTTAATGAGTTTTTATATAAATAGTATTTTTGACATAAATTAAAATAATTAATGACATTTTGATAAATATGGTTTGTTTGTTGTGAAATCTCTTCTTGTGAATATCATTTTTTTATTTTTCTTTTTAATGAATATAATTTATTTTCAGCAGTAATACTTGTTACAATATAATTTCAATCTCCGTTCTATTTTAAATACCAAAATTAGTGGTCTGAAATGTATATGGTTTTCACAGAGTAATTTAATCCGTCTTATTGACATTTAGCCAAAAAAGCATCAACTTCAACACCCCGAGCAACCATTGCCTTAATTTTAGTTTTAATCGGATTTTCATGTTATCTAACAGTTAATTCTAATTTATTAACTTTTTTATTTTTTGTCTTTGCCTTATTAGTGATGATTGTTATTTTAGATAAATTACTTTTTGTTTGTGCCATTTTTATCAACTCATTTTGTTATAAAATATTGTAAATGTTTTCAAGAATCTAATTCGTGCTCTGTTATTTTAATATTTCCTTTATAAATATAATTTTTATTAACAACTGGCGATTGTAAAACATAATTTAAATTAAATAGATACTTGCATAAAACTTTTAAACAACCAATAAATTTAGGAGTAGATAATAGATTTTTTATTTTTAAACATTTGTTAAATTGATAATCTTCAATTATTACAATAACTTTATTTAAATAATAATAAGTTTGATTTTTAAATTGATTTAATATTAAATAGATATTATTTATTGCCTCTTCTTCATTTTTATAATTAAAAGTAATATTATTAATTATTTTTTTGCAAAACATTCTAAATAATAACAACAGTTTGTCCAATTTCGGCGGGATCAACTGCAATAATATATTTTAATTTATTTGTTTTATTTTTTTTTGTCAATTTCTAATATTTTTTAACCATATTATGCTAAATCTAAAATATAGTTAATTTTATAGTGTTTCATATATGAATTAATAACATTTCATTTATCTTCAAATAAATTTAAATACATTTTTGCTCATTCTAAACATTTCAAATCATAATGATTTTTATGATGTGAAATACGACAATTAACAGGTTGACAATTAACCCAATCAAATGATGTTGTTATTTCATATCAATTTTTATTAATATACCAACTTTTATATTATTGCATAATATTTTTCTCCCCGGTTTTTATTTTTTAAAAATAACAGAAAAATTCCTTTGTTGCTTAATATTTTTATATTTAATAAATGATTTATTTTAGTGTTTAATTACTTCGCCGCCCCCTAACTTTGGGGGCGCGGTGGGGGCGCGGACGCAGGGGCAATAAGGTTATTTAGACAGAGTTTACCCCCCCCTTGCAAAAAGTAAAAAAACAGTCTGTCCATTTATTAATTACGCTTCATCAATTCCTAGACAACTTTATATAAAGAAAATAACCTTTTGGATTTCCAACCTTCTTGTTTTTTTGTTGTCCGATATTGTTTTTTTCGGTTTAACAGCACTTTTTTTATGAAAACAAGCCAAAAAAACGATCCGATATTTCGCGAGAGATTAAATCTTGCCAAGAATTAAAGAAATAAATAGGAATAGTAAATCCAATCGCTTTCACAATTTATTTAAGGCTTCGTGCCACAGATTAGTTATATCCATCTTTAAGCATCAAAATATTAAGTTTTAGTATTGCATTATTCATCGGATAATACCTTTATTGAAATGATTTATAAAATATTGTTTATTTTGTGTAGGGAAAACAGAATTTAATCTTTTTTATGATAAAAGTTCTAAATTTAAAGATACTATCGAATGAATAATGCAAATAAATTTATTTTTTTAATAGAAAAATAAAAAAAACAATCTTACAATAATTGTTTTTTGCCGTTTCATAGCACAGGACTCCAGGTTAATAAATTTTTTCCAAAATATAGAAAATAATTAAACAAAACCAATTCAAGATTTAATGTTGAATAAGTTGATGAAGATGAAACATATATTCGATAATAATAAATAATAAGATATCTAAATAATAATAAAATAGGGATAAAATTAAAAAAAAGATTGGATTTCAAATAAAAAGGGACTTATATAAACATTATGGGTACATATCACAAAATTACTTATGATTGTGGAAAAAATGCAACAAAATTAATTATTTAGATCCATATTGTAGTGTGCGCGATAGTTGTCAAGAATGTTGTAATTGTAATAAAAAAGAAGAACTTTTCTTACAATCTGAATAATAATTTATTTTTAAGAAAAAAACATAAAATTTATTGAATTTTTTTAAGATAACGATATAATTAATTGTGGTTGTTTCAGTTTCAACCGCTCTTTGACTTTTAAGTATATAAAAAATATGTAACAATTATCTACTTACAAAGCGAGTATAAACTGGAGGTATAAAAATGTTTGCAATAATTAAAACTGGAGGAAAACAACTTCGTGTTTCTCAAAGTGATGAAATATTTGTTGAAATGTTAAATGGTAATGAAGGTGAAAAAGTTAATTTAACTGAAGTTTTAATGATCGATGGAGAAGTAGGGACTCCTTTTATTAAAGGGGCGTCAGTAACCGGAACAATTTTAAAACAAGGAAAGCAAAAGAAAATTGTTGTTTTCCATTATAAACCAAAAAAAACACAACATAAAAAATATGGGCATCGTCAACCATATACAAAAGTTAAAATTGATCAAATTTTGTTATCGGGTTCTGCTAAAGAAACGATAATAGATGTCAAAGCTAAACATATAGTAATAAAATCAACAACTGCTGCAAAGTCAACTGTAAAAACTGTTGCCGACAAAAAACCAGTAGCGGCAAAGTTAGCGGCAAAAAGTTTATCAACAACATCAGCAATAAAACCATCATCAAAAACAAAACAAAGTGACAAGTAAAACATTATGATTAAGATTATAATGACAAAAACTGAAGAAAAAATTGAAAAAATTGAAATTACTGGTCATGCTAAAGCAGCTGAATATGGTAAAGATATTGTTTGTGCCTCGATAACAGGCATTGCAACTGGCGGTTTAAATGCAATTAATCAAATTAAACCAAATAGTTGTCAATTCATTGTTAAGGAAGGGCTAATTATTATTACAGTAAAAAATAATAGTGCCGACTTGCAAGTTATGTTACAAACAATTTATTATCAATTTTTAACAATTTATCAGCAATATAAAAAATTTATTAGTGTAAAGGAGTTTAAATAATAATGATGAAGTTCGCATTAGGCTTACAGTTATTTGCTTCAAAAAAAGGAGTAAGATCGACTAAAAATGGTCGTGATTCACATTCAAAACGATTGGGCACAAAAAGAGCTGATGGCCAAATAATTAGAGCGGGGTCAATCATTTATCGTCAACGCGGAACAAAAGTTCACCCAGGAGTAAATGTTGGGCGCGGTGGTGATGATACCCTATTTGCCTTAATTGATGGGATTGTTAAGTTTAAAAAATTTGGACGAAATAAAACAAAAGCATCAGTTTATCAAAAATAAGTTAAATAAAAAAATACTAATTTTTTGAAAAAAAAAGTAAAATTAGTTTTTTTTATGGTTATAATATATCTGTTAGTAATAAAAAAGTTTTTGTTTTGGTATAAAAATTATTCTTTATTTTAAATATATTTCTAAAACACTGATAAATCAATCTTTTAAAAAATTATCTAATTATTTTATTTATATTTTGGCGCTGTGTAGATATAAACAGCAAATTTATATATTTTTAAGTTAAAAAAATATTTTTAATAAATTGCAACAACTTTTTTAGAAAAAATTAAATTTTTGTAATTTTATCTTATTTTATTAATATTTAAGCACACTAAAAATAATTTATTAAATTTTAACTAATAAATTTATTTAATATTTTGTAAAAACATTTTCTTTTCAATTAGTCAATTTAAACATGGTCGAATTTTATCATTTATAACATTAACTACTCAATCTATCGTTTTTTCACTAATATTAGTAAAATCAATTTCCTTATAAAGTCAATATATAAATTCAATGTTCATATGCTTAATTAATGGTTTTTGTTGTATTTTACCGGGGTCACGAAAATAAACATTAGAACCAGTAATCTTTTCCATTTCTTCAAACTTACTAAATTATTTTCCTCTATCAGATATTATTCCTTTAATTTTCCCAATTAAATTATTATTTTTAATAATATCTTTAAATTTTTCTAAAACTTCATTAGCAGTATTATTTTTTAATTTCATTAAAAAATAATTTTTACTTGATTGTTATAATAAAAATAAATTAATAGATTGATGGTCTTTTCTTACAAAAGTATCAATTTCAAATTATCCAACATTAGAAACTTTATTTTCAATATCTCAAATTGATTTAAAATTAGTTAATTTACTGCGATTATCACGCTTTTCTTTTGCTTTATATTTTTTGGTATTCGGAAAAAAAGTTGGGGTTTTGGTATAAAAATTATTCTTTATTTTAAATATATTTCTAAAACACTGATAAATCAATCTTTTAAAAAGTTATATAATTATTTTATTTATATTTTTTATAAAATCTAAGCTTTTGTAATAATATCTATTTTTTACCACGATGGGGTAAATTTTATTTTTTTAATCCAAATTAAACTAATTTAATTCATTTATACGATGTTTTAACACAAGAATGAAATTTAACACCAAAATCTAATAAATAACGATTAAATTAATTGTTTGGGTTTATCTTACGTGGTATTTATTAAATATTATTTTAATAATGGATTGTTTAATATATGGATGGGTTAAGATAAATTGGGCGACAATAATGTAGAGTAAAAATTTAATAATTAAATTACAATGGAGGTGTAATTATGGCAAAGAATCATTATACCGATTAATTTAAGAAACAAATTGTTGATCTTTACAGAATTGGTCAAAATCCCGAATAATTAGCCAATGATTATCAAATTGGTAAATCTACAGTTTGGAAATGAGCTTACCAATTTAGCAACTCGGGCTCATTTAAAGCTAAAGATAATGAAACACCAGAAGAAAACGAATTAATTCAATTACGTAAAAAATTTAAACAATTAGAAATGGAAAATGAAATTTTAAAGCAAACAACAATGATAATCGGCAAAAATAGCAATAATTAAAAATAACAAAGCAAAGTATTCAATTATTAATTTATGTAAAACATTGAAATTTGATAAATCAACATATTATTATCAATTAAAAGCAAATAATCACAAGAATAATCAAAACATTGATAATGCTGTTATCAGTATTTTTATAAAAATTCGTAAAAATTATGGAACAAGAAAAATTAAAACCATGCTAGCCCAGAAAAATATTATATTATCTAGCGTAAAGATTAGTAAAATAATGAGAAAATATAAATTAATTTCAAATTATACAAAAATCCAATACAAACATTCAAATACAGGCAATGTTACATATAAATATAATAATTTATTAAATCAATAATTTAATAATTATAAACTACACGAAATTGTTATCAGTTATTTAAAAAATGTTTTTTTTTAATAAAAAATGATATTATGTTTTCTTTCTAATTGATTTATTTAATCTTTAAACTATTAGTTATTATGTTATTTTACGCAAAGATGCAAAATTAGTTAAAAATACCTTTAATAAACTTAACTTTATATTAAATGGTATTAAAATATTTAACACTGATTAAGGCAGTGGATTTAACGACAATCTTATTTATAACTTTTTAAATAAAAATAAAATTCAAAAGTCTTGCGGCAAACCAGGTTGTACTTGTGACAATGCTGTTGTGGAATCAACATACAAAATTTTTAAAAATTAATTTATTAAAAATAATAAATTTAAAAAAGTTGAGCATTTTAAATTAGAATTATTTAATTAAATTAATTGGTACAATAATATTCGAATTCATAGCAAACTAAATTATTTAACACTAGTGCAATACAGAAATTATTACTATACATAAAATTTGTTCAAAAAACCCTTGACATTCCAATATTAATAAAATTTTTTTTGTAAAAATGTAAATACCACAAAAGTACAAAATTTATGTGTTTTATACAAAAATAAAATATGCACCTTTACCATTCTTATTAATTTTATATTCGTTATATCAATTATTATTAGTAAAATCGTGCATTTTTAAAAAGTTATTAATTAATTTATTATCTATTTTTTTGATTATTAATCGGATTATAAATGTTAATTTCTAAATCACGTGGATTTAAAAAATTAGCATTATCTTCACAAATTATTTTTTATAAAATATCATTATGTTTTTGAAAAGTAACATTTTTTATGATTACTAATTGTTGATACTAAATTAAAATAATAACTATCAATATCATATTCTTTTTTTAATTTATTTTTTGCTGGTAATAATCCCATTTATAACACCCCTCTTTATTTTGCGTTTTATTTTTTAATAACATCTTTAATGCTATATTGCTTTTGTTTTTTTTGTGTATTTTGATAAATCTAATTTTTTCAATAATTAAAACTATAATTACGTCTCCAATAAGAATTGCTGAAAAAATAACATATTCTGGTCAAGAAATGCCTATTGTTTTTTCTCCTATAAAACAAATAATAATTCCTTCGATAAAAAACAATGATGAAACTACAAATATTTTTAAAAACATAATTACATCTTTAATAATTACTTTTGGCATAAAATCACCTTATTTCTAACTTACTTTTTTTCTTTCAACATTTATAAAAAATAGTCTCTTATTTGCTTAAATAACACCGTTTCATCTTATAATAATATTTGGTACAAAAAAAAATATACAAGATGATTTTTAAAAGTAGTAAAATTTAGATTTATAACACTATTTTATTGGTCTGAAATATTTATATTATAAATATAATTATTACTATCATAATCTTTTATTCTATATGCACTTGGTGAATTGTATAAAAAATTACTATTGTCAACTATTTCTCATTTAGTTTTTTTCAAAATAATCAAGTTTGTCAAGAACGGCATTATAATTTTTAACCAGTTGGTTTAATGTATAAATAAAATCTTCTTCTAAAGACAATTTATTATTTTCATAAATATCAAATTTATCTTTATCAATTAATAATTTAATTGAACCATCATCTTTTTTATATAAAGGATGATTAACTGTGATTATATTTAAAATATTTTGTTTTTCTTTTTCTATCAAAGCATCAACTTCTAATTGTGTATAATATGTTTCTAAATCTATCATCTTTAAATCAATACCTTCTTCTTGAAAAATACGAGACATTTTCTTTAAAGTTGTTAAATTAGCCAATGATTTTAAATAAGAAGGCAATATACTTTTTAATGTTGCCTCAGGGTCATTTTGCGAAGAATAATTAATATCACCGACACTCATATTTTCAGAAGTAAAAAACTAAATTGGAATATGGTTAAATGTTCAGTATTCAATCGTAATAAATGCCATATTAATAAAAATTTTCTGGTTGTATGTATTATTTTGGGGTTTTATATATCTCAGAAATGCGGAATAATATATTACTTACTTATTTATATTTTATTAATTTTAATTTTAATGTCAATATATTTTTCTATTTTTTTTTAAAATTTTTACATACTAAAAATACATGTTTATTAAAGTTAGTTAATTTATTAGATAAAATTAATAAAAATATAAGTTTGGTTGTAAATTATTATTTACAAAATTATCAACTGAATAATTAATTATATTTTCTTCTAATGGTTCATTAGTATTAAATAAATTAATTTTATTTTTAAAATTTATCATACTAGTATTTAATTTATTTTTAAGATTTTTTTAATGATAAGTTGCTTTTTTAACCGAAACACCTTTACAATAATGTGATATATCGCCTTCAATATGACAACTAATATTATTTAATAATGTTTGATTTCTGACACCTTCTTCATTATTTTTAATTAATCTAATTTTCTCTTTTAAGAATTTCATTTTTGTTTATTTTAAAAAAGAAACGATGTTTTATAAAAATTATAATAATTATTCATATTTAGCATTAAAAAAATAATCAACTGCTTTATGATATGTTTCTTTATTTTGCTTATTTTTACTTTGATAGGGATATAATTTTTTAAATCTAATTGTAAGATAGGATTTATCTATTGTGTAATGCACTTTATTTTTAGGAAAATATTCTTGCATAAATTTTGCCATATTTTTAATTAAATGTGCACCATCGCCTAAAACTATAAATTCAATATTATCATTAATATCACAATAACTTGTAATTAATGTAAGTAATTTAATAATAAAATTAGTTAACTTACTATTTGTTTTAATATATTATGGAATATTATCTAGTTCTATAACAACCTAATTTATTTGCAATTAAAGGTCTTTTTTTAGTTGATTTTGCTTTATCAAAGCCAGTATGAACAGTTGAAAATATACTATGTTTTTTTTACTTTTTCTTTCCCCCCTTTCTTTTCATTTAACATTTTTAAATAAGTTTCATCAATTTAAATATATAAAGTATGAGGTACCTTTATTTTTTTATCAGTTTTATTAAGATAATATTCTTTATCAATTTTTGCATTTTTTATAATATTTGAAATTGTTTTTATACAAATTTCTACATATTCCATAGTATCTAAAATATCTTGATATGTTTTTTTATTGCCAATAAATGATAATAGTTTTTAACAGAATTATTTATTCTTTGTCATTTTTTAATTCCCAAAAGTTTATCCAAAAAAATATATTCTTCTTTGCCTGTTTCTGGATTAATTTTATAATATCGTCTTCTCTTAAAAGTTATTCTCCCATTTAAAATAGTTAATGTTCTTTCAATTTTATCTTTTACTTTATAATCTTTAAATTATTTTAAATTTTTATCAATATTTTTTATTTTTAAAAATTCATTCATCACAATTTTCTAAATTTTGTTGAATAATTTCAATACTTTGTATATATAATAAATTATTAAAATTATCAAAAAAAATTGTTATCAATATTTATCATTTTTTTACCCCATTCCATTAGTTTAGTAATTCATAATAAAAATAATAAAAATGCAAAAAAAGATATTATTTTTTATTTAATATGCTCTAATTTAATTGTTAATTACTAGAAAATTAATTTAATTAAAAAAATAAATGTGAGATACCATATACATTTTAAACTAGTTATTCTTTTAAAAATTTTAACATAGATCTTCGGATGGTGTTAAAAAATTTATGCTTTTATGTCTTCTAACGTTGTTGTAATAATCTAAAAATATAGTAATTAATTTTCGTAATTGATTAATATTTTTAGGATAACGAAGAAGATATTCAAAAAATTTATTTCAGTTTTGATGAAATCTTTCAATTTTCCCGTTTGATTGAGGGGAACGAATCAGTGTTGTTTGATTAATAACACCTTTTTGGTGTAATACTTTTGTAAACTCACTTTTATTATATTTATACTATGGATTATAACTATAAACATATTCAGGACCATTATCGGTTATAATCCTTTTTATTATAATTTTATTATTTAAAAAATCATCATAAGCTTGATTAAAAATATCAATTGCTGATGACTGTGATTTATTTTCAGATAAATAAGCAAGACCAAAACTTTATTTTTCATCTCAATAAAATCATACAAATATAAATTACGTTTAAAACCAGTCATATTTGGTGTCAGAATTTTAATATCCATGTTATGAATTTCTTAATTAAGACATTTCATAACGTTTATAAGTCTTAATTTTCTTTTTTTTAGGATAAAAATTATTAAATTCTTTATTCCATTTAATTAAAATTTTAATGTTATATTTAATAACTTTCTTTTTATATATGAAAAAACCAGCCAGTGTTAAATTGTAAAACCCATAAATACCAGTTCCATATTTTTGTCGATATTTTTTCATTATTTTCGCAACATAAATCTTGTAAGTTTTTAAATAATGGCTATTAATATTAATTGGTCTAGTTGATTTTTTAGCTAAAACAATAAAATTTATTTTTCTTTAAGAAAAAGTTGAATTTTTTTAGCTCAATTATAAAAATTTTGTTTTGATTTATAAAATAATTTAATTAAATTATTTAATGAGTTTTTATATAAATAGTATTTTTGATATAAATCAAAATAATTAATGCCATTTTGAAAAATATAGTTTGTTTGTTTTGAAGGTTCTTCTTGTGGATATCATTTTTTTTTATTTTTCTTTGTAATGAATATAATTCATTTTCATTAGGAATAATTGTTACCATATACTTTTAATCTCCATTCTAATTTAAAGACTAAATTAGTGGTCTAAAATTTATATGGTTTTCACAAAATAAAAAAAGTAAATTACTTTACTTTTTTTATTTTGATGTAAAATATAGATAATAAAAAAGAACCGGGTTGGTTCTTTTTTATATTTTAAATACAGTTTTTTACTTTTTTATTTAATAATATTCATTAAATAATAGCAATTTTAATATGCAAAAAGGAGTTAAAATAAAATAATTTAATCCAAAAACAGCAAGTTTACGAACATTTTATCGTAAAATATATGAATTTTTACAAAATAAACCACCTAATAAACAATATACTTTAAATGATTTGACCAATTAATTTAACATTTCTTGCAAGTGAAGATAATTATACTTATGCGAGTTAAAAGATAATTCCCTCACTTGAAAAACAAGTTGATATAATTGAAATTGAAATAATTAACTTTATTATGAAATCACTTGACGATGCTAAATTATATTGACAACGTGCATTTAATTATAAATATTCACTACAAGAAAAAAAATTGAAAAAGAATTAAACTTAAATAATAAACAACCTATAATTGTTAATTTACAAACTGATATTAGAGATATTAAAAAAAGTGATAATAATGCTTAATAATTTTACTTATTTGTCAGAAACTCCTTATTGGTTATTAAAAAAATAGTAGTATTAGTAATAAATATCCCCTTTACTGAAAATTTTGAGTTAGTTAATGAAATTAATCAAATTGGTACACGATATAGTGGCAAGACTATTTCAAATATTAAAATGTTTGGTAAATTATTAAAAATTAGTTTATTAATTAAAGAACCGATTTGTATCATTGATAGTATTTATTGGGGTGAAAATTTAAAAGATAGTTTTTTTAAAAATATATTGTGAAGGTTTACATTAACCAAGTCGTAAAGAAAAAATAAAAGCTTTTGATGATTGGAATAAATATAAATTAGCAATTGATTGAAGAGAGGAATGTAAAAAATTTCAACAAAAAGATTTAAGTGATTTAAATTTTTCTATTAGTGGTTATCAAAATAAAATAACAATTAATACATGTAATACTGAAATTTTAAAAAGATATATTGTCGGTTATTGTAATGAATTATTACCTTTTGATTAAGAAATAATGCGCAGTAAATATGAACAAATTACTTATATATAAAAATTAAATATGAAAATTATTATTAATTATTCTAGTTGAAGACTTAATTATGAATTACCACAAGATAAAGCTAATGAATAATTAAGATTAGAACAATTAGATATTGAAATAGCAAGAGTATGGAGTTGAGGTTTGCCAGGTAATACTAGTGGTTCAATCTTTGCAAGATATATTTATATAATGCGAGCAACAGATATTTTTCAACTGGCTAATTTATTAGGTGGTTTTGATATTGCGAATGCCACAAGCCACAAGGAACATACAACAGCAGCAAGTTTCTGAATATATAATTTTCATTTGATAAAAAAGCATATAAAGTGGAATAATATAAGTATTCAAATGCTAATCAGTAATTTAAAACTGAATTATAACAAGTAAAAGATATTTTAGATTTTTATAATAATCAATTAAATAAATATTTTAATTTAATACAACAAGGAATATCAATTAATGTTGATGATAGTTCATATTCAAAATTACAAAGTTTAAATCGATAGAAATATAATTACTCTTTTGGTCGATACATGACATTTAATAAACCGGCACAAAAACAGAAATTTAAAATAAGACATCATATAGAGGCATTTACTATGTTAATAAATAATAATCAATTAAAATTATTATGAGAAAAATGCCTCATAAGTAAAGTCCAATACGAATTAATTCAATGAGAAGACAATCCTGGCGCAAGAGAAGAACTGATGTTATATTTATATGATTATAAATTTGATAGTTATTTTTATGATTTACACTTTGAATTAGTACCAATGGTTAAACATAATAATTCAGCCGATTATAAATTATGACAACAAAGGGGGGTAATTAACTTAATGAAAAAAGATATTTATGTAATATATTATGAGCATGTAATAAATGCAAAAGACCATATATGTCTGTTTGTGGACAAGTTAAAAAAAGACTTTGTAAGGAATTAAATAAAAATAATATCGCAATATGTAATTTAAATTTATATAACGAATATATTAAGAAATCTAAAAAATTTAAAGTATTTGTATAAGTTTTAGCAAATGAACCAAATTTATTAACAGTAAATATTATTAATTATGGACTTATTTTAAAATTAAAAGAGAAAAATAACCACGAATAATGCTTCCCCTAGTTTACCAAACTTATATGATATTAATAGTTTTTTAGAATTTTATAACTATTAATAAACAATTAATTTAGCCAATATTATTGCTCGCCATCAAATGCGATTAATAAATGGTAAAGATATTTTATTTAAATCAAACGATAAAAAATATTATAAAAACTAAATTGATGATATGAAACTTATAAAATAAAATAAAAATTAGATAAGAATGAATTAACGGCAATTTTAATGGGTAAAACTATCTTTGGTTTATTAGAAACTAGTGACGGTAATATTGATTTATGAATTAATCCTTTTAACTTTACATCTCGTGTAAGTAAAATAAACGAAATTGAACAAGGTGCTGATATTTGATTAAATTATCATTAATCAGATAGTGGTTTTATTTTAAATTTAATTTGTACAAAAAATAAAATTGTTATTAAAGGTTGACCTAAAAATCATGAGGTAGTTGCTGGGCAAAGTAAAACACAAATTAAAGATGGTGTGAGAATTGTTTTAGTACAATAATTTAAAAATAAATTATGTATTGTGCCTTTTTGAAAAATTATTAATGAACATAATACTTTATTTTATCAACTTCAAATACTTTAAATCCATGACCTACTACGGCAAATTGTTATAAATTACAATTTGATTTAGAAGATATTTTTAATATTAAGTCAAAAGAAAGATATGCAAAACGTACGCATTTATATGGAATATTAGATGATAATTTAATGACTGCTTATAAAAAAGGTAATAAAAATGTAATATAAAATGTTTTTGATGATATTTTTATTCAATCAGGCCAATCATCCGTAGATGGTCAATTATCACAATCTTTACAAGTAGTGCGGGGTATGTGCCAACCTTAGAAACATATACTGAAGATCAAAAAAGCAATTATTGAACAATTATATTTAGCCTGTCATTTTTAAAGCCCCCTTAATGATAAAACAGATAATGACCAAAATAAAATACAATCATTATTAACTAAAACCAAAGATTTAGAAAAAAAAGCTTATTTACAAGCATATCGTAAGCAATAGTATACAAAAATGTTTGATATTGTTTTAAAATATTATGGTCTCCGAGATGGTATCGGCGAACGGGGGCCCCTGTGGCTTTGATTTTATTAACGCCAGTTTGTTTGATCAAATGCGACAAAATGAATTAATTACTGATAGATTAGATAATGGCACAATGGAGCCGATAAGAGCAATAGAACTATATGATATAATATTGATGAATTACAAGCAACCAATTATTTATAAAAAATCGAAATATGACACGATAAAATGCAAACAAAAGAAATCTAACATAATAATAAATTAATGGAATATGATGAAACTGGTAATAATTAAAATACCTTACAAGGTAGAACAGAAATTAAGGATAATTAAAAAATGAGTAGAATTAATGCTGGTATTATGGAAGAATTAATAATACAAGCCCATGATACTTTAATAGAAATAAGATGAGATTTAAAAGATAATCGCCATGGAATGGTATTTCCTTTTAATTTTTAAAGTTCATATATTCCTAATACAGAAACATTTTGAAAACAAAATAATGCTAAAACCCATGATTATGGCGGTTATTAACGAATATTTGATAATATGTAAAAGTACTATTGCTCAATGACAAAATAATTTAAAAATAGTTAAAAAACATAAAGGTTAATAAATTAAGATATTAACAATTGATGATTTTAGTAATCAATCGGTTAATTCGGCAATATGAGCAAATAATTAAGCGCATTTCGCTAAAAAGTTAAAAGATAAAAATAATAATGTTTATTGAAAAATATTTGATGGTGAAAAAATTTGTGATATTAATAAAATGTTAGAATACTTAAAACAATATAAATTAAGTTATTTCATGAATAATGACAATAAAGCTGATAACTTTTATACAAAAGAAGTTAAAGTTGGCAAATATTGAGATGCTTATATGATTGATGATAGAAGCTAAATTAAATTTGGTGAAGCTAAATTTGAACAATGATATTTACACAGCAATCAATAGAACGACAATATACTTTATTAATTTTAGATTAAGATATGAGTAAATTAAATATTAATGATTATTATAATTTTTATACTGTATTTAATGATCGTGGTTTAAATATTGGCAGTGGTGATATTAATTCTGCACCTCAAGATAGACAATGATTATATCTATAAATTGTTATTAATTATTATTCACCTTATGATGGTATTTTTTTTATGACAATAAATTACATTTTCAAGTATTAATGACAAAATTAGTAATAGTGTTTTATCGGTACGACAATTTATTGAAACAAGTGCCGGGGGTTAAGGTTATTGTTTTCCTAAAATAACTTATGATGAAAAAAATAAAGGAATTATTGAATTAGATGATATTTTACTAAAAGACCGCAGTGTTAGAGCGATGGCAGTTAAATTTTATGGTAACTCTATCTTTTTTTGATATGCCCGCTATTAATGTACCAATTATTAAGGGTCAGTTTAATCAAAAAGCAATGAATCATCGTGATTTATTAATTTATAACATTTGTACCCCGCTCCCCCTGATAAAATCAATACTTATGCATCACCCGAAGTAAGTTGATATAAAATTCAAGGTATTCAACTAACTATGATAACAGGTTATGAAGATTGAAAAAAAAGATATGGAAAGTAGATATGACTTTTGAAAACAAAAAAATAGTGAAGGTATTGTTATAACTGACCCCACCACTACATCGGCATCTAATTCTACTGTTGGTAGATATGTTTATAAAGAAGATAGGGATTCTAAATTTTACTGGTCTAAAGATTGAAAAATAAAACAACCAGAAAAAATTAAAACAAGCGGTGGTACAGTTAATAATATTATTAGTACGCAAGGGGCCGCCCTATCTTATTTTATAAGAAAAGATTAATTTGGTAATAATGTTGGTCAAGTTCAAATTGAATATAATAAAATGGGTTCATGTAATTTTTGAGATATTTTAAATATGAATAATTTTATTAATCGCTAAATTACAGCATTACCTTTAAACTATACGCAAAAATTAGTTTTTAATCCATTTACTATTCCGGGCTTGGTCGGTAAATTCTTAAACTTTATTTCATTTGGTATTCCACGAAGATGAGTAATTAACCAAGATGAAAAAACTTGATTTAATTTTCAATGACTTAATGGCTTTATGAGTGCTAATATTTATAATTTTTATAATGATGTATTTTGGTCTGAAAAATCAAAAGGTAAGGGTTATTTACCTTTTGGAATATTTAGATAACAAGGTAATGATAAATTTGGTGCTATTTTTAGAGCTAATGCTACTAGTTTTATTTTTACAACTTTATTAACCGATAAAATAAAAGGTAATTTTTTTGAAAAGATGGTAAAACTAACAGAACGAATAACTTATTCAAAATATAATTTAAAACAATCAAACCCTAAAATTAATCGTATATATTTAATTAATGAATTAGTAATAGTAGTTGATGCACAAACACCAGTTAGTGATAGTGAAAAAGATAATGATTGTTAATTATTATAAACACCCGATGGAACAAATTGCAGTTATATAATCGATATGTTTTCAATACAAGCATTATATAAAGGTAATTTTGAAATTATATTTTATGATGATAATCATTACCCATATACCAATAATGAAGAAGATTATTTAAGATTGCCAGTATGGATTTTAAGAGGTAAAAAAAAGTGTATTAAATAATTATTTATGCTATATGAAAAATAATTATAAAACTAGTTTCTTATTACCGCACGATTATAAAATACCAACATTTAATTGCCCACAATATGTATTTACACCAGCTCCATATAACTATCCAGAATATAAAAAAGATATTATTCCGGATAATGCAAAATTACCTATTAACTTTAATTATACAGCACAACCTCAGTGTAAAAATACTTTAAATAATGTGGTTAATTTATTTAATGATACAGAATAATGTACGGATTATTATGAAACTGAAATTGATTTAAAACAAATTGACCCAACATTTAAAAGTATTGATAAATTTATTAGTTCATATAAAACTATCAAAATAAGTAATATTAATAATTTCTCTATTACCAATAATGCAACTAAAATATCATATTATGATTATATTAATACAAAATTAACTGCATGATTTGAAATATGTGATACTAGTTTGGGAACACTTTTTGAACTTATTGTTAAAGAAGGCAGGAAACAACAAACAACAAATGCTAATTCTCCTAAAAATAAAATTATTAAAAAAAATAAAATTTTAACATGGAAAATTAAATTTTTTATTACAAGTCATGCGTATGATTTAAAAGAAAAAAAATATAATACAAAATATAAAATTAAAGGAAAAAGTTAATTATTAATAAACTTTTTAATGCAAATATCATAAATTAACAATATAAAATCTAATAAAGTTCAAAATATATATTTACAAGCATATTATACAAATGATATGAGATTAAAAATTATATTTTCAAAAGTAATATGACCTGAATTTATGGGCACTTATTATCCTGATTATAAAAAATTTGGAAATGATAATAATTTAACTTTTTCAAATAAATCTGATAAATTAAATTTTATTAACAAAAATAACAACCCAGTTAAAATTACAATTAAACCAAATTAAAAATAAAAAGAGATTTTAAAAGAGTTCGCCCAATTTAGTAAGCAATAATAAAAAGTATTTACTATTTTTTTTAATTATATCTTTTTCTTTACGATTTTAATATCATGTATTTCATTTTATAACATCTTGAATATATTCTTCATGTTAATTATATATTTTATTATGGATTGTAGTTTTCTTACGTAATTAATGAAAAAAAAATATAACAATATTATCTGCACATTGGTAATTTTTCCTCATTGAAATTATAATACTGTTAGATACAAATTTATTGAGATAAATAGTAGATGTGTATTGTGATATCCGTGGTCCGAATTAATTATTATTCCATCCAGATCATTTTTTATTAATTTTTATTTTATTAATTGCATCATTTAAATTATCTATTACTAATTTATTGTCATTATATTTAGATCACTTTAGATCAAATATTTCTTTAGTATATCCATCAATAATTGTTGATTGATAATATTTTTTCCTTTTCAAATTAAATATGTTACATCAGTATATGGCACTGAAAAACTTGTTTTTATATCATTGAATTTACGATTAATTAAATCAGTATATTGCAATAAACTTTTTGGTCGCATGTAAAAAATAAGGGTTTTATAAAAACAATAAAAAAATATCCTTAATTTATATTAAACTAAATAACATTTAATAACAAAAACCCTTATTTTTTACATGCGACCAACTTTTTTTTTTATTCTGTTTATATTTCATTTTTCTTCTCATTTTTTTACATATTCATTTTTTATTTTATTATCACGCATAATCCTTAAACATTTTTTTGAATTATATTTTATATCATAATCTTCCTTTAAATATTTAGTAATTATTCTATAACTAAATTTTTTTAAATTTTCTTCATAGACTTTTACAATATCATTTATTGCTTTTTTATCTTTTTTGCTATTGTCATAATTTTTATATTTATCTCAATAACTATGTTTTAACACCGTTATTTCTAATAATGATTTTATTGAATATTCATGACAATTTTGTTTAATAAAAAAGACTATTATTAGGTTGTTTAATTGTAAAATTCATAGATCATTTTTAATAATTTATACCTTGTTTTATAATATTCTAAATCTTTTTTGTTAAAAGAGATTTAGGTCTTTTATGATTGTTTAATTTTCTTTTTTTATTCTCCCTTAAATTTTATATTATCATATTTATCAATATCTAAATTATATAATTTTTGTTCTTCACCATTTCAACGATAAACTGATTTAAAATAATTTTTATTATTGTTTTTTCATGTGGATTATAAATTATTATTAATAAATAAAACAACATATGAATAACCAACACCTATATTAAAACCGATTGAAAGTTCGCATTTATTTTGAACATCTATAATTTTTGTATTTTATTTGTAAAATTTTGTATCGTTCTTAAATTTAATTACTCTTAGCTCAGAATTTAATTTACTACGCCATACTACATAATAATATTTATTTTATACTTGATTAAATGGTTTTTCTTGTGGCGTTATTCATTCTAAAATACCATCTTTTGTTTTTATATTGTTTTTTTCTTTTATTTTTATTAATTGTGCTTCGGTATATTCCATTTTATTACAAGCAATTAAACTTGTTGCACTTGTTCCAATTAAAGTGATTGTTAATAAAATAGTTAATATTTTTTTCATATTTTAACTCCTTTATTTTTTTAAAAAAGATTATTTAATTAAAATATAAATAAATTATTAATATATTTCTATAATTTTTAAATTTAAAATTATTGTGCTTCTATTTTAAAAATTAATGATGGATGAGCTATTCTCGAAAAAGTAATAATTATTCCATTTCCGTTATCATATGTATGTGATTTTCAAATTTTTCATTGAGCTATAATTATAGGAGCACAGGCGCCAATAATTAATCATGCCGGTACAATAACAATAGCGCATGATAAAATACTTACAATGTTTGCAGCTCCACCAGAAACATCTATATTTTTGTGTATTTGTGATACGACTTTATGATCTAAATAAATATTTTAATATACTCCCCTATATTCAACTTTATTTATAACACCATTTTCTCTTTTAATTATAATTATTTTTTCTTTTTGATAAAGACTAGCAGCAATAGTCTCTGGCACAGCAGTGCCGCTAATTGTTAATACACTCAATAAAATAAGTATTTTTTTCATACTTGTTTTTTTCTTTTCTTAATCTTAAAACTTTTTATCTATCAAAATTTATTTCAATTATATATATAAGCAAAATTATGAATTATTTTAATAATTTTATCTTGTTAAATACACATTATTCCGCATTTTAAGGGCTAAATTAGCAATAAAATATATTAATTTTGTTGTGGGTTGTCCGTCGTCTATTTATTATATATATTATTTTATATACAAAATGTATTGTAATTGTAAATTATTGTTATATAAATAAATTACGTTTTAATCTTTTTATATTAAAAAAAAATTTTATGCTGACTTGTTAATCAGACAAGAATAAAAAAAAGAGGTTTATAAAATGGCACTTACAAAAGAATAATTAATAAAACAAGGTTTAAGTGAATAAATTGCATAAAATATCTTAAATAAGTTCAATAATGAAGAAAAACAAATTAGAGAAAGCTTGCAAAAACGCGAAGATGTTATATCAAAAGAAGACTTTATTAAATTATCTAATGAATTAGATGAATTAAAAGCGTTTAAAGATATTCCACCTACTAAAATTGAAGATATTAAAACTAATTTAGATAAAGTTAGTGGTAATTATTTATGATTATTTTTTTCAGACGGTCAAATATGAAGTTAATTCTATTTCGTAGTTATACAGCCAAAAATGCAGATGATGCAAATAAAGCATTCTTTACATTAAATGAAACGTTGATTGAATTAACAAATCAAATTAATAATTTATATTTTGGTTTGCCAAAAGATAAAATGTTTATTGTTTTAGGACGAAGAGCCTATTTATGATTATAACACCCGCTTATTTAAAAGTAATTGGCTCACAAGCTCAATTAAAAGCAATGGCGAATGGAGAATTATATGAAAATACCGCAATAAGTATTCCAGTATCTAAAAGTTTTCATTTAGAAAAAAATACAAAAGGACAAGTTAACCGAGATAAGGGTTATAATTTTACTAATGTAAATAGTTTGATTATTAATAAACAAGTTTGAACATATCCAATTAATATGTATACTATTCAACAAGTTTTAGATAATTATACTATTAACCCTAAATTAATTGGTAAAGTGCAATATGCAAAAACCAACAATTTTATATCCTAAAAAATGTAAAATTATTTTAGAAAAACAACCAATACAATAGGAAATTAACACTGCTAAAAATAATTTAAATAAAACATTTAGATAGTACCTGTTGATTATGTAATCACTGTGCCAATACCAAGTAAAATAGATATTAGTAAAATTAACAAAATAGGTAAACCAACTATTCATGTTACAAAACCAACGAAATCAACGCCAGAACAGTTAAAACCACAATTTAAAGCCGTTGTTTTAAAAGCAGTTAAATCATTAAATAGTTCTCTTTAACTGAAAGTGACTTTGATTACTTTATTGAAACTAAAGGCGAATACTGACAAATAAATATTACAAATGATAAAAATGTTGAAGTTCAAATTCAATGTAAAAATAACGCCACTGGTCAAACAAACCCTATTGATGTAGTAATTAAAAATTATTAATAAACAATTAATTTATTAATATTACGCGTTTTAACTTTATTAGTATCTAATTTAGAAAATAAACCTTTAATAAGTAAATTTGTTAGATTAATTAATAAAGTTAATCAAGTTCAAAATAAAGTATTAAAACCAATTAATTATATTAATGATAAATATAATAAAATTACAAGTAAAGTTTAAGATATTTATCGGTGATTAAATCCATTTACTTATTTAGATTTAATTAAAAAAGGGTCATAAAAAATAAATTCAACAAATATTAACTAAATTAGAAAAAGATAATAATATTCAAAATAGAGAAAAAATTAAAAATGAAAATTATTTAAATAATAATTGATAACCTTTAAATAGTATTTGACTTGATAGCAGAATGTTTAATATAACAAATAATTTAACTTTAAAAGTTAATTTAACTATTTTAATATATACAAAAATAGCAAAAAATCCGAAATTTTATGGTCCTTATTTTTATCATAGTATTCCGATTGAAATTTGAAAATTATTAATTAATGCTTTATTTAATGCAGGGACTTTATTTTGGCGTTATTGATTAAGAAAATAATTACCTGGTTATTTAATAAATTATATTAAAAAACGGTTACCAAAAGAATTAAAAGAAAAATATCCCAAAGGAACTACTGAATTAGCATTACTAAATGTTCAAAAATTAAAACAAATTAAAAACTTTATTAATATTTTAAAGATTGGCTGTTTTAATTTTAATTTTGCTGTTTAAATTAATAATAAAAAATGGTATCGCGAACAATGAAGTGATGTTAAAAATATTAATAATTTATATAAAACACCGGTTAAAAATATGTTTTACAAAACTAATCAAACTATTAAAATAATTAATAAAACAAAAACAAGAGTTAATAGTTATAAACCAAGTAATTTAAAAAATAAATATCGTAATCAATTAATGGTTGTTTTATATGGAAAATAATTTAAGTAATTTGTTATTTATAATGGTTGAAGATGTTAAAGAAAGTAAACTTTGACAACCTATTAATGATAGAAAACGATCTTCTTATAATGATAATTTAATTTATAATGCTATTTTAAAAACTAGTTTATGAATGGACAAATTATCGGGCGGGATAATTTAAGATAAAATAAATAAAAAAGATTTATTTCCCTTAGTAAAAAAAGATAATACTGGTTTAATTCAATATGATAAATGATTAAGTTATATTCAATCCGCTTGTTTATTAGTAGTTATAAATTGATATTTACCAAAAGGGGTTAATGATTTAACTGGTAGTGCTTCATTTTCCCGGAGCGGAGTTGCTTATTCTCAAACTTAATGACCAAGAAGCAAATGAAAATATTACTCGTGATGTTAAAAATGCTTTAAAATTAGCGGCTGAAATAATTGATATTATATCTATTAAAACCGTTGATAAACTTTATAATTATAATTTAGATAATTATGCTCATTCATGATAAGAATAATATAAACATATTAGTAAAAAAACTTTTTATCCAACATTATTATTTTGATTAAAAGAACTATTAAAAACAGATAATTCAATAAATATTACTTATCCAACTATTAATTACTTTTATAAAATTGATTATAACGAATATATTAAACTTATTGTTCCGTTTGATAATGATAATATTTATGAAGAAAACGGTGTTTGAAAAGAAAAACAAGGTTCAAGTGTAGAAAACCCAATTGACAATAAAACTATTATTAAAAATGAACAACAACAATTAACGGTATCAGATGCTAAACAAGATAAATTAATAAGCGGAACTAAACATTAAAACTATTAATAGTATTTCATTATTAGGTAATGGCGATATATCTATTAATACTAGTAATGATTGAGAAATTGTTGATACTATTGATTTTGTATCAAATTCATCAAATAAATATATAATAAAAGATTGTGATGGTAATAATTATATTTATAATATAAGTATTTAAGACTAACCAAATGATGCTATAAATTTAACTTTTACGACTTTTAAAAATCATCTCACATATTAATTTTTTATACCAAATACTATTCTTATAAGAAAAAACGGCGTTATTGAAGAAAACAAAAAAATAACATTTATACATATTGAAAAAAGTAAGTTAGAAAGGATTTTTAATTAATGAAACAAGATAAAACAACTTGATTAAATGGTGCCTTGCCCTTAAATTGATTTAAAAAAGACCCTATTCCGACTTATAATTTAACTAATAAAGATATTAGGGAATGAGAAAGAAAATATAAAATTCTTAGTTGAATAGTTGGGTTTTATACATTAATATTTTTAGCATTAAATTGTTGGTTATAATATGGAATGATTAATGCGATTAAAGATAATATTAATTGGTATAATTATGGTCAATATTTAGCAAATGGCATTGCAATATTATTAACACCTTTATTTACAAATGGAATTCGGGGTATAATTGTTGCCAGTAGTAAACCAAAAGTTAATATTAAAATTGATATACCAAGATTAAAAATATCTAAAATGGGATTATTATTTACAATTTTACCTTTAATCACTTTAATAATTTCTTTAATTATTATTTGAATTAATAAATAAAAATTAAAAAAAGACCATTTAAGACATTGTTTGGACTGCCGTATTAATCTGCTTGTTATTCAATCAAGAATAGCGGAAGTATGAAACAAATTAGATGGTATAACAGAAAAGATATTTAAAAATATACAAGATGAAAATATTAAAAAACAAAAACAAGAATAAAATAACAAATAATTAAATTTAAAATAGACTATATATAAAGGTGGCTGATATTTTTGGGTTGTTATATAGTTTAATTTATAAATTATTTTGTTTTGAAAGAATAGATGGCTACTGTTTTAGTAAGGATAAGAAGAGTAGTAAAAAAAAATGTTAAAAATGATACATTAATGATTTTTTTACTTGTGTTATAGGATTCGGGCGGAATGGTTAGTCTTGGTATCCTAGGTTTATCTGCTAAAAAAATTAAAAAATATAAAGCAGAAATTATATAATTAAGAACCGCTGTTATTGATCATGAAAAATATTTACGAGGACATGATTATGCAACATAATTATAATTAAAAACAGGTCAAATTAAAAATGTTAAAAACAAGTTAAAGCAAATGATAAAAAACAATCACAAAAAGAGGATATTATAAAACTAACAAATAGTATTTAAAAAAACCCACAATTAAGGTTATTTTTTATTTGTTTTTAATATAATTAAATTCTTTTAGCCATATGTTTTAATTAAATACTCTCAATTTCATAGTAAATTTAAATATACATCTTTGGAATCAATACCAGTTATATAAAATTTCATCAAGCGGAGTTTTACAAGGCCGATTGTGGGTTATTATATACATTTTAGACCAGGGTTAGTCTTTTAAAAATTTAACACATCCCTTCGGGTGATGTTAAAAAATTTATGCTTTTATGTCGTCTAACATTGTTGTAATAATCTAAAAAGATAGTAATTAATTTTCGTAATTCATTAATATTTTTAGGATAACGGGGAAGATATTTAAAAAATTTATTTCAGTTTTGATGAAATCTTTCAATTTTCCCGTTTGATTGAGGGGGAACAAATCGGCTTTGTTTGATGAATAACACCTTTTTGATGTAATACTTTTGTAAACTAACTTTTATGATATTTATAATTTGGATTATAACTATAAACATATTCATGACCATTATTGGTTCTAATTCTTTTTATTCTAATTTTATTATTTAAAAAATCATCATAAGCCTGATTAAAAATACCAATTGCTGATGACTGTGATTTATTTCCGGATAAATAAACAAGAACAAAACGTGATTTTTTGTCAATAAAATAATACAAATATAAGTTACTTTTAAAACCAGTCATATTCGGTGTCATAATTTTAATATCATATTGTAAATGTCCTAATTCAGACATTTCATAACGTTTATAAGTCTTAATTTTATTGTCTTTAGGATAAAAATTATTAAATTATGGTCGCATGTAAAAAATAAGGGTTTTTGTTTTTAAATGTTATTTAGTTTAATATAAATTAAGGATATTTTTTTATTGTTTTTATAAAACCCTTATTTTTTACATGCGACCAAAAAATAATATTTTCCTGTTTTTTGATTAAATGAATATTTCATAATATTAACCATTATAATTATCAATAATAATGGCATCTAGTAAATGATTACTTATTTTTTCATTATTATATTTCCAACATTTACCATATTGATAAGTTAAATTAACATCTTTTTCAAATGTTCATAAACAACTATCATTATATTTACTTAAATTTCCAACATTTCTAACAACTGATTTACTATGTTTTAGTGATACTAAGTTAATATTGCTTAATTTCTTTGTATTGTATTTAACTACTCCAATTACTTTTAATAAATCATTTCTTTATTTACTATCATTAGCGGCTGTATATAAACAATCTTCAATATTATAATAACTGCATCTAATCTTAAAGCATCTAAAATAATATCGGTTTGCGTAATTCAGTTATTATTTTTTTTTTTTAAATATAAAAATTTGGGTTTAAATGATTTAAAATTTTATTTAATTTAATTAGTGTTTGATGCAAAATATTTAATAATTTATTATTATATATTTTACTGCCCCGCATTAAATTAGAATTTAATAGTAGATTTTTACCAACACCTTTTTTGTGGAGATTAGTAATAATGTTATATTACTCATTAGTATTAATTTTGCTTATTTTCTCAATATTTAATTCATATTCAGACAATCATTTATTATCATTTTTTTAATTTACGCGGTGTATTTTTTGAAATAATGTGGGACTTATTTTTTGAATATTTTTTCAATTTTTAATAAATTATTAATTGTTTCTAAATTATAAACTTTAAAACCTTTATAAAAACTATTTCGGGCTAATTTTAAAATTATAGTTGTTCTCGGGCACCGCACATTAATTTAACAACACTGCCAATTGCTAGTAAAAAATTTAAGGAAGCACTTTTTACTGTCACTTCTGATGTTAATTTATCAGATATTTGATTTACGGAAAAATCGGTCGCTGTTTTTACTTCAAACGAGATAAATGCTGCAGCAAAATTAGATAATCCGGCCCCAAGACCAATATCCTAAGCAATAATACTAGTTAAAAATGATAAACCAAGTGCTAAAACTTGAATTAATAAAAATTATAATAATTGTAAACAAAATTTTTTTCTTATTGTTGGATTGACAATCTAGTTGTATTTTTTTAACAGTATAAATAAGAGCTGTTTTAGATGTTCCGATTAGCATTTTAAAACGAAATATTACTATTTTTTATTATTATTAATAATTTTTAATTTTAACATCAATAGGATTTGTTTGAACAGTGGAATTTTTTTTACCTTCAATTTTAATTTCAACAGTTTTAATGTTTGTAATAATTAATTGGTCAATCTTCACCTTTACTTTCAATAAATTAATCAAAATCACTTTCAGTTAAAGAACTATTTACGGCTTTTACCGATTTTAAAAAAACATCTTTAAATTGTGCGGTTTTAACTGTTCTGCCGTTGCTTTTGTTGGGCATGCAACATGAATAGTTGGTTTATATAATTTATTAATTTTACTAATATTAATTTTTGTAACAATATTTTTAATAATTCCCTTGGGTTCAACTACTGCTCCACCTAAATATAAAACTCTTTCCATACTTAAAGTATTACCCATACCAGTACCTAACGCAGCAGCACCAAATCTTAACGTAGTATGGTCTTTTTTGCGTAAAATAAAGCGGGTCATATTTTTTGCTAAATTTAAAGGCAATTGCATTAATATCATCTGGTAATATAATAATTTTTCCTTTTGAACCATTTTTATTAATAATTGATAGTTTTTTAGAAACCATATAATATGTTGTTCCTTCAACATTTTTCATTGCTCCTCTTGTTGTTATTACGCTATTTATTTGGTCGTTTGCTCGAAGTTGTAACTGTAATTTATTACGAATTTCACAAATAAAATCATCCAAATCAAATACAACTATTTCTGATGGGGTAAAGCCATTTTTATATATTTTATCCATAATTTCATCATTAATTTGCAAATAATTTTTATCATCTGCTTTTTTGTCTTTAATAGTGGTAAATATTACTTTATTAATAATTTCTAAAATTTTATTGCGTTTATAATAAGCCCCGGTATCCATTGCTCGTTAAATATCGGCCGCCCAAAAAAATATTAGGAGATTAAAATCACTTTCTATTGGGTCTAATTTACGAGCAAAAGTTAAAATTTTATCTAATTCAGCAATTCCATCTTCAAATTACACTGTTGAATATTTTAGTAGGTTATCATCAGAATTAAATACTTGTCCGTTTGTTCCTAAACCTTCATTGTATTTAATATTTTTCTTTCTTTTATATTTTAAACAAAATTTATTTGCTTATTTTCATACAAATAAAACTTATCAACTAAATTTTTGTTGATAAGTTTATAAATATCATTGTTTAAATTCTTCTTGGTCTCGTTTTGTTGCTTGATTAGCAATATCACCGAAAATTATTTTTTGGTTTTGTACCATAATTTATTTCCTTCTTTCTATTTATTAAATACATTGTCTGTATCTAAAATATTGTTTTCTTTGTTTTATACTTTTGGTACGCCACCAGTATTAACTGTTTGTACCTTAATTAATTCACCATAAGCACTTTAAAATTGTGTTTTAATGATTTCAATATCATTGCTAATATCATAAGACTTTAATAAAACATTTTTAAATTATTTATTATCAGTTAAAGAATTAATAAAGTAAATTCTTCAATTTGTTTTAATTGAATTGTTTGTTGTTCAATTTATGAAGTTAATTCAGTATTTTTTGTTTGTATTTCGTTTATTTGCTGATTATTATTTTCTAAATTACTTGTATTAAATTATTCAAATTCAGCAGTATTTTCTAAAATAATTTCATCAGTTTTAATATCTAAATTACCATCTTCATTTTTAATAGGTTCATTATTTTCATCAATAAGAACATATTTTACATTTTTTAATGCCATTTTTTTCCTCATATTTTTTAATATTTGTATTTGTTATTTTTCTAATCGCTTTTTGTATAATTTCAAAACTATCTACTATAAAAGATAAAATGTTAGTAAGAAAAAAGTTTAGGTTTTGGTATAAAAATTATTCTTTATTTTAAATAAATTTCTAAAACACCGATAAATAAACTTTTTAAAAAGTTATCTAATTATTTTATTTATATTTTTTATAAAAAATAATCTTCTGTAATACTATCCAAAAAATAGCGTTTATTTTTTATATTTAACTTATTAAATAATGATCCTTTAATTTTTATCTCATTATCTTTTTTAATTTCAAAAAATCAGTTAAAATAGATGTGTGATATATTAATAATATTGGGTAATTTAATCCATTTAATCGACATTTAGTCGAGAACAAGCATCAACTTTAATACCCTCGTCAACCAGTGCCTTAATTTTATTTTTAATTGGATTTTCGTGTAATATAACAGTTAATTATAACTTATTAACTTTTTTATTTTTTGTCTTTATCTTATTAGCGGTGATTGTTATTTTAGATAAATTTCTTTTTTTGTGCCATTTTTATTAACTCCATTTACTAAAAAATACTGTAAATGTTTTCAAGCATCATGTTTGTGCTCTGTCATTTTAATATTTCCTTTATAAATATAATTTTTCTTAATAACTGGCGATTGTAAAACATAATTTAAATTAAATAGATATTTGCATAAAACTTTTAAACCGCCAATTAATTTAGGAGTATATAATTGATTTTTTATTTTTAAACCTTTGTGAAGTTGATAATCTTCAATTATTACAATAACTTTATTTAAATAAGAACAAATTTTATTTTTAAACTCATTTAATATTAAATACATATTATTTATTGCTTCTTCTTCATTTTTAAAATTAAAAGTGATATTATTAATTATTTTCTTTTGCAAAAAATTATAAATAATAACAACAGTTTGTCCGATTTCGTCGGGATCAACTGCAATAATATATTTTAATTTATTTGTTTTATTTTTTCTTGTCAATTTGTAATATTTTTCAACCATCTGATGCTAAATCTAAAATATAGTTAATTTTTTAATATTGCATATAACGGGCAATTATATCTCATTTATTTTCAAATAAATTTAGATACATTTTTGCTCATTATAAACATTGCAAATCATAATGCTTTTTATGATTTGAAATACGACAATTAACAGGCACCCCGACAATTAACTCAATCAAATGATGTTTGTATGGTACCATATACATTTTAGACTAGTTATTCTTTTAAAAAAATTAATAAAGCTTCGGATGATGTTAAAAAATTTATGCTTTTATGTCACCTAACATTGTTGTAATAATCTAAAAAAATATTAATTAATTTTCTTAATTAATTAATATTTTTATGATAACGAGAAAGATATTCAAAAAAAATATTTATTTTGATGAAATCTTTCAATTTTCCTGTTTGATTGCGGAGAACGAATTGGTGTTGTTTGATGAATAGCATCTTTTTGATGTAATACTTTTGTAGACTCACTTTTATGATATTTATACTCCGGGGATTATAACTATAAACATATTCAGGGCCATTATCGGTTCTAATTCTTTTTATTATAATTTTATTATTTAAAAAATCATCATAAGCCCGATTAAAAATACCAATTGCTTATGACTTTGATTTATTTTCAGATAAATAAGCAAGACCAAAGCATGATTTTTCATCAATAAAATTATAAAAATATAAATTACGTTTAAAACCATTCATATTTGGTGTCATAATTTTAATATCATGCTGTAAATGTCTTAATTCAGACATTTGATAACGTTTATAAGTCTTAATTTTCTTGTTTTTAGGATAAAAATTATTAAATTCTTTATTCCGTTTAATTAAAGTTTTAATGTTATGTTTAATTAATTTCTTTTTATATATTAAAACCCCAGCTAGTGTTAAGTTATAAAACTCATAAATACCAGTTCCATATTTTTTTTCGATATTTTTTCATCATTTTTGCAACAGCAATCTTGTAAGTTTTTGAATAATGGTTATTAATATTAATTGGTATAGTTGATTTTTTAGCTAAAACAATAAAATTTAATTTTTCTTTAAGACAAAGTTTAATCTTTTTAGCTCAATTATAAAAAGTTTTTTTTGATTTATAAAATAATTTAATTAAATTATTTAATGAGTTTTTATATAAATAGTATTTTTGACATAAATTAAAATAATTAATAACATTTTGATAAATATAGTTTGTTTTTTTAAGGTTCTTCTTGTAAATATCATTTTTTTATTTTTCTTTGTAATGAATATAATTAATTTTTATTAGTAATACTTGCCACCATACACCTTTAATCTCCATTCTAATTTAAAGACTAAATTAGTGGTCTAAAATGTATATTGTTTTCACACAATCAAATGATGTTGTTATTTCATTTCAAGTTTTATTAATATACAATATTTTATATTTTGTCATTTATTTATAATACCTAATTCTTTTTATTTGTTGCTCAAATTTCATCATTAATATGATTTACAGTAGCCCGATAAGCTCCCATCATTAATTCTTGTAATTTATTTTTACTTTTTTTATTTCATTTTTTCATCAAATATTTTCCTTTCTGTAAAAAAACATAATATTCCTTTATTGGTTAATATTTTGATATTTAGTAAATAATTTATTTTAGTATTTAATTACTTTTCCGCCCACTTCACTTTGAAGGTGAGAGGACGGGAAATAATATTTTGATAGATTTTACCCCATACAAAAATAAACAAAAAACATTTTATCCAGTTATTAATTATGCTTCATCAACCCACGGACAACTTTATACAAAGAAAATAACCTTTTAAAGTTTCAACCCCTTTGTTTTTTTAGTGTCCGATATTTTTTTTCGGTTTAAAAACATTCTTTTTATTAAAACAAGCAAAAAAACACATGCTCTGACATTTCGCAAGTTATTAATCCTGTTAATAATTAAAGAAATAAATAAAATTAGTAAATCCAATCGCTTTCACACTTTATTTAAGGCTTCATGTCGTAGATTAGCTATCAATCTTTAAGTATCAAAATATTAAGTTTTAGATTGCATTGCATTATTCATTAGATAGTATCTTTATTAAAAAATGATATTATTAGTTGTTAAACCGAAAAAATATAATAAATCGCAGAAAGGAAATTATAAAAATTAAATAATTTGTAGGGAAAAAACAGGTTAATTTTTAATTTAAAGATAATATCTGATTAATAATGCGAACAAAAAAATCACTCTAATAAACGATTGCTTTAATTTATATTTAATTACTTTATATATATTTTTTATAAAATCTAAGCTTTTTTTCCGACTACCACATTTCTTAATTAATTAAGTTTCTTAAAATTTCTTCAAGATTATTCATCTCTTTTTTAATTAAACCATTTTCATAACCATAATGTGAAATTGTTGCATTATGGTTAATTAATAAATCAATAATCTTCGCATATAAACCAGTTTCTTTGATAACTTCTTCAAAAATAATAATTTGTTGATATTTTTCCATGTTAATTTGTTTTAACATCTCTCTATCAACTGGATTAATAAAGCGAGCATTAATAACATTAATTTTTTTTGTATCTAATCTTGCAATAACTGTTTTTGCTTTAATTATATTATTTCCATATGTGATTAATAAAATTCAAGCTTTAGGATTTTTAATAACATATTCTCATTGTCCAACCGAGAATGGTAGTGACAAAACTTGCTGTGCAATCCCCCCTTTTGGGTAACGAATAAAAAAGGGGTCTTTTTTATTAATTAAAGCTAACTTTAATAAATGGTCAAACTCACCACTAGTTGCTGGTTGACTAATGATTGGTAAATCACCCATACTATTTAAAAACCCAATATCATAAATTCCATGGTGACTATCTCCATCTGCAAGCGCTAAACTAGCTCTGTCAATTAAAAAAACAACTGGCAAACGATTACGAACAACATCATGTAAAATTTGATCATAAGCTCGCTGTAAAAAACTAGCATACATATTCACAATTACTTTTTGATGGTCTAAAGCAAAACCGGCAGCTAAGGTAACGGCTTGTTCCTCTGCTAAACCAACATCTAAACAATATTGCGGATTTTGAAGCATAAATTCTTCTAAATGAACCGAAGCTTGCATTGCGGCAGAAATAAAATAAAATTTTTCTGGTGCTGTCTGAAATACTTTTTCCAACGTTTTTGCAACATAATAACTTCATTCATTATGTTTATTATCAGTTAAACTATAAGAATGATATTTCTCTTGTTCTGCTTGGGTTAACCCATAACCATAACCTTTTTTTGTTTTAAGATGAAGAACAACACTTGCATTTCGTTTTTTTGCTTGGCTAAGACTTTTTGCTAATTTACGAAAATTATGGCCATCCACTGTCCCAATATAATCTAAATTAAAACCAGCAAATAACCTCGGAATTGCAAAACTACGAATAATTTTTTCAACTAATAGGTGCCCTAATCATAATAATGTTAAGGGAGGAATATAACGTAAAACTTTTACAACTTTACTAGCGCTACGATATATTCATCCAGTTATAACTTTACTAACTGTTGTATGTAAAATATTGACATTTTTAGAAATACTCATCCCATTATCATTTAAAATAACAATAATTTTATTGGAAATTGTTCCTAAATAAGTTAAAGCCTCTAAAGTTAAGCCATTAGTAAATGCCGCATCCCCAATTACACAAATAATATTATTATATTTTTGATTATAACTATAAGCAATTGCTATAGATAAACCAGTTCCCGCATGGCCATTAGAAAGATGATCATATTTACTCTCATTAATATGCTGAAAAGCCGCTAAGCCATCGGGTAAGCGAATCGTTGAAAAATGTGATTTACGATCAGTTAAAATTTTATAAGCATAAGTTTGATGACCGGTATCAAAAATAATCAAATCATTATTGTCAATGTCAAAAGTTTTTAATAAACTAATTGTTAATTCAACTGCCCCTAAATTACTAGCTAAATGTCCCCCGTTTTTGGTAACTGTTTCAATAATAAGACGACGAACATCCAATGCTAATTCAATTAAAGCTTTTTTTTTAAATTTTTTTAAATCAGTATGATGCTGATAATCTTGTAATTTCATTTTTTAACCCCACTTAATACTTTTGTAAAAAATAATTAATTTGTTGAACAAAATTATTGAAATATAATGGTGTAATTTTTCCAATCAAATAATGACAATAAGATGTTACGTCTAATTTTATTTTATAAATTTCGACATTACCACTATCCTTTAATAACTTTTTCATTACTATTAAATTAATTAAAAAAACAAGATAATAACCATAATTAAAATATAATTCATGATTTGGAAGATTAACAAAAGGTTGATAAAAAACATTAGCAATAAAATTATAAAGTAAATTAAAATTATAATACATCTTAATTTTTGAATTTGTAATGTCATTATTTGCAAAAATTGCTTCCTCATAATTATCATCGAGGTAATTAACAAAAATTTTGCTTTTTAATTCCTTAATTATTTTTAAAATTTGTTCTTTTTCGCGTTTTACGCCATTATTACGAATATATTTCATATGATAATAAATTAAAAATAATTTAATTAAAATAATACTATCAAAATATTCTCGCTCATCTAAATCATTTAATCTTAATAAATAAACAAAATTTTTAATTAAAATATCTTTTTCATCAAAATTTTTAAAATATTTTAAAATAACCCGACTTAATTTTAACTCATGCAATTTTTTTCAAATTTTAATATTATTTTTTTTGACTCATCCACTACGTTCAAAAATTTGCCCTGACATAATAAATTATTATTCATCAACTTTAAAATCATTTGGGTTATTATCCTTAACAATTTTAGTGACTTTATTTTTAATATCTTGTAATTTATTTTCTGCTAATTTTGTTAATTTAATGCCCGTTTCAAAAGCATCAATTGCTTGATCTAATGGCAATTGATTATTTTCTAAATCATTAACAATTTGCTTTAATTGTTCTAAAATTTGTTCAAATGATTTATTATTTGTCATTTTTTTCACCATCCTTATTAATTGTTTGTACAATTGATTGAATAATGCCATCTTGCACACGTGTCATTATTATATCATTATTCTGAACATCATTGGTTGTTGATATCACATTTTTATTTTCATTGTAAACAATACTATAACCGCGAGTTAATGTTTTTAAAGGGCTTAATAAGTCTAATTTAATTATTAAATTATTTTTATTATGTTCAATTGTTAAAATTTGTTGTTGAATTATTCTTACTAATTTTTGATAATAATTTTGAATCATATTTTTATTTGCTATAAAGAATGTTTCTTGTAAAACATTAAACTGATTTAATAATAATTGATAATAATTATCAGATTGTGTATATAATGCCTGGGGTTTTGTTAAAATATAACTATTTTTTAATTCACTTAGTTTATCTTGCATCTTATCAACTTTGCCTTTAATAATATTAATTAAATTACGGCGTTGTTGTTGCAAATAATTAACTAATTCTTTCTGATCGGGTGTTGCTAATTCGGCCGCCGCCGTTGGTGTCGGTGCTCTTAAATCACTAACAAAATCAGCTAAAGTAAAATCGATTTCATGACCAACAGCCGAAATAACCGGTATAGTTGCTTGATAAATTGCTTCAACAACTTCAAGTTCATTAAAAGCTCATAAATCTTCAATACTACCCCCGCCACGACCAACAATTAATATATCAAGATTCGGAGCAAATGCCTGTGCTGCCTTAATTTTTGATCGAATTTCATTTTTCGCGTCACTTCCTTGCACTAAACTTGGAAATAAATAAATGTTTGCTTGGGGAAAACGACGATGAATTGTCGTAATAATATCACGAATCGCAGCGCCAGTTGGGGCTGTTATTACACCAATATTATTCGGAAAACGTGGGATTGGTTTTTTTAAAGATTGATCAAACCAACCTTTTTTACTTAATTCTTGTTTTAAGGCTTCATATTTTAAAAACAAAGTACCAACACCTCGCAAAGATAAGGTAACTATTTTTAAACTATATGTTCCTTGCGGCTCATATACCTTAATAGAACCTGTTGCAATAATTTTTAAACCTTCTTTTAATTTAAATTGTAAGTTTTTTGCATTAAATGCAAACATAATTGCCCGAATTTGAGCTTTTTCATCTTTGATTGTAAAATAAACATGTCCCGAAGAGTGATTTGTAATATTAGAAATTTCTCCTTGTAAAGAAATATTAATTAGATTTGGTTCTTGTTCAATTATTGTTTTTAAATAATAATTAATTTCACTAACTGTATAAATATTTTTAATTATTCCCCCCCCCTTTTTATTATCAATATATTCCAATTAATAATATCATTGAAACAATAAAATAATTAAAAAAGAAATGTTATTAAAGTAACAACATTTCTTTTTTTCGAAATAAATTAAAGTGTTAATTTTTCTTTTGCATCTTTTATATAAATAAAATAATATAAAAATTATAATAAAATTCCTCCAATTAAGAAATTTCCAATTAAAGTTGGTAATTGAACATTGTAAGAAAATTTTCCAAAATCTGATCAACCACCACTTGTTGGTAGTAAGAAAAAAGTTTAGGTTTTGGTATAAAAATTATTATTTATTTTAAATATATTTTTAAAACACTGATAAATAAACCTTTTAAAAATTTATCTGATTATTTTATTTATATTTTTTTATAAAAACTCAATTTTTGTAATGCTATCATATATCTATTAAAAGAATAATTATAGTGATTTGCAATAAAAAAAATTCAAAAGATTGACAAATTTATTATCAATTATTGTTTGCTATTTTAATGGGCTTTATTTTTTTCAGTGTTTTTTTACCAATTCAATATATTTATATCATAGGTTCAATTGTGATGATTATTTACTTCTTATATTTTATAAAATATCAAAGTAAGATGATAGGAACAAATATTTATCAAGAACAAAATCTTTGAAAATTTTATTTTTACCCAATTATTGGAAAAATTATTAATATAGTCAGCGGAAAGTGTTGTTACCAAGCGGTGAAGATATGACCATATCAATATTTTTCTTAAATGTTCATCAAGTATTTGCGCCAGTATTTTTTACACGATTATTTCTTAACACAGCGATAATTGTTTCAGGATTATTTTTCTAAACTAGAAATATTATTCCATTTTTTAGATACAGAATTATAATAATGAGAAAAATTTGAAAAATAAATGCAGAGATATTTTTTTATTAGTCAAAATAAATATCATTCGTTAAAGACAATTATTAATAATTTATTGGTAATTGTTTTTTATTTTTAAAAGAAAGGAATTAAAAAAACGAAAAAGAAGAAGCATGTTAGCAAGTTTGGTTTTGTTGTTTCCGCATTGGGGATAGCAATTTAAATTTGTAATGTATGGCTGTCAACCCTATAAAAATTATTAAAGCAAAATTTAGGTTTAGCATTTTTTGTTTTATATATTTTAGCAATTATTACTTGCGGCATTCCGTTATTAATTTTAGAATTAAAAATTGGTAATATGCGACGTAAATCGTTAATTAATATTTTTTGATTAATAACAACCAAAAACAATTGTGTTTATTGGTTAATTTTAATCAGCCTTTATTTTTATTGTCGATAATTACTATAACGTATTAATTGGTTATGTTTTAATTTCATTAATATTAAATTTTACATCGTCAATTAATGTGCCATTATGGTTTGATAATAATATTTTAAATCCCGGCGGAATTGGTGTAACCGGTAATGCTAATTTTTAATGATTAGCATACTTAGCCTTTATTGCGATTGTTATTATGGTGGTAAGAAAAAAGTTTATGCTTTGTGATAAAAATTATTCTTTATTTTAAATATATTTCTAAAAAACTGATAAATAAACATTTTAAAAAGTTATCTCATTATTTTATTTATATTTTTTATAAAACCTAATCTTTTTTCTTACTTGTAAAAACCATATACATTTTGTACTTTTGTATTATTTCCATTTTTACAAAATAAATTTTATTAATATTTTAAATAAGGGGTTGAAATTATGATATCATTACAAAAGTTGAGTTTTTATAAAAAATATAAATAAAATAATTAGATAACTTTTTAATGTTATGTACCATATACATTTTAGACCAGTTAGTCTTTTAAAAATTTTAACACAGCTTCGGATTGTGTTAAAAAATTTATGCTTTTATGTCGTATAACATTGTTGTAATAATTTAAAAAGATATTAATTAATTTTCGTAATTCATTAATATCTTTAGGATAACGGGGAAGATATTCAAAAAATTTATTTCAGTTTTGATTAAATATTTCGATTTTCCCGTTTGATTGAGGGGGAATGAATTGGTGTCATTTGATGAATAACACCTTTTTGATGTAATACTTTTGTAAACTCACTTTTATTATATTTATGCTATGGATTATAACTATAAACATATTCAGGACTATTATCGGTTCTAATTCTTTTTATTATAATTTTATTATTTAAAAAATCATCATAATCCTGATTAAAAATACCAATTGCTGATGACTGTGATTTATTTTCAGATAAATAAGCAAGACCAAAACGTTATTTTTCATCAATAAAATCATACAAATATAAATTACTTTTAAAACCAGTCATATTTGGTATCATAATTTTAATATCATGTTGTAAATGTGCTAATTAAGAAATTTCATAAAGTTTATAAGTCTTAATTTTATTGTTTTTATGAAAAAAATTATTAAATTCTTTATTCTATTTAATTAAAGTTTTAATGTTATGTTTAATTACTTTATTTTTTTATCTGAAAAACCCAGCTAGTGTTAAATTATAAAATTCATAAATACCAATTCCATATTTTTATCGATATTTTTTCATCATTTTTGTAACAGTAATCTTGTAAGTTTTTGAATAATGGTTATCAATATTAATTGGTATAGTTGATTTTTTAGCTAAAACAATAAAATTTAATTTTTCTTTAAGGCAAAGTTGAATCTTTTTAGCTCAATTATAGAAAGTTTGTTTTGATTTATAAAATAATTTAATTAAATTATTTAATTAGTTTTTATATAAATATTATTTTTTACATAAATTAAAATAATTAATGATATTTTGATAAATATAGTTTGTTTGTTTTGAAGGTTTTTCTTGTGAATATCATTTTTTTATTTTTCTTTGTAATGAATATAATTCATTTTCAGTAGTAATGCTTGCTAACATATACTTTCAATATCCGTTATATTTTAAAGACCAAAATTAGTGGTCTAAAATGTATATGGTTTTCACATAGATAACTTTTTAAAAGGTTGATTTATCAGTGTTTTAGAAATATATTTAAAATAAAGAATAATTTTTATACCAAAACCTAAATTTTTTTCTTACTACCTAATTTATGCAAACAAATCAACATTTTATTTTATGGGCATTAGTGAAAAAAGTATAAGAAAGATAATGTTATTAATAGTGTCAATAAGATTGCAAAAGATATTGAAATTAAAAAGTAAAGAATAAATTATTCCGAGTAATTTATTGGCGGATAATTTATTCAATAATTTTTTTTAATGGAACAAGACAATAACAAGCGGGGCAAGTTTGCAAATTTCAATTTTTTAATTTATCGAAATAAGTTATATTATGCCATTGTGATTAACATGAATGTTTATTATTTTGATTTTGTTAGGAATTTTTGTGCGAATTGGTTTATCAATTTATCAAAAAATTTGTCAAATTAAAGGTAATAAAAAATGTGGGAAGAACTTGAAAAAAAGGAGGATAGAAAATAATGAATTTTTAGCAGATGCAGTTACTTTTGGGTCCGGAATGGATTATATTTGAACTTGATTAGGGTATAAAAAAAGTAAAAGATGACGTATATGTTGTTTTATAGCAATTAATGACCTTTTTAGGCGATGCGTAAATTATTTTAATTCCATTTTTATTATTTATTATTATTAAAATATTAAACTTTTTCAGTCATATGTTTAAATTATTTTAATAGAATATAACAATATATTCTAAGTTATTTTAAACAAAACTAAAGAACGCTATTTTACTTATTTTATTTATGCGACTTAATTTATATAACTATTACTTTAAAACTTAATAGTATTTTTCGGTGTTTCAATTTTTGGTAGTAAGAAAAAAGTTGATGTTTTGGTATAAAAATTATTCTTTATTTTAAATATATTTCTAAAACACTGATAAATCAACCTTTTAAAAAGTTATCTAATTATTTTATTTATATTTTTTATAAAAAATAAGCCTTTGTAATACTATTGGCAATGATGTTCATGATAATATTTGTGATTTATATTTTAAATATTGTGATAAACACGCCGGGGGGTGTTTTATCATTGTTTTATAATTTAAAAAAATAATTCATGGCGAATAATTAAAAAATAAAGCACCTAAAAATTTAAAAACATTTTTCCGTTGACTTAAAAAAATAAGTTTTGATTAAAAATAAAAAATAAAATTAAAGAAATTAAAATACAACATCCAAGATATGAAGTTAAAGAATTTGGATTATTACAAATGTATGCAAAATATTTTATACCAAGTAAATTTCCAGTTGATAAAAAGTATTATATTTATGATTTTATTGATGAAATAATAAAAGCAGTATTCTGTTATATTTATGATAAATTAAGCACTGATAATGCTATTGATGATGTTAAAAGAGTAATTAGTGATTTTAAAAAAATATTTGGTATTAAAATAACACCAATTAGAACTGATAGCGATTCTGAATTTATTAATAGTCATCGGAATAATCAAAAAAGTAGTGTTGAAGAAAATACTTTTACTCAACTTTTAACATATAAAGATATTTTGCATCAAACAACACCCGTTCGTTCTGCGAAATCAAACAGTGAAATTTAAAGATTTCATTAAAATTATACTAAGTTATCTGTATTTGATGAAAAAATATTGGATTCAGTTGGATTAAAAAATAAAATAAATGAATACTATTATTTTTATAATTTTGAAAGAGTGCACAAATCTTTGAATTTTCAGGCACCATTTAACTTTTTAACCAATTTAATTAAATAATTTTAAATTTATAAAGTTTTATTTAAACTATTTTTTATTTTGTCAATTTTATAATTTTTATTTATATATGTATCATTTTTAATGATGTTTTTATATTTTAAATTATATATTTTATTATTTTTTCTTGTTTTTTGATAGCATTACAAAAGTTGATGTTATATAAAAATTATAAATAAAAACAATTAAATAAATTAAATAATTTTGCTAAAAAGTCTAATTATTAATCATTTTTTTGTATTGCTTAATTAATAGGCGCGTTTAATTTTGTTTTTTATACCTGCAAACATTAACCTTTTTCTTAATACATGTTTTCTTGCGACCCCCAAAATGAGGATGTTATAATACACAACATCCCCAAGATGGCACAAAAGCTGATTTTACTTATAATTTTTTTAAAGATAAAGATGGTGGTGAATTATAAACTGTTAATTTAAAAGATGGTAAAGTTGATGTTATGTTCAAATTATCGTGGCGCAGGATAGTGTGGATGTTATTGGTGGTGCAGGATATTAAAGTAACTTTACCACAACTTACAAAAACAAAAAAAGTCGATATTTCTTTTCGCAAGGATAATGTTTAATATAGTGCTTTAGAAATTAAAGCAGCGAATCCAAATGCAACAACTATTAATTAATTAGAAAAAATTAATATTAAAGCAACTCTTTTTGCTAAAGTGCTAGGAATTACGAAAGATATAGTAGAAGCATTAACTGATGATGATTATACAATTACAAATAATCATAAGTCAGGTGATTATTCAAAGCAACAAGAAGTTATAATTTTAATTAAATCAAAAGACAATTCAAAATATATTTCTGGAAAATTTGTTTTTAATGGTTATGTAACAGCTATCAAATAATATTTTCATTTTATTAAAAAGATTAACACTATAAAAATTTAATCTTTTTTATTTAATATAATAATTTATAATAAAAATTATTTTTATTTTAAATTTTAATTTATTGCAATTAATATTATATTTTACATACTAATGAAAAATGAAAAAAATTTGCTAATTATAAATATTTTTTCATAAATTAATAGTATAATTTAAATACCTTAAAGCAAAAAATAATTTATTTTAATCAAAAACATCAATGAATAGGAGGTTATAAGATATGGCCCAAAAAAAGTTAACTAAATGGTATTATAACAATTTAAATGTTAATAATTGAAATTTATATGTTTATGTTTCTGAGCAAAGTGCAACTTTTATTGGTTCTAATAACAAAGGGTTTAATGAATTAGAATCTTGGTTGAAGAAAAATGGACTAAATATTTTATTAATTGCTGATAAAGAAGGAAAAACTAACCTTGTTATAGAGCAATTAAAGGAAATATTTAATGGGGAAAAGAAAATTTTTTACTTTAGAGTTTAATTTCGCCGGTGCTTTGTTTCAAAAAAAAAATGTTTGAGCAGAATTTGCTAAAATAACATATGGAGCAACAACTTGTTATGCTTATATTGCACAAAAAATTAGACATCCGCAAGCAATATGATCTGTGGTGACAGCAATTGACAATAATGAAATCACAATTATTGCTCCCTGTCATCGTGTTTTAGATAAAAATAATGCTTTACATGGCTATCGTGGTTGATTATAAATGAAAGAATCGTTATTGCAATTAGAAAATATTTGATAATTAGATTTATTAATAATTAGTGATAGCATTAGAAAAGCTTAGGTTTTATAAAAAATATAAATAAAATAATTAGGTAATTTTTTAAAAGGTTTATTTATCAGTGTTTTAGAAATATATTTAAAATAAAAAATAATTTTTATACCAAAACCTAAATTTTTTTGTTAATACCTAAAAGTAGTTTTTATTACAATTAATTTTATTTTTAATTAGTATGTTTGTTATTAACAATAAATTTTTAATATATTAAAAGGAGAAAAAATTATGGGAAAGTTTCATACAATAGCAAGTAGTTTATTAGTGTTTGGAACTATTAATATGACATCTGTACCCACTTCTAGTTTTATTAATCAAAAGGGATATATTGCAGAACTATCATCAACATCAGCTTCGTCATTTGACGAAGATGATTTTATTTATTCAGGATATTTATTGCAGTATTTTATTTATAAGTCTTCCAATATTGATCAAAACAAAACAGTAAAAATGATGGAAAACAATATTGTTGGTAATAAAAATATAATTTATAATAATAAAACTAATATTAATAACGTGAGAATGGATACTAAAGAATTATTTGAAATGTCATTAATGGCCTCGATTATTAATACTAGTATTTATGGAATGAAAACTTGAAAAGAATTTTTTGCCGAAGCCTATTCAAAATGAATGACAATGCCAAACAAAATGAAAAATAAAAGCTGAGAGATTTTAAATAATTTTTTTATTGATATTTATGCTCCGCTTCAAAAAGAAAATTTTGGTTCCCGAATTACTTCTTTACAAAAACAGCGCGCTAAAATTGATCAGTATGTTGAAAAGTCAAACATTAGTTATAATACTAATTTAACAACCAAACCAATTGATGCAGTTGATTTAAAATATGTTTTTCGTTCTTTTGAACTTGGTTTACAACAATTAATCCCTCAAAATAGGAGATTGTGAGCACAGAGTTATACTTTTAATGCTCTTAAAACAAGTTTAATTATGTGGCAGTCAAGTGGAATGCAATATATTGAAAATAACAATATTAGTTTTGACGGAAATATTCTACGAAATAGTATTATTAATAACGGTAAGCAGGATTTAACAGCGGAATTAGGAAATATGATGAATGATTCATATAAGCGGGCATCGCAATCGGCAATTACAAAATTTGAAAATTTTATTAATACTAGTAAACAACAATATTATTCATCATTTGATAAGTTAGATGAAGATTTAAAAAAGATAACAGAATATGAAAATAATTATTATCACGAAAAAGGGAGCACTATTTTCTTAAAAGATAGCGTGCAAGCAATGCAAAAATATTATCAATGAAGTGATGAATTGTTGGATTTTCTTAAAGATCAAATTTTAAATTTATTTAATATGACTTATGCAATAACTGGTGACAATTTTAAATATTTTTTAACTGGATTTTTATTTTCTCCTGATGCTCCATTGTTAGAAGAAGGAAGACAAACGGTAGCTTATACAAATTATTCTTTTGAAGCAGTACCGGGGTCAAATCTATTTTTTTCAACAATGCAGGCTTATATAGTTATTTCTGCAAAAGAATTTGATAATGTTTTGCGGGGAAGAAATATTTCTGAATATTTAATCGGATGATGAAGCTCACCAAATGTTTTTTGTACTTTGAACCATGAGATGGGGCATGCTGTTGATGCTTACTACGGAATGCTCAAAGAAGCACGAAATGTTGCACCAAAATATTTTAAAAATATTGTAAATAGTTTAGGAATTAAAGGGCAATATATGGGTAATATTTTTGGCTATGATGATATTGTAAGTTATAATCAAAAGGTTAAAATTATTAAAATTGTTTTAATTATTATGTTTGGTGCTTTTTGTACAAGCATTATTATTGCCTTTGTTTGAGGTACTAGTCGCAAGATTATAAATCAAAAGAAGTAGAAATGGTAAAAATGCAACAATATTGCATTTTTTATTTAAAAATAAAGGAGTAAAAAATGATTAGTAAAAAACAAATGACAAAATTTGGATTTATTGTTTCATCATTGGGTGCAGCAATTGGATTAGGGGTAATTTGAGGATTGCCTGGTTATATTAATAAATATGGTGGATTTTATTTTTTCTTAATATATATTTTGGCATTATTAATTGTGGGAGTTCCATTATTAATTTTTGAATTTAACTTAGGAAATTTTCGACGTAAAAGCGTAATTAACATTTTTGATAAAGAAAGTGTACGATTTAGTCGCTTTATGGGTTGATTTCAATCAACTTTAATGATTATTATTCCGATTTATTATACTGTTTTGGTTGGTTATACCGTTGCTTCGATTGGAATTGAATTTAGTCCTATCTTGATTAGTAATGTTGATGGAAACATTTTTAACCATCATATTTTACAGCGTGGCGGTTTTGGTGTAACTAACAATGGTGGTTTTCAATGAATTGTATTTTTAGCTTTTTTATTTGTTGTTTTGTTAGTTGGTCTTGTATTATTATTTGGAATTAAGGGGATTGAAAAAGTTAATAAGTTTTTTATGCCCTTATTATTTTTAATTATTTTAATTTTAGCAATTTATATTTTAACAGTCCCAGGAAGCCATCAAGGATTAGCAACGTTGTTTTTAACAAATAATTTAGAGAAATTAAAGCAAAGTCAAACATGATGTAGTGTTTTTTCCTTAGCTTTTTTTACAACATCATTAGGAATGGGAATGATGATACGCTTTTCTGGTGTAGGTCCACATAATCAAGATAATGCCTCAAAATCTTACTTATTAGTAATTGGGATTTTATTTTTATCAATTACTAACTTAATCTTTATTTTTGGCGCATCAGGGTCTATTGTTAATAATTTGGTTACTGATAAAAATGATATTTTATTATTTCAACAACAAATTGCTACTAAGTTTGGTGATGATTCAATGGTTTTTGTTTTTAATGTTTTACCAGAAACTTTCTATATTATTAATCAAAATACTGCTGTGGGGGTTGGTAATTTCTTAGGGGTTTTATTCTTTTTAGCTTTATTTATTGCCGGATTAAGTACAACGGTTGGTAATGTTGAAGTTATTGTGGATGTTATTGAAACACAATATGAAATTAGTAATAAAAAAGTAATTTTTGTGATTTGTTTAATAATTATTGTTGTTGGTTTATTACTAGTTTTTGATAGTACATATCAGTTAATTAATTCATTTCAATTATTATCGGCAGGATTAGATTTGATTTTAGTATCTTTAACACAAGTTATTTTCTTTGTTTGATATGCAAAAAAACTAAATATTGTAATTAATTACAATAACAAAGTATCGTGAATTAAATTAAATAAGTTATATAAAATTATTATGTATTATTTAATTCCACTTATATTAGTTGTTATTGTTGGTTTTTTAGTTTATGATTTTATTATTAGTTGTACAAAAAACAATTGATATATCTCAGTATTAGCTTTTGTGTTAGGTATTTTTGTACCTGCCCTAGTTGCAAGTCTGAATAGTTATTATGGCATAAAACAAGAAAAAAGGGGACAGAAAAAATGTTAGTTACCACAGCCATTGTTGTTTTATTAGTTTTAGCAACTTTATTGGCAGTTGCTTTTATCTTTTTTATCTATAAAGATTGACAATGTAGCCAGCATACATTAGAAGTTGATCAGAAATTATCATTAGAACATCAGTTAGAAGAAGATTTATAACTAAGTTTAGATCATAAAAATAGTTAAAGAAAGTAGAAATAATAAAATAATTTTTATATATGTTCTATATTAAATTAAATTAACTAATACAACTAAACATCAAAAAACCCAATAAATACAATCGGTTTAAAAAAACTAAACCAGATAAAATAAGGTTTTTAGAGCAGTAATTTACGAAATTTTGGTCGCATGTAAAAAATAAGGGTTTTTGTTTTTAAATGTTATTTAGTTTAATATAAATTAAGGATATTTTTTTTATTGTTTTTATAAAACCCTTATTTTTTACATGCGACCAAAATTTTTGATATTATTACAAAAGTTTATATTTTATAAAAAAAATAAATAAAATAATTAGATAACTTTCTAAAAAGTTGATTTATCAATTTTTTAGAAATTTATTTAAAATAAAGAATAATTTTTATACCAAAACCTAAACTTTTTTTTTTTTTTTCTTACTATCGAATACATTTTTATGTTACCAACTAAAAAAAATACTAAAAAAAATCTTTAATTTATTTATCAAATAAATTTTTAATAAATAAATAAATTAAAAATAATTTGCTAATTTTAATAAATAAACATATATAATGATAAATATATGGTTATATTCGACAGCTAATAAAATAGGGATGTTTTTGCAATTCAATTACATTTTTATTGTTACTAAAATAACTTAATAATTGTTTGATTCGTTTAATTTCACATGGATATTTTAATTGCGTGGCATATTACTTTAATATATTTAAATAAATTGGTTATATCATTATTTTTAATAGCTAATTTAATTTTAATTTTTACATATTTTGAATAATTATTTGTTTTTGTAACGACCTTTTCAACAGCTTGATAAATATGGAATCGATCAATAATAAATGTTGAATTATTAATAAATTTTACTGCCTAAGGTATATATAGCCAACTTTCCAGTTACAATATATTTTGCATTTTCAACGTTTTTATAATGTTCAAACGAGGACTAAATCATTTAAATAATCTTGAATAATCCTTTTTAAAAGGTTAAATACCATCATTTTTGATAATTTAACTGACCAACCAATTCAGTTATTTGACCATAATTATAAATATCTCCTAATAATTTTAATTTGAAATTCGCAATCAATTTTTTAATATTTATCAATTCCAATTTTAGTATCTAAGAAATATAAATAATTAGGATTATTTTTATTTTGATATTCAGGTTTTATCAAATATTTTCACCGATAAAATGTGATTTTTCAATGTTGAAAAATAATTGTTATTTAAAAAAATCTTTTTAAAATAAAAAGCGTTTGAACATATTCGGATTTTAATAGTTTTTAATCAATTAATTCAATTGCAGATTTAATAATTAATTCTAAAAAATAAATATTTTTATGTTGAAACCATTATAATAAATTTTTAGGTGTAATTTCTACTTTAGCGAATTCAAATAAAGTAAGTAAATCAATTTTAAATTTATTTAGTAAATTTGATATTTTGTTTATGGCATAATACATAAGATACTTTTCTAATTAATTTTTTAACAAAATAATTATAAATAAGATGACCCCTTTTTATTTTCCTAAAAAAAATAAAACAACATCTTTATTAATAACGCTAATAGAAAAAAACATTATTTTATGTTATAATAAATATAGCAGATTAATATAAGTAAGGTAAAGATATGTGTCAAAACAATAAAAAGGTCCATAGAAGTAATTGTCACAATAATTTTCGGATTAATCACCATCCGAATTTTTTTAATTATTATCAATATCCTTTTTCTCCTTCTTATGGATGTGGAACACCCCCGTTGTTAATTAAGTATTTAATTCCTCAACCGCCATATCCACCTTTATTTGCGCAATATCAATATTTTCCAATTATTCAGTATTCAATGACATGTCTACAACCAAATCAAATTTTTCCGCTAGGGCAGACATATCAATATAGTCCGCATAATGTTGGACAAAATTTTAATAATTTAGCCAATAATGTTGTAATTGATGATAATTTTCAATATCAATCTCAATCTGTTAGAGAAGATTATTATTTATCTCCTTATAATTATCGTATTCCATTGCGGGCAGAACGATATTATAATAATTTTTGTCGTCCAAGTTTGCCATTAAGTGTCAAAGAAGAATATAATTGAGCAGTACATATTTCTGATATTTTGGATGATTTTATTGGGCGTCATCGTAATCGACCAAAATATAATTTTGATGAATATAAAAACTTAAAACATAAATTATATAATTCATTACGCCATTTGCAAGAAGCAGAAGCACTAAACCAAAAATTGGTTAATACTTGAGCAAAAAAGAATGATAATTCAAGTAATAATAATTCTGTGCATTTACCAACAGATAGTATTGATTATAAATTATTAAATTCAAAATCTGACCAATCTAATGCTTTAAATAAAAAAAAAGTTTCTCCAATAATTGTTAGTTCTGAACCAGAAAAAAGTTCATCTTTAAATGAAAATAATGTAGAAGATAATTTTAATTTCCTTGATTTTGAAGATAATTTAAATGATAACTCTGATCCTGAAAATGATAAGAGTAGTTTCTTTTTTAATGATGAATTTAAAGTAGGAGATTCACATGAAAAAAAATATAATAATATTGCAAAAAATAATAATGATGTTAATAGAGTTGATGATGATGGCATAAATTATTCGGTTGGTGATACCCTATTCTAATAAATATTTATCTATTAAAATAAAATTCCTAAGAAAAAGATAAACTTATCTTTTTTAATTATTTTAATAATAACATAAAAATAATAATTTACAATGCAAAAAATAATAATTCGCAAATTATTTAATAAATTTATTTTAAATTATAATTTTTACTTTAAATTTTATGCAAAACATTGTGCTTGATGAGTAAAATTTTTATTTATTAAAAATTGCTGAATATGCTTATCTTTATTTTTAAAATAATAATTATATTCTTTTTCATTTTTTTTGTTTAATTTATTAAGGTAAAACTCAATTAAATTAACACCATTTTCTTTCGCCATTTTCATTGCAATCATATTTTTAAAAACTTTTTCACTATACGATTTAGCACCATATCCTTTTAATCATTTGACATTATGCGAAATTTGTGGTTAAGTACAAGACCCCATATATTAATCCTCTTTATAAACTTTAATACCCTCAGAATTATTTTTGATATATTTAATGAAATCTTTGATTTTATCTTTTTTATCTTTTAAGAATGGATATTATTTAATATTTTTTCTTGTAATTAATTTTTTTAAATATTTTATTGCTTCATCAGGATCGCCATTTTTAAATAATTTATTCATATTTCAATAAAATTGTTTTCTTATTTTTTTCATTATCGGTTAAATTTTTCGTAAGATTTCTTCTTCGATAAGCAAATATTGTTTTTAATTCTTTCATTAAATGAAATTAATCTAAAATAAAAATTGCACCAATTTCATTAGCAAATTTTTGGATTCATTTTGCTCCATCACCTGCTAGCGTTAACTTACAATTTTCAATATTAAAATTTTGATTTAAAAAATGTAAAAATTATTTTTTATATTTTTTAATAAGATAGTATTTATTTTTTACTGATTTAATAACAATAAAAATTTTTTTATCTTTTAGAACATTTTTACTTTTAGTGCTTTTTATTTCATCATACCCAGTATGAAAATATGCTGTTCTAAACATGTTTTTTTCTATTTTTCTATATTTTGTTAAATTACTAAATGAATCATCAACTCCAGCATACAAATATGGTGTTTGGACAATTATTTTTTCAGTCTTTGTTTTTAATTGTTCTTTAAATAATTTAGCAAAATCAATTTCCTTATTAATATTTGTGATTGTCATCTTAGATATTTTTAAATTTGGAAACATATCTCTAATATCTCTTTGTCTTTTAGCGCCACTCATTAATTTTCAAATTTCTATTTTAACACTTAAAATAATTGTTTAATTATTTTTTAAACCAATTTTTTTATTTAATAAAGTTATTGTTTTGAATTTATTATCTTTCTTATCACGATAACCAAATCTGGAAGCTTTAATTATAATATTGCCAAAGGGATTTTTTATCATTTTATTCTTTTTCCCTCACAAAATATAACCATTTTTCCCATTACAGTTTTGCTCTCTTAATTCTTGATCAAGTTTTTCATATTTTTCTTTCATTTTTTGTTTTCCTATTAAATTAACATCAATATTTACTTCTTCAACAAAGTTTATATCTTTAAAACTATTAAAAACATTTAACATATACTTATATTCCTTTTTAATCATCATTGCATGATAATAAAATTTTATACTGCTTAAAATAATTTGTCAGCAGCTTTGTTATATTATTTTTTATCTATAGAAAGAGAGAAATTAATTAAATTTCTTATGCTTTTTCTTTTTATTTTTCACTAGTTATTTATTAAATAATTTCATTGCTTTTTCTCATTTATGTAGAGTTTCTCTTAGGTATGGTTAAGTTAATCACTCGCAACTACTCTTCTGCCCCATGTAGTACTAATTTAATTATTTGAGATTAACCTTACAGATATCCACCCCACTTCGTTTATTTTTTAGTGTTTCAGCTTGACCACTTTGTGAAATCTTACTATTTATAAAAATAATTATTCCTTTTCAGAATAATTATTGGTTTCTTGTCTTTTGCTTAATTCTATTTCAAGGTTTTTGATATTTTGTAAAAGTAAATTTATCATTGTTTTATTTTGAATAGATTTGTAATTTGTATTTTCATACTCTCTTAATTGCGTTTTTAAATTATTAATATTTGTCTTAATTTCTGTTTTTGTTAAATTGACAAATTCATTAATTTCATTTTCTTTTATTTCTTTTTTGTTATTTTTAATATCATAAAAATATTCTTGATTAAAATTGATATATTCAATTTCTTTTAATTTAAATGTTTTTGTTTTTTCTACTAACTTTAAATCTTTTCATAGTTTTAAAGTTATTTTCATTGTATTATAGCGTGCTATTTTAACAATTCCTTGCGCTTGTTTTAAATTTGCTAACTCACTAGTTAACATCAGTGGGTGACTTTTTAAACTTTTTGAAACACTAATATTGCTTTTATTTTCATTAATACTAATTTGTTCAATTGTTTTAGTTCCAAATAATTCACTATAATATTTTATTGTTTCTAAATCGTTGGTATGTAAAAAAATATTCATCCCACAGTTATTTAAAATAATTTTTGCTATTGTATCACCATAATTTAATTTTAATTGGTTGATATCTTGTAAAATAAATTGAAAAAATATGTTTCTGCTGCGCGAAATACTAATTCATTTTTCAATGTTGTTTATTTTTGTTAAATTAGCAAATTAATCTAAAATAAAATATACTGGTTTTTCTAGTTTTTGTTCAATTGTTTTACTTGCGTGATTTGTTAAAAATTGATAAATTTGACTAATTAATATTGCTATTAATTTATTTTAATTGGTCGCATGTATTATTTTGGGGTTTTATTAATTACCTTAGAAATTGTGTAATAAAATACCAATTACTTAGTTACATTTTATTACTTTTAATTTTATTGTCAATATATTTTTCTATTTTTTAAAATTTTTTCACGACAAAAATATATATTTATTAAAGTTATTTAATTTATTAGATAAAATTAATAAATATATAAGTTTGATTGTAAATTATTATTTACAAAATTATTAACTGAATAATTAATTTTATTTTCTTCTAATGGTTTTTTATTATTAAATAAATTAATTTTATTTTTAAAATTCATCATACTAGCATTTAATTTATTTTTAAGAGTTTTTTCGTTATAAGTTGCTTTTTTAACCAAAATACCTTTACAGTAATGCGATATATCACCCTCAATATGACAACCAATATTATTTCATAATGTTTGATTTCGGACACCCTCTTCATTATTTTTAATTAATTTAATTGTCTCTTTTAAGAATTTTATTTTTGTTTCTTTTATAAAAGAAGCACTATTTTCTAAGCATTCTAATAATTTTTTATATTTAGCATTAAAAAAATAATCAACTGCGTTATGGTATGTTTCTTTATTTTTCTTATTTTTACTTTGATAGGGATATAATTTTTTAAATATACTTGTAAGATGAAATTTATCTATCGTGTAATGTACTTTATTTTTAGGAAAATATTCTTGAATAAATTTTGCAATATTTTTAATTCAAGGTGCACCATCTCCTAATACCATAAATTCAATATTGTCATTAATATCATAATAACTGGTAATTAATGTAAGTAATTTATTAACAAAATTAGTTAATTTACTATTTTTTTTAATATATTCTGGAATATTATCTAACTCTATAACACCTAATTTATCTTTAATTACAGGTCTTTTTTTAGTTGATTTTGCTTCATCAAAACCAGTATAAACAGTCGAAAATATACTATGTTTTTTTATTTTCTTTTTTCCTGTTTTCTTTTCATTTCACATTTTTAAATAAGTTCCATCAATTTGAATATATAAAGTATGTGGTACCTTTATTTTTTTATCAGTTTTATTAATATAATATTCTTTATCAATTTTTGCATTTTTCATAATATTTGAAATTGTTTTTATACAAATTTTTACATGTTCCATAGTATCTAAAATATCTTGATATGTTTTTTTATTACCAATAAATGATAATATTTTTCCTTTAACATCATTAGTTACTCTTTGTCATTTTTCAATGCCTAGAAGTTTATCCAAAGTAAAAATATATTCTTCTTTACCTGTTTCTGGATTAATTTTATAATATCTTCTTCTCTTAAAAGTTATTTTTCCTTTTAAAATCATTACTGTTCTTTCAATTTTATCTTTTACTTTATATTCTTTTAAACTTTCATCATTCTTATAATTTTTAAAAATTAATTCATCATAATTTTCTAAACTTTTTTGAATAATTTCAATACTTTTTATATATAACAAATTATTAAAGGTGCTAAAAAAATTATTATCAATATTTATCATTTATTTTGTCCTCTTTTTTATAAATTAATAATATTCACACACTAAATCCGCTTTAAATATTTGTCAAATTAATTTTAATAAAAAAAACAAGATTAATAAATAATCTTGTAATACATAGGATGTGGCGATAATTAAATATTATTAACTATATTAGTTTGTATTAAAACATATTGATATAGTTATTGCTGCTTATGTTAAATTATATATACTCTTTCTGTCGTATCACTTACTTAATATAGCAAGGATTTTGTATATATAGTAATACCCACTTTCGCAAGACTTTATGCCAACCATTTTCAAGAAACTTTTTAATTCCCAATCAACAAATAGGACTACATCTTTGAATCTTGTTTTATATAGATACTGTCATTAAAATATGATGTAAAATAAATAATTAAAATAATCTGCCGTTATTATTAAGCATTTTAAAAGCCACATCATGGATTTATTTTATTTAAAAAATACAACAAAACAAAACAACAATAATCTCAAAAAATAAAATAAGATCACCGCCAGCCCCATAATTGTTATTAAAACCACAATTACAATAATAATCATTTCAATTTTTATACATTTATAAAATACCCCCAAAGTGCTTGTGTGTATATATATATATATATATAATGTCAATAGAAATGGACAAAAAATTTCAAGTAAGAAAGGAAATAAATAATATGAAAAAACTTTTAGGATTATTGGGAACAATTATGATAACTGGAAATGCAATACCATCGGTCATTGCAGCAGCACCAAATAGAAAACACAGTATTCAAAAAAGACAAACAACACCAACAAATGAAGAAAATCAACAAACTAAAACTGGAACAAGTAATAATAGTCAAGATGGCGATAGCGCCACAGAATTTATTGAAAAAGAAATCACTTTAAATGTAGATTATTCTCATAATATTCAAAAAATATTACAAGAACTTATTAAAAATAATAAACTTGATCCGTTAAGAATGATAAATAATGAAGGTATTGTTAGAACAGATTATTTTGAAACACAAGATAAAAGAAATGAACGAGAATCTAATATTAAAATTATTGAAAAATTAGATGAAATTTTAGAATTAAGAAAATTTGATGCAAATAAAATAAGAATTTTAGTTTTAACTTTAAAAAATAAAGAAAATAATAAAATAAAATTAATTATTAATTTAGATAATTTTTACTTACAGGGATTTATTAATAATAAAAATCAATATTTTTATTTTAAAGAAGAAAAAAGTCTTAATGAATGAAAACAAGAAATAAAAAAATTAACAGAAGAATTGAATGAATGAAATAAAATAAACGAAGAAATTAAGCTTTTAGATTTAAAAAAACTTAACAATAGTCAACATATAATTAATAAAATTGATGAAATTAAAGAAAATTTAAAAAAACAATGAGGTGGAAAAAAATATATAGAAAATAAAGAAAAAATTGACTTATTAAATAAAAATTTATTTTATAAAATTCAAATAAATAATGAATATTCAGAAAGTATTAGCAAATTAAATGAATTAAAAGAAAAAATTGAAACATTAAATAAAGAAAAAATATATCTTGGTAAAATCCAAGAAGAATTAAATGCTTATCAAAAAATTCAAAAAATAAGACAAACTTCTATAAATTTACTAAATAAAGGAAAATTAAAATCGGAAATTAAAAAAGAATATGAAGAAAACATAAAAAAATATCATTGAGATAATGTATTTAACAAAATAACTTCAATTATTGAAAGTAATATAAATACAATTGAACATAAAAAAATAAAAGAAAATAAAATAAATGAAGAAATAATAAAAAAATATTTAACAAATAAAAGCAAAAAAAATAAATTAAATTATAATGGTTCTTATCAAGAAAAAGGGTTAAATACCGTTAATCAAAATATTGATATTACTAAAATAAATTTAAATAATGCAATTAAAAATTTATCATTTTTTGATAATGAAAGTAATCAAAATCAAACAACAAAAGATGATTTAGCAAAAGTTATTTTTATTACAAGTGAGGCAATTAGATTTGGTTCTTATCTTAAATACTTTAATTATGAAAAAGATAATAAACAAGTTGAATTTAAAAATATTTCGAAAGATATTCAAAATCTTATTAATTCTACAAATGATGATAAAATCCAATGAAAATATTATTCTGAACAATTAATAGGCGGATGAATAGCATCAAGTAAATATTTAGAAGAAAAAAGAAAAGAAATTTTTAAAAATTTAGATAATGAAATTGATTATTTTAATGTAACTAGTTATTTTTTATTAAACAAAAAACTTTTAGAAAAATATAATTTTAAAATTTATTTAAATAGTTCCATTAAAGATGTAATTTTTGAAAAAATTATTGAACAACCACAATTACAGGAAACAATTTTTAAAAATTATAAAATAAAAAATGAAATTAAAATAATTGGATTAGATAAATTATTATTATCAGAATTAAAAGAATATTATAATTATATTAATGATGAAAAAATTGAAAAAGTTTTAGAAAAAATTAATCAAAAAAAAGAATTTAAAAATAAAATAAAAATAAAAAAAGAACAACTTCAAAAAAATGGTCTAACAAAAATGGAGGCTATTCAAAAAATTAAAAAAGATATTCGTATTGAAATAGAAATGATTATTAATAATAGCTTATTAGAAGAAAATAATGAATTTTTTGAATTTTTATTTGATAAAAATAAATTAAATAAAATAAAAAACTTCCTAAAAAAATATATGAGTGAATTAAATTTTAATGAAGAAAAACAAAATTTTATTATTGAAAGATTTATTTTAAAAATTAAAAAAGCAACTTTAGAAACAGAAATTATTCCGGCAATATCAAAATCGTCAAGTATTAATGATAAAATATCTGATGATTTTAGACTTGATCAAAGTTTTGATTTTTTTCCAAAATTTGATGATGATGATAAAGTTATTAATGAAAATTTTTTAAATTCATTAGTTATAGCAAAAAATATAGATATTTTAGAATTAATTTTATTTAAAAATGTTAATGTAAATATTAATAATAATTTATTATCTCCTTTAAATATTGCAATAATGGATGATGATTTGGAAATAGTTAATATTTTACTTGATGCTGGATCTAATCCTAATTTACAAAGTAAAAACGGTTATAATTCCTTACATTTTGCGGCTCAAAGAGATTGTAGTTTAGAAATGGTTGAAAAATTAATTAAAAATGGCGTTAATATAAATGCTCAAGATAACTATGGAAATACCCCACTACATATTGCTGTACAAAATGATCATAAAGAAATTGCAAAGTTATTAATTAAAAATTATGCCGATGTAAATAAATTGAATTATTTAAATCAACCCCCACTAAAAATTGCAACTTTTCAATGTAAAAATACTGAAATTATTAAATACTTATTAAATAATTCTAAAATTGCTATTAATATTTCAGATAATGTTGTTTTAGAACTATTTTCTTGAAATAATCCTGAATTAACACAAGTTTTAAATCAAAAGTTTAACCCACGTGGTAGTGAAAAAATAGAAGAGGAAATAAAAGAAAAAGTAAAAAATTATGAAAAACTTGCAGAAGAAGTTAAAAATAATATTAAAAACTTATCACCAAACCAAAAAGAAAAAATTATAAAAGAACAAAACAAATTAATTTCAAATCCACCTCGAATAACTGAAGATTTATCTGAATTGTTAGAATTAATTTTTCCAATAAATGAACCAGATTTTAAAAAATTATTAAAAATGCCCAAAGAAGACCTTATAAAATATAAAAAATTTTTAACTACATATCCTGTTTATTCATTTAATATAATAAAAAAAATATATAAAAAAAATAATCCTTTTGAAATTTTTAATAAGTGCATTATTGAAATTAATAAAGAAATGTTAAATAGATTAAATAAAGAAATAAAAATATGTGTAAAACTATTAACAAATGATTTAACACAAGAAAAAAAAGAAGAAATTAAACAAAGAAAATATGAAACAGAAAAAGAATTAAATGAATTAACTGAAGAAATTAAAAATATACAAAACAAAAACACTAAAATAGAAAATAAAAATAATTTTTATGATGTTCCAGGCGATAATAGTTGTTTGTTTTGAGCTGTATCAACCGCTTATTTATTGCCAGTTAGAAATAATAATGAAGAATTTAAAAACCGATTTATCAATCTATTTAGCGAAGAAAATTTAAAATATTTGCAACTTATTCAAAAATTATTAAAACAATATAATTTAGAAAATAATAACAATATTCAATTATGATATCAAAATCAAATAGCAAATAATTTAGTAACAAATGTATTTCGTAATCGCGTTGTTGATTATATAGAAAGAAATTTAAGTATAATTCCAAATAATGGCGGCGAATTAACATTTAGAGATCTTATTGAAGAAAATAATGAAATTGCTAAAACTTACTTAAAAAGAATGAGAGACCTTTCTACATGAGGTGGGGTTCCAGAAATAATAGCAATCGCAAATATTTTAAATAATAATATTAGTGTAAATAATGACGAACCATATCAACCAATTAGTCAAAATTCAGCCGATATTATAAATATATTTCATGTTAATAACGGGACTCATTATAATTTTAGTTTGTTAGAAAATGTTGAAATAAGAAATACAAATTCACAAGAAAAAAATATAAAAAATCAAAAGAAAAAAAATACGTCAAATTTTTGTGGATTTAAAAGTGGTTTTTTAAATCAATTGCCTAAATCTGTTAAAAACAATACTAAAAATATAAAAAATAAACAAGAATCAGAAGAATTAGAACAATCAAAAACAAATATAGTAATTCCTAATAAATCTGATGTAATTAATAATAAAAATGTACCTTCAGTAAATAAATTAATAAAAACAAATAAAAATATTAAAAATTTACAAACAACAACAAAAAATGCAATAAATAAATATAACTCTCTTTCAAAAGAAGAAAAACAACAAAAATTAAATGAAATCAATCAACATTATCAATCATTATCCGAAAATGAACAAAAAGCATTTAAAGATAAATTAAGAGATATTGGTTTAGGACTTACCTCTACCGGGATTTCTGGTGCGGGAATTTTAGGGATTTCAAAAATGACTGGAATATCACCAATAAAAGGTTTATCAACTACTGCTAATTATATCAAAAATAGTTTATCAACTAGTCGTACTGTTGTTTCAACAGTAACGGGAGAAGCAGTAGAAATGACGCCACTTTTATCAGAAAGTACTGTAGCAGAAAGTTTAACAGCGGCTGAAACTTTATCAATTACAGAAGGATCTGCAGTTGTGGCCACTGAAGGGGCAGTTATTGGAGCAGAGGCCAGCACTGCCGCAGCATTAGCTCCCGAAACTTTAGGTTTATCATTAGTAATTGGGGGATTAGTAATTGCGGGAACATCAATAATTTGATGATTAAGTAGTCATGATGGCAATACAAAAGTTATTAAACATGAATCACATAATCAATATAATGAAATTGAAAAATACTATAAATTTTTAGCTCATGATCAACTAAAATTAGATATTAATATTAATGAATGAAATAAAATTAAACAAATTTATAAAAATGCAAATAATTATCAAGAATTTAAAAATAAAATTAAATCAGAAATTACTAATTTTAACAGAGAAGATCATAGTGGTTGGGGCGGATCAATTACTGATGATGATATTAATACTCTAATCAATATTCTTTACAATCATTTTAACGAAATAAATAATAATTTTTTATATAATCCTAAACATGGTTGAAAAATTATTACAAATACTGTGGGCAGTTATTTTATAATTGAGGAAGAATAGAAAAAATGAAAAAAACATTAAGTATTTTAGTGATAATTAGTTTTATTACCAGCGGAAGTAGCAATTTAATTGCATGCGATAATAATAGTGCATTAACATCAGAAAAATTAGCGGAATTAAAAGAAAAAAACAGCAAAACTATAAATAGTAATAAATTAGAATGAATAGCAGCACAAGAAAATCCATTTAAATCGGTTGATAATAAGTGATATGTTATAATATGGCGTGGTGATGAAAAAAATGATTGAAAAATCATTAAATTTCAAAATAATATTAAAGTGAATGATAGTATAGAAATTGATGTTCAAAACAATAATAGACTTAGACTTGGGAAATTTGGCCATTTAATGATAAATTCTGGTGGTTTTTATTGAGGCGAAGCTCCAATATGAAATAATAAAAATATTAAATCAATTTATCGTTGAAATGGAGAAAATGAACCACAAATTCCAAATATAGATTCTAAAACTGGGAAAATTACAAATTAAAAAATATAGGAATATATTTTTATATTTATATAGAATTAATTCCTTTTTATTTTTGGCTAAAATGATTAATTAGGTCAGCCATTATATAATATAGGTTTTATGTAAAATAATATTTTTTCAAAAACCTAATAAAATAAAATTTTTATTTAAAAATAAAGAGTTTTTGATAAAATTAAAGTTTTCTTAGTTAGTAAGAAATTTATTTAAAAAATATAAGTAGATATTTAATTTTTAATTTTTTCAAAAAAGTAAATAGTTTTACCTTTTATATTGGGATTTTCTGTTCCATTTCAACGATAAATTGATTTAATATTTTTATTATTTCATATTGGAGCTTCGCCTCAATAAAAACCACCAGAATTTATCATTAAATGGCCAAATTTCCCAAGTCTAAGTCTATTATTGTTTTGAACATCAATTTCTATACTATCATTCACTTTAATATTATTTTGAAATTTAATGATTTTTCAATCATTTTTTTCATCACCACGCCATATTATAACATATCACTTATTATCGACAGATTTAAATGGATTATCATTTGGATAAACTTTTGTAAAATGTTCTATTTGATAAATACCGCTATTTTTAATATATATTTCAAGTTCATCTAATTCTTGTTTTTTTATATATTCTAAATTTGTTAAATAATTTTTAATATTTTTTAGTTGGTTTTGTTTTTCTTGTAATAGTTCTTTTTCTTCTTTAATTTTTTGGGTGATTGTTAGTAACTTTGATGGGTTGCGATTTGATTCCATTAAAAGGGGTAATAAATATGTACTTTCATCTTTGATATTTTCAATAGTTTCAAGAGCATAAATATCTTGTTTAAATTTTGCTTTAAAACTTATTAATGGAAATTCGTAAATACCATCATTTGATTTTTGGTTTAAATTATCTTGGATTAATCCCAATGCTGTATTAATTATTTTTATTTCAATAGGATTGCTAAATTCTTTTAATTCATCATTAATTATTTTTGCTTCTTTATTTAAATCAACTCTAATTACAATATAATAAGTTTCATTATGTTCTATGTTATTTCGGTCAAAAAGATATTTATAATCTTTTTCTAATTTAATAATGCGACCACAAATACTTAAATATAATTGCGGATTAAAAGTAAATTTAACACCGCCATCTGTTGTTTTATATTTATATTTTAGTTTTTCACTTTTATTTTGGATTAAAAAACCTATTGAATTTTGGTATATAGTTTCGCCATTGGGTAAAAGTGTTTTTGTTTGTTGTTTTAATAATAAATCGTATAATATCGATTGGTCTTTTGCTAAAAAAATATCGCCGTTATCAAATATTATTTTTCTAATTCCCATTTTTTATTTTCCTTATTTTGTGTCATCATCATTTTTGATTATTGTTTCTATTTTTTCATCATCTAATTGATCACATTCTTTTTTAATTTTATCTTTTAATTTAATTAGTAATTTATTAAATTGCGCTAATAGTGCTGGCAATCCTAGTGTTAATCCGTGAATAGTTCAATATAGTATTTTTAAAAAGAATAGTTTAATTTTTTTATTTTTCATTTTTATTATATCCTTGTTTATGTTTGATATTTATTTCGTTATTGTTTGATAATTTGTTGTTGAAATTAACAGTCATAATATCTAATTTTGTTTCAATTCGCAAAATGGATAATTGAATTTCGCTTTTTAATTCGTTAAATTCTTTAATGTAAATATTGTTTATATTTTGTATATTTGTTATTTCTTTGTTAATTGTTTTTAATTCGCTTTTAATATTTTCATTTTCTTTTTGTAAATTAGCATTTTGTTCTTTAATATTTTTATTTTTCTTATTTAATAACACCGCAATAGTTCCGGTTCCTCCACCGGTTAATAATGATAATATAATTGCAAATATTTCAAGTACTTGTTCCATTAAACATTAAATCTCCCTTTGATATTAATAATTTCATTATTTATTCTTGTTTCTATATTTTTTGCTTTTTGATCAGTATTAGTGATTTCATTGTTCATTTTTTCATATTCTTGTTTAATGCTCTTAATTTCATTTATATTTTTAATTAACCGGTCTGTTTCAATGTAATTTATTAATTCTTTAATATTTGTAATATTATTTAATGTTGCTTGATAACTAATTAATGCTATTTCATAAATACCAGTATCTTTATCAATTAGATTATCATTTTGTAAATTTGGGCTTGAGCCGTTATTGTATTTAATTTCTAAATTAACTGGATCAGATTGTCCTAAATTAATTTTTATTATTACATATCCATAATAAGTTTCATTTGGATTGCTGGGTTGAATTAATTCTATTTCTGTATTTTCTTCAATTTCTAATAATCTGCCATAAATTAAAATATAATTTTGATTAAAAGTTATTTTGTTATTATTTTGCGTATAAAGTACTTTTTCGTTATTTTTAATAATTCCAGCCTTATCTTTGGTGTTATTTGATAAAAAATAATTTTGTATGTTTGCGTCATCTACTGCTTCGATATTATGATTATTAAATGTTTTTCCTAGGACTGCCAATTTTATTCACCTCATTTGGTCGTGTGTCATCATACCGTCATTAAAATATAATGTCAAATAAAAAAGACGATTAAAATTGCCTATTAAAATTAAATATTTTTTGTTTTTAACATATCAATAAAATTAATTCTTGCTTTTCCGAACACTAAATGAATGGTATTTTTGTTATTTTCAAATTGAATTGCGGATAATATTGTTTCATATTCTTTGTTATTAAAATATAGAATAAATTTATCGCCTAATTTTATTTTGTTTAAATCTAAAATATTTTTATTTTTATTAATATCAAATTCTATTGAATGTGAATATTTGCTTTGTTGTAATTCTTGTTTAGCATAATCAAATATATTAACTTTTTTATCTAATTTAGCAGTTTTATTTATAATCGGTAAAATTCTATTTTTAATATCATTTCTATTTTTAATATTTTCAATATATTTTTTAACATCCTCTAAATTTTTTAATTCTGTTTGTGGTTTTGTTGTAAATTTTTCTAATTCTAAAAATTCATTTCAATTAAAAATGTTATATTTTGCTATTTCATTTCAAGTATTTTCATTGTTTTGATAATAAATTATTATTTTCTCCCCAAACACACCAGCATTATATATAAATTGAAAAACTGTTTTTCCTTCCCAATGACCAGATATGGAAAGAAGTCAATTTTCTATAGGCTTTTCTTTGTTTTCCATTTTTATAAAATAAATTTCTTCATCATTTATTCTTGTAATTTTAGTACCGGTGGGAGAATTTTTAATTAATTCTAATGTTATTTTTTTATTTTCAATTGGAATTTGTATTGTTTTTGATGAAATTTTATTATTTCAAATATTTAAAATTTTATTTAAATTTTCTATTTTTTTATTATTAATAATTTCATTATTTTTAAATAAATAAAAACTTTCTTTAAAGTTATTATTTTCATCATAAATATCTAATTTATTAATTGCTTGTTTATAAAAGTCATCTATTTTCAAATTATAAATATTATTAATATTATCTTTTAAATAATATTTTTCGTTATTTGGCGAATTAAAAGTTATATTAATTTTTTTATTTTTAATATCTAATTCAAAAGATAAATAATTTCTTGTTTGGTTATAAATAATTTTATAAAAATCAAAAAAACTTATTTCTGATTGATTATCTTGTATAAATGTATATTTGCTATTATTTGATTTATTAGTTAATATTAAGTTATTTTTTCAAAATTCCTTTAAAAAACTATCTTGATTAAAATAATTATAAAAAATTGTATTTAAGCTGTTCCAAGCAAGTTCATTTATATTATTTTTAACTAATATTTTAAAATCAAATATTCCAATTATTGGTTTACAACTAACTATGCAAGATTTATTTTCTTCAATATTTTCGATATTTGTTATTATTCCTAAATATATTTTTTGATTAATATCATTAGTTATATAAACATAATCACCAATAACGGCATTTATGTTATTTTTGTTTAATGTAAATTCTGAAATTTGTAAAACATAAATATCTTCATAAATATTATACTTTTCGACAACACTATTATCTTTAAAGTTTAAATTAATTTGTGAAAAAATATTAATATTAAGATAATTAGACTGATAAATATTCTTCATAGTATTTTATTTCTAACCCCCCTGCTAATGTTGATTTTGGTAGATCATTAAAATATTTAATTTTATATTCTCCGATTGGTATTGTAAAGAATGTATTTAAATTAAAATCTTGTTTTTCGTAAATATTAATTTCTTGTTTAATTTTATTGTTTTTATCTTTAATAACTTTTATAATTTTTTGATTTTTAATAGTTGTATTAATAATAATTGCTTCGTTTTCCTTGATTGTTTCATAAATTTTACATTCGCTAATTTTTTTATTATCTTTAAGAAGTTTTATATGTGGATTTATTGATGCACCATTTATAATTATTTCGCCTTTTGCTGGTAAATCACTGTTATTTTTAATTTTCTTTGTTTGATCATAAATACTTGTGTATTTAAATGCTCCAAATTTATAATTATATTTTTTTCCGCCACTTGTATCAATAATTAATTCCCACTCAATTTGAATTTCTTTTTTTCAATTAGAAACTTGTTCTAAAATAAAATCAATTTCTAAATTATTGAATTGGTTTAATTCATTTTTACCGATATTTTTAATATATACATCACAATAATATTCATTATAGTTATTATTATATGTAACACCATAAATTAATTTTAATGATTCAGAGTTAGCAAGCTCATATTTTATTTTTTCAATAAAATCACGATATTTTTGATATGCGTTAGGGTTTATAAATAATAATTTTAAGGATAATTCATTTAATATTTTTTTATTTGATTCTAAAATAAAGTTATTTTTAACATTTAAAAAAGAATTATTAAAACCAATGCCAAGATTATTAAAAGAAATGGTTAATATATTACTAGTATTTTGTAAGTCAATAATTTCATTATTACTTGTTTTTATTTTAAATGTTCTAACTATCATAAAATGTTAACTCCTATTTATTTTATTTCCTATTTGTCTAAGAATTTGATTTGTTGTTTCTTCAATATCCATATTATTTGAAATATTAAAATTATTATTAAATGTATTACTATTATTTATATTTTTTGTATTAAGAGTTGATTGTTGTAATGCTGGTTTTTGAATTTCTGGTAATGATGGAATTTGAACATTTACTAATCCGAATGTTAAATATTTTAGCCCTGTTAATACTTTATTTATTAATCATATAATACTATTTAAAATTTTAATTAAAAAATTAAATGGAGGTATTAAAAAAGTTATAATCGCTTTTCCAATCTTAGCAAATATAGATGCTAATCCATTAAATATTGTAAAAATTGGTTTTAAAATTGGCATTAATGCTTGAAATAAATTTTTAAGTAATTCAATAACTGGAATTAATAATTGTTTACAAATATTCCCTAATTCTTTTAATAATTCTTTAAATTCTTCATTTTGGGATAATAAAGGTACTAATAAAGCACCAACAATACTTATTGCTATTCCCGATCGCACCCATTGAAGATGATAACCCCAAAAAGGCTGTTTTTAATAAATTAATGGTGTTTATTAATAAACCTCCAATAGATATTAATTTTCCAAATATTAATACAGTGGGTGCCATAACTGTTAATATACCTAAAATTTTAAATATTAATTCTTTTTGGCTAACACTTAATGAATTAAAAGTATCAGTTATTTTTTTAATCGAAGGTATTAAATTACTATCAATAAAATTAACAAACTTTTCAAAAATAGGGAATAAACCTATTGCTAATTCCATTTTTATTATTGATAGTTTTTGTGTTAATTCACTTCATTTATTACTTAATTCTGTCGATTTTTTAATATTTTCATTTGAAATTAATGTTAAATTTTTAAAATTATTAGTTAGATTTTTTATTTCCTCATTACTTTTTAATAATAACGGAGCAATTTTACTACCTAATTCATAACCAAAAATTTTAAAAATGAAGTTATTTTTTTCTGTTTCATTTGTTATTTTAGATAGTGCATTTTTTGTTTCTAAAAAAATAGTTTCAGTATTTTTTAATTCCCCACTAGTATTTTTAATATTAATTTCTAATTGTTGAAATGCATCAGTACTTTCATTAATAATGCCTTGTGACAATTCATAGGTTGTTTTATTTAGTTTTTGAAATAAAATTTCAATATTTTCAGTTTCTAAACCAATCTTTTTAGCAATAAATATAAATTTTTGTAAATTATCAGTTGAAATATAAATTTTTTGTGCTGTTTTATTTAATTCTTCACCAAATAAAATCGTATCTTTTGTTATTTTTCCTAAAATAGCCTTAATACCAATTAACGGTATTGTAATATAAGCACTTAATTTTTTACCTATATCTGATAATTTGTTTCCAAATTTAATAAATTTATCGCCACTTATTTTAGATAGTTGTTTGTTAGTTTCTTTTAAGTCGCTATTAAACTTAATTATATTACGATCAATCCTATCAATAGTTAAATTTGTAAATTCAATTTCCCTTGGTATTGCATTAAATTTCTTTTGTAATTGAGACAATTCAACATTTAATTTTTTAATTTGTTTTTCATCTGTTGCATTTTTAAGTGCTATTTCGGTTTTTTTAATTTGATTTAAATATTCTTTTTGATTTTTTTGTAATTCATTTATTTTATTAATTAATTGCTGTTTTTGTTTTACTGTATTTTCAATATTTTTGTTATATTCAACAATTTTATTTCTTAAATTATCAAGTTCTTTGCCATTTTTAAATTTTAAATTAGCATCAAGATTAGCAAGTTTTCGATTTGAAAGATTAACAGTATCGGCTAATTTTTTAACTTCTGTATTTATATTTGATAAATTTGTACTAATTTCAAGATGCATTCCTTTGATTTGTTCTGCCATTAAATTTTAACCTCCAAAAAATATTTTATTTATTTTTTCTTGTGTTGGTTTTTTAGAAAAATTATTAACATCTTGATACCTTTCTGAATGTAAAGCGATAATATTTAAAAATTGTTTTAAGGTAAATAATTTTAAATCACTAACTAAATAACCACATTCTTTAATTAAACAAATAAAAGTATGAGTTCAATTTTTATTTAAATTTTGATTAACTACTTTTTTTCATTAATATTATTATTTGAAATAAATACCTCTGCTATTAAATTATTTAATTTTGTTACAAATTTTTCATTTATAATTTCTGATAATGGGATATTTTGGAAAAATTCTTTATAATCTAAATTATTATCATAATTATATGCAAAAGAAAACAACATATCTAATAATTGTTTATATGAAAATTTTTCATTCTTTATTTTTTCAAAATCAGTAATTAAATCACTACCGGTTAATTGTTCATAAATTACTAAAAAATAAGCACTTGTATTAATATTTATATCAACATTCCCAACTTTAATTTTTTTGTTCATATTTAACTCCTTTAAATTCTTAAATATTTTTTAATAATTTTTAATTACAACATCAATCGGATTTGTTTGACCAATAGCGTTGTTTTTACCTTCAATTTGAACTTCGACAGTTTTATCATTTGTAATATTAATTGGTCAGTCTTCACTTTTACTTTCAATAAAGTAATCAAAATCATTCTCGGTTAAAGAACTATTTACTGCTTTTGCTGCTTTTAAAACAACATCTTTAAATTGTGATTTTAATTCTTCTGGTGTTGTAATTGCTGCGTTTGCAACATGAATAATTGGTTTGTCTATTTTATTAATTTTACTAATATTGATTTTAATTATTTCAGAATGTATTTCACTATTTTCTTTATATACTTTATTAAATCAACTATTAAAAATATTTTTATTAGTATTTTCACTAATATAACTTTTAATAATATTATCTTCTGCTCTGGGTAGGGCATTAAATTCAAATGAATAAGTATCTGCTTCAACATTTTCATTTTTTGTATTGTGTGTTTCATTAGACCTTTTTAAATTAACCCGATAAAGTCATATTCTTCGTTTTTCGGTGTCACCATCAATTTCAAAACCCAATGCCATTTCTTTTGGTTGAATATTTGATTTTTCAAATCTAATATTATTTTTATCTTTTAGTAATCCAAAAATTTCTTCTAAAAATGTATCACTTGGTTTAATAATAGTCAATGTTCCAGTATAACCTTGATTAGAATGAGCAATATAATAGGGAATATTATCAGCATAAATAGTGGTTGTATTTTCAGCAATATTTAACGCTAAACTAGCAGCACCTTTAATTGCTTTTGGTGTTTCATAACTGATTTTATTATCTATTGTTTTAATAATTGCATAATGAACATTTGAAAGTCCAAAATCAATTAAATTATCTTTGTTCATATTTTTTCTCCTTTTAATTAATTTCTTGTATTAATTAAATAAACTTCATATATTGTTATATAAATTTTTTCACCATTTAAATAATAATTTTGTATTTTTTTGAAAATGATTTTATTATTTTCTAATATTTGTTCTAATTCCTCTTCTAATAAAAAATTTCTTTCTTGTGTAAAAATTGATATTTGAATTATTTGTTTTTTCACATATGAAATATTATCTGCGTATAAAATACTTTGATCAGTAATATCGTAGTATGTAATGTAATTTGATAAATTATTATCATCTATTTTACCAAAATTATAAAAAATAGGTATTTTAAAATAATTTTTAGAAATTAACCCGTTTATTAATTTTAAATTTTTTTGTATTGAGTAATTCATTTAATTTTAAACCCCATTTTTAATAATATTTTTTATATTTTCTATAAACTCATTAATATTGTTGTTATATGCGGGTCGCATAAACGGCCGTGCTATAATTTGTGTTCCAGACCAATAATGTCTTACACCAAATTCAATTAAGTGAACTATTTGATACTTTTTCTTTGCTCTTATGTAAGCAATTATTTCATCTTCATTTTCTTTAATTTCTAAAATAAAATAATTTTGTAAATGATTTTTATTGTTTTTGCTAATCGGAACTTTTTCTTTTATTTCTGCTAAAATTTTATTTCCAGTATTAATAACTTCATTTTTTATTTTATTTTGAATATCAAATGTATATTGTTGAATAGATGAAACCATTTCTGATGTTATATCTTTTAAAGAATTAAATTTTTTCTTCATTTTTTTATTCTCCAATATTATCTGTTAAAAATAATTCTAAGTAATCATTTTTAGGATCATATATTCTTTTAATAAAAAATTCTTTATTATTTCCAAATAAATTTATTTCAACATAATTTTCGTTATTAAAATTGTGTTTATAAATAATAATTTTATGTTCCATTTTTAATGTTTCTTGGTTAGCAATAAAATAATCATTAATATGTGTAGATAATATTTCTCCAAAAATATTTTTTCGATATTTTTCTTTTAAAATTGGGCGATTAATTTCATCTTTAATAGTTTTCTTAAAAATTAATATTATTTTGTCATTAAATTTTCTTTTATTCATTTTGCTCAATTTTTAAATTTTAATTGTCTAATATGCCAATAAAATAAATCTGGTAATTCATTAATTTCTCGACCAAAATTATGTTTACAATAAATACCTATGATATCTTTTATTTGTTCATCTTTATCATAATTAATAACAATGATAGGAATGCCGGCAGTTAATAAAATTTCTTTTGCCGATAAAATTAATGTTTTAAGTTCTTTATCAAAACTTTTATCATTTTCTTCTAATCTCAACAATAATTTAATATAATTTAAAAATTCTATTGTTGTTTCTACTGGCATAATATTTTTTCTCCTTTTATTCTCTTACTACATTAACAAATGCTCATTTTGCGACAGTATTTCCATCGGCAATGAATGTTGCTTTGTACGCGATTAAATCTTGATCAAATAAGAAGTCTATTGATTTAGTAATGTTTAATTGTTTTTGAAAGTTTCATTTATATTGACTTAAATCTCCAAATGTTATAAATGTTGATTTTTCTGTTTCTGAATATTCTGGATATTCATCGCATAAAATAACATCATAACCAAAAATATTGTATTTTAATGTTTCATCACTTTTTGTGTGGTTTCAAATTGGTCTATCATTTTTATCTTTAATTGCTTGAATTTGTGTAAAGAAAGTAGATTTATTCATAATAAACTTAGCATTGTTATGATAACCAGTTGGAAGTAAAGAAATAATTTTTTGAATTGTATCATAAGAAATATTTTTTTCAGTTTGTGCTAATTTATGTTTAAGAATATTAGTATTAGTAATTATTCCTTGTGGTTCAAGTTTTGCAGATCCTTGTCCTTTTGCAATAGCATATTCAATGGCGTTTTGTACTTCTATTGCTAAACTATCAATAATAAACTTTTCAAAATTATCTATTGTCATTGCTTCTGCACTTTCTGAAATAGTTATCATTGTTCCTCATCTATATCCATTTAATTGGATTGATTCAAAATCAAGTTTTCCAGTTAATTTTTCACCTTCTTTGCTTCATTTTCCTCCAACATTCTCATTTTTTTTAATAGCAAATTTTAAAAAACCATCAATATTTGAAACTGATACATTTTTAATTAAATCAGATGTACCTTGTAATTTTGCAATAATACTTTCTCATATTGTTGTTGGCACCAATGGTGAAGCATCTTGGTTTCCGTTTGAATTTGTTCCGATTTGTAAAAACTTAGTTTCTTGATTTGTTAATTTTTTGTGTTGTAATTTTTTTAATCAAGCATTTTTATATTCTTTTGATTTTAGAACATCGTCAGTATTTTGCAAAATACTTTTATTTTCATAATTATTATAATTATAAAAATTTTCAATATTCCGAGATTTTTTTGGTTGTTCTGTTTGATTATCTTCAATAACTTCCTGTTCAATTTCATTTTTAATCATTTCTAAACGATTAAATTCTGTTGTAATTTCATTAATTTCTTTAACAAGTTCTTTAACTTTTTTTACATCTTCATCAGACACATCCGCTTTTGTTTCAATACCTTTTTTTAATAAGTTTAATTCTTCTTTTTTTATTAGTTTTTGATTTCTTAATTCTTTTAATTTATCATTTAAATTTTTTATCATTTTGTTATTTTTATCTCCTTGCAAAATTTCTTCTATTTCTAGATTTAACGTTTCTTTTTGTAAAATATTAAAATTATTAATATTTTTGCTTTTAATTTCTTGCACTTCACTTTTGGGATTTGCACCCAACGGAACTAACGAAACTTCGTTTACTTCAACTTGTTTTAAGTATCTAACAATATTGCCATTTATTTCTTTATCTTCTGTTTCTATTGTTGTATATCCTATGCTTAATTGCATTGGCCGATTGCTTTTATGCATTTGTTTTGAAATTTCATATGCTTCTTTTCCAATTGTAATATTTGTGTTAATTTGCATTTTAGCTCATAATCCGTCTTTTTTACTTTCCAAGTATGCAATTCCAATTGGACTTTTATGTTCGTGACCTCATAATAACGGAACTGCTGGTGTTTCTTTAATAGTTTCAATAAAACTATTTTCGTCAGTAATGTCACCGTGATAATCAATAACATTATATTTATTAGCAATCCCAATTATTTCTTTAATGCCATCGTCATTTGTTTGTATAATATTTTTTACTTTAAAATTAATTTTTTTATTAATCTCGTTATTAATTATTTTGCTCACTTTTATCTCCTATATTTTTATTTTTAAGTCGTTCTCTTTCTTGCCAATCAGAATTTTTTGTCATTCCATAAATATCTAATCCCCCAACACTTTCATATCCCTCTTGATTTCTAACTTCATTTGGCGATAAAACACTATGCTCTAACATTTTTGCATAATATGCTGTTTTATCTTGTAAATTTCCCAATAATACTCGTTTTGCTGAAAATGATATATAGTTTCCTAATTCTAATTCTTTTTTGCTAAAAATTTTAAAACTAAATTCTTGTTCTCATTGTGTTAATAATGGTTGAATAACAGAACTAACATAACCTTGATATTGCTCTGGACTATATTTTCCATTAACAATTTCAGAAGCAACATTATAAAAGTTATAAATATTATTTCGATATTGCTCCATTTGTTCTTTATTTAAGTTAGAAATATTACAATTTACTTCTTGAAAATCTAGACCATTGTCTAAAATGGCAAAACCGCGATATTTATTTTGTAAATTATTATCTACAAATTCTTTTAATTTTTCTTGTAATTGTTCTGGGGCAACTATATTATTAACTTTTAATATACCTTTTAAATTACCTGATTGTTTTAAATTATTAATTGAGGAATTAATCATCTCTTCTAGTAATTTTGTTGAATATTCTAATGATTTATTTGGAATTTCTCCGAATAATCCTTTATTATAAAATTTTCGTAAATGTATTAAATCATCATATGGTAATACTAAATTTGTGTTATTTAAATAAAACTTTATAAAATATTGATTATTTTTATCGAATAAAATTTCTAAAAAATCATACTCAATAGAAATTAAAGAATTAATTTTTTCATTTTCTCATTGAATATAAATAAAAGTATTTCCTTGCAAAAACAAATTAGTTGTTATTTTATAATAAAAATCATATGCACTCATTACTGAATTTGGTCTAACATTTAATAAATATTTTAAATTATATTTATTTGTAGTTTTAATATTTTCTTTTTCGACACATTGTGGTATTGCTTTTAACTGGGCAATATCACTAGCTATTCGATTAATTGTACTTTTAACAACATCAATTTCATAATTATTAGTAAAATTTGATAAAAAAGTTTTAAAGTCATGATTAATATACATAAAATTTTGTTTTTTGGATAAATTATTATTTATTGTTTTTTGTTTTTTCTTAAATCACAGAGCAATTTTATTACCCTCCTTACTTAAATGAATTAATTTAAGTCGTCACGATGATACCATCATTATTTAAAAAAGTACAATTTTTTATAAAAAATTGTACTTTAAAATTAATTAATCATTAAAATTTTTCCCGATATCTGTTTGATAAATTTTAAAATGTTGTTCATTATTTATATACATTTTATAAGCAAATAATAGTGCCATAAAACCATCAATTCTTTTGCGTGAACTTTTTTTAATTGGCATAACATTTTCTTTACTATCTGTTATAAGTTTTGTGTTATCTAAATTTCATTTAAAAATAGGATGATTATTATAAATAATTTTATCATCATAAAATAATGGAGCAATCGATTTTATTAACGGTGATATTGTATATATACCATTTGTGACAATTTCTGTTCTATTAGAAAAACCGTTTTGTTCTAATTTTTCTTTTATATAATCTGCATAATATCTATCATATCCAATTTTTACACAAATTAAATTATATTTTTTAATAGTTTCAATAATATAATCAATTATTTCATCTCTATTTACAGCGGATCCAAGTGTAAAAGTTATGTATCCTTGTTTTTCTCAAACAGAATATAAAACTTTGTCTTCTTTTTCATTTTCATATGCTCTTTCTCGGGGAATAAAAAAATGTGGCAAAATAAAAAACTCACCAGTTTTTTCGGGTATTAAAATTACAACGGCAGTTAAGTCCATTGTTTGTGATAAATCAATACCGACAGTACAATATTTATCTTTTAAATAATCTTCTAAATTAACATTTTTATTATTTTTTTCTTGTAAAGATCCAAAATTAAATAATGAAGTTTCTTGTAGAGAAGCAATATTACAATGACGAGTTAAAAAACTAGGTTGTTGTAATGGCTGGTTAATTGCTGTTTCTCATTCTTCTTTTAACTTTTCAATATTTTTAGAAATACCAAGATTTGGATTTGCTTTATATATATTTTTAAATTTTTTTCATTCATTAAAATTATCTAATTCATATATTCAAGGTAAAAAATTATCGTTTTGATAAATATTATTTAATACTTTTTCAGCATATTCATATCTCTCATCATAAATACTCTCACGAGCACTCCCGCTTGTTGTAATTAAAAGCATTAATGTATTTTTTCTTTTTGATGTTGCTGATTTAATAACATCATATAAGTCTCTTTTTTTCATAGCCGCCAATTCATCTAAAATTACTACATATGGATTTAAACCATCTAATGTTTTATCTTCTGATGCTAATGGTTGAAAATGTGATCAATCTCTTAAAAATTCTATTTTATCCCTTGTTATTTTTAATTTACTATTTAATCATTCTTCTTGTCTAATCATACTCTTAACTTCATCAAAAATAATTTTTGCTTGTTCTTTTTTTGTTGCAACCGTATATATACTTGCTCTTTTTTCGTTATCTAATAACAAACATTTTAAAGCAATAGCAGATGCTAGGGTTGATTTACCATTCCCCCTACCAACAACCAATAATGCTTCTTTAAATCTACGAATATTAGTTTCTTTTTCGTAAAAACCAAATAATGCTTCTATAAATGCTTTTTGTCATAATTCTAATTTAAAATTTTGTCCTGCATATTCACCAGTTGAAAGATGACAAAATCTTTCTATAAAAATTATTGCACCATTTGCTTGTTTTTTATTAAAATAAAACCTTTTACTATTTTTTAATTCATTAACTAAATTAGATACTATCTTTTTAATTTTCAAACAAACAATATCTTTGTTTTTTTTAATTCACTCATTATATAATTCTAAATTAGTTTTATTATTTATCGTTTTTTCAATCATAAATTATTTTTCTTCTAATTGTATAATTTCATCTAATAGATTATTGTTTGTTTGTAATATAGGCGATACTTCAATTTTTTCATTACTTTCTTTTATTCATTTTTCAATAATTATATAGTGACTTTTATAATTTTTTAACATTGCATTATATTCCGGCAAAATTGGATTTTTTTCTTGTCTTTTATTCCCGCGAATATTTTCAACATCAATATAATAATTATCTAATTGGCGAATTTTTTTATCCATATCATAAATTAATCATTCAATTTTACAAAATGTTTTAAGGAAATTAATTTTTGACCTATCTAAATCAACATTATTATTAATTAATATTTTTTTATAATCTTTAAAAAGATTATTTATTTCTTTTTCACCTTTTAAATTTAGTTCATTTTCGTTTAAAATTGCTTTATTTTTATTTATTTTCGGGTTATTTTTATTCATTTTTAAGCTATTTTTTACCAATTTTTCATTGCTTGTTTTGCTTTCCATTAATAAAACCCCTTATTTTTAAATGTTTTTTTATTATTTTACATAATTTATTTCATCCCACCATAAAATTTTTGCCTTTTGTGTGCACGTGCCCCCAGCCCTCGGTAGCCCAAAATACCTTTAAAATAAGGTACAATAGGGGGGTAAAAATATAATTTAATTTGTATAATCACTTAATTATTTGATATTAAATCGATAACATCATACCGTCATTAAAATAAAAAGTAAAGTAATTTTAATATAGTTATTAAAATTCTTTTTTTATAAATTTAAAATAATGTTTGTATATTTATTAAATTATTTTTTTTTCATATTTGTTGTATCCTAAATAAAAACCGTTATCTCAATAATTAGGATTATCAATATTTTCTAAATCTTCTAATAATTTTTTTAATTCTTCTGATGTTAATTCTTTTTGTTGGGTTTTAGTATTTTCATAATGACTATTATATTCATTTAATAAATCATTATTAGCAACATTTTTGTTTTGCGAATTAAACTGTTTTTTGTTTTCTTGTTTTAATTTTTCAAAAGATAAAATTAAATTTTTTCCCACAATATTACCACTTTTATTATTAACGCCACTATGTACTACATATTTTTTATTTTCATCAATTTTTAAACTAAAATAATTTTGATAACTTGATAAACCTAAGTAATTTTTATTTAAAACAACACAATCTTTTTTCTTATTTATTAAGATATAAATCATATTATTTTTTTCTTGCAAAATTAAATTTTGATTTAGATAAATTTTTTTTATCATATTTAATTACCTCAATTTATTTTTTTATATTTTTAGCATTTATAAAATTTATTAAGCGTTAATAATTCTGAATTTGAAATTGCAAACTCTTGCTTATATCTAATACAATCAATAATTATTTTTCCATTAAACTTTGTTTTAAGTTTTGAATAATCTTTTTTTTATTATAATAATTACCTTTCTTTTTTCTAATATTTTATATTTGACAAATTATTATTTTTTTCTTCTTTACTTGGTAATTAACTATCTTTTTTAAGATTATTTTTATTTCAATTTTATATTTTTGAAATTTTATTTTCTAATTCATGGGTAATTAATCAATGTTATTCATATAATATTATTTCTTTTTTATAGTTTAAATTTCATGCTAATTTACCATTATCATTAATTATAAAAGATTTGCCAGAATAACCATTATTTTTACAAACATTACAAATCATTATTTCACATCCTTACTAGGTAATTTGGCATAACTATTCCTCTAAACTTTCATATTTTTTATATTTAATAATACATCTAATATCTAAATTTAATATATTTCCATAATCTGAACAATTTTCATCATGTTCAAATTCATTAACTACTTTAAATAAATTATTATCATCGCAAAACTCCTCTGATTCACATTCATTACATTCAATATAGTGTAAAGTTATATCACTTTTCTTTAATTGATTATGCCGATACATTTATAATTTATCTCTGTCTGCTAACAAGATTCCATATTCTTTATCTGATTCAGTAAGTTCTTTTTTAAGTGTTTCGTTTTTTTTCTTGTAGTTTGTTAAATTTAATTGATTCTGTTATATTCATTTTAAAGTTCCTCCAAATTATTTTTTTCAATTAAAGTATCAATATAGTCATAAGCACTTTCTTCTGAATGACATTTTTCTAATGCTTCATTAAACAAATCTTCTTCGGTATAAACTTTGCCATCTTCATCTTTTCACATAATTATTTATATCCTTTAATCATTTTTTAATAAATTATTAAATAGTTGATTTCATAATGGATTATTTATAACTTCATCTATTGCTTTTTTAATATCTTCATCACTTATTTCTCAAATAGCATCAATATCAACTTGACTAGTTTTTTAATTTTGCTTCTTCCAGTGTATAAAAGAATTCTGTTTTAAAACCAACATATTTACTTTTTATTACTAATAAGTATCTTTTATTCATAATTTATTGCCTCCGAATAATCTTTTATAGTTATGCCACTATGTTTATGCTCTGTAATGTCACAATAACTATTAAATTTAAATGACATATCAAAATGACCATGTGATTCTATTTTTTTAAAAGTTTCTAATGGTATATATTTAATTTCATAATCACTAGGAATGTATTGTCTTCTACATTGTTGGCAATATTTATAAACTTGGTATAATTTATCACCTAATAATCTGCTTCTTCATCTTTTAAAAAATCAATAATTAAAACTTTAAATTCATCAATTTGATATCATTTTAAATTTAAGTTAAAATATTTTGACAATAAAACATAACCTATATAAAACTCTTAATTACCAAATTTAAGATATAAATTTAATTTTCAATCTGTATTTTCATAAACTCTAATTTCCGCACAAATAATATTTATATTTGAAATTTTTAATACTTTATTATTAATTCATTTTTTATTTAAATAATTAATTCTTTTTAGTATTTAATGCTCAATGTTCATTAGTTATTTCATCTGATGATACTGGGTAACTTCTAAGCATTATTTTATTTAATTTATTAACTATGTATTTATTTAATTTTTTCTTTTTCATATATCCTCCATTAATTAACAAAATTAAAAAATTTTTAATTTTATTTTTTTATATTTACTTTTAGAATTATTTTTTATTTATTATGTATTCACCAGTTTCTAAATTAATTTCAGCGTTATCGTTAAATGCTTTTTCACGCATATGTTCTTTGTTATGACATTCTAAACATAATAACTCTAAATTATTTATTGATAATAATATTTCTTTATTTCAATTAATAAAATCTTGATCTTTTATATATTTTTTATGATGAACTATTATTCCTTTATTTAAATAACCCTTATCTTTTTTGCATCTTTCACAAATACCCATTTTTAAAGTGAAGTAATAATCCCTTACTTTTTTTCATTCAGTAGTATGATAAAATTTATTACGAATTGGGCGAGTTTTATATTTATTATTCATTAAAAATTATTATTCTAATGTTAAATCATCATTAATTAAAACATTTTCATCAAAATTGTTATTTTTTTCATTATCATTTTCATTATTAATATTGTTGTTTGATTCAATGTTAATAAGTTGTTGATTGTCAATATAATTTATATTGTTGTCATCATTAATAACTGTTTGATCATATTTATATGCTTCTTGCATTTCAATATTCATAATTCCTCATTTTTTTAATAAAGTAGATAAAACAGTTTTAAGAGCCATGTCGCCAAAACCACTAACCATAAATTTTCCATATTTTTTATAAGTTTGTGAATATTTACTAAAATGACTTTCGCATTGTTCTTTTGTTCAAAATAAAGTTTTTTCAAAACCATTTAATAGCTTAAAATATGCGACATATCCAATAGTTTCTTTTTTAATTCTTTGGTTTTTATCTTCTATTCAATTAAAATTATATTCTTCCTTTAAAAAATTATAATTTTTTAATTCACCATCCTTAACTTCAATAGCATTAATAGTTAAATATTGTCCAGTTCTAATAGCAAGTTGAATATACCCTTTATAACCGATTTGAAGTTGTGCTAAATACTTATTTTCTTTTTCATTGTAGTAAGGTAAAACATAAATAAAACCTAAATTTTGATCTAATGGTAAATTTAACAACATACCCTGATAACACGCTGATAAAATACTATTTAACTCACATTTGCTGAATAATTTGTTTTTATTTCAAATTAAAAGAATATTTTTGACAAAAATATCTTTTTCTTTTTTATTTTTAAATTTTGTATCTAATCATTTTTTCGTATTTGGTTGTTCTAAATAATTTTTAATTTCCATTTTAAATCTCCTCTTTAAAATTTGCACTATTTTTAAAAAATAGTGCTTTTGCATCTTGTCATTCTAAATTTAATTTAGTTGTTATTTTAAAATTAATTCTTTCAATTCCATTTTCATTTATAATTCAAATTTCGCCTTTATCAGCAATATTAATACCATTGGCTTTTAATAAATGTGCATACCCCGTAATTTGTAATTGTGCCATTTTAATTTTTTTAAGTTCAACATTTTTTCAAGTTTTAAAATCAACAACAATAGCATTATTATTTTCCATATAAACCAAATCGGGCGTACCACAAATTAATCCATCTGAAATTGGTTGTTCTATTATTGCTATAATTTTTTTAAATTCTTTTTCAATTTTTTTAATAAAATTATTAAACTTTTTTATTAATGGAAATAATTCTTTAATTTCATTATATTCAACATTTAATAATTCTAATATTTGATTTATATTGTTTCGTGAGTTTTCATTTTTAACACAATCGTATAATATTCTTGATGCAAATTCATGAATAATATTTCCTCTAATTATTGCTTTATTAAAATATGCAGAACCTTTAATATCAGAATAATTTGTATTAAAATAATTACTAACTATTGGTGTAACACTCGGCAAAAATTTATTATTAAATTTATATCTATGTTCATCTTTTCAAAATTCAGCTTCATATTTTAAATTAATATTTTTATCAATAAATTTCATAAATAATTTAATAATGAAACTTTGTTTTATAATTAATTTCTAATCCATCAATTTTAGGATTTTCAATTTGCTGATTTTTTATTCAATTTAAAACATAGTCTGTATCAAGTTCTTTTTTAATAAATTTATTAGGAACTTTATCAATGTCAATTATTTTAATATCATATTCTTTTTTTTGTTTTAATCCTCTAATTTTTAATTCGTTTTCACTAATTAATTGATCAATAATTCCAACATTATTAGTTAAATTCTTATTTTCTAAAATTATTTGTTTCTGTTTTTCATACCAATAAACTTGTTTTTGTAAAATTTCATCTGTTAAATCTTTAAATTTATTGCTAATTTCTTTTTCAAATAATAATAAAATTCTTCTTACTTGATTTAAAATAGTTTTTGACGAAGAAAGTGGATTTAAGTATTTTTTTTCTTCCATTTTTAAAATAGACTTTAATTCGCTACCATTATCTGCATCTTTTTTATTATTAATTGTGTAATTAATGATTTTATTTTGTAAAGAATTAAAATAATCAATATTATTTTTATCAGTTATTTTTGATATAAAATCTTTCAAATAATTTAAAGAATCATTAAGTGAATTCCTTAGTTTTATTTTTTCATCTTCAATATCATTTTTAGTTATTAATTCTTTTATAGTTGTTAATTCCATATTTTTTAATTCTTCCTTTCGTTATTTACTGTTAAATACTTTGATTATTTTTAATGTTATAAAATATAAAATCGGTAAACATATTGTATTTGTAATTAATATTCCGATAATTATTTGTTCTATATTTAAAAATCCAATATTTAATCAAAAAAGAATAAAATCAATCGGAAGATAAATAATTATGTTTGCTAATAAAATAAGAATAATTTTAATAATATGATTTATTTTTATTCAATTAATTATTTTAATTAAAATGGCCAATAAACCCGTACCAATATTTCAACATAATGATCCCAAAGTAAAACCTCATAATGTTAAATCAGATAGAAAATGTCCCATAAATCCAATTAAGAAACACCAATATCAATTTAAAATAAATCTGCTTATAAAAATGGGGATTAAAAATAATGGGATTGATGTTTTTGGAATAATTTGTATTTGCATTACTTGTGATAATACAACTTCATGGCAATTAAAATTGCCACATAATTTATTTTTTTAATTAATTGAAAGTTATTCATTTTTTAAAAATTTAATTTAAGTTGTATTTTATTTAATCGTTTTTGTATCATTGTAAAGTAATTATTATTTATTTCACAACCTAGTCATTTTCGGTTTAATTGTTCACAAGCATGTGCGGTTGTACCACTTCCTATAAAAGGATCTAAAATTAAATCATTTTCTTTGCTATGTTTTTTAATCAAATCGCCAAATATATTTAACGGTTTTTCTGTTGGGTGTTCTGTTTTTTTATAAGATGAACCTATTGGGTTTTTAAATATTGTTTTTTTATTTTCATAGTTTTTTATATAGTTTGGTATTGGATCTTTTTTAGAATAAATAATCATACAATATTCTTTATCTTGAAAAATAAAATTATTAGTTGGCATTGGATTTGTTTTTTCTCAAAAATAAAAATCAAAATTCATATTATTTTTATAAACCCAATCTAAATAATCTTTAATTTGTCTCCTATTCATTCAAATTAACATAAATTTATTTTTTGAAATTCGATAAAATTCATCTAAGTAAGTATTTATATCAAATGAATTATGTAAATTATTATCATAGATAGCATTAATATATTTATTTATACTTTTTGATATTTTACTATAATTTATTTGTTCTTTTTTCCTTGTTGGTAAATAATATAAATAAGGTGGGTCGGTTAATATTAAATCAACGCTATCATTTTCTAATGTTTTGACAAAAGATAAAGCATCACCATTTATTAACTTGCCTAAATTGGTCTTAAATTCTTTCATTAAATTATCATCCTATTTTTTTGTATTTTATTAATCTAAAATTATTAAATATTTTTTTAGCATTATTTTTTATATATAATTTTAAGATATGTTTATCAAAAATATTTAATTTAATATATTTATATTGTTTGTTTATGATAGAGATTGAGATAAATATATTATTAATAATTTTTTACTTACTTTTAATCTAATTTATTTATTAATAAATATATTAATTTTGTTATTAGCTAATTATTTATGAGAGAGTGAGAGAACTATTAATATTTTATTTTTTACCTCTTTATCTCCTTGTCTTTTAAATAAATATATTAAATATATAGTAAAAATAAATTTTTGCACATTTAAAATATGCAAAATAGAAAAAAATGGCACACCAAAAAATACTATTAAGTTTTCAAAGAACAGTTAGTTTAGTTATTAAACAAAATATTAAATTAACATATTTTAATTAATCAGTGTGCCAATATTAGATTAATATAACAGGAACAGAGAAAGGACAACACCTTAAATTGGAAAAAAACAAGTACAATTTTGTAAAAATTTCTAAGATATTTAATAAATGTGTAAACAACTTAAAGAGGACATCAAAAAGTTGCTATAAGTTTTTATTATAAAAATTAATAAGATGCTGTCCTTTCTCTATTTCAATTAAATTAATCTATAATTATGGTTTTATAAAAAAAAACCATTTTAGTAAATGGTTTATTATTCTTATTAAATTTCTTTGGATATTTTCACACCCCATTTTTTTACATGCGACCTTTTAATTATCATTTTCGTCACTAAATACGATGTATGGAATTGTTGGATATTCAATAAAATCATTATAATTAATATCATTTTGGGATGTTAAATTCCGAATAAAATCATTGTTAAATATTTCTAAACTTTTTGCAACAGTCATTAAAATAGAATCTAATGTCCGATTTTCTTTGCCATCAATCAAAGCCTGGCTCGCAGTTATTTTTGCAAGGCTAGTATTTTTTCGATTATTAAGTAATTTAACTAGATCTTTTTTAAGACTAGCAATGGCAGCAACAGAAGCAATATTAAATTTGTTGAAAAATAATTCTTTGTTTAATTTTTCTTCTATTTCTGTTGTTGTTAAATTATTTTTGCTTTTTTTATCTTCATAATCTTCTAATATTGCCAAAATAATTCCTTTAATAATCATACTTGCTGAATCATTCCAAAATTCATCTTCGATATTTTTATTAATTAACATACGACTAAGTGATCTAATTTTATCTTGATATTTTACTTTTCATTTAATTTTTTCTTTTTCTTTATTTGTCATTAATATTTTAATAAAGTCATCATAAATTAATTTTAATGGATTTCAAGTATTTCCTTTTTCTAAATTACGAAAATCAATAACTTTTATTTTATAACCATTTTCCGCTAAAAAACCACTGGTTAAATTATACAATTCACCTTTAGGATCCGTTATTGACCATAAGTTGGTTTAGTCGTTGATTTACCGTTTAAATAAATTGTTTGTAATTATACTATTCCTTGTGTTTTTCCGCTTCCTGTTGAACCAACAATAACACTATGAATATTATTTTTTAAGTCAAACAATAAATCTTTTTTATTTTTATTACATTTAAAAATAAAACCAGTATTTTTATAATTATCTTTGATATTAACTTTCTCACTAATATCATCAATTTCTTTTATACTTAATCATTTACTATCCCCAAAATCTATTTTATCAGTTGTTTTAATTGCAGTTTCTTTACTCTTCACTTTACTAAATAAAACAAAATAAAAAAACCAGCAATAAAAACCTAAACTTAACCCAAGTGTTATTAATAATCCGTATTTATTTTTAATTATATAATTTCATCAAGATAATATTTTAAATTGCTTAATTTCATTTATAAATATTGTCATTTCTTTTCAATTAATAAAAATTGAATAACCTATTCCAAATAATGTTAAACAAAAAAGAAAAATGATTGGAACAAAACATAAACCAATTAATAAACTTATTTTTTTCTTTTTAATTTTATTTCACATATTTTTATAACTCTCTTTCCAGACTACTCACCAAATCATAACCTTTTTGCATAATAGGATTAATTTTAAAAACCATTTCATTAAATTCTTGCTCAATTAAACTCATATTTTTAAAATCTGATTCTTTTGCTCCAGGAATGGTGGTGATAATTTTGTAGTATTTCATTTTTTACGCTAAATCTAAATATTTAGTTAATTGGTTTATTTCATAATATGTAAAATTATTTTCATATTTTAAATATTGTTTAATTTCATAAATTAAACTATCATAATCATCATTGATACTTTTAATTTTGTTAAATTATTTAACATTGTCTTTGGTATACTTTTATTCATCAAATAGATTATTAATTTCATTTTCTAATTTATTTCGTTCAAATTCTTTAACTTCTCGAAAATTCATTGCATTATAACTACCTTTACCACCAATTTCACCAGGTTCTATTTCATAACCTGCTTTTGTTAAATAATTAGTATGATAAATCTGCATTTTTTTTAATAAATCATCTTCTTGTTTTCCTTTAAAAAAAACGATTGCTGCCTCCAAAAAGTTTGTTATTACTAATTATGTATCTTTCTTCATTAAGTTTTTTTGAAAAAATTTTCTTAATTGGAATTAAATAAAAGTGAACATGAGGTGTTGTTTCATCCATGTTAACTGCCGAATACAAATACCCCATATCTGTTTTGAGATTATTTTTCATTCATTGTTTCATAAAATTTATTTCAATGTTAGCTCATTCATTTAACTTTTTCCAATTTATACTTTCTGGAATTAATTTACCCATTTTACGAGTTCCAGTAAATTTTTATCTCATACTTGAATATCTGTAAATTGACATATTCCCATTTTTTCAAATCATTCCTGTCTTGTTGATGGTAAAAGAGTATCTAAATAATTAGTATATTTATTACAATGATTTTCAAAACTTGTTTTTTGTTTTTTACTATATTTAAGTTGTTGTTTGTTTCAATCATTTTCTAATAATTTCATTATTTCATTTCGTTTTTTCTTTGTAATTTCAAAAGCTTTATTATTAGTTATTTTTTCTTTTATACCATTTACATAATAAAAATTATATTTTGTAAATTCTGGATTAACATTTTCAGGTATTTTAATTCTAAAATTATGTCTTATTAACTTATCAACTGCACCATTTGGATATTTTTTATATGACCCAGTTCGTACCACACTGCTTTAAATTCATATTCTTTTTTCATTCTTCCTCCTTTTTTGGAAATTTTTATCATTTAAAATTTAATAAATTTTAAAAGTCAAAAGTCCACTCAGTATATATTTTGACAAAGCCAAAATATTTTAAAAATTTCATTTTTATTTTAGCTAATTAATCATCTTTTTTTGGAAATTTTTTCCCATTAAAATATTTTAAATTTTCTTGGTATATTTGTTTTTGTTTAGCTTTTTTAATTAAAACTTGCTTATCCATTTCTAATAAAAAAGGATGAAGTTTTTCTTAATTAACCTCATCCTCAATTTTTCCATCTTTATTTTTAATATAAAATTTTTGATTTTTAAAAATTGTGATAAAACAATAATCTTTGTTATATTGTAATTTAAAATATTTACTATTTATATTAATACTTGCATAAGGATATAATAAATCTTTTATCCTTAACTCAATTCATTTATTTCCTTTAATATCATAATAAGGTTTTGTTAAAATTAAATTATTTGTCATAACTTGATAACTTATATATTTTTCTGTTTCTTTCATTTTGATAGTTCCTTTCTTTAAAATTTATTTTTATTTAATTTTTTTAAAATATATTTATTTTTTAATCATTTTCCATATTTTTTGAATTTTTTTGTTGTTTTTTAATAAAAAAATCAAAAAATTTAGCAAAATTATGCATAAAAATTAAAAAAATAAGTAAATTTACTTATTTTTTTAATTATCTTTTTTTCAAAATCCTGCTTTTTCTTTTTTGTTTGCTTGAATTTCAATACGATATCTTTCAAATCCAGAAACAAAGAATAATCCTTGTCCTTTTACTCTACGAGCAATATAATCTTGTTCTGCTGATGTTAATCCGCCATAACTTTTATATAAATTAATAACTTTTTCTAGGTCATTAGGTTTTAACCCCATAATAAACGAATATTGACTATTATTAATAATTGCTGTTGGTTTTATTTAAAATTGTTTCATTTTCTACAAAATCAGCGGTGTTTTGTGTTTCAACTACCAAAGCACCCTTATATTTCCTTATCCTTTTTGACATTTGGTACATAAAATTTAAAGCAACTGGGTTATCTTTATCGATTGCTAAATGAGCCTCATCAACAATTATTACAATTTCATTATTATCTTTAAAACGATTTTCTTTTACTTCTTTTTTAATAATATTTAGCATTAAAATTAATTGTGCTGCGTTTGTTTTTTGTCATCTAAATCAAACAAATTATAAACATCATAAACAATAAAGTTGTTATTAAATTTTATTGTTGTATTTCCATTTCAAATTCCTTGATATTTTCCATCATTTAAAAAATCAGTTGCTATTAAATCCATAAATTCTTTTAAAAGTTGATTTTTATTGTTTTTATATTCTTTTTCTAATAAATAATAAAAATTATTTATAATTGGAAAATTATTATTATTAATTTTTTTTAATATCACTGTTATTGGAAATATTAAATTTATGATATAATAATTTAAAATATTTTGTTAATAAATTAATTTCTCTCCCATTAAAATCAGGATAAAGCGTTTTAAACCATTGTTCTAAAAATCGTAAATGATTTGATAGGTGCGATGAATTAGTATTTTCTACTTCATCAATAAAGTTATTATCTAAAATTTGTAACGGGTTTATTTTCCCTATTGAAGCATCTCCTGCATCAATTCAATTTCCATCATAATAAGTGCATAATTCTTGGTATTCTCTTTCGGCATCAATAATAATCACTTTTCGTCCCATCTGAATATGATAATTTATTATTTTTTTTTAATAAATATGTTTTTCCCATTCCTGTTTAACCAATTATAAACATATTATGGTTTGTTCTTTTACTTGTAATTTTAAATTGATCTCACAATACAACATTACCCATATTATTTGTTCCTAAGTGTATTCCTTGTTTATCATATAAAAAACCACTGTCAATAAATGGAAATGATGCTGCTAAGGTACTTGTTGGAATTTCTCGACCATATTTTTTTATTATGACCTTATTGTTATATGGTATAAAACCTTTTAAACCATTAAATTGTTGATATCATAATGGATTAGTTTTAATATCCATTTCTTTTAGTTATTTTGTTAATCGTGTTTGGGCTTGGAGTAATGTTTTTTTATTTGTTCCATAATTTAAAAATAAAATATTAACATTTTTTAATAATTCACCACCACCATTAACATCATCAATTAAATGACAGTATGTTTCTAATTTATAGTTATTTTCATTTGTATTAACATATGATTTTGTCATTACTTGTCTTGTTTGTGTTGTTTGAATGGTACTGTTGATCGCTTTTTTTGTTTCATCATAATTTAAAGGATTTATATTTCAAATAATAGTTTGTTCATTTGAAAATAAACATGCCCCTCATAAATCATTAATAAATAAAGGATAGTCCTGAATAGTATTAATTGAATAATATAAATCATTTGCTATAAAATAATTTTTTTTAATATCTAGATAATTAAATTGCAACAATTTTGCTAAATTATCTTTATTTTTATTAAAATCTGTTTTATTTAACGGTTTTTCATATGGATTTCACATTAATTTTAAGATTTTTGTTATTTCGTAATTAGATAAAGTATTACAATTAATTTTTCCTTTATATAATTTATCTTCTAAAAATAATATTTTTTCATTTAAATCTTTTTGACTATTTCCATATACAAAAATAAAAAAACATTTTTCAGTTTTAATTTCATCGTTTATTTTAATTAATTCTTTTTTTAAAAAAGCAATATTATTTTTAATTTGTTTTGTAATTTTTACAAATTGATTAAAACTAATTTCTTTGTTTTTGTAACGAATTTGTGTTTTCATCAAAATTTAATGGTAATTCTAACTTTAAAAAAGTTATTGGAAAATTAGCAAATTTAAAAACATCTTGCAAATCTCGTAATCTTAATATTTGCTCTTCATTACTTAATAAAGTGATATCAAATCCCTTTATTTTAATTGCTCCAATTAAAGTCTTTTTTAAAGTGCCTTTTAAAATTCCATGTGTTGCGATATAATTATCATCAATAACTTTATTATATGGAACCAGTAAAATAGTATTGTTTTTATTATATTTCTTATAACTAAATAGGAAATTTATTTTATAATACAAGCATTGTCATCCTTTTAAATTAGTCTTTTTATTTGTAATAATTAGTGGTAAGCTAATTAAAATAATGATTGATGATGATAATAATTTTATTCATAGTTTTCATTGAAAACCAAATATAAACATAATTGTTAATCCAAATCAAACAGCAATTATCAAAACATCTGTTATTGTTATATTGCGTCAAAATCTATATTTTGTTTCTTTTAATTTTTTTGGTATTATATTTTTCATATTTTGCACCTCTTTCTTTTTTTCCTTGCTTAAATTTGCCTAATTTTTTGATATTATTTTAGTATGATATTGATAAAAGAATTATGACTTTGATTTATTATTGGATTTTTTATTAAAAACATGAATAACTAACCATTTCAAAAAATATTGTGTTAAAGGATTAAAAAAATTTGGCATGTCTGTTATATTAAATCTTGGTATTATGATTATAATATTTGTTATTGAACATATGTTGCTATATTCTATTTTAGAATCAATTAAAATGGTTAGCCCTAATTTTAATAAAGATATAATTTATAATAATTGGAATAATTTTCAATGAATAGTTATTAATTTTCTAAAAATACATATTATTGAATTTTGAATTATTTGTATTTCTCTTCATACACTAATACATTTTGGTTTTATTTGATATTTATATAATAAAAACTAAATTGTACCATATTGTAAAACTATTAAATTTCCTATAAATTCAAAATAAAACAATATCATCAATATAGAAGTATATAATAATTTTAATATATCTCTATTAGTTGGATAATCAGGATTTTTCTCATTTTTCTTGTCTTCTTTAACGGTTCATTTTCAAAATAAAATAATAATTACTAAATGTAATAATACAAATAAAATAATTAATATATGTTTCATATTTTGTACCTCTTTCTTTAAAATAAAAAAACAGCATTTAAAATGCTGTTTTTAATAAATATATTTCTTTTTTTTATTTTTATCTATTAAAATATTTATCCAAGTTATATTCTAAATTATTTAATTTTTTTATTAAAGTATTATTTTTTTCAGTTAATTCTTTATTTTCATGAATTAGGTTACTTTTATCACTAATTAAATTATTAATTAGTTTATTATTTTGATCAATTATAGTTTTATCCTTAGCAATAGGATAAAAAAGAATATAGAAAAAATAGAATAAAAGTTATTAAAATTAATTAAATAAAATTATAAACATTATTGTTAATGTTATTTGTATTAAAATAAAAATCCTAAAAAAAAATCAAACTTAATTTTGTTTTTGTTTTTTATTTTAGTTAAGATATTTTTGTCGTTTTTTCTTTTCCTTTCTTTATTCATTTTTTATCACTCACTTTTAAAATTAGTAATTTACTATAACAAAAATCTATTTGTATTTAAATTTAATAACCGCTAAGTTTTTATTTCTATCATTTTCATCCTTTTTTATTTTCCAATCAAAAACTAAATTATTAATATTTATTGGTTTACCAATAAAAAACCCTTTTTCTTGAATTTTATAATTTGTTTCCTTATTAGTACTTAAAAAAAATTTTTTAAATTTATATAAATTTAAAAAATTTTTCATTTTTTTATTTTTAATATTTTGCACCTCTTTCTAAAAAAACAATATATTAGTTATCTTGTTTTGTGTTATTTTTATTATTTAAATTTTTTTTTCTTTTTTTAATTTTTTGCCCCCAATTTTTTTATTTAATTGGTTTTTCAGGATAATTCAAGTTATAAACCCACCAAATACCCCACAACTAATTAAAGTCATAAAAAATAAATTAACTGGTTTTTTTAAAAAATTTTTTTAACTACTCTCATTATTTTCCTTTGGTTTGTTAGAAACTGGTTGTTTATTTGGTTTTTCTGGTTTATTAGGATTATTATTCTCTCCATTCCCATTATTTTCATTAGTTCCATTTGTTTTATTAGAAATGTTAGGTATTATTCCCTCTGTTAATGGAATTTCACTTGGTTTTTTGGGGGCATTTTCTGTTATTGGGTTGTTTATTAATTTATATGAAACATTCCCAATTGCTTTTAAACTATTATCTAAAGCATAAATAGTAATTTTTAGCTCACTATATTTATTTTCATGAATTTTTTTCATAAATTCCTGTAATTCATTATCATTAATATTAATCTTCTGGCCATTTAATCCTTGTAATGATATTTGATAATCAATATCTTGTTTTAATATTTCATCTAATTTATTAATTTTAAAACCTTGTTTAATATATTCCATAATATAATTATAAAAAATATCATCTTTTGTTTTTTTCTTTAAAATTATATTCTTGATTTTGATATTTAATTTTACTTAAATCAATTACTTTATTTTCATCATAATTTAAGTTATTAATAACTTTAAATTCGTTTGTTTCACCAATTAACAACATTTGATGTATTTAGTGCTTTGATTTTTAGCGTTATTTTTTTTGTTTTTTCTTGTTGATTAGTTATTAATTGGTTTAAATAATCATCAGTTAATTTTTGTAATTGATGACTTTTATATATTTGAATAATATAATCTTTGTTTATTGTTGCTAATAAACTAAGATTATTTATTTCTTGTCAAGCGTATTTATTAATTTTATTTCTAATAGTTTTAATATCTTTGGCATTCATTTTCAAAGCACCAATATTTAAATCATTTAATGATTTAAATATTGGTGCTTTCATTAGCTGCTAAATGATTGCTAATATCTAAAACATAATCTCGTCAATATGATAAAACCGCCTCATAAGTTAATTTTGATAAACCATTATCTGAGTTTCATTTTTTGTAATTAATCATATAATTTTTTAAATGTTTTCCTTGTGTTGTGTTTCAAAAATCATTAGCGTTTTTGCTATCAACTGAATTCAAAAAATATCCATAATTTGAACTTTTATTTTTATCAACATAAATAAATTTGTGTTGATAAAATGGTGTTTGTGTATTTCCGTTTAAATCACTAAATCGTTTTTGTTGAATGATAAAATGAAATCACCCAGAACTTGTGTTAATATCTCCCGTTTTGTTTTTTTCTAATTAATAACCGTTTTCAAATTTAGTTTCTAAATTTTCATATGATAAATAACGAGTAACTTTATTGATGTTTTCATTATTGTAAAAGTTTTCAAATCCAGCTCCTACAGCACTTTCCTCTGCTAAATAACCAATATCATAATCATTAATATCACTAGTTTTTATTAAATTTCCATCTCTGTCAACTGGATCTAACGGAAAAGGAGTGTTAGATTTATGGCAAACTCATATTAATTGTTTTTTTGTTCCTGTTTCTTTATTTATTTCTTGATCATAATTGGGGTTTTTAATAGTTTTATTTTCATTACTTGGGTCTTTGATAAATTCATTGGTTAGTTTTTCATAATCAATATTATTTGGTCCTCACCCCATTAATTTTAGTTGTAATGATGGGGTAATTGTTTCAATTACAATTTTTAACTTAAAATTACCACCAACATCTCCCTCAATTTTAGGGTTTGGTCAGTGGATAATTTCAATTTCATATTTATTAATTTTTTCTTTATCATCAAAAGTATATGTGTATAAACCATTAACAGCGTTTAAATTAACCTCATTTATTTTAACAATATTATAATCAGGATCATTATTGTTTTCCTTTGGTTCAATGTATTGAAAAAATGTTGTTGTATGATATTTTATTATTCCTTTATTGTATTTATTTCCTTTTCCCTCGCCGTTATTAATAACTTCTTCGATATCATTAATCATAGTAATTCCATTTTCATCACTAATTTTTCCTGGTGTTATTAAAATTAGTTCTTGTAATTTACTTTTTCAATATTTCCCACTTAATGAAAAATTGAGTTTTGTTTTAAAAACTCAATTTTCTCATTGTTATGTTAAATAATTAAAAATATTAAAACTTGTTTTAAGATAATAATTATTATTTTCTGTTATTAAAGCATAATTAGGATTAATAAGTTTTTTCATGCTACTATGTTTCCGTTTTTTCTTAAAACACTAAATATTTTATTATCTAATATAATTTTAATTGCATTTCAATTACTTTCATCTAAAATATTGGTGGTTTGAGTATCACTTTGATAAATAATTGTTTATTTTAATTCATTTTCAATTCTATTTTTAGCATTATAAATATTATAATCACTATTAAAATTTAGTGGTGTTTTAAATTCTCACATTTCATAATTTTTATTTTGGTAATTATAGATCTGAAAAAATGTTTTTATAAAATAACCATTAGTTCTTTTTTCTAACTGATAATTTGGATTTAAAAATTTAATTCATACCTGAGTACCATTATTATCATTTAGTGCTTTTTTTATTTTGTTATCCATTTGTGCCTTAATTTGGTTTCAATTATTAGCACTTTGTTGAATTATTATCAATATTAGAATAATAATTAATTCCCTTATTTAATTCTCTTGTTAAATTACTTTTCATATCATTAAAACTAAAACTTGTATTAAAAATTAGTTGATTAACTTTTAATCATGTTTTAGCTCATGTATTCATTAAATTTCATCCATTATGTGCGCGTGAATAAATCAAAAAATCAATTCAAATATTATTATCACTAGTTAAAGAGTATCTTACCTGAGTTCATCATCAACCTTCATTTTCATTATAACCATGATAATGATTAAAAATTTCTTCTGTTTTGATATTGGTGTTAATTTTAGCTACATCAATATAATGATATGAATTATAATCTATTTTTTCAGCTTCACTATTATGGATCAACATAACCCTCAAAATCTATTTTAATATGTTTGTATTTGTTTTTAAAGTCATTTCAATCACTAGCATAATCTAGTATACTAACATAATAATATGGTGACCCTACTTTTTATGTATAATTACGACCTCAAACCCCACTTGTTTCAGCATAAATATCATCATTTCAATTAACATTTTTTTCAAAACCTGGTGCTGTCGGATCAAAACTTTTCTTTGAATTTTTACTGATAACTTGTTCTTGTTTTAGAAACAAAAAATTATCATTGATAGATGATTTGACAATAAGTGGCTCACTTAAAACAATCAACGATGTTAATAAACATGATAATATAATCTTTTTCACAGAATATAACCCCACTTTCTATTTTTATTGAAATATTAAAATATAAGATATAATAAATATTCACCACAAAATAAAAAGAACTAGTAAAATAAAACCATAAAATAATCATCATAATATATAACTTTTTTTAGTGTCACATGTTTTTGTTTTCTTAAAAACAAAACAAGAAAATGTTATAAAACTTATAAATAAAAGAATGTGAAATGAAACCAATAAACAATTAGATAACATATAGTTATTTTTTATTAAATTTGTTTTCATATTTTCGTCCTCCCTTCTGTTTATTAGTATTAATTAAGAAATAAAACATAAAATAATTTCTATAACATTCATAATTCAAATACCAAAAATTAAAAATAGTAGAGGTAAGAATAATAAAATCAATAATTTTTTACCCTCAATTTATTTTTTAACAACAATAAATCCAGTTATTATTTGTCATAGAATAGTTATTATAAATAATATAAATATTGTTATAAGATTAATTTGTCAGTTCATTAAATTTATTCCTTTCTGGTTTAAAAATATTTTATAAATTTCTTTTAAATATTTTTTCATTTTATTTCAAAGTTGGATAAATTAATCCAAACCATAATCCAATTACAAACAAAAATAAAGCAAAACAACTTATACTAACATATAATATTATTCGGCAAGTTTTTTTATATTCATTTAATTCAATTTGTTTTTTCATTTTTTGCAATTTAATACCAAGAAACTTTCATAAACAACCAAACAAACCAATTACATCAATTGTTCCTATCATTCCAATTATTGTGTTTAACACCATTTACACTTCCTTTCTTTTTTATCTCTTATTTGTAGTAAATAACTTGTAAAGTATTCGTTTCAAAATTCTCATATTTTTGTTTGTATACTTTGTTTTGTTAATAACCAATATGCAAATCCCTCTGCCAATAACTCGTCATCATCGCTCAATCCATAATTACTATTGGCAAATATCATTAACACTTTTTCTTTGTCTAGTTCTGCAAACTTATTTAAGTTATTAATTTTCTGTGTTAAAAATTGCTTTAAATAAAAAATATGATTAATTTTAAATGCTTCTCAATCATAAAAATAAAAGATATGTCCTAATTCATGGATTAAAATATGCAGAAAATTATTGGTTGTAAATTGTCCTTTGTGTCATTCACTATTTATTGTTTTTTCAAAAGCACAAGATAAAACCTTTTTGTTTAGCAAAATAGTTTGGTGATTATTTGTTTGTCCTAAGACATTATTATCATCATCAATGATATTTTTAATTTCTATTTTTTCTAAAATTTTATTAATATTTGTTTTATTTCAAATATTAGCAACAAAATTATAAAACAATAAAATAAGTTGCTTTAAATTATCTTGGTATTGTTGACAAATATTAACAAGTAAATTTTGTCAGTAATTTTGTTGTTCTATTTTTAAATAACTTTTTAATTGTTCATAATTACTAAATTCTACTTTAAATTTAATTTCTAAATTAATATCTGCCTCACTTAAAAAAGCATCTGTTAAATTTTTGATTGTATCTGTCTTATGTTGATTAAAGAAAGTTCCTTTATATCCTCGCTGTTGCATTAAAACATGGTGGGGAAAATATCTTTTTTCTAAATCAATATTTGTTTTTAAATTAATTTTTAACTCATTATCTGAATTATGTTGTAAGTGCGGTTTGTTATTTGCAATATTTTCACAACTAATCAAATTCACTGTGTTTGTACATAAAAACAAAAATATTGCTAACAAACTAAGTATTTTTTTCATTCATTTTTATCTTTCCTTTCTATTTTAATAAAATAAAAAAAAAGCAATTAAATTTGCTGTTTTTATTACTTATATTTTTTAAAATAAATTATAATGATAAACTTTTTTTAATAAATATTCAATTTCATAAAGCGAATAACCCCGATGCTCCAATCAACATAATTGGCAATTGTCAAGCGAATTTTAAAGCATTAATTTTTTTTTCACATTGCATAAATATAACTATCGGGAGTATCGTTTGAAATTTCTTTTGTTAAATTATTAAAATCAAATTCAAATGAAACATTAAAAAATGATGTAATTGTTAAATATTTAATAAATTTAAAAAATTTTAATTCTTCAATAACTAGTGATAAATTAAATAAAATATTACAAATTACAAAAAAAGTGGATATTCCAGCTGCAACTGTTATTGCGACGGATGATTTATTTAAATAGACCATAATGAAAAAATTAATTGATGTTTATAATAAAGACAAAAATAAAAAACTAAAACTTGTTAATACAACATTCCCTAGTACTTCTTTGTTAAAATCCTTTTGTATTGCAGAAAAGAAAATTAATTGTAAAAGTAAAATTGTAATATTTAAAATTAAAATTGAACTTAAAATAACAAATAATTTTGAATTTAGAATGGTATTTCTTGACATTGGTGTTGTTAGCCATGATGCCATATAACCATGGTCAATTTCTTTAACTAATAAAATACGGATTAAAATAATTCCAAAAGTAAAAATTAATATAAAAGCAGGGATTCCATATAAAGTCCATGATAATATTTGAGATGCAGAAAGCCGAATTTTCGAACCATAACCATATTTAGTAGAATGATAAATGTATTTAGCTGGAGCAAATGTATCACAAAACAAAGAAGGAATTAAAAGAACAAAAAATAAAACAAAAAAAAAAAAAAAAAAAATAATCATTGTAATAATTATATTTTTAAACTGTGATTTGACAAACTTAAAATTAATCATTGAAATTTACCTCTTTTTCATAAAATTTAATAAAATGTTTTTCTAAATTAAATGGTAATTCCTTAAAATATTCTAACTGATAATCTGTTATTTCTTTTAAAAAATTATTTATACTATTGTTTCTGATTTCAATTTTTATTATTTTTGTTACTTTATTAGTATCAATTATTTTTCATTTTTTATTCATAAAATTATCATAATCATTAATGTTTATAAATTTTAATTCATAAATTTTATCAGCATTATTTTTAACTTCTTTAATATTAGCTTCTGATACAATTTTGCCTTTTTTAATAATTGCTACTTTATCACAAGTATTATCAATTTCACTAAAAACATGAGAACTCATAAAAATTGTTGCCTCTTCTTTTTGTGAATTTTTAACTAGTTTATCAAATTTTTGCTGAATTAAGGGGTCTAATCCTGATGTTGGTTCATCTAAAACTAATACTTTTGGCTTATGCATAAAAGCACTAATTATAGCTGCTTTTTGTTTCATTACTTTTGACAGTTTTTTAATTTTCTGCTTAGGATCAAAATCAAAATATTAAATTAGTTTTTCTACATATTTTCAATCAACATTCCCTCTAATTTCAGAAATTGTTTTTAAATAACTAATTCCTGTCATATATTCTGGTAAATTAACTTCACCAGCTAAATATCCTAAATCTTTCATAATATTTTTAGTATGTTTTCACACATCATAACCTAAAATATTGCCTGCTCCATTATCTGATTTAATAAATCCAATCATTTGGCGAATAACAGTTGTTTTACCAGCACCATTGGGTCCAAGAAAACCATAAACCTCTCCTTTTTAACGGTTATATTAATATCAAAACAACCAATATTAGGACTATATTTATTCGTCGCATTTTTTAATGATATTATTTCCATATCTTTTCTTCCTATTTATTTTTTAAAATTAACATAATTTTAACACAAAAACAATAAACTAGATTTTTTAAGCAAATAAAAAATACATTCTACCTCTCTCTATTTGCTTCTGTTAATTTTAGTTCCATTTCTAAAATTTCTTTTTTTAAGCGTAAATTTTCATTTTCAAGTGATAAGTTGGGTTGTATTTCTTTTTTTGTTTGTATTTCATTTTCTTTCAAAGATTCCAATTCACTTTTTAATTTAGCAATTTTTGCTTTCTGTTCAGGAATATCTCTTTCGTAAGATTTAATTAATCCTCGAGTAAGATGATTAGGTTTTATTTCTGATTTATAATCAGCTAAATTTTTTTCATCTTCTTCTAATTATTTTTCTCTGATTTGAATGCGATATTCAAGAAATGGAATTGCACCCTTTTTATATTCGTCATATCATTATCACGCTTGATCTCATTTTGGTTGCTTAATACTAGCATTTTTAGGATGTAAATTTCCAATTACCATCTACTTGTTTTAATCATGGATATTTAGCAGTTGTAGGAACACTACGACCAAACTTTTCTAATACTCACATGACATTATTTTTGTCATCATCATTTAATTTATCAATATTTGGTCGCATGTAAAAAATAAGGGTTTTTGTTTTTAAATGTTATTTATTTTAATATAAATTAAGGATATTTTTTTATTTTTTTTATAAAACCCTTATTTTTTACATGCGACCCAATATTTAAAGCAATGTGAGTAGATCCTGCTCCTACTGCATCAATAATTGCACTATTAATTTCGATTAAATGTGCTTTATTTTGCATTCTGGCAACGCGTTCTCAGTTGACTTCACGACCCAATAATCTTCATAATCCCACTGTTAATAACTTCCTTTTATTTATATTATACCGCATTTCTTATTTTTGTCAGGTGTTTTTTATTTATGACTTTTTCTTTTCTGCTTTTTTAGCATCTTTTTCATCTCATTTTTTGTTTCTTTCGTTTTGTTTTTTAATGTGTTTATTAATAACTTTATTAATTCTTGTTTGTTTTTCATACATAGTTTTTGTTGAAAACTTTTGGTTATGTTTCATTTCTCTTTTGGTTGTTGGTTTAAGATATGAAAAACTATTTTTGCTAGTAAATTTTCTTTCTACTTTTCCTAGTTTTTTATTTAAAGACTCAGTTTTTCAATCACTTGTATCTTTTGTATTTCTTTTGTTTTCTTGATTTCCTTTGCTAGCCAATTGTGGATTAAATCTTTTACCAACTGCTTTAAATGGTGTTGCAATCCCAGTTCCAAATTGACGCAAAAATCCTTTTGCTCCACCTCTTCGAGCTGCTCCCACTAGTTTACTTGTTGCAAGAGTTGTGACCCCAAGCCCAAAGCCTACTAAACCAACAATCCCGGCGCGAGAAATCATTCCCTCTGTGGCATGTCAGAAATGGCGAAAATCAAGGGTTTTTTCTTGACTAGATTGACTGCTTGTTGATTCGTTATCACCCCAATCACCATCACCAGAACCCATAGCCATCATTCCTCCAGCAACAGTTAATTTCATTGAACGCATCCCTTCGCGAACACCATCTGCTTCACCAATTAAGTTGGCAACAACACCTGAAAACGCCATTACCGCTAATCCTCCACCACACATAAACAGAATTACAAACAATGATTTTCCAATTCCCTCAATACTTAATCCTGCTAAATTAGTGCTTAAAATTATTTGAATTGTTGTCATAAAAATAAAATATCCTGTTAAAGTCGCAATTGATGCTAGAAATTTTACAATTACCATATCTTTTCAGATAAATTCTCCTTTGCCGTTGTCAATTGTCATAATAACCATTACTCATGGTGAAATAATAAATAAGAAAAACAATTCAATTATTTTTTGTACCAGAGCAATTCCAATCATAAACATTGAAAATAGCATAAATCATACCCCAAAAACTTCGGCAATCATATTAAAATTACCAATATTGTCAGGATAGGAATAATTGCTTGGTATATTATCACCACTACCATCTCAATTTCAATTTCAAATATTGTATAGATAGTTTGCAATATTTCCATTTTTACCACCAAATCCTGATGTAATCATTTTAGCAATATTAGCAATTGCAAAATTTGCCAAAAAGAAAAAGATTGGAATTAAAAAGATAAACACAAACGCTTTACTACCATTTTGTAAAGCAACAATAAATTTTGTTTTTGTTTCGGTGGCATCTTGAAACAAAATTTTAAATGGTAATTGTAAATATTAAGGAAAATAAACACAAATCTGTAATGGCAAAATATCAGAATGCCATTGGGATATTTTGAAAACTAAATTCTTGTTTTGATCCAAACATTAGATCACCAACTACACCTCCAGTTAAATAATTTAAAAAGGTGTTGAATGATGAAATTAACTGTAATGGTCCCTGTACAAAAATTGATCATATTAATTTATAAAATGCATTAAGTATCATAACTTTTCACTTCCTTTCTTTTTTTCAGCTATGTTCCAATACCAGGGTTATATGCTTTAACAACTTGTAAAATAACATTCATAACAGCAATTACAACTAAAAAATTATAATAATTGCTATAATTGGTCATTTTAAAGCACTTAAATCATTTCCTCTCGCTTCGGGATTATCAGTATTTCGCATTATTGAAATTAAAATAATAATTAATTTTCAAATTGCAAAAACAACTGCCGAATCCATTATTGCTCCCAGAACAACATTACTTCATAATATAACAACATCCATTATTCCACTAAAATCTGCTGTGTTGTTTGATTTCATATTTTCATCCTCCTTTGTTATTTTAAAAATTTGCTTTTACTTAATTTGTTTCTTTTTTGATAATAAATATTTTTCTTTTTTTGATAATATTGCTGTTGATTATTAAAGTAATTTTTAATATTGTTTTTCTTAGTCATTTTTTTCTTTCCTCTTGAAAGGTAAACAAAATAAATGCAATAATAAATCCCCAACCATAAAATCAAAATCAATTCCAAGGGCAATTAAAAACAAAGTAGGAGAAATTACTAACAACAAAATTCCAATAATAATTGTTAAAGGATATAAAAGTCATTTTCATCAAATATTTCTTTTACTTTGCATCTTTAATTTTTCTTTTCTATTTGAAACATTGCTGTAAAAATTTTTTCTAACACATCAACAACAATGCTATTGCCAGCTTGTTTATAAAGTTGTGTATCTGAAACAACTTTGTTTGCTTTATCAAAATCTTTATTTCTAAATCCCATTAATAATCAACATTATCGCGGAGTTAATACTCGTAAAAAGTATTCTTTTTCATCAATTAAAAAAGATAGTATTTTACTACTATCTTTTTGTTGACTTTTATTATAAATAATTTCTTCTGGTATTTTATCAACTGTTTTATAAGTTTCAATTGCTTCTGATATTTATTTTAATCTCTCATTTGTAAATTTAATTATATTCAATTTTATTTCTTGAGTAATTTCATCATCATCAAGTTTTTTTATATAATTGGGAATTGCAATAATTCCTGCGTTTCATCATCGCATTTGTTTTGTTGTAATTGTATAAGAATATTGTTGAATGATTTTAAGTTTATTGTTTTCAATTGCTTTCTTCATTGATTCTTGTCTAATAAAATATTTTTCATTTACATTGTTTTCTAAAATATCTTTTACTAAAAATTTTAAATTACAAGGATGGGGATATTGAAATTTAAAATATTGCTTTAATGTTGAAATCATAAACAATCGTTTTCTATTTTGAGGAATTCCATAATCCTTGGCATTCATTGTAAAATATTGGTTATGATATCCCATTTTATTAAGTTGATTTTGTAGATTTTGAAATCCAGCAAAAAACTTTTTACTTAATAAATTTGGTACATTTTCCATTAAAAGATATTGGGGTTTTGTTACCATTGTGCTCATTAAATTAATAACTTTATATGCCAGACCACTTCGCTTACCATTTAATCCTTCTCCATTATTATTGGCATTTGATATATCTTGGCACGAAAATGATCCAGTTATTAAATCGGCATACGGTAAAGTTTATATTTTAGTAATTTCACCTAAATTTGGTGTGTCATAATCATTAAATATTTCTCGATATTATTTTTCAGCATATTTATCGTTATCACAAAAAGCAATTATTTTGTGATTAATTCCAATTTTTTCTAATGCTTTTCTTCGAATCCCATTCCCAGCAAATAATTCAATTAATTTAATCACAATAAAATTTGTACCTCTTTCTAAAAAAACAAGATATTAATTAGCTTGTTTTTATTATTTTAATTTTTATTTATAATATTCTTCTTTTCTTTTTTGTTTTTTTTGTTATCTATAAATTCCAAGACTTCATATAAAGTTGATAGTATAAACAAAATACCAAAAACAAAATTAATAACACAAAAATAAATATATATTGAAAAATTTAATAAATTTTTCTTTTGATGACCATTCCCTACATAAAATTAAAAATGTAGTCATTAAAACACAAATTATAATTGACAGGAAAATACTAAATAATCTTCACTTATTAATTTCTTTAAAAAATTTTTTCACATTAAATCATTCCTTTCTTAATTGTTTTTAATTTCATCTGTTGATATATTTTCTTTATTTAAATTGTTTTTGTTTTTGTTTATTTTTAATTAATTGTAAAATTTCAAAACAAATACACAATATAAGTAAGCTAGCAATGACAATGTTAAAAATACAGACCACAACATATACAAAAATTCCGCCACTATAATTTATTCATTCCCTACATAAAATTAAAAATGTAGTCATTAAAACACACATTATAATTGATAGGAAACTAATAAATAATTTTAATAAATTAATTTCTTTTAAAAACTTTTTCACATTGAATCACTTCCTTCTTTAAAAAATTTATATATAATTTATTTATATTTATAATTTGTTAAAATTTAAAATTAAATTAATAGGAGATAAAAAATTAAAAACAAAAAACGATATGAAAAAACACGATATGTAATTTTAGTTATTTTATTTTTTGCATTATTTATTTTGTTATTATTTGGTTTAATTGGGATAATTGGTTTAATTACTACATTAAAATTTCTTAATTTCTTTAATTTTAAAAATTTCTCTGAATATATTATTCCACTTATGATTTATTGATTTTCATTTGCCAGTTGATTTATAATAAAAAGTAGATTTGGTTTATTAATTGTTGATAAAATGTTAATATTGTTTAAAGCTGAAATAATAACCATTAAACATCTATATATGTATGTTGAATTAAGAAATAAAATTATAAATGAATGTAAAAATTATGATATAAATTACAAAAATCATTCTTTATATAAAAAAATAAATAAAATTATTATTTTTTATTTAGAAAGTAAAATAACAAATTAACTATTTTTAATTTCATCTAAAATAATTTTTTTATTTTTAATATTTATTTTAAATTTTTCTAAATATTTCTGGTCAAAATCACTATTTTTAATTTCGCTTAATAAATTTAAAGCACTATTTAAGTTGTTTATTTTTTTTCTAACAACTTAATTACTTGTTGTTTTTGTTCGTATGTAAACTAATTTTCTTTTTGACATAGTAAAATTTGATATTCGCAATTATTTAGTTCAGACATTTTAATAAATTTTTCTGCTTGGGTTTGCTTTAATTCTATTTGATAATCCGCTTTATTTTCATAATCATTTTTACTATTTTCAATTTCTTTAATTACTTCATCATATTCTTTTATTTCTGCTATAATTTCTTGTTTTAATTTTTCATAGTAAAAAACATCTTTGACTATTGGTAATTTTGGTTTTGATGGTGGTAATTTTGGTTTGTTATTTGCAATATTTCCACAAATAATCAAATTAATTGTGCTTCCATACGATAACAAAAACATCGATAACAAGCTAAGTAATTTTTTCATTTTTTTATCACATCCTTAATTTTTTTAAACTATAAAAAAGATAATTTAAATCAAGTTATTAGTATTTTATATAATTGCAGAATTTTAATGAAAATATTTTATTCATTAGTTGTGAATAGGTAATTTAATTTATTAAATTAATGGTTGCATGTAAAAAATAAGGGTTTTATAAAAACAATAAAAAAATATCCTTAATTTATATTAAACTAAATAACATTTAAAAATAAAAACCCTTATTTTTTTACATGCGACCAAATTAATTATCATTTCTAAATTATTTATTATCATTTCTTCTTGATTATTTTGTAAACAAAAATAGCAAGCTTCTTAAATATAAAATCCTTTGCTAATTTTTGTAGAATTATTTAATTTAAAAAAATTATTTTTATTTTTACAGCCATTATTTTTTATTTCATTAAAAAAATCATTATGATATTTTAATTCTTGAATTAAATTTTTTCATATTTGTTGTATCCTAAATAAAAACCATTATCTCAATAATTATCATTTTCAATATTTTTTCAATCCTCTAGTATTTGTTCTCATTGTTCTTGTATTACTTCTATTGGCTGAACTTTAGTACTTTTATAACTTTTATTATGTTCATTTATTAAATCATTTAAAACTAAATCACAATTAACATCATTGTTGTTTTGCAAATTAAACTGCTTTTTGTTTTCTTGTTTTAATTTTTCAAAAGTTAAAAGCAAATTTTTTCCCACAATATTACCATTTTTATTATTAACGCTACTATTGAATTCATAATACTTATTTTCATCAATTTCTAAACTAAAATAATTTTGATAACTTGATGAGCCTAAGTTATTTTTATCTAAAAGAACGCAATCTTTTTGTTTGTTTATTAAAATATGTACTTTATTATTTATTTATTGTGAAATTAAATTTTTGTTTAAATAAATTTTTTTTATCATATTTAAAACCTCACTTTTTTATCTTATTTGATTTAAGATATTTTCAATATTGTTAACTTTATCAATTAAAGCTTTCATAATTTGTTCTAAATTACTTAAATTTTTTTTTGTTGTTGTTTTAATTTCGTTAATTAAATCGCTAATTGTATTTTTGATATTATTTTCAACCATTTTATAATTTCTCCTTTCTAATTTTTAATATTAATAATTCATCATTTATTTTTCTTAAAAATTAATTTTTTAATAATTTGATGGTTATTTTTACATTGTAAAGTCAAAAATTAAATATTAAAGTTAATTTTTTGTTTGTTAATAATTTCTAATCTCGCTAAACAATTCTTAGCATACTTTTTACAATATCAACCACCTTTTCTGTGTTTTTTGTTAATTTTGTAAATTACTCATTGATATAACACCGACATTTATTAATTAATACTGTATTATTTGTTAATTTAATTTTTAACTCTTTTCAACAGAGTTCTTTTAAAGACAATTTCAAAACCTCCTTATAAATAGTAAGATTTCTAAATTTTTTCATTGTGGAACACTTACTTTTTAACCATTGCAGATTAAAGATTTATCCCCCCATAGACCACTATAACTCATTTATATTGCCCAAATGAATTGCCCACATTGTGTCGTGGCGGCACGGCTCCCCCTATATTAGTTTATACTCACTTTTCTTGAGCGACGGCATACCAGATAGAAGAGTTTTATTTAGTTGTTTTTGCAGTTATTTTTTTAAACTAAGAAAGGTTAACGAAAATTTTAACCCAATTAAAAAAAAGATAGAATTTTATATCTATCTTTTTCTTATTTTTTGGAAATTTTTACCCAAACGTTTATTTTACGCGGTCAAATAAAAAATGAAGATGTTAATAATATCATTAGTACACAAGCATCATCATATTTTAGAAGAAAAGATGAATTTGGTAATAATGTTGGACAAGTTCAAATTTAATATAATAAAATGGGTGCATGTAATGTTTGAGATATTTTAAATATGAATAATTTTATTAATTGCCAAATTACCGTATTACCGTTAAACTATACACAAAAATTAGTGTTTAATCCTTTTACGATACCAGGCGGAGTTGGTAAATTCTTAAATTTTATTTCATTTGGTATTCCCTGAGGTTTAGTAATTAACCAAGATGAAAAATCATGACCTAATTTTCAATGACTTAATTAGCTCTTTATGAGTGCTAATGTTTATAGTTTTTTTATAATGATGCCTTTTGAGGTGATAAGGCCGCTTGAAAAGGTTATTTACCATTTGAAATATTTAAAGAAAACAAGGTAATGATAAAGTTGGTGCTATTTTTGGAGCAAATGCCACTAGTTTAGGTTTTACTACTTTATTAACAGATAAATTAAAAGGTACTGTTTTAACTAAAGGTGGTAAAAAAACAAGTGAATTAGTTTATTTAACTTATAATTTAAAACAATTAAACCTTAAAACTAACAGAGTTTACTTAATTAATGAAAAAACCAAAGCAGTAGATGCACAAACACCATTTAGTGATAGTGAAAAAGATAATAATTGCCAATTCTTAAAAAAACCAGATGGTACAAATTGTAGTTATATAATTGATATGTTTTCAATTCAAGCATTATATAAAGGTAATTTTGAAATTATCTTTTATTATGATAACCCATATACAAATAATGAAGAAGATTATTTACGATTATCAGTATAGAATTTTAGAGGTAAAACAAAAAGTACATTAAATAATTATTTACGCTATATTACAACTAATTATAAAACTAGTTTCTTATTACCATAAGACTATGAAATACCAACATTTAATTACCCACAATATGTATTTACCACCAGTACCACATAATTATAAACTTTATACCAAAAATATTATTCCTGCTAATGAAAAATTGTCTATATTATTTAATGCAATTCAACCAGGACAATGTAAAAAAAACAACAACACCATATAATATTGCACATAATAATTTTTTTGATGAAAATACAGAATATTTTGGATATTATGAAATAGAATTTGACTTAAAACAAATTGACCCAATCATTCAAAGTATAGATAAATTTATTAGTTATTATAAAACAATTGAAATAAGTAATCTAAGTAATTTACAAGTTGAATGTGAACCACTAAATATAGAAAATTTTATTCCTAATAGAAATGTTGAAATTTTATTTGGTATAACGGGGTGTTCAGATTATTTAGGTAATTTGGATTGTGTAAAAATATAGACACAAGGAATGTAACAAGTTGATAAAGTTAATTTTAATAATAAAATAACTTTATATACTGATAATATAAGAGTAAATTATATTCAAACAGTTGCTGCTGATTATACTAATGGATTAATAAATAAAGAATATAGAACTAAATATAAAACTAAGTTAGGTGAAGCGTTTATTTATTTATTATTGCAAATAACAAAATTATATAATAATGATAACGATAAAATTAAAGAAACTAAACTTCAGGTATATTATACTAATAATATGAAATTAAAAATTATAATATCAAAAAGTATAATTCCCAAATTATTAGGAGTTGAGGGATATGGAGATATTCGATATTGAGGTACAACCGAATATGAAACACCTATTTCATACGGGGAAGTATAAAATTTAATATAAATAATCCAAATGTTTTGAGGATTATAAATAGCAGCAATAACCCTGTTAAAATTACAATGAAACCAAGATAAAAAATAAAAAGAGATTTAGTATATCTTTTTTTATTATCCGTTAACTTTTACATTACCATCATTATCAACAATTAAGTCAGGTAAATTTTGTTCTTTACCATTTCAATTATAAACAGATTTAATATAATCATCATTTTTATTTTTTCAATAATATAACTTAGTTTCTTTTCCTTGATAAGTTTCATATACATATAACAAATTAAAATCAACGTCTAATCTTAAATAAAGGTGGTTAGTACCATCATTAAATATTAGTTCATCTTTGTGCGCAATATTTTTAAATTTGTTTAAATGATATTTATTTTTACCTTTTCATATTACAAAATATCATTTATTATCAACTTTATTAAATGGTGTTTCTTGCGTTGATATTCATTCTAAAATACCACCTTTTGTTATTATATTGTTTTTTGATTTTAATTGTAATAATTTTTCTTTTGTATATTCTTGCGATGTATTACAAGCAACTAAACTTGTTGTACTTGCTCCTATTAAAGTGATTGTTCCCAAAAGACTTAATATTTTTTTTCATTATTTAACTCATCTCATATATTTTTTTAATTTAATAAAAAATGGAAATAAAAATAAAATTTATTTCCATAAATAATTATTAAAATTATTATAAATCAATATGTCCATCACTATAATAATCGGGCCCCGTTAATGTTAATGAGTTAGTTCCAAGACCGGATCTATTCCACATAACAGTTAATGTACCCTCAAAAGAATTATTTGGTAAAAAATATATAGTAGCCATTCATGCTCTTCGATTTATATTTCCAATCCCCATATAATTATTAAAATCAAATTGTTGTTGTTGACTTAAATTATTTATATTGTGAAGGTTGTTAACAACAAAACCATAACTAATATTACTTTCATCATCATAAAAAATAGTACCTAAACTCCTATTTCAATTATTTGTTAATGAAATATTAATTTTTCTTTGTTGTCTTTTAATTCTATTTAAATTTCCTAAATTATTTTTTTGTGAATTAATTTCAATTTTTTCTAATTTAATTTCTTCTTTTTGATAAGGACTAGCGGAAATTTTTGTTGGTACAGAAGTTCCACCAATTATTAATACACTTAATAAACTTAGTATTTTTTTCATACTTGTTTTTCTTCTTTTCTTAATCTTGAAACTTTTTATCAAGATTTACTTTGATTATATATATATATAAGCAAAATTAGAAATTATTTATAAATTTTATATTGTTAAATAGCCCCTATTATGCTTTTTAAGGTCTAAATTAGCAACAAAATTATTAAGTTTAGTTTTTTTTGTATACCATAAAGTATTGTATTGGTAAAATAGTATGATATTATTAATTTAATTAAATAAAAAAGAGAATGACCCGACATCATTCTTGCTTTATATTATATATAAATAAATAATTATTTCAAGTAAGAATGAATGATGTTTTTTACTTCTTTATTAATTTAATCAAAGGGGTGAAAAAATGATTTTTAATAAAGGAAATTCATCTTTATTTATAGATAATAATTTTGAAATTAAAAAAATATCTGAAAAAGATAATTTTTTGATTAAACTTATTGATTTAAAAACAAAAGATGAAAATATATTAGCTACTTTTGATAATATTGAAGACCAAGAAAAAATATTTGCCCGTATAATTCTTGCTTCTTAAAATAAATAAAATTATGTAGAACTAATGATAATAGATAAGAAAAAGGAAAAAGGAATTTAATCCTTTTCTTTTTTTATTTCATTTTTATATTCTTGTAAGAAATTAATAGCATCTTTAATATCAAATGTGCCTATTTCTATTTTTCTTTTTTTAACATCTAATTTATATTTATTAAGATTAATTATACAACTATCTTTTCTATATGGGAAATATTCTTCTAAATAATATTTATTATTTTTAATATCTAATAAATTTGGGTCGTATAAATAAAAGTAGGGTAAAAATATAAAAATTAGAAATTAATGTAAAAGCAATATCACTTACAAAAAAGTGATATTTTTTGTTTTTAACAATAAATATTTTAAATAGTGAAAAGGCAATATCTTTTTAATTAGCTCTAAGCATTTTCACTTCCTTGTTTCAGTTAATTTTAATAATATATTTATTAAATTAAGGTATTGCCCCTCCACTATTTCAAAACACTTTTAAAAACTTAATGGCACACTAGTTTTATATTATTTTAGTTAATTTAATATTTTGTTTAATAACTAAAATAACTGTTCTTTGAAAACTTAATAGTATTTTTCGGTGTGCCATTTTTTGCTATTTTGCATATTTTAAATGTGCAAAAATTTATTTTTACTATATATTTAATATATTTATTTAAAAGACAGAGAGATAAAGAGATAAAAAATAAAATATTAATATTTCTCTCACTCTCTCATAAATAATTAGTTAATAACAAAATTAATATACTTGTTAATAAATAAATTAGATTAAAAGTAAATAAAAAATTATTAATAATATATTTATTTCAATCTCTATCATAAACAAACAATATAAATATATTAAATTAAATATTTTTGATAAACATATCTTAAAATTATTTATAAAATATAATTCTAAAAAAATATTTAATAATTTTAGTTTAATAAAATACAAAAAATAGGATGATAATTTAATGCAAGAATTTAAGACTAATTTAGGTAAGTTAATAAATGGTGATGCTTTATCTTTTGTAAAAACATTAGAAAATGATAGCGTTGATTTATTATTAACTGATTCACCTTATTTATACGATTTACCAACAAGGAAAAAAGAACAAATAAATTCTAGTGAAATATCAAAAAGTATAAATAAATATATTAATGCTATTTATGATAATAATTTACATAATTCATTTTATATAAATACTTATTTAGATGAGTTTTACCGAATTTCAAAAAATAAATTTATGTTAATTTGAATGAATAGAAGACAAATTAAAGATTATTTAGATTGAGTTTATAAAAATAATATGAATTTTGATTTTTATTTTTGAGAAAAAACAAATCCAATGCCAACTAATAATTTTATTTTTCAAGATAAAGAATATTGTATGATTATTTATTCTAAAAAAGATCCAATACCAAACTATATAAAAAACTATGAAAATAAAAAAACAATATTTAAAAATCCAATAGGTTCATCTTATAAAAAAACAGAACATCCAACAGAAAAACCATTAAATATATTTGGCGATTTGATTAAAAAACATAGCAAAGAAAATGATTTAATTTTAGATCCTTTTATGGGAAGCGGTACAACTGTACATGCTTGTGAACAATTAAACCGAAAATGACTAGGTTGTGAAATAAATAATAATTACTTTGCAATGGTACAAAAGCGATTAAAGAAAATGCAACTTAAATTAAATTTTTAAAAAATAGACTTCTTGCGATACCCCCTTATTTGTACTCAAAAATAAATTAAAATTTTAAAAAATGCTTATTTTAAATTTTAATTTAATTTTTTTAATTTTTAATTTTCTTCGTTTTTTCTAGTATCGCAAGAAGTCTAATGAATAACTTTCAATTAATTAAAAAAATTAATTATGTGGCAGTTTTAATTGCGATAATAATTGTATTATCACAAGTAATGCGAATACAAATTATTTCAAGAACATCAATTCCATTATTTTTAATTCCCATTTTTATAAGCGGATTTATTTTAAATTGATATTGGTGTTTCTTAATTGGATTTATGGGACATTTTCTATCTGATTTAACATTATGAGGTTTTACTTTGGGATCATTATGTTGAAATATTGGTACGGGTTTATTGGCGATTTTAATTAAACTAATTAATTGAATAAAAATAAATCATATTATTAAAATTATTCTTATTTTATTATCAAACATAATTATTTATCTTCCGATTGATTTTATTCTTTTTTGATTAAATCTTGGAGTTTTAAGTATAGAACAAATAATTATCGGAATATTAATTACAAATACAATATGTTTACCAATTTTATATTTTATAACATTAAAAATAATAATAGTAAATAACGAAAGGAAGAATTAAAAAATATGGAATTAACAACTATAAAAGAATTAATAACTAAAAATGATATTGAAGATGAAAAAATAAAATTAAGGAATTCACTTAATGATTCTTTAAATTATTTGAAAGATTTTATATCAAAAATAACTGATAAAAATAATATTGATTATTTTAATTCTTTACAAAATAAAATCATTAATTACACAATTAATAATAAAAAAGATGCAGATAATGGTAGCGAATTAAAGTATATTTTAAAAATGGAAGAAAAAAAATACTTAAATCCACTTTCTTCATCAAAAACTATTTTAAATCAAGTAAGAAGAATTTTATTATTATTTGAAAAAGAAATTAGTAATAAATTTAAAGATTTAACAGATGAAATTTTACAAAAACAAGTTTATTGGTATGAAAAACAGCAACAACTAATTTTAGAAAATAATAATTTAACTAATAATGTTGGAATTATTGATCAATTAATTAGTGAAAACGAATTAAAAATTAGAGGATTAAAGCAAAAAAAAAGAATATGATATTAAAATAATTGACATTGATAAAGTTCCTAATAAATTTATTAAAAAAGAACTTGATACAGACTATGTTTTAAATTGAATAAAAAATCAGCAAATTGAAAATCCTAAAATTGATGGATTAGAAATTAATTATAAAACAAAGTTTCATTATTAAATTATTTATGAAATTTATTGATAAAAATATTAATTTAAAATATGAAGCTTAATTTTGAAAAGATGAACATAGATATAAATTTAATAATAAATTTTTGCCAAGTGTTACACTCATAGTTAATAATTATTGGTCGCATGTAAAAAATAAGGGTTTTATAAAAACAATAAAAAAATATCCTTAATTTATATTAAACTAAATAACATTTAAAAATAAAAACCCTTATTTTTTACATGCGACCTAATTATTTTAATACAAATTATTCTGATATTAAAGGTTCTGCATATTTTAATAAAGCAATAATTAGGGGAAATATTATTCATGAATTTGCATCAAGAATATTATACGATTGTGTTAAAAATGAAAACTCACGAAACAATATCAATCAAATATTAGAATTATTAAATGTTGAATATAATGAAATTAAAGAATTATTTCCATTAATAAAAAAGTTTAATAATTTTATTAAAAAAATTGAAAAAGAATTTAAAAAAATTATAGCAATAATAGAACAACCAATTTCAGATGGATTAATTTGTGGTACACCCGATTTGGTTTATATGGAAAATAATAATGCTATTGTTGTTGATTTTAAAACTTGAAAAAATGTTGAACTTAAAAAAATTAAAATGGCACAATTACAAATTACGGGATATGCACATTTATTAAAAGCCAATGGTATTAATGTTGCTGATAAAGGCGAAATTTAAATTATAAATGAAAATGGAATTGAAAGAATTAATTTTAAAATAACAACTAAATTAAATTTAGAATGACAAGATGCAAAAGCACTATTTTTTAAAAATAGTGCAAATTTTAAAGAGGAGATTTAAAATGGAAATTAAAAATTATTTAGAACAACCAAATACGAAAAATTGATTAGATACAAAATTTAAAAATGAAAAAGAAAAAGATATTTTTGTCAAAAATGTTCTTTTAATTTGAAATAAAAACAAATTATTCAGCAAATGTGAATTAAATAGTATTTTATCATCGTGTTATCAAGGTATGTTATTAAATTTACCATTAGATCAAAATTTAGGTTTTATTTATGTTTTACCTTACTACAATGAAAAAGAAAATAAGTATTTGGCACAACTTCAAATCGGTTATAAAGGATATATTCAACTTGCTATTAGAACTGGACAATATTTAACTATTAATGCTATTGAAGTTAAGGATGGTGAATTAAAAAATTATAATTTTTTAAAGGAAGAATATAATTTTAATTGAATAGAAGATAAAAACCAAAGAATTAAAAAAGAAACTATTGGATATGTTGCATATTTTAAACTATTAAATGGTTTTGAAAAAACTTTATTTTGAACAAAAGAACAATGCGAAAGTCATTTTAGTAAATACTTACAAACTTATAAAAAATATGGAAAATTTATGGTTAGTAGTTTTGGTGACATGGCTCTTAAAACTATTTTATCTACCTTATTAAAAAAATGAGGAATTATGAATATTGAAATGCAAGAAGCATATAAATATGATCAAACGGTTGTTAATGATGATAACAATATAAATTATATTGACAATCAACAACTTGTTAACATTGAATCAAATAATAATAATAATAATAATAATAATAATATTAATGATAATGAAAAAAATAACAATTTTGATGAAAATGTTTTAATTAATGATGATTTAATATTAGAATAATAATTTTTAATGAATAATAAATATAAAACTCGTCCAATTCGTAATAAATTTTATCATACTACTGAATGAAAAAAAGTAAGGGATTATTACTTCACTTTAAAAATGGGTATGTGTGAAAGATGCAAAAAAGATAAGGGTTATTTAAATAAAGGAATAATAGTTCATCATAAAAAATATATAAAAGATCAAGATTTTATTAATTGAAATAAAGAAATATTATTATCAATAAATAATTTAGAGTTATTATGTTTAGAATGTCATAACAAAGAACATATGCGTGAAAAAGCGTTTAACGATAACGCTGAAATTAATTTAGAAACTGGTGAGTACATAATAAATAAAAAATAATTCTAAAAGTAAATATAAAAAATAAAATTAAAAGTTTTTTAATTTTGTTAATTAATAGAGGATATATGAAAAAGAAAAAATTAAATAAATACATAGTTAATAAATTAAATAAAATAATGCTTAGAAGTTACCCAGTATCATCAGATGAAATAAATGATGAGCATTGAGCATTAAATACTAAAAAGAATTAATTATTTAAATGAAAAATGAATTAATAATAAAGCATTAAAAATTACAAATAAAGATATTATTTATGCACAAATTAATCGTGGTTATTCAGATAATTTTGAATTAAATTTATATCTTAAATTTAGCAATGAAGAACAACATGTAGGTAATATTTCATTGCCAACAAATTTTGACTTAAATTGCAAATGATATGAAATTGATGAAGTTAAAGGTTTCATTAGTGATTATTTAGAAGATGAAGAAGCAGATTATGAGGTGATAAATTATGAATAAAATATATTTATTAGTAACAAAAGATAAATACAGCCTAAATACTACATATTTTTATACATTTGATGAAGCGAAAGCACATTCTCAAAATTTAAGTTATTGTAAAACAACAATTATTGATTTAGATAATGAAAATATTAAATGACAAGGATGTGAATAATATGAAAAAATGTGTTAAATGTAAAATAAATGAAACAAAATATACTAAAAAATGCGGTAAATGTTTAGAAAAAGAATTGATTTATATAGTTACTGGTAGTGAAATTATTGCTACAAATTGAGATCTAGTTAATAATGGCAAAATATTGTAAAAAGTGTCAGTGTGCTGTTAATCAAATTAATTCTGATTATTGTTTATTTTGTAAAAAGGATGTGAATAATATGTGAAAAGATGAATAATGCAAAGTTTATACAGATGAAGACTTATTTAATGAAGCATTAGAAGAATGTCATTCAGAAGAAAATGCTTATGAATATATTGATACTTTAATTATGGAAAAAAAATTGGAGGAAATTTAAAATGAATATAACAGAATCAATTAAATTTAACAAACTACAAGAAGAAAATGAAAAACTTAAAAAAGAATTTGCTGAAAAAGATAAAGAACATAAAGAACAATTAAAAAGAATGTATGAACAATTTAAACACGATAAAGAATTTGAAATTGCCCAGTATAAATTTGAAACTGAACAACAGCAATTGTTTAAAGAAGATTTTATAGTACATAAATATTGTATTAATTGTAGAGATGAAGAATTTCCTTTTGACAATAAGTGTCGAACTTGTGGATGAAAAAGAATAATTAATTTAAAAGATAATTCAAAATATGACAAATTACCAAGTAAGTTAGAAAGTAAAGGAGAAAAATAATGGCTGGCAATAGTAAATATGATATTTATATTGAATGTGGCGAAGGTTATTGAAATTGTTGATGTGGTGGAATAGTTGTATGTTGCATAGGTTGCGAAAATGGAGTTAATTGTTATGGTATTTAAAACAACAAAACAGTTTGCTGATATGCAAACAAAAGATAATTTTATTAAAATGGATAATAAAAATGACAGAAACAGTTAAAGAATTAATTGTAAAAATAAAACAAGAAATTAAATTATGTAATAGTGCTTTATCATTAAAAACATTAGAAGATTTAATAAATAAATATGAAAATGAACTTGCTGAAAAAGATAGAAAAATTGATTTGCTATTAACAGCAAATAGAGAAATTACTTATTCAACTAAAAGTAGAGAATATAATCAACCAAAATTATATAAAGAATATTTTAAGAAAATAGCAAATACCAGTTTTAGTTCCAAAGGTCATACAAGTTTCACAACTTGAGAATTAAAAGATAATTCATTATATTACAAATTACCTAGTAAGGATGTAAAATAATGATTTGTAATGTTTGTAAAAATAATGGTTATTCTCGCAAATCTTTTATAATTAATGATAATGGCAAATTAGCATTAAATTTAAACTATAAAAAATAAATAATATTATGTGAAGAACATTGATTAATTACCCATGAATTAGAAAATAAAATTTCAAAAATATGAAATTGAAATAAAAATAATCTTAAAAAAGATAGTTAATTACCAAGTAAAGAAGAAAAAAATAATAATTTGTCAAATATAAAATATTAGAAAAAAGAAAGGTAATTATTATAATAAAAAAAAATTATTCAAAACTTAAAACAAAGTTTAATGGAAAAATAATTATTGATTGTATTAGATATAAGCAAGAGTTTGCAATTTCAAATTCAGAATTATTAACGCTTAATAAATTTTATAAATGCTAAAAATATAAAAAAATAAAGTGAGGTAATTAAATATGATAAAAAAAATTTATCTAAATCAAAATTTAATTTCGCAAGAAAAAAATAATATGATTTATATCTTAATAAATAAGAAAAAAGATTGTGTTGTTTGAAATAAAAATTACTTAGGTTTATCAAGTTATAAAAATTATTTTAGTTTAAAAATTGATGAAAATAAAAAATATATGGTTCATAGTATTATCGATAATAAAAATGGTAATATTGTGGGAAAAAATTTAATTTTATCTTTTGAAAAATTAAAACAAGAAAACAAAAAGCAGTTTAATTCGCAAAACAAAAATGATGATAATAGTGATTTACTAAATGAATATAATAGTCATTATGAAAATACTAAAATTCAGCAAAGAAAATTAACATCAGAAGAATTAAAACAATTACTAAAAGATTTAGAAAATATTGATAATCCTAATTATTGAGATAATGGTTTTTATTTAGGATACAACAAATATGATAAAAAATAAAAAAAACAATTTAGGAATTAATATAATTGTTAAAAAAATATAGGAGAAAAATAAAATGAAAAAAATAAATATACAAATGTCAGATAAAATAATGGAGTATATAATTAATTCTGATTTTGATAATTTAAAAAACATAATATGTAAATTACATATAAAAGGCAATTTTTCTAAGGAAACTGAGCAAATGTTATATAATATAATTGATAAATTTGAGGGGAAAAAATAAAATAATACCATTTAAAAATATATTTTTACATGATCTTTTTAATAATTTATATGAAAATATTAGAAATGAAATTAATAATTACGAAGATAATTATATTTTAAATGTTGATGAAAATAATATTATTGAATATTTATTTAAAAGATATGAAATAGAACCAATTAATTTATTTTTTAATAATTGATCTTCACAAGATTACAAAGAGAAAAAAATAATTCCTATTCCGTTTAATGTAATTTCAAATTCAAGTACACATGAATATATTGCGACAATGGTAAAAATTAGTATACCATATGAAGGTGATTCAGAATTATTTAAAACATATCCTAGTTCTCAAACAAGTTCAAAATATGAAATTCAAATAAGTAATAATGAAATTTCTTTCGTTGTTGAATGAAAAGAAAATAATGCAAATTATTCTAATGATAAAATTAATAAAATAAAATATTATTTAAAATATTATATAGACAATATAAAAAAAGAAGTTGATTCATACAATAATAATTTAAAACCTTATATTAAAAATATTTTTAATAACAAAAAAGAAAAAGAAAAAACAATAACAAATTCTTTAAAAAATTTAATTGTTCCATTAAGAAAAATAGAAGATAAAGATAATAATACATTTTCAGTATCTCTAATAAAGAAAAAAGAAAAAATATCAATTAAATTACCAGAAATTAAAAATGACTTTAATTTAGATCCAATAATTTCTGAAGATATTTATTTATAAATATTAAGTGTAATTTATGAGTTTGGAAAAAGAATGGAAGAATACCCAAATATTTATCGTAATAAAAATGAAGAAACAATTAGAGATTATATTTTATTAATACTTTCTTTAAATTTTAAAGTATCTGTAATGGCTGAAGCATTTAATAGAAATGGAAAAACAGATATATTACTAAAATATAATAATGAAAATATATTTATAGCTGAATGTAAAATTTGACATGGAAAAAAAACAATTATTTTCTGCTATTAATCAATTGCAAAGTTATTTAACATGAAGAGATACAAAATCAGCATTGATTATTTTTGTAAAAGATAAAAATATATCATCAATTATAGAAAAAATTAATTCTATAATAATTGAACATCCACAATTTATAAAAAAATATAAATTGTTAAATGATTATGATATTATTTATGATTTTTCATTTGAGCAAGATAATCAAAAAAACTTTCAATTAGCAATTTTGTTTTATCATTTAGTTGATTAAAAAAATATATAATTTTTAATTATTTAATTCGACAAAAAATTTAATCTGCGGTATTATGTCAGTGATTTTTAAATATATAATTATATTTTTATTTTACCCCCTATTGTATCTTATTTTAAAGATATTTTGGGCCACCGAGGGCTGGGGGCACGTGCACACAAAAGGCAAAAATTTTATGGTGTGATGAAATAAATTATGTAAAATAATAAAAAAACATTTAAAAATAAGGGATTTTATTAATGGAAAGCAAAAAAAAAAAACAATAAAAAATTTGTAAAAAATAGCTTAAAAATGAATAAAAATAACCCAAAAATGAATAAAAATAAAGCAATTTTAAACGAAAATGAACTAAATTTAAAAGGTGAAAAAGAAATAAATAATCTTTTTAAAGATTATAAAAAAAATATTAATTAATAATAATGTTGATTTAGATAAGTCAAAAATTAATTTCCTTAAAACATTTTGTAAAATTGAATGATTAATTTATGATATGGATAAAAAAATTCGTCAATTAGATAATTATTATATTGATGTTGAAAATATTCGCGGGAATAAAAGACAAGAAAAAAATCCAATTTTGCCAGAATATAATGCAATGTTAAAAAATTATAAAAGTCACTATATAATTATTGAAAAATGAATAAAAGAAAGTAATGAAAAAATTGAAGTATCGTTTATATTACAAACAAACAATAATCTATTAGATGAAATTATACAATTAGAATAAAAATAATTTATGATTGAAAAAACGATAAATAATAAAACTAATTTAGAATTATATAATGAGTGAATTAAAAAAAACGAAGATATTGTTTGTTTGAAAATTAAAAAGATAGTATCTAATTTAGTTAATGAATTAAAAAATAGTAAAAGGTTTTATTTTAATAAAAAACAAGCAAGTGGTGCAATAATTTTTATAGAAAGATTTTGTCATCTTTCAACTGGTGAATATGCAGGACAAAATTTTAAATTAGAATTATGACAAAAAGCATTTATAGAAGCATTATTTGGTTTTTACGAAAAATAAACTAATATTCGCAGATTTAAAGAAGCATTATTGGTTGTTGGTAGAGGGAATGGTAAATCAACCCTAGCATCTGCTATTGTTTTAAAATGTTTGTTATTAGATAACGAAAAAGGGGCAAGTATATATACAGTTGCAACAAAAAAAAGAACAAGCAAAAATTATTTTTGATGAAGTTAAAAGTATGATTAGACAGGAAGAATGATTAAATAGTAAATTAAAAATAACAAGGGATAAAATAGAATTTTTAAGAGATTGATCACATTTTCAACCATTAGCATCAGAAGATAAAACATTAGATGGTTTAAATCCATATATAGTAATTTTAGATGAATTGGTGGCTATGAAAAAAAGAGACTTATATGATGTTATTAAATCAGCAACATCAAAAAGAAAAAATACATTAATGCTTTTAATTACAACAAGTGGAAGTACTCGTGAGAGCATTTATGATGAGAGATATGAATATGATGAAAAAGTATTAAATAATATTTATCAAAACGATAATTTTTTACCTTGAATATATGAATTAGATAATTTTAATGAATGAAAAAAATTTAAAAATATATATAAAGCAAATCCAAATCTTGGTATTTCTAAAAATATTGAAAAGTTAAAAGAAGAATGAGAAACAGCAATTAACCAGCCATTACAACAACCTAGTTTTTTAACTCGTCATTGTAATATTGCTTCTCTGCAAGAAACTTCATTATTTAATTTTGGATATTTACAAGAAAAAAATAATAAAAATGTTAATTTAGAAGATTATTTAAAAAATAAATACTGTACTGTTGGTATTGATTTATCACAAACAATGGACTTAACTGCTGTTGTAATTTTAATACCCGAAAAAACTGGTGAGTTTTTTATTTTGCCACATTTTTTTATTCCCCGAGAAAGAGCATATGAAAATGAAAAAGAAGACAAAGTTTTATATTCTGTTTGAGAAAAACAAGGATACATAACTTTTACACTTGGATCCGCTGTAAATAGAGATGAAATAATTGATTATATTATTGAAACTATTAAAAAATATAATTTAATTTGTGTAAAAATTGGATATGATAGATATTATGCAGATTATATAAAAGAAAAATTAGAACAAAACAGTTTTTCTAATAGAACAGAAATTGTCACAAATGGTATATATACAATATCACCATTAATAAAATCGATTGCTCCATTATTTTATGATGATAAAATTATTTATAATAATCACCCTATTTTTAAATGAAATTTAGATAACACAAAACTTATAACAGATAGTAAAGAAAATATTATGCCAATTAAAAAAAGTTCACGCAAAAGAATTGATGGTTTTATGGCACTATTATTTGCTTATAAAATGTATATAAATAATGAACAACATTTTAAAATTTATCAAACAGATATCGGGAAAAATTTTAATGATTAATTAATTTTAAAGTACAAGTTTTTATAAAAATTTGTACTTTTTAAATAATGATGGTATCATCGTGACGACTTAAATTAATTTATTTAAGTAAGGAGGGTAATAAAATTGCTCTGTGATTTAAGAAAAAACAAAAAACAATAAATAATAATTTATCCAAAAAACAAAATTTTATGTATATTAATCATGACTTTAAAACTTTTTTATCAAATTTTACTAATAATTATGAAATTGATGTTGTTAAAAGTACAATTAATCGAATAGCGAGTGATATTGCCCAGTTAAAAGCAATACCACAATGTGTCGAAAAAGAAAATATTAAAACTACAAATAAATATAATTTAAAATATTTATTAAATGTTAGACCAAATTCGGGGATGAGTGCTTATGATTTTTATTATAAAATAACAACCAATTTGTTTTTACAAGGAAATACTTTTATTTATATTCAATGAGAAAATGAAAAAATTAATTCTTTAATTACTATTGAGTATGATTTTTTAGAAATTTTATTCGATAAAAATAATCAATATTTTATAAAGTTTTATTTAAATAACACAAATTTAGTATTACCATATGATGATTTAATACATTTACGAAAATTTTATAATAAAGGATTATTCTGAGAAATTCCAAATAAATCATTAGAATATTCAACAAAATTACTAGAAGAGATGATTAATTCCTCAATTAATAATTTAAAACAATCAGGTAATTTAAAAGGTATATTAAAAGTTAATAATATAGTTGCCCCAGAACAATTACAAGAAAAATTAAAAGAATTTGTAGATAATAATTTACAAAATAAATATCGCGGTTTTGCCATTTTAGATAATGGTCTAGATTTTCAAGAAGTAGATTGTAATATTTCTAACTTAAATAAAGAACAAATGGAACAATATCGAAATAATATTTATAAATTTTATAATGTTGCTTCTGAAATTGTTAATGGAAAATATAGTCCAGAGCAGTATCAAGGTTATGTTAGTTCTGTTATTCAACCATTATTAACACAATGAGAACAAGAATTTAGTTTTAAAATTTTCAGCAAAAAAGAATTAGAATTAGGAAACTATATATCATTTTCAGCAAAACGAGTATTATTGGGAAATTTACAAGATAAAACAGCATATTACGCAAAAATGTTAGAGCATAGTGTTTTATCACCAAATGAAGTTAGAAATCAAGAGGGATATGAAAGTGTTGAAGGATTAGATATTTATGGAATGACAAAAAATTATGATTGGCAAGAAAGAGAACAACTTAAAAATAAAAATATAGGAGATAAAAGTGAACAAAACAATTAATAACGAGATTAATAAAAAAATTAATTTTAAAGTAAAAAATATTATACAAACAAATGACGATGGCATTAAAGAAATAATCGGAATTGCTAATAAATATAATGTTGTTGATTATCATGGTGACATTACTGATGAAAATAGTTTTATTGAAACTATAAAAAATACACCAGCAGTTCCATTATTATGGGGTCATGAACATAAAAATCCAATTGGAATCGCATACTTAGAAAGCAAAAAAGATGGATTATGAGCTAAAATGCAAATTAATACAAATATTACGGTTGGAAAAGAAGTATATGAAATTTCAAAACAAATGCAAAAAAGCAATAGACCGATGCAATTAAGCATAGGATATACAACAATAGAAACAGAAGATAAGGAAATTAAAGGAAATATTGTTAGATACTTAAAACAAGTTGAAGTAAATGAGGTCTCATTAGTTCCATTAGGTGCAAACCCAAAAAGTGAGGTGCAAGAAATTAAAAGTAAAAATACTAATAATTTTAATATTTTACAAAAAGAAATATTAAATCTAGAAATAGAAGAAATTTTGCAAGGAGATGAAAATAACAAAATGACAAAAAATTTAAATGATAAATTAAAAGAATTAAGAAATCAAAAACTAATAAAAAAAGAAGAATTAAACTTTTTAAAAAAAAATATTGAAACAAAAGCAGATGTATCCGATGAAGATGTAAAAAAAGTTAAAGAACTTGTTAAAGAAATTAATGAAATTACAACAGAATTTAATCGTTTAGAAATGATTAAAAATGAAATTGAACAGGAAGTTATTGAAGATAATCAAACAGAACAACCAGAAAAATCTCGGAATATTGAAAACTTTTATAATTATAATAATTATGAAAATAAAAGTATTTTACAAAATACTGACGATGTTCTAAAATCAAAAGAATATAAAAATGCTTGATTAAAAAAATTACAACACAAAAAATTAACAAATCAAGAAACTAAGTTTTTACAAATCGGAACAAATTCAAACGGAAACCAAGATGCTTCACCATTGGTACCAACAACAATATGAGAAAGTATTATTGCAAAATTACAAGGTACATCTGATTTAATTAGAAATGTATCAGTTTCAAATATTGATGGTTTTTTAAAATTTGCTATTAAAAAAGATGAGAATGTTGGCGGAAAATGAAGCAAAGAAGGTGAAAAATTAACTGGAAAACTTGATTTTAAATCAATCCAATTAAATGGATATAGATGAGGAACAATGATAACTATTTCAGAAAGTGCAGAAGCAATTACAATAGATAATTTTGAAAAGTTTATTATTGATAGTTTAGCAATAGAAGTACAAAATGCTATTGAATATGCTATTGCAAAAGGACAAGGATCTGCAAAACTTGAACCACAAGGAATAATTACTAATACTAATATTCTTAAACATAAATTAGCACAAACTGAAAAAAATATTTCTTATGATACAATTCAAAAAATTATTTCTTTACTTCCAACTGGTTATCATAATAATGCTAAGTTTATTATGAATAAATCTACTTTCTTTACACAAATTCAAGCAATTAAAGATAAAAATGATAGACCAATTTGAAACCACACAAAAAGTGATGAAACATTAAAATACAATATTTTTGGTTATGATGTTATTTTATGTGATGAATATCCAGAATATTCAGAAACAGAAAAATCAACATTTATAACATTTGGGGATTTAAGTCAATATAAATGAAACTTTCAAAAACAATTAAACATTACTAAATAAACAGACTTCTTTTTTGATCAAGATTTAATCGCATACAAAGCAACATTCATTGCCGATGGAAATACTGTCGCAAAATGATCATTTGTTAATGTAGTAAGAGAGTAAAAAGGAGATAAATTATTATGCCAGTAGAAACAACAACAGAATTTTTAAATTATATTAAATTATTGTTGAGATTAGAAGAAAATGATAAAAGTTTTGATAAAGAACTTAAAACATTAATTTTATCTGCAAAAGAAATTTTATTAACTTCTGGCATTCCTATAATTGTTATTAATTCTGATAAGGATGAACAAATAAAAGATATCATAGGTATTTATTGTAAACATAATTTTGGTCGAGAAATTAATGAATTACCAGATTTATTTTATTGGCATATTAGACAATTAAAATTTAAAAATTGAGCAAAATGAATAAAAGAAAATTTAATGACAAAATAATATTAATTTTTAAGCAAACTATTAAAGATGAAATTAATCGCCCAATTTTAAAAGAAAAATACCGGAAAAATATTTTTGGAGAAATATTATCTACACATATTAATGATTATTTTATTGCTAACCAAGAAACATTAAAAATGGAACATAAAATTATTATTTATAAACACAATTTTAATAACGAAAATTATGTTGAAATAAATTTATTTGGAACTAATAAAGAATTTTTTATTAAAAGAATATATGATCCTAAAAATGATTACTTAGAATTATTTTTAACAGATAATATTGGAGAATAAAAAAATGAAGAAAAAATTTAATTCTTTAAAAGATATAACATCAGAAATGGTTTCATCTATTCAACAATATACATTTGATATTCAAAATAAAATAAAAAATGAAGTTATTAATACTGGAAATAAAATTTTAGCAGAAATAAAAGAAAAAGTTCCGATTAGCAAAAACAATAAAAATCATTTACGAAATTATTTTATTTTAGAAATTAAAGAAAATGAAGATGAAATAATTGCTTACATAAGAGCAAAGAAAAAATATCAAATAGTTCACTTAATTGAATTTGGTGTAAGACATTATTTGTCTGGAACACAAATTATAGCACGCCTATTTATGCGACCCGCATATAACAACAATATTAATGAGTTTATAGAAAATATAAAAAATATTATTAAAAATGGGGTTTAAAATTAAATGAATTACTCAATACAAAAAATTTAAAATTAATAAACGGGTTAATTTCTAAAAATTATTTAAAAATACCTATTTTTTATAATTTGAGTAAAATAGATGATAATAATTTATCAAATTACATTACATAATATGATATTACTGATCAAAGTATTTTATACGCAGATAATATTTCATATGTGAAAAAACAAGTAATTCAAATATCAATTTTTACACAAGAAATAAATTTTTTATTAGAAGAAGAATTAGAACAAATATTAGAAAATAATAAAATCATTTTCAAAAAAATACAAAATTATTATTTAAATAGTGAAAAAATTTATATAACAATATATGAAGTTTATTTAATTAATACAAGAAATTAATTAAAAGGAGAAAAAATATGAACAAAGATAATTTAATTGAGTTTGGACTTTCAAATGTTCATTATGCAATTATTAAAACAATAGATAATAAAATCAGTTATGAAACACCAAAAATAATTAAAGGTGCTACCAGTTTAGCGTTAAATATTGCTGAAAATACAACTACTATTTATGCTGATAATATTCCCTATTATATTGCTCATTCTAATCAAGGTTATACTGGAACATTAACTATTATTAAACCAAGTGATACATTTTTAGAAGAAATTTTTGGATTAATAAAAGATAAAAATAATATTAGATTTGAAAAATCAAATATTCAACCAAAAGAAATGGCATTGGGTTTTGAAATTGATGGTGACACTGAAAAACGAAGAATATGACTTTATCGAGTTAATTTAAAAATTTCTAATGAAACACACAATACAAAAAATGAAAATGTTGAAGCAGATACTTATTCATTTGAATTTAATTCCCTGCCCAGAGCAGAAGATAATATTATTAAAAGTTATATTAGTGAAAATACTAATAAAAATATTTTTAATAGTTGATTTAATGAAGTATATAAAGAAAATAGTGAAATACATTCTGAAATAATTAAAATCAATATTAGTAAAATTAATAAAATAGAGAAACCAATCATTCATGTCACAAACGCAGCAAGTACAACACAAGAACAGTTAAAACCACAATTTAAAGCTGTTGTTTTAAAAGCAGTAAAAGCAGTAAATAGTTCTTTAACCGAGAGTGATTTTGATTACTTTATTGAAAGTAAAGGTGAATACTGACCAATTAATATGACAAATGATAAAACTGTAGAAGTTCAAATTGAAGGTAAAAATAATGCTATTGGTCAAACAAATCCGATTGATGTTGTAATTAAAAATTCTTAAAAAATATTTAAGAATTTAAAGGAGTTAAATATGAACAAAAAAATTAAAGTTGGGAATGTTGATATAAATATTAATACAAGTGCTTATTTTTTAATAATTTATGAACAATTAACTGGTAGTGATTTAATTACTGATTTTGAAAAAATGAAGAATGAAAAATTTTCATATAAACAATTACTAGATATGTTGTTTTCTTTTGCATATAATTATGATAATAATTTAGATTATAAATAATTTTTCCAAAGTATCCCATTATCAGAAATTATGAATGAAGCATTTGTAACAAAATTAAATAATTTAATAGCAGAGGTATTTATTTCAAATAATAATATTAATGAAAAAAAGTAGTTAATCAAAATTTAAATAAAAATTGAACTCATACTTTTATTTGTTTAATTAAAGAATGTGGTTATTTAGTTAGTGATTTAAAATTATTTACCTTAAAATAATTTTTAAATATTATCGCTTTACATTCAGAAAGATATCAAGATGTTAATAATTTTTCTAAAAAACCAACACAAGAAAAAATAAATAAAATATTTTTTGGAGGTTAAAATTTAATGGCAGAACAAATCAAAGGAATTCATCTTGAAATTAGTACAAATTTATCAAATATAAATACAGAAGTCAAAAAATTAGCCGATACTGTTAATCTTTCAAATCGAAAACTTGCTAATCTTTATGCTAATTTAAAATTTAAAAATGGCAAAGAACTTGATAATTTAAGAAATAAAATTGTTGAATATAACAAAAATATTGAAAATACCCTAAAACAAAAACAGCAATTAATTAATAAAATAAATGAATTACAAAAAAATCAAAAAGAATATTTAAATCAAATTAAAAAAACTGAAATAGCAATTAAAAATGGAACAGATGAAAAACAAATTAAAAAATTAAATGTTGAATTATCTCAATTACAAAAGAAATTTAATGCAATACCAAGGGAAAATGAATTTACAAATTTAACTATTGATAGAATTGATCGTAATATAATTAAGTTTAATAGCGACTTAAAAGAAACTAACAAACAACTATCTAAAATAAGTGGCGATAAATTTATTAAATTTGGAAACAAATTATCAGATATAGGTAAAAAATTAAGTGCTTATATTACAATACCGTTAATTGGTATTAAGGCTATTTTAGGAAAAATAACAAAAGATACGATTTTATTTGGTGAAGAATTAAATAAAACAGCACAAAAAATTAATATTTCAACTGATAATTTACAAAAATTTAGATTTATTGCTAAAAAGATTGGTTTAGAAACTGAAAATATTGAAATTTTATTTCAAAAACTAAATAAAACAAACTATGAATTGTCACAAGGCATTTTCAATGAAAGTACTGATGCATTTCAACAATTAGGAATTAATATTAAAAATACTAGTGGGGAATTAAAAAATACTGAAACTATTTTTTTAGAAACAAAAAATGCACTATCTAAAATAACAAATAAAACAGAAAAAAGTAACTTTATTTTAAAATTTTTGGTTATGAATTAGGTAGTAAAATTGCCCCGTTATTATTAAAAAGTAATTAGGAAATAAAAAATCTAACTAATAATTTTGAAAATTTAACATTAATTTCAAATGAAAATATTAAAAAAATGACAGAATTAAGTAATAAATGAAATGAATTAACACAAAAACTATCAATAATAAAAATGGAATTAGCAATAGGTTTATTCCCTATTTTTGAAAAGTTTGTTAATTTTATTGATAGTGATTTAATACCTTCAATTAAAAAAATAACTGATACTTTTAATTCATTAAGTGTTAGCCAAAAAGAATTAATATTTAAAATTTTAGGTATATTAACAGTTATGGCACCCACTGTATTAATATTCGGAAAATTAATATCTATTGGAGGTTTATTAATAAACACCATCAATTTATTAAAAACAGCTTTTTTGGGGTTACCATCTTCAATGGGTGCAATCCGGAGAATAGGAATAAGTATTATTGGTGCTTTATTAGTACCTTTATTAGCCCAAAATGAAGAATTTAAAGAATTATTAAAATAATTAGGGAATATTTGTAAACAATTATTAATTCCAGTTATTGAATTACTTAAAAATTTATTTCAAGCATTAATGCCAATTTTAAAACCAATTTTTACATTATTTAATGGATTAGCATCTATTTTGCTAAGATTGGAAAAGCAATTATAACTTTTTTAATACCTCCATTTAATTTTTTAATTAAAATTTTAAATAGTATTATATGACTAATAAATAAAGTATTAACAGGGCTAAAATATTTAACATTTGGATTAGTAAATGTTCAAATCCCATCATTACCAGAAATTCAAAAACCAGCATTACAACAATCAACTCTTAATACAAAAAATATAAATAATAGTAATACATTTAATAATAATTTTAATATTTCAAATAATATGGATATTGAAGAAGCAACAAATCAAATTCTTACACAAATGGGAAATAAAATAAATAGGAGTTAACATTTTATGATAGTTAGAACATTTAAATTAAAAACAAGTAATAATGAAATTATTGACTTACAAAATACTAGTGATATATTAACCATTTCTTTTAATAATCTTGGCGTTGGTTTTAATAATTCTTTTTTAAATGTTAAAAATAACTTTATTTTAGAATCAAATAAAAAAGTATTAAATGAATTATCCTTAAAATTATTGTTTATAAACCCTAACGCATATCAAAAATATCGTGATTTTATTGAAAAAATAAAATAGGAACTTGCTAACTCTGAATCATTAAAATTAATTTATGGTGTTACATATAATAATAACTATAATGAATATTATTGTGATGTATATATTAAAAATATTGGTAAAAATGAATTAAACCAATTCAATAATTTAGAAATTGATTTTATTTTAGAACAAGTTTCTAATTGAAAAAAAGAAATTCAAATTGAGTGAGAATTAATTATTGATACAAGTGTCGGAAAAAAATATAATTATAAATTTGGAGCATTTAAATACACAAGTATTTATGATCAAACAAAGAAAATAAAAAATAATAGTGATTTACCAGCAAAAGGCGAAATAATCATAAATGGTGAATCAATAAATCCACATATAAAACTTCTTAAAGATAATAAAGAAATTAGCGAATGTAAAATTTATGAAACAATCAAGAAAAACGAAGCAATTATTATTAATACAACTATCGAAAATCAAAAAATTATAAAAGTTATTAAAGATAAAAACAATAAAGTTAAACAAGAAATTAATATTTACGAAAAACAATATTTTAATTTAAATACATTCTTTACAATACCAATAGGAGAATATAAAATTAAATACTTTAATGATTTACCAAAATCAAAATTAGCGGGGAGTTTAGAAATAAAATACTATGAAGAATATTTATCAGTCTAATTATCTTAATATTAATATTTTTTCATAAATTAATTTAAACTTTAAAGATAATAGTATTGTTGAAAAGTATAATATTTATGAAGATATTTATGTTTTACAAGTTTCAAAATTTACATTAAGTAAAAATAATATAAACGCTGTTATTGGTGATTATGTTTATATAAATAATGATATTAATCAAAAAATATATTTAGGAATAATAACAAATATCGAAAATATTAAAGAAAATAAATCTTGCATAGTTAGTTGTAAATCAATAATTGGAATATTTGATTTTAAAATATTAGTTAAAAATATAGTTGACCGTGACATGGCTGTATTAATTAAAGAAAAAATAAAAGATTATTTTAATCAAGATAATTTTTTAAACGATTTTTTAGAAAATAACTTAAAATTAATTGATAAAACAGCAACAACCAAGTTTACTTTTTTTAATAAAAATGAAATAGAAATAAGTTTATTTGATTTTTATAAAATCGCTTATGACCAAACAAAAAATTATGTATCTTTTGAATTAGACATAAAAAATAAAAAAATTAATATAACTTTTAATTCACCAAATAACGAAAATTATTATTTAAAAGATAACATTAATAATATTTATAATTTGAAAATAGATGACTTTTATAAACAATTAATTAATAAATTAGATATTTATGATGAAAATAATAACTTTAAAGAAAGTTGGTATTTACTTAAAAATAATGAAATTATTAATAATAAAACATTGGAAAATTGAAATAATATTTTAAATATTTGAAATAAAATTTCAAAAGAAATAAAATTTACCTTTGAAAAAGAAAAAATTACACTAGAATTAATTAAAAATTTTCCGATTGGAACAAAGTTAAAATGAGGTGATGGTTTTAAATTAAAAAAAGAAAATAATTTATGAAATTTTTATGTTAAAGAAGAAACAGGTTATAGAGATACTGGTATTAGTGAAACAGATAAAGAAATTTTAAAAGATTTAAAACCACAACTAATGAGACAATTTTTATTTTCTGTTCCAAATAATGAAAATACTTGAAATGAAATAGCAAAATATAGCATTTTAAATTGAAATGAATTTTTAGAATTAAAAAAATTTATAACAGAACTACAAATAGAATTAAAAAATTTAGCGGATGTTAAAAAATATATTGAAAATATTAAAAATAAAAATGATATTAAAAACAGAATTTTACCAATTATAAATAAAACTGCTAAATTAGATAAAAAAATTAATATATTTGATTATGCTAAACAAGAATTACAACAAAGCAAATATTCACATTCAATAGAATTTGATATTAGTAAAAATACAAATATTTTAGATTTAAACAAAATAAAATTAGGTGATAAATTTATTTTATATTTTAATAACAAATAATATGAAACAATATTATCTGCAATTCAATATGAAAATAACAAAAACACTATTCATTTATTATTTGGCAAAGCAAGAATTAATTTTATTGATATGTTAAAAACAAAAAATATTTAATTTTAATAGACAATTTTAATTAATGACGGTATGATGACACACGACCAAATGAGGTGAATAAAATTGGCAGTCGTAGGAAAAACATTTAATAATCATAATATTGAATCCGTAGATGACGCAAACATACAAAATTATTTTTTATCAAATAACACAGAAAATAAAGCGGGGATTATTAAAAACAATGAAAAAGTACTTTATACGCAAAATAATAACAAAATAACTTTTAATCAAAACTATATTTTAATTTATGGCAGATTATTAGAAATTGAAGAAAATACAGAAATAGAATTAATTCAACCCAGTAATCCAAATGAAACTTATTAAGGATATGTAATAATAAAAGTTAATTTAGGACAATCTGATCCAGTTAATTTAGAAATTAAATACAATAACGGATCAAGTCCAAATTTACAAAATGACAATCTAATCAATAAAGAAAATGGCATTTATGAAATAGCATTAATTAGTTATCAAGCAACATCAAATAATATTACAAATATTAAAGAATTATTAAATTACATTGAAATTAATCAATTAACTAAAAATATAACTGAAATTAAAAACATTAAACAAGAATATGAAAAAATAAACAATGAAATTAATAATACTGATCAAAAAGCAAAAGATTTAGAAACACGAATAAATAATGAAATTATTAATATTAAAAGGAGATTTAATGTTTAATGGAACAAGTACTTGAAATATTTGCAATTATATTATCATTATTAACTGGTGGAGGAACTGGAACTATTGCGGTGTTATTAAATAAAAAAAATAAAAATATTAAAGAACAAAGTGCTAATTTACAAAAAGAAAATGAAAATATTAAAAGCGAATTAAAAACAATCAACAAAGAAATAACAAATATACAAAATATAAATAATATTTACATTAAAGAATTTAACGAATTAAAAAGCGAAATTCAATTATCCATTTTGCGAATTGAAACAAAACTAGATATTATGACTGTTAATTTCAACAACAAATTATCAAACAACAACGAAATAAATATCAAACATAAACAAGGAGATAATAAAAATGAAAAATAAAAAAATTAAACTATTCTTTTTAAGAATACTATACTGAACTATTCACGGATTAACACTAGGAATCCCCGCATTACTAGCACAATTTAATAAATTACTAATTAAATTAAAAGATAAAATTAAAAAAGAATGCGATAAATTAGATAATGAAAAAATAGAAACAATAATCAAAAATGATAATGACAAAAAATAAAGGAAATAAAAAATGGGAATTAGAAAAATAACATTTGATAACGGCAATATTGTTTTAGCGAAAGACCAAGCAATATTATACGATTTATTATTAAAACAACAAACAAAAAAACTTTTACCTAATAGTGAAACTATATATAAAAATTCAACAGGTTTTTTAATCAAAAATGAAAGTGAAAAATTAAAATATACATATAAAATAACAGATAGATGTGTTGAATTTACTTTTAATTCGCAATTATATTTAAGTGTTTGTGGTCGTATTATTAAATTAGAAAAAAATACCAAATTACTTGTAGATAAAGATTATGTAGCAAATAATGAAAATTATTATATGGTAATTAGAGTGGATTTAAGTAAAGAAGCAAAAATAATTAATGGTGAATTAAAAGAATTTGGCAATCCCATCGAAATAAAAATAATTAACACTGTTTCGAAATTAATCCAAGATAATTTAAACCAAAAACCAAATGACGGTATTTATGAATTTCCATTAATAAGTTTTAAAGCAAAATTTAAAAAAGATATTTATGATCTTGAAACTATTGAAAATATCAAAGATGAAAGTACATATTTATTACCACTTTTAATGGAATCAACTCATAACCCATCAAAATTATTAATAATCACCCAAAAAATACAAGAAGAAAAAGAACTATTACAAGAAAAACAAAACCAACTAAAAAATATTAAAAATTATTTAACAAATTTAGAATATAGAAAAACACAAGAATTAAATGAACTTGAAATATATATTAAAAATAGCGGTATTTATCAAATAGAACATTTTACAAAAGTTTATCCAAATGAAAAACCATTTAATGCACTTGACGATAAATGATATGTAGTAATATGGCGTGGTAAGGAAAATCTTGAATGAAAAATTTTTAAGTTAAAAAATGATGAAAAAATAAGGCTTAAAAATGGCTTTAAATTAGTTCTTGATTATTATGGTAAAGTTGATGATCCTAATAAAATAAATTTAGTTTTTGATGCTGAAATCAATAATTTAAGAGCAAATGACCAAATTTGAACTAATAATAGTATTAATTTTAAATCGGTTTATCGTTGACGTTGAGATGGTGTAAAAAATCCAAATATAAAAGGAAAAACTATTTATTTTTTTGAACTAATCAAATAAATATTATTTTATATAAAATAATTTGTTAGATGAAGTCTTTATTAATTTTTTTCAAAACCCATAAAAATTAAATTTTTATTGAAATATAAAGAGTTTTCTACAAAATTAAAGTAAAAAAATGAACTTAATTGTTCATTTTTAATCTATAATATTTCCATTATTATCAATTTTGGGTGTGTTTGATTCAGAATTTCCATCTCAACGATAAACCGATTTAAAATTAATACTATTATTAGTTCAAATTTGGTCATTTGCTCTTAAATTATTGATTTCAGCATCAAAAACTAAATTTATTTTATTAGGATCATCAACTTTACCATAATAATCAAGAACTAATTTAAAGCCATTTTTAAGCCTTATTTTTTCATCATTTTTTAACTTAAAAATTTTTCATTCAAGATTTTCCTTACCACGCCATATTACTACATATCATTTATCGTCAAGTGCATTAAATGGTTTTTCTTGTGGTGCCATTCATTCTAATTTATTACCATTTATAGTTTTGTTGTTTTTCTCTTTTAATTCTGTTAATTTTTCTGATGTTAATTGATTATTATTACATGCAATTAAATTGCTACTTCCGCCAGTAATTAAACTAATTGTTCCTATTATACTTAGTAATTTCTTCATTTTATATGCCCCACTTCTGTTTTTTTGAATACTGTCACATTATATATATATATATATATATATTCAAGTCTAATGTGCATAAGTGTAGAATAAATGGTAATATTTAGTTAAATTAAATGAAAGTGGGAATAAAAGATGTATAAAATTTGTGAGATGTATAAAAAGAAAGATTTACAAAAAGATATGACTGGTTATAATGAATTTTTCTTTTGTAGAAAATGTGAATTTAAAGGAATGGCAGAACAAGCATTAAAAGAAATGGAAAAATCAGAAAATATAAAATATATTGAATAGGATAGAAAAGCAAATTTAAAAAGTTTAGAGAGAATGTTTAAAAAACAACATGAAAAAATGGTTAAAAATTATCAAAGTTTTGAAAATAAACCATTAAATAAAATAAATACTAGTGATTTAAATAAAAAAGTAGAGAAATATTTAGAACTTTATAAAAAAAGTTACAAATTGGCAATTAAAGCGTTGGGGTTTTCTGAAATAATTGATAAACTTGATTTTGAAGATACAAAAGAAGAAAATAAAAAATTAGTTGATACAGTTAATTAATTTCAAGATATAAAGAAAGAAGAAATATTTTTAAAACAAGAAATTGATTTTAGTTCTTTAAGTAAAACCAGAATTAATGAAATTAATAAGATTTGTAAAAAATTAGAAGATCCAATAATAGCGTTAATTGAATTTATTGATTCATATTTTGAACTTAAAAATAGAGAAAAAGAAAATAAAAAAAATTAAATTTGAAGGCGGTATTGAAAAATGTATAACATTGTTTTAAAAGCTTATGAAACAACAAAAACTTTAAAAAAAGTAATTAAAGAAAAAATAAGCGATATTCCTGTTTATATTTTTAATGATAAAAATTTTACAATATCTAATAAAAATAATAATTTTTTATTTATTAAAATTGAAAGTATAGATAATTTTTCTTATAAAGAAAATAAAATTTATAGTGGTATTTTGGTTATAAATATTTACATAATTATAAATAAAGGAAATTTTAATTTGTTATTAGATTATTCTAGTGATTTAGTATTATTATTTGAAAATCAAAATAAGATTAAAAATATAAAAATAAATAAAATTGTTGTTGATGCTTATAAAGGTACTAATATTGAATTGGGCGGAAATATTTTTTTAAATATTTTATTAAAATGTGAAGATTAATATTATTTAATTAATTTAAAATAAGGGGTTTTTAATTTTATGTATGCAGTTTGTAAAAGTTGTAAAAAAAATTGTCTTATTAAAAATATGCAAAAAAATAGTAATTTTTATTTTTGTGATGAAACATGTTGGTTTTATTGAATGATAAATAAATTAAAATTAAATAAAGAAGAAAAAGAAGAATTAAAAAAAATATTTATTTAAAAATGAAAATAAAAAAGTAAATAAAACTTTATCTAAAACTAATAACAAAAAACATTAATTTATATATTAACCCCCATAGCGTTTAAAAAACTTAATAACGGTAGATTATTTTAATTATTTATTTGACATTATATTTTAATGACGGTATCATTGTCATGTAAATTAAAGCGAAAGGAGTAAATATATGAAAATTAATGATTTAAAAATAAAAAAAATCAATGACTCAAACGATAAAGGTTATTTTAATGTTGAAAAAAATTATAATAAGGTTAAATAATCAATATCAATTTCTATAACAGTTAATAATATTGATGATGCTATTGAATTTTTGGAAATAAGTAAAAAAATAGTTTAATTAAACTATTTTTATTTATAAAATAAAATACTAACAAGCAATTAATATTATTTTTTTAACTCCTATTTATTCTATTTCCCATACATCTACACACTTTATTTGTTAATGTTTCTATATCTTCAAGTTCAGATAATATAATATTTGTATCATTTGTATATTTTTTAAATTCTTCTTTTAATAAAAATATTCTTTCTTTTAATCCCTTATTTTCTTTTAAAATTAAATCTAAATTATTTTAATTATTTTTATTCATGTATTTTTCACCTCCTTAATTTAATTAAAAAAGTGATTATAACCATTTAAATTTCTATTTTTTTTATTGATAAACATAATAATTATGTTATAATTATATTATAGAGTGATAGTTGGTTTATCATTCCTTATATTTATTAAATTAATTTAATAATATCATATTTATTTTTTTAGACAATGTTAATTGTCTTTTTTTATGCTACCTTTTTTATTTGATATTATATTTTAATGACAGTATCTATATAAAACAAGATTCAAAGATGTAGTCCTATTTGTTGAATGGGAATTAAAAAGTTTCTTGAAGCTGGTTGGCATAAAGTCATGCGAAAGTGGGTATTACCTATATATACAAAATCCTTGCTAGATTAAGTAAGTAATATGACAGAAAAAAAGAATATATAATTTGGCATATGCGGCGATAACCATAGCCGTTTGTTTTAATAAAAATTAAGATAGTTAATAATATTTAATTATTGCCACCTCCTATCTATTACAAGATTATTATTAATCTTGTTTTTTTTATTACTAACCTTGACAAATATTTAAAGCAGAGTTAGTGTGTGAGTATTATTTGATAATAATTAGAAGGTGGAAATGCTAAAATGATTACAAATATCGATTTTTTTAAAGATGCTGAAGAAGAAAATGATAAAAAATATGTTGAAGATATTACTAAAAAATTAATTGAAAAAGATGATGAATTGTTTAAAATGACAAAATAAAATCCAGAATATCAAAAATATAAAATAAAAGAAAAAAGAAATAAAACTATAATAACAAAAAGATGCCGTGTAACTATTCCTCGAAGAAGATATTATTATTTTGATGAAATTTTAAAAAGAAAAGTATCTGTTTTTTTTGTTAGACGAATATTTGGAAATTAAAAAATGACAAAGAACAGAAAATTCATTACGAGAAAAAATATTATCATTTATGGGTGATGGAAAAAGATATAATGATGTTATAGATACAGTTGCGGATTCAAAAGTTAGCAATATGACAATATCAAATATTTATAAGAATGTTGATTTAGATAAAATTGACTATATTCATATTAATCAAAGTAATAAAATAGATATTACTGGAGATACTATATATGTTCAAGCAGATGGTACATTTCAAACTATGCGAGATGATAAAACCAAAGAAAAATTAAAAGAACATATATTAATTTCTAGTATACATACTGGGTTTGATAAGGAAAAATCAACCGAAAAAAGACCAGTAATTAAAAATAAAAAAGGTGTTTTCGAAATAAATAATATTCCACATAAAATTAAAAATTTAACTAATATTAAGGTATTTACAAATAAAGTTATTGAAGCAATGCATAGTTATAATATTAAAAAAGATACAAAGATTTTAGTTTTGGGTGATGGTGCAAATTATATCGAAACTATCGCTAATGCTATTGCGAAAGAATTTAAAAATAATATTCTTGATGTAAGTTTAGATAAGTATCATTTAATTAAAAAATTTGAACATTTATGATCATATCGAAAAAGAAATAAAATGCAAGAAATAAAATATAATGTAGCAAAACACTATTTTTATAATGGCAAATATGATGAATTATTAGATTTATTAATTTCTCTTTTGCCATATATTGTTGGAAATAAACGAAGTTATTTATTAAAAACAATTAAATATATTAAAAATAATGAAAAAGGTATTCGTAATCAAATTCTTTCTAATAATATTGGTTGTCATATGGAAGGTGATATTTCGAAAGCAAAAAGTGTTAAAGGTAGAGGAGGCAAAATTTATAATAAATTAACTTTTAATAATTTATTAACTGCTTCAATGATTAAAACTAATAGTGAAACGAATATGAAAAATAATAAAGAAATGAAAAATATTGTAATTAATAAAAATAATTTAGTTGAAGTTCTTAAAGTTCAAAATTTAAGTATTTAGTTTTTAATTTATTATTTTTAAAGATGTTAAATAAATAAAAATTATTTTTTAGTGTGCAAAAATAATAAAAATAAAAAATATAAGAGATAAATATTGACAATAAAATAGTTTGGTTTAAAATAATAGTGTAATTGGAATGCTTAAAGCGTTCTAATTTCTTAAATTATATAAGTTACCCTATAATTTTTTATACGACCTAAATTTGTATTTTTTTCTTTTTCAATAATCATTCTTTTATTATTTTTAATATTTATTTTATTATTTTATTTTATTTTTATTATAACATTTTTATTTTATTTATTTAGTATTTTTATACAAAAAATATTGTATTTTTAAAATATTGGTATATAGTTAAAAAAATAGGTTTAATTTTTTACCATAAAAAAAAGTTTATGCTGACTTGTTAATCGGACAAGGATAAAAAAAGAGGAGTTTATAAAATGGCACTTACAAAAGAACAATTAATAGAACAAGGTTTAAGTGAAGAGATTGCAGAAAATATCTTAAATCAGTTTAATAATGAAGCAAAACAAATTAGAGAAAGTGTGCAAAAACGCGAAGATGTTATATCAAAAGAAGACTTTATTAAATTATCTAATGAATTAGATGAATTAAAGGCTTTTAAAGATGTTCCATCTACTAAAATTGAAGATATTAAAACTAATTTAAATAAAGTTAGTGGTAGTTCTTTATCTGAAAAAATGTAAACTTTAAAAGAATTAAAACCTGATTTTTTTTTGAAGAACAACCATCATTTTAACCAACTAATTTTATTAAAGATATGATTGAAAAGTCTACTGAAAATAAAAATGATGAAATTGAAACTATTAAAGAAAAAGGAGCATATACTCCCGAAGAGATTAAAAAGATATCAGATTTCACACTTAAAAACCCTAGATAATTAATGAGTGAAATATTATGGTAACAATTAATTTGCCACAAGTACCTTTTACATTACAAGGTAATACAACAGGACAAAAAGCTTATGTTGATATGGTTAATGCTTTATTGCGCGGACCTTTATATAATGAATATGCAAGTATTATGCAATATGCAACAGCAACAGCATAACAAGTTGCTTGATTACCTAATGCAGGACAAGCATTATATAATTTAACTCATCGTGTGATATGACAAGATGATTATTCTTTACCAAATAGCGGAACAACTCAAACAATGGGATTAACAATAATTCCAGTTCCTATTGATAAAATATTTAATTTAAAATTAATGAATAAAGCATTTGATTTGGCAATAATAGAAGAAAATATTAAAAATGGAATGATTGCCGATGCCATTTCTAGTGTTGTACTAAATAAATTTGTTAATTTAGAATGTGAATTAATTCAGGCTATTTATGATTATTGTTTAGCAGATGGTCAGTATGAAGTAATTCCATTTCGTAGTTATACAGCCGAAAATGCAGATGATGCAAATAAAGCATTCTTTACATTAAATTAAACATTGATTGAATTAACAAATCAAATTAGTAATTTATATTTTTGTTTGCCAACCGATAAAATGTTTATGGTTTTAGGACGAAGAGCATATTTGGGGTTAAAACCTGCTTATTTAAAAGTAATTGGTTCACAAGCATAATTAAAAGCAATGGCGAATTGTGAATTCTATGAAAATAAAGCAATGGGTATTCCGGTATCAAAAAGTTTTCATTTAGAAAAAACACATATACAAAAGTACAATTTAACCGTGATAAAGGTTATAATTTTACTAATGTAAATTGTTTAATTATTAATAAACAAGTATGAGCATATCCAATTAATATGGATACTATTCAACAAGTTTTAGATAATGATATTGCTAATCATAAATGGATCGGTAAAGTTCAATATGCAACACCAACTATTTTATATCCAAAAACATGTAAAATTATTTTAGAAAAAGCACCCACACAAGAAGAAATTAATACTGCCAAAAGTAATCTAAATAAAACTTTTAGAGTGCCGGTTGATTATGTAATCACCGTACCAACACCAAGTAAAATAGATATTAGTAAAATTAATAAAATAGATAAACCAACTATTCATGTTGCAGACCCAACACAAGCAACAGCAGAACAGTTAAAACCACAATTTAAAGCCGTTGTTTTAAAAGCAGTTAAAGTCGTAAATAGTTCTTTAACTGAAAATGATTTTGATTACTTTATTGAAAGTAAAGGAGAAGACTGACCAATTAATATTACAAATGATAAAACTGTTGAAGTTCAAATTCAAGGTAAAAATAACGCTACTGGTCAAACAAATCCGATTGATGTATTAATTAAAAATTCTTAATAAAAAATGAATTTATTAATATTATGAGTTTTAACTTTATTAGTGTCTAATTTAGAAAATAAACCTTTAATAATTAAATTTGTTAATTTAATTAATAGAGTTAATCAAGTTAAAAATAAAGTATTAAAGCCAATTAATTATATTACTGATAAATATAATAAAATTACAAATAAAGTTGAAGATATTTATCGGCGGTTAAATCCTTTTACTTATTTAGATTTAATTAAAAAAGTTCATAAAAAAGAAATACAATAAATATTAAGTCAATTATAAAAAGATAATAATATTAAAAATAGAGAACAATTTAAAAATGAAAATTATCTAAATAATAATTGACAACCTTTAAATAGTAGTTGACTTGATAGTGGTATGTTTAATATAACTAATAAATTAACTTAAACAGGTAATTTAACTATTTTAATATATACAAAAACAGCAAAGCATCCAAAATTTTATGGACCTTATATTTATCCTAGTGTTCCTGTTGAAATTTGAAAATTATTAAGTAATGCTGTATCTAATGCAGGAGATTTATTTTGGCGTTATTTATTAAGAAAATGATTACCTAGTAATTTAAGAGATTATATTAAAAAAACGATTTTCACAAGCATTAAAAGAAAAATATCTCAAAGGAACTACCGATTTAAAATTACCAACTATTCAAAAATTACAAAAAATTAAAAACTTTATTAATAATTTAAAAATTATGTATTTTAATTTTAATTTTGCTGGTGAAATTAATAATAAAAAATTGTATCGTGAACGCCGAAGTGATGTTAAAAATATTAATAATTTATATAAAACAAAAGTTAAAAATATTTTTTATAAAACTAATCAAACCATCAAAACAATTAAGAAAACAAAAAAAGAGTTAATAGTTATAATCGAAGTAATTTAAAAAATAAATATCGTAATCAATTAAGAGGTGTTTTATATGGAAAATAATTTAAGTAATTTGTTATTTATAACAGTTGAAGATGTGAAATAAAGTAAACTTTGACAACCTATTAATGATAGAAAACAATCTGCTTATAATGATAATTTAATTTATAATGCTATTTTAAAAACTAGTTTATGAATGGATATATTATCGGGTTGGACAATTTCAGATAAAATAAATAAAAAAGATTTATTTCCCTGAGTAAAAAAAGATAATACTGGTTTAATTTAATATGATAAATGATTAAGAGTTATATTCAATCTGCTTTTTTATTAGCAGTTATGAATTGATATTTACCCAAATGAGTTAATGATTTAACTTTTAGTACATCATTTTTTCAAGGCGGTGTGGCGCATTCACAAACTAATGACCTAGAAGCAAATGAAAATATTACCAGAGATATTAAAAATTCTTTAAAATTAGCATGTGAAATAATTGATATTATATCTAGTAAAACGGTATATAGACCATATAATTATAGTTTAGATAATTATTATCATTCGTGAGAAGAATAATATAAGCATATTATTAAAAAAAATTTTTATCCGACATCATTATTTTGATTAAAAGAACGATTACAAACAGATAATTCAATAAATATCACTTATCCAATTATTAATAATTTTTATAAAATTGATTATAACGAATATATTAAACTTATTAAAATATCATATATATAGGGGTGATTGATATTTTTGGGCGGTTATATAGTTTAATTTATAAATTATTTTGTTCTGAAAGGATTGATGGTTACTGTTTGAGTAATAATAAGAAGGGAATTAAAAAAAATGTTAAATGATACATTAATGATTGCACATTACTTGTATTATAAGGTGCTGGTGGAATGGGTAGTACTGGTATTATATGGTTATCTGCTAAAAAAATTAAAAAATATAAATCAGAAATTAGATAATTAAGAACTGCTGTTATTGACCACGAAAAACATTTACGCAGACCCCGATTATGCAACATAATTAGCATTAAAAACAGGTAAAATTAAAAATGTTAAAAACAATTTAAAGTAAATGACAAAAAACAAGAACAAAAAGATTCTATTAGACAATTAACAAATATTATTTAAAAAAATAACCAATTAAGGTTATTTTTTATTTTTATTTATTGTGTTTTATATAAAAATTAATAAGATATTATATTTGTTTCAAATAAGTAAATTCATTAAATTCATTTCAAACTTTTTCTTAATTTTCATTTAAGTAAATGTTAAAATTACGAATTAATTTAGAATAATATTTTCCTGTTTTTTGATTAAATAAATGTTTCATAATATTAAATCTTATAATTGGCAATAATAATGTCATCGCGTAAATGACTACTTATTTTTTGATTATTATAAAATCAACCTTTACAATATTGATAAGTTAAATTAGTATCTTTATCAAACGATCATAAAAAACTATCATTATATTTACTTAAATTTTCTATATTTTTAACAACTGATTTAGTATGTTTTGGCGATAATCAATTAACATTATTTAATTCGTGTGTACCATATTTAATTACTCGAATTATTTTTAATAAATCATCACGGCCTTTTGAACTATTAGCATTTGTATATAAACAATCTTCAATATTGAGAATTTCATTTTCATTTAATATACATAAAATAAAATTATCTTTTTAAATTCAATCTTTATTTGTAAATTATTGTTTTTTTTCATTAATTTATTATTTTCAAAAATAGTAACGGCCGCAGTACCGGCTCCCGATTGGCCAGTGCCTATTTTTATCAAGTTGCTCATTCCTTATCATTGTTAACTGTGGTTGGGGGGGTGAATTTGATATATTTTAGTTGCTAATTTTATTCTTATTTATGTTTATATTACTATCATTATTAATATAAATCTTTTCATAATTAGTTGTAATGAATGCTTGATCTGATTTATATTCTTGTTGTAATTCAAATGACTAATACCTCATTTTCTTAATAAACTAGTTAATACAGTTTTTAATGCCACTTCATCAAAAGTAGCAATATAAAATGATTTATTTTTGGCATAAGTTTTAGAATATTTCATAAAATGATTTTACATTTATTCTTTGTTAATATATAAGTTTTTTTCAAAACCATTAACCATTTTAAAATATGCTACATAACCCATAATTGGCAATTTTTCTCTTTCATATTCATTTTGTATTCAATTAAAAGTATTACCTTTTAATCTATCATAATTTACTAATTCATTTTCTCTGACATCTGATACTGAAATATATAAATATTGACTTCTTATTTGCGATAATTAAATATAACCCTTATAATCCATTTGAAATTGAGCTTGATTAATTCATTCTTGCACTTCACGACCATTAATAATTCTTGTTATTTTATTATTATATGAAACGACATAAGAATATCCGAATTGTTTTTACATAGTTAAATTTAATAAAACACATTGATAACAAGCAGTAATTATATTTTTTTGGGATCTACCTTTTATAATGATTCATTACTATTTGATATTGCAACTATATTACTTTTAAATCTTGCAATTTAATTTTCACTAGAAAATTTATTTTTTATTCAATCATTTGCTTTATCTGTTCTTAAAAATTCAAAAATATTTTCCATATTATTTTTATTTTTATTTATTTTAAAATTAATACCTTTAATACCAATTAAATTAATATTTTTATTACTATATAATTTTTCTTTAATTTCATTTTTAACAATTTGTTCATCAACAATTAAATAATTTTTAATTATTTATCTTGTTTTGCTATACTTTTAATTTATAAAAATTATTTTTTTATGATTTTCAAAAATTTCATTTTGTTTTTGAAATTGAATATTAATTAAAATATTTTTTAAATAATCATTATTATTCTTGATATTATTTTCTAAATTAAAAATATCTTTTCTAATAAAATTTAATCCATCTTTAAAATTTTTTATTAATTCTAGTGGTTCTCTAAAAATATAATCAATTTTTGAAACTACTATTTTTAAATCTTTTAGTGATTGTTATTTATATCCTCCATTTATTAATCAAGCCTGTTGTCAATATATAAATTATTCTAATTATTGCCCATTTTCACCAATTAATTTTTTAATTGTTAATACTTTTAAACTTAATTATTTAAAATCATTTCCTTTTAAATAAAACGGATAAGTAATATTTTTAAATTCATTATTTAATTTTAAGTCCTCCATAATTAAATTTACTATAATTCCATTTCATTAATTAAATTATCAATATATTAATAAGCACTTTCTTCTGAATAACATTATTCAAGCGCTATATTAAATAAATCTTCCTCTGTATAAACTTTTCCTTCTTCATCTTTTCGCATATTATTCAACTACTTGTCATTTAATATTTGTATTTTGTAAATCAATGATAGTTGGTAATCAACCATTTTTATTTTCAACATCAGCATTAATTTTTGCTTCTTCTAATGTATAAAAGAAGTTTGTTTTGAAATCACCATTTTTACTTTTCATTACTAATAAATATCTTTTATTCATAATTTAATTCCTCCTAATTCTTTTTAGTATTTAATGTTCAATGTTCATCTGTAATATCTTCAAATGGCACCGGATAACTTCTGAGCATTAATTGATTTAATTTATTAATTATGTATTTATTTAACTTTTTATTTCTCATATATATCCTTCCGTTAAATTATTTTATTAATTATTCTAATTTTCTTTTTTAACTTGCTGGCACTAACTCCCAAGTGAAAGTTCCAAAGCGAGAATTAGTTATATAATTATTTATCTATTTATTTACTACGCCATCAGCTTCACTGGGGGTGAGCGGTGGCTGTATGTTAATTTTTTGAATATTTAATAATCCACAGTTGTTTTTTGTTTTTTGCGCCAGAGAATTATCTCTCTTCATTCGCACCATTTCAGGTCAAATCGTTCAGTTTTTAAAATAAATTCACTTGCGCCCCGAAGATCCTAATGCTATAAGCAAATTTATTTATAAAGTTAATATCTATATAGTTTATTGTCGTTGGATATTTACCTTGGACTTATCGCGACTATCAATTGTTAAATCGTCTATTATTTACGGACCGATTACCTTACAGCCGGGCCAGACCGCCTCATGTTGAATAAAAACAATTATTTATTTAAAATAAACTTCCCAATCTGCCTGCATTAAGTTGTTTTATAAAATCAAATTTTTAAAGAACCAGTTTAATAATAGAAGATAATTTTTTAATTTTCTATTTTATGATAAAACTTTTTTTTGATTTCAATTTTTATTTTTATTTAATAAATATTTGTGTTTTTCACAATTTCATAAAACTTTATTTGATAAAAATTATTTGGTAATTAATTATATTGCTTTATAGCAATCATTAACATTACATATCTTTTGTTGCTTATTAATTTTCATTACTAATTCCTTTTTTTGATATTATTTTTTTATTTATTAGCCAAATTAATTAATTGAAACACAGAAAGAACAACACTTTAAATAAGGGGAGAAAAAACAGGTATACTTTGTAAAAATTCCTAAGATATTTAATAAATATTTAACAAAACTTGAAGTTAACAAAAAAGTTGTGATAAAAATTTTCTATTTTAATAATTTAAGATGTTGTCATTTCTCTAAATCAATTAATAATTATGGTTTTACAAATAAAAAAACAACTATTTTTATTTAACAAGAGTTGTTTTTTCCGCTTCATAGTACATTATACATTTCTATATCTTTTGCAATCTTATTGAAGGTATTAATAACATTATCTTTTCCATACTTTTTCACTAACGATCTTAAAATAAAATATTGCTTTGTTTGCATAATTTTAACCCCTTATTTAAAATATTAATAAAATTTATTTTGTAAAAATGTAAATACCACAAAAGTACAAAATGTATGTTGTTTCTATAATATTTCTAAAACAATGATAAATAAATTTTTTAAAAAGTTATCTAATTATTTTATTTATATTTTTTATAAAACATAATCTTTTGTAATACTATCATTAAGTTCGCTATTATCTTGGATTTTTTTATGATGAGTTGCTAATTGTTTTAATTAAGCATAAAATATTAACAAACATAAGGGGGGAAAATTAAAAATGTCAGAAAAATTATCTTTAAAAGAGCAAATTGATATTTTACCAGCTAAAACGGGGTGCTATTTATTTTACAATAATTATCATCAAGTATTATATGTTGGAAAGGCAAAAAACTTACGAAACCGTGTTAGTTCTTATTTTAACAAAGTGTATAATTATAAAACAACCCGCTTAGTTCAAGAAATAGTTCGTTTAGAAATAATTATTACGAAAAATGAAAAAGAAGCACTAATTTTAGAACATAATTTAATTAAGCAATACAAAACAAAATACAATATTTTGTTAAATGATGATAAACATTATCCTTATATTGTAATTACAAAAGAAAAAGACCCTCAATATTTGTATGTTCGTAATGTTCATCAAAAATATGCCCGCTATTACGGGCCATTCCCGGAAGGTAGTCGTGCGCGTGAAATTATTAAAGTATTAGAACGATTATATCCTTTGCGTCGTTGTAAAGGAAATATTGGAAAACCTTGCCTTTATTATCATTTTAATCAATGCTCAGGTGCTTGTTTTAAATCGGTTCCTTCAGAGTATTATACAAAAATGATTAAAAAAGTTCATAATTTTTTTAAAGGTAATTTTACTGAAATAAAAAAATTACTAGAGAAACGAATGTTTCAATCCGCAGATAACTTACAATTTGAAGAAGCGCATAAATTAAAATTTTTAATCCGAAACTTAGATTGAACTTTATCATCGCAAACAGTTGAAATGTTAAATCAAAATGATGATTTAGATGTGATTAGTTTGTATCAAAATACCGATCATTTAGTGTTAACAACTTTATTTTATCGTGCTGGAAAATTAAGTTATAAAGATTATGAATATTATAATCTTGATTTTGCCGAAGATTGCCAAGAATTATACCGCTTATACTTGCAAAATATCTATCAAAAAAATATTTTGCCCACAAAAATAATTGTTAATGAGGCAATTGCATTACCAGAATTAAACTTGTTATTTGATAATCGTGTTTTTCACCCTAAAACACCAATTGAAAAAAAAATTATGAAATTAGCGACTGAAAATAGTTATGAATCTTATGTCCAATATCAGACAACCGCCCGACGAGAATTAAATAGTGTTGAAGTTTTAAAAGAGTTACAAATGATTTTAGGTTTATCAGAATTACCATATTTAATTGATATGATTGATATTGCCAATATTAATGATGAGTTTGTTACTGGCGGGGTTATTGTTTATAAAAATGGTCGCCCGTCACGAAATGATTATCGTAAATATAATTTAGAAATTCCATATCAAGATGATACGCGCCGTATTGCTGCGGTTGTTGTTCGCCGTTATCAAAAGATTATTCAAGAAGAACAACCCGTTCCTAATTTAATTATTATGGATGGCGGGATTCGGCAAGTTAATGCTTGCTTAAAAGAACTAGCAAAATTAGATTTATCAATTCCCGTGATTGGTTTAGTTAAAAATGATTATCATAAAACTGACCATTTACTTAATTTAAAAAAAGAGAAAGTATATTTGGATAAAAGTAGCCATTTATTTTTATTTTTAACAAGAATGCAAGATGATGTTCATCATTTTGCAATTACTAGTTTTCGCCGCCGACAAACAAAAGCTTTGACAACAAGTATTTTAGAAATAATCCCGGGGTTTGGGAAACAACGAATTAAATTATTAAATCACTATTTCGAAAGTATTGGTGCAATTCAAAAAGCAAGTGATGCTGAATTATATCAACTATTGCATAATAAAAAACTTATTGAAAATTTAAGAAAATTTTTGGAACATTTTGGTAAATAATTTTTTTACTACTAACTTTTTCGCGAAATTAATCATGTTCTTTAATATGTTAGAAAATATAATATTTCAGCAACAACCGCGTGCATTGATTTAAAAGAGCTTGAAAATAAAAAAATTATTACAATGTATTATTGGTGCGTGGTATTATTTTTTTTGGTATTTCATAATAAAACATGTAATATTAATGTTTGAATAAGTAGTATTAATTTTGATAAAAAAATTATTATCGGAAAAAAGTTAACAAATTTTTTAGAAAAAAATGATGTTATTTTTTTCGGAGCAGGATCGACTTGTTAATTTTTTGTTACTTTAATTAATAAACCAATAAAAATTTTAACTAATTCATTTTGAATTTTACAATTTTCAAAAGGATAATTCTAATGTTAAATATAATGTCTTATTTGGAGGAAAATTACGATAAAAATCACAATCTTTTTATGGTTTGTTTTGCGAGGAAAGTTGGTAGTAAGAAAAAAGTTTGGGTTTTGGTATAAAAATTATTCTTTATTTTAAATATATTTATAAAGCACTGATAAATCAACTTTTTTAAAAGTTATTTAATTGTTTTTATTTATAATTTTTATAAAACTTCAACTTTTGTAATACTATCATATTTTAGTATCTTCATTAATATCATAAGTATCAATTGATTTAAAAATTTTATCAATAAAATTATCAATATTAGATTTATCATTTTCATTCTTATGATTTTTATTCATCATTTGAAAAACGCCTTTTTTCTTTTTCATTTTTTTCTGGTTTTTGTTGATTTTTTTTCATCAACACCAACACGCATAGTTAAAAGAAATATTTTATTTTCAACTTTCTTTTTATTTTATCTCATAGGTTCAAAAGCTCCATCAATTTGAATATATAAAACTGGATAGGTTAAAATAAATTGGGCAACAATAATGTAGAGTAAATATTTATAATTAAATTACAATGGAGGTGTAATTATGGCAAAGAATCATTATACCAATAAATTTAATCAACAAATTGTGTCAGTCTTTACAAAATGGGGTCAAACTCCCAAACAATTAGCCAATGATTACCAAATTGGTAAATCTACTGTTTGGAAATGAGCTCAACAATTTAGCAACTCGGGCTCATTTAAAGCTAAAGACAATAGAACACCAGAAGAAAACGAATTAATTCAATTACGTAAAAAAGTTAAACAATTAGAAATGGAAAATAACATTTTAAAGCAAGCAACACTGATAATCGTTAAAAAGTAGCAATCATTAAAAATAACAAAGCAAAATATCCAATTATTAATTTATGTAAAACATTGAAATTGGCTAGATCAACATATTACTATTAATTAAAAGCAAATAATCCCAATAATAATCAAAACATTGATAATGCTGTTATCAGTATTTTTCTAAAAAGTCGTAAAAATTATGGAACAAGAAAAATTAAAATCATGCTAGCTCAGCAAAATATTATATTATCTCGTGCGAAGATTAGTAAAATAATGATAAAATATAACTTAATTTTAAATTAAACAAAAATCAAATACAAACATTTAAATACAATCAATGTTACATATAAATATAATAATTTATTAAATCAAGAATTTAATAATTATAAACTACATGAAGTTGTTGTCAGTGATTTAACATATGTTTTTATTAAAAATAAATGATATTATGTTTGCTTTCTAATTGATTTATTTAATCGTGAAATTATTAGTTATGATGTTATTTTACGCAAAGATGCAAAATTAGTTAAAAATATTTTTAATAGACTTAACATTACATTAAATAATATTAAAATATTTCACACTGATCAAGGTAGTGAATTTAACAACAATCTTATTTATAACTTTTTAACTAAAAATAACATTCAAAAATCTTACAGTAAACCAGGTTGTCCTTATGACAATGCTGTTGCGGAATTAACATACAAAATTTTTAAAACTGAATTTATTAAAAATAATAAATTTAAAAACATTGAGCAGTTTAAATTAGAATTATTTTATTATATTAATTGGTACAATAATATTCGAATTCATAGCAAACTAAATTATTTAACACCAGTAATACAATACAGAAATTATTACTCTACATAAAATTTGTCCAAAAAACCCTTGCCATTCCAAGATAAAAAGATTCAACTTTGTCTTAAAGAAAAATTAAATTTTATTGTTTTAGCTAAAAAATCAACTAAACCAATTAATATTAATAACCATTATTTAAAAACTTACAAGATTGCTGTTGCAAAAATGATGAAAAAATATCGATAAAAATATGGAACTGGTATTTGTGATTTTTATAATTTAACACTAGCTGGGTTTTTTTGAATATAAAAAGAAAGTAATTAAACATAACATTAAAACTTTAATTAAATGGAATAAATAATTTAATAATTTTTATCTTAAAAACAAGAAAATTAAGAATTATAAATGTTATGAAATATCTGAATTAGGACATTTACAACATTATATTAAAATTATGACACCGATTATGACTGGTTTTAAACGTAATTTATATTTGTATGCTTTTATATTGATGAAAAATCACGCTTTGGTCTCGCTTATTTATCTGAAAATAAATCACAGTCATCAGCAATTGGTATTTTTAATCAGGCTTATGATGATTTTTTAAATAATAAAAAATTATAATAAAAAGAATTAGAACCGATAATGGTCCCGAATATGTTTATAGTTATAATCCAGAGTATAAATATCATAAAAGTTATTTTACAAAAGTATTACATCAAAAAGGTGTTATTCATCAAACAACACCAATTCTTTCTCCTCGATCAAACGGGAAAATTGAAAGATTTCATCAAAACTGAAATAAATTTTTTGAATATCTTCCTCGTTATCCTAAAAATATTAATTAATTACGAAAATTAATTACTATCTTTTTAGATTATTACAACAATGTTAGACGACATAAAAGCATAAATTTTTTAACACCATCCGAAGCTGTGTTAAAATTTTTAAAAGACTAACTCTGGTCTAAAATGTATATGGTACCTAACATTTTTATTTTTTCATATGATTTTATTTTTAAATAAGGTAAGATTTAAGTATATTATAATAGAAAATAAGGTGAAAATAATGGAACAATATCTTAATATGGCTCGTTTTATTTTAGAATACGGTCAAGAAAAAGATGATCGAACAAATACGGGAACAATTTCTTCTTTTGGTTATCAAATGCGTTTTAATTTAAGAGAAGGCTTTCCACTTTTAACAACAAAAAAAGTTCATTTTAAATCAGTGGTTTATGAATTATTATGATTTATTAAAGGCGATACTAATATTAAATTTTTATTAGATCATGGTGTTCGTATTTGAAATGAATGACCATATGAAAAATATCAAGCATCATTAAAATATAACAATGAGACATTAGCTGAATTTGTTAAAAAAATTAAAACTGATGCAAATTTTTCTGCTGAATTTGGTGATTTAGGACCAGTATATGGTAAACAATGACGAAACTTTAATGGAGTTGATCAGTTAGCAAAATTATTAGAAAATTTAAAAAAGAATCCATATTCACGTCGTCATATTATTAGTGCTTGAAATCCAGCAGAAGTTGATGAGATGGCCTTACCACCATGTCATACTTTAATTCAGTTTTATGTTTCAAAAGATAATAAATTAAGTTGTCAATTATATCAACGTAGTGCGGATGTTTTTTTAGGAGTTCCTTTTAATATCGCAAGTTATGCTTTATTAACCCATTTAATTGCCCAAGTTATTGGTTTAGATATTGGCGATTTCGTCCATACTTTAGGAGATTTTCATATTTATAAAAATCATTTTAATCAAATTAAAGAACAATTAAAACGTTCTCCGCGAAAATTACCAACTTTGAAGTTAAATCAAACCATTACTTCGTTATTTGATTTTAAATTTGAAGATATTATGCTGGAAAATTATTATCCGGCCTCATTAATTAAAGGAACTGTTGCGGTATAATGATTAAATTATTATGATCAATGGATAAAAATAATTTAATTGGCCAAAATAAACAATTACCATGACATTTAAGAGAAGAATTAAAGCATTTTAAAGAAACAACATTAGGGCAAACAATTTTATTTGGTCGGTTAACTTACGAAGGAATCGGACGACCATTACCGAAACGAAAAACATTAGTTTTAACAAGACAACTTTATTATCAAATTAATCATCCGGATGCGGAAGTAGTAACCGATTTAATAGCACTTATTAATTTTTATCATCAAAATCCAAGCGAAGATATTTATATTTGTGGTGGAAAAAAAATTTATGAGGCAACATTACCATATGCTGACGAATTAATCATTAGTTATATTAAGGGAAAATATCAAGGGGATACTTATTTTCCTTCATTTAATTTAAACCAATTTACTTTAATTAAATCAAACGAATATCAGCATTTTGTAATAAAATATTATAAAAGAAAGGAACAAAGTTAAAATGTTAAATATTTGAAAAATTATTATGACATGACCACTATTTTTAAGCATAATTACTAAGGCAAGAAGTATTAGTAAAAAAATTAAACGAGATCCAAATATTTTTTCAGAAGAATATCGTTATCATTGATTACAAAAACGAACACGCTATATGTTATGGGCGCACGATGTTAAAATAATTGTTCATGATCGTGATAATTGAATTGATAAGGGTTGTTTAATGATTGCAAATCATCAATCAAATGTTGATCCTGCATTATTATTTGCTTTAAATGATTTTAATAAAACCGCACCTTGTGCATGTATTGCTAAAAAAGAATTAAAATATAACCGAACATATCGAAATTTTTTAACATTAATTGATGTTTTATTTTTAGATCGGGAAAACCCTCGTCAGGCCTTAGAAGTTATTAAAGAGGCAAATGATTTAATTCGTGTACCGCGAACAATGGTTGTTTTTCCAGAAGGAACACGAAGTTGCAGGCAAGAAATGGGAGAATTTCATGCTGGAAGTTTTAAAATTGCCCAGAAAGCACATGTTCCAATTATTCCTGTTTCAATTGTTAACTCTTATCCAATTTTTAATAAAGAATTTAAAAAAAGAGGGAAAAAGTATGTTCATGTTGTATTTCATAAGCCAATTAAGCCAGATACGTTTATGACCAAATCAACTGAATTAATTGCAAATAATGTTAAACAAATTATTCAAAAAGGAATTAATCAATATCAAGATGTTGATCATAAAAAAGTTTATGAAGAATATAAAACTTCATTAAAGAAAAAACGAATTAAAAAAAAGAAGGTATCGAATAACTAATATTTGGTATTATACATTATTTTGAGGTTTTTAATAAAATTAAGTAATTATAAATAAATTAATTTTTACTTATATCTAAATGGTAACAAAATTTATAAAAAATTAAACTTTTTTAAAAACATAATTTTTATTTAAAGAAATAATCTATAAATTTATGAATTTTGATACACTAAAAAAACTTTTTAAATTTATTACTAATTTTAAAAGGTTTTTTATTTTTTATAAAGATAAAAATTGATTTTGAGATTTATTTAACTTAAATATATTAAGTTCAATTTTTTTCTTTATTTTTATTATTTTTATCAATTTTTTATTCATTTGTTTTACTATTAAGTCTTAACATTGAAGAAATTAACATATTTATAAATGTTTCTTTACAATATATTTTTGTGCCACGCCCCTTAAATGTCTTAATATGGTGTGATATATCACCTTTCGTGTGACAACCAATATTATATTATAACGATTGATTTTCAATACCTTCTTTATTATTTTTAATTAATTCAATATTTTATAATAAATTTTTCTTTTTATTATCAATAACATAGGGCAAATTACACATTAAAAAATATAATAATGCTTCATAATTTCCAGTAAAAAAATATATTTTTGATAATTTATATTTTAATCTATGAATTGAGTTTTTCTTACGATTTGTAAATAATTATTTAAATCTTTTTACTAAATTAAATTTATTTAAACTATATGATGCGGTGTTATTTTTATATTTTGCTTTTATTGCTATGTAATTTTTTTTAATTTGTTTTTCACAATCACTTAATATTAATATTTTATTATCTTCATTAATATCATAAGTATCTATTGATTTAAAAATTTTATCAATAAAATTATCAATATTAGATTTATCATTTTTATTCTTGTGATTTTTATTAATCATTTGAAAAACGCTTTTTTTCTTGTTAATTTTTTTGTATTTTGTTGATTTTTATTCATCAACATCAACACGCATAGTTGAAATAAATATTTTATTTTTAACCTTTTTTTTATTTTCTTACATACGTTCAAAAGCCCCGTCAATTTGAATATATAAAACATTATTTAGAATTTTAATTTTATTGTTATTTTTATTACTAATGTAATTGGTTTCTTCTAAATCTGCATTTTTAAAAATATTAGATATTGTTCTTTCACTAAGATTGGCGTTTTCAATATTATATAAAATATCTTTATATCTTTTTTCATCGCCTAAAAATGAAGTAATTTTATTTATTATCATTTTTTTCATTTCTTTTGTATTTTTTTAAACCTAATTCTTTATCCAAAGGATTGCGGTTTATATATTCATTTTTTTATTCATCATATTTAACATATATTCGCCTTTTTAAAGTTATATTTACATCTTCTGTTTTAATTGTTTTTGGTATTTTTGATACAACCGTATATCCTTATAATATTTATCCTTGTTGATATAATTTAAATATCTAATTATCTCTTTCAATCAATAAATTTTTAGTTTCATTGTTTGTTTCTATTATTTTATTTTCTTTATAATTTACTAATAAATTATTTTTTAATTATATTTTATAATTTCCTTTCGTAATTAAACAATTTTTTTAAATTATGATACTTAATTGATACTTAATACCTCATATAATCTTATCAAAAAAAGGAGGATAATTAAAAATGCAAGATTTTACAAAAATTAATAACAAAAAATGAATTACTAGTTATGAACATTTAAATAAAAAATATGATTTAAATTTTAGTGACTATAATTTTGGTTTTGATTAATAAGTATTTAAAGATTTTGTTGGTGATAGTTATGCTCGATATTTTAATTCGCCATCCCTTTTTAATTTTTTTCAGCGGGTCGTGGCATCAATAAAACATGAAATCATTTAGCGAAAAAATTATTTTTTGCTTTTAATTTTACTTATGCTTCATCTAATATTTTACGAATATATACCAAAACCTACGAAGATAAATACATTTGTAGATACAATTAATGTGTGCAACTATCTATATTATAAATATGGGATTGATATAGGTACCGACAATGAAAATATAATTGTTTGACCTAAAAATTTTAAAGAAGGTGGCGCGAGATTGTTTTTCCTAGTGGTGTTCGCATTGCTTTTGCTGGCTATGCTAATGGTAATAAAATTATGGATGGGGTTTGAAAAAGGAAGCGTTATTATAACGGAATGAACTGACAAAATGATACGTGCTTAAGAAAAATAAATCTTAACTGATAAAGAATTAGATAAAATATATAATAATTTAATAGTTTCAATGTTTCATTCTAAAAGTTTAAAAGTATCTTACGAAAAATACACGGATGAAAATAATAATGAACAATATAATTTAGACAATCCTATTCCTATAAAAGAATGATCTTGGACACTTAAATAATTAGACAAAATAGCAAAACAATACATAACAGTGGCAACACATTTTTATAAAGCATATTCTAATCAATTTACTTTTAATCCTTTTGATAAATATCCATGTATTTTATGAAAAATTTGTAACTACATTTTTACCTTTAAATGAAAGAATTAAAAATATTTTAAAAAAAACAATTAATTATATTCAGAAAATAAACAATCATTTAATGTTTTGGGTATTTTTAATTTAGGATTAACTATGGGAGCTTTTTGAAATAAAATACCTGATATTACCAAAAAAATTGTTTTAACAAACAAAGAATAACGACCTGATTTATTTGAACTTTAATACTACGGATTTTAATATAACGATAATGAACCCATTATTTATGTTTTGCGAAATTATCGTAAATATAATAAATAGTATAAATTATAATATTTTTATAATTATAATACAAAACAGTATTAATTTAATAGTTATTTATTTGGTGTTGATCTTGCTAATGGTAGTGAATACCACGCTATAGTTTTATTTAGGGACTATAAAATTAATGAAAATAATGAATATGATAAGTATTTAATTGAAGAAAATGTTGTTACACCAAAAAATGCAATTAATTTAAATGAAATAGTTGAAAATTATGAACAATGAATAATCAATACTTTTGATAAATTTGATGGTTTTGAATATGTCACATTTCATTATGGTATTAATTCCCGTGACTTTATACAAAAATTACAAGAATATATTTGCCATTATTTGTGTTATAAAATTAAAATGTTTAAAGATAAAAAACACCAAACTTCATTGAATAAAGAAGCAGGTATAATTAATCGAGTAACATGAATAAGAAAAATGTTTGTTCAAGGCAAAATATATTTGTATGTTAGATAACTTCCAATTTTTAGATAAGTGTATTAGTGAACTAAGTTTTAGTGATACCAAAACAAACAAAAATCGACATTAAAATGTACCATGACCTATATGATGCTTTGTTTTAAGGTTCTTTGAAACAAACTTAAGAACCTTTATAAAAATTATTCGCTTAACGCTTAGAATTTTTCCCAAGTATTTTGAAAAGCGCGGCAAAAGTTTTTTTAAACTTTAAGTAATTTTTCGCAAAACTTATGGAAATCACCGCGAGTCCAGTTTAGTACAACAATATAATTATAATAATCATTTAAATAACTTTCTTTATTAAATATACTTAAAAGAGCTTGTATATATATAATGTCAATAGATCTTTATAAAAAGTTTTGTGTAAAAAAAACCATATGCATTTTAAACCACTAATTTTGGTCTTTAAATTAGAGCGGAGATTGAAATTATATGGTAACAAGCATTCCTGCTAAAAATGAATTATATTCATTACAAATAAAAATAAAAAAATGATATTAACAAGAATAACCTTCAAAACAAACAAACTATATTTATCAAAATGTCATTAATTATTTTAATTTATGTCAAAAATACTATTTATATAAAAACTCATTAAATAATTTAATTAAATTATTTTATAAATCAAAACAAATTTTCTATAATTGAGCTAAAAAGATTAAATTTTTGTCTTAAAGAAAAATTAAATTTTATTTTTTATCTAAAAAATCAACCAGACAAATTGATATTAATAACCATTATTAAAAAAATTACAAAATTGCTGTTACAAAAATGATAAAAAAATATCGACAAAAATATGGAACTGGTATTTATGAGTTTTATAATTTAACACTAGCTTGGTTTTTCAGATATAAAAATAAAGTAATTAAACATAACATTAAAACTTTAATTAATTGGAATAAAGAATTTAATAATTTTTTATCCTAAAAACAAGAAAATTAAGACTTATAAACGTTATGAAATGTCTGAATTAGGACATTTACAACACAATATTAAAATTCTGACACCAAATATAAATGGTTTTAAACGTAATTTATATTTGTATAATTTTATTGATGAAAAATTAAGCTTTAGTCCTGCTTATTTATCTGAAAATAAATTATAGTCATTAGAAATTGGCATTTTTAATCAGGCTTATGATGATTTTTTAAATAATAAAATTAGAATAAAAAGAATTAGAACCGATAACGCGATAACGGTCCTGAATATGTTTATAGTTATAATCCGGAGTATAAATATCATAAAAGTTATTTTACAAAAGTATTGCATCAAAAAGGTGTTATTTATCAAATAACGCCAATTCGTTCCCTTCAATCAAACGGGAAAATCGAAAGATTTCATCAAAACTGAAATAAATTTTTTGAATATCTTCTTCGTTATCCTAAAAATATTAATGAATTACGAAAATTAATTACTATCTTCTTAGATTATTACAACAATGCTAGACGACATAAAAGCATAAATTTTTTATTACAATCCGAAGCCGTGTTAAAATTTTTAAAATAATAACTGGTCTAAAATGTATATGGTACCTCACAAACCAAAAATATAACCAACAAATTGAAATCAATAATTATATAAACTCATTTAATTTAAATTTTATAAATCATTAATTAATGGTTGTACTTTTTCATTATTTCAATTTGTTAAATTATTATTGTTATTATTTTCTTTTACTTTTTTAGGTTCATTTAAAAATAACGCTTTATGCATGGAATTAAAATAATTTTGTTTATATTAATTATACAAATTAATTAATTCTGTTCCAGTTAAATACCTTTAAATATGGCGTTTTAAATTTTCATCATATTTTACAATAGGATAAGAATTATCATAAATCAAACCAATTGCTACTTGTTCATAATGTTTTTGACCAGGATAAATAAACTTATTACTCAATCAAAAACCAATATATTTATTGTGGTTAGGTAAATTTATAAATGAAGCTTTATCTGTTTCAAAAGGGATAGGTTCTTTAGAAATAAAATAATTTGCTATATTATGATTTTTATTAACAAAATTACTCAATTTTATTAACTCCTTTATTACAATTTATGCAATAAAATTAATTAAATCGCAATCTTTTCATATCATTAAAACAAGTTTCACATTTATATTCAAAATAATTAATCATTTTTTATCATCCCATAACTAAATATTTGTTTAATAAAAATTGTTATATTTAATGTTTATATATTACTAATTTATTGATAAAAACATTGATTATTAACAATGTTATACATAATGCTGACATATTGTTTTTATTTAATGTTTAATAAAAAATGTTATTAACAATGTTAAATATATAAAATAATAAAAATTGGCACACTAAAAAATACTATTAAGTTTTAAAGTAATAGTTATATAAAATAAATTAATAAAAAATGAATAAACTAGTGTGCCTTAATTTTTGTTAAAATACTTTGAATATCTAGTAATATAATCTTAAAATTCTTTAACCATATTACGGAAAAAGTTTAATATCTTAATAATAATAAATAATCCAAATGGAATTAAAATAATTCACGCATCACCTAAAAAAGTCATTAATTGCGGTAAAATACCACATACAGCATCTTTTACTTTACCCATTGCATGACCTAAACCATTTCAAATAGAATTCATTCCATCCCCGAATCCAATTGTTGCAACTACATCTGCTAAAAAATTCATTATTTTCTATCCTCCTTTTTTTTAAGTTTTTTTATTTTTTCTTACCTTGAATTTTTTTAACTTTTTGATAAATTGATAAACCAATTCACACAAAAATACCTAACAAAATCAAAATACTAAATATTCCATGTTAATCATACTGGCATGATATAACTCCTTTCAATAAATTAAAAAAATTAAAATTTGCAAACTCGCTTCGCTCTTTTTTGCTTTGCCCCGCTTAAAAACATTATTGAATAAATTATTTCGCTAATAAATTACGCGAAATAATTTATTCTTTACTTTTTAATCTCAATATCATTTGTAATCTTACTGACATTATTAATAACAATATCTTTACCATACTTTTTCACTAACGACCGCAAAAGTAAATGTTGCTTTGTTTGCATAATTTTAACTTTTTATTTAAAATATTAATAAAATTTATTTTGTAAAAAATGTAAATACCACAAAAGTACAAAATGTGTGTGGTTTCTACAATTTGTTGTCATAATTTATAATCTGCCGAACTATTATGTTTAACCATTGGTATTAATTCATATTGAGTTTTACTTACGGGACATTTTTATCATAATCATTTTAATTGTTTTGTATTTATTAACATTTTAAAAGCTTCAACACGATGTTTTATTTTAAACTTCTGCTTTTGTGCCGGTTTAAAATTCTTGTATTGGCCAAAAGTATAATTATATTTTTCTCGGTTTAAAATTTCTAATGTTGCATAAGCACTATAATCAACATTTATACCAATACCCTGCTGTATTAAATTAAAATATTGATTTAATTGATTATTATAAAACTTTAAAATATCTTTTACTTGCTCTAATTCAGTTTTAAATTGTTGAGTAGCATTTGAATGTGTATATTCTGTGACTTTATATGCTTTTTTATCAAATGAATTATATATTCAAAAACTAGCGGTAGTAGTATGTCCATTAGGACTAGTAGCGTTTGCTATACCAACATCACCTAATAATTTATTTGGTTGAAGAATAATATCTGTTGCTTGCATTATATCAATATATATTGCAAAGATTGAACCACTAGTATTACCCGGCAAACCTAAAATCCACACTCTTGCTCTTTCAATGTCTAATTGTTATAATCTTAATTGTTCATTAACTTTATCTTGCGGTAATTCATAATTTAATCTTCAACTATAATAATAAATAATAATTTTCATATTTCATTTTTCAATATACTTAATTTGTTCATATTTACTAGGCATTATTTATTCATCAAAAGGCATTAATTCATTACAATAAACAACAATATATTTTTTTTAAACTTTCATGATTACATGTATTAATTGTTATTTTATTTTGATAACCACGAATAGCAAACTATAAATCACTTAAATCTTTTTGTTGAAATTGGTCGCATTCTTCTCTTCAATCAATAACTAATTTATATTTATTTAAATCAGCAAATGCTTTTAATTTTTCTTTTCGACTTGTCGAATGTAAACCTTTACAATATATTTTGCTACCATTTGATAAAGTAAAAGTAAAATTTGATAAATTAATAGTGTAAGGGATATGATTTTAATCCAATATATTTCATATATTTTTAAATACATTATCTTTTAAATTTTTAATCCAACACATACTAGCAATGATACAAATTGATTCTTTAATTAATAAACTAATTTTTAATAATTCTCACCAAACATTTTAATATTTGATATAGTTTTACTACTATTTTGTGTCCCAATTTGATTAATTTTATTAACCAACTCATATTTCTTAGCAAATGGATATTTATTACAAATAATACTATTTTGTAATAACCAATAAGGAATTTCTAACAAATAAGTAAAATGATTAATAATTATTATCACTTTCCTTTTTAATATCTCTAATATTCGTTTGTAAATTAACAATTATTGGTTGTTAATTATTTAATTTTAATTCTTTTTCAAGTTCTTTTTCTTGTAGTGAATATTTATAATTAAATGCACGTTGTCAATATAATTTAGCACCATCATACTATTTAATCATAAAATTAATTATTTCACTTTCAATTCTATCAACTTGTCGTTGTATTAAAGGTATTATTTTTTCGCTCTTGTAAGTTTTATTATGTCCCTATCTGCTAGAAAGGTTGAGTTTATCGGTTAAAACGTTTAAAGCATAGGGGTAATATTGGGTTTCTTATTATTTCAAAATTATTCAATTTTTCTTCAAATTTTTGTATAACTTGCTGTTTTTGGATTAAATTATTTCATTTTTTACTCCTTTTTGCATATTAAAATTGCTATTATTTAATAAATATGATTAAATAAAATGTTAAATAAATAATATAAAAATGAAACAAAAAAACCAACTTGGTTCTTTTGTATTATTTATATTTTACATCAAAATAAAAAAAAAGTAAATTACTTTACTTTTTTCAGTTAAATTAATTTGATAATAATTAACAATTAAATTATAACGCGATAAATAAAAACTAATATCTTTTTTTATTTTAATTATTTTTGTGTTAAAGTCCTAAACTATAGAAAAGGGTGTATAAAAATGATAAATGTTGATAATAATTTTTTAAATAATTTTATTAATTTATTAAATATACAAAGTATTGAAATTATTCAACAAAGTTTATAAGATTGTGATTAATAAATTTTTAAAAATTATAAAATTGATGAAACTTTAAAACAATTTAAAGATTATAAAGTAAAAGAAAAAAACCAAGAACATTAACTATTTTAAATAGGGAAATAACTTTTAAAAGAAGAAAATATTATAAAATTAATCCAGAAACGGGCAAAGAAAAATATATTTTTCCTTTGGATAAACTTTTGCTAATTAAAAAATGATAAAGAATATTATATTAATAAAACTGATAAAAAAATAAAGGTACCGCATACTTTATATATTCAAATTGATGGAACTTATTTAAAAATGTGAAGTGAAAATAAAAAAGGGGAATAAAAAAATATAAATAAAATAGTAAGTTAACTAATTTTGTTAGTAAATTACTTACATTAATTACACGTTATTATGATATTAATGACAATATTAAATTTATGGTATTGGGAGATGGTACACCTTGAATTAAAAATATGGCAAAATTTATTTAAGAATATTTTTCTAAAAATAAAATAAATTACACGATAGATAAATTTCACCTTACAGGTAGATTTAAAAAATTATATCCGTTTCAAAGTAAAAACAAAGAAAACAGAGAAACATACCATAAAACAGTCGATTATTTTTTAATGGTAAATATTAAGAATTATTAGAACGCTTAGAAAACAGTTCTTATTTTATAAAGGAATCAAAAATGAAATTTTTAAAAGAGACAATTAAATTAATTAAAAATAATGAATAATGCGTCAGAAATCGAACATTATTAACTATTATTGGTTGTCATATTGAAGATGATATATAACATTACTGTAAAGTTTTTTTGGTTAAAAAAGCAACTTATCATGAAAAAACTCTTAAAAATAAATTAAATACTAATATGATGAATTTTAAAAATAAAATTAATTTATTTAATACTAATGAACCATTATAAGAAAATAGAATTAATTATCCAGTTAATAATTTTGTAAATAATAATTTACAAACAGACCTATATTTTTATTAATTTTATCTAATAAATTAAATAACTTTAATAAACATGTTATTTTTGTCGTGAAAAAATTTAAAAAATGTTAAAATATTGTTGACAATAAAATTAAAAGTAATATAATATAAGTGATTAATTGGTATATTATTTCACAATTTATAATATATTAATTAAAACCCTTAAATAATACATACAACCAACTTTTTTCTTTTTTCTGTTTGTATTTAATTTTTCTTATATATTAATTTTTTATTTTATTATCACGCACAATCCTTAAAACTTTTCTTGAATTATATTTTATATAATAATCTTCCTTTAAATATTTGGTAATTCTTCGATATCCAAATTGTTTTAAATTTTCTTCATAGACTTTTACAATATCATTTATTGCTTTTTTATCTTTTTTGCTACTGTCATAATTTTTATATTTATCCCAATAACTATGTTTTAACACTGTTACTTTTAATAATAATTTTATTGAATATTAATGACAATTTTGTTTAATAAAAGAGACGATTATTAGTTTGTTTAATTGTAAAAGTCATGGAGCTTTTTTGATAATTCATACCTTTTTATAATATTATAAATCTCTTTACCAAAATAGATTTTAGTTCATTTAGGATTGTTTAATTTCCTCAATGATTTTTTTATAAATTCTGATGTATATTTTTTATATTTTTTACTTTTTATTTCCATATAAAAATTTACCTTTTTTAAAAGTTTAGCAAAGTCTTTTTTTTTTAATTTACTTACTTTGGGGCGCGCCCTTAATGAATCTTTTATTTCTGTTGTAAATATGACTCTAAAATTAATTGCGCTGCTAAACTATCTTTTTTTTGTTTTCGTTTTTGGCGAGAAAGATTTGCTTCTAACATTATTTGATGGGCTTGACGAGTTGTTAACCGTTCATCGACTAAGCGAATTGTTATCATTGCCTCTAATAATGGTTTTAAAATATAAACAAAATCATTAACCATTAAAGCGCGAGGTCCAATTGTATTATTCATATTTTTTGGATAGCCAATAATAATATCACTAAATTGGTTTGTTGTAATTAACTCCGCTAAATATTGCGCTGCTTGTGCAAAATAATTTTCTGGAAAGCGATAAACACCATATCCAGTCGCAATAAGCCCCCGACTTGTTGCTAAGCCTAATGTTTTGCTACCAACATCAACTCCTAAAAAATACTTAGCCATGATGTTTTAAAAATTCTAGCGGGTCAGCAAATAATTTAACAAGTAAAGTTTTGTCTTTATTGTTAAAACCACTTTGAGCAATACTATTATTGCCACCACCATTACCACCCAATAATGGATTTAATTGTTGAATAATTTTTCCGGCCTGATAACGACCTTGTAAATCATCACTAACACCAACAATTAATGCGGCTTGTTTTTCATCACTAACATCAACGAATAAAATTAGTAAGTTTTGATATCGAACTTTATAATCATTAATTAACACTTTTAAAGCATTAATATAAACTTTTTTTGTAAATTGATGAGTTAAAACATTAATTCCATTTTTAGTTTGTGGTAACAAGGTATTATATTGTTTGACAAATTGTTGAATTAAAATATTATTATATTGTTTTTGTCAATGTTTAAATTCTTCTTTAAATTGTGCTACTAACTCTTTTAACTGTTTTCAGTTTGTTTTTGAAACAGTTAAATTACTAATTTGTTCTCAAGTTTGTTCTAAACGTTGGTCAAGTAATGCTTTCTTCCCTTGATTATAATTATCAAAATAATTAATTAATTCAGTTTTTTCTTTTAAAAATTGTTTATTTAGATAACTAGTAATTGTTTTATTTGAGGTAATAGCGTGAATTCGAAATGTTCCAACTCCTTTTGACTCCAAACCAGTTACTAATAAATCTTCAACATCTTGTGAATTAGTCACATGGGTTCCCCCACAAAGTTCACAAGAATAAGTACCAAATTTAACAATTCGAACCTCATTATCATATTTTTCTGTAAAAAAAGCTAAAGCATGATACACATCTAATGCTGTTTGCATATCATTATAAATAACTTCACAAGTAATTGCGGCCTTAATTGCTTTTGTAACAGAAGCTTCTACAGCTGTAATTTCTTCTGGTGTAATTGCTTGATTATGTGTAATATCAATTCGTAAACGTTCATCATCGTTATAAGAACCAGTTTGCATAACGTGGTTTCCTATCACTTTTCGTAAAGCGGCATGAATTAAATGTGTTCCTGAATGATTTTTCCGCGTATAAAAACGACGATCACTGTCAATTGACGCATTGACAAAATCTCCAATCTTAAGTGTCCCTTCGACTTTGACAAAATGTAAATGCTGTTTATTTGGACCTTGTTGTACATCGAGAACATAAGCTGTCGTATTGTCTTTGAAAATTAACCCGCGATCAGCAACTTGTCCTCCTTTTTCAGCATAAAATGGTGTTTCTTTTAAAATAACATATCCTGTTGTATGACTTAATTTTGTGACTGGTTTATCATCGGAAAACATAAAGACAATTTCTGTATTATTAACTTGTTCATGTTCATAACCAACAAATTGACTAGCAACATCTAACTTGGTAAAAAGTTCGCTTTGTAAATTAATTGCTTTAATATCTTTTCGATTAGTGCGTGAAATTTTTTTAGCATTTTCTAATAATTCATCAAAACCAATACGATCAATACTAATCCCCGCTTCGCGCGCTTCTTCTTCGATCAATTCTATTGGAAAACCATAACTTTCAAATAAACGAAAGGCATGTTCTTTTGAAATCGTACCATATTTTGTTTTAAATTCATTAAAAAGTTTGTTTCCTTTTTCTAATGTTCTTAAAAATTTATTTTCTTCATCCAATACAGCTTGTTTAACAATCGGTTCTTTTTCAACTAGATAATAATAATATTCTTGCATAATGTTAACTACTGTTATCACTAATTTAAATAAAAATGGTTCTGTTAAATCAATTTTTTTCCCATATAAACTAGCACGACGAATTAAACGCCGAATAACATAACCGCGATCTTTATTCCCAGGAAAAGCGCCATCAGAAATTGCAAAAGTAACTGCCCGAATATGATCAGCAATTACTTTAAATGTAGTATTAATTTTTAATTGTTCTGAATCATTGTTAAACAATGCTGTTTCATCATAATAATATTTTCCATTTACTAATTTTTCAACAGCTTTAATAATCGGCATAAACAAATCAGTTTCAAAATTAGTTGGTGTTTCTTGGATAATTGAAGTAATTCGTTCTAATCCGGCCCCAGTATCAATATTTTTTCGTGGTAAATCAGTATATGTCCCATCACCATTGTTATTATATTGTGAAAAAACAATATTTCAAATTTCCAAATAACGATCATTTTCTAAATCATCTTGTAATAACTTTAATCCTAACTGATCAGGATCATATTTTTTCCCGCGGTCATAAAAAATTTCGGTATTAGGTCCGCATGGTCCGGCCCCGATTTCTCAAAAATTAGTATTCTTACCACCTTTAATAATTCGTTCATCACTTAAACCAATTACGTTGTGTCAAATTTCGTAAGATTCTTGATCATCTTTATAAATTGTGACATATAATTTGGCAGGATCAAACCCAATTCATTTTTTATCAGTTAAAAATTCTCAAGCATACATAATTGCTTCTTTTTTAAAGTAATCACCAATTGAAAAATTACCAAGCATTTCAAACAAAGTATGATGACGTGCTGTATAACCAACATTTTCAATATCATTAGTTCGAATTGATTTTTGTGAATTTGTCAAGCTTGATGATGGTGGTGTTTTACGCCCATCAAAATATGATTTTAACGTTGCCACACCAGAGTTAATTCATAATAACGACGGATCATCAACAGGAATCAATGATACTGAAGGTAATTCATAATGATCCTTACTGCGAAAAAAATCTAACCACATTCTTCTAATTTCATTTGCTGTAAATTTTGTCATTTTAATATTCCCTTCTCTTTCATAATTAATTAATAGGATTATAGCATAACCAAGCGAAAAAAGTTTTTTATTTCAAAGAAGTTGTTATTAAAAGCCTATTTTCGATATCCTCGAACCAATAAATAAAAAGAAACTAATAAAATATTAACAAAGAAGAAAGTCGTAATTACTGGCACAATGGCTGGATATTGAAAATATTGGCGAAATATTGTCCATATTAATGTTTGTCAAAGTAAACCAATTACTAATCACGTTAGCATTTGAACAAACATTAATAAATTATATGAAAATTTTTTTAAACGTGCTAAAAATAACAACATAAAATAAAGGGGAATAAAACTAATAATCATTAATCCTATCGCAACTACTAGAATAATTCAGTTAGCCTTAACATATCCCGTTGTTGATGTGAAAGCGGGGAAAATAATAATCAAAATAAAACCAATCATTAATAAAATCATTCCAATGTTACTTGCTAATCGTCGACAAAGTTCCCGGCGAGAAGAAATGTTAATGTATCCTAATCATTGCATAAAACGAGTTACAAATCCGCCACGGTGTCCTACTGATTCTTGTAATAATAATTCAATTGCAATGCGAATTGATAATCCAATCACAACATTAGCAATAGCAAGGGGCATCACAAAAATAATTAATACTACTCCTACTTGTATAATTGTTGGTGCTTGCGCAAAAAGCGTTCCTAAGCCATCCTGATTAATTATTAAACCTAATATTGAAAAAACATTTGGTTGATATTGTACATTGTTTATTCAAGTTGCCAATCCTTGGCCATTAGTTAAATTATATCAGTAAAGTTTTTCGCGCAACACAAAAGAAAAACCATCAGCAATGTAAATGAAAAATAATCCTAAAAATAAGGATATATATAGAGTAAAGCCACCAATTATTGTCATTCATTTACCAAATAATAAACGAACATTTCATTTTCAATGTGCTGCTTTTATGTTTGTTAGTAATAAAATAATAAAAATTGCTGTTCCAACTGCAATTAATGTAAAAATAGGAACAAAAATATATAAATCAATTACTCAAAATTTAAAAAGAGCAAATTCATTTAAACTAAAAACTGCCTGAAAAAAACCATATGATAATAAAAAATTTAAAATATTATAAGCACTATATACCTGTAAAAATTCTAGCGGATTAGGGTTTAATCTTTTAACGCTTAATAAATTAATAATTTCTTGTTTTAAGGCTGTTACTTGTTGATTTAATGTTGGCACAACTGCTCCGGCCACAATAATTACAATTCCTGCTAAAAATAACATAGTACTAAATTTTAGTCAAGACTTTAATGCCATAGTCTCCTCCGTGTTTCTAAATAATTATAAGTGTATTATACCAAGAAAACAAGGAAGATAATATTTTTTATTGTGAAAACCATATACATTTTAGACCACTAATTTTGGTCTTTAAAATAGAAAGGAGATTGAAAGTATATGATAACAATCATTCCTGCTTAAAATGAATTATATTAATTACAAATAAAAATAAAAAAATGATATTCACAAGAAGAACCTTAACAACAAACAAACTATATTTATCAAAATGTCATTAATTATTTTAATTTATGTCAAAAATACTATTTATATAAAAAATCATTAAATAATTTAATTAAATTATTTTATAAATCAAAACAGACTTTCTATAATTTAGCTAAAAAGATTCAACTTTGTATTAAAAAAAAATTAAATTTTATTGTTTTAGCTAAAAAATCAACTAGACCAATTAATATTAATAACCATTATTTAAAAACTTACAAGATTGCTGTTGTAAAAATGATGAAAAAATATCGACAAAAATATGGAACTGGTATTTATGAGTTTTATAATTTAACATTAGCTGGGTTTTTTCAGATATAAAAAGAAAATAATTAAACATAACATTAAAACTTTAATTAAATGGAATAAAGAATTTAATAATTTTTATCCTAAAAAAAAGAAAATTAAGACTTATAAACGTTATGAAATGTCTTAATTAAGAAATTCATAACATGGATATTAAAATTCTGACACCAAATATGACTGGTTTTAAACGTAATTTATATTTGTATGATTTTATTGAGATGAAAAATAAAGTTTTGGTCTTGCTTATTTATCTGAAAATAAATCACAGTCATCAGCAATTGATATTTTTAATCAAGCTTATGATGATTTTTTAAATAATAAAATTATAATAAAAAGGATTATAACCGATAATGGTCCTGAATATGTTTATAGTTATAATCCATAGTATAAATATAATAAAAGTGAGTTTACAAAAGTATTACACCAAAAAGGTGTTATTAATCAAACAACACTGATTCGTTCCCCTCAATCAAACGGGAAAATTGAAAGATTTCATCAAAACTGAAATAAATTTTTTGAACATCTTCCTCGTTATCCTAAAAATATTAATGAATTACGAAAATTAATTACTATCTTTTTAGATTATTACAACAATGTTAGACGACATAAAAGCATAAATTTTTTAACATCGCCCGAAGCTGTGCTAAAATTTTTAAAAGACTAACTGGTCTAAAGTGCATATGTTACCTCGCATATGATATTTTTTTATTCTAAATTGATTAACAAATTACATAATAAATCGTTCCACTGCTTTAATATCTGGAATGGCTAATAATGATGATCTAATTTGTTGCAAGCGGTCAGCATTACTAACCTTAATAATTGTTTTAATTGTTAAATTTATTAAATCGCCAGAAACATTAGCGCTCATCATTTGAACTGATGCATTTAAATGACTTAATACTTTTGTTACATCAACTAGTAATGCTGGTCGATCAATTGCTTCAATTATAATTGCGCAATCATATTGTTTATTTTTAAAAACTGATTCATTTCAAATAACTTCAACTTGGCGGCCTTGCTTATCACCACTTTGAATATTACGACAGGTTTTTAAATGGGCTTTAATTCCTTCAGCTTTAGAAACATAGCCAGTGATTTCTTCATATGGAATTGGCAAGCAACATTGCGAAATAACAACTTTAATGTTTGAAATGCCTTGGAAAATAATATCATCTTTTAATTGTGCTTTTTTATATTGTTTATCTTGTAATTTTTTTAAAATTTTTTCATTTTGACTTGTTTCGTGATCTAAATAAACTAAATTAATTGCTTCTTCTAAAGTATATTCATCATTAGCAACATCTAACAAAAAATCTTCAATATTATTAAAATTAATTGTATGTAATCGTTCTAATTGTGTTTCTAAATCAACTAATTTTCATTTTAAATCTTTTTTTGCAATATATTCTTCAATTTGCACCTTTGTTTGTTTAATTTTTTCTAAATTAACTGATTTTGCGTCACTAGTTACTTCAACTAATTCTTTTTTTAAATACTTCTTAATTTTTTGTAACGCTGATGATGTTTTTGCAACAACTAATCATGAATGATTTGGTTTTTGGGTTGCTGCTGTTTTAATGTCAACTACATCCCCTGATTTTAAAACAGTTGAAATTGGTGAAAATAAACCATTAATTTTTGCTCCAATTGTTTTTTCTCCAATTTCAGAATGAATTTTATAAGCAAAGTCAAGAACAGTTGAACCAAACGGTAACGTTACAACCTTCCCATTTGGTGTTAAAACATAAATTAAAGAAGAAAAAATATCATTTTGAATAATTTGTTCCATTAAATGATCTGGTTTATAAATTTCTTGTTTAATTTCATCTCGTTCTTGTACTGAAATATTTTCTAAATCTAAAATACGTTTAAAAATATCTAATCGTTCATCGATATCTTTTTGTTTTTTTGCAATATCATAATTTTCCCCTTCTTTATAACGTCAATGCGCCGCCACTCCTTGTTCTGCCAATTCATCCATTTCTTCAGTTCGAATTTGAATTTCAAAAATAAGACCATCATCAGCCGCGATTGTAGTGTGCAAAGATTGATATAAATTATGTTTTGGCGTAGCAATATAATCTTTAAAGCGATTATTTAATGGCGTATAATGCTGATGGACAAAACCTAAGACCTTATAACAATCATCAACACTATTTGTAATAATACGAACAGCTAAAATATCATGAATATCATCAAAATTTTTACCAAACTGATTCATTTTACGATAAATTGAATAAATTGATTTACTACGGCCATATACTTTTAAGGACATTTTTTTATCAGTAATTAAAATTTGTTTTAATTCTTCAATTTTTTTATTAATAGTATTTTCTCGTTCTTTATTATTTGATTCTAATAATGAAACAATTTTATTGTATTGCACATAGTTAATAATTTTAAAACTAATATCCTCAATTTCTTGTTTAACAGCTTTCATTCCTAAGCGATGCGCAATTGCTGAATAAATTTCTAAACTTTCTCGTGCAATAATTTGTTGACGTTCTGGTTTTAAATAAACAATTGTTTTTAAATTATGTAAACGATCAGCTAATTTGACAATAATTACGCGAATATCTTTCGCCATTGATAAATATAACTTTCGTAAATATTGTGCTTTGATTTGTGTTCGATTTTTTTTTGCAAAATAACTAACTTTGGTTACCCCTTCAACTAAATTAGCAATTTCAATTCCAAACAATTCTTGTAATTCTTCAAAAGTAGCTGGAGTATCCTCTAAAACATCATGTAATAACCCGGCAATTAAAGTTTTCGGTCCCATTCTTCATTGTGCCAAAAAAAAGGTTGTTCATAATGGATGAATAATATACGCTGATCCGCTATTACGAACTTGTCCATGGTGTTTTTCTTCAGCATATTCATATGCTTTCTGAATTTCATTTAATGTTGCTTCATCTTTAATATACAACTTAATTCGAGCTAAGACTTCTTCGTATTTAATATCTCGATCCATTATAAACAACCCTTTTTTCTTATAATAATTATATCGCGTTTAACATTAATATTCAATCGGGGTTTTAATTGGATATGAACCTAAATGATAGTATTACAAAAGCTTATTTTTTATAAAAAATATAAATAAAATAATTAGATAACTTTTTAAAAGGTTGATTTATTAGTTTTTTATAAATATATTTAAAATAAAAAATAATTTTTATAACAAAACATAAACTTTTTTCTTACTACCAACTATATGTTTAACCATGGGTATTAATTTAAAGTGTAAAGCAACAAAATCACTATCAAATGTATCATAATATAAATCTGATGGTCTTTCTTCTCTTGAATTGGGTTTATCTTTTCGTTGCATTAATTCATATTAGGTTTTACTTACAGGACATTTTTCTCATAATAATTTTAATTGATTAGTATTTGTTAACACAGTGAACGCCTCTACACTATGTCTCACCTTAAATTTTTGTTTTTATGCTGATTTAAATGTCATATATTGACCAAAACTATAATTATATTTTTCTTTATTTAAACCTTGTAATGTTGAATATGTGCTGTCATCAACATTTATACTAATTCATTGCTGTATTAAATTAAAATATTTATTTAATTGATTGTTATAAAAATCTAAAATATCTTTTACTTGTTATAATTAATCTTTAAATTTTTGTGGAGCATTTGAATGAGTATATTATGCTACTTTATATGCTTTTTACTAAATTAATTATATATTCAAAAAATCGCTGCTGTTGTATGTCCCTTGGGGATATTATCATTCGCATTATCAACATTGCCCAATAATTTAGTAGGTTATATAATATCTGTTGCTTGGATAATATCAACATATCTCGCAAAGATCGAACCACTAGTATTACCTGGTAAACCCCAACTCCACACCCCCTCTATTTAAATATCTAATTGTTCTAATCTTAATTGTTCATTAACTTTATATTGTGTTAATTTATAATTAAGTCTTCAACTAGAATAATGAATAATAATATTAATATTTCATTTTTCAATATACTTAATTTGTTAATATTTACTACGCATTATTTCTTCATCAAAAGTCATTAATTCATTACAATAACCAACAATATATCTTTTTAAGCTTTCAAGATTGCGTGTATTAATTGTTATTTTATTTTTATAATCATGAATAGCAAATTATAAATAATTTAAATATTTTTGTTGAAATTGGTCACACTCTTCTCTTCAATCAATTACTAATTTATATTTATTTAAATCAGCAAATTATTTTAATTTTTTCTATCCGACTTGGCGAATGTAAACCTTTACAATATATTTTACTACCATTTGATAAATTAAAAGTAAAATTTTATAAAATTAATAGTATAAGGAATATTATTTTAATATAACATATTTCATATATTTTTAAATACACTATACTTTAAATTTTTACTCCAATACATAATAGCGATGATGCAAATTGGTTATTTAATTAATAAACTAATTTTTAATAATTCACCAAAAATTTTAATATTTGAAATAGTCTTACCACTATATAGTATTCCAATTTGATTAATTTCATTAACTAACTCAAACTTTTTAGAAAAGGGATATTTAGGTAGTTGAAAAAAAAGCTTATTTTTTATAAAACATAAGCTTTTATAATATTATCATAATTTAATAAATTGAAGTGATGAAAAAGTACAACAATTAATTAATGATTTATAAAGTTTAAATTAAATGATTTTATATAATTTTTGAGTTCAGTTTGTTAGTTATATAATTGGTTCTAATGCCCCTAAATTTTTATATGTGATATCGTTTGTATTATTTATAGTTTTATTTTTTGGTATGTTTTTTAAAATCATTCAAAAAATTTGGAGATTTTAAATTATGGCAAAAGATTGAGAAAAATTAAAAGATTTTTTTTATTATGAATGGTTTTAAAAAATAGTTATTTGTTTTAAAATAATGAAAAAATTTTCATTATTTCTAATAAAATTTTGTTATATTAGTGGTCCAATGGTTTTGTTTAGTTTAATTTATTTATTATTTTGAATTATTTCTTTAAATTATACCGGCCCATTTTTTTGATTATTATTTTATTTGCACTGTGTTTATTTTGTTTGGTGATTATGAAAAAATATTTTTTATCAGTTAAATGTTTTTCGTTTAGTTTACTTTATTTGAGATAATCCGTTATCAGTAATTATTGGTAAATTAGGAATTGGTAAAATATTACTTTTAACTTTTTTATCACAAGTTATGAAACTTTTAACAAAGAAAATTTATAGTAATTATCCATTAGAATATGATAAAGTTAAAGTTTTAACATTTAAAAATTTAGATTTTATTGATCGAATAAAACCAGTTCCCCCTTATGACAGTTTAATTTTATTTGATGAAATTTTTTTATATATTTACGGAACTAGTAATCATGATTAAAAAGTAACTCATCGTAGCAAAATTCCTTGTGAGGTAACATATGCACTTTAGACCAGTTAGTCTTTTAAAAATTTTAGCACAGCTTCGGGCGATGTTAAAAAATTTATGCTTTTATGTCGTCTAACATTGTTGTAATAATCTAAAAAGATAGTAATTAATTTTCGTAATTCATTAATATTTTTAGGATAACGAGGAAGATGTTCAAAAAATTTATTTCAGTTTTGATGAAATCTTTCAATTTTCCCGTTTGATCAAGGGCAATGAATTGGTGTTGTTTGATGAATAACACCTTTTTGATGTAATACTTTTGTAAACTAACTTTTATGATATTTATACTTTGGATTATAACTATAAACATATTCAGGGCCATTATCGGTTCTGATTCTTTTTATTATAATTTTATTATTTAAAAAATCATCATAAGATTGATTAAAGATACCAATTTCTGATGAATGTGATTTATTTTCAAATAAATAAGCAATACCAAAACGTGATTTTTTGTCAATAAAATCATACAAATATAAATTACGTTTAAAACCAGTCATATTCGGTGTCAGAATTTTAATATAATGTTGTAAATGTCCTAATTCAGACATTTCATAACGTTTATAAGTCTTAATTTTTTTGTTTTTAGGATAAAAAATTATTAAATTTTTTATTCCATTTAATTAAAGTTTTAATGTTATGTTTAATTACTTTCTTTTTATATTTGAAAAACCCAGCTAGTGTTAAATTATAAAACTCATAAATAACAGTTACATATTTTTATCGATATTTTTTCATCATTTTGGCAACAGTAATCTTGTAAGTTTTTAAATAATGGTTATTAATATTAATTGGTATAGTTGATTTTTTAGCTAAAACAATAAAATTTAATTTTTTTTTAATACAAAGTTGAATCTTTTTAGCTCAATTATAGAAAGTTTGTTTTGATTTATAAAATAATTTAATTAAATTATTTAATGATTTTTTATATAAATAGTATTTTTGACATAAATTAAAATAATTAATGACATTTTGATAAATATAGTTTGTTTGTTGTGAAGGTTCTTCTTGTGAATATCATTTTTTTATTTTTATTTGTAATTAATATAATTCATTTTAAGCAGGAATGATTGTTATCATATACTTTCACAATCTCCTTTCTATTTTAAAGACCAAAATTAGTGGTCTAAAATGTATATAGTTTTCACATCGTGGCAAAATTCCTTAAATTGTGTTGGCAATAATATATAATTAAGTTAATATTTTTTTATTTGTTATTGGTTTAACTGTTGGTTTTAATTTTATTTCTAATATTGTTATGGAAACATATCTGGGTTTTTCAAATGTTAAGCATTATTTAGAATATGCCAATAATTTTTATAAATTATTAACACAATTATTTATTGTTTCGACACATCCTATTTTTCAGTTATATATGGCGTTTGAAATTATTATTATGGTTTATTAGTTAGGGGGTTTATTATTAGGACTTATTTTTATTGAATATGTGGGGTTATTAAAACAATGCGGAAACGATTATTTTAGACGTATTTATTTTTTTTTATTTAATAGTTGGTTTAATATTTCTTTTTTATGGTAATATAACAACTAATAATTTTAGTAATATTTATAAATTGTATTTAAAAAACAATGATACTTTTAAATACTTAATTTACGCAAAAGCAAATTAATATGATTTTAAGTCCACTTTAATGCTAAGACAAGACTGTTTTATTGAATTTTTAGAACATAGTAATTATGCATTTAGTTTTGGTTTTGCAACTCATTTTATTTAAAATGTAAGTGATGATAAAAATGATTGTAGTTATTGATTTAATAAAATTAAAAATAGTGCTTGAGATTATAGATTAATTTGAAATTAACTAGATAGTTCTAAGGGTTCCGTGGGTAGATTAATTGTAGATTATAAAACACCAACTAATTTATTAGATATTTTTTTTATAAAAATGATGTAAAATATGAATTTACTTTTAATTTATAAATAATATCATATTTATTTATGCCAATTATTATTAATAAAAGTTATCATAGTTTTAATTTAATTATATTTAATAAGACTATATTAACAGAAAAAAGTATTATCGCAATTTTAGGTTTTAATTTTAGCATTTATAATGCTGCTGATTGAAATAATATAATTAATAATGGCAATATTTGATTAATACCTTATATAAACAATGTGATTTATTTCATATTGGAGGTTGTTTTAAAAATGATGGAATTTGGTTAGTAAATAATTTTCCAGGTATGAAAGATGTTTATAATTTTGTTAATGGTATAGTACATGTATTTAGTAATGTATCTGATTTGTTTAATAATATTGGTAATTTATTTGCTTTTGATATTACATTTAAGATTATGTTAAGTTATATATTTGTTTTAGCAATGATTAATGGACTTTTGCGCTATTTTTATTAGTAAATATAATCTTGTTAGTAAAAAAGTAATGCGGTGGTGCCCCGGTTGTTTATCGCGAACAACCTTAATTAAAGGGATAAAAGTCGCGTAGCCACTCGGGGACGGAGCTCTTGTGATTGATGTATTTGTTTTTTAAATTTATAACTTATATAAAAATAATTTAAAAGATATAACATTATTTACCTTTCTATGCTATATTAATAATTAGGAAAGTAATTAAAGGAAAAAAATAATGAGTAAAAATAATGTTTTACCAATTATAGTTGAAATACCAAAAGGGTCCGGTCATAAATATGAATATGATTTTAAAACGGGGCGAATTGTTTTAGACCGGGTTTTATATGGTTCTAATTTTTATCCAGGAGAATATGGTTTTATTGAAAATACATTAGATTTAGATGGTGATCCCCTTGATGTAATATCATTAAGCACTTACCCAACAATTCCCGGTTGTCAAATCAATGTTCGTATTTTGGGAACAATTAATATGATTGATAACGGGGAAATTGACACAAAATTAATGGCTGTGATGGCCGATGATCCGCGTTTTAATCATGTTCAAACTTTAGAAGATGTTCCATTGGCAATAAGAAATGAAATTGAAACTTTCTTTTTACAATATAAAACCTTGCAAAAAAAAGAAGTTAAAATTAATGGTTGAAGTGGCTTAGACCAAGCTTTAAAAGAAATTAAAGAATGTCAAGAACGTTATTTAGAATACATAGATATTTTAGAGACAAAAGGAAAAGATGCTGTAATGAAAATTTGAAAAGAAAAAGGATTGGGGCAAATTTAAACAAATAAAAAAATAGTGTTAACACTATTTTTTTATTTTCTTATTTCTTTTCAATTAATTTTTCTGAAATTATGGCAACAATTTCTTCTGGTTTTTTATGATTGGCATCAATAACTAAAAAATTAAACTTATCTTTTGATAGTTCATATCATTCCTCATATTTTTGGTTTAATAATGTTCAATAAGCGCTGCCAATATTTTGTTCACTAGCTCGGCCTCTTTTGATAATCCGTTCCATAGCTATTTCTGGATCAACTCGTAAATAAACAACTAATTCTGGTTTAATGTTTTGATCTAAATATAAACTTTGTAAAACAACAACATCATAAAATTCTTTATAAACTTTATAATCAGTTTTATTCATATATCCTAGTTCATATAAGACATCAACAAAAATTGGATCCTCTAAAATACTACGGTCAAAAATAATATTAGATGTTATTTTTGCTTGTTTTAATTGTTTACTGCGTGCCATTACCATATATACTTGCATTTTAAAAGCCATATCTTTTGGATTGACATAATACTTATCTAAATATGGGTTTTCCTCAACTGGCTCATCCATTACCATATAATGATGTTTTTCTCCCAATCGCTTACTAATAGTTGATTTTCCTACTCCAACAACTCCCGCTAATGTAATCCGCATTGTTTTTTCTCCTTTATTTCGTTTTTAAATGTGATGCTATTCCAAAAAAACGTTTAATTTCTTTGGATTTTAAATAACGTCATTCACCAGGCTTTAGTGTTTCATCTAATTGTAAAAAACCAATTGCAATTCGTTTTAATTTAATAACTTCATTACTTAATGCTTGTATCATTTTTTTAACTTGATGTTTTCTTCCTTCATGAATTGTTAATAAAATAATCGAAACATTTTTTGCTTCTTCATATTTTACTAATTTTGCTTGCGCTTTGCTTGTTATAATTCCTGGTTTAATTTCAAGTCCCGTTTCTAATTGTTGTAATTGTTGTTTTGAAATATAACCCGAAACCAAAACATGATATGTCTTATTAATAATATGACTTGGGTGTGTAATAATATTAGTAAATTCCCCATCATTAGTCAATAGCAAAAGCCCACTAGTATCATAGTCTAAGCGACCCACAGGATAAATTCGCTCTGAAACACCTTTAACATAATTTAAAACTGTTTTGCGATGTTGCGGGTCATACATAGTTGAAACACAATTTCGTGGTTTATTCAACATCAAATAAACCTTGTTTGCATTTTTATTCGTAATGATTTGATTGTTTATCTGTATTTGATTATTTTTGCCAACTTTAGTGCCCAACGTTGTTACCACAATATTATTAACCTTAACTAGTCCTTTAATAATTAATTCTTCTGCTTTTCGTCGCGAACAATAACCTTTTTCTGCAATAACTTTTTGTAAGCGTTCCATTATTTAAATAAATCCTGCTCTTTTTCTATAACATTTTCCTTAATTTGTGGTAAATCTGCTAAGGAGGTTAAATTAAAAACTTTTAAAAATTCTTCAGTAATATGATATGTCATTGGTTTCCCCGGCAATTCGCTTTTACCGACTTCATCAATTAAATCGCGCGCGCGTAATTTGTTAATGACACTGTCAGAATTAACTCCTCGTAAATATTCAATTTCCGGTTTACTAATTGGCCCACGATAGGCAATAATTGCTAATGTTTCTAATGCCGCTTGTGATAAACGTGGTTCTATTTTATTATTAGCTAATTTTAAATAAAATTGATAATATTCTGGCTTTGTTGCTAAGCGATATTTATCGGCAAAAGATGTTATTGTTAACCCGCGATTATTATTATTTTGATATTCTACTTTTAATTTTGCTAAAACCTCTTCACACTCAGGAACAGAAATTTCAAGAATATGAACAATTTCTTTTAAATTAATTCCTTCATCACCGCTTATAAATAATAGCCCTTCTAAAACGGCCATTTTTTCATTTAAATTCATATAATTTAATTCCCCTCTTTCTGTAAGTATGGTCTAATGTAAATTGCTTCTAAATGTTGGTATTGCTCAATTTCAATTTTTTGATGACTAGATAAATCTAACAAAGCAATAAAACAAGCAATAAAAAATTGTAATGATAAAGTAAAATTACCTAGCAATTCTTCTAATGTTCATTCTTTATCATCTTGCGATAATAATTCCATGATTCGCTCCTCCATTTCTTCTGGAGAAACTTCAGTAATAAAAACATTTGATTCTAATGGTTTTGCTGAATTAATTCGTTTTAGCATTTTTAAAAAACTATTAGTTAATTTATCAATATTAATTTTTGGCGATAGTGGTAAATATTCTTCTTTAATTGGATTTCCTTTAATAATTGTTCGTGGTTTTGACAAATAACGAATTCCCTCTTGATGTTGATCTTTAAAATATTGACTAACTTCTTTAATTTTTTTATATTCTAGTAAACGATTAATTAGTTCATCACGAGCATATTTTTCATAATTATCATCAATTTTAACTTCTTCTTTTGGTAACACTAATTTTGTTTTTGTCTCAACTAAATAACTTGCCATTGTTAAATATTCTGATGCAATTTCAATATTTAATTGCTCCATTTCTCTAATATAAGCTAAAAATTGATCAGTAATTTCTGTCAATTTAATTGCAAAAAGGTCCATCTCCTTTTCTTTAACTAAATGCAACAACAAATCTAATGGTCCTGAAAAATTATCAAGTTTTACTTCATAGCGCGGTAAATGTAACATTTTTTCTCTCCCGTGTTTATTTTCTTAGTTAATAATACCGCTATTTTAAAAAAAATTAAAGACATTAAAAAAAGTGATTAAATTAAAAAAAGAGTGCACACAATTTATTAATTACTAATAAAAAGTATTTACTATTTTTTTAATTATATCTTTTTATTTACGATTTGAATATCATGTATTTCATTTTATAACATCTTTTATATATTCTTCGTGTGAATTATATATTTTATTATGGATTGTAGCTTTCTTAAGTAATGAATGAAAACTTTCTATAACAATATTATCGGCACAGCGGTATTTTTTCTCATTGAAATTATAATATCATTAGATACACATCTATCGAGATAAATAGCTGATGTGTATTGTGGGTATCCGTTGTATGAATTAATTATTATTACATTCAGATCTTTTTTTATTAATTTTATTTTATTAATTGCATCATTTAAATTATCTATTACTAATTTATTGTCATTATATTTAGATCGCTTTACATCAACTATTTCTTTAGTATATACATCAATAATTGTTGATTGATAATATTTTTTTCTTTTCAAATTTTAAATATTTTACATCAGTATATAGCGCCGAAAACACCTTTTTATATCATTGAATTTACGATTAATTAAATCAGGATATTGCAATAAACTTTTTTTATTTATTCTGTTTATATTTCGTTTTTATTATAATTTTTCTTACGTATTAAGGTTTTTATTTTATTATAAAGCATAATCCTTAAACATTTTTTTGAATTATATTTTATATCATAATCTTCCTTTAAATATTTAGTAATTATTCGATATCCAAATTTTTTTAAATTTTATTCATAGACTTTTACAATACCATTTATTGCTTTTTTATTTTTTTTGCTACTGTCATAATTTTTATATTTATCTCAATAACTAAGTTTTAATCCCTTTACGTCTAATAATAATTTTATTGAATATTCATGACAATTTTGTTTAATAAAAGAGGCGATTCTTAGTTTGCTTAATTATAAAAGTCATGGAGCTTTTTTAATAATTTATACCTTATTTTATAATATTATAAATCTCTTTTGGTAAAAGAGATTTTAGGTCCTTTAGGATTGTTTAATTTTACTTTTTTATGAGATTTGCTTATCAAGATTATAATGTATTTGCATTTATATTATATTTTTTTGCTACTATTTAACAACTTTTTTGTTTAATTTCCTCAATGATTTTTGTTATAAATTATGATGTATATTTGTTATATTTTTGACCTTTTCTTGCAACATAAAAATTAACCATGTTTAAAAGTTTAGCAAAGTTTTTTTTTACTTTATTTACTTTTTGGGGTGCGCTCTTAAATATAACTTTTATTGAATTATATCATAAAATAATTATTCTTGTGGTTGTTTTATTGAAAAAATTTGAAAAGGTGGTATTAAGAAAAAAGTTTGAGGTTTGTAGGTATAAAAAAAATCAATCCGCTTATTAATTAAGTAATACAAAAAAATGATTAATAATTAGGCTTTTTATCAAAATTGTTTAATTTATTTAATTATTTTTATTTTTTATAAAAACTCAACTTTTGTAATAATATCATATTGGCCAATATTCGCCTTTAGTTTCAATAAAGTAATCAAAATCACTTTCAGTTAAAGAACTATTTACTTATTTAACTGCTTTTAAAACAACAGCTTTAAATTGTGGTTTTAACTGTTCTGGTTTTGCTTGTGTTGGGTCTGCAACATTAATAGTTGGTTTATCTAATTTATTAATTTTACTAATATCAATTTTTGTAACAATATGTTTAATAATTCCCTTGTGTTCAACTATTGCCCCCACCTAAATATAAAACTCTTTCCATAATTCAAAGTATTGACCATCCCATTACCTAACGCATCAGCACCAATTATTAATGGATTATGGTATTTTTTTGCGTAATATAAGAGGACCATATTTTTTACTAAATTTAAAGGCAATTGCGATAACATCATCTGGTAATAGAGTAATTATTCCTTATGAACCATTTTTATTAATAATTGGTAGTTTTTTAGGAACCATATAGTATGTTTTTCTTCAACAGTTTTCATTACTCTACTTGTTGTGATTACACTATTTATTTGGTCATTTGATCCAAGTTGTAACTGTAATTTATTACGAATTTCACGAATAAAATCGGCCGAACCTAAAACAACTTTTTCTGATGTAGTAAAGCCATTTTCATATATTTTATCCATAATTTCATCGTGGATTTGTAAAGCATTTGTATAATCTGCTTTTTGTCATTGAATAGTTGTAACTGTTCCTTTATTAATAATTTATAAAATTTTATTGCGTTTATAAGCAACCTCAGTATTAATTGCTTTCTCTCAATATCGGCAGCCTAAATATTAGGGTTAAAATCACTTTATAAGGGGTCTAATTTACAAGCAAATGTTAAAATGATATCTAATTCAACTCTTTTATCTTTAAATTTTACTTCAGTGTATTTTAAAAGACTATCGTCGGTATTAAATACTTTCCCATCTTTTTCTAAACATTTATTATATTGAATATTTTTCTTTCTTTTATATTTTAAACAAAATTTATTTGCTTATTTTCATGAAAATAATGTCTCTCAACTAAATTTTTGTTGATAAGTTTATAAATATAATTGATCAAATATTTCGCGATCATTTTTTATTGCTTGTTTAACAATATCTCATAATATTCTTTGTGGGTGTGTTTTAATTATTTAAATATCATCATTAATATCATAATATTTCAATAAAACATTTTAAATTCTTCATTATCAGTTAAATAATTATTAAAATTATTAATTTCAATTTGTTTTAATTGTATGGTTTGTTGTTCAATTTGTGAAGTTAATTCAGTATTTTTTGTTTGTAATTCGTTGATTTGTTAATTGCTATTTTCTAAATTACTCGCATTAAATTATTCAACTTCAGCAATATTTTCTAAAATAATTTCAGCAGTTTTAATATTTAAACTACTATCTTCATTTTTAATAGATTCATTATTCTCATCAATAAGAACAAATTTTACATTTTTTAATGCCATTGTTTTTCATCCTATTTTTTAATATTTGTATTTGTGATTTTTCTAATCGTTTTTTGTATAATTTCAAAACTATCTACTCGAAAAGATAAAAAGTAGCGTTTATTTTTTATATTTAATCGATTAAATACTGAGCCTTTAATTTTTATCTCATCATCTTTTTTAATTCAAAAAACTCAGTTGAAACAGATGGGCTATATAATGATAATGTTGAGTAATTTAATCCGTCTCATTGACATTTATCCGAACAAGCCTCAACTTCAACACCCCCAGCAACCAGTGCCTTAATTTTAGTTTTAATAAGATTTTCGTGTAATCTAACAGTTAATTCTAACTTATTAACTTTTTTATTTTTTTATTTTGGGTTTATTAGTTATTGTTTTTTTAGGTTAGTTACTTTTTGCTTGTGCTATTTTTATCAAATCATTTTATTATAAAATATTGTAAATGTTTTCAAGCATCTAATTCGTGTCCTGACATTTTAATATTTCCTTTATAAATATAATTTTTATTAACAAATGGCGATTGTAAAACATAATTTAAATTAAATATATATTTGCATAAAAATTTTAAATCACCAATAAATTTAGGAGTAGATAATGGATTTTTTATTTTTAAACCGTTATGAAGTTGATAATCTTCAATTATTACAATAACTTTATTTAAATAAGAACAAATGTTATTTTTAAATTTATTTAATATTAAATAAATATTATTTATTGCTTCTTCTTCATTTTTGGAATTAAAAGTAATATTATTAATTATTTTCTTTTGCAAAACATTATAAATAATAACACCAGTTTGTCCAATGCCGGCGGGATTAACTGCAATAATATATTTTAATTTATTTGTTTTATTTTTTTGTAAATTTGTAATATTTTTCATCCAAATTATGCTAAATTTAAAATATCATTAATTTTGTAATGTTGCATATATGAAGCAATAACACCTCACTTGTTTTTAAATAAATTTAAGTACATTTTGGCTCATTCTAAACATTGCAAATCATTAATGCTTTTTATGATATGAAATAATACAATTAATAAGCTGACAATTAACTAAATCAAATGATGTTGTTATTTCATTTCAAGTTTTATTAATATACAAACTTTTATATTCTGCCATTTATCTATATTCCTTAATTATTTTTATTTGTTGTTCAAATTTCATCATTAATATCATTTACCTTTAATGGATAAGACTGTATCATTAATTCTTGTAATTTATTTTTAATTTTTTTATTTCATTTTTTCATCAAATATTTTCTTTCTGTAAAAAAACATAATATTTTTTTTATTGGTTAATATTTTGATATTTACTAAAAAATTTATTTTAGTATTTACTTACTTTTACGCCCGATTTACTTTGAAGGTGAGCTGTGGCGGATAGGATATTTTGATATATTTTTTTACCCCCATACGGAAGTAAAAAAAGTTTACCCAGTTATTAATTATGCTTCACCCATCTCTAGACAACTTTATATAAAGAAAATAACCTTTTGGAGTACCAAGCCTCTTGTTTTTTTAGTGTCCGATATTTTTTTTTCGGTTTAACGACAATCTTTTTACGAAAACAAGTAAAAAATACGAGCTATGAAATTTCGCAAGCGATTAATCTTGCTGATAATTAAATAAATAAATAGGAATAGTAAATACAATCGCTTTCACAGTTTCTTTAAGGCTTCGCGCCATAGATGAATCACCCATCTTTAAGCATCAAAATATTAAGTTTTAGATTACATTATTCATCAGATAGTACCTTTATTAAAAATGAAATTATTAGTTGTTAAAATGAAAAAATATAATAAATCACAGAAAGGAAATTATAAAAATTAACTAATTTGTAGCAAAAAAAGGTTAATTTTTAATTTTAAAGATACTATCTGTTGAATAATGTAAATAAAAAAAAATAGCCCTAATAAGCGATTGCTTTAATTTGTATTTAATTACTTTATTTATAATTTTTATAAAACCTTAACTTTTCCCCGACTACCATTAATATTACAAATGATAAAACTGTCGAAGCTCAAATTGAAGGCAAAAACAACGCTATTAGCCAAACAAATCAGATTGGATGTTGTAATTAAAAATTCTTAATAGTACTAAAAAATAGCACTTTTTATTTTGATATATATGCCAATTGGAACATCTAAAACAACCATTATTTATTCTGTTAAAAAAATACTAACTAGATTATCAATCCAACAACAAGAAAAAATTTTTTGTTTACAGTTATTATAATTTTTAGGAATTAAAGTTTTAGCCCTTGGTTTATCAGTTTTAACTGGGGGTATTGCATCTGCTATTGATTTTAGGTGCGGGATTATCTAATTTTGCCGCAGCATTTATCTCATTTGGGGTAGAAACAGCAACAGATTTTGCTGTATAATCAAATATACTGTAAATTAACTTCAGAAGTGACGGTAAAAAGTGCTGTCTTAAATTTGTTACCAGAAATTGGGGGTGTTGGTAAATTAAGGCGCGCCGCTCGCACAACTATAATTTTAAAATTAGCAAAAGAAACTAAATTACTTGAAAAATTAGGTGTAATAACTGCCAATAATTTAGAAGATGTTTTAATACAAGTTACGGGTAAAAAGATTTTATCTGTTAAATTACTATTTGATTTTACAAAACAGGCTAATAATGAAACTTTATTATATACAATTGGAAAATTAGCCCGAAATAGTTTTTATAAAGGTTTTAAAGTTTCTAATTTATAAACAATTAATAATTTATTAAAAATTGAGAAAAATATTCAAAAAATAAGTCATACATTAGTTCAAAAAATACCACGCGTAAATAAAAAAATGCTAATAAATGATTGTCTTAATATGGATTAAATATTGATAAAATAAGCAAAATTAATAATAATTATTGTTATAACATAATGACTAATATTCATAAAAAAGGTATTGGTAAAAACCCAATATTAAATACTAATTTAATGCGGGGCAGTAAAATATACAATAATAAATTATTAAATATTTTGTATCAAACACCAATTAAATTAAATAATTTTTTAAATCACCCAAACCCAAATTTTTATATTCAAAAAGGGACTAAAAAATTATTAGCTGCAATTGAAAAAAATAATTATTTTTAAAAAAAAAAGTAATTAATAAAATTAATGATAAAATTAAAAAAATATTGTCTAAATTTTAAACTAAGGATATTAAAAAAGGCCAATTATTAACTTTTGCTTATGGTTCTTGTGTTTTTTTAGTAGTAAAAATTGTTCCTTTATCAGTTACGGGCGAAAAGTTACTTTAACAATATATTATAAAAATCCTAAATATGCCCATATTGTCGTTATGACAACTTTAATCAAAGCAGAACAGTTTGTTTTGGTTCCTGAACCGCTTAAATTATATATGAACAGTGAGCGGTTTATTGGTTGTTAATTTAAAAAAAAATTTTGTTTAATTTAGTTTATTTTTCCCCACTTGTTTATCAACAAGTAATAAAAGATATATTTAAAATATATCGGATAATTGCTAAGATATTAAAAATGCAATAACAATTTAAAAATAACTTTAATAAAGATAAATTGTTAAATAGGATAGAAGAATATCGCGGTTACTAGTTTATTGGGTAATGGACTGGTATTTCAATCATACAAACAACTAAGAACAAAAAAAGATTTAAACAAAAAAATTAAAACAAAAAACACTATTGAATAGTAAAAAGTTTATTTTAAATAAAATATATTCTAAAAAAAGTAAATGATAAGGAGATGATTAAATGTTAAATTAATTATGACAAAATGTTACTTTGGAAAATTATAATAATTTTAATCCAATTACAGGTAAAATTACACAAGTTCCAGTTCGTTATAATAAGTTCTTTAAAGGTGATGTAGAATTATGATTTGAAACATTTGCTTTAAGATCCCAAAATATGATTAATTTGTCACATGTAAAAAATAAGGGTTTTTATTTTTAAATGTTATTTAGTTTAATATAAATTAAGGATATTTTTTATTGTATTTATAAAACCATTATTTTTTACATGTGACCGATTAATTCTTATTTTAATTATCCATTTTAAAAATTAAAGTTTGAAACATTTAAAGGCCCATTATTAAAGAAAATTTGTATTAATATTTTGTTTGTTACTATTGAACATTAAATATTTAACCACATTCCAATTGAGTTTTTTGCTTCGGAAAATATGATTGTTGGTGATATTAATTATTCTTCATAAAATGACCCTATGGCAACAACATGAAAAGGTCTATTAACTTCTTATTAAAAATCATTGGCTAATTTAACAAATTTAAAAAAATGTTTTGCACTTTTCAAGAAGAAGGTATTGATTTAACAATGATAGATTTATAAGCATATTATACCCAATTATAAGTTGATTATTTATTAGATAAGATTGTTATATAAAAAAATAAAGATGAAAAAATTGCAAAAATAAAAAAAGAAATTTTAGATGAATTAAAAAAATCAATTGTTATAACAAAAGTTTCAGATTGAGAAATTGTAGATACTAGTGATTTTGTATCAAATTCACCAGATGCATATAGAATAAAAGATTATGATAGTAATAATTATATTTATATTATAAATATTTCAGACCAATAAAATAGTGCTGTAAATCTAACTTTCACTACTTTTAAAAATTATATCGTATAGGAATTTTTTTTACCAGATATTATAATTTTAAGACCCAATGGTCGTATTGAAACAAATAAAAAAATATTTTTTATACATATTGAAAGAAAAAAAAGTAAGTTAGAAATGAGATATTTTATGCCAAAAGTAACTATTAAAGATTTAATTATGTTTTTGAAAATCTTTGGAATTTAATCATTTTTTTATCGCAGGAATTATTATTTTTTTATAGGAGAAAAAACATTGGGTATTTCTTGACCACCATATGTTATTGTTTCAGCAATTATTATCGGAGCTGGAATTATAGTTTTTATTATTGAAATAATTAGATTCGTCAAAAATAATAACAAATAGCAAAAACAACATAGCATTGAAGATGTTATTAAAAAAGAAGATACAGAATAAAGGGATGATATAAATAGGGCTGTTACCAGACAAAAAGAAATTAAAAAAAATAATATGATATTGATAGTTATTATATTAATTTATCATCAACTATTACTAATCGTAAAAATATTACTGTTCAAAAACATAATGAAATTTTAGAAAAAAGAATTTGTGAATATAATGCTATTTTTTTAAATCTGCGTGTATTATAAATTAGTATTTATAATACAATTACTAATCAACAATTAGATAATAAATTAATTAATAACTTTTTTAAAAATGCATGACTCTACTAATAATAATTGATATAAAGAATATAAAATTAATAAAAATTTTAAGGGTGCATATTTTATTTTTGCTAATAATTAGAAACTTAATTTTATTACGATTGATTTTTAAAATGACCAATATAATGAATTAGGTAATTTATTATCTTGTACTTTTGATTATGACCCTTATATTAAAAATGACTGGGGTATTTTTATTAATGAAAAAATAGAAATTGATTATGTAACTAAACAAGTTAAAGTTATTATAAAGTTAAAAACAATATTATACAGTACTATTACAGACTTATATATTGATGATGTAAAATTAAATAACTATACAACATTGCAAAGAGAAGAAATATTGCCACTTAATTTTAATTCCAATTAAAATTATTCCTAATAACCATAATTCCGAACCTTCTGCTCGCTATGGCAAACAATTTTCTAGTATTTTAGATATTATTGCTGAAAAGATAATATTAGACCAATTATTAAATAGCGTTAAATTTAGCATCAATAATAATGGCGTTACTGGTGTTTTTGACCAAGAAATTAGTAAAATGTTAGCTTCGTTTATTGAAAATAACTTATTATTAGTTGAAGGTGACCCCGATAGTAATTTTCAACCAGTAGACTATATTTCTGGTAATTTTAAATGTTAACAATTAACTAAAATATATGATTTATTATTAACTAATTACTATAAAATAAACTGCCATCATGTTCCTACAATTGCCAAGGGAGACCAACAAATACAAGCGAAAGTTGCGGGTGTAAACATTCAAACAAAAGCCTCATACGAACAAATGATATATATTAGATAAATTAAATTAACTGAATTCTTTATTAAGTTAATTAAATATGATAATTATATTTTAAACATTAGAAAATTTAATATTAAAAATATTGATGAATTAATTTTTGATGTTATCTTAACGGTAAATGCCACTTTAAACATACAAATAAAAAACAACGAAAATATTATCAATATACCTAATGAAGAAAGAGAACAAGAATAATGTTAAAACAATCATAAAAAATGTTAGCACAATTATCAGAAAATGATGAACCAATTTACTATTCAATTGATATTATGCCGTTATATTTTGCTAATCAACAGAGAGCAGTACAGTAACACATATTTATAACAGTTATTTAATGAAGAACGCGCTAGAACCTTATATATTTATAAAATTAATAATCTTGTTAAGAAGAAAAAGCAAAAAAAAAAAAACCTTAAACTATTCTCAAAATAGCATTAAAATAAATTTTATTGACAAAGATGAATATATTAAAATAACGGGTTATGAAATTAGTGATTTTAATTTTAAATTACAAATTCAGCAAAATACCACAGTACAAGATAATGGCGCTAGTTATGTAATTATTGATGAAAAAGATATTTTAATTAATGATATTTCAAAACAAGACAAATAATTTTTAGAAACATTATATTTAAAAATAATATCTTTTAATTAACCAATTAGTGAGTAAAATAAAAATGAATGTTATATCATTGAATAATAATAATATAAACGCCATTATTCACCTGATGGCGTTGATATTATTAAATCTACTAATTTAGTTAAAATAAATGACTTTAAATGAAAAAATAAAAATAGCATTAATTTATTATTACAAAAATCATTGCCAAAATACACAGTATTTACCAGGATTGAAATTAAATATCCTAAATCAGTGTTATTTGGAAATATTAAGTTTTGATGGAATATCAACGGTGTTTATTCTTATTCCTCGTCAAATATTGAAAAAGCTATTTTAGTTCATTTGTTATCAATACCTATTGAAACAAACCCTAATTTAATAGTATTTTAATATTGATTTACGGAAAGTTTTTTATCTTGAAGTATTGCTAAAAACTATATTAAATGAAAAGATGTTTTAGATTTAATAAATAAAAATGGTTTAGATAAAGTTTTATTAAATTATTTAACTTATCGATATAATTATGATAGAAATTTTAAAGGAGCAAAATACTATGAAAAAGGTAACAATAAAAATAAAGCTGCAGAATTATGCCAACAATTCGAAGGACAAAGACCCGAAGATTCAATTGATGGTTTATTTTAAAACTGAAAATTAGATAATACAACTATTATTAATGATGGTATTGTTAAAATATTTAAACAAATTATCTATATGCTTTCAAATTATACATATAGCAAGTATGCAATTAATAAATGTTATAATGATTATATTAAGTTATTTGCCCCCTATTATTTTGAATTATTTTATAATCCAAGAGAACAAGGCACTGGATATTGAGTTTTTAAATTTGAAGATTTCAAAGTTGAATTAAATTCAATGTATTTTAATTTTACTGGCAGGCTTATCCCGCCTACACCAATAAATTATTGATAATAAGTTTATGCAGATGATAAACAATTTAATTAAGCAGATAATAGATGATGTTTTATAATTTGAAAAGCTAATAAATTAATTGCCACAAAATATAAAAAAAATAGATATGAACCAGATACAGGCGAAAAAACCATATACATACACTTTAGACCACTAATTTTGGTCTTTAAAATAGAGCGGAGATTGAAATTATATGGTAACAAGCATTCCTGCTGAAAATGAATTATATTCATTACAAATAAAAATAAAAAAATAATATTCAAAAAAAGAGCCCTCGCAACAAACAAACTATATTGATCAAAATATCATTAATTATTTTAATTTATGTCAAAAATACTATTTATATAAAAATTCATTAAATAATTTAATTAAATTATTTTATAAATCAAAACAAAATTTCTATAATTGAGCTAAAAAGATTAAACTTTTTCTTAAAGAAAAATTAAATTTTATTGTTTTAGCTAAAAAATCAACTAAACAAATTAATATTAATAACCATTATTCAAAAATTTACAAGATTGCTGTTGCAAAAATAATGAAAAAATATCGACAAAAATATGGAACTGGTATTTATGAGTTTTATAATTTAACACTAGCTGGGTTTTTCAGATATAAAAATAAAGTAATTAAACATAACATTAAAATTTTAATTAAATGGAATAAAGAATTTAATAATTTTTATCCTAAAAACAAGAAAATTAAGACTTATAAACGTTATGAAATGTCTGAATTAGGACATTTACAGCATGATATTAAAATTATGACACCAAATATGACTGGTTTTAAACGTAATTTATATTTGTATGATTTTATTGATGAAAAATTACGCTTTGGTCTTGCTTATTTATCTGAAAATAAATTACAGTCATTAGCAATTGGTGTTTTTAATCAAGCTTATGATGATTTTTTAAATAATAAAATTAGAATAAAAAGAATTAGAACCGATAATGGTCCCGAATATGTTTATAGTTATAATCCGGATTATAAATATCATAAAAGTTATTTTACAAAAGTATTGCATAAAAAAGGTGTTATTCATCAAACAACACCGATTTGTTTTCCTCAATCAAACGGGAAAATCGAAATATTTAATCAAAACTGAAATAAATTTTTTGAATATTTTCATCTTTTATCATAAAAATATTAATGAATTATGAAAATTAATTACTATCTTTTTATATTATTACAACAATGTTATAAGACATAAAAGCATAAATTTTTTAACACCGTCCGAAGCTGTGTTAAAATTTTTAAAAGACTAACTGTTCTAAAATGTATACGGTATCTAACACTTATTTTAATAATGTTAGTCAAAAAATGATAGATTGAATAGTTAATTTTATAAATGATAAACTTAGATCGTGTTTGAATTGAATAAGTACAAAATCAGTTTTTTTACAAAATATTAAATAAATTTTATTAGTTAAAATTTAATAAATAATTTTTAGTGCGCTTAAATATACTTAAAATAAGATGAGATTACAAAAATTTATTTTTTTTAAAAAAATGGTTGCAATTTATTAAAAATATTTTGTTATTAATATAACACAAGATATAAATTTGCCATTTATATCTACACGGTGCGGGCGGCCCCTTTAACAGCCTTAATATAGCGCGATATATCACCCTCCCATTTTATAACCCAATATTATATTCTAATGTTTGATTTTTAATTCCTTCTTTATTATTTTTAATTAATGTAATAGCTTTATTCAAAAATTATAATTTAGCATCGCTTATAAAAGATTTACTATTTTCTAAGCACTTCATATTTAGCATTATAAAAATAATGTAGAAACAACATGCATTTTGTACTTTTGTGTTATTTACATTTTTACAAAATAAATTTTATTAATATTTTAAATAAGGATTTTAAATTATAATAGTATTAAAAAAGTTTAGGTTTTGTATTATGTAAATTCAGGCAGCAAATTATTTTTCTTGTTAAATAAAAAGGGTTGTTTTTTTATTTATTAGCCAAATTAATTAAAACATAGAAAGGACAACACCTTAAATAAAGGAAAAAACAGGTATACTTTGTAAAAATTCCTAAGATATTTAATAAATATATAAAAAAACTTGAAGTTAAAAAAAAAGTTGTGATAAAAAGTTTCTATTTTAAGAATTTAAGATGTCACCCTTTCTCTGTTTCAATTAATAATTATGGGTTTACAAATAAAAAAAACCCTTTTTATTTAACAATAGTTTTTTTCCGCTCCATCGTACATTATACATTTTATAAAAAATATAAATAAAATAATTAGATAACTTTTTAAAAAGTTGATTTATCAGCGTTTTATAAATATATTTAAAACAAATAATAATTTTTATACCAAAACATAAACTTTTTTCTTACCACCAAATTTTTATTAGAAACTATTTAATTAATTAAAAATAATAAAGAAGGAATTAAAAATCAAACATTAGAATATAATATTGATTATAAAATGGAAGGTGATATATTGTGCTATATTAAGGCCGTTAAAGGGCGCGCCGCGAAAATATATTGTAAAGAAACATTTATCAATATGTTAATTGCTTCAATGTTAAGATTTAATAGCCAAACCAATGAAGAAAAAATTGATAAAAATAATAAAAATAAATAAAAAAAAAATAAATTTAATATTTTTAATTTAAATTAATCTCAAAAGCAATTTTTATTATGTCAAAATTTATAATTTTATAAATTATTTCTTCAACTAAAAATTATATTTTTAAAAAAATTTGAATTTTTTTATAAATTTTGTTATCATTTAGTCATAATTAAAACTTAATTTGTTTCTAATTACTTAATTTTATTAAAAACATCAAAATAATTTATACTACAGATATCCTTTAATATTAATATTTGGTGGTAAATTTTGACTAACGGTTTTAATAAAAAAGCTAAATTTCGTGGTTGGAATGGTAGTTTTACTAATAACTTTTTATCACAATCGCACACACCGGCATACGTTTTACTAGCTCCTAAAGTTAAAATTTTTTGATGACAAATAGCCAAAAAATGCTTTATCCAATTCACCTCTAATTGTTTAAACATTTTTTTGTTTAACTCAGCCGCTATAAATAATAACCATCATATTCAATAATTAATAATAAATATAACATTATCATCCTAAAACAAATTCATCAATATGCGGAATCCGAATTTGTAAAAACCCTGTTTTAATTTTACCAAATATTCATTCATTATAATTGTTATCTCAATGTAAAACTTTATAAAAAGTTTCATATTGCCCCGTTGTTACTGATTGAGCAATAATAATGCTAGCAATTCCAACCCCAAAAATAAATAATAACACATCAGAAAAATCAATCCGATAATGAAGATAACGTGTTCTTTTGGCATGGGGGTCATAACCACGAGCATCCATTGCATATGCTAAATCTTCGGCTTTTTGAAATGCTGATACTAATAATGGAATAATTAAAGCTGTTGTTGACTTAATTTTATCTTTAAAATGACCATTTTTAAAATCAACCCCACGTGAGGCTTGCGCTTTCATAATCCGTCCCGCTTCTTCAATTAAAGTTGGAATCATTCGTAAGGCAATTGAAATAATTGTTGATAAAATATGAACTGGAAAGCGTACTAGTTTTAATGGACTTAATAAATCTTCTAACGCTAAAGTTAAATCTAATGGGCGTGTTGTTGCCGTTAAAATTGTTGTAATTAAAATCATTAAATAAATCCGGAATGCCATATAAAGTGCGTTAAAAATAGCTTTTTCTGAAAAAGCAAATCAACTTTTTCCCCCTGCAGCAACAGGGCCTGTTGATGTCGCTTTTCCGCCTCAATGTCATCCAATATAACCATCCGTAACTAAAAAGCAATTAATTAACAACAAAATAATAAACATAAATAAGATTGGTTTTAGTAATGATCGCAATAACCTTGGCGGTAATTTTGCTAAAAAGAAAAAACTAAAAATTGTTATACCTAAAATGGCATAACCGGTAAAACCAGTTGGAAAAAAGATTGATATCATTAATGATAACAACATAAATAATTTTACCCGCGGATCCATTCGATGAATTGGGGAATTATAAGCAATATAACGTCCAAATGATAAGCGCATCTATTTTATTCCTTTCTTTTTTTTTCTTTATGTTGAATAATTTCTTTTGCTAATTGGTCAATATTGCGAATATTAACATTTGTTAAATCAAGACCTTTTTCTTGCAATTGATAAATCAAATTATAAATTTTTGGTGGTTCAATTAATAATTCTTGTAATAAATTTTTATCCTTAAAAATTTCAAATGGTGTTCCAACTTTTAAAATTCGACCCTCTTTTAAAGCAATAACTTCATCAGCAATTTCTAAAACATGGTCCATATTATGCGTTACTAAAATAATCCGTTTATTTTGTTTCTTATTAATCCTTTGAAATAAATTAATAAAATCTTCTTCACCTTCAGGATCTAATCCGGCGGTTGGTTCATCTAAAATTAGAGTATTACCCTCCATTGCTAAAATTCCTGCAATCGCAACCCGGCGTTTTTGCCCCCCTGATAAATCAAATGGCGAACGCTCTAAATAATTTAATGGTAAACCAACCATTTCTAGGTATTTTTTGGCATTTTCTCGAGCAACTTCTTTACTTTCGCCCAAGTGAACTGGACCAAACATAATATCTTTTTCAATTGTTTCTTCAAATAATTGATATTCTGGAAACTGGAACACTAAGCCAATTGATTTTCGCAATTGTTTAATATTTTTAATTCTTTTTTGTTTTGCTTTAATAATAAAACCATTTGCATCAACAACTCCCGTCGTTGGAATTAATAAACCATTGATATGTTGAATTAAGGTTGATTTGCCGCTTCCCGTTGATCCAATAATAGCGGTAATTTTCCCGGGTTTAATAACAACATTAATATCTTGCAAGGAAGTATATTCATAAGGTGTTTTAGGGGCATAAACATAAGACACACCTGTGAATGTAATATCAACATTTTGTAATGCTTCAATTTTAGGTTGTTTTTTTACTTTCGACATATCTCATCCGCCAACTCTCTAAGATCTAGTGTATTTTTCACTTTTAAACCATTTAAGTGTAAACTATCAACGACTTTTGAAACAAAAGGAACATCTAAATGAATTGATTTCAAAAAATCTTCATCACACAAAACTTCATGTGGTTTTCCACATTTAACCATTTGACCTTTATTCATAACAATCACTTTATCGGCATTTAAAATTTCATCCATATCATGGGTAATTGAAATAATTGTTTTTTCGCGCGATTCTTTTAAATCAACCATAATTTGTTTAATTTCTTTTCGTCCTTTTGGATCCAACATACTTGTTGCTTCATCAAAAATGATAATATCTGGTGATAATGCTAGTGCTGAAGCAATTGCAACCCGTTGTTTTTGCCCTCCTGATAGCATTAGTGGTTCATGGTCAAGAAAATTATTCATACCAACTTTTGCCGCAGCTTTATCAATAATTACTTGCATTTCTTTTTGTGGAATTTGGCGATTTTCAAGTCCAAATGCAATATCATCACGAACTGTTGATCCAATAAATTGATTATCTGGATTTTGGAACACAATTCCTAAAAATTTTCGAATTCCCGTAATTGTTGATGAATGAACTTCATTGCCAAAAATTTCAATTTTTCCTTTTTGCGGGCGTAAAACACCAATAATAATTTTACTAATTGTTGATTTTCCACTACCATTATGCCCAATGATTGTAACATATTCCCCGTGGTTAATTTCAAAACTAACTCCATCAACAGCATTAGGATGATTTTCCCGATAGCGAAATTTAACATCAGTTAATTTTAATGAAATATCATTTATTTTCTTTAACTTTGAATTTGTTTTTTTTATTTTTTTTGCCATTTATTCTCATCCTTAATGTTTTTTACATAATATTTTAATTATATACTTAATATTTAAAAATATTAATTGAAATTTTATCTTTCCAATTATACAGTTAATTATATATAAAAATTATAAATACACAATAAATCATTACTTTTTTTGTAAATTATCTGCGATCCATCAATAAACATTATAATTAAAAGGATTATCATCTAAGTGAATATTTTGAGCATATAAATCACGTGGTTTTGCTCCATTTTTTGGACTAATAATCCCATTTCTTCTAAAGAATCAATTAAACGAATAGAACGATTATATCAAATTTAGAATTTTCTTTGAATTAAAGATGTCTAAGCTTTTTGATTTAAAATCACAAAACGTTTAACTCCTTGATACATTGAATCAATATTATCGTTTTAATTTATACTTCCTGTTTCACTATTTATTTCAATATTTAAAAACTATTCATCATAATCAGGTTATTGTTGATCGCGACAAAATTCAACTAATCGTTGAATTTCATCATTAGAAATAAACGCCCCCTGTGCACGGGTTGGAATATTTTGCCCGGCAGGCGCATATAACATATCACCATAACCAATTAGTTTTTCAGCTCCACCTTGGTCTAAAATTGTGCGAGAGTCAATTGCTGAGGTAACTGAAAATGAAATTCGCGATGGAATATTTGTTTTTATTACCCTAGTAATAACTTCTGTTGATGGTCGTTGTGTTGCAATCACCATATGAATTCCGACAGCACAAGCTAATTGCGTAATTCGCATAATTGAATCTTCAATATATTTTCCAGCTGTCATCATTAAGTCGGATAATTCATCAATTATAACAACAATATAAGGTAATCGATCTTTTGCTGTAACTTTTTTATTAAACGATTCAATATTACGGACTCCACGTTCCGATAGCATACTATAACGACGTTCCATTTCAGCAATTATTTTTTTTAAGGCAGAATTTGCTAATTTAGTATCTGTAATAACTGGTGCTAATAAATGTGGCAAATTATTATAAACAGCTAGTTCAACCTGTTTTGGGTCAATTAATAATAATTTAACTTCCGATGGTTTTGTTCGTAATATTAGAGATGATAAAATGGCGCTAATACAAACATCTTTTTCACTACCTGTTGAACCGGCAACTAATAAATGTGGCATTTTATCTAATTCAACAAAAATAGTTTCTCCGTTCACACCACGGCCAATGCCAACTAATAATTTACGATCTTGTTTTTCTAATGGTAACCGTTCCATAATTTCGCGTAATGTTATTTTATTACTAATTTCATTAGCAATTTCAATTACAACAGCCGATTTTCCTTGAATATGGGCTTCAATTCGAACATTTTTAGTCTCTAAAACATAATTTAGATCATTTTCTAAATGCATAATTTTGTTAACTTTCACTCCTGGTTGCATTTGAACTTCAAATTTTGTAATAGTTGGTTCAATATTAATCCCTTGTACAATAGCGGCAATATTAAATTGTTGAAAAAATTGATTAATTTTCACTGCTTTCTTTTGCGCAGCAAGTTTATTTCGTTCATTATTACGACTTTTATCTTCTTTTGGACTTAATAAACCTAAATTTGGTAATTTGTAATGTGTATTATTAAAAGTATTTCGCGTCGAAATACTTTTAATATTTTTTTTATTAATTTCAATTGAATTAGGTTTCATAACGCGGCGTGATGGTTGTTGATAAGTCATGTCAAAATGTTGTTGATCAATTAATGGTGGCTTATAATTCAAATAATATTCATCTTGATATGGTTCTAATGGGTTATGATATTTTGGATTACTTTTTCGATGATAAATTCCTTCATTAATATCAACTGTTTCAAATTTTTCTGATGGAGTTGGATTAAATTCTTCTGTTCGTAATTGTTCATCATAAAATGATGTTTGCTTTAAAGTTGTTGAGTTACCAGATCGATTAATTTTTCCAAAAGGCGTGATATCGGTTGATGAATTCAACTTATTGCGCGCAACATCAATATTAATATCTTGTCTATAAGAAGAACCATAAACTGGTAAATCATCAAGTTTTTTATTAAGCGTATTATTACTACGACGATTAAGTGGTTGAATATATTGGCCCGGTGTTAATTGCATTCTTGAACTGTGTGTTAATTGAGAAGAATTTGGTGACTGTGAAGGCTCCGAATGATAATCATTAAAATGATCTTTTGTGTTAAAAGGTTCTTTTGCGTTGAAAAGTTCTTTTCGTAATTCTGTTGTAGAACTATTTTGATTATCAAAAAGAACATAATTTTGTTTCATTTTTTTCTTACCAACAAAATCATCGGCAATTAAATAATCAATTAAATGTTGGTCATGTAAGGCTGTATATGATGGAATTTTAATTGTAATATCTGATGCTTCTGTTGTATGCATAACTTGCCTAGATAAAAATAATTCCTCATCAGGAATATTAAAATTTTGGTAAATATTTTGCTTTTGACGTCGATTTGCTGATAAACGCAATATACGCACACCCACACCTTGTTGCTGGCGTTCATTTTTTGGTAAAAACATCCCAATTGCTGTTCCGGTTGCGAATCAACTTCCCCATAATAAAAAAATTGATAAACAAAAAAATAATGAACCAAAAATGGTAGTATAACTAGCAATCACGGATAAAAGATTGCCAATCATACCCCCCCCAGCACAAAAAGTAATTCAAGCACCATTAAAACCAACAAATGTTATCGGATGTTTTGGGTTAGGATTAAAAATCGATGCATCTTGTCAGCATTGCAAATAATTATTAACAACATCTAAAAAAACAGTTTTATCAAAATACGCCATTTTTCCGTTAGCATATTGATAAATTAACGAAATTCCGCTCACCAATCAGCAGGACAAAATGATAAAAGTTACCACCATTCAAATTACCCGTGATTTTAATTGAATACGTACCCCAATAAAAATTGTCAAACCCAGTACTAAGCATAAAAAATAAATTAAACACTTAAACCAGCCAAATACAAATGTAAATAAAACATCATCAATAAATTGTCCAATTAAAGTAATTCGCCCTAGGGAAATAATAGTAAAAAACGTCACTAATAATGCCCCAATTAATCACCCGATGGAATCATTGCGACACCGCTTTTTTTCAACTTTTAAGATTGCAGTTTTATGATTATGATCATTTAATAACTGATCATCATAAGATTTCTTTTTCATAGTGCAGCCCTCCTAAAATTCTAAATATTTATAAATTACCTTAAATATGACCGTACATTTTAAAAGCTTAATATATTTATCTGCTATAAATATATCATAAAATTAAATTTCATTCACAATCGCTAAAATAATTGGTGTTTTTCCTGTTTCTTTTTTAACAAATGAACTAATTGTCGATCTAATTTCATTTTTTACTTCATTGACATCATACATTTCGCCAACAACAGCTTTTTTATAATGTTTCTCAATAATTTCAATAATAACTTTTTGCATTTTACCGAAAATATCATTATTTTCTTGAATATAAATTACTCCCCGCATTTGCGTGTCAATTAAAGAAAATAATTCTTTTGTTTTACTATCAATCGAAACTCCAATAATAACAACCCCATCAGTAGCTAATTGTTTTCGTTCATTTAAAACAACCGCTCCAATGTCGCCAACGCCAATCCCATCAACATATAAATCGGCGGTTTTTACCTTATTGCTTTTTTTCTTATATTCACCATCAATAAATTCAAGACCTTCGCCATTATCAACAATAAAAATATGTTCTGGATTAATCCCAGATTCAATTGCTGCCATTTTTGCTTGCACAAAATCTTTATATAAACCTTTAACTGGAACAAAATATTTTGGATTAATAATTGAACTCATTAATTTAACATCTTCATAACTTGCTGTCATTGTTCAAACTTTTTTATCTGATAAAGCAATTGTTTTTGCGACAGTTCGTGCTAATTCATCTAAAACATTGGCATGATTTAATTCACTTCCCGGGTTTGGCGGCGTTGCTAAAATAATTGTATCACTTTCTTTAATATCTAAAATATCATCATTACCAGAAGCAATTTTAATCAAACGACTATATAAACGTTCTCCACTACCTGTTACAATAATTAATGATTTTTCTTCTTTAACTGCTTCTTGTAATCTTTTTAAATGAATTCCATTGAAATTTAGTTTTTTACTATCCGATAAAACTTTTAATGACTCCAACAAAGTTTGGCCATAAATTCCAACTGAAATATTATTTTCACGAACTAAATCAAATAACTCACTAATTTTATGTAAATCTTGATCAAAACAAGCTAAGATAATACGATCTTTTGTTTCCTTAACAGCTCGTTCAATATAATTTTTAATCTTATGGTTTGGCGCTGTATAATCGCGGCGCGAAGATGATGAAGCTTCTGATAAAAATAATAGTACCTTATTTTTAGAAATAATTTGATTTAAATGTTGTAAATCTGTTGCAAAATTAGGGTCTGCTTTAGCATCAAAAATATAATCTCCAGTATAAATAATTGTGCCATCAGGTGTATTCAATGCAAAACCAAAACTATTTGGCATATTTGTTGTTGTTGAAAATACTTCAACCTTGCATAAGTCAAAAACAAGAATATCTTTTTTATTGATAACATGAAAACATTCTTCTTTACCACGAACTTTAAAACGATGTAAATGGAATTTTAAAATATTACAAGTTAAATCACTTCCATAAACTGGTAGTGCCAATTCTTTTAAAATATAAGTAAGTGCTTCAGAACATTCATCCGAAGATTTTGTAATAAAAACACCTTTAATTCGAGCGCGGTTTTCCTTTAGATAATCAAAATTAGGAATTACTACATCAATTCCTAAAATTCCACGTTCCGGATTTTTTGTTCCCGCATCAAAAATAAAAATATCTTTTTCCACCTCAATGCAGTATAAATTTTTACCTCGCTCATCCAATCCACCAAGAGCGAAAAAATTAATTTTTGCCATAATTAAAATCGTCTACTTTCTATTCGCTGTTCATTAATTAATACTTATTTACATTTTATTTTTTAAATGTATTTATACATTTTTCCCATTAATACAAATGTAATCTCTCTAAATAAATAAATGTAATCTTAATCCTTATAAATTACTATTAAAAAATATTTAAATAATTGGAAAAATATTATATTTATATTATCATAACACATTTTTTGGGTTAAAATGATAATATTTAAAAGGATGTGAAAATAATATTGAAAGCAATTTTTCCGGGTAGTTTTGACCCAATTCATGACGGTCATATTAATATTATTAAAAAAGCAAGTGCTCTATTTTCAAAATTATATGTTGTAATTACGAATAATTTAGAAAAATCAAATCAAACAAACATTAAAACGCGCGCCGAACAAGCTGCCATAGTTTCTCAAAACCTTAATTTAAATATTGAAATTGTTATTAATGACCAAATTTTAACTAGTGATTTTGCTAAACAATTAGGGGCTAAATATATTATTCGAGGCCTACGAAATGATAACGATTTAAAATATGAAATGGAATTATCTTTTGCTAACAAACAATTAAATAAAGACCTTGAAACAATTTTTTTTATTGCCGATTATGGTTTGAATGAAATTTCTTCAACTTTTTTAAACCAAATTCAAAAATTAAAAAAATAAAAAAATATTGAGTTTCAATATTTTTTTATTTTATCTTTTATTTTGATAGCATTACAAAAGTTGAGGTTTTATAAAAATTATAAATAAAAAAAATTAAATAAATTAAACAATTTTGCTAAAAAGTCTAATTATTAATCATTTTTTTGTATTGCTTAATTAATAAGCGAATTGAATTTTGTTTTTTTATACCTACAAACATCAACCTTTTTCTTACTAACTTTATTTTTCTAATAAATTAAACATATTTTGTTTATAAATCTCAACCCCCGGTTGATCAAATGGATTTATTTCTAACAGATAAGCTGACATTGCACAAGCTTTCATAAATCAATATGATAAATAACCAAACATTTTATCATCCATTGTTGCAAATTCTAAAATAATATTTGGTACATGCCCAACTTTTGTATGAGCAGCAACAACGCCTTTAACAGCAATGGTATTTACTTCATGTAATGTTCTTCCAAAGATATAATTTAAACCATCGGTATCTACTGCTGCTTTTGGTAGGTTAAGATCAATTTGTGGTTCTTTAATTGCAATAACTGTTTCAAATAAAAATTTTTTTGTCCCTTCTTGAATAAATTGGCCAAGAGAATGTAAATCTGTCGAAAAAACACATGATAATGGTAGTAAACCCTTTGAATTTTTTCCTTCTGATTCCCCAAATAATTGTTTTCATCATTCGGTAATCATCTGCATTTGTAACTCGTAAGTTACAAGCATTTCTGCTTTATATTTTTCCTCTTGATTTAAAATATAACGTCCAACAGCATATTTATAGGCATGATTAGTGAAATTATCAATTAAAGTATCTTGATAAGCTTTTTGTGCTCCTTTAAAAACATTATCAACATTAATACCACTTACTAACATTGCAAAAATACCAACCGGGGTTAACACTGAATATCTACCCCCGATGTCATCCGGAATAACAAATGTTTGATAACCTTCTTTATTGGCTAATATTTTTAGAGCACCTTTCTCTTTATCTGTAATAGCAACAATTAAGTTGGCTGCTTTTATTCTTCCTTCTTTTTTTTCTAAAAGCTCTTTGCAAAGACAAAATGCAATTGCCGGCTCAGTTGTTGTACCTGATTTAGACACAACACAAATTCCGAATTTTTTGTCTTGAATATATTCCAAAACTTGTGATGTATAGGTTGAAGACATTGTATTTCCAACATAAATGATTTCTACTTTTTGTTGACTATATAACCCATTAATCATTTGAATTGCCGCTCGCGCACCAAGATAACTCCCACCAATTCCAATTACCAATAAAACGTCAATTTCACTAGCTAATTTATTTGCTATTTGTTTCATTTTTGCAAGCTCTGCTTGATCATAATTATTTGGTCACTCAACTCAACCAAGGAAATCATTTCCAAATCCTGTTTTATTATGAATCATTTGGTGAATATCTTTAACTTGCCCTAAATATTTACTAAAAAAAGATTCGGATAATGCATTAGTAAAATCTACTTTAATCATTTTAATAATATGCCTGCTTTCTATCTAAAAAAAATTACATTTGTAAAAATTTTAATTTCTTTACTTGTTAGTGAATAATTTTTTCACTTAACATTTTGAATTACACTATTGTTTCTTGAATCTGACTATTATTCTTTTTCAATAATTCAGGTTTGCAATTCTTATAACTTCATTTTACTTGTTTCTTAACTTGGTCATAGTTAATATTCTAGTACCCATACTTCAACATTGTCGCTAATATTAACAAATTCTTTGATATATCTTACATAGCAATCTGAAATATCACTAATGTGGATTAATCTAGCAGCATTTTTTAATTCACAAAATGCACCAAATGGTGTAATGTTTGTAAATTTCGCAAGAACTTTACTTTATTTTACATACATAATTTGTCACATCCTTTTTCTTAAACTGTATTAATTATACCTATAGAACTATGAAAATAATTTTCTAAATAATAAAATATTTTGCATAAATATCTAGCATAAAAAAGTATCGTTTATTATTTTAATAAATTAATTCGATATAATCCATTATTTTCACTATTATTTTCTTCTTGTTCGGTCTTTTCTTCTTTATATGAATCAGTGTAATTACAATTCGGATAATTAGTACACGCATTAAAACGTTGGCGTCGCTTATTAAATTTCAAAATAATTTCACCAAAGCCGCATTCTGGGCAAGGGCCAAATTTTTGATCATTTTTATGAATGTAACGACATTTTGGAAAACCTGAACATGCAATAAATTTCCCGTATTTTCCATACCGATATACTAAATCGTTTCTACATTCTGGACATTCAACCCCCGCCTTATCAAATGGTATTTCTTCCATTAATTCCATTGCCGCTTCAATGCGTGGTTCAAATCGTTTTCAAAATTCTTTTAATAATAGTTTTGGTTCTGCGTCACCGTGTGCAATCACATCCAAACTTTTTTCAATTGTCGAAGTGTATGTTTCGTTAATAATATCACTAAAATATTCTTGTAATTTATCACTTGTTAAAATCCCTTTTTCAGTTGCTTTAATTGCTTTGTTTTCTACAATAATATAACCACGATCTTTTAATGTTCTCATAATTGGCGCATAAGTTGATGGACGCCCAACCCCAATTTCATCTAATGTCTTAATTAATTTTGCTTCAGAGTAACGACTCGATGGTTTAGTAAAATGTTTAATTCCATATAATTCATTTAAATTAATAATTTGATTTGGTTTTAATATTGGTAACTTAGCAATTTCTTCATCACCTTCTAAAACATAACATTTTAAAAACCCATCAAATTGAATAGAACTTCCTGTCATCCAAAATTCATAATTATTATTACTTAAAATAATTGCTTTACTTAATAATTTTGCATTCGCCATTAAACTAGCTAAAGCGCGGTTATAAATAATTTTATATAAACGTATTTGATCGCGACTTAAATATTCTTTTGCTGCTTCTGGTGTCATTGTTAAATCAGTTGGGCGAATTGCTTCATGAGAATCTTGCACATTTTTTTTATTTTTTGGTGGTGTTTTAACTTTGACTAAATATTCTGTTCCATACTTAATTGTAATATAGTCAAAAGAATCCCGAATAAAATTATCACTTAATCGAATTGAATCTGTCCGAGGATATGTTATAAATCCAGTAATATTATATTTAACTTTAATTCCTTCGTATAATTGCTGAGCAATTAATGATGTTTTATTTGAAGAAAAACCCAATTTACTACTTGCTTCTTGTAACATTGTTGAAGTAGTATGTGGATTAGGTGATTTTCGTTGTTTTTCACTTTCTTTAATTTGAACAACAAAAAAATCTTTTTTTAAATCTTTTTTAACTTTTATAACATCTGCTTCTGATTTTAATTTAATTTTTTCATCCTTAAATTTTGTTAATTTAACGACTGCCTTTTTATATAATCCTTCAGCAGTCCAATATTCCCTTGACACAAAGTTTTGCCATTCTTTTTCTCGTTCAACAACTAACTTTAAAGCAACCGATTGTACTCGTCCTGCTGATTTTGACTTAATCTTTTTCTGTAACAATTTGCTTAAGCGAAAACCAATAAAACGGTCTAAAATTCGTCGAGTTTCTTGTGAATGAACTAAATTCATATCTAAATCTGTTTGATGTTTAAATGCATGTAACACTGCTTCTTTTGTAATTTCATTAAAGCGAACACGGCGAGATTTATCACCACAATTTAATACTTCATTTAAATGATAAGCAATCGCTTCCCCTTCGCGGTCGGGGTCGGTCGCTAGAATAACCAAATCTGATACTTTGGCTTCTTGTTTTAATTTTTTAACAATTTCTTTTTTTCCGCGCTCCAATTTATAAATTGGTTCAAAAGTTTTAATATCTAATCCTAACCCATATTCACCTTTTGTTGATAAATTACGAATATGTCCTTCTGATGATAAAACTAAATAATTTTCGCCAAGATATTTTTCAACTGTTTTTGTTTTAGTTAGGGACTCCATTATTACCAGCATCTGCGCCATGTTTTCTCTCCTTTATTTTTTAAAACACATCAATAATTATTATACATAATATTTTAAAAATGTAGAAACCACATACAGTTTGTACTTTTGTGGTATTTACATTTTTACAAAATAAATTTTATCAATATTTTAAATAAGGAGTTGAAATTGCGCAAACAAAGCAATATTTTATTTTACGGCCGCTAGTGAAAAAGTGTGGAAAAAATAATGTTATTAATACTGTGAATAATATTGCAAAATATATTGAAATTAAAAAGTAAAGAATAATTTATTCCGAGTAATTTATTAGAGGATAATTTATTCAATAATGTTTTTAATGGAGCAAAGCGACAACGAACAAATCAAGTTTTAAAATTTCAATTTTTTAATTTATCGAAAGGAGTTATATTATGCCAGTGTGATTAACATGAATATTTATTATTTTGATTTTATTAAGAATTTTTGTGTGAATTGGTTTATCAATTTATCAAAAAATTCGCCAAATTTAAGGTAAGAAAAAATAAAAAGGGCATAGCATACGACAAAGCGGTAAAAAACAACTATTGTTAAATAAAAAGGGTTGTTTTTTTATTTGTAAACCCATAATTATTAATTGAAACAGAGAAAGGGTGACATCTTAAATTCTTAAAATAGAAACTTTTTATCACAACTTTTTTTTTTTAACTTCAAGTTTTTTTACATATTTATTAAATATCTTATTAATTTTTACAAAGTATACCCGTTTTTTATCCCCTTATTTAAGGTGTTATCCTTTCTCTTAATCAATTAATTAATTTGGCTAATAAATAAAAAAATAATATCAAATAAAGGAATGAGTAATAAAAATTAATAAGCAACAAAAAATATGTGATGTTAATGATTGCTATAAAGCAATATCATTTATTACCGAATAATTTGTATCAAATAAAGTTTTATTAAATTGTAAAAATCATAAATATTTATTAAATTGCATAAAAGATAAAAAAAAACAAAATCGTTTTTATAAACGATTAAAAAATTAAAAAATTATCTTTGATTATGAAAATGGTTCTTTAAAACTTTGATTTTATAAAACAACTTGATACAGAGTGGGGACGGTTATTTTAAATAACTAATTTTTTTTATTCAACATGATGCGGGTCTAGTTCGGAGGTAATCAGTCCGGCAATAATATACGCTTTAACAAGCGATATTCGTGATAAGTCCAAGGGGGTTAATATCAAATGACAATAAATCATAGAGATAGTGTGTGACCTTATAAATAAATTTGCACATAGCATTAGTATATTCGGGGTGCGAGTAAATTTATTTTAAAAGCTGAACGCTTTGACCCGAAATGGCGCGGATGAAGAAAGAATTATCTGGCTCCAAAATAAAAAAACAACTGTCTCGATTATTAAATAAACAACATACCGCCACCACTCATCCCCAAAGTGAGGTGGATGGCGTAGTAAATAAATAGATAAATAATTATATAAATAATTTTTGCTTTGGCACTTTAACTTGGGGATGAGTACCAGTTAGTTAAAAATAGGAGGAATTATAATGACAAAATATAAAAGTAAATATATTAATAAAACTTGAAATGAAATAACAACATCTTCATTTAATTGAATTAATTGTCATACTATTAATTGTATTATCTCACATCATAAAAAGCATTATGATTTATAATGTTTATAATGAGCCAAAATGTACTTAAATTTATTTAAAAACAATTGAGATGTTATTTCTTTCATAAATAATGCAATCAAGAAAATAAATTACAAGAATTAATGTATAAAAGTTATTCATTTTCATTTGAATATATGAATGATTAACATTGAGCATTAGGCAGAAAAATAATTAATAGGAATTAAAAATTATATGTAATAAAAAATTAAGAATTACCAATAAAGATATTATTTCTGCACAAATTAATCTTAATTATTCAGGTAATTTGGAGTTAAATTTATATCTTAAATTTGGCGATGAAGAACGACATGTAGGTACTTTTCAACCATTAGAATTTTATTTAAATTGCAAATGATATGAAATTGATGAAGTTAAAGGTTTAATTATTGATTATTCAGAAGATGAATAAGTATATTGCGAGGTGATAAATTATGAATAAAAGATATATATTAGTAATGAAAAGTAAATATGGCGATTTTAAAACAAACTTCTTTTATACATTAGAAGAAGCGAAAATTACTGCTAATGTTGAAAAACAACAATAATGATTAAAAACTATTATTGATTTAGAAAATAAAAATCTTAAATTACAAGGATGTGAATAATATGTGAAAATATGAAGATGGTAAGGTTTATACAGAAGAAGATTTATTTAATATAGCACTTGAAGAATGTCATTCAGAAGAAAGTGCTTATGAATATATTGATAATTTAATTAATGAAATGGAATTAGAGGAAATTTAATTATGGAAGATTTAAAGTTAAATAATGAAGTTAAAAATATTACTTATCCGTTTTATTTAAAAGGAAATGATTTTAAAGAATTAAGTTTAAAAGCATTAACAATTAAAAAATGAATTGATGAAAATGGACAAGAATTAGCAGAATTTATATATCGACAACAAGCTTGATTAATAAATGGAGAATATAAATCACAATCATTAAAATATTTAAAATTATGGTCGCATGTAAAAAATAAGGGTTTTATAAAAACAATAAAAAAATATCCTTAATTTATATTAAACTAAATAACATTTAAAAAACAAAAACCCTTATTTTTACATGCGACCAAAATTATTAGTTTCAAAAATTGATTATATTTTTAGAGAACCATTATAATTAATAAAAAATTTTAAAGATTAATTAAATTTTATTAGAAAAGATATTTTTAATTTAGAAAATAATATTAATAGTAATCATGATTCTTTAAAAAATAGTGTAATTAATATTCAATTTAAAAAACAAAATGAAATTATTGAAACTAATAAAAAAGAACAATTTTTAGAAATTAAAAGTGTAGAAAAACAATAACAAGAATTAAAAATTATTACTAGTAATTTTTGTAAAGATAAATTATTAATTAAATATATTGAAATATTGTGTATTAATGATAATTTTTTTACAAAATGCCAATAAATTATAACTTATTAATTTAATTAAAAATTATTTAATTATTGATTAACAAATTGTTAAAAAAAAATTAAATACCAATGAGAAAGTGATAAAGATATTAATTTAATAGGCGTTAAAGGTATTAATTTTAAAATTAATAAAGAAGTGAAATAAAATGGCAAATGAATTACAACAATATATTAAAGGCACGATTGTTAAATATGAATTAAAATTTAGTGATAAATATTTAAAATAAAATATTTTATCGCTTGAAGAATTTAAAATGAAAAATGAACAAAGTTATATTTCATTAGTTTATAATGCTGATAATGCTAAAATTACAGCATTAGAAATTATTAAATTAATTAATAAGGGTTTAATTTTTGGAAAATATTTTAATATTATTCCATTTAAAAATAAATTAACTACCATTATTGATAGTAAAGTTTATTGCAACAGAATTGAAGAAGTGGGTTATAGTCCGAGAAAATCAATTATTTTTAAAGGCGAAAAATTTGAATTAGATGTTATAAATTATTGGCCAAAAATTTATGAGATTAATTTTAATGCAAATACTAGTGATTATAATGAAATAATTGGCGATTATGATTTTGCAAAAGATAAAAAATCAAATTATCAAGGTATTTTATTAAAAAAAGCAGATATTGACCGTTTAAAAAATGGTAGTCCAAGCGGAAATAGTGAATATTCACTTTGAAATAAATGACCAAAAGAAATGGTTTAAGCAAAATTATATCTTAAATTAGCCCAAGAATTAGTGGAAGGTATTACTGATATTGATTTAGATGAAAAAGAAATTAAAGAAGATGGTAATTTTGATTATATACCTTTTAATGTTATTAATGTCGTCAAAAATCAAGGGCAGATGAGAGAGCTATGAACTTTTATCAAATAATATATAAATACCAAATCTAATGATGAAATAGCATAAATAAACGATAATGTAATTAAATAAGAATATATATCTAATTTGGTACCTGTGAAAACCATATACATTTTAGACCACTAATTTAAGTTTTTAAATTATAATGGAGATTAAAAGTATATGATAACAAGTATTCCTAATGAAAATGAATTATATTCGTTACAAATAAAAATAAAAAAAATGATATTAACAAGAAGAACCTTCAAAAAAAAACTATATTTATCAAAATGTCATTAATTATTTTAATTTATGTCAAAAATACTATTTATATAAAAACTAATTAAATAATTTAATTAAATTATTTTATAAATCAAAACAAAATTTTTATAATTGAGCTAAAAAGATTCAACTTTGTATTAAAGAAAAATTAAATTTTATTGTTTTAGTTAAAAAAATCAACTATACCAATTAATATTAATAACCATTATTCAAAAACTTACAAGATTGCTGTTGTAAAAATGATGAAAAAATATCGACAAAAATATGGAACTGGTATTTATGAGTTTTATAATTTAACAATAGCTTGGTTTTTCAGATATAAAAATAAAGTAATTAAACATAACATTAAAACTTTAATTAAATGGAATAAAGAATTTAATAATTTTTTATCCTAAAAACAAGAAAATTAAGACTTATAAACGTTATGAAATGTCTTAATTAGGACATTTACAACATGATATTAAAATTCTGACACCAAATATGACTGGTTTTAAACGTAATTTATATTGGTATGATTTTTATTGATGAAAAATCACGCTTTGGTCTTGCTTATTTATCTGAAAATAAATCACAGTCATCAGCAATTGGTATTTTTAATCAGGCTTATGATGATTTTTTAAATAATAAAATTCGAATAAAAATAATTAGAACAGATAATGGTCTCGAATATGTTTATAGTTATAATCCGGAGTATAAATATCATAAAAGTTATTTTACAAAAGTATTACATCAAAAAGGTGTTATTTATCAAACAACACCGATTTGTTCCCCTCGATCAAAATTGAAAATTGAAAGATTTCATCAAAACTGAAATAAATTTTTTGAATATCTTCCTCGTTATCCTAAAAATATTAATGAATTACGAAAATTAATTACTATCTTTTTAGATTATTACAACAATGTTAGATGATATAAAAGCATAAATTTTTTAACACTATCCGAAGCTGTGTTAAAATTTTTAAAAGAATAACTGGTCTAAAATGTATATGGCACTTCACAGCAATACTGATTATGATAGTTATATTGTTGTAACACAACGAATAATTTTTGATTTTTAAATTATTAATTAAATTTTATGAAAAAAATAGTTTTAAGTCAATTTATCGAATGATTTTAACAATTGATAAAGATAATAATATTATTGCCGGTATTTTAGAATTATTTCATAATTGAAAATATGCGGATGAATCTTTTAAAAATAAAAAAGATAAATTAGGTTTTTTGTTTACTTTTATGAAAGAAAAAGATAATATCTTTAATTTTGTTGCAAATACTAATTTATATTTAGAAAATGGAAATATTAAATATTATTAAAAAATGAAAGGACAAATGGATATTCATAAATTTTTAAAAGATTTTTTTGCATATGCTTCGGTACCTGTGTTTCAAAATCGTAGTAATTTTATTGAAAATGGTTATATTGATAATTTACAATATGATACTGTTTTAATTAATTTTTTGGGTTTAAAATTAGTTAATTTTAGAGATGTTTTAATTGATGAAAACAATACTAATAAAAATCAATTTTAAAAATTATTAAATAGTATGTTTACAGTTTCACAAAATTTTTATAAGGATTATTTACGAACTATTATTTATTTAGAAAATAATACTTATACACAAGGATATAATAAAAAATATGGTTTATTAGCCAATAATGGTTTTAAAATTTACCAACGATATTTTTATTTTTCTGATAAATATAAATCATTAGATTTTAAGATGTATTCTTCTTATAAAAAACGGTTTTATAACACAAATTATGGAGATGTATTTAACTATGATTTTTCAGTTGCAAATAATTATAATATTATAATATTAATCAAAATGATAATTATATTTTTGAATTACAAGTCCAAAAAGAAAATAATATTTGTTGATATTATGACTTGAATTTTGTAATTTATAATTGATAAGAAATTAATAACGGCGGATTATTACCAGATAATCAATGATGACAGACAAAATATGAAAGTTGTAGTTTATATAATTTAGATTATAATATCAGAAATGCTGCAATTTTAATTTTAAATAATATGCCTGGTGTAAAACAATTAAACTAATTAGTGATTAGTTTTGGTAAAATTTTTCAAACAATATATAGTTTTTTGTATTCAAACATTTGAATTATGAAAATTTAGTCCTGCATTATATATTACAATAAATAATTTATTCTTATTAATTATATTTATGAAATTTGTAATAGTATTACAAAAGATTACGTTTTATAAAAAATATAAATAAAATAATTATATAACTTTTTAAAAGATTGATTTATCAGTGTTTTATAAATTTATTTAAAATAAAGAATAATTTTTATACCAAAACCTAAACTTTTTTATTAATACCAATTTTATTTACCCTATTTTATCTTTTTTTGTTTATAGGTTCAAATTCAATTATATTAAAAAAACAAGATAACAACTAAAACTTCAAACATAGCTTAAAAATAAAAAATCTAGGGTCTGCTTATATTTTTTATTTTGTTAGGTTTATACTTCGTTTGCATTAATTTGCTCTTGAATACTCATATGATTAATTTTATGAGTTGAAATTCAATATGTTATTAAATAGATTAACGCCATTAAAACAAAAGTAATTGGAATGGTAATTCACGGGAATCCAAATGGAATAATTACTTTAGCAATTGCAATAAACCGATAAACACCCAGTCATAATATTAATCACATTATCCCAACACCCAAAATCCACGCCAGAAAAGCAAACGGAGTAAATATTCCTAATGTTAAACTATTAATTTCGCGATTTGAATATCCTAAAGATTTCATGACAGCCATAAATTTTAAGAAATAATTAACAAATGATTCTGTCATAATATATACAATAATAATAGCAGTTATAATCGTAATAACGACAAAAAAAAATGATAAGATACTTGAAATTCAAGCAAGTTTTTCAATAACTTGCGATTTAATAATTAAATAATCCGTTCCTCCAACCCCGCTAGTTAATTTACCATTCATAAAATCATTCATTGAATAGGAACCATCCGGGGAAGAAAGATTAAATCTTGTTGTTTGATCAACTTGATCATAATATTTACTAAACTTGCCATTAAATCATAACATTGGATTATCATCTTTGTTATCATATAGTTCACTATAACTTGTATTAAAACCAAGAATTTTATTAGCAATAACTTGATTTACATACGCCCTCGGAACATCATATGAATTTTGAATCCCAACAACTTTATATTTAATATTTTTAGTAATTTTCCCAATTTTTAATAATCCTTGGCGTAATGCTTCTCAATATCAGTCAGTCGGAAACCCCTTTGTTAAATTACCTATGCCATTAATTTCTTTATCAAATTTATTATCAAAAGGATGAATAACATAATAATCATCATTTTCAGTTTCTTCTTTAGTAACAACCCTCTGATCAGCGGGACTACTAAGGTCTAACAAACCTGGTAAACGACGTCTTGTTGTTGCAGAAATCGTTGAATTTTGAAATTCACCTTGTTTAAAAGCGTCAACTGGTAATTTTAAAACAAAATTTTTAATATTATAATAATCTTGAAATTCACCATTTTTATTTTCAAAACCAACACGCGTTTTGTTTCCGGTTGTTAATTTTGTTAAATCGAGGGTAAATGGGTTAATATTATCATCAGAAAAACCGCTTGGTAACTCATATGACCATTCTGCTTGGTCAACGGCACAACGAATCGCATCATCACAATATTGTAACTGCCGAACACTAGTGGTAGTTTCAATTATTTTATCTAACAATAAATTATATTTACTTTCTGCGGCTTTATTTACAACCATTGGAATAAAATCTGTGCCAATATTTAAATTTTTACTATTATCTAAAATTTTTTTAATTGTTTGATTTGGAAAAATAATTGTTTTATTATTTACATTAATTCCATATGTTGGAAGAATAAAACTTGAATATGATATATTTGTTGTATATCCTGTATAAACATCTTCATTTTTCGAATTATAAGTTGAGGTTCCAAAAGTAAAATTAAATTGTAATTTGGCCAAATCATCTTTTAACCACATTGCTCGAATTTTACCTGGCATTATATCGCTTGTTGCATATTGTTCACAATAAGTCCAACGATCAATAATATTTGGGTCTGTTGGATTAACTGGTGGTTTACCAAAAGCACGCGGCATTGTTGAACATAATAAAGTATCAATTTGATTTCGAATATCAACATTTTCACCATAACGTTTATACATATCATAAAAAGTGCCGATTGATAAACTTGCTCCTTTTCCAACCATAAAATTAAAAATAATCATATTATTTAATTGTTGTGCATATAAATGAGCATTTTTAGCATTAATATCATTTTTTGTTGATAGCCCCTCTCCATTATATAAATAATCACTTAATAAATAATTTTTAATTAATGGATATGTTGCCTCAGATGAAAAACCGGGGCCATTTCAGTCATACATTTCATAGCGACTAAAAGGAATATTGCCAATAACGTTTGTATATTCATACTCGTTATTATAATTTAAATTGGCATAATAATCCTTACTAAATTTATTGATTGCTGTTGGAATTAAAGTTGCTAATGTTAAAGATAAACTAGCAACAAAAAATGTTAAGAAAAACCAAACAATTTTTTTCATTGAAACAACTATCATCACGAAACAAAATTTTGTTTTAAATTTTTTAAAATTAAAAATATTACTAATAGAATAAAATAATTTTGAAGTTTTAATATTTTTATTCGGATTTAATAAATCTAATGGGCTGATTATTAATTGCCGAATTGTTGTTAATAAAATTGATAAACCACTAACAAGACCAATAATTCCAAAACAAATTGCAAATGGAATCAACGAAAATGAAAAGTTAACTGGAATAACAAAATAACTATTGAAAACACTCATAATAGGTAATTGTAAAAATACACCAATAATTCATCCAACCGGAACTCCGATTCCAGTTACTACAATAGCATGAGCTAAATAGGAAATAGCAATTTTTATCCCGCTATAACCATTTGCTTTTAAAATTCCATTTGCAATTTTTTGTTGATTAATAATTTTTTTAATTAAAATTACTAATGTAAAAATTAAAATAATTAAGAAAATAACACATAAAATAATTGTAATCGTACGATAAAATTTAATTGTAGTTCCTAACAAAGAATAACGTAAGTAAAATAGCTTTGTTTCATCGCGGCTTTGTAATGAGACATTTTTATCGCTTGGTTTATTTAAACTTCAAAAATCAGACGCTAAATATTTTTTAAAATTTTCAAAGGATTTACCCTTATTTTCCGGTAAACCAATATAATTAATATATAATATAGAATTTTCTTCAATATCAGTGTTAGCAGCAATAGACTCACTACGATAAACTTTTTCAGAAACATAAATAATACCCTCTGTTTTTGGATCTGGAAAAACATCAGTATCATAAATTGTTGGATAAATATTAGCTGTATCTCCGCCAATAGCACCAACAAATAAATTTGAATTTTCACCAATTGTAAGTTTATCTCCTACTTTTAATTTTTGACTACGGGCAAATTGTGGTGTAACAACAACATACACATCATTAATTGGATTAGTTGGATCAAAGTAATCATATTTTTTAATAAATTTTAATTTATTATCCGATAATAATTGTGTTCAATTAATAATTTTATATTTTAAATTTGATGTTAAATCTCAATATGCACATTGTTCACGTAACTGAAATGAAAAGTTTGAATCTTTAGCAACTAATGCATAATAGGATTTTATCAAACCATAAGGTCCATAAGGTTGATTCCGAAAACTATTATTTTTATTATTTTGATTATAAAAATTATTAACACTAAAAACAGCATTTTCAATATTATTATTATAACCAACATCAAGATTATTATTAATAGTTGGTGAATAATAAAGACTAATTTTTGTTAAAGGATTTGATGTATTTTTTACTAAAAAACTTAAATCGCCATTTAATTTTTCCCCAAATATTCTATCTTCGATGCTGTCTTTATTAGGGATTTCGTCTATGCTTCCTCGTAAATCAACATCTTTTTTTCATTTTGTTATACCATTATTAACAAAATCAATAACATCATCTTTTAATTTTGTTTCATCTGTTATACCCGGATATTTCTTATTTAAATATGCAATAATTAAATTTATTGTATTTTGTGAAATATCACTATGCGTAAAATTATTCATAAATTTTTCAATCAAAGGTAAATTATTTTGATTAAAAAGATAACCTTTCTGATCATATAATTGTCCAATTATAGAAGTTTGAAAAGCTTCAATATTAAAGTTAAAACGATATAAACCATTATTTAAAAAATTTGGCGAGTTTTTATCAAGATCATTAAAAATGATATTACTTACTTTATTTGTTTTAGAATCAAAAGTAAATTTTATTTCAACATTATTATCCAATGCTTTTAATGCGCCATCTTTGCCTAAATGAGCATAAGGCAATGTTCGCTGTTCCCCATTAATATCAGTAATCAAATGATAATCATTGCTAAAAGCATATCATGGAGTAATTGTTTCTACATTTTGACCTGTTTTATTTTTGCTGTCAAATCTTAATAAATAATCATAAGAAAAATTTCCTTCTCCCATAAATGAATATGCATTAGTTAAACGTGTATTAACAATTCACGAAGAAGTTGTTAATAATGTCAAAAGTGCAGCTAATATTATAAAAATAATTAACTGTGCTTTTTGCTTAAGCATACTTTTTAATGTTTGTAAAAACAGCAACATTTTTTATATCTCCTCTTTTTCAATTAACTATTAATAATAACGAGTATTGTTATATTATCAAACAAAATCAATTAATAAATATGATTTTTTGTTAAATCATCTTTAATCCCTGGATTATACAAGAAACGAGCTTGGTTATTAAATTGAATAACATAACTATATTTAATTTTGTCATTATTTGTTAAATATTTATCACCCATTATATCATAATCAACTCAGTCTTGATTGTTTAATTTTTCACCATCTGGCGCAATATTATGACGTTTTTTTGGGTCTTTTTCTTGTTCAACATATGAAGGATAATTCCCTGAAGCGTGATCAGCATATACTAATGTTTTTTTATGGCGTTCTAATTTGGTTGAAACATTTTTTGGGCTATAGTAATTTAACTGATAATGGGGAAAACACACGCACCCCTCTAGAGAACCTTTAGTTACAATTGCCCCTAATTTAGAACCATCTACACCAGTTCCTGATGCTGTAATATATCATTTTCGATCTAAGAAGATATTATCAAATCAATCTTTTGCCATTAATCTATTAACTTTACTTTTTAATTCGTAAATATAACCATTTTGCTAATCTAATATTTGTGTAATAAATTCATGCATTGATTCATGATCGGGATAAGTATTATTTCCTCCGTTTGTTCAAATATTAATGATATCAAATAATGACCCTTGTTTATATTGACATGTTTGTTCATCAAAATCATAACTATTTAAGATAAAATCATCATATTTGCTATTAGAAACAACTGCCGTTAAGTCCTCTTTAAAGACATTTTTATTCGGGCCCTCATTATATAAACATTATTAATTATTTTAACATTATCAATATTTAAATTATAATGTCCTTCACTATTATTACTGTAAAATCAATTTGCTAATATTGCAATTCATTTTAATAAATTAAAAAAATCAAATTTTGGTGCGTTTAACATTATGCGATTAAATTTTTGAACATCAAAGTTTGAAACGTCTTTTGCTAAAGCTTATATAAATCAATTTTCTAAAACAGGACACCATTTTAAAAAGGCGTTTTTATGTTTTTTTTATCACTTGTTAGATTTAAATATTGTTTCCCCCCGACATAATAACGGTTAGATATTTTTCCACAACTGGACTGTTAAAAGTATCATAAAGTTTCATACTTTGAATTGTTTTATCAGGGTTATCTACTTCACCGTCATTTTGTTTTTCAACGTTAGTAATTGTTTTTTCAATAGTATCATGACTAAATATCTCTAATAACGTACTATTTAGTTTAATATTACCTGAACTATCAAAAAAAATGACTTTTTATTTGTTTTAAAATAAAAAAACAGTTATGCCAAAAAAATTCCTGTAATTTTTTCTCCATAACGATTATTTTTAATAAATGGTAATAATTGTTCTAATGAATATAAAACTTGTAATTCTAATCACGGTCCAGATTGGCCTAACATATTAATTACTTCATCAAAATATTTTAAACAAAATAAATCATATAATGAACTTGACTGGTTCACCACACATCCTTCCCAAATTTAATTTCTTCAACACCATCTTTATAAGATAATATTGACTTTGTTGGTGATGTTGAAAATGAATTATGATATAAAATATTTGATACATAAGGACCCTGTGATGAATCATAATAATTACTTCATCCAGCCGTTCTATTAATATAATTAATAACTGATTCGGATTTTTGTGACAATGTATTTGCTAAAGACCCATTATAATATTGAGCTCATGCTAAATTTGGATTTGCAACAAAATCTGTGTAATACCCTGTTGCATCTGTTGTATTGATAGGATGTCCTCGGTTAGCTTCTGTATTTCACTTTGAAAAATCAGTCATTGCATCAATTGATGACATTAAATTATAAGTATTTCGCTCTGGTTGATAATTATTGTCTGTTGCTTTTCAAGGATTATAATAAAATTATTTAATTTTTTATATTCTTCAACATAATCTTTAATTTTAATTTCTTCCCCGCTTTTAGTAGTAAAGACTCCTTTTAAATTTATTCCAACATTGTTTAAAAAATACTGTAATGTTGGAAAATTATAATTATTCATATTTTCATGACTACTACCAATTAAAATTTTAGCAATTGTACTAGTATATTTGACTAAATTTTGAATTGTTAAGTCTATTTTATTAAGTTTACTATCAAAATAATAATTATTTTGACTATTTTTTCCTTTTGCACAAGAAAATACCCCAAACATACTTGTTGACATTAAATTTTTGGATCATAATATATAAAATAATTTTTTCATTTTTTTCACTCCTTTTATATTTATTAAATTTTTATAAAAATCATTAATTTAAAAGTCATCAGATAACATTAAATTATCATTGCTCACTTATAACCATTAATAAAAAATATTTTGTACTTAATTAGCTTATCTACAATCAAATAATTATTTTTAATTTCTAAAACAAAATATTTTAAATCATCATTGTTTTTTTATGATTTTGTATTTTAGCATTATTTTTATTTATTAAAACAACATTTCAAAAATAAATTCAAAGTAAAATAATTATAAAAATATTTTTAAAAATTGTTGATAATTTAATATCATTTATATTTTCAATAAAATATAAATTTAAAATTAAACACAATAATAACAAAATAAAACCAAACGATAATCTCCGAAAAATTTGTTTTAATTTCATTACGCTATTATTAATTACAACAGTACTAATTAAGCCTCCATAACTAATCATTCATAAAATTAAATAAAATGAGTTATTTTTTGTTTTTAAAAATGCATTAAAAATAAAAATAACTGGAGCAAAAATAATTAAAAAGAAAATAGCAATTATTTTATTAAATAAAATAATAAAATTAAAGTATCTTGTCTTTGCCGTGCTAAGAAAGATAGCAAATAATAAAAAAAAATAAAATTTAATAAATTAATTTTTGTTCTTTTTATTCATACAAAATAAAATTGAATAAAAATATTAAGAACAAACAAAATTTATAAATTGCTAATAAAAGTAAAAATAAAGCTAATAATTGTAAATTTAGTAAAGGTGTTATTAATATTTTTAATAGATTTTGTTTTTAAAAAACTAATGCGGATTAAAATACTAATAATGAAAAAAATAAAAATTCAAAAAAAAAAAATTGATGAAAAGATATTATTTATAAAGTTAATAAATCTATTAACAGTAATATTATATAAAAAAATTATTAACATTTTTTTACTCCTATATTTTTATATTTTTACATAATAATATTTTATAAAAAAAAAGCAAAGGGCTATTTTTGCTTTTTTTAAGAAAATTAAATTATTTAAGGTCATATGAAGCCCCCCCCGTCAGCTACTAATTGTTCTTTAATTTCTCCCGCTTCTTCTACCTTTACTTTTTTTTAATTACTGCTGGTAATTTATCAAAAATTGCTTTTGCTGACATTAATTCTTTTCCAGCAATTTCTTTAACTAATTTAATAATCGCAACTTTACTTAGTCCTGTATATGTTAACGCAATATCAACCCCCGAAGTAAGGACCAGCCGCTGCAGCTACAACACCAAAATGATCTTCAATTCCTTTTACTAATTCATTTAATTCCGATAATTTAATTTCTTATAATACTTTAATAATCTCATCTTTTTATGATGCCACAATATTTTCCTCCTCGTTAATATTTTTCTATAAAATATTTGAATAACATAACTAATTATTCAGTTTTTGTTTTAGCAATTTTTTTAACTTTTATTGAAAACATGCGTAATGGGTATAATAAACTTGCTCAAAAAATTGATAATAATTCATCTTTTGTTGGTAACACTGCAATTTTAACAATTGCTTTTGTATCTAAAACTTTAACCCTATAAATTCCGGCTTTTAATTTTATTTCTAGATGTATTTTTGCAAATTTTGCTAAAGTTTTTGAGGCAGCCATCTGTTCGCCTGTACCACCACCAAATACAAAAGAATCATGACCTGTTAAAAATTGGTCTAATTCAGAAAATCCCCCCCTTTAACGGCCAAACTTACTAAGTTATTTTTATATACTTTAATTTTTACATCTTTTTTTGTAAGCACTCTTATTAGCTCTGTAAATTCAGCAACCATTAATTTTTGATATTCAACAATAACTACTGAATTAGCATTTTTAAAGTTATTAACAATTTTATTAACAACCGCTATTTTAATTTTGGTAGTAAAAAAAGTTTAGGTTTTGATATAAAAATTATTTTTTATTTTAAATATATTTCTAAAACACTGATAAATCAACCCTTTTAAAAGTTATATAATTATTTTATTTATATTTTTTATAAAACATAATTTTTTGCAAAACTATCTCTTTTTAATTTAAATTAATTCTAATATTTAATAAACTATTATAATTATCTTTACTATGATTTATTGCGCTATTTGCTAATTGAAAATATCATATTTGGTTGGTTACTTTAATATTTTGAATCATTTTTGTTGTTGTCATATTTTATAGAATAAAATTTTTAAGAGTTAATGTTAAATCCGCATTAGTTTGGTCATATAAAAAAAAAGTTATCAAAAATTAAGTTATTTTTTTGATATTTATTTTTTCTTGTAATTTCAAAATTCTGATCATTAATAGAAGGGGCGGTTATTGTTAAAAATAAATAATGATAATATTGATGGTTATAAGGTTTCGAAATTAAATTTGGTTGAAGATTATAGAAAACCATAGTTGTTGATTTATTAATAGAACCAAAGTTAAAATTATAATTGTGATATTGGCCAATGATAATATTGTCATTTACTTTAAAATCAGATAAGTGTGTCAGATTATTCGGTGTAATTTTTAATTGGGAGCCAATATCACTAATTGTTAATGTTTTAAAAATAGTGATAGTATTATAAAACGTAAGCTTTTGTAATACTATTGATAATTTATATTTTACTAATGATGAAGCTGATTTTTTTTAATTCAAAAATTAAATAATGAATATAGTTTAGCTGATGAAAATAAACTTAATGAATTAATTTATGCGTTTGCTGTTTATAAAGTTAATAACATTTATTTTGGTAATTATTTGTATTCAAGTATTAAAAAAGAATTAATTGTGAAAACTATATACATTTTAGACCACTAATTTTGGTCTTTAAAATAGAACGGGGATTAAAAGTATATGGTATCAAAAATTCTTGCTGAAAATTAATTATATTCATTACAAATAAAAAAAATGATATTCACAAGAATAACCTTCAAAACAAACAAACTATATTTATCAAAATGTCATTAATTATTTTAATTTATGTCAAAAATACTATTTAATTTATATAAAAACTCATTAAATAATTTAATTAAATTATTTTATAAATCAAAAAAAACTGTTAATAATTGAGCTAAAAATATTCAACTTTGTCTTAAAGAAAAATTAAATTTTATTGTTTTAGTTAAAAAATCAACTAGACCGATTAATATTAATAACTATTATTCAAAAACTTACAAGATTGCTGTTGCAAAAATGATGAAAAAATATCAACAAAAATATAGAACTGGTATTTATTAGTTTTATAATTTAACACTAGCTGGGTTTTCAAATATAAAAAGAAAGTAATTAAACATAACATTAAAACTTTAATTAAATAAAATAAATAATTTAATAATTTTTATCATAAAAAAAAAGAAAATTAAGACTTATAAACGTTATGAAATGTCTGAATTAGGGAATTTACAACATGATATTAAAATTCTGACACCAAATATGGCTGGTTTTAAACGTAATTTATATTTGTATGATTTTATTGATGAAAAATAACTTTTTGGTCTTTATTATTTATCTGAAAATAAATTACAGTCATCAGCAATTGGTATTTTTAATCAAGTTTATGATGATTTTTTAAATAATAAAATTAGAATAAAAAGAATTATAACCGATAATTGCGATGAATATGTTTATAGTTATAAAATCCAAAGTATAAATATCATAAAGGTGAGTTTACAAAGGTATTGCATCAAAAAGGTGTTATTCATCAAACAACACCAATTCACACCTCTTAATCAAATGGTAAAATTGAAATATTTCATCAAAACTGAAATAAATTTTTTGAACATCTTCCTCGTTATCCTAAAAATATTAATGAATTACGAAAATTAATTGATATCTTTTTATATTATTACAACAATGTTAGACGACATAAAAGCATAAAAATTTTAACACTATCCGAGGCCGTGTTAAAATTTTTAAAAGACTAACCTGGTCTAAAATGTATGTGGTACCTAACATCAAAAATAATTAATAGAGATTGGTTTGTTGTATAAAACAGCGTTATCTATTACTGTTGATAAAATAATAAATTTTTATTATTCAACAGTGCTTGCTGGGGTGTATTTTTTTAAAAATAAAACAAAACAGGTTGGAAAAAATAATATTTTTGGAACTTCTGTCCATACAATTACTATTGATCAAAATGATAATATTTTTATTAATAAAAATGAAGTTCATTTTTTTCAATTTTACGAAGAATTTGCTGTTCCACCTGCAGCAAAGTAAAAAGACACTTTGGCTGTTAAAATTTTAGGATATGTTTTTTTAAGTTCTTCTGGTGCAGTCGGAATATCTTGCTTGGGTACATATTATGGAATAAATGTCGGTATAGGAAAATAGGTCAAAAGTAAAACAAGATTAATAAAATTTTTTTTAAATAACTTTTTTCATTTGACTTTTAACAAAAATTAAAATATTATATTATTTGGTATTGTACCATATTCATCAAAATACCATAGACAGCAACAAATTTTATTAAATATTAATTATTTCGCCGAGGCATTATCAAGATATAGAACAATAACATGTTTTTATATTATTTAAATAATGTTTTAGACAATTAATCCATTGGTTAATTGCCTCTGCTTTTAAAATTATTATAGTGAGGCGAAAAATTAAGCCGGCAATGAAAATTAAAATAATATTACAAAATTTTAGGTTTTGGTATAAAAAATATTCTTTATTTTAAATAAATTTATAAAACAATGATAAATCAACCTTTTAAAAAGTTATTTAATTATTTTATTTATATTTTTTATAAAAACCTAAGCTTTTGTAATACTATCCACAAGCCCATTAATGTTTACAATTTCAATTTATAATATAAGAGGTAACGGTTTATTTTATTATTTAATAAGTAGGGGAGGATTGCGATGATATTAATAAATAGTGAAATAGCCTTTATTTTAATTAGTTTTTTTATTGCGATTAATATTATTATATTATTTTTTTTAATTCTATCTTACCGAAATATTTTAGTTCCGATTCCAAATTTAAATAATGCTCCAAGTCAATCAATGATTTCATCAGAAGTAATTGATCACTATTTAACAAAAAAGAAAATTACTGGTTTAAAAGTTGTTCGTAAACCTGGCCAAGTTTTAATTACGCATTCTTATAAAAAGAAAACATTTTATATTAATGATTTACAATTATTTAATCAGTCTTATTTTTTATCAGGGATGGGATTAGATCATGTTTTAGGACGAACATTTTTTGCAACCCAATTATATTTAAAAAATAAAAATGTTCAAACAATGTATTTCTTATTATATTTGGCTCCACCATTATTATTATTATTATTTCTTATCTTTTCATTATTTACAATTATTTTTATTGCCATTCTAAAAAATATCCCCGCCTTGTTAGACCATAATGATTTCTTTTACTTTATTAATCACTATGGAGTCTTAAATTTATTATTAATTTTTATTATTGCGGCATATTTAATTTTATTAAGTTTTAATGGCCATTTTAAGCAAAATTTAGAAAATTGATATGAAACAGAAATGCGACTATTTGTTAAAAAGCAGTTTACGGAGTTATATGATGATTGAATTATTGCTCGTAGTTATTCGCGGAGTATTAATTTTACATATATTTTTGGTTATAATTTTATTTTTAAAAAAATTTATAAATATATAGGGCCCTTTGGTCTTTAGAAAAATATGGAATAGAAAGAATTAAGGTTATTTTTAATATTGATATGAATAGTTTTTTTGCTAGTTGTCATCAAGTTGCTAAACGCCACTTTCAATGAAAACCACTTGTTATTGCTAATTCTTCGCATCGAGCGGTTGTGACAAAGGCAAATTATGAAGCGCGTAAATTAGGCATTAATAGTCCAATGCCGTTATATAAGGCAAAAAAAATTTGCCAGGACCTTGAAATTGTTAAGTGAGATTTTAGATAGCATTACAAAAGTTGATTTTTTATAAAAATTAAAAATAAAAACAATTAAATAAATTAAACAATTTTGCTAAAAAGTCTAATTATTAATCATTTTTTTGTATTACTTAATTAATAAGCGAATTAAATTTTGTTTTTTATACTTACAAATCTCAACCCTTTTCTTACTACCAAATTTTGGTTTATAAGTTGATTTTACGCAAAAAATATTTTATTTTGTTAGTATACACATTATACCAACAAAATTTAAGTGGCTTCAATTGATGAGTGTTATATTGATTTAACTGATATTTATTTAAAATATGGTTCAGCAATGTGATTAGCGCTTGATATGCAACAAAATGTTTTTCAACAAATTGGATTACCAAATAGTATTGGTATTTCATATAATATATCACTAGCACTAGCAAAAATTGCTAGTGATATAAAAAACCAATGGCAATTACTTTAATTCATCCAGAAGATGTTGCTGACATATTTCAGCTATTACCGGCTAATAAAATATTTGGGATTGTTAAACAAGCACCCCGTCTTTAAAATTAAATTGGAATTCATAAGATTAAAAATTTAGCATAGTTTGCTGATCTTACAACATCAGAAACCATTTTAGGAAAACCAGCACATGCTTTTGTTTAAATAGCTAATGTGACGACGGTGGTGAACAACAATTAACTTTTAAACATAATCAATTAAAACAAATTATTAATGAAAAAACTTTTGAATATGACTTAATTGATTATGAAGGTATTAAGAATAAAATTTATTTATTATCAAAACATTTTAGTCAACGATCATAAAAACGAACAATGTTTGGTAATTTAATTTATTTTACATTTAAAAATGCCAATCGAAAACGTTTTACAAAACAACAAACAATTAAAAATCACGCCAACTTCCTAGATGATATTGATTAGGTAGCAATTATATTATTCGATAAATTTTTTTCAGATCAGCCAATTCGGTTAATTGGCGTTGGTTTACTAGGGATAATTATTAAATATGATTTAAGAGAACAAGTTTCATTTGAAACATTAGAACCATTACAACCAGATACTGCAACAAATAAATTAATTAAGGAAATTAATAAAAAATGCCGACGGTTATTAACTGGTCAAAAATTAGAAGAAATAAAATAATTATTACATAGCCAAACTAAATATATTCAATCAGATCAACGTATTTTAGATGAAACAAAATTAAAAGAAAAGGGGAAGTAAATATTTTTTATTATCCCTTTTTCTTTTAATTATTTTTTTTCTTTTTGCGATTGCTTTAACGACATCTTTTTCAATTAAAGCTTTAATTTCTTTTGCAGTTAAGATAATATTTGGCCCAACTGATTTATTACTTATTTTTTCCTCGGTAGTATATTTTTGTTTCTTTGTTTGTGCATGATTAGATTTATTTATTGGTTAACTTTTTTGTTTCGATGCATTTAAAACGGTTTTTTTCTTGTTTAGTTTGAATTTCAACATTTTTATAATTGATCTAAGTCATTTTTATCAAAATCACTAATTGTGTCTAGCTGGTCTTCTTCGGATGAACTTTTGATGCTTTCAATGCCGCGATTAACTCGATAAGCATGATCGATTATTTCTTGTAAGCCGGGATCTTTTTCACCCGCTTCTTGTTGATTGGTAACTGCGGCACGTAAACGAGCCATTTTTGCTTTAATATCATTTTCATCAACACCAATCGATTTTTCATCTTCATTTGGAATTCCTAATTTGTGTTTAATATTTTCATTATTTTTTTTAGAATTTTCTAAAATATATTGAATAGTTCCCTTTTCAACTAATGGTGGTTTAATGGTTTTATCACTAGTTGTAGTTGGATTTATAATTCGATTCATTTTTGCTTTAATCTTATTTTCAGTTGCTCTTGAAATAGCTTTATTACTATTTTCTGAACATTCATGAATTTTTAAATGAATTAGACAAAATATTGGTACTCCCATTCTAACTCCCCGCTTCTTTTTAATATATATAATTATAACTTAAATTGAGGTAAATTTGTATTAGATTAATTTTAATCCTTTTATATTACATAATATTTATAGTATAATGATAAAAAATAAATTAGAAAGTGGTTGTAATAAATGAACATTTTTATTTTTCATCGTGATTTTAGAATTGAAGATAATCTTGGTCTCGCTAAGTTGGCTAATGAAGAAAATAAAATTTATTTATTATTTATTTTTACAAAAGAACAAATAAAAACAAATAATTATTTTTCACCTCGTAGTTTTCAAGCAATGGTTCATTGTTTAAAACAATTAAGGAAAAAAGTTCATGTTAATTTTATAAAAAGCGAAAATGAACAAACCGTAATTAAATTTTTATTAGATCAAGATTATAAAATTAATAAAATATATACAAACCATGATTATACGCCATTTTCTCTTAACCGAAGTAAAGCAATGCATCAGTTATCAAAAGAATATAATTTTATTTATCGTGAATTTGATGATTATGTATTACTAGAACCATGAACAATAAAAACTACTCAAAATGGATATTATACTGTTTTTACACCATTTTGAAATAAATTAAAAGCACATTTTAACAATAATAAGATTGTTACTTATAAGTTTAAATCCTTTTTGCCCCAAAAATTAAAAAATATTGATATTTTACAAGACATTAAAAATGTTAAATCTAGTGATTTTAATTTACCATTAGAACCTGAAAAAGTTAAAAAAGCAATTTTTCAGTTAGATCAAAACTATCAACAAAATCGTGATTTTGTTGATCTAGAAACTAATACAGCAAAAATTAGTACCGCTTTAAAATTTGGCATTATTTCAATTCGGCAATGTTATATTTGAAGCATTGAAAAATTTGGTGTTTTTAATAACGCTTTTGCGAGACAATTAGCGTGGCGAGATTTTTATTATCAAGCAACTTATAATGCGCGATTACATCAACAATGATCTTTTAGTGAAAATTGAAATAAAAAAATAACAATTAACTGGACAAATAATCCAGAATGATTACAAAAGTGGCAAAATGGTGAAACTGGTTATGATTTTATTGATGCCGGAATGAAGGAGTTAAAAGAAACGGGGTTATTACATAATCGAGCAAGAATGGTTTGTGCTTCGTTTTTAGTTAAGAATTTACAAATTGATTGACGTAAAGGTGAACAATATTTTGCTCAACAGTTAATAGATTATGATCCTATTATAAATCAATGTTCATGACAATGAGTAGCCGGAACGGGATTTGATGCTCAACCATTTTTTCGAATTTTTAATCCTGAGTTACAACAAAAAAAATATAATCCAACAGAAAAATATTGTAATAAGTTTTTAAAAAACCGTCCCGCAATTAATAAAATTGTTGATTACAAAATGTCAGTTAAAAAAGCGTTAGAAATTTATAAAGGTAAATAAATAACATTATGAAAAAATGCTATCAAAGTTCATATTTTTATTTTGGAAAAATATTTTTTTATTAAAAAATAAAAAATATTGTATTATTTTAATAATAATAGTTTACTTTTTGGTAAAAAAAATTATTTTTTCCCTAGATCTCTAAAGTAAACAAAATAATTATATAAATGATTTATAATTTACACCACTATCCCCTTTAGGTTGTCTATTGTCTTTTCTTTTTATTAATTAAGTTACCATAAAAAAATAATTTAAATAAATCATTATTTCGTCAACAATAATTATTTTTGTTACTAAAACAGAAAAATAACAATCAAATGGTTTTCCCGACAGGTTTTTTTAATTTTTTAATTTAATTTGTGGTATTAAAAAAAAAGTTTAGGTTTTGGTATAAAAATTATTCTTTATTTTAAATAAATTTATAAAATAATGATAAATCAACCTTTTAAAAAGTTATCTAATTATTTTATTTATATTTTTTATAAAATATAAGCTTTTGTAATAATATATAATTATCTTTATCATAATTTTTAATATTATAACTATTACTACTATTTGATACAAAATCACTGGTATCAACTACTTCTCAATCTTGTTATATCTGGTATAATAATTATTTTTTTTAATTAATCTAAAATTTCTTCTTTTATTTTTGCAAGTTTTTCATCTTTAATTTTTTCTATAACAATTTTATCTAATAAAGCATCAACTTCTAACCGGGTATAGTATGATTATAAATCTATCATTGTTAAATCAATACCTTCTTCTTGAAAAGTACGAAACATTTTCTTTAAATTTGTTAAATTAGCCAATGATTTTGCATAGGTGGGCAATAGACCTTTTCATGTTGCCATAGGGTCATTTTGTGAATAATAATTAATATAACCAACAACTCATATTTTCCAAAGTAAAAAACTCAATTGGAATACGGTTAAATGTTCAATGTTCAATCGTAATAAATAACATATTAATACAAATTTTCTTTAATAATAGGTCTTTAAGTGTTTCAAATTTTAGTTTTGAAAATGGATAATTCAAATAGTAATTAATCATATTTTGAGATCTTAAAGCAAATGTTTTAAATCATAATTATACATTTATCTTTAAAGAACTTATTATAACTAACTGGAACTTGTTTAATTTTACCTGTCATTGGATTAAAATTATTAGGTCGCATGTAAAAAATAAGGGTTTTTATTTTTAAATGTTATTTATTTTAATATAAATTAATGATATTTTTTTATTGTTTTTATAAAACCATTATTTTTTACATGCGACCAATTATAATTTTCCAAAGTAACATTTTGTCATAATTCATTTAACATTTAATCATCTCTTTATCATTTATTTTTTTTAGAATATATTTTATTTAAAATAAACTTTTTACTATTTAATAGTGTTTTTGTTTTAACTGTTTTGTTTAAATCTTGTTTTGTTATTAGTTGTTTGTATGTTTGAAATAATAGTCCATTACCCAATAAACCACTCACTGTTCATATAGAATTTAAACGGTTCGGGAGCCAAAACAAATTGTTCTGCTTTGATTAAAGTTGTCATAACGACAATAGGGGTATATTTAGGATTTTTATAATATATTGTTAAAGCAACGTGTCACCCGCAACTGATAAAGGAAAAATTTTAACTGCTAAAAAAACATCAGAACCATAAGCAAAAGGTAATAATTGACCCTTTTTAATAGCCTTAGTTTTAATTTTAGATAATATTTTTTTAGTTACTTTTTGAATACAAAAATTTGGATTTAAATAATTTAAGGCTTTATTTAATTTAATTGGTGTTTGATGTAAAATATTTAATAATTTATTATTATATATTTTACTGCCATGCATTAAATTAGTATTTAATAGTGGGTTTTTACCAACACCTTTTTATGAAGATTAGTCATAATGTTATATCATTCATTAGTACTAATTTTGCTTATTTTATCAATATTTAGTCCATATTCAGACAATCATTTATTAGCATTTATTTCATTTATGCGTGGTATTTTTTGAACTAATTTAGGACTTATTTTTTGAATATTTTTCTAAATTTTTAATAAATTATTAATTGTTTCTAAATTAGAAACTTTAAAACCTTTATAAAAATCATTTCGCGCTAATTTACCAATTGTATATAATAAAGTTTCATTATTGGCCTATTTTGTAAAAAAACAGTAATTTATAAGATAATTTTTTATTTAATGAACCCCTTTTCTTTAAAATTTATTTTACTAATAAAATCTTTTTACCCGCAACTTGTTTTACAGCATCTTCTAAGTTATTAGCAGTTATTATACCTAATTTTTCAAGTATTTTAGTTTTTTTTCTAATTTTAAAATTCTAGTTGTTCGAGCGGCGCGCGTTAATTTACCCATTCCACCAATTGCTGGTAACAAATTTAGGGCAGTACTTTTTGCTGTTACTTCTGATGTTAAACTATCATATATTTGATTTACAGCAAAATCGGTTGCTGTTTCTACTCCAAACGAGATAAATGCTGCGGCAAAATTAGATAATCCCGCACCAAGACAAACGGCAGATGCAATACCGCCAGTTAAAACTGACAAACCAAGGGCTAAAACTTGAATTCCTAAAAATTATAATAACTGTAAACAAAAACTTTTTTATTGTTGTTGTATTGACAATCTAGTCGGTATTTTTTTAACAGCATAAATAAGGGCCGTTTTAGATGTTCCAATTGGCATATTTATCAAACGAAAAAGTACTATTTTTTAGTACTATTAAGAATTTTTAATTTTAACATCAATCGGATTTGTTTGACCAGTAGCATTGTTTTTACTTTCAATTTGAACTTCAACAGTTTTATCATTTGTAATATTAATTGGTCAATCTTCGCCCTTACTTTCAATAAAGTAATCAAAATCATTTTCAGTTAAAGAACTATCTACGGCTTTAAAGGCTTTTAAAACAACATCTTTAAATTGTGTTTTTAACTGTTCTGGTGTTGCTTATGTTTTGTATAGAACATGAATATTTGGTTTATCTAATTTATTAATTTTACTAATATCAATTTTTGTAACAATATGTTTAATAATTACCTTGGATTCAACTACTGAGCCAACTAAATATAAAACTCTTTCCATAATCAAAGTATTTTCCCATACCAGTCCAGTACCTAAGGCGGCTGCGCCAACCCTTAATGAGGTACGGTATTTTTTGCGTAAGATAATAAGGTTATATTTTTTACTAAATTTAAAGGCAATTGCATTAACACTTTCTGGTAATAAACTAATTGTTCCTCCTGAACCATTTTTATTAATAATTTGTATTTTTTAGGAACCATATAGTATGTTGTTTCTTCAACATTTTTCATTTCCCCGCTTGTTGTGATTACGCCGTTTATTTGGAGTCGTTTGCTCCAAGTTGTGACTGTAATTTATTACGAATTCCAAGAATAAAATCAGCCGAACCCAAGGCAACTGTTTCTGATGGAGTAAAACCATTTTCATATATTTTATCCATAATTTCATCGTGGATTTTTAAGGAATTTTTATCATCCGCTTTTTTTCCTTGAATGGTTTTAACCTTTAATTTATTAATAATTTCTAAAATTTTATTGCGTTTATAGGCAACTTCAATATCCATTGCTTGCTCAATATCAGTAGCCAAAAGATTAGGATTAAAATAACTTTCTACAAGGTATAATTTACGAGCGAATGTTAAAATGGTATCTAATTCAAATGTTCTATCTTCAAATTTTACTTCAGTGTAGTTTAAAAGACTATCGTAGGTATTAAATACTTTTCCATCCTTTACTAAACCTTCATTATATTTAATATTTTTCTTTTTTTTATATGTTAAATCAAATTTATTAGCTTCTTTTCACACAAATAATGCCCCCAACTAAATTTTTGTTGATAAGTTTGTAAATATCATTGATCAAATTTTTCTCGATCATTTTTTGTTGCTTGTTTAGTAATATTTCCAAATATTATTTGTGGGTTTTGTGCCATAATTTTATTCCTTCTTTTTATTTATTAAATACATTGTCTGTATCTAAAATATTTTTTTCTTTGTTTTCTACTTTTGGTACGACACCAGTATTAACTGTTTGTACCTTAATTAATTCATCATAAACACTTCGCAATTGTTTTTTAATGATCTCAATATCATCAGCAATATCATAAGACTTTAATAAAACATTTTTAAATTCTTCATTATCAGTTAAAGAATTAATAAAGTCAAATACTTCAATTTGTTTTAATTGAATTGTTTGTTTTTCAATTTATGAAGTTAATTCAGTATTTTTTGTTTGTATTTCGTTGATTTGCTTATTATTATTTTCTAAATTACTTGCATTAAATTCTTCAAATTCAGCAGTATTTTCTAACATAATTTTAGCAGTTTTAATATCTAAACTACCATCTTCATTTTTAATGGGTTCATTATTTTCATCAATAAGAACATATTTTACATTTTTTTAATACCATTGTTTTTTCCTCCTATTTTTTAATATTTGTATTTTTTATTTTTATAATTGCTTTTTGGATAATTTCAAAAATATCTACTCGAAAAGATAAAAAATAGCGTTTAGTTTTTATATTTAACTGATTAAATAGTGATCCTTTAATTTTTATCTCATCATCTTTTTTTAATTTTAAAAAATCAGTTAAAAAAGATGGATTATATATTGATAATGTTGAGCGATTTAATCTGTCTCATTGACATTTAGCGCCGAACAAGCATCAACTTCAACAACACCAGTAAAACCGCGGTGCCTTAATTTTAATTTTAATCGGATTGCCACTCATTCTAACAGTTAACTCTAACTTATTAAATTTTTTATTTTTTATTTTAGGTTTATTAGTTATTTATTTTTTAGATATATTATTTTTATTTTGTGAAATTATTTCACATACTTACTTGGTAATTTTTCATATTTTAAATTGTCTTTTAATACATATTTTTCTTTAACAAAATTGTCAAAATAAGAATATTCAATAAATTTATTTTCAAAATCTTCTTTATATAATTGTTGTTGCTCAGTTTAAAATTTATATTGACCAATTTCAAGTTATTTATCATGTTTAAATTATTCATACATTCTTTTTAATTATTCTTTATATTCTTTATCTTTTTTAGCAAGTTAATATTCGTGTAAGTATAGAATTTTATGTAATAAATCTTCTATAACATTATTATCGAATTCAACAATATTTGACATATTCTATTCCTCCCCATGATTATCTTTATCGCAACATTTTTCACAACTATTGCAAATTTCACAATCTGCAGTTGTACTACCATTTGAATAACATTCTTGACTATAATCACATACCACTCTTAAACTTGTACTCATTATTTTAAAATCTTTATTGCTTTACAAATCATTCGAACTTGTTTATCAGTTAATAATTTAATATTTCCTTTATAAACATAATTTTTCTTAACAACTGGCAATTGTAAAACATAATTTAAATTAAATAGATATTTACATAAAACTTTTAAACCACCAATAAATTTAGGAGTAGATAATAGATTTTTTATTTTTAAACATTTGTTAAATTGATAATCTTCAATTATTACAATAACTTTATTTAAATAATAACAAATTTTATTTTTAAATTTTTTTAATGTTAAATAGATATTATTTATTACTTCTTCTTCATTTTTGGAATTAAAAGTAATATTATTAATTATTTTCTTTTGTAAAATATTATAAATAATAATACCAGTTTGCCCAATTCCGGCGGGGTCAACTACAATAATATATTTTAATTTATTTGGTTTATTTTTTTGTCAATTTGTAATATTTTTAAACCATCCGCAGCCAAATCTAAAATATCATTAATTTTATAATGTTGCATATATGAAAAAATAACATCTCGCTTGTTTTCAAATAAATTTAAGTACATTTTGGCTCATTCTAAACATTGTATAAATCATAATGCTTTTTATTATGTGAAATACGACAATTAACGGGCCGGGCCAACAATTAACTCAATCAAATGATGTTGTTATTTCATTTCAAGTTTTATTAATATACAAACTTTTATATTCTATCATTTATCTATACTCCTCAATTCTTTTTATTTGTTGCCCAAATTCCATCATTAATATCATTTACTGTTACTGGATAAGCTTGTATCATTAATTCTTATAATTTATTTTAGTATTTAATTACCCCCCCGCGCTCGAGCCCTGAGTGAAGCGAGCACGCGGGGGGGTAAGGTTATTTATACAGAGTTTTATCTCCTTACGGAAGTAAAAAAACATTCTACCCAATTATTAATTAAGTTTAATTCATCCCTAGACAACTTTATATAAAGAAAATAACCCTTTGGAGTTCCAACCCTCTTGTTTTTTAGTGTCCGATATTGTTTTTTCGGTTTAACAGCACTCTTTTTATGAAAACAAGCAAAAAACACGCGCTCTGACATTTCGCGAGTGATTAATCTTGCCAAGAATTAAAAAAATAAATAGGAATAGTAAATCCAATAGCTTTCACACTTTCTTTAAGGATTCCGCGCCATAGATTATTTATCCATCTTTAAGCATCAAAATATCAAGTTTTAAGCGTTGCATTATTCATCGCATAATACCTTTATTGAAAGGATTTATAAAATATCGTTTATTTTGTGTAGGGAAAACAGAATTTAATCTTTTTTATGATAAAAGTTATAAATTTAAAGATAATATCCGATTAATAATGCAAATAAATTTATTTTTCTATAATAGAAAAATAAAAAAAATCTCACAATAATTGTTTTTTTTGCCGTTTCATCGTACAGGACGCCTATCAAACTTGTTGATATGGATCAGCAATTATTAGTGGTCGATTATTTTTTGCTTTATTATTATTTATTGCTCTTGGGCCAAAATTGTTAATGGCTTTTGCTTTTCCTGCTGATTTAGTTAATTAATATAGGTGGATAGTGGTTTTAATGTTAATGAGTTATCCTTGTGCCCGCCATTTCATTTTTGGGTGTTTCGTTATTTTAAAGGATGAATAATGTGCGGAAAGTAGCATTATGTTCTCCATTTAGTACTTTTATTGTTTTACCAATTTTAATGTTATGTGGATATTTCTTAGCACATAGATTATCGGATGGCACAGAACAAAGTAATATTTATTATTTTATATTATTAGGGTTAAATGATTTAATTTCAGCTATAATTGCGGGTATTATTCTATAATTTATTTTGATACAAAAATCTTTATCATATTTTTAATGAATTTGATGAAAAATATCAATAATATTTGCAAAGTAAAAAACAACAAACAAGGTATTAAACTTAAATAAAATGTTAAATAGTTATATATTTTTCTAATAATTATGACAATATTTTACTTTAATTTTACTTAAATATATGATATAATTTAAAAATGAGAAAAAAATATTGATATAGAGGGGTATCGCATGAATAATAATGATCCAAAATTTATTAGAAGAAATGAAAATAATTTTAATTCGTTTGAAAATAACAATATTTTTGGCAATGATAATTTATTAAACCAAAATGAACCGGTAACAACACTAACAAAACCAATTAGTGTTCCTTGTAATCCGAACGATTTCAAAACAAAAACTAATCAACATTTTAATTCTTCTTACATTTCAAAAGACTTAGGAATTAATGGGAAAGAAGTTAAAACGCAGCACAATAAACCAATTTATCAACCAATTATTTATCAACCATTTGTTATGCCTATTATGGCTAATCCAATGAATGCTATGGGAATGGGGGCATATAATACGATGATGGTTTATTATCTGCAAACGTTTCCTTATCCAATGATGATGGGTTATCCGCAAATGTCACAATATCCCGGAATTTTAACTTGTCATCCAATGGTAGGGCCAGATGTAGAGCAACAATTTTCTGGTCAAGATTATAATTTTAATAAAAGACAGTATTCGCAAGATTCAGATCGTAATTACGCGATTATGAATCCAGATTTGATGAAACAACAACAGGGTATTAATAATGATTTTGATGATAATTTTGATGATAATTTTGATGATACGTTTAATGAGGGAAATCATTTTGAGATAAACCATGATTTTAATCAAACAAATGACTTTAGTAGCGCTAATTTTTCTGTTCAAAATGATTTTGGACAAGGAAATTCAAATTTTGGACCAACACCAGATTTTAATGTAGCACCAAGCTTTAGTTCGTCACCAGATTTTGCTCCATCAGATGATTTTAATAATAAGAATGTTTTGAATAAAATTGATGCAACAAAAATGCCATTTCAATATGATGAAGAAACAAGCAAGCTAAAATTACCATTTTGAGCAATATTTTTAATTGTTGCGCTAGTACTTTTGGTTTTGGCAGTTATAACAATTGTAATGTTTTATTTTAATATAAAATCAGTTCATGAATTAATTAATGGTTGATTTGGTCTTGATGTACCATTTGATCCGTGGTTTTAAAAATGTTATTTAATAACATTTTTTTATTTATCTTAATAAAATAAAAAAAATATAGATAAGAATTAAAATCTAGATTTTTTTGAAAACTATATACATTTTAGACCACTAATTTTGGTCTTTAAAATAGAAAGGAGATTAAAAGTATATGATAACAATCATTCCTGCTGAAAATGAATTATATTAATTACAAATAAAAATAAAAAAATGATATTCACAAAAAGATACTTCACAACAAACAAACTATATTTATCAAAACGGCATTAATTATTTTAATTTATGTCAAAAATAATATTTATATAAAACTAATTAAATAATTTAATTAAATTATTTTATAAATCAAAACAAACTTTCTATAATTGAGCTAAAAAGATTCAACTTTGTATTAAAAAAAATTAAATTTTATTGTTTTAGCTAAAAAATCAACTATACCAATTAATATTAATAACCATTATTCAAAAACTTACAAGATTGCTGTTGTAAAAATGATGAAAAAATATCGACAAAAATATGGAACTGGTATTTATGAGTTTTATAACTTAACACTAGCTGGGTTTTTCGGATATAAAAAGAAAGTAATTAAACATAACATTAAAACTTTAATTAAATGGAATAAATAATTTAATAATTTTTATCCTAAAAACAAGAAAATTAAGACTTATAAACGTTATCAAATGTCTGAATTAAGACATTTACAACATAATATTAAAATTATGATACCAGATAGGACTGGTTTGAAACGTAATTTATATTTGTATGTTTTTATTGATGAAAAATCACGCTTTGTTCTTGCTTATTTATCTGAAAATAAATCAAAGTCATCAGCAATTGATATTTTTAATCAGGATTATAATGATTTTTTAAATAATAAAATTATAATAAAAGGAATTAGAACGAATAATTGTCCTGAATATGTTTATGGTTATAATCCATAGTATAAATATCATAAAATTATTTTTACACAAAATTATTACATCAAAAAGGTGTTATTTATCAAACAACACCGATTCGTTCCCCTACAATCAAACATGAAAATTGAAAGATTTCATCAAAACTGAAATAAATTTTTTAAATATCTTCCCCGTTATCCTAAAAATATTAATTAATTACGAAAATTAATTAATATCTTTTTAGATTATTACAACAATGTTAGACGACATAAAAGCATAAATTTTTCAACACCATCCGAAGCTGCGTTAAATTTTTTAAAATAATAACTGGTCTAAAATGTATATTGTGTATCACATCCGCCCAAAACGCTATAAAATGTGGGTTTTTATAAACCTATTTTAAAACGATATGGATAAGAACCATAAAAAAAGCATCATATGGGGTCATGGTACATTTTACTATCGGGTGTGTTTGTTTTGGTATCGCTAAATATCAGTTCACTAATACATTTATCTAAAAACGGTAAGTTATCTAACATACAATATATTTTGCCTTGAACAAACATTTTTCTTATTTATGTCACACGTTTAATTATAACATCTTCTTTATTAATAGATGTTTGATCTTTTTTGGCTTTAAACATTTTAATTTTATATCCTAAATAATGGTAAATATCTTCTTATAATTTTTTTATAAAATCACGGGCATTAATATCATAATGAAATGTAGCATATTAAAAACCATCAAATTTATCAAATGTATTAATTATTTATTGTCCGTAATATTCATGTATTAAGAAAAAGATTGATGTTTATAGGTATAAAAAACAAAATTCAATTTGCTTATTAATTAAGTAATACAAAAATCTAATTATTAATCATTTTTTTGTATTACTTAATTAATAAGCAAATTGAATTTTGTTTTTTATACCTATAAACATCAATCTTTTTCTTAATACCATTATTTATGAGATAGTGAGAGAAATATTAATATTTTATTTTCTATATCTCCGTCTTTTAAATAAATATATTAAATATATAGTAAAAATAAATTTTTGCACATTTAAAATATGCAAAATAGTAAAAAATGGAACACCGAAAAATACTATTAAGTTTTTAAAGAATAGTTAGTTATTAAACAAAATATTAAATTAACTAAAATAACATAAAACTAGTGAGCTATTAATTTTTTAAAAGTGTTTTGAAATATTGGAAAAGCAATACATTAATTTAATAAATATATTATTAAAATTAACTGAAACAAGGAAGCAAAAATGCTTATAGCTAATTAAAAATATATTGCCTTTTCACTATTTCAAATATTTATTTTTAAAAAAAAATACCATTTTTATGTAAGTGGTATTGCTTTTGCATTAATTAATTCCTAACTTTTATATTTTTACCCTACTTTTATTTATACGACCAATTTGTTTTAGACAAATAAAAAAATAATTGAAGAATGAGGTATTAAGAAAAAAGTTTAGGTTTTGGTATAAAAATTATTCTTTATTTTAAATATATTTCTAAAACAATTAGAAATCAACCCTTTTAAAAGTTATCTAATTATTTTATTTATCTTTTTTATAAAACCTAAGTTTTTGTAATACTATCAAAAATTAACAGTTTATAAGAAAATTTAATTAATTTTTAAAAACGTATGAAAAACAAAATTTAAGATTATTTTATATTTAAATATTGCCACAAAATACAAATTTTTCACAAAAGGAAAATATATAATAATTTAAAAAAGATATAAATTTAACAATATTTATTTTTAATACATTAAAACCATAAACTATATTTTTATAATAATCAATTAATTTTGTAAAAAAATAAGATAAAAATAAGGCACTTTTTTAATCAGTGTTAGGAATATATTAAAAAGTGATATAATATTTCGGGAAGTAAGGTGGTTATTATGCATGATGGTATTTTTTTAATCAATAAACCAACAGGAAAAACAAGTAATCAGGTTATTCAAGAAATTAAACAAAAATTGCAGATTAATAAAATTGGTCACGCAGGAACATTAGACCCATTAGCGACAGGAATGTTAGTTGTTTTAGTGAATAATGCTACGAAAATTAGTGAATATTTGTTAACAGCAGATAAAGCATATGATGTTGAAATGCGATTATTTGTCGATACAGATACTGGTGATATTACTGGGAATGCGCTTAATGAAACGGCGCCATTTAAGATTCAAAAAAAAATATTAAAAAAAATATTTAATGGATTTAATGGATTTATGTATGAACAATATCCGCCAAAATATTCTGCTATTAAAGTTAATGGTAAAAAACTTTACGAATATGCACGCCAAGATAAAGAAGCCAAAATTAAACCACGAACTGTTACAATTAAGGCAATTAAATTAAAAAAATATGATGAACATAATAATACAATTAAATTTAGTGTTTTATGTACTAAAGGAACATATATTAGAAGTTTAGTGACTGATATTGCGGCAAAATTAAATACTATTGCTACCGTTACAGCTTTATGCCGTACTCAATCGGGAAATTTTATGATATCTAAAGCAATTAGCCCTGAAGCAGTAAATTTTAATGAGTTAATATCGATGTATGATGCTTTATTTATTAATAATCAACAATTATTACTTTATTATCATGATGAAGAAATTATGCAAGGAAAACATATTGTTATTATTAATCATACTGATGCAATTATTTTTATTATTGATAAAAATAAAAATGTTTTAGCAATTTATAAACATATCGGAAAACATGTTTATGCCTGCCAACGCGGACTATGAGGACATATTGAACCTAAAAAACAAGATGACAGAGATAAGGATGGTCATTATTAATGAAAACTTTAGTATGAAATAAGCCAAGTGATAAGAAACCAAAGGTTGCTTGTTTAGGTTTGTTTGACGGGTTTCATCAAGGTCATTTAAAATTAATTACACGTTTAATGGAGATTAAAAAACAGTATAATATTGCAACATTATTTTTTACTATGTCACAAAGTTTCAGTGATTTTTTACAGCAAACAAATACAAAAATAGTAGATAATCATTCAAAACAACAAATTGTTGAAAAATTAGAATTTAATTATTATTTAGAAGTGCCGCTTAGTAATGCATTTATAAATTTATCTGCACAAAAATTTTTAACAATTTTAAAAAAACAATTTAATATTACAAAAATTGTTATTGGTTCTGATTTTAGGTTTGGAAAAAATCGTGAAGGGGATTTTAATGATATTATCGCTTTTTTTGGCCAAGAAAATGTTTATTTAATTACACGTCAAGATAATTTGTTTTCTTCAACAACAATTAGAAATTTTTTATTAGAATATGATTTAGCGTCAGCAAATAAATTATTGTATGAAGATTATAATTTACGTGGAGAAGTAAAATCGGGAAAACAATTTGGACGAACAATTAATTTTCCAACGGCAAATATTTATTTGCCACAAAAAGTAATTTTACCATATGGTGTTTATGTAACAAAAACATTAGTGCAAGGTAAAATTTATCCTTCAATGACATCTTATCGGTTATTCGAAGGGAAAGAAGTTGTTGAAACATATTTGTTAAATGTTAATTTTGATTTATATGGTCAGGAAATCATTGTTTATTTTAAAAAATATCTTCGAGAAAATATTAAAATTAATAATTTAGCAGAATTAATTACGCTTTTAGAACAAGATTTATTGAATTGTGAGGCACCACATACATTTTAGACCAGTTAGTGTCTTTTAAAAATTTTTACATAGCTTTGGTGTTAAAAAATTTATGCTTTTATTTCGTCTAACATTGTTGTAATAATCTAAGAAGATAGTAATTAATTTTCGTAATTCATTAATATTTTTAGGATAACGAAGAAGATATTCAAAAAATTTATTTCAGTTTTGATGAAATCTTTCAATTTTAATGTTTGATTGTAGGGGAACGAATCGGTGTTGTTTGATGAATAACACCTTTTTGATGTAATACTTTTGTGTAAAAATAATTTTATGATATTTATACTATGGATTATAACTATAAACATATTCAGGACAATTATTCGTTCTAATTCCTTTTATTATAATTTTATTATTTAAAAAATCATCATAATCCTGATTAAAAATACCAATTGCTGATGACTTTTATTTATTTTCAGATAAATAAGCAAGACCAAAGCTTGATTTTTCATCAATAAAATCATACAAATATAAATTACGTTTAAAACCAGTCATATCTGGTATCATAATTTTAATATTATGTTGTAAATGTCTTAATTCAGACATTTGATAACGTTTATAAGTCTTAATTTTCTTGTTTTTAGGATAAAAAATTATTAAATTCTTTATTCCATTTAATTAAAGTTTTAATGTTATGTTTAATTACTTTCTTTTTATATCTGAAAAACCCAGCTATTGTTAAATTATAAAACTCATAAATACCAGTTCCATATTTTTGTCGATATTTTTTCATCATTTTTGCAACAGTAATCTTGTAAGTTTTTGAATAATGGTTATTAATATTAATTTGTTTAGTTGATTTTTTAGCTAAAACAATAAAATTTAATTTTTCTTTAAGAAAAAGTTTAATCTTTTTAGCTCAATTATAGAAATTTTGTTTTGATTTATAAAATAATTTAATTAAATTATTTAATGAATTTTTATATAAATAGTATTTTTGACATAAATTAAAATAATTAATGCCATTTTGATAAATATATTTTTTTTGTTTTGAATGTTCTTCTTGTGAATATCATTTTTTTTTATTTTTATTTGTAATGAATATAATTCATTTTAATTAGGAATGCTTGTTACCGTATACTTTTAATCTCTATTCTAATTTAAAGACTAAATTAGTAATCTAAAATGTATATTGTTTTCACACAAGATTTATTTAATACCCTTGCTTTTTTTGCCAAAAAAGCATAATATTAATGAGGTTGTTATTTCGTTGATTTAAGATAACCCTTTCTTAAATTATTTGTTTTAACACAAAAATCCGCTAAATGAAGGGAGAAAATAGTAATGATTCCAAAAGAAAAAAAAGAAAAATTAGTTACAAAGTTTGGCCAAAATTTCAAAGATACTGGTTCAACAAAAGTTCAAATTGCAATCTTAACAGAAAATATTAACAATTTGACCGAACACTTAAAAGTACATCGAAAAGATATTTTTTCAAGAAGAAGTTTATTGCAAAAAGTAGCACAAAGAAAACACTTGCTTTCATATTTAATCAAAACTGATTTTAATGAATATAAAGCAATCATTGAAACATTAGGAATTAGAAAATAAGGTTTAAGATTTTTAACCTTTTTTTAAAAAGTTTAATATGGAGTATAATAAGATAAATTAAATTAACTAGCATAACTGCACATCGTTAAAAAATATATGGTAGTAAAAAAAGTTTAAATTTTGGTATAAAAATTATTCTTTATTTTAAATATATTTCTAAAACAATGATAAATCAACCTTTTAAGAAGTTATCTAATTATTTTATTTATATTTTTTATAAAACCCAAGCTTTTATAACACTATCAAAATTAAAAAAGAAAATAATATTATTTGGTCGCATGTAAAAAATAAGGGTTTTTGTTTTTAAATGTTATTTAGTTTAATATAAATTAAGGATATTTTTTTATTGTTTTTATAAAACCCTTATTTTTTACATGCGACCTATTATTTATGTAATCTTAGTTAATGTTAAAGCACTTTAAGTTTAATAAACAGTAAAAATCATTAGAATAAAATTAATATTAAAATGATAGTATTACAAAAGCTTGGGTTTTATAAAAAATATAAATAAAATAATTAAATGCAAATTAAATTAATTGCTTATTAGAGCGATTTTTTATTTGCATTATTCATCAAATATTATATTTAAAATTAAAAGTTAATCTATTTTTGCCTACAAATTAGTTAATTTTTATAATTTTCTTTCTTTGATTTATTATATTTTTTCGGTTTAACAATTAATAATATCCATTTTTAATAAAGATAGTATCTGATTAATAATGCAATCTAAAACTTAATATTTTGATACTTAAAGATGGATAACTCATCTATTGAACTATGACACGAAGCCTTAAGGAAACAGTTAAAGCGATTGGATTTACTACTCCTATTTATTTATTTTATTATTGGCAAGATTTAATCCCCCGCTAACTTTCAAAGTGAGGAGGGCGGCGAAGTAAGTAAATACTAAAATAAATTATTTAGTAAATATCAAAATATTAACCAATAAATGAATATTATGTTTTTTACAGAAAGGAAAATATTTGATGAAAAAATTAAATAAAAAAATTAAAAATAAATTACAATAATTAATGATGTGAGCTTATCCGGCGACGGTAAATGATGTTAATGATGAAATTTGAGTAAAAAATAAAAAGAATTAAGGAGTATAGATAAAATGACAGAATATAAAGGTTTGTATATTAATAAAACTTGAAATGAAATAACAACATCATTTGATTGAGTTAATTGTCAACCTATTAATTTTCGTATTTCACATCATAAAAAGAATTATGATTTGCTGAAATGTTTAGAATGAGCCAAAATGTACTTAAATTTATTTAAAAACAAGTGAGATGTTATTGCTTCATATATGCAATATTACAAAATTAACGATATTTTAGATTTAGCATCAGATGGATGAAAAATATTAGAAATTGACAAAAAAATAAAACAAATAAATTAAAATATATTATTTCAGTTGGCCCTGCTGGAATTGGACAAACTGGTATTATTATTTATAATGTTTTGCAAAAGAAAATAATTAATAACATTACTTTTAATTCCAAAAACGAATAAGAATCAATAAATAATATCTATTTAATATTAAAACAATTTAAAAATAAAATTTGTTTTTATTTAAATAAATTTATTGTAATAATTAAAGATTATCAACTTGATAAGGGTTGAAAAATAAAAAAATCCATTATATAATCCTAAATTAATTGGTGGTTTAAAAGTTTTATGCAAATATCTATTTAATTTAAATTATGTTTTACAATCGCTATTTGTTAAGAAAAATTATATTTATAAAGGAAATATTAAAATTTCAGAGTACGAATTATATGTTTGAAAACATTTACAGTATTTTTTAACAAAAAGAGTTGATAAAAATGGCACAAAAAAAAGTAACTTACCTAAAAAATCAATAAATAATAAAACTAAAATAAAAAATAAAAAAGTTAATAAGTTAGAATTAACTGTTAGATTAAACGAAAATTCGATTAAAACTAAAATTAAGGCACTAGTTGCTGGCGGCGTTGGAGTTGATTATTGTTTAGCCAAATGTCAATGAGACAGATTAAATTACCTAACATTATCAATATATAAACCAATATATAAACCATTTATTTTAAATGGGTTTTTGAAATTAAAAAAAGATAATGAGATAAAAAAATTAAAGTCTCAGTATTTAATCGGTTAAATATAAAAAAACGATATTTTTTATCTTTTCGAGTCGATAGTTTTGAAATTATCCAAAAAGCGATTATAAAAAGAACAAATAAAAATATTAAAAAATAGGATGAAAAACAATGACATTAAAAAATATAAAATATGTTCTTATAGATGAAAATAATTAACCTATTAAAAATGAAGACGGTAGTTTTGATATTAAAAATGCTGAAATTATTTTATAAAATATTGCTGAAGTTGAAGAATTTAATGCAAGTAATTTAAAAAATAGTAATCAGCAAATCGACGAACTACAAACAAAAAATACTGAATTAATTTAACAACTTGAACAACAAAACATACAATTAAAACAAATTGAAATTAATAATTTTAATAATTCTTTAACTAATAATGAAGAATTTAAAAATATCTTATTAAAGTCTTATAATATTACTGATGATATTGAAGTAATTAAAACACACCCACAAAGTGTTTATGATGAATTAATTAAGGTACAAACAGTTAATACTGGTGGGGGGGCGCACCAAAAGTAGAAAACAAAGAAAACAATATTTTAGATACAGACAATGTATTTAATAAATAAGAAAGAAGGAGATAATTATGGCGCAAAACCCACAAATAATATTTGGAAATATTACTAAACAAGCAACAAAAAATGATCGAGAAAAATTTGATCAATGATATTTACAAACTTATCAACAAAAATTTAGTTGGGGGCATTATTTGTGTGAAAAGAAGCTAATAAATTTGATTTAACATATAAAAAAAAGAAAAATATTAAATATAATGAAGGTTTAGTAAAGGATGGAAAAGTATTTAATACCTACGATAGTCTTTTAAACTACACTGAAGTAAAATTTGAAGATAGAACATTTGAATTAGATACCATTTTAACATTCGCTCGTAAATTATACCTTGTAGAAAGTTATTTTAATCCTAATCTTTTGGCTACTGATATTGAGCAAGCAATGGATATTGAAGTTGCCTATAAACGCAATAAAATTTTAGAAATTATTAATAAATTAAAGGTTAAAACCATTCAAGGAAAAAAAGCGGATGATAAAAATTCCTTAAAAATCCACGATGAAATTATGGATAAAATATATGAAAATGGTTTTACTCCATCAGAAACAGTTGCCTTGGGTTCGGCTGATTTTATTCTTGGAATTCGTAATAAATTACAGTCACAACTTGGAGCAAACGACTCCAAATAAACGGCGTAATCACAACAAAGCGGGGAAATGAAAAATGTTGAAGAAACAACATACTATATGGTTCCTAAAAAATACAAATTATTAATAAAAATGGTTCAGGAGGAACAATTAGTTTATTACCAGAAAGTGTTAATGCAATTGCCTTTAAATTTAGTAAAAAATATAACCTTATTATCTTACGCAAAAAATACCGTACCTCATTAAGGGTTGGCGCAGCCGCCTTAGGTACTGGACTTGTATGGGAAAATACTTTGATTATGGAAAGAGTTTTATATTTAGTTGGCTCAGTAGTTGAATCCAAGGTAATTATTAAACATATTGTTACAAAAATTGATATTAGTAAAATTAATAAATTAGATAAACCAAATATTCATGTTCTATACAAAACATAAGCAACACCATAACATTTAAAACCACAATTTAAAGATGTTATTTTAAAAGCAATAAAAGCAGTATATAATTCTTTAACTGAAAGTGATTTTGATTACTTTATTAAAAGTAAGGGCGAAGATTGACCAATCAATTAAGACAAATGATAAAACTGTTGAAGTTCAAATTGAAGGCAAAAACAACGTTACTGGTCAAACAAACCCGATTGATGTTAAAATTAAAAATTCTTAATAGTACTAAAAAATAGTACTTTTTCGTTTGATAAATATGTCAATTGGAACATCTAAAACAGCTCTTATTTATGCTGTTAAAAAAAATCCAACTAGAATGTCAATCCAACAACAAAAAAAAAGTTTCGGTTTACGGTTATTATAATTTTTATGAGTTCAAGTTTTAGCCCTTGGTTTATCATTTTTAACTGATGGCATTGCATCTGCCGTTGGCATTGGCGCAGGATTATCTAATTTTGCCGCAGCATTTATCTCGTTTGGAGTATAAACGGCAACATATTTTGCTTTAAATAAAATATATGATAGTTTAACATCAGAAGTAACTGCGAAAAGTACTGATTTAAATTTTCCACCAGCAATTGGTGGAGCTGGTAAATTAATGCGCGCTGCTCGAACAACTAGAATTTTAAAATTAGCAAAAAAACTAAAATACTTGAAAAATTAGGTATAATAACTGCTAATAACTTAGAAGATGCTGTAAAACAAGTTGCGGGTAAAAAGATTTTATTAGTAAAATAAATTTTAAAGAAAAGGGGTTCATTAAATAAAAAATTATCTTATAAATTACTGTTTTTTTACAAAATAGGCCAATAATGAAACTTTATTATATACAATTGGTAAATTAGTGCGAAATGATTTTTATAAAGGTTTTAAAGTTTCTAATTTAGAAACAATTAATAATTTATTAAAAATTTAGAAAAATATTCAAAAAATAAGTCCTACATTAGTTCAAAAAATACCGTGCGTAAATGAAAAAAATGCTAATAAATGATTGTCTGAATATGGATTAAATATTGATAAAATAAGCAAAATTAATACTAATTAGCGCGATATAACATAATGAATAATATTGATAAAATGTGTTGGTAAAAACCTACTATTAAATGCTAATTTAATGTGTGGTAGTAAAATATACAATAATAAATTATTAAATATTTTGCATAAAACACCAAATAAATTAAAAAATTTTTTAAATAACCTAAACCAAAATTTTTATATTCAAAAAGTAACTAAAAAATTATTAGCTCCAATTGAAAAACAAATAATTACTATTAAACAAAAAGCAATTAATAAAATTACTGATAAAACTAAAAAAATATTGTCTAAATTTGAAAATAAGGCCATTAAAAAAGGACAATTATTACCTTTTGCTTATGGTTCTGATGTTTTCTTAGCAGTTAAAATTGTTCCTTTATAAGTTGCGGGCGAAAAGTTGCTTTAACAATATATTATAAAAACCCTAAATACACCCCCATTGTCGTTATGACAACTTTAATCAAAGCAGAACAATTTGTTTTGGATTCTTAAACATTTAAATTATATATGAACAGTGAGCGGTTTATTGGTTGGGGATTTAAAAAAATAATTTTATTTAATTTAGTTTATTTTAACCCGCTTGCTTATCAGCAAGTAGTAAAAGATAGTTTTGAAATATATATAACAATTGCTAAGATATTAAAAATGCAAGAACAATTTAAAAATAACTTTAATAAATATAAACTGTTAAATGCTTTATAAGATATTGCTGTTACTAATTTATTGGGTAATGGAGTAGTATTTCGAACATATAAACAACTAAGAACAAAACAAGATTTAAACAAAACAATTTTAAAAAATATTACTAAATAGTAAAAAATTTATATTAAAGAAAATATATTCTAAAAAAAGTAAATGATAAGGAGATGATTAAATGTTAAATGAATTATGACAAAATTTTACTTTGGAAAATTATAATAATTTTAATCCAATTACAGGTAAAATTACACAAGTTCCAGTTCGTTATAATAAGGTTCTTTAAAGGTGATGTAGAATTATGATTTGAAACATTTGCTTTAAGATCCCAAAATATGATTAATTTGTCACATGTAAAAAATAAGGGTTTTTATTTTTAAATGTTATTTAGTTTAATATAAATTAAGGATATTTTTTATTGTATTTATAAAACCATTATTTTTTACATGTGACCGATTAATTCTTATTTTAATTATCCATTTTAAAAATTAAAGTTTGAAACATTTAAAGGCCCATTATTAAAGAAAATTTGTATTAATATTTTGTTTGTTACTATTGAACATTAAATATTTAACTACATTCCAATTGAATTTTTTGCTTCAGAAAATATGATTGTTGGTTATATTAATTATTCTTTACAAAATAACAATATGGCAACATTACGAGGTCTATCGCATATTCTTATGCAAAATCATTGGCTAATTTAACAACTTTAAGAAAATGTTTCATATTTTTCAAGAAGAAGGTATTGATTTAACAATGATATATTTAGAAGCGTATTATATACAATTAGAGGTTGATGATTTATTGGATAAAATTGTTATAGAAAAAATTAAAGATGAAAAAGTTGCAAAATTAAAAAAAGAAATTTTAGATGAATTAAAAAAATCAATTGTTGTACCAAAAGTTTCAGATTGAGAAATTGTATATATTAGCTATTTTGTATCAAATTCATTAGATAAATATAGAATAAAAGATTATGATAGTAATAATTATATTTATATTATAAATATTTCATACAAATAAAATAGTACTATAAATCTAAATTTTACTACTTTTAAAAATCAACCCGTATATAAATTTTTTGTGTGAAAACCATATACATTTTAGACCACTAATTTGGTTCTTTAAAATAGAGCGGAGATTGAAAGTATGTGGTAACAAGTATTCCTGCTGAAAATGCATTATATTAATTACAAAGAAAAATAAAAAAATGATATTAACAAGAATATCCTTCAAAACAAACAAACTATATTGATCAAAATATCATTAATTATTTTAATTTATGTCAAAAATACTATTTATATAAAAACTCATTAAATAATTTAATTAAATTATTTTATAAATCAAAACAAAATTTTTATAATTGAGCTAAAAAGATTCAACTTTGTCTTAAAGAAAAATTAAATTTTATTGTTTTAGCTAAAAAATCAACTATACCAATTAATATTAATAACCATTATTTAAAAACTTACAAGATTGTTGTTGCAAAAATGATTAAAAAATATCGACAAAAATATGGAACTGGTATTTATGAGTTTTATAACTTAACACTAGCTGAGTTTTTCAGATAAAAAAAGAAAGTAATTAAACATAACATTAAAACTTTAATTAAATAGAATAAATAATTTAATAATTTTTATCCTAAAAACAATAAAATTAAGACTTATAAACGTTATGAAATTTCTGAATTAGGACATTTACAACATGATATTAAAATTATGGTACCAAATATGAATGGTTTTAAACTTAATTTATATTTGTATAATTTTATTGATGAAAAATCACGCTTTGGTCTTGCTTATTTATCTGAAAATAAATCACATTCATCAGCAATTGGTGTTTTTAATCAAGATTATGATTATTTTTTAAATAATAAAATTAGAATAAAAATAATTAGAACGGATAATAGTCCTGAATATGTTTGTAGTTATAATCCGGAGTATAAATATCATAAAAGTGAGTTTACAAAATTATTACATCAAAAAGGTGTTATTCATCAAACAACATCGATTAGTTCTCCTCAATCAAACGGGAAAATTGAAAGATTTCATAAAAACTGAAATAAATTTTTTGAATATCTTCTTCGTTATCCTAAAAATATTAATGAATTACGAAAATTAATTACTATTTTTTTAGATTATTACAACAATGTTAGACAACATAAAAGCATAAATTTTTTAACACCATTCGAAGCTTTGTTAAAATTTTTAAAATACTAACTAATCTAAAATGTATATGGTACCTCACATATATAAATTTTTTTTACCATATATTATCATTTTAAGACTCAATAATCTTATTTAATCAAATAAAAAAATATTTTTTATACATATTGTGAAAAAAGTAAGTTAGAAAGGAGATATTTTATGCCTAAATTAACTATTAAAGATTTAATTATTTTTTTGAAAATATTTGGATTTTTATCGTTGTTTTTTATATCTGGAATTATTATTTGTTTTATAGGAGAAAAAAATAGGTATTTATTGACCAGTATATGTTATTGTTTCAGAAATACTTATCAGAGTTGGAATTATAGTTTTGATTATTAAAACAATTAGATTTATCAAAACCCATAACAAACAACAAAAACAAGATATTATTGAAGATGTTATTAAAAAATAATATAAATATAATAAAAAAATGATACAATCGGGATTGTTATCAGCCAAAAATAAATTAAAAAATAATATAATATTGATAGTTATTATATTAATTTAGCATCAACGATTACTAATAGTAAAAATGTTACTGTTCAAAAAAATAATGAAATTTTATAAAAAATAATTTGTGAAGATAATGCTAATTTTTTAAATCAACTAGATTTATAAATTGGCATTTATAATCCAATTACTAATCAAAAATTAGATACTAAATTAATTAATAACTTTTTAAAAATGTAAGACTTTACTAATAAGAATTGATATAATGAATATAAAATTAATAAAAATGGCAAAGGTGCATATTTTATTTTTGCTAATAATTCGAAAATTAATTTTATTACTATTGATTTTTACAATGACTAATATGATGAATTAAATAATTTAGTATCTTGTACTTTTGATTATTAACATTATATTAAAAATGACCAGATTGTTTTTATTAAGGCGCTGTGTAGATATAAACGATAAATTTATATCTTGTTAAGTTAATAATAAAATATTTTTAATAAACTGCAACAACTTTTTCAGAAAAAAATAAATTTTTGTAATTTTACCTTATTTTATTAATATTTAAGCACACTAAAAATAATTTATTAAATTTTAACTAATAAATTTATTTAAAATTTTGTAAAAACATTGTCTTTGCACCTAATCAATTTAAACAACATGGTCGGAGTTTATCATTTATAATATTAACTATTCAATCTATCATTTTTTGACTGATATTATTAAAATCAATTCCCTTAGAAAGTCAATATCTAAATTCAACGTTTATATTCTCAATTAATGGTTTTTGTTGTGGTTTACCGGGGTCACAAAAATAAACTTGTGTTTCAGCAAATATTTCCATTTCTCTTCATTTACTAAATTCTTTTCCTCTATCAGTTATTATTCCTTTAATTTTCCCAATTAAATTATTTTTTTTAACAATTTCTTTAAATTTTTCTAAAACTTCATTAGCAGTATTATTTTTTAATTTCATTACAAAATAATTTTTACTTGATTGTTCTACTAAAACTAAATTACTAGATTGATGGTCTTTTTCTACAACAGTATACATTTCAAATCATTCAACATTAGAAACTTTATTTTCAATATATAAAATTGATTTAAAGTTAGTTAATTTACCACGATTATCGGGTTTTCATTTTGTTTTATATTTTTTACCACGATGGGGTAAATTTTCTTTTTTTAATCCAAATTCACCTAAGCTAATTCATTTATACAATGTTTTAACACAAGCAGGAAATTTAATACCAAACTCAAAGAAATAACGATAAATTAATTGTTCGAGTGTATCGTGGTATTTATTAAATCTTATTTTAATAAAATATAACTGTTATTTTGTAAATTTAGGTAGTTTTTTAATGCATTTTTTACGTTTTTGTTTATAATCTTTTTGCGCTTGATATGGATTATAATCCTGTATATTTTTAAATTGCTTAATTTCTCTTTTAACAGTATTAACTCCACGACTCGTTTGTCGTGATATTTCAGATAAATTAATTGTGCTATTTTTCTTTTTTCAAGTATCATATAATAATAAATCCTTAAATAAATTTCGTTCATCAAATATTAAATGTTTAAATTTTCTCATTTTTATACAAATTCCCTTCATTTTTTCTTATAATGTATTATATATAAAATAAAGAAGTTAATAAATATACAATAATTTAGTAAAATTAATAACAAAAAACTAATTACTAGTTATGAACATTTAAATAAAAAGTATGATTTAAATTTTAGTGACTATATTTTTTTTTGATTGAGAATTATTTAAAGATTTTGTTGGTGATAGTTGCGCCCGATATTTTATTTCGCCAACTTTTTTAAGTTTGTTTCAAAGGTTCGCGGCACTAATAAAACATGAAATCATTTAGCAGAAAAATTATTTTTTGCTTGTAATTTTACCGATGCTTAATCTAATATTTTATGAAGATATGCCAATACCCATGAAGATACTACATTTGGCGATACAATTAATGTATGTAATTATCTATACGATAAATATGGGATTAATATAGGACCCGACAATGAAAAAATGACATTGTTTGGCCTAAAAATGTTAAATAAGGTGGCGAAATTGTTTTTCCTAGTGGTTTTTGCATTGCTTTTACGGGTTATGCTAATGGTAATAAAATTATGGGAAAAGTTGGTAAAGGTAGTGGGTATTATATCGGCATGAACAGACGAAATGATAAAATACGAAGAAAAATAAATCTTAACTGATAAAGAATTAGATAAAAGATATAATAATTTAATAGTTTTAATGTTTCTTTCAAAAAGTTTAAAAGTATCTTATGAAAAATATACTGATGATGATGTTAATGAACAATATAATTTAGATAATCCTATTCCAGTAAAAGAATTATCTTGGACATTTCAAGAATGAGACAACATAGCAAAACAATACATAACAGTAACAACATATTTTCATAAAACATATTCTAATCAATTTACTTTTAACCCTTTTGATAAATACCATGTCTTTTATGAAAAATTTGTAACGCCATTTTTACCTTTAAATGAAAGAATTGAAAACATTTTAGAAGAACACAATCAATTATATTCAGAAAATAAACAAGCATTTAAAGGTTTGGGTGTTTTTAATTTGCGTTTAACTATTGGTGCTGTTTGAAATAAAATACCTGATATTACCAAAAAAATTTTTTTAGCAAATAAAGAAGAACGATCCGATTTATTTAAATTTGAATATTACGGTTTTGAATATAACGATAATGACCCCAGCATTTATGTTTTACGAAATTATCGTAAATATATTAAAGAGTATAATCTACAAGATTTTTATAATACCAATACAAAACAATATCAATTTGATAGTTATTCAATTGGTGTCGATTATGCTAATGGTAGTGAAGGACCACACAGTATTTTTATTTAGTGGCTATAAAATTAATGAAAATAATGAATATGATAAGTATTTAATTGAAGAAAATGTTGTTACACTTAAAAACGCAATTAATTTAAATGAAATAGTTGAATATTACGGACAAATGAATAATCAATAATTTTGATAAATTTGATGGTTTTTAATATGCTACATTTCATTATGATATTAATGCCCACGATTTTATGCAAAAATTGCAAGAAGATATTTACCCTTATTTGGGTTATAAAATTAAAATGTTTAAAGCTAAAAAACATCAAACTTCGTTGAATAAAGAAGCGTGTATAATCAATCGTGTAACATGAATAAGAAAAATGTTTGTCCAAGGCAAAATATATGGCATTTTAAATAATTTTCCATTTTTAGATAAGTGTATTAGTGAATTAAGGTTTGGTGATACCAAAACAAACACACCCGATAGTAAAATGTACTATAAACCCACATGATGCTTTGTTTTATTTTTATTATCCATATCTTTTTAAAATGGGATTATAATTAATCTTGTTTTTTGGCGAGCGGTTGATTTTATTAAATTTTTGTGATAAAATGACTTGCAAGTTAAAAAATATTTTGAGGTTTTTTCAAACAAATTTGAGAACCTTTATAAAATTCTTCGCTTAACGCTTAGAATTTTTCCCAAGTATTTTGAAAAGCGCGGCAAAAGTTTTTTAAACTTTAAGTAATTTTTCGCAAAAATTATGGAAATCACCGCAAGCCCATATTTAGTATAATAGACTTCTTGCGATACTTACTTTTATTATTAAAATATTCTTTTAATTTTGTAGAAAACTCTTGATGGAGTCAAAAACCCTTATCAAATAAAGGTTTTTGCAAAAATAGTAATTTAGTAAAAAGTCAATAAAATCAAGGTTTTTTATAAATATCAAGAGTTTTCTACAAAATTAAAAGAATATTTTAATAATAAAAGTAAGTATCGCAATAAGTATAATATAATCACAATAATAATCATAATAAATAATTTCCTTTCTAAAATAGATTTAAAAAAACTGTTAAGTTTATTAAGTGTATTAACAATTAGTGGAACTTCTGTACCAACAACAATTGCCGCCAGTTCTTATCAAAAAGAGAAAAATATCAAAAATAATAATATTAATTTACAAATAAATAATTTAGAAAATTTAAATAGACAAAAAAGAGAAAATAACGAAACATTGAAACAACAAAAAATTGTCATTAGAACAAATGATGGTATTTATTCTTCTGGTGTTGTTTTAAATAATAAACTGTATTGAGGTTCATCGGATCATAATGTTTATGAATACTATGAAAAAATTAATTTAAATAAAACTATTAAAAATTTTAATTTAAATTTAATAAAATAATGATAATGAAGCAATTTTAAATGAATTAAATTATTTAAAACCAACATTAGATATATCACAACTAGAATTAGTTGATAAAACAAACACCCCAGTTACTATTAAAGCAAAATATGACAGTGATAAATATTTTGGTGAAAAGAAAATTTATTATATGATTAATAATGAGCAAGATAAAATTATTAATTTATATGAATTAATTAAAAAAGGATTATTTTTTAAATTTCATGATGAAAATCTAAATTTAATATTTAAAGAAATAAAAATTATAAATACAGATAATTTAATTTATTCAAATGTAACAGCAACAAAAACTATTGAACCGATATACAGCCAAAATAACAAAAGTATTTGTTTTGGAACAACAACATTGCTTAATGATTTATCTGAAACAAAAATAATGAAATCAACTAGTTGTAAGTATACAAAATAAAAAATTATAAATACTAAAATTACAACAGGTTTAAGAAAAACAAATGGTGAGGAAAAAAGAACAGGACAAAAATCTAGTTTAAACATATAACATAACTTAAATTTTGAGTTAGGGGCTAATGTTCAATCTGAAGCTGGTGTATGACCATTTAAACTTTCGTCAGGTATTGATGCAAAATTTGAATGTGTAAATAATTATAATTCTTCGACAACAAACACGTCATTAGAAACAAAAAATTTAAGTAATAAATTTAATTTTTCAAGTACTAAAATAGATGAATATAAAGAAATTTCAGAAGTAGAATTGCCATCACAATAAATTACAATTTATCCAAATAAAAAAATTAAAATAATTGCATATTTATAAGAAGTTTCGGCACAAGTAACGTTGAATTTAAAACAAAATATTTATGGTGAAATTAATGCAAAAATAATAACATTAAATAATGAAGAAAAAACTATTACATTATCAATTAAAGAAATTATGCAAAAACTAAAAAAATATAATTTATTACCACAAGAAATTACAATAAATAATGATGATACTATAACTTTTAACGAGAAAGCAAATGGATCATTAAAACAAGGATTTGATGCTAATATTGAATTTCATGAAGTAAAATAAAAATGAAAAAAATATTAAGTCTTTTAGGTACAATCACTTTAATTGGAATAAGTACAACGAGTATAGTTGCTTGTAATACGCCACAATAATATACTGAAGAACAATTAAAAGAACTAAAATTAAAAAATCAAATAAATACAACAAATGAAATTATTAAAAAAAAATTAGAATGAATAACCCCGCAAGAAAAACCATTTAATGAAGCAGATAATAAATGATATTTTGTTGTGTGACGTTGTGAAAAAAATGATGATTGAAGAATTATTAAATTTTAGCAGTCTAATTTACAGAATAAAGTTTTAGATAATTAAAATCAATATAAACTTAAAATTCATCAAGGAGACAGCGTTTTGATTATTTACGAAAATAAATTTCCATATCGCGCTTGAGGGTGACACTTAGATACTTTGGGGTGTTATTTTAAATCAGTTTATCGTTGAAATAATAATAGCGAACCAAATATAGATGTTGAAAATAAATTAAAAAGTTATTTAGATTTATAAATCTAAATAACTTTTTATATTTTTAATGTAATTAATGATAATTTCTCATTATTTTTATTAAATAATTGTAAATTATCAATATTAATTTGTTCTTTTGTGCGTGGATAAAAAAATATTATACTATTTGATTGTTTTAAAAAATCAGCAACTGCCATATTTGAATATGATTTTTCATCTTCAATACCATTTTTATACAAATATCATGTATTATCTTCAATTAATTGAAAATATGTATTCCTATCTTTTCCACTTGCTTTGGTTTCGATAGGACAATTTTTAATTAATTTTAAATTAATATCTTTTCCTTCAATTATTTTTTCATTTGGTTTTTAAATAAAAATTCCGATATCATATTTTCCATAACCCCATATACTTGATATTTCAATTTGATTTAAAATGAAAAGTTTTTCGTGTTTATAAAAAGTTATTTTAATTTTATCTTCAACTAAATCTTTAGTCGTACTTGTTCAAACTGCTTTTGAATAAAGTAATTTATATCATTGTGAAAAGTAATTTAAATATTTTTCTATTTTGTCATTAGAAATAATTAAATTAGTTAAATATTTACCATATTCACCATCTGATAATTTAATTTCCGCAGGAATAAGAGAAGGAATATTGTTTGTTTCTAATTCATTTGTTATTGATAATCAATTAAAAAAATTTGTTTCTAGTTGATAAATGGGGTTTTCTGAAATATCTTTGTTTTTAACAGTTACTTTAATTTCATCATCATTATTGATATTATTTTGATTTTTTAAATTTCAATTTGTAATTTGACCTGTTTTAGGTGAAATAAATAGTGTATTTGGTTCTCGCTATTATTATTTCAACGATAAACTGATTTAAAATAACTTCCCGAAGTATATAAGTGTCACCCTCAAGCGCGATACGGGAATTTATTTTCGTAAATAATCAAACCGCTGTCTCCTTGATGAATTTTAAGTTGATATTGATTTTAATTATCTAAAACTTTATTCTGTAAATTAGACTGCTAAAATTTAATAATTATTCAATCATCATTTTTTTCACAACGTCACACAATAAAATATCACTTATTATCTGCTCCATTAAATGATTTATCATCTGCATAAAATTCATCTCAATAATTTATTGTTGTCGGTGGAGCGAGGTCGCCAGTAAAATTAAAATATGATGAATTTAATTTAACTTTGCAATGTTCAAATTCTCAATATCCAGTTTCTACCTCTCTTGGATTAGATATTAATTCAAAATAATAAGGTGAAAATAACTTAACACCGTCATTATAACCTTTATTAATTGTATACTTACTATATGTATAATTTGATAACATATAGGTAATTTGTTTAAATATTTTTACAGTATTATCATTAATAAGAGTTGAATTATCTAATTTTCAGTTTTCAAATATTCCATCAATAACATCTTCGGGTTTTTGTCCTTCAAATTTTTGGCGTAATTCAGCCGCTTTATTAGTGGGGTTTCCTTTTTCATCGTATTTTGCCCCTTGAAATTTTCTATCATAATTATAACGATATATTAAATAATTTAATAAAACTTTTTCTAAACCATTTTTATTTAATAAATCTAAAATATCTTTTCCTTGATAGTTTTTGACAATACTTCATGGTAAAAAACTTTCAGTAAATCAATATTGAAACACCCTTAAATTAGGGTTTGTTTCAATTGGCATTGATAATAGAGGCACTAAACTAGCACTTTTAACTATTGATGATGGATAAGAATAAAAGCCATTAATATTACCTCAACATTTAATATTTCCAAACAGCATAGATTTAGGATATTTAATTTTAATACCAGTAAAAACAGTATCTTCGGGCAATGATTTTTGTAATACTAAATGAATGCTATTTTGATTTTTTCATTTAAAGTCAGTTATTTTAACTAAACGAGTAGATTTAATAATGTCAACACCATCAGGTGAATAAGGTCGTTTATATTCTTCGATAATATAACATTAATTTTTGTTCTCTTCACTAATTGGTTCATTAATTGAAATTATTTTTAAATCCAATGTTTCTAAAAATTATTTATCTTGTTTTGAAATATCATTAATTAAAATATCTTTTTCATCAATCATTACATAACTAGTTCTATTATCTTGAACTATTGTATTTTGTTGAATTTATAATTTAAAATTAAAACCGCTAATTTCATAACCCGTTATTTTAATATATTCATCTTTGTCAATAAAACCTATTTTAATGCTATTTTGAGAGTAGTTTAATGTTGGTTTTTGCTTTGTTTTAATAAAAGATTATTAATTTTATAAATATATAAGGTTCTTGTGCGGTCTTCACTAAATAATTGTTCTAAGTCAGGGTCGCTGTACTGCTATTGATTAGCAAAATCGAACGGAATACTATCAATTGAATAATCAATTGGTTAATCATTTTCTGCTAATTGTGCTAACATTTTTTAAGATGGTTTTAACATTATTCTTGTTTTCCTTATTAATTAGGCGTATTGATAATATTTTCGTTGTTTTTTAATTGTTTGTTTAAAGTAGCATTTACTGGTAAACGAACATCAACAATTAATTCATCAATATTTTTAATATTGAATATTCTACTGTTTAAAATCGCATTATCATATTTAATTAACTTAATAATAAATTCAGTTAATTTAATTTATCTAATATATATCATTTGTTCATAAGAAGCGTTTGTTTGAATATTTACTCCCGCAACTTCTGCTTGGGTTTTTTGTGCTCCCTTAGCTACTGCGGGAACATGATGGCGATTTATTTTATAGTAATTAGTTAATAATCAATCATATATTTTGGTTAATTGTTCACCTTTAAAATTACCAGCAATATAGTCTACTGGCTGAAAATTACTATCAGGGTCTCCTTCAACTAATAACAAGTCATTTTCAATAGATGAAGCTAACATTTTACTAATTTCTTGGTCAACTACATCAGTCGCGCCATTAGTATTAATGGTAAATTTACCACTATTTAATAATAGGCCTAACATTATTTTTTCAGCAATAATATCTAAAATACTAGCAAATTGTTTACCATAACGAGCTGAAGGTTCAAAATTAGGGTTATTAGGAATAATTTAAATTGGAATAAAATAAATTGGCAATATTTCTTATCTTTGTAATGTTGTATAGTTATTTCATTTTGCATCATCAATATATAAATCGGCAATGGTACTGTATAATCGTGTTTTTAACTTTCTAATAACTTTTACTTGTTTAGTTACATAATCAATTTCTAATTTTTCAGTAATAAAAACACTCCGGTGATTTTTAATATAAGGGCCGTAATCAAAAGTACAAGATACTAAATTACCCAATTCATCATATTGGTCATTATAAAAATCAATAGTAATAAAATTAAGTTTTGAATTATTAGCAAAAATAAAATATGCTCCTTTACCATTCCTATTAATTTTATATTCTTTATATCAATTCTTATTAGTAAAGTCTTGCATTTTTAAAAAGTTATTAATTAATTTAGTATCTAATTGTTTATTAGTAAGTCGATTATAAATGCTAATTTCTAAATCACGCGGATTTAAAAAATTAGCATTATCTTCACAAATTCTCTTTTATAAAATATCATTATGTTTTTGAACAGTAACATTTTTACGATTAGTAATCGTTGATGCTAAATTGAGACAATAACTATCAATATCATAACTCTTTTTTAATTTCTTTTTTGCTGGTAACAATCCCATTTATAACACCTCTTTATTTTTGTATCTTCTTTTTTAATAGCATCTTAAATGCTATCTTGTTTTTGTTCTTTTTTATGTGTTTTGATAAATCTAATTGTTTTAATAATTAACACAATAATTCCAGCTCTGATAATTATTTCTGAAATAATAACATATACTGGTCAATAAATACCTATTTTTTTTCTCCTATAAAACAAATAATAATTCCCGCTATAAAAAACAATGATGAAACTTTAAAGATTTTCAAAAACATAATTACATCTTTAACTTCTATTTTTGGCATAAAAAAATATCCTTTCTAAGCTTACTTTTTTTCTTATAATTTTTATAAAATTCATATCAATTTGTTGGTCATTTTGTAAAAACATTACTTATCCATTTTCTGATAATTGAATATTACATATTTGATTTCGAAACAATGGTGTTGCTTGCATTATAAAACCATTAAAATTAGGGATACTCATAATAGTTCCTGCATTTGAAGAACTGCTGCCCGTATATATTTGGTAAGTATAATTTATATCAAAGTTTTTTATTTTATATTCAATATTAGTAACAAAATCATTTGTATCAATATTTTCTCATTTGCTATATTCATACACTGATTTTGCAGTCGGTACTTTTTCCTCTGTTGATTTATCATTAATAATTTTTATTATTGGTAATTGAATATTATTTTGTACTGTTCTAACTGCTTTTGTAAATCTTGGTGCATTTTCAGGAGTTGCTTTATTGTGAAAACTGAAATCACCAAATACATATACATCTTTAGAACTAACATATCTATTACAATTTATATAATCAATATCTAAATTATAATTTTGTGTTAATTTATCTTGTTTTTTATTAAAGTTTTCTTTTGTTTCATTTGATAAATTATCAATTTTTTTATTTAATTTATAATCGGTTTCTATTCTTTCAGTTTTTTCTTTTTCTAATAAAGCATCAACTTCTAACTGAGTATAATACGCTTCTAAATATATCATTGTTAAATAAATATCTTCTTCTTGAAAAGTATGAAACATTTTCTTAAAGTTGTTAAATTAGCCAATGATTTTGCATAATAATATGCAATAGACCTCGCAATGTTGCCATATTGTTATTTTGTGAAGAATAATTAATATTACCAAAAATTATATTTGCCGAAGTAAAAAACTCAATTGTAATAAGGTTAAATTTTCAATTTTCAATCGTAATAAACGCCATATTAATACAAATTTTCTTTAATAATGGATCTTTAAATGTTTCAAACTTTAATTTTTAAAATGGATAATTTAAATAGTAATTAATCATATTTTGTGCTCTTAAAGCAAATGTTTTAAATCATAATTAATTCTACATCACCTTTAAAGAACTTATTATAAAGAACTGGAACTTGTGTAATTTTACCCTTCATTGGAATAAAATTATTATAATTTTCCAAAGTAACATTTTGTCATAATTCATTTAACACTTAATCATCTCTTTATCATTTACTTTTTTTAGAATATATTTTATTTAAAATAAACTTTTTACTATTTAATAGTTTTTTTGTTTTAATTGTTTTTTTTAAATATTTTTTTGTTCTTAGTTGTTTGTATGCTTGAAATGCTGATCATTTACCCAATAGACTAGTAGCCACAATATCTTCTGGCGCATTTAACAATTTATCTTTATTAAAATGATTTTTAAATTGTTCTTGCATTTTTAATATCTTAGAAATTGTTATATATATTTCAAAACTATCTTTTACTACTTGATGATAAGCAAGTGGGTTAAAATAAACTAAATTAAATAAACTGATTTTTTTAAATCCCCAACCAATAAAACACTCACTGTTCATATAGAATTTAAACGGTTCGGGAGCCAAAACAAATTGTTCTGCTTTGATTAAAGTTGTCATAACGACAATAGGGGTATATTTAGGATTTTTATAATATATTGTTAAAGCAACGTGTCACACGCAACTGATAAAGGAAAAATTTTAACTGCTAAAAAAAACATCAGAACCATAAGCAAAAGGTAATAATTGACCCTTTTTAATAGCCTTAGTTTTAATTTTAGATAATATTTTTTTAGTTTTATCAGTAATTTTACTAATTACTTTTTGTTTAATAGTAATTATTTGTTTTTCAATTTTGGCCAATAATTTTTTAGTTACTTTTTGAATACAAAAATTTGGATTTAAATAATTTAAGGCTTTATTTAATTTAATTGGTGTTTGATGTAAAAGATTTAATAATTTATTATTATATATTTTACTGCCACGCATTAAATTAGTATTTAATAGTAGGTTTTTACCAACACCTTTTTTATGAAGATTAGTCATAATGTTATATCATTCATTAGTACTAATTTTGCTTATTTTATCAATATTTAATCCATATTCATATAATCATTTATTAGCATTTTTTTCATTTATGCGGGGTATTTTTTTGAACTAATGTAGGACTTATTTTTTGAATATTTTTCTCAATTTTTAATAAATTATTAATTATTTCTAAATTAGAAACTTTAAAAACCTTATAAAAATCATTTCGTGCTAATTTACCAATTGTATATAATAAAGTTTCATTATTATCATGCTTTGTAAAATCAAATATTAATTTATCAGATAAAATCTTTTTACCTTTAACTTACCTTACAACATCTTCTAAATTATTAGCAGTTATTATACCTAATTTTTCAAGTAATTTAGTTTCTTTTGCTAATTTTAAAATTATAGTTGTTCGAGCAGTGCGCGTTAATTTACCAACCCCACCAATTGCTGGTAACAAATTTAAGGCAGTACTTTTTACTGTCACTTCTGATGTTAATTTATCGTATATTTGATTTACGGCAAAATCGGTTGCTGTTTCTACTCCAAATGAAATAAATGCTGCGGCAAAATTAGATAATCCCGCACCAAGACCAACGGCCGAAGCAATCCCGCCAGTTAAAACTGACAAACCAAGAGCTAAAACTTGTATTCCTAAAAATTATAATAATTGTAAACCAAAACTTTTTCCTTGTTGTTGAATTGACAATCTTGTTGATATTTTTTTAATAGTATAGATCAGAGCAGTTTTGCTTGTTCCGATTGGCATATTTATCAAACGAAAAAGTACTATTTTTTAGTACTATTAAGAATTTTTAATTATAACATCAATCGGATTTGTTTGACCAGTAGCGTTGTTTTTACCTTGAATTTGAACTTCAACAGTTTTATCATTTGTAATATTAATTGGTTAATCTTCACATTTAATTTCAATAAAGTAATCAAAATCAATCTCAGTTAAAGAATTATCTACGGATTTTACTGATTTTAAAACAACAGATTTAAATTGTGGTTTTAACTGTTATGGTGTTGCTTTTGTTGGGTCTGCAACATTAATAATTGGTTTATCTATTTTATTAATTTTACTAATATCAATTTTTGTAACAATATGTTTAATAATTCCCTTAGGTTCAACTACTGCACCACCTAAATATAAAAATATCTCCATAATCAAAGTATTGCCCATTCCAGCATCCAATGCATCTGTACCAACAACTCTTAATGGAGTATAATCTTTTTTGCGTAAGATAAGAGGGTCATATTTTTTACTAAATTTAAAGGCAATTGCATTAACATTATCTGGTAATAGAGTAATTATTCCTTCTGAACCATCTTTATTAATAATTGGTAATTTTTTAGGAATTATATAGTATGTTGTTCCTTCAACAGTTTTTATCGCTCAGCTTGTTGCAATTACACTATTTATTTGGTCATTCGCTCCAAGTTGTAACTGTAATTTATTGATAATTCCACGAATAAAATCAGCCGAACCTAATATAACTTTTTATTATGGAGTAAAATCATTTTCATATATTTTATCAATAATTTCATCGTGGATTTGTAAAGCATTTTTGTCATCTGCTTTTTGTCCTTGAATATTTGTAACTGTTTTTTTAATAATTTCTAAAATTTTATTGCGTTTATAAGCAACCTCAGTATCCATTGCTTGCTCAATATCAGCAGCCTAAAGATTAGGAGATTAAAATAACTTTCTACAAGGTCTAATTTACGAGCAAAAATTAAAATTGTATCTAATTCAACAATTCCATCTTCAAATTCCACTGTTGAATATTTTAGTAGGTTATCATCAGTATTAAATAATTGCCCTTCGTTTCCTAGACCTTCATTGTATTTAATATTTTTCTTTCTTTTATATGTTAAACCAAATTTATTTGCTTCTTTTCACGCAAATAAAGCTTCTCAACTAAATTTTTGTTGATAAGTTTGTAAATATCATTGATCAAATTTTTCTCTATCATTTTTTGTTGCTTGTTTAGTAATATTTCCAAATATTATTTGTGGGTTTTGTGCCATAATTATCTCCTTCTTTCTTATTTATTAAATACATTGTCTGTATCTAAAATATTGTTTTCTTTGTTTTCTACTTTTGTCACACCACCGGTATTAACGGCTTGTACCTTAATTAATTCATCATAAACACTTTGTAAATGTGTTTTAATTACTTCAATATCATCAGTAATATCATAAGATTTTAATAAGACATTTTTAAATTCTTCATTATCAGTTAAAGAATTATTAAAATTATTAATTTCAATTTGTTTTAATTGCATGGTTTGTTGTTCCAATTGTTAAATTAATTCAGTATTTTTTGTTTGTAGTTCGTTGATTTGCTGATTACTATTTTCTAAATTACCTGCATTAGATTCATTAATTTCTTCATAATTTTCTAAAATAACTTCTGCAGTTTTAATATCAAAACTATCATTTTCATTTTTAATAGGTTCATTATTTTCATCTATAAGAACATATTTTACATTTTTTACCATTTTTTCACTTCCTTATTTTTTAAAATTTGTTCTTTTTCTAATTGCTTTTTGGATAATTTCAAAACTATCTATTCGAAAATATAAAAAATAGCGTTTTTTTATATTTAACCGATTAAATATTGAGACTTTAATTTTTTTATCTTATTATCTTTTTTTAATTTCAAAAACCCATTTAAAATAAATGGGTTATATATTGATAATGTTAAGTAATTTAATCTGTCTCATTGACATTTGGCTGAACAATAATCAACTTCAACGCCGCCAGCAACTAGTGCCTTAATTTTAAGTTTTAATCGGATTTTCATGTAATCTAACAGTTAATTCTAACTTATTAACTTTTTTATTTTTTATTTTAGTTTTATTATTTATTGATTTTTTAGGTAAGTTACTTTTTTTGTGCCATTTTTATCAACTCCTTTTGTTAAAAAATACTGTAAATGTTTTAAAACATATAATTCGTACTCTGACATTTTAATATTTCCTTTATAAATATAATTTTTCTTAACAACTGGCGATTGTAAAAAATAATTTAAATTAAATAGATATTTGCATAAAACTTTTAAACCACCAATTAATTTAGGATTATATAATGGATTTTTTTATTTTTAAACCCTTATCAAGTTGATAATCTTCAATTATTACAATAACTTTATTTAAATAAGAACAAATTTTATTTTTAAATTGTTTTAATATTAAATAGATATTATTTATTGCGTATTCTTCATTTTTGGAATTAAAAGTAATATTATTAATTATTTTATTTTGAAAAACATTATAAATAATAATACCATTTTGTCCAATTTCTGCGGGGTAAATTGCAATAATATATTTTAATTTATTTGTTTTATTTTTTATCAATTTGTAATATTTTTCATCCATCTGATGCTAAATATAAAATATCGTTAATTTTGTAATATTGCATATAATAATTAATAACATATCACTTGTTTTTAAATAAATTTAAGTAAATTTTGGCTCATTCTAAACATTGCAAATCATAATGCTTTTTATGATGTGAAATACGACAATTAATGGGCTGACAATTAACTCAATGAAATGATGTTTTTATTTCATTTCAAATTTTATTAATATACAAACTTTTATATTCTGTCATTTTATCTATACTCCTTAATTATTTTTATTTTTTACTCAAATTTCATCATTAATTCTTGTAATTTATTTTTAATTTTTTTATTTCATTTTTTCATCAAATATTTTCTTTTCTGTAAAAAAACATGATATTCCTTTATTGGTTAATATTTTGATATTTAGTAAATAATTTATTTTATTATTTAATTACTTCGTATCCCGCTTCACTTCGGGGGTGAGCAGGGGCGGTAGGATGTTTTCATAAAGTTTATCCCCATACGGAAATAAACAAATAAACAGTTTACCCAGTTATTAATTAGGATTCATCCATCCCTAGACAACTTTATATAAAGAAAATAACCTTTTGGAGCTTCAACCCTCTTGTTTTTTTAGTGTTTGATAATGTTTTTTTCGTTTTAACAACACTCTTTTTATGAAAACAAGCCAAAAAACACATGCTCTGACATTTCGCAAGTGATTAATCTTGCCGAGAATTAAAGAAATAAATAGGAGTAGTAAATCCAATCGCTTTTACACTTTCTCTAAGACTTCGTGCCATAGACGGGTTATTCATATTTAAGCATCAAAAAATATTGAGTTTTAGGGGCCGCATTATTCATTGGATAATATCTTTATTTAAAAGGAAATTTATAAAAATATTGTTTATTTTGTGTAGGAAAAACAGAATAATATCTGTTTTTATGATAAAAATTCTAAATTTAAAGATACTATACGATGAATAATGTAAATAAATTTATGTTTTTTAATATAAAAATAAAAAAAAATAATCTCACAATAATTGTTTTTTTCCGGTTCATCGTACAGGACGCCATTTTAGATATTATTGCCGAAAAGATTATGTTAGACCCATTATTAAATAGTGGTAAATTTACCATTAAATAATAATGGCGTTACTTGTGTTGTTGATCAATAAATTAGTAAAATGTTAGCTTCATTTATTGAAAATGACTTGTTATTAGTTGAAGGAGACCGTGATAATAATTTTCAGCCAGTAGACTATATTGCTGGTAATTTTAAAGGTGAACAATTAACCAAAATATATGATTGATTATTAACTAATTACTATAAAATAAATCGCCATCATGTTCCCGTAGTTGCTAAGGGAGAACAAAAAACCCGAGCGGAAGTTGCTGGTGTTAATATTCAAACAAATGCTTCTTATGAACAAATGATATATATTAGAGAAATTAAATTAACTGAATTTATTATTAAGTTAATTAAATATGATAATTCTATTTTAAACAGTAGAACATTTAATATTAAAAATATTGATGAATTAATTGTTGATGTTTGCTTAATAGTAAGTGCTACTTTAAACAGACAACTAAAAAACAACGAAACTGTTATTAATATTCCCGATGAAGAAGGATAACAAGAATAATGTTAAAACCATGAGAAAAAATGTTAGCACAATTAGCAGAAAATGATGAACCAATTCATTATTCAATTGATAGTATTCCGTTATATTTTGCTACTCAATCGCGGTACAGCGACCCTGACTTAGAATAATTATTTAGTGAAGACTGTGCAAGAACCTTATATATTTATAAAATTAATAATCTTTTATTAAGACAAAGCAAAAACCAACCTTAAACTACTATAAAAATAGCATTAAAATAGGTTTTATTTATAAAGATGAATATATTAAAATAACGGGTTATGAAATTAGTGATTTTAATTTTAAATTACAAATTCAACAAAATACAATAGTTCAAGATAATAGAACTAGTTATGTGATGATTGATGAAAAAGATATTTTAATTAATGATATTTCAAAATAAGATAAAGAATTTTTAGAAACATTAGATTTAAAAATAATTTCAATTAATGAACCAATTAGTGAATAGAACAAAAATGAATGTTATATTATCGAAGAATATAAACGACCTTATTTAACCCCTGATGTTGTTGACATTATTAAATCTACTCGTTTAGTTAAAATAACTGATTTCAAATGAAAAAATAAAAATAGCATTCATTTAGTATTACAAAAATCATTGCCCGAAGATACTGTTTTTACTGGTATTAAAATTAAATATCCTAAATCTATGCTGTTTGGAAATATTAAATGTTGAGGTAATGTTAATGGCTTTTATTATTATATATTATCAATAGTTGAAAATGCTAGTTTAATGTCTCTATTATAAATGCCAATTGAAACAAACCCTAATTTAAGGGTGTTTCAATATTGATTTACTGAAAGTTTTTTACCATTAAGTATTGTCAAAAACTATCAAGGAAAAGATATTTTAGATTTATTAAATAAAAATGGTTTAGAAAAAGTTTTATTGAATTATTTAACATATCATTATAATTATGACGGAAAATTTCAAGAGACAAAATATAATGACAAAGGAAATATGATTAATAAATCTGCTAAATTAAGACAAAAATTTGAAGGACAAAAACCCGAAGATGTTATTATAGCGTTAAAAAAGTTGAGGTTTTATAAAAAATAAAAATAAAAACAATTAAATAAATTAAACAATTTTGCTAAAAAGTATAATTATTAATCATTTTTGTATCACTTAATTAATAAGCGAATTTAATTTTGTTTTTTATACCTACAAACCCCAACCCTTTCCTTACTAACCTAATTCTAAAATAAATTAAAAAATGCTTATATATATATAATGTCAATATATCTTGATAAAAAATTTCAAGATAAAAGAAAGGAAATTATATGAAATGAAAAAACTTTTAAGTTTATTAATTGTCTTAACTATTATTGGGAGTGCTGTACCAAAAATAATTGCTGCCAGTACTTATCAAAAAAAGAAAATATCAAAAATAATAATATTAACTATAAAAAAACAAATAATTTAAAAAGAAATAAAAAGCAAAATAATAATCAAAATATTATTGGAATTTTAGAAGATGTTATTACTACAATTCGGCATGTTAGATATTCTTGTATTTTTTCAAATAATAAGATTTATTTTAGTTCATATGATAGAAAAGTTTATGAGTATTATCAATTAGAATTAATTAATTCTGATTTAATTTATATGAAAGAACAAATAAAAAGAGGGTTATATTTATATTATAAAGAACAAAATCCTACTTCTAAAATTAAAAAAATTATTAATATTAATTTAGAAAATTTGATTTTATCTAATGTTGTTTTAGAAGAAAAACAAAAAAATAAATCATATAATTCAGAAGAAGATATTAATATTTGTCCAGATTTTTACATATATTTAGAAAATAGAGGTGATTATAATCAAAATATTAATACAATTATTTGTTATAAGCAAATAACACAAACGAACACATTTCAAAAAATTAATGGATTTTCTAAATCAGAATCAACAGCAAATAACAATAATTGAAGTTTAAATGCAAATAATAAAGTTATAGCAAAATATAGTAGTAATGCCGGCGTTCCTCTTGTTTTTGGCACAAAAATTGAAGTTACATTTGACTCCTCGGCCGGTAAAACATGGGGAAAATCAGAAACTCATACTATGGGTAATAGTACAAATTCTGCTGATAAAAAAATTAAAACAACAATAGACACTCAAACAATAAATATTCCACATCAGTCAATAATGGTTCCTAAAAAAAGTATGGTTCCGGTTTTTGTTGTAGGATTAAAAAATAATATACAGCTTATTTTAAATTATTATCAAAATATTGAAGGTAATGTTAGCACTGATATTATTTATGAAAATAATAAAATTTCCGAAATTTCTATTTCAATTATAGATGTTATGATTAAATTGTCAGAAAAAAATATTTTACATTTAAAAATAAAAATAAATGATGATAATAGTATAAATTTTTCTTATGGTGTTGAAAGTAAAAAAGACATACTTATTAATAAAGTTGTAATTGACAAATCTATTCCTTTGATTTAATATGAAGAAAATATATTATTTAAAGATAATGCAACAGTAATATTGGTACTAAAAAATAACTATAAAGTCAATATGAAAAAAATATTAAGTCTTTTAGGTACAATCACTTTGTTGGTAACAAATACTACCAGTTTAGTTTCTTGTAATACAACACAATATAGCGAAGATGAATTAAAAAAAGAAAAAGAAAAACATAATATAAATATAAATGGAAATATTTTAGAATGAATATCACCACAAGAAACACAATTTAATCAAATTGATAATAAATATTATTTTGTAGTTTGGCGTAGTGATAAAAGTAATGATTGAAGAATTATTAAATTTTTGAATGATACAAATAGTAAAAAAAAATTAGATAGTTATGGTGGATATAAACTTATTTTTAAAGAATATAGTCCTTTTTATGATTTCACATTATTAATTAGGGGCGGGCGAGGTGATAAAGATCATACTTGAAAAGATGATAATGGTACATATTTTAAATCAGTTTATAGTTGAAATTTAGTAGATAAACCAGCACCCGATTTATATCTTGATCATAGCAATAATATAAATGTTAAATAATAAGAAAATATATAAATATAAAAAGTCATTTTAAATATGACTTTTTATATTTCTAATTTAATTAATGATATTTTTTTCGTTATTTCTATTAAATAATTCTAAATTATTAATATTAATTTGTTCTTTTTCTGTAAAAATTTTAATATCATAGTTTTGGTAGTCGGAAAAAAGTTTAGGTTTTATAAAAATTATAAATAAAGTAATTAAATACAAATTAAAGCAATCGATTATTATAACGATTTTTTTTTGCCTACAAATTAGTTAATTTTTATAATTTCCTTTCTGTGATTTATTATATTTTTTCGTTTTAACAAATAATAATATCATTTTTAATAAAGGTATTATCCGATGAATAATGCAACATTTAAAACTTAATATTTTGATGCTTAAAGATGGATAACCCATCTATGGCACGAAGCCTTAAAGAAAGTGTGAAAGTGATTGGATTTACTATTCCTATTTATTTCTTTAATTATCGGCAAGATTAATCCCCTGTGAAATGTCAGAGCATGTATTTTTTGGCTTGTTTTAATAAAAAAAGCGCTGTTAAACAAAAAAACAATATCGTACACTAAAAAAACAAGAGGGTTGGAACTCCAAAAGGTTATTTTATTTATATAAAGTTGTCTAGGGATGGATGAAGCATAATTAATAACTGGTTAGACTGTTTTTTACTTCTGTAAGGAGACAAAACTCTGTATAAATAACCTTACCGCCCCAGCCAACCTTCAAAGTGAAGTGGGCGGAAAAGTAATTAAATATTAAAATAAATTATTTACTAAATATCAAAATATTAACCAATAAAGGAATATTATGTTTTTTTTACAGAAAGGAAAATATTTGATGAAAAAATGAAATAAAAAAAGTAAAAATAAATTACAAGAATTAATTATACGAGCTTATGCAGTAACGGTAAATGATATTAATGATTAAATTTGAGCAACAAATAAAAATAATTAAGGAGTATAGATAAATGACAGAATATAAAATTTTGTATATTAATAAAACTTGAAATGAAATAAAAACATCATTTCATTGAGTTAATTGTCAGCCTATTAATTGTCGTATTTCACATCATAAAAATCATTATGATTGGCAATGTTTAGAATGAGCCAAAATTTACTTAAATTTATTTAAAAACAAGTGATATGTTATTAATTATTATATGCAATATTACAAAATTAAAGATATTTTATATTTATCATCAGATGGATGAAAAATATTACAAATTGATAAAAAAATAAAACAAATAAATTAAAATATATTATTGCAATTTACCCCGCAGAAATTGGACAAAATGGTATTATTATTTATAATGTTTTGCAAAATAAAATAATTAATAATATTACTTTTAATTCCAAAAATGAAGAATAAGCAATAAATAATATCTATTTAATATTAAAACAATTTAAAAATAAAATTTGTTCTTATTTAAATAAAGTTATTGTAATAATTGAAGATTATCAACTTCATAAGGGTTTTATATGCGAACAATAAAAATTAATAATATAGTTGCCCAGAACAATTACAAGAAAAATTAAAAGAATTTGTAGATAATAATTTACAAAATAAATATTGCGGTTTTGCCATTTTAGATAATGGTCTAGATTTTCAAGAATTAGATTGTAATATTTATAACTTAAATAAAGAGCAAATGGAACAATATAGAAATAATATTTATAACTTTTATAATGTTGCTTCTGAAATTGTTAATGGAAAATATAGTCCAGAGCAATATCGATGTTATGTTAGTTCTGTTATTCATCCATTATTAACACAATGAGAACAATAATTTAGTTTTAAAATTTTCAGCAAAAAAGAATTAGAATTAGGAAACTATATATCATTTTCGGCAAAACGAGTATTATTGGGAAATTTACAAGATAAAACAGCATATTGCGCAAAAATGTTAGAACATAGTATTTCATCACCGAATGAAGTTAGAAATCAAGAAGGATATGAAAATGTTAAAGGATTAGATATTTATGGAATGACAAAAAATTCTGATTGGCAAGAAAGAGAACAACTTAAAAATAAAAATATAGGAGATAAAAGTGAACAAAACAATTAATAACGAGATTAATAAAAAAAATTAATTTTAAAATAAAAAATATTATACAAATAAATGACGATGGTGTTAAAGAAATAATTGGTATTGCAAATAAATATAATGTTATTGATTATAGCGGTGACATTACTGATGAAAGTAGTTTTATTGAAACTATTTAAAATACGCCAGCAGCCCCATTATTGTGGGGTCATGAACATAAAAATACAATTGTAATTGCATACTTAGAAAGTAAAAAAGATGGTTTATGAGCTAAAATGCAAATTAATACAAATATTACAGTTGGAAAAGAAGCGTATGAAATTTTAAAACAAATGCAAAAAGTAATCGTCCGATGCAATTAAGCATAGGATATACAACAATATAAACAGAAGATAAAGAAATTAAAGGAAATATTGTTAGATACTTAAAAAAAATTGAAGTAAATGATGTTTCATTAGTTCCATTGGGTGCAAATCTAAAAAGTGAAGTACAATAAATTAAAAGTAAAAATACTAATAATTTTAATATTTTACAAAAAGAAATGTTAAATATAGAAATAGAAGAAATTTTACAAGGAGACAAAAGTAACAAAATGACAAAAAATTTAAATGATAAATTAAAAGAATTGATAAATCAAAAAATAACAAAAAAAGAAGAATTAAACCTTTTAAAAAAGGGTATTGAAACAAAAGCGGATGTATCTGATGAAGATGTAAAAAAAGTTAAATAACTTGTTAAAGAAATTAATTAAATTGGTCGCATGTAAAAAATAAGGGTTTTTGTTTTTAAATGTTATTTAGTTTAATATAAATTAAGGATATTTTTTTATTGTTTTTATAAAACCCTTATTTTTTACATGCGACCATTAAATTACATCAGAATTTAATCGTTTAGAAATGATTAAAAATAAAATTGAACAAGGAGTTATCGAAGATAATCAAACAGAACAGCCAGAAAAATCTCGTATTATTGAAAACTTTTATAATTACAATAATTATGAAAATAAAAGTATTTTACAAAATAGTGATGATGTTTTAAAATCAAAAGAATATAAAAATGCTTTATTAAAAAAATATAACACAAAAAATTAACAAATAAAGAAGCTAAATTTTTACAAATTGGGACAAATTCAAGCGGAAACAAAGATGCTTCACCATTAGTGCCAACAACAATATGAGAAAGTATTATTGCCAAATTAAAAGGTACATCTGATTTAATTAAAAATGTATAAGTTTCAAATATTGATGGTTTTTTAAAATTTGCTATTAAAAAAGATGAAAATGTGGGCGTAAAATGGAGCAAAGAAGGAAAAAATTAACTGAAAGACTTGATTTTGAATCAATCCAATTAAATGGATATAGATGAGGAACAATGATAACTATTTCAGAAAGTGCAGAAGCAATGACAATAGATAATTTTGAAAAAATTTATTATTGATAGTTTAGCAATATAAGTACAAAATGCTATTGAATATTCTTTTGCAAAAGGACGAGGATCTGCAAAACTTCAACCACAAGGAATAATTACTAATACTAATATTTATAAACATAAATTAGCAATAACTGAAAAAAACATTACTTATGATACAATTCAAAAAATTATTTCTTTACTTACAACTGGTTATCATAATAACGCTAAGTTTATTATTAATAAATATACTTTTTTTACACAAATTCAAGGAATTAAAGATAAAAATTATAGATCAATTTGAAACCACACAAAAAGTGATGAAACATTAAAATACAATATCTTTGGTTATGACGTTATTTTATGCGATGAATATCCAGAATATTCAGAAACAGAAAAAATAAACATTTATTGCTGATGGAAATACTGTCGCAAAATGAGCATTTGTTAACTGCCGGCATTATTCCTATAATTGTTATTAATTCCGATAAAGATAAACAAATAAAAGATATCATTAGGTATTTATTGTAAACATAATTTTGGTCGAGAAATTAATGAATTACCAGATTTATTTTATTGGCATATTAGACAATTAAAATTTAAAAATTGAGCAAAATGAATAAAAGAAAATTTAATGACAAAATAATATTAATTTTTAAGCAAACTATTAAAGATGAAATTAATTGCCCAATTTTAAAAGAAAAATACCGAAAAAATATTTTTGGAGAAATATTATCTACGCATATTAATGATTATTTTATTGCCAACCGACAAACATTAAAAATGGAACATAAAATTATTATTTATAAACACAATTTTAATAACGAAAATTATGTTGAAATAAATTTATTTGGAACTAATAAATAATTTTTTATTAAAAGAATATATGATCCTAAAAATGATTACTTAGAATTATTTTTAACAGATAATATTGGAGAATAAAAAAATGAAGAAAAAATTTAATTCTTTAAAAGATATAACATCAGAAATTGTTTCATCTATTCAACAATATACATTTGATATTCAAAATAAAATAAAAAATGAAGTTATTAATACTGGAAATAAAATTTTAGCAAAAATAAAAGAAAAAGTTCCGATTAGCAAAAAAAAATAAAAATAAAAATAAAAATCATTTACGAAATTATTTTATTTTATAAATTAAAGAAAATGAAGATAAAATATTTGCTTACATAAGGGCGAAGAAAAAATATCAAATATTTCACTTAATTGAATTTAGTGTAAGACATTATTGGTCTGTAATACGAATTATAGTAGGCCCGTTTATGCGACCCTCATATAACAATAATATTAATGATTTTATATAAAATATAAAAAATATTATTAAAAATGGGGTTTAAAATTAAATTAATTACTCAATACAAAAAAAAATTTAAAATTAATAAACGAGTTAATTTATAAAAATTATTTTAAAATACCTATTTTTTATAATTTTGGTAAAATAGATGATAATAATTTATCAAATTACATTACATACTACGATATTACTGATCAAAGCATTTTATGCGAAGATAATATTTCATATGTGAAAAAACAAGTAATTCAAATATCAATTTTTACACAAGAAAAATTTTTTTTTATTAGAATAATAATTAGAACAAATATTAGAAAATAATAAAATCATTTTTAAAAAAAAAAATTATTATTTAAATAGTGAAAAAAATTTATATAACAATATATGAAGTTTATTTAATTAATACAAGAAATTAATTAAAAGGAGAAAAAATATGAACAAAGATAATTTAATTGAGTTTGTACTTTCAAATATTCATCATGAAATTATTAAAACAATAGATAATAAAATCAGTTATGAAACACCAAAAGCAATTAAATGTGCTACCATTTTAGCGTTAAATATTGATGAAAATACAAAAATACTATTTATGCTGATAATATTCACTATTATATTGCTCATTCTAATCAAGGTTATACTGGAACATTAATTATTATTAAACCAAGTGATACATTTTTAGAAGAAATTTTTGGATTAATAAAAGATAAAAATAATATTAGATTTGAAAAATAAAATATTCAACCAAAAGAAATGGCATTGGGTTTTAAAATTGATGGTGACACTGAAAAACGAAGAATATGACTTTATCGAGTTAATTTAAAAAGGTCTAATGAGACACACAATACAAAAAATAAAAATGTTGAAGCAGATACTTATTCATTTGAATTTATTGTCATGCCCAGAGCAGAAAATAATATTATTAAAAGTTATATTAGTGAAAATACTAATAAACATATTTTTAATAGTTGATTTAATGAAGTATATAAAGAAAATAGTGAAATACATTCTGAAATAATTAAAATCAATATTAGTAAAATTAATAAAATAGAGAAACCAATCATTCAGGTTACAAACGCGGCAAGTACAACATCAGAAGAATTAAAACCACAATTTAAAACTGTTGTTTTAAAAGCATTAAAAACAGTAGGTCGAATGTAAAAAATAAGGGTTTTATAAAAACAATAAAAAAATATCCTTATTTTATATTAAATTAAATAATATTTAAAAACAAAAACCCTTATTTTTTACATGCGAACATAAATTAAATGAATTATAAAAAAATCAAAAAGAATATTTAAATCAAATTAAAAAAACTGAAATAGCACTTAAAAATGCAACAGATGAAAAACCAATTAAAAAATTAAATGTTGAATTGTCTCAATTACAAAATAAATTTAATGCAATACCAAGGGAAATTGAATTTACAAATTTAACTATTGATAGAATTGATCGTAATATAATTAAGTTTAATAGCGACTTAAAAGAAACTAACAAACAACTATCTAAAATAAGCGGCAATAAATTTATTAAATTTGGAAACAAATTATCAGATATAGGTAAAAAATTAAGTGCTTATATTACAATACCATTAATTGGTATTAAGGATATTTTATGAAAAATAACAAAAGATAATATGTTATTTGGTAAAAAATTAAATAAAACAGCACAAAAAATTAATATTTCAACTGATAATTTACAAAAATTTAGATTTATTGCTAAAAAGATTGGTTTAGAAACTGAAAATATTGAAATTTTATTTCAAAAAATAAATAAAACAACCCATAAATTGTCACAAGGCATTATTAATGAAAGTACTGATGCATTTCAAAGATTAGGAATTAATATTAAAAATACTAGTTGGGAATTAAAAAATACTGAAACTATTTTTTAGAAACAAAAAATGCACTATCTAAAATAACAAATAAAACAGAAAAAAGTAACTTTATTTTAAAATTTTTGGTTATGAATTAGGTAGTAAAATTGCCCCGTTATTATTAAAAAGTAATGAAGAAATAAAAAATCTAACTAATAATTTTGAAAATTTAACATTAATTTCAAATGAAAATATTAAAAAAATGACAGAATTAAGTAATAAATGAAATGAATTAACACAAAAACTATCAATAATAAAAATGGAATTAGCAATAGGTTTATTCCCTATTTTTGAAAAGTTTGTTAATTTTATTGATAGTAATTTAATACCTTCAATTAAAAAAACTGATACTTTTAATTCATTAAGTGTTAGCCAAAAAGAATTAATATTTAAAATTTTAGGTATATTAACAGTTATGGTACCAACTGTATTAATATTTGGAAAATTAATATCTATTTGAGGTTTATTAATAAATACCATCAATTTATTAAAAACAGCTTTTTTTGGGTTACCATCTTCAATGGGTGCAATCCGGAATATTAGGAATAAGTATTATTGGTGCTTTATTGGTACCTTTATTATCCCAAAATGAAGAATTTAAAGAATTATTAAAAGAATTAGGGAATATTTGTAAACAATTATTAATTCCAGTTATTGAATTACTTAAAAATTTATTTTAAGAATTAATGCCAATTTTAAAACCAATTTTTACACTATTTAATGGATTATCATCTATATTTTCTAAGATTGGAAAAGCGATTATAACTTTTTTAATACCTCCATTTAATTTTTTAATTAAAATTTTAAATAATATTATATGACTAATAAATAAAGTACTAACAGGGCTAAAATATTTAAAATTTGGATTAGTAAATGTTCAAATTCCATCATTACCAGAAATTCAAAAACCAGTATTACAAAAATCAACTCTTAATACAAAAAAATATAAATAATAGTAATACATTTAATAATAATTTTAATATTTCAAATAATATGGATATTGAAGAAACAACAAATCAAATACTTAGATAAATAGGAAATAAAATAAATAGGAGTTATCATTTTATGATAGTTAGAACATTTAAAATAAAAACAAGTAATAATGAAATTATTGACTTACAAAATAATACTGATATATTAACCATTTCTTTTAATAATCTTGACATTGGTTTTAATAATTATTTTTTAAATGTTAAAAATAACTCTATTTTAGAATCAAATAAAAAACTATTAAATTAATTATCCTTAAAATTATTATTTACAAACCCTAACGAATATCAAAAATATCGTGATTTTATTGAAAAAATAAAATATGATCTTGCCAACTATGAATCATTAAAATTAATTTACGGTGTTACATATAATAATAACTATAATGAATATTATTGTTATGTATATGTTGAAAATATCGGTAAAAATGAATTAAACCAATTCAATAATTTAGAAATTGATTTTATTTTAGAACAATTTTCTAATTGAAAAAAATAAATTCAAATTGAGTGAGAATTAATTATTGATACAAGTGGCGGAAAAAAAATATAATTATAAATTTGGATCATTTAAATACACAAGTATTTATGATCAAACAAAGAAAATTAAAAATAATATTGATTTACCGGCAAAAGGCAAAATAATCATAAATGGTGCATCAATAAATCCACATATAAAACTTCTTAAAGATAATAAAGAAATTAGCGAATGTAAAATTTATGAAACAATTAAGGAAAACGAAGCAATTATTATTAATACAACTATTGAAAATTAAAAAATTGTAAAAGTTATTAAAGATAAAAACAATAAAATTAAACACAAAGTTAATATTTACGAAAAACAAGATTTTAATTTAAATACATTCTTCACAATAGCAATAGTAGAATATAAAATTAAATACTTTAATGATTTACCAACATCAAAATTATCAGGGAGTTTAGAAATAAAATAATATGAAGAATATTTATCAGTCTAATTATCTTAATATTAATATTTTTTCACAAATTAATTTAAACTTTAAAGATAATAGTATTGTCGAAAAGTATAATATTTATGAAGATATTTATGTTTTATAAATTTCAGAATTTACATTAAATAAAAATAATATAAATGCTGTTATTGGTGATTATGTTTATATAACTAATGATATTAATCAAAAAATATATTTAGGAATAATAACAAATATCGAAAATATTTAAGAAAATAAATCTTGCATAGTTAGTTGTAAACCAATAATTGGTATTTTTGATTTTAAAATATTAGTTAAAAATAGTATAAATGAACTTGTTTGGAACAGCTTAAATACAATTTTTTATAATTATTTTAATCAAGATAGTTTTTTAAAGGAATTTTGAAAAAATAACTTAATATTAACTAATAAATGAAATAATAGTAAATATACATTTATACAAGATAATCAATCAGAAATAAGTTTTTTTGATTTTTATAAAATTATTTATAATCAAACAAGAAATTATTTATCTTTTGAATTAGATATTAAAAATAAAAAAATTAATATAACTTTTAATTAACCAAATAACGAAAAATATTATTTAAAAGATAACATTAATAATATTTATAATTTGAAAATAGATGACTTTTATAAACAAGCAATTAATAAATTAGATATTTATGATTAAAATAATAACTTTAAAGAAAGTTGTTATTTACTTAAAAATAATGAAATTATTAATAATAAAAAATAGAAAATTTAAATAAAATTTTAAATATTTAAAATAATAAAATTTCATCAAAAACAATACAAATTCCAATTTAAAATAAAAAAATAACATTATAATTAATTAAAAATGCCCCAATTGGTAATAAAATTACAAAAATAAATGATAAAGAATTTTATTTTATAAAAATAGAAAATAAAGAAAATCCTATAGAAAATTGACTTTTTTCCATATCTGGTCATTGGGATGAATAAAAAGTTTTTAAATTTATATATAATGTTGGTGTGCTGGGGAAAAAATAATAATTTCTTATCAAAACAATGAAAATACTTGAAATGAAATAGCAAAATATAGCATTTTAAATTGAAATGAATTTTTAGAATTAAAAAAATTTATAACAGAACCACAAACAGAATTTAAAAATTTAGCTGATGTTAAAAAATATATTGAAAATATTAAAAATAAAAATGATATTAAAAACATAATTTTACCAATTATAAATAAAACGGCTAAATTAGATAAAAAAATTAATATATTTGATTATTCTAAACAAGAATTACAACAAAGAAAATATTCACATTCAATATAATTTGATATTAATAAAAATACAAATATTTTAGATTTAAACAAAATAAAATTAGGCGATAAATTTATTTTATATTTTAATAACAAAGAATACGAAACAATACTATCCGCAATTCAATGTGAAAATAAAAAAAATACTATTCATTTAGTATTTGGCAAAGCAAGAATTAATTTTATTGACATGTTAAAAACAAAAAATATTTAATTTTAATAGATAATTTTAATTAATGACGGTATCATCACAATATAAAAAGAAGTAAAAAATATTTTTTTAGATAAAAAATTAAAATTAGAATACGGAAACCTTAATAAAAATTTGTTTTTCATCATAAAATAAACAAGAATACTTTTTAGAATAATATTGCCCCAATAATGAAGATGAAAGAAACCTTTATTGTCATGGTGGTGAACAATGAAAACTATATAATACAAAAAAATTTAAAATAATTATTGATAAATGAGATTTAAATGAAGAAATTGAATTTTTACAATCTTGTCAAGAAAAAATAATAAAAAAAGAAAATAAAAATAATACTAATTGGGAAATTATAGAATAAAATTATAAATACATAATAATAATAATAATAATTTATTTAAAAAGAAAATAACAAAAATAAAAGAAAAAAAATATTTTTAAAAAAAGATTTAGTCAATGCATTTTACAAATAATAAATAATCAAAAAAATATTGATTTTATTTTATAAAATTTTTGAATTGATATTAAAAGCATAATTTTAGAAAAAATAAAATAAAATTTAAAAACTAATTTTATTAAAAATAAAGAGCTGTCCATTTAAATGAGTATCAAGTTAATGAACTTAAATAATTGGATCTTCAAATTTTACTTCTAAAAAATAATCAGAAAATTTATCAAAGTTTATCAAGATATTTTATTTTTTATAATTTTTTTTGGCCCCTTTTTTCTAAGAAAAAACCAAAATTAATTATCCATAATTCTGTGTCTGGATAGCCCCTTAAATAATAATAAAAATTTTTATAACTATTAATTATTTAAATTATTAATTTTTTCTTTTCTTATAATTTCTAATTGTTCTATTTCTTTATTTACTAATTCATTATTTTTTTTCTCTAACTATTTTATTTTTTCATAAGCTTTATTCAATTTTGAATCATCATATTTATTTTCACAATTATTTAATTTTCCTAATCTTAAAATATTATCTTTTATTTGATCATTTATAATTTTTTTACATTCCTCAATTTCTTTATAATTCCAAAAATTTTGATCTAATTCACTAGAATATTTGTTTATAATTTTTTCTTTTTCTTGTTCAAATTCTAAATTAATTTTACAAATATCAAAATTAATATAATAACATTCTTTATTCTTATCTATTTTATTTTATCTTTTTTTAATTAATTTAATATTATCATATTTATTTTTGTAGACAATTTAATTGTCTTTTTTTATTTGACATTATATTTTATTGACGGTATGATTACACACGACTAATGAGGTAAATAAAATTGGCAGTCATAGGAAAAACATTTAATAATCATAATATTATTGAAGCAATAGATGGCGCAAACATACAAAATTATTTTTTATCAAATAACACAGAAAATAAAGCGGGAAATATTAAAAACAATGAAAAAGTACTTTATACGAAAAATAATAACAAAATCACTTTTAATCAAAATTATATTTTAATTTATGGCAAATTATTAGAAATTGAATAAAATACAGAAATAGAATTAATTCAACCCAGCAATCCAAACGAAACTTATTACGGATATGTAATAATAAAAGTTAATTTAGGACAATATGATCCAGTTAATTTAGAAATTAAATACAATAACTGCTAAACCCAGAATTTACAAAATGAAAATCTAATTAATAAAGAAAATGGCATTTATGAAATAGCATTAATTAGTTATCAAACAACATCAAATAATATTACAAATATTAAATAATTATTAAATTACATTGAAACAGACCAGTTAATTAAAAATATTAAAAAAATTGAAGATATTAAACAAGAATTTGATAAAAAAACAGAAAATATTGAAGCACAAATTAATAATGAAATTAATAATATTAGAAGGAGATTTAATATTTAATGGAACAATTCCTTGAAATTATTGCAATTATATTATCCTTATTAACTGGTGGTGGTGCCGGTACAATGGCGATGTGATTAAATAAGAAAAATGAAAATATTAAACAAAAAAATGCTAATTTACAAAAATAAAATTAAAATATTAAAAGTGAATTAAAAACAATAAACAAAGAAATAGTAAATATACAAAATATAAACAATATTTATATTAAATAATTTAACGAATTAAAAAGCGAAATCCAATTATCAATTTTACGAATTGAAACAAAACTAGATATTATGACTGTTAATTTAAACAACAAATTATCAAACAACAACGAAATAAATATCAAACACAAACAAGGAGATAATAAAAATGAAAAATAAAAAAAAAATTAAACTATTCTTTTTAAGAATACTATACTGAACTGTTCGCGGATCAACACTAGGAATTCCCGCATTACTATCACAATTTAATAAATCACTAATTAAATTAAAAGAAAAAATTAAAAATGAATGTAATTTATTAGATAATAACAAAATAGAAATAGTAGTTAAAAATGATGATAAAAAATAGAGGAATAAAAAATGGGAATTAGAAAAATAACATTTGATAAAGGCAATATTGTTTTAGCAAAAGATCAAGTAATATTATAAGATTTATTATTAAAACAAAAAACAAAAAAACTTTTACCTAATAGCGAAAATATATATCAAAACTCAATTGGTTTTTTAATACAAAATGAAAGTGAAAAATTAAAATATACATATAAAATAACAGATAATATACTTAAATTTAATTTTAATCCGGAATTATATTTAAGTGTTTGTGGCCGTATTATTAAATTAGAAAAAGATACAAAATATCTTTTTGATTGAAATGATATATAAAATAAATAAAATTATTATGTTGTAGTTAAAATAGATTTAAGTAAAGAAGTGAAAATAATAAATGGCGAATTAAAAGAATTTGGCAATCATATTGAAGTTAAATTAATTAACACAAAATAAAAATTAATCCAAGATAATTTAAACCAAAAAAATAATGATGGCATTTATGAATTTCCATTAATAAGTTTTATAAAAAATATAATCCAGATAATAGTTGAAAAATTAAAACCAAAGATCAAAGTATATATTTATTACCAATTATAATTGAATCAACTAATTTTCAATTAATATTTTCTGGTGTGGGTGCACAGGATTGTTGCTTGTATATTTTTCGTTATTATCTGTTTTATTACAGGCAATTAAATTGCTACTTCCGCTAGTAATTAAACTAATTATTCCTAAAAAACTTAATATTTTTTTCATTTTTTCTATTCTTCTTTAATTATAAAATAACTGCCAACAGTATTTGCAACAATTTTTCAACCATGGTTATTATTAGACAAAAAATGATTATTTATTTCTTGAAAATGATTTTAAATAATATTGATTAAAAGATTAATATCATCATCAGTAATGGATCCGCCCCTAACCACTATGATCTTCTTTGTGAAAATTAGTAATTTCTAATTTGATTTTATTTTTAAATTCTTGATAATTATTTGCATTTTTATAAATTTGTTTAATTTTATTTCATTCATTAATATTAATATCTAATTCTATTTGATCATGAGCTAAAAATTTATAGTATTTTTCAAGTTCATTATATTGATTATACGATTCATGTTTAAATATTGTATGGTCAGAATTAATTCATCAAAGAATAGCGGTTCCTGCAATTACTAATCCACTAATTACTAATGATAAACCTAAAGTTTCGGGAGCTAATGGCTGCAGCAGTGCCGGATTATTTCCCAATAAAACCCACCTTCGGTTGCCAAAACTGCAGCTCCTTCTGTCGCAGATAAAGTTTCGGCTGCTGTCAGACCACTTTCTGATAAAAGCGGAGTCATTTATGCCGCTTCTCCCGTTCATTTTGAAACAGCAGTGCGAGTAGTTGATAAACTATTTTTTATATAATTAGCGGTATTTTATAAGCTTTTTATCGGTGATATTCCAGTCATTTTTGAAATTCCTAAAATTCCAGCACCAGAAATCCCAGTAGAAGTAAGACCCAAACCAACATCTCTTAATTTATCTTTAAATGCTTTTTGTTTATTTTTAGGTAATGATTGATAATGTTGATTGATTTCATTTAATTTTTGTTGTTTTTCTTCTTTTGAAAGAGCGTTATATTTATTTATTGCATTTTTTGTTGGTTTTTGTAAATTTTTAATATTTTTTTTGTTTATTAATTTATTTACTGAAGGTACATTTTTATTATTAATTACATCAGATTTATTTGGAATTACTATATTTGTTTTTGCTTGTTCTAATTCTTCTGATTTTTGTTTATTTTTTATATTTTTTTCTTGTGAATTTGTATTGCTTAATTCAACATTTTCTAACAAACTAAAATTATAATGAGTTCCATTATTAACATGAAATATATTTATGGTATTACTACTTGAATTTTGAATAATTGGTTGATAATAATTGTCGTTATTTACAATAATATTTACAATAATATTAGTATTTAAAAGGTTGGTCATTGCCATTATTTCTGTTTATCCTCCTCATTAATTAATATTTATCATTCTTTCTAAATAATTATCCGAAATTTCATTATTGTTTTGAATAATATCTCTAAATGTTAATTCCCCATTACGAGTTGCAATTCCATCTAAATATAATTTTATATAATCAACAATGTGATTACGAAAAACACTTGTTACTAAATTATTTGCTATTTAATTTTGATATCATAATTGATTTAAATTTCTATTATTTTCTAAACCATATTCCTTTAATAATTTTTTAATAAGTTTCAAATATTTTAAATTTTCTTCACCAAATAATTTGATAAATCGGCTTTTAAATTTTTCATTATTATTTCTAGCTGGAAATAAATATGTTTTTGCCACAGAATAAAACAAACAACTACTATCTGACGGTACATTATATCTTTGATTTGTAATATTTATTTTTTTACTTCCAACAAAAATTGCACTATCGCCACCATCATTGATATTAAAGTTAGCATGGGAACTTTGAATTATATTTTTAACTTCTTCTTGTTTATTAATTGTAAATGTTATTTTCATTTGATAATAATTATAAACACTCTGATTAGTTAATTCAATAATTGCAGTAGTATCAGTAATGTTATTATCTTGTATTTTAACTTGATTAATATCTACATTAGAATTTAATTCTTTAACACGATTTAAAATTGTCTGTGAATTATTATTTGATATTTATTCTAACTCATTTTTTTAATAACATCTGACAATTCAATTTTTAATAATGTTTCTAATTCTTTATCTATTTTTTTTAAATTATTTTTAATTTTTGTTTTTTCTTCTTCATTTTTTGTTTTTTCTAGTTTTTTATTTAATGATTCTATTTTATTTTTTAAATTATGAAAATTTTTTAGAAAATTTTTAATTTCTATGCAGTTATTATTTTTTGCAAGGTCTAAAGGATTATCACTATTATTATTTTTAATATTAACATTAGCACCGTTATTAATTAATAATTTAACAATATCAAAATTATTAACAATTACAGCAATTATTAAAGGCACTTGTTTATTTAAATGACTAAAGCCATTTATTAATTTTGGTTCTAATATAATTAATAATTTAGTCATTTCGAAATTATTTTAAAGAATACAAACAGATAAAAAACAACTTTCACTATATGTAATATTAATTTTGATTACGAATTGAGAAATTATTAATGATTAATCAAAATATTCATTTATATTTAATAAATATTTTTTTATTTTATTATTTTTGTCTTTTATTTTATTATTTATTTTTTTATTATTATATAAAATTTTTTTAAAATGTTATAATAAAACAATTTTTATTTCGATAAAACTTACATTTCTTTCTCTATTAAATAGTTTTATAATTTATTTTATTTTTCCATCTTCATTTTCTTTTTCTAATATTTTATTAATATCATCTTGATTTTTATAATAAAATTCTATATTTTTTTTGTTTTTTATCAATTAGTTTCAAATTTCTAATCTAAATTTATTTAATTGTTCTTAATATTTTTTTTCAATCACCCCTTAATTGAGAGATATAATCTTTTCAATTTATTTTTTGATTATATTTAAATATTTTTTCTTGAATATTATTTAATATATTTTGGATTTCAGATATGATTTTTTTAATTCATAAACACTTTTAATTTTTGAAAAAATTTCTAATGTTTTTTTGTCACATTGAAACCTCATTGCTTCACTTGTTACAAAAATTGATATTACCAAATCATCTTTTATTTTTTGATTTTTTTGTTTATTATTATCATAATTTGTTAAATTTTCAATTGAATTATTTAAAGTATTTTTCGAAATAATAATATATTTTCCCTTAGTTGGTTTGTCTTTTTCTTTTATTACAACATCCAATCAATCTTCTAAATATTCTCCTGTATAATTTAAATTAATTTTTTGACAATTATATTTTTCTGTTACTTTTGTATTTAGCGTTTTAGTTTTTATTTCCTCGGTTTTTACACCTTCGCCTTGTAAATTTTTAATTTTATTTTATAAATATTTTTTATCATTATTATAATTTATTGCAATAATAGGTATAAATATTTCTTCTTTTAATTTTTCTATTTTTCTATTTTTTTTATCAATTTGTTGTTTAATTTTTGCTTTTCTTGCTTCAATTAATTCTTTATTTAATTTATTTAAATCTTTTGCTTTATTAATTTCTTCTTTAATTAATTTTTTAATATTTTTGATATTGTTTTCAATTTTATTTATTTCTTCTGAATTTTTTTTAAATTTTTACTTGCTCTTTTAATTTATCTAATTCTTTTAATATATTAATTTTTTCCTTAATTTAATCACTATAAGTTTTCTTTTTCGGTTTTATCTTTGTTTTTTTCTTTGATTAATTTATTAATTTTTTCTAAATCAGTTTTTATTTTTTCTAGTTCAGTAATTTAATTTTGATTATTTTGTTTTCTTTTTTCTAAAAGTTAATCATCAAAATAAAAATATTGATTATGATTATTAATAAATCCTAATAAGTAAAAGTTATTTAAATTAATTACTAATTTTATACTTTTATTATCACTATTTTTTAATGTTAATATTAATATTTTATTTTTATTATTTTGTTGTTTTTTTAATTTAATTAGCTATTTTAGGCTCTAATTCTTCTAATTTAGAAATAATTGTTTTATTATAAAGTTCTTTACTTATAAGTCCGCCCATATTGATACTTCTTAACGGATTAATATAATTTTCATCAATAAGTTATTGTAACATTTTTTTAATATTATCAGAATAATTTTTATTTAAAGTAATTTCTTTTTCAATAATATCAACTTTACTATCTGAAGCTACTAAAAATTGATATTGTTGTTCATCTTGTGTTTTTTGAGTAGTTGATATATTTTCATTATTTTGTCTTTTTTTAATATTGTATTTTCTATTCGGCGCTGCCGCAACTACTGATGGTATTGCATTTCCAGTTATCATAATTGTTCCTAATAATCCTAAAAGTTTTTTCATATTATTTATTTCCCTTCTTACTTTAAATTTTTTCCATTTCTATTGACATTGATTATATATATACATACATACAAGAACTTTTAGATTTATTTTAGGGGGGGAATTATAATGATTATTATCGGAATTATGATTGTAATAACAAGTATGGGGGGCTCACAGTGATTTTTTTGGCGTATATTTTTTTTTGTATTTTTCATATAAATAAACCCATGATATGACTTTTAAAATGATTAAAAATAGCAAATTATTTTAATTATTTATTTGACATTTATTTTAAAAAACGGTATCACCGTGGAATAAAAATGCATCTTATGTATCAAAAGGAAAGGACTAAAATCATGGTTGCTTCATTATATGCCTGTTCGATGTACATGTTTAAATTATATATATTGAAATGTGGGAAACTATTTCTTATTAGATATAGCAAAAAAAAAAAAAACGAAGCAGAAATTCTCAGTTTATTTATTAGGTTTGGCAAAAATAATATTTATATTGAATTACCAAGAAAATGAGTGTATCATTAATTATTGAAAAGATAATTAAAAAATATTTTCTGCCTGTGCCAAAGTCTATATAAAGCAATATTCAAAAAAAGAGTTCTATTTGTTAAATGAAAATTAAAAAGTTTTTTGAAACTGGTTAACATAAAGTCCTACGAAAGTGATTATTACTATATATACAAAATCCTCGCTAGATTTAGTAAGTGATATGACAGAAAAAAAGCATATATAATTTTGCATAGGCGGTGATAACCACAGCAGTTTGTTTTAATAAAAATTAAGATAGTTAATAATATTTAAATATTGCGCCACCTCCTTTCTATTTCAAGATTATTATTAATCTTTGTTTTTTATTAAAATTAATTTGACAAATATTTAAAATGGAGTTATTGTGTTAATATTATTAATTTATAAAAAAAAGAGGGCAAAATAAATGATAAATATTGATAATATTTTTTTAACAACTTTAATAATTTGTTATATATACAAAGTATTGAAATTATTCAACAAAGTTTATAAAATTATGATGAATTAATTTTTAAAAATTATAAGAATGATGAAATTTTAAAAGAATATAAAGTAAAAGATAAAATTGAAAGAACAGTAATAATTTTAAAAGAAAAAATAACTTTTAAGAAAAGAAGATATTATAAAATTAATTCAGAAACAGGTAAAGAAGAATATATTTTTCCTTTGGATAAACTTTTAGGCATTGAAAAATAACAAATAGTAACTAATGATGTTAAAGGAAAAATATTATCATTTATTGATAATAAAAAAACATATCAAGATATTTTAGATACTATGGAACATGTAAAAATTTGTATAAAAAAAATTTCAAATATTATGAAAAATGCAAAAATTGATAAAGAATATTATCTTAATAAAACCTATAAAAAAATAAAGGCACCTCATACTTTATATATTAAAATTGATTGAACTTATTTAAAAATATGAAATGAAAATAAAAAAGGGAAAGAAAAAATAAAAAAACATAGTATATTTTCGATTGTTCATACTGGCTTTGATAAAGCAAAATCAAATAAAAAAAGACCTGTAATTGCAAATAAATTATGTGTTATAGAACTAAATAATATTCCAGAATATATTTAAAAAAATAGTAAATTAACTAATTTTGTTAATAAATTGCTTAAATTAATTACAAGTTATTATGATATTAATGACAATATTGGATTTATGGTATTATGAGATGGTGCACCTTGAATTAAAAATATTGTAAAATTTATTCAAGAATATTCCCCTAAAAATAAAGTACATTACACGATAGATAAATTTCATCTTACAAGTATATTTAAAAAATTATATCCTTATCAAAGTAAAAACAAACAAAATAAAGAAACATATCATAAAGCGGTTGATTATTTTTTAATGCTAAATATGAAAAATTATTATAATGTTTAGAAAACAGTTTTTCTTTTATAAAATAATCAAAAATTAAATTCTTAAAAGAGACAATTAGATTAATTAAAAATAATGAAGAAGGTATCATAAATCAAACATTATGAAATAATATTGGTTGTCATATTGAGGGTGATATTTTACATTACTGTAAAGGTGTTTCGGTTAAAAAAGCAACTTATCATGAAAAAACTATTAAAAATAAATTAAATACTATTATGATTAATTTTAAAAATAAAATTAATTTATTTAATACTAATTAACCATTAGAAGAAAATAGAATTAATTATTCAGTTAATAATTTTGTAAATAATAGTTTAGAATCAAACTTATATTTTTATTAATTTTATCTAATAAATTAAATAATTTTAATAAACATGTATTTTTGTCGTGGAAAAATTTAAAAAATGTTAAAATATTATTGACAATAAAATTAAAATTTATATACTTTAGATAAGTAAGTAATATTTTTATTCCACAATTTCTAAGATATTAATTAAAACCCTTAAATAATACATACAACCAAATATTATTAATTAGAAACTTATAAGGAAAGGATAATAGGAGACTTGTTTTTAATATGAAACAAAGTGATTGAAATGTTTTGATCGAAAAGACCAGTAATTTAGGTGAAACATTATACACAAATAACTTGTCTTTTATTTTTAATCCTATTTTTTAATTTTTTTCATAACACATTAGATCTAAAATCTTATTATAAATTCAACTAATATGTAGACAAATACACGGTTGCATGTAAAATTAATCTAATCAAAAAAAAAAGAATCATCTTTTGTTATAGAATTATTTTGAACAAAAGTCATATTCTTAAAGAGCTTCTTTTGTATAAATTTTGCTTGAGTGTTATTATCTTATTCTTTATTTTTTTACCCTAACGTTAATAATATTGCTGATGATGGTAGATATTCATTTTTAGAAATAATATAGTTTAAGGTTAGTTAATTTTTTGTTAATAAACAAAAATTTTAAAATTGAAAAATGCTTTAATTATAAAAAATTGAAATAATTTTTCAATTATAATTACTTAAGTAATTAAAACATAGATAATTAATTATTATTTTTTTATTTTATTATGTTTTAGAAGATTACCATTTTCTAAATCAGATTTTCCTTTAAAATAATAAGGTTTTTCAATTCCTTTTAATAAACGAACAATATTTTGATAATGCTTTAAGATTAATAAAATAGCACTTAAAGTAATAATAATATTAATTAAAGCTAAACTATCATAGTAATTATCATAATTAACATAATGTAAGTAATTCACTCAAACAAGATGAGAATTTTGAAGTAAATCACCATTAAAGTTAATAACATCAACACCACTTAATTGTGGGATTCAACATAATGACCCTGTAAAAAATGCCGCTAAAATTGAAGAAACAGAAACTCGTTTTAAAATAAAAATTGTGCTTCATCAAACCACTGTAGCAATTAAAAAATAATATGGGTTAGTCATTCATAATAACCCTAAAAAAGATGAAACGGTTTTACCGCCTTTAAATTTATAATAAGTTGGATAAGAATGGCCAATTAAAACAAAAAAAGCTGGAATATAATAACTAGTTGAACCAAAATTAACCTCATTAATATTAATACAACTAATACCAAGGGCAATAAACATTGTAATAATAACTTTTATCATATCTAAAAGCATAATAGCAAAACCTCATTTTTTTCCTAAAACACGACTAGTATTTGTGGCTCCGGCATTTTTAGAATGATAATCACGCACATCAATTTTATAAATTCTTTTACTAATAAAGATTGATCAACTAAAAGAACCAATTAAGTAACCAATTATTGCTGTAATAGCTGTTCATAAATATCCATATAATGTCATTTTTTACCTCTATTTTAATATTATATAGCAATTAGAAATAATTTAGTAAATAATTGTAAATAAAGGCATTATAATATAAGATATTAATAGTAAAAATTATATTTAAAAGGAACGATAGAGAATATGAGTATTGAAGACAAAACATTAAAGTATGATGAATCATCAATTCAGATTTTAGAAGGACTAGATGCAGTTCGAAAACGACCGGGAATGTATATTGGTTCAACCGATGTTCGCGGATTACATCATTTAGTTTGAGAAATTATTGATAATTCAATTGATGAGTCATTATCCGGTTATTGCAATGAAATTGATATTATTATTTATAAAAATAATGCGATTACGGTGGCGGATAATGGTCGTGGTGTTCCAACCGGAATTCATTCATCTGGAAAATCAACGCCAGAAGTAATTTTTTCAGTTTTACATGCTGGGGGAAAATTTGGCGGTGATGGTTATAAAACATCAGGAGGTTTACATGGTGTCGGTTCTTCTGTTGTTAATGCTTTATCGGCAGCTTTTGATGTCACAATTTATCGCGACCACAAAGTTTGAAGTATTAAATTTGCGAATGGCGGGCAAGTTAAAGAACCGTTAACAAAAATTTGTAAAACAACAAAAACGGGAACAACAGTTACTTTTTTACCTGATCATAAGATTTTTAAAGTAATTGATTTTTCTTTTTCAACAATTTCAGAAAGAATTCGTGAATCAGCATTTTTAAATAGTGGGGTTAAGTTGACATTAACCGACCAACGCACCGATAAAAAAGTATCATATTTATTTAATAATGGTTTGGAAGAATTCATTACTTATATGAATGAAAGTAAAAAAAGTATTACTCCAATTATTATGTTAAAAGGGATAGAAAAACAAATTGAAGTTGAAATAGCGTTACAATATTCAACTGAATTTAATGAAAATTTACTTAGTTTCGCTAATAATGTTAAAACAAGTGAAGGCGGTAGCCATGTCGCTGGATTCCGAACGGGATTAACAAAAGTAATTAATGATTATGCTCGTAAAGAAGGCTTATTAAAAGAAAAAGATAAGAATCTTGATTCAGTTGATACACGGGAAGGATTAACGGCCATTGTTTCAGTAAAAATTCCTGAAAATTTAATTCAGTATGAAGGTCAAACAAAAGGGAAATTAGGGACTTATGAAGCACGGATTGTTGTTGAAACAATTGTAGCAAAGCAATTTGGATTTTGATTAACAGAAAATAAGGCAAATGCTTACACTATTATTGAAAAAGCATTATTGGCTCGTAATGTTCGCGAAGAAGCCCGGAAAGCTCGCGAAGAAGCTCGTAATAGCAAAAAACGTGGTAATAGTGATCGTTTATTAACCGGAAAATTAACACCAGCTCAAAACCGAAATAAATTTAATAATGAGATTTTTTTAGTTGAAGGAGATTCTGCCGGCGGAAGTGCCAAGTTAGGTCGTGATCGTCGTTTTCAAGCAATTTTACCATTGCGTGGAAAATTGATTAATGCTGAAAAAGCGAAACTTCAAGATTTAATGAATAATGAAGAAATTAATGTAATGATTAATGCCATTGGAGGCGGAGTCGGAAATGGCTTTGATATTAATTATGCAAATTATGGCAAAGTAATTATTATGACTGATGCGGATACCGATGGTGCTCATATTCAAACTTTATTGCTAACATTTTTTTATCGTTATATGCGACCATTAATTGAAAATCACAGGGTTTATATTGCTTTACCACCCTTATTTAAAATTACTATCACCAAAAATAAAAATATTGAATACGCATGAGATGAAACAGAATTAAAAAATAAATTAAGTCAATTTAACGGTAAATTTGAATTACAGCGTTATAAAGGGCTAGGGGAAATGAACGCAGAACAATTATGAGAAACAACAATGGATCCCCAAACTCGTCAGCTAATTTTAGTAACAATTGATGATGCTGTTATGGCCGAAAGACGGATTGTCACCTTAATGGGAGATGATGCTAAAAAACGAAAAGATTGAATTGATGAAAATGTTAAATTTACTTTAGAAGATGATTTTCAAGCAATCATTAATTAAGTAGGACAAACAATGTTACAAGCAATCAAAAAATTAATTAATACCTTAAATCAAACCAATATAACAATTAGTCAATATAAAATTTTTCAGTCACGACTTATTAAAATAAAAGAAACAAAAACAATATTGACATTAGAAGTTTTAACAATTAATGGCAGTGAAGATGGCAAAAATACAATTGAAACAGCGATTTAACTTGTGATAGCAGATGAAATAGCATTAAATTGATGATATGAAAGTTTATTATTAGCAGCGCAACAAACTACGGAAAAAAAATTTTTTGAAAAAAAAATTATGCAACAAGTAACGTCGCTTTGCCAATAAAAATTAATCAACAATTAAATACATTAAATTTAACAATTTATAAATTATTGTTAATTAAAGGAACATGATTTTATCAATGTGAAATTGATTGGTTATCTAAAATGGGAAAATATATGATTAAATCATCAACAACAATTTATTATAAACAAGAATTTATAATCAAAATAAATATTTTATCAGATTTGTCACAGTTAATGAAAATTTATAATAATCTTAATGACCGAATCTTAGCATATTTCCTGACATTGTTATTATTAACTCATCAACAGCAACTCTTTGCTTATGATAAACATAAGTATTATTAAATATTAACAAAATTAGGGCAAAAGTTATTTTATCAAATTGATTATAAAAAGTTTATAATCAAGAATGAAATGGTGAAAGTTGATTTACAGAGAGGAATTTAAAAATGATTAATAACGAAAAAGAAAATGAATTAGTTTATAGTTTAAATGACATTATGTCAGAACGCTTTGGTCGTTATGCTAAATATATTATTCAAGATCGAGCCTTGCCTGATGTTCGTGATGGTTTAAAACCGGTGCAACGCCGTATTTTATTTGCAATGAATGAATTACAATTAAATTTTAATACGAGTTATAAAAAATCGGCGCGGATTGTTGGAGAAGTAATTGGTAAATATCATCCGCATGGTGATACATCAGTTTATGATGCAATGGTAAGATTATCGCAAGATTGAAAAGTACATTATCCATTAATTGATATGCATGGAAACAATGGTTCAATTGATGGTGATACATCGGCTGCAATGCGTTATACTGAAACTCGTTTAAGTGAAATTTCATCATTTTTATTACAAGATCTTGATAAAAAAACAGTTGCTTTTGCCCCCAATTTTGATGATTCAGAACAAGAACCTGTTGTATTACCAGCTTTATTTCCAAATTTATTAGTTAATGGTTCAACTGGAATTGCTGCCGGATATGCAACAAATATTCCGCCACATAATTTACATGAAATTATTAATGCAACAATTCATTTTATTGAAAAACCAGACAGTAAGGTTAAAGATTTAGTAAAATATGTTAAAGGACCCGATTTCCCAACGGGGGGGATTATTCAGGGAAAAAGTGGAATTTTAGAGGCATACCAAACAGGAAAAGGCAAAATTATTATTCGTAGCAAAATTGAATTTGAAAACAATGCTTTAGTAATTACTGAAATTCCATATGAAGTTGTTAAACAAGACTTAGTTAAAAAGATTGATGATATTAAATATAATGAACCAGGATTAAATATCAAGGAGGTTCGTGATGAAACAGACCGCGAAGGGTTGCGGATTGTGATTGAATTAGGTAAAAAAGCTAATGTTGAAACCGTACGAAAATTTTTATTAAAAAATACTAATTTACAAATTTCATATAATTTTAATATGGTTGCTATTGCAAATAAACAACCACGACAATTGGGATTAAAGGAAATCTTAACTCACTACGTTGAACATCAAAAAGCGGTTGTTACTAATCGTTCTAGCTTTGAATTAGCACGAGCACAAAAACGCTCAGAAATTATTGCCGGGTTAATCAAAACAATTATTATTTTAGATGAAGTAATTGCTGTTATTCGCCATTCAAAAGATCGTAGTGATGCAATTCATAATTTAGGGAAAAAATTCGGTTTTACCCAAATTCAATCCGAAGCAATTGTCCAGTTAAGATTATACCGGTTAACTTCAACGGATATTTTACAATTAAAAGCAGAACAAAAAGAATTAATTGCAACAATTGATGAATTAAAAGCGATTTTACGTGATATTAATAAATTAAATAGTGTTATTATTCACCAATTAGAATTAATTAAGAAAAGGTTTGTTTCACGTCGTCGTAGTGTGATTGAGAATGAAATTGAAGCAATTGAAATTCAAAAAACAGAAACAATTATTGAAAAAAATTTGAACATTTGAATTTCAAGAGATGGGTATTTAAAAGCGTTAGAAAATAATCAATTAGCACGGCTATCAACTGAAAAATTTAAACGAAAACCAGGGGATTTATGAATTGCTGATTTTCAAGCTAATACTTCTGATAAAATTTTATTAATTACTTCAAAAGGAAATTATGTTATTATTCCTGTTTATAAAATTAAAACTGTTCGGTTACGTGATATTGGTGAACATGTTAATACTATTTCTGAGTTACCAGGAGAAGAAAAAATTATTAGTGCTTTTTTATTAAATGATTTTAATAAAAAAGAACAATACATTATGTTGGCAACTAATAATGGAATGATTAAAAAAACAGCTGTTAAATATTTTGAAGCAACACGAATTAGCAAGGCTCTTAAAGCTATTAATTTAAAAAATGATGATGAAGTTGTTGCTAGCCAATTAGTTGATCACCATCCATATGTTGTCATAACAACAGCAAACGGTTTTATTGTTAAATATCGCAAAAAACAAATTCCCACATTAGGGTTACGAACAGCGGGGGTAAAATCAATTAATCTACGTTATGATGTAGTTATTAATGCGGGTTATTGTGAAAATGATAATTTATTATTAATTACTAATCTTAATACTGGGAAAAAAATTAATTTAACAGAAATTCCTGCATCAACACGGCCGGCAAAAGGAACTCGATTATATAAGTTGAATAAAGATATTAATGAACTTGTCCGCTGAACGTTTTTAACAAAAGGGAAAGATATTTTACATATGTTAAATCAAAATGATGAAATTGAGTTATTTAATACTGATAAAATGCCTGTTAGTAAATTAGTTACTGCTAATCATACGTTAGGTTTTGAAAATATTGTTGATATTGTTATTCCCCATTATTATGATTTAAAACTAATCCCATCAAAAAAATGATTAGAAAGTAGTAGTGTAGCTTCAAAAAAGCATCCGCTTCATCATAATGAACATGATAATGTAAACAATATCAAGCCACTGATTGAAGTAACAAAACCAATGAATAATTTTACTGTTAATAAGACGGACCCAAATAAAAAAAGTTATAATAAAGAAAAAATCACCTCAGCAAATAATAACGATGAATAAAGTGATCTAAATGTTAAATTATCATTAATGATTCCACCAGAATAAATTTATCAATTTAAGAAAGTTATTGCGACAGCGGAACAAATAACAAAGCTTGACTATCGTGCAAACAGTAAGAAAATAATAAACAAAAAAATTTAAAACCGACAGTTCCGTCTTTTGAAGAAGAAAAACCATCTTTTGGAAAAGTGGTCACAAAAGTGGAAACCCTGCTTAAAAATAGACAAAAACAAATTAATTTTGAGTTTAATAATAGCGGAAAAAATAAACCAAAAGATAAGACTATTATAAAAGCAAAATCACGAACAGAATGATTAAAAGAAATTGAAAAAGCTCCATCTGGAACAATTGAGATTGGCTTAAGAAATGTTTCTTCAAATAATAACGAGCAAACAATGCAAAAAGTTAATTTTAAACAAATTAAAAATAAAATAGTAACGAAAAATAAATTTAAAAAAGATTTAGCAATTGAAAAACAAAAGAATTACAATTAACTATTCATGATATTTTATATAAAATTAAAAAATATATTAAAAATCAGTCAATTTTGACTGATTTTTAATATATAATTCTAGTAATGAAAGATAAAAACACTAAGAGTAAATAAAAAATGACTAATTTAGGAACATACTTTTTAGTTAAATGTAATAATTTTAATAAATTTTATCGAAAAAAAATGTCTTAAAAAATTTCATTTTAACTGTACAAAAAGAAGAACGAATTGGAGTTGTTGGACCAAATTTAACAGGGAAAAACAAATCTATGTGAAATTTTATCTCAATTACATTGTTTTTCCAATGGCGGCAGTGAAAAACAATTTGAAATTCGGATTTGGATGCGATTGCAATAATCTAAATATCATCGCGGCATTACTGGTTATGATATTTTAAATTTGTATTTAAAAGCTTATAATTTATTAATTCCACTAGAAAAAATTTATCAAAATTTATCAAATTTACAAATTTAAAAAATTATGAACAAGGATATTTCAAAATTATCTGACGAACAAAAACAAAAGATTAATATTTTATTAGCATTAATTGTTGATCCAGATTTTATTATTCTTGATTAATTAGCAACGGGCTCAGATTTATAAATTAAAGATAAAATATATGATATTTTAAGTATTTTTTTAGCAAATAAAAATAAAGCATTATTATTAATTTCCCATAATATGTAATAAATTGAGAAGTTTTGTGATAATTTAATTTTTATGGTTGCAGGATAAATTACAAAAGCAACAAAAATAGTTGATGTTGTTTCCTAATATGGCAGTGTTGAATCTTTTGTTAAAGATTAATTTAAATAATATCAAATTGGCGCTTATAAACTGTGTTATAGAACGGGAACAATCGAACATGATAAATTAGCAAAAAATTATCAAAATACATCGATAAAAATAAAAAATAGTTGATTATTTAATGAAAAAGTTAATTCATCAGCCCTATATCGTTCTTTATAAATTATTTGCTACGTAAAAAAAATGGTTTTAATTCTTTCCATTGTACTAATTCCAATTGCAATTTTTTGTCAAGCAATTTTTGTTAAATAATCCTGCCAAAGACCCGAAGTTATGTAACTATCAATTGGGGTTACTTTTATTGCAACAGGAGCAAGTGTTGCCTTATAAAAATGTTAATAATTTTTTTAATTGATTTAAAAATGTCCGTTTTATATAAACGCATTGAATTATCATGAATTAAACCATTAGGTTTTTTTGATTTTTTTTACGATTATTGTTTTACCCTAGTATTAATTGCTGATTTACTATTTTTAATTACTATTTTCATTATTAATGCGGTATTAAAGATTAATTTTGCTGTTGCGTATAATTTAATTGTTCTTTTGTTTTCCATTATTTTAATTTTTATTACTGCTTTTGCAATTGCTTTAATGATTATTGATGTTATCTTAATTAATTCACAAACAATGCAATCAATAGTAACTGCCATTTTAACAATTTTATTTATCTGAGGCTCGTTCTTATTTGCAGCTTTCATTCTAACTTTTTTTGGTGCACATTAAAGAAGCGATTTTCTCAATTAAGGGCTTAATATTAAGTATTGCCTGTGGTGTTGTGTTGGATTCAGTTGTTTTAACCGTTCTCTTAATATGACTAATTGTGATAGTATTACAAAAGCTTAGATTTTATAAAAAATATAAATAAAATAATTATATAACTTTTTAAAAGGTTTACTTATCATTGTTTTAAAAATATATTTAAAATAAATAATAATTTTTATACCAAAACATAAACTTTTTTATCACTACCATAATTGTTCGAATTTTTCGTTGAGATATTTAAAAAATGCGGAAAGCTACGAAAATAATTGGCAAATTTAAATTATTTTGCTATGATATACTTGTTGTAAAATTTGCGAAAAATAAAATTTAAGAAGAAAAAAGGAGCAAACAAATGCGTGAAGGAATAATTTTGCGTTGTGAACAATGTAAGGAAGAAAACTACATTGCAAAACGCGACAAAAAGAAACAACAAGATAAATTAGAAGTGAAAAAATATTGTTCAAAATGTAACCAACATATTTTACATAAAGAAAAAAAATAACTCATCCTAATGAGTTATTTTTTTAAAATTATTTTCATCAAAGATTAGACTTAAAATCTTTTTGAATTAAAAGGTTTTAAGTTATGATTAAGGTAAAATATATAATAATACTTTCATGTAGGTGTTTTTTTAATTATTTTAAAATAGCAAAAGAAAAATGTGAAGGTAAGGATGCGCGAATGATTCAAAAAGTTACAATTATTTATAAAGACCAAATGAATAAGTTAAGATAAAAAATAATTAAGAAAATTAGTCTTAATGATTATAACCTTTTAGAACAAGAATGTAGTATACCACACACATTTTGGATATTGCAAGAAAACCAGAAAAAATAATAAAATATATAATTTAAAATATAAAAACATCATTAAAAATGACACATATTTAAATAAAAATTCTAAAATTGACACACTAAAAAAATAGTTTAAATAAAACTTTATAAATTTAAAATTATTTAGTTAAATTAGTTAAAAATTCAAATGGTGTCTGAAAATTCAAAGATTTATGCACTCTTTCAAAATTATAAAAATAATAGTAATCATTTATTTTATTTTGTAAACTAACTGCATTCAATATTTTTTCTTCAAATACAAATAACTTAGTATAATTTTGATGAAATCTTTCAATTTTACCATTTGACTGTGGAGAACGAAAGGGTGTTGTTTGATGTAAAATATTTTTATCTGTTAAAAATTTAGTAAAAGTAGTTTCTTTAACAGTATTTTTTTGATTATTCCGATGACTATTAATAAATTCAGAACCGTTATCAGTTCTAATCCGTGTTATTTTAATACCCAAATATTTTTTAAAATCACTGATTACTCTTTTAACGGCATCAATAGCATTCTCAGTGCATAATTTATCATAAATATAACCAAATACCCCTCTCATTCTTTCATCAATAAAATCATAAACATAATACTTTTTATCAACTGGAAATTTACTTGGCATAAAATATTTTGCATCCATTTGTAATAATCCTAATTCTTTAACTTCATATCTTGGATGTTGTCTTTTAATTTCTTTAATTTTATTTTTTATTTTTAATCAACGCTTATCTTTTTTAAGTCAACGAAAAAATGTTTTTAAATTTTTAGGTGCTTTATTTTTTAATTCTTCGCCATGAATTCTTTTTTTTTAAATTATAACACAAATATAAAACACCGCCGGCGTGTTTATTACAATATTAAAAATATAAATCAAAAATATTATCACGAACATCATTACTATATTGATAATTAATATTATTAGGAACTGTTGATTTTAATAATAAATCTTCAAAATTATTACTTGCATATGCAAATAAAAATTTATTTGCTCAATAATAAAAAGTTGAAAATTTATTTTTAAAATATTTTTTAATCAAGTCTTTTAATAACAACTTAGTTTTAAGAAAAAACTCCCTACATAAATTAATATATGCAAATATTTTCTTTTTTATTCTTTTATAATATTTATTTTGATGGTTTTTACTTAAAAAATCTTGCAATTTCGCTTGTAAATCGCCTAAATTATAGTTATTAATAATATATTTCATTAATTCACCTCATTTTTTAAAAATAATATAGTATAGTTATATCATTTAAAATAATTTTTATAAAACTTCAAACTTTTTTAAACAATCATAGCCATAATAAGTAAGTATCGTTTCTAAAACATATTTAAAAATACTTATATATATATATATATATATATAATGTCAATAGAATTTGATAAAAAAGGAGTAAAATATGAAAAAATGACTTAGTATTTTAGGAGCAATCGGATTAACAGCAACAAGTACAACAACATTAATTAGTTGTAAAAAAACCAAATAACAATGAAAACGGGAATAATAAACCAGAACCTACACCAGAACCAGAAAAACCACAACAACCGCCAGAAAATAGTAATTGAAAATTAATCAATTATCCTACTTCTAAAAATAAACTGCGTGATTTATTTAAAAATTCAGATAATAAATGATATGTAGTAAATTTATTTATTACACAAGAAGGACATATTATAAGAAAATTTAAATTTACAAATGAAACTAAATTAGTTAAAAAAAGTGATTATGATGAAACTGCTTGAGAATATAAATTTAAAGATTATGAAGGTTTACCAATTGAATTAGTTGGATATTATAGATATGTTTATCTTTGAAATGGTGTTAATGAACCACAAACACCAGAAATAAATAATGGTGGTAAAATTACTTATTGAAAATAATAAAAGGACTAACAAGTCCTTTTTTATATTAATCTCACAAATTTCATAAAGATAATTAATAAGAATAAATTAGTTATTGTACTATATAATGCAGGACTAAATTTTCATACTTCGAATGTTTGACTGAAAAAACTATATATTGTTTGAAAAATTTTACCAACACCACTCGCTAATTCGTTTACTTGTTTTATACCCGGGATATTATTAACGATTCAAATTGCAGCATTTCTGATATGACACGCTAAATTATATCAACTACAACTTTCGTATTGTGCTTGTCATCATTGACTATCTGGGAATAATTCACCATTATTAATTTCTTGTCAGTTATAAATGCCAAAATTAAAGTCATAATATCGATACATATCATTTTCTTTTTGGGCTTGTAATTCAAAAACATTATAACCGATTTTTTGTTCTTCCATTTTTTTATATTTTAAACCATATTTATCTTTTAAATCACCTTCAAAAACATAAACCTCATTTTGATTAATATTATAATTATTTGCAACGGAAAAATCATAATTAAATACATCTCCATAATTTGTGTTATAAAACCAATTTTTATAAGCATAGTACATTTTAAAATATAATGATTTATATTTATCAGAAAAATAAAAATAATATTGGTGAATTTTAAAACCACTATTTGCTAATAAACCATATTTTTCATTATACCACCACGTATAAGTATTATTTTCTAAATCAAAAAATTATTCGTAAATAATCCTTATAAAAATTTTGTGAAATCGTAAAAATAATATTTAATAATTTTTCAAATTGATTTTTACTTGAATTATTTTCATCAATTAAAACATCTCTAAAATTAACTAATTTTACAACAAAAAAGTTAATTAAAACAGTATCATATTGTAAATTATCAATATAATCACTTTCAATAAAATTACTACGATTTTGAAACACAGGTACCAAAGTGTATGCAAAAAAAAGATTTTAAAAAGTTATTAATATCTATTTTTCCAGTCATTTTTTGATAATATTCAATTACATTATTAACCCAACGAGGAGCGGAATAAGTATAACCATCAAAATTAAAAATTTCTTCTTTATCTTGCAAAAAAAAGTAAACAAAAAACCTAATTTAGTTTCTATATAAGGGTGAGATGCATCGTAAATTGCTGTTTTTGTATGTGTCAACTCTAAACTGTCGGCAATAATATTATTATTTTTATCAATCGTTAAAATCATCCGATAAATTGATTTTTTAATAAAATGTGATTTTTCACTTATTTTTTCACTTTCATCAATAATTTCAAAATCAAAAATTATTCTTTGTGTACCAACAATAGAACTCTCATAATCGGGATTACCGCCTTTCTGTACTCTAATATTTTCTTGAATAATAACATCTAAGTAATTATTTAAAAAGTCTTTAACTTTATTTTGATTGTCAATATTTCAATCAGTAATTTCACCACCATTATTTATTTCTGGTGTTTGTGTTTCATTAACACCACTTCAACGATAAACATATCTATAATATCCAACTAATTCAATTGGTAAACCTTCATAATCTTTAAATTTATATTCTCAAGCAGTTTCATCATAATCACTTTTTTTAACTAATTTAGTTTAATTTGTAAATTTAAATTTTCTTATAATATTTCCTTCTTGTGTAATAAATAAATTTACTACATATCATTTATTATCTTAATTTTTAAATAAATCACGCAGTTTATTTTTAGAAGTAGGATAATCGATTAATTATCAATTGTTTTCAATTAAATTAACTTGTTGTAAATCAGTTATATTTGCTTTTAATTTATTTAACATTTGCGTTAAATTATATTTATTTGTAAAAGAATAAATAAAATTAGTTAATTCTTTTAAAAATTGTTTTTTATTAACATCATAAAATTTATTAATATTATATTTTTTAACATAATTATCTCAATTTTTATATAAATCCATAAATTTATCACTAGGCTTATCGTAAGAAACACCAGTTGAATAACTATCCTTTAAAAAATCTAAATATCATTTATCGTTATAAGTTAATGATTTTGATGTTTTTAAAGTGGGATTAATAAAATAATTGGTATCACTTCAATTTTCAAAAAAAGTGCTGCGTAAAAACATTGTATTAATAAAATCTGTTTCATTAATACCAGTTTCCACACTCCGCTTTGTTCTTGATTTTTCTGTTGTTTGTGATTGATGGTTTTGTTGTAATGTCATTGCCCCTAACGAGAAAAAAGAAATCAATAAAATTGGTATAAACGAAAATAATACTAAAAACTTACGAATCATTCTCTATCAACTTATTTTTACGATTTTCTTTTATTAATTTGATAATTTCATTAAATAAATAACCATAAAAATAATGAATTATTAAAATATCTCATAATATAATAAATCATAAACCGTAAAATATATAACCATTTATACCATTATATTTTTCTTTTAATTCGCCAATCGTTGAAACTGTATCTAAAATAAATACAAATGCTAATAAATAACTAATAATAAAATATAAAATTAAATCAACCCAAGAAATAAATAAACCATTTTGTTTCTTTTCTTTTTTATTTTTTAAATTACTTTTCATAATTTCACTCCTAACTATACAATGTTTTTGAAATAATAAAACCAATAATATATAAACTTGATATTGTTAACATTAACGGATGACTAAATAAAATCGCCATTTTACCAAAAATAGATAATAACCAAGTATCAGAATTATATAAATCCATAATAATATTTTTTGCTGATGTCAACTGATTAATAATAACTGTAATAAATCCAGTACCAAAAATAGCGATTGCCGCTACCAATAAAACTAATTTAATCATATAAAATCAACTCCTTACTTATTTTTTTATTCGTTTAGTGGTATGAATTCTTTTAAATCCTTGTTCTCTTGTTTTTGCTTGTTTTGCTAAACTTGATAACTGTTGTTTATTGCGACTAACTTTAAATTGTTTTCGTTCTTTAATATGTTTTTGTAAACCTTGTTTAGTACTATAAACACTCCGAACAGTAGCACCGTATAGTTTAGAACTATTAATAACACCACTTTTAACTGTTGAACCTAAATCGTTATAATTAGTTGATGTTCTGTTAATTGCATAAATAGATAATTTAATAACCATAAAAAAGATTAAAAAATAAGCAATTGTTATATTTGTCATTGGCAATTTAGTATTTCAAATTACATCAAAAACAAATAAAAAAGTATCAAAAATAAAACTAAAAATATTATTTCAATTATCATTATTAACGCTTTCACTTAATAAATTACTCATCTTTTTTCTTTTATTTCAAAATATCAATATCAAACAATTCTAAGCGTTGTTTATTATTTAATTTTGATATATCTTTTCAAAAATATTCTTTTTTATTAACAACTTCATCATTTTTTAAATCACGAACAAAACTTAATCAATGACTATCGTATTTATTTGCAAATTCAAGCGGAATAATTATTTTAAAAAATCGAATTCCTAATCCAACATCCGACTTATGTTTTGCTCGTTTACCTTCTGCTGTTCGTTCTACTGATTTTTTTTCAAATTTGACAATCAGTAATATCTTAGAAAATGCCAATTCGCATAACAAAACTATGATTAAAAATATTACCTAATTTTGACTTAACGGGGTTTTTCAATGAAATTGGAATAATAATACCACCTGCTAAATGACGAATATTATTTCACACAATAACCTCACTATTTACAGTAAAAATCACTCTATTTTTAAAATGTCTTTCTAAAACAATCCACACACTTTTACCACCATGAACTTTTTTAACTTCGTGGGGACTAGTTCCATCAATATATAAAAAACTTTCATCAAACAAAATTAAACTATCGTCAAGCGGTACTAATTTAGTTCTATCAGTAAAATCTAAATTATTAAAAGTTAAAAGTTTTATTGCATCATCTTCAATTGGATAATTACTATAAATTTTCTTTGTTAAAAGTTTCATAACTTGTGATAAAAAAGTTAAAAGTAATGTTTTACCAGTTCCTAATTTACCAATAATTACTGATAACGGATTATCTTAAATAAAGTAAACTAAACGAAAAACATTTAACTGATAAAAAACATTTTTTCAAATTCACCAAACAAAATAAACACACTGCAAAGCAAATAAAAGTCAAAATACTAAACCAGTATAATTTAATGAAATTATTCAAAGTAATAAATCAATTAAACCAAACAAAAACATTGAACTATTAATATAACAAAAATTTATTAGAAAAAATACAAACTTTTTCATTACTTAAAATACCCAACTATTTTAAAAATCATTCACAATAAGAACCAAGTTAAAAACAAAATTACAATTCAAACACCAATCATTAAAGTTAAATATTCATTTTGAGTTAAATTTCAAGTTGTAATAGTTTCAACATTAGATTTATTTATAAATAAAAATATATGAATAAAAAACTCTTTTAATTTTTCTCAATCATTTTGCATCTTTAAAAACTCCACATTTTTTGAATAAGTTTGAAAAAAATTCCAAAAAATAAAACTATAAATAATACAAACGATATGACATATAAAAATTCAGGAGCATTTGAACCAATAATATAACTAACAAATTGAACTCAATAATTATATAAACTCATTTAATTTAAACTTTCTAAGTCATTAATTAATTGTTGTACTTTTCCATCACTTCAATTTGTTAAATTATTATTGTTATTTGTTTTTACTTTTTTAGGTTCATTTTGGAATAATGCTTTATGCATACACGTAAAATAGTTTTGTTTATATTGATTATACAAATCAATTATTTCTGTTCTAGTTAAATATTTTCAATCGTGTTGTTTTAAATTTTCATCATATTTTACAATACGATAAGAATTATCATAAATCAAACCAATTGCTACTTGTTCTGAGTATTTTTCACTCGGATAAATAAATTTATTACTCAATCAAAAACCAATATGACGATTATGATTAGGTAAATTTATAAAACTTGCTTTATCTGTTTCAAAAGCAATAAGTTCCTTAGAAATAAAATAATTTGCTATATTCTGATTTTTATTATAAAAATTACTCAATTTTATCAACTCCTAACTAATTATTTGTTTAATAAACAATGTTATATTTAATGTTTATATATTGCTTATTTTTGATAAAAACACCGATTATTAACAATGTTATACATAATGCTAATATATTGTTTATTTAATGTTTAATAAACAATTTTATTAACAATGTTAAATATATAAAATAATAAAAATTGGCACACTGAAAAATACTATTAAGTTTTAAAGTAATAGTTATATAAAATAAATTAATAAAAAATAAATAAACTAGTGTGCCTTAATTTTTGTTAAAATACTTTGAATATAGAGTAATATACTCTTAAAATCCTTTAACCATATGACGGAAAAAGTTTAATATCTTAATAATAATAAATAATCCAAATGGAATTAAAATAATTCACGCACCGCCTAAAAAAGTCATTAATTGCGTTAAAATACCATATACAGCATCTTTTACTTTACCCATTGCAAATTATACCTAAACCAGTTCAAATGGAATTCATTCCATCACCAAAACCGATTTTTGTAACTGTTTCAGTTAATAAATTTATTATTTTCTATCCTCCTTTTTTTAAAATTCTTTTTTTTCTTTTTTCTTATCTTGAATTTGTCTAACTTTTTGATAAATTGATAAACCAATTCACGCAAAAATACCTAACAAAATCAAAATACTAAATATTCATGTTAATCATAATGGCACGATATAACTCCTTTCATAAATTAAAAAATTGAAATTTGCAAAATCGCTCCGCTTTTGGTCGCTCCGCTCCACTTAAAAACATTATTGAATAAATTATCCGCCAATAAATTACGCGGAATAATTTATTCTTTTACTTTTTAATTTCAATATCTTTTACAATCTTATTAACAGTATTAATAACAATATCTTTATCATACTTTTTCACTAATGACCGCAAAATTAAATATTGCTTTGTTTGCATAATTTCAACTCCTTATTTAAAATATTAATAAAATTTATTTTGTAAAAATGTAAATACCACAAAAATACAAAATGTATGTGGTTTCTACAATTCATTTTTTAATTGTTAATGATTTTAAACTTAATTCTTTAAAATCATTTCCTTTTAAATAAAACGTATAAGTAATATTTTTAACTTCATTATTTAACTTTAAATCCGCCATAATTAAATTTCCTATAATTCCATTTCGTTAATTAAATTATCAATATAGTCATAAGCACTTTCTTTTGAATAACATTCTTCTAATGCTATATTAAATAAATCTTCTTCGGTATAAACTTTGCCATTTTCATCTTTTCACATATTATTCACATCCTTGTTATTTAATATTTTCATTTTTTAAATCAATAATGGTTGTTTTACTATACTTTAAATTTTTAGAATATGCTTTTGCTTCTTCAATTGTTCAAAAATATTTAGTATTTATTCCAAAACTATCTTTTGTTACTAATAAATATCTTTTTTCCATAATTATTTCCCCTAATTCTTTTTATGCAAACCTAATGATCAATGCTCATCAGTAATATCCTAAAATGAAACCGGTTAACTTCTAAGAATTAGTTCTTGTAATTTGTTTTCTTGATTGCATTCTTTGCTAAAACAATAACCTCAGTATTTTTGTTTAAGACAAATTTTATTTAACTTTTTCATATAAACCCCCTAAATTATTCCTTTGATTTTTTGGTTAATTTGTAATATTTATCATCCACCTGATGCTAAATCTAAAATATCGTTAATTTTGTAATGTTGCATATATGAAACAATAACATCTAATTTATCTTTAAATAAATTTAAGTACATTTTTGATCATTCTAAACATTGCAAATCATAATGATTTTTATGATGTTAAATACGACAATTAATATGTTGACAATTAACTTAATCAAATGATGTTGTTATTTCATATCAAGTTTTATTAATATATTTACTTTTATATTCTGTCATTTTTTAATTCTCCTTTTTAACTCACTTTCACTCACTCCCGAGTGAAAGTGCCGAGTGAGAATTAGTTATATAAAGTATTTATCTATTTATTTACTACGCCATCCGCCTCACCAGGTATGGGCGGTGGCATCTTAATTGTTTAAATGTTTAATAATACACAGTTGTTTTTTCTTTTTGAATCCAGAGATTTTTTTTCTCTTAATCCTCACCATTTCAGGTCAAAGCGTTAATTTTTTAAAATAAATTAACTTGTGCACCCTGAAGAGTCTAATGTTATCTTTGTAGTCATTAAAACCGCCGCAATCCTCTGCGGGATAAATATCTACTGCAAATTTATTTATAAAGTGACCATCTCTTTGTTTATTGTTGTTTGGTGTTGACCTTGCACTTATCGCGACCATTGCTTAGTTATAAAAACAGTGCCGATTTACTTTTTTCCTTACACACCATTTCATTACTTGCCTCGTCTGGCTGTGAAAATGATTGTAAAATCATGTTCTTTTGGAAGTACTTAGTTATTTAAAATAACCTCCCCAAACTGCATTAAGTTTTTTTATTAAATCAAAGTTTTAAAAAACCAGTTTAATAATCAAAGATAATTTTTGAATTTTCCAGTTTCTGATAAAACCGCTTTTGTTTTTTATCTTTTGTATGATTTAATAACTCTTTATGTTTTTTACAAGTTCATAAAAATTTATTTGATACAAATTATTCGGTAATGAATGATATTTATTTATAGTAATAACCAATACCACATATTGTTTGTTGATTATTAATTTTTTTCATTACTTACTTCTTCGTTTATTAAGTTTTTTTATTAGCAAATTAATTAACTGAAACAGAGAAAGGGCAACACCTTAAAATTGGAGAAAAAACAGGTACAATTTGTAAAGATTTCTAAGATATTTAATAAATGTGTAAACAACTCAAAGAGGGTATCAAAAATTTGTAATAAAAGTTTCTATTTTAATAATTTAAGATGCCGTCCTTTCTCTGAATCAATTAATAATTTTGGTTTAACAAATAAAAAACCATTTTAGTAAATGGTTTAATTTATTATTTATATTCGATTTCTATGTATTTGTTAAGACTATTATTTTTTACATGCGACCCAAAATTTTATTTACAATATCCTGATTTAATTAATCGTAAATTCAATGATATAAAAACAATGTTTTCAGTGCTATATAATGATGTAAAATATTTAATTTTAAAAGGAGAAAAATATTATCAATCAACCATTATTGATGGATATAACAAAGAAATAGTTGATGTAAAGTTATCTAAATATAATGACAATAAATTAGTAATAGATAATTTAAATAATGAAATCAATAAAATAAAATTAATAAAAAAAGATTTGAATGGAATAATAATTCATTCAGGCCATGGATATCAATGCACATTCACTATTTATTTCGATAAATGTGTATCTAACGGTATTATAATTTAAATGGGTAAAAAATACCACCGTTCAGATAATATTGTTATATAAAGTTTTAATTCATCACTTAAGAAAGATACAATCTATAATAAAATATATAATTCACATGAAGAATATATAAAAGATGTTATAAAATGAAATAAATGATATTCAAATCGTAAAGAAAAAGATATAATTAAAAAAATAGTAAATAATTTTTATTAGTACTTACTAAATTAAGCACACTATTATTCTCTTTTATTTTTTTAATTTTTAATTATAAAAGTATTGATATCAAAAGCAAGAAAAAAATGATATAATTTTATAAGGATAATTTATTAACGGTTATAATTTAAAAATTTGAGGTAAAATGATGGATAGTAAGAAATTAAATGAAAAAAAACAATTACAAGAAGTTAATAATAATTTAAAAATAAATGTTAATGAAACAATACTTATTAAAATGATAACTAAGTCTTGAAAAAAGTCAGAATCATATTTAAAGTTAATGGAAGAATATCAAAATTTTAATTCAAATATTTCAATTGATTGAAATCAACGTTATGAAAAAGAATATGAAAAATTTGTTAAATTATTATTAGAAGATAATGAACAATTTAAAAAAAATTCAGGTAAAAAGTCATCATTATTTAAAAAAGAATTGTCAAAAAATGCAACGATTAGCAATAAAACAATGGGACTAAATCATTTCCAGTTAAGATTATTGTCAAAACGAAAATTATCGCGATTTGAAGACTTATTTCCGTCGCGAGTTGTTCGTGGTTATCAAGCATCACAAGAAGCAATTAAATCAGAGATAAAACAACCACGTCAAGCTTTTTTAAATAATAATGAATCTATTTTATCAAGTTTGCCAACCGAACAAGTTTTTAAAAATAAACTAGCCTTAGATGATAATATAAAGCCTGATAAAGTATTGCCTTCATCAGAAGAAAATGAAAATATTATTAGTAAGTTAAATCCAAATCAACAACGATTAATCCATCAACGCAATGAACATTATGGACGATTTCAAAGTCAAACACAAGTTTCAAAAAATAACAGTCAAAACGAGGAAACAATTGAATCATTAAAAGGATTTAATGAACAAGTGAAAGAACGTGCAAATAATTGAGGATTAAATAAAAATCAATTACAATTGTTATCACGACGAGATAATACTAAACATGATTTTAATCCATATTTAAATCGAGCACGAGAGGGTTGTCATCCAGAAGAAGATTATTATTTAACAAAACAGGATCTTAAACCACGTTCATTAGATGAAATTAAAGATCAAATGAATTTAAGTAAAAATAAATTAGAATTGTTATCACGTCATAATTCACATCCTTCAGAGTGAAAACAACATATGCGGCAAATAACACATAAAAAAGATAAAAATGAGACACCAATTGTGATTAATCCGGAATATGTTATTAAAAAACGTGATCAAATTGTCAAAGAATCATTATCCTGTAGTTTAGGAAAAAATAAGAAACAAATTGGTGGTAAATATATTAGTAATTTTATAAAAGAAGAACCAAAACGAAAACTAATTTTTAAAACTGATCTTTATTTAGAACCTAATATTACCAGACAAATTAATCCATTAATGATAAAACCATCAAATAAGATTAAGTCAAAATTATCAGTAGAAAAAAATGAAGCAATTGTGCCAAATTTAACTTTCACAAATGCAATTAATAGCAAACAAAATCAACTACTTTTGAATGGAGCTAGTAAAAATATTGTACCCACTAAAACAATGGGGGATATTGATAATCAAACATTAATTGAACAAACACAAAAAAATAAAAATGATTATATTTCAACTATTGATCATAAAAAACGCCCTAATTTAAAAAAGTTAAAATATGGTAATGATTATGAAAAAAATAATGATAAATTTTCTAATTTAAAAATAACAAAAAAACAATCTAATTTAATGGCAGAAGTAAATAATAAAAAATTTATTCCAACTAAAATAAAAGACGGAGATTTGACTTTATATATACGAAAAGAATTAAAAGATTATCAAATTGATTATGCTGATTCAAAAAAAAACTTAATTTAACATTTGATTTAACGGAAAATCAATACACTTATGCGGGACATCATCCTCGTGAAATTTGTGAAATTCATCGGCATCAGTTAGAACAACTTCATCAACGGTTATTAAAAGAAAAATTAATTCAAAAAAATATGTGCAAAGAACAGCGTTATCAAAAAAAAAATAATAATAAAAAAGTAAAACTCAAACCATTACCACAAATTTTAATTAAAAAATATTGTGCTGAAGGAAAAAAGGTTATTGATGGCTTTTTAGTTGAAAACTCTAATAACGAAAAGAGTGAAACAATAAGTATCAACAATAAAGTTGTGAATAATTAACAATGGAAAATAAAAACATTTTAACAGCCGAATTAATTCGTAAATATTTTGATGAAGTTGGGTGACATCAAGTCAAGTGGCATTGATCATTAGAAAAGACCTTATGCAGCATTATAAATGAGTGCGATAAAAATAATTATGAGCGCAAAAGGTAGATGCTATTTTTCAAAAACAATTATTACAAGCATTGGCAAATAATAATAAAATTCAAATACAACAATTACAACGCCAACAAGAGTTAGCGCTTCGTGATTTACAACAAATTAGGTGGTAATAAAAAAGTTTATGTTTTGGTATAAAAATTATTCTTTATTTTAAATATATTTCTAAAACAATTATAAATCAACATTTTAAAAAGTTATCTAATTATTTTATTTATATTTTTTATAAAAACTAAACTTTTTTAAAACTATCACAAATTAGATTAAATGAGTTAAAAAAGCTAGAAGAATATTTGGCTACGTTATCAAAACCAGTTAAATTACAAAAGATAAATAAAAAAATATTAAATAGTAAAGTTACTGGATTATAATCGCAAGCAAAGCCAATATTTAAAAATATAAATTATATTAATAAAATTTCAACAGTAGGAAGATAATTATGGCACTATTTTTATGCGATAAATTTGTCGTGCATTGTTAGATGAATATAATATGTATCATTAACCACAAGAACAATAATCTTTGCTGCCGCTATCAACTGAAAAATCAATAACAAGTAAGAGCACCGGTGTTATATTTGCAAAAAAGCCCAAAATCAAACTGATAATATTTAAGTTAAAAAAATAAATAATTATAAATAATTCATTAAAAAATCAAGTTTTTTAGTAAAAAAACTTTAAAAAAGTGCAAAAATTTTATATAATATATAAGAGCGAAAAAAAAAGAAAATAGATAAAAGAAGAATATAAAATGGTAAAAAAAAGACTCAGAATCCGTTGTAACTTATCGTTTCAATTATGAAAACATTATTGATTTTGATAGAGATACAACAGAACTAATGGATAAAAAAATAACGCCAGCAACAATCAAGATTTTATTGGGACAATTATACGAAAATAGCACCGAATACCAAGCTTTAAAACAAAAATATATTAACGAAGTTGTTGGAAATAAAAAAAAGTGTTATTCGTTTAAAAGATAAAAAAATAAATATTCGAGAAGAGCAAAGAGCTAAAAGTAAATTTATTGATTATAGTTATCGGGTTGAAAAATAAATTCATGTTTTGAAAAGATTAAATAATTACAAAGTAAAACAAGTATTTAATAAGAAAGCGGGGTCAAATTAAAATCCTTTCTTGCCACAATTTTCGTCAGTAATGTCATTTTCAGAAGAAATAACATCTATTACCAAGAAAATTATTATGCTGAAGAAAATTTCTGTTAAAAATGCCAATTATAAAACAGAAAATTTAATGAACCAGGACCAAAAGATAGTGATCACATTAATGACTATTTTTCTATTTTCTCAACCTAAAATCATTTTGATGATAATCAGTTTAAAAATAAATTATAATTATCAAACTCGTTTGAAGACGAAATTAAAACAATTATTCGTCGAAAATAAAAAGAAGAGTTAGCAATAAAAATGTTGAGGTTTGTAGGTATAAAAAAATTCAATTCGCTTATTAATTAAGTAATACAAAAAAATGATTAATAATTAGACTTTTTAGAAAAATTGTTTAATTTATTTAATTTTTTTTATTTTTAATTTTTATAAAACCTCAACTTTTGTAATGCTATCGTATCTTTATTAATATCATAAGTATCCATTAATTTAAAAATTTTATAAATAAAATTATCAATATTAGATTTATCATTTTTATTCTTATGATTTTTATTCATCATTTGAAAAATGCCTTTTTTCTTTTTCATTTTTTTCTTGTTTTTGTTGACTTTTCTTCGCCAACACCAACATTCATAGTTGAAAGAAATATTTTATTTTCAACCTTCTTTTTATTTTCTCGCATTGGTTCAAAAGCTCCGTCAATTTGAATATATAAAAAATTATTTGTAATTTTAATTTTATTGTTATTTTTATTACTAATGTAATCGGTTTTTTCTAAATAGGCATTTTTAAAAATATTAGATATTGTTCTTTCACTAATATTTGCATTCTCTGTTGTATGTAAAATATATTTATATCTTTTTACATCACCCAAAAAAAATAAATATTTATCTTTTAAATTTTTTTTCAATTATTTCGTATTTTTTTAAACCTAATTCTCCATCCAAAGGATAGCAGTTTATATATTCATTTTTTTATTCATCATATTTAACATATCTTCGTCTTTTTACAGTGTTATCCCTATCTTCTATTTTAATTTTTTTGGTATTTTTGATACAACCCTATATACTTGTAATTTTTCCCCTTGTTGATATAATTTAAATATCTAATTATCTATTTCAATTAAGAAATTATTAATTTCATTTTTTGTTTCTATTATTTTATTTTTTCTATAATTTTCTAATAAATTTTTGTTTAATTCCATTTTATAATTCCCTTTCGTAATTAAACAATTTTTTTTTAAATTTTAGTGATTATAATTTTGGTTTTGATTGAGAAGTATTTAAAGATTTTGTTCTTGATAGTTGTGCCCGATATTTTACTTCACCCTGTTTTTTTAAGTTTGTTTCGGCGGGTCGTGATACTAATAAGACATGAAATCATTTAGAAGAAAAAATTATTTTTTGCTTGTAATTTTACTTATGCTTCATCTAATATTTTACGAATATATACCAATACCCATGAAGATACTACATTTTTCGATACAATTAATGTATGTAATTATCTATACGATAAATATGGAATTGGAATTGCAAGGGTTTTTTGGACAAATTTTATGTAGAGTAATAATTTCTGTATTGTACTGGTGTTAAATAATTTAGTTTGCTATGAATTCGAATATTATTGTACAAATTAATGTAATAAAATAATTTTAATTTAAACTGCCCAATGTTTTTAAATTTATTATTTTTAATAAATTCAGTTTTAAAAATTTTGTATGTTGATTCCGCAACAGCATTGTCATAAGGACAACCTGGTTTACTGTAAGATTTTTGAATGTTATTTTTAGTTAAAAAGTTATAAATAAGATTGTTGTTAAATTCACTACCTTGATCAGTGTGAAATATTTTAATATTATTTAATGTAATGTTAAGTTTATTAAAGGTATTTTTAACTAATTTTGCATCTTTGTGTAAACTAACATCATAACTAATAATTTCAAGATTAAATAAATAAATTAGAAAGCAAACATAATATCATTTATTTTTAATAAAAACATATGTTAAATCACTGACAACAACTTCATGTAGTTTATAATTATTAAATTCTTGATTTAATAAATTATTATATTTATATGTAAAATTGGTTGTATTTGAATGTTTGTATTTGATTTTTGTATAATTTGAAATTAAGTTATATTTTCTCATTATTTTACTAATCTTTACACGAGATAATATAATATTTTGCTGAGCTAGCATGATTTTAATTTTTCTTGTTCCATAATTTTTACGACTTTTTAGAAAAATACTGATAACAGCATTATCAATGTTTTGATTATTCTTGGGATGGATTATTTGCCTTTAATTGATAGTAATATGTTGATTTAGCCAATTTCAATGTTTTACATAAATTAATAATTGGATATTTTGCTTTGTTATTTTTAATGATTGCTATTTTTTGCCGATTATCAGTATTGCTTGCTTTAAAATGTCATTTTCCATTTCTAATTGTTTAACTTTTTTACGTAATTGAATTAATTCGTTTTCCTCTGGTGTTCTATTGTCTTTAGCTTTAAATGAGCCCGAGTTGCTAAATTGTTGAGCTCATTTCCAAACAGTAGATTTACCAATTTGGTAATCATTGGCTAATTGTTCAGGAGTTTGGCCAATTTTGTAAAGACCAACAATTTGTTGCTTAAATTCATCGTTGTAATGATTCTTTGCCATAATTACACCTCCATTGTAATTTAATTATAAATATTTTTTATACATTATTGTTGTCTAATTTATCTTAACTCATCCAACTGATCAAAGTATTTTATACGCAGATAATATTTCATATGTGAAAAAACAAGTAATTCAAATATCAATTTTTACACAAGAAAAAAATTTTTTATTATAAGAAGAATTAGAACAAATATTAGAAAATAATAAAATCATTTTCAAAAAAATACAAAATTATTATTTAAATGGTGAAAAAATTTATATAACAATATATGAAGTTTATTTAATTAATACAAGAAATTAATTAAAAGGAGAAAAAATATGAACAAAGATAATTTAATTCAGTTTGGACTTTCAAATGTTCATTATGCAATTATTAAAACAATAGATAATAAAATCAGTTATGAAACACCAAAAGCAATTAAAGGTGCTACTAGTTTAGAGTTATAAATATTGCTGAAAATACGACTACTATTTATGATGATAATATTCCCTATTATATTACTCATTCTAATCAAGGTTATAATGTAACATTAACTATTATTAAACCAAGTGATACATTTTTAGAAGAAATTTTTGGATTAATAAAAGATAAAAATAATATTTGATTTGAAAAATCAAATATTCAACCAAAAGAAATGGCATTGGGTTTTGAAATTGATGGTGACACTGAAAAACGAAGAATATGACTTTATCGAGTTAATTTAAAAAGGTCTAATGAAACAAACAATACAAAAAATGAAAATGTTGAAGCAGATACTTATTCATTTGAATTTAATGCCTTGCCCAGAGCAGAAGATAATATTATTAAAAGTTATATTAGTGAAAATACTAATAAAAATATTTTTAATAGTTGATTTAATGAAGTATATAAAGAAAATAGTGAAATACATTCTGAAATAATTAAAATCAATATTAGTAAAATTAATAAAATAGAGAAACCAATCATTTATGTTACAAACGCAGCAAGTACAACACCAGAACAGTTAAAACCACAATTTAAGGATGTTGTTTTAAAAGCGGTAAAAGCCGTAGATAGTTCTTTAACTGAAAATGATTTTGATTACTTTATTGAAAGTAAGGGCGAAGATTGACCAATTAATATTACAAATGATAAAACTGTTGAAGTTCAAATTGAAAGTAAAAACAATGCTACTGGTCAAACAAATCAGATTGATGTTGTAATTAAAAATTATTAAAAAATATTTAAGAATTTAAAGGAGTTAAATATGAACAAAAAAATTAAAGTTGGGAATGTTGATATAAATATTAATACAAGTGTAGAAAACATATACATTTTGTATTTTTGGTTTTTACTCTTTGTATAAAAATATTTATGAATTTGTTAATTTTTTAAAAATTTTAAGGAGTTGAAATTATTCAAACAAAGCAATATTTAATTTTGCGGTCGTTAGTGAAAAAGTATGGTAAAGATAATGTTATTAATATTGTCAATAAGATTGCAAAAGATATTGAAATTAAAAAGTAAAAGAATAAATTATTCCGCGTAATTTATTAGCGGATAATTTATTCAACAATGTTTTTTAAGTGGAGCAAAGCGACAACGAGCGGAGCGAGTTTGCAAATTTCAATTTTTTAATTTATTGAAAGGAGTTATATAATGCCAGTATGATTAACATGAATATTTAGTATTTTGATTTTGTTAGTTATTTTTGCGTGAATTGGTTTATCAATTTATCAAAAAATTTGTCAAATTCAAGGTAAGAAAAAAGAAAAAAAAGAACTTGAAAAAAAGGAGGATAAAAAATAATGAATTTATTAACTGAAACAGTTACAAAAATCGGCTTTGGTGATGGAATGAATTCCATTTGGACTGGTTTAGTTAATGCAATGGGTAAAGTAAAAGATGCTGTATATGGTATTTTACCGCAATTAATGACATTTTTAGGCGATGCGTGAATTATTTTAATTCCATTTGGATTATTTATTATTATTAAGATATTAAACTTTTTCCGTCATATGGTTAAAGGATTTTAATAGAATATAACGCTATATTCTAAGTTATTTTAAACAAAACTAAGGCACACTAGTTTATTCATTTTTTATTAATTTATTTTATATAACTATTACTTTAAAACTTAATAGTATTTTTCAGTGTGACAATTTTTACTATTTTATATATTTAACATTGTTAATAACATTGTTTATTAAACATTAAATAAACAATATATTAGCATTATGTATAACATTGTTAATAATCAATGTTTTTATCAATAAATAAGCAATATATAAACATTAAATATAACATTGTTTATTAAACAAATAATTAGTTAGGAGTTGATAAAATTGAGTAATTTTGTTAAGAAAAATCAGAATATAGCAAATTATTTTATTTATAAGGAACTTATCCCTTTTGAAACAGATAAAGCAAGTTTTATAAATTTATCTAATCATAATCGCCATATTGGTTTTTGATTGAGTAATAAGTTTATTTATCCGAGTGAAAAATATTCTGAACAAGTAGCAATCGGTTTGATTTATGATAATTCTTATCGTATTGTAAAATATGATGAAAATTTAAAACAACATGATTGAAAATGTTTAACTGGAACAGAAATAATTGATTTGTATAATCAATATAAAAAAAACTATTTTACACAAATGAAAAAAGCATTATTCCCCGGTGAACCTCAAAAAGTAAAAACAAATAACAATAATAATTTAACAAATTGAAGTGATGAAAAAGTACAACAATTAATTAATGATTTAGAAAGTTTAAATTAAATGAGTTTATATAATTATTGAGTTCAATTTGTTAGTTATATTATTGGTTCAAATGCACCTGAATTTTTATATGTGATATCGTTTGTGTTATTTATCATTTTATTTTTTGGAATGTTTTTTAAACTTATTCAAAAAATGTGGATTTTTTCAAGATGCAAAATGATTGAGAAAAATTAAAAGAGTTTTTTATTCATGTCTTTTTATTTATAGATAAAACAAATATTGAAAATATTACAACTTGAAATTTAACACAAAATGAATATTTAACTCTGATGGTTGGTGTTTGAATTTTAATTTTGTTTTTAACTTGGTTTTTATTGTGAATGATTTTTAAAATAGTTAGTTATTTTAAATAATTAAATTTTGTTATTATTATGGTTTTTTCTCCCCATAAAATTAATTGTAGTAATTAATTTTCCGATAGGATTAATTAAAAAGTTTATAATTCCAATAATAGGCAATAATATTGAAATTATTTTTAAAATTTTTTTAATTTTTATCACTCTCCTTTTTGATTTGTGGGGAGAGAAAACCATAATAATACTAGTTTAATTATAAATAACTATTGGAGGTAAAATGAAAAAGTTTGTATTTTTTCTAATAAATTTTTGTTATATTAGTGGTTCAATGTTTTTGTTTAGTTTAATTGATTTATTACTTTGAATAATTTCATTAAATTATACTGGTTTAGTATTTTGACTATTATTTGCTTTACAATCTGTTTATTTTATTTGGTGAGTTTTAAAAAATGTTTTTTATCAGTTAAATGTCTTTCGTTTAGTTTACTTTATTTGAGATAATCCATTATCCGTAATTATTGGTAAATTAGGAACTGCTAAAACATTACTTTTAACTTTTTTATCACAAGTTATGAAACTTTTAACGAAGAAAATTTATAGTAATTATCCAATTGAAGATGATGCAATAAAACTTTTAACTTTTAATAATTTAGATTTTACTGATAGAACTAAATTAGTACCACCTGATGATAGTTTAATTTTATTTGATGAGAGTTTTTTATATATTGATGGAACTAGTCGTCCCCACGAAGTTAAAAAAGTTCATGGTGGTAAAAGTGTGTGGATGGTTTTAGCAAGACATTTTAAAAATAGAGCGATTTTTACCGTACAGCGCGAGGGAATGATGTAAAATAATATTCGTCATTTAGCAAGTGGTATTATTATTCCGATTTCATTGAAAAAACCCGTTAAATCTAAATTATGTAATATTTTTAATCGTAGTTTTGTTATGCGAATTGGTATTTTCCAAGATATTACGGATTATAAAATTTGAAAAACAAAATCAGTAGAACGAACAGCAGAAGGAAAACGAGCAAAACATAAATCGGATGTTGGTTTAGGAATTCGGTTTTTTAAGATAATTATTCCGCTTGAATTTGCTAATAAATATGATAGTCATTGATTAAGTTTTGTTCGTGATTTAAAAAATGATGAAGTTATTAATAAAAAAGAATACTTTTGAAAAGATATATCAAAATTAAATAATAAAAAACGCTTAGAATTGTTTGATATTGATATTTTGAAAGAAAATTTAAAAGCAAAAAAAGGGAAAGGAAAGAAAAAAGATGAGTAATTTATTAAGTGAAAGCGTTAATAACGATAATTGAAATAATATTTTTAGTTTTATTTTTGATACTTTTTTATTTGTTTTTGATTTAATTTGAAATACTAAATTACCAATGACAAATATAACGATTGCTTATTTTTTAATCTTTTTTATGGTTATTAAGTTATCAATTTATGCAATTCACTGAACATCAACTAATTATAACGATTTAGGTTCAGCGGTTAAAAGCGGTGTTATCAATAGTTCTAAACTATACGGCGCTACTGTTCGGAGTGTTTCTAGTACTAAACAAGGTTTACAAAAACATATTAAAGAACGAAAACAATTTAAAGTTAGTCGCAATAAACAACAGTTATCAAGTTTAGCAAAACAAGCAAAAACAAGAGAACAAGGGTTTAAAAGAATTAATAACACTAAAAGAATAAAAAAAATAAGTAAGGAGTTGATTTTATATGATTAAGTTAGTTTTATTGGTAGCGGCAATCGCTATATTTGGTACTGGTTTTATTACAGTTATTATTAATCAGTTGACATCAGCAAAAAATATTATTATGGATTTATATAATTCTGATACTTGATTATTATCTATTTTTGGTAAAATGGCGATTTTATTTAGTCATCCGTTAATGTTAACAATATCAAGTTTATATATTATTGGTTTTATTATTTCAAAAACATTGTATAGTTAGGAGTGAAATTATGAAAAGTAATTTAAAAAATAAAAAAGAAAAGAAACAAAATTGTTTATTTATTTCTTGTGTTGATTTAATTTTATATCTTATTATAAGTTTTTCGTTAACACTTGTATGTATTTTAGATACAGTTTCAACGATTGAAGAATTAAAAGAGAAATATTCTGGTATAAATGGTTATATAATTTATGGTTTATGATTTGATATATTGTGATATATCTTAATAATTCATTATTTTTATGGTTATTTATTTAATGAAATTATCAAATTAATAAAAGAAAATCGTAAAAATAAGTTGGTAGAGAATAATGCGTAAGTTTTTAGTATTATTTTCGTTTGTACCAATTTTATTGATTTCTTTTTTCTCGTTAGGGGCAATGACATTACAACAAAACCACCAATCACAACAAACAACAGAAAAAATAAGAACAAAGCGAAGTGTAGAAACTGGTATAAATGAAACTGATTTTATTAATACAATGTTTTTGCGCAGTACTTTTTTTTGAAAATTGAAGTGATACCAATTACTTTATTAATCCTACTTTAAAAACATCAAAATCATTAACTTATAATGATAAATGATAATTAGATTTTTTAAAGGATAGTTATTCAAATGGTGTTTATTATGATAAATCTAGTGATAAATTTATGGATTTATATAAAAATTGAGATAACTATGTTAAGCAGTATAACATTAACAAATTTTATGATGTTGATAAAAAACAAATTTTTAAGAGAATTAACCAATTTTGTTTATTCTTTTACAAATAAATATAATTTAACACAAATGTTAAATAAATTAAAAACAAATATAAATGATTTATAATCAGTTAATTTAATTGAAAATAATTGAAAATTAAATGAACGCTCTATTTCGCCAGACAATAAATGATATATTGCAATTGTTAAAAATAAAAAAAAACGATAACTTTTCCATCATAAAATTTAATTTTTCAAATGAATCTGTTTGAAGTGTTGGAGTGCCATATTATATTATTAATGGAACATGATATATTGTTAATTAATTTTATCAATGACAAAACAATAATGAACCAACAAGACCAACTGTTAACAAAGACACTGGTGAAATTACAGATTGAAGTGTTAATAATCAAAATAAAGTTAAAGATTTTTTAAATAATTATTTAGATGTTATTATCCAAGAAAATATTAGGGTTCAACAAGGCGGTAATCCCGATTATGAGAGTTCTATTGTTGGAACACAAAGAATAATTTTTGATTTTGAAATTATTAATAATTTTAATAAGTCTAGTACTGGTAATATTTTAACTAAAAAATCAATTTATCGGATGGTTTTAACAATTAATAAAGATAATAATATTTATTGCTGGTAGTTTAGAATTAATACATCTTAAACAATATTGGAATGGATATGATTATAATAGCTATCGGTATACCGATGATTTAGGATTTTTATTTTCTTTTATGAAAGATAAAAGAAAATATCTTTAATTTTAGTGCTGAAACATATAATTATTATCAAGGTAATAGTCCTAATACTGGTAAAGAAGTTTTTGAACAGATGAAAGGTCAAAAATAGATATTAATAACTTTTTAAAATCTTTTTTTGCATATGCTTTGGTACCTTCTTTTCAAAATCGGAGTAATTTTATAGAAAGTGGTTATATTGATAATTTACAATATGATACTGTGTTAATTAATTTTTTTGGTTTAAAATTAGAAAATTTTAAAGATGTTATTTTAGATGAAAATGGAAGATCAATAAAATATTTCGATGAATACAATAACTATATTTATAAATTTGAAAATAATAAAAAAGTTTTAAAAACCGAAAAAGAGAAAAAAGAATTTGAAGAACAAAAGAAAAAGTTTTTAGTTTCTTATGATAAATTTAAATAATTATTAAATAGTATGTTTGTTATATCTAAAAATTTTTATAAGGATTATTTAAGAACAATTTTTGATTTAGAAAATAATACTTATACACAAGGATATAATAAAAAATATGGTTTATTAGCAAATAATGGTTTTAAAATTTACCCACGATATTTTTATTTTTCTGATAAATATAAATCATTAGATTTTAAGATGTATTCTGCTTATAAAAATCGGTTTTATAACACTAATATTATGGAGAGATGTATTTAACTATGATTTTTCTGTTGCAAATGATTATAATATTAATCAAAATGAGGGTTATGTTTTTTAAGGAACTTTAAAAAATAAATATGTTTTAAAATATAAAAAAATAGAAGAACAAAAAATCGGTTATAATGTCTTTTAATTACAAGCCCAAAAAGAAAATGATATGTACCGTTATTATGATTTTAATTTTTGTATTTATAACTGACAAGAAATTAATAACGGTGGACTATTTCCTGATAGTCAATGATGACAAGTGCAATATGAAAGTTGTAGTTGATATAATTTAGCGTGTCATATCAGAAATGCGAAAATTTGAATCGTTAATAATATCCCTGGTATAAAACAAGTAAACGAGTTAGCGAGCGGTATTGGAAAAATATTTCAAACAATATATAGAGTTTTTTTAGTCAAACATTCGAAGTGTGAAAATTTAGTCCCGCATTGTATAGTACAATAACTAATTTATTCTTATTAATTATATTTATGAAATTTGTGCGATTAATATAATAAAAGGACTTTACTAGTCCTTTTATTCTTTTCAATCTGTAATTTCACCAGTGTCTTTGTTAACAGTTGGTCTTGTTGGTTCATTATTGTTTTGTCATTGATAAAATGAATTAACAATATATAATGTTCCATTAATAATATGATATGGTGCTCCAACACTTCAAACAGATTCATTTGAAAAATTAAATTTTATGATGGAAAAGTTATCGGTTTTTTTCTTTTTAACAATTGCAATATAACATTTATTGTCCGGCGAAATAGAGTATTCATTTAATTTTCATTTACTATTTTTTGGTGGTTGTTGTGGATATGGTTTATTACTCCCGTTTTCACTATTATTTGGTTTTTTACAACTAATTAATGATGTTGTACTTATTGCTGTTAATCCGATTGTTCCTAAAACACTTAGTATTTTTTGACCGCGTAAAGTTATCGTTTGGTATAAAATTTCCAAAAAATAAGAAAAAGATAGATATAAAATTCTATCTTTTTTAATTGGGTTAAAATTGTCGTTAACCTTGCTTAGTTGAAAAAAATAACAGCAAAAACAACTAGATATAAACTCTTCTGTCTGGTATGTCGTCGCTCCAGAAAAGTGAGTATAAACTAATATAGGGGTAGCCGTACCGCTACGACACAATGTAGGCAATTCATTTAGGCAATATAAATGAGTTATAGTGGTTTTTGGGGATAAATCTTTAATATGCAATTGTTAAAGGGTAAGTGTTCCACAATAAAAAAATTTAGAAATCTTATTATTTATAAGGAGGTTTTGAAAAGTGTCTTTAAAAGAACTATGTTGAAAAGAGTTAAAAATTAAATTAACAAATAATACAGTATTAATTAATAAATGTCAGTGTTATATAAACAAGTACTTTAAAAAATTAACCAAAAACAGAAAAGGTGGTTGATTTTGTAAAAAGTATGCTAGGCATTGTTTAGCAAGATTAGAATTTATTAATAAACAAAAAATAAGTTATAATCTTTGATTTTTGACTTTACAATGCAAAAATAATCACCAAATTATTAAAAAATTAATTTTTGAACAAAATAAATGGAAAATTATTAATATCAAAAATTAGAATAATAGGTATAAATAAATTTAAGAAATTTTACAAAGTGGTCAAGCTGGAACACTAAAAAATAAACGAAGTGGGAGGAAATCTGATAAGGTTAATCAACTAATTAAATTAGTACTACATGGGGCAGAAGAGTAGTCGCAAGTGATTAACCAAATCATACCTAAGGGAAACTCTACCTAAAAGAGAACAAGCAATAAAGTTATTTAATAAATAACTAGTGAAAAATAAAATGAAAAAGGATAAGAAAGTTAATTAATTTCTCTCTTTCTATCAATAAAAAAATAAATTAATAAATGAAAATATATATGATTGAAAATAATATCAAAAATACAATTAGCGATTTAATTAATTAAATTAAAACAACAACAGAAAACAATTTAAACAATTTAGAACAAATTATGAAAGCTTTAATTGATAAAGTTAATAATATTGAAAACATTTTAAATCAAATACGATAAAAAAATTAAACCAACTATTTATTAAAATTAGTTGGTTTTTTATTTTTGATAAATAAAAAAGAAATGAGATAAAAATAATGACAATAACAGAATCAATTAAATTTAACAAAGTTAAAGAATTAATTGTAAAAATAAAACAAGAAATTAAATTATGTAATAGTGCTTTAGCATTAAAAACATTAGAAAATTTAATAAATAAATATGAAAATGAACTTGCTGAAAAAGATAAAGAAATTAAAAAACTAAAATCAAAATATTTATTTAAAGAAGACTTTTATTTATTTTGTGAAGAAGATAAACTTACATATGATTGAGAAAGTTTACAAACTGATGAAATAACAATTGAAATGCACTTAAAATATTGTGAAAGTAATAATCATAGATATTGCCTAATTAAAGATATTAATAATTTACCAAGTAAGTTAGAAAGTAAGGAAAATAAAATTAGTTGAAGATAAATTTAGTTATACAGTGACAGTGATAAATTATTTATCTGATATTAAATGACAAAAAGAGTCAGACAAAAATATAGAACCAGTTCGTTAAGAAGTGATTTTTTGGTTTAATTAATTATTTATTTTTAAAATACTATTGGATATTAATTTTAGGAAAAATAAAATTAAAAGCAAAAAAAGCGAGGTGATTATCATAAAAAAAAGACTATTCAAAACCCAAAGCAAGATTAAATGGAAATATAATTATTGATTGTATTAGATGTGAACAAGAGTTCACTATTTTAAATTCAGAATGATTAACGATTAATAAATTTTATAAATGCTAAAAATGTAAAAAATAAAGGGGGGAGTTAAATGTGATAAAAAAAATTTATTTAAACCAAAATTTAATTTCACAAGAAATAAATAATAAAACGCACATTTTAATAAACAAACAAAAAGATTGCGTTATTTTAGATAAAAATTACTTAGGTTTATCAAGTTATCAAAATTATTTTAGTTTAGAAATTGATGAAAATAAAAATTATGAAGTTAATAGTAGCGTTAATAATAAAATTGGTAATATTGTGGGAAAAAATTTAATTTTATCTTTTGAAAAATTAAAACAAGCAAACAAAAAACAGTTTAATTTGAAAAACAAGAGTGATGTTAATGATGATTTTCTAAATGATTTAATTAACGAACATAATAAATGTTATAAAAGTGTTAAAATTCAAATAAAAGAAGTAACACCAAAACAATGAGAAAAAATACTAAAAGATTGAAAAAATATTGAAAATGATAATTATTGAGATAATGGTTTTTATTTAGGATACAACAAACATGAAAAAAATATTAATTCAAGAATTAAAATATCATAATGATTTTTTTAATGAAATAAAAAATAATGGCTGTAAAAATAAAAATAATTGTTTTAAATTAACTAATTCTACAAAAATTAGCAAAGGATTTTATATTTGAGAAACTTGTTATTTTTGTTTACAAAAGAATCAAGAAGAAATGATAATAAATAATTTAGAAATGATAATTAATTTAATAAATTAAATTACCTATTCACAACTAATGAATAAAATATTTTCATTAAAATTCTGCAATTATATAAAATACTAATAACTTGATTTAAATTATCTTTTTTATAGTTCAAAAAAATTAAGGATGTGATAAAAAAATGAAAAAATTACTTAGTTTGTTATCAATGTTTTTGTTATCGTGTGGAAGTACAATGAATTTGATTAGTTGTGGAAATATTGCAAATAACAAACTAAAATTACCACCATCAAAACCAAAATTACCAATAGTCAAAGATTTTTTTTACTATGAAAAATTAAAACAAAAAATTATAGCAGAAATAAAAGAATATAATGAAGTAATTAAAGAAATTGAAAATAGTAAAAATGATTATGAAAACGAAACAGATTATCAAATAGAATTAAAGCAAACCCAAGCAGAAAAATTTATTAAAATGTCTGAACTAAATAATTGCGAATATCAAATTTTACTATGTCAAAAAGAAAATGAGTTTACAGACGAACAAAAACAACAAGTAATCAAGTTGTTAGAAAAACAAATAAACAACTTAAATAGTGCTTTAAATTTATTAAGCGAAATTAAAAATAGTGATTTTGATCAGAAAGATTTAGAAAAAATAAATACAAAAATTAAAAATACAAAAATTATTTTGGATGAAGTTAAAAGAAATTAAGAAAGGAATGATTTAATGTGAAAAAATTAAAATCAGAAATTAAGACAAATATTAATAATTTAGATAATTTGTTATATAAAATTAATTTAAATATAAAAGATACCTATGATAGTTTTTGAAAAGAAATGGTTAAAGAAACAATAGTTATAAATTATTATAAAAATATTTCTTTAGAAGAATTAATAAATAAAATTGAAAATAAAATAAGTTTTAAAAATAAAGATAAGATTGATAATTCGATTATCATGCTAACAATATCCACAATTAAAGAAATATATACAATTATTTAAATAGGTCGAGTATGTCAAAAATTTTGTATCTCAATAATTAATTCTTAATTATTCTTAAATGAATAACAACAAAAAATTACAAAAACAACCTAATGCAATTGATAAAGTTGTTTATTATTTTTTTATAAGCAAAATTTTAGACATGGTTAATTTAAGTTAATTGTACAGTCCTTGTTATTAATAACCTATTTTTTCTTCTAATTGTTTTCAAATTCCAGAATTACCATATCTTTTTGTCATTTTGGCTCCATTTAATGCCATAATTTCTCCACTAGAAAAAACATATAATACACAATCAACGCAAAAATTTAATTCTATTTCGCCATTTGAGTCTGATTCAACATATTCTATAGATATTTTATTTCTTGTGGTTTTAACTTTACACATGTTAATTGGCTTATTGTTTTTTTCATTAAAACCACAAGAATAACAAATTGGCAAATTACTATTTATACTATGTTTTTCATAATGTTCATTATTTTTTATTTTATAATCATAGTCATATTTTTGACCTCTTTTTTTAAATTATAGCATTAATAAAGTAAAAAATACAAAAAAAATTAAAAAGGGAATGATTTAATGTGAAAAAATTTTTTAAAGAAATTAATTTATTGAAATTATTTATTAGTTTCCTATCAATTATAATTTGTGTTTTAATGACTACATTTTTAATTTTATGTAGGGAATTAATAAATTATAGTGGCGGAATTTTTGTATATGTTGTGGTTTGTATTTTTAACATTGTCATTGCTAGCTTACTTATATTGTGTATTTGTTTTGAAATTTTACAATTAATTAAAAATAAAAAACAAAACAAAAACAATTTAAATAAAGAAAATATATCAACAGATGAAATTAAAGAAAACAATTAAGAAAGGAATGATTTAATGTGAAAAAATTTTTTAAAGAAATTAATAAGTGAAGATTGTTTATTATTTTACTATCAATTATAATTTGTGTTTTAATGACTACATTTTTAATTTTATGTAGGGAATGGTCATCAAAAGAAAATTTATTACATTTTTCAATATATATTTATTTTTGTGTTATTAATTTTGCTTTTGGTAGTTTGTTTATACTATCAACTTTATATGAAGTCTTGGAATTTATAGATAAAAAAAACAAAATAAAAAAATATAAGTAATCATTTTATTTTAAAAAATTCAAATAGTTAATTATAATTTTATCTATTTTTTTTAATAAACAATGATTTTCAATATCAACTTTATATTCTATACATTCTTTTTTAATTTTATTTTTCAATTCAATATACATATTTAAATGTTTAATAGTTAATATTCTATGGTTCATTAATATTCAAAGTTTATTAGCAATTATTAATCCAAAATTACTTTTTAATATAAATCAACAATATATTGAAAAAATTGGAACTCCTATTGAAATAGTATATAATAATCAATTTTTATTTTCAAATTTAATTATGAAATTTGAAATTAATAGTAATAAAGAAAATAAGATAGAAAACAAAGGTACAGCAATAATAATAAAACCAAAAAATATGAAAATACAATATAAAATTCAAACAAACAAAGAATTAGTATTTTTTTTCATTTTTTACCTCCTTGTTAATTTAATTTTAATTAATAAATAAATTAAAAATATAAATAAATTATATATAAATTGTAAAAGAAAGGAATGATTTAATGTGAAAAAATTTTTTAAAGAAATTGATAAATTAAGATTATTTTTTAGTTGCTTATCAATTATAATGTGTGTTTTAACAACTATATTTTTAATTTTATGTAGAGGATGAATAAAAGAAGATAATTTAAGTCTTTTTGCATATGCTGTGGTTTGTATTTTTAATATTATTTTTAGTTTAACACTTATATGGAATACTACTTGTTCAATTTGAGAACTAATTGAAAATAAAAAAAACAAAAATAATGAAAATAACATAAAACAAGATAATTAATATCTTGTTTTTTAGAAAGAGGTGCAAAAATGATTAATTGTCCATTTTGTAAATATATTCATAATATTTATAATGAAAAAAATATCCAGATATTATTTTTGTGCTTTACTCTCTAAATAAGCGCTAATAATTTTATCAATCTTATTTAATAAATAATGATTTTGAATATCAAAATTATATTCTTTACATTCATTTTTTATTTTGTTTTTTATTTCAACATACATATTCAAATGCTTAATTTTTAATATTTTTTTATTATCTAAAACTCATAATTTATCAATAATTAAAACACCAAAGTGGCTTTTTACTAGAAATCAACTAGAAATTGAAAATATAGAAATTCCTATTGGCACAAGATAAAATAAATAATTTTTATTATCTAATTTTATTAAATATTTTTCAATGATGATTAATACAGAAAACCCTAAAACAAAAGTAAATATAAAAATACAAACAAAAATACAAATTAAATAAAAAATATAAGACGGCCACGCCATATTAGTTGATTTATTTTTTTTTATTTTTTACCTTTTTATTAATTTAATTTTAATTAATAAATTAAAAATATAAATAAATTATATATAAATTTTAAAAGAAAGGAATGATTTAATGTGAAAAAATTTTTTAAAGAAATTAATTTATTGAAATTAATGGGTGCTGTTATTGGAATTATAGAGTGTGGTTTAATGACTACATTTTTAATTTTATGTAGAGGATGAATAAAAGAAGATAATTTAAGTCTTATTGCATATGTTGTGATTTGTATTTTTAACATTGTAATTAGTGGCGGACTTATATATATGATTGGTTTGTTAATTTGAGAACTAATTGAAAATAAAAAAAACAAAAATAATGAAAATAACATAAAACAAGATAATTAATATCTTGTTTTTTAGAAAGAGGTGCAAATTTTATTGTGATTAAAGTAATTGAATTATTTGCTGGGATTGGGAGTCAAAGAAAAGCATTAGAAAAAATTGGAATTAATCACAAAATAATTGCTTTTTGTGATAACGATAAATACGCTGAAAAATCATATCGAGCAATATTTAATGATTATGACACACCAAATTTAGGTGACATTACCAAACTAGAAACTTTACCGTATGCTGATTTAATAACTTGATCATTTCCATGCCAGGATATATCAAATGCCAATAATAACGGAAAAGGATTAAAGGGTAAGCGAAGTGGTTTAGCTTATAAAGTTGTTGATTTAATAAAAACAATGGTAACAAAACCCCAATATCTTTTAATGGAAAATGTACCAAATTTATTAAGTAAAAAGTTTTTTGTTGGATTTCAAAATCTACAAAATCAACTTAATAAAATTGGATATCATAATCAATATTTTACAATGAATTCTAAAGATTATGGAATTCCTCAAAATAGAAAACGATTGTTTATGATTTCAACATTAAAGCAAGATTTTAAATTTCAATATCCACAGTCTTGTAATTTAAAATTTTTAGTAAAAGATATTTTAGAAAACAATGTAAATGAAAAATATTTTATTAGACAAGAATCAATGAAGAAAGCAATTGAAAACAATAAACTTAAAATCATTCAACAATATTCTTATACAATTACAACAAAACAAATGCGATGAGGAAACGCAGGAATTATTGCAATTCCCAATGATATAAAAAAATTTAATGATGGAAAATTAATGATTAATCTGAGAAATTATAATCAAGTTAATATTTTTAATGATATAACAAAAAATAATCTTATGATTGATAATAAAATTCAACAAAAAGATAGTAGTAAAATACTATCTTTTTTAATTGATGAAAAAGAATACTTTTTACGAGTATTAACTCCGCGAGAATGTTGATTATTAATGGGATATAGAAATAAAGATTTTGATAAAGCAAGTAAAGTTGTTTCAGATACCCAACTTTATAAACAAGCTGGCAATAGCATTGTTGTTGGTGTGTTAGAAAAAATTTTTACAGCCATGTTTCAAATAGAAAAGAAAAATTAGAGATGCAAAATAAAAGAAATATTTGATGAAAATGACTTTTATATCCTTTAACAATTATTATTGGAATTTTGTTGTTAGTAATTTCTCCTATTTTGTTTTTAATTGCTCTTGGAATTGATTGTAATTTTATGGTTGGGGATTTATTATTGCATTTATTTTGTTTACCTTTCGAAAGAAAAGAAAAAAAATGATTAAGAAAAACAATATTAAAAATTATTTTAATAATCAACAACAACATTATCGAAAAAAGAAAAATATTTATTATCAAAAAAGAAACAAATTTAACAAAAGCAAATTTTTAAAATAAAAAAGGAGGATGAAAATATGAAAACAAATAATACAGCAGATTTTAGTGGAATAATGGATGTTATTATATTGTGAAGTAATGTTGTTTTAGGAGTATTTATGGGTTTAGCAGTTATTTTTGCAATTTGAAAATTAATTATTATTCTAATTTCAATAATGCGAAACGCTGATAATCCTGAGGCAAGAGCAAATGATTTAAGTGCTTTAAAATGGCCAATTATAGCAATTATTATAATTTTAGTTGTGATTGCTGTTATGAATGTTATTTTACAAGTTGTTAAAGCATATAACCCTAGTATTGGAACATAGCTGAAAAAAAGAAAGGAAGTGAAAAGTTATGATACTTAATGCATTTTATAAATTAATATGATCAATTTTTGTACAAGGGCCATTACAGTTAATTTCATCATTCAACACCGTTTTAAATTATTTAACTGGAGGTGTAGTTGGTGATCTAATGTTTGGATCAAAACAAGAATTTAGTTTTCAAAATATCCCAATGGCATTCTGATATTTTGCCATTACAGCTTTGTGTTTATTTTCCTTAATATTTACAATTACCATGATTAAAATTTTGTTTCAAGATGCCACCGAAACAAAAACAAAATTTATTGTTGCTTTACAAAATGGTAGTAAAGCGTTTGTTTTTATCTTTTTAATTCCAATCTTTTTCTTTTTGGCAAATTTTGCAATTGCTAATATTGCTAAAATGATTACATCAGGATTTGGTGGTGAAAATGGAAATATTGCAAACTATCTATACAATATTGGAAATTGAAATTGAGATGGTAGTGGTGATAATATACCAAGCAATTATTCCTATCCTGACAATATTGGTAATTTTAATATGATTGCCGAAGTTTTTGGGGTATGATTTATGCTATTTTCAATGTTTGTGATTGGAATTGCTTTGGTGCAAAAAATAATTGAATTGTTTTTCTTATTTATTATTTCACCATGAGTAATGGTTATTATGACAATTGACAACGGTAAAGGAGCATTTATCTGAAAAGATATGGTAATTGCAAAATTTCTAGCATCGACTGCGACTTTAACGGGATATTTTATTTTTATGACAACAATCCAAACAATTTTAAGTACTAATTTAGCAGGTTTAGGTATTGAAGGAATTGGAAAATCATTGTTTGTAATTCTGTTTATGTGCGGTGGCGGATTGGCGGTAATGGCGTTTTCGGATGTTGTTGCCAACTTAATTGGTGAAGCAGCTGGAGTTAGCGAAGGTATGAGTTCAATAAAATCAACTGTTGCTGGAGGAATGATGGCAATGGGTGCTGGAAAAATAGCAGGAAAAGCATTTGGATTTGCCAAAAGCAAAAGAGCCAAACAAGCAATGGCAATGGGTGGTTCTGGAATGGAAGATAAAACCATGAACGCGATGGGTTCTGGTGATGGTGATTGAGGTGATAATGAAACAGCAATCAATCAATCTCGCCAAGAAAAACCCCTTGACTTTCGCCATTTCTTACATGCCACTGAAGGAATGAGTTCTCGCACTGGAATTGTTGGTTTAGCAGGCTTTGGACTTGGAGTTACAACCCTAGCAACAAGTAAACTAGTTGGTGCAGCTCGTGGTGGTGGAGTAAAAGGATTTTTCCGTCAATTTGGAACTGGGATTGCAACACCATTTAAAGCAATTGGTAAAAGATTTAATCCACAACTTGCAAATAGTGGTAATAAAACTAATAAGTTAAAAACAGAAGATTATGGTGATATAAGAGAAAAATCTTTAAATAAAAAACTAGAGAAAGTAGAAAAAAAATTTACCAGCAAAAATAGTTTTTCATATCTTAATCCAACTACAAAAAGCGAGTTGAAACATAACAAAAAAGTTCATAAACAAAGTAATATAATTAAAAAATATGAAAAACACAATAAAAAATCAAATGCTAGACAGAAAAAATGAGATGAAAAAGCTGCCAGAAAAGCAGAAAAGAAAAAGGCATAAGTAAAAAAACACCTGACAAAAATTATAAATTTGATATAATTTAGTTAAAAGGAGTGATAAATCATGGGATTATGACGATTATTAGGTGGCGAAGTTAACTGAGAACGCGTTGCCAGAATGAATGACAGAGGTATTGCAACTGAAATTCACGGTGCAATTATTCATGCACTCGGGGGGGATTATCAACTTTAAAGATTGATAGATTAAACGACGATGACAAAAACAATATCATGTGAGTGTTAGAAAAGTTTGGTCGTCAAGTTCCTGATTTAAATAGATATCCATTTTTATCAAAATCATATCTTGATCCTCAACAAAGATTAAAACAAAAACACAGTTTAGAAAATCAAAAAGACTGAGATCAAGCTTGAGAATGATATGACGCCTACAAAAGCGGAGCAATTCCATTTCTCGAATATCGCATTCAAATTCGCGAAAAAGAATTGGAAGAAAATGAAGATAATTTAAGATTTAATAAAGCACAAGTAGAAAAATTTGGTAAAAATCATACTCAAATTAAACTAATTAAAGCTTATGAAAGAGATATTCCTGCACAACGAGCAGAAATTGCGAAATTAAAAAGTGAATTAGAATCTCTGAAAGCAAAAGAAATGGAAAAACAACCTGACTTATCACTTGAAAATGAAAATTTACGCTTAAAAAAAGAAATTTTAGAAATGGAACTAAAATTAAAAGAAACAAATATAGAAAGGTAAAATATATGGCATTAGTTTTATTTGACCCAGAATCAGAAGAGTTTAATATTTATAGGGATAAAAAAAAGGAAAAGGGAAAAATAGTGGTTTTTTAAATGATATTAATTGAAAACCACAGCAATTAGAACTTTTTGAAGAATTAAAAAAAATTAAACAAAATATTTGAATTCAAATATATGATGTTTATCTTGATAAAAATGATAATGCAACAGGGATTGGATTTAGAATATCTCCTGTAGCAAGTTTTTATCATCAATATCCATCTATTAATTTTGATGTAAAAGGAAATATTACAGATGACTTACAAGAAGAATTAGAATTTTATAAAGAAGAAAATAAAGAAGATGACCCAGGTTGTCTTAAACTAGTTAAAAATTTTTATAAAACATTAATAAATTTACAAAATAAACAAAAATTAAATAAAAATTAGAAACATATTTATTAAAAACAGCAATTAAAGTTGCTTTTTTTAATTTTGTCAAAATAGAAAGGAAAACAAAAATGGATGAAAAAATTACTTAGTTTGTTATCAATGTTTTTGTTATCGTGTGGAAGTACAATTAATTTGATTAGTTGTGAAAATATTGCAAATAACAGAGCACATTTATCTCCTAATTTAGAAAATGTTTTAAAAGTTAATTCAGAAACAAATATTGATTTAGAAAAAAGATACTTGCCCCATTCCGTTTTAATGCAACAGCGAGGTTATAAAGGAACTTTTTTTAATAATTATAAGACAGATACAATCAAAAATTTAACAAATGCTTTTTTAAGCAAAGCAGATAATAATTTAGCAATTAAATTTAAAACAGAATTTAGCACTTTTCAACAACTACAAGTTTATTTAAAAATAGAACAACAAAATTACTGACAAAATTTACTTGTTAATATTTGTCAACAATACCAAGATAATTTAAAGCAACTTATTTTATTGTTTTATAATTTTGTTGCTAATATTTGAAATAAAACAAATATTAATGAAATTTTAAAAAAAATAGAAATTAAAAATATCATTGATGGTGATAATAATGTCTTAGGACAAACAAATAATCACCAAACTATTTTGCTAAACAAAAAGGTTTTATCTTGTGCTTTTGAAAAAACAATAAATAGTGAATGACACAAAGGACAATTTACAACCAATAATTTTCTGCATATTTTAATCCATGAATTAGGACATATCTTTTATTTTTATGATTGAGAAGCATTTAAAATCAATCATATTTTTTATTTAAAGCAATTTTTAACACAGAAAATTAATAACTTAAATAAGTTTGCAGAACTAGACAAAGAAAAAGCGTTAAGGATATTTGCCAATAGTAATTATGGATTGAGCGATGATGACGATTTATTGGCAGAGGGATTTGCATATTGGTTATTAACAAAACAAAGTATGCAAACAAAAATATGAGAATTTTGAAACGAATACTTTACAAGTTATTTACCACAAATAAGAAATAAAAAAGAAAGGAAGTGTAAATTATGTTAAACACAATAATAGGAATGATGGGAACAATTGCTGTAATTGGTTTGTTTGGTTGTTTATGAAAGTTTCTTGGTATTAAATTGAAAAAAATGAAAAAACAAATTGAGTTAACAAAATACAAAAAAACTTGCCGAATAATATTATATGTTAGTATAAGTTGTTTTGTGTTATTTTTGTTGGTAATTGGATTATGGTTTGGATTAATATATCCAACTTTGAAATAAAATGAAAAAAATATTCATATTTTTAATACTTTGTTTTAGAATTGGCAATTTTTTAACTGGGATATATTTTTTCTTAACAAATTCAATATATTTAATTAAAAATTACAATACGAGTGAATGATTAATTTGATTTGTTATTATGCCAATTCATTTAATACTTTTTTATTTCATAGATTTTATTTTATATAAAATAAGAAATTTTATAAAATAAATTTCTTTGTTTTGGAATTATTTTTATTTAAAAATCAAATAATTTTTATTAAAGTAAATGAAAATGAAAAAATTGGAATTTGCATAATGGGCGATATTTTTAAATATAATAATAAATTTAAACCAACCCCCTCTTTATCTGTTGTTGCTTTTAGTATTAATGAAAAAATAAATAAAGTTAAATACATTAAAAAAGTTAGAAAAACATTTTTAATGTATGTTATCTGATAGTTATTCATTCACTTTTTTAATTTATTTTCTTTTTTAATTACAATAGATAAAAAAGAAAGAACTAATTTATATAAAAATATTAAAAACATCGACCATAAAAAAGTATTTATAATTACCATTATTAAACTTCCTTTTTTTGTATTTTAATATAAAAAATATTTAAAAGCAATTTATAAAATATTTTTAAAACAGCAAGGAATGACTTAATGAACTGAAAAATTGAACTTATAACAATATTTATATTATTTATGATCACTATTGTATGACAAATAATAACCGGATTTATTGTTGTTAAAAAAGAAATTGATTCAAAAAAATTATTAATTTTCTTGGTCTTACCTCTACTATTTTTAATTTTTGGTATTTGAATTATGAATGTTATAGAAATTATTTTATGTTTTATTTCTTAATCAATTATTTAGACAAAAAATAATAATTGTAATTAATGAAATAGTTCAAATAATACTTCCCGGTAAATGAAATATTACAAATTTATTAAAGTTTTTATTTATAAATATTTTTAAAACAGAAAGGAGGTTATAAAATATGTGTGATAATTGCAACAAAAATAAAATACATCAAATAATTAGAATAGAATGTGATGGTCATCATTTGGAAAAAAATGACAAAATAGTTAGTGGGAAAGTAATTAAAATAAAACTTTGTAAAAATTGTTGAATAATTTTTACAAAGTTTGTAAATGAATTTAAATTATCATTAATAGTTAAACAACTTAACCATTATGGTCCGTTATTTCAAAATTACTAATTTTTGTTATATCTTATATTTTGATAATTTATGAAAATTAAATATAAAATAAAATAATAAAGCAAAAATAAAAGTATTTTCAAGATAAATAAGGCATATAATCCATATTTTATAATTAATAATATTTTTAAAAATATTCATAACTTCATTTGTAGTGGCGTTGCACCCAGTAAAAATAAAGAAAATCAAAAATAAAAGACAATAAACAGCTAAATTTATAACAATAAAAATTGATAAATTTATTATCATCGGTATTGTGATATTAATTTATGAAAATTTTTTAAAACGATATTCTAAAATATCTTTATCATCTTCTAATCTTTTTTATATTTTATATTTTTCTTTAAAGATCAAAATAAAAAACGAAAAAATAATCAAAATAAAAGTGGTAAGAAATTAAAAAAAATGACACTATATAAAAAATGTTCTATTGTTTTTTAAAATAAAAACATTAAATTTTACTCCTTTAATTAATTTTTTAAGATTAATTTTTTATAAATTAATTTTATCATATTTATCAAATAAAACAGAAAGGAGGACGAAAATATGAAAACAAATTTAATAGAAAATAACTATATGTTATCTAATTGTTTATTGGTTTCATTTCACATTCTTTTATTTATAAGTTTTATAACATTTTCTTGTTTTGTTTTTAAGAAAATAAAAACATGTGACACTAAAAAAGTTATATATTATGATGATTATTTTATGGTTTTATTTTACTAGTTCATTTTATTTTGTGGTGACTATTTATTATATTTTATATTTTAATATTTCAATAAAAATTATATTTTTAAAACAGAAAGGAGGTTATATCCTGTGAAAAAGATTATATTATCATGTTTATTAACATCGTTGATTGGTGTAAGTGAATCACTTATTGTCAAATCATCCATCAATGATAGTTTTTCAATCACAAAACAAAAAAAAGTTATTAGTAAAAATGCAAAGAAAAGTTTTAATCCAACAACACCAAGTTTTGAAAAAAATATAGATTGAAGTAATGATATTTATGCTGAAACAAGTGGTGTTTGGGGTCGTGATTATACAGAAAAAGTAGAATCACCATATTATTATGTTAATATACTAGATTATGCTAGTAATTGAAATGACTTTAAAAATAAATATAAACAGATTAAAATAGATTTTAAGGGTTATGTTGATCATAGTGAAGCTGAAAAAATAGATTATAATTCATATCATTATATTGATGTAGCTAAAATTAACACCAATAGCAAAACAGAAGAGATTTTTAATCATTATCATGGTTATACTCAAAATGAAGGTTGAGGTTGAGCAGATGTAAGATATCAATTAGAAAATAACGATAGCATTAAAATAGATTTTTTGATTTATTCACGCTTACATAATGGATGAAATTCAATGAATACATGAGCTAAAACATTATTAAAAATTAATAAACTAATTTTTAATACAAGTTTTAGTTTTAATGATATGAAAACTAATTTAACAAGAGAATTAAATAAAGAAATTAATTATTATTCTAATATTGATAATAATCCACAAAGTCCTAATAATTGAAACCAAATTAAAACACAATTAGATAATAAAATCAAAAAAGCACTAAGTGATAATAATGATACTCAAGGCTGAATTGAATTTTTAAACCCAAATTATCAGTTAGAAAAAATAACTAATGGTTATTTTATAAAAACATTTTTTCAGATCTATAATTACCAAAATAAAAATTATGAAATGTGAGAATTTAAAACACCACTAAATTTTAATAGTGATTATAATATTGATAATGCTAAAAATAGAATTGAAAATGAATTAAAACAAACAATTATTTATCAAAGTGATACATCAACCAATATTTTAGATGAAAGTAATTGAAATGCAATTAAAATTATCTTGGATAATAAAATATTTAGTATTTTAGGGAAAAAAGGAAACATAGTAGAATGAAAAAAACTTATTAAACCTAATTATGCTTTAATAACAGAAAATAATAATTATTATCTTAAAACAAGTTTTAATATTTTTAATCATTTAACAGAACAATGAGAAAATTGAGTTTTTAAAACAAAACTCAATTTTTCATTAAGTACAAAATATTGAAAAAGTAAATTACAAGAACGAATTTTAATAACACCAGGAAAAATTAGTGATGAAAATGGAGTTGCAATGATTAATGATATTGAAGAAGTTATCGATAATGGTGAGGGAAAAGAAAATAAATACAATAAAGGAACAATAAAATACCATACAACAACATTTTTTCAATACATAGAACCAAAGGAAAATAATAATGATCCTGATTATGATATTGTTAAAATAAATGGGGTTAATTTAAACGCTGTTAATGGTTTATACACATATACTTTTGATGATAAAGAAAAAGTTAATAAATATGAGATTGAAATTATTCACCGACCAAACCCTAAAATTGAGGGAGATGTTGATGGTAATTTTAAGTTAACAATTTTAATCGAAACAATTACCCCATCATTACAATTAAAATTAATGGGATGAGGGCCAAAAAATATCGATTATGAAAAATTAACAAGTGAATTTATCAAAGATCCCAGTAATGATAATAAAACAATTAAAAATCCTAATTATGATCAAGAAATCAATAAAGAAACGGGAACAAAAAAACAATTAGTATGAGTTCGCCATCAATCTAAAACCCCATTTCCATTAGATCCAGTTGACAAAGATGGAAATTTAATAAAAAGTAGTGATGTTAATGATTATGATATTGGTTATTTAGCAGAGGCAAGTGCTGTAGGAGCTGGATTTGAAAACTTTTACAATAATGACAACATTGAAAAAGTTACTCGTTATTTATCAAATGAAAATTTAGAAACTAAATTTGAAAATGGTTATGAATTAAAAAAAATAAAAACGGAGATATTAACACTAGTGTAGGATGATTTCATTTTATTATTCAACAAAAACGCTTTAATGATTTCAACGGAAATACGCAAACACCATTTTATCAACACAAATTTATTTATGTTGATAAAAATAAAAGTTCAAATTATGGATATTTTTTGAATTCAGTTGATAGTAAAAACGCTAATGATTTTTGAAACACAATACAAGGAAAACATTTAAAAAATTATATGATTAATTACAAAAAATGAAATTCAGATAATGATTTATCAAAATTAACTTATGAAGCTGTTTTATCATATTGAAGAGATTATGTTTCAGATATTCGCAATCATTTAGCAGTTAATGAAAGCATCAATAATTTTAAATCACTAAATGATTTAAATATTAGTGCTTTGAAAATGAATACAAAAGATATTAAAACTATTAGAAATAAAATTAATAAATACGCTTGACAAGAAATTAATAAAATAAGTTTGTTAGCAACAATAAACAAAGATTATATTATTCAAATATATAAAAGTAACCAATGACAAAAATTAACTGATGATGATTTAAAACAATTAATAACTAATCAACAAGAAAAAACAAAAGAAATAATGCTAAAAATCAAAGCACTAAATACATCAATGTTGTTAATTGGTGAAACAAACGAATTTAAAGTTATTAATAACTTAAATTATGATGAAAATAAAGTAATTGATTTAAGTAAAATTAAATATCAAAATCAAGAATATAATTTTAAAGAAAAAACAAAAGATGATATTTTTAATAATTATATTATGGAATATATTAAACAAGGTTTTAAAATTAATAAATTAGATGAAATATTAAAACAAGATATTGATTATCAAATATCATTACAAGGATTAAATGGTCAAAAGATTAATATTAATGATAATGAATTACAGGAATTTATGAAAAAAATTCATGAAAATAAATATAGTGAGCTAAAAATTACTATTTATGCTTTAGATAATAGTTTAAAAGCAGTTGGGAATGTTTCATATAAATTAATAAACAACCCAATAACAGAAAATGCCCCCAAAAAACCAAATGAAATTCCACCAACAGAGGGAATAATACCTAACATTCCTAATAAAACAAATGGAACTAATGAAAATAATGGTAATGGAGAGAATAATAATCCTAATAAACCAGAAAAACCAAATAAACAACCAGTTCCTAACAAACCAAATGAAAATAATGAAAGTGGTTGAAAAAATTTTTTAAAAAAACCAGTTAATTTATTTTTTATGACTTTAATTAGTTGTGGGGTAGCTGGTGGATTTATAACTTTAATTATCCTGAAAAACCAATTTAATAAAAAAATTGGGGGTAAAAGAGCAAAAAAAGAAAACAAAAAAAATTTAAATAATAAAAATAACACAAAACAAGATAACTAATATCTTGTTTTTTTAGAAAGAGGTGCAAAATATGAAAAATGAAAAAATGAAAAAATATAAATTTAATATTGATAAATTTCTTAATATTTGAATATATACATGATTATTTTTTCCATTTATAGTAAGTTTTATAATTTTGATATATAGAATAATAACTAAAGTGGAAGAACATATGTCAAGTGAATTATGAGGATTTTGTGGAACCTTAGTAACAGCTATAATAACTTTAATTGGTGTAATAATCGGAGTAAGTGTGAAAAGACCAAAAGTAAAGAATACAGATGAAATTAAAAGTGATACTGAAAAAATAAATAATAAAATAGGTAAAAATGATAATAAGACTTTGTATGGTCAAAACGATGAGATAATTAAATTTTTAAATGACAATTTAAAGGAAAAAGATTCTACTATTTTAGAAGTATTAGGTAATGTAAATAAATATGTTTTAGAAGAAGAAATTAAAAAAAATTTATTAGGTAAAGAGAGAGATTATTTAAAATTAATTGAATTAGAACGTGCTAATGATAAAACTATAATTGATCAAAATAATAAACTAATTAATAATTTAATTAGTGATAAAAGTAAACTAATTCACGAAAACAAAGAATTAACTGAAAAAAATAATACTTTAATAAAAAAATTAAATGATTTAGAATATAATTTGGATAAAGATTATAATAGATAAAAATAAAAATTATAAATATATTTATTAAAAACAGCAATTAAAGTTGCTGTTTTTAATTTTGTCAAAATGGAAAGGAAAATAAATTAAAAAGCAAGATATCTTGCTGTTTTTTTATGTAGAAACAAGGAATAAATGATGTATATAAAGAAAAAGGTTTTTTATTGGTAAACCAATAAATATTAATAATTTAGTTTTTGATTGGAAAATAAAAAAGGATGAAAATGATAGAAATAAATATAACTTTGATTTTATAGTTGGAAAAAATATAAAAGTACAAGCATTTAATCCTAAAATTATTAAATTAAAAGAAAGAGGTGCAAAATATGAAAACTATATTAATTATTTTATTTATATTATTACATTTATTAATTATTATTTTATTTTTAAAATGAACTTTTAAAGAAGACAAAAAAATGACAAAAACCCCGATTATCCAACGAATAGAGATCTATTAAAATTATTATATGTTTTTATATTGATAATATTGTTTTATTTTGAATTTATAGGAAATTTAATAATTTTACATTATGGTACAATTTAGTTTTTATTATATAAATATAAAATAAAACCAAAATGTATTAGTGTATGAAGAGAAATACAAATAATCAAATAATTCAAAATTCAATAATATATATTTTTAGAAAATTCAAAATTATTCCAATTATTATAAATTATATCTTTATTAAAATTAGGACTAACCATTTTAATTGATTCTAAAATAGAATATAGAAACATATACTCAATAACCAATATTATAATCATAATACCAAGATTTAAAATAACAGACATGCCAATTTTTTTTAATTCTTTAACACAATATTTTTTTAAATGGTTGGTTATTCAAATTGAAATATTACTTTTTTTATTTTTTATTAAATTATAAATAAAAAAAGTAAATAAATTATAAGAAAAACTAATAAAAAATCCAATAATAAATCAAAGTCATAATTTTTTTATCAATATCACACTAAAATAATATCAAAAAATTAGGCAAATTCAAGCAAGGAAAAAAAAGAAAGAGGTGCAAAATATGAAAAATATAATACCAAAAAAACTAAAAGACGCCAAATATCGATTTTGACGCAATATAACAATAACAGATGTTTTGATAATTGCTGTTTGAGTTGGATTAACAATTATGTTTATATTTGGTTTTCAATTAAAACTATGAATAAAATTATTTTCATCATCAATAATGATTTTAATTAGCTTACCATTAATTATCACAAATAAAAAGACTAATTTAAAAGGATGACAATACTTGTATTATAAAATAAATTTCCTATTTAGTTATAAAAAATATAATAAAAACAAAACAAGTTTATTGGTTCCGTATAATAAAGTTATTGATAGTAATTATATTTCAACACATGGAATTTTAAAAGGTACTTTAAAAAAGACCTTAATTGGAGCAATTAAAATAAAGGGGTTCGATATTACTTTATTAAGTAATGAAGAGCAAATATTAAGATTACGAGATTTGCAAGATGTTTTTAAATTTGCTAATTTTCCAATAACTTTTTTAAAGTTAGAATTACCATTAAATTTTGATGACAACATTAAATATTTACAAAAACAAACTAATAAAACGCAAATTCGTTATAAAAACAAAGAAATTAGTTTTAATCAATTTGTAAAAATCACAAAACAAATTAAAAATAATATTGCTTTTTTAAAAAAAGAATTAATTAAAATAAACGATGAGATTAAAACTGAAAAATGTTTTTTTATTTTTGTATATGGAAATAGTCAAAAAGATTTAAATGAAAAAATATTATTTTTAGAAGATAAATTATATAAAGGAAAAATTAATTGTAATACTTTATCTAATTACGAAATAACAAAAATCTTAAAATTAATGTGAAATCCATATGAAAAACCATTAAATAAAACAGATTTTAATAAAAATAAAGATAATTTAGCAAAATTGTTGCAATTTAATTATCTAGATATTAAAAAAAATTATTTTATAGCAAATGATTTATATTATTCAATTAATACTATTCAGGACTATCCTTTATTTATTAATGATTTATGAGGGGCATGTTTATTTTCAAATGAGCAAACTATTATTTGAAATATAAATCCTTTAAATTATGATGAAACAAAAAAAGCGATCAACAGTGCCATTCAAACAACACAAACAAGACAAGTAATGACAAAATCATATGTTAATACAAATGAAAATAACTATGAATTAGAAACATACTATCATTTAATTGATGAGGTTAATGGTGGTGGTGAATTATTAAAAAATGTTAATATTTTATTTTTAAATTATGGAACAAATAAAAAAACATTACTACAAGCACAAACACGATTAACAAAATCACTAAAAGAAATGGATATTAAAACTAATCCATTATGATATCAACAATTTAATGGTTTAAAAGGTTTTATACCCTATAACAATAAGGTCATAATAAAAAAATATGGTCGAGAAATGCCAACAAGTACCTTAGCAGCATCGTTTCCATTTATTGACAGTGGTTTTATATGATAAACAAGGAATGCACTTAGGAACAAATAATATGGGAAATGTTGTATTGTGAGATCAATTTAAAAGCACAAGTAAAAGAACCAACCATAATATGTTTATAATTGGCACATCAGGAATGGGAAAAACATTTATGATAAAAAAAATGATAAATCATCATATTAAGATGGGACGAAAAGTTATTGTTATTGACCCTGAACGATAATACCAAGAATTATGCACTTATTATGATGGAAATTGAATTGATGCAGGAGACGCTTCGATAGGAAAAATAAACCCCCTACAAATTTTAGATAATAATTTTATTGATGAATTAGAAAATAATAGCTCGTCACCTTTATCAAATCATTTACGATTTTTAGAACAATGATTCAAAACGCTTTATCCTGATTTTAACGGGCGAGAAATTAATTTATTAACAAAATATTTGAAATTATTATATCATCAATTTAATATTTCAAATAACAGTGATATTAAAAAAATTAAAAATAATGATTTTCCAATTTTGAGTGATTTTTATACTTTATTGGAAAAAGAATATAAAAACAATAAAAATGAACTTTTAAAAGAATTTATGGATTTAATAGCAACTGATTTTTTAAATGATGGAAAATATCAAGCACTTTGAAATGGTTCCACAACATTAAAATTTAATAACAATTTTATTGTTTATGATGTTTATAATTTGTTTGATTTAGATGATAAAAAAACAAATGCAGCACAATTAATTTTAATGCTAAATATTATTAAAAAAGAAGTAAAAGAAAATCGTTTTAAAGATAATAATGAAATTGTAATAATTGTTGATGAGGCTCATTTAGCAATCGATAAAGATAATCCAGTTTCTTTAAATTTTATGTATCAAATGTCAAAAAGGATAAGGAAATATAATGGTGCATTGGTTGTAGCAACACAAAATATCGCTGATTTTGTAGAAAATGAAATAATTTTAAAGAAAACAACAGAAATTATTAATAATAGTCAATATTCATTTATTATGGGTTTAAAACCTAACGACTTAGAAAAAGTTATTAATTTATATAAAAGTTATGGTGGATTAACATCAGCAGAAAAAGATTATATTGCTCGTAGTGTAAAAGGACAAGTATTATTTTTTGTTTCTGGATTTGAAAGATATCGATTTGAAATTCAAGCAAACAAAAAAGAAAAAGCAGGATTTGGAAAAAAAGATAATTAAAAAAATAAGTAAATTTACTTATTTTTTTTAATTTTTATGAAGAATTTTGTTAATTTTTTGCTTTTTTTATTAAAAAAAGCAAAAAAAAGTAAAAAAGGAGGAATAAAAATGTTTAAAACAAATTTAGGAAAATTAATAAATGGTGATGCATTAACTTTTATTAAAAGTTTAAAAAATGATAGCATTGATTTAATATTAACTGATCCACCCTATTTATATAATTTACCAAAAAGAAAAAACGAGCAAATAAATGAAAATAATATATCAAAAAGTATAAATAAATATATTAATGCTATCTATGATAATAATTTGCATAATTCATTTGATATAAATATTTATTTAGATGAGTTTTATCGAATTTCAAAAACTAAATTTATGTTAATTTGAATGAATAGATGACAAATTAAAAATTATTTAGATTGGGTTTATAAAAATAATATGAATTTTGATTTTTATTTTTGAGAAAAAACAAATCCAATGCCAACTAATAATTTTATTTTGCAAGATAAAGAATATTGTATGATTATTTATTCTAAAAAACACCCAATTCCAAATTATCAAAATAACTATGAAAATAAAAAAACAATATTTAAAAACCTAATAGGTTCATCTTATAAAATAACAGAACACCCAACAGAGAAGCCACTAAATATATTTACTGATTTAATTCAAAAATATAGCAAAGAAAATGATTTAATTTTAGATCCTTTTATGGGAAGTGGTACAACTGCGCATGTTTGTGAATAATTAAACCGAAAATGACTAGGTTGTGAAATAAATAATAATTACTTTGCAATGGTACAAAAGCGATTAAAGAAAATACAACTTAAATTAAATTTTTAAAAAATGAATAACTTTCAATTAATTAAAAAAATAAATTATGTGGCAGTTTTAATTGCGATGATGGTTATATTATCGCAAACTATGCGAATCCAAATTATTTCAAGAACATCAATTCCATTATTTTTAATCCCCATTTTTATAAGCGGATTTATTTTAAATTGATATTGGTGTTTCTTAATTGGAATTATGGGGCATTTTCTATCAGATTTAGCATTATGAGGTTTTACTGTGGGATCATTATGTTGAAATATTGGGACAGGTTTATTAGCAGTTTTAATTAAACTAATTAATTGAATAAAAATAAATCATAGTATTAAAATTATTCTTATTTTATTATCAAACATAATTATTTATCTTCCGATTGATTTTGTTCTTTTTTGATTAAATATTGGTGTTTTAAATATAGAATAAATAATTATCGGAATATTAATTACGAACACAATATGTTTACCAATTTTCTATTTTATAACATTAAAAATTATAAAAAGATTAAAAATAATTTTATAGAGAAAGGAACTATCAAAATGAAAGAAACAGAAAAATATATAAGTTATCAAGTTATGACAAATAATTTAATTTTAACAAAACCTTATTATGATATTAAAGGTAATAAATGAATTGAGTTAAGGATAAAAAATTTATTGTATCCTTATGCAAGTATTAATATAAATAGTAAATATTTTAAATTACAATATAACAAAGATTATTATTTTATCACAATTTTTAAAAATCAAAACTTTTATATTAAAAATAAAGATAGAAAAATTGAGGATGAAGTTAATTGAAAAAAACTTCATCCTTTTTTATTAGAAATGGATAAACAAGTTTTAATTAAAAAAGCTGAACAAAAACAAATACACCAAGAAAATTTAAAATATTTTAGTGGAAAAAAATTCCAAAGAAAAGATGATTAATTATACAAAATAAAAATGAAATTTTTAAATATTTTGACTTTGTCAAAATGTATGATGAGCAAGCATTTTGACTTTCTAAATTTAATAAATTTTAAAAGATAAAAATTTCCAAAAAAGGAGGAAAAAAAGATGGAAAAAGAATATAAATTTAGGTCATCACCACCAATTGCAACTTTTAAAAAATATAGTAGTAAAAGTGTTAATAAACTAATAAGACATAATTTTAGAATTGGAATACCTGAAAATGTCAATTCTGAGTTTACAAAATATAATTTTTATTATATTGGTGATAAAAAAGCAAGAATTAGCAATGAAAAAGGTTTTGAGTTAACAAATAATAAAAGAATTGAATTATTAAAAAAGATAGAAGAAGATTGAAATAAGCAACAACAAAAATATAGTGAAGCACAAAAATCAACCTTTAAAGATTTTTGTAATAAACATAATACTTACATAGAAGTTGTTTTGCCAGCAACAAGACAAGAATGATTTGAAAAAATGGGACTATGTCAATTTACAGATATTCAAGTATGGGACAAAATAACAGATACGCGTAAAATGGGACAATTAATTCCAGAAAGTACCAATTGAGATAAATTAAACGAATGAGTTAATATTGAAATAAATTTTATGAAACAATGAATGAAAAATAATCTTAAAACAGATATGGGGTATTTGTATTCAGCAGTTCATATGGACGAAACAACACCACATATTCATTTTTGTTTTATTCCAATTAGTGAAGTTTTTTCAAAAAAACTTAATAAAGAAAGATACATAATTAGTAATAATAGAATTTTTGGTGGTAAAAAACAACTACAAAAATTTAATAATTATCATGCTAATTATTTAACAAAATTAAAAGTATCAATGATGATTATGATAATTTAATTTATGAAATTAAACAATATTTAAGATATGAAAATAATTTTACAGATTATGAAATAAACCAATTAACCAAATATTTAGATTTAGCAGAAAAAATGAAATATTACAAAATTATAACTACTGTTACTAACCCAAAAACAGTAGATTTTAAAAATATGAGTTTAATTGAACAAGAATTTAATGAAATGGTTTTTAAAATCAATCCTATTATGCAAAAGGGATATGATTTGATGAATAGTATAGAAAGAGAGTTATAAAAATATGTGAAATAAAATTAAAAAGAAAAAAATAGTAATCAATATAAATAATTTTAAAATTGAGACATATCAAACTATGATAGATAATTTTGGTTTAACGGAAACATGGTCATTTATCTTAGATTTTTTGACAGACAAAACAATAATAGAATTAAAATATAATAAGCTATTAGAATTTGATAATCTAGGTGAATTGTATGAAATAGGATTAGCATATTCAAATAAAATTACTAAAAAAGACACGGGAAAATATTATACTCCAAAAGATGTAAGTCTAGTAATGTCTGAGTTATTGCTTGAAAACAAATTTGAAACTATTGCTGATGTAGGATGTGGAACAGGAAATCTAATAATCACATTATTAAGTATTATGAAGGATAAAACAGGAATTGACCCTGTTGATTTTATTAGAGATGGTGGTTTGTATTTATACGATATGGACAGTGTTGCTCTAGAAATTTTTTTAAAGAAGATAGATATTTTATTTGAAACAAAAGTATCCAACTATGTAAACAAGGTTATTGGTGATTTTCTAAATAAGGAGAATTTACTTCCTGCAGGTGTATCTGTAATTACTAATCCACCATATGCTTTAATTAAAAAATTCGATAAAACATGGAACATAGATGAAGTTACATTGCAATCGAAAGATTTGTATGCTGCCTTCATAAACAAAATTACAAATTACTGTGAACATGCAGTCATTGTTTCGCCTCAATCATATTTAGTTGCAGCAAAATTTTCTAAACTAAGAACTAAACTTTCCAAACATTTTTATGGTGAAATATACTCATTTGATAATGTTCCAGGAACATTATTTAATGGTAAAAAACATGGAATATTTAATTCAAATACCGCTAATGGAGTCAGAGCATCAATAACTTCAATTAAAAGAAATGGTCATACTGGGTTTAAATTATCTCATTTAATCCGTTTTAGAAATGGTCAACGACAAAAAGTAATAAATCTTGATTTTTTAAGAAGCAAGCTAGGCACAATAGAACAAATGTTAGATCAACCGATTAAAGCATTTAAAGAACTAGAACCAATGATAAAAGAAATTACAATTGGAACGCCAAAGTATGTTTCAGAATTAATTGAATTTGATCCTTCTTTACAAAATCCAGACTATAAAATGTTTGTTTCAACTTCAGCAAGATATTTTACACTTGCAAGTAAAAAGTCATTGAACAGAAAAGGATACTTTATTATATATGCCAAAAATAAATTTGCTTTCGAATTATTATATTCACTTTTAAACTCAAGCTATGCTTATATGTGATGGCGTTTTTCAGACGGAGGAATACTATTTTCAAAGCGTAACCTTTTTTCAATGCCGTATCATAAAAAATTATTTGAAAAAATTAAAGAGATTGAAAACATAATTTGTATGATGATAAAAAGCGAATCATACTATGTGTCTTATAAGATAAATGCAGGTGAACAACAGGAAAGTATTAAGTTTCCTGAAGAGTTTAGAAGTAGAATTAATGAAGTATTATTTCCCAAATATGCTAAAGATATGGAATTACTTCATAAAAATCATGAGGTGAGCAACGGAAAATAAGGCAATAATATTTTTATTTAATAAAATTTACAATGATGGAAAACTTACTAAATTAATTGTTGCAAAAACAATGATAAAAAAATTAGATAAATTTTATAAGGAAAACTTTCAATTATATTCAAAGTATGATGATTTTTTTGCTTCATTGGGTAATTTAAGAAAATTCTTAGATTTGTCATTAGCAGCAAGGGCAGAATTTGAAAAGCAATTTATGAAAAAACAAGCACTTCAACCGGCGGTATTAAATGAATGTTATGTAATTCAAACAATTGCTAATGTTTTAGGGATTAAAAATTTTATTGATGCATATGAGAAGCAGGAAAATATACTCGCACACTTGCTTACATCGTTAATTAGGGCTAAAGGGGGAGAATTGGAAGGACAATTAACTAGATATATTTATTATGGATCTAAATCAGGTTTAGTTTTACTTCAATACGGTGATTCATCATCAATAGATGCTATTTTCGTAAATGAAGGCTTTAGAATTAGACTTGAGATTAAGGATTCCAAAGCAAAAATGGGTGAATATGACTAGGATTATAAAGAAGACGGCAAGCTAATTGCGTCTGATAAAATAAAGGAAAATCTACCATCATTTTTGCTTTATATTAATAAGTTCAACGAAGTTACAACAGTTTATGAAATGGCGGTTTCAAATTATAAAATTGGAAACAAAATGAACAAAACATCAGCAGAAGAAATTATTTTGGCCACATATAGAATTAAGAAAATTGACCTTTACTTACTGCAAGACTCTAGCAAAATATTTGCTTTACCACCAACACATTTGTTTGACAGTATTGATGTATCAGGATCAGAGATTAGAATTGCAGGAAGAAACAATTACGCTGTTTTTACACCAAATAACCTCAGGTTAGTGCTTAACGCTCAAGACGCAACATTTTTTTGAAAATAATGTTAGTTTGTTATATAAAGCAACAAATGAGAAAAAAGGACGTGGAATGACACAAATTACAAGATATGAAATAAACAGCATTTATTTTGTACGTGTTAAGGATATTAAAACTAGTGGTGGTTATGTTACATTTGATTTGAGTAAAGTGAGACAAAAGAAACAAACTATATCAATGCATATTTATACTATATTAAATAAAATAAAACTTTCTGAAATATTTAAAGAGTTGAATAAATAATAGTAATTGTTAGATACTAGTTGATAGGGAAAACGGTAAAGTTTTATTTTAATATTTTCTTACTACCGAAATTATGATAATATTTTTGAAAAAATAAAGTGGGGAGTTATTTTTAATTACAGACAGTCAGAGAGGGATTAATGGTCATGTATTAACCATACAAACAACAATCTTCAATAGACTTCTTGCATAATCTAGTTAATTGTTTTAAAAATATTTTAATTTTTATAAAAAATGCTTATTTTAAAGTTTGATTTAATTACTGAAATTTTAAATTTTTCTTGTTTTTATAGGTTATGCAAGAAGTATAATATATAAAAATAAATAATATAATGTATAATCATAACAACTGGTAATCATACTTACGAGACTTTTTGTCTTATAAGTGTGATTTTTATTTGTCAGTTAAAAATATTCAGGATAGAAAAGAGGAAAATATGAAAGAAGCAAAAAATAAAAAACCCAATTATCAAGTAAATGAGTTAATTGTTATTTGAGTATTGATTTCTATTATGATACTAAGATTTGCTGAACAATATAGAAAGAGAGTTATAAAAATATGTGAAATAAAATTAAAAAGAAAAAAATATGTTTATTAATTGGTTTATGTTTTGTTCCAATCATTTTTATTTTTTGTTTAACATTATTTGGAATATGTTATTCAATTTTTATTAATTGAAAAGAAATAACAATATTTATCAATGAAATTAAGCAATTTAAAATATTATCTTGATGAAATTATATAATTAAAAATAAATACGGATTATTAATAACAGTTGGATTAAGTTTAGCATTTTATTGCTGATTTTTTTATTTTGTTTTATTTAGTAAAGTGAAGATTAAAGAAACTGCAATTAAAACAACTGATAAAATAGATTTTGGAGATAGTAAATGATTAAGTATAAAAGAAATTGATGATATTAGTGAAAAAGTAAATATCAAAGATAATTATAAAAATACAGGTTTTGTTTTTAATTGTAATAAAAACAAAAAAGATTTATTATTTAACTTAAAAAATAATATTCATAGTGTTATTGTCGGTTAAACAGCGAGCGGAAAAACACAAGGAATAGTATTACCAACAATTTATTTAAACGGTAAATCAACGACTAAACCAACTATGATCATAACGGACCCTAAAGGTGAATTGTATAATTTAACTAGTGGTTTTTTAGCAGAAAATGGTTATAAAATAAAAGTTATTGATTTTCGTAATTTAGAAAAAGGAAATACTTGAAATCCATTAAAATTAATTTATGATGACTTTATTAAAATGTTAATGACAAATAAGGAAAAAGAAAAAATTAAATGAAAAGTAAAATATCAAGATAAAATTAGATCACTTAGTCGTATGTTAATTAATAAAAATATCGAAGATGAATTTTGAAATAATTCAACAAGTATGATTATTCAAGGAATTATTTTGGCAATATTAGAAGATTATGAAGATAAAATAAATCAAAATAATTTGATAACAGAAATTGAGAAAACTTTAAACCAAGAATCATTTTTTAACAAATTTAATATGGCATCTGTTGCTGCCATTGCTAGTTTTAAAAAAGATTTAGTTGAATGACTAAGTAATCGAAAAAATACTAGCATTGCAAAAATAACTGCGAGCCAGGCTTTGATTGATGGCAAAGAAAATCGGACATTAGATTCTATTTTAATGACTGTTGCAAAAAGTTTAGAAATATTTAACAATGATTTTATTCGGAATTTAACATCCCAAAATGATATTAATTATAATGATTTTATTGAATACCCAACAATTCTATACATCGTATTTAGTGACGAAAATGATAATTACTATAAATTAGTAGATGTATTAATTAGTCAAATTTATCAATTTTTAACAAATAAAGCAAGTGAAATAAATGAACAAAAATTAGCAAAACCAGTATATTTTATTTTAGATGAATTTGCTAATTTAACAAAAATAAACAATATTGAAAGATGAGTTAGTGTTTCACGCAGTAGAAACATCTTTTTTCAATTTATTTTACAAGATATTAATTAATTGAAATTAAATTATGGTGATACAATATCAAAAATTATTTTAAATAACTGTGGGATGCACATTTTTTTACATACCAATGATTTAGAAACAATTAAGTATTATAGCGAATTATTTGGAACAAAAACAATCGAACAAATTAGTGTTAATGAAAATAAAAATAATATTAGTATTTCAAAAAGTTTAAAAAGTCACCCACTAATGTTAACTAGTGAGTTAGCAAATTTAAAACAAGGACAAGGAATTGTTAAAATAGCACGCTATAGCCCAATGAAAATAAATTTAAAGCTATGAAAAGATTTAAATTTATCAGAAAAAACAAATACATTTAAATTAAAAGAAATTGAATATATCAATTTCAATAAGGATTATTTTTATGATATTAAAAATAACAAAAAAGAAATTGAAACCAATTACTTTGCAAATTTAGCAACATCAGAAATTAAGACAAGAATTAATAATTTAAAAACTCAATTAAGAGAATATGAAAATACAAATTACAAATCTATTCAAAATAAAATGATGATAAATTTACTTTTACAAAAAATCAAAAACCTTAAAATAGAATTAAATAAAAGACAAGAAACCAATAATTATTCTGAAAAGGAATAATTATTTTTATAAATAGTAAGATTTCACAAGGTGGTCAAGCTGGAACACTTAAAAATAAACGAATTGGGAGGAAATCTGATAAGGTTAATCAACTAATTAAATTAGTACTACATGGGGCAGAAGAGTAGTTGCAAGTGATTAACCAAACCATACCTAAGGGAAACTCTACCTAAAAGAGAACAAGCAATAAAGTTATTTATTAAATAACTAGTGAAAAATAAAATGAAAAAGGATAAGAAAGTTAATTAATTTCTTTCTTTCTATCGATAAAAATAATGCAACAAAGCTGCTGACAAATTATTTTAAGCAGTATAAAATTTTATTATCATGCAATAATGATTAAAAAGGAATATAGGTATATGTTAAATATTTTCAATGTTATTAATTTTAGAGAAAAAGTAAATATTGATGTTAATGAAACAGGAAAAAGATTAATATTAGAAGAATGATCAAAAATTGATCAAGAAGTAAGAAAACAAAATTGTAATGGCCAAAATGGTTATATTATGTGAGGTAAAAGACCTTTTACAGAAAAAACAGAGTATGGGGATATTACCTTTTTTAGAACATTATTTCGTTTTTTTAATAAAGATACTAATAAATATGAATTTATTTTCTTATTTGATAAAAAAGTCGGAAGAAAAAAACGAAGTATAATTAGTATTTTTATTAAAATAACAATTTGAAAATTAATTGCTAGTGCTAAAAGACAAAGAGACATTATTGATATGTACCCAAAATTAAATATATCAAAGATGACAATCACAAACATTAATAAAGAAGTTAATTTTGACAAATTACTTAAAGAACAATTAAAAGCAAAAACTGAAAAAATAAATGTTCGAACACCATATTTGTATGCTGGAGTTGACGATTCTTTTAGTAATTTAACAAAATATAAAAAATTAGAAAAAAATATGTTTAGAACAGCATATTTCCATACTGGATATGATGAAATAAAAAGCACTAAAAGTAAAAATGTTCTAAAAGATAAAAAAATTTTTATTGTTATGAAATCAACAAAAAACAAATATTATCTTATTAAAAAATATAAAAAAGAATTTTTATATTTTTTAAATCAAAATTTTAATATTGAAAATTGTAAGTTAACGCTAGCAGGTGATGGAGCAAAATGAATCCAAAAATTTGCTAATGAAATTGGTGCAATTTTTATTTTAGATCAATTTCATTTAATGAAAGAATTAAAAACAATATTTCCTTATCGAATAAGAAAATTTACTAAAAATTTAACTGATAATGAAAGGTTAAGAAAACAAATTTATTGAGATATGAATCAATTATTTAAAAACGGCGATCCTGATGAAGCAATAAAATATTTAAAAAATTTAATAAAAATCAAGAACATTAAAGAAAATCCATTTTTGAAAGAAAAAAAAAGTAAAGATTAAAAAGTTCATTAAATATATTCAAAATAATAGTGATGGTATCAAAGTTTATAAATAAGATTGATATATGGGGTCTTGTACTGAACCACAAATTTCACATAACGTTAAATGATTAAAAGGATATGGTGCTAAATCATATAGTGAAAAAGTTTTTAAAAATATGATTGCAATGAAAATGGCGAAAGAAAATGGTGTTAATTTAATTGAGTTTTATCTTAATAAATTAAATAAAAAAGATGAAAAAGAATATAATCTTTATTTTAAAAATGAAGATTATATTCAACAATTTTTAATAAATCAAAATTTTTCTTATCAAGTACCAAGTTTTAGCTAAAATTTAAAGTAAAAATAAATAATTTAAAATAAATTTATTAAATAATTTGTGAATTATTATTTTTTGTGTTGTAAATTATTAATTTTATGTTATTATTAAATTAATTAAAAAAGATAAATTTATCTTTTTCTTAGGAATTTTATTTTAGTAGATAAATATTTATTAAAATAGAATATTACCAAACGTTTATTTTACCCCATCGTATTTTTTTCATATAATTTTTCCTTTCTTTTAAAATATTACAATTATTTTAACATTTTTAGTTGGGTATTTGATAATTTTTATAAATTAAAGATAAAATTAATTTTTATTTACTACAGTTTTTATCGCCAATATTTATAGTCATTCATTTATCATCTATTTTTTGAGTAATAAAACTACAATTTTTACATTTTATTAAATCTTCGTCTAGGTTTATTAAGTTATGCATAATATTTTTTTTCTTTCTTTACAAATTGTAAATAATAACTAATAAAAAGTTATTAATTTTAAAATGTTATAATTAACATAATTATAATATATATTTTTAAGGTGGGTGTAAATTAATGAAATATATTATTAATAGTTCTAATTTAAGCGATTTACAAGCAAAATTGCAAGATTTTTTAAGTAAAAATTATAAAAATAAATACTATAAAAGAATAAAAACAAAAATATTTGCATATATTAATTTATGTAAGGAGTTTTTTCTTGAAACTAAGTTGTTATTAAAAGATTTAATTAAAAAATATTTTAAAAATAAATTTTCAACTTTTTATTATTGAGCAAAGAAAATTTTACTTGCATACACAAATAATAATTTTGAAGATTTATTATTAAAATCAACAGTTCCTAATAATATTAATTATCAATATAGTAATGATGTTCGTGAAAATATCTGTGATTTATATTTTGAATATTATGACAAACGTGCTGGTGGTGTTTTATCTTTGTATTATAATTTAAAAAAAGAAATTCATGGCGAAGAATTAAAAAATAAAGCACCTAAAAATTTAAAAACATTTTTTCGTTGACTTAAAAAAGATAAGCGTTGATTAAAAATAAAAAATAAAATTAAAGAAATTAAAAGACAACATCCAAGATATGAAGTTAAAGAATTAGGATTATTACAAATGGATGCAAAATATTTTATGCCAAGTAAATTTCCAGTTGATAAAAAGTATTATGTTTATGATTTTATTGATGAAAGAATGAGAGGAGTATTCGGTTATATTTATGATAAATTATGCACTGAGAATGCTATTGATGCTGTTAAAAGAGTAATCAGTGATTTTAAAAAAATATTTGGTATTAAAATAACACGGATTAGAACTGATAATGGTTCTGAATTTATTAATAGTCATCGGAATAATCAAAAAAAATACTGTTAAAGAAACTACTTTTAATAAATTTTTAACAGATAAAAATATTTTACATCAAACAACACCCGTTTGTTCTCCACAATCAAACGGTAAAATTGAAAAATTTCATCAAAATTATACTAAGTTATTTGTATTTAAAGAAAAAATATTGGATGCAGTTAGTTTACAAAATAAAATAAATGATTACTATTATTTTTATAATTTTGAAAGAGTTCATAAATCTTTGAATTTTCAGACACCATTTGAATTTTTAAATAATTTAACTAAATAATTTAAAATTTATAAAGTTTTATTTAAACTATTTTTAGTGTGTTAATTTTAGAATTTTTATTTATATATGTATCATTTTTAATGATGTTTTTATATTTTTAATTATATATTTTATTATTTTTTCTTGTTTTGTTGCAATCTCCAAAATGTGTGTGGCATACTACAATTTAATTAAAAAATAGTGAAAGTCTTATTCACTCTTACTTGAAAAAATTATTAATTAATAATACAATTTATAGTAGGAATGATAGTGTCTTTATCATTCTTTTATTTATTAAATTAATATAATAATATCATATTTATTTTTTTAGACAATTTAATTGTCTTTTTTATTTGACATTATATTTTATTGACGGTATGATGACACACGACCAAATGAGGTGAATAAAATTGGCAGTTGTAGGAAAAACATTTAATAATCATAATATTGAAGCAGTAGATGACGCAAACATACAAAATTATTTTTTATCAAATAACACAGAAGACAAAGCTGGAATTATTAAAAATAACGAAAAAGTACTTTATACTCAAAATAATAACAAAATAACTTTTAATCAAAATTATATTTTAATTTATGGCAGATTATTAGAAATTGAAGAAAATACATAAATAGAATTAATTCAACCCAGCAACCCAAATGAAACTTACTGTGGATATGTAATAATAAAAGTTAATTTAGGACAATCTGATCCAGTTAATTTAGAAATTAAATATAATAACGGTTCAAGACCAAATTTACAAAATGACAATCTAATTAATAAAGAAAATGGCATTTATGAAATAGCATTAATTAGTTATCAAGCAACATCAAATAACATTACAAATATTAAAGAATTATTAAATTACATTGAAATTAAACAACTAATTAAAAATATGAATGAAATTAAAAATATTAAACAAGAATACGAAAAAATAAATAACGAAATAAATAATACAGATAAAAATGCGAAAAATGTAGAAACAGAAATAAATCGTCAAATTGCTGATATTATAGAAAAGTATCGTTAAAAAGGTTAAAAGGAGAATAATTTATAAATGGAACAAGTCCTTGAAATTATTGCAATTATATTATCAATTTTTACTGGTGGAGGTGCAGGTACAATGGCAATGTTATTAAATAAGAAAAATAAAAAAATTAAAGAACAAAATGTTAGTTTACAAAATGAAAATGAAAATATTAAAATCGAATTAAAAACAATCAACAAAGAAATAGCAAATATACAAAATATAAACAATATTTATATCAAAGAATTTAACGAATTAAAAAGCGAAATTCAATTATCCATTTTGCGAATTGAAACAAAACTAGATATTATGACGGTTAATTTCAACAACAAATTATCAAACAACAACGAAATAAATATAAAACATAAACAAGGAGAAAAGAAAAATGAAAAATAAAAAAAATTAAACTCTTCTTTTTAAGAATACTATACTGAACTATTCACGGATTAACATTAGGACTACCTGCATTATTAGCACAATTTAATAAATTATTAATTAAATTAAAAGATAAAATTAAAAAAGAATGTGATCAATTAGATGATGAAAAAATAGAAACAATAATCAAAAATGATGATGACACAAAATAAAGGAAAGAAAAAATGGGAATTAAAAAAATAACATTTGATAACGGCGATATTGTTTTAGCAAAAGACCAAGTAATATTATACGATTTATTACTAAAACAACAAACAAAAACACTTTTACCTAATGGTAAAAATATATATCAAAATTCAACTGGTTTTTAATCCAAAATGAAAGTGAAAAATTAAAATATACATATAAAACAACAGATAGAGGTGTTGAATTTACTTTTAATCCAAAATTATATTTAAGTATTTGCGGACGCATTATTAAATTAGAAAAAGATACCAAATTACTTGTAGATAAAAATTATGTAGCAAATAATCAAAATTATTATATGGTAATTAGAGTGGATTTAAGTAAAGAAGCAAAAATAATTAATGGTTAATTAAAAGAATTCGGCAATCATGTTGAAGTCAAATTAATTAACACAGGATTGGGGTTAATCCAAGATAATTTAAACCAAAAATCAAATGACGGTATTTACGAATTTCCATTAATAAGTTTTAAAACAAAATTTAAAAAAGATATTAATGTTTTTGAAACTATTGAAAATATTAAAGATGAAAGTAAATATTTATTGCCGCTTTTAATGGAATCAACTCGCAATCCATCAAAACTATTAACAATCACCCAAAAAATCCAAGAAGAAAAAGAACTATTACAAGAAAAACAAAACCAACTAAAAAATATTAAAAATTATTTAACAAATTTAGAATACAGAAAAACACAATAATTAAAATAACTAGAAGAATATATTCAAGATAGTGGTATTTATCAATTAGAAAACTTTAAACAAGTTTATCCCAAGTGATAATCCATTTAATAATGTTGATGATAGGTGATATGTTATAATATGGCATGGTAATGAAAAAAATGATTGAAAAATTATTAAATTTCAAAATAATATTAAAATGAATGACAGTATAGAAATTGATGTTCAAAACAATAATAGACTTAGACTTGGAAAATTTGGTCATTTAATGATAAATTCTGGTGGTTTTTCTTGGGGTGAAGCCCCAATATGAAATACTAAAAATATTAAAGCAGTTTATCGTTGAAACGGAATAGAAGACCCAAATATAAAAAACAAAGATATTTACTTTTTTGAAAAAATTAAAGATTAAATATTTACTTATATTTTTTAATTAAACTAAGTGCTTAAAAACTTTTTTATTTAAATAAAATTTTTATTTTATTAGGTTTTTGTAAAAATATTTTTTTTAAAAATCAATATTTGATGATTCGTTTTGATTTATTTAATTATTTTAACTAAAATAAAAAGGAATTAATTCTATATAAATATAAAATTACAATTCCTACTATATTTCTTAATTTATAATTTTTCCGGTTTTATAATCTATATTTGGAATTTGCGGATTATTTTTTTCGTTTCAACGATAAACTGCTTTAATATTTTTAGTATTTCATATTGGGGCTTCACCCCAATAAAAACCACCAGAATTTATCATTAAATGACCAAATTTTCCAAGTCTAAGTATATTATTGTTTTGAACATCAATTTCTATACTGTCATTAATTTTAATATTATTTTGAAATTTAATAATTTTTCAATCATTTTTTTCATTACCACGCCATATTATAACATATCACTTATCATCAACATTATTAAATGGTTTTTCTTGTGGTGCTATTCATTCTAATTTATTGCCGTTTATAATTTTACTGTTTTTTTCTTTTAATTCTGCTAATTTTTCTGATGTTAATATTGTTTTATCACAAGCAATTAAATTGCTACTTCCACTAGTAATTAAACTAATTATTCCTAAAATACTTAGTAATTTTTTAATTTTTCTATTTCTCCTCAATTATAAAATAACTGCCCACAGTATTTGTAATAATTTTTCAACCATGATTAGGATTAGAAGAAAAATGATTATTTATTTCTTCAAAATGATTGTAAATAATATTAATTAAAGTATTAATATCTTCATCATTAATTGATCCGCTTCAACCACTATGATCTTCTTTATTAAAATTAGTAATTTCTGATTTGATTTTATTTTTAAATTCTTGATAATTATTTGCATTTTCTTGATAAATTTTTTTAATTTTATTTCATTCATTGATATTAATATCTAATTTTAGCTGATCATGAGCTAAAAATTTATAGTATTTTTCAATTTCATTATATTGATTATGTGATTCATGTTTAACTATTGTATGATCAGAATTAATTCATCAAAGAATAGCATTTCCTGCAATTACTAATCCCCCAATTACTAATGATAAACCTAAAGTTTCGGGAGCTAATGCTGCCGCAGTACCAGCTTCTGTTCAAATAACTGCCCCTTCAGCGGCCACAATTGCGTATCCTTCTGTAACTGATAAAGTTTCAGCCGCTGTTAAACTCTCTGCTACAGTACTACTTTCTGATAAAAGTGGAGTCATTTCTACTGCTTCCCCCGTTTCTGATGAAACAACAGTACGAGTGGTTGATAAACTATTTTTGATATAATTAGCAGTAGTTGATAAACCTTTTATTGGTGATATTCCGGTCATTTTTGAAATCCCTAAAATTCCAGCACCAGAAATTCCGGTAGAAGTAAGCCCCAAACCAACATCTCTTAATTTATCTTTAAATGCTTTTTGTTCATTTTTGGATAATGATTGATAATGTTGGTTGATTTCATTTAATTTTTGTTGTTTTCCTTCTTTTGAAAGAGAATTGTATTTATTTATTGCTTTATTAGTTGTTATTTCTAAATTTTTAATATTTTTAGTTATTGGTTTATTTAATATTTTATCAAAATTACCTGATTGTGATTGCCCTGCTCCCTTTTTATTTGGAAAATTAAAACTATTGCTATTGCTAGCAGATTTATTTTTAGTATTTGTTCCAGCACTATTTTGGTTTTCTAAACCAAAATTATAATGATTTCCATTAACATGAAATATTTGTATATTATTATTTGAATTTTGATTAACTGATTGATAAGGGCTATTATTATTTACACTAATATTAGAATTTAAAAAGTTACTCATTCCTAATATTTCTATTTCTCCACCCCACGCATTCTCTTCTCTCATTCTTTCTAAATAATTAATTGCAATTTCATTTTCACTTATTTGAATTGCATTTCTAAAAGTTTCACCTTGATTTATTTGTGTTAAATTATTTAAATTATCTATTATAAAATTAACAACTCTATTACGAAAGACATTTGTAACCAATCTAATTGATGTTTCGTCATTATATCATAATTGAGTATTGCTATGATTTTCTAAATTAAATTGTTGTAATAATTTTTGAATATGTGATAAATTTATTAATTTTGCTTCACCAAATAATTGAATAAATCTTTTTCTGAATTCTTCATTATTATTTCTGAATGGCAATAAATAAGCTGTTGTTACAGATCAAAATAAACAACTGCCATCTGCAGGAACATCATATTTGTTTATATTATTTAATAAATATTTAATGACACCAAGGTCATCATTAACTACTTTATTTTGAAATGAATAATCAAAATCACGTTCTTTATTATCTAAATTATTAGGTTTATCTGTTTTATAATTTTTATTTTTAGTTGTAATATTATTTTTTGTATCAATTGTCATTAAAGAAAATATTTCTTTTAACGAATCAAAAATTAAAATTGATGTTCAAATTGTTGGAAAATAAGCAAATGTAATATATTTACTAATTCTAGTTATGAATGTAAATAATAATGAATTCATTTTTTTCTCATAATCAGGATTTGTGATTTTTAAAATTTCACCTCTAATTTCATTAATGCTGTTTTTAAGATTATTAATATTTTCCTTTAAATCTCTTACTTCTTGTTCTATGGTATTATTTAATTCATGTATTTGAAATTTATTATCAATTGTTTCTAAAATATGATTTAAACTCAATAAATTATTATTAATTTGAATTAATAACTCTCCTGTTCAAGTTCTTTTTAAAGCTTGTCCTCTTTCATCTTCTCCATATTTAGGAATATCTTCTGTTATTTGGCGAATTTTTTCTTTTTTTCATTGATTAAAATTTGAATTTCATTGTTGAAATAAGTTAGCATTTTCAATTTGATTTGAAATTTCTTGTATTTTGATTTTTGTAATAAAAAGTAGTTTAGGTTTTAAAAAAATTTTAGGATATTTATCACTTTTATTTTCAATTTTAAATTTTATTTGAGCAGAGGCTCTTTTTTTTAGTTGTGAATAGTCTTCTTTTTTAATTATTTCTAATTGAGAAATATCTAAATTTGGATTTTGTTTTTTAAGATAATCAAATATTGTTTTATTTTCATTATCATCAATTATTCCTAAATCTATTGAATCTTTATTAAAATATTTAAAATCACTTTTTAAATTATTAATTTTATAATTATCATTATAATTATTATAATCATATCGTCTTTCATCTTGGTTATTATATTCAATATTTGCAGAAATATAACTTTGGTATCATTCAAAAGTTCGATCTATATACTTTTGGTCTATTCAACGGGTATTATCTGGGGGTGATTCTCAATAATAAAAATTAAATAAAATTCGTATTCTTTTGGTTTTATTACTTTTGTCTCATTCATTGTTTATATTATCTAAATTGTTATATATCATTCTACCTAAAGTATATGAACTTCAATGATGCATAAGAACACGTTTTCCATCATCATTTTCATATTCTGAATAACTCATATCAAAAAAATCTTTAAATTCTTTTTTTATTCTTTCTTCAATTACCTCAGAAAACATATCAATTGAAAAATTTTTAATTTTACAATAATTATATAAATCAACAATTTCTCTTCAAAATATCGGGGTTAATTTTATAAAATAGTGGAAGCGAGGATCACGTAGGTCTCATCATTTCCGATTATCTTTTATTTCTCCAATTTCATTATATGTATTATCAGATTTGTCAAAATTATCATCTGATCTTTTTTTTCTAATTAAATTTTCTAAATTATTTGTTTGTAGATAATTAATATTACTATTTAATTTTTCTTGTTTTTTATAAGGACTGGCGGCAATTGTTGTTGGTACGGCAGTTCCACTAATAGTTAATACACTTAATAAAATTAGTAATTTTTTCATTATTTATTTTATCCTTTCTTTTCTTAAAACTTTTTATCGATTTCTATTCACATTATATATATATACAAGCACTTTTAAATCTATTTTAGAAAGATGGGAAAATTGGAATGATTATTATTGTAATTATTTTATACAGGCAAAAAAGCACCACACAAAAACACACACAACTATTAAAATATAAAATAGCTAATAATATTCATTTTAAAATGCTTAATAACGGTATATTATTTTAATTATTTATTTGACATTATATTTTAATGACGGTATCATCGTCATGTAAATTAAAGCGAAAAGAGTAAATATATGAAAATTAATGATTTAAAAATAAAAAAAATCAATGACTCAAACGATAAAGGTTATTTTAATGTTGAAAAAAATTATAATAAGGTTAAAGAATCAATATCAATTTCTATAACAGTTAATAATATTGATGATGCTATTGAATTTTTAGAAATAAGTAAAAAAATAGTTTAATTAGATTTCTTGTATAACCTATAAAAACAAGAAAAAATTAAAATTTAAATAATCAAATTAAACATTAAAATAAGCATTTTTCAAAATATAAAAATCATATTTATAACAATTAATTAGTTTATATAATAATTCTAATATAGTTAATAATATTTAATTATCGCCACCCCCTTTCTATTTCAAGATTATTAATCTTGTTTTTTATTAAAATTAATTTGACAAATATTTAAAGTGGAGTTAGTGTGTGAATATTATTAATTTATAAATAAAAAGAAAAGAGGGCAAAATAAATGATAAATATTGATAACAAATTTTTTAAGAATTTTAATAATTTTTTATATATACAAAGTATTGAAATTATTCAACAAAATTTAGAAAATTCTGATGAATGAATTTTTAAAAATAAAAATATTGATGAAACTTTAAAATAATTTAAAGATTATAAAGTAAAAGATAAAATTGAAAGAACATTAACTATTTTAAATGGGAAAATAACTTTTAAGAGAAGACAATATTATAAAATTAATCTAGAAACAGGCAAAGAAGAATATATTTTTCCTTTGGATAAACTTTTATGTATTGAAAAATGACAAAGAATAGATAATTCTGTTAAAGAAAAAAATATCATCATTTATTGGTAATAAAAAAATGTCGCATGTAAAAAATAAGGGTTTTATAAAAACAATAAAAAAATATCCTTAATTTATATTAAAATAAATAACATTTAAAAATAAAAACCCTTATTTTTTACATACGACCAATAAAATACATTACACGATGGATAAATTTCATCTTACAAGTAGATTTAAAAAATTATATCCGTTTCAAAGTAAAAAAAAACAAAACAGAGAAAAATACCATAAGGCAGTTGATTATTTTTTTAATGGTAAATATGAAGAATTATTAGAATGCTTAGAAAATAGTGTTTCTTTTATAAAAGAAACAAAAATGAAATTCTTAAAAGAGACAATTAGATTAATTAAAAATAATAAAGAAGGTGTCAGAAATCAAACATTATGAAATAATATTGGTTGTTATGTGGAAGGTGATATATCGCATTACTGTAAGGGTGTTTTGGTTAAAAAAGCAACTTATCATGAAAAAACTCTTAAAAATAAATTAAATACTAGTATGATTAATTTTAAAAATAAAATTAATTTATTTAATACTAATTAACCATTATAAGAAAATAAAATTAATTATTCAGTTAATAATTTTGTAAATAATAATTTACAGCCAAACTTATATTTTTATTAATTTTATCTAATAAATTAAATAACTTTAATAAACATGTATTTTTGTCGTGGATAAATTTTAAAAAAAATAGAAAAATATATTGACATTAAAATTAAAAGTAATACAATCTAGATAAGTAAGTAGTATATTATTCCACAGTTTCTGAGATATATAAAATCCCAAAATAATACATACAACCTAAATATTTCAAGTATTATTTCTGCTAAAACAAAATTATATTTTTTATATATAGGTTTTCCTTGTTTAATCCATAAGTAATAACCTTGTCTAGTAATACATAATTTTCTACATAAAAAATCAACAGAATAATCTGCTGATAATTTATTTACTACGAAGAACTTTTCTTGAATAGTCTTCGCCTCATACTTTTTTAATGCAAAATGTAATTTAGCAATCTCTTCTAATTCAGACCGTGACATTTTTTTTACATTATTTGAGTCAATTGTTAAAATACTAATTCTTCTTTTTGTATTTTGTTTACTTTGAGATCCACGACCTCATTCTAGGTTATCAAAATTGTTTTGTGCGTCCAAACGTCATCTATGTATAGTAGATTTGGCCATGTTATATTTTTGAACTGTTAGTTTAATGTCATTTAACTCAGCAAATGTTAAAATTTCTAGTTTTTCATTTTTGTTTCATTGTTTTGCCATAATAAAAGAACATCCTTTCAATAAAATTATATAACAGAAAATGTTTGTCTTTTTTTTCTGTCAATTTTATTTTAGATGTTCAATAAAATCTCTTTTTTATTATCGTTTAACTTTTACATTACCATAATTATCAATTATTAAGTCGGGTAATTTTTGTTCCTCATTATTTCAACGATAGATTGATTTAAAGTAAGTTCCATCGCCTTTATTTCAACTACTATATTCTTTATTTGCAATTGTATGTAAATCATTACTTACTCTGTGTAATTCTGCATTACTATATGATTTATCTATCATACTATTAGTTCTGTCTGGACCAACATCTTTATATTTTTTTAATGTTCATTTATCTAATTTTAGGCCTTTTCATATAATAAAATAATATTTATTATTGCCAATTTCTTTAAATGTTTTTTCTTGTGGTGCTATTCATTCTAAGTTTTTTTTAATAGTTTCATCAGTTGTATCTATTTGGTTTTTTTTTTTAAATGTTTTAATTCTTCTTTTGTATATTCTTGTGGTGTATTACAGGCGACTAAACTTGTTGTACTTGTTCCAGTTAAAGTGATTGTTCCAAAAAGACTTAATATTTTTTTCATATTTTAAATTAAAATTATATTTTACCTAACTCAAGATATGCCCCTATACCAAGATGCAACATACCGCCACTAAAAGACGATATAGCTCCAGCATATTGTCCTATTAATACTTGGATATGATATGACTCTTCTTTTGAATCATAATAATATGTTAATCCAAATTTTTGAAAAACACTTACATATGCCAAACCTTCTTTATGATCTTTTACATATTGTAGTGATAGAGGTAAAAACCTTGAAATATCATTATCATTATTTTCTACTTTAATTCTCGGCATAATTTCTTTTAAATCACGGCCTTGTAATACGTCATTAATATTAGTTCCTCAAAGTCGAGTATTTCCTCAAGTAGCATATGTAAACTGATTTTTTGAGCTTATACCTTCGCGACCACCAAAAAAAATTCTATTATAATCACTGGGATTCATTTTTTCAACATTTATATCAATCATATAGTAGCATGACCCATCTTTATCAAAATAATATTGTGAAGTAAATTCCATGTCTTTGTGATTAAAATTAAGTCAAATTTCTCCAGTTCAATTTAAATTTGAATTCGTGCTTTCATTTATTATATTATTGTTTTGTTTAATAAAATCTTTATTTTCACTAATTTCAATTTTATTACACTTATGTACAGCTCTTTTTGTTCTTGTTTTTGTATTAAAATTTTTTAAATTATTGTTTTGTTTATTATTTTCTATTTTATTTCTATTTAATTTTTCTTCTTTTTGATAAGCACTAGCGGCAATTGTTGTTGGTACAGCAGTCCCACTAATAGTTAATACACTTAATAAACTAAGTAACTTTTTCATGCTTGTTTTTCTCCTTTTCTTAATCTTGAAACCTTACATCAAGATCTATTTTTATTATATATATATATATATATATATGCAAATAAAATCATGACTTATTTTAAAAATTTTATCTTGTTAAATACCCATTATTACGTGTTTTAAGGGCTAAATTAGCAATAAAATATATTAATTTTAGAATTTTTATTTATTTATATATATTATATTGAAAAAGTATTGTATTTGTGAACTATTGGTATATAATTAAACCATGGGTTTAATCTTTTACCGTAAAAAAGAGTCTATGCCGACTTGTTAATCGAACAAGAATAAAAAAAGAGAAGTTTATAAAATGGCACTTACAAAAGAACAATTAATCGAACAAGGTTTAAGTGAAGAGATTGTAGAAAATATCTTAAATCAGTTTAATAATGAAGCAAAACAAATTAGAGAAAGTGTGCAAAAATGCGAAAATGTTATATCAAAAGAAGACTTTATTAAATTATCTAATGAATTAGATGAATTAAAGGCTTTTAAAGATGTTCCATCTACTAAAATTGAAGATATTAAAACTAATTTAAATAAAATTAGTGGTAGTTCTTTATCTGAAAAAATGCAAATTTTAAAAGAATTAAAACCTGATTTGTTTGTTGAAGAACAACCATCAGTTTCACCAACTAATTTTATTAAAGATATGATTGAAAATTCGGTTGAAAATAAAAATGATGAAATTGAAACTATTAAAGAAAAAGGAGCATATACTCCGGAAGAAATTAAAAAATTAACTGATTATACACTTAAAAACCTTAGATAATAAGGAGTGAAATATTATGGCAACAATTAATTTGCCACAAGTGCCTTTTACATTAGAGGGTAATACAACAAAACAAAAAGCGTATGTTGATATGGTTAATACATTATTGCGTGGACCTTTATATAATGAATATGCAAGTATTATGCAGTTATGCAACAGCAACTGCCGAACACAAGTTGCTTGATTACCTAATGCAGGACAAGCATTATATAATTTAACTCGTCGTGTAGTATGACAATATGATTATTCATTACCAAATGGTGGGACAACTCAAACAATGGGATTAACAAGAATTCCAGTTCCTATTGATAAAAGATTTAATTTAAAATTAATGAATGAGGCTTTTGACTTAGCATTAATAGAACAAAATATTAAAAATGGTGTTATTGCTGATGCTATTTCTAGTGTAGTACAAAATAAATTTGTTAATTTAGAGTGTGAATTAATTCAGGCTATTTATGATTATTGTTTAGCAGATGGTCAATATGAGGTAATTCCATTTCGTAGTTATACATCTGAAAATGCTGATGATGCAAATAAAGCATTATTTACATTAAATGAAACTTTGATTGAATTAACAAATCAAATTAGTAATTTATCTGTTGGTTTGCCAACAGATAAAATGTTTATGGTTTTAGGTCGTAGAGCCTATTTAGGATTAACACCTGCTTATTTAAAAGTAATTGGTTCACAAGCCTAATTAAAAGCAATGGTTAATGGTGAATTATATGAAAATATAGCAAAGGGTATTCCAGTATCTAAAAGTTTTCATTTAGAAAAAACATATACAAAAGGACAAGTTAATCGAGATAAAGGTTATAATTTTACTAATGTAAATGGTTTAATTATTAATAAACAAGTTTGATCATATCCAATTAATATGGATACTATTCAACAAGTTTTAGATAATGATACTGCTAACCCTAAATGAATTGGTAAAGTTCAATATGTAACACCAACAATTTTATATCCTAAAACATGTAAAATTATTTTAGAAAAAGCACCCACACAAGAAGAAATTAATACTGCCAAAAGTAATCTAAATAAAACTTTTAGAGTGCCAGTTGATTATGTAATCACTGCACCAACACAAAGTAAAATAGATATTAGTAAAATTAATAAAATAGATAAACCGACTATTCACGTTGCAGACCCAACACAAGCAACAACAGAACAGTTAAAATCACAATTTAAAGATGTTGTTTTAAAAACAGTAAAAGCAGTAAATAATTCTTTAACTGAAAGTGATTTTGATTACTTTATTGAAAGTAAAGGTGAGGATTGACCAATTAATATTACAAATGATAAAACTGTCGAAGTTCAAATTAAAGTTAAAAATAATGCTACTGGTCAAACAAATCCGATTGATGTAGTAATTAAAAATTATTAATAAACAATTAATTTACTAATATTGCGAGTTTTAACTTTATTAGTAACTAATTTAGAAAATAAACCTTTAATAAGTAAATTTGTAAATTTAATTAATAGAGTTAATCAAGTTAAAAATAAAGTATTAAAACCAATTAATTATATTACTGATAAATATAATAAAATTACAAGTAAAGTTGAAGATATTTATCGGTGGTTAAATCCATTTACTTATTTAGATTTAATTAAAAAAGGTCATAAAAAAGAAATTCAACAAATATTAAGTCAATTAGAAAAAGATAATAATATTAAAAATAGAGAACAATTTAAAAATGAAAATTATCTAAATAATAATTAACAACCTTTAAATAGTAGTTTACTTGATAGTGGAATGTTTAATATAACTAATAAATTAACTTTAACAGGTAATTTAACTATTTTAATATATACAAAAACATCAAAACATCCGAAATTTTATTGTCCATATGTTTATCCTAGTTTTCCAGTTGAGATTTGAAAATTATTAAGTAATGCTGTATCTAATGCTGGGACTTTATTTTGGCGTTATTGATTAAGAAAATGATTACCTAGTCATTTAAGAAATTATATTAAAAAACGGTTACCGAAAGAATTAAAAGAAAAATATCCCTAAAGGAACTACTAAATTAACATTACCAACAGTTCAAAAATTACAACAAATTAAAAAGTTTATTAATAATTTAAAGATTGGACATTTTAATTTTAATTTTGCTGTTGAAATTAATAATAAAAAATGGTATCGTGAACGCCGAAGTGATGTTAAAAATATTAAGAATTTATATAAAACACCAGTTAAAAATATGTTTTACAAAACTAATCAAACTATCAAAACAATTAAGAAAATAAAAACAAGAGTTAATAGTTATAAGCCAAGTAATTTAAAAAATAAATATCATAATCAATTAAGAGGTGTTTTATATGGAAAATAATTTAAATAATTTTTTATTTATAACAGTTGAAAATGTTAAAGAAAGTAAACTTTGACAACCTATTAATGATATAAAACAATCTGCTTATAATGATAATTTAATTTATAATGCTATTTTAAAAATAGTTTATTAATTGATAGATTATCAGGTGGGACAATTTCTGATAAGATTAATAAAAAAGATTTATTTCAATGAGTAAAAAAAGATAATACAGGTTTAATTGAATATGAAAAATGATTAAGTTATATTCAATCTGCTTGTTTATTAGCAGTTATAAATTGATATTTACCAAAAAGAGTTAATGATTTAACTGGTAGTGCTTCATTTTCCCAAGGTGGTGAGCATATTCACAAACTAATGACCCTGAGGCAAATGAAAATATTACTTGTGATATTAAAAATGCTTTAAAATTAGCAGGTAAAATAATTGATATTATATTTAATAAAACAGTATCTAAACCATATAATTATAGTTTAGATAATTATGCTCATTCATGAGAAGAAGAATATAAACATATTAGTAAAAAAACTTTTTATCCAACATTATTATTTTGATTAAAAGAACGACTACAAACAGATAATTCAATAAATATTACTTATCCAACTATTAATGACTTTTCTAAAATTGATTATAACAAATATATTAAACTTATTGTTCCGTTTGATAATGATACTATTTATGAAGAAAATGGTGTTTGAAAAGCAAAAAAAGTGGTTATCTTCCTTAAGATGTTATTAAAGATAGTGATTTAAATAAAAATTATATTGAAAAAGTTTATAGTAAATATATTGTTAAAACATCACAAGATATTAATATTAAACAAGATAAATTAATAAGTGGAGCAAATATTAAAACTATTAATGGTAGTTAATTATTAGGTAATGGCGATATATCTATTAATAATGGTAATGATTGAGAAATTGTTGATACTAGTGATTTTGTATCTTTTTCTGACAAAAAATATCAAATTAGAAATTATGATTCTACAAAATATAAATACAAATTATGAATTGGTATTAATTAAAATGACGGAGATATTATTAATATTGTGTTTGAAACATATAAAAATCATTATGAATTTTATTTATTTGCTGGCTTTTATGGTATAAAACTTAATAAAAATGGCGGAATAAGTTTTGAACATAATAAATTAATGTCATTACATGTTGAAAGAAAAAAAGTAAGTTAGAAATGAATTAAATTAATGAAACAAGATAAAACAACTTGATTAAAGGTCTCCTTGCCCTGAAATTGATTTAAAAAAGACCCTATTCCAACTTATAATTGAACTCATAAAGATATTAGAGAATGAGAAAGAAAATATAAAATTCGTAGTTGAGTAGTTAGTTTTTATACATTGATATTTTTGGCATTAAATTGTTGATTAGAATATGGAATGATTAATGGCATTAAAGACCAGATTAATTGGTATAATTATGGACAATATTGAGGTAATGGCATTGCTATTTTATTAACACCTTTATTTACGCATGGAATTCAAGGCATATTTATTGCTAGTAGTAAACCAAAAGTTGATATGAAAATTGATATCCCACGATTAAAAATATCTAAAATGGGATTAGTATTTACAATATTACCTTTAATTACTTTAATAATTTCTTTAATTATCATTTGAATTGATAAATCAAAATGAAAAAAAGACCGTTTAAGACATTGTTTAGATTGCCGTATTAATCCGCGTGTTATTCAACCAAGAATAGCAAAACAATGAAATAATTTAGATGGTATAACAGAAGAAAATAACAAAGAATTAAATTTAAAATAGACTATATATTAGGGGTGGTAGATATTTTTGGGTGGTTATATAGTTTAATTTATAAATTATTTTGTTATGAAAGAATGGATGGCCACTGTTTGAGTAAGGATAAGAAGGGAAGTGTAAAAAAATGTTAAATGATACATTAATGATTGCATTACTTGTATTAGCAGGTGCAGGAGGAATGGGCAGTCTTGGTATTCTAGGATTATCTGCTAAAAAAATTAAAAAATATAAAGCAGAAATTAGAGAATTAAGAACCGCCGTTATTGCCCACGAAAAACATTTACGCGGACCTGATTATTCAACAGAATTAGCATTAAAAACAGGTCAAATTAAAAATGTTAAAAAACAAGTTAAAGTAAATGACAAAAAAAAACAACAAAAAGATGCTATTAGACAACTAACAAATAGTATTTAAAAAAATAACCAATTAAGGTTATTTTTTATTTGTTTTTAAGATAATTAAATTCTTTTCACCATATTTATTGATTAAATATTCTCAGTCTCAGGTTGAATTGATATTTACATCTTCAATATAAGTACCAATTATATATTAACAAAGTTGAGTTTTACAAGGGCGATTACCCTGTTCTGAACTATAACATAAAATATATTTATTCATGTTTATCACCGCTTTTATTTTGTTTTATATAAAAATTAATAAGATGTTCAATTCGTTGTGAATAAGTAAAGTCATTAAATTCATTTCAAACTTTTTCTTCATTTTCATTTAAATAAATATTAACATTACGAATTAATTTAGAATAATATTTTCCTGTTTTTTTATTAAATGAATGTTTCATAATATTAACCCTTATAATTAGCAATAATAATGGCATCGCGTAAATGATTACTTATTTTCTCATTATTATATTTTCAACCTTTACCATATTGATAAGTTAAATTAGTATCTTTATCAAATTCTTATAAACAACTATCATTATATTTACTTAAATTTTCTATATTTTTAACAACTAATTTAGTATGTTTTGGTGATACTCAATTAATATTATTTAATTCGTGTGTATCATATTTAATTACTCCAATTATTTTTAATAAATCATCACGGTCTTTTGAACCATTAGCAGATGTATATAAACAATCTTCAATATTAAGAATTGCATCTTGTTTTAACTTATCTAAAATAATATCGGCTTTTGCAATTCAATCACGATTTGTATATTCAGATTTATCAATTAATTTATTATCTTCAAAAATAGCAACAGCCGTAGTACCAGTTCCTGATGGGTCAATACCTATTTTTATCAAGTTGCTCATTCCTCATCGTTGTTAACTGCCGGGGTACTACATTAGAGATATCTTCTTCTTTAAATACATTATTGTTTGTATCCGCTATTTCATCATTAGATAGGGTATTTTTATTATTATTTGATAATGGTTCATGGCTCATCTGCCCCTTATTTTTGGCGACAGTAATATCATTATCAATATAAATCTTTTCATCATTAGTTGTAATAACTGCTTGATCTGATTTATATGCTTGTTGTAATTCAACTGACATAATACCTCATTTTCGTAATAAAATAGTTAATACTGTTTTTAATGCCATTTCATCAAAACTAGCAATATAAAATGATTTATTTTTAGCATAAGTTTTAGAATATTTTATAAAATGATTTTTCACTTGTTCTTTGGTCATATTGGTCATATATAGTGTTTTTTCAAAACCATTAACCATTTTAAAATATGCTACATAACCTATAATTGGTAATTTTTCTCTTTCATCTTCATCTTGTATTCAATTAAAAGTAAGTACCTTTTAATCTATCATAATTTACTAATTCACCAGTTATAACATCTGATACTGACATATCTAAATATTAACCACTTCTTTGGGCTAATTGAATATAACCTTTATAACCCATTTGAAATTGGGCTTGGTTAATTCATTCTTGTATTTCGCGACCATTAATAATTATTATTATTTTAGTATTATACGGAACGACATAAGCATAACCAAATTGCTTTTCCATTGGTAAGTTTAATAATACTCCTTGATAACAAGCAGTCATTATAGTTTTTGGATCTGCCTTTTGTAATAATTCATTACTATTTGATATTGCAACTATATTACTTTTAAATCTTGCAATTTCATTTTCATTTGAAAATTCACTTTTAATTCATTCCGTCGCTTTATCTGTTCTTAAAAAATCAACTATATTTGCCATATTATTTTTCTCCTTTATTAATTTTAAAATTAATAACTTTAACGCCTATTAAATTAATATATTTATCACTATCTCATTGGTCTTTAATTTTGTTTTTAACAATTTGTTCATCAACAATTAAATAATTTTTAATTAAATTAATAAGTTCTAATTTATTGGCATTTTGTAAAAAATCATCATTAATACCAATAACTTCAATATCTTTAATTAATAATTTATCTTTACGAAAATTACTAGTAATAATTTTTAATTTTTGTTCTTGTTTTGCTAAACTTTTAATTTCTAAAAATTGTTCTTTTTTATGATTTTCAATAATTTCATTTTGTTTTTGAAATTGAATATTAATTACACTATTTTTTAAAGAATAATGATTACTCTTAATATTATTTTCTAAATTCAAGATATCTTTTCTAATAAAATTTAATTCATCCCTAAAATTTTTTATTAATTCTAACGGTTCTCTAAAAATATAATCAATTTTTGAAACTACTAATTTTAAATCTTTTAGTGATTGTGATTTATATTCTCCATTTATTAATCAAGCTTGTTGTCGATATATAAATTCTGCTAATTCTTGTACATTTTCATCAATTCATTTTTTAATTGTTAATGCTTTTAAACTTAATTCTTTAAAATCATTTCCTTTTAAATAAAACGGATAAGTAATATTTTTAACTTCATTATTTAACTTTAAATCTTCCATAATTAAATTTCCCCTAATTCCATTTCATTAATTAAATTATCAATATATTCATAAGCACTTTCTTCTGAATGACATTATTCAAGTGCTATATTAAATAAATCTTCTTCTGTATAAACTTTGCCATCTTCATCTTTTCACACATTATTCAACTACTTGTAATTTAATATTTGTATTTTCTAAATCAATGATAGTTGTTAATCAACCATTTTTATTTTCAACATCAGCATTAATTTTTGCTTCTTCTAATGTATAAAAGAAGTTTGTTTTGAAATCACCATATTTACTTTTCATTACTAATAAATATCTTTTATTCATAATTTATTTATCCTAATTCTTTTTAGTATTTAATGTTCAATTTTCATCTGTAATATCTTCAAATGGTACTGGATAACTTCTAAGCATTAATTGATTTAATTTATTAATTATGTATTTATTTAACTTTTTATTTATCATATATATCCTTCCGTTAAATTATTTTATTAATTATTCTAATTTGGTTGCATGTAAAAAATAAGGGTTTTATAAAGACAATAAAAAAATATCCTTAATTTATATTAAAATAAATAACATTTAAAAACAAAAAACCCTTATTTTTTACATGCGACCAATATAATAAATTTAAAGGTGTTTATGGGTACCCAATGATTACGCTTTTGTTAGAAAAATACAAAAATATCAAAGTAAACAAATGAATAGTCTATCGCTATATGAAAATATTAAAAATTAAGTCTATTCGAAAGAAAATAAAACCAAATTATTTTAAATCAGGCTCGCTAAGATTCCCAAATATCTTAAAAAGAGATTTTGTTACATCTGAACCAAACAAAAAATGAGTGACAGATATAACATATTTACCTATTAATAATTGAATGGTATATTTATCAATTGTCCGTGACTTATTTAATGGTAAAATAATAGATTGAAAATTATCAAATCACGCTGAGGGTAATTTGTGTTTTAATAATTTAGTATCAACTTGAAATTATGCAGGACAACCCAAAAAATTAATTATTCATTCAGATCAAGGATATGCATATACATCGCCACAATGAAAAGAATTGTGTGAAGAAAGGGGAATTATCATTTCGATGTCTCGCCGTGGTAATTCACCAGATAATGGTGCTTGTGAAACTTGATTCAGTTCGTTTAAAAATGAATGTTTTTTATTATATAAACGAAACAGTCTTAATTTTAGTAATATTATGAACATTGTTTCAAATTATGTTTATTTCTATAATTTTGTCAGACCTAGAGTTAAACAAAGAAAAACTCCATTCGAACAACGAATGGAGTTTCAAAATTAAAATGTCTTTTTTTCTGTCAATTTTAATTGACAATGTCAAATATATTATCTCTTTTTATTTTTATCTTGGTTTAATTGTAATTTTAACTGGACTATCGCCTTTATTTCTAATTCCCAAAACATTTGAATTAGAAACATCTATTGTTATATTTTTATTATTACCTCAATAATCTCAATGAGTTTTTGAAATACCTGCTAATTTGGCAAGTGTGGTTTTTGATATTCTAATTTTTAATTTTAAATCATTAGTATAATATTCTTGTAGTTTTGTTTTTTTAATTTCATCTTTATCAGTATTATATAATTTTGTTATTTGAAGTAAAAAATTAAAGAATATATTTTCCCCTAAAGGCTTATTTGTTGAATATATATTTTGATATTTTCCGCTTGGCAGTCCATTATTATATGCAATAGGTTCAAATGTTTGAACTTCATTAGTTATATTATCTGTATACAAAGTTATTGTATTTTCAAAATTAACTTTATCAGTTTGTGAACGACCACTTTCTTGTAAATTTATATTGGATAATGACCCCAAATCATCGCTACAAATACCTATACCACCTAAAAGATTAATATTTCTATCAGGAATAAAATTCTCTATTTCGGGTGGTCCACATTCAACTTGTAAATTACCTAAATTACTTATTTCAATCGTTTTATATGCATCTTGAAATTTACTGATACTTTGAATTGTTCGGTCAATTTGTTTTAAATCAATCTCAGTTTCATAATAAGCATCCTTAAATTCATCAGAAAATAAATTATTAAATGAATCTTGTTTACATTGTGCTTGTGCTGTAATTTTGGTTAATAATGGTATTATTACATCAGGGGGCATAATATATTTTTTATACTCTGGATAATTATATGGTACTGGCGGTAATACATATTGTGGGTAATTAAATGTTGGTATTTCATAATCATGGGGTAATAAGAAACTAGTTTTATAATTAGTTGTCATATCGCGCAAATAATTATTTAATGTACTTTTTGTTTTTCCACGAAAACTCCATACCGATAAGCGCAAATAATCTTCTTCATTGTTAGTATATGGGTTATCAGCATAAAAGATAATTTCAAAATTACCTTTATATAATGCTTGGATTGAAAACATATCAATAATATAACTACAATTTGTACAATCTGGTGTTTGTAAGAATTTGCAATCATTATCTTTTTCACTATCACTAACTGGTGTTTGTGCATCTACTGCTTTGGTTTGTTCATTAATTAAATAAACTCGGTTAGTTTTTTCATTTAATTGTTTTAAATTATAATTTGAATAGGTTATTCGTTCTGTTCGTTTACCATCTTTTTCTAAAACATTGTCTTGTATTTTATCAGTTAATAAAGTAGTAAAACCCAAACTAGTAGCATTGGCACCAAAAATAGCACCAACTTTATCATTTCCTTGTTTCTCTAAATATTTCAAATGGTAAATAACCTTTTCCAGCGGCCTTATCATCTCAAAAGGCATCATTATAAAAACTATAAATATTAGCACTCATAAAACCATTAAGTCATTGAAAATTAGGTCATGATTTCTCGTTTTGGTTAATTACTCAACCTCACGGAATACCAAATGAAATAAAGTTTAAGAATTTACCAACTTCACCCGGTATAGTAAAAGGGTTAAAAACTAATTTTTGCGTATAGTTTAAAGGTAATACCGTAATTTGGCGATTAATAAAATTATTCATATTTAAAATATCTCAAACATTACATGCACCCATTTTATTATATTCAATTTGAACTTGACCAACAGTATTACCAAATTCATCTTTTCTTCTGAAATAAGATGAGGCTTGTGTACTAATGATATTATTAATATCTTCATTATTTATTCTTATTTCGCTCGGCGGTGTTATTTTTCAATCTTTAGACCAGTAAAATTTAGAATCTCTATCTTCTTTATAAACATATCTACCAACAGTAGAATTAGATGCTGATGTAGTGGTGGGGTCAGTTATAACAATGCCTTCACTATTTTTTTTGTTTTCAAAAGTCATATCTACTTTCCATATCTTTTTTTCAATCTTCATAACCTGTTATCATAGTTGGTTGAATACCTTGAATATTATATCAACTTACTTCGGGTGATGAATAGGTATTAACTTTGTCAGGTGGACACACGGATACATGTTATACATTAATAAATCACGAGAATTCATTACTTTTTTATTAAATTGACCTTTAATTATTGGTCGGCCAATAACGGGCATATCAAAAAATATTGGATTACCATAAAATTTAACTGCCATCGCTCTAACCCCTGGGTCTTTTAATAAAATATCATCTAACTCAATAGTTGATGTGTTTGTCTTTTCATCATAAGTTATTTTAGGAAAACAATAACCTTCACCAGGTGCGTTTGTTTGTATAAATTGTCGTACTGATAAACCACTATTACTAATTTTGTCATTAATACTTGAAAGGGTAATTTCTTGTCATAAAAAACTACCATCATATGGTGAATAATAATTAATAACATTTGATGGATATAATCATTGTCTATCTTGGGGAGAAGAATTAATATCACCACCACCAATATTTAAACCACGGTCATTAAATACAGTATAAAAATTATAATAATCATTAATATTTAATTTATTTACATCTTCATCTAAAATTAATAAAGTATATTGTCTTTCAGTCGATTGTTGAGTAAATACTTGCTCAAATTTTGCTTCACCAAATTGAATTGAACTTATATCATCAATCATATAAGCATCTCAATATTTACCAACTTTAACTTCTTTTTTATAAAAATTATCGGCTTTATTATCATTATTCATAAAATAACTTAATTTATATTGCTTTAAGTATTCTAACATTTTATTAATATCATAAATATTTTCATCATCAATTAATTTTCAATAAACATTATTATTTTCATCTTTTAATTTTATCGCAAAAGGTGTTTCATTATTGGCTCATATTGTTGAGTTAACTGGTTCATTTTTAAAGTCATCAATAGTTAAGATATTAATTTCTTCACCTTTATATTTTTGAACTATTTTTAAACTACCTTGTCATTGAGCAATAGTACTTTCTATATTATCAAATATGCGTGAATAACTACCATAATCACTTGGTTTTGCATTATTAGGTTTTCATCCTGTTTCGGTATCAGGTATATATGAACTATAAACATTAAAAGTAAATACCATTCAATGTCTATTATCTAGTATATTTTCTCTAATATCTATTAAAGTATCATGGGCTTGTTTTCTTAATTCTTCCATAACACCTGGGTTAATTCTACTCATTTTTTAATTCTCCTTAATTTCTGTTCTACCTTGTAAGGCATTTTGATTATTACCAGTTTCATCATATTCTAGTAATTTATTATTATGTTCTATTTATTTGGCTTGTATTTTATCTTGTCATTGTTCTACTTTTTCATAGTATTTTGTTGCTTCTAATTCATCAACATTATCATATTCAGTAATTGCTCTTATTGGTTCCATTGCACCATTATCTAATCTAGCAGTAATTAATTCATTTTGTCGTATTTGATCTACTAAACTATCACTAACAAAATAAAACCCATAAGGGCTCGTTCACCAATACCATCTCATAAACAATAATATTTTAAAACTGTATCAAACATCTTAGTATAATATTTTTTACGATATGCTTGTAAATATGCTTGTTTTTCTAAATCTTTTGTTTTAGTTAATAATGATTGTGTTTTATTTTGGTCATTATCTGACTTATCACCAAAAGGACTAGAAAAATGACATGCTAAATATACTTTTTCAATAATTGATTTTTGGTCTTCGGTATATGTTTCTAAGGTTGTTGTTCCTTGTATTACTTGTAAAGATTGAGATAATTGACCATCTACTGTTGATGAACTTGATTGAACAAAAATATCATCAAATACATCTTGTAGTACTTTTTTATTACCTTTGTTATAAGCAGTCATTAAATCAATCACTTAGTATTCCATATCAGTGCGTACGATTTGCATATCTTTCTTTTGATTTAATATTAAAACTATCTTCTAAATCAAATTGTAATTTATAACAATTTGCCATTGTAGGTCATGGATTTAAAGTAGTTGATGTTGTTAAGAATAATGGATTAGGTTCATTAATCATTTCTCAAAAAGGTACGATACCTAATTTATTTTTAAATTCTTGTACTAAAACAGGTCTAACATCATCTTTAATTTGTGTTTTACTTTGTCCAACAACTATTTCATTATTTTTAGGTCAAACTTTAATAACTATTCTATCTTTGGTGCAAATTAAATTTAAAATAAAACCACTATCTGATTGATGATAATTTAATCAAATATCAACACCTTGTTCAATTTCATTTATTTTGCTTACTCGTGATGTAAAGTTAAAAGGGTTAATTCATAAATCAATATTGCCATCACTAGTTTCTAATAAACCAAAGATAGTTTTACCAATTAAACTCGCTGTTAATTCATTTTTATCTAATTTTTCTTTTATTTTATAAGTTTCATATCATCAATTTAATTTTTCTAAAATGTCTTTACGATGCGACTTAAATAAAATATCTTTACCATTTACTAATCGCATTTGATGGTGAGCAATAATATTTGCTAAATTAATAGTTCAATCATAATTATAAAATTTTAAAACACTATTAATATCATTTAAGTTTGGTAAAGATTGATATGTATTATTCATGGTTATTTTGCTCCTTTAAATTTAAGATAAGTGCATAATTAATAATATTTACTGTTAATAAACTAGGTTCATTTGCTAAAACTTTTACACATAATTTAACTTTTTTATATTTTTTAATATATTTGTTATATAAATTTAATTTACATATTGAGATATTATCCTTTTTAATTATTGACAAAGTCTTTTTTTAACTTGTCCACAAACAGACATATATGGTCTTTTTGCATTTATTACACGCTCATCCATGTATTATACATAAATATCTTTTTTCATTAAGTTATTTACTCCCTTTGTTGTCATAATTTATAATCGGCTGAATTATTATGTTTAACCATTGGTACTAATTCAAAGTGTAAAGCATAAAAATCACTATCAAATGTATCATCATATAAATATAACATTCGTTCTTCTCTTGCATCGGGCTTATCTTATCATTGTATTAATTCATATTGGGTTTTACTTACAGGACATTTTTCTCATAATCATTTTAATTGATTAGTATTTATTAACATTGTAAATGCTTCTACACGATGTTTTATTTTAAACTTCTGCTTTTGTGACGGTTTAAAATGCATGTATTGACCAAAAGTATAATTATATTTTTCTTTATTTAAACTTTCTAATGTTGCATAAGCACTATCATCAACATTTATTGATATAGCTTGCTCTATTAAATTAAAATATTGATTTAATTGATTGTTGTAAAACTCTAAAATATCTTTTACTTGTTCTAATGGTCATTTAAATTGTTGTGTAGCATTTGAGTGTGTATATTCAGCAACTTTATATGCTTTTTTATCAAATGAATTATATAGTCAAAAACTCGCTGCCGTTGTATGTCCCTTAGGACTAGTAGAGTTTGCTAAGTCAACACCACCTAATAATTTTGTTGGTTGAATAATATTTGTTGCTTGCATAATATCAATATATCTTGCAAAGATTGAACCACCAGTATTACCGGGCAAACCTCAACTCCATACTCTTGCTCTTTCAATATCTAATTGTTCTAATCTTAATTGTTCATTAACTTTATCTTGTGGTAATTCATAATTAAGTCTTCAACTAGAATAATGAATAATAATTTTCATATTTCATTTTTCAATATATTTAATTTGTTCATATTTACTACTCATTATTTCTTCATCAAAAGGCATTAATTCATTACAATAACCAAAAATATATCTTTTTAAACTTTCAGGATTACATGTATTAATTGTTATTTTATTTTGATAACCACGAATAGCAAACTCTAAATCACTTAAATCTTTTTGTTGAAATTGGTCACATTCTTCTCTTCAATCAATAATTAATTTATATTTATTCAAATCAGCAAAGGCTTTTAATTTTTCTTTACGACTTGGTGAATGTAAACCTTTAAAATATATTTTGCTACCATTTGATAAAGTAAAAGTAAAATTTGATAAATTAATAGTATAAGGAATATGATTTTAATCTAGCATATTTCATATATTTTGAAATACACTATCTTTTAAATCTTTACTCCAATACATACTAGCAATGATACAAATTGGTTCTTTAATTAATAAACTAATTTTTAATAATTCACCAAACATTTTAATATTTGATATAGTTTTACCACTATATCGTGTTCCAATTTGATTAATTTCATTAACTAACTCATATTTCTTAGCAAATGGATATTTATTACCAATAGTACTATTTTGTAATAACCAATAAGGAGTTTCTAACAAATAAGTAAAATGATTAAGCATTATTATCACTTTCTTTTTTAATATCTCTAATATCCGTTTGTAAATTAACTATTATTGGTTGTTGATTATTTAAGTTTAATTCTTTTTCAAGTTCTTTTTCTTGTATTGAATATTTATAATTAAATTCACGCTGTCAATATGTTTTTACTCCATCTGGCGTTTTAACCATTTGTTTAATAAGTTCAATTTAAATTTCATCAACTTGTCTTTCAAGCAGAGGAACTATCTTTTCGCTCTTTTAAATTTCATATCTTCATCTGTTAGAAAGGTTGAATTTATTGGTTAAATCGTTCAAAGTATAGGGAATATTAGGTGATTTATTTTGCCAAAATTAATCTATTTTACGATAGAATGTTCGTAAACTTGCTGTTTTTGGATTAAATTCTTTCATTTTTTACTCCTTTTTGCATATTAAAATTGCTATTATTTAAACAATATGATTAAATAAAAGAGTATAAAAAGCTACAAAACTGTATCAATATATCAAAGAACTTAATATAATATTTTGTTCTTTTTTTATTATCTATATTTTACATCAAAATAAAAAAAAGTAAATTACTTTACTTTTTTCAGTTAAATTAATTTTCTAATAATTAAAAATTAAATTATAACACAATAAATAAAAAATAATATCTTTTTTTACATTTTTATTATTTTTGTGTTAATGTGTAGAACTAAGGAAAGAGGGTAAAAAAATGATAAATATTGATAAAAACTTTTTTAAAAACTTTAATAATTTGTTAGATAAACAAAGTATTGAAATAATTCAACAAAATTTAGAAGATTGCGATGAATTAATTTTTAAAAATTATAAAATTGATGAAAATATTAAAAGAATTTAAAGATTATAAAGTAAAATAAACAAAACCAAGAACATTAACTATTTTAAATGGGAAAATAACTTTTAAAAGAAGAATATATTATAAAATTAATCCAGAAACAGGTAAAGAAGAATATATTTTTCATTTGGATAAACTTTTAGGAATTAAAAAATGACAAAGAATAGATAATTCTGTCAAAGAAAAAATATTACCATTTATTGGTAATAAAAAAAACATATCAAGATATTTTAGATACTATAGAACATGTAAAAATTTGTATAAAAACAATTTCAAATATTATTAAAAATGCAAAAACTGATAAAGAATATTATATTAATAAAACTGATAAAAAAATAAAGGTACCTCATACTTTATATATTCAAATTGATGGAACTTATTTAAAAATGTGAAATGAAAATAAAAAAAGGAAAAAAAAATAAAAAAACATAGTATATTTTCAACTGTCCATACTGATTTTGATAAAACAAAATCAACTAAAAAAGACCTGTAATTGCAAATAAATTAGGTGTTATAGAACTAGATAATATTCCAGAATATATTAAAAAAAAATAGTAAATTAATTAATTTTGTTAGTAAATTACTTACATTAATTACCAGTTATTATGACATTAATGACAATATTGAATTTATGGTATTAGGAGATGGTGCACTTTGAATTAAAAATATGGTAAAATTTATTCAAGAATATTTTCCTAAAAATAAAGTACACTACACGATAGATAAATTTCGCCTTACAAGTAGATTTAAAAAATTATATCCTTATCAAAGTAAAAACAAAGAAAACAGAGAAACATACCATAAAGCAGTCGATTATTTTTTTAATGGTAAATATGAAGAATTATTATAACGCTTAGAAAACAGTGCTTCTTTTATAAAAGAATCAAAAATTAAATTCTTAAAAGAGACAATTAAATTAATTAAAAATAATGAAGAAGGTGTCAGAAATCAAACATTATGAAATAATATTGGTTGTCATATTGAGGGTGATATATCACATTACTGTAAGGGTGTCTCGGTTAAAAAAGCAAATTATCATGAAAAAACTATTAAAAATAAATTAAATACTAGTATGATGAATTTTAAAAATAAAATTAATTTATTTAATACTAATGAACCATTAGAATAAAATAGAATTAATTATTCAGTTAATAATTTTGTAAATAATAGTTTACAATCAAACTTATATTTTTATTAATTTTATCTAAATAAATTAAATAACTTTAATAAACATGTATTTTTGTCGTGGAAAAATTTAAAAATAATGAAAAAATATATTGACAATAAAATTAAAAGTAATAAACTTTAATTAAGTAAGTGGTATAATTATTCCACAATTTCTAAGATATTAATTAAAACCCTTAAATAATACATACAACCTACTTTATTGAAAGTAAATGCGGGGATTGACCAATTAATATTATAAATGATAAAACTATTGAAGTTAAAATTGAAGGTAAAAACAAAGCTACTGGTCAAACAAATCCGATTGATGTTAAAATTAAAAATTCTTAATAGTACTAAAAAATAGTACTTTTTAGTTTGATAGATATGCAAATTGGAATATCTAAAACGGCCCTTATTTATGTTGTTAAAAAAATCCAACTAGATTGTCAATCCAACAACAAAAAATTTTTGGTTTACAATTATTATAATTTTTAGGAGTTCAAGTTTTAGCACTTGGTTTATCAGTTTTAACTGGCGGTATTGCCTCGGCCGTTGGTCTTTGTGCGGGATTATCTAATTTTGCCGCAGCATTTATCTCATTTGGAGTAGAAACAGCAACCGATTTTTCCGTAAATCAAATATACGATAAATTAACATCAGAAGTGACAACAAAAAGTACTGCCCTAAATTTGTTACCAGCAATTGGTGAAATTGGTAAATTAAGGCGCGCTACTCGCACAACTAGAATTTTAAAATTAGCAAAAGAAACTAAACTACTTGAAAAATTAGGTGTAATAACTTCTAATAATTTAGAAGATGTTGTAAGGAAAATTCCGGGTAGAAAGATTTTATCTGATAAATTAATATTTGATTTTACAAAGTAGGCTAATAATGAAACTTTATTATATACAATTAGTAAATTAGCACGAAATGATTTTTATAAAGGTTTTAAAGTTTATAATTTAGAAACAATTAATAATTTATTAAAAATTGAGAAAAATATTAAAAAAATAAGTCCTAAATTAGTTCAAAAAATATCAAGCGTAAATGAAAAAATGCTAATAAATGATTGTCTGAATATGGATTAAATATTGATAAAATAAGCAAAATTAATAATAATTAGTGATATAACATTATGACTAATCTTCATAAAAAAGGTGTTGGTAAAAACCTACTATCAAATATTAATTTAATGCGTGGTAGCGAATTATATAATAATAAATTATTAAATATTTTGCACCAAACAGCAATTAAATTAAATAAAATTTAAAATCATTTAAACCCAAATTTTTATATTCAAAAAGTAACTAAAAAATTATTAGCCCCAATTGAAAAACAAATAATTGCTATTAAACAAAAAGTAATTAATAAAATTACTGATAAAACTAAAAAAATATTGTCTAAATTTTAAACTAAGGCTATTAAAAAAGGCTAATTATTACCTTTTGCTTATGGTTATGATGTTTTTTAAGCAGTAAAAATTGTCCCTTTATCAGTTGCAGGTGAAAAGTTGCTTTAACGATATATTATAAAAATCCTAAATATGCCCCCATTGTCATTATGACAACTTTAATCAAAGCAGAACAGTTTGTTTTTGCTCCTGAACTGTTTAAATTCTATATGAATAGCGCGTTGTTTATTGGTTGGGGATTTAAAAAACAAGTCTATTTAATTTAGTTTCTTTTGTCCCTACTTCTTATCAAAAAGTAATAAAAGATAGTTTTAAAATATATCGAACAATTGCTAAGATATTAAAAATGCAAGAACAATTTAAAAATAACTTTAATGAAGAAAAATTGTTAAATACGCTAGAAAATAGTGCTGTTGCTACTTTACTTGGCGGCGGTGCAGCATTTCAAGTATACAAACAACTTATAACAAAACAAGATTTAAACAAAACAATTAAAACAAAAACACTATTAAATAGTAAAAAGTTTATTTTAAATAAAATATATTCTAAAAAAAGTAAATGATAAGGAGATGATTAAATATTAAATTAGTTATGACAAAATGTTACTCTGGGAAATTATAATAATTTTATTCCAATGACGGGTAAAATTACACAAGTTCCAGTTCGTTATAATAAGTTCTTTAAAGGTGATGTAGAATTATGATTTAAAACATTTGCTTTAAGAGCCTAAAATATGATTAATTCTTACTTAAACTATCCATTTTCAAAACTAAAGTTTGAAACATTTAAAGACGCGCATTATTAAATGAAATTTGTATTAATATGGTGTTTATTACGATTGATCATCGAACATTTAACCGTATTCCAATTGAGTTTTTTACTTCGGCAAATATGATTGTTAGTGATATTAATTATTCTTCACAAAATGACACTATGGCAAAATGACAAGGTCTATTGCCTACCTATGCAAAATCATTGGCTAATTTAACAACTTTAAAAAAAATGTTTCGTACTTTTCAAGAAGAAGGTATTTATTTAACAATGATAAATTTATAAGCATATTATACTCAGTTAGAAGTTGATACTTTTTTTAGAAAAATAAAAAAATAATATTTACAATAAAACTATTGTTAAAAATAAAAATAATTAATTATGTGATGTACCATATACATTTTAGAACAGTTAGTCTTTTAAAAATTTTAACACAGCTTCTGATGGTATTAAAAAATTTATGCTTTTATTTCGTCTAACATTGTTGTAATAATATAAAAAGATAGTAATTAATTTTCGTAATTCATTAATATTTTTAGGATAACGAGGAAGATATTCAAAAAATTTATTTTAGTTTTGATGAAATCTTTCGATTTTCCCGTTTGATTGAGGGGAACGAATCGGTGTTGTTTGGTGAATAGCATCTTTTTGATGTAATACTTTTTGTAAACTCACTTTGATGATATTTATACTCTGTATTATAACTATAAATATATTCGGGACCATTATCAGTTCTAATTCTTTTTATTCTAATTTTATTATTTAAAAAATCATCATAAGCTTGATTAAAAATACCAATTGCCGATGAATGTGATTTATTTTCAGATAAATAAGCAAGACCAAAGCGTGATTTTTCATCAATAAAATCATACAAATATAAATTACGTTTAAAACCAGTTATATTTGGTGTCATAATTTTAATATCATGTTGTAAATGTCCTAATTCAGAAATTTCATAACGTTTATAAGTCTTAATTTTATTGTTTTTAGGATAAAAATTATTAAATTATTTATTCTATTTAATTAAAGTTTTAATGTTATGTTTAATTACTTTATTTTTATATCTAAAAAACCCAGCCAGTGTTAAATCATAAAACTCATAAATACCAGTTCCATATTTTTGTCGATATTTTTTCATCATTTTTGCAACAGCAATCTTGTAATTTTTTGAATAATGGTTATTAATATTAATTGGTATAGTTGATTTTTTAGCTAAAACAATAAAATTTAATTTTTCTTTAAGACAAAGTTGAATCTTTTTATTTCAATTATAAAAATTTTGTTTTGATTTATAAAATAATTTAATTAAATTATTTAATGAGTTTTTATATAAATATTATTTTTGACATAAATTAAAATAATTAATGTCATTTTGATAAATATAGTTTGTTTGTTTTGAAGGCTATTCTTGTTAATATCATTTTTTTATTTTTCTTTGTAATTAATATAATTCATTTTCATTAGGAATACTTGTTACCACATACTTTTAATCTCCATTATAATTTAAAGACCAAAATTAGTGGTCTAAAATGTATATGGTTTTCACAAAAAAAAATAAAGTAATTAAGTTTACTTTTTTTATTTTGGTGTAAAATATATATAATGAAAATAACTTGCGAAAGTTATTTTATACATTTTTATAATTACTTATTACTCTTTTATTTAATCATATTGTTTAAATAATAGCAATTTTAATATGCAAAAAGGAGTAAAAAATGAAATAATTTAACCCAAAAACAGCAAGTTTAAGCACATATTTAAATGTAAAATATAATAATTTTGAGCCTATAAAAAACCAATATTACCTCTACTTTGAATGATGTAACCAATAAAATTAACCTTTCTCGCAAGTGAAGATATTATGCTTATGCGAGAAAAAAATAGTTCCTTTAATTTAAAGACAAATTAATAGGATTGAAAGTGAAATAATTTAATATATGATGCGTTCACATGATTTTGCTAAATTATATTAACAAAGAGTATTTAATTATAAATATTCACTGCAATAAAAAGAACTTTAAAAAGAATTAAAATTAAATAATCAACAGCCAATAATTGTTAATTTACAAACTGATATTAGATATATTAAAAAAGAAGGTGATTGATAATGCTTGATCATTTTAATTATTTATTATAAACACCTTATCTGTTATTACAAATAGTATTATTAGTAATAAATATCCTTTTGCTAAAAAATTTGAGTTAGTTAATGAAATTAATCAAATTGAAACACGATATAATTTTAAAAAAATTTCAAATATTAAAATGTTTGGTGAATTATTAAAAATTATTTTATTAATTAAAGAATCAATTTGTATCATTGCTAGTGTATATTGGAGTAAAGATTTAAAAGATAGTTTATTTCAAAATATATGAAATATGCTAGATGAAAATCATATTCCTTATACTATTAATTTATCAAATTTTACTTTTACTTTATCAAATGGTAGCAAAATATATTGTAAAGGTTTGCATTCGCCAACTCGAAAAGAAAAATTAAAAGCATTTTCTAATTTAAATAAATATAAATTAGATATTGATTGGTGAGAAGAGTGTGACAAATTTCAACAAGCAGATTTAAGTGATTTATAGTTTGCTATTCGTGGTTATCAAAATAAAACAAAAATTAATACATGTAATCATGAAAGTTTAAAAAGATATATTGTTCGTTATTGTAATGAATTAATGCCTTTTGATAAAGAAATAATGCCTAGTAAATATGAAAAAAATAAATATATTGAAAAATGTAATATTAAAATTATTATTAATTATTCTAGTTGAATACTTAATTATGAATTACCACAAGATAAAGTTAATGAACAATTATGGTTAGAACAGTTGGATATTGAAAGAGTAAGAGTATTAAGTTGAGGTTTACCGGTCAATACTAGTGGTTCAATCTTTGCAAGATATATTGATATTATGCAAGCAACAAATATTATTCAACCAACAAAATTATTAGGTGGTGTTGACTTAGCAAACTCTACTATTAATAAGGGGTATACAACAGCATCGAGTTTTTAAATATATAATTAATTTGATAAAAAAACCTATAAAGTTGCTAAATATACACACTCAAATGCCGCTCAATAATTTAAAGGACCATTATAACAAGTAAAATATATTTTAGAGTTTTACAACAATCAATTAAAACAATACTTTATTTTAATTCAAAAAGGTATATAAATTAATGTTGATGATAGCGCTTATGAAAAATTAGAAAGTTTAAACCAAGAGAAATATAATTATACTTTTGGTCAATACATGCATTTTAAACCGTCACAAAAGCATAAGTTTAAAATAAAACATCGTGTAGAAGAATTTATAATGTTAATAAATACTAATCAATTAAAATGATTATGAGAAAAATGTCCTGTAAGTAAAACCCAATATGAATTAATTCAATGAGAAGATAAACCAGATGCCAGAGAAGAACAAATGTTAGAATTATATGATGATACATTTGATAGTGATTTTTATGCTTTACACTTTGAATTAGTACCAATGGTTAAAAATAATAGTTCGGCAGATTATAAATTATGACAAGAAAGAGAATGAATAACTTAATGAAAAAAGATATTTATTTAATACATGATGAGCATGTAATAAATGCAAAAAGACCTTATATATCTGTTTTTGAACAAGTTAAAAAAATACTTTGTCAACAATTAAAAAAAGATAATATTGTGAAAACCATATACATTTTAGACCACTAATTTTGGTCTTTAAATTATAATGGAGATTAAAAGTATGTGGTAACAAGTATTCCTAATGAAAATGAATTATATTAATTACAAAGAAAAATAAAAAAATGATATTAACAAGAATAGCCTTCAAAACAAACAAACTATATTTATCAAAATGGCATTAATTATTTTAATTTATGTCAAAAATACTATTTATATAAAAACTCATTAAATAATTTAATTAAATTATTTTATAAATCAAAACAAAATTTTTATAATTGAAATAAAAAGATTCAACTTTGTATTAAAGAAAAATTAAATTTTATTGTTTTAGCTAAAAAATCAACTATACAAATTAATATTAATAACCATTATTCAAAAAATTACAAGATTGCTGTTGCAAAAATGATGAAAAAATATCGACAAAAATATGGAACTGGTATTTATGAGTTTTATAATTTAACACTAGCTGGTTTTTTCAGATAAAAAAAGAAAGTAATTAAACATAACATTAAAACTTTAATTAAATATAATAAATAATTTAATAATTTTTATTCTAAAAACAATAAAATTAATACTTATAAACGTTATGAAATTTCTGAATTAGGACATTTACAACATGATATTAAAATTATGACACCAAATATAACTGGTTTTAAACATAATTTATATTGGTATGATTTTATTGATGAAAAATCACGCTTTGGTCTTGCTTATTTATCTGAAAATAAATCACAGTCATCAGCAATTGGTATTTTTAATCAAGCTTATGATGATTTTTTAAATAATAAAATTATAATAAAAAGAATTAGAACTGATAATGATCCCGAATATATTTATAGTTATAATCCGGAGTATAAATATCATAAAAGTTATTTTACAAAAGTATTAAATCAAAAAGGTGTTATTCATCAAACAACACCGATTCGTTCCCCTCAATCAAATGGGAAAATTGAAAGATTTCATCAAAACTGAAATAAATTTTTTGAATATCTTTCTAGTTATCATAAAAATATTAATGAATTACAAAAATTAATTAATATCTTTTTAGATTATTACAACAATGTTATATGAACTAAAAGAATAAATTTTTTAACAACATCCGAGGCTGTGTTAAAATTTTTAAAAGACTAACTGGTCTAAAATGTATATGGTACCCAATAATTACTTTATTTTTTTATAAAAAGCTTTAAGAAACATAATTTAATTACTGTTTATTAATTAAATATTTATACCTATAAAAATAATTGTCAATAATTTTTAATTTAATGTTATAAATATTTTAAAAAGAATTGGAGACAGAAAAATGCAAAAATATACACATGTAAAATATGATGAACAAAATTTATTTAATGATTTATTCTTAGCTGATAGTTGTAAAAATAAAAATAGCACACTTAATTTATCTTAAATATCAATATAAACGGGGGGGCCCGTGCAGTTAATATTATTAAAAGAGAAATAAATCAATTTAAAAAGGCAGAAGATTATATGCCAGTTGAAGCACAAAAAGATTATAAACAAAAAATGTATTAAAAAAATGCCCAAATTTATAGAAGAACAACAAGAATTTTTAAATTTACGATTTAATATTCTTTACGATTCACCGGCATAAATTATTCAAAGATTTTTAATAAAGTTTGGTATCAAATTCCCTGCTTGTCTTAAAACATTTTATAAATGAATTTATTTAGGTCTTTTGATTTTGCTAAAGAAAAAATTATTAAATGGTGGTAGAAGAAATAGAACACAGAAAAGAACTGATAATCGCGGAAAATTAGATTAAAGATTTAGGTCAATTTTAGATATTTAAAATAAACAATCTAATATTGGTTGATTTGAAACGGATGCCGTAGTTGGTAAAGACTATAAATCTAGTTGTTTGGTATTATTTGATCAATCAAGCAAAAAATACTTTGCTATGAAATTAGAAGAACATACTGCTAATGAAGTTTTATAAAAACTTGAACATATAGTTAGAATTAATGATTTAGTTGGAAAAATTAAATGAATAATAAAAGATATAGGAAAATAATTTAGTAAATTTTAAGAAATGGAAAAGATTGCTGGAGCCAACGTTTATTATTGTCACCCAGGTTAACATAAACAAAAACCATTAATTGAAAGAGTAAACCGTGAATTTATGAAAAGATATCATAAGGGAACAAATTTTAAATTTTTTACTCAACAAAAAATAGATTTAGTAGTTGATGTTATAAATTAAAAATTAAGTCCCTGTTTAAATTAAAAAACATCTAAAGAAGTATTTTTAAATAATTTTAAATAAGTTTATTTGAATTAAAATTTAATAAATTATTTTTCAGTGTGCTTAAATATGTTTAAAATAGACTAAACTTACAAATATTTTATTTTTTTAAAAAAAATAGTTGCATTTATTTTAAATAATGTTATTTTTATATTAAAAAATTTGCTACTTAAATTTACATAATACATTTTTTATAAAACCTATTTTTTTACTACCAGAAAATAGACAACTTTTAATTGAATCATTACGAGTGCAAACAAAACTAATGCAAGACATACGTAGTATAAAATAGCGTATTAATTACTAATTATCACTTTGTTAAGTAAGTATTAATCAAATATTTATAAATCTTAAGGATATAGGAGATAACGAGAAATGATAAGAGATATAAAAACAGGTAATCTTTACTTTTTACGCAATAGAAAAATCATTTGCATTGATTAGATGGACGCCAATGAAATATTTTTTGCAGGCAATGCACAAGATAAAAAACATTTTCTTAGTTATAATGTTTATACTTAAGATAATTTTATATAAGCATTTAATAAAAAGGAATATATCTTATTAAGAAATGCTAAATTAAATTGGAAATTACTATATTTACATGCAAAAGAAATTATATTTTTAAAGTTGGCAGAAATTAAAGCCCCATTACTATTAGATGGGAATCATGTTCAGGTACAAGAAAAAATATTTGATTATCAATAAGCTTTAGGGCGTCGATATAATGAAGAAATTAGTGGTAGTAAGAAAAAGTTTTAGGTTTTGGTATAAAAATTATTATTTATTTTAAATATATTTTTAAAACACCGATAAATCAACCTTTTAAAAAATTATCTAATTATTTTATTTATATTTTTTTATAAAACCTAATCTTTTGTAATACTATCGAATTAGTTGAAAAATTAACAGAATAAAATGAAATTCAATATCGATATGCGTACCAAAAAAAGAACTAATCATTTTTGACATCTTAATAAACCATAGGTTTCTTTTTTACTTAATTTACAGAAGGGGAAAATAAGATGTTAACATTTAAAAAAAGACATTATTTAGTTAAAATTCGACAGGAGCTTGGTTTTACCCGCCGTTGAATTGAAAAAAAGAGTTATATTATGAGGAAAAATATCATGGATTTGATAAGATTATTGAACTATATTTTCTGACTGTTAATTATATTTGATATTTTAAAAAATGTTGCTTTTTATGATGATTTTAGCTATATGACATATTATTTTCCATGCTTAATTTTAACTCGAAAAAAATCTTTATTTTTTTAAAAATCAGAACATTAACCGAACCAATAACAACAACATTAAAAACCCCATTTTGAGAGCAAAGAAAAGGTTTAATTACTTCGCCAATTATAACACAACAATTTATGATTAATCGGATGGTTAAATTAATTGATGAAAAACAATTTTTACATACTGCTATAATTAATTTGATTGTGATTAATAGTAAAGAACCACTTATTATTACTGACTTAGTGCCTTATAATAATATTCAAATAATTAATCAGAAAGAAATGCATTGAAGTGATATAATAAAAAATATTGAAAAAAAGATGATTTAACGATTGATCTTTTTGCCGATGAAACAATTTTAATGTTACATCATTTGTTAAGCAGGCATAATCATCGTCATAATTATCGGTTACAAAAAAGTAGTTTATTTTGTTTATGTCTTTATATTTAAAGGAGTATGTCACGTGTCAAAACGCCAAGAACGCATTAATATTATTAATTTGTTATATCGTCACTTTGTTTTACAACATGATGTTTTAAAAACAAAACAAGAAGCATATGATTTCTCGCAAATGGTAACAAATTATACGGAAACAATTCAAGTTGAGGGAATATTAGCAAATCTATCAGATATTATTGATAAAATTAATCAACATTTAAAACCGGGTTGAAATTTTTCTCGCTTAAGTAATTATCATAAGGCCGTTTTAATACATGGAGTTTATGAAATTTGTTATCAACAATTAGCAAAGGCAATTGCCATTAATGAAAGTTTAGAAATTTTAAAATTATATAGCGAAGATACTGATTTTAGTTACATTAATTCAGTCTTAGATAAAGTTTAATTTCTAAAATATAATAATTAGTTCATACAAATAAAAATGGATATTTATATCCATTTTTATTTTTTTGGTAAAATGTTCTGAGCGTATTGATAGTATTACAAAAGATTATTTTTTATAAAAATTATAAATAAAATAATTAGATAACTTTTTAAAAGGTTGATTTACCAGTGTTTTAGAAATATATTTAAAATAAATAATAATTTTTATACCAAAACCTAAGTTTTTTTATTACCACCACTTTTTATTATTGAGCAAATAAATTTATTATTTGTATATACAAATAATAAATTTAAATATTTATTATTAAAATCAACAGTTACTAATAATATTAATTATCAATATAGTAATTATGTTCGTTAAAATATCTGTAATTTATATTTTTAATATTGTGATAAACACGCCGGGTGTGCTTTATCTTTGTATTATAATTTAAAAAAAGGAATTCATGGCGAAGAATTAAAAAATAAAGCACCTAAAAATTTAAAAACACTTTTCCTTTGAATTAAAAAAGATAAGCATTGATTAAAAATAAAAAATAAAATTAAAGAAATTAAAAGACAACATCCAGGATATGAAGTTAAAGAATTAGGATTATTACAGATGGATGCAAAATATTTTATGACAAGTAAATTTACGGTTGATAAAAAGTATTATTTTTATGATATTATTGCTGAAATAATGGGAGAAGTATTCAATTATATTTATGATAAATTAAGCACTGAGAATGATATTTATGCCGTTAAAATAGTAATCAGTGATTTTAAAAAAATATTTGTTATTAAAATAATACGAATTATAACTGATAACGGTTCTTAATTTATTGATAGTAATAGGAATAATCAAAAAAGTATCGTTAAAGAAACTGCTTTTACTAAATTTTTAACATATAAAAATATTTTACATCAAACAACATCTGTTCGTTTTCCACAGTAAAATAGTAAAATTTAAAGATTTCATCAAAATTATACTAAGTTATTTGTATTTGATAAAAAAATATTGGATTCATTTGACTTACAAAATAAAATAAATGATTACTATTATTTTTATAATTTTGAAAGAGTGCATAAATCTTCGAATTTTCAGACAACATTTGAATTTTTAACTAATTTAACTAAATAATTTTAAATTTATAAAGTTTTATTTAAATTATTTTTTAGTGTGTCAATTTTATAATTTTTATTTATTATATATGTATCGTCTTTAATTATGTTTTTATATTTTAAATTATATATTTTATTATTTTTTATTATTTTGTTGCAATATCTAAAATGTATGTGGTACAGTAAATTAATTTTTAAAAATTGCAATGTATCATTTATTATCAACTTTATAATTAATAAAATTTGGATTATTATCTAATTTTTAATTTTGAAATTTTAAATTAACCAATTGTAAATTATCAACACCCTTTTCTAATTTTTTAATAAATTCAACAATATCAAAACTATTTCAAAAGAAAAATGGCAAACCAAATTTATTTAAAATTGCTAAATATATGGAAATAGGTATATCTACAATTTGAAATGAAGTTAAAAGTTTTCAAAAGTTAAAATAATATAAGGTAGTGAGAAAAAATTTTAGGTTTTGGTATAAAAATTATTCTTTATTTTAAATATATTTCTAAAACATTGATAAATCAACCTTTTAAAAAGTTATCTAATTATTTTATTTATATTTTTTATAAAACCTAAGCTTTTGCAATACTATCGCTTTTTTTTAATTATTAATTATACTATAAAATTAAGGTTAAAAAAATGGTTCAGATAGTTCTGATTAATAAAATATTTGGTTTTTAAATAATTATTGATTAATTCATTAATTAGTGATATATTGTTATAATTATTAAGATTATATCAAATTATCAAAACTATATTAATAATTATATTTTTTTACTTTTATTTTTTTGACTATTAAAATACAAATTACTTTTATTTAAACCAAATAAGCCAAGAAAAAGATACTTATTATATAAAGTTTTAAAACACACCGGAAATTTGATACCAAATTCAAGTTTATAATCACAACAAATAATCTCGGCCGACCAATGAAACTTATTATTTTTTTTCATCTAATAACATTAATTGCTGATATGAAAATTTAATATGCTTAACTGATTTTTTAAGATTTTTAAGATACCTTTTTATGATATTTAATAGGATTATATTCGATAGTCTTAAAAAAGATTATGTTTTATAAAAAATATAAATAAAATAATTAAATAACTTTTTCAAAGGTTAATTTATAAGTGTTTTAGAAATATATTTAAAATGTATCATGTGCGATGAAGCTCCAAAAAACAACTCTTGTTGGGGTTGTTTTTTTTATTTTAAATAAAACAATTCCTAAAAAGTAGGTAATGATAATTAAACAACAAAAAATATGTGATGTTAATGATTGTTATAAAGTAATATCATTCATTATTGAATAATTTGTATCAAATAAAGTTTTATGAACTTTTGAAAAACATAAAGATTTATTAAATCGCACAAAAGATTATAAACAAAAGCAGTTTTATTAAAAACTGGAAAATTCAAAAATTATCTTTGATTATTAAACTGGTTTTTTAAAACTTTGATTTAATAAAAAAACTTAATGAAGTGTAGTGCGATTATTTTAAACAACTAAGTGTTTTATTACACATAGGCGGTCTAGCTCAACGGTAATCAGTCCGGAAATAATAGACGCTTTAAAAAGCGATGGTCGTGATAAGTGCGAGGTCAACACCAAACGACAATAAACAAAGAGATGATCACTTTATAAATAAATTTGCGATAGATATTACTTATTAGAAGTGACGGGGGTTTAAAAACGGCAAAGTCAGCATTAGGATCTTCGGGGTGCACAAGTAGATTTATTTTAAAAACTGAACGCTTTGACCTGAAATGGTGCGTATGAAGAAAGATAATTATCTGGCGTAAAAAATAAAAAAATAACTGTCGATTATTAAATAATATACCACCACCACCCGCCCGCGGTGAAGCTAGTGGCGCAGTAAATAAATAACTTAATTATATATAACTAATTATCTCTTTGGCACTTTTAATCGGGAGCGAGTGCCGGCGAGTTAAAAAAAATAATTTAGAAGTTTTATATTAAAAAGAAAAATTTAAATAAATACATAATTAATAAATTAAATCAATTAATTTTGAGATCATATCCAGTGTCAAAAGATGAAATTACTGATGAACATTTAGCATTAAATACTAAAAAAAATTAGGATTAATAAATTATGAATAAAAGATATTTATTAGTAATTAAAAGTAAATATGGTGATTTCAAAACAAAATTCTTTTATACATTAAAAGAAGCAAAAATTAATGCTGATGTTGAAAATAAAAATGGTTGATTACCAACTATCATTGATTTAGAAAATACAAATATTAAATGACAAGGAGTTGAATAATATGTGAAAAGATGAAAACAGTTATGTTTATACAGAAGAAGATTTATTTATATAATTGTTTTTATAAATCTTTGGTTTTAGTTAATAATGATTGTGTTTTATTTTGGTAATTATCTGATTTATCACCAAAAGGACTGGAAAAATGACATGCTAATTATACTTGTTCAATAATAGATTTTGGTCTTCGGTATATGTTTCTAAGGTTGGTGTACTTTGTACTACTTGTAAAGATTGGGATAATTGATCATCTGCTGTTGATGAACTTGATTGAACAAAAATATCATCAAATACATCTTGTAGTACTTTTTTATTGCCTTTCTTATAAGCATTAATTAAATCATCACTTAGTATCCCATATCAATGCGTACGATTTTGCATATCTTTCTTTTGATTTAATATTAAAACTATCTCCTAAATCAAATTGTAATTTATAACAGTTTGCCATAGTTGTTCATGGATTTAAAGTGGTTGATGTTGATAGAAATAAAGGATTAGGTTCATTTATCATTTCTCAAAAGGGGACTATACCTAATTTATTTTTAAATTATTGTACTAAAATAGGTCTAACATCATCTTTAATTTGTGTTTTATTTTGACCAACAACTACTTCATTATTTTTGGGTCAACCTTTAATAAATATTTTATTTTTGGTACAAATTAAATTTAAAATAAAACCACTATCTGATTGATGATAATTTAATCAAATATTAGCACCTTGTTCAATTTCTTTTTTTACTTAAACGAGATGTAAAATTAAAAGGGTTAATTCATAAATCAATATTGCCATCACTAGTTTCTAATAAATCAAATATATTTTTACCCATTAAACTTGCTGTTAATTCATTCTTATCTAATTTTTCTTTTATTTTATAAGTTTCATATCATCAATTTAATTTTTCTAATATTTTTTATCGTGTGATGTAAATAAAATATCTTTACCATTTGCTAATCGCATTTGATGGCGGGCAATAATATTTGCTAAATTAATAGTTTAATCATAATTATAAAATTTTAAAACACTATTAAGATCATTTAATTTTGGTAAAGATGGATAGGTATTATTCATGGTTATTTTGCTCCTTTAATTTTAAGATAAGGGCATAATTAATAATATTTACTGTTAATAAATTTAGTTCATTTGCTAAAACTTGTACACACACTTTAACTTTTTGATATTTCTTAATATATTCGTTATATAAATTTAATTTACATATTGCGATATTATCTTTATTTAATTCTTGAAAAAGTCTTTTTTTTAGCTTGTCCACAAACAGAAATATATGGTCTTTTTGCATTTATTACACGCTCATCGTGTAATTACATAAATATCTTTTTTCATTAATTTAATCAATCCCTTTGTTGTCATAATTTATAGTATGCCGAACTATTATGTTTAACCATTGGTAATAATTAAAATTGTAAATCATAAAGATCGCTATCAAATATGTCATCATATAAGTCTAACATTTGTTCTTCTCCGGCATTGGGCCTATCTTCCCATTAAATTAATTCATATTGGGTTTTACTTACAGGACATTTTTATCATAATCATTTTAATTGATTAGTATTTATTAACATTGTAAATGCTTCTACACGATGTTTTATTTTAAACTTCTGCTTTTGTTCTGGTTTAAAATGCATGTATTGACCAAAAGTATAATTATTTTTTTTCTCTATTTAAACTTTCTAATGTTGCATAAGCACTATCATCAACATTAATTGATACCACCTTGTTGAATTAAATTAAAGTATTGATTTAATTGATTGTTGTAAAATTCTAAAATATCTTTTACTTGTTCTAATGGTCCTTTAAATTGTTGCGTAGCATTTGAATGTTTATATTCTGATACTTTATAGGCTTTTTTATCAAATGAATTATATATTCAAAATCTCGCTGCTGTTGTATGTCCTTTGGGACTAGTAGAGTTTGCTAAGTAAACACCACCTAATAATTTCGTTGGTTGAATAATATCTGTTGCTCGCATAATATCAATATATCTTGCAAAGATTGAACCACTATTATTGCCCGGTAAACCTCAACTCCATACTCTCGCTCTTTCAATATCTAACTGTTCTAATCTTAATTGTTCATTAACTTTATCTTGTGGTAATTTATAATTCAATCTTCAACTATAATAATGAATAATAATTTTCATATTTCATTTTTCAATATATTTAATTTGCTTATATTTACTACGCATTATTTATTCATTAAAAGGTAATAATTCATTACAATAACCAACAATATATATTTTTAAGCTTTCAGGATTACATGTATTAATTATTATTTTATTTTTGATAACCACTAATAGCAAACTATAAATCACTTAAATCTTTTTGTTGAAATTGTTTGCATTCTTCTTTTCAATCAATAACTAATTTATATTTATTTAAATCAGCAAAGGATTTTAATTTTTATTTCCGACTTGGTGAATGTAAACATTTATAATATATTTTGCTACCATTTTATAAAGTAAAAGTAAAATTTGATAAATTAATAGTATAAGAAATATGATTTTCATTTAACATATTTCATATATTTTTAAATACACTATATTTTAAATCTTTACTCCAATACATACTAGCAATGATACAAATTGATTCTTTAATTAATAAAATAATTTTTAATAATTCACCAAACATTTTAATATTTGAAATTTTTTTAAAATTATATCGTGTTTCAATTTGATTAATTTCATTAACTAACTCAAATTTTTTAGCAAAAGGATATTTATTACTAATAATACTATTTGTAATAACCGATAAGGTTTTTATAATAAATAATTAAAATGATCAAGCATTATCATCACCTTCTTTTTTAATATATCTAATATCAGTTTGTAAATTAACAATTATTGGCTGTTGATTATTTAATTTTAATTCTTGTTCTAACTGTTTTTTTAGTGAATATTTATAATTAAATGCTCGTTGTCAATATAATTTAGCACCATCAGGTGATTTCATCATAAAATTAATTATTTCACTTTCAATTTTATCAACTTGTTTTTTAAGTAAATGAACTATCTTCTCGCTCTTGTAAATTTCATATATTCATCGGTTAGAAAGGTTGAATTTATTGGTTAAAACATTCAAAGTATAGGGTTTATTGGGTGATTTATTTTCTCAAAATTGCTCTATTTTACGATAAAAAGTTGCCAAACTTGCTGTTTTTGGATTAAATTCTTTCATTTTTTAATCCCTTTTGCATATTAAAATTGCTATTATTTAATGAATATGATTAAATAAAAGAGTAAATAAAAAATGTATTAAAATTTATAAAAAAACTTTTACAAGTTCTTTTTATTATTTATATTTTTACACCAAAATAAAAAAAAGTAAAATTAATTACTTTTTTTATAAACAGCTTTAAGAGACAGAATTTATTTACTGTTTATTACTTAAATTATATACCTATAAAAATAATTGTCAATAATTTTTAATTTAATGTTATAAATATTTTAAGAAGAATTGGAGACAAAAAAATGCAAAAATATACACATGTAAAATATGATGAACTAAATTTATTTAAAGATTTATTTTTAGCTTATAATTGCAAAAAGAAGAATGGTAAAATTAATTTATCTGAAATATCATAACAAACAGGTCGTGCAATTAATACTGTTAAAAGAGAAAAAATCGATTTAAAAAGGTAGAAGATTATATGCCAGTTGAAGCACAAAAAGATTATAAACAAAAACGAAAAAATTTATTAAAAAAAAAATATTTATATTTACAGAAGAACAACAATAATTTTTAAATTTATGATTTAATATTTTTGGTGATTCGCCATCGGAAATTATTCAGCGATTTTTAATAAAGTTTGGCATCAAATTTCCTGTATGTCTTAAAACATTTTATAAATAAATTTATCTGATTTTTTGGGTTTATTAAATAAAAATTTATTAAATGGTAGTAGAATAAATAGAACAAAGAAAAGACCTGATAATCGTGGAAAATTAGATGAAAGATTTAAGTCAATTTGATTTATTGAAAATAAAAAATATAATGTTGTTTGATTTGAAATTGATACGGTAGTTTGTAAAGACCATCAATCTAGTTGTTTATTATCAGTTGAGCAATCAAGCAGAAAATACTTTGCTATGAAATTAGAAGAACATACTGCTAATGAAGTTTTAAAAAAATTTGAAGAATTAGTTATAATTAATGGTTTAGTTGGAAAAATTAAAGGAATAATAACTTATATAGAAAAATAATTTAGTAAATTTGAAGAAATGGAAAATATTGCTGGAGCTAATGTTTATTATTGTGGCTCAGGTTCACCCAAACAAAAACCCTTAATTGAAAGAATAAACCGTGAATTTAGGAAAAGATATCATAAGGGAGCAGATTTTAATCTTGTTAATCAACAAAAAATAGATTGAATATTTTATTTTATAAATAAAAAATTAAGGCCTTGTTTAAATTGAAGAACATCTAATGAAGTATTTTTAGAGAATTTTAAATAAGTTTATTTTAAGTAAAATTTAATAAATTATTTTTTAGTTTGCTTAAATATGTTTAAAATAGACTAAAATTACAAATATTTTATTTTTTTTCAAAAAATAGTTTCATTTATTTTAAATGATGTTATTATCACACTAACAAAAAACAGAATTTGTTGCTTGAATTTACATAATACAAAATAAAAAATAATTTTTATACCAAAGCATAAACTTTTTTTCCTTACTACCAAAACTTTATTAATTCTACTTTTTTAGATTTATTTTTATAATTTTTATATATTGGTTTTTGAACATAAAATTTATTACATTCATAACATCATTCAATTTTAAAATGTGTTTTAAGTTTTAACTTACAATATGTACAAGTATATATTATAATTTTTCTAAACTCAGGTCTTTTTTGAAATAGATGTTGCATGTAAAAAAAAAATAAAAGTTTTTTGTTTTTAAATGTTATTTATTTTAATATAAATTAAGGATATTTTTTTTATAAAACCCTTATTTTTTTACAATAGACCACAATATAACTCATTTTTATCACATAAAATATAATGTATGATATTCATGTCGGCGTCTAGGTAAATTAAATCGTTTCTTAATATGAACAATAATATAGTCATGAACGCCTAATTTATTTCTTATATATTTCATAACTACATCCCTGCAAATACATATCTTTAATTTGTTTGTATTTACCGCTATGAACTCTTTTTCTAGTATTAGGTAATTATAAACAAACATAATATTTTAAATTTATAATTTCTTTTAATTTGTCACAAATTTTACATTCACAATAAAAACGATAATATCTTCCATATTTAAAATTGGTTACTAAATTTCCAACATTTCCTTTTGGTAAATTATATTTTTCATCATTTTTTTTTACCAGATATATTTAAAATATAAAACTATTTAAGACATTTAATAATTAATTCGTCATTATATTTTTAATTTCAAAGTCTTTTCTTTATTCCATTATTATTAAAATGTAAATATTCATATATTACTATTTTTGCATTATTTATTTCCCCCATTATATTTCCCCTATTTTTAACTCGTTGGCACTAACCCCAAAGTGAAAGCACCAAAGTGATAATTAGTTATATTATTATTTATTTTTACTATTCCGCTCTCTTTAACGAGGGTGAATGGCGGCGGTATTTTGTTTGTTTAATAATAATTCTACAGTTGTTTTTTTCTTTTGGAGCCATAGAGTCTTATCTCTCTTCATCCGAACCATTTCTAGTCAAAGCGTTCAGTTTTTAAAATAAATCTACTTGCACCCCGAAGAGCCTAATGCTGACTTTGTGGTTTTTAAACCGCTGTTACTTCTAAGAAGTAATATCTATTGCAAATTTATTTATAAAGTGATCATATCTTTGCTTATTGTCGTTTGATGTTGACCTCGCACTTATCACGACTATCGCTTGGTTATAAAAACGGCACCGATTTACTTTTTTTCATCACACACTATTTCAGCACTTTCCTATGCCGGCTGTGGTGATAAGTTTAAACTCATATTCTTATGTAAGCACTTAGTTATTTAAAATAACCGCCCCACTCTTGCATTAAGTTGTTTTATTAAATCAAATTTTTAAAAACCAAGTTTCATAATCAAAAATAATTTTTGAATTTTCTAAACGTTTATAAATCCGCTTTTGTTTTTATCTTTTGTGCGATTTAATAACTCTTTATTTTTTTCAAAAGTTCATAAAACTTTATTTGATACAAATTCTTCGGTAATGAATGATATTACTTTATAATAATAATTAACATCACATATTTTTTGTTGTTTAATTATCATTACCCCCTTTTTAGGAATTGTTTTATTTAAAATAAAAAAAGGTAGCATGTAAAAAATAAGGTTTTTATAAAAACAATAAAAAAATATCCTTAATTTATATTAAACTAAATAACATTTAAAAACAAAAACCCTTATTTTTTACATGCGACCAAAAAAAACAACCCTAACAAGAGTTGTTTTTTGGAGCTTCATCGTACATTATACATTTTATAAAAATAAATGTATAATTATATTATATTAATGAATAATTTAACAAAAGATTTATTGGGGTAATATTATTTAAATTTGACAACAAAAGTCAGTAAAATAATAATGGAACAAAATGATTTATACAAAAACAGATTTTATTAAACAACCGTAAGTTATTGTTGATATACCATTAAATATTAGACCATAATTACTATATTATTAGGTTAATATTAGAATAATAAAAGATGTTGATATTAAGAGAATAATTACTTATCATACAAATCTTAATGCAATTAATATTGTTGCGACAATTATTAGCGAGGTTGTTGTTGATTATGCTTAGACATTAGAACATTTTGATATTCCAATTAATTTAGAACGAAATGATGAGTATAGTTTTAAATTTTATAAAAAAAGTGATATTAATTACTTAAATGAGCAAAATTTTGATATAATAAAATGTGCATGAGATGAAATAATTATGAATATTCCTATTAATTTATCTAAAAATAGTGATAAAATAATTAGTGGCGATTCAACTTTGCAATTTTTTTCTTAGGAATAATTTGCAGCGCATCAAGCAGCTCAAGCAAATTCACGATAAGAACAATTACGTTAGTAAAAAAAAGTAATAAAAAAAGTTTGGGTTTTGGTATAAAAATTATTCTTTATTTTAAATATATTTCTAAAACACCGATAAATCAACCTTTTAAAAAGTTATCTAATTATTTTATTTATATTTTTTATAAAACCTAAGCCTTTGTAATACTATCACAATTACAAGAAAAATTAGTTAAAATAATAAAGGAGGAGAAATAATGGCGGTACCATTTCGAAAAACATCCAAACAGGCAAAAAGAAAACGCCGAACACATTTTAAATTAGTTGTGGCAACTTTGATAGAATGTAAAAATTGTGGAGCATTAATTAAACCACATAGAGTTTGTCGTGAATGTGGATATTATAAGGATAAAGAAGTTATTAGAGTTGATTAGGTTATAATAACTAATTATAGTAAAGGATCAATATATTCTTTTTTTTTAAACTATAATGTTGTATTTATAATTTGTCTTTTTAAAAAACCTTTAAATTATTGACCCAGTAGTGGGTTTTTTTGTAAAAAATTTTTTGGGAAAATTATTGCAATATGGGGAATAATATAATACAATATTTATGAAAGTGGGAGAGAATGGGGTAAAATGGCATTATTAGGAACTTACAATCATACATTAGATCATAAAGTATTTATTTATATTAGTTTTGAAGGTTGTATTGATGTTCGCAATGGGGTTAAATTGTTAAAGTGAACAAAAAAAGTTGCTTTAACCAGACAAGCCGCAGACGAAGGAATAGCTTTTACACAAAAAATTACGTCAATGTATGACGAAACTACTTTTGGTAATGCTGGACGAATTAAAATTTCGTCCGTTTTGCAAAATAAAGCAAATATTACAAAAGATGTTGTTATTATTGTAAACAATGACCACTTAGAATTATGAGATTCAAAAGTTTGAGAAGTATACATTGAACAAGCGCCAGTAATCGAAGAAGCGTCAAAAAATTTTGAGGAAAAAAATTAACTTATGGAATTTAAACATCAGACAGTCTTATTACAAGAAGCAATTTCCGGTTTAAATGTTCAAAACAAGGGAATTTATGTTGATTGTACCCTTGGGCGAGCTGGACATAGTCTTGAAATTTTAAAGCATCTTCCAAATGGAAAGTTATATTGTTTTGAGCAAGATGAAGCGGCAATTGTTGCTTCTGAAAAAATTTTGCAGAAGAGTAAATATCATAATTATGAAATTATTAAAAATAATTTTGTTAATTTAGCTGCCGAATTACAACTAAGACGTGTTAAAGCGGTTAATGGAATTTTATATGACCTCGGAGTATCATCACCACAATTAGATGACAATACCCGTGGTTTTAGTTATCGCTATGATAGCCCATTGGACATGCGGATGAATCAACATCAAGTATTAACGGCAAAAATCGTTGTTAATACTTATTCGCAAGAAGCTTTAGTAAAAATTTTTCAGGATTATGGCGAAGAACCATTTGCAAAATTAATTGCAAAAAACATTGTTATTGCTCGAAATAAAAAAAACATTGTTACTACTTTCCATATTGTTGAAATTATTAAAAAAAGTTTGCAACAAAAGATTTTAAAAAAGGCAAAACATCCAGCAAAACGAGTTTTTCAAGCATTACGAATTGAAGTAAATCAAGAGTTATTTGTTTTACAAGAATCATTGCGACAAGCAACAACTTTATTAGCGGCGCATGGTCGGTTAGTTGTAATTTCGTTTCATTCATTAGAAGATCGTATTGTTAAAAAATATTTTAAAAGTTTAAAAAAAGATCCTAATTATGAAATAAATCAACATCTACCAGTAATATCGCATTTTGAAAGTGATTATCAGATTATTACTAAGAAAGTAATTGTACCTTCGGTAACTGAAAAAACAAACAACCATCGGAGTACAAGTGCTAAACTAAGAATATTAGAACGTGTGAAATAATATTCTAAAATTTTAGAAGGATGTGAACGAAGTGGATTATAAGTTAAAAGAAGTATATGCTGTGTTAGAAATTAAAAATTATAGTTTTAGTTTTATGGTTGGCGTTTATACTGAATCGCAAATTAAAGTTCTTTATAAAAGGCATCTTGAATATCATTTTTGTGATAATGGTATCATTATTGATGAAAAAAATGTGTCTAAAGAATTATTTAATTTAATTAAAGATGCGAATCGACAATTAGGAATTGTAATTGAAAGGGCGGCAATTAGTATTCCGGCAAATAATATAACAATTAAAACTTCAACCAAAATGCTAAATTTAATACATGATCGTCTAATTACAAAGAATGATATTGATTCATTAATTACATTAGCAAAAGAAGTTCCTTTATTATATGATGAAACTGCTTTTTTTATCAGACCATTTCGTTACATTATTAATGAACAAAAAGCATTATCGGCGCCACCAATAAGGCGGGCGGCACACAAATTAAGTATTAAGGCAATTGTTTATATAACAAAAAAACAGATTATTCAAAGTATTTTTGCGACACTTAAATATGCCAAAATTGAAGTTATGGGTATCATCCCAGAAGGATTTAGTCTTGCGTGAAATATTGCATCACCAGTTGATTTGCAAAATGGAATTACAATTATTAATTGAGATTATGATAATATTATCGCTTATGTTTTTGTTCGCGAAACTTTATGTGAACAAATTATTATTCCGGGTGGAATTAAAAAAATAATTATGCAACTACGTAATTTCTTAATTTGTGATAATAAGCAAGCACTAAAGTATTTATATAAAATTATTAATTTAAATAATAATAGTAAAGATAATTTAATTATTTATAGCAAATATGATCAGCGGCAACAAACACAATTAAATTTTTCTCATTATGATTTAAAACAAATTGTTAATCATGTTTTAACAGAAGAACTGAAAACATTGAGCGAAAAATTAGCTAATAGCTTAGGTCACTATAAATATCCGGTGGTTGTTGTTGGTGAAATTTTACGAATTAGTGGGTTTAAAGAAAATTTGTTGGCGTTAAATAAAAATAAAAATGTTACCGTTTATATTGCTTCAACATTAGGAGCAAAAGAAACATGATGTACTGGCTTATTGGGAAATATTTATTATCAACATTTAGCAAATAAAGTTAGTGCAACAAATATTCAATCGGTTGATCATCGTTATATTCGTTATTTAAATAATAATTGTGATAAAAAAAGGTCACTAAATAATAAACATGATGAGCATCATCAACCCGGGCGGCAATGACAACACGGCACAAGGGGTTATGCCACTAAGTAAGCAATATTTAAACGGTTCACAACAATATCAACAAAAATAATACCAAAATATTAAATAAATATTTTAATGTATAAAAAATGGAGGAATTATGTTTATGGACAATTTTGATAATTATGAACAAGTCGCTTCAATAAAAGTTATCGGTATTGGTGGTGCCGGTAATAATGCTGTCAATAGAATGATCGAAGCAGGCGTACAAGGGGTTGAATTTATTGTAGCTAATACTGATGCCCAGATTATTAGTGTTTCAAAGTCAAAAAATAAAATTGTATTAGGTAAAGAAACATCAAAAGGGCTAGGGGCGGGCGCTAATCCCGATGTTGGTCGCCAAGCGGCAATTGAATCATCAGAAGAAATTAAAGACTCTTTAAAAAGAGCAGATATTGTTTTTGTTGCCGCTGGAATGGGTGGCGGAACTGGAACCGGGGCTTCTCCTATTATTGCCAAACTTGCCAGAGAACAAGGTTCTTTAACCGTTGGAATTATTACAACGCCATTTTCATTTGAAGGACGTGTGCGCAATAGTTATGCTATCCAAGGAACCGAAGAACTACGTAAACATGTTGATTCATTAATTATTATTTCAAATGATCGCTTATTAGAGGTAATTGGTGGCGTCCCATTAAAAGATTCATTCAAGGAAGCAGATAATATTTTACGTCAAGGAGTTCAAACTATTACTGATTTAATTGCAGTACCATCCTTAATCAATTTAGACTTTGCAGATATTAAGACTGTTATGAAAAATAAAGGGAATGCTTTATTCGGAATTGGGATTGGTTCGGGTAAAGATAAAGCAATTGAAGCTGCGAATAAAGCTATTATTTCTCCGTTATTAGAAGCATCAATTCGCGGTGCTCGTGATGCTATTATTAATGTTACTGGTGGTAATAACTTAACCTTAAATGACGCTAATGATGCTGTTGATATTGTTAAACAAGCAATTGGCGGCGAAGTTAATATTATTTTCGGAACAGCAGTTAATGAGCATTTAGATGATGAAATGATTGTCACTGTCATTGCAACTGGGTTTGATGAAGATCAAAATTTTACTAATACAGATAATGGTTATCGCGCTTCAATGGAAGAATACGAAGCACCAACACCACGTCCAACACATGATCTCGATGTTAGTGATGACAATAATCAAAATGTTGCCCGTAAACGGCCAATTTATTTCACTAATTTATCTGAAAATGCCGAACGCGAAACAGCGAATGCAAACCGTCGGATTAATGCGTGACGAGAAAATGTTAATAATAATCAATTCGTTGAACATGACGATGAAGATGATGATTTACCACCATTTGTTCGTCGTAGTTGATAATAATTAGAATTTTTAAGAAAAAACAACTAAGTATTTAATAATATCAACCACGAATAGATTTTAATGATAGCCCAACCGCACAATAGTTTTATAAAACCTAAGCTTTTGTAAAGCTATCTCCAAAATAAAAGATAATTATATAAAAAAAATAATTTTGAACAAAAAATATTAATTTTTATTTTTAATCTTTATTAAATAATTTATTTGATCGTTCTTTTGCTTTTTCTTTTTTAATTTTTTTAATTGATTCTTTAATGTGACTCCGACGAACTTGTTTTTTAAATTCATCAATTTCCGCTTTCCTTTTTTTCTTATAACTAGGTTTAATTTTTTTATTATTATCTTTTGTTTTATAACGATGAATAATTTTGTTAATTTCATTCTCAACTGCAAGATAAGGCTGTTTTTTAGGCTTATCATCACTAAGAACTGTTTCGGCCAATTCTCCTTGTTGATTTCATTTCTTTGTTTTAAAAGTAATTCCTTTTGTCATTAATTGTTGCAATAAATTTAAATTTTTTGTATCATAAAGAACATAACTATAACCAGTATAATTTGCCCGCCCAGTACGACCACTACGATGAATATAATATTCTAAATCATTTGGTAAGTCAATTGAAATAACATGACTAACACCAATAAAATCAATTCCACGTGCCGCAATATCACTTGCAATAACATACTTATATTCTAAATTTCGAATTCGTTTAACAACTTGTGTTCGTAATCGCGGTTCTAATCCAGCATGTAATTGGATTACAGAATAATTATGTTCTAATAACAAATCATAATACTTATTAATATCTGTTTTTTTATTAACAAAAATTAAGCATAAATATGTATCAAATGTTTTTAAAAGTTTTAATAAAATTGTTTCTCGTTCTTGATGTTTTGTTGAAATTAAAATATGTGTAATGTTTTGATTTGTTATTTGATTAGCATTTAAATCTAAATAATTTGGATTTTTTAAATACTTGATTAAAAAAGGTTTTAATTCAGTCGGAGTTGTTGCGGAAAAAACAGATACTTTAACATTAGGATTCACTTTGCTCAAAATATAATCAATATTTTCAATAAAACCTAAATCAAAAAGCATATCACATTCATCAATAATAAAAGTTGTTAATTTACCAAAGTTTAGACTTTTTTGTTCAAATAAATATTTTAGTCGCGTTGGAGTGGCAATAATAATGTTGGGTTGAATTCGTTGCAATTTTTTAATTTGACGTTTAATATCTTCGCCACCAATAAAATAATTAACTTGTAAATTCGGTTCAAATTTTTTAAAAAAACGAATATTATCATAAATTTGTTTTGCTAATTCACGGGTTGGTGTAACAATAATAGATTGAATTTTTGCTTGCTCATAGTTTATATTATTTAAAATTGGTAAACAAAACGCAAATGTTTTTCCGGTTCCTGTATGTGCCTTACATATAACATTTTGATGTTTTAATAATAATGGAATTACTTTTTCTTGCACAATAGTTGGTTCAACAAATTTTAATTCAGCAAGGCCTAAATTTAAAAACCGCTTAAAACTAAATTGATTAAAATTACTCATAATTTCAACCCCTTTTCTAACCTTCCAAATTATAACATATTTAAAAAATGAAATTATTGATATTATTACAAAATATTAGTTTTTATAAAAAATATAAATAAAATAATTAGATAACTTTTTAAAAGGTTTATTTATCAGTGTTTTAGAAATATATTTAAAATAAAAAATAATTTTTATACCAAAAAATAAACTTTTTTGGTCGCATGTAAAAAATAAGGGTTTTTATTTTTAAATGTTATTTAGTTTAATATAAATTAAGGATATTTTTTTATTGTTTTTATAAAACCCTTATTTTTTACATGCGACCACTTTTTTTCTTACTACCAAAATACAAAAGTAAAATTAAAAGAAAATAATTATTAAAATTTATTAGTAAAAAAATAACAAATATGATTTGGTACAGATTATGGTTTTTATTTATTAAATGACAAAAAATAGAAAAGAAATTTACTTATATAATAAATTATCTTTTAATTGAAATTAAATTAATTGATAATAATAATGGTATTTTTAGAATTAAAAATAAGATAACTTTACAAAAGTTGATTTTTTATAAAAATTATAAATAAAAACAATTATCATCCTGTACGATGAACAGGCAAAAAACAATTATTGTGAGATTGTTTTTTTTTATTTTTCTATTAAAAACATAAATTTATTTGCATTATTCATTAGATAGTATCTTAAAAATTAAAAATTAACCTATTTTACTATACAAATTAGTTAATTTTTATAATTTCCTTTCTGTGATTTATTATATTTTTTCGGTTTAACAACTAATAATATCATTTTTAATAAAGGTACTATCTGATGAATAATGCAATACTAAAACTTAATATTTTAATGCTTAAAGATGGATATAACTCATCTATGGCACAAATCATTAAAGAAACCGTAAAAGCGATTGGATTTACTATTCCTATTTATTTCTTTAATTATCGGCAATATTAATCACTTGTGGAATGTCAGAGCATATTTTTTTGGCTTGTTTTCATAAAAAGAATGCTGTTAAACTGAAAAAAAATATCGGGCACCAAAAACAAGAGGGTTGGAATTCCAAAAGGTTATTTTATTTATATAAAGTTGTCTAGGGATGTATGAAGTGTAAAATTAATTACTGGGTAGGCTGTTGTTTTTTTTACTTCCGTAGGGGGGATAAAATGTGTCTAAATAACCTTACCCGCCGCCCTCTTCACTTCGAGGGTGGGTGGTGGGCGGCGAAGTAATTAAATACTAAAATAAATTAATAAATATCAAAATGTTAACCAATAAAGGAATATTATTTTTATAGGAAATAAAATTTGATGAAAAAATTAAATAAAAAAATTGAAAATAAATTACAAGAATTAATGTCATGTACTTATCCGGTAACGGTAAATGATATTAATGATGAAATTTGAGCAACGAATAAAAATAATTAAGTAGTATAACTCCTTTCAATAAATTAAAAATTGAAATTTACAAAATCGCTCCGCTTGTTGTCGCTTTGCCCCACTTAAAAAACATTGTTGAATAAATTATTCCGCGTAATTTATTTGCGGAATAATTTATTATTTTATTTTTTAATTTCAATATCTTTTACAATCTTATTGACAGTATTAATAACATTATCTTTACCATACTTTTTTCACTAGCGACCACAAAATAAAATATTGCATTGTTTGCATAATTTCAAATCCTTATTTAAAATATTAATAAAATTTATTTTGTAAAAATGTAAATACTACAAAAGCACAAAATGTATGTGGTTTATACAATTTTTTATTTTTAAATCTTTATGAAGTTGATAATATTCAATTATTACAATAACTTTATTTAAATAAGAACAAATTTTATTTTTAAATTGATTTAATATTAAATACATATTATTTATTGATTATTCTTCATTTTTGGAATTAAAAGTAATATTATTAATTATTTTATTTTGTAAAAAATTATAAATAATAATACCAGTTTATCCAATTTCATCATGGTCAATTGCAATAATATATTTTAATTTATTTGTTTTATTTTTTTGTCAATTTGTAATATTTTTCATCCATCTGATGCTAAATATAAAATATCGTTAATTTTGTAATGTTGCATATAATAAGCAATAACATCTCACTTATCTTTAAATAAATTTAAGTACATTTTGGCTCATTATAAACATTGCAAATCATAATGATTTTTATGGTGTGAAATACGACACAATTAATAGGTTGACAATTAACCCAATCAAGTGATGTTGTTATTTCTTTTCAAGTTTTATTAATATACAAAATTTTATATTCTGTAATTATATATATTATGCCAGTATGATTAACATGAATATTTATTATTTTGATTTTTTTAGGTATTTTTGCGCGAATTAGTTTATCAATTTATCAAAAATTTAGACAAATTCAAGGTAAAAAAAATAAAAAAAAAGAACTTGAAAAAAGGGATGATAGAAAATAATTAAATTTTTAGAATATGCAGTTACTTTTGGGACCGGAATGGATTCTATTTTAACTTGATTATGTAAATTTTTTGCAATTGGTAAAGTAAAAAAGAAAGATGCTGTATATGGTATTTTACCGCAATTAATAACCTTTTTAGGTGATGCGTGAATTATTTTAATTTCATTTGGATTATTTATTATTAAGATATTAAACTTTTTCCGTCATATGGTTAAATGATTTTAATATAATATAATACTATATTCTAATTTATTTTAAACAAAAATAAGACACACTATTTTATTTATTTTTTATTAATTTATTTTATATATAACTATTACTTTAAAACTTAATAGTATTTTTCATTGTGTCAACTTTTATTATTTTATATATTTAACATTGTTAATAACATTGTTTATTAAAAAAATAATTAGTTAGGAGTTGATAAAATTGAGTAATTTTGTTAAGAAAAATCAAAATATAGCAAATTATTTTATTTGTAAATAGTGGATAGTTTTTACAACTGATAAAGCAAGTTTTATAAATTTACCTAATAATAATCGATATATTGTTAACTAATTAGTTAGCAAATTTAAAACAAGTACAAGGAATTGTTAAAATAGCACGCTATAACCCAATGAAAATAAATTTAAAGCTATGAAAAAATTTAAATTTATCAGAAAAAACAAATACATTTAAATTAAAAGAAATTAAATATATCAATTTTAATAAAGAATATTTTTATGATATTAAAAATAATAAAAAAGAAATGAAAGAAAATGAAACTAATGAATTTGCAAATTTAACAACAGAAGAAATTAGAGAAAATATTGATAATTTAAAAATGCAATTAAGAGAATATGAAAATACAAATTACAAATCTATTCAAAATAAAACAATGTTAAATTTACTTTTACAAAAAATCAAAAACCTTAAAATAGAATTAAATAAAAGACAAGAAACCAATAATTATTCTGGAAAGGAATAATTATTTTTATAAATAGTAATATTTCACAAGGTGGTCAAGCTGGAACAATAAAAAATAAACGAAGTGGGAGGGGATATCTGATAAGGTTAATCAACTAATTAAATTAGTACTACATGGGGCAGAACAGTAGTCGCAAGTGATTATCCAAACCATACCTAAGGGAAACTCTACCCAAAAGAGAGCAAGCAATAAAGTTATTCATTAAATAACTAGTGAAAAATAAAAAGAAAAAGGATAATAAAATTAATTAATTTTTCTCTTTCTATCGATAAAAATAATGCAACAAAGCTGCTGACAAATTATTTTAAGCAGTATAAAATTTTATTATCATGCAATAATGATTAAAAAAGAATATAAGTATATGTTAAATATTTTCAATACTATTAATTTTAGAGAAAAAGTAAATATTGATATTAATGAAAAAGGAAAAAGATTAATATTAGAAGAATGATAAAAAATTGATCAAGAAGTAAGAAAACAAAATTGTAATGGCCAAAATGGTTATATTATGTGAGGTAAAAGACCTTTTACAGAAAAAACAGAGTATGGGGATATTACCTTTTTTAGAACATTATTTCGTTTTTTTAATAAAGATACTAATAAATATGAATTTATTTTCTTATTTGATAAAAAAGTCGGAAGAAAAAAACGAAGTAGAATTAGTATTTTTATTAAAATAACAATTTGAAAATTAATTGCCAGTGCTAAAAGACAAAGAGACATTATTGATATGTACCCAAAATTAAATATATCAAAGATGACAATCACAAACATTAATAAGGAAATTGATTTTGCTAAATTACTTAAAGAACAATTAAAAGCAAAGACTGAAAAAATAAATTTTCGAACACCATATTTGTATGCTGGAGTTGACGATTCTTTTAGTAATTTAACAAAATATAAAAAATTAGAAAAAAATATGTTTAGAACAGCATATTTCCATACTGGATATGATGAAATAAAAAGCACTAAAAGTAAAAATGTTCTAAAAGATAAAAAAATTTTTATTGTTATGAAATCAACAAAAAACAAATATTATCTTATTAAAAAATATAAAAAATAATTTTTATATTTTTTAAATCAAAATTTTAATATTGAAAATTGTAAGTTAACGCTAGCGGATGATGGAGCAAAATGAATCCAAAAATTTGCCAATAAAATTGGTGCAATTTTTATTTTAGATCAATTTCATTTAATGAAAGAATTAAAAACAATATTTCCTTATTGAAGAAGAAAACTTACTAAAAATTTAACCGATAATGAAAAAATAAGAAAACAAATTTATTGAGATATGAATAAATTATTTAAAAATGGCGATCCTGATGAAGCAATAAAATATTTAAAAAAATTAATTACAAGAAAAAATATTAAAAAATACCCATTCTTAAAAGATAAAATCAAAGATTTAATTAAATATATCAAAAATAATTCTGAGGGTATTAAAGTTTATAAAGAGGATTGATATATGGGGTCTTGTACTGAACAACAAATTTCGCATAATATCAAATGATTAAAAGGATATGGTAATAAATCATACAGTGAAAGAGTTTTTAAAAATATGATTGCATTGAAAATGGCAAAATAAAATGGTGTTAATTTAATTGAGTTTTAGTTTAATAAATTAAACAAAAAAAAATAAAAAATAAAAAATAATATAATTATTATTTTAAAAATGAAGATAGGCATAATCAGCAATTTTTAATAAATAAAAATTTTTCTTATTAAGTACCAAGTTTTAGCTAAAATTTAAAGTAAAAATCAATAATTTAAAATAAATTTATTAAATAATTTGTGAATTATTTTTTGTGTTGTAAATTATTAATTTTATGTTATTATTAAATTAATTAAAAAAGATAAATTTATCTTTTTCTTAGGAATTTTATTTTAGTAGATAAATATTTATTAAAATAGAATATTACCAAACGTTTATTTTACCCCATCAATTAATTTTTATATCATTAATTTTATCTAAAAAATATATTTTATTATCACCATTACTAAAATAAAATCAGTAATTAAATCATCTTGAAGAATTCGGATTATAAAATTGAAAATTATTAATTTTAAAAGTAATTTGACTACTAGATAATTTAAATAAAGACTTAGGTCCAGTATAAATTTGCAAATCAGTAATTTTAAAAGTAGGATAAATAGAATAATATTTTGATATTTTTAATGAAGTATTATTATCAATTTTTTTTCCATAAATGATTATTATCATATGTAATATAATTATATATCGCTTTTGATGTTGGTACTTCTTCATCTGTTGACTTATCATTAATAATTTTTGTAATTTGTACTTGAATATTATTTTGTACTGCTCTAACGGTACTTGTAAATTTTTGTACATATTCGGGGTTTATATCATCTTTAGCAAATCCAATATCGTTATGCGCAAAAATAAATGAACCATTAACATAGTGATGAGCATTTAATTTATTTATTGTTATAGTGGAATTATTTGTTAATTTATCTTGTTTATTATTAAAATTTTATTTTGTTTCGTTTGATAAATTATCAATTTTTTTATCTAATTTGTCATCAGTTTCTATTCTTTCAGTTTTTTCTTTTTCTAATAAAGCGTCAACTTCTAATTGTGTATAATATGCTTCTAAATCTATCATAGTTAAATCAATACCTTCTTCTTGAAAAGTACGAAACATTTTCTTTAAAGTTGTTAAATTAGCTAATGATTTTGCATAAGTAGGTAATAGACCTTGTCAAGTTGCCATGGGGTCATTTTGTGAAGAATAATTAATATTACCAACAAATCATATTTGCCGAAGTAAAAAACTAAATTGGAATAAGGTTAAATGTTCAATGCTTAAAAGTAATAAACATCATATTAATACAAATCTTCTTTAATAACCTGGTCTTTAAATGTTTCAAACTTTAGTTTTGAAAATGGATAATTTAAATATGAATTAATCATATTTTGAGATCTTAAAGCAAATGTTTTAAATCATAATTCTACATCATCTTTAAAGAACTTATTATAACGAACTCGAACTTGTGTAATTTTACCTGTCATTGGAATAAAATTATTATAATTTTCCAAAGTAACATTTTGTCATAATTCATTTAACATTTAATCTTATCCTTATCATTTAATTTTTTTAGAATATATTTTATTTAATATAAATTTTTTACTATTTAGTAATGTTTTTTGTTTTAATTATTTTATTTAAATCTTGTTTTGTTATGATTTGTTTATATGCTTGAAATACTAGTCCGTTACCTAATAAACTATTAACCGCACTATCTTCTGGCGTATTTAACAATTTATCTTTATTAAAGTTATTTTTAAATTGTTCTTACATTTTTAATATCTTAGCAATTGTTTGATATATTTTAAAACTATCTTTTACTACTTGCCGATAAGAGCAAGTGGGGAAAAAGAAACTAAATTAAAAAAACTTGTTTTTTTAAATCCCCAGCCAATAAACCACTCACTGTTCATATAGAATTTAAATGGTTCAGGAGCCAAAACAAACTGTTCTGCTTTGATTAAAGTTGTCATAACGACAATAGGGGCATATTTAGGATTTTTATAATATATTGTTAAAGCAACTTTTCACCCGCAACTGATAAAGGGACAATTTTTACTGCTTAAAAAACATCATAACCATAAGCAAAATGTAATAATTGTCCCTTTTTAATAGCCTTAGTTTAAAATTTAGACAATATTTTTTTAGTTTTATCAGTAATTTTAATAATTACTTTTTTTAATAGCAATTATTTGTTTTTCAATTGGAGCTAATAATTTTTTAGTTACTTTTTAAATATAAAAATTTGGGTTTAAATGATTTAAAATTTTATTTAATTTAATTGGTGTTTGATGCAAAATATTTAATAATATATTATTATATATTTTACTGCCCCGCATTAAATTAGTATTTAATAGTAAGTTTTTACCAACACCTTTTTATGAAGATTAGCCATAATGTTATATCATTCATTAGTACTAATTTTGCTTATTTTATCAATATTTAATCCATATTCAGACAATCATTTATTAGCATTTTTTTCATTTATGCGTGTTATTTTTTGAATTAATTTTGGGCTTATTTTTTGAATATTTTTCTCAATTTTTAATAAATTATTAATTGTTTCTAAATTAGAAACTTTAAAACCTTTATAAAAATCATTTTGGGCTAATTTTCCAATTGTATATAATAAAGTCTCATTATTAGCCTGTTTTATAAAATCAAATATTAATTTATCAGATAAAACTTTTTTACCCATAACTTGCTTTAAAAAATCTTATAAATTATTAGCAGTTATTACACCTAATTTTTCAAGTAATTTAGTTTCTTTTGCTAATTTTAAAATTCTAGTTGTTCAAGCGGCGCGCGTTAATTTACCAACACCGCCAATTGCTGGTAACAAATTTAAGGCAGCACTTTTCGCTGTTACTTATGATGTTAATTTATCATATATTTGATTTACGTCAAAATAGATTGCTGTTTCTACTCCAAACGAGATAAATGCTACGGCAAAATTAGATAATCCTGCACCAAGACCAACAGCCGAAGCAATACCACTAGTTAAAACCGATAAACCAAGTGCTAAAACTTGAATTCCTAAAAATTCTCATAAATGTAAACCAAAACTTTTTTTTGTTGTTGGATTGACAATATAGTTGGATTTTTTTAACAGCATAAATAAGAGCTGTTTTAGATGTTCCAATTGGCATATCTATCAAACAAAAAAGTACTATTTTTTAGTAATATTAAGAATTTTTAATTTTAACATCAATCGGATTTGTTTGACTAGTAGCGTTGTTTTTACCTTCAATTTGAACTTCAACAGTTTTATCATTTGTAATATTAATTGGTCAATCTTTACCTTTACTTTCAATAAAGTAATCAAAATCACTTTTAGTTAAAGAACTATTTACTGCTCTTTTACTGCTTTTAAAACAACATCTTTAAATCGTGGTTTTAAATGTTATGGTGTTGCTTATGTTTTGTATAGAACATGAATATTTGTTTTATCTATTTTATTAATTTTACTAATATCAATTTTTGTAACTATATATTTAATAATTCCCTTAGGTTCAACTACTGCGCCGCCTAAATATAAAACTCTTTCCATAATTAAAGTATTACCCATACCAGTATCTAATGCAGCAGTGCCAACTCTTAACGGAGTATGGTCTTTTTTACGTAAAATAAGTGGGTCATATTTTGTACTAAACTTAAAGGCAATCGCATTAACCCCATTTGGTAATAATTTAATAGTTCCTTATGAACCATCTTTATTAATAATTGGTAATTTTTAGGAACCATATAATATGTTGTTCCTTCAACGGTTTTCATTGCTCCGCTTGTTGCAATTACAATATTTATTTGGTCATTTGCTCCAAGTTGTAATTGTAATTTATTACGAATTCCACGAATAAAATCAGCCGAACCCGAGACAATTGTTTCTGATGGGGTAAAGCAATTTTCATATATTTTATCCATAATTTAATCGTGGATTTGTAAAGCATTTGTATCATTTGCTTTTTGTACTTGAATAGTTGTAACTATTCCTTTATTAATAATTTATAAAATTTTATTGCGTTTATAAGCAACCTCAGTATCCATTGATTGCTCAATATCGGACGCTCAAAGATTAGGGTTAAAATCACACTTTCTACAGGGTCTAATTTACGAGCAAAAGTTAAAATTTTATCTAATTCAACAATTCCATCATCAAATTCTACTTCTGAATAATTTAATAATTTATCATCAGTATTAAACACCCGACCATTTGCCCTTAAACCTTCATTGTATTTAATATTTTTCTTTCTTTTATATGTTAAACCAAAATTATTGGCTTCTTTTCACGCAAATAATGCTTCTCAACTAAATTTTTGTTGATAAGTTTTTTGTAAATATCATTGTTCAAATGTTTCTCGGTCTCGTTTTGTTGCTTGGTTAGTAATATCTCCTAAAATTCTTTGTGGGTTTTGTTCCATAATTTACTCCCTTCTTTTTATTTATTAAATACATTGTCTGTATCTAAAATATTGTTTTCTTTGTTTTCTACCTTTGGTACGCCATCAGTATTAACTGTTTGTACCTTAATTAATTCATCATAAACACTTCGTAATTGTGCTTTAATGATCTCAATATCATCGCTAATATCATAAGACTTTAATAAAACATTTTTAAATTCTTCATTATCAGTTAAAGAATTAATCAAGTCAATTACTTCAATTTGTTTTAATTGAATTGTTTGTTGTTCAATTTGTGAAGTTAATTCAGTATTTTTTGTTTGTAGTTCGTTGATTTGCTGATTATTATTTTCTAAATTACCTGCATTAAATTCTTAAACTTCAGCAGTATTTTCTAAAATAATTTCAGCAGTTTTAATATCTAAATTACCTTCTTCATTTTTAATAGGTTCATTATTTTCATCAATAAGAATATATTTTACATTTTTTAATGCCATTGTTTTTCCTCCTATTTTTTAATATTTTTTTTCTAATTGCCTTTTTATGATTTCAAAACTATCTATTCTAAAAGATAAAAAATAGCATTTAGTTTTTATGTTTAACCGATTAAATACTGAGCCTTTAATTTTTATCTCATCATCTTTTTTTAATTTTAAAAACTTAGTTAAAATAGATGGGTTATATATTGATAATGTTTAGTAATTTAATCCATCTCATTGACATTTGGCCGAACAAGCATCAACTTCAACACCACCATCAACCAGTGCCTTAATTTTAGTTTTAATTGGATTTTCATGTAATATAACATTTAATTATAATTTATTAACTCTTTTATTTTTTATTTTATGTTTATTAGTTATTGATTTTTTAGGTAAATTACTTTTTGTTTGGGACATTATTTTACATCCTTACTTGGCAATGTGTCATATTTTTAATTAACATACTTTTAATTCCTTTGTCTTTTCTGTTCTTCGTATTCGTTTACCACAAAATCTTCAACCACAACAACCAGCATTTTTAGGTAATTTACGCTTTCTTCATTTATCAGTCATATTCATTATTTATTCTCCGTTTTTAAAAAATATTGTAAATTTTTTCAAGCATCGTGTTTGTGCTCTGTCATTTTAATATTTCCTTTATAAATATAATTTTTCTTAACAACTGGTGATTGTAAAAAATAATTTAAATTAAATAGATATTTACATAAAACTTTTTAAACTACCAATAAATTTATGAGTAGATAAGGGATTTTTTATTTTTAAACCTTTATGAAGTTGATAATATTCAATTATTACAATAACTTTATTTAAATAATAATAAATTTTATTTTTAAATTAATTTAATATTAAATACACATTATTTATTGCTTCTTCTTCATTTTTGGAATTAAAAGTAATATTATTAATTATTTTATTTTGTAAAACATTATAAATAATAATAACAGTTTGTCCCATTCCGGCGGGGTCAATTGCAATAATATATTTTAATTTATCTGGTTTATTTTTTTTGTCAATTTGTAATATTTTTAAACCGTCCGCAGCCAAATTTAAAATATCGTTAATTTTATAATATTGCATATAAGAGGCAATAACATCTTACTTGTCTTTAAATAAATTTAAGTACATTTTGGCTCATTATAAACATTTCAAATCATAATGATTTTTATGATGTGAAATACGACAATTAACAGACTAACAATTAACTCAATCAAATGATGTTGTTATTTCATCCCAAGTTTTATTAATATACAAACTTTTATATTATGTTATTATATATAATCCTTAATTTTTTTATTTGTTGCTTAAATTTCATCATTAATATTATTTTCAGTTACCGTATGAGTGCATAGCATTAATTATTGTAATTTATTTTTAATTTTTTTATTTCATTTTTTCATCAATTTTTCCTTACTATAAAAAAATAATATTCCTTTATTGGTTAATATTTTGATATTTATTAAATAATTTATTTTAGTATTTAATTACTTTTATTTAATTACTTCACCGTCCGCTTCACTTTGAGGTCGAACGAGGTCCGAATGGAATATTTTGATAAGATTTTTTATCCCCCATACAGAAATAAACAAAAAAAAGTTTGCCCATTTATTAATTACGCTTCATCCATACCTAGACAACTTTATATAAATAAAATAACCTTTTAGATTTCCAATCATCTTTTTTTAGTGTACAGTATTGTTTTTTTTCGGTTTAACGGCACTCTTTTTACGAAAACAAGCAAAAAACACACGCTATAACATTTCGCAAGTGATTAATCTTGTCCAGAATTAAAGAAATAAATATGAATGGTAAATCAAATTGCTTTCACACTTTCTTTAAGGCTTCATGCCATAGATTAGTTATCCATCTTTAAGTATCAAAATATTAAGTTTTAGTATTTCATTATTAATATAGTATTACAAAAGTTTGGGTTTTATAAAAAATATAAATAAAATAATTAGATAACTTTTTAAAACTTTGATTTATAGGTTTTTTAGAAATATATTTAAAATAAAGAATAATTTTTATACCAAAACCTAAACTTTTTTCTTAATACATAAAATTAGCACCCGTAGTTAAAAAAGATGAAATTGAATATAAAGCTGAAAAAGAAACTGATGATACAAAAAAACTATTAGAAAAATCATATAATATTGCCATTTCAGCACCATAAACAGCAATAAGTGTTACTAAAAAAAATAAAATTACAGTTAAGGTTTTTGGTGAACAAATAATTGATTTAGATTTAACAAAGTTTGCAAATAAAATTCCAGCCCCTTCATTTTTAAATAATAATTTTAAAAGAAGAGGATTTAGAAAAAAGTGTTAAAATAGATGTTATGGAATGATTACCAAAAGAATGCCGCGCCGGAGTTTCTTTAAATACAACAATTAAGTAGAAGCCAACGGGAGAAACTGGCGCTGAGTTAGTAAATTGATAATATATTGTAACAATCACACCCTATAGGGGGAAAGCAACGGATAGTTACTAAATGAAAGTGCAAGTAATGCGGGGATTTACAACAAATTAAAAAATTGATCTTTATTGAGCTGTTATTGACATTCCTATTGATAATATTACTAATTGATAAAAAAGTAAAAGGAATTTTTATTTTTTTATTTTTAAAATAATTATAAGAAGGATTGATATAATTATAGAAAAGCAAAATTATAAAGGAGTAATTAAATAGTGTTTAAATTAACATCAAATTATTCGCCAGCAGGCGATCAACCCCTGGCAATTGAAAAATTAACTACAAATTTATGAGAAAATAAAAAAAATCAAGTTTTATTAGGGGCGACGGGAACCGGGAAAACATTTACAATGGCAAATGTTATTGAAAATTATCAAAAACCAACATTGGTGATGGCACATAATAAAACATTAGCAATGCAATTATATGTTGAGTTAAAAGAAATGTTTCCAGAAAATCGTGTTGAGTATTTTGTTTCAAACTTTGATTTTTATCAACCGGAAGCTTATTTACCAGGAAAAGATTTATACATTAATAAAGATGCTCGCCAAAATATGGAGTTAGACATGATGCGGTTAAGTGCTTTTAATGCTTTAACAACTAGCAAAGATGTTATTGTCGTGGCTTCTGTTGCTGCAATTTATGGAGCACAAGATCCAAATGAATATAAAAAATCTTTTTTGCAAATTAATCGTAATCAAAAAATTAGTAAAAAAGATTTATCCAATTTTTTAGTATCATCAGGATATGTTCGTAATGATATTGAATTGATTTCTGGTAGTTTTAGTGCTAAAGGTGATGTGATTAAAATTGTTCCAGGGTGAAATGTTAAAACTTTTATTCGCATTGATTTGTTTGGGGATGAAATTGATGATTTAGCTTATATTGATGGAATTACTGGCGATGTTGCACAGCGGTTATCAACATTAACAATTTTTCCAGCGCAAGATTACATTACTTCTCCAGAACGCTTGGCTGAAGCAATTAAACGAATTGAAGCAGAGTTAAAAGTTCGATTAGCTGAATTAGAAGCGGCTGGAAAAATTGTTGAATTACAACGTTTAAAACAAAGAACTGAATATGATTTAGATTTACTTCGTGAAAGCGGAATATGTTCTGGAATTGAAAACTATTCACGACATTTAGATTTACGAGAAGAAGGTGAAGCGCCGTATACTTTGATTGATTTTTTTGGCCAAGATTTTTTAACTATTATTGATGAATCACATATGTCATTACCGCAAATTAGAGCAATGTATAACACAGATCGAAGTAGAAAAGAAACCTTAGTAAATTATGGTTTTCGTTTAAAAAGTGCATTAGATAATCGTCCCTTAAATTTTGATGAATTTAATAAAAAATTGAAAAATGTTATTTATGTTTCAGCAACTCCGGCTGATTATGAATTATGTTTAGTAAATAATGAAGTGGTTGAACAAATTATTCGTCCAACGGGATTATTAGATCCAACCGTAGAAGTAAAATCGACAGTAGGACAAATTGATGATATTATTGAACAAGCAAAAATCCGTCGTAAAAAAAATGAACGTGTTTTTATTACTACTTTAACAATTCGGATGTCAGAAGATTTAACAATTTACTTACAAGAACAAAATGTTAAAGTTGCATATTTACATAGTGAATTAAAAACTTTAGAACGTAGTAAAATCTTATTGGATTTACGAAAAGGAGTTTATGATTGTATTGTTGGTGTTAACTTAATTCGTGAAGGGATTGATATTCCAGAAGTATCATTAATTTGTATTCTTGATGCTGATAAGCAAGGATTTTTACGAAATGAACGAAGTTTAATTCAAACAATTGGTCGTGCCGCAAGGAATTCGGCTGGGCACGTTATTTTATATGCCGATACTATTTCTGAATCAATGCAAAAAGCAATGTGAGAAACCGCTCGCCGTCGTCAAATTCAAGAGGAATATAATTTGAAATATAATATTACTCCGACAACAATTATTAAGAATATTCGTGATTATACTAATATTAAATGTCAAGATGATAAATTACATAACATTAAAAATAAAAAATCAAAAGAATATAAAATAGCTAAAGAATTATTACTACAAGATTTACGAAAAGAAATGTATGAGGCGAGCAAAAAACTTGATTTTGAACGAGCTGCAGAATTACGCGATATTATTATTGAAATTGAAGCAGAATAATGATTTGTGATAGTATTAATTTACAGGGAGGAAATAGGAATGAAAAAGTTTATTGTAAAAGATATTGTTGATAAATTTGGCTACGAGGTTTTAGCCGGAAGGAAAGGTTTTGATCGACCTATTAAAATTTATGGCCTTAATCGACCAGGATTAGAATTAGCTGGCTTTGATTTTGAAAAAAATAATAGTAATCGTCGGGTAGTTTTGTTATCAAATAAAGAGCAATTATTTGTGAATACTTTAAGTGAAAAAGAAAGAAGAGAGCGCTATGAGTATATTTTAAATGAAAATATTCCGATGATTATTTTAACGGAAAAATTTACTGATAAATTATTATTAGAAATTGCGGAAAAACATAGTTGTCCAGTTGTTCGTGCAAAAAATATTATAACTAGTCGTTTATATCAAATGGTATTAGAATTTTTTGATGAGCATTTCGCACCAGTAACAGAAGAACATGCATCATTAATTAATGTTTTTGGGAAAGGAATTTTATTAAAAGGAAAATCAGGAATTGGAAAATCAGAAATGACATTAGAATTAATTAAAAAAAATCATTTGTTTGTTGGCGATGATCGGATTATTATTCAGCAACGAAATAATAGATTATATGGGCAATCACATGAAATGTTAAAAAATTTAATTGAAGTTCGTGGTTTAGGAATCTTAGATTTAAGTAAAATTTATGGTTTGCAAGTGTTATTAGATGAATCAAAAATTGATTTAGTGATTGAATTAATTCATTTAGATGATGAACAATATAAATCAATTGACCGATTAGGATCTAAGTATAAACATATTAAAATTTTAGATACAAAGGTACCGATTATAACAATTCCGGTTACATATGGGCGTAATGTTAGTGAATTAGTTGAGACAGCAGTTTCAAAATTAAAATTAGATGAAGCGGGAATTTCTTCCATTCAAATTTTACAAGATCGTTTTAAAGAATATTAAAAATAGAATTGAGAAGGAATTTATAACGTGAATTTGGTAGTATACATTATTTTGAGGTTTTTAATAAAATTAAGTAATTAGAAACAAATTAAGTTTCGATGGCATAAATTATTCTGTTGGTGACACCTTATTTTAATAAATATTTATCTATTAAAATAAAATTTACAAGAAAAAAATAAATTTATTTTTTTAATTATTTTGATAATAATATAAAAGTAATAATTTACAATACAAAAAATAATAATTCGGAAATTATTTAATAAATTTATTTAAAATTTTGTAAAAACATTGTCTTTGCATTTATTCAATTTAAACATGGTCATATTTTATCATTTATAACATTAAATACTCAATCTATCATTTTTTGAATAATATTATTAAAATCAATTCCCTTAGAAAGTCAATATATAAATTCACTGCTCATATGCTCAATTAATGGTTTTTTTTGTGGTTTTACCGGATTAAAAAAAATAAACTTGTTTTTAAGTAAATATTTCCATTTATCTTCATTTACTAAATTATTTTCCTCTATCAGTTATTATTCCTTTAATTTTACCAATTAAATTATTATTTTTAGCAATATCTTTAAATTTTTATAAAACTTCATTAGCATTATTATTTTTTAATGAAATTAAAAAATAATTTTTACTTGATTGTTCTACTAAAAATAAATTACTATATTAATGGTATTTACCAACTACTATATCCATTTCAAATCATCCAACATTAGAAACTTTATTTTCAATATTTCAAATTGATTTAAAGTTAGTTAATTTACCACGATTATCGGGTTTTCCTTTTGTTTTATATTTTTTACCACGATGGGGTAAATTTTCTTTTTTTATTCCAAATTCAACCAAGAGAATTCATTTATACAATGTTTTAACACAAGCAGGAAATTTAACACAAAACTCCAATAAATAACGATAAATTAATTGTTTAGGTGTATCGTAATATTTATTAAATCTTATTTTAATAAAATATAACTGCTCTTTTGTAAATGTAGGTAGTTTTTTAATATATTTTTTACGCTTTTGTTTATAATCTTTTTATGCTTGATATAGATTATAATCTTATATATTTTTAAATCGCTTAATTTCTCTTTTAACAGTATTAACTCCACGACCAGTTTGTCGTGATATTTTAGATAAATTAATTGTGCCATTTTTTACAAGTATCAGATAATAATAAATTCTTAAATAAATCTTGCTAATAAAATATTAAATGTTTAAATTTTCTCATTTTTATACAAAATCCTTTCATTTTTTCTTATAATTTATTATATATAAAATAAAGAGGTCAATAAATATGCAATAATTTAGTAAAATTAATAACAAAAAACGAATTACTGGTTATGAACATTTAAATAAAAAATATGATTTAAATTTTAGTGACTATAATTTTGGTTTTGATTGATAAATATTTAAATAATTTGTTGATGATGGTTATGCTCGATATTTTACTTCACCAAGTTTTTTTAAGTTTGTCTAAGCGGGGCTTGTTACTAATAAGACATGAAATAATTTAGCCGAAAAATTATTTTTTGCTTTTAATTTTACTGATGCTTCATCTGTCATTTTAAGAAGATGCGCCAACAATCACAAAAATAATACATTTTTCGATACAATTAATGTCTGTAAATATTTATATGATAAATATGGGATTGATATAGGACCTGACAATTAAAATGGCATTGTTTGACCCAAAAATGTTTAAAGGTGGTGGCGAAATTGTTTTTCCTATTGGTGTTCGAATTGATTTTTCTGGTTATGCTCATGGTAATAAAATTATGTATAAAGTTGGGAAATGCAGTGGTATTATACCGGCATGAATAGATTAAATAATAAACGCCGAAGAAAAATAAATCTTAACTGATAAATAACTAGATAAAAAATATAATAATTTAATAGTTTCAATGTTTCATTCAAAAAGTTTAAAAGTATCTTATGAAAAATATATTGATGATGATGTCAATTAACAATATAATTTAGATAATCCTATTCCAGTAAAAAAAATTATATCGGACATTTCAAAAATGAGACAACATAGCAAGACAACATATAATAGTAATAACATTTTTTCATAAAACATATTATAATTAATTTACTTTTAATCATTTTTATAAATAATATGTATTTTATGAAAAATTTATAATGCCATTTTTACCTTTAAATAAAAGAATTAAAAATATTTTAAAATAACACAATAAGAGGTATATTCATAAAACAAACAAGCATTTAATAGTTTGGGTATTTTTAATTTGCGTTTAACTACGGGTGCTGTTTGAAATAAAATACCTGATATTACTAAAAAAATTGTTTTAACAAACAAATAAAAACGACCCGATTTATTTTAAATTGAATACTACTGATTTGAAGATAACGATAATGACCCCAACATTTATGTTTTACGAAATTATCGTAAATATATTGAATAATATAATTTACAAGATTTTTATAATCAAAATACAAAATAGTATCAATTTGATAGTTATTCAATTGGTGTTGATTATGATAATGGTAGTGAAGACCATACGGTATTTTTATTTAGCGGCTATAAAATTAATAAAAATAATGAATATGATAAATATTTAATTGAATAAAATGTTGTTACCCCAAAAACGTAATTAATTTAAATTAAATAGTTGAATATTATGAAAAATTAATAATCAATACTTTTGATAAATTTGATTGTTTTTAATATACTACATTTCATTATGATATTAATACCAGCGATTTTATGCAAAAATTGCAAGAAGATATTTACCCTTATTTTAGTTATAAAATTAAAATATTTAAAGCTAAAAAACATCAAACTTCGTTTAATAAAGAAACGGTTATAATTAATAGTGTAACATGAATACGAAAAATGTTTGTTCAAGGCAAAATATATGGCATTTTAAATAATTTTCTATTTTTAGATAAGTGTATTAGTGAATTAAGGTTTAGTGATACCAAAACAAATACCCCCCCGATAGTAAAATGTACCATGACCCATATTATGCTTTGTTTTATGGTTCTTATCCATATCGTTTTAAAACGAGATTATAACTAATCTTGTTTTTGTGCGGATGTGAGGTACCATATACATTTTATACCATTTAGTCTTTTAAAAATTTTAACACAGATTCCGATGGTGTTAAAAAATTTATGCTTTTATGTCGTCTAACATTTTTGTAATAATCTAAAAAGATATTAATTAATTTTCGTAATTTATTAATATTTTTAGGATAAAGAGAAAGATATTCAAAAAATTTATTTTATTTTTGATGAAATATTTCAATTTTCCCATTTGATCGAGGGGAACTAATCGGCGTTGTTTGATGAATAACACCTTTTTGATGTAATACTTTTGTAAAATCACTTTTATGATATTTATACTCTGGATTATAACTATAAACATATTCAGGTTCATTATCAGTTCTAATTCTTTTTATTATAATTTTATTATTTAAAAAATCATAATAAGCTCAATTAAAAATACCAATTGCTGATGAATTTTATTTATTTTCAGATAAATAAGCAAGACCAAAGCGTGATTTTTTATCAATAAAATCATACCAATATAAATTACGTTTAAAACCACCAATATTTGGTATCATAATTTTAATATCATGTTGTAAATGTCCTAATTCGGATATTTCATAACTTTTATAAACCTTAATTTTCTTTTTTTTAGGATAAAAAATTATTAAATTCTTTATTCCATTTAATTAAAGTTTTAATGGTATGTTTAATGACTTTCTTTTTATATCTGAAAAACCAAGCTAGTGTTAAATTATAAAATTCATAAATACTAGTTCCATATTTTTTTTCGATATTTTTTCATCATTTTTGTAACAGCAATCTTGTAAGTTTTTGAATAATGGTTATTAATATTAATTTGTTTAGTTGATTTTTTAGCTAAAACAATAAAATTTAATTTTTCTTTAAGACAAAATTGAATCTTTTTAGCTCAATTATAAAAAGTTTGTTTTGATTTATAAAATAATTTAATTAAATTATTTAATGAGTTTTTATATAAATAGTATTTTTGACATAAATTAAAATAATTAATGATATTTTGATAAATATAGTTTGTTTGTTGTGAATGTTCTTTTTGTGAATATCATTTTTTTATTTTTATTCCCGATAAATATAATTCATTTTCATCGGGAATGCTTGTTACCATATACTTTTCAATACCCGTTCTATTTTAAATACCAAAATTAGTAGTCTAAAATGTATATGGTTTTAACAATAGTCTTTTAGGGGCGCGGTTGATTTTCATAAATTTTTGTGATAGAATGACTCACAAGTTAAAAAAAGTTTTAAGATTCTTTCAAAAAAATTTGGGAACCTTTATAAAATTCTTCGCTTAACGCTTAGATTTTTTCCTAAGTATTTTGAAAAGAGCGGCAAAAATTTTTTTAAAATTTAAGGAATTTTTCATAAACTATAGAAAATCACGCGATCCCAGATTTAATACAATATAATCACAATAATAATCATTTAAATAACTTCCTTTCTCAAACATGCTTAAAAATTTCTTATATATATATATATAATTTCAATAGATCTCGATAAAAAATTTCAAGATAAAAGAAAGGAAATTATATAAAATGAAAAAACTTTTAAGTTTATTAATTGTTTTAACAATTATTGGAACTGCTGTACCAACAACAATTGCCGCTAGTCTTTATCAAAAAGAAAAAAATAATTATATTAATTATCAAGAAAAAAATAATTTAGAAAATTTAAACAAAATTAAAGGGGGGGCAGATATAATTGATTCATTTTTGCAAATTGTTATTGAAACATCTGGTAATTTTAAATCTTCTGGAATTGCTTTAAATAATAATATTTACTTTGGTTCGGATGATGGAAAAGTTTGCGAATATGATCCGGCAACAGGACAACAAAAAGTTGTTTTTAAAGCTGGTGGTCAAATTATATCATCGGGGTTGGTATTAAACAATAAATTATATTTTTGTGCAGTTAGTTCTGATTGCGTATATCAATATGAAATTTTAGATTTAACTGATAAAAAAATTATTAATATGAAAGAGCAAATTAAAAGAGGATTTTATTTATATTATAATAGAAAAGAGCACCCAAATTATATGCCCAGATAAATTTCTCGTGTTAATTTAGATAACTTAATAATAACATCTGATCTTATAATAAAAGATAAACAAAAAAATAAATCATCTAATTTAGAAGAAGTTATCAATAATGTTTGTACAGATTTTAATTCAAATTTAGAAAATAATAGCGAAATTGAACAAACCATGAATACACTCTATTGTTCTGAATAATTAATAGAAACACAAATATTTGAAAAAATAAACGGATTTTCTAAATCAGAATCTACATCAAATGATGAAAATTGAAGTATAAATATAAATACTAATGTTACAGAAAAAGCCAGTAGCGAAGATGGTATCCCCATTGTTTTGAGTATAAAACTTGAAGTTGAAGTCGGTTTTGGTCACGGCCACACATGAGGACAATCTAAAGATTATATTATAGAAAATACCTAAGCCTCTTCTGACACAAAAATTAAAACAACAACAAAGTCCGCAACTATAAACGTTGCGCAACAATCAGTAAAGGTTCCTCCAAAAAGTCAAATTTCGGTTTTTGTCGCCACTTGAAAAAAATAATATACAGCTTATTTTAAATTATTATCCAAAAGTCGAGGGTGTTGTGGATGCTTATTTTATTGATGAAAATGGTATTAAAAATAATTTTTCCACCACAATTAAAAATTTCACGCTTAATTTATTGAAAAATAATATTTTATCTTCAAAAATTAAAATAAATCATGATAATAGCATAAACCTTTTTTATAATATCAAAAGTAAAAAAGAAATAATTATTCATAAAGTTGTTTTTGGAAAAATAACTCCTTTAATTTTAAAAAACAAAATTTAAATTAAAGATAAATTAATACTATAAAAAATAGATTATAAACACAGCATGAAAAAAATATTAAATCTTTTAGGTATAATCACTTTAATAGCAGTAAGTACAAACAGTTTAGTTGCTTGTAATACACAAGAATATACAAAAGAACAATTAGATGCATTAAAAAAAGAAAGAAATATAAAAATAAAAACAAGCAATGATAAAGATGGTATTTTAGAATGAATAACCCCACAAGAAAAAAAATTTAATCAAGTTGATAATAAATGATATTTTGTTGTGTGACGTTGTAAAAAAAAATGACGATTGAATAATTATTAAATTTAAGCAGTCTGATTTACATAATAAAGTTTTAGATAATTAAAATCAATATCAACTTAAAATTCATCAAGGAGATAGCGGTTTGATCATTTACGAAAATAAATCCCCATATCGCGCTTTAGGGTGATAATTAGATACTTCGGGGTGTTATTTTAAATTTGTCTATCGTTGAAATGACGATACAAATATTCTTAATTTATTTGTAGATAAAAAAACAGGCGAAATAAAACTTGAAGAAGAATAAAAAAAATATAAAAAGTCATTTTAATAAATGACCTTTTATATTTATAGTTTAATTAATGATAGCTTTTTATTATTTTTGCTAAATAATTATAAATTATCAATATTAATTTGTTATTTTTTTGTAAAAATTGTAATATTATGATTTCCATAACCTCATATTCCAGATATTTAAAGGTCGCATGTAAAAAATAAGGGTTTTATAAAAACAATAAAAAAATATCCTTAATTTATATTAAACTAAATAACATTTAAAAATAAAAACCCTTATTTTTTACATGCGACCTTTTAATTTCAATCCCAGTAAAAAAATTATCTTCGGGCAATGATTTTTGTAGAACTAAATTAATGTTATTTTGATTTTTTCATTTGAAATCAGTTATTTTAACTAAATGCATATATTTAATAATATTAACACCATCGGGGGTTTATAAGGACGTTTATATTATTCAATGATATAAAACTCATTTTTATTTTATTAACTAATTGGTTTATTAATAGATACTATTTTTAAGTCTAATGTTTATAAAAATGCTTTGTCTTGTTTTTAAAAATTATTAATTAAAATATCTTTTTCATCAATCATCACATAACTAGCGCTATTGTCTTGAACTGTGGTATTTTGCTGAATTTTTAATTTAAAATTAAAATTGCCAATTTCATAACCCGTTATTTTAATATATTTATCTTTGTCAATAAAACCTATTTTAATGCTATTTTAATAGTAGTTTAAGGTTGGTTTTCCCTTTGTCTTAACAAATAATTATTAATTTTATAAATATATAAGGTTTGTCACATGTAAAAAAGGGGATTTATAAAGACAATAAAAAAATATTCTTAATTTATATTAAACTAAATAATATTTAAAAACAAAAACCCTTATTTTTTACATGCAACCATAAGGTTATAGCATGTTCTTCATTAAATAACTGTTATAAATAATTGTAACTGTATTGCGATTGAGTAGCAAAATATAACGAAATACTATCAATTGAATAGTCACTTGGTTCGTCATTTTCTTCTAATTGTGCTAACATTTTTTATGATGGTTTTAACATTATTATTTTTATCCTTCTTAATTAGGCATATTGATAATATTTTCGTTGTTTTTTAGTTTTCTTTTTAAAGTAGCGTTTACTAGTAAGCTAACATCAACAATTAACTCATCAATATTTTTAATATTAAATGTTCTACTTTTTAAAATCGCATTATCATATTTAATTAACTTAATAATTAATTCAATTAATTTAATTTATCTGATATATATCATTTATTCGTATGATGCGTTTGTTTGAATATTTACATCAGAAACTTCTGCTTTGGTTTGTTGTGCTCATTTATCGATTGCGGGAACATGGTGGCGATTTATTTTATAGTAATTAGTTAATAATCAATCAAATATTTTGGTTAATTGTTCAACTTTAAAATTACCAACTATATAGTATAATGGTTGAAAATTACTATCAGGGTCTCCTTCAACTAATAACAAGTCATTTTCAATAAATGATGCCAACATTTTACTAATTTCTTGATCAACAACGCCAGTCACTCCATTAGTATTAATGGTAAATTTGCCACTATTTAATAATGGGTTTAACATTATCTTTTCGGCAATAATATCTAAAATACTAGTAAATTTGTTTACCATAACGAGCAGAAGGTTCAAAATTAGGATTATTAGGAATAATTTCAATTATAATAAAATTAAGTGTTAATATTTCTTCTCTTTGTAATGTTGTATAGTTATTTCATTTAGCATCATCAATATATAAGTTGGCAATATTACTATATAATCGTGTTTTTAAATTTCTAATAACTTTTACTTTTTTAGTTACAGCATCAATTTATATTTTTTCAGTAATAAAAACACTATGGTCATTTTTAATATAATGTTAATAATCAAAAGTACAAGATACTAAATTACCCAATTCATCATATTGGTCATTGCAAAAACCAATATTAATAAAGTTAATTTTTGAATTATTAGCAAAAATAAAATATGCACCTTTACCATTTTTTATTAATTTTATATTCGTTATATCAATTCTTATTAGTAAAGTCCTGCATTTTTAAAAAGTTATTAATTAATTTAGTATCTATTTTTTGATTAGTAATAGGATTATAAATGCTAATTTATAAATCTCGCGTATTTAAAAAATTATCATTATCTTCACAAATTCTTTTTTCTAAAATCTCATTATGTTTTTGCACATTAACATTTTTGCGATTATTAATCGTTGATGCCAAATTAAGATAATAACTATCAATATCATAATCTTTTTTTATTTTCTTTTTGGCTGGTAACAATCCCATTTATATTACCTCTTTATTTTGTATCTGCTTTTTTAATAACATCTTCAATACTATCTTGTTTTTGTTGTTTGTTATTAGTTTTGATAAATCTAATAGTTTTAATGATTAAAACAACAACCCCAAAACCATTAATCATTGCACCAATAATTACATATGCAGGTCAACCAATTCCTAATTTAGTTGGTCCTATAAAACAAATAATAATTCCTGCAATAAAAAACAACGATGAAACTCCAAAGATTTTCAAAAACATAATTACATCTTTAACTTCTACTTTTGGCATAAAATAATTTCCCTTCTAATTTTTTTTTCTTTCAATATACAACTCTTTAATTTTTACATCACTTCTTGATGATGACAATAATTTAAATTCACCCTCTGACATGAATTGAGTCGTAATTCAACTAATCGGATTATCTCCCCATATGAGACGATATATTCCACTTGCTAATTGACCTTTAAAATTTTTTATATTAGTAATTATTGTATATAGCTCTATTTTATAGTTTGTATAACACCATAAACGATAATAATATTTTGATTTATTAAAATTTTTAATTTTATATATTTTATAATTTTGAACAAAATAACTGATATATACAACCTCTCATTTATTAGGTGTTTTAGGTAAATATTTTTTTTGTAAATAAAATTTATATATATATATATATATATTTAGTTGTTCCAATTGTATCAACAGTACTTTCAATACCGGCAACTGTACTATCAATAATTCCATAATCAGCAGTATTTTTATCGCCTTCAAAAATGGGGTCTCAAATTATTAATTAACCATTTCCACTATTAAAATCAGCAGTATTACAATCACCCTCATTAATTCAATAAAGTTATTTTATTTTGTTTAGTATTAATATATTTAATAATATATGATGTAATATCACCAATTTGTTTTACTTTTCATACATTATTTTCATAATAAATCGCATCCTTATCAAAAGGAACATTTATTTCATTATTATTATTTTTTATAATACTTTTATTGTCAATTTTAGTTTTTTCTTTTTCTAATAAAGCATCAACTTCTAACTGAGTATAATATGCTTCTAAATCCATCATTGTTAAATCAATACCTTCTTCTTGGAAAGTGCGAAACATTTTTTTAAAGTTGTTAAATTAGCCAATTATTTTGCATAAGAAGGTAATAGACCTTGTCATATTGCCATATAATCATTTTGTGAATAATAATTAATATCACCAATACTAATATTTGCCAAAGTAAAAAAATCAATTGGAATTAGGTTAAATGTTTAATATTCAATAGTAATAAACACCATATTAATACAAATTTTCTTTAATAATGGGTCTTTAAATGTTTAAAACTTTAGTTTCGAAAATGAATAATTCAAATAAGAATTAATCATATTTTGGGCTCTTAAAGCAAATGTTTCAAATCATAATTATACATCACCTTTAAATAATTTATTATAACAAACTGGAAATTGTGTAATTTTACCCGTCATTGTAATAAAATTATTATAATTTTCCAAAGTAACATTTTGTTATAATTAATTTAACATTTAATCATCTCCTTATCATTTGCTTTTTTTAGAATATATTTTCTTTAATATAAATTTTTTATTATTTAGTAATTTTTTTGTTTTAATTGTTTTGTTTAAATCTTGTTTTGTTCTGAGTTGTTTATATGTTTGAAATACTATTCCATTACCCAATAAAATAGTAACCGCACTATCTTCTAGATTATTTAACAATTTATCTTTATTAAAGTTATTTTTAAATTGTTCTTGTATTTTTAATATCTTAGCAATTGTCCTATATATTTTAAAACTATCTTTTACTGCCCGCCGACAAGCAAGTGAAAAAAAAGAAAATAAATTAAACAAACTGTTTTTTTTAAATCCCAAATCAATAACACTCACTTTTCATATGGGATTTAAACGGTTAGGGTAACAAAAAAAACTGTTCTGCTTTGATTAAATTTGTCATAACGACAATGGGGTATATTTATTGTTTTTATAATCTATTTTTAAAGCAACTTCGCTCGCAACTGATAAATAAACAATTTTAAATACTAAAAAAACATCAGAATCATTAGCAAAGGGTAATAATTGCCCCTTTTTAATAGCCTTAGTTTCAAATTTAGACAATATTTTTTTAGTTTTATCAGTAATTTTATTAATTACTTTTTGTTTAATAGCAATTATTTGTTTTTCAATTGGGGCTAATAATTTTTTAATTAATTTTTGAATATAAAAATTTTGGTTTAAATAATTTAAGGATTTATTTAATTTAATTGGTGTTTGATGTAAAAGATTTAATAATTTATTATTATATATTTTATTAACGCTTATTAAATTAGAATTTAATATTAGGTTTTTACCAACACATTTTTATGAAGATTATTATAATGTTATATCACTCATTAGTGATAATTTTGCTTATTTTATCAATATTTAATCCATATTCAGACAATCGTTTATTAGCATTTTTTTCATTTACGAGCGGTATTTTTTTAACTAATTTAGGACTTATTTTTTGAATATTTTTATCAATTTTTAATAAATTTTAATTGTTTCTAAAATATAAACTTTAAAAACCTTATAAAAATCATTTCGTGCTAATTTACCAATTTTATATAATAAAGTTTCATTATTATAATTTTTTATAAAATCAAATATTAATTTATCAGATAAAATCTTTTTACATGTAACTTATCTTACAATATCTTCTAAATTATTAGCAGTTATTACACTTAATTTTTCAATTAATTTATTTTCTTTAGCTAATTTTAAAATTATAGTTGTTTGAGCAGCGCGCCTTAATTTACCAATACCGCTAATTACTGGTAACAAATTTAAGGCAGTACTTTTTACCGTCACTTCTGATGTTAATTTATAGTATATTTGATTTACAGCAAAATCGGTCGCTGTTTCTACTCCAAATTAGATAAATGCTGCGGCAAAATTAGATAATCCCGCACAAAGACCACAACAGCCGAAGCAATACCACCAGTTAAAACTGATAAACCAAGGACTAAAACTTTAATTCCTAAAAATTCTAATAACCGTAAACCAAAACTTTTTTCTTGTTTTTGGATTGACAATCTAGTTGTATTTTTTTAACAGCATAAATAAGGGCTTTTTTAGATGTTTCGATTGGCATTTTAAAACGAAATAGTACTATTTTTTAGTACTATTAATAATTTTTTAATTTCAAAATCAATTGGATTTGTTTAACCAGCGGAGTTGTTTTTACATTCAATTTGAACTTCGACTGTTTTATCATTTGTAATATTAATTAGTCATTCCTCACCTTTACTTTCAATAAAGTAATAAAAATAATTTTCAGTTAAAGAACTATTTACGGCTTTTACCGCTTTTAAAACAACATCTTTAAATTGTAGTTTTAACTGTTCTGTTGTTATTTTTGTTGTGTATGTAACGTGAATAATTGGTTTATCTATTTTATTAATTTTAATAATATCAATTTTTGTAACAATATGTTTAATAATTCCCTTGGGTTCAACTACTGCGCCGCCTAAATATAAAACTATTTCCATAATTAAAGCATTACCCATTCCAGCATCCAAAGCACCGGCGCCGACTCTTAACGGGGTATGATCTTTTTTTGTAAAATAAGATGGTCATATTTTTTGCTAAATTTAAAGGTCGTTTCATTAACGCCATCTGGTAATGGGGTGATTGTTACTTCTGAACCATCTTTATTAATAATTGGTAATTTTTTATGAACAATATAGTGTGCTGTGTTCATTCAACAGTTTTTATTGCTCCGCTTGTTGTTATTACACTATTTATTTGGTCGTTTGCTCCAAGTTGTAACTGTAATTTATTACGAATTTTATGAATAAAATCAGCCGAACCCAATACAACCGTTTATGATGGTTTAAAGTCATTTTCATATATTTTATCCATAATTTCATCATGAATTTATAAATCATTTGTATCATCTGCTTTTTGCTCTCGAATAGTGGTAAATGTTCCTTTATTAATAATTTCTAAAATTTTATTGCCGTTTATAAGCAACTTAATTATTCAATCGCTTGCTTAATATCGGGCAGCCCAAAGATTAGGATTAAAAATCACTTTCTACGGGGTCTAATTTTCGATAAAAAGTTAAAATTGTATCTAATTCAACAATTCCATCTTAAAATTCCGCCGTTTAATATTTTAATAAGTTATCATCAGTATTAAATACTTGGCCGTTTGCCTCCAAACCTTCATTATATTTAATATTTTTCTTTTTTTATATATTAAACAAAACTTTTTAGCCTCTTTTCACGCAAATAATGCTTATCAACTAAATTTTTGTTGATAAGTTTGTAAATATCATTGTTCAAATGTTTCTCGGTCTCGTTTTGTTGCTTGGTTATTAATATCACCAAAAATTCTTTGTGGGTTTTGTGCCATAATTTACTTCCTTCTTTCTATTTATTAAATACATTGTCTGTATATAAAATATGGTTGCATGTAAAAAATAAGGGTTTTATAAAAACAATAAAAAAATATCCTTAATTTATATTAAAATAAATAACATTTAAAAACAAAAACCCTTATTTTTTACATGCGACCTAAAATATTGTTTTATTTTTTTTTCTACTCTTGGTACACAACCAGTATTAACTGTTTGTATCTTAGTTAATTAATCATAAACAATTTGTAATTGTCTTTTAATGATTTTAATATCATCAGTAATATCATAAGATTTTAATAAAACATTTTTAAAATCTTAATTATAAGTTAAAGAATTAATAAAATCAATTACTTAATTTTTTTTAGTTGAATTTTTTGTTGTTCAATTTGTGAAGTTAATTCAATATTTTTTTATTGTTTTTATAAAACCCTTATTTTTTACATGCGACCTATTTCTAAATTACTTGAATTAAATTTTTCAACTTCTGAAGTATTTTCTAAAATAATTTCAGCAGTTTTAATATCAAAACTACCATCTTCATTTTTAATAGGTTTATTATTTTCATCTATAATAACATATTTCACATTTTTTAATGCCATTGTTTTTTCCTCCCATTTTTTAATATTTGTATTTGTATTTGCTCTTTTTCTAATTGCCTTTTGTATAATTTCAAAACTATCAACTCGAAAAGATAAAAAATAGCGTTTAGTTTTTATATTTAAACGATTAAATACTGAGTCTTTAATTTTTATTTCATCATCTTTTCTTAATTTCAAAAACTCAGTTAAAATAGATGGGCTATATATTGATAATGTTGAATAATTTAATCCGTATCATTGACATTTGGCTGAACAATAATCAACTTCAACGCCGCCAGCAACCAATTCCTTAATTTTAGTTTTAACCGAATTTTTATGTAATATAACAGTGAATTCTAACTTATTAACTTTTTTATTTTTAAAACTTTGTGAAGTTGATAATCTTCAATTATTACAATAACTTTATTTAAACAAGAACAAGTTTGATTTTTAAATTAATTTAATAATAAATAGATATTATTTATTGCCTCTTATTAATTTTTGGAATTAAAAGTAATATTATTAATTATTTTCTTTTGCAAAACATTATAAATAATAATATCAGTTTGTCCAATTCCGGCGCGGCCAATTGCAATAATATATTTTTAATTTATTTGTTTTATTTTTTTGTCAATTTGTAATATCTTTCAACCATATTATGCTAAATATAAAATATCATTAATTTTTATATTATTGCATATATGAATTAATAACATCTCATTTATATTCAAATAAATTTAATTACATTTTGGCCCATTCTAAACATTGAAAATCATAATGATTTTTATGTTGTGAAATATGACAATTAACAGGTTGACAATTAACCCGATCAAATGATGTTGTTATTTCATATCAATTTTTATTAATATACAAACTTTTATATTATTGCATAATATTTTTCTCCCCCTTTTTTATTTTTTAAAAATAACATAAAAATCCTTTTTTGCTTAATATTTTTATATTTATTAAATAATTTATTTTAGTTTTTAATTACTTCTCTGACCCATTCACTTTGAGGGCGGGCTGGGGGGGCGGATAGGATATTTTGATATATTTTTTCCCCCATACGGAAGTAAAAAAGTTTACCCAGTTATTAATTATGCTTAATCCATCCCTAGAAAACTTTATATAAAGAAAATAACTTTTTCGAGTTCCAACTGTGATGTACCATATACATTTTAGACCATTTAGTATTTTAAAAAAAAATTAACACAGCTTCGGATGATGTTAAAAAATTTATGCTTTTATGTCGTCTAACATTGTTTTAATAATCTAAAAAGATAGTAATTAATTTTCGTAATTAATTAATATTTTTACGATAAAGAGGAAGATATTCAAAAAATTTATTTAAGTTTTGATGAAATCTTTCAATTTTCCCGTTTGATTGTGGGGAACGAATTGGTGTTGTTTGATGAATAGCATCTTTTTGATGTAATACTTTTGTAAACTAACTTTTATGATATTTATACTCTGGATTATAACTATAAACATATTCAGGACCATTATTGGTTCTAATTCTTTTTATTCTAATTTTATTATTTAAAAAATCATCATAAGCCTGATTAAAAATACCAATTGCTGATGAATTTGATTTATTTTCAGATAAATAAGCAAGACCAAAGCTTGATTTTTCATCAATAAAATAATACAAATATAAATTACGTTTAAAACCAGTCATATCTGGTATCATAATTTTAATATTATGTTGTAAATGCCCTCTAATTCAGACATTTCATAACGTTTATAAACCTTAATTTTCTTGTTTTTAGGATAAAAATTATTAAATTCTTTATTCCATTTAATTAAAGTTTTAATGTTATGTTTAATGACTTTCTTTTTATATCTGAAAAACCAAGCTAGTGTTAAATTATAAAACTCATAAATACCAGTTCCATATTTTTGTCGATATTTTTTCATCATTTTTGCAACAGCAATCTTGTAAGTTTTTGAATAATGGTTATTAATATTAATTGTTCTAGTTGATTTTTTAGCTAAAAAAATAAAATTTAATTTTTCTTTAAGACAAAGTTGAATCTTTTTAGCTCAATTATAGAAAGTTTGTTTTGATTTATAAAATAATTTAATTAAATTATTTAATGATTTTTTATATAAATAGTATTTTTGACATAAATTAAAATAATTAATGACATTTTGATAAATATAGTTTGTTTGTTTTGAAGGTTATTCTTGTGAATATCATTTTTTTTATTTTTATTTGTAATGAATATAATTAATTTTCATTAGGAATGCTTGTTACCACATACTTTAAATATCCATTCTATTTTAAAGACCGAAATTAGTTGTCTAAAATGTATATGGTTTTCACAAATTTATAATTAAGTCTTTAACTATAATAATGAATAATAATTTTCATATTTCATTTTTCAATATATTTAATTTGTTCATATTTACTACGCATTATTTCTTAATTAAAAGCTAATAATTCATTACAATAGCCAACAATACGTCTTTTTAAAATTTTAGGATTACACGTATTAATTATTATTTTATTTTGATAACCACGAATAGCAAACTATAAATCACTTAAATCTTTTTGTTGAAATTGATTACATTATTCTCTTCAATCAATTACTAATTTATATTTATTCAAATCAGCAAAAGCCTTTAATTTTTATTTCCGACTTGGTAAATGTAAACCTTTACAATATATTTTGCTACCATTTGATAAAGTAAAAGTAAAATTCTATAAATTAATAATAGTATAAGTAATATGATTTTCATCTTGCATATTTCATATATTTTGAAATACACTATCTTTTAAATCTTTACTCCAATACATACTAGCAATGATACAAATTGGTTATTTAATCAATAAAATAATTTTTAATAATTCACCAAACATTTTAATATTTGAAATTTTTTTAAAATTATATCGTGTTTCAATTTGATTAATTTCATTAACTAACTCAAATTTTTTAGCAAAAGGATATTTATTACCAATAGTAATATTTTGTAATAATCAATAGGTCGTTTCTAATAAATAAGTAAAATAATTAAGCATTATTATCACTTTCTTTTTTAATATCTCTAATATCCGTTTATAAATTAACTATTATTGGTTGTTGATTATTTAAGTTTAATTCTTGTTATAACTGTTTTTCTTGTATTGAATATTTATAATTGAATGCTCGTTATCAATATAATTTAGCACCATCTTGTTATTTCATCATAAAATTAATTACCTCACTTTCAATTCTATCAACTTGTTTTTCAAGTGAGGGAATTATCTTTTAACTCGCATAAGTATCATATCTTCATTTGCAAGAAAGATTGAATTCATTGGTTAAATCATTCAAATTATATTGTTTATTAGGTGATTTATTTGCTTAAAATTGCTCTATTTTACGATAAAAAGTTGCTAAAATTGCTTTATTTGGATTAAATTATTTCATTTTTTACTCCTTTATATGGTTAAATATAAGTAGAAAAAAAATGTACAGAAGAACTTGACAAGGTTCTTTTTTATTATCTATATTTTACATCAGAATAAAAAAAAGTAAATTACTTTACTTTTTTTAGTTAAATTAATTTGCTAATAATTAAAATTTAAATTATAACATACTAAATAAAAATTACTATTATTTTTTGCATTTTTATTATTTTTGTGATAAATTTTCAAACTAAGAAAGAGAGTAAAAAAATGATAAATGTTTATAACAACTTTTTAAATAATTTAGAAGATTGTGATTAATTAATTTTTAAAAATTATAAAATTGATAAAAATTTAAAATAATTTAAAGATTATAAAGTAAAAGAAATAAAACCAAGAAAAATAACTATTTTAAATGGAAAAATAAATTTTAAAAGAAGAAAATATTATAAAATTAATCCAGAAACAGGTAAATAAAAATATATTTTTCCTTTAAATAAACTTTTAGGAATTAAAAAATAGCAAAGAATAGATAATACTGTTAAAGAAAAAATATCATCATTTATTGGTAATAAAAAACATATAAAGATATTTTAGATACTATGGAACATGTAAAAATTTGTATAAAAACAATTTCAAATATTATTAAAAATGCAAAAAATGATAAAGAATATTATATTAATAAAAATGATAAAAAATAAAGGTATTTCATACTTTATATATTCAAATTGATGGAACTTATTTAAAAATGTGAAATGAAAATAAAAAAGTGAAAGAAAAAATAAAAAAGCATAGTATATTTTTAAATGTTAATAATGGCTTTGAAGAAGAAAAATCAACTGAAAAAAAAGACATGTAATTAAAAATAAATTAGGTATTATAAAACTAGATAATATTCCAGAATATATTAAAAAAATAGTAAATTAACTAATTTTGTTACTAAATTACTTACATTAATTACAAGTTATTATGATATTAATGATAATATTAAAATCACGTTATTGAGTGATGGTGCAAATTTAATTAAAAATATTGCAAAATTTCTTCAAGAATCTTTCCCTAAAAATAAAGTACATTACACGATAGATAAATTTCATCTTACAAGTAGATTTAAAAAATTATTTCCCTTTCAAAGCAAAAATAAACAAAATAAAGAAACATATAATAAATCAGTTGATTATTTTTTTAATGCTAAATATGAAGAATAATTATAAAGATTAGAAAGCAGCACTTCTTTTATAAAAGAATCAAAAATGAAATTATTAAAAGAGACAATTATATTAATTAAAAATAATGAAGAAAGTGTAAGAAATCAAACATTATGAAATAATATCGGTTGTCATATTGATGAGGGTGATATATCATATTACTGTAAGGGTGTTTCTGTTAAAAAAGCAACTTATCATTAAAAAACTCTTAAAAATAAATTAAATACTAGTATGATGAATTTTAAAAATAAAATTAGTTTATTTAATACTAATGAACCATTAGAAGAAAATAGAATTAATTATTAAGTTAATAATTTTGTAAATAATAATTTACAAACAAACTTATATTTTTATTAATTTTATATAATAAATTAAATAACTTTAATAAAAATGTTATTTTTTGTCGTGGAAAAATTTAAAAATAATGAAAAAATATATTGACAATAAAATTAAAAGTAATATAATTTAATTAATTAAGTAGTATATTATTCCATAATTTCTAAGATATTAATTAAAACCCTTAAATAATACATACAACCAAAAAGTTTAGGTTTTGGTATAAAAATTATTCTTTATTTTAAATATATTTCTAAAACATTGATAAATAAACCTTTTAAAAAGTTATCTAATTATTTTATTTATATTTTTTATAAAACATAAGCTTTTATAATACTATCAATAATTATCGCTTCAATATCTCTGGTGTTATCATAGATCTATGTTACAAAATGATTAATTATGATTATTTTAAGCCAAGTAAAAATGGACATAGTTAAAACACAATTGATCAATTAATTGCATGATTATTTGTTGCTTTTACAAATTGGCATGCATTATATTGTGTTATTTACGCCACAGTTTTTCTTGCGAGATTAGGATATAAAAATGAACATTAATAATTTAAAAAATTTATTTTTAATTGTGTTTTTTTAGCAACACATTCAATTGTAATTGTTCTTGTCTTTTTACCATATGTTATTAAGCAATTATTTTTTGAAAATTATTTATTTTTACAAATTCAATTTTAAAAAACATTATTACAATTAACATTCATTTTATAACTACAATTATTGCATTTATCTTATTTGGTATTTTTTCATGTTATTAACAACATGATTTTAAATATTTTATGAAAATAATTAATTACTTTAGTTTAATATTGTAAATTTTATATATTATATTTCCATGAACCAGACTAGTGATATATTTTGAATTTCATGGTTATGATCCAACAAATGGGAAAATACTGTGATAAAATAGCTACAAAATTTTAAACCCTTATCTTTATCCATTTTTATCGCCATTATTAGTATTATTTTTGTGCATTTGAATTTATTGCGTTTTAACTTTAGTTAGTTATCCAGTATTATTTTTGTTAAGAACTAAAAAAACTAAAAAAAGGAAAAGATTAACAATTGTTAACCTTTTCCTTTTTTTATAATTCAATTAAAACTTTAATTCCCGGTCCCATTGTTGTTGTGATAGCGATATTCTTAATATATACTCCCTTAACAGACGCTGGTTTTGCCTTGCGAATTTTTTCATAAATTACATCATAATTAGCTTTTAAATCTTCAACTTTAAATGATACTTTTCCAATAATTGAATGAATGTTTCCATTTTTATCGACACGATATTCAATTTTTCCTTTTTTAACATCACCAATTGCTTTAACAACATCTGGAGTAACTGTTCCTGTTTTGGGGTTCGGCATTAATCCCTTTGGCCCCAATAATTTTCCAATTTTCCCTAATTCTGCCATAATATCTGGTGTTGCGATAATAACATCATAATCAAATCAGTTTTCTTTTTGAATTTTTTCAATTAAATCTTTACCACCAACAAAATCGGCGCCCGCCGCCTTAGCATCAACCTCCTTGCTATTTGTTAAAACTAAGATTCGTTGTGTTTTTCCTGTTCCTTTTGGCAACACAACAGCTCCGCGAATTTGTTGGTCAGCATGACGCGGATCAACGTTTAAATTAAAGGAAACTTCAACGGTTGAGTAAAATTTTGTTGTTGCAGTTTGTTTTGCTAATTCAATTGCTTCTGCAATTGGGTATACCTTATTTTTGTCAACTAATTCAGCAACTTTATTATATTTTTTACCAAATTTTGCCATTCTTAGTTTTTCTCCTTCTTACTTGGCATACCTTCAACAACAATCCCCATATTACGAGCAGTTCCTTCAATAATATGCATTGCTGTTTCAACATCATTTGCGTTTAAATCAACAAGTTTATATTCCGCAATTTTGCGAACTTCATCAGCTGAAATTGTTGATACCTTTTCATCTTTTGCCTTTGATGATCCCTTTTGAATTTTTGCTGCTTTTTTTAACAAAATAGCTGCTGGTGTTGTTTTTAATTCAAATTTAAATGTCTTATCATCAAAAGCAGTAATAACCACCGGAACAACATCGCCCATTCGTTCTTTTGTTGCATCATTAAACTTTGTACAAAATTGAGGCATATTAATTCCTAATGAAGCTAATTCTGGCCCCGGTTTTGCTTGCCCTGCTTTAAATTCTAATTTTGCAATTCTTGTAATTCTTGCCACGAGCAATTTCCTCCTTTTAATTAAATTCTCGCTGTGGTCCAAACGTAATGTTACTATTACTACCACATTTAAGCATATTCTAAATAATAGAATAAATGCCTCATTAATTATAACAATAAAAAATTAAAAAATAACTTTATTTTAATTATTATTACTGTAATTACTGTTCCTATTTTTGTTACAATTAATTATTTCCAAAAATAAGTTATAATTATATATTTATAAATCCTGAATAACTAATTAGAAGTAAATTGTTAGTAAGAAAAAGGTTTGTGTTTTGGTATAAAAATTATTCTTTATTTTAAATAAATTTATAAAACACCGATAAATCAACACTTTAAAAAAGTTATCTAATTATTTTATTTATATTTTTTATAAAAACTAAGCTTTTGTAATACTATCAAAAATAACAAAAAGCAAAAACAAAATTCTTAATAATAAAATCTCTTTTTAATTTTTTATATTACTTAGTTGTTTTAAATTTTATATCCATAAAATAATCTCCTAACTAAATATAAATGTTTTTTTAATAAAAAATGTCATATTTAATGTTTATTTATTGAAAAAAACACCGATTGTTAACAATGTTATAAATAATGCTAATATATTGTTTATTTATTGTTTAATAAAAAATGTTATTAACAATGTTAAATATATCAAAATAACAAAAATTGGCATAATAAAAAATACTATTAATTTTTAAAGTAATATTTATATAAAATAAATTAATAAAAATAAATAAAATAGTGTGCCTTATTTTTTTTAAAATAAATTATAATATAATGTTATAGTATATTAAAATCCTTTAACCATATTACAGAAAAAGTTTAATATCTTAATGATAATAAATAATCCAAATGGAATTAAAATAATTTAAGCACCGCCTAAAAAGGTCATTAATTGCGTTAAAATAACATATACGGCATGGAAATATATTTTACTTTACCCATTTGCATTGCCTAAACCAGTTCAAATAAAATTCATTCCATAACCAAGGCTAATTTTTGTAACTTTTCAAGTTAATAAATTCATTATTTTTTATCCTCCTTTTTTCAAGTTCTTTTTTTATTTTTTCTTACCTTTAATTTGACGAATTTTTTGATAAATTGATAAAACCAATTCACGAAAAAATTCTGTGAAAACCATATACATTTTAGACCACTAATTTTGGTCTTTAAATTAGAATGGAGATTGAAATTATATGGTAACAAGCATTCCTGCTGAAAATGAATTATATTCATTACAAAAAAAATAAAAAAAATGATATTCACAAGAAGAACCTTAAAAACAAACAAGCTATATTTATTAAAATGTCATTAATTATTTTAATTTATGTAAAAAATACCGTAGTAAGAAAAAGGTTAGGGTTTTTAAGTATAAAAAAAAATTTAATTCGCTTATTAATTAAGCAATACAAAAAAATGATTAATAATTAGACTTTTTAGCAAAATTTTTTAATTTATTTAATTGTTTTTATTTATAATTTTTATAAAAACTCAAATTTTGTAATGATATAAAAAATAATATTTATATAAAAACTCATTAAATAATTTAATTAAATTATTTTATAAATCAAAACAAACTTTCTATAATTGAGCTAAAAAGATTAAACTTTTTCTTAAAGAAAAAATAAATTTTTATTGTTTTAGCTAAAAAATCAACTAGAACAATTAATATTAACAGCCATTATTCAAAAACTTACAAGATTGCTGTTGCAAAAATGATGAAAAAATATCGACAAAAATATGGAACTGGTATTTATGAGTTTTATAATTTAACACTAGCCGGGTTTTTCAAATATAAAAAGAAAGTAATTAAACATAACATCAAAACTTTAATTAAATGGAATAAATAATTTAATAATTTTTATCATAAAAACAAGAAAATTAATACTTATAAACGTTATGAAATGTATGAATTAGGAAATTTACAACATAATATTAAAATTCTGACACCAAATATGACTGGTTTTAAAAGTAATTTATATTTTTATGATTTTATTGATGAAAAATCACGTTTTGATCTTGCTTATTTATCTGAAAATAAATCACAGTCATCAGCAATTGGTATTTTTAATCAGGCTTATGATGATTTTTTAAATAATAAAATTAGAATAAAAAGAATTAGAACCAATAATGGTCCTGAATATGTTTATAGTTATAATCCCGGAGTATAAATATCATCAAAGTGATTTTACAAAAGTATTACATCAAAAAGGTATGATTCATCAAACAACACCGATTCGTTCTCCTCAATTAAATGGGAAAATTGAAAGATTTCATCAAAACTGAAATAAAATTTTTGAACATCTTCTTTGTTATCCTAAAAATATTAATGAATTACGAAAATTAATTACTATCTTTTTAGATTATTACAACAATGTTAGACGACATAAAAGCATAAATTTTTTAACACCATCCGAAGCTGTTTTAAAATTTTTAAAATAATAACTGGTCTAAAATGTATATGATACCTCACATCAATCTTCGCAAGATATATTGATATTATGCGAGCAACAGATATTATTCAACCAACGAAATTATTGGGTGGTGTTGACTTAGAAAACTCTACTAGTCCCAAAGGACATACAACAGCAGCGAGATTTTGAATATATAATTCATTTGATAAAAAAGCCTATAAATTATCAGAATATACACATTCAAATGCTATGCAACAATTTAAAGGGCCATTAGAACAAGTAAAAGATATTTTTATAATTTTACAACAATCAATTAAATCAATAATTTAATTTAATTCAACAAGGTATATCAATTAATGTTGATGATAGTGCTTATGCAACACCAGAAAGTTTAAATAGAAAAAAATATAATTATACTTTTGGTCAATACATGCATTTTAAACCAGCACAAAAGCAGAAGTTTAAAATAAAACATCGTGTAGAAGCATTTACAATGTTAATAAATACTAATCAATTAAAATGATTATGAGAAAAAATGTCCTGTAAATAAAACCCGATATGAATTAATTCAATGAGAAGATAAGCATGATGCCATGGAAGAACAAATGTTAGACTTATATGATGATACATTTGATAGCAATCTTTATGCTTTAAACTTTTAATTATTACCAATGGTTAAACATAATAATTCATCATACTATAAATTATGACAACAAAGGGATTGATTAATTTAATGAAAAAAGATGGTCGCATGTAAAAAATAAGGGTTTTTATTTTTAAATGTTATTTAGTTTAATATAAATTAGGGATATTTTTTTATTGTTTTTATAAAACCCTTATTTTTTACATGCGACCAAAAAGATATTTATGTAATACACTATGAGTGTGTAATAAATGCAAAAAGACTATATATTTCTGTTTGTGGATAAGCTAAAAAAATACTTTGTCAAAAATTAAATAAATATAATATCGCAATATGTAAATTAAATTTATATAACGAATATATTAAGAAATATCAAAAAGTTAAAGTTTGTGTATAATTTTTAGCAAATGAACCAAATTTATTAACAGTAAATATTAGATGGCATAAATTATTCGGTTGGTGATACCTTATTCTAATAAATATTTATCTATTAAAATAAAATTCCTAAGAAAAATATAAATTTATCTTTTTTAATTAATTTAATCATAACATAAAAGTAATAATTTACAATACAAAAAATAATAATTCGCAAATTATTTAATAAATTTATTTTAAATTATTGATTTTTACTTTAAATTTTAGACAAAACATTGTGCTTGGTGAGCAACATTTTTATTTATTAAAAATTGCTGATTATGTTTATCTTCATTTTTAAAATAATAATTATATTCTTTTTCATTTTTTTTGTTTAATTTATTAAGATAAAACTCAATTAAATTAACACCATTTTCTTTTGCCATTTTCAATGCAATCATATTTTTAAAAACTTTTTCACTGTATGATTTAGCACCATATCCTTTTAATCATTTGACATTATGCGAAATTTGTGGTTCAGTACAAGACCCCATATATCAATCTTCTTTATAAACTTTAATACCCTCAGAATTATTTTTGATATATTTAATGAAATCTTTAATTTTTTCTTTTTTATCTTTTAAAAATGGATATTCTTTAATATTTTTTCTTGTAATTAATTTTTTTAAATATTTTATTGCTTCATCAGAATCGCCATTTTTAAATAATTTATTCATATCTCAATAAATTTGTTTTCTTACTTTTTCATTATCGGTTAAATTTTTAGTAAGTTTTCTTCTTCGATAAGGAAATATTGTTTTTAATTCTTTCATTAAATGAAATTGATCTAAAATAAAAATTGCACCAATTTCATTAGCAAATTTTTGGATTCACTTTGCTCCATCACCCGCTAGCGTTAACTTACAATTTTCAATATTAAAATTTTGATTTAAAAAATGTAAAAATTATTTTTTATATTTTTTAATAAGATAGTATTTATTTTTTACTGATTTAATAACAATAAAAATTTTTTTATCTTTTAGAACATTTTTACTTTTAGTGCTTTTTATTTCATCATACCCAGTATGAAAATATGCTGTTCTAAACATATTTTTTTCTATTTTTCTATATTTTGTTAAATTACTAAATGAATCATCAACCCCAGCATACAAATATGGTGTTTGAACAATTATTTTTTCAGTCTTTGTTTTTAATTGTTCTTTAAATAATTTATCAAAATCAATTTCCTTATTAATGTTTGTGATTGTCATCTTAGATATATTTAATTTTGGGTACATATCCATAATATCTCTTTGTCTTTTAGCACTATCCATTAATTTTCAAAGTTCTATTTTAACACTTAAAATAATTGTTTGATTATTTTTTAAACCAATTTTTTTATTTAATAAAGTTGTTGTTTTGAATTTATTATCTTTTCTATCACGATAACCAAATCTGGAAGCTTTAATTATAATATTGCCAAAGGGAGTTTTTATCATTTTATTCTTTTTCCCTCACAAAATATAACTATTTTTGCCATTACGATTTTGCTCTCTTAATTCTTGATCAAGGTTTTCATATTTTTCTTCCATTTTTTGTTTTCCTATTAAATTAACATCGATATTTACTTCTTCAACAAAGTTTATATATTTAAAACTATTAAAAACATTTAACATATACTTATATTCCTTTTTAATCATTAAATGATATTACAATTTTATAATGATTCAAAATTAATGTCAGCAGTTTTATTACATTATTTTTATCGATAGAAATAGAGAAATTAATTAAACTTCGTATCCTGTTTCTTTTTATTTTTCACTATTTATTTAATAAATAACTTTATTACTTTTTCTCATTTAGGTAGAGTTTCCCTTAGGTATGGTTTAGTTAATCACTTGTGACTACTCTTCTGCCCCATGTAGTACTAATTTAATTAGTTGATTAACCTTATCAGATATCCCTCCCACTTCGTTTATTTTTAAGTATTCCAGCTTGACCGCTTTGTGAAATCTTACTATTTATAAAAATAATTATTCCTTTTCAGAATAATTATCTATTTTTTGTCTTTTGATTAATTCTATTTCAAGTTTTTTGATTTTTTGTAAAAGTAAATTTATCATTGTTTAATTTAAATCAAACAATTTATTGGGATTAATTTTAAACTGAAGCATATTTGCAGTTTCTCTTCCATTATCTCCACCTTTACGTTGCATAGTTATTTGTCCAATTTTTAAATTACCTTGTTTTGTTATTTTTATTGAACCAAATGAAAAAAAATTTAAAACGACATTTATTGGTTTTAATACTGATTCCATTACTTCAACTGAGTCAATAATTATTTTTTTAATAACCAACATTCATTCTGCGGAAAATTTTCCTCTTCCTTTTAATATATCTGCAATTATCATAATTTTATTTAATGTAAAAAATTCTATAAGTTTTAATTGATCTAGATTTGTCATTTCATCAAAAAACATCCTTCTATTATCTCTTAAATTTTTATTAGTTTTTTTTACTTCACCTGTAAAATATTTTAATATTTCTACAACATCTTCTGGGATATTTCACAATTCTTTATATTTATCAACGTATCTTTTATCTACTTGATTAAAACCATTTAGATTACTAACTAATTTAATTGAAAAATTTTGAGCATCAATAATATTTTTAAAAAAATTCTTACTTTAACCTGAATATCACTTTTAAAATTTCTATTTATTTTAACAGCTTCAACTTTTTCTATATCATTAATATTATATTTCATAGTAATTAATCATTTTTGTGCATCATTATCTGTTTTTCAATTATTAAATTTATTAATAACATATTCTTCATTTTTAAATCCATTTTTTGCAGTTTCTGAACCCTTTTTAACTAAATCTAATGACATATACTTATTACTTTCCAATAATTTTTTGATCAATAAGTTCTTTTAATATATGTTGAAGAACATCAATGGTTATACTATTTCCAAATTGTTTTCATGCTTGAGAGTCACCAACAACTATTTTAAAATTATCTGGAAAACCTTGCATCCTTGCTGCTTCTCTAGGAGTTAATTTTCTAATTTTATTATTTACATAATAAGCTCCAGTTTTTGAAGCTAAACCCCCTCCTTCTGCTATTAATGTTATGCCAACTGAAGAAATACTATATATTCTTTCTCCTTGACCCCCTTTATTTATAGTTCCTATTCGTACAGGTTTTTCTGAAATAATTGAATTTTTAGTTTTTTTATAATTTATTGATATATCTTTTCTATTTATAAAATATTTTTCATTTACATTGTTTTCTAAAATATCTTGAACAGATTTAAAATTCATATTACCTTTGGGGAAATTAAAAATATAATTATTTTTTTCTGAATTAATTGCAATTATATAAAGTCGTTTCCTTGACTGTGGAACATTAAAATTTGAAGAATTTAAAATATTATAAAATACGTTATATTTCAATTTTTGCAATGATGCAATTATTATTGAAAATGTTTTTCCTTTATTATGAGTAATTAAATTGTTAACATTTTCTAGAAGTAAAACTAATGGGCGTTTATGTTCTACTATTTTAATAATTTCAAAAAATAAAGTTCCCCTACTATCATTAAATCCAATTTGTTTACCACTTATACTAAAAGGTTGACATGGAAAACCTGCACATAGTATTTCATGTTGTGGTATTTCACTTATACTAATTTGTCTTATATCTCCTCTTGGAATATCATTAAAATTTTCTTTATATGTCTGAATTGCATATGAATCAATTTCACTACTAAAAACACATTTAGCACCAAATGATTCTAAAGCTATTCTAAATCCGCCAATACCTGCAAATAAATCTATAAACTTAATTTTTTCTAAAGATTTTTTATATTTATTATCTAAATTAATCATTTTAAGCTCACTTTCAATTAATGAATTAACAAATCAATAATATTTTAGCAAATTTAATAAAGATTCAATAGGTTAATTTCTTTAATTTTGTAATGTTTCTAATTCATTTATATCAACAACCTTTGATACAATTTTTATGATAGAAAGAAAAAAATAAGAAATCTTCTTATCTTTTTTATTTATTAATTATTTTATTAAATAACTTTATTACTTTTTATCATTTATGTAGAGTTTCCCTTAGGTATGGTTTAGTTAATCACTTGCGACTACTCTTCTGCCCCATGTAGTACTAATTTAATTAGTTGATTAACCTTATCAGATATCCCTCCCACTTCGTTTATTTTTAAGTGTTCCAGCTTGACCACTTTGTGAAATCTTACTATTTATAAAAATAATTATTCCTTCTCAGAATAATTATTGGTTTCTTGTTTTTTAATTAATTCTATTTCAAGGTTTTTAATTTTTTGTAAAAGTAAATTTATCATTGTTTTATTTTGAAAAGATTTGTAATTTGTATTTTCATACTCTCTTAATTGCGTTTTTAAATTATTAATATTTTTTTTAATTTCTGTTGTTGTTAAGTTGACAAATTTATTAATTTCATTTTCTTTTATTTCTTTTTTGTTGTTTTTAATATCATAAAAATATTCTTTATTAAAATTTATATAATTAATTTCTTTTAATTGAAATATGTTTGTTTTTTCTACTAACTTTAAATCTTTTCATAGTTTTAAAGTTATTTTCATTGGGTTATAGCGTGCTATTTTAACAATTCCTTGCCCTTGTTTTAAATTTGCTAACTCACTAGTTAACATTAAGGGGTGACTTTTTAAATTTTTTGAAACACTAATATTGCTTTTATTTTCATTAATACTAATTTGTTCGATTGTTTTTGTTCCAAATAATTCACTATAATATTTTATTGTTTCTAAATCGTTGGTATGTAAGAAAATATGCATCCCACAGTTATTTAAAATAATTTTTGCTATTGTATCACCATAATTTAATTTTAATTGGTTAATATCTTGTAAAATAAATTGAAAAAATATGTTTCTGCTGCGCGAAATACTAACTCATTTTTCAATGTTGTTTATTTTTGTTAAATTAGCAAATTCATCTAAAATAAAATATACTGGTTTTTCTAGTTTTTGTTCGATTGTTTCACTTGCTTTATTTGTTAAAAATTGATAAATTTGACTAATTAATATTGCTATTAATTTATAGTAATTATCATTTTCGTCACTAAATATGATGTATAAAACTGTTGGATATTCGATAAAATCATTGTAATTAATATCATTTTGGGATGTTAAATTACGAATAAAATCATTATTAAATATTTCTAAACTTTTTGCAATAGTCATTAAAATAGCATCTAGTGTTCGATTTTCTTTACTATCAATCAAAACTTGGCTTGCGGTTATTTTGGCAATGCTGGTATTTTTTCGATTATTAAGTCATTCAACTAGATCTTTTTTAAGACTAGCAATGGCAGCAACAGAAGCCATATTAAATTTGTTGAAAAATAATTCTTTTTTTAAAATTTCTTCTATTTTTGTTATTAAATTATTTTTGTTTATTTTATTTTCATAATCTTCTAATATTGCCAAAATAATTCCTTGAATAATCATACTTGCTGAATCATTTCAAAATTCATCTTCGGGATTTTTGTTAATTAACATACGACTAAGTGATCTAATTTTATCTTGATATTTTATTTTTAACTTTATTTTTTCTTTTTCGTTATTTGTCATTAACATTTTAATAAAGTCATCATAAATTAATTTTAGTGGATTTCAAGTATTTCCTTTTTCTAAATTACGAAAATCAATAACCTTTATTTTATAACTATTTTCTGCTAAAAACCCACTAGTTAAATTATATAATTCTCCCTTGGGGTCGTTTATAATCATAGTTGGTTTAGCAGTTGATTTTCCGTTTAAATAAATTGTCGGTAATACTATTCCTTGTGTTTTTCCGCTTGCTGTTGAACCAACAATAACACTATGAATATTATTTTTTAAGTTAAACAATAAATATTTTTTGTTTTTATTACAGTTAAAAATAAAACCAGTATTTTTATAATTATCTTTGATATTAATTTTATCACTAATATCATCAATTTCTTTTATACTTAATCATTTACTATCCCCAAAATCTATTTTATCGGTTGTTTTAATTGCAGTTTCTTTACTCTTCACTTTACTAAATAAAACAAAATAAAAAAACCAGCAATAAAACGCTAAACTTAATCCAACTGTTATTAATAATCTGTATTTATTTTTAATTACATATTCTCATCAGGATAATATTTTAAATTGCTTAATTTCATTGATAAATATTGTAATTTCTTTTCAATTAATAAAAATTGAATAACCTATCCCAAATAATGTTAAACAAAAAATAAAAATAATTGGAACAAAACATAAACCAATTAATAAACTTATTTTTTTCTTTTTTATTTTATTTCACATATTTTTATAACTCTCTTTCTAAACTGCTCACCAAATCATAACCTTTTTGCATAATCGGATTGATTTTAAAAACCATTTCATTAAATTCTCGTTCAATTAAACTCATATTTTTAAAATCTGATTCTTTTGCATTAGGAATGGCGGTGATAATTTTGTAGTATTTTATTTTTTCTGCTAAATCTAAATATTTAGTTAATTGGTTTATTTCATAATCTGTAAAATTATTTTCATATTTTAAATATTGTTTAATTTCATAAATTAAACTATCATAATCATCACTGATACTTTTAATTTTGTTAAATTCTTTAACATTGCCTTTGGTAGATCTGTATTCATCAAATAGATTATTAATTTCATTTTCTAATTTATTCCGTTCAAATTCTTTAACTTCTCGAAAATTCATTGCATTATAACTACCTTTACCACCAATTTCACCAGGTTCTATTTCATAACCTGCTTTTGTTAAATAATTAGAATGATAATTATTAAATTTTTGTAATTGTTTTTTACCACCAAAAATCCTATTATTACTAATTATGTATCTTTCTTCATTGAGCTTTTTTGAAAAAACTTTACTAATTGGAATAAAACCAAAATGAATATGGGGTGTTGTCTCATCCATGTGAACTACTGAATACAAATACCCCATATCTGTTTTAAGATTATTTTTCATTCATTGTTTCATAAAATTTATTTCAATATTAACTCATTCATTTAATTTATGATAATTTATACTTTCAGGAATTAATTGTCCCATTTTACGCGTATCTGTTTTTTTGTCTCATACTTGAATATCTGTAAATTGACATATTCCCATTTTTTCAAATCATTCTTGTCTTGTTGCTGGCAAAACAACCTCTATGTAATTATTGTGTTTATTACAAAAATCTTTAAAAGTTGATTTTTGTGTTTCACTATATTTTTGTTGCTGCTTATTTCAATCTTCTTCTATATTTTTTAATAATTCAAATCTTTTATTATTTGCTAACTCAAAACCTTTATCATTTAAAATTTTTTCTTTTTTATCACCAACATAATAAAAATTATATTTTGTAAATTCATGGTTAACATTTTCAGGTACTTTAATTCTAAAATTATGTCGTATTAATTTGTCAACTGTACCACTTTTATATTTTTTAAAAGTTGCAATAGGTGGTGATGACCTAAATTTATTTTTTTTCCATCTTTTATTCCTCCTTTTTGGAAATTTTTACCCTATAAAATTTGTTAAATTTAAAAAGCCAAAATTACTACTCATCATACATTTTGGCTTTGCTAAAATATTTCAAAAATTTCATTTTTATTTTGTCTAATTAATCATCTTTTTTTGGAAATTTATTACTATTAAAATATTTTAAATTTTCTTGGTATATTTGTTTTTGTTCTGCTTTTTTAATTAAAACTTGCTTATCCATTTCTAATAAAAAAGGGTGGATTTTTTCTCAATTAACCTCACCCTCAATTTTTCCAACTTTATTTTTAATATAAAAGTTTTGATTTTTAAAAATTGTAATAAAACAATAATCTTTGTTATATTGTAATTTAAAATATTTGCTATTTATATTAATACTTGCATAAGGATACAATAAATTTTTTATCCTTAACTCAATTCATTTATTACCTTTAATATCATAATAAGGTTTTGTTAAAATTAAATTATTTGTCATAACTTGATAACTTATATATTTTTCTGTTTCTTTCATTTTTATAGTTCCTTTCTCTATAAAATTATTTTTAATCTTTTTTTAATTTTTAATGTTATAAAATAAAAAATTGGTAAACATATTGTGTTCGTAATTAATATTCCGATAATTATTTGTTCTATATTTAAAACATCAATATTTAATCAAAAAAGCATAAAATCAATCGGAAGATAAATAATTATGTTTGATAATAAAATAAGAATAATTTTAATACTATGATTTATTTTTATTCAATTAATTAGTTTAATTAAAACTGCTAATAAACCTGTCCCAATATTTCAACATAATGATCCCACAGTAAAACCTCATAATGTTAAATCTGATAGAAAATGCCCCATAATTCCAATTAAGAAACACCGATATCAATTTAAAATAAATCCGCTTATAAAAATGGGGATTAAAAATAATGGAATTGATGTTCTTGAAATAATTTGGATTCGCATAGTTTGCGATAATACAACCATCATTGCAATTAAAACTGCGACATAATTTATGTTTTTGATTAATTGAAAGTTATTCATTTTTTAAAAATTTAATTTAAGTTGTATTTTCTTTAATCGCTTTTGTATCATTGTAAAATAATTATTATTTATTTCACACCCTAGTCATCTTCGGTTTAATTGTTCACAAGCATATGCGGTTGTACCACTTCCCATAAAAGGATCGAAAATTAAATCATTTCCTTTGCTATATTTTTGAATTAAATCGTAAAATATATTTAGTGGTTTTTCTGTTGGGTGTTCTGTTATTTTATAAGCTGATCCTGTTGAATTTTTAAATATTGTTTTTTTATTTTCATAGTTATTTTGATAATTTGGAATTTGGTGTTTTTTAGAGTAAATAATCATACAATATTCTTTATCTTGCAAAATAAAATTATTAGTTGGCATTGGGTTTGTTTTTTCTCAAAAATAAAAATCAAAATTCATATTATTTTTATAAACTCAATCTAAATAATCTTTAATTTGTCATCTATTAATTCAAATTAACATAAATTTAGTTTTTGAAATTCGATAAAACTCATCTAAATAAGTATTTATATCAAATGAATTATGCAAATTATTATCATAGATAGCATTAATATATTTATTTATACTTTTTGATATATTATTTTTATTTATTTGCTCGTTTTTTCTTTTTGGTAAATTATATAAATAGGGTGGATCAGTTAAAATTAAATCAACGCTATCATTTTCTAAACTTTTAATAAAAGTTAATGCGTCACCATTTATTAATTTTCCTAAATTTGTTTTTAACATTTTTATCCTCCTTTTTTATTTTTTGCTAAAAAAGCAAAAATTTAATAAAATTCTTCATAAAAATTAAAAAAACAAGTAAATTTACTTGTTTTTTTAATTATCTTTTTTTCCAAACCCTGCTTTTTCTTTTTTGTTTGCTTGAATTTCAATACGATATCTTTCAAATCCAGAAACAAAAAATAGCCCTTGTCCTTTTACGCTACGAGCAATATAATCTTGTTCTGCTGATGTTAATCCGCCATAACTTTTATATAAATTAATAACTTTTTCTAAATCGTTAGGTTTTAACCCCATAATAAAAGAATATTGACTATTATTAATAATTGCTGTTGTTTTCTTTAAAATTGTTTCATTTTCTACAAAATCAGCGATGTTTTGTGTTGCCACGATCAACGCACCATTATATTTCCGAATTCGCTTTGTCATTTGATACATAAAATTTAAGGCAACTGGATTATCTTTATCGATTGCTAAATGAGCCTCATCAACAATTATTACAATTTGATTATTATCTTTAAAACGATTTTCTTTTACTTCTTTTTTAATAATATTTAGCATTAAAATTAATTGTGCTGCGTTTGTTTTTTTGTCATCTAAATCAAACAAATTATAAACATCATAAACAATAAAGTTGTTATTAAATTTTATTGTTGTGTGACCATTTCAAAGTGCTTGATATTTTCCATCATTTAAAAAATCAGTTGCTATTAAATCCATAAATTCTTTTAAAAGTTGATTTTTATTGTTTTTATATTCTTTTTCTAATAAATCATAAAAATCATTCATAATTGGAAAATAATTATTATTAATTTTATTAATGTCAATATTATTTGTAATTTTAAATTGATGATATAATAATTTCAAATATTTTGTTAATAAATTAATTTCTCGCCCGTTAAAATCAGGATAAAGCGTTTTGAATAATTGTTCTAAAAATCGTAAATGATTGGATAGGGGCGGTGAATTGGTATTTTCTAATTCATCAATAAAGTTATTATCTAAAATTTGTAGGGGGTTTATTTTTCCTATCGAAGCATCTCCTGCATCAATTCAATTTCCATCATAATATTTGCATAATTCTTGGTATTCTCTTTCAGGGTCAATAACAATCACTTTCCGCCCCATCTGAATATGATAATTTATTATTTTTTTTAACAAATATGTTTTTCCCATTCCTGATTAACCAAGAATAAACATATTATGGTTTGTTCTTTTACTTGTAATTTTAAATTGATCTCACAATACAACATTTCCCATATTATTTGTTCCTAAGTACATTCCTTGTTTATCATATAAGCCACTATCAATAAATGGAAATGATGCTGCTAAGGTACTTGTTGGCATTTCTCGACCATATTTTTTTATTATGACCTTATTATTATAGGGTATAAAACCTTTTAAACCATTAAATTGTTGATATCACAATGGATTAAGTTTATTAATATCCATTTCTTTTAATGCTTTTGTTAATCGTGTTTGTGCTTGTAGTAATGTTTTTTTATTTGTTCCATAATTTAAAAATAAAATATTTACATTTTTTAATAATTCACCACCACCATTAACCTCATCAATTAAATGGTAGTATGTTTCTAATTCATAGTTATTTTCATTTGTATTAACATATGATTTTGTCATTACTTGTCTTGTTTGGGTTGTTTGAATGGCACTGTTGATTGCTTTTTTTGTTTCATCATAATTTAAAGGATTTATATTTCAAATAATAGTTTACTCATTTGAAAATAAACATGCTCCTCATAAATCGTTAATAAATAAAGGGTAGTCCTGAATGGTATTAATTGAATAATATAAATCATTTGCTATAAAATAATTTTGTTTAATATTTAGGTATTTAAATTGCAATAATTTTGCTAAATTATCTTTATTTTTATTAAAATCTGTTTTATTTAATGGTTTTTCATACGGATTTCACATTAATTTTAAGATTTTTGTTATTTCGTAATTAGATAAAGTATTGCAATTAATTTTTCCTTTATATAATTTATCTTCTAAAAATAATATTTTTTCACTTAAATCTTTTTGACTATTTCCATATACAAAAATAAAAAAACATTTTTCAGTTTTAATTTCATCGTTTATTTTAATTAATTCTTTTTTTAAAAAAGCAATATTATTTTTAATTTGTTTTGTAATTTTTACAAATTGATTAAAACTAATTTCTTTGTTTTTATAACGAGTTTGCGTTTTATTAATTTGTTTTTGTAAATATTTAATGTTGTCATCAAAATTTAATGGTAATTCTAACTTTAAAAAAGTTATTGGAAAATTAGCAAATTTAAAAACATCTTGCAAATCTCGTAATCTTAATATTTGCTCTTCGCCACTTAATAAAGTGATATCGAATCCCTTTATTTTAATTGCACCAATTAAAGTCTTTTTTAAAGTACCCTTTAAAATTCCGTGTGTTGCAATATAATTATCATCAATAACTTTATTATATGGCACCAGTAAACTAGTTTTGTTTTTACTATATTTCTTATAACTAAATAGGAAATTTATTTTATAATACAAGTATTGTCATCCTTTTAAATTAGTCTTTTTATTTGTAATAATTAGTGGTAAGCTAATTAAAATCATGATTGATGATGATAATAATTTTATTCATAGTTTTCATTGAAAACCAAATATAAACATAATTGTTAATCCAACTCAAACAGCAATTATCAAAACATCTGTTATTGTTATATTGCGTCAAAAACGATATTTAGCGTCTTTTAGTTTTTTTGGTATTACATTTTTCATATTTTGCACCTCTTTTTTTAAAATAAAAAACGGCATTTAAAATGCCATTTTAAAAACTATTTTCATATTTAAAATAATTATTTATAAGGGGATGATAATATAATAAATATATTTTTTTATAAATAATATAACTTTAATTGATAATTTGTCCCTTAAAATGCGTAATAAGGATACTAATATAAAAGGGGAATAAATAGATATTATTTATTGTTTTTTTATTTTTTTTGTTTTTACTTTTTTATTTTCTATTTTTCCCCCAATTTTTTTATTTAATTGATTTTTAATGATAATTCAAGTTATAAAACCACCAACTATCCCACAACTAATCAAAGTCATAAAAAATAAATTAACTGGTTTTTTAAAAAACTTTTTTAATCCTGTTTCATTATTTCCATTAGGATTATTGGGATCGGGTAGTTTGTTTGGTTTTTCTGGTTTATTTGGATTATTATTCTCTTCATTCCCATTATTTTCGTTATTTCCATTTGGTTTATTAGGAGTGTTCGGTATTATTCCCTCTGTTGGTGGAATTTCATTTGGTTTGTTGGGGGCATTTTCTGTTATTGGGTTGTTTATTAATTTATATGAAACATTCCCAACTGCTTTTAAACTATTATCCAAAGCATAAATAGTAATTTTTAGCTCACTATATTTATTTTCTTGAATTTTTTTCATAAATTCCTGTAATTCATTATCATTAATATTAATCTTTTGCCCATTTAATCCTTGTAATGATATTTGATAATCAATATCTTGTTTCAAGATTTCATCTAATTTATTAATTTTAAAACCTTGCTTAATATATTTCATAATATAATTATTAAAAATATCATCTTTTGTTTTATCTTTAAAATTATATTCTTGATTTTGATATTTAATTTTACTTAAATCAATTACTTTATTTTCATCATAATTTAAGTTATTAATAACTTTAAATTCGTTTGTTTCACCAATTAACAACATTGATGTATTTAGTGCTTTGATTTTTAGCATTATTTCTTTTGTTTTTTCTTGTTGATTAGTTATTAATTGTTTTAAATCATCATCAGTTAATTTTTGTCATTGGTTACTTTTATATATTTGAATAATATAATCTTTGTTTATTGTTGCTAATAAACTAAGTTTATTTATTTCTTTTCAAACAAAATTTTCAATTTTATTTCTAATAGTTTTCATATCTTTGGCATTCATTTTCAAAGCACTAATATTTAAATCATTTAATGACTTAAAATTATTGATGCTTTCATTAACCGCTAAATGATTACGAATATCTGAAACATAATCTCGTCAATATGATAAAACTGCTTCATAAGTTAATTTTGATAAATCATTATCTGAATTTCACTTTTTATAGTTAATCATATAATTTTTTAAATGTTTTCCTTGTGTTGAATTTCAAAAATCACTAGCATTTTGGTTATTAACTGAATTTAAAAAATATCCATAATTTGAACTTTTATTTTTATCAACATAAATAAATTTGTGTTGATAAAATGGTGTTTGTGTATTTCCGTTTAAATCATTAAAGCGTTTTTGTTGAATAATAAAATGAAATCACCCAGCACTAGTATTAACATCTCCCGTTTTGTTTTTTTCTAATTCGTAACCATTTTTCAAATTTAGTCTCTAAATTTTCATTTGATAAATAACGAATAACTTTTTCAATGTTGTCATTATTGTAAAAGTTTTCAAATCCTGCTCCAACTGCACTGGCTTCTGCTAAATAACCAATATCATAATCATTAATACTACTACTTTTTATTAAATTTCCATCTCTATCAAGTGGATCTAACGGAAATGGGGCGTTAGATTGATGGCGAACCCATATTAATTGTTTTTTTTGTTCCTGTTTCTTTATTTATTTCTTGATCATAATTGGGGTTTTTAATTGTTTTATTTTCATTACTTGGGTCTTTGATAAATTCACTTGTTAATTTTTCATAATCAATATTTTTTGGCCCTCACCCCATTAATTTTAATTGTAATGATGGAGTAATTGTTTCAATTAAAATTGTTAACTTAAAATTACCACCAACATCTCCCTCAATTTTAGGGTTTGGTCGGTGGATAATTTCAATTTCATATTTATTAACTTTTTCTTTATCATCAAAAGTATATGTGTATAAACCATTAACAGCGTTTAAATTAACCCCATTTATTTTAACAATATCATAATCAGGATCATTGTTATTTTCCTTTGGTTCGATGTATTGAAAAAATGTTGTTGTATGATATTTTATTATTCCTTTATTGTATTTATTTTCTTTTCCTTCACCGTTATTAATAACTTCTTCAATATCATTAATCATTGCAACACCATTTTCATCACTAATTTTTCCTGGTGTTATTAAAATTCGTTCTTGTAATTTACTTTTTCAATATTTTGCACTTAATGAAAAATTGAGTTTTGTTTTAAAAACTCAATTTTCTCATTGTTCTGTTAAATAATTAAAAATATTAAAACTTGTTTTTAAGATAATAATTATTATTTTCTGTTATTAAGGCATAATTAGGATTGATAAGTTTTTTTCATTCCATTATGTTTCCTTTTTTTCCTAAAACACTAAATATTTTATTATCTAAGATAGTTTTAATTGCATTTCAATTACTTTCATCTAAAATATTGGTTGATGGTATCACTTTGATAAATAATTGTTTGTTTTAATTCATTTTCGATTCTATTTTTAGCATTAGCAATATTATAATCACTATCAAAATTTAGTGGTGTTTTAAATTCTCATGTTTCATACTTGCCACTTTGATAATTATCAATGTTAATTATTATTTTTATAAAATAACCATTATTGCTTTTTTCTAACTGATAATTTGGGTTTAAAAATTCAATCCATCCTTGGGTATCATTATTATCATTTAGTGCTTTTTTGATTTTGTTATCTACTTGTGTTTTAATTTGGTTTCAATTATGTGAACTTTGTGGATTATTATCAATATTAGAATAATAACTAAATTCTTTATTTAGTTCTCTTGTTAAATTACTTTTCATATCATTAAAACTAAAACTTGTATTAAAAATTAGTTCATTAACTTTTAATCATGTTTTCGCTCAGGTATTACTTGAATTTCATCCGTTTTTCGCTCGTGCATAAACCAAAAAATCAATTTTAATGCAATCATTATTTTCTAATTGATATCTTACATTTGCTCATTCTCATTCTTCATTTTGGGTATAACCTTGATAGTGATTAAAAATTTGTTCTGTTTTTTCTATGCCACTTATTTCATTTAGATTGATATAGTGATAAGCATTATAATTTGCCGTAGCCGCCCGATTGTGAGCAACATAACCCTCAAAATCAATTTTAATCTGTTTGTATTTATTTTTAAAATAATTTCAACTACTAGCATAATCCAATATATTAACATAATAATATGATGATTCTACTTTCTGTGTATAATCACCACCCCAAGTTCCACCCGTTTCGACATCAATATCATCATTTCAATTAATATTTTTTGTAAAACTTGGTGCTGTTGGATTAAAACTTTTCTTTGCATTTTTACTGATAACTTGTTCTTGTTTTAGAAACAAAAAATTATCATTGATAGATGATTTGACAATAAGTGGTTCACTTACACCAATCAACGATGTTAATAAACATGATAATATAATCTTTTTCACAGGATATAAACTCCTTTCTACTTTAAAAAAACAATTTTTATTGAAATATTAAAATATAATATATAATGAAAAGAAATTGTAAAATAATATGAAATATTAATACGAAACCATAAAAGAAGTATCACAATATATATTTTTTTACACTTGTTCTTATTTTCTTTTCAGTAAATAAAATAAATGTAATAAAACTTATAATCCAAAAAATGTGGAATGAAACTAATAAATAGATAATCATTATATAACCTCCTTTCTGTTTAAAAAAATAAATGATAAAATATAAAAGTGGAGAATATAATATAATTGATGCGTGATTAGTTTTATTTCCTTTTATTTTATTAAGTGTTATTAGCAATATAGTAGTATTTATTGTTTTATTTATAATATTAATTCTATTTAATATAATTATCATCAATTATAATAAAAAGATAGATTTTTTTATTTATGATACAAGACAAAAATATACAAAAAAAGTAAATAAAATTATAATTTATAAAAATATATATTTAAAATATATTTTCTGGGGAATACTTATTAATTGTTTAGCAAATTTTGTTATTTATTTAGGAATTTTTATTGTTTTAATGATTTTATCTAACTCACTAAGTAAAATAAAAAATGGTTTTTTATTTTGAGATGCAATAAAAATATTTATAAATAAATTAGGAAATTATAAATTTGTAATATTTCATTTACCAGGAAGTATTATTTGAACTATTTCATTAATTACAATTATTATTTTTTGTCTAAATAATTGATTAAGAAATAAAACATAAAATCATTTTTATAATATTCATAATTAAAATACCAAAAATAAAAAAATAGTAGGGGTAATACTAATAAAATCAATAATTTTTTACCCTCAATTTCTTTTTTATAACCTAAAAATCCAATTATTATTTGTCATACAATAGTTATTATAAATAATATAAATATTGTTATAAGTTCAATTTTTCAACTCATTTTTTAAATCCTTTCTGTATTACTAAAATATAAAATTAATTAGCATAATAACAAATCAAATTAATCATTTACTCGTATTGTAATTTTTAATTAAATATATTAAATTTGTTAAGAAAAAATATATCCCAGTTAAATAATTCCTAATTCGAAAAACAAATATTAAAAATATGAATGTTTTTTTATTTTATTTTAAAGTTGGATATATTAATCCAATTCACAATCCAATTACTAACAAAAATAACACAAAACAACTTATACTAACATATAATATTATTCGACAAGTTTTTTTATATTTCGTTAACTCAATTTGTTTTTTCATTTTTTGCAATTTAATACCAAGAAACTTCCATAAACAACCAAACAAGCCGATTATGGCAATTGTTCCCATAATACCAATTATTGTGTCTAACATAATTTACACTTCCTTTCTTTTTCATCTCTTATTTGTGGTAAATAACTTGTGAAATATTCATTTCAAAATGCTCATATTTTTGTTCACATATTTTCTTTTGTTAATAACCAATATGCAAATCCCTCTGCCAATAACTCGTCATCATCGCTTAATCCATAATTACTGTTGGCAAATATCCTTAACACTTTTTCTTTGTCTAGTTCTGAAAACTTATTTAAGTTATTAATTTTATGTCCTAAAAATTGCTTTAAATAAAAAATATGATTGATTTTAAATGTTTCTCAATCATAAAAATAAAAGATATGTCCTAATTCGTGGATCAAAATATGCAGAAAGTTATTGGTTGTAAATTGTCCTTTGTGTCATTCACTATTTATTGTTTTTTCAAACGCACAAGATAAAACCTTTTTATTTAGCAAAATAGTTTGGTGATTATTTGTTTGTCCTAAGACATTATTATCACCATCAATCGCATTTTTTATTTCTATTTTCTTTAAAATTTCACTGATATTTGTTTTATTTCAAATATTAGCAACAAAATTATAAAACAATAAAATAAGTTGCTTTAAATTACCTTGGTATTGTTGACAAATATTATTCAATAAATTTTGTCAATAATTTTGTTGTTCTATTTTTAAATAATATTGTAGTTGTTGATAAGTACTAAATTCTGTTTTAAATTTAATTTCTAAATTAATATCTGCTTTGCTTAAAAAAGCATCTGTTAAATTTTTGATTATATCTGTTTTATATTGATTAAAGAAAGTTCCTTTATAACCTCGCTGTTGCATTAAAACGGAGTGGGGCAAGTACATTTTTTCTAAATCAATATTTGTTTCTAAATTAACTTTTAAAACATTTTCTAAATTAGGATATAAATGTGTTTTATTATTAACAATATTACCACAACTAATCAAATTCACTGTGTTTGTGCATAAAAACGAAAATATTGCTAAAAAACTAAGTAATTTTTTCATACATTTTTATTTTTCCTTTCTATTTTGACAAAATAAAAAACAGCAAACTTAATTGTTGTTTATAACTTACATTACTTTTGCTAATTTATTCGTTTTCATTTGATTCACTAATATTTTCAATATTTTTTGTTTCATTTTTACAGTTAGCTTTATTTTGTTTTTTATTTCTACAAAATAGTTTTTTAAATCAACATTTCATTTTTATCACATACTTTACTTTTTATACTTTTTCTTATTTTCTTGTTGTCTAATACTACCGTTAATACAAACTTGACATTTTTTTGTTAAGCAAACTTGACAAGAAATACACTTTAAACAACTTTTACAACCTTGGAAAGAACCTGTGCAAACACGACAAGTATAGCAATTATGAGCTCCACCAGGACAACAAATTTCTAACATATTTTCCTCCCTTTACATTTAATTATTTTTACTATTTTATTAGTTTTCATTTGTTTTACTAATGTTTTCAATATTGTCTGTTTTATTTTGTTTTTTATTTAAGCTTTTAAAAGCTGCTTTTATTTCTTGAATTTCTTTATCATCATTTTTTAATAGTTCAGGGTGACACTTTTTATAACTTAATTTAAGATGTTTTCTAACTGTATTAAAATCAAGTATTTCAACTTCAATTTCATCACCAATATCAAAAAAATCTCTGATGTCTCTTACATAATAATCTGAAACCTCACTAATATGGATTAAACCATCTGCTTTTTCTGTTCTACAAAAAGCACCATAGGGAGTGATATTTGTTATTTTTACAATAACTTTATTTCCTTTTTCATACATAAATAAAATATATCTCCTTTTCTAAATTAAATTTTGATAAGTTGATATTTGATACATTTTATCTTTGTTTATTTGTTTCTTTTAATTTTAGTTCCATTTCTAAAATTTCTTTTTTTAAGCGTAAATTTTCATTTTCAAGTGATAAGTCAGGTTGTTTTTCCATTTCTTTTGCTTTCAGAGATTCTAATTCACTTTTTAATTTCGCAATTTCTGCTCGTTGTGCATTAATATCTCTTTCATAAGCTTTAATTAGTTTAATTTGAGTATGATTTTTACCAAATTTTTCTACTTGTGCTTTATTAAATCTTAAATTATCTTCATTTTCTTCCAATTCTTTTTCGCGAATTTGAATGCGATATTCAAGAAAAGGAATTGCTCCGCTTTTGTAGGCATCGTATCATTCTCACGCTTGATCTCAGCCTATTTGATTATACTTGGTTTCTTTTGGTCTTAAATCACTTGCGTTGTTGGTGTGTGATTTTGTTAATCATGGATATTTAGCAGTTGTTGGGACACTACGACCAAACTTTTCTAATACTCACATGACATTATTTTTTTATCATCATCATTTAAATCTATCTATACTTAGGCCTCCGCCTTGATTTCCAAGCCCCCCAGTGCATCCATAATGGCACTATGGATTTCAGTTGCGATACCCTCTGTCTTGCATTCTGGCAACGCGTTCTCAGTTGACTTCGCCACCTAATAATCGTCATAATCCCATGATTTATCTTTCCTTTTTATTTATATTATACCGTATTTTTTGTTTTTGTCGGGTGTTTTTTACTTATGCCTTTTTCTTTTCTGCTTTTTTGGCCGCTTTTTCATCTCATTTTTTCTGTATAGCATTTGATTTTTTATTGTGTTTTTCATATTTTTTAATTATATTACTTTGTTTATGAACTTTTTTGTTATGTTTCAACCCGCTTTTTGTTATTGGTTTAAAATATGAAAAACTATTTTTGCTAACAAATTTGCTTTCTAATTTACCTAGTTTTTTGTTTAAAGATTTGGTTGTTTCTTTACTATGTAATTCAGTGTGTCCTTTATTGGTTTTATCTCCTTTATTTACCAATTGTGGATTAAATCTTTTACCAATTGCTTTAAATGGTGTTGCAACTCCAATTCCAATTTGGCGGAAGAATCCTTTTGTTCCACCACCGCGAGCAGAGCACCCACTATTTTACTTGTGGCAAGTGTTGTGACCCCAAGTCCGAAGCCTGCTAAACCAACAATTCCAGCGCGAGAGCTCATTCCCTCTGTAGCGTGTCAGAAATGGCGAAAGTCTAGTGGTTTTTCTTGACGAGATTGACTGCTTGCTGTTTCATTATACCCTCAATCACCATTACCAGAACAACCCATCGCGTTCATTGTTTTTTCGCTCATGCTAGAACCGCCCATTGTCATTGCTCGTTTGGCTCTTTTGCTTTTGGCAAATCCGAATGCTTTTCCTGCCATTTTAGCAGCTCCCATTGCCATCATTCCACCAGCAACAGTTGATTTCATTGAACTCATTCCCTCATGAACACCAGCTGCTTCACCAATTAAGTTGGCAACAACATCCGAAAACGCCATTACTGCCAAGCCACCACCGCACATAAACAGAATAACAAACAATGATTTTCCAATTCCCTCAATACCTAATCCTGCTAAATTACTGCTTAAAATTGTTTGAATTGTTGTCATAAAAATAAAATATCCTGTTAAAGTGGCGGTTGATGCTAGAAATTTTGCAATTACCATATCTTTTCAAATAAATGCTCCTTTACCATTGTCAATTGTCATAATAACCATTACTCATGGCGAAATAATAAATAAGAAAAACAATTCGATTATTTTTTGTACCAAAGCAATTCCAATCATAAACATTGCAAACAACATAAATCACACTCCAAAAACTTCGGCAATCATATTAAAATCACCAATATTGTCAGGATAGAAATAATTGTTTGGTATATTATCACCACTACCATCTCAATTGGTATTTCCGATATTGTATAGATAGTTTGCAATATTTCCGTTTTCACCACCAAATCCCGATGTAATCATTTTGGCAATGTTAGCAATTGCAAAATTAGCCAAAAAGAAAAAGATTGGAATTAAAAAGATAAAAACAAACGCTTTACTACCATTTTGTAAATCAACAATAAATTTTGTTTTTGTTTCGGTGGCATCTTGAAACAAAATTTTAATCATAGTAATTGTAAATATTAAGGAAAATAAGCACAAAGCCGTAATGACAAAATATCAGAATGACATTGGGATATTTTGAAAACTAAATTCTTGTTTTGATCCAAACATTAAATCACCAACCACTCCTCCCGTTAAATAATTTAGAACGGTGTTAAATGATGCAATTAATTGCAATGGCCCTTGTACAAAAATTGATCATATTAGTTTATACAGTGCATTAAGTATCATAATTTTTCACTTCCTTTCATTTTTTATCAACTATGTTCCAATACCAGGGTTATATGTTTTGATAACTTGTAAAATAACATTCATAACAGCAATTACAACTAAAATTATAATAATTTCTATAATCGGTCATTTTAAAGCACTTAAATCATTTCCTCTCGCTTCGGGATTATCAGCATTTCGCATTATTGAAATTAAAATAATAATTAATTTTCAAATTGCAAAAACAACTGCCAAACCCATTATTACTCCCAAAACAACATTACTTCATAATATAACAACATCCATTATTCCACTAAAATCTGCTGTGTTGTTTGATTTCATATTTTCATCCTCCTTTTTTATTTTAAAAATTTGCTTTTACTTAATTTGTTTCTTTTTTGATAATAAATATTTTTCTTTTTTTGATAATATTGCTGTTGATTATTAAAGTAATTTTTAATATTGTTTTTCTTAGTCATTTTTTTCTTTCTTTTCGAAAGGTAAGTAAAATAAATGCAATAATAAATTACCAATCATAAAATCACAATCAATTCCAAGGGCAATTAAAAACAAAATAGGGGAAATTACTAGCAACAAAATTCCAATAATAATTGTTAAAGGATATAAAAGTCATTTTCACCAAACTTTTCTCTTATTTTGCATCTTTAATTTTTCCTTTCTATTTGAAACATTGCTGTAAATATTTTTTCTAACACATCAACAACAATGCTATTACCAGCTTGTTTATAAAGTTGGGTTTCTGAAACAACTTTGCTTGCTTTATCAAAGTCTTTATTACTAAATCCCATTAATAATCAACATTCACAAGGGGTTAACACTCGTAAAAAGTATTCTTTTTCAGCAATTAAAAAAGATAGTATTTTACTACTATCTTGTTGTTGTCTTTTATTATCAATCATAATTTTATTGACATTACTTGCTGCGATTGTTCCCATATAATTATTTTCTGTTTTTCAAAACCGATTATATGATCCATTAATTAGCAAACCATCTTTTGCTCGTGGTAAAACAATAAAATTACCATAATCCTTAATTGGCAATGCAATTTGTGATGGTCTCCCATGTCCTGTTGTAATGGTTGGAATAAGATTATTTTTTGTTATATCATTAAAAATATTAACTTGATTATAATTTCTCAGATTAATCATTAATTTTCCATCATTAAGTTTTTTTATATCATTGGTAATTGCAATAATTCCTGCGTTTCCTCATCGCATTTGTTTTGTTGTAATTGTATAAGAACATTGTTGAATGATTTTAAGTTTATTGTTTTCAATTGTTTTTTTCATTGATTCTTGTCTAATAAAATATTTTTCATTTACATTGTTTTCTAAAATATTTTTTACTAAAAATTTTAAATTACAAGGTTGGGGATATTGAAATTTAAAATCTTGCTTTAATGTTGAAATCATAAATAATCGTTTTCTATTTTGGGGAATTCCATAATCTTTGGCATTCATTGTAAAATATTGGTTATGATATCCTAATTTATTAAGTTGATTTTGTAGATTTTGAAATCCAACAAAAAACTTTTTAATTAATAAATTTGATACATTTTCCATTAAAAGATATTGCGGTTTTATTGCCATTGTGCTTATTAAATCAACAACTTTGTAAGCCAAACCACTTCGCTTGCCATTTAATCCTTGGCCATTATTATTGGCATTTGATATGTCTTGGCATGGGAATGATCAAGTTATTAAATCAGCATACGGTAAAGTTTCTAATTTAGTAATGTCACCTAAATTTGGTGTGTCATAATCATTAAAAATCGCTCGATATGATTTTTCAGCGTATTTATCATTATCACAAAAAGCAATTACTTTGTGGTTAATTCCAATCTTTTCTAATGCTTTTCTTTGACTCCCAATCCCAGCAAATAATTCAATTACTTTAAGCATAATAAACAATCATTCTTCTAATTTTTCTTTTATCTAAAACGATTCATGGATTGGGATACGTATAAGAACAAAAAAATAATATATTAATATTGTTTTCATTATAAATATTATGAATATATTTACAAAATGGGCAATTAATCATTTTTGCACCTCTTTCTAAAAAACAAGATAATTAATATCTTGTTTTGTGTTATTTTCATTATTTATGTTTTTTTTAATTTAATCTATTGATGTATTTTCATCTTTATATTTGCTTTTATTTTGTTTTTTGTTATCTATACATAAATCATTTCTTCCTTAATTGTTTTTAATTTCGTCTAAAATTGTTTTTATATTTTTAATTTTTGTATTTATTTTTTCTAAATCTTTCTGGTCAAAATCACTATTTTTATTTTCGCTTAATAAATTTAAAGTACTATTTAAGTTGTTTATTTGTTTTTTTAACAACTTAATTGCTTGTTGTTTTTGTTCGTCTGTAAACTCATTTTCTTTTTGATATAGTAAAATTTGATATTCGCAATTATTTAGTTCAGAAATTTTAATAAATTTTTCTGCTTGTGATTGGTTTAATTCTGTATGATAATCTGTTTCGTTTTCATAATCATTTTTACTATTTTCAATTTCTTTAATTACTTCATCATATTCTTTGATTTCTGCTGTAATTTCTTGTTTTAATTTTTCATAGTAAAAAACATCTTTGACTATTGGTTCTTTTGGTTTTGATGATGGTAATTTTGGTTTGTTATTTGCAATATTACCACAACTAATCAAATTCACTGTGTTTGTACACGATAACGAAAATATTGCTAAAAAACTAATTAATTTTTTCATATTTGTTGTATCCTAAATAAAAACCATTATCTCAATAATTGGGGTTATCAATATTTTCTAAATCTTCTAGTAATTGTTTTAATTCTTCTAATGTTAATTTTTGTTGTTGTATTTTATTATTTTTATAATGATTATCATATTTATTTAGTAAATCATTATTAGCATCAATGTTGTTTTGCGAATTAAACTGTTTTTTGTTTTCATGTTTTAATTTTTCAAAAGATAAAATTAAATTTTTTCCCACAATATTACCATTTTTATTATTGATACTACTATGAACCGCATAATTTTTATTTTCATCAATTTTTAAACAAAAATAATTTTTATAATTTGATAAACCTAAACAATTTTTATCTAAAACAACACAATCTTTTTGTTTGTTTATTAAAATATGCGTTTTATTTTTTATTTCTTGTGAAATTAAATTTTGGTTTAAATAAATTTTTTTTATCATATTTAACACCTACCTCACTTTTTTTTGCTTTTAATTTTATTTTTCCTAAAATTAATATCTAATAGTATTTTAAAAATAAATAATTAATTAAACCAAAAAATCACTTCTTAACGAACTGGTTCTATATTTTTGTCTGACTCTTTTTGTCATTTAATATCAGATAAATAATTTATCACTGTCACTGTATAACTAAATTTATCTTCAACTAATTTTATCTTCCTTACTTTCTAACTTACTTGGTAAATTATTAATATCTTTAATTAGGCAATATCTATGATTATTACTTTCACAATATTTTAAGTGCATTTCAATTGTTATTTCATCAGTTTGTAAACTTTCTCAATCATATGTAAGTTTATCTTCTTCACAAAGTAAATAAAAGTCTTCTTTAAATAAATGTTTTGATTTTAGTTTTTTAATTTCTTTATCTTTTTCAGCAAGTTCTTTTTTAAATTTGTCATATTTAATTAATTCTGTTATATTCATTATTTTTTCTTTCTAAAAATATATGATTTTTTTGCTAAAATACAATAATCATTACTGCATCATAAATATTTATCATCACCATCAATTTTTGATCTACATTTAGGACAACTTTCCCTCATTATTTTTTTCCTTTCTTATTTATCAGAAATAAAGAACCAACTAATGTTAATAAATAGTTGGTTTAATTTATTTTTTATCTTATTTGATTTAAAATATTTTCAATATTGTTAACTTTGTCAATTAAAGCTTCCATAATTTGTTCTAAATTACTTAAATTATTTTCTGTTGTTGCTTTAATTTCGTTAATTAAATTGCTAATCGTATTTTTGATATTATTTTCAACCATTTTATAATTTCTCCTTTCTAATTTTTAATATTAATAATTCATCATTTATTTTTCTTAAAAATTAATTTTTTAATAATTTGAATGGTTATTTTTGCATTTTAAAGTCAAAAATCAAATATTATAACTTATTTTTTGTTTATTAATAAATTCTAATTTTGCTAAGCAATGCCGAGCATACTTTTTACAATATCATCCGCCTTTTCTGTTTTTAGTTAATTTTGTAAAGTACTCATTGATATAACACTTACATTTATTAATTAATACTGTCTTATTTGATAATTTAATTTTTAACTCTTTTCAACAGAGTTCTTTTAAAGACACTTTCAAATCCTCCTTATAAATAGTAAGATTTCTAAATTTTTTTATTGTGGAACACTTACCCTTTAGCCATTGCAGGTTAAAGATTTATCCCCAAACCACGATAACTCTTTTATATTGCCTAAAAGAATTGCCTCCATTATTTCGTAGCGGGTACGGCCACCCCTGTATTGTTTATCCTCGCTTGCTTGATTTAACGACATTCCAAGTAGAAGAGTTTTATTTAGTTGGTTTTGCTGTTATTTTCTTAAACTAAGCAAGGTTAACGACAATTTTAACCTAATTAAAAAAGATAGAATTTTATATCTATATTTTTCTTAGTTTTTGGTAAATTTATACCAACCGAATATTTTACGCGGTCATATTATTAATTATGCACTTATATTAAAATTAAAGGAGCAAAATAACAATGAATAATACCTATCCACCTTTACCAAACTTAAATGATATTAATAGTTTTTTTAAAATATTAAAAATATGATTGAACAATTAATTTAGCGAATATTATTGCTCGCCATCAAATGCGATTAGTAAATGGTAAAGATAATTTATTTAAGTCTCATCGTAAAGATATTTTAGAAAAATTAAATTGATGATATGAAACTTATAAAATAAAAGAAGAATTAGATAAGAATGGATTAACAGTAATTTTAATTGGTAAAACTATTTTTGGTTTGTTAGAAACATGAGATGGCAATATTGATTTATGAATTAACCCTTTTAAATTTACATCTAGTGTAAGTAAAATAAACGAAATTGAACAAGATGATAATATTTTATTAAATTATCATCAATAAGATAGTTATTTTATTTTAAATTTAATTTGTACCAAAGATAAAATAGTTATTAAAGGTTGACATAAAAATAACGAAGTAGTTGTTGGACAAAGTAAAACACAAATTAAAGATGATGTCAAACCTATTTTAATACAATAATTTAAAAATAAATTAGGTATTGTGCCTTTTTTAAAAATGATTAATGAACATAATACTTTATTTTATCAACTTCAAATACTTTAAATCCATGACCTAAAATGGCAAATTTTTATAAATTACAATTTGATTTAGAAGAAATATTTTTAATATTAAATCAAAAGAAAGATATGCAAATCTTACTCATTGATATGGGATACTAAGTGATGATTTAATGACCGCTTATAACAAAGGCAATAAAAAAGTACTACAAGATTTATTTGATGATATTTTTGTTCAATCAAGTTCATCAACAGTAGATGGTTAATTATCCCAATATTTACAAGCATATCGTAAACAATATTATACAAAAATGTTTTATACTGTTTTAAAATATTGTGATTTATGAGATGGAAATAGCGGACGGGCCCTTATGGATTTGATTTTATTAGTGCTAATTTAGTGGATCAAACGCGACAAAATTAATTACTGATATATTAGATAATGGCACAATGGAGCTAATAAGAGTAATTACTGAATATTATAATATTAAGGAATTAGAAGCAACAAAATATTTTGAAAAAGTAGAACAATGACAAGATAAAATGCAAGCAAAAGAAATAGAACATAATAATAAATTACTAGAATATGATGAAACTGGTAATAATCAAAATGCTATCCAAGGTAGAACAGAAATTAAGGAGAATTAAAAAATGAGTATAATTAACCCGGGTTTTATGGAAGAATTAAAAGCGCAAGCCCGCGATACTTTAATGGATATAAGAGAAGACATCCAAAATAATAGACATTGAAAATTGTATTTCCTTTTAATCTTTATAGTTCATATATACCCGATACGGAAACAGGTTGAAAAACTAATAATGCTAAACCCATTGATTATGGTAGTTATTCACGCATATTTGATAATATATAAAGTACTATTGCACAATGACAAGGTTATTTTAAAAATAGTTCAAAAATATAAAGGTGAAGAAATTAAGATATTAACGCTTGATGATTTTAATAAACAACCAGTTAACTCAACAATATGAGCTAATAATGAAACACCTTTTGCGATAAAATTAAAAGATGAAAATAATAGTGTTTATTGAAAATTAATTGATGGTGAAAACATTTTTGATATTAATAGAATGTTGGAATACTTAAATAAATATAAATTAAGTTATTTTATTAATAATGATAATAAAGCCGATAACTTTTATACAAAAGAGTTTAAAGTTGGTAAATATTGAGATGCTTATATGATTGATGATAGAAGTTTAATCCAATTCTGTGAAGATAAATTCGAACAAGTATTTACTCAACAATCAACTGAAATACAATATACTTTATTAAGTTTATATGAAGATGCCTATAAATTAAATATAAATGATTATTATAATTTTTATACATTTTTTAATTGTCGCGGATTAAATAATATTGGAGGTGGCGATATTAATTCTGCTCCCCAATATAGACAATGATTATATCATTCAAATGTTATTAATTATTATTCACCTTATGATGGTATTTTTTTATGACAAGAAATTACATTTTCAAGTATTAATGACAAAATTAGTAATGGTGGTTTATCAGTGTGACAATTTATATAAACAAGTGAATCGGGTGAAGGTTATTGTTTTCTTAAAATAACTTATGATGAAAAAATAAATAAAGGTATTGTTGAATTAGGTTAGATTTTATTAAAAGACCCCCGGGGGGGTTAGAACAATGGTAGTTAAATTTTATGGTAATATGATATTTTTTGATATACCATTAATTTGCCAACCAATTATTAAAGGTCAATTTAATAAAAAAGTAGTGGATTCAAGAGATTTATTAATGTATAAAATATTTACTGCTCCACCGGATAAAATAAATACTTATGTTTCACCCGAAGTAAGTTGATATAACATTCAAGGTATTCAAATAACAATGATAACGGGTTATGAAGATTTAAAAAAGATATGTAAAGTAGATATGATTTTTGAAAACAGAAAAATAGTGAGGGTATTATTATAACGGACACTTATGCTACATCAGTAACTAATTCTATGGTTGGTAGAAATATTCATAAAGAAGATACGGATTCTAAATTTTACTGGTCTAAAAATTGAATGATTACTCCGCCAAACAACATAAAAATAACTAATGAAGATGTTAATAATATAATTAGTACCCAAGCATAATCATATTTTAGAAGAAAAGATTAATTTGGTAATACTGTTTGATCTATTCAAATCTAATATAATAAAATGGGCACATGTAATGTTTGAGATATTTTAAATATGAATAATTTTATTAATCGCCAAATTAAAATATTACCTTTAAACTATAAACAAAAATTAGTATTTAATCCATTTACTATCCCGGGTAGAATCGGTAAGTTCTTAAACTTTATTTCATTTGGTGTTCCTTGGGGCCGAGTAATTAATCAAGATTAAAAAACCTGACCTAATTTTCAATGATTAAATGGTTTTATGAGTGCTAATATTTATAGTTTTTATAATGACGCCTTTTGGTCTGAAAAATCAAAAGGTAATAGTTATTTACCATTTGAAATATTTAGAGAACAAGGTAATTATAAAGTTGGTTCTATTTTTGGGGAAAATGCTACTAGTTTAGGATTTACTACTTTATTAACTGATAAATGTAAAGGCACTGTTTTAAATAAGGGTGGTAAACTAACGGAAGAATTAGTTTATTCAACATATAATTTAAAACAATTAAATCCTAAAACTAATCTCATATATTTAATTAATGAGTTAGTAAGATTAGTAGATGCACGAACACCAGTTAGTGATAGTGAAAAAGATAATGATTGCTAATTATTACAAACAGTAGATGGAACAAATTGTATTTATATAATTGATATGTTTTCAATTAAAACACCATATAAAGATAATTTTGAAATTATCTTTTATGCTGATAACCCATATACTGATAATGAAGAAGATTATTTAAAATTATCGGTATGGATTTTTCGTTGTAAAACAAAAAGCGTATTAAATAATTATTTGCGCGATATGACAACTAATTATAAAACTAGTTTTTTATTACCCCATGATTATGAAATACCAACATTTAATTACCCACAATATGTATTTACCACCAGTGCCATATAATTATCCAGATTATACAAAATATATTATTCCTACTAATGCAAAATTATCTATATTATTTAAAATAATTCAACTAGGAAAATGTAAAAAAACACCACCGTATAATATTGCACATAATAATTTTTTTGATGAAAATACAGAATATTTTGGATATTCTGAAATAGAAATTGATTTAAAACAAATTGACCCAACAATTCAAAGTATTAGTAAATTTATTAGTTCTTATAAAACAATAGAAATAAGTAATATTAATAATTTACAAGTTGAATGTGAACCACCAAATATAGAAAATTTTATTCCTAATAGAAATATTGAAATTTCAGTTAGTAGAGCGGGCTGTTCAAATTATTTAGTTAATTTGAGAGGTTTAAAAATATAAACACAAGGAATGACTCAAACAGATAAAGTTAATTTTGAAAATATAATAACTTTATATACTGATAATATAACTAATGATATTCAAACATTTGCTACTTCTAATAATAATGGATTAGGATTAATAAATAAATAATATAGAACTAAATATAAAACTAAGTTAGGCGAAGCGTTTATTTATTTATTTTTGCAAATAACAAAATTATATAATAATGATAACAAGAAAATTAAATAAAATAAAATTCAAGCATATTATACTAATGATATGAAATTAAAAATTATAATATCAAAAAGTATTATTCCTAAATTATTGGGAGTTGAGGGATGTGGGGATATTTGATATTGAGGTACAACTGAATATTAAACACCAATTTCAGATGGAAGTATAAAATTTAATATAAATAATAAAAATGTTTTGGTAATTAGAAATATTAGCAATAATCCTGTTAAAATAACAGTTAAAACAAGGTAAAATAAAAAAGAAATTTAATTAGCTCTTTTTTTATTTATACATTAACTTTTATATTGCCTTTATCATCAATAATTAAATCAGGTTCCTTAGTATTTAAATTTCAACAATAAACTGATTTAAAATAATCATAATTTTTATTTTTTTAATAATGAAACTTAGTTTCTTTTCCTGGATAAGTTTCATATATATAACAAGTTCAAATAAAAGTATAATCTTAAATAAAAGTGGTTATTACCATCATTAATTATTAGTTAATCGTTGCGCGCAACATTTTTAAATTTGTTTAAATGATATTTATTTTCACCTTTTAATACCATATAATATCATTTATCATCAACTTTATTAAACGGTTTTTTCTTGCGGTGCTATTAATTCTAGGTTATCTCTGATTTCTTTGTTAGCGATATTTATTTGGTTTTCTTTTTTTAAATGTTCTAATTCTTCGAGTGTATATTCTTGCGGTGTATTACAAGCAACTAAACTCACAGTACTTGTTGTAATTAAAGTGATTGTTCCTAAAATATTTAATATTTTTTTCATTTAATTAATAAATAAACACTACTGAATTGTAGTTTCATAAAAATTTTCATTATTATCGTAAATTAAATACATTTCTTGATTTATTTTTAAATCCTGAAATTTATCTCTTATCTTTGATCAATTATTTATAACTTTATTAACTATAGCAGTAACATATTAATTATATATTTATTCTATAAGTTCGACCCAAAAATATAAAGTACAATCCCCTACTATTTTTTTTACTTTTTATAATATTTGTTAAATAATTTATAAAATATTTTTCCTTTTTCATATCAAAATTATATGCAATATCTGTTCAATCATAATAATTTAAATTTAATTTATGTTTATTAGTAGCAAAAAATCTCTCTCAAGTTTCATAATATGCTTCTCTTTTTTTCTTCTATTTTCATCATGTATATAACTATTTGTTGAATAATATTAATATGTATCTGAAGAAATTTATATGTTTCCATTTTAATTTAATTTTCCTATATCTTTTTTTTGGATTTAATGTATTAAATGCAATTCAAATGCCATTATTTATAAAATTAGGATTTATTATAATATTTAAAATATTATTTAATAATGTTAATTTTGGAGAAAAATAACCTGCAATAGCACCCGACGTTCCCCCAAAACCAAATTATATAACTTTTACCGCCGTTATTGGTCGTTCATATCCCAAAAGATAAAGAGCATCTGTTAAATAGGCAAAAAAACATGCCAAAAGATGCACCAATTAATCCCCTTTAAATTTTTTGATTTGTATTGGGATTATTTTTTATTCAATTTATAATTATTTGAATATTATTTGTATTTATTTTTAAAATTAAATTTAATCCTCAAATTTTAACTTAACTAACACTATTAGAAGCTCAGTTAAAAATTAAACTATCATGATTTTCAATTGGTATAGCAACTTCATTATTGTTTCTTTTATTCCTAATTAAATTTTATTAATCATTTTTTTGCAAATAATTAATTTCATTATTTTATTATTTTTGATAAGAACTGGCGGCAATTATTGATGGTACAGCAATTCCAATAATTGTTAATAAACTTAATAAACTAATTATTTTTTTCATAATTGTTTTTCTCCTTTTCTTAATCTTGAAAATTTTTATCAAGATTTACCTGCATTATATATAAGAAAAATTAGAAGTTATTTTAATAATTTTATCTTGTTAAATACCGATTATTACGCATTTTAAGGAATAAATTAGGAATAAAATATATTAAGTTTAGTATTTTTTTATATTTATATACAAAATGTATTGTAATTGTAAATTATTGTTATATAGTTAAATTATGTTTTAATCTTTTTATATTAAAAAAGAGTTTATACTGACTTGTTAATCAGACAAGAATAAAAAAAAGAAGTTTATAAAATAGCACTTAACAAAGAATAATTAATCTAACAAGGTTTAAGTGAATAGATTGCAGAAAATATCTTAAATCAGTTTAATAATGAAGCAAAGCAAATTAGAGAAAGTGTTCAAAAACGAGAAGATGTTATCTCAAAAGAAGGCTTTATTAAATTATCTAATAAATTATATTAATTAAAAGCATTTAAAGATATTCCGCCTACTAAAATTAAAAAATATTAAAACTAATTTAGATAAAGTTAGTGGCAGTTATTTAAATGAAAAAATGCAAACTTTAAAAGAATTAAAACCCGATTTGTTTGTTGAAGAACAACAATCGATTTTACCAACTAATTTTATTAAAGATATTATTAAAAAGTCTACTGAAAATAAAAATGATGAAATTGAAACTATTAAAAAAAATGAGCATATATTCCCGAAGAGATTAAAAAGATATCAGATTTCACACTTAAAAACCTTAGATAATTAAGGAGTGAAATATTGTGGCAACAATTAATTTGTCAAAAGTACTTTTTACATTACAAGGTAATACAACGGGTCAAAAAGCATATGTTGATATGTTTAATGCTTTATTGCGTGGACCTTTATATAATGAATATGCAAGTATTATGTGGTATGCAACAGCAACGGTGTAACAAGTTGCTTGATTACCAAATGCCGGTCAAGCATTATATAATTTAACTCATCGTTTAGTATGACAAAATAATTATATTTTACTAAATGGCGGGACAACTCAAACTATGAAATTAATAAGAATTCCAGTTCCTATTGATAAAAGATTTAATTTAAAATTAATGAATAAAGCATTTGACTTGGCATTAATGTAACAAAATATTAAAAATAGCTTTATTGCTAATGCTATTTCTATTGTTGTACAGAATAAATTTGTTAATTTAGAATGTGAATTAATTAAGGCTATTTATGATTGATGAGGTAAAATAAACGTTTGGTAATATTATATTCTAATAAATATTTATCTACTAAAATAAAATTCCCAAGAAAAAGATAAATTTATTTTTTTAATTAATTTAATAATAACATAAAATTAATAATTTACAACACAAAAAATAATAATTCACAAATTATTTAATAAATTTATTTTAAATTATTGATTTTTACTTTAAATTTTAGCTAAAACTTGGTACTTGATAAGAAAAATTTTGATTTATTAAAAATTGTTGAATATAATCTTCATTTTTAAAATAAAGATTATATTCTTTTTCATCTTTTTTATTTAATTTATTAATATAAAACTCAATTAAATTAACACCATTTTCTTTCGCCATTTTCATTGCAATCATATTTTTAAAAACTTTTTTACTATATGATTTAGCACCATATCCTTTTAATCATTTAACATTATGTGAAATTTGTGGTTCAGTACAAGACCCCATATATCAATCTTCTTTATAAACTTTGATACCATCACTATTATTTTAAATATATTTAATAAACTTTTTAATCTTTACTTTTTTTTCTTTCAAAAATGGATTTTATTTAATGTTCTTGATTTTTATTAAATTTTTTAAATATTTTATTGCTTCATCAGGATCGCCGTTTTTAAATAATTGATTAATATCTCAATAAATTTGTTTTCTTACCCTTTCATTATCAGTTAAATTTTTAGTAAGTTTTCTTATTCGATAAGGAAATATTGTTTTTAATTCTTTCATTAAATAAAATTGATCTAAAATCAAAATTGCACCAATTTCATTAGCAAATTTTTTGGATTCATTTTGCTCCATCACCTGTTAGCGTTAACTTACAATTTTCAATATTAAAATTTTGATTTAAAAAATATAAAAATTCTTTTTTATATTTTTTAATAAGATAATATTTGTTTTTTGTTGATTTCATAACAATAAAAATTTTTTTATCTTTTAGAACATTTTTAATTTTAGTGCTTTTTATTTCATCATATCCAGTATGGAAATATGCTGTTCTAAAAATATTTTTTTCTAATTTTTTATATTTTGTTAAATTACTAAAAGAATCGTCAACTCCAGCATACAAATATTGTGTTAGAACATTTATTTTTTCAGTCTTTGCTTTTAATTTTTCTTTAAGTAATTTGTCAAAATTAACTTCTTTATTAATGTTTGTGATTGTCATCTTTGATATATTTAATTTTGGGCACATATCAATAATGTCTCTTTGTCTTTTAGCACTAGCAATTAATTTTTCCAATTGTTATTTTAATAAAAATACTAATTCTACTTCGTTTTTTTCTTCCGACTTTTTTATCAAATAAGAAAATAAATGGTCGCATGTAAAAAATAAGGGTTTTTGTTTTTAAATGTTATTTAGTTTAATATAAATTAAGGATATTTTTTTATTGTTTTTATAAAACCCTTATTTTTTACATGCTACCTATTTTTCATGTTTGTTGTATCCTAAATAAAAACCATTATCTCAATAATTATCATTTTCAATATTTTTTCAATCTTTTAGTATTTTTTCTCATTGTTCTGGTGTTACTTCTTTTATTTGAATTTTAACACTTTTATAACATTTATTATGTTTGTTAATTAAATCATTTAGAAAATCATCATTAACATCACTCTTGTTTTTTAAATTAAACTGTTTTTTGTTTGCTTGTTTTAATTTTTCAAAAGATAAAATTAAATTTTTTCCCACAATATTACCAATTTTATTATTAACGCTACTATTAACTTCATAATTTTTATTTTCATCAATTTATAAACTAAAATAATTTTGATAATTTGATAAACCTAAGTAATTTTTATCTAAAACAACGCAATCTTTTTGTTTGTTTATTAAAATGTGCGTTTTATTATTTATTTCTTGTGAAATTAAATTTTGGTTTAAATAAATTTTTTTTATCACATTTAACTCCCCCCCTTTATTTTTTACATTTTTAGCATTTATAAAATTTATTAATCGTTAATCATTCTGAATTTAAAATAGTGAACTCTTGTTCACATCTAATACAGTCAATAATTATATTTCCATTTAATCTTGCTTTGGGTTTTGAATAATCTTTTTTTATGATAATCACCTCGCTTTTTTTGCTTTTAATTTTATTTTTCCTAAAATTAATATCCAATAGTATTTTAAAAATAAATAATTAATTAAACCAAAAAAATCACTTCTTAACGAACTGGTTCTATATTTTTGTCTGACTCTTTTTGTCATTTAATATCAGATAAATAATTTATCACTGTCACTGTATAACTAAATTTATCTTCAACTAATTTTATTTTCCTTACTTTCTAACTTACTTGGTAAATTATTAATATCTTTAATTAGGCAATATCTATGATTATTACTTTCACAATATTTTAAGTGCATTTCAATTGTTATTTCATCAGTTTGTAAACTTTCTCAATCATATGTAAGTTTATCTTCTTCACAAAATAAATAAAAGTCTTCTTTAAATAAATATTTTGATTTTAGTTTTTTAATTTCTTTATCTTTTTCAGCAAGTTCATTTTCATATTTATTTATTAAATTTTCTAATGTTTTTAATGCTAAAGCACTATTACATAATTTAATTTCTTGTTTTATTTTTAAAATTAATTCTTTAACTTTGTTAAATTTAATTGATTCTGTTATTGCCATTATTTTTATCTCCTTTCTTTTTTATTTATCAAAAATAAAAAACCAACTAATTTTAATAAATAGTTGGTTTAATTTTTTTATCGTATTTGATTTAAAATATTTTCAATATTATTAACTTTATCAATTAAAGCTTCCATAATTTGTTCTAAATTGTTTAAATTGTTTTCTGTTGTTGTTTTAATTTCGTTAATTAAATCGCTAATTGTATTTTTGATATTATTTTGAATCATATATATTTTCCTTTATTAGTTTATTTTTTTATTGATAGAAAGAGAGAAATTAATTAAACTTCTTATCCTTTTTCATTTTATTTTTCACTAGTTATTTAATAAATAACTTTATTACTTTTTCTTATTTAGGTAGAGTTTCCCTTAGGTATGGTTTGGTTAATCACTTGAGACTACTCTTCTGCCCCATGTAGTACTAATTTAATTAGTTGATTAACCTTATCAGATTTCATCCCACTTCGTTTATTTTTTAGTGTTCCAGCTTGACCACTTTGTGAAATTTCTTAAATTTATTTATACCTATTATTTTAATTTTTGATATTAATAATTTTCCATTTATTTTGTTCAAAAATTAATTTTTTAATAATTTGATTATTATTTTTGCATTGCAAAATTAAAAATCAAAGATTATAACTTATTTTTTGTTTATTAATAAATTCTAATCTTGCTAAACAATGCCGAGTATACTTTTTACAATATCAGCCACCTTTTCTGTTTTTAGTTAATTTTGTAAAGTAATCATTGATATAGCATTGACATTTATTAATTAATACTGTCTTATTTAATAATTTAATTTTTAACTCTTTTCAACATAGTTCTTTTAAAGACACTTTTTAAACCCCCTTATAAATAATAAGATTTCTAAATTTTTTTATTATGGAACACTTACACTTTAGCCATTGCAGATTAAAGATTTATCCCCAAACCACTATAACTCATTTATATTGCCTAAATGAATTGCCTACATTGTGTCGTAGCGGTACGGCCACCACCCCTATATTAGTTTATACTCACTTTTCTGGGGGGGGAGCGACGACATACCCAGATAGAAGAGTTTATATTTAGTTGTTTTTGCAGTTATTTTTTTAAACTAAGCAAGGTTAACGACAATTTTAACCCAATTAAAAAAGATAGAATTTTATATCTATCTTTTTCTTATTTTTTGGAAATTTTATACCAAACGATAACTTTACGCGGTCTTTATTATTATTGTTTAGCAGATAGTCAGTATGAAGTAATTCCATTTCGTAGTTATACAACAAAAAATGAAGATGATACAAATAAAGCATTCTTTATATTAAATGAAACTTTGATTGAATTAACAAATCAAATTAGTAATTTATATTTTTGTTTGCCAACCGATAAAATGTTTATGGGTTTATAACGAAGAGCCTATTTAGGATTAACACCCGCTTATTTAAAAGTAATTGGTTCACAAGGTCAATTAAAAGCAATGGTAAATGTTGAATTATATGAAAATACAGCAATGGGTATTCCTGTATCTAAAAGTTTTTATTTAGAAAAAACATATACAAAATGACAAGTTAACCATGATAAAGGTTATAATTTTAATAATGTGAGTAGTTTAATTATTAATAAACAAGTATGAACTTATCTAATTAATATGGATAATATTCAAAAAGTTTTGGATAATGATACCGCTAACCCGAAATGAATTGGTAAAGTGCAATATGCAACACCAACAATTTTATATCCTAAAACATGTAAAATTATTTTAGAAAAGTCAACCCATACAAGATGAAATTAATACTGCTAAAAGTAATATAAATAAAACTTTTAGAGTGACAGTTGATTATGTAATCACCGCAACAACACCAAGTAAAATAGATATTAGTAAAATTAATAAATTAGGTAAATCAACTATTCGCGTTACAAACCAAACAAAAGCAACACCAAAACAGTTAAAATCATAATTTAAAGATGTTGTTTTAAAAGCAACTAAAACCGTAAATAGTTCTTTAACTGAAAATGATTTTGATTACTTTATTAAAAGCAAAGGTGAAGATTGACCAATTAATATTACAAAAAATAAAACTGTTGAAGTTCAAATTCGAGGTAAAAATAATGCTACTGGTCAAACAAATCCGATTGATGTAGTAATTAAAAATTATTAATAAACAATGAATTTAATAATATTACGGGTTTTAACTTTATTAGTAATTAATTTATAAAATAAACCTTTAATAAGTAAATTTGCAAATTTAATTAATAAAGTTAATAAAGTTAAAAATAAAGTATTAAAACCGATTAATTATATTACTGATAAATATAATAAAATTACAAATAAAGTTAAAGATATTTCTCAGCGGTTAAATACTTTTACTTATTTAGATTTAATTAAAAAAGGTCATAAAAAATAAATACAATAAATATTAAGTCAATTAGAAAAAAGATAATAATATTAAAAATAGAGAACAATTTAAAAATGAAAATTATCTAAATACTAATTTACAACCTTTAAATAGTGGTTGACTTGATAGTAGAACGTTTGATATTACAAATAAATTAACTTTAACGGGTGATTTAACTATTTTAATATATATAAAAACAGCAAAGAATCCGAAATTTTTTGGAACTTATGTTTATCCCGGTGTTCCAGTTGAAATTTAAAAATTATTAAGTGATGCCGTATCTAATGCAGGGACTTTATTTCGGCATTATTGATTAAGAAAATGATTACCTAGTCATTTAAGAAATTATATTAAAAAACGATTACCACAAGTATTGAAAGAAAAATATCCCAAAGGAAATACTAAATTAACGTTACCAACAGTTCAAAAATTACAACAAATTAAAAAGTTTATTAATAATTTAAAGATTGGACATTTTAATTTTAATTTTAATTTTGCTGGTGAAATTAATAATAAAAAATGGTATCGAAAACGACGAAATGATGTTAAAAATATTAAGAATTTATATAAAAAACCAGTCAAAAGTATGTTTTATAAAACTAATCAAACTATTAAAAAAATTAAGAAAGCAAAAGCAAAAGTTAATAGTTATAAGCCAAGTAATTTAAAAAATAAATATCATAATCAATTAAGAGGTGTTTTATATGGAAAATAATTTAAATAATTTTTTATTTATAACAGTTGAAAATGTTAAAGAAAGTAAACTTTGACAACCTATTAATGATATAAAACAATCTGCTTATAATGATAATTTAATTTATAATGCTATTTTAAAAATAGTTTATTAATTGATAGATTATCAGGTGGGACAATTTCTGATAAGATTAATAAAAAAGATTTATTTCAATGAGTAAAAAAAGATAATACTGGTTTAATTAAATATGATAAATGATTAAGTTATATTTAATCTTCTTTTTTATTGGCAGTTATTAATTGATATTTACACAAATGAGTTAATGATTTAACTGGTAGTGCTTCATTTTCACAAGGGGGAGTTGCTTATTCACAAACTAATGACCCTGAGGCAAATGAAAATATTACTTGTGATATTAAAAATGCTTTAAAATTAGCAGGTGAAATTATTGATATTATATCTATTAAAACAGTATCTAGACCTTATAATTATAGTTTAGATAATTATGTTAATCCATGGAGAAGAAGAATATAGACATATTAGTAAAAAAACTTTTTATCTAACATTATTATTTTGATTAAAAGAAAGACTACAAGCAGATAATTCAATAAATATTACTTATCCAACTATTAATGATTTTTCTAAAATTGATTATAATTAATATATTAAACTTATTGTTCCATTTGATAATGATAGTATTTATTTATAAAATGGTGTCTGAAAAGCAAAACAAAGTGGAAATATTCCTTCAGATATTATTAAAGATATTGATTTAAATAAAGATTATATTGATAAAGAAAATGGTAAATATTTTGTTAAAACGGCAAAAGATTTATTAAGTAATTATTATGATGCAAATGCCATTGATAATTTTTTAATAAATAAACAAGATAAATTAATAAGTGTTACAAATATTAAAACTATTAATGGTAATTCATTATTAGGTAGTGGTGATATATCTATTAGTAGCAGCAATAATTGAGAAGTTGTTAATACTATTGATTTTATTAGAAATTCAAAATAATATACCGTTAGAGCATTTGATAATAAATATTATTATCGCATAAATTGTTATGTTGAAACACAATTTAGACTATATGGTTTTGAAATTTTTGTAAATCCTAAATTTATAAGTGAAAAAGTACCAACAACTCATTATATTGAAACATCAATAGAAGGATATTCTTCGATATTTGAATGAGATAAAAATACTAATTACGGAAAAATAACTATTGAAAAAGCAGAATCAGAGCAATATTTAAATGGAATTTATATTGAAAGAAAAAAAGTAAATTAGAAAGTATTTTTAATTAATGAAACAAGATAAAACAACTTAATTAAAAAGGGTGTCTTACCTTGAAATTGATTTAAAAAAGACGATATTCCGGCTTATAATTGAACTCATAAGGATATTAGAGAATGAGAAAAAAAATATAAAATTCGTAGTTGAGTAGTTAGTTTTTATACATTGATATTTTTAGCATTAAATTGTTGATTATAATATGGGATTATTAATAGCATTAAATGCCAAATTAATTGGTATAATTATTGACAATATTGAGGTAATGGAATTGCTATTTTACTAACACCTTTATTTACACACGGAATTCAAGGTATATTTGTCGCTATTAGTAAACCGAAAGTTGATATGAAAATTGATATCCCATGATTAAAAATATCTAAAGTAGGATTATTATTTACAACAATACCTTTAATTACTTTAATAATTTATTTAATTATTATTTGAATTGATAAATAAAAATGAAAAAAATACCATTTACGACATTGTTTGGGTTGTCGGATTAATCCGCTCGTTATTCAACCAAGAATAGCAAATCAGTGAAATAATTTAGATGTTATAACAGAATAAAATAACAAAGAATTAAATTTAAAATAGACTATATATCGGGGGTGGTTGATATTTTTGGGTGGTTATATAGTTTAATTTATAAATTATTTTGTTTTGAAAGAATGGATGGCCACTTTTTGAGTAAGGATAAGAAAGGAAGTAAAAAAATTTTAAAAATATGGATACATTAATGATTATTTTGCTTGTGTTAGCGGGTGCTGGTGGAATGAATAGGTAGTCTCGGTATTATTGGATTATTCGCTAAAAAAATTAAAAAATATAAATCATAAATTAGAGAATTAATAACTGCTTGTTATTGCCCACGAAAAATATTTACGAAGACCCGATTATGCAACATAATTAGCATTAAAAACAGGTCAAATTAAAAATGTGTTAAAACAAGAGTTAAAGTAAATTACAAAAAACAATAACAAAAAGATGCTATTAGACAACTAACAAATAGTATTTAAAAAAATAACCAATTAAGGTTATTTTTATTTTTCTTTATTGTGTTTTATATAAAAGTTAATAATATATTCTATTCGTTGTGAATAAGTAAGGTCATTAAATTCATTTCAAACTTTTTATTCATTTTCATTTAAGTAAATATTAACATTACAAATTAATTTAGAATAATATTTTCCTGTTTTTGATTAAATGAATGTTTCATAATATCAACCCTTATAATTAGCAATAATAATGGCATCGCGTAAATGATTACTTATTTTTTTATTATTATATTTTCAACCTTTACCATATTGATAAGTTAAATTAACATCTTTTTCAAATTATCATAAACAACCATCATTATACTTACTTAAATTTTCAATATTATTAATAACTTATTTATTGTGTTTTGGTGATACTCATTTAATATTACTTACTTTCTTTGTATTGTATTTAACTGCTCAAATTACTTTTAATAAATCATCTCTATGTTTACTAGCATTAGCATATGTATATAAACAATCTTCTATATTAATAATTGCATCTTGTTTTAACTTATCTAAAATAATATCGGTTTGTGCAATTCAATCAAGATTTGTATATTCAGATTTATCAATTAATTTATTATCTTCAAAAATAGCAACAGCCGTAGTGCCAGTTACTGATGGGGGGGTCAATGCCTATTTTTATCAAGTCGCTCATTCCTCATCATTGTTAACTGTTGGAACTACATTTGATATATCTTCTTCTTTTACTACATTATTATCTGTCAATTATTCAATTGATTAATGTAAAAAATTATTATTTGATATATTTTCGTTGCTAATTTGACTATTATTTATGTTTATATTACTATCATTATCAATATAAATCTTTTCATCATTAGTTGTAATAAATGCTCGATATGATTTATATGCTTGTTGTAATTCAACTGACATAATACCTCATTTTCGTAATAAACTAGTTAATACTGTTTTTAATGCCATTTCATCAAAATTAGTAATATAAAATGATTTATTTTTAGCATAAGTTTTAAAATATTTCATAAAATGATTTTCCATTTGTTTTTTGGTCATATATAAGGTTTTTTCAAAACCATTAACCATTTTAAAATATGCTACATAAAACCTATAATTTGTAATTTTTCTCGTTCATCTTCATCTTGAATTGAATTAAAATTAGTTCCCTTTAAACGTTCATAATTTACTAATTCACCAGTTCTAACATCTGACACTGTGAAATATCTAAATATTGCCCGCTTCTTTGGGCTAATTGAATATAACCTTTATAACCAATTTTAAATTGATCTTGATTAATTCATTCTTGTATTTTGCGACCATTAATGATTATTGTTATTTTAGTATTATATGGAACAACATAATCATAACCAAATTGTCTTTCCGTTGGTAAATTTAATAAAACACCCTAATAACAAGCAGTCATAATATTTTTTGGATCTGCCTTTTGTAATAATTAATTACTATTTGATATTGTAACTATATTACTTTTAAATCTTGCAATTTCATTTTCATTTGAAAATTTACTTTTAATTCATTCTGTTGTTTTATATGTTATTAAAAAATCAACTATATTTGCCATATTATTTTTATCCTTTATTTATTTTAAAATTAATACCTTTAATACCAATTAAATTAATGTCTTTATTACTATCTCATTGTTATTTAATTTTATTTTTAATAATTTGTTTATCAGCAATTAAATAATTTTTAATTAAATTAATAATTTCTAATTTATCAGCTTTTTGTAAAAAATCATCATTAATACCAATAATTTCAATATATTTAATTAATATTTTTTCTTTACGAAAATTACTAGTAATAATTTTTAATTCTTGCTCTTGTTTTGCTACACTTTTAATTTATAAAAATTGTTCTTTTTTATGATTTTAAACAATTTCATTTTGTTTTTGAAATTGAATATTAATAAAACTATTTTTTAAAGAATTATGATTATTATTGGTATTATTTTATAAATTCAAAATATCTTTTCTAATAAAATTTAATTCATCTTTAAAATTTTTTATTAATTCTAATGGTTATCTAAAAATATAATCAATTTTTGAAACTACTATTTTTAAATATTTTAGTGATTGTGATTTATATTCTCCATTTATTAATAAATATTGTTGTCGATATATAAATTATGCTAATTCTTTTCCGTTTTCATCAATTCATTTTTTTAATTGTTAATGCTTTTAAACTTAATTCTTTAAAATCATTTCCTTTTAAATAAAACGGATAAGTAATATTTTTAACTTCATTATTTAACTTTAAATATGCCATAATTAAATTTCCTCCAAATTATTCTCCATAATTAAAGCATCAATATAGTCATAATCACTTTCTTCTGAATGACATTCTTCTAATGCTTCATTAAATAAATATTATTCGGTATAAACTTTGCCATCATCATCTTTTCACATATTATTCACATCCTTTTCATTTAATATTTTCTTTTTCTAAATCAATAATAGTTGTTTTAAAAGAAGGGTTTTCTTCCGCTGTAATTTTTGCTTCTTCTAATGTATAAAAAAATAAAGTATTTGTTGTATATTTAGTATTAATTATTACTAAGTATATTTTATTCATAATTTATCACCTCGCAATCCGCCTCTTCATCTTCTAAATAATCACTAATTAAAACTTTAAATTCATCAATTTAATATCATTTGCAATTTAAGTCAAAATTTGTTGGCAATTAAATATTACCTACATGTCGTTCTTAATCACTGAATTTAAGATATAAATTTAATTCTCAATTATCTAAATAACCACGATTAATTTGTGCATAAATAATATATTTATTGGTAATTTTTAATGCTTTATTACATATCATTTTTTATTTTCTCCTAATTCTTTATACCCAATGCTCAATTTTTATCAGTCATATCTTCAAATAAAACTGAATAACTTGTAAGCATTAATTCTTGTAATTTATTTTCTTGATTGAATTTAAAAAAATAACCTCAGTATTTTTGTTTAAGACAAATTTTATTTAACTTTTTAATATAAACCTCCTAAATTATTAATTTGATTTTTTGGTCAATTTGTAATATTTTTCATCCATCGGAAGCTAAATCTAAAATATCGTTAATTTTGTAATTTTGTATATAACAAGCAATAACATATCGCTTTTCTTTAAATAAATTTAAGTTCATTTTGGATCATTATAAACATTGTAAATTATAATGATTTTTATGATATGAAATACGACAATTGATAGGTTTACAATTAACTAAATCAAAAGATGTTGTTATTTCCTTTCAATTTTTATTAATATACAAACTTTTATATTCTGTCATTTATCTATAATCATTAATTCTTTTTATTTGTTGCTGAAATTTCATCATTAATATCATTTACCGTTACCCGATAATAAGCTCTTATCATTAATTCTTGTAATTTATTTTTTATTTTTTTCTTTCATTTTTTAATAAAATATTTTCCTTTCTGTAAAAAAACATAATATTCCTTTACTGGTTAATATTTTAATATTTAGTAAATAATTTATTTTAATATTTAATTACTTATCCGTCCGCTTCGCTTTGAAGGTTAACGGGGGCGGATAGGATATTTTAATATAGTTTTTACCCCCTATACGGAAGTAAAAAAAACAGTTTACCCAAGTTATTAATTACGATTTATCCATCCCTAGACAACTTTATATAAAGAAAATAACCTTTTGGAGTTCCAACCTTCTTATTTTTTAGTGTACGATATTTTTTTTTCGGTTTAACAGCACTCTTTTTATGAAAACAAGCCAAAAAACACATGCTCTGATATTTCACAAATGATTAATCTTGTCAATAATTAAAGAAATAAATAGGAATAGTAAATCCAATCGCTTTCACACTTTCTTTAAGGCTTCTGTGTCATAGATGGGTTATCCATTTTTAAGCATCAAAATATTAAGTTTTAAATTGCATTATTAATCAGACAGTACCTTTATTAAAAATGATATTATTAGTTGTTAAACCGAAAAAATATAATAAATCACAAAAAGGAAATTATAAAAATTAACTAATTTGTAGGCAAAAAAAAGATTAATTTTTAATTTTAAAAATAACTTCTATCTGATGAATAATACAAATAAAAAATAACTCTAATAAGCGATTACTTTAATTTATATTTAATTACTTTATTTATATTTTTGTAAAACCTAAAATTTTTTCTGAATACCAACTTTTTTATTACCACCACTAATATTATATTTATTGAAGAAACGGGACATGAAAAAGGTAATTTTGTTTGATTTCAAATGGATTGTATTGTTGCAAAAGAACATCAATATTATTGCTCTTGACTTTTACAGAAGAAAAAATTTTATATACAATTTGTTTTAAATTAGACCGCCATAATTTAGAAGAGGCTAATAAAGTCATTGAAAGTATTTTTAAAAATAAACTTTATAAATAAAATATAAAATGAATTGTAACTTATAGAGGAAAATAATTTTCAAACTGAAAAGGAATTAAAAAAATTACTGGAACTAATGTTTATTTTTGTGACTCTGGTTCGCCTAAAAAAACTAAAGTTGAAATAATGAATAGAGATATTAAAAAATATATTATTAAGGGAGCAAATTTTAACAATATTACTCAAAAATAAATTAATAAAGTTATCAAAATTATTAATAAGGAAACACGACCGATTTTAAGTTGATTATCCTCCAAATAGGTATTTTTAAAAAATACTTAATAATTAAATTATTAATTTTATATTTTTAACAAAAATAATTTTTCGCGATGCCGAAATAACTACATAATTTAAAAAATTATTTTTTTTTTTTTGAAAAAATAGTTGCAATTTTTAATAAAAAATATATTATTAAATTAATAAGGATTAAAAAATCTTACTTGAATATTTACTTTAAATAAATATTATTTTACATTTTAATTAATTCAATAATATCTTTTACTTCAGCTAATTTTTAATAAAAGTCAATAATAAATCAATAATAAAATTTATAAAAGTAACTAAATCTCCCGCTGTGCTGGCGTGCTGTGCTAATTTATTTGTTAATCCAGCAAAATATGCTCATTTTATTTGATATGTTTTTATTAATTAAATAATATTTTTAATATCTTTATATTATTCAGCAATATTTTTAATTTTATAATGTCTATAACGGTATAAAACAAAATTCATAATTCGACGTTCATGTAAAACTTCATCTTGTAATTTAACTTGGAAATAATGGCTAAAACCAGGAAAACCCAACTTATCAGCGACTGAAATTAAATTATAGCAAAATAATTGCATTTTGATGTGTTCATCAATATAATTTTGTAAATCTTTTTCGATGTTATTTGTTAACATAATTTTTGGTGGTAAGAAAAAAGTTGAGGTTTTATAAAAAATATAAATAAAATAATTAGATAACTTTTTAAAATGTTGATTTATCATTGTTTTATAAATATATTTAAAATAAAGGATAATTTTTATATCAAAACATATTTTTTTTCTTACTACCTAATTTTTCTTCTCTTTATATTCTTATTTTAAAATCTTAACAGTTAATTACTCTCATTTTAATTTAAAAGCAATTTTTTTATTAAAGTAATAAAATTTATTTTCTTTAAATTGGAATTTTGATATTTTAATTTTTTTTGCTTTTGGATTAATTTTTAATTCATCAAAAGCAATTAAATCATTTAAATCAATATCAAAAATTGTTGTTTTTTGTTCATTAATATTAGGATAAAATCGATACCAAATCGTTTTAATTTCATTTGCCTTTTCGGGATTATTAATAATATCATTTAATAATAATCCCAATTGTTTTTTCGTTAAGGTAAAATAATTATTATCATCAGGTTTTGATAATATTAATGTTGTTTTTTGTAAAATTTTACTTAAATTAAATTTAAAAGTTCCATTAAAAACTAATTCATCGATAAATTTATTATTTGTTCATGTTAAAGAAACTATTTTAAAACTGTAATTAATAACTTCGTGTTTGCTTGCTTCTTGTTCATTTGTTTTAACATATTTTAATTCAAAATATTTTTCAAAAGGTTCATCTTGATATCCTAATAATTCCATAATTTTTTTCTTAATGAATGCTGGTAATTTATTAACATAATTATCTTCGCCAATAATGATATTATTATTTAAATATTTTTCAATTTTTCATGTTTGTAAACTATGAAAATCAACATATTCTTTTTCATACATAAATCCATTTTTACGAAATTTTTTAGGCGCTCCTCATTGCGCATAAATTGCTAATCCTAAACCAATTAGGGAAATTAAAATTAAGACCGTATAATCTAGTGTACGATTATTTTTAATAAATAAACTTGTGTCATCATCTCGTTGTGTTTCTAAAATAAAACGAATTAAATTTCATAAAAAGAAATAAAAACCAGTTTGCGCCCCACTACTTGTGATTGCATAACTCCCCGGATTATTTAATTTTTTTAATTCAGCACTATCATTACGTCATCATTTTTTAATTCTTTTAGTAAAACCAGTTTGTTTTTTTGAACTATCTATTTTCCCGCTTCTTTTAGCCATTTCATCTAATTGTTTTTGGTTTGGTACATAGTTAAAATATGCTTTATCCCAAACTTCTTTTCAAGTCATTTTATCTGGTTTAAGATATTTTCTATTAAAAAAATGAATAAAATTATATTTTAAATCAAAAGGATATTCTTTTGGTTCTTTTCTCCATGGTTTTTTACCAAATAATTGTCCAACAACAGGAATAAAAAAAGTAATAAATAATCATGCCAAGAAATTAAAGAATGATTCATATAAAAATATCGGTTGGCGAAAGACAATTTCACCAAGGTTATTTGTTTCTTGTGATAAACCATCTCACTGCCATAAGTTATCCCGAATAAAAGCTGGTAATCAACGTAATGAATCATATGAATTAACACTCCCTAATAATTCATGATTAAAAAAATTACCTCAACGACCCAATACTTGTCCTAATAAAATGTTTGGAATAATACAATCAGTATAAACTCAAATTGAAACTTTTTCTTTTCGACCAACAACTCCAAAAAAAATTAAGCCATTAATTGTTCCGAACAAAACACCACCATGAATACTCATCCCGGCTTTTCAAAATGCAAATAAAGACCAAAATGTAACATCACCCGGTTCTAAAATTCAAGGATGATTAACATCAATATTAAATTTTCCAAAAAAACTTGCTCCAAATAATGAAAATGGAATAATAGCAAAAATTGATCAAATTAATGGTTCAATTGGAACTTTTTTTAATTTTAGTCGAATAAAACAGACTAAAACCGAACAAATCATTCCTATTGTAATAAAAACAGCATACATATGAATTAATCCGCCATATGTTGCCAAAATATTATGTGGTGTATTATTTGGCGTAATTCATTCTGTATTTGGTGGTACGCTTGTTAATAATAAACTATTCATTTATTTTTTCGCTCCTTAATTGTATTTATTTTATAAATTATAAAACAACGCATAATCATTATATACAAATTTAAAATAAAAAAGTCTATTTATTTTTAGGAATTAATTGTAATCTTACTTTTTTTTTTAAATTTTAATTTACCTAAAAAAAATATTACTTTTAGAAAGCGATGTCAAATAACAAATGACTAGCAATACGTTATCATAAACAAAAGTTAATAAAATTAAAACACTTCACCAAGAAGATATACAAAATCATCATCGAAAAATTACTAGTTTTTGACGTAAATCAATCATTGTTTATGCTATTTTCAGTTCATCAATCTTAATTTTTAATACTGCTTTATTTATTGTTATTATTCTTACTTTTATTTCTAATAATAATGACCCTGCACCTACATTTTATTTAATATACTTACCTTTACCGATTGTTATTAATAACAATTATTGTTTATATGTTGATTAAATCCGGTGCTATTATTATTATTCTTTTATTAATCGATTAGATTATAATGAATATTACCGAATTGCAATTACCGATCTTTGAAAATATGAAGTTATTTTAGATGAAATAAGTAATAATTTTAAGATTATCCCAGAACCCAATTTCACTAGTTTTAATAAAAAAACCAAAAAAAATAATTTATTACAACAAAGTTGATATTATTACAAAAGCTTAGGTTTTATAAAAAATATAATAGTGAGAAAAAGGTTGAGGATTGTAGGTATAAAAAAACAAAATTCAATTTGCTTATTAATTAAGTAATACAAAAAAATGGGTCGCATGTAAAAAATAAGGGTTTTATAAAAACAATAAAAAAATATCCTTAATTTATATTAAACTAAATAACATTTAAAAATAAAAACCCTTATTTTTTACATGCGACCAAAAATGATTAATAATTAGACTTTTTATAAAAATTGTTTAATTTATTTAATTGTTTTTATTTATAATTTTTATAAAACCTAAGCTTTTGTAATGATATCATTATTTTTATAATTTTGAAATAATACATCAATCTTTGAATTTTCAGACACCATTTAAATTTTTAACTAATTTAACTAAATAATTTTAAATTTATAAAGTTTTATTTAGACTATTTTTTAGTGTGTTAATTTTAGAATTTTTATTTATATATGTATCATTTTTAATAATGTTTTTATATTTTAAATTATATATTTTATTATTTTTCTTTTTTTCTTGCAATCTCCAAAATGTGTGTGGTATACTACAAATTTTTTGATAAATTGATAAACCAATTCAAGCGAGAATTCCAAAAATAATAACAATAATAAATATTCATGTTAACCATAATTGCATAACTTAATTACCCCTAGAAATTTAGCTTGTGTGGCACGCTTCGCGTGTTCGCTACGCTCAAAATAAACAATATTGAATAAATTAACGCTAATAAATTACGCGGATAATTTATTCATTTTCTTTTACATTACTTATTTAATATTTTATTAACAGTATTAATAACATTATTTTTTGCACACTTAGTTACTAAGGGCCGCAAAAAGTGGTAGTAAGAAAAAAATATGTTTGGTATAAAAATTATTCTTTATTTTAAATAAATTTCTAAAACACTGATAAATCAACTTTTTAAAAAGTTATCTAATTATTTTATTTATATTTTTTACAAAACCTAAGATTTTGTAATATTATCAATAATTTTTTCTTTCCATTAAAAAATCAACTCCTTTCAAAGTTGATTTTTTCTGCTTCATATTACAGTTTACAAATTTTAAAAAAGTTTTATTTTTTTTGATATAATATATTGATAAGAGAAAAAATATTAAGCTCGCATTTTTTAATAAATGAGGTGAGGCTATGAGAAAAATTAAAGAATTAATCGATATTAATAAAATTGAAAAGAATTTAGATTACAACGAATTACATGAAAAAAATCAAAATCGCAAACAAGAAACGCCATTAGAAATGATGAAACGAATCAAGGCGCCTCGAATTGGTTTTTTTAAGTTAGTTGCAATTTATTACCGTCATTATTTATTACGTTCATTTACAATTTTATTTGCATTAGTGCTAAGTTCAACTTCAATTGTTATAATGACTTTTTTAATTAACCAATTAATTAGTGAAATTTTATTTGAATTTGGAGATGATCAAAGTTCAGTCACAACAGGCTTGCGATGATATATATGATTAATTATCATTGGCGTTGATTTATTAATTGCCGTAATTACAACAAATATTCGCGAACTAGTAGGTGGAATGCTAGGTCGTAATATTGAAATTGACGTTCGTAATGCGGTATTAAATAATTTAGTTAATTTAAACATTGGTTATTATTCTGATAAAAAAATTGGAGAAACAATGACTAAATTAATTAATGATACACAAGTTATTGGTGATGAATCACAATTAACCCCAGCTAACTTAATTAGTATTCCAATTATATTTATTGGTAGTTCAATTTCATTATTAAATATTGATTGAAAATTAGCATTGTTTTGTTTGGGATCAACAGCATTATTTATGGTTGCTGTGGCAGTAACTTTCCGTTCACAAGCATCAGAAACAGAAAATGTTCGTGCTAAAATTACAGATGTTAATGGAGATGTGACCGATAGAATTGCATCAATTGCGCTAATTAAAGCAACAGGTACAGAAGAATATGAACGCGTTCGATTTGAACAAATTCACAAAGAATATTACCGTGTTAATCGTTGTTTAAATCGTATTCAAGCACGAATGACAACAATTATTATTTTATGTGCATTAAGTTTAACAGTCATTGTTGTCTTAGCAAGTATTATTTTATATAGCAATAAAGGAGCGGGACACACTAATCGTATTATGAAAATTTTGCCGGCCTTTATTACAGGGGTTAATACTTTGGCATTTCCAATTTGAACTTTAACTGGATTAGTTCCGGGATTAGCGCGCGCAACAGCTTCAACAAAAAGAATTATTCAATTAATTCGTGTTGATACACCCATTGAACCAAACGGTAATGCGCCCGAGATACAAGAAGTTAAAGGCGATATTATTTTAAAAGATGTTGTTTTTGAATACCCCGAAAAACCAGGTGTTATTATTTTGCCCAAAACAACAATTACATTTGAAAAAGGAAAAAGTTATGCTTTTGTTGGAGAAACTGGAAGCGGTAAATCAACAATTTCAAAATTATTATTACGTTTCTATGATCCAACGAGTGGGGAAGTTATTGTTAATAACACTAATCTAAAAAAATTAAATTTAGCAAGTTATTTAACACATGTCGGTTATGTTGAACAAGAACCAAAAATTTTATTCGGGGATTTGATTTATAATGTTAAATACGGAATGTTTAATGCAACAGATGAAGAAGTAGTTGAAGCTTGTAAAAAAGCCAACCTGCATGATTTAGTAATGGGTTGAAAAGATGGTTATAATACTATTTTAGGAGAACGAGGATTTATGTTATCAGGTGGACAAAAGCAACGCCTAGTTATTGCCCGAATTATTTTAAAGAACCCACAAATTTTAATCTTAGATGAAGCAACAAGTGCTTTAGATAATATTGTGGAAAAAGAAATTCAATCTGAATTAGAAAAAATTATGGTTGGTAAAACAACAATTTCAATTGCACACCGATTAAGTACAATTAAAAATGTTGATCAAATTTTTGTCTTAGGAAAAGGGCAAGGAATTATTCAAAATGGTAAGTACGATGAGTTAATTTCAGTTGACGGTCCATTCCGTGACCTTCATCACGCTGGTAATCGGGGCAAATAAAAAAGTGTTTATTTAAAAGAGTGCACCCTAAAAAGGGAGTAAAGTAAAAAAATAATTTGCTAAACTTTTAAATAGTGGTGCATTTTTATATGGCAAGAAAAGGTCAAAAATATAACAAATATACATCATAATTTAGAACAAAAATCATTGAGGAAATTAAACAAAAAAGTTGTTGAATAGTAGCAAAAAATATAATATAAATGCAAATACAGTATAATATTGATGAGAAAATCATAAAAAAAGAAAATTAAACAATCCTAAAGTATCTAAAATATTTTTTGTTAAAAGAGATTTAGAATATTAAAAAACAAGGTATAAATTATTAAAAAAATTCCATGACTTTTACAATTAAGCAAATTAAGAATCGTCTCTTTTATTAAACAAAATTGTCATGAATAATCAATAAAATTATTATTATAAGTAACGGGGTTAAAACGCATTTATTGAGATAAATATAAACATTATGACTGTAGCAAAAAAAATGAAAAAGAGAGAAATATTATCAATCAACAATTATTGATGGATATACTAAATAAATAGTTGATGTAAAGTGATCTAAATATAAAGACAATAAATTAGTAATAGATAATTAAAATTATGCAATTAATAAAATAAAAATTAATAACAAAAGATCTGAATGGAATAATAATTCATTCAGACCACTGATATCATAAATACACATCCGCTATTTATCTAGGTAAATGTGTATCTAACAGTATTATAATTTCAATGGGGAAAAATTACCACTGTGCAGATAATATTGTTATAGAAATTTTTTATTCATTGCTTAAGAAAGGCGCGATCCATAATAAAATATATAATTCACATGAAGAATATATACAAGATGTTATAAAATGAAATACATGATATTCAAATCGTAAAGAAAAAGATATAATTAATAAAAAGTAAATACTTTTTATTAGCACTTACTAAATTTGGTGCACTCTTTTTTAAACACTTTTTTATTTGCAAATAATAAATTTATTTATAAAAGATTAGCTAACATTTTTAGAGTGAGGATTGAGTTATTCAAATTTTTATGGAAATTTATTGTATAATTTAATTATAAATTAATTATGAAAGATAATATTGTAAGAGTAAAAAAATACTTTTATTTTAAATTGAAGGGATGATAAAAATGAAATTTAGAGAATGAAAACATATCTTACGGGATGGTTTTGAATTACATATGTATGAATGGAAACCTGATAATGATAAAAATATTAACGGAATTGTTCAACTAGTTCATGGTAGTGCCGAGCATGCTTTTCGTTATAATGATTTTGCCAAATTTTTAGTAGAAAATGATTATGTTGTCATTGCCGAAGATCATCGTGGGCACGGAAAAACAGCTTTGTCTTCTGAAGATCTTGGTTTCTTTGCCGAAGAAGAAGGGTGAGAAAAAATTATTGATGACTTATATGAAGTAACAACTTATATTAAAAAAAGTTATCCAAACAAACCAATTGTAATGTTTGGTCATTCAATGGGTTCTTTTATGGTGCGTCATTATGAAATAAAATATTGTACAAATATTGCAGCATCAGTTATTTGCGGGACAACACATTACTCAAAACGATTGTTAAAATTTTCAGTTAAAATGGCTAAAATTCGACAAAAAATGAAAGGACCAAAATCAAAAGATAATTTTATTTATAAATTTTCTTATGCGCCATTAAATGCTCGTTATAAAAAAGAGGGCAATTTAGGAACCGAATGATTATCAACAGATAAAACAGTTCAAGAATCTTTTACAAAAGACCCATTAACAGGACAAGTTTTTTCAACAAGTGCTTTTAAAGATATGTTTACAGGATTGTTGTTTATTACAAATAAGAAAAATATTAAAAATACACCAGATAACTTGTCATTACTATTTATTGCGGGTGCTGATGATCCAGTTGGAAAATATGGAAAGATGGTTATGAAGACTGTTGATTTATATAAAAAGGCAGGAAAAAAAGTTAAAGTTAAATTATATCCAAATGCTCGTCATGAGATTTTGAATGAGCCAATTAAAAAGGAGGTTTATCAAGATATTTTAAATTTTTATAATAATAGTCTTTTTTTTAAATAAAATCACCTTATTTTTTTTAAAAATAAATTATACCACATAAATTTTGTATATTGCAAAAAAAAACAAAGAAAAAATAATAAAATATATAATTTAAAATGGTAGTAAGAAAAAAGTTTAGGTTTTGGTATAAAAATTATTATTTATTTTAAATAAATTGGCGTCCTGTACGATGAAACAGCAAAAACAATTCTTGTGAGATTGTTTTTTTTTATTTTTATATTAAAAAACATAAATTTATTTGCATTATTCATCGGATAGTATCTTTGAATTTAGAATTTTTATAATAAAAACAGATATTATTCTTTTTTTACTACAAAAAATAAACGATATTTTTATAAATTTTCTTTTAAATAAAGGTATTATTCGATGAATAATGCAAACCCTAAAAATTAATATTTTTTGATTATTAAAGATGGATAACCCATCTATGGCACGAAGCCTTGAAGAAATTGTGAAAGTGAATGGATTTACTACTCCTATTTATTTCTTTAATTCTCGACAAGATTAATCACTTGTTAAATGTCGGGACATTTGTTTTTTACTTGTTTTCATAAAAAAGAATGTTTTTAAACCGAAAAAAAATATCGGACACTAAAAAAATACGATGGTTGGAGCTCCAAAAGGTTATTTTATTTATGTAAAGTTGTTTAGGGATGGATGAAGCGTAATTAATAACTTGGTAAACTTTTTTTTTGTTTATTTCCGTATGGAGGTAAAATCTATCAAAATATCCTATCCGCTCCCGTTCACCCCCGAAGTAAAGCGGGCGACAAAGTAATTAAATACTAAAATAAATTATTTACTAAACATCAAAATATTAACCAATAAAGAAATATTATTTTTTTTACAGAAAAGAAAATATTTGATGAAAAAAATGAAATAAAAAAATTAAAAATAATTAAGAATTATAGATAAATGATATAATATAAAAGTTTTTATATTAATAAAACTTGGAAATTAAATAACAACATTATTTGATTAAGTTAATTGTCAACCTGTTAATTGTCGTATTTCACATCATAAAAAGCATTATGATTTACAATGTTTAGAATGAGCAAAAATGTACTTAAATTTATTTTAAAACAAGTAAGATGTTATTGTTTCATATATGCAACATTATAAAATTAATGATATTTTAAATTTGGCTGCGGACGGTTTAAAAATATTACAAATTGACAAAAAAATAAACCAAATAAATTAAAATATATTATTGCAGTTGACCCCGCTGAAATTAGGCAAACTGGTATTATTATTTATAGGTCGCATGTAAAAAATAAGGGTTTTTGTTTTTAAATTTTATTTAGTTTAATATAAATTAAGGATATTTTTTTATTTTTTTTTATAAAACCCTTATTTTTTACATGCGACCTATTTATAATATTTTAAAAAATAAAATAATTAATAATATTACTTTTAATTCCCAAAATGATGAAGAAACAATAAATAATATGTATTTAATATTAAATGAGTTTGAAAATAAAAGTTGTTCTTATTTAAATAAAGTTATTGTAATAATTGAATATTATCAACTTAATAAATGTTTGAAAATAAAAAATCAATTACCTACTACTAAATTTATTGGTGGTTTAAAATTTTTATACAAATATCTATTTAATTTAAATTATGTTTTACAATCACCAGTTATTAATAAAAATTATATTTATAAAGGAAATATTAAAATTCCAGAGCACGAACAAGGTGCATGAAAATAATTACAATATTTTTTAACAAAATGAGTTGATAAAAATGGCACAAAAAAAGTAATTTACCTAAAAAATAAATAAATAATAAACATAAAATAAAAAATAAAAGAGTTAACAAATTAAAAATAACTGTTAGATTACATGAAAATACGATTAAAACCAAAATTAAGGCACTGGTTGCTGTCGGGGTTGAAGTTGATGCTTGTTCGGATAAATGTCAATTAGACGGATTAAATTACTCAACATTATCAAATATATAACCCATCTATTTTAACTGAGTTTTTAAAATTAAGGAAAGGTGATAAGATAAAAAAATAAAGGATCAGTATTTAATCAGTTAAATATAAAATTTAAACTCTATTTTTTTTTATCTTTTCGAGTCGATAGTTTTGAAATTATCCAAAAAATCGATTATAAAAATAACAAATAAAAAATATTAAAAAATAGGAGGAAAAACAATGGCATTAAAAAATGTAAAATATGTTCTTATAGATGAAAATAATGAACCTATTAAAATTGAAAATGGTAGTTTTGATATTAAAACTGCTGAAATTATTTTATAAAATATTGATGAATTTGAATAATTTAATGCAAGTAACTTAGAAAATATTAATCAGCAAATCAACGAACTACAAACAAAAAATACTGAATTAAATTCACAAGTTGAACTACAAACAATTTTCAATTAAAACAAATTGAAATTAATAACTTCAATAATTCTTTAACTGATAATGAATAATTTAAAAATATCTTATTAAAGTCTTATGATATTGCCGGGATGATATTGAAGTAATTAAAACACACCTACAAAGTGTTTATGATGAATTTTAATTAAGTTACAAACAGTTAATACTGGTGGCGTACCAAAGGTAGAAAACAAAGAAAACAATATTTTAGATACAGACAATGTATTTAATAAATAAGAAAGAAGGAGATAATTATGGCGCAAAACCCACAAAGAATATTAGGAGATATTGCTAACCAAGCAACACAAAAAGGCCGAGAAACATTTGAACAATTGATATTTACAAAATTATCAACAAAAATTTGGTTGAGAAGTATTATTTGCGCGAAAAGAAGCCAATAAGTTTGGTTTAACATATAAAAAAATAAAAATATTAAATATAATGAAGGTTTGGGAACAAACGGTCAAGTATTTAATACCAATGATAACCTACTAAAATATTCCACAGTGGAATTTTAAGATGGAATTGTTGAATTAGATACAATTTTAACTTTTGCTCGTAAATTTTAAATCTCTTAGAAAGTGATTTTAACCCTAATATTTGGGCTGCTGATATTGAGCAAGCAATTAATACTGAAGTTGCTTATAAATGCAATAAAATTTTAGAAATTATTAATAAAGAAACAGTCACTACCATTCAAGGCCAAAAAGCAGATGATAAAAATGCTTTGCAAATCCATGATGAAATTATGGATAAAATATATGAAAATTGGTTTATTATATCATAAACAGTTGTTTTTGGTTCGGCTGATTTTATTCGTGGAATTAGCAATAAATTACAGTTACAACTTGGAACAAACAACCAGATAAACAGTGTAATCACAACAAGTGGTGCAATTAAAACTGTTGAAGGAACAACATACTATATATATGGTTCCTAAAAAATACCAATTATTAATAAAAATGGTTCAGAAAGAACAATTACTCTATTACAAAATGGAGTTAATGCAATTTCCTTTAAATTTAGCAAAAATATGACCAGCTTATTTTACAAAAAAAAGACCATAATCCATTAAGAATTTGTGCTGCTGCGTTAGGTACTGGGATGGATAATGCTTTGATTATGGAAAGATTTTTATATTTAGGCGGAGCAGTAGTTGAACCCAAAGGAATTATTAAACATATTGTTACAAAAATTGATATTAGTAAAATTAATAAATTAGATAAACCAAATATTCATGTTCTAGACAAAACATAAGAAACACCATAACAATTAAAACCACAATTTAAAGATGTTGTTTTAAAAGCCGTTAAAGCCGTAGATAGTTATTTAACTGAAAATGATTTTGATTACTTTATTGAAAGTAAAGGTGAAGATTGACCAATTAATTATTACAAATGATAAAACTTTTGAAGTTAAAATTGAAGGTAAAAATAACGCTAGTGGTCAAACAAATCATATTGATGTTAAAATTAAAAATTCTTAATATTACTAAAAAAAATAGCACTATTTCGTTTTAAAATGCCAATCGGAACATCTAAAACGGCCCTTATTTATGCCGTTAAAAAAATCCAACAAGATTGTCAATTAAACAACAACAAAAAAGTTTTGGTTTACAATTATTAGAATTTTTAGGAATACAATTTTTAGCTCTTGGTTTGTCAGTTTTAACTGGCGGGATTGCTTCTGCTGTTGGTATTGGTGCAGTGATTATCTAATTTTGTTGCAGCATTTATCTCGTTTGAAGTAAAAACAGCGACCGATTTTGCCGTAAATCAAATATCTGATAAATTAACATCAGAAGTGACAGTAAAAAGTACTGCCTTAAATTTGTTACCAAGCAATTGGCGGCGTTGGTAAATTAACGCGTGCCGCTCGAACAACTAGAATTTTAAAATTAGCAAAATAAACTAAATTAATTGAAAAATTAGGTGTAATAACTGCTAATAACTTAGAGGATGTTGTCAGACAAGTTACAGGTAAAAAGATTTTGTGTGAAAACCATATAAATTTCAGACCACTAATTTTGGTCTTTAAATTATAATGGAGATTAAAAGTATGTGGTAACAAGTATTCCTAATAAAAATGAATTATATTAATTACAAAGAAAAATAAAAAAATGATATTCACAAGAAGAACCTTTACAACAAACAAACTATATTTATCAAAATGTCATTAATTATTTTAATTTATGTCAAAAATACTATTTATATAAAAACTCATTAAATAATTTAATTAAATTATTTTATAAATCAAAACAAACTTTTTATAATTAAGCTAAAAAGATTCAACTTTGTCTTAAAGAAAAATTAAATTTTATTGTTTTAGCTAAAAAATAAACTATACCAATTAATATTAATAACCATTATTCAAAAACTTACAAGATTGCTGTTGCAAAAATGGTGAAAAAATATCGACAAAAATATGGAACCGGTATTTATTAGTTTTATAATTTAACACTAGCTGGGTTTTTCAAATATAAAAAGAAAGTAATTAAACATAACATTAAAACTTTAATTAAATGGAATAAATAATTTAATAATTTTTTATCCTAAAAACAAGAAAATTAAGACTTATAAACGTTATGAAATATATGAACTAGGACATATTTACAACATGATATTAAAATTATGGCACCAAATATAACTAGTTTTAAACGTAATTTATATTTGTATGATTTTATTGATGAAAAATCACGCCTTTGTCTTGCTTATTTATCTGAAAATAAATTACAGTCATAGGCAATTGATATTTTTAATCAGGATTATGATGATTTTTTAAATAATAAAATTAGAATAAAAATAATTAGAACCGATAATGGTCCTGAATATTTTTATAGTTATAATCCATAGTATAAATATTATAAAAGTGAGTTTACAAAAGTATTACATCAAAAAGGTGTTATTCATCAAACAACACCGATTCGTTCCCTTAAATCAAACGGGAAAATTTAAAGATTTCATTAAAACTGAAATAAATTTTTTTAATATCTTCCTCGTTATCCTAAAAATATTAATGAATTACGAAAATTAATTAATATCTTTTTAAATTATTACAACAACGTTATACGACATAAAAGCATAATTTTTTTAACACCATCCGAAGCTGTGTTAAAATTTTTTAAAAGACTAGCTGGTCTAAAATGTATAATGATACCTAACAAATGGAAAAAAATCCAAGGAAGAAAGGAAATTATACAAAATGAAAAAACTTTTAATTTTATTAAGTGTACTAACAATTAGCGGAAATGCTCTACCAATAACAATTACTGATAGTTATTATAAAAAACAAGAAAATAAACTAAATAATATTGAAATTAATTATAAAACAACAAATAATTTAGAAAATTTATCTTTAATTGATTACTTAGAATTTAATAATAAATATATTAAAAAAATAAGTGATAAAAGTAATATTTTTATTAATGATAATCAAAATAATATATATTTTGGAATTAAAAATGAATTGTTTTTATTAAAAAAAGATGAAGAAAAATCTAATAAAATTACTGAAGTATCTACTAATGATATTATTTTTTTAGAAGTTGATAGTAAAAACAATATTTATATTGGAACTAATAATAAATTGTTTTCATTAAAAACAGGACAAACAGCAGTTAATTTGATTAATGGAATAGATAGAAATAGTACTATAAGTTTTATTACTATTGATAATAATGATAATGTTTATATCGGGACAAGTAATGATGCTTATTTTTTAAAAAAAAGTGAAACAACGGCTACTTTAATTGGTGAAATAAATAATGATGTTTATTCAATAATATCTGATAATAATAACAATGTTTATTTTGTAACAAGAAATAGTATTTATATTTTAAAATTTGGAAAAAATAAATTAATACAAATAAATAATATAATTGATAATAATATTCATTCAATAATATTTGACAATAATAACAATGTTTATTTTGCAACAGGTAGTAAATTTTTTAGTAATAATAATAATAATAATATCTATATTATAAAAAATGGTGAAACAATTGCGAATAAAATTAATTTTAATTTTTCGGGTGTTATTAGTAAACTAGCTATTGATAGTAAAAACAATATTTATATCGGAACTAATAATGGACTTTATATTTTAAAACAAAATGAAACACAAACTAATAAAATTAAAGAATTAAATGAATTTATTTTTTCAATTACAATTGATAAAAATGATAATGTTTTTATTAGTACTGATCTGGGAATTCGTGTTTTTCAAAATAATAGAATATTAAAATTAATTAATAAAAAAAGCAATATTTATTATAATAATTTAGTTAAAATTATTAAAAATGATAATGTTTTTATTAAAATAAATAATTTTTTATATTGTTTATGTGATATTAATTTAGTAAAATTTAAAAAAGTTAAAGAAGCTCCGTCTTCTTCGATAGATTTAATTGAAATTGATAGTAAAGATAATATTTACATAGGGACAAATTATAATTTGCCACAATTTTTTAAAAAAGATGAAAATATTGCACATTATATTAATGGAATAATTGATCATAAAGTTTTTTCAATTGCAGTTGATAAAAATGATAATGTTTATATTGGAACAATTAATGGATTGTTTATTTTAAAAGATGGCGAAAAAACAGCAAAAAGAATTGATTTAACTATTGAAACTGTTAATAAAATTAATTTTGATAAAAATGATAATGTTTACATTACTGCGGATACGGGGGCTTATATATTAGAAAATAATAATAAACTTACTAAAATAAATGGTATAAATAATAAAGTATATTCTACTGCATTTGATAGTAAAAATAATGTTTATTTCGGAACAAGTGATGGTGCCTATGTTTTAAAATCAGGAGAAAAAACAGCAAAAAAAATTAATAATATACAAAATTATGTTGTTTCATTAATAATTGACAAAAATGACAATATTTATTTTATAACAGAAAAAAAACAAAGACTTAGTTCTTTTATTAGTAATCATAAAATTTTTATATTAAAACAAGGGAATAATAAGCAAATAAAACTTAATGGTATAGATGAAAATACTCGTGGATACAAATTAATAATTGATAAAAATAATAATATTTATATTTTTACAAGTAACGGATTATTTATTTTAAAAGATGGTAAAACTATTTTTGAAAAAATAAATGGTATAAATATAGATCAGTCATCAAAAGCAAAATTTGATAGTGAAAATAATATGTATATTGCTAATTATGAAGGTTTATTTATTTTAAAAGATGGTGAAAGTAAAATTACTAAAATAAATGGTATAAATGAATGAGTAAATAATTTTGTTTTTGATATTAATAATGATATTATATTTATTGATAGAAGAATTAGATTTGGATTTTTAGAAAATAAAATATTAATAAATTCTAGCATTAAAAATTTAAATTTAAAACAAATTAATAATAATGATGATGAAACAATTTTAAATATTATAAATTACTTAAATCGTGAAAATAATTATTTTTTAAATTTAAATAAAATGAAAATAATTAATAAAACATCAACTTCTGCAACGATTGAAGCAATTAAAGGAAAATATCGTGGCCAATTTACTGTTAACTATAAAATTAAAAATAAAGATGAAATTATTACTATTGATTTAAATGATTTATTACAAAAAGCAATTTATTTTGATTTTATAGATAAAAACTTTTATTCTATTGATAAAATTAAAGAAATTAAAGAAATTAATAGTAATAATTTAAATTTTGGAAATGTTGAAGTTACAAGAGATTCAAAATTATCACGTATTGTTCATTTTAAAGCTGAGTGTTTAAAAAAAACATTTACTAATATTTCTTCGAAAGATACACAAAAGCGTAAAGTACCTAAATGTGATTATAGTACTAAATCAAAATTAATATTTCAAATTATAATAGGATTAATTAAAATAAATCAAGAAAATAAATTAAATATTTGAAACATAAATCTTGATGATGAAATTAAATTAAGTGATTTTATAAATATAAATAATAAATATCATGAAATTATAAATACTCTATCAGATATTTTTGATTTATCAAATACAAATAAGCAGGAACAAGAAATGATTTTACAATCATTTAATGAAGATGATTACGAAATATCAATTGATCCTAAAAATAAATTAGAAATCAAATATTCTGTACGAGAAATTAACCTTAAAACTATATTAAATTTAAAACAAAAAATTACAGGAATTATTACTGCTAAAATAATTAATGATAATAATGAAGAGAAAATAATTACTTTATCAATTAAAGAAGCCATGAAAATATTACAAAAATATAGTTTATTGCCAGATGAAATTACTATAAATGAAGATAACAGTGTAACTTTTAATGGAAAAGCAAAAATATCTTTAGTACAAGAAGCAGAGCCACAATTAATTACAAAAATTTCTAACATATAAATATTAATTTTATAGAAATAATATAAAATTAATATTTATATTTTGTTTTATAAAAAGAAGATAGAAAAATGAAAAAATTACTAAGTATAATAGGTACAATTAGTTTAATTATTATCGGAAGTAACAATTTAATTGAATGCAATAAAACTGATAATCATGAAAACGAAAAGAGAAACAAATCAGAGCCAACAATATAACCAGAAAAACCAAAACAATAACAACCACCGGAAAATAGTAACTGAAAAATAATGGCTGGTGGTTTTATAAATAAAAAAATAATGATAACAAAAATTATTTTGGAATTATTAAAGTTGAAAGTGGTTTAAAACCCGTAACTTGAATTGGATAAAATATAGATTGAAAATATCAATACAAAGCAATTTATCGATGAGATGGCATATGCGAAACAAACAAACTAATTATTGACTTAAAAACCATAAAAATTAAAAATTGATAAAATTAAAAAGAAACTAAATATAGTTTCTTTTTCAATTATTTTTCTTTAATTTTTCACAAAACTATTTATTAAGTTAAAAACTATTTAAAATACAGGGATTTACAAAAAAATATTTTATCAAAAACCCATTAAAATGAAGGTGACTGCGTAAAATATTCGGTTGGTATAAAATTTCCAAAAAATAATAAAAAGATAGATATAAAATTCTATCTTTTTTAATTAGGTTAAAATTGTTGTTAACATTGCTTAGTTGAAAAAAATAACAGCAAAAACAACTAAATATAAACTCTTCTATCTGCGGGTATTTCGTCGTCGCCCTCCATAAAAGTGATTATAAACTAATATAGGGGGCGCGGCGCCCCCACGTCCGCAGCGCTACGACACAATGTAGGCAATTCATTTGGGTAATATAAATTGAATTATAGCGGTTTGGGGATAAATCTTTAATCTGCAATGGTTAAAGGGTGGGTGTTCTGCAATAAAAAAATTTAGAAATCTTACTATTTATAATTAGGTTTTTAAAGTATCTTTAAAATAACTATGTTGAAAATAGTTAAAAATTAAATTAGAAAATAATACATTATTAATTAATAAATGTAAGTTTTATATCAACGAGTACTTTACAAAATTAACCAAAAACAGAAAAGGCGGCTGATATTTTAAAAAGTATGTTCTGCATTGCTCAGCAAAATTAGAAGTTATTAACAAACAAAAAATTAACTTTAATATTCGATTTTTGACTTTACAATGCAAAAATAAACATCAAATTATTAAAAAATTAATTTTTGAACAAAATAAAAGATAAATTATTATTTAGGGAATTAGAAATTAGTTGACAAAATGTTATATTATAAATAATTTTATAATCAATATTTTATAACTAAAAATAAATAAATTAAAGCCAGGTTAATTAAGGATAAAAAAAATGAATTTTATATTGAATTTATAGAATTAAATTCAAATTGAATTGAAGATACATATACAATTTTTTTAAAGAGTGAACGAAAATTGTTGATAATAATTTAAAAAATAAAACTTATAAAATTGATTATAGAAATAAATTGAGTATTGGTTTTAATAAAAAAAATATTAAGTGGCGAAATAAAAAAATGTTATGTTGTTTGTTATGATTCTGGCGGCACTAAGCTTGAGAAAGAAAGAAAACTAACAATTAATGACTGTATTTTAGATTTAGTTGGGGGTATTAAAAATATTGGAGCCGATTACAATAATTTATCAATTGAAATTGAACAAAAGTATGTTAATTTTTTAAATTAAAAAATTAAAAAAGATAAAATTATTGAAAATTTAAAATAAAATGAAATTTTATCAATTATTTTAAATGATAAATTTGATAAACACGTTTTATTATCTAAAACTTATTTATCACAAAAATAGTTTTATGATGCAATAATCAAATTTAGAGAAACAATTTATGGAATAAATAGCAAAAGTAATTATGTTGCTACAAATTCTAAATTAGTAAAAACATTAAATTTAGGCAATAAATATTATTTAAAGTTTTATAATGAAAATAAAAATTTATTACTAAAAGCTAAAAATTATTCAAAATTATTTGATAGATATTATTTTTTTAATGTTGATGAACCTATTAAAAAAGATAAAAAAAGAAGATGTTATCAAAAGATGAAATAAATATATAGCTCATTATACTTATAATGGATATTAAATCTTTAATTATCATCCCGAATATAAAATCCTTTCTTATAAACCTGATTAAGAAGTTGCATATTATAAATTAGCAGATTTTTATTATGGTTATGATATTGAATTTGCTTTTTTTGATAAAAAAGACAATTTAATTTTTATAACTAGTGATGTAATGGAAGTTAACTTTTTTACATTACATAAATTATATCACAGTATTTACAAAGACAAATTAAACAATTATATAAAACAAATAAAAGCTGAAATTGATTGTGATTATATGCTTGATGATTTAGAAAGATAAAATATCAAGATAAAAGTTAATAACTTAGAAAGGAGAAATTATATATGGTTGAAAATAATATCAAAAATACTATTAGCTATTTAATTAACGAAATTAAAACAACAACAGAACACAATTTAAGTAATTTATAATAAATTATGGAAGCTTTGATTGCCAAAGTTAACAATATTTAAAATATCTTAAATCAAATACGATAAAAAAATTAAATCTAAGTTAGACATGTTAAATAAATATGATGCAGCAATGATTATTGTATTTTAGCAAAAAAATCATATATTTTTAGAAAGAAAAAATAATTAATTTTTTTATGAATATTGTTTTATAAATGTTATAAATTTAATTTTTAAATGATCACTTAGTTATTTGAAATGTTGTAAAATGTTGGGAAAATAATTTGAAGGAAATTTAATATGTTTGATAAAAAACAATATAAAGAATGAAAAATATTATCAAAATACCTAAGTTAAGAATAAATATTTAGATATTTTAAAATAGTTTATAATTATAAAAACGAAGAATAATTAAGTCAAACACTTAATAATTATTTAAAAAATTTACCAATTAAGGATATTGAATAATATGAAAGATAGATTTTAAATAATGGCAATAACATAATTAATTAAATTTGACAAACTACAAGAAGAAAATCAAGAACTTAAAAACCAACTTGATGAAAAAGATAAAGAAATTGTTAAATTAAAAGAAGAACAATTATATAAAGAAGATTTTAAAAAAATGATTACTACTAGTTATAGTTCAAAATTTCATACAAATATTGAAAGTTGAGAATTAAAAGATAATTCATTATATGACAAATTACATAGTGAGAGGGATATTTAATATGCATTTAATTATAAAAGATTAAGATAATATAAAATATGACACATTACCAAAAAAAGGAGATTTTTTATTAGATTATAAAATGAGTAATATTAAGCTAAAAAACTTTTAATTCCATTGTTACTGTTATAGGTATAATTAACGAGATTTATGATGTCATAAGCACTTTATTTTAAATGACATTCTTCAAGTGCTTCATTAAATATAAGTCTTCTTCAGTATAAACTTCGCAATCTTAATCTCTTTATATATATTCGCATCTTTGTCATTTAATATTTTCATTATCTAAATCAATAATTGTTGTTTTAAAATAACCTAAATTTTCAGAATATGATTTTGCTTCATCAAATTTATAAAAATATGTATTATTTAAGCTATATTTATATTTTGGGTCGCATGTAAAAAATAAGGGTTTTTATTTTTAAATGTTATTTAGTTTAATATAAATTAAAGATATTTTTTTATTGTTTTTATAAAACCCTTATTTTTTACATGCGACCATATTTTGTTGCTAATAAGTGTCTTTTATTCATAATTTATCACCCCATAATCTGCTTCTTCATATTCTAAATAATCTTCTATTAAACCTTTAACTTTATCAATTTTATATCAATTTCAATTTAAATCAAAGTCTACTATTTTAAATGTACCTACATGTCGTTCTTCATTTCTAAATTTAAGATATAAATTTAATTTTAAATTTTCTAAATAACCACGATTAATTTGTGCATAAATAATATCTTTATTGGTAATTTTTAATGCTTTACTACATATCATTTTTATTTCCTCCCAATTCTTTCTTCCTAATGCTCAATGTTCATTAGTAATATCTTCAAATGAAACTGAATAACTTTTAATCATTAATTCTTGTAATTTACTTTCTTGATTGCATTTTGAGCAATAACCTCAATATTTTTATTTAAGACAAACTTTATTTAACTTTTTCATATAAATCTCCTAAATTATTCATTTTATTTTTTGGTCAATTTGTAATATTTTTCAACCATCAGAAGCTAAATATAAAATATAGTTAATTTTGTAATGTTGCATATAAGAAGTAATAACATCTCATTTATCTTTAAATAAATTTAAGTACCTTTCGGCTCATTATAAACATTGCAAACCATAATGCCCTTTATGATATGTTAAATACGACAATTAACAGACTAACAATTAACTCAATCAAATGCTGTTGTTATTTAATTTTAAGTTTTGTTAATATACAAACTTTTATATTCAATTATTTTTTCTAATATTTTTAACTCGCTGGCACTCACTCCAAAGTAAAAGTGCCAAAGCGATAATTAGTTATATAAGTATTTATCTGTTTATTTACTACGCCTTCCGCCTCACCTCGGGTGAGCGGTAGCGATTGAAATTTACAATTAACTAAAAAATACTACATTGTTCTACATTTTGTAGTTGTTTGTAATAATAAGTACCTTATCATCAAGCCCCCGCTAGTATATTAATTAATAAATCCTTGTCCAGTTCTTAAAAGTTAATCAACTTCTACGCACATGATTTTATTTTTATTCTTGAAATTAAAAATTATGAATACAGCATTATATGTTTATCTTAATCAAAGTCATTAATTTACAAAATCGCAAAAAAACAAGTTAAAAGTTCTTTTGGTTTATTTGATAACAAAATACCATGCTAGGGAAATTTCCACTAAAAAATATATAATTGTTGTAAAATTAAATAATTGTAGAACCAAAATATTTAATTTTTAAAGTTGATTTTTTTGTCCTACTTCATCGTACATTATATGTAATGTTATTATTTCATAGAACATTTCAATATCTTGATTAGCTTCTGTTTTATATTCATTATTTTTTGGTAAATTATTACCTTTTGCTACACAAAACAATAAATTCAAAAACTACTTGTCGTACCTAATAAAAGAATGCTTAAAATACCTAATAATTTTTTTATTATTTACGATAGTATTACAAAAAATTAGGTTTTATAAAAAATATAAATAAAATAATTAGATAACTTTTTAAAGGGTTGATTTATCGTTGTTTTATAAATATATTTAATATAAAGAATAATTTTTATATTAAAATCTAAACTTTTTCCCCACTACCTTATTTATACTTCATTTTATTTAAACAATATATTTTATATTAGGCATTGTGTAGATAAAAAAATTAAAATTTGTATCTCTTTTTAAATTGATGATAACATTATTTAAAATAAATGCAACTATTTTTTTAAAAAAAATAAATTATTTATAAATTGTTATTATTTTGAAAATATTTTTACGCACTAAAAAATAATTTATTAAATTTAATTAATAAAAATTTACTTAATATTTTGTAAAAATATTCCTTTTGCACTTACTAAGTTTAAACGCGGTCGAAGTTTATCATTTATAACATCAACTACTCAATCTATTTTTTTGACTAACATTATTAAAATCAGTTCCTTTTTTAAATCAATGTCTAAATTAACAATTCATATATTCAATTAATGGTTTTTGTTGTGGTTTACCGGGGTCACAAAAATAAACTTGTGTTTCAGCAAATATTTCTATTTCTTTTCATTTACTAAATTATTTTCCGCGGTCTGTTATTATGCCTTTCATTTTACACATTAAATTATTACTTACAATCATATCTTTAAATTTTGTTAAAACCTCATTAGCGGTATGATTTTTTAATTTCATTACAAAGTAATTTTTATACTTGATTGTTCAAATAATACCAAACAACTAGATTGATGGTCTTTTCCAACCACTGTATCCATTTCAAATCAGCCAACATTAGATTGCTTATTTTAAATATCTAATATTGATTTAAAATTATTTAATTTACAATAATTATAATATTCCCCCTTTTTCTTATATTTTTTACCATTATGGCGTAAATTTTGTTTATTTAAACCTAATAATTTTAAGTCACTTCATTTATACAATGTTTTAATACAAGCAGGAAATTTAACACCAAACTTTATAAAATATCGATGGATAATTTGTGCTGGTTAATTATGAAGAATATTAAATCGTAAATTTAGTCATTCTTTTTGTTCTTCTGTGAATTTTTGAGAGAGATTTTAAATAGATTTTTTTCGTTTTTTTAAATAATCATTATGTGCTTTACCAACATCATAATATTCTATATTTTTAAATCTATTAATTTCTCTTTTAACAGTATTAATATCTCTTACCGTTTGCCTTGATATTTCAGATTATGCTTTTATACTAAAATAAAAAGTAAATTACTTTACTTTTTTTTATTTTGATGTAAAATATGAGTAATAAAAAAAACCGCGATGGTTCTTTGCTATATTTTCAGATATATTTTACTCTTTTATTTAATCATGTTCATTAAATAATAGCAATTTTAGTATGAAAAAAAGATTAAAAATTAAAGAATTTAATCCAAAAACAGCAAGTTTACGAACATTTGAACGTAAAATATAGCAGTTTTGACGTGATAAAATACCCAATAAACCTTACACTTTGAATGATTTAATCAATAAATTCAATATTTCTAACAGATGAAGATATGAAACTTACAAGAGCGAAAAAATAGTTCCTTTTCTTTAAAGACAAACTAATGGGATTGAAAGTGAAATAATTGAATATATGATGCGTTCGCCTGATGGTGCTAAATTATATTGACAGCGTGCATTTAACTATAAATATTCACTGCAATAAAAAGAACTTGAAAAAGAATTAAACTTAAATAATCAACAACGAATAATTGTTAATTTACAAACGGATATCAGAGATATTAAAAAAGAAAATGAAAATAATGCTTAATCATTTTACTTATTTATTAGAAACGCCTTATTGGTTATTACAAAATAGTATTATTTGTAATAAATATCCCTTTGATAAAAAATATGAGTTAGTTAATGAAATTAATAAAATTGGTAAACGATATAGTGGTAAGACTATTTTAAATATTAAAATGTTTGGTGAATTATTAAAAATTAATTTATTAATTAAAGAATCTATTTGTATAGTTGCTAGTATGTATTGGAGTAAAGATTTAAAAGATAGTGTCTTTCAAAATATATGAAATATGTTAGATGAAAAATAATATACCTTATACTATTAATTTATCAAATTTTACTTTTACTTTATCAAATGGTAGCAAAATATATTGTAAAGGTTTACATTTACCAAGTCAGAAATAAAAATTAAAATCCCTTGCTGATTTGAATAAATATAAATTAGTAATTAATTGAAGAGAAGAATGTAACCAATTTCAACAAAAAGATTTAAGTGATTTATAGTTTGCTAGTTTACTATTCGTGGTTATCAAAATAAAATAACAATTAATACGTGTAATCCTAAAATTTTAAAAAGATATATTGTTGGCTATTGTAATGAATTATTAGCTTTTAATTAAGAAATAATGCGTAGTAAATATGAACAAATTAAATATATTAAAAAATGAAATATGAAAATTATTATTCATTATTCTATTTGAAGACTTAATTATAAATTACCAAAAGATAAAGTTAATGAGCAATTAAGATTAGAAAAATTAGATATTGAAAGAGCAAGGGTGTGGAGTTGGGGATTGCCTGGTAATACTAGTGGTTAAATTTTTGCAAAATATATTGTGATATTATGCAAGCAACAGATATTATTCAACCAACGAAATTATTGGGTGGCGTTGATATTGATAACGCGATCAGTCCTAAGTGACATACCGCTGCTGCTAGTTTTTTGAATATATAATTCATTTGATAAAAAAGCATATAAAGTCGCAGAATATACACATTCAAATGCTACTCAACAATTTAAAACAGAATTATAACAAGTAAAGGATATTTTAGAGTTTTTTATAATAATAAATTAAATCAATACTTTAATTTAATACAGCGGGGCATTAGTATAGATGTTGATGATAGTGCATATTCAACATTACAAAGTTTAAATAGATAAAAATATAATTATACTTTTGGGCAATATATGACATTTAAACCAGCATAAAAACATAAATTTAAAATAAGACATCGGATTTAAGCATTTACAATGTTAATAAATACAAACCAATTAAAATGATTATGAGAAAAATGTCCCGTCAGTAAAACCCGATATGAATTAATTCAATGAGAAGATAAACCAGATGCCAGAGAAGAACGAATGTTAGACTTATATGATGATATACATTTGATAGTGATTTTTATGCTTTACATTTTAAATTAATACCAATGGTTAAACATAATAGTTCAGCATACTATAAATTATGACAACAAAGGGAGTGAATAACTTAATGAAAAAATATATTTATGTAATCCACGATGAACGTTTAATAAATGCAAAAAGACTTTATATGTCTGTTTGCGGACAAGTTAAAAAAATACTTTGTCAAGAATTAAAAAAGGATAATATCGTAATATGTAAATTAAATTTATATAACGAATATATTAAGAAATATCAAAAAATTAAAGTATGTATTCAAGTTTTAGCAAACGAACCAAATTTATTAACAGTAAATATTATTAATTATGCACTTATCTTAAAATTAAAGGAGTAAAATAACCATGAATAATACTTTCCCTAGTTTACCACAAAATTAAATGATATTAATGGTGTTTTAAAATTTTATAATTATGATTGAACTATTAATTTAGCAAATATTATTGCTCACCATCAAATGATATTAGTAAATGGTAAAGATATTTTATTTAAGTCGCATCGTAAAGACATTTTAGAAAAATTAAATTGATGATATGAAACTTATAAAATAAAAGAAAAATTAGATAAAAATAAATTAACAGTGATTTTAATTGGTAAAACTATCTTTGGTTTATTAGAAACTAGTGATGGTAATATTGATTTATGAATTAATCCTTTTAACTTTACATCTCGTGTAAGTAAAATAAACGAAATTGAACAAGGTGCTGATATTTGATTAAATTATCATCAATCAGATAGTGGTTTTATTTTAAATTTAATTTGTACCAAAGATAAAATAGTTATTAAAGGTTGACATAAAAATAATGAAATAGTTGTTGGACAAAGTAAAACACAAATTAAAGATGATGTTAGACCTGTTTTAGTACAAGAATTTAAAAATAAATTAGGTATCGTACCTCTTTTTTTGAGAAATGATTAATGAACCTAATCAGTTGTTCTTATAAAATTCAACTACATTAAATACACGACCTACAATGGCGAATTGTTATAAATTACAATTTTATTTAGAAGATGGTTTTAATATTAAATCAAAAGAACTATAAGCAAAACGCAGTCATTATTGATATTGTAAATTAGAAGATAGTTTACTTGCCACTTAAAATAAAGGTAATAAAAAAGTATATCAAGATATTTTTGATGATATTTTTATTCAATCCGGTCAAACAACATCAGATGGAACATCATCCCAATCTTTACAAGTAGTGCAAGGTACACCAACCTTAGAAACATATACTGAAGACCAAAAATAAATTATTGAATAAGTATATTTGGCACGTAATTTTTATAGTCCTTTTTGTGATAAATAAGATAATGACTAAAATAAAACACAATATTTATTAACTAAAATAAAAGATTTATAAAAACAAGCATATTTACAAGCATATCGTAAGCAATATTATACAAAAACGTTTGATACTGTTTTAAAATATTATGATTTATGAGATGTTAGCGGTGAATGCCATTATGGATTTGATTTTATTATTGCCATTTTAGTGGATAAAATGCGATCCAAAGAAATTGAACATAATAATAAATTACTAGAATATGATTAAACTGGTAATAATCAAAATGCCTTACAAGGTAGAACATAAATAAAGGAGAATTAAAAAAATGAGTAGAATTAACCCGGGAGTTATCGAATAACTAAGAAGACGGGCCCGCGATACTTTAATAGATATCAGAGAAAATATAAAATATAATCGACATTGAATGGTATTTCCTTTTAATGTTTATAGTTAATATATTCCTGATACTGAAACAGGTTGAAAACCCAATAACGCAAAGCCTAGTGATTATGGTAGTTATTCAAGAATATTTGATAATACGGAAATTACTATTGCACAATGACAATATATTTTAAAAATAGTCCAAAAATATAAAGGTGAAGAAAATAAAATATTAACGATTGATGATTTTAATAACCAATCAATTAATTCAACTATATGAGCAAATAATGAAACACCTTTCGCTATAAAATTAAAAGATAAAAATAATAATGTTTATTGAAAATTAATTGATGGGGGAAATATTTATTATATTAATAGAATGTTGGAATACTTAAAGCAATATAAATTAAGTTATTTTACTAATCATTATAATGAAGCAGATAACTTTTATACAAAAGAAGTTGAAGTTGGTAAATATTGAGATACTTATATGATTGATGATAGAAGTTCAATTCAATTTAGAGAAGCTAAATTTGAACAAGTATTTACCCAACAATCAACCGAAAGACAATATACTTTATTAATTTTAGATGATGATGCAAATAAATTAAATATTAATGATTATTATAATTTTTATATGGTTTTTAATGACCGTGGATTAAATATTGGTGGAGGTAATATAAATACCGCTCCTCAAGATAGACAATGATTATATCCATCAAATGTTATTAATTATCATTCAACATATGATGGTATTTTTTTATGACAAGAAATTACCTTTTCAAGTATTAATGACAAAATTAGTAATAGTGTTCTATCAGTACGACAATTTATTCAAACAAGTGCCCCGAGGAAGAATAATGCTTTCCTAAAATAACTTATAACGAAAAAAAACAAATACATCAACCATTGAATTAGATGATATTTTACTAAAAGAACCCGGCATTAGAGCAATAGAGGTTAAATTTTATGGTAATCCGATATTTTTTGATATGCCTTTTATTGGTCGACCAATTATTAAAGGTCAATTTAATCCAAAAGTAATAAATTCACGAGATTTATTAATGTATAACATGTATCCGTTTGTCCGCCTGACAAAGTTAATACTTATGCATCACCCGAAGTAAGTTTATATAACATTCAAGGGATTCAACCAACTATGATAAATGGTTATGAAAACTGAAAAAAATATATGGAAAGTAGATATGACTTTTGAAAACAAAAAAATAGTGAGGGTATTGTTATAACAGATAAAGAAAGTTAAACAGCAACTAATCCCGCCGTCGGAACAACTCTATTAATGAAGAAAATAAGGACTATAAATTTTATTGATCAAAAGATTGAAAAATAACACCACCAAGTAAAATAGAGGTAAAAGGTGATATATTTACTAATATTATTAGTAATCAAGCATCATCTTATTTTAGAAGAAAAGATGAATTCGGAAATACTGTTGGTAGTGTTCAAATTGAGTATAATAAAATGGGTGCATGTAATGTTTGAGATATTTTAAATATGAATAATTTTATTAATCGCCAAGTTACTGTCTTACCTTTAAATTATACAAAAAAGTTAGTATTTAATCCTTTTGCGATACCGGGTGGAGTTGGTAAATTCTTAAACTTTATTTCATTTGGTATTCCATGAGAATGAGTTATTAATCAAGATGAAAAAAATTGACCTAATTTTCAATGGCTTAATGGCTTTATGCGTGCTAATGTTTATAGTTTTTATAACCATACTTTTTGAAGTGGTAATGCAAAAGGTAATGGTTATTTACCATTTGAAATATTTAGAGAACAAGGAAATGATAAAGTTGGTGCTATCTTTGGAGCAAATGCTACCAGTTTTGGTTTTACTACTTTATTAATTGATAAAATACAAGGTACTGTTTTAACTAGGGGCGGTAAACCAACAAATAATATAGTTTATTCAACATATAATCTAAAACCATTAAATCAAAAAAATAACCAAATTTTATTTAATTAATGAACTTACAACAGCAGTATATGATCAAACACCAGTTAGTGACAGTGAAGAAGATAATGATTGTTAATTTTTACAAACACCAGATGTAACAAATTGTAGTTATATTATTGATATGTTTTCAATACAAACATTATATAAAGGTAATTTTGAAATTATCTTTTATGCCGATAACCAATATACAAATAATGAAGAAAATTATTTACGATTATAAGTATGAATTTTTCGTGGTAAAACAAAAATTACATTAAATAATTATTTATGCTATATAACAACTAATTATAAAATTAGTTTCTTATTACCCCCCACACGACTATTAAATACCAACCTTTAATTACACGCAATATGTTCTTCCGCCATTTCCATATAAATATCAACCTTATACAAAAAATATATGATGTGCTAATGTAACTCAGCCATTAAAAACTAAAATTACCGCACCAGCACAATGTAATAAAAAAGAAAAAGAAATATGAGATGTTAATTTATTTGATGGTATTACCGAATATAATGATTATTATGAGGTAGAAATTGATTTAAAACAAATTGACCCAACAATTTAAAGTATCAGTAAATTTCAAGATTCTTATAAAAAAATTGAAATAAGTAATCTTAATAATTTATAATTTTCATGTTATGAACCTAAGATACAATGATTTATTCCCAATATAAATTTTAATATAAATAGAGGAATTAATAATTGTAGTAATAATATATGCTTATTAACAGATTTTTCCGCACTAAGATTGGGGGGTTACCACAATTTGATAATATTAATTTTGAAAATACAGTAACTTTATATACTAAAAATATAAAAGTAAATGATACTGAAACAAAATATGTCGCTGGTGTTACTAATGGATTACCACTTAATAGTTATACAAATCAATATGTTGATGATAAAAAAAGAATAACTGCGCTATTTTAATTGCAAATAACTGCTTGGTCCAATAATGTTGATAATAAGATTAAAGAAACATATTTACGATCATATTATACTAATGATGTAAAATTAAAAATTAGATTTTCAAAAACATTACTACCTAAATTATTGTTTGGTCTTCTAGAAAAATATTTTAATTCTTTCGGTAATATTCAAGATATAAAATTAAATGTTTATAAATTAGCTACATTAGGAATTAAAAATAATAGTAATAATCCTATTAAAATTATATTTAAACCAAGATAAAAAAAGAGATTAAGAGTGCACTCCAAAAAGTAAGTAAAGTAAAAAAAAGACTTTGCTAAACTTTTAAAGGAGGTGTATTTTTATATGGCAAGAAAAGGTCAAAAATATAACAAATATACATCATAATTTAGAACAAAAATCATTGAGGAAATTAAACAAAAAAGTTGTTAAATAGTAGCAAAGCAATATAATCTAAATGAAAATACATTACAATCTTGATGAGCAAATCATAAAAAAGGGAAATTAAACAATCATAAAGGACCTAAAATATATTTTGGTAAAAGAGATTTATAATATTATAAAACAAGGTATAAATTATTAAAAAAGCTCTATGACTTTTACAATTAAGCAAATTAAGAATCGTCTCTTTTATTAAACAAAATTGTCATGAATATTAAATAAAATTATTATTAGAAGTAACGGGGTTAAAACGTAGTTATTGAGATAAATATAAAAATTATGACAGTAGCAAAAAAGATAAAAAAGCAATAAATGGTATTGTAAAAGTCTATGAAGAAAATTTAAAACATTTTGGATATCGAAGAATTACTAAATATTTGAAGGAAAATTATGATATAAAATATAATTCAAAAAAAGTTTTAAAGATTATGCATAATAATCAAATACAACCTGAATATGTAAGAAAAATGATAAGAAAAATGAAATATAAACAGAATAAAGAAAAAAGTTTATTGCGATATCCTGATTTAATTAATCGTAAATTCAATGATATAAAAACAATGTTTTCAGTGCTATATACTGATGTAACATATTTAATTTGAAAAGGAGAGAAATATTATCAATCAACAATTATTGATGGATATACTAAAGAAATAGTTGATGTAAAGTGATCTAAATATAATGACAATAAATTAGTAATAGATAATTTAAATGATGCAATTAATAAAATAAAATTAATAAAAAAGGTTGTATGTATTATTTAAGGGTTTTAATTAATATCTTAGAAATTGTGGAATAATATACCACTTACCTACTTAAATTGTATTACTTTTAATTTTATTGTCAATATATTTTTTCATTATTTTTAAATTTTTCCACAACAAAAATACATGTTTATTAAAGTTATTTAATTTCTTAGATAAAACTAATAAAAATATAAGTTTGGTTGCAAATTATTATTTACAAAATTATTAACTAAATAATTAATTCTATTTTCTTCTAATGGTTCATTAGTATTAAATAAACTAATTTTATTTTTAAAATTCATCATACTAGTATTTAATTTATTTTTAAGAGTTTTTTCATGATAAGTTGCTTTTTTAACCAAAATACCTTTACAGTAATGTGATATATCACCCTCAATATGACAACCAATATTATTTCATAATGTTTGATTTCTGACACCTTCTTCATTATTTTTAATTAATCTAATTGTTTCTTTTAAGAATTTAATTTTTTATTCTTTTATAAAAGAAACACTGTTTTCTAAACATTCTAATAATTTTTCATATTTAGCATTAAAAAAATAATTAACTGCTTTATGATATGTTTCTTTATTTTGTTTTTTTTTACTTTGATAAGGATATAATTTTTTAAATCTACTTGTAAGGTGAAATTTATCTATCGTGTAATGTACTTTATTTTTAGGAAAATATTCTTGAATAAATTTTACCATATTTTTAATTCAAGGTGCACCATCTCCTAATACCATAAATTCAATATTATAATTAATGTCATAATAACTGGTAATTAATGTAAGCAATTTACTAACAAAATTAATTAATTTACTATTTTTTTTTAATATATTCTGGAATATTATCTAGTTCTATAACACCTAATTTATTTGCAATTACAGGTCTTTTTTTAGTTGATTTTGTTTTATAAAAACCAGTATGAACAGTTGAAAATATACTATGTTTTTTTATTTTTTCTTTCCCCTTTTTATTTTCATTTCACATTTTTAAATAAGTTCCATCAATTTGAATATATAAAGTATGAGGTACCTTTATTTTTTTATCAGTTTTATTAATATAATATTCTTTATCAGTTTTTGCATTTTTCATAATATTTGAAATTGTTTTTATACAAATTTTTACATGTTCTATAGTATCTAAAATATCTTGATATGTTTTTTTATTGCCAATAAATGATAATATTTTTTCTTTAACAGAATTATCTATTCTTTGTCATTTTTCAATTCCTAAAAGTTTATCCAAAGGAAAAATATATTTTTCTTTGCCTGTTTCTGGATTAATTTTATAATATTTTCTTCTTTTAAAAGTTATTTTCCCATTTAAAATAGTTAATGTTCTTGGTTTTGTTTCTTTTACTTTATAATCTTTAAATTATTTTAAAGTTTCATCAATTTTATAATTTTTAAAAATTAATTCATCACAATCTTCTAAATTTTGTTGAATTATTTCAATACTTTGTTTATCTAACAAATTATTAAAGTTGTTAAAAAAGTTTTTATCAATATTTATCATTTATTTTGCCCTCTTTTATTTTTATTTATAAATTAATAATACCCGCACACTAACTCCACTTTAAATATTTGTCAAATCTAGTTTTAATAAAAAACAAGATTACTATTAATCTTGTGATATACATAATGCTGATATAATTAAACGCTATTAATTATATTAATTTTTATTAAAACAAACAGCTATGATTATCACCGCCTATGCAAAATTATATATGCTTTTTTTGTCATATTACTTACTTAATCTAGTAAGGATTTTGTATATATAGGTAATTAATGCCCACTTTCGCAGGACTTTATGTCAACCAGTTTCAAGAAATTTTTTAATTCCCATTTAGCAAATAGGACTCCGTCTTTGAATTTTGCTTTATATAGATAATGTCATTAAAATATAATGTCAAATAAAAAAGGCGGCATAAAAAAAGACAATTAACATTGTCTAAAAAAATAAATATGATATTATTAAATTAGTTTAATAAATAAAAAGAATAATAAACCAACTATCACTCTATAGCTTCATTATAACATAATTATTATGTTTATCAATAAAAAAAATAGAAATTTAAATGATTATAATCACTTTTTTAATTAAATTAAAGAGGTGAAAAATACATGAATAAAAATAATGAAAATAATTTAGATTTAATTTTAAAAGAAAATGATAGATTAAAAGAAAGAATATTTTTATTAGAAGAAGAATTTAAAAAATATACAAATTATACAAATATTAGATTATCTGAACTTGAAGATATAGAAGCATTAACAAATAAAGTGTGTAGATGTATGGGAAATATAATAAATAGGAGTTAAAAAAATAATATTAATTGCTTGTTAGTATTTTATTTTATAAATAAAAATAGTTTAATTAAACTATTTTTTTACTTATTTCCAAAAATTCAATAGCATCATCAATATTATTAACTGTTATAGAAATTGATATTGATTCTTTAACCTTATTATAATTTTTTTCAACATTAAAATAACCTTTATCGTTTGAGTCATTGATTTTTTTTATTTTTAAATCATTAATTTTCATATATTTACTCCTTTCGCTTTAATTTACATGACGATGATACCGTCATTAAAATATAATGTCAAATAAATAATTAAAATAATATGGCCGTTATTAAGAGCATTTTAAATGCCATATGAGGGGTTAATTCTAATTATTATTATATTAAAATTTAAATAAATAATCATCCGAGCATATTTATATTAATACAATCATAATTATAATAATAATCATTATAATTTTCACGCCTTTCTAAAATATACTTAAAAATTATTATATATATATATATATATAATTATTGTATATATATATATATATATATATATATAATGTCAATAGAAATTAATAAAAAGTTTCAAGGAAGAAAGGAAATAAATAACATGAAAAAACTTTTAGGGTTACTAGGAACAATTTTGGTAACTGGAAATGTAATACCATCAGTCATTGCAGCAGCACCCAATATAAAACACAATATTAAAAAAAGACAAAATAACGAAAATATATCAACTACTCCAAAAATGCAAGATGATCAAAACTCTGAATTATTAACAACTTCAGATAGTGAATTTGACATTATTGAAAAAGAAATTATTTTAAATGAAAATTATTCTGATAATATTCAAAAAATTATAAAAGAACTTATTAAAAATAATCAACTTGATCCGTTAAGAATGATAAATAATGAAGGAATTATTAGAACAGATTATTTTGAAACACAAGATAAAAGAAATGAACGAGAAAACAATATTAAAATTATTGAAAAATTAGATGAAATTTTAGAATTAAAAAAATTTGATGCAAATAAAATAAGAATTTTAGTTTTAACTTTAAAAAATAAAGAAAATAATGAAATAAAATTAATAATTAATTTAGATAATTTTTATTTACAAGGATTTATTAATAAAAATAATCAATATTTTTATTTTAAAGAAGAAAAAAGTATTAATGAATGAAAGCAAGAAATAAAAAATTTAACAGAAGAATTGAATGAATGAAATAAAATAAATGAAGAAATTAAGCTTTTAGATTTAAAAAAACTTAACAATAGCCAACATATAATTAATAAAATTGATGAAATTAAAGAAAATTTAAAAAAACAATGAGGCGGAAAAAAATATAGAGAAAATAAAGAAAAAATTGATTTATTAAATAAAAATTTATTTTATAAAATTCAAATAAATAATGAAGATTCAGAAAGTATTAGCAAATTAAATGAATTAAAAGAAAAAATTGAAACATTAAATAAAGAAAAAATATATCTTAATAAAATTCAAGAAGAATTAAATGCTTATCAAAAAATTCAAAAAATAAGACAAACTTCTATAAATTTACTAAATAAAGGAAAATTAAAATCAGAAATTAAAAAAGAATCTGAAGAAAATATAAAAAAATATCAATGAGATAATTTATTTAATAAAATAACTTCAATTATTGAAAGTAATATAAATACAATTGAACATAAAAAAATAAAAGAAAATAAAATAAATGAAGAAATAATAAAAAAATATTTAATAAATAAAAGCAAAAAAAATAAATTAAATTATAATGGTTCTTATCAAGATAAAGGGTTAAATACCGTTAATCAAAATATTGATATTACTAAAAGAAATTTAAATAGTGCAATTAAAAATTTATCATTTCTTGATAATGAAAGTAATCAAAATCAAACAACAAAAGATGATTTAGCAAAAATTATTTTTATTACAAGTGAAGCAATGAGATTTGGTTCTTATCTTAAATACTTTAATTATGAAAAAGATAGTAAACAAGTTGAATTTAAAAATATTCAAGAAAATATTCAAAATATTATTAATTCTACAAATGATGATAAAATTCAATGAAAAGATTATTCTGAACAATTAATAGGTGGATGAATAGCATCAAGTAAATATGTGGAAGAAAAAAGAAAAGAAATTTTTGAAAAATTATCTATAGAAATTAATTATTTTGAATTAATGAAAATAATATTTTCTGATAAAAATAAATTTAATAAAATGAATTTAACAATAGATTGAACAAATAATAACAAAATACGCTATGATTTATTATTTCAAGTTTTGGATAAAAATGAAGATGAGATTAATGAAATATTGTTTTGGGATTTTTTTAAAATTAAAGAAAAACAATTATATGAACAAGAAAAAATTGTAAAAGAAGAAGTAAAAAAAATGTTAGGGAACATTTCTCATTCTGAATTAGAAAAAAAACAAAATAAATTGTGAAATCTTTGAAAATTTAGAATAAAAAAAATAATGCTTAGACAATTAAATGATTTTAAAAATAATGAAAAAATAAAAAAATTAAAATTATTTTATAAAAGTGAGTGAAGAGTTGAAGATTTAAATTTAAAACCTATTATTTTTTTTAATTCTTTAATTAATGAAAATTATAATAGTGAAAATAAAGATGAAATTAAAAATAATCTTGATTTTTTAGAATTATTAATATGAAAATTTATTAATGTAATAAATACAACAAATATTAATGTTGATAACCCCTTACATATAACAATTGCAAATAGTAATTTGGAAGCTGTTGAATTATTGCTTGAAAATGGTGTTAATGTTAATTCAAAAAATAAAATGGGACAAACACCATTATTATTTGCAATAATATTTGGACAAAATCAAAAAAATAATATAAAAATAATTAAAAAATTAATTGAATATAATGCTGATATTAATATTTCAGATGAAAATAATTGAACACCTTTTATTTGATCAATTATAGAAAAATATGAAGAAGCTGTTCAAATATTAATTAATAGTGGAATAAATATAAATAAAGAAAAAAATGAAATATTTTGAATTTCATATAATTCAACTACTAATGAAATTAGAAATATATTAAATGAAAAAATAAGCAAAGATTTTGTTGAAGAATTTTTTAAAAAAGAAAAAATAAAATTACCAAATAAAGATATTTTAAAAATTTATAGTAAATTTGCAAAAGAATTAATTTTTAATTCAGAACAAAATACCAATATTACTGATTTAAATAAAAAATTAGATTTTTTAATAAAAAAAATAAAAATAAATAAAAAACAACCGCATACTTCAAATATAAATAATAATGTTATCAATATTAAAAATATTGGTTTTGGTGGATTTAAAAGTGGTTTTTTAAATAAAATTTCTAAATTTGAAAATAATAGTAATTCAAATATTTCTGTTAGTGATCATCCCAGAACTAGCGAAACACAAGGTCTAGACTCTAATAAAAAACAAGAAAATACCATGTATAATGTACCATCAGATAATAGTTGTTTGTTTTGATCTGTGGCAACAGCATATTTATTGTCAATAAGAAATAATAATGAAGAATTTAAAAACCGATTTATCAAATTATTTGGTGAAGAAAATTTAAAATATTTACAACTTATTCAAAAATTATTAAAGCAATATGATTTAGAAAATAATAGAAATTTAAATCAATTATGATATCAAAATCAAATAGCAAATAATTTAGTAACAAATGTGTTTCGTAATCGTGTTGTTGATTATATAAGAGGTAATTTAGACAATTCAACACAAATAAATTCACAGATAAATCAGATTGAAACTTTTCGCAGTGCAATTCAGATAAGCGAAAATGAAATTAATATTAATAATTACTTAGAAAGAATGAGACAATCCTCATCGTGGGGTGGGCAACTTGAAATTTTAGCGATTGGTAATTTGCTAGGTTCTAATATTAATGTAAATAATAGAAACATATTTGAAACAAATAATCCAAATGCAAACTTACAAATATTTCATGTAAATGAAAATCATTATAATTTTATTTTGTTACAAAATACAAATGAAGAAAATATTATAAATTCACAAGAAAAAAATACAGATATACAAAAACAACAAAAATTAACAAAAGCAGAAAAACCAAAAACAAATATAACAATTCTAAATAAATCTACCGTAAATAATAATACAAATTTATCTGTAAATAAACCAATAAAAATAAATATTGAAAATTCACAAGAAACAACAATTAAAAAAGCGATAAATAAATATAATACCCTTTCAAAAGAAGAAAAACAACAAAAATTAAATGAAATCAATCAACATTATCAATCATTACCCGAAAATGAACAAAAAGCATTTAAAGATAAATTAAGAGATGTTAGTTTGGGGCTTACCTCTACCGGAATTTCTGGTGCTGGAATTTTAGGGATTTCAAAAATGACCGGAATATCGCCAATAAAAGGTTTATCAACTACCGATAATTATATCAAAAATAGTTTATCAACCACTCGTACTGTTGTTTCATCAGAAACGGGGGAAGCAGTAGAAATGACTCCACTTTTATCAGAAAGTACTGTAGCAGAAGGTCTGACAGCAGCTGAAACTTTATCAGCGATAGAAGGATCTGCATTTGTAGCAACAGAAGGAGCGGTTATTGGAACAGAAGCTGGTACTGCTGCAGCATTAGCTCCCGAAACTTTAGGTTTATCATTAGTAATTGGGGGATTATTAATTGCAGGAACTGCTATTCTTTGATGAATTAATTCTGATCATACAATAGTTAAACATGAATCACATAATCAATATAATGAAATTGAAAAATACTATAAATTTTTAGCTCATGATCAACTAAAATTAGATATTAATATAAATGAATGAAATAAAATTAAACAAATTTATCAAGAAAATGCAAATAATTATCAAGAATTTAAAAATAAAATCAAATCAGAAATTACTAATTTTCATAAAAAAGATCATAGTGGTTGAGGCGGATCAATTAATGATGAAGATATTAATACTTTAATTAATATTATTTACAATCATTTTGAAGAAATAAATAATCATTTTTTATCTAACCCTAACCATGGTTGAAAAATTATTACAAATACCATAGGCAATTATTTTATAATTGAGGAAGAATAGAAAAATGAAAAAATTACTTATCATAATAGGTGCAATTAGTTTAATTACTAGTGGAAGTAGTAATTTAATTGCTTGCAATAAAAATAATAATAACGAAAGCAAAGAAAATAATAAACCCAAAACTTGAAATCCACAAGAACCTCCAGAAAATAGTAATTGAAAATTAATATTAGATTATTATTCTGAATTTTCAGATTTATCATTAAACCAAATTAATATTAATAATATGTGATATCTCTCGATTATAAAAAAAGATGATAATAACTATTATCTTAAAAAATTTAAAAATAATCATAAAAATATTACGGGGAATCATTGAAATAATGGAATTGCAATTAACCACGAATGATTTAGAGTTCCATCTATTTATAGATGAGAATTAAAAATTGAACCAACTGAATTACCTAAAATTGATAAAGGTACGGGTAAAATACTAAATTGAAATATTTATTAAAATTAATTATTAAAAATTAACTATTAATTCAAAAAGGGGGGGCGGTAATTTATAAAAAAGTTTCACACCGCAAGTACAATTTATATAATAAAAAATATTGCATATTTTATAATTTACAAAATATCTACATTTTTCTTACATTATAAAATTTATAAGATTAGTAAAAAACGAACTTATTAGTTCGTTTTTTACTTTTAAATTTAGTATTTTACCCGTACCTTTATCAATTTTAGGTAATTCAGTTGGTTCAATTTTTAATTCTCATCTATAAATAGATGGAACTCTAAATCATTCGTGGTTAATTGCAATTCCATTATTTCAATGATTCCCCGTAATATTTTTATGATTATTTTTAAATTTTTTAAGATAATAGTTATTATCATCTTTTTTTATAATCGAGAGATATCACATATTATTAATATTAATTTGGTTTAATGATAAATCTGAAAATTCAGAATAATAATCTAATATTAATTTTCAATTACTATTTTCTGGAATTTGTGGCCTTTTATTTTTAGGAATTTTAATTAGTTCTTTCATTAAATTTTCCAATTCTTCTAATTCTTGCATTTTTCTATATTCTAAATTTGTTAAATAATTTTTAACATCTTTTAGTTGATTTTGTTTTTCTTGTAATAGTTCTTTTTCTTCTTTAATTTTTTGGGTGATTGTTAGTAACTTTGGTGGGTTGCGATTTGATTCCATTAAAAGTGGTAATAAATATTTATTTTCATCTTTGCTTTTAATTTCTCAACTATTATCTGGATTATATTTTTTTATAAAACTTATTAATGGAAATTCGTAAATTCCATCATTAGGTTTTTGATTTAAATTATCTTTGGTTAAACTTTCTTTTGTATTAATTAATTTTAATTTAACAGGATTGCCAAATTCTTTTAATTCATTATTTATTATTTTTGTTTCTTTACTTAAATCAACTCTAACTACAATATAATAATTTTCATTATTTTCTATATCATTTCAATCAAAAAGATATTTTGTATCTTTTTCTAATTTAATAATATGACCACAAATACTTAAATATAATTGCGGATTAAAAGTAAATTCAACGCCATTATCTATTATTTTATGTGTATATTGTAGTTTTTCACTTTCATTTTGAATTAAAAATCCTGTTGAATTTTTATATATATTTTCACCATTAGGTAAAAGTGTTTTTGTTTGCTGTTTTAATAATAAATAGTATAATATTGCTTGGTCTTTTGCTAAAATAATATCACCGTTATCAAATGTTATTTTTCTAATTCCCATTTATTTATTCCTCTATTTTTCATCATCATTTTTGATTATTGTTTCTATTTTTTCATCATCTAATTGATCACATTCTTTTTTAATTTTATCTTTTAATTTAATTAGTAATTTATTAAATTGTGCTAGTAATGCGGGTATCCCTAATGTTAATCCGTGAATAGTTCAGTATAGTATTCTTAAAAAGAATAGTTTAATTTTTTTATTTTTCATTTTTCTTATCTCCTTGTTTATGTTTGATATTTATTTCATTATTGTTTGATAATTTGTTGTTGAAATTAACTGTTATAATATCTAGTTTTGTTTCAATTCGCAAAATTGATAATTGAATTTCGCTTTTTAATTTGTTAAATTCTTTGACATAAATATTGTTTATATTTTGTATATTTGATATTTCTTTGTTGATTGTTTTTAATTCTCCTTTAATGTTTTCATTTTCTTTTTGTAAATTATCATTTTGTTCTTTAATATTTTTATTTTTCTTATTTAATAACACCGCAATAGTTCCAGTTCCTCCACCAGTTAATAAGGATAATATAATTGCAAATATTTTAAGTACTTGTTCCATTAAACATTAAATCTCCTTTTAATATTAATAATTTCATTATTTATTCGTGTTTCTACATCTTTTGCTTTTTGATCAGTATTATTAATTTCATTGTTTATTTTTTCATATTCTTGTTTAATGTTTTTAATTTCAGTTATATTTTTAGTTAATTGATTAATTTCAATGTAATTTATTAATTCTTTAATATTTGTAATATTATTTGATGTTGCTTGATAACTAATTAATGCTATTTCATAAATACCATTTTCTTTATTAATTAGATTGTCATTTTGTGAATTTGGGGTTGAGCCGTTATTGTATTTAATTTCTAAATTAACTGGATCAGATTGTCCTAAATTTACTTTTATTATTACATATCCGTAATAAGTTTCGTTTGGATTGCTGGGTTGAATTAATTCTATTTCTGTATTTTCTTCAATTTCTAATAATCTGCCATAAATTAAAATATAATTTTGATTAAAAGTGATTTTGTTATTATTTTGCGTATAAAGTACTTTTTCATTGTTTTGAATAATTCCCGCTTTGTTTTCTGTGTTATTTGATAAAAAATAATTTTGTATGTTTGCGTAATCTACTGCTTCAATATTGTGATTATTAAATGTTTTTCCTACAACTGCCAATTTTATTCACCTCATTTGGTCGTGTGTCATCATACCGTCATTAAAATATAATGTCAAATAAAAAAGACAATTAAAATTGTCTATAAAAATTAATATGATATTATTTAATTAATTAAAAGAAGATAAAATAAAATGGATAAAAATAAAGAATGTTATTGTAATAATTGTGATATTTGTAAAATTAATTTAGAATTTAAACAAGAAAAAGAAAAAATTATAAATAAATATTCTAACGAATTAGATCAAAATTTTTGTAATTATAAAGAAATTAACGAATGTAAAAAAATTATAAATGATTCAATAAAAGATACTATTTTAAGATTAGGAAAATTAAATAATTTTGAAAATAAATATGATGATACAAAATTGAATAAAGCTTATGAAAAAAATAAAAGAATTAGAGCAAAAAATTAATGAATTAGTAAATAAAGAAATAGAACAATTAGAAATTATAAGAAAAGAAAAAATTAATAATTTAAATAATTAATAATTATAAGAATTTTTACTATTATTTAAATAAAAATTAGTTTTTAATTTTTCTTTCATTTTTTCTAAAATTATGCTTTTAATATCAATTCAAAAATTTTCTAAAATAAAATCAATATTTTTTTGATTATTTATTATTTGTAACATGCATTGATCAAAGCTTTTTTTTAAAATATTTTCTTTTTCTTTCATTTTTGTTATTTCCTTTTTAAATAAATTATTAATTATGTATTTATAATTTTATTTTTTAATTTCCCAATTAGTATTATTTTTATTTTCTTTTTTTATTATTTTTTCTTGACAAGATTGTAAAAATTCAATTTCTTCATTTAAATCTCATGTATCAATAATTATTTTAAATTTTTTTGTATTATATAGTTTTCATTGTTCACCACCATGACAATAAAGGTTTCTTTCATCTTCATTATTGGGGCAATATTATTCTAAAAAGTATTCTTGTTTATTTTATGATGAAAAACAAATTTTTATTAAGGTTTTCGTATTATAATTTTAATTTTTTATCTAAAAACATATTTTTATCTCCTTTTTATAATGTGATGATACCGTCATTAATTAAAATTGTCTATTAAAGTTAAATATTTTTTGTTTTTAACATATAAATAAAATTAATTCTTGCTTTTCCGAACACTAAATGAATGGTATTTTTGTTATTTTCAAATTGAATTGCGGATAATATTGTTTCATATTCTTTGTTATTAAAATATAGAATAAATTTATCGCCTAATTTTATTTTGTTTAAATCTAAAATATTTGTATTTTTATTAATATCAAATTCTATTGAATGTGAATATTTGCTTTGTTCTAATTCTTGTTTAGCATAATCAAATATATTAATTTTTTTATCTAATTTAGCCGTTTTATTTATAATTGGTAAAATTCTGTTTTCAATATCTTTTTTATTTTTAATATTTTCAATATATTTTTTAACATCCTCTAAATTTTTTAATTCTGTTTGTGGTTCTGTTATAAATTTTTCTAATTCTAAAAATTCATTTCAATTAAAAATGCTATATTTTGCTATTTCATTTCAAGTATTTTCATTATTTGGAACAGAAAACAAAAATTGATTCTTTGGCTGTATTTTTAAATCTTTTAAAATTTCTTTATCTGTTTCACTAATACCAGTATCTCTATAATTATTTTCTTCTTTCATATAAAATTCTCATAAATTATTAGATTCTTTTAATTTATAACTATCACCTCATTCCAACTTCGTGCCAATCGGAAAATTTTTAATTAATTCTAGTGTAATTTTTTCTTTTTCAAAGGTAAGTTTTATTTCTTCTGAAATTTTATTTCAAATATTTAAAATTTTATTTAAATTTTCTAATTTTTTATTATTAATAATTTCATTATTTTTAAGTAAATACCAACTTCCTTTAAAGTTATTATTTTCATCATAAATATCTAATTTATTAATTGCTTGTTTATAAAAATCATCTATTTTTAAATTATAAATATCATTAATATTATCTTTTAAATAATATTTTTCGTTATTTGGCGAATTAAAAGTTATATTAATTTTTTTATTTTTTATGTCTAATTCAAAAGATACATAATTTTTTGTTTGGTCGTAAGCAATTTTATAAAAATCAAATAAACTTATTTCCGCTTCATTTTTATTAAAAAAATTAATATAAGACATTTTAGTTTTATCAATTAATTTTAAGTTATTTTCTAAAAATTCGTTTAAAAAATTATCTTGATTAAAATAATCTTTTATTTTTTCTCTAATGAATCCCGCCATATCACGACCAATTATATCTTTAGATAAAATTTTAAAATCAAAAATCCCCATTATTGGTTTACATCTAACTATGCAAGATTTATTTTCTTCAATATTTTCAATATTTGTTATTATTCCTAAATATATTTTTTGATTAATATCATTAGTTATATAAACATAATCCCCAATAATGGCGTTTATATTATTTTTACTTAATATAAATTTTGAAACTTGTAAAACATAAATATCTTCATAAATATTATACTTTTCAACAATACTATTATCTTTAAAGTTTAAATTAATTTGTGAAAAAATATTAATATTAAGATAATTAGACTGATAAATATTCTTCATAGTATTTTATTTCTAAACTCCCTGCTAATTTTGATGTTGGTAGATCATTAAAGTATTTAATTTTATATTCTCCTATTGGTATTGTAAAGAATGTATTTAAATTAAAATCTTGTTTTTCGTAAATATTAATTTCTTGTTTAATTTTATTGTTTTTATCTTTAATAACTTTTATAATTTTTTGATTTTCGATAGTTGTATTAATAATAATTGCCTCATTTTACTTAATTGTTTCATAAATTTTACATTCGCTAATTTCTTTATTATATTTAAGAAGTTTTATATGTGGATTTATTGATGCACCATTTATGATTATTTCGCCTTTTGCTGGTAAATCACTGTTATTTTTAATTTTCTTTGTTTGATCATAAATACTTGTGTATTTAAATGCTCCAAATTTATAATTATATTTTTTTCCGCCACTTGTATCAATAATTAATTCTCACTCAATTTGAATTTCTTTTTTTCAATTAGAAACTTGTTCTAAAATAAAATAAATTTCTAAATTATTGAATTGGTTTAATTCATTTTTACCGATATTTTTAATATATACATCACAATAATATTCATTATAGTTATTATTATATGTAACACCATAAATTAATTTTAATGATTCAGAGTTAGCGAGTTCATATTTTATTTTTTCAATAAAATCACGATATTTTTGATATGCATTAGGGTTTATAAATAAAAATTTTAAGGATAATTCATTTAATAATTTTTTATTTGATTCTAAAATAAAGTTATTTTTAACATTTAAAAAAGAATTATTAAAACCAATGCCAAGATTATTAAAAGAAATGGTTAATATATCACTAGTATTTTGTAAGTCAATAATTTCATTATTACTTGTTTTTAATTTAAATGTTCTAACTATCATAAAATGTTAACTCCTATTTATTTTATTTCCCATTTGTGTAAGAATTTGATTTGTTGCTTATTCAATATCCATATTATTTGAAATATTAAAATTATTATTAAATGTATTACTATTATTTATATTTTTTGTATTAAGAGTTGATTGTTGTAATGATGGTTTTTGAATTTCTGGTAATGATGGAATTTGAACATTTACTAATCCAAATGTTAAATATTTTAGCCCTGTTCATACTTTATTTATTAGTCATATAATACTATTTAAAATTTTAATTAAAAAATTAAATGGAGGTATTAAAAAAGTTATAATTGCTTTTCCAATCTTAGCAAAAATAGATGCTAATCCATTAAATAATGTAAAAATTTGTTTTAAAATTGGCATTACTGCTTGAAATAAATTTTTAAGTAATTCAATAACTGGAATTAATAATTGTTTACAAATATTCCCTAATTCTTTTAATAATTCTTTAAATTCTTCATTTTGGGTTAATAAAGGTACTAATAAAGCACCAATAATACTTATTCCTATTTTTCCGATTGCACCCATTGAAGATGATAACCCCAAAAAAGCTGTTTTTAATAAATTGATGGTGTTTATTAATAAACCTCCAATAAATATTAATTTTCCGAATATTAATACAGTGGGTGCCATAACTGTTAATATACCTAAAATTTTAAATATTAATTCTTTTCGGCTAACACTTAATGAATTAAAAGTATCAGTTATTTTTTTAATTGAAGGTATTAAATCACTATCAATAAAATTAACAAACTTTTCAAAAATAGGAAATAAACCTATTGCTAATTCCATTTTTATTATTGATAGTTTTTGTGTTAATTCACTTCATTTATTACTTAATTCTGTCGATTTTTTAATATTTTCATTTGAAATTAATGTTAAATTTTTAAAATTATTAGTTAAATTTTTTATTTCCTCATTACTTTTTAATAATAACGGAGCAATTTTACTACCTAATTAATAACCAAAAATTTTAAAAATAAAGTTACTTTTTTCTGTTTCATTTGTTATTTTAGATAGTGCATTTTTTGTTTCTAAAAAAATAGTTTCAGTATTTTTTAATTCCCCACTAGTATTTTTAATATTAATTCCTAATTGTTGAAATGCATCAGTACTTTCATTAATAATGCTTTGTGACAATTCATAGGTTGTTTTATTTAGTTTTTGAAATAAAATTTCAATATTTTCAGTTTCTAAACCAATCTTTTTAGCAATAAATCTAAATTTTTGTAAATTATCAGTTGAAATATTAATTTTTTGTGATGTTTTATTTAATTCTTCACCAAATAAAATCGTATCTTTTGTTATTTTTCCTAAAATAGCCTTAATACCAATTAATGGTATTGTAATATAAGCACTTAATTTTTTACCTATATCTGATAATTTGTTTCCAAATTTAATAAATTTATCGCCACTTATTTTAGATAGTTGTTTGTTAGTTTCTTTTGAGTCGCTATTAAACTTAATTATATTACGATCAATTCTATCAATAGTTAAATTTGTAAATTCAATTTCCCTTGGTATTGAATTAAATTTCTTTTGTAATTGAGATAATTCAACATTTAATTTTTTAATTTGTTTTTCATCTGTTGCATTTTTAATTGATATTTCAGTTTTTTTAATTTGATTTAAATATTCTTTTTTATTTTTTTTGTAATTCATTTATTTTATTAATTAATTGCTGTTTTTGTTTTACTTTATTTTGAATATTTTTGTTATATTCAACAATTTTATTTCTTAAATTATCAAGTTCTTTGCCATTTTTAAATTTTAAATTAGCATCAAGATTAGAAAGTTTTCGATTTGAAAGATTAACAGTATCGGCTAATTTTTTGACTTATGTATTTATATTTGATAAATTTGTACTAATTTCAAGATGCATTCCTTTGATTTGTTCTGCCATTAAATTTTAACCTCCAAAAAATATTTTATTTATTTTTTCTTGTGTTGGTTTTTTAGAAAAATTATTAACATCTTGATATCTTTCTGAATGTAATGCTATAATATTTAAAAATTGTTTTAAGGTAAATAATTTTAAATCACTAACTAAATAACCGCATTCTTTAATTAAACAAATAAAAGTATTAGTTCAATTTTTATTTAAATTTTGATTAACTACTTTTTTTTCATTAATATTATTATTTGAAATAAATACCTCTGCTATTAAATTATTTAATTTTGTTACAAATGCTTCATTCATAATTTCTGATAATGGGATACTTTGGAAAAATTCTTTATAATCTAAATTATTATCATAATTATATGAAAAAGAAAACAACATATCTAGTAATTGTTTATATGAAAATTTTTCATTCTTTATTTTTTCAAAATCAGTAATTAAATCACTACCAGTTAATTGTTCATAAATTATTAAAAAATAAGCACTTGTATTAATATTTATATCAACATTCCCAACTTTAATTTTTTTGTTCATATTTAACTCCTTTAAATTCTTAAATATTTTTTAAGAATTTTTAATTACAACATCAATCGGATTTGTTTGACCAGTAGCATTGTTTTTACCTTCAATTTTAACTTCAACAGTTTTATCAATTGTAATATTAATTGGTCAATCCTCACCTTTACTTTCGATAAAGTAATCAAAATCAGTTTCTGTTAAAGAAATATCTACGGATTTAACTGCTTTTAAAACAACATCTTTAAATTGTTGTTTTAACTGTTCTGTTGTTGTAATTGCTGCGTTTGTGACATGAATGATTGGCTTCTCTATTTTATTAATTTTACTAATATTGATTTTAATTATTTCAGAATGTATTTCACTATTTTCTTTGTATAATTCATTAAATCAACTATTAAAAATATTTTTATTAGTATTTTCACTAATATAACTTTTAATAATATTATCTTCTGCTCTGGGCAAGGCATTAAATTCAAATGAATAAGTATCTGCTTCAACATTTTCATTTTTTGTATTGTGTGTTTCATTAGACCTTTTTAAATTAACTCGATAAAGTCATATTCTTCGTTTTACGGTGTCACCATCAATTTCAAAACCAAATGCCATTTATTTTGGTTGAATATTTGATTTTTCAAATCTAATATTATTTTTATCTTTTATTAATCCAAAAATTTCTTCTAAAAATGTATCACTTGGTTTAATAATAGTTAATGTTCCAGTATAACCTTAATTAGAATGAGCAATATAATAGGAAATATTATCAGCATAAATAGTAGTTGTATTTTCAGCAATATTTAACGCTAAACTAGTAGCACCTTTAATTGCTTTTGATGTTTCATAACTAATTTTATTATCTATTGTTTTAATAATTGCATAATGAACATTTGAAAGTCCAAACTCAATTAAATTATCTTTGTTCATATTTTTTCTCCTTTTAATTAATTTCTTGTATTAATTAAATAAACTTCATATATTGTTATATAAATTTTTTCACCATTTAAATAATAATTTTGTATTTTTTTGAAAATGATTTTATTATTTTCTAATATTTGTTCTAATTCTTCTTCTAATAAAAAATTTCTTTCTTGTGTAAAAATTGATATTTGAATTACTTGTTTTTTCACATATGAAATATTATCTGCGTATAAAATACTTTGATCAGTAATATCATAGTATGTAATGTAATTTGATAAATTATTATCATCTATTTTACCAAAATTATAAAAAATAGGTATTTTAAAATAATTTTTAGAAATTAACCCGTTTATTAATTTTAAATTTTTTTGTATTGAGTAATTCATTTAATTTTAAACCCCATTTTTAATAATATTTTTTATATTTTCTATAAACTCATTAATATTGTTGTTATATGCGGGTCGCATAAACGGGCGTGCTATAATTTGCGTGCCAGACCAATAATGTCTTACACCAAATTCAATTAAATGAACTATTTGATATTTTTTCTTTGCTCTTATGTAAGCAATTATTTCATCTTCATTTTCTTTAATTTCTAAAATAAAATAATTTCGTAAATGATTTTTATTGTTTTTGCTAATTGGAACTTTTTCTTTTATTTCTGCTAAAATTTTATTTCCAGTATTAATAACTTCATTTTTTATTTTATTTTGAATATCAAATGTATATTGTTGAATAGATGAAACCATTTCTGATGTTATATCTTTTAAAGAATTAAATTTTTTCTTCATTTTTTTATTCTCCAATATTATTTATATGTTAAAAATAATTCTAAGTAATCATTTTTAGGATCATATATTCTTTTAATAAAAAATTCTTTATTATTTTCAAATAAATTTATTTCAACATAATTTTCGTTATTAAAATTGTGTTTATAAATAATAATTTTATGTTCCATTTTTAATGTTTGTTGGTTAGCAATAAAATAATCATTAATATGTGTAGATAATATTTCTCCAAAAATATTTTTTCGGTATTTTTCTTTTAAAATTGGGCGATTAATTTCATCTTTAATAGTTTGCTTAAAAATTAATATTATTTTGTCATTAAATTTTCTTTTATTCATTTTGCTCAATTTTTAAATTTTAATTGTCTAATATGCCAATAAAATAAATCTGGTAATTCATTAATTTCTCGACCAAAATTATTTTTAAAATAAATACCTATGATATCTTTTATTTGTTCATCCTTATCAGAATTAATAATAATTATAGGAATGCCAGCAGTTAATAAAATTTCTTTTGCAGATAAAATTAATGTTTTAAGTTCTTTATCAAAACTTTTATCATTTTCTTATAATCTTAACAATAATTTAATATAATTTAAAAATTCTGTTGTTGTTTCTACTGGCATAATAATTTATCTCCTTTTTACTCTCTTACCACATTAACAAATGCTCATTTTGTGACAGTATTTCCATCGGCAATGAATGTTGCTTTGTATGCGATTAAATCTTGATCAAATAAGAAGTCTGTTGATTTAGTAATGTTTAATTGTTTTTGAAAGTTTCATTTATATTGAATTAAATCCCCAAATGTTATAAATGTTGATTTTTCTGTTTCTGAATATTCTGGATATTCATCGCATAAAATAACATCATAACCAAAGATATTGTATTTTAATGTTTCATCACTTTTTGTGTGGTTTCAAATTGGTCTATCATTTTTATCTTTAATTGCTTGAATTTGTGTAAATAAAGTAGATTTATTCATAATAAATTTAGCATTATTATGATAACCAGTTGGAAGTAAAGAAATAATTTTTTGAATTGTATCATAAGAAATATTTTTTTCAGTTGGTGCTAATTTATGTTTAAGAATATTAGTATTAGTAATTATTCCTTGTGGTTCAAGTTTTGCAGATCCTTGTCCTTTTGCAATAGCATATTCAATAGCATTTTGTACTTCTATTGCTAAACTATCAATAATAAATTTTTCAAAATTATCTATTGTCATTGCTTCTGCACTTTCTGAAATAGTTATCATTGTTCCTCATCTATATCCATTTAATTGAATTGATTCAAACTCAAGTTTTCCAGTTAATTTTTCACCTTCTTTGCTTCATTTTCCGCCAACATTCTCATCTTTTTTAATAGCAAATTTTAAAAAACCATCAATATTTGAAACTGATACATTTTTAATTAAATCAGATGTACTTTGTAATTTTGCAATAATATTTTCTCATATTGTTGTGGGTACTAACGGTGAAGAATCTTGGTTTCCGCTTGAATTTGTGCCAATTTGTAAAAACTTAATTTCTTGATTTGTTAATTTTTTGTGTTGCAATTTTTTTAATCAAGAATTTTTATATTCTTTTAATTTTAAAACATCATCAGTATTTTGTAAAATACTTTTATTTTCATAATTATTGTAATTATAAAACTTTTCAATATTATGATATTTTTCTGATTGTTCTGTTTAATTATCTTCTATAACTTCTTGTTCAATTTCATTTTTAATCATTTCTAAACGATTAAATTCTGATGTAATTTCATTAATTTATTTAACAATTTCTTTAACTTTTTTTACATCTTCATCGGATACATCAGCTTTTGTTTCAATACTTTTTTTAAAAAAGTTTAATTATTCTTTTTTTATTAGTTTTTGATTTCTCAATTCTTTTAATTTATCATTTAAATTTTTTGTCATTTTGATATTTTCATCTCCTTGTAAAGTTTCTTCTAGTTATAGATTTAACATTTCTTTTTGTAAAATATTAAAATTATTAATATTTTTGCTTTTAATTTCTTGCACTTCACTTTTGGGATTTGCACCCAATGGAACTAATGAAACTTCGTTTACTTCAACTTGTTTTAAGTATCTAACAATATTGCCATTTATTTCTTTATCTTCTGTTTCTATTGTTGTATATCCTATGCTTAATTGCATTGGCCGATTGCTTTTATGTATTTGTTTTAAAATTTCATATGCTTCTTTTCCAATTGTAATATTTGTTTTAATTTGCATTTTAGCTCATAATCCGTCTTTTTTACTTTCTAAGTATGCAATTCCAATTGGACTTTTATGTTCGTGACCTCATAATAACGGAACTGCTGGTGTTTCTTTAATAGTTTCAATAAAACTATTTTCGTCATTAATGTCACCATGATAATCAATAACATTGTATTTATTGGCGATACCAGTTATTTCTTTAATACTATCATCTTTTAATTGTGAAATATTTTTTACTTCAAAATTAATTTTTTTTGTTAATTTCGTTATTAATTATTTTTTCAACTTTTGCCTCCTATATTTATTTTTATTAATTTTTTCGTGTTATTGCCAATCATAATTTTTTGTCATTCCATAAATATCTAATCCCTCAACACTTTCATATCCTTCTTGATTTCTAACTTCATTCGGTGATAAAACACTATGTTCTAACATTTTCGCGTAATATGCTGTTTTATCTTGTAAATTTCCCAATAGTACTCGTTTTGCTGAAAATGATATATAGTTTCCTAATTCTAATTCTTTTTTGCTGAAAATTTTAAAACTAAATTCTTGTTCTCATTTTGTTAATAATGGTTGAATAACAGAACTAACATAACCTTGATATTGCTCTGGATTATATTTTCCATTAACAATTTCAGAAGCAACATTATAAAAGTTATAAATATTATTTCGATATTGCTCCATTTGTTCTTTATTTAAGTTAGAAATATTACAATCTACTTCTTGAAAATCTAGACCATTATCTAAAATGGCAAAACCGCGATATTTATTTTGTAAATTATTATCTACAAATTCTTTTAATTTTTCTTGTAATTGTTCTGGGGCAACTATATTATTAACTTTTAATATACCTTTTAATATACCTGATTGTTTTAAATTATTAATTGAGGAATTAATCATCTCTTCTAGTAATTTTGTTGAATATTATAATGATTTATTTGTAATTTCTCCGAATAATCCTTTATTATAAAATTTTCATAAATGTATTAAATCATCATATGGTAATACTAAATTTGTATTATTTAAATAAAACTTTATAAAATGTTGATTATTTTTATTGAATAAAATTTCTAAAAAATCATACTCAATGGGAATTAAAGAATTAATTTTGTCATTTTCTCATTGAATATAAATAAAATTATTTCCTTGTAAAAATAAATTAGTTGTTATTTTATAATAAAAATCATATGCACTCATTACTGAATTTGGTCTAACATTTAATAAATATTTTAAATTATATTTATTTGTAGTTTTAATATTTTCTTTTTTGCCACATTGCGGTATTGCTTTTAACTGGGCAATATCACTCGCTATTCGATTAATTGTACTTTTAACAACATCAATTTCATAATTATTAGTAAAATTTGATAAAAAAGTTTTAAAGTCATGATTAATATACATAAAATTTTGTTTTTTGGATAAATTATTATTTATTGTTTTTTGTTTTTTCTTAAATCACAGAGCAATTTTATTACCCTCCTTACTTAAATAAATTAATTTAAGTCGTCACGATGATACCATCATTATTTAAAAAAGTAAAAGTTTTTAAAAAAAATTGTACTTTAAAATTAATTAATCATTAAATTTTTTTCCTATATCTGTTTGATAAATTTTAAAATGTTGTTCATTATTTATATACATTTTATAAGTAAATAATAGTGCCATAAAACCATCAATTCTTTTGCGTGAACTTTTTTTAATTGGCATAACATTTTCTTTACTATCTGTTATAAGTTTTGTGTTATCTAAATTTCATTTAAAAATAGGGTGATTATTATAAATAATTTTATCATCATAAAATAATGGAGCAATCGATTTTATTAATGGTGATATTGTATATATACCATTTGTGACAATTTCTGTTCTATTAGAAAAACCGTTTTGTTCTAATTTTTCTTTTATATAATCTGCATAATATCTATCATATCCAATTTTTACACAAATTAAATTATATTTTTTAATAGTTTCAATAATATAATCAATTATTTCATCTCTATTTACAGCGGATCCAAGTGTAAAAGTTATGTATCCTTGTTTTTCTCAAACAGAATATAAAACTTTGTCTTCTTTTTTATTTTCATATGCTTTTTCTCGGGGAATAAAAAAATGTGGCAAAATAAAAAACTCACCAGTTTTTTCGGGTATTAAAATTACAACAGCAGTTAAGTCCATTGTTTGTGATAAATCAATACCGACAGTACAATATTTATCTTTTAAATAATTTTCTAAATTAACATTTTTATTATTTTTTTCTTGTAAAGATCCAAAATTAAATAATGAAGTTTCTCGCAGAGAAGCAATATTACAATAACGAGTTAAAAAACTAGGTTGTTGTAATGGCTGGTTAATTGCTGTTTCTCATTCTTCTTTTAACTTTTCAATATTTTTAGAAATACCAAGATTTGGATTTGCTTTATATATATTTTTAAATTTTTTTTATTCATTAAAATTATCTAATTCATATATTCAAGGTAAAAAATTATCGTTTTGATAAATATTATTTAATACTTTTTCAGCATATTCATATCTCTCATCATAAATACTATCACGAGTACTTCCACTTGTTGTAATTAAAAGCATTAATGTATTTTTTCTTTTTGATGTTGCTGATTTAATAACATCATATAAGTCTCTTTTTTTCATATCCGCCAATTCATCTAAAATTACTACATATGGATTTAAACCATCTAATGTTTTATCTTCTGATGCTAATGGTTGAAAATGTGATCAATCTCTTAAAAATTCTATTTTATCCCTTGTTATTTTTAATTTACTATTTAATCATTCTTCTTGTCTAATCATACTTTTAACTTCATCAAAAATAATTTTTGCTTGTTCTTTTTTTGTTGCAACTGTATATATACTTGCTCTTTTTTCGTTATCTAATAACAAACATTTTAAAGCAATGGCAGATGCTAGGGTTGATTTACCATTCCCTCTACCAACAACCAATAATGCTTCTTTAAATCTACGAATATTAGTTTCTTTTTCGTAAAAACCAAATAATGCTTCTATAAATGCTTTTTGTCATAATTCTAATTTAAAATTTTGTCCTGCATATTCACCAGTTGAAAGATGACAAAATCTTTCTATAAAAATTATTGCACCACTTGCTTGTTTTTTATTAAAATAAAACCTTTTACTATTTTTTAATTCATTAACTAAATTAGATACTATCTTTTTAATTTTCAAACAAACAATATCTTCGTTTTTTTTAATTCACTCATTATATAATTCTAAATTAGTTTTATTATTGATAGTTTTTTCAATCATAAATTATTTTTCTTCTAATTGTATAATTTCATCTAATAGATTATTGTTTGTTTGTAATATAGGCAATACTTCAATTTTTTCATTACTTTCTTTTATTCATTTTTCAATAATTATATAGTGACTTTTATAATTTTTTAACATTGCATTATATTCTGGCAAAATTGGATTTTTTTCTTGTCTTTTATTCCCGCGAATATTTTCAACATCAATATAATAATTATCTAATTGACGAATTTTTTTATCCATATCATAAATTAATCATTCAATTTTACAAAATATTTTAAGGAAATTAATTTTTGACTTATCTAAATCAACATTATTATTAATTAATATTTTTTTATAATCTTTAAAAAGATTATTTATTTCTTTTTCACCCTTTAAATTTAGTTCATTTTCGTTTAAAATTGCTTTATTTTTATTCATTTTCAGGTTATTTTTATTCATTTTTAAGCTATTTTTTACCAATTTTTTATTTTTTTTGCTTTCCATTAATAAAACCCCTTATTTTTAAATGTTTTTTATTATTTTACATAATTTATTTCATCACACCATAAAATTTTTGCCTTTTGTGTGCACGTGCCCCCAGCCCTCGGTAGCCCAAAATATCTTTTAATTAATGTAAAATAGGGGGGTAAAATAAAAATATAATTATATATTTAAAAATCACTGACATAATACTTTCGATTAAATTGTTTGTCAAATTAAAATAATTAAAAATTATATATTTTTTTAATCTACTAAATGATAAAACAAAATTGCTAATTGAAAGTTCTTTTGATTATCTTGCTCAAATGAAAACTCATAAATAGTAGGTCGCATGTAAAAAATAAGGGTTTTTATTTTTAAATGTTATTTAGTTTAATATAAATTAAGGATATTTTTTTATTGTTTTTATAAAACCCTTATTTTTTACATGCGACCAAATAGTATCATAATCATTTAATAATTTATATTTTTTTATAAATTGTGGATGTTCAGTTATTGAATAATTAATTTTTTCTATAATTGATGATATATTTTTATCTTTTACAAAAATAATCAATGCTGATTTTGTATCTCTTCATGTTAAATAACTTTGCAATTGATTAATGGCAGAAAACAATTGTTTTTTTTCCATGTCAAATTTTACATTCAGCTATAAATATATTTTCATTATTATATTTTAGTAATATATCTGTTTTTCCATTTCTATTAAATGCTTTACCCATTACAGATACTTTAAAATTTAAATAAAGTATTAATAAAATATAATCTCTAATTGTTTCTTCATTTTTATTATGATAAATATTTGGGTATTCTTCCATTCTTTTTCCAAATTCATAAATTACGCTTAATATTTGTAAATAAAGATCTTCAGAAATTACTGGATCTAAATTAAAGTCATTTTTAATTTCTGGTAATTGAATTGATATTTTTTCTTTTTTCTTTATTGGAGATACTGAAAATGTATTATTATCTTTATCTTCTATTCTTCTTAATGGAACAATTAAATTTTTCAAAGAAGTTGTTATTGTTTTTATTTTTTCCTTTTTATTATTAAAAATATCTTTAATATAAGATTTTAAATTATTATTGTATGAATCAACTTCGTTTCTTATATTATCTATATAATATTTTAAATAATCTTTTATTTCATTAATTTTATCATTAAGATAATTCGCACTATTTTCTTTTCATTCAACAACAAAAGAAATTTCATTATTACTTATTTGAATTTCATATTTTGAACTTCTTTGCGAACTAGGATATGTTTTAAATAATTTTGAATCACCTTCATATGGTGTATTAATTTTTACCATTGTCGCAATATATTCATATGTACTTGAATTTGAAATTACATCAAAAGGAGTCAAAATTATTTTTTTCTCTTTATAATCTTCTGATAAATATCAATTATCAAAAAATAAATTAATGGGTTCTATTTTATATCTTGTAAATAAATATTCAATAATATTATTTTCATCAACATTTAAAATATAATTATCTTCGTAATTATTAATTTAATTTCTAATATTTTCATATAAATTATTAAAAAGATCATGTAAAAATATATTTTTAAATGGTATCATTTTATTTTTTTCCCTTAAATTTATCAATTATATTATATAACATTTGCTCAGTTTCCTTAGAAAAATTGCCTTTTATATGTAATTTACTTATTAAATTTTTTAAATTATCAAAATCAGAATTAATTATATAATCCATTATTTTATCTGATATTTTTTTATTTATTTTTTTCATTTTATTTTTTCTCCTATATTTTTAATAATTATATTAATTCTTAAATTATTTTTTATTTTTTATTATATTTGTTGTATCCTAGATAAAAAACATTATCTCAATAATTAGGATTATCAATATTTTCTAAATCTTCTAGTAATTGTTTTAATTCTTCTGATGTTAATTCTCTTTGCTTGATTTTAGTATTTTCATAATGAATGTTATATTCATTTAGTGAATCATTATTAGCATCATTTTTGTTTTGCGAATTAAACTGTTTTTTGTTTTCTTGCTTTAATTTTTCAAAAGATAAAATTAAATTTTTTCCCACAATATTACCACTTTTATTATTAACGCTACTATGGACTACATATTTTTTATTTTCATCAATTTTTAAACTAAAATAATTTTGATAACTTGATAAACCTAAGTAAATTTTTATTTCAAACAGCACAATCTTTTTTCTTATTTATTAAAATATGAATCATATTATTTTTTTCTTGCGAAATTAAATTTTGATTTAGATAAATTTTTTTTATCATATTTAACAACTCCCTTTATTTTTTACATTTTTGGCATTTATAAAATTTATTAAGCGTTAATCATTCTGAATTTGAAATTATAAAATCTTGCTTACATCTAATACAGTCAATAATTATATTACCATTAAAACTTGTTCTGGGTTTTTAATAATCTTTTTTTATGATAAAAATCACCTTTCTTTTTTCTAATATTTTATATTTGACAAATTATTTTTTTCTTTAATTGTTATTAACTTTATTTTTAAATATTATTTTTATTTCAATTTCATATTTTTAATATTTTATTTTCTAATTCATGGGTAATTATAATCAATGTTCTTCACATAATATTATTTCTTTTTTATAGTTTAAATTTCATGCTAATTTGCCATTATCATTAATTATAAAAGATTTTCCAGAATAACCATTATTTTTATAAAATGTAGTATACCACATACATTTTGGAGATTGCAAGAAAACAATAAAAAATAATAAAATATATAATTTAAAATATAAAAACATCATTAAAAATGATAAATATATAAATAAAATTATAACATTGACAAACTAAAAAATAGTTTAAATAAAACTTTATAAATTTAAAATTATTTAGTTAAATTAGTTAAAAATTCAAATGGTGTCTGAAAATTTAAAGATTTATGCACTCTTTCAAAATTATAAAAATAATAGTAATCATTTAATTTATTTTGTAAACCAACTGCATCCAATATTTTTTCATCAAATACAAATAACTTAGTATAATTTTGATGAAATCTTTCAATTTTACCGTTTGACTGCGGAGAACGAACAGGTGTTGTTTGATGTAAAATATTTTTATCTGTTAAAAATTGAGTAAAAGTAGTTTCTTTAACAGTACTTTTTTGATTATTACGATGACTATTAATAAATTCAGAACCGTTATCAGTTCTAATTCGTGTTATTTTAATACCAAATATTTTTTTAAAATCACTGATTACTCTTTTAACAGCATCAATAGCATTCTCGGCGCATAATTTATCATAAATATAACCGAATACTCCTCTCATTCTTTCATCAATAAAATCATAAACATAATACTTTTTATCAACTGGAAATTTACTTGGCATAAAATATTTTGCATCCACTTGTAATAATCCTAATTCTTTAACTTCATATCTTGGATGTTGTCTTTTAATTTCTTTAATTTTATTTTTTATTTTTAATTAACGCTTATCTTTTTTAAATCAACGGAAAAATGTTTTTAAATTTTTTGGTGCTTTATTTTTTAATTCTTCGCCATGAATTCCTTTTTTTAAATTATAAAACAATGATAAAACACCACCAGCACGTTTATCACAATATTCAAAATATAAATCGCAGATATTTTTTCGAGTATCTTCACCATATTGATAATTAATATTATTAGGAACTGTTGATTTTAATAATAAATCTTCAAAATTATTATTTGCATATGCAAGTAAATTTTTATTTGCTCAGTAATAAAAAGTTGAAAAATTTATTTTTAAAATATTTTTTAATCAAGTCTTTTAATAACAGTTTAGTTTTAAGAAAAAACTCCTTACATAAATTAATATATGCAAATATTTTCTTTTTTATTCTTTTATAATATTTATTTTGATTGTTTTTACTTAAAAAATCTTGCAATTTTGCTTGTAAATCGCTTAAATTAGAGTTATTAATAATATATTTCATTAATTCACCTCATTTTTTAAAAAAAATATAGTATAGTTATATCATTTAAAATAATTTTTATAAAACTTCAAACTTTTTTAAACAATCATAACCATAATAAGTAAATATCGTTTTCTAAAATATATTTAAAAATGCTTGTAATATATATATAATGTCAATAGAATTTAATAAAAAAAGGAAAAAAAAAGATATGAAAAAAATACTTAGCATTTTAGGAACAATTGGATTAACAGCAACAAGTACAACAACATTAATTAGTTGTGAAAAACCAAATAACAATGAAAACGGAGGAGGTAGTAAACCAGAACCATCATATAATCCACAACACAAACCCCCACCAGAAAATAGTAATTGAAAGTTAATTCCTAGGGTTAATGATGTTTTAGTACCGCCTAAAATAATTGCTTCTACTGATAAAAATAAATATGTAAAAGAAGATGATAGGAAATATATTGTAATTTATCCATATCTAATCCAACAATGAAACATAATTAAAACAGATGCAAAAAATATTAATAATACCTGAGCATGAAGTTCAAAAGCAATAATTTATTATTGAGATGGTAGTGATGAACCAGAATTACCAACAATTAACAAAAATACTGGTAAAATTACAGATTGAAAAGGTTAAAAAGGAACTATTTTTAAGTTCCTTTTTAAATTAATCGCACAAATTTCATAAAAATAATTAATAAGAATAAATTAGTTATTGTGCTATACAATGCAGGACTAAATTTTCATACCTCAAATGTTTGACTAAAAAAACTATATATTGTTTAAAAAATTTTACCAACACCACTCGCTAATTCGTTTACTTGTTTTATACCGGGAATATTATTCACAATTCAAATTGCCGCATTACGAATATGACACGCCAAATTATATCAAATACAACTTTCATATTGGGCTTGTCATCATTGACTATCAGGCAATAACCCACCATTGTTTATTTCTTGTCAATTATAAATACCAAAATTAAAATCATAATAACGATACATATCATTTTCTTTTTGGGCTTGTAATTCAAAAACATTATAACCGATTTTTTGTTCTTCCATTTTTTTATATTTTAAACCATATTTATTTTTTAAAGTGCCTTCAAAAACATAACCCTCATTTTGATTAATATTATAATTATTTGCAACTGAAAAATCATAGTTAAATACATTTCCATAATTAGTGTTATAAAACCGATTTTTATAAGCAGAATACATATTAAAATCTAATGATTTATATTTATCAGAAAAATAAAAGTAACGTGGATAAATTTTAAAACCATTATTTGCTAATAAACCATATTTTTTATTATATCCTTGTGTATAAGTATTATTTTCTAAATCAAAAATTGTTCGTAAATAATACTTATAAAAATTTTTAGATATAACAAACATACTATTTAATAATTCTTTAAATTTATCATAAGAAACTAAAAAATTTTTTTTTTTGTTCTTCAAATTCTTTTTTCTCTTTTTCGGTTTTTAAAACTTTTTTATTATTTTCAAATTTATAAATATAGTTATTGTAGTCATCAAAATATTTTATTGACTTTCCATTTTCATCTAAAATAACATCTTTAAAATTTTCTAATTTTAAACCAAAAAAGTTAATTAACACAGTATCATATTGTAAATTATCAATATAACCACTTTCTATAAAATTACTCCGATTTTGAAACACCGGCACCAAAGCATACGCAAAAAAGGCTTTTAAAAACTTATTAATATCAATTTGACCTTTCATCTGTTCATAATATTTAATATTTCCATTTTCTAAATATGAATTAGTATTTGCATCAAAATTAAATATGTTATCTTTATCTTTCATAAAAGTAAACAAAAAACTTAATTTAGTTTCTTTATAAGGATAAGATACATTATTACTCGCTGTATTAGTATGTGTTAATTCTAAACTGCCGGCAATAATGTTATTATTTTTATCAATTGTTAAAATCATCCGATAAATTGATTTTTTAATAAAATACATAGCAGTATATCTTTCACTTTCATCAACAATTTCAAAATCAAAGATTATTCGTTGTGTACCAACAATAGGACTCTCATAATCGGGATTACCACCTTGCTGAATTCTAATGTTTTCTTGGATAATAACATCTAAATAATTATTTAAAAAATCTTTAACTTTATTTTGATTATCAACACTTCAATCTGTAATTTCACCAGTATTTTTGTTAATTGTTGGTAATTCTGGTTCATCACTACCATCTCAATAATAAATTATTGCTTTTGAACTTCATGCTCAGGTATTATTAATATTTTTTGCATCTGTTTTAATTATGTTTCATTGTTCGATTAGATATGGATAAATTACAATATATTTCCTATCATCTTCTTTTACATATTTATTTTTATCAGTAGAAGCAATTATTTTAGGTGGTACTAAAACATCATTAACCCTAGGAATTAACTTTCAATTATCTTCAATTAAATTAACTGATTGTAAATCAGTTATATTTGTTTTTAATTTATTTAATATTTGCGTTAAATTATATTTATTTGTAAAAGAATAAATAAAATTTGTTAATTCTCTTAAAAATTATTTTTTATCAACATCATAAAATTTATTAATGTTATATCGTTTAACATAATTATCTCAATTTTTATATAAATCCATAAATTTATCACTAGGTTTATCGTAAGAAACACCAGTTGAATAACTATCCTTTAAAAAATCTAAATATCATTTATCGTTATAAGTTAATGATTTTGATGTTTTTAAAGTAGGATTAATAAAATAATTGGTATCACTTCAATTTTCAAAAAAAGTGCTGCGTAAAAACATTGTATTAATAAAATCTGTTTCATTAATACCAGTTTCCACACTCCGCTTTGTTCTTGATTTTTCTGTTGTTTGTGATTGATGGTTTTGTTGTAATGTCATTGCCCCTAACGAGAAAAAAGAAATCAATAAAATTGGTATAAACGAAAATAATACTAAAAACTTACGCATCATTCTCTACCAACTTATTTTTACGATTTTCTTTTATTAATTTGATAATTTCATTAAATAAATAACCATAAAAATAATGAATTATTAAAATATCTCATAATATAATAAATCATAAACCGTAAAATATATAACCATTTATACCATTATATTTTTCTTTTAATTCGCCAATCGTTGAAACTGTATCTAAAATACATACAAATGCTAATAAATAACTAATAATAAAATATAAAATTAAATCAACCCAAGAAATAAATAAACCATTTTGTTTCTTTTCTTTTTTATTTTTTAAATTACTTTTCATAAATTCAACTCCTAACTATACAATGTTTTTGAAATAATAAAACCAATAATATATAAACTTGATATTGTTAACATTAACGGATGACTAAATAAAATCGCCATTTTACCAAAAATAGATAATAACCAAGTATCAGAATTATATAAATCCATAATAATATTTTTTGCTGATTTCAACTGATTAATAATAACTGTAATAAATCCAGTACCAAAAATAGCGATTGCCGCTACCAATAAAACTAATTTAATCATATAAAATCAACTCCTTACTTATTTTTTATTCGTTTAGTGGTATGAATTCTTTTAAATCCTTGTTCTCTTGTTTTTGCTTGTTTTGCTAAACTTGATAACTGTTGTTTATTGCGACTAACTTTAAATTGTTTTCGTTCTTTAATATGTTTTTGTAAACCTTGTTTAGTACTAGAAACACTCCGAACAGTAGCACCGTATAGTTTAGAACTATTAATAACACCACTTTTAACTGTTGAACCTAAATCGTTATAATTAGTTGATGTTCCGTGAATTGCATAAATAGATAATTTAATAACCATAAAAAAGATTAAAAAATAAGCAATTGTTATATTTGTCATTGGCAATTTAGTATTTCAAATTACATCAAAAACAAATAAAAAAGTATCAAAAATAAAACTAAAAATCTTATTTCAATTATCATTATTAACGCTTTCACTTAATAAATTACTCATCTTTTTTCTTTCCTTTCACTTTTTTTGCTTTTAAATTTTCTTTCAAAATATCAATATCAAACAATTCTAAGCGTTGTTTATTATTTAATTTTGATATATCTTTTCAAAAATATTCTTTTTTATTAACAACTTCATCATTTTTTAAATCACGGACAAAACTTAATCAATGACTATCGTATTTATTTGCAAATTCAAGCGGAATAATTATTTTAAAAAATCGAATTACTAATCCAACATCCGACTTATGTTTTGCTCGTTTACCTTCTGCTGTTCGTTCTACTGATTTTGTTTTTCAAATTTCATAATCTGTAATATCTTGGAAAATACCAATTCGCATAACAAAACTACGATTAAAAATATTACCTAATTTAGATTTAACGGGTTTTTTCAATGAAATCGGAATAATAATACCACTTGCTAAATGACGAATATTATTTCACATCATTCCCTCACGCTGTACGGTAAAAATCGCTCTATTTTTAAAATGTCTTGCTAAAACAATCCACACACTTTTACCACCATGAACTTTTTTAACTTCGTGGGGGACTAGTTCCATCAATATATAAAAAACTTTCATCAAACAAAATTAAACTATCGTCAGGCGGTACTAATTTAGTTCTATCAGTAAAATCTAAATTATTAAAAGTTAAAAGTAGTGTTTTACCAGTTCCTAATTTACCAATAATTACTGATAACGGATTATCTCAAATAAAGCAAACTAAACGAAAAACATTTAACTGATAAAAAACATTTTTTCAAATTCACCAAAAAAAATAAACACACTGCAAAGCAAATAAAAGTCAAAATACTAAACCAGTATAATTTAATGAAATTATTCAAAGTAATAAATCAATTAAACTAAACAAAAAAATTGAACTATTAATATAACAAAAATTTATTAGAAAAAATACAAACTTTTTCATTACTTAAAATACCCAACTATTTTAAAAATCATTCACAATAAGAACCAAGTTAAAAACAAAATTACAATTCAAACACCAATCATTAGAGTTAAATATTCATTTTGTGTTAAATTTCAAGTTGTAATAGTTTCAACATTAGATTTATTTATAAATAAAAATATATGAATAAAAAACTCTTTTAATTTTTCTCAATCATTTTGCATCTTTAAAAACTCCACATTTTTTGAATAAGTTTGAAAAAAATTCCAAAAAATAAAACTATAAATAATACAAACGATATGACATATAAAAATTCAGGGGCATTTGAACCAATAAAATAACTAACAAATTGAACTCAATAATTATATAAACTCATTTAATTTAAACTTTCTAAGTAATTAATTAATTGTTGCACTTTTTCATCACTTCAATTTGTTAAATTATTATTGTTATTTGTTTTTACTTTTTTAGGTTCATTTTGAAATAATGCTTTATGCATACGCGTAAAATAGTTTTGTTTATATTGATTATACAAATCAATTATTTCTGTTACAGTTAAATATTTTCAATCGTGTTGTTTTAAATTTTCATCATATTTTACAATACGATAAGAATTATCATAAATCAAACCAATTGCTACTTGTTCTGAGTATTTTTCACTCGGATAAATAAATTTATTACTCAATCAAAAACCAATATGACGATTATGATTAGATAAATTTATAAAACTTGCTTTATCTGTTTCAAAAGCAATAAGTTCCTTAGAAATAAAATAATTTGCTATATTCTGATTTTTCTTATAAAAATTATTCAATTTTATCAACTCTTAACTAATTATTTGTTTAATAAACAATGTTATATTTAATGTTTATATATTGCTTATTTTTGATAAAAACACCGATTATTAACAATGTTATACATAATGCTAATATATTGTTTATTTAATGTTTAATAAACAATTTTATTAACAATGTTAAATATATAAAATAATAAAAATTGGCACGCTGAAAAATACTATTAAGTTTTAAAGTAATAGTTATATAAAATAAATTAATAAAAAATAAATAAACTAGTGTGCCTTAGTTTTTGTTAAAATACTTTGAATATTAGCGTAATATACTCTATTAAAATCCTTTAACCATATGACGGAAAAAGTTTAATATATTAATAATAATAAATAATCCAAATGGAATTAAAATAATTCACGCATCACCTAAAAATGTCATTAATTGCGGTAAAATACCATATACAGCATCTTTTACTTTACCCATTGCATTACCTAAACCAGTTCAAATAGAATTCATTCCATCACCAAAACCGATTTTTGTAACTGTTTCAGTTAATAAATTCATTATTTTCTATCCTCCTTTTTTTCAAATTCTTTTTTTTCTTTTTTCTTATCTTGAATTTGTCTAACTTTTTGATAAATTGATAAACCAATTCACGCAAAAATACCTAACAAAATCAAAATACTAAATATCCATGTTAATCATAATGGCATGATATAACTCCTTTCATAAATTAAAAAATTGAAATTTGCAAACTCGCTCCGCTCGTTGTCGCTTCGCTCCACTTAAAAATATTATTGAATAAATTATCCGCTAATAAATTACGCGGAATAATTTATTCTTTTACTTTTTAATTTCAATATCTTTTACAATCTTATTAACAGTATTAATAACAATATCTTTACCATACTTTTTCACTAATGACCGCAAAATTAAATATTGCTTTGTTTGCATAATTTCAACTCCTTATTTAAAATATTAATAAAATTTATTTTGTAAAAATGTAAATACCACAAAAATACAAAATGTATGTGGTTTCTACAATTATTTTTATAAACATTACAAATCATTATTTCACATCCTTACTAGGTAATTTGTTATATTTTGAATTATCTATTAAACCATAACCACAACCTTCACCATCACAATTACATTCTGCATAACAAGTTAAATCAAAATCTTCTTTAAATAATATTTGTTGTTTTAATTCAGCAAGTTCTTTTTTAATTTTTTCATTTTCTTCTTGTAGTTTGTCAAATTTAATTGATTCTGTTATATTTATTATTAAATTTCCTCCAAATTCATATCTATAATTAAATTATCAATATATTCATAGGAACTTTCTTCTGAATAACATTCTTCAAGTGCTATATTAAATAAGTCTTCTTCGTTATAAACCTTACCATCTTGATCTTTTCACATATTATTCACATCCTTGTCATTTAATGTTTTCGTTTTCTAAATCAATAATGGTTGTTTCGCTATAAAATATATTTTCAGCAGCAATTTTTGCTTCTTCTTAATGTATAAAATAATTCAGTATCAAATCCACAATTTTTTTGATAATAATAAGTATCTATAATTTTTTTTTCATAATTTATTCCTCCTAATTATTTTTATCTAATGCTCAATGTTCATCAGTCATATTTTCAAATGAAACGGGATAACTTCTAAGCATTATTTTATTTAATTTATTAACTATGTATTTATTTAATTTTTTATTTTTCATATATCCTCCATTAATTAACAAAATTAAAAAACTTTTAATTTTATTTTTTTATATTTACTTTTAGAATTATTTTTTATTTATTATGTATTCACCAGTTTCTAAATTAATTTCAGCGTTATCTTTAAATGCTTTTTCACGCATATGTTCTTTGTTGTGACATTCTAAACATAATAACTATAAATTATTTATTGATAATAATATTTCTTTATTTCAATTAATAAAATCTTGATCTTTTATATATTTTTTATGATGAACTATTATTCCTTTATTTAAATAACCCTTATCTTTTTTGCATCTTTCACACATACCCATTTTTAAAGTGAAGTAATAATCCCTTACTTTTTTTCATTCAGTAGTATGATAAAAATTATTACGAATTGGGCGAGTTTTATATTTATTATTCATTAAAAATTATTATTCTAATGTTAAATCATCATTAATAAAAACATTTTCATCAAAATTGTTATTTTTTTTCATTATCATTAATAATATTATTGTTTGATTCAATGTTAACAAGTTGTTGATTATCAATATAATTTATATTGTTATAATCATTAATAACCGTTTGATCATATTTATATGCTTCTTGCATTTCAATACTCATAATTCCTCATTTTTTTAATAAAGTAGATAAAACAGTTTTAAGAGCCATGTCACCAAAACTACTAACCATAAATTTTCCATATTTTTTATAAGTTTGTGAATATTTACTAAAATGACTTTCGCATTATTCTTTTGTTCAAAATAAAGTTTTTTCAAAACCATTTAATAGTTTAAAATATGCGACATATCCAATAGTTTCTTTTTTAATTCTTTGATTTTTATCTTCTATTCAATTAAAATTATATTCTTCTTTTAAAAAATTATAATTTTTTAATTCACCATCTTTAACTTCAATAGCATTAATAGTTAAATATTGTCCAGTTCTAATGGCTAGTTGAATATACCCTTTATAACCGATTTGAATTTGTGCCAAATACTTATTTTCTTTTTCATTGTAGTATGGCAAAACATAAATAAAACCTAAATTTTGATCTATTGGTAAATTTAATAACATACCTTGATAACACGCTGATAAAATACTATTTAATTCACATTTGCTAAATAATTTGTTTTTATTTCAAATTGAAAGAACATTTTTAACAAAAATATCTTTTTCTTTTTCATTTTTAAATTTTGTATTTAATCAATTTTTTGTATTTGGTTGTTCTAAATAATTTTTAATTTCCATTTTAAATCTCCTCTTTAAAATTTGCACTATTTTTTAAAAATTGTACTTTTGCATCTTGTCATTATAAATTTAATTTAGTTGTTATTTTAAAATTAATTCTTTCAATTCCATTTTCATTTATAATTCAAATTTCGCCTTTATCAGCAACATTAATACCATTGGATTTTAATAAATGTGCATATCCCGTAATTTGTAATTGTGCCATTTTAATTTTTTTAAGTTCAACATTTTTTCAAGTTTTAAAATCAACAACAATAGCATTATTATTTTCCATATAAACCAAATCGGGTGTACCACAAATTAATCCATCTGAAATTGGTTGTTCTATTATTGCTATAATTTTTTTAAATTCTTTTTCAATTTTTTTAATAAAATCATTAAACTTTTTTATTAATGGAAATAATTCTTTAATTTCATTATATTCAACATTTAATAATTCTAATATTTGATTGATATTGTTTCGTGAGTTTTCATTTTTAACACAATCGTATAATATTCTTGATGCAAATTCGTGAATAATATTTCCTCTAATTATTGCTTTATTAAAATATGCAGAACCTTTAATATCAGAATAATTTGTATTAAAATAATTACTAACTATGGATGTAACACTTGGTAAAAATTTATTATTAAATTTATATCTATGTTCATCTTTTCAAAATTCAGCTTCATATTTTAAATTAATATTTTTATCAATAAATTTCATAAATAATTTAATAATGAAACTTTGTTTTATAATTAATTTCTAATCCATCAATTTTGGTATTTTCAATTTGCTGATTTTTTATTCAATTTAAAACATAATCTGTATCAAGTTCTTTTTTAATAAATTTATTAGGAACTTTATCAATGTCAATTATTTTAATATCATATTATTTTTTTGTTTTAATCCTCTAATTTTTAATTCGTTTTTACTAATTAATTGATCAATAATTCCAACATTATTAGTTAAATTCTTATTTTCTAAAATTAGTTGTTGTTGTTTTTCATACCAATAAACTTTTTTTTGTAAAATTTCATCTGTTAAATTTTTTAAATTTATTGCTAATTTCTTTTTCAAATAATAATAAAATTCTTCTTACTTGATTTAAAATATTTTTTGATGAAGAAAGTGAATTTAAGTATTTTTTTTCTTCCATTTTTAAAATAGACTTTAATTCGCTACCATTATCTGCATCTTTTTTATTATTAATTTTGTAATTAATGATTTTATTTTGTAAAGAATTAAAATAATCAATATTATTTTTATCAGTTATTTTTAATATAAAATCTTTCAAATAATTTAAAGAATCATTAAGTGAATTCCTTAGTTTTATTTTTTCATCTTCAATATCATTTTTAGTTATTAATTCTTTTATAGTTGTTAATTCCATATTTTTTAATTCTTCCTTTCGTTATTTACTATTAAATACTTTGATTATTTTTAATGTTATAAAATATAAAATTGGTAAACATATTGTATTTGTAATTAATATTCCGATAATTATTTGTTCTATACTTAAAAATCCAAGATTTAATCAAAAAAGAATAAAATCAATCGGAAGATAAATAATTATGTTTGATAATAAAATAAGAATAATTTTAATAATATGATTTATTTTTATTCAATTAATTAGTTTAATTAAAATTTCCAATAAACCTGTACCAATATTTCGGCATAATGATCCCGCAGTAAAACCTCATAATTTTAAATCAGATAGAAAATGTCCCATAAATCCAATTAAGAAACACCAATATCAATTTAAAATAAATCCGCTTATAAAAATGGGGATTAAAAATAATGGGATTGATGTTCTTGGAATAATTTGTATTTGCATTACTTGTGATAATACAACCATCATTGCAATTAAAACTGCGACATAATTTATGTTTTTGATTAATTGAAAGTTATTCATTTTTTAAAAATTTAATTTAAGTTGTATTTTATTTAATCGTTTTTTTATCATTGCAAAGTAATTATTATTTATTTCACAACCTAGTCATTTTCGGTTTAATTGTTCACAAGCATGTGCAGTTGTACCGCTTCCCATAAAAGGATCTAAAATTAAATCATTTTCTTTGCTATGTTTTTTAATCAAATTGCCAAATATATTTAATGGTTTTTCTGTTTGGTGTTCTGTTATTTTATAAGATGAACCTATTGGATTTTTAAATATTGTTTTTTTATTTTCATAATTTTTTATATAATTTGGTATTGGATATTTTTTATAATAAATAATCATACAATATTCTTTATCTTGAAAAATAAAATTATTAGTTGGCATTGGATTTGTTTTTTCTCAAAAATAAAAATCAAAATTCATATTATTTTTATAAACCCAATCTAAATAATCTTTAATTTGTCATCTATTCATTCAAATTAAAATAAATTTAGTTTTTGAAATTCGGTAAAAATCATCTAAATAAGTATTTATATCAAATGAATTATGTAAATTATTATCATAAATAGCATTAATATATTTATTTATACTTTTTGATATTTCACTGGAATTTATTTGTTCTTTTTTCCTTGTTGGTAAATCATATAAATAAGGTGGATCAGTTAATATTAAATCAACGCTATCATTTTCTAATGTTTTTACAAAAGATAAAGCATCACCATTTATTAACTTACCTAAATTAGTCTTAAATTTTTTCATTAAATTATCATACTATTTTTTGTATTTTATTAAACTAAAATTATTAAATATTTTTTTAGCATTATTTTTTATATATAATTTTAAAATATGTTTATCAAAAATATTTAATTTAATATATTTATATTGTTTGTTTATGATACAGATTGAAATAAATATATTATTAATACTTTTTTTTACTTACTTTTAATCTAATTTATTTATTAACAAATATATTAATTTTGTTATTAACTAATTATTTATGAGAGAGTGATAGGAATATTAATATTTTCTTTTTTATTTCTTTATATTTTTGTCTTTTAAATAAATATATTAAATATAATAGTAAAAATAAATTTTGGCACATTGAAAATATGCAAAATAGCAAAAATTGGCACACTGAAAAATACTATTAAGTTTTCAAAGAACAGTTAGTTATTAAACAAAATATTAAATTAACTAAAATAATATAAAACTAGTGTGCCAATATAGATTAATATAAATGCGACAGAGAAAAGACAACATCTTAAATTAGGAAAAAAACAGGTACATTTTTTATAAAGATTTCTAAGATATTTAATAAATGTTCAAACAACCTAAAGAAGGCACCAAAAAGTTGTTATAAATTTTTTTATTTTATAAATAAGATGCTGTCTTTTCTCTGTTTCAATTAAATTAATCTATAATTATGGTTTTATAAATAAAAAACCATTTTAGTAAATGGTTTAATGTACTATTCTTATTCAATTTCTATGTATTTGTTAAGACCCTTCTTTTTTACATGCGACCATAAAAAAAGATCTTAATTGAATAATAATTAATTCAGACCACGGATATCACAATACACATCCGCTATTTATCTCGATAAATGTGTATCTAACAGTATTATAATTTCAATTGGGAAAAAATACCGCTATGCAGATAATATTGTTATAGAAAGTTTTCATTCATTACTTAAGAAAGCTAAAATCCATAATAAAATATATAATCCACACGAAGAATATATTCAAGATGTTATAAAATGAAATACATGATATTCCAATCGTAAAGAAAAATATAATTAAAAAAATATTAAATACTTTTTATTAGTGCTTACTAAATTAGGCACACTCTTATTTACATCTTTTTATTCATTAACTTTTATATTACCTTTATCATCAATAACTAAATCATGTTCTTGTTTATCTAAATTTCAACGATAAACTGAATTAAAGTTTTTATTTTCTTTTATTAAACCTTTAATTGTTGACTAGTCATCATCTTTAATAATACCAATTGTATAATAATTATATGCTAATCAATATGACATATTTATTTTATGATTTGATGTTTTCATAATATATCCAGGTTTAATTTCTTTATTTTTAAATTTAAAAATTTCTCAATTATCATTTTTATTAATACGGCATATAACAAAATAATATTTATTATCAAATGTATTAAATGGTTTTTCTTGCGGTGATATTAATTCTAAATTGTTTTTAATAGTTTCATCAGTTATATTTATTTGGTTTTATTTTTTTAATTCATCTAATTGTTCTTTTGTATATTATTGTGGTGTATTACAAGCCACTAAACTTGTTGTGCTTGTTCCAATTAAAGTGATTGTTTCTAAAAGACTTAATATTTTTTTAATACTTTTTATATACTATAAATTTATATATTATTAGTCTTAGTCTCAATCTTCGCAAGCTTGATAAAACAACCAATTCAAAGGAGAGCACTAAAAATGCTAACAATAGCAGCTCCTATTGATCCCCACCTATATATGCCCCATCTGTTCCACCCCACCCGACCGTAAAAATACTAAAACATCCAGAAAAACAATCATCATCTGGTTTTTGTCTTTTATTTCATTTTTTTTGGTCGCATGTAAAAAATAAGGGTTTTATAAAAACAATAAAAAAATATCCTTAATTTATATTAAACTAAATAACATTTAAAAATAAAAACCCTTATTTTTTACATGCGACCCTTTTTTTGTAAAATTTGATTAATTTTTTAAGTATTTATTCCCGCACCTAATTTATTAGCAACTTGACTTGTTTCATTATAAACCCCCATTGACGTTCAGCGTTATGAGTTTATAAACTATTATTATTGTTTCATCATTGTTGACTACGTTTTTGTGTAAGTTGGTTTGCTCATTGTGTTAATCCTTGCTGTTATTCATTTTTTGAATTATTAAATGATCGTTGATCTGGTAAGAAACTTTGTTGGGCTTGACTAAAGGCTGTATGATTTTGATTTCTTTGAAAATATTAACCCACTCTTTGATATGCTAGTTCAGCATTGTGTCATTGTTGTACAATTTTAATTCATTGAACTTCGCCTCATCTTTTATTGCGTTTTAATATTGTTTATTCTGATTGATAAGCACTAGCGGCAATTATTGTTGGTATAGCAGTTCCACTAATAGTTAATATGCTTAATAAAGTAAGTATTTTTTTCATACTTGTTTTTCTCTTTTTCTTAATATTGAAACTTTTTATCAAGATATATTGACATTATATATATGCAAGCTATTTTAAAAATTGTATCTTGTTAAATATACATTATTACGCATTTTAAGGACTAAATTAGCAATAAAATATATTAAGTTTAGGGGGGGGTTATTTTTGTTTATTTTATTTTATATAATACAAAGTATATTGTATTGGTAAAATAATATGTTATTATTAGTTTATTTAAATAAAAAGAGAATGACATGACATTATTTTTGCTTTGTATTATATATCAATAAATAATTATTTCAATTCAATTATAACACTTTTATCTTATTTATTTAGTATTTGTATAAAAAATATATTCCATTTATGAACTATTAGTATATAATTAACTTATAGTTTTAATCTTTTACCGTTAAAAAAAAAGTTATGCTGACTTGTTAATTGGACAAGAATAAAAAAAGAGATTTATAAAATTGCACCTACAAAAGAACAATTAATAAAACAAGGTTTAAGTGAATAAATTGCATAAAATATCTTAAATAAGTTCAATAATGAAGCAAGACAAATTATAGAAAGCTTGCAAAAACGCGAAGATGTTATATCAAAAGAATACTTTATTAAATTGTCTAATGAATTAGATGAATTAAAAGCGTTTAAAGATATTCCGCCTACTAAAATTGAAGATATTAAAACTAATTTAGATAAAGTTAGTAGTAATTCTTTAACTGAAAAAATGCAAACTTTAAAATAATTAAAGCCCGATTTTTTTTGTTGAAGAACAACCATCAGTTTCACTAAATAATTTTATTAAAGATATGATTGAAAAATCTACTGAAAATAAGAATGATGGAATTGAAACTATTAAAGAAAAAGGAGCATATACTCCGGAAGAAATTAAAAAATTAACTGATTATACACTTAAAAACCTTAGATAATAAGATAGTGAAATTATGGCAAAAATTAATTTGCCACAAGTACCTTTTACATTACAAGGTAATACAACAAACCAAAAAGCGTATGTCGATATGGTTAATGCTTTATTGAGTGGACCTTTATATAAATAATATGCAAGTATTATGCAATATGCAACAGCAACGGCCGAACAAGTTGCTTGATTACCGAGTACAGGAAAAGCATTATATAATTTAACTCATCGTGTGGTATGACAAGATGATTATTCATTACCAAATGGCGAGACAACTCAAACTGTGTGATTAAAAATAATTTCGGTGCCTATTAATAAAAGATTTAATTTAAAATTAATTAATGAAGCATTTGATTTAGCAATGATAGAACAAAATATTAAAAATGGTGTTATTGCTAACGCTATTTCTAGTGTTGTCCAGAATAAATTTGTTAATTTATAATGTGAGTTCATTCAATCTATTTATGATTATTGTTTAGCAGATTGTCAATATGAATTAATTCCATTTCGTAGTTATACAGCCGAAAATACAGATGATGCAAATAAAGCATTCTTTACATTAAATTAAACTTTGATTGAATTAACTAATCAAATTAGTAATCTATATTTTGGTTTGCCAACCGATAAAATGTTTATTGTTTTAGGCCGAAGAACATATTTAGGATTAACACCAGCTTATTTAAAAGTAATTGTTTCACAAGCTCAATTAAAAACAATGGTTAACGGTGAATTATATGAAAATACAGCAATGGGTATTCCTGTATCAAAAAGTTTTCATTTAGAAAAAATATATACAAAAGGACGAGTTAACCGAGATAAAGGTTATAATTTTACTAATGTAAATGGTTTAATTATTAATAAACAAGTATAGGCATATCCAATTAATATGGATACTATTCAACAAGTTTTAAATAATGATACCGGTAACCCTAAATGAATTAGTAAAGTTCAATATGCAAAACCAACAATTTTATATCCTAAAACATGTAAAATTATTTTAGAAAAATCACCCACACAAGAAGAAATTAATACTGCTAAAAGTAATCTAAATAAAACTTTTAGAGTTCAGGTTGATTATGCAATCACTGCACCAACACAAAGTAAAATAGATATTAGTAAAATTAATAAAATATAGAAACCAACTATTCGCGTTGCAGACCCAACAAAAGCAACACCAGAACAGTTAAAACCACAATTTAAAGATTTTGTTTTAAAAGCAGTAAAAATAGTATATAGTTCTTTAACGGAAAGTGATTATGATTACTTTATTGAAAGTACGGGCGAAGATTGACCAATTAATATTACAAATGATAAAAATGTTGAATTTCAAATTCAAGGTAAAAACAACGCTAATGGTCAAACAAATCCGATTGATGTAGTAATTAAAAATTCTTAATAAAAAATGAATTTACTAATATTACGAGTTTTAACTTTATTAGTAACTAATTTAGAAAATAAACCTTTGATAAGTAAATTTGTAAATTTAATTAATAAAGTTAATTAAGTTAAAAATAAAGTATAAAAGCCAATTAATTATATTACTGATAAATATAATAAAATTACAAATAAAGTTGAAGATATTTATCAGTGGTTAAATTCTTTTACTTATTTAGATTTAATTAAAAAAAGTCATAAAAAAGAAATACAACAAATATTAAGTCAATTAGAAAAAGATAATAATATTAAAAATAGAGAACAATTTAAAAATGAAAATTATCTAAATACTAATTGACAACCTTTAAATAGTAGTTGACTTGATAGTGGTATGTTTAATATAACTAATAAATTAACTTTAACAGGTAATTTAACTATTTTAATATATACAAAAATAGCAAAGCATCCGAAATTTTATGGTCGATATATTTATCCTAGTGTTCCAGTTGAAATTTGAAAATTATTAAGTGATGCCGTATATAATGCTGGGACTTTATTTTGGCGTTATTGATTAAGAAAATGATTACCTAGTCATTTAAGAGATTATATTAAAAAACGATTATCACAAGCATTAAAAAAATATCCCAAAGGAACTAATAAATTAACATTACCAACAGTTCAAAAATTACAACAAATTAAAAAGTTTATTAATAATTTAAAGATTGGACATTTTAATTTTAATTTTACTGGTAAAATTAATAATAAAAAATGGTATCGTGAACGACGAAGTTATTTTAAAAATATTAAGAATTTATATAAAACGCCCGTTAAAAATATGTTTTACAAAAATAATCAAACTATCAAAACAATTAATAAAACCAAAACAAGAGTTAATAGTTATAAGCCAAGTAATTTAAAAAATAAATATCGCAATCAATCAAGAGGTGTTTTATATGGAAAATAATTTAAGTAATTTGTTATTTATAACAGTTAAAGATAAAAAAAGAAAGTAAACTTTGATAACTTATTAATGATAGAAAACAATCTTCTTATAATGATAATTTAATTTATAATGATCTTTTAAAAACTAGTTTATGAATGGATAGATTATCAGGTGGGACAATTTCAGATAAAATAAATAAAAAAGATTTATTTCCCTTAGTAAAAAAAGATAATACTGGTTTAATTGAATATGATAAATGATTAAGTTATATTCAATCTGCTTGTTTATTAGCAGTTATGAGTTAATATTTACCCAAAGGAGTTAATGATTTAACTGTTAATGCATCATTTTCCCAAGGTGGTGTAGCATATTCACAAACTAATGACCAAAAATAAAATGAAAATATTACCATAGATGTTAAAAATGCTTTAAAATTAGCGGGTGAAATAATTGATATTATATCTAGTAAAACAGTATCTGTAACATATAATTATAGTTTAGATAATTATGCTCATTCATTAGAAGAAGAATATAAATATATTAGTAAAAAAACTTTTTATTTAACATTATTATTTTGATTAAAAGAACGATTACAAACAGATAATTCAATAAATACTACTTATCCAATTATTAATGATTTTTCTAAAATTGATTATAACGAATATATTGAACTTATTGTTCCACTTGATAATGATACTATTTATGAATAAAATGGCGTTTTAAAATCAAAACAAGGCGGCGAAATTCCATCAGATGTTATTAAAGATGGTGATTTTAAATAAAGATTATATTGATAAAGAAAATGGTAAATATATTGTTAAAATAGCAAAAGATTTATTAAGTAATTATTATGATGCAAATGCCATTGATAATTTTTTAATAAATAAACAAGATAAATTAATAAGTGGTGAAAATATTAAGAATATTAATGGTAATTCATTGTTAGGGAGTGGTGATATATCTATTAGTAGTGGCAATAATTGAGAAGTTATTAATACTAGTGATTTTATTAAAAACTCAAAAGAATATACTGTTAGAGCATTTTATAATAAATATTATTATCGCATAAATTGTTCTGTTGAAACACAATTTGGAATATATGGTTTTATAATTTTTGTAAATCATAAATTTATAAGTGAAAAAATACCCAGAACTCATTATATTGGAACATGAATGGAAGGATATTCTTCGATATTTGAATGAAATAAAAATACTAATTATGGAACAGTAAATATTGAAAAAGCATAATCAGCGCAATATTTAAATAAAATTTATATTGAAAGAAAAAAAGTAATTTAGAAAGGATTTTTAATTAATGAAACAAGATAAAACAACTTGATTAAAGGGTGCATTACCTTGAAATTGATTTTAAAAAGACCTTATTCCGACTTATAATTTAACTCATAAAGATATTATAGAGAATAAGAAAGAAAATATAAAATTCATAGTTGGGTAGTTAGTTTTTATACATTAATATTTTTAGCATTAAATTGTTGATTATAATATGGCGCGATTAATAACATTAAAGATGGAAATTAATTAATATAATTATAGACAATATTGAGGTAATGGAATTGCTATTTTACTAACACCTTTATTTATACACGTAATTCAAGGCATATTTGTTGATAGTAGTAAACCAAAAGTTGATATGAAAATTGATATACCAAGATTAAAAATATCTAAAATAGGATTAGTATTTACAATTTTATCTTTAATCACTTTAATAATTTCTTTAATTATTATTTTAATTGATAAATCAAAATGAAAAAAAGACCATTTAAGACATTGTTTGTACTGCCGTATTAATCTGCGTGTTATTCAACCAAGAATAGCGAAAGCATGAAACAAATTAGATGGTATAACAGAAGAAAATAACAAAGAATTAAATTTAAAATAGACTATATATCGGGGAAGTTGATATTTTTGGGTGGTTATATAGTTTAATTTATAAATTATTTTGTTTTGAAAGAATAGATGGCCACTGTTTGAGTAAGGATAAGAAGGGAAATATTAAAATGGAAATTAGTAATAAAATAGTAATTGCTTTACTTGTATTAGCAGGTGCAGGCGGAATGGGTAGTCTTGGTATTCTGGGATTATCTGCTAAAAAAATTAAAAAATATAAAGCAGAAATTAGGTAATTAAGGACTGCTGTTATTGCCCATGAAAAACATTTACGCGGACCTGATTATGTAACAGAATTATCATTAAAAACAGATCAAATTAAAAATGTTAAAAAAACAAATTAAAGTAAACGACAAAAAACAAGCACAAAAAGATGCCATTATACAACTAACAAATAGTATTTAAAAAAAATAACAAATTAAGGTTATTTTTTTATTTTTCTTTATTGCGAATTATATAGAAATTAATAAGATATTCTATTCGTTGCGAATAAGTATCAAAGTTAGATAATTGATTTTAAACTTTTTCTTCATTTTCATTTAAGTAAATGTTAACATTTCGAATTTTACAAGAATAATATTTTCCTGTTTTTTAATTATATGATTCTTTCATAATATTAAACCTCATAATTAGCAATAATAATGGCATCTCGTAAATGATTACTTATTTTATCATTATTATATTTTCAACCTTTACCATATTGATAAATTAAATTACTATCTTTATCAAATTATCATATACAAATATCATTATATTTACTTAAATTTTCCATATTTTTAACAATTGATTTAGTATGTTTTGGTGATACTCAATTAATATTGTGTACTTTTTTTGTATTGTATTTAACTGTTCCAATTACTTTTAATAAATCATTCCTATCTTTACTCGCATTAGCAGATTTATATAAACAATATTCAATATTAATAATTGCATCTGGTCTTAATGCATCTAAAATAATGTCGGGTTGTGTAATTCAATCATAATGTGTATATTCGGATTTATAAATTAATTTATTATCTTTAAAAGTAATGATAGCATTAGTACCAGTTCATGACGGGTCAATACCTATTTTTATCAAGTTGTCCAATTCTCATCATTGGTTATTATTAACTACTGGTAATACATTAGAAATATCTCTTTCTTTAACTACATTATCATTAGTGTCCACTATTTCTTCATAATATAGGGTATTTTATATTATTTGATAAGGGTTTATCGCTCATCTACCACTTATTTTTGGCGAAAGTAATATCATTAAAAGGTGTATAATCAAAATTACCATCTTCTTTTATTTCTTTTTCATCTAAATCAATGTCAGTAATATCCGCACCTAATTCTTGGGCTAATCTACGATATAATTTTGCTTCAACCATTTCTTTTTGTCATTTATTTCAAGGCGAATATTCAATATTTCCACTTGGAATAAATACTATTTTTTAAACGGTCAATATCGGCTTTTCTTAATAAAATTCCTTTTGTTTCAACATTTAAAAGATTAATTCAAAAATCATAAGCACCAATAATATTTTCATATTGACTAGTATTTGTCATAAAATATATTTCATGTAATTTTGGTTTTTGTAAATTGGTATCTTATACAAATTTTTCACTTTTATAAATAATTCCTCGTTTTAACATTCAATTTTCTTGTTCCATTCTTTTTTGAAACGCACTACTATCAATAATAGTTGTTAATTTATTTTTAAATGGAATAATATTAAAATTTTTTCCGAATATTAAACATTTATTATTTAAATTAATAATTCCTAATGCTGTAATTTTTCTATTATCAGCATTACCCACTAAATTAATATAACTTTTATTATTTTTTAATTTTAGTTCTTGTAAAGCAATTAAATTTTTTTGTAAATATTTAGCATTAACATTTAATTCATATGATTTAACTGCTGTTGCTACTATTTCTTTTATTCCCATTTGATTATTTATAATTATTTTTCTCCTTTATTTATTTTGAATTTAATTCCATTAACACCAACAGTATTAATATCGTTATTACTATCTCATTGCTCTTTAATTTCTTTTTTAACAATTTGTTCATCAAAAATTAAATAATTTTTAATAAATTTAATAAGTTCTAATTTATCAGCATTTTGTAAAAAATCATCATTAACACCCAAAATATCAATATCTTTAATTAATATTTTTTCTTTACGAAATTTACTGGTTTTTTTCTAATTATTGTTCAATTTTTGCAACATCCTCCATAGCACGAACTTGTTCATCTTTGATTTGATCCATTTCTAAAACCCCCATATCGGGGGGTCGAGTTATTAGCCATATCCAACCCTATTTTATTTCTCTTGGTTTTTAATTTCAATAAACTGTTGTTGTTTTAAATATTGAACTTGTATTATGATATTTTTAATTTCAATTTTATTATTTTGAAGTACTTTTTCTAAATTAATAATGTTAAATCTAATTCGATTTAATTCATCTTTAAAATATTTTATTAATTCTAATTGTTCTCTAAAAACAAAATAAATTTTACTAATAGCAGCACTGGGTATATCTTTTAAATGTACATCTTGATAACTATTTAATGCATAATGATTAATATGACGATAGATAAAATATGTTAATTATTGACCGTGATTATTAATTCAATTTTTAATTGGTAATGCTTTTAAGCTTAATTATTTAAAATCATCACCCTTTAAATAAAATGGATAAATAATATTTTTAATTTGATTATTCAACTTTAAATCTGCCATAATTAAATTTCCTCCAAATTCATATCCATAATTAAATTATCAATATATTCATAGGCACTTTCTTCTGAATTGCATTCTTCAAGTGCTATATTAAATAAACCATCTTCTGTATAAACAAAACTAGTTTCATCTTTTTTTACATATTATTCATAATTTATCACCTTGCAATATGCTTCTTCATCTTCTAAATAGTCATTTATTAAATCTTTAACCCCATCAATTTCATATCATTTTAAATTTAAATCAAAATCTTTTGGCAATGAAATATTACCCACACGTATTTATTCATTACTAAATTTAAGATATAAAGTTAATTCTCAACCAATATCATAATCACTATCAATTTATGCATAAATAATATCTTTATTACTAATTTTTAATGCGTTATTATTAATTCATTTTTTATTTAAGTAATCACTAATAAAAAATGATATTTTATTATTCCTCATAATTATTTTTATTGTTTAATGCTCAATGTTCATCCGTAATATCTTTTTGTGATATTGAATAACTTTTAAGCATTAATTCATTCAATTTATTTTTTTTTATTGCATTCTTTATGAAAACAATAACCTCAATATATTTGTTTAAGACAAATTTTATTTAACTTTTTCATATAAACCTTCTAAATTATTTGGTTTATTTTTTTATCAATTTGTAATATTTTTCAACTATCTGATGCTAAATATAAAATATCGTTAATTTTGTAATGTTGCATATATGAAGCAATAACACCTCACTTGTTTTTAAATAAATTTAAGTACATTTTGGCTCATTCTAAACATTGCAAATCATTTTAATTATTTTTATGATGAGAAATATGACAATTAACAGGTTGACAATTCACTCAATCAAATGATGTTGTTATTTCATTTCAAGTTTTATTAATATATTTACTTTTATATTCTGTCATTATATTTCCTCCTATTTTTAATTTGATAGCACTCACTCTCAATCGAAAGTGCCGAAGCGAGAATTAGTTATATAAGTATTTATCTATTTATTTATTACTACGCAATCCGCTTTACTAGGGGTGAGAGGGGGCGATAATATATTATTTAATATTTATTTATTATTAAATAATAGACGGTTGTTTTTATGAGGTAAAGCCAAATAATTATCTCTATCCTTCCGCACCATTTCAGGTAAAAGCGTTCAGTTTTTAAAATAAATTCACTCGCACCTTGAAGATCCGTGTGCTGGCTTTGTGGTTTGTTTTAAACCGATTCCACTTCTAATAAGTAAATCTATCGCAAATTTATTTATAAAGTTACCATCTATATCTTTATTGTCGTTTGATGTTGACCTTGCACTTATCACGACTATCGCTTAGTTCTAATAAACCAGCACCGATTTACTTTTTTTCCTCATACACTATTTCAGCAATTGCCTAGGCCGACTATGGAAATTAGCTTAAACCCATGTTCTTATGGAAGCACTTAGTTATTTAAAATAACAGTCCCACACTTTATTAAGTTGTTTTATAAAATCAAAGTTTAAAAGAACCATTTTTCAATGAAAGATAATTTTTGAATTTTATAATTTCTGATAAAACTGTTTTTGTTTTCAATTTTTAGTTGGTTGCATGTAAAAAATAAGGGTTTTTGTTTTTAAATGTTATTTAGTTTAATATAAATTAAGAATATTTTTTTATTGTTTTTATAAAACCCTTATTTTTTACATGCGACCTTTTAGTTTTATTTAATAATTTTTTGTGTTTTTCACATGTTCATAAAACCTTATTTAATGAAAAATCTTGAGTAATTAATTATATTGCTTTATAGAAATCATTAACATCACATATTGTTTGTTGTTTATTAATTTCCATTATCTACTCCTTTTCTTGATATTAAGTTTTTTCATTTATTAGCCAAATTAATTAACTAAAACAGAGAAAGGACAACACTTTCAAATTGGAGAAAAAAAGGTACACTTTGTAAAGATTTCTAAGATATTTAATAAATGTGTAATACAACTTTTTTTTCGTTAACTTAAAGTTGTGATAAAAAGTTTCTATTTTAAAAATTTAAGATGCCGCCCTTTCTCTAAATTAATTAATAATTATGGGTTTACAAATAAAAAAACAACATTTTTTATTTAACAAGAGTTGTTTTTTAGAGGTTCATCGCACACGATGCCTTATCTTTAAAAAAGAAAAATAAAAAGTAATTTAACTTTTTTTTCAAATTATTTGCAAAAAATAATACTAATTAGTAATTTATTTGCTTAAATTATAAATTAAAAAGTTATTACTTCAATAATAACTTTTTTGCTAATTTAATTGTTAATTAAATTTTAACTAATTAGTAGCCAATAATTGTGGTTTTTCATTTTCATATTTATTAATCAAAATTAAAAGACCGCTAATAAAACCTTAAAAAATTAAAGCAATAACGCCCGCTGCAAGATTTGATTCCGCTTTTCCTCTTAAAACATTATTACAAATAATAATTGGTATTATTTAGATTCCAGCAATTATTAAATAAAAAATCCCAGTAACAATATAAAAACCATAACTTATAGTGATTGTTAATAATAACATTAAACCACCCCATTGAAAAACCTGTCAATGCTAACGGTGATATAATAATTTCTATAATATATCCTGTTCGACATAAATTATCTGGCTTTTTATTTTAAATAACATTGATTTGAAAATTCTCATGTTCATTTTTTACATAATTTTTATCCATTTTAATCTGACGCCCTTCTTTGCGAATAAATATATTTTATTAATATAAATTAGTTTTTTCATTATAAAAGTTGTAATCAAACATTAAATTTTAAAAATTTGATACGGTTAAATTATAAAAAAATTAAGGTAATTAAATAATAAAATGGTTATTATTCTTTAACTATTTATTTTTTATATCCAATAATTTTTTTATAGTTCTTTTCTATTAATTTCACAGAATAATAAAAAGAGTTATAAATCATATAACTCTTAATTAATTTATTAATTATTTTAAATAAAACAATCAAAACCATGATATAAAGTATCTTCCTTTTCTTTAAAAATATCTTTAATATCATATTTTTTTCTATAATCTTCAATTCTTCCCGTTTCAATAGCTTTAATTGCTTCACAAGCTAATTTATGCGAATTACATAATGTCATTTGAGGAACATCGCCATTATTTAATGATTCATAATATAATGCTCCCGTAATCATTTCGTTTAAACCAAAACCGGGATATTCTCCTTTTAAAATTCCTTGATGTAAACGAAAGTCAGAAATAATTGGGAACAAATATTTATTTTTATTATGAATTGCTTGTTCAACTACTAAACCAAATTCCATATGAGTTCCCGAATCTCAACCATCTAATTCTAAAATAACATAATCTGCTTCAGTTAAACCAACATAATCTAATTCAAAAATTGCTTTATTTGTAGGACGTTCTTTTTGATTTGTTTCAAAATCAACTGGATTTCCAATAATAAAGTATGGAAACATTTCGCGCAACATATCTCCTTCACGTTTTCTTGTGTTTCATTGTGCCTCAGTAAACATACTGCCTGCATTGTAAATTACTTTTTTATTATCTCTCATATTTTTTTCTCCTTTATTGATTAATTATTATTTCAAATGTTTTAAATTTTTTTATATCAAGACCTGTACTATTAATATCACCAGTGATAAAAGCGCCGACAGCAATTAAATCATATCCTAAGTTTTTTGCTTCTTCATAATTTGTTAAATTAATGCCTCCCGAAGCCATATAAACTTTTGTTGGAAAAAATGTTTTAATTGTTTGAATAAAATTTAATTTAAGTGCTGTTGCTGGGAAAATTTTAATAATTTCTCATTTAGCGTTAACAATATTATTAACTTCTTGCAGTGTCATTGCCCCTGGAATATACAGTAAATTATTTTGATGACAATATTCACTAACTTCTTTGTTCAAAACTGGACCTACTAAAAATTGAGCTCCAGCTGTCGCTGCTTGCATTGCTTGTTCTAATTTTAAAACTGTTCCTGCTCCAACTAAAATTGTTGGATACTTGTTACGAAAAAAACTAATTAATTCTGCAACATTAGGAATTGTGAAAGTTAATTCTAAACATTTAACTTGTAAATTAATTAACTGTTCACAAATTTGTTTAGCCACAACAAAATTATGATTTCGAATTACATAAAAATTTTTATACTCTAATAGTTTTTCTAATGTAATCATTATTCTGCTAAATATGCTGTAATTCTATTAATGATAGAAGTTTGATCTAATTGCTTATACTTAATAACAGCATCAGCACTTCCTGATAAACCATAATCATCAACACCCAACACTAAGCCGGTTTTACCAACAAATTTATATCAAACATAATCATTTGAAAATTCAATTGCAATTACTTTTGTTATATTATTTGGTATAATTTTTTCTCGATACGCTTTTGACTGTTGTTCAAATAATTCAACACAGGGCATTGATACAACGCGAATGTTTTTCTTAATTGTCTTAGCTGCAACAATTGCTGGAGCTACTTCGGTTCCTGTTGCGATAATAATTGCCTCCAATTTTTTTGTCTCATCTTCAGAAACGGCAATATATCCCCCTTTTAACGTTTGCTCTCAACATGTTTCTGCTAATTGATAGGGGGTATCTTGTCGCGATAAGATTAAAGCTGATGGGGAAATTTTTGCTTCTAAGCTTGCTTTCAAACACCCAATTGCTTCTTTAATATCTGCCGGACGAAACACATTTAAATTTGGGCAATTTCTTAGCATTGCTAATTGTTCAACTGGCTGATGTGATTTTCCATCAAAACCAACACCAATTGAATCATGTGAAAAAGCAAAAATTACGGGTAAGTTTTGAATACAAGCCATTCGAATACATGGTTTCATATAGTCAGAAAAAATTAAAAATGTTGAATTAAATCCTTTCAAACCTTGATGTAATTCAACACCAATGCTAATTGTTCCGGCAGCAAATTCACGCACTCCAAAATGAACATTATTATTTTGTGGTGTTGATGTTGTTCATGAACCATTATAACCAATAATTTTGGTTGCAGTTCCCAAATCAGCACTACCTCCAAACATATTATTTAAACATTTTTGTTGATAATATTTAAACACATCACCCATAATAATCCGTGTTCCTGCTTTTTTATCTTTATCATTTACCAATAATGCTTCAAAAGCTTTTAAATCAACCGATGGAATTAAAAATAATTCTTTATATTCCTTTGGAAATTTTGCTTTGTAAGAAGTTATTTTTTTATTTCATTCTTCATATTTTGTTGCTCCTCGTTTGGCAAAAGTATCTTGTCAATGTTTTTTAACATCATTATCAACATAAAATTGAGGATGATTAAAATCATAAAATGCTTTTACTTGATCCATATCCTCGCGAGTAAATGGCGAAGAATGCATAGGTGAACCTTTTTTTGGATGCCCATAACCAATAATTGTTTTACATTCAATTAATGTTGGTTTATCAGATTTTTGCGCTTGTTCAATTGCTTTTTTAATTGATGGTATATCCTCATCTGCGTTTTCAATTCGAATATAATTTCAATTTTGTGCTTCAAAAAAACATTGATAATCAATTTTTAAAACAGCATCACATTTTGTATCTAATTGGCAATCATTTGAATCATATAACATAATTAATTTATTTAATTTTCATACCCCAGCTAATTGAATTGCTTCAATTGCTCCGCCTTCTTGCAAATCTCCATCACTACATAAAACATAAGTATAATGGTCAATGATTTTATAATCTGGTTTATTAAATTTAGCTGCTAAATGTTGTTCAGCTAATGCCATTCCAACTCCATAACCAACTCCTTGTCCTAGGGGGCCGGAAGAATTATCCACCCCAGGAGTAACACCATATTCTGGATGAGCTGGCGTTTTTGAATTAATATGACGATAATTTTTTAAATCATCAATTGTTAAATTATAACCAGATAAATGTAAAATCGCATATTGTAAAGTTGAAGCATGTCCTGGGGATAACACAAAACGATCACGATTAATTCAATCGGGTACTGCCGGATTAGCAATTAAATTATTTAAATAAATTGCTTGCATTAGTGGTGCTGCGCTTAATACAATCCCTGGGTGGCCAGTTTTATTATAAATAATAGGATCTAATCCTAAAATTCTCAAATTACTTAAACTTTTTGTTTCTATATTATTATTTGTGCTTTTCATTTTAATCTCCTCCTTATTAAATTAAAATATTAATAATAATTATTTTTTAAATTAAAAAAGGAACTTTATTATCAATAGGTAATAAATGTTTTATAATAATGCTTATTTTTTCTTAAAAATTATCATTGTCAGCGTCAACAACAATAAATTTATAATCATTTTTTAATTAATGATATAAAATTTCATATTGTTCATTTAACTTTTTCCAGTAATAATAAGGTGGTTCTAATTTTAATTGACTCCCACGTTTTTTAATTCTTTAAACTGATTTTTTAGTTGAAACTTTTAAATAAATAATGACTTCAAAGCATAACTTTTTATTCAAAATTGGAACAATAACATTTTAAAAAAACGATTATAAACTTTAAAATAAATTTTATTCATATTTTTTCACTAACTTTTATTTTTCCCGATCTAACGGTTCCAAAGACTGCAATTTTTATTTTATTGCTTTTTTCGTTTTTAATCTATTAATTGAACAGCGGTATATAATGCTAATTCAACCATTGTCATAAAATTATTTTGGCGTTCCAATACTGTAGTAACTTTTTTAGTTACAAGATGGTCAGAAACTGTTAATAATTTTGCTGCATGTTTTTGCGTAACAATTGCATTAGTAAACAAAGCACATGATTCTATTTTAACAACATATAACTTATTAATATGAGTAAAATCTAAAGAATCATAATAACGGCAAAAAACATCTGCTGAATGATCAATTCTCATGTAAGTTTTAATTTTTTTTGCTTGTGCTACAGTTTTAATTTGATTAAATAATTTTTAACTTGCAGCGATTAAATTACTATCAATATTAGCTGCATTTTTTGCATAATTACTTTAACTAAATGCTTCGCGAATATTAAAGATATCATAAACTTTAATATTTGGATTATAACTTCTATCCGAACTAATTCTAAATAATATAATTAACATCATTAAACTTAAATAATTTTTATTAATAAATTCCAATAATTGGACAATTAATTTTGCTTCAGGCAATTGTTGCATCAATGTTTTTATATTTGTCATTATACATTAACATATTTCGAACTTTATTTATTAATTTTAAATTTATTAAATATTTTTCAGCAACGGTTTTTGACTGTAATGGTTCTCCCGACATTAAAACAACTTTTGCAATTTATTTTTTTTGGCATTAATATGTGGTGTCATTTTTTTATTCCTCTCTTTTCCGCTTAATTTAATTACCAATAAATACCTATCAATGCTATTTTTATTTAAAAAGTAAGGATATTTAAACAACACGAAAAATAATATTGTTGAATATCCACATAAATGATGTTTAATTTATAAGATTATTTTAATTAATAATTTTGTAGTAAGAAAAAGGTTGGGGTTTGTAGGTATAAAAAACAAAATTCAATTCGCTTATTAATTAAGTAATACAAAAAATGATTAATAATTAGGCTTTTTAGCAAAATTGTTTAATTTATTTAATTTTTTTTATTTTTAATTTTTATAAAACCCCAACTTTTGTAATACTATTAATAATTTAAGAAAATAGCAAAAATAAAACTATTTTAAATCAAATGCTATTAAGCTTAATTATTAATTAATTTTATTATTTATTATCTTTTAAACAATACTTTTTGATAGGATTAATGCTTTAAATTAACAACTAAAAAACGCTTTTTGAAGTCTTTCAAATTATTATTTAATAGTTTTTACTAATAAATAATTAATCATCTAACCCCAGAGATAATAACTATAAGTGGCAGCATTGATATTTTACCAATGTTTTTTTAGATCGGTCTACTGGTTTAGTTTCACTTTACTCACTATTCCTCCTTAAGAAATATTTTCTCAATGGAATTATGTTAGCTTTCATCTACTTTACAGTTGCTGGGACGGCATAGGATTGGCACCTAATTTCCGTAACATCCAAAATTGCTTTTTAAAGTTGTTAAAATAATAATATAAAGTTTAATTTTAAAATGCAAGTTAAAATTAACAAATTATTTACCAACTAAAAAACTAGGAAAAGAAGTTGATATTTTTGATAGTATTATAAAATTTTAGTTTTTGTTATAAAAATTATTCTTTATTTTAAAATATATTTCTAAAACAATGATAAATCAAACTTTTAAAAAGTTATCTAATTATTTTATTTATATTTTTTATAAAATATAAGATTTTGTAATACTATCAATAATAATATTGGTGATAATATTTGTGATTTATATTTTGAATATTGTAATAAACACGCCGGCGGTGTTTTATATTTGTGTTATAATTTAAAAAAAAGAATTCATGGCGAAGAATTAAAAAATAAAGCACCTAAAAATTTAAAAACATTTTTTCTTTGACTTAAAAAAGATAAGCGTTGATTAAAAATAAAAAATAAAATTAAAGAAATTAAAAGACAACCCCCAAGATATGAAGTTAAAGAATTAGGATTATTACAAATGGATGCAAAATATTTTATGAAAAGTGAATTTCAATTTGATAAAAAGTATTATGTTTATGATTTTATTGATGAAAGAATGATAGGATTATTCGTTTATATTTATGATAAATTATGCACTGATAATTCTATTGATGATGTTAAAAGAGTAATTAGTAATTTTAAAAATATTTGGTATTAAATAAGCCACATGTAAAAAATAATGGTTTTATAAATACAATAAAAAAATATCCTTATTTTATATTAAACTAAATAACATTTAAAAACAAAAACCCTTATTTTTTACATGCGAACTTAAAATAACACAGATTATAAATGATAACTTTTCTGAATTATTAATAGTAATCGGAATAATTAAAAAAAGTGGTGTTAAAGAAACTACTTTTACTCAATTTTTAATAGATAAAAAAATTACATCAAACAACACTCGTTTGTTCTCCACAATCAAACGGTAAAATTGAAATATTTCATCAAAATTATACTAATTTATTTGTATTTGATGAAAAAATATTGGATTCAGTTGGATTACAAAATAAAGTGTAGTATACAACACACATTTTGGAGATTGCAAAAAAAACAAAGAAAAAATAATAAAATATATAATTTAAAATATAAAAACATTATTAAAAATAATACATATATAAATAAAAATTATAAAATTGACACATTAAAAAATATTTTAAATAAAACTTTTATAAATTTAAAATTATTTAATTAAATTAATTAAAAATTAAAGTGGTGTCTGAAAATTCAAAGATTTTGCGAAGAATGCACACAATTTAGTAAATACTAATAAAAAGTATTTACTATTTTTTAATTATATCTTTTTTTTTTACGATTTTAATATTATGTATTTAATTTTATAACATCTTTTATATACTATTCATGTGAATTATATATTTTATTATGGATTGTAGCTTTATTAAGTAATGAATGAAAAATTTCTATAACAATATTATCTGTACAGTGGTAATTTTTCCCCATTGAAATTATAATACCGTTAGATAAACATTTATCGCGATAAATGACGGATGTTTATTAATATCCGTAGTCTAAATTAATTATTATTATATCATTATCTTTTTTTATTAATTTTATTTTATTAATTGCATCATTTAAATTATCTATTACTAATTTATTGTCATTATATTTAGATCGCTTTACATAAACTATTTCTTTAGTATATCCATCAATAATTGTTGATTGATAATATTTTTTTCCTTTTCAAATTAAATATGTTAAATCAATATATAGCACTGAAAACATTGTTTTTATATCATTGAATTTAATATTAATTAAATAAGGATATTGCAATAAACTTTTTTCTTTATTCTGTTTATATTTAATTTTTCTTTTCATTTTTATTACATATTCAGGTTTTATTTGATTATCAAGCATAATCATTAAAAATTTTTTTGAATTATATTTTATATCATAATCTTCCTTTAAATATTTATTAATTCTTCGATATACAAATTGTTTTAAATTTTCTTCATAGAATTTTACAATATCATTTATTGCTTTTTTTTGCTAATGTCATAATTTTTATATTTATCTCAATAACTATGTTTTAATACCGTTAATTATAATAATAATTTTATTGAATATTCATGACAATTTTGTTTAATAAAAGAGACGATTCTTAGTTTACTTAATTGTAAAAGTCATGGAGCTTTTTTAATAATTAATACCCTGTTTTTTAATATTCTAAATATCTTTTGCCAAAAGAGATTTTAGGTCTTTTAGGATTGTTTAATTTTATTTTTTTATGATTTACTCATCAAAATTATACTGTATTCGCATTTAGATTATATTTTTTTGCTACTATTCAACAACTTTTTTTTGTTTAATTTCCTAAATGATTTTTGTTCTAAATTATGATGTATATTTGTTATATTTTTGACCTTTTCTTGATATATAAAAATGCACACCCTTTAAAAGTTTAGCAAAGTCTTTTTTTTACTTTACTTACTTTTTAGGGCGCGCTCTTTTAAAAATATCTTTTTATATTTATCTTGGTTTAAATGTAATTTTAATATCACTATTACTATTATTTATAATACCAAATACATTTTGATTATTAATATCTATTGTTATATCTTTATCATTACCAAGATATGTTCATTTTAAAGGTTTTAAATCTTTACCCGATAATATTGCAAAAATTTTTTTTGAAAATCTAATTTTTAATTTTACATCATTAGTATAATATGCTTGTAAATATGTTTCTTTAATTTTATTATCAAATTTATTTGACAGAGATGTTATTTGTAATAAAAATATAATATATGATTCTTTATTATTAATTTTATAAATATTTTTATAATCATCATAACTTGTCAATCCATTGGTATTATGCATTAGCAAATGTTTTAATATCATTGTTTATATTATCAGTATATAAAGTTATTGTATTATCAAAATTAACTTTATATATTTGTGAACTACCACTTTCTTGTAAACTAATATTGTTTAATAAACTAATATTATGGTCATATTTTTGATCATCTAATAAATCAATATTTCTATTAGGAATAAAATTATCTATTTCAGGCGTTCCCGCATTCAATTTGTATATTATTAAGATTACTTATTTCAATTGTTTTATAATCATCTTGAAATTTACTAATAATTTGAATTGTTGGGTCAATTTGCTTTAAATCAATTTCTGTTTCATAATAATGTATAATATACAATGAATCGGCAAAAAACAACTATTGTTAAATAAAAAGGGTTGTTTTTTTATTTGTAAACCCATAATTATTAATTAAAACATAGAAAGGACAACACCTTAAATAATGGAAAAAAACAGGTATACTTTGTAAAAATTTCTAAGATATTTAATAAATATGTAAAAAAACTTAAAGTTAACAAAAAAGTTGTGATAAAAAGTTTCTATTTTAATAATTTAAGATGTCAACCTTTCTCTGTTTCAATTAATAATTATGGGTTTACAAATAAAAAAACAACCCTTTTTATTTAACAATAGTTGTTTTTTGCCGATTCATTGTATATTATACATTATTATGAAACAGAAATTGATTTAAAACAAATTGACCCAACAATTCAAAATATAAATAAGTTTATAGATACTTATGAAACTATTGAAATAAGTAATATAGATAATTTTTCTATTACTAATATTGCAACTAAAATAAATATGTACAAATATAAAGATATAGAATTATTTTCAGGAATAGAGGTCAATGTAATTTTAATTTAGGTAAAATATATGACCTTAATTATGAAGGGGGTGGAAGTCAGCAAATAACAAATGCTAATTTTCCTAAAAATAAAATTATTAAAACAAATGAAATTTTAACGGGAGAAATTAAGTCTTTTATTACAAGTTATGCAGATGATTTAGCTGCAGGAGATTATTATCAATATAAAACTAAATATCAAAATAAAATGGTATTATTTTTAATGCAAATATCAACAATTAATAATATAAAACATTATAAAACTAAAAATGTATATTTAAAATTATATTATACTAATTATGTAAAATTAAAAATTATATTTACAAAAAAAATATTACCAAGGTTTATGGGAACCGTTGGTTATCCTAACTGAGTAAATTAATATAATTTAACTTTTTCGCAAAATTATAATAATTTAATATATTTTACAAATAACGGTAATAATACTGTTAAAATTACAATTAAACCGAGATAAAAATAAAAAAATAGATTTATTTAAAATATTAATTTTTATTTATATCTCTATTTACATTCTCTATTAATTTTTATATTATTATATCACCGTCTTCGTCAATATTTGGTAATATTGGAATAGTTTCTAATGTTCATTGCCAAACTTTATAATTTGGTTCCATTGCAATTTTTTCTATTGTTTTATTATTATAAATTAAATTAATAACTCACTTTCTATTTTTTGATGATATATGACTAATAACATAATATTTATTATCATTATTTTTAATAAAATAATTTAATGGTAACGAAACACCCCTTCAATCACTAATATTTTCTACTTTTTTAGTATAAGTTCTTGAATCATAACAACTAATTAAGGGCGTTGTACTTGTTCCAATTAAAGTGATTGTCCCTAAAATGCTTAATATTTTTTTCAATTTAAATTTCCTTTCTATTTTTGAAAAATTTGTTATTTAATTAAAAATTTAAATATATTTTATTTCCATCTTTAATTAAATTAACTTATAAATTATATTTCTTCGTTATTTCATTTAAAATTATAAGAATCAACTCTAATTATTGTTAGGGCATATTTACTTGCTTGTACTGTAACCGAGATCCCCTTACTTTCCCCATTATTATTTTTAATAATATTTTTAAGTGATTGAGGATTATCTTTTCGTAAATTTAAAATATTTTTAAATGATTCAAATACATTTCTTGCAACATGATAAGAAGAACCATAATATAATCTGGCAACGGCAGATAAAGTGTAGGTCTCATTTGTTCCTAAATTATTTTGTACATATGTAGAAGCTATATTTGCTGCATAATTATAAACAGATTCAATAACATTATTAATAATTGATGTAAGTAAATAAGCAGACGCTGCAAATATTCTTTTACATTCAAAACTTTTAATTTTAATTAAGAAGTTATTACCTCATCTATTTGGGTTAATAACTGCAACAAAATTATCGGGTTCAATTTTAATAATAGTTTGTCTTTTATTTCTTTTTAAATTTTATAACACATTATTTTTTATTTTTTCATAAGAACTAACGGCAACCACCGTTGGTACGGCGGCCCCACTAATTGTTAATATACTTAATAAACTTAAAAGTTTTTTTATTTTAGTCATTATTCCTATTAATTTTTTGTTCAATCATTAACAACTACTTCAACAAATGATGAATTAGTATCTGTTTTAATTATTAAACCAAAATTATTATTATTTTTTCTTTTAAAAACATTATTAATTTTTGTATAATTATTCAGTATAACATTAAATTAAGTTTCAAAATCTTTATTATCAAAATTACAATACCAAAAACCATTAGCATAGTTGCCGTTAGGACCTCTATAAAAATTTGCTATTGTACTTCTTAAATAATTTGAAAATTCTTGATTATTTTGAATATCATGTTGAAAATAAATAATTTGTCATGTATTATTGCTTATTTTTATTCATAAATTATAATTACTACCCACAATATTATCATGACATTCAAATTTATTATCATTTCCTCTTTTTACACGAATTAAATTTTCAAAATTATTTGTTTGTAAATAATTAATTTCACTATTTATTGTTTCATCTTTTTGATAATGCCTAGCGGCAATTGTTGTTGGTATAGCAGTTCCGCTAATTGTTAATATACTTAATAAACTAAGTATTTTTTTCATACTTGTTTTTTTCCTTTTCTTAATCTTGAAAATTTTTTATCAATATTTACCATAATTATATATATATATATATATATATACAAGCAAAATTATCATTTATTTTAAAAATTTTATCTTGTTAAATAACCCCATTATTACGTGTTTTAAGGGATAAATTAGCAGTAAAATATATTAAGTTAAATTTTTTTTTTTTTTTTTATATTGTATTATATAACAATTATATTTTTAAATAAAGTATTGCATGGATAAATTATTAGTATTTATTAAAAGTAATGGTTTATGCTTTCCGCCTTAAAAATACTTATGCCAACTTGTTATTCGAACAAGAATAAAAAAAGAGAGGTTTATAAAATGGAACTTACAAAAGAACAATTAATAGAACAAGGTTTAAGTGAAAAAATAGCAGATAATATTTTAAATTAATTTCATAATGAAACAAAATAAATTATTGAATGTATTCAAAAACGAAAAGATACTATTTCAAAAGAAGAATATTTAAAAGTTGCTAATGAATTAGATTAATTAAAAGCTTTTAAAGATGTTCCATATACTAAAATTGAAGATATTAAAACTAATTTAAATAAAGTTAGTGGTAGTTATTTATCTGAAAAAATGCAAACTTTAAAAGAATTAAAACCCGATTTGTTTGTTGAAGAACAACCATCAGTTTCACCAACTAATTTTATTAAAGATATGATGGAAAATTCGTTTGAAAATAAGAATGATGAAATTGAAATTATTAAAGAAAAAGGGACTTATATACCTGATGAAATTAAAAAATTAACTGATTACACACTTAAAAAACTTAGATAATAAGGGGGGGGCGAAATATTATAGCAACAATTAATTTGCCACAAGTACATTTTACATTACAAGGTAATACAACGGGGCAAAAATCGTATGTTGATATGGTGTTAATGCTTTATTGTGCGGACCTTTATATAATGAATATACAAGTATTATGCAGTATGCAACAGCAACAGCGGAACAAGTTGCTTGATTGCCTAATGCGGGACAAGTAGTATATAATTTAACTCGTCGTGTAGTATGATAATATGATTATTCTTTACCAAATGGTAGAACAACTCAAACAATGGGATTAACAATAATTCAATTTTCTATTGATAAAAAATTTAATTTAAAATTAATGAATGAGTCATTTAATTTAGCAATTATAGAAGCAAATATTAAAAATAGAATGATTGCCGATGCTATTTTTATTGTTGTAAATAATAAATTTGTTAATTTAGAATGTGAATTAATTTAAGCTATTTATGATTATTGTTTAGCAGATGGTCAATATGAAGTTATTCCATTTCGGATTTATACAGCCGAAAATGCAGATGATACAAATAAAGCATTCTTTAAATTAAATGAAAGTTTGATTGAATTAACAAATCAAATTAGTAATTTATATTTTGGTTTGCCAACCGATAAAATGTTCATGGTTTTAGGGCTAAGAGCCTATTTGGGGTTAACACCTGCTTATTTAAAAGTAATTGGTTCACAAGCTTAATTAAAAGAAATGGTTAATGATGAATTATATAAAAATACAGCAATGGAAATTCCTGTATCTAAAAGTTTTCATTTAGAAAAAACATATACAAAAGGACAAATTAACCGCGATAAAGGTTATGATTTTACTAATGTAAATGTTTTAATTATTAATAAGCAATTATGAGCATATCCAATTAATATAGATACTATTCAACAATTTTTAGATAATGATACCAGTAATCCTAAATTAATTGGTAAAGTTCAATATGCAACACCAACAATTTTATATCATAAAACATGTAAAATTATTTTAGAAAAATCACCCACACAAGAAGAAATTAATACTGCTAAAAGTAATCTAAATAAAACTTTTAGAGTTTCGGTTGATTATACAATCACCGCACCAGCACCAAGTAAAATAGATATTAGTAAAATTAATAAATTAGATAAACCAACTATTCGCGCAACAGACCCAACACAAGTAACAGCAGAACAATTAAAACCACAATTTAAAGATGTTGTTTTAAAAGCATTAAAAGCAGTAGATATTTCTTTAACGGGAAGTGATTATGATTACTTTATTGAAAGTAAGGGCGAAGACTTTCCAATTAATATTACAAATGATAAAACTGTTGAATTTCAAATTCAAGGTAAAAACAATGCTGCTGGTCAAACAAATCCGATTGATGTTAAAATTAAAAATTATTAATAAAAAATGAATTTACTAATATTACGAGTTTTAACTTTATTAATAACTAATTTAGAAAATAAAACTTTGATAAGTAAATTTGTAAATTTAATTAATAAAGTTAATCAAGTTCAAAATAAAGTATTAAAGCCAATTAATTATATTACTGATAAATATAATAAAATTACAAATAAAGTTGAAGATATTTATCAATGATTAAATCATTTTACTTATTTAGATTTAATTAAAAAGGTCATAAAAAAAACAACAAATATTAAGTCAATTATAAAAAGATAATAATATTAAAAATAGAGAACAATTTAAAAATTAAAATTATCTAAATACTAATTGACAACCTTTAAATAGTGGTTGACTTGATAGTGGTATGTTTAATATAACTAATAAATTAACTTTAACAGATAATTTAACTATTTTAATATATATAAAAACGGCAAAGCATCCAAAATTTTATGGTCCATATATTTACCCTATTGTTCTAGTTGAAATTTGAAAATTATTAAGTAGTGCTGTATCTAATGCTGGGACTTTATTTTGGCGTTATTGATTAAGAAAATGATTACCTAGTCATTTAAGAGATTATATTAAAAAACGATTATCACAAGCATTAAAAAAATATCCCAAAGGAAATACTAAATTAACATTACCAACAGTTCAAAAATTACAACAAATTAAAAAGTTTATTAATAATTTAAAGATTGTACATTTTAATTTTAATTTTGCTGATGAAATTAATAATAAAAAATGATATCGTGAACGCCGAAGCGATATTAAAAATATTAATAATTTATATAAAACACCAGTTAAAAATATGTTTTACAAAAATAATCAAACTATCAAAACAATTAAGAAAACAAAAACAAGAGTTAATAATTATAAGCAGAAGTAATTTAAAAAATAAATATCGCAATCAATTAAGAGGTGTTTTATATGGAAAATAATTTAAGTAATTTGTTATTTATAACGGTTGAAGATTTTAAAGAAAGTAAACTTTGACAACCTATTAATGATAGAAAACGATCTTCTTATAATGATAATTTAATTTATAATGCTATTTTAAAAACTAGTTTATGAATGGACAAATTATCGGGCGGAATAATTTAAGATAAAATAAATAAAAAAGATTTATTTCCTTGAGTAAAAAAAGATAATACTGGTTTAATTCAATATGATAAATGATTAAGTTATATTCAATCCGCTTGTTTATTAGTAGTTATAAATTGATATTTACCAAAAGGGGTTAATGATTTAAATGGCAGTGCTTCATTTTCCCGGAGCGGAGTTGCTTATTCTCAAACTTAATGACCAATAAGCAAATGAAAATATTACTCGTGATGTTAAAAATGCTTTAAAATTAGCAGATGAAATAATTGATATTATATCTAGTAAACAGTATCTGGACCATATAATTATAGTTTAGATAATTATGCTCATTCATTAGAAGAAGAATATAAACATATTAGTAAAAAAACTTTTTATCCAATATTATTATTTTGATTAAAAGAACGATTACAAACAGATAATTCAATAAACATTACTTATCCAATTATTAATTATTTTTATAAAATTGATTATAATGAATATATTAAACTTATTGTTCCATTTGATAATGATACTATTTATAAAGAAAATGGTAAATATATTGTTAAAACAGCAAAAGATTTATTAAGTAATTATTATGATGCAAATGACATTGATAATTTTTTAATAAATAAACAAGATAAATTAATAAGTGGTGAAAATATTAAGACTATTAATGGCAATTCATTATTTGGGAGTGGTGATATATCTATTAGTAGTGGTAATAATTGAGAAGTTATTAATACTAGTGATTTTATTAAAAAATCAAAATAATATACTGTCAGATCATTTGATAATAAATATCATTATCGCATAAATTGTTCTGTTGAAACACAATTTATAATATATGGTTTTACAATTTTTGTAAATCCTAAATTTATAAGTAAAAAAATACCCAGAAATCATTATTTTGGAACATCAATAGAAGGATTTTCTTCAATATTTGAATTAGATAAAAATACTAATTATGGAACAGTAACTATTGAAAAAGCAGAATCAGTGCAATATTTAAATGGAATTTATATTAAAAGAAAAAAAGTAATTTAGAAAGGATTTTTAATTAATGAAACAAGATAAAACAACTCGATTAAAGGGTGCATTACCCTTGAAATTGATTTAAAAAAGACCATTTAAGACATTGTTTGGACTGCCGTATTAATCTGCATGTTATTCAACCAATAATAGCAAAAGCATGAAACAAATTAGATGATATAACAGAAGAAAATAACAAATAATTAAATTTAAAATAGACTATATATGGGGGCCGGTTGATATTTTTGGGTGGTTATATAGTTTAATTTATAAATTATTTTGTTTTGAAAGAATAGATGGCCATTGTTTGAGTAAGAATAAGAAAGGAAATATTAAAATGGAAATTAGTGATGAAATAGTAATTGCTTTACTTGTATTAGCGGGTGCGGGCGGAATGGGTAGTCTTGGTATTCTGGGAATATCTGCTAAAAAAATTAAAAAATATAAAGCAGAAATTAGAGAATTAAGAAATGCTGTTATTGACCACGAAAAACATTTACGCAGACCCCGATTATGCAACATAATTAGCATTAAAAACAGGTCAAATTAAAAATGTTAAAAAAAAAAAAAGTTAAAGTAAATGACAAAAAACAACAACAGAAAGATACTATTAGACAGCTAACAAATAGTATTTAAAAATAACCAACTAAGGTTATTTTTTATCTTTATTTATTGTGTTTTATATAAAAATTAATAAGATATTCTATTCGTTGCGAATAAGTAAAGTCATTAAATTCATTTCAAACTTTTTATTCATTTTCATTTAAGTAAAAATTAACATTACGAATTAATTTAGAATAATATTTTTCTGTTTTTTTGATTAAATGAATGTTTCATAATATTAACCCTTATAATTAGCAATAATAATGGCATCTCGCAAATGATTACTTATTTTTTGATTATTATAAAATCAACCTTTACCATATTGATAAGTTAAATTATTATCTTTTTCATATTCTCATATACAACTATTATTATATTTACTTAAATTTTTACATATTTTTAACAACTGATTTAGTATGTTTTGGTTATACTCAATTAATATTAATTTTTATTTTATTTATTTCATTTAATTTAATTTCTAATGCACCTAGTAATCTCAATAAATCATCTCTATCTTTTGAACCGTTAGCATTTGTTGGTAAACAATTTTAAATATTAATTTCATATGAATTTTTATATCTAAATATAAATTCAGAAAATGAATCTATTATAAAATCTAATTGTTTTAATCAATTATTATATATAATTTCAATTTTTCTAATAACTTTATTATTTTCTAATGCAACAATAGCAGTAGTAGTACCAGTTTCTGATGGGTCAATACCTATTTTTATCATATGCATATACATTCCTCATTGTTATTATTTACGGTTGGTACTACATTTGAAATATCCTCTTCTTTAACTACATTATCGTTTGTGTCCTCTATTTCTGTATAATATGGGGTAATTTATATTATTTGATAAAAGGGTTGTTTATCGCTCATCTGACTATGATTTTTGGCGACATTAATATCATCAAAAGGTATATAATCAAAATTACCATCTTCTTTTATTTGTTTTTCATCTAAATCAATATCAGTAATATCAACACCTAATTATTGGACTAATTTACGATATAATTTTGCTTCAACCATTTCTTGTGGTCATTTATTTCAAGGTGAATATTTACTATTTCCACTCGTACTACTATTTTTTAAACGGTCAATATCTGCTTTTCTTAATAAAATACATTTTGTTTCACCAGTTAAACGATTAATCCCAAAAGCATAAGCGCCAATAATGTTTTAATATTGACTTGTATTTGTCATAAAATCTATTTTATGTAATTTTGGTTTTTGTAAATCAGTATCTCATACAAATTTTTCACTTTTATAAATAATTACGCGTTTTAACATTAAATGTTCTTGTTCCATTCTTTTTTGAAAAACAAAACTATCAATAATAGTTGTTAATTTATTTTTAAATGAAATAATATTAAAATCTTTTCCAAATATTAAACCTTTATTACTTAAATTAATAATTCATAAGGCTGTAATTTTGCCATTATCAGCATTACCAACTAAATTAGTATAATTTTGATTTTTTTTAATTTTAGTTCTTGCAAAGCAATTAAATTTTATTGTAAATATTTAGCATTAACATTTAATTCGTATGCTTTAACTGCTTTTGCTATTAATTCTTTTATTCCTAAATTACTTATAATTATTTCACTCCTTTAATTTGATTATTTATTCCTTTAATACCAATTACTTTATTTTCTTTATTTATATCTCATTGTGCTTTAATTGTGTTTTTAATTAACTTTTCATTAACAATTAAATATTTAATTAATTGTTTTAATTCATATTGATTAGCATTTTCTAAAAAATCATTATCAATACCAATAACTTCAATATTTTTAATAAGTAATTTTTCTTTAATAATATTAATACCAACTTTTTTTAATTCTTTTGGTTCTAATGCTTTATCAATTTCAGCAACTTTTTCCATCACACGAACTCGCCCATCTTGAATTTGGTCTATATCTAAACCCATATCAACAGTTAAATTATTTGCTTTTTTAATTAATTCTTGCTTTTTTAATTCTTGTTTTTTTTAAAAACTCTTGTTGCTTTATAAAACGAGACTGAGTTATATTATTTTTAATTTCTATTTTATTGTTTTCAATTGATTTTTTTAATTGAATTAAATTATTTCTTAATTTATTAACATCATCCAAACAATTGTCAATTACTTTTACTGGTTCACGAAAAAAAAATATCTACTTTAATTATAAGACTGGGAATATCTTTTAAATTAACATCTTGATAATCATTTAATACATAATGATTTTTGTGGCGATAAATAAATTATGATAATTCTTGCCTATTTTCATTAATTCAATCTTTAATATTTTTTGCTTTTACACTTAATTATTTAAAATCCGAACCTTTTATATAAAGCGGATAAATAACATTTTGTACTGTATTTTTTAAAATATAACTCATTATTTCACATCCTTACTAGGTAATTTATTATATAAATATTTATCTTTTATATTATAAGTATCTTATATTCGACCATTTACATATTGACAATATTCATCAAAATCTTCTTTATATAATTTTTATTGATTATATTCTCTACTTTTAGTTGAATAAGTAATTTCTATATTTGCTATTAATAACAAATCAATTTTTCTATCTTTTTCAACAAGTTCATTTTCATATTTATTTATTAAACCTTCTAATGTTCTTAATGATAAAGCACTATTACATAATTTAATTTCTTGTTTTATTTTTATAATTAATTTCTTAACCGTTTCTATCATTATTAAATTTCCTCCAAATTCTTTTGCATAATTAAAGTATCAATATAGTCATAATCACTTTCTTATGAATGACATTCTTCTAATGCTTCAATAAATAAGTCTTCATCTGTGTAAACTTTGCAATATTCATCTTTTCACATATTATTCACATCCTTGTAATTTAATATTTTCGTTTTCTAAATCAATAATTGTTGTTATACCTGCCACATTTTTAGCAACTGCTTTTGCTTCTTATAGGGTATAAAATGAATTTGTAGGTAAATATTCATTTTTAATTACTAATAAGTATCTTTTATTCGTAATTTATCACCTCGTATTCTGCTCTTATTCATATTCTAAATAATCACTAATTAAACCTTTAACTTCATTAATTTCATATCATTTGCAATTTAAGTCAAAATCTGTTGGTAATGAAATATTACCCACATGTCGTTCCTCATCACCAAATTTAAGATATAAATTTAACTCCAAATTATCTGAATAACCACAATTAATTTGTTCATAAATAATATCTTTATTCGTAATTTTTAAGGATTTATTATTACATATCATTTTTTATTTCCTCCTAATTATTTTTACCTAATGCTCAATGTTTATCGGTCATATTTTCAAATGAAACAGGATAACTTTTAAGCATTAATTTTTGTAATTTATTTTATTGATTGCATTTTGAGCAATATCCTCAATATTTTTGTTTAAGACAAATTTTATTTAACTTTTTCATATAAACCTCCTAAATTATTGTTTTACCAAATTTGATATATTATTTATGTAAAAATAATGAAACTAACTATTTATTGATTGTTCAATCATTTTACAGTCTTTAAAAATTTCATAATTTTTAAAATATATTATTTTTCCTTTAAAAAAAATATGTTGACAACTTCAAACTCCAATATTTAAATTTTTATTATAAATTTCAATTCAATCTTTTAATTTATATGTCATTATTTATCCTCCTATTTTTAACTTTCTGGCACTCACCCCCAGTGAAAGTGCCAAAGCGATAATTATTTATATAAGTATTTATCTATTTTATTTACTACGCCGCTCGCTTCACTGGGGGCCGGCGAGCGGTGGCGGCATATTATTTAATAATCCACCGTTGTTTTTTGTTTTTTACGCCGGAGAGTTTTCTCTCTTCACATGCACTATTTCGGGTCAAAGAGTTCAGTTTTTAAAATAAATTTACTTGTACCTTGAAGGGCCTAATGCTATACGCAAATTTATTTATAAAGTCGCTATCTCTTTGTTTATTGTCGTTCGATGTTGACCTAGCACTTATCACGACTATCGCTTGTTAAAGCGTCTAATATTTCCGGACTGATTACCCGCCGGTCTAGAGCGCCTATGTGGAATAAAACACTTAGTTGTTTAAAATAACCACCCGACACTGCATTAAGTTTTTTTATTAAATCAAAGTTTTAAAGAAACAGTTTCATAATCAAAGATAATTTTTGAATTTTCCAGTTTTTGATAAAATTGCTTTTGTGTTTTATATTTTGTGCTATTTAATAACTCTTTATGTTTTTCACAAGTTAATAAAACTTTATTTGATAAAAATTATTCGGTAATGAATGATATTTCTTTATAGCAATCATTAACATCACATATTTTTTGTTGCTTATTAATTTTAATTACTCATTCCTTTCTTTGATATTATTTTTTTTATTTATTAGCCAAATTAATTAATTGAAACAGAGAAAGGACAACACCTTAAATAAGGGGAGAAAAAACAGGTATACTTTGTAAAAATTCCTAAGATATTTAATAAATATGTAACACAACTTGAAGTTAACAAAAAAGTTGTGATAAAAAGTTTCTATTTTAAGAATTTAAAATGCCGCCCTTTCTCTGAATCAAATAATAATTATAGGTTTACAAATAAAAACAACCCTTTTTATTTAACAAGAGTTGTTTTTTGCCTCTTAATCGTACATTATACATTAATCATTTTTTTTGTTACTTAATTAATAAGAGAATTGCATTTTGTTTTTTATACTTACAAACCCCAACCTTTTTCTTACCACCATTTTCTTTATTAATCAGATTGTAATTTTGTAAATTTTTGGTTGAACCGTTATTGTATTTAATTTCTAAATTAACTGGATCAGATTGTCATAAATTAACTTTTATTATTACATATCCATAATAATTTTAATTTGGGTTATCGGGTTGAATTAGTTCTATTTCTGTATTTTATTCAATTTCTAATAATCTACCATAAATTAAAATATAATTTTGATTAAAAGTTATTTTGTTATTATTTTGCGTATAAAGTACTTTTTCGTTATTTTTAATAATTCCATCTTTGTCTTCTTTGTTATTTGATAAAAAATAATTTTGTATGTTTGCGTCATCTACCGCTTTAATATTATGATTATTAATTTTTTTTCCTACAACCGCCAATTTTATTCACCTTATTTGGTCGTTTGTCATCATACAGTCATTAAAATATAATTTCAAATAAAAAAGATGATTAAAATTGTCTATAAAAATTAATGTGATATTATTTAATTAATTACAAGTAGATAAAATAAAATGAATAAAAATAAAGAATGTTATTGTAATAATTGTTATATTTGTAAAATTTATTTATAATTTGAACAAAAAAAAGAAAAAATTATAAATAAATATTCTAATAAGTTAGATCAAAATTTTTAAAATTATAAATAAATTGAGGAATATAAAAAAAATTATAAATGATTCAATAAAAGATACTATTTTAAGATTAGGAAAATTGAATAATTGTGAAAATAAATATAATGATACAAAATTGAATAAATCTTATAAAAAAATAAAAGAATTAGAGCAAAAAAATAATGAATTACTAAATAAAGAAATATAACAATTATAAATTATAATAAAAGAAAAAAATTAATAATTTAAACAATTAATAATTATAAGAATTTTTACTATTATTTAAATAAAATTAGTTTTTATTTTTTCTTTAATTTTTTCTAAAATTACGCTTTTAATATCAATTAAAAAATTTTCTAAAATAAAATCAATATTTTTTTGATTATTTATTAATTGTAAAATGCATTGAACGAAGGTTTTTTTAAAATATTTTCTTTTTATTTAATTTTTGTTATTTAATTTTTAAATAAATTATTATTATTATTATTATTATTATTATGTATTTGTAATTTTATTTTATAATTTCCTAATTATTTTTATTTTATTCTTTTTTTATTTTTTATTGACAAGATTTTAAAAATTAAATTGCTTTATTTAATTTTCATGTATCAATAATTATTTTAATTTTTTTTGTATTATATATTTTTTATTGTTCACTACTGTTACAATAAAGATTTATTTAATTTTTATTATTAAGGCAATATTCTTCTAAAAAGTATTATTGTTTACTTTATGATGAAAAACAATTTTTATTAAGGTTTTCGTATTATAATTTTAATTTTTTATCTAAAAACATATTTTTAATATGATGATGCAGTCATTTTTTAAAATTGTCTATTAAAATTAAATATTTTTTTTAAAACATCAATAAAATTAATTCTTGCTTTGCCGAATAATAAATGAATGGTGTTTTTGTTATTTTTATATTTAATTGCGGATAATATTGTTTCATATTATTTGTTATTAAAATATAGAATAAATTTATCGCCTAATTTTATTTTGTTTAAATCTAAAATATTTATATTTTTATTAATATTAAATTATATTGAATGTGAATATTTTCTTTGTTCTAATTCTTGTTTAGCATAATCAAATATATTATTTTTTTTATCTAATTTAGCAGTTTTATTTATAATTGGTAAAATTATATTTTTAATATCTTTTTTATTTTTAATATTTTTAATATATTTTTTAACATCTGCTAAATTTTTTAATTCTGTTTGTGTTTCTGTTATAAATTTTTCTAATTATAAGAATTAATTTCAATTTAAAATGCTATATTTTTTTATTTCAATTATTTTCATTATTTGGAACAGAAAATAAAAATTATTCTTTTTGATGGTATTTTAAATCTTTTAAAATTTCTTTATATAATTCGGCAATACCGATATTTATATAATCAATTTCTTCTTTAAAATAAAATTTTAATAAATTATTCGCTTCTATTATTTTAAAAATATCACCTCATTTCAACTTTGTTAAAATCGGAAAATTATTAATTAATTCTAGTGTAATTTTTTCTATTTTAAAGGTAAATTTAATTTCTTTTGAAATTTTATTTCAAATATTTAAAATATTATTTTAATTTTCCAATGTTTTATTATTAATAATTTCATTATTTTTAATTAAATATCAACTTTCTTTAAAGTTATTATTTTCATCATAAATATCCAATTTATTAATTGTTTGTTTATAAAAGTTATATATTTTCAAATTATAAATATTATTAATGTTATCTTTTGAATAATATTTTTTGTTATTTGGTGAATTAAAAGTTATATTAATTTTTTTTATTTTTTATTTATAATTCAAAAGATACATAATTTTTTGTTTAATCATAGACAATTTTATAAAAATCAAATAAACTTATTTCTATTTCATTTTTATTAAAAAAGTAAACTTAATTGTTGCTTTTTTATCAATTAATTTTTAAGTTATTTTCTAAAAAATTGTTTAAAAAATTATCTTGATTAAAATAATATTTTATTTTTTCTTTAATTAATACAGCCATGTCGCAGCCAACTATATCTTTAACTAATATTTTAAAATCAAATATTCAAATTATTTTTTTACAAATAACTATGCAATATTTATTTTCTTAAACATTTTCGATATTTGTGATTATTCCTAAATATATTTTTTGATTAATATAATTAGTTATATAAACATAATCACCAATAACAGCATTTATATTATTTTTATTTAATATAAATTCTGAAATTTGAAAAAAATAAATATCTTCATAAATATTATAATTTTCAACAATACTATTATCTTTAAAGTTTAAATTAATTTGTGAAAAAATATTAATATTAAGATAATTAGACTGATAAATATTCTTCATAGTATTTTATTTCTAAATCTCCTGCTAATTTTTATTTTGGTAAATCATTAAAGTATTTAATTTTATATTATCCGATTGGTATTGTAAAAAATGTATTTAAATTAAAGTCTTGTTTTTCATAAATATTAATTTCTTGTTTAATTTTGTTGTTTTTATCTTTAATAACTTTTACAATTTTTTGATTTTCGATAGTTGTATTAATAATAATTGCTTCATTTTACTTAATTGTTTCATAAATTTTACATTCGCTAATTTATTTATTATCTTTAAGAAGTTTTATATGTTGATTTATTGATGCACAATTTATGATTATTTCGCCTTTTGCTGGTAAATCACTGTTATTTTTAATTTTCTTTGTTTAATCATAAATACTTGTGTATTTACATGCTCCAAATTTATAATTATATTTTTTTTCCGCCACTTGTATCAATAATTAATTCTCACTCAATTTGAATTTCTTTTTTTTCAATTATAAAATTGTTCTAAAATAAAATAAATTTCTAAATTATTGAATTGGTTTAATTAATTTTTACCGATATTTTTAATATATACATCACAATAATATTCATTATATTTATTATTATATGTAATACCATAAATTAATTTTAATGATTCAGAGTTAGCAAACTCATATTTCATTTTTTCAATAAAATCACGATATTTTTGATATGCATTAGGATTTATAAATAATGATTTTAAAGATAATTCATTTAATAGTTTTTTATTTTATTCTAAAATAAAGTTATTTTTAACATTTAAAAAAGAATTATTAAAACCAATGCCAAGATTATTAAAAGAAATGGTTAATATATCAGTATTATTTTGTAAGTCAATAATTTCATTATTAATTGTTTTTATTTTAAATGTTCTAACTATCATAAAATGATAACTCCTATTTTTTTATTTAATATTTGTCTAAGTATTTGATTTGTTGTTTCTTCAATATCCGTATTATTTGAAATATTAAAATTATTATTAAATGTATTACTATTATTTATATTTTTTGTATTAAGTGTTGATTGTTGTAATGCTGGTTTTTGAATTTCTGATAATGACGGAATTTGAACATTTACTAATCCAAATGTTAAATATTTTGGCCCTGTTAGTACTTTATTTATTATTCACATAATACTATTTAAAATTTTAATTAAAAAATTAAATGGATGTATTAAAAAAGTTATAATCGCTTTTCCAATCTTGGAAAATATATATGCTAATCCATTAAATATTGTAAAAATTTGTTTTAAAATTGGCATTAATGCTTGAAATAAATTTTTAAGTAGTTCAATAACTGGAATTAATAATTGTTTACAAATATTACCTAATTCTTTTAATAATTCTTTAAATTATTAATTTTGGGCTAATAAATTCACCAATAAAGCGCAAATAATACTTATTTCTATTCCGCTCGATTATGCGATTGCGCCCATTGAATATGATAGCCCCAAAAGGGATATTTTTAATAAATTGATGATGTTTATTAATAAATCTCCAATAGATATTAATTTTCCGAATATTAATACAGTGGGCATCATAACTGTTAATATACCTAAAATTTTAAATATTAATTCTTTTTGGCTAACATTTAATTAATTAAAAGTATCAGTTATTTTTTTCTTTTTCATTTGTTATTTTAGATATTACATTTTTTGTTTCTAAAAAAATAGTTTCAGTATTTTTTAATTCCCCACTATTATTTTTAATATTAATTCATAATTGTTGAAATGCATCAGTACTTTCGTTGAAAGTGAATTGTAACAATTCGTAGTTTTTTTTATTTAGTTTTTGAAATAAAATTTCAATATTTTCAGTTTCTAAACCAATCTTTTTAGCAATAAATATAAATTTTTGTAAATTATCAGTTGAAATATTAATTTTTTGTGATGTTTTGGGTAGTATACATTATTTTGATATTTTTAATAAAATTAAGTAATTAGAAACAAATTAAGTACCAATTATAACTAAATGATAACAAAATTTATAAAAAATTCAACTTTTTTAAAAAAAAATTTTTATTTGAAGAAATAATTTATAAATTTATTAATTTTGATACATTAAAAAATACTTTTTAAATTTATTACTAAATTTAAAATATTTTTTATTTTTTATAAATATAAAAATTGATTTTGAGATTAATTTAAATTAAATATATTAAATTCAATTTTTTATTCATTTGTTTCGCTATTAATTCTTAAAATTGAATAAATTAACATATTAATAAATGTTTCTTTACAATATATTTTAGCGCCACGCCCCTTAACTGCCTTAATATAGTGTGATATATTAAACCTTCCGTTGTGATGACCAACCAATATTATATTCCAACGCTTGATTTTCAATACCTTATTTATTATTTTTAATTAATTCAATAGTTTCTAATAAAAATTTCTTTTTATTATCAATAACATATGGTAAATTACACATTAAAAAATATAATAATGCTTCATAATTTCCGGTAGTAATAAAAAGGTTCGGGTTTGTAGGTATAAAAAACAAAATTCAATTCGCTCATTAATTAAGTAATACAAAAAAAATAATAATTATACTTTTTAGCAAAATTGTTTAATTTATTTAATTGTTTTTATTTATAATTTTTATAAAAAATTAACTTTTGTAATGCTATCGGAATTTTTATTTATATATATATCATTTTTAATAATGTTTTTATATTTTAATTATGGTCGCATGTAAAAAACAAGGGTTTTTATTTTTAAATGTTATTTAGTTTAATATAAATTAAGGATATTTTTTTATTGTTTTTATAAAACACTTATTTTTTACATGCGACCTAAATTATATATTTTATTATTTTTTCTTTGTTTTCTTGCAATCTACAAAATGTGTGTGTTATACTGCAGTAAATAAAAAAATGTTTTATTTAGAAAAATTTTTAACTTGGGGAAGAAATTTTGCTAGTTGTTATTTTGATAATACTTCGATAAAAATATATTAACGAACCGCATTATCGGTAACTGTCATTGTTGTTTTATTAGCAATTTTTTTTAATTATAAGACACTATTCACCGTTGCAACAGTATAACCAACAATTTTAGCAAGTTCAGGGTCATTATAATTATTCCCATAAAAAATAAATTGTTGTTGATCATACCACTTTAAAGAACATAATTTTTTAAAAGCATTACCCTTATTAATATTTAATGCTTGAATATCAAATAAATATTTTTTGAAAAAAACCATCAGCCGCAGCTTTAAGCGGATGATAAATTGCTTGGACTTGCTCTAATTCAGTTGATTAATTAAAAGGTAATAAAATTTTTAAAAATTTAATTTCATTATTTTTTAATAACGCTACATAATCCGTTTATGTATTAATTGGAATGAGATAATTATCAATATATAATTGGGTATTTATGATAGTATTACAAAAGCTTAGGTTTTATAAAAAATATAAATAAAATAATTAGATAACTTTTTAAAAGGTTGATTTATCATTGTTTTAGAAATATATTTAAAATAAAGAATAATTTTTATCCTAAAAACTAATTTTTTTCTTACTACCTTAATTTTTAATTTTGCAAAATATTTTTTTGCAATTAATTCTAATCTTCATGAAGCTAACAACAAGTGATAATCACTAGCTGGTTGATATGTTTGTAATTCTTTATATGTCCCACAGGATTAATTATATAACTTTTTCCCACAATTGCGCCATCTAAATTACTGTAATTACATAAGGATATTTTTTAACAAGATTCATAATATTTTATTTCCTTTCTACTTATCTACTTTTAATTATAAAACTAAATAAACTGTTTTCGTAGTGTAATTTTAATGTTTTGATGGGTTCCGACCATTATTTTTTGACCACTTTGCCCTTTAAAACTAATTCATCCCAATCCAGCAATAAATAGCGAATAATTATCCGGTTCCTTAATTTCGATCATTTGTTCATTTCATTCCTGATAATCTTTTAATCTAACAACAGCATTTGGTACATGATGGGTAAAATAATAATCTTTATTACTTAATTTGGTGCGGTGTAATTTCAAATTGTTATTTTTATAAAAATGAAAACTTGTTTTTAAACCTGTAATATATGAAAAACTAGCTAATCCTTCATAAAAAATTGTTTGCTCTGCAGACAATTGAAATGTAATTGGTTTTAATAATTGTTTAGTAAGCATATTTTTATTATTTTCGGCAAGATATGGAAGCAGAATATGTTTATTAATGATACCGGGAGTATCATAAACTTTCTGTCTCGTTCCCAAATTAACAACAATTTTATCTAATGTTGTTGCCAGATTATTCGAAACAGTAATTTTTTGTTGTTGGTTAGTTAACTTAATTAAACTATTTAATAATGTACTTTTTCCTGTATTAGAACTACCGACAAAAACAAGATCATTATCTTGGAGCTTAATATATCGTAATAATTCATCTAAAAAATAATTCTTTAAGCCACTCACTAAAATAATATCTTCTAGTTTTGAAAAAAGCACTGAATTTATAAAAATGTCACTAATATAGGTAATAATTTTATTAGCGTTAATTAATTTATTTACTAAATCAATTTTATTAATAATTAAAGTTACTTTATTATTTTGTAATAGTTGTTCTAATTCCAAATTCCGCGTTCCATCCAAATCATAAAAATCTAAAACATAAAAATAATGTCAATTCAAATGATAATATTGACGTAACTTTGCAAGAAAATCAATTGCTGTTATATTATAAGGAACTAGTTCATTATAATGAGTTAAACGAAAACAACGATAACAATAATCTTGAGTCAATGTTTCCACATAACCAATATCGTTTGGTGTTGCGATTTGTAAAAAAACCCCACAACCAGCACATTTTTTATAAGATATCATAGTATAATCCATATTCTCCTTCATCAAAGAAACCTTTATGTAAAATATTTTTTTTGAGCTAACTATTTATAAATTAAATTTTCTAATAAACGCATTAATCGGTTTTATTAATTAAGACCCGTTACTGGGACAACTAAAATGATTTCCATGTGGGATCGATTGGCGAATAAAACATCCGTAATTAATTGATCGCCAACCATAATAATTTCATGGAAATTAGTATTAAATTGCCGCGAAATAACACGAAAATATTTTAATAATGGTTTTTTAGCATTTCAATAATAATGTTCAATCCCCGCTTTTTAATTAAACCGTTCAACTTTTTTTTGGCATTATTTGATACTAACAAAAAAATAATATGTAATTCATTGACTTTTTTAATTAAATTTAAATTATCAGTATTCTGAATACCGCGATAAAATTAGTTTAAAGTATTATCTAAATCACAAATAAAGAATTTAATACCCTGTTTTTTAATGATTCAAGATTAATTTTATTAACATTTTTAACATAAATTGATGGTTTAAAATAATTTATTAATAAGTTGCGATCCCTTTTTTACCAAAAATATTCTTTGCAATTATTTAAAAACATCATTTCTTGCTATTATTTATTATATCAATTTTCAATAAAAAAGTTATTATTTTCTATAAAACATAATCTTTTTATCATCTTTAATTCATTATAATTTCAAATAGTATTACAAAAGCTTAGGTTTTGGTATAAAAATTATTCTTTATTTTAAATATATTTCTAAAACACTGATAAATAAACCTTTTAAAAAGTTATCTAATTATTTTATTTATATTTTTTATAAAAACTAAGCTTTTGTAATAATATCACATTTTGACTTTTATCAAAATCAGTAAGATATTTTGTTAAAGTTGCAAAAAAACCATTGATCCCTTTGATCTTTTCTAAAATATGATTTAAATAAAATAAGGGACTATTGTCAATAATTATATTATCTTTAAATCCCCATATTTCTAAAAAACTATCTGGGTTTAATAAGGAATTACGTAAAAGTCACGAATGATTAGCGGTTGATTTTAAAAAAATGGTCAAATAGATGACGAACATCTTTTGCATAAATAAATTCTGGTTGAGTTATTGCTACGGTTATTTATTTGCAAAATTCAACAATAATTTTATGTTTAATAAAATTAGTTGGTTAATTATTTGATAATCAATTTTGTAATGGTTATGTAAAAAACCATTTTTAAATTTTTAATTTTTGAAACAGATGAATTTGGTAATAACATTGTCGAAATATAACCCAAGATATCACTGCGATATAATTCCAAAAATAAATCATTAACAGCGTCTGTATTATCAAAAATTTTGGTGATAATTGGTTTTGAATTTACTGGTAAATTATTTTCAACTAATTATTTTGTTAAAAAAGTAATCATATCATTTATTTTTTCATCAGCCGCCATTGTATTAACTAAATCCCATACTAAATTTCCTGTATAACCTTTTGTTTCAAATAAATCAAGGTGTTGATAAATATTAATGTTTGAAAACCATATACACTTTATACCACTAATTTTGGTCTTTAAAATAGAACAGGGATTGAAAGTATATGGTGACAAGTATTCCTAATAAAAATGAATTATATTCATTACAAATAAAAATAAAAAAATGATATTAACAAGAATAACCTTCAAAACAAACAAACTATATTTATCAAAATGTAATTAATTATTTTAATTTATGTCAAAAATACTATTTATATAAAAACTCATTAAATAATTTAATTAAATTATTTTATAAATAAAAACAAATTTTCTATAATTGAGCTAAAAAGATTAAATTTTGTCTTAAAGAAAAATTAAATTTTATTTTTTTATCTAAAAAATCAACCAAACAAATTGATATTAATAACCATTATTAAAAAAATTACAAAATTGCTGTTACAAAAATGATAAAAAAATATCGACAAAAATATGGAACTGGTATTTATGAGTTTTATAATTTAACACTAGCTTGGTTTTTCAGATATAAAAATAAAGTAATTAAACATAACATTAAAACTTTAATTAAATGGAATAAATAATTTAATAATTTTTATCCTAAAAACAAAAAAATTAAGACTTATAAATGTTATGAAATGTCTGAATTAGGACATTTACAACATGATATTAAAATTACGATACAAAATATAACTGGTTTTAAACGTAATTTATATTTGTATTATTTTATTGATGAAAAATCACGCTTTGGTCTTGCTTATTTATCTGAAAATAAATCACATTCATCAGCAATTGGTATTTTTAATCAAGCTTATGATGATTTTTTAAATAATAAAATTATAATAAAAAGAATTAGAACTGATAATGATCCCGAATATGTTTATAGTTATAATCCGGAGTATAAATATCATAAAAGTTATTTTACAAAAGTATTAAATCAAAAAGGTTTTATTCATCAAACAACACAAATTAGTTCCCCCCAATCAAATGGGAAAATTGAAAGATTTCATCAAAACTGAAATAAATTTTTTGAATATCTTTCTAGTTATCCTAAAAATATTAATGAATTACGAAAATTAATTACTATCTTTTTATATTATTACAACAATATTAGACGACATAAAAGCATAAATTTTTTAACACCATCCGAAGCTGTGTTAAAATTTTTAAAAGACTAACTGGTCTAAAATGTATGTGGCGCCTCGCACAATAGTAATAAATACCATATTAATACAAATTTTCTTTAATAAAGGGTCTTTAAATATATTAAATTTTAATTTTGTAAAAGGATAGTTTAAGTAATAATTAATCATATTTTAGACTCTTAAAGCAAATGTTTTAAATAATAATTCTACATCATCTTTAAAGAACTTATTATATCTAGTTGGAACTTGTTTAATTTTACCTGTCATTGGAATAAAATTATTATAATTCTCCAAAGTAAAATTTTGTCATAATTCATTTAACATTTAATCATCTCCTTATCATTTACTTTTTTTAGAATATATTTTCTTTAATATATTTTTTTTACTATTTAGTAATGTTTTTGTTTTAATTGTTTTGTTTAATTTTTTTTGTTCTGAGTTGTTTATATGTTTGAAATACTAGTCCATTACCCAATAAACCACTCACTGTTCATATATAATTTAAACGGTTTGGGAGATAAAAAAAATGTTCTGCTTTTATTAAAGTCGTCATAACGACAGTGGGGCATATTTAAAATTTTTATAATATATTTTTAAAGCAACTTCACCCGAAACTGATAAAGGAACAATTTTTACTGTTAAAAAAAAAATCAGAACCACAATAAAAAGGTAATAATTAGCCTTTTTTAATAGCAATGGTTTCAAATTTAGATAATATTTTTTTAGTTTTATCAGTAATTTTACTAATTACTTTTTGTTTAATGGTAATTATTTGTTTTTTAATCGGCGCTAATAATTTTTTAGTTACTTTTTGAATATAAAAATTTAAGTTTAAATGATTTAAAATTTTATTTAATTTAATTGGTGTTTGATGCAAGATATTTAATAATTTTTTATTATATATTTTACTGACCCGCATTAAATTAGCATTTAATATTAGGTTTTTACAAACACAATTTTTATGAAGATTATTAATAATATTATATAAATTATTAGTATTAATTTTGCTTATTTTATCAATATTTAATCCATATTCAGACAATCATTTATTATCATTTTTTTCATTTATACGTGGTATTTTTTGACTAATGTAGGGCTTATTTTTTGAATATTTTTTTCAATTTTTAATAAATTATTAATTGTTTCTAAATTAGAAACTTTAAAAATCTTATAAAAATCATTTCGTTCTAATTTACCAATTATATATAATAAATCTTCATTATTATCCTGCTTTGTAAAATCAAATAGTAATTTATAAGATAAAATCTTTTTACCCGTAACTTATCTTAAAACATCTTCTAAATTATTAGCAGTTATTACAACTATTTTTTCAAGTATTTTAGTTTATTTTGCTAATTTTAAGATTATAGTTGTGTGATAATCGCACGTTAATTTATCGAACCCGCAAATTGCTGGTAACAAATTTAATAAATTACTTTTTACTGTAACTTATGATGTTAATTTATCATATATTTTATTTACGGCAAAATCAGTTGCTTTTTCTACTCCAAATGATATAAATGATGCGGAAAAATTAGATAAATCAGCATCTAAAATAACAACAGACGCTGTGCCACCAGTTAAAACTGATAAACCAAGGGCTAAAACTTGAATTCCTAAAAATTATAATAACTGTAAACCAAAACTTTTTTCTTGTTTTTGGATTGACAATCTGGTTGGATTTTTTTAACAGCATAAATAAATGCTGTTTTAGATGTTCCAATTGGCATTTTAAAACAAAATAGTACTTTTTTTAGTACTTAATAATTTTTAATTTTAACATCAATCGGATTTGTTTTAACGGCAGCGTTGTTTTTTACATTAAATTTGAACTTCGACAGTTTTATCATTTGTAATATTAATTGTTCATTATTCACCCTTACTTTTAATAAAGTAATCAAAATCATTTTCAGTTAAAGAACTATCTACTGCTTTTATTGCTTTTAAAGCAACATCTTTAAATTGTGGTTTTAACTGTTCTGATGTTACTCGTGTTGGTTCTAAAACATGAATAGTTGGTTTATCTAATTTATTAATTTTACTAATATTAATTTTTGTAACAATATGTTTAATAATCCCCTTGGGTTCAACTACTGCTCCACCTAAATATAAAAACACGCTCCATAATCAAAGTATTACCCATTCCAGCACCTAAATCAGCAGACGGCCCTTAATGGAGTGTGGTCTTTTTTTCGTAAAATAAGGGGGTCGTATTTTTTACTAAATTTAAAGGGGATTGCATAAAACCTTCTGGTAATAGAATAATTGTTCCTTCTGAACCATTTTTATCAATAATTGGTAATTTTTTTATGAACCATATAGTATGTTGTTCCTTCAACGGTTTTCATTGCGCCAATTGTTGTGATTACACTGTTTATCTGGTTGTTTGTTCCGAGTTGTAACTTTAATTTATTACGAATTCCACGAATAAAATCGGCCGAACCTAAAAAAATGTTTCTGATGGAGTAAAGCCATTTTCATATATTTTATCCGTAATTTCATCATGGATTTGCAAAGCATTTGTACCATCTTATTTTTGTCCTTGAATATTTGTAACCGTTCATTTATTAATAATTTCTAAAATTTTATTGCGTTTATAAGCGACCTCAGTATTCATTGCTTATTCAATATCGGAGGCCTAAAGATTAGTAATAAAATCACTTTCTACGGGGTCTAATTTGCGATAAAAAGTTAAAATTGTATCTAATTCAACAATTACATCTTCAAATTCAACTGTTGAATATTTTATTATGTTATCATCATTATTAAATACTTGACCGTTTGATCCTAAACCTTAATTATATTTAATATTTTTTTTATTTTATATGTTAAACCAAATTTATTGGTTTCTTTTCGCGCAAACAATGCTTCTCAACTAAATTTTTGTTGATAATTTTGTAAATATCATTGTTCAAATGTTTCTCAGTATCTTTGTGTTGCTTGGTTAGTAATATCTCCGAAAATTCTTTGTGGTTTTTGTTCCATAATTTATTTTTTTCTTTCTATTTATTAAATATTGTCTTTATCTAAAATATTATTTTCTTTATTTTCTACTTTTGGTACTCCACCAGTATTAATTGTTTGTACATTAATTAATTCATCATAAAAACTTTGCAATTGTTTTTTAATGACTTCAATGCCATCATTAATATCATAATATTTTAATAAGACACTTTTAAATTCTTCATTATCAGTTAAAGAATTATTAAAGTTATTAATTTCAATTTGTTTTAATTTAATTTTTTGTTGTTCAATTTTTGAAGTTAAATCATTATTTTTTGTTTGTAGTTCGTTAATTTGATAATTGATATTTTCTAAATTACTTGCATTAAATTATTAAACCTCATTAATATTTTCTAAAATAATTTCAGCATTTTTAATATCAAAACCACCATCTTAAATTTTAATAGGTTCGTCGTTATTTTCATCTATAATAATATATTTTACATTTTTTAATTCCATTGTTTTTCCCCCTATTTTTTAATATTTGTATTTGTTCTTTTTCTAATCGCTTTTTGGATAATTTCAAAACTATCAACTCGAAAATATAAAAAATATCGTTTAGTTTTTATATTTAACCGATTAAATACCGAGCCTTTAATTTTTATCTCATCATCTTTTTTAATTTAAAAAATCAGTTAAAAAAAATGGGTTATATATTGATAATGTTAAGTAATTTAATCAGTATCATTGACATTTAACCGAACAAACATCAACTTCAACACCGCCACAGCAACCAATGCCTTAATTTTAGTTTTAATCGGATTTTCATGTAATCTAACAGTTAGTTCTAATTTGTTAACTCTTTTATTTTTTATTTTAGGTTTATTAGTTATTGATTTTTTAGATAAATTACTTTTTGTTTGTGCCATTTTTATCAACTCCTTTTGTTAAAAAATATTGTAAATGTTTTAATGCATCGTGTTCGCGCTCTGTCATTTTAATATTTCCTTTATAAATATAATTTTTCTTAATTACTGGCGATTGTAAAACATATTTTAAATTAAATAGATATTTGCATAAAACTTTTAAACAACCAATAAATTTAGGAGTAGATAATAGATTTTTTATTTTTAAAAATTTGTTAAATTGATCATCTTCAATTATTACAATAACTTTATTTAAATAATAATAATTTTGATTTTTGAATTGATTTAATACTAAATAGATATTATTTATTGCCTCTTCTTCAGTTTTAGAATTAAAAGTAATATTATTAATTATTTTTTTGCAAAACATTATAAAAAATAATACCGGTTTGTTCAATTCCGGCGGAGTCAATTGCAATAATATATTTTAATTTATTTGTTTTATTTTTTTATCAATTTGTAATATTTTTCAACCATCTGTAGCCAAATCTAAAATATCATTAATTTTGTAGTGTTACATATGTGAATTAATAACATCTCATTTATCTTCGAATAAATTTAAATACATTTTTGCTCATTCTAAACATTGTAAATCATAATGCTTTTTATGGTGTGAAATACGACAATTGATAGGTTTACAATTAACTCAATCAAAAGATGTTGTTATTTCCTTTCAAGTTTTATTAATATACAAACTTTTATATTCTGTCATTTATCTATAATCATTAATTATTTTTATTTGTTGCTGAAATTTCATCATTAATATCATTTACCGTTACCCGATAATAAGCTCTTATCATTAATTCTTGTAATTTATTTTTTATTTTTTTTATTTAATTTTTTAATAAAATATTTTCCTTTCTGTAAAAAAACATAATATTCCTTTACTGGTTAATATTTTAATATTTAGTAAATAATTTATTTTAATATTTAATTACTTATCCGTCCGCTTCGCTTTGAAGGTTAACTGGGGCGGATAGGATATTTTAATATAGTTTTTACCCCTATACGGAAGTAAAAAAACAGTTTACCCAGTTATTAATTACGATTCATCCATCCCTAGACAACTTTATATAAAGAAAATAACCTTTTGGAGCTCCAACCCTCTTGTTTTTTTAGTATCCGATATTGTTTTTTCGGTTTAACGGCGCTCTTTTTATTAAAACAAGCCAAAAAACACATGCTCCGATATTTCACAAGTGATTAATCTTGTCAATAATTAAAGAAATAAATAGGATAGTAAATCCAATCGCTTTCACACTTTCTTTAAGCTTTAGTGCTATAGATTGGTTATCCACCTTTAAACATCAAAAAAAATTAAGTTTTAGGGGTTGCATTATTCATCGGATAATACCTTTATTTAAAAGGAAATTTATAAAAATATCGTTTATTTTGTGCAGGGAAAACATAATAATATCTGTTTTTATGATAAAAATTCTAAATTTAAAGATACTATCCGATGAATAATGCAAATAAATTTATTTTTTTAATATAAAAATAAAAAAAACAATCTCACAAGAATTGTTTTTTACTGGTTCATCGTACGGGGCGCCGAATTATAAATAAAAATAATTAAATAAATTAAACAATTTTGATAAAAAGTCTAATTATTAATCATTTTTTTGTATTACTTAATTAATAAGCGGATTGAATTTTATTTTTTATACCTATAATCCTCAACCCTTTTATTACTAAAAAAATTACTTTTAATTAAAAGTAATTTTAATCTTTTATTATTAAATTATTTATCACAGTTTTTATTGCCAGCATTATATAGTAAATTACTATTCATCTTTTTTTTGAATACTTATTGGCTTAGAATAATAATTATTTACTGCATAGTATTTACCTGTTATAAAATTTTTGCCAAATATAAATAAAGCAATTCAAGGCATATAAGTAGTTGAGGAATCTAAATTCTCAAATTTTAAAGTATTAATTTTTGAATAATAATTACCTTTACTATTTTTATAACCTGAAATATTGTCAAAGAAAAACAAATTGTAATCTTTAAGTTTTTGTGTATTTTCTGATTCTTTAAATTTAGATGCTAAATATTTAAAAACTTTTGAATTTCCGCTTGAGTTATTAAGTTTTATTAATTCAATAAAATCATTATTATTTACATTTATTTTTGTTTCATTTTTGTTTAAATTAGCATTATAAAATTGATAAAATGCTTTTATAAGGTTTCCAAAATTTGTTAATTTTTCATTTATACCATTACCCGTAATACTAAATGTTGAAACTAAATCTTGCTGATTTGAATCTTTTAAAAAAGTACCAGTTAATTGTAAACCATTAAAAATAAAAGCCCGTATATTAATATTAAAAGTACTTAATATTAAATTATTACTATTAAAAACTGGAGCTTCTTTTGATTTAATAAAATTAACAAATTTAGTAACAGTATCATTATTTCATTTTTTTGCTAATTCTTCTTTTGCTCAGTTATTGGGCGCAATATAATTAATATATCTTACTTTATCTAAATTATTTAAATTTTCATTATTAGTCCCAAGCAAATAACCATTATACCCCTTATTTTTATTTGATAAATTACTGTCTTTTAAATTTATTAATTCAACATTATCAACAATGGCAAGGTCTTTTAAATCAGTATTAGTAGAAATAAATATTTTTGTTAAATTCTTAAAAATTAATTCAACATCAGAACTATTTTCAGAATAATCAATAATAAAATTTTTATATAGAGAATTAAAATCATTATCTTTATCAATAATAACATTAAGATATTTTTTATAATATTCATACAATTTAGTATTAATTTTATTTACATTTTTTTCTAAAAGAATTTTTAATTGTTTCGTTTCGTTTGTTACATTATATGCTAAAAAAAGAATATCTGTTGATGGATGATTTTTAAAATTAATTTTATAAGGTAATTTTAAATCAACTCTAATTCCAAAAAAAGAATTCATATTAACATTTAAATTTGAAATTAATTTATCAATAAAAATTTTTCATAAATCTACATTAGCATCATAATCTTCAATTAATATTGGTAAACTATTATAATAGTAATTGCTATATTCATTTTGTAAAGTATTATTAACCTTATCAAGTATTTTTTTAAATAAATTAATAAAATATTTTTTAATTTTTCTTTCATCGGGATTGTCACTATTAAGTGTATATTTTTTATCACTGCTTACTTTTTTTAAAATTAAATCAATATCAATATCATTATTCCCCTTAACATCAATTATTTCTAAATTATTTATTTCTTCATTAAAATATTTTTTTGCTTTTCTTTTTATTTCTAAAGATGTCTTTAGATCTGAATTCAAGTTATCATAATCTTCTAATTTATTTGTTTGTAATTTTTTATTACAAGCGACAACACCGCTCGCTCCGGTTGCAGTTAAAATAAATGCCCCTAATAAACATAAAAATTTTTTCATTTTTATTTTTTTCCTTTCTGATAAATAAAAAACAGCATCACCACGCCAATTGATGGCGTCTTTATTTTATACTTTTTTAATCGTTATTTGATTTCCTTAATTAGTTCTTCATATGTTTGTTTTTAGCGTCAATAATATGGGTTATCCCAAATAATATTAAAATAATTTTAGCTATAATTAAATATTCCAGAATGCATAATAATTATATTTAATAATTTATCATATAAATTTTTTTCTTTTAATCGTTCTTTAAAAATATCTTGATTATCTGTATCAAATACAGAATTAAATAATATTTTTATTTCATTATTTTCAGTTTTTAATTCTTTTGCAATTATTTCTAAATTATTATTTAAGTCTAAAATTACACTATAACTACCTACAACCAAATTTGCAGGAACAACAATTAAATCAATAAATATTATTAAATTTAAGTTAGTAAGAAAAAAGTTAAGGTTTTAGTATAAAAATTATTCTTTATTTTAAATAAATTTCTAAAACACTAATAAATCAACTTTTTAAAAAGTTATCTAATTATTTTATTTGTATTTTTTATAAAACCTAAGCTTTTGTCATACTATATACTATAATACTATCCAATTTAAAATTAAATCATCTGTTAAAGGCAAATAGTCAGTCAACGCACAATCATAAGAATCAAATGTTTATTTGTATTAATTATATATTTTAAAACCGAATTGAAAATACATTTATTTTTAATAAAAATATTTTATTGTTAATAATGATTTTTTTTTAAAACTTTTTCCCACCGGCAATAATGTCGATGTTTTTATACTTTGTTGGTTGAATAATATTTTTTATATTATATTCACAATCACTTGAAATAATTTTATGTAATGTTTTATCAATATTAAAATTTTCAATTGTTCTATTCAATAATATCAATATTACTTGTGTATATAAATCAATTAATAAAAATTTTCTTTTATATAAAGCTAATTTATAAGCAACATTTTTGCAAAGGGTCGTTTTACTAACGCAGCTTTTTTTGTTACAAAAAATAATCATCTTCATTTTTATCATTTTCTAATATATCAAAATAATCTGTTAAAATTTGGTAGTAAGAAAAAAGTTTGGGTTTTAGTATAAAAATTATTCTTTATTTTAAATATATTTATAAAACAATGATAAATCAACTTTTTAAAAAGTTATCTAATTATTTTATTTATATTTTTTATAAAACCTAATTTTTTGTAATACTATCTAATTTATTTTTAAAATTATTGATAATTATTTATCCTTTTTTTTTAGTTTTTTGTAGTAATTTAATATTTTTTATTACTACTATAATATTGTATCATTGATTATTTTAAAAAATGCTTTATTAAAGCGGGAAACTTTATTAAAATAATGTTTTTATTTAAAAAGGTATACATTTTTATAAAAATTGGGTAAGATAATATAAACCTAAATTTATACAAGGTTTATTAGAAGAGGTGTAATTATGTCAAAAAAAGAACTAGCGGCACAAATTGCTGAAAAATTTACTGATGTGTTATCAAAAACAAACGCAGAAGAAATTACAAATTTTGTTTTTGATCATATTAAAAATGCTTTAGTTGCTGGAAAAGAAGTTTCAATTGCAGGATTTGGGAAATTTGTTGTAACCGAAAGAGCGGCAAGAGATGGAAGAAATCCGTTAACAGGGGAAACAATTAAAATTTCAGCTTCTAAATCAGTTAAATTTAAAATAGGTAAACAATTAAAAACTGATTTAAACAATAATTAACAATTGGGAAAGATTTAATTGTTATGTTAAATAGTTTATTTAACAAAAGAAGTATTAATAAGTGACGTTTTTTGTTAAGTCATTATAAATTAATAAATTTATCAGAAGAACAGTTAGTATTAATCATGTTAATTATGAACTGTTCTTCTTCTGATAAAAAGTTTATTACGCCATTAGAAATTGCAAATCATTCTAATTTTAGCGAAGATCAAGCAAAAAAGATGTTAGATAATTTGAAACAAGCTGGTTTTATTGATATTAAAATGAAAAAAGGTGTTTTAGAAATGGATTTATCGCCAATTTTTAATAAGATCATTATTGCAATTGAAAACATAGAATTAAATGTTGAAAAAAAAATTTTATTTGAACAATTAAATCAAATTTTACAGCATCCTTTAAATGAACACGAAAAAGCAACTTTAAATAATTATTTAGAAAATAAAATTTCTGATTTTCAATTAACCCTAATTATTAATAATCATCAAAATGCAAAACTAACTTTTAAAGAATTACTGAAGTTTATTGATAATTATCTTAAAAATAAACCAAAATCATTAACTAAATATAATTGATTAATTGATTAATAATTGGTTCTAAATCAATAAAATTAGGAAAAAATAAAAAAATTTCATAGCAATTTTCAATAAAATATCAAAGAGGCATTTGTTTTATTGGCATTAATTTTATTAACCCTATTAATTTTTGATATAATAAAATTAAATAACGATCATAATAATGAAAGTAAATAATAATAAAACTAATGCCGTGATGATTGTGAACTAATGCTAATTGCGATAGTATTACAAAAGCTTAGGTTTTATAAAAATTATAAATAAAATAATTAGATAACTTTTTAAAAAGTTGATTTATCAGTGTTTTAGAAATATATTTAAAATAAAAAATAATTTTTATACCAAAACCTAAGTTTTTTTATTACTACCCTAATTGTAATTGATGGGCATTAAGATTGTTTAAATTAATTTTTTGTTGAGTACTTTCTTTTGCTTAAAATTAAATATAATAGCCTTGATAAAGTCCACAATAATAACATCCAGTATTTTTTAAAATAAATTTTTGTGATTAAATGCTGTTGTTTTTAAAGTGGGTCAATATTTAATGGTAGTTTAAAAAAACCAGTATTATTATCAAAATATTTTTGAATAGTATAATTAAGTAAAAAATCCAAAAACATGCTGCGATTATTGGGCAGATAAATTTTTGTTTCCTCCTTCAATAATTAATTATCAAAAAAAGTTTGTTCCTTGCAAATGAGGTGTAAAAAATGAAAACAATTAAATTACGAGCAACGGATATTATTAATAAGGAATTTCAAGTTGATTACCGAGGCTATGATCCAAATGAAGTTGATACATTCTTAGATATTGTTGCGACAGATTATCGATTTTTTGAAGGAATTACAAATGACTTTAATAAAGAAATCAAGTACTTGCGTCAACAATTAAATGATTTGCAAGATAAAAATGATGTTTTAAGAGCTCAACTTGATGAAACAAAAGCTCAAAAAGCCCGCTTAGAAGAAGAAGTTTTTTTCAAAAGCGGATTTAATAAAGCGGATTCATAACTTAGAAGGAAAAATAAATAACGATTAGATTTATTTAATTAATTTCGATAGTATTACAAAAGATTGGGTTTTATAAAAAATATAAATAAAATAATTAGATAATTTTTTAAAAAGTTTATTTATCATTGTTTTAGAAATATATTTAAAATAAAGAATAATTTTTATACCAAAACCTAAGTTTTTTTTAATACATTAATTTATAAGATATAGTATAATATATATGAGTTATAACAGAACTAGTTGCTATTAACATACTGTTAAATAGAGGAAACTCCACGCTCGCACAATCTGTGATGATTGTAGTGTTTGTGCTAATTTAATTCATAAAATTAGGCATAAGGTTACTTATGACGGCTGAAAAAAATCCTACGTTATTATTAAATAATATGGATTTTTTTCTATAAAAGTGCCACAGAGACGAGTTTTTAAAGAAATTTAAAAAATGGAACGGGTAAACCCCACAAGCGAGAAACCTAAATTTTGGTGAGGGAACTTCTTGTTTTGAAGCAGGAAAAAACAAGGAGATCAATTTAATAATTGATAGATAAATAACTAGTATTTTATTTCAGAAAATAAAAAACAGAACGTGGGTTATGATGTTGTAACTTTACTAATAAAAATAGATATTAATCTATTTTTATTTTTTAGGTAAATATAATTTTTTTTATAAAAATAATAATTTGTGAGGTACCATATACATTTTAGACCAGTTAGTCTTTTAAAAATTTTAACACTATACGAAGCTGTGTTAAAAAATTTATGCTTTTATGTCGTCTAACATTGTTGTAATAATCTAAAAAGAGATATTAATTAATTTTCGTAATTCATTAATATTTTTAGAATAACGAGAAATATATTCAAAAAAATTATTTAAGTTTTGATGAAATCTTTCAATTTTCACGTTTGATTGCAGGGGAACGAATCGGTGTTGTTTGATGAATAACACCTTTTTGATGTAATACTTTTGTAAACTCACTTTTATGATATTTATACTATGTATTATAACTATAAACATATTCAGGACCATTATTGGCTCTAATTCTTTTTATTCTAATTTTATTATTTAAAAAATCATCATAAGCCTGATTAAAAATGCGAATTTCTAATGACTATAATTTATTTTCAGATAAATAAGCAAGACCAGAGCTTGATTTTTCATCAATAAAATCATACAAATATAAATTACGTTTAAAACCAGTCATATCTGGTATCATAATTTTAATATTATGTTGTAAATGTCATAATTCAGAAATTTCATAAAGTTTATAAGTCTTAATTTTATTGTTTTTATGAAAAAAATTATCAAATTCTTTATTATATTTAATTAAAGTTTTAATGTTATGTTTAATTACTTTCTTTTTATATTTGAAAAACCCAGCTAGTGTTAAATTATAAAAATAACAAATACCGGTTCCATATTTTTGTTGCTACTTTTTCATCATTTTTGCAACAGCAATCTTGTAAGTTTTTGAATAATGTTTAATAATATTAATTTGTCTAGTTGATTTTTTAGCTAAAACAATAAAATTTAATTTTTCTTTAAGACAAAGTTGAATCTTTTTAGCTTAATTATAGAAATTTTGTTTTGATTTATAAAATAATTTAATTAAATTATTTAATTAGTTTTTATATAAATGGTATTTTTTAAATAAATTAAAATAATTAATGATATTTTGATAAATATCGTTTGTTTGTTTTGAAGGTTCTTCTTGTGAATATAATTTTTTTATTTTTATTTGTAATGAATATAATTCATTTTTATTAGGAATACTTGTTACCATATACATTTAATCTCCTTTATATTTTAAAGACCAAAATTAGTGGTCTAAAATGTATATGGTTTTCACAATAAAAATAATAATTTAACTTGACTTTTTATAAAAATAAATTATAATTTTTATAAATAATAAAGGAAAAAAAATGAAAAAAAATACTAACGATGTTTTAACGGTGCAAAATGATAAGATTTGAACGCGGATTAAAAAATCAGTTTTTCATAAGGAATTATATAATCAAAGATTAATTACGTTTAAAATTGCTGCTTCTGCGATTTTTTTAGCGATGGCCATTGGATTAAGTTTACTAGAGGTTTTTAGTATTACAACTCCTTGGGGGGCAACTTTTGGTTTACGATTTTTTGATACTTTAGTAATTATTTATTTAATTGCAATTGTTGGATTGGGATTTGCTTTATTAGAGGGAATTGCATTACCTTGAATTCATAATTTAATTGATGGGCAACATACTTGAATTGAAATGGCGTTCTTTATTATTTCTAATATCTCAGTTGTTTTTGTAACTTGATTTGTTTACTACATTTTATTTAATGCTTGTCATAAAATTACTGTTCCAGAAAATGTTTCTGACCATACTATTCATGAATACCATCATGTTAAAAAAGAACATAACCATCATCATAAAATTATTAATATTAAATTAGGCAAAAAAATCTTGGCATTTACTATTATAGTGCCAATATGTGCCTTAATTGAAGCAATTTCATTTTTAATTGTTGCAAAGATTCTAGTAAATATTGGTCATGTGCATCCAGATGCTGACCACGATAATGTTCTACGTGATAGTTTAAAGATATTAGCTCCAACAGGGAATATAATAAGTAATCCGATTGATTGGTCTAATCAAGTTACTGTTGCACATGCCGGCCATGAACATGACCACGATAATAGTGGGATTGCATCTATTTTTGAGTCATGACAAAATACTTTAATTTTTATCGGGATTTTCTTTGGAATTTTTACCGCTAAATATATTATAAATACTACTTTATTTTTATTATTAGAGCAACGAACAAGACAATTAGTTGATCGATACGGAATATATGTATAAAAAAATTTTTTAAATTGAAAATTGTAAATGCAAGTAGAAAAAAAATCTTATATTAACATATTTTTTAATAAAATTAACAAAATAATTTTTTGCTGAATTTCAACCCAAACATTGTCATGGTCTTTCATTTAATAACATTAACTATTTAATCTTAATATTATTGTGAATCAACATCTAAAAAAATCTATTCCTTTATGAAATCAATGACTTAAATTACAGTTAATTCGTTCTAAAATAGGTTTCTGAGTATGTTTACCCTTTTATCACAAAAATAAACTTTAATAACAATATAAGCTTCAATTTGTTTTAATTCTGAAAATTATTTACCTTGATCAGTTATAATGTCTTTAACTATTTCGGTAGTAAGAAAAAAGTTTAGGTTTTGGTATAAAAATTATCCTTTATTTTAAATATATTTCTAAAACAATGATAAAACAACCATTTAAAAATTTATCTAATTATTTTATTTATATTTTTTATAAAAAATAAGCTTTTGTAATACTATCATAATTTCAACCCCTTATTTAAAATATTAATAAAATTTATTTTGTAAAAATGTAAATACCATAAAAGTACAAAATGTATGTGGTTTATACAGGAAAAACAAAAAAGGCCATTACATAAGTTGGTTGTTTAGTTATTTATTGGTTCATTTCCGCCAAATATGACAATTGATCATATTAATGGTAATCCTTGTGATAATCGAGCAGAAAATTTAGAAATTGTTTCAAAACTATAAAATACAATTCGGCAAATTATGATGTGATCACATCCGCATAGTTTTTATAATCGATATTTAGTGGAATCTAATATTGATAAATGATTAATGTATCATGGCGAACTATATAATTGAATTGAAATCTTAAAGCTATTACATGATCAAAGAATTATGTACTATCAAGTGAAATGAAAAGGAAACAGTGAGGGGCGAATTAGTCAATTACCAAATGGCGAAAAAATTATGCGTGTCAAAATATTGATTATAATAATGGTGATAATGATGATTTTTAAAAAAAATATTATGTTTTTATACATAATATTTTTTTTAAAAAGTAATTTGTGATTTAAGTCCGACGCTATAATTTAAGTCAATAATACCATGATAGTTTAATTTAATAGCGTCAACAAGTGTTGCTGATATGCAAACATCTATAGCAACACCGACAATGACTAAGTTAGTAACATTGTGTTCTTGAAGAAATTCATGTAATCCATTTGAAGTATGATTATCACTAAAAAAACCACTGTAGCTATCAAAATCTTTTTGTGTTCCCTTTAAAATAATATTATCAAATTGTGATGTAGTTAATTTATATAACTCAACACCAAATGTATTTGCAATGCAATGTGGACCTCATTTAGAAAACGAACAATGATTATTAGGATGGAAATCTTTTGTTGCAATAACTAAATCGCCATTTTGATGAAATTCATCAATTAAAACCACAATTTTTTTATATAATTTTTCTGCTCCCGGAATATATAAAGCCCCTTTAGGGTCGACAAAGTCATTTTGATAATCAACAACAATTAAACTTTTTCTGTTCATTTCATAATCCTCTTAATTATTTTTTAAATAATTAAATATTATCATATATATTGTTATAATTTTAAAAGAAATTAAAAATTCTAGGGGGATATTTATGATTAAATTAATTAAAACAGAGTTACCAGAATTAGAAATTACACCCGAGCAAGAAAAACAGTTACAATTATATTATCAATATTTAGTTGAACAAAACCAAATTATTAATTTAACTACAATTATTAATGAAGGCGGGGTTTATCTTAAACATTTTCTTGATTCAGGATTATTATTAAAAGAATTCTCATTGTCAAAGGAGATGACGGTTAGTGATGTTGGCAGTGGGGCCGGTTTTCCTGGTCTGGTTTTAAAAATTATTTGTCCAACAATTAAATTAACAATTATTGAAGCATTAGAAAAACGATGCTTATTTTTACAACGATTAGTGACGAAATTACATTTAAAAAATGTTGAAATTATTCATGCTCGAGCAGAGGAATATAGCCGAGAGCATGCTGAATCTTTTGAACTTGTTGTTTCTCGTGCTGTTGCTAATTTAGGAATTTTTTTAGAATTAGTAGTTCGAATGGTTAAAACATTGGGAAAGATTATTTGTTATAAAGGGCCAAATGTTAAGGCTGAATTACAAGCGGCACAAAAAACTTTATCAGTTTTAAATTTAAAATTAGAAAAAATTCAACATGAAATAATTCCACAACTTGGTGAACGGAACATTTGTTATTTTATTAAGACAGGGGCGACTGCAGAACCATATCCTCGTAGGTTTAATCAAATAAAAAAAATTCCAATTGGATAAAGTGTTATATAATGATAATGTATAAAATTATCAAATGCAACGGAGCAGAAAGGATAATTATGGGAAAAATTATTGCAATCACAAACCAAAAAGGTGGCGTTGGTAAAACAACAACTTCTATTAACTTAGCGGCCGGATTGGCGCGTTCTGGATGAAAGATTTTATTAGTTGATATTGATCCCCAAGGAAACGCAACAACAGGGACGGGCGCTAATAAAGAAGAAATTAATGAAAGTATGTATGATGTTTTAGTTGGACAAATACCATTAAAAAATATTATTATTTCAAATATTATGACTAATGTTGATTTAGCGCCAGCAACCATTTCATTAGCGGGAGCAGATATTTATTTGATGGAAAGAACAAAATATAACCAAAGCATTTTATTAGAGCGGATTAAATCTGTTTGTGATAAGTATGATTTTATTTTAATTGATTGTCCTCCTTCCTTGGGATTAATTAATCGAAACGCACTAGCTTGTGCTGATTCTGTTTTAATTCCAATTCAAGCAGAGTATTATGCTTTAGAAGGTTTGACACAGTTATTAACAACAATTCATTTTGTACAAAAAATGTTTAATGAAAGTTTGGCAATTGAAGGAATTGTTTTAACAATGTTTGATTCGAGAACAAAATTATCATTTGAAGTAATGACAGAAGTTAAAAAATATTTTAATGAAAAAGTTTATCGAACACATATTCCAAGAAATGTTAAAATTAGCGAATCACCATCGCATGGTTTGAGTATTTTTGAATATGATAAAGGTGGAGCGGGCGCAGTTGCTTATGAAGAATTAGCGAGAGAGGTGTTGGCAAACAATGGCAAGTAATACTAAGAGTCGATTAAGTTCAAAAGGGCTAGATAAAATTTTTGGTGAGGGGATCAACGAAGTAATTAAAGGGATTGAAAGCAATGATGCATTAAAAGAGAAAGCGAATGAAATTGTATTATCGGAAATTTTTCCTAATCCGCATCAACCCCGAAAAAATTTTAATGAAGAAGAATTATCAGAATTGGCACAATCAATTAAAAAATATGGTTTAATTCAACCTATTATTGTAAAAAAAACGAATAATGGTTATTATTTAGTCGCAGGAGAGCGTCGTAGCCGGGCTGCCAAATTAGCAAGATTAACAACGATTCCAGCAATTGTTGTTGATTTTAATGATCAGCAGATGAAAGAAGTTGCTTTAATTGAAAACATTCAAAGGGTTGATTTAAATTCAATTGAAGAAGCTAATGCTTATAAAGAATTAATTGAGTTACTAGGATTAACCCAAGAAAAATTAGCACAACGGATTGGAAAATCACGAAGTCATGTCACAAATACGATGCGATTATTAAATTTGCCAACTGAAGCACAAACCTTGTTATTAGAAAATAAAGTAACAATGGGGCAAGTTAAACCATTAATTAGTTTAAATGTTGACAAAAATGAATTAACAAATATTCTTAATAAGATTATTAATTTTAATTTAAATGCGCGTCAGGTTGAAGAATTAGTCAAAGAATATAATCCAAAAATAACGAAACCATTAATTGAAAATTCAGAGAAGGATTTATCAAAACGAGCTGTTAATGAATTTTTGGAAAATAAAATAATGCGAAAATTAGGAACAAAAGTAGTTATTGATAATGACAAAATTGTTATCAAGTATGCTGGAATTAAAGATTTAAACCGTATTTTAGAATTATTAGTTTTAATTGATGATTAATTAATAGTAAGGAAGAACATAATGGCATTAAAAATGGGAATAATTGGTTTACCAAACGTTGGTAAATCCACTTTATTTAACGCAATTACAAATTCACAAGTTGAAGCGGCTAATTATCCATTTGCAACAATTAATCCGAATGTTGGAACGGTAAAAATTCCTGATGAAAGAATGGATACTTTAATTAATATTTGTGCTCCGCGCAAAGCAATTCATAGTACCTTTGAATTTTATGATATTGCTGGATTAATTGCGGGAGCTAGTAAAGGTGAAGGTTTAGGAAATGCTTTTTTACAAAATATTCGCGAAACTGATGCAATTTGCATGGTCATCCGTTGTTTTGATAATAAAGATATTGCCCACGTTGAAGGAACAATTGATCCAATTCGTGATATTGAAATTATTAATTTAGAATTAATTATTTCTGACCAAGAACAAATTAAAAAACGAATTGATAAAATTAGCAAAAAAGCACAAAATTTAAAGCAAAAAGAAAATGTTTTTGAGTATAAATTATTATTAAAGTTAGCAACAGGATTAGAAGAAAATAAATTATTAAAAGATTTAACATTATCAAATGATGAACTAAAAGTAGTAAATAACTTTAATCTTTTAACAATTAAACCTTTTATTTATGTTGCTAATGTTGCAGAAAGTGATTTAAACCAACCAGATAATTTTTATTTTAAAATAGTTAAAGAATATGCTCAACAACAAGAAATTGAAGTCGTTGTTATTTGTGCTAAAATTGAAGAAGAATTATCATCATTAGAATCAGGTGAGCGGAAATTATTGATGAATGATTATGGTATTAAAGAGGCTGGTTTAATTCAATTAATTAAAAAATCTTATGCTTTATTAGGATTACAAACATTTTTTACTGCTGGCAAGCAAGAAGTGCGAGCATGGACTTTTAAAAAAGGAGCAACAGCACCAATGTGTGCAGGAATCATTCATTCCGACTTTGAACGTGGTTTTATTAGAGCAGAAGTTTATTCGTATGATGATTTAGTGCAGTATGGATGCGAAAAAGCTGTAAAAGAAAATGGTCGTTTACGAAGCGAAGGAAAAACTTATGTTATGAAAGACGGCGATATATGTTTTTTTAAATTTAATGTTTAGGGAGAAATAATTGTGCGAATTGGAAGTAGTTATGATTTACATAATTTAAAAGTAGGAACTGGTTTTTATTTGGGGGGAATTTTTATTAAATGCCAATACCAAATTGAAGCTGTTTCTGATGGTGATATTTTGTTACATACAATTAGTGAAGCAATTATTGGAGCCTTAGGATTGGGCGATTTAGGAGAATGGTTTGATGAAAAAAATAAAAAACTTAATTCACAATTAATTTTAAAAAAAGCATTAACATTAATGACTGAACAAAATTATCAAATTAGCAATATTGATGCAACAATTATTATTGATGAACCGCAATTGCGAAAGCATAAAAAAGAAATTAAAACTAATTTACAAAAATTATTACAAATTACGGTTGAAAAAATTAACTTAAAAGCAACAACTACTGAGCAAAATTTTCCGAATATTATTCAAAGTTATACAACATTATTACTTTTAAAGTAAAATGATTAGGTCAAAAGTTAGAATGAGAGATTAAAATGAAACAAAAAGTCAGATTACGTTACGCACCGAGTCCAACGGGATTTTTACATATTGGCAACACAAGAACAGCATTATTTAATTATTTATTTGCAAAACATTATGATGGTGTTTTTGTTCTGAGAATTGAAGATACAGATATTGAGCGAAATGTTGAAGGCGCCATCGTGTCGCAATTAGATAATTTACGTTGATTAGGAATTGAACCAGATGAAACAATTGATCGACCGGGGGATTATGGACCATATCGACAATTAGAACGATTAGAACTTTATCAAAAATATGCGCAAAAATTATTAATAACAAAAAAAGCATATTATTGTTTTTGTACACCAACTGAACTTGAAAAATACCGTGAAGCACAATTGGTAAAAGGATATCTTTCACCGCGTTATAATCGCAAGTGTTGACAATTAACTTATGAACAAATTTCTGAAAAATTAGCAAAACAAACCCCATATAATTTACGTTTTTTCATTCCTGATGAAGCACGTTATGATTTTAATGATTTAGTCCGCGGTACTGTTCATTTTGAAGGAAAAGATCTTGGCGATTGAGTTATTTTAAAATCAAATGGAATTCCAACTTATAACTTTGCGGTCGCAATTGATGATATGTTAATGGAAATTAGTCATGTTGTCCGGGGAGAAGAACATATTTCTAATACACCAAAACAATTAATGATTTACGAAGCATTTGATGCTAAGCCACCAATTTTTTCTCATTTGACCTTAATTGTTAATGAAAAACATAAAAAGTTGTCAAAACGAGATAGTCATTTAATGCAATTTATTAGCCAATATCGAATATTAGGATATTTAAAAACAGCAATTTTTAATTTTATTAGTTTATTAGGATGATCGCCTCCAGGTACTGTTGAAATTTTTAGTCATGATGAATTAATTAAAATTTTTGATGAAACGCGGTTTAGTAAATCGCCAAGTATGTTTGATGTTAAAAAATTAACTTGAATGAATAATTATTATATTAAAGCAATGAATGATGAGGATTATCTAACTTTTGTCCGACCTTTTTTAGAAGAAAGATATGATTTAACAAAAAAAACACCAGAATGAGTAAATATGTTATTATTAATTTATAAAAAAGAACTTCAATACGGGGCAGAAATTGTGATCTTAACAAAACCATTTTTTGTACCAACAACAAAATTATCAACAACAGCGCAGTCGTTGTTAGCAGAATTGAGTGGTTATGAAGAAATGATAACGTCTTTTAAAACAGCGTTAAGTCAATTGCTAGTTTGAGATGAACCAAATATTAAGCAGTTAATTAGTAAAACCGGGGGGCAATATGCTATTAAAGGAAATAGTTTATTTATGCCAATTAGAATTTTTACTTCTCATCAAGAACACGGACCAGAACTGGCCAAGGTTATTTATTTATTAGGGAAAGAACAAGTAATTAGTAATATTATTAAATTACAATAACGAAAAAAATGAAATTACCACTAACAATCCGAGATAGTGTTCATGGAGATATTGAAATTAATGAAGGAATTACTGTAAAATTAATTAACACTCCAGAATTTCAACGCTTGCGTCGCATTAGTCAATTAGCTGGGGGGCAATTTGTTTTTCCAAGTGCGTCGCATACGCGTTTTTCACATTGTATTGGTGTTTATCATTTGGTTAGTAAAATGTTAGAAACAGCAAGTTTTCAAGAAATGTATAGTAAGCATGAACAATTATTGGTTAAATTAGCGGGATTACTTCATGATGTCGGCCATGGTCCATTTTCGCATACATTTGAAATAACTAATTATGTAACAAAACAGAATATTAGTCATGAAAATTATTCATCTTTATTAATTAAAAATCCAACAACAAATATTAATAAAATATTAGCGGTTGAATTTAGTCCAGAAGAAATTAATGAACTATGTATGATGATTGAAGGTAAACATCACTGCGAGGTTTTATCATCTTTAGTATCTTCACAATTAGATGCTGACCGAATGGATTATTTATTGCGTGATGGAAAAACAAGCGGAGCAGGTTATAGTAATGTTGATACGCAGTGAATTATTCGGCATTTATTTATTAAAGATAAAAAGATTGTTTTTCCGTTAAAAGCACAGTATGCAATTGAATCATTTTTAATTGGCCGTTATCATATGTATAAGCAAATTTATTTACATCCACTAAGCATTGGATTTGACTTAACTTTCCAAATGATGTTCAAACGATTGTATGATTTATACCATAGCAACTATCAATTTAAAAATAAAGTAATAATTACTTTATTAATTCCGGTGTTAGAAGGAAAAATGATGAGTCCAGATCAATATTGTAAATTAGATGATTATACACTATTTACATATTTAAAAATGTTAGAAAATGAAAATGATGAAATTTTAGTTACATTAATTAAAATGTTCACGACAAGAAATTTTTTGCAAAAAATAAACCCAAAAAAAAGAAATTTCGAAGAAATTAAAAATAATTTTATAAAAAAATATAAAAACCATTATAATTATTTTATGGTTGAATATAACCTAAAACCAGTTAAATTATATGATAGTGATACTAAACCAATTTATATTGATACACCAAAAGGAATTAAATGCATTATGGAAGCTTCAGAAGTCTTGGCATTTAAAAATAATATTAAAAAGACAGCAACAACAATTTGGTTTTCAATTGGAAAAAAATATGATAATGATTAATAAGAAAGGTTTAAATTAATGAACGATAATGTAGAGTTATTAGAATTAGTGTATTCATATTTAAAAAAGAAAAAAAGTAGCGATACTTTTGAAAATATTTGAAATGATATTGCATCAAAAAGCGATGTAACAGTTCAGGGAGCCAGCAAAGAAGATGTGATTGCAGAATTATATACTGATTTGGTGTTAGATAATCGTTTTGTGTTGACAAGCGAAGGTATGTGAGGGTTGCGTGAATTATTAAAATATGATGAAATTAAAAAACAATATGATTATACTGACCAGTTTGAAACAACAGAAGAATTTGAAGATATTGATTTAGATGAAGAAGATGAAGAGGAATCATTAATTGATACTCTTAATTTTGATGATACATTAGATGATGATAATGACAGAGAAGATGATTTTGTTGAAATAGAAATTGATGATGATTTAATTGAAAATGATTATTCTATTTATGATGACTATGAAACGGCTGCAGCTAAATTGGGGGGTATTACAGAAGAAATTGACTGAAAAGCTCTTAAAAAAGAAATGGAAGAAAATAATTAATACCAAGATTAAAGAGTGTTAGAAGTGACGACCATGTTAATTTCTAAACTCTTTTTAATTTGAGTATGAAAGGATTATGAGACAATGGCAAAATATATTTTTGTAACTGGTGGAGTTGTCAGTGGCTTGGGGAAAGGTATTATGGCTTCTTCAATTGGTGTTTTATTAAAAGCAAGTGGATTAAATATTTTTATGCAAAAAATTGATCCGTATTTAAATGTTGATCCCGGAACAATGAGCCCCTATCAACATGGTGAAGTTTTTGTAACAGCGGATGGTGCTGAAACAGATTTAGATTTAGGGCATTATGAACGTTTTATTGATGAAAATTTAAGAAAAGAATCAAATATTACTTCAGGACGAATATATAAAAATGTGATTGAAAAAGAACGTCGAGGCGAATATGAGGGCGGGACAGTTCAAGTTGTTCCCCATGTTACTAATGAAATTAAAAATAAAGTTTATCATGCGGCATCAACATCAAAAGCAGATATTATTATTACTGAAATTGGGGGAACAGTTGGGGATATTGAATCATTGCCTTTTATTGAAGCAATTCGTCAAGTTCGCATGGAACAGGGGCGAGAAAATGTTATTTATATTCATGTTTCATTAGTTCCATATATTGCAACATCAAAAGAATCAAAGACAAAGCCAACGCAACATTCAGTTCGAGAACTATTATCACTAGGGATTCAACCAGATATTGTTGTTGCTAGAACTGAACAAGTTTTAGAAGATAATGTTATTGAAAAAATTGCACTATTTTGTAATATTGAAAAAAATAATGTTTTAGTAGCTACTGATGTTGCTAGTATTTATGAAGTACCATTAAAAATGTATGAACAAAATGCTCAAATAGTAATTAGCAAGTTATTAAACTTAAAAGTCACAAAAACTGATGTGTCAGGATGAAAACAATTTGTTGAAAAAATTAATCACTCACAAGAATTAATTGAGATTAAATTAGTTGGAAAATATATTGAACTTCCAGATGCTTATTTATCAGTTAGTGAATCGTTACGAATTGCCGGATACGAAAATAAGGTTAAAATTAAAATTGATTGAATTAAAGCCGAAGATATTAATAAAAAAAATTATCAAAAATTATTAAAAAATGCAAAGGGGATTTTGGTTCCTGGCGGTTTTGGTGAACGTGGTTTTGAAGGAAAAATTTTATCATGTCAATTTGCTCGCGAAAATAACATTCCATTCTTTGGAATTTGTTTTGGAATGCAAGCGGCTGTAATTGAATTTGCCCGTAATGTTTGTCGCATTCGGGATGCTAATTCTTCAGAATTAGCAGAAACAAAAAATGCAATTATTGATATTATTCGCGGAAAAGATAAAACCGATGCTCTAGGAGGGACATTACGATTGGGTAATTATAAGACAACTTTAGTTCCAAACACATTAGCACATAAGTTATATGGGGAAGATGAGATTTTGGAACGTCATCGCCATCGTTATGAAGTTAATAATGATTTTAATGAACAATTAGCACAAGCAGGATTAGTATTTAGTGGTCTTTATACTGAGAAAAACTTAGTGGAAGTTATTGAAATTCCGAACCACCCCTTTTATCTTGCTGCACAATATCATCCGGAGTTTACTTCTAGACCAAATAAACCAAATCCATTATTTAATGGTTTTGTGCGAGCAGTAATTAACAATAAATAAGATGAAAAAATTGAAAAAATAGGTAGATTTATATTAAGATTAAACCGTAGAAAGGTTAGAAATAAGTTATGAGTGGTACAAATTATCGAACATTAGCAATTGTCGGTAGCCAGTGGGGTGATGAAGGAAAAGGAAAAATTACTGATTATTTTGCTCAACAAGCAGATGTTATTGTTCGTTGAGCTGGTGGCGATAATGCCGGACATACAATTGTCATTAAAGGAACAAAATATAAGTTAAGTATTGTTCCTTCTGGTGTTTTTAATAAAAAATCAATTAATGTAATTGGGAACGGTTGTGTTGTTAATTTACGTAAATTAGTTAGTGAAATTAATTATTTACAAGAACATGGTTTTGATTGTAAAAATTTACTAATCAGTGATCGTTCCCATTTAATTTTTCCATATCATATTAAAATTGATGAATCGCAAGAAGAGTATCGCCAAAAAAATTCAATCGGAACAACAAAAAAAGGAATTGGTCCCTGTTATCAAGATAAAGCAGAACGGATCGGGATTAGATTAGGTGATTTATTTGATGAAAAAGAATTTTTACAAAAATTAGAAAATAATTTAAAATTTAAAAATGAAGTTTTAACAAAATTTTTTAATAGTAAAGGATTTGATCCAAAATTAATTTGAAAAGAATATTTGGCATTATTTCAACAAATTAAAACACTAGTAACTGATACTTCAATTTTAGTTGATAATGCAATTAATATGCATCAAAAAGTTTTGTTTGAAGGAGCACAAGGGGCAATGTTAGACTTAGATCATGGTTCTTATCCTTTTGTTACGTCATCAAATCCAACAGCAGCTTCGATTCCCGTTGGTGTTGGGATTGCGCCACGTTATATTAACAATGTTTTAGGAATTGTTAAAGCATATAATACTCGTGTTGGAACCGGACCGTTTCCAACAGAAATTTTTGGAAAAGTTGAAACATATATTCGCGAAACAGGACGTGAATATGGGACTGTATCAGGGCGCCCGCGCCGAATTGGATGATTTGATGGTATTTTAATGAAACATTCGTTACGAATTAGTGGTTATACTAGTATAGCAATTATGTTATTAGATGTTTTAACTACTATTAAGGGATTAAAAATTTGTATTGGCTATGAATATAAGGGACAACAAATTGATTATGTTCCAAGTACAATTAAAGAATATGAGATGTGTAAACCAATTTTAATAACAATGCCAGGGTGAGATGAGGACATTAGTAATGTTACAACATTTGAAGATTTACCACATAATGCCCAACAATATTTAATTAAGTTAGAAGAAATTGTTGGTGTTCCAATTAGTTTATTTTCTGTTGGTCCTGACCGTGAACAAACTATTTTAATTAATAAGGAGATTTTTTAATGATTGAACGTTATTTTGTTCCAGATATTGGAAAAATTTGAAGTGATGAAAATAAATATAATACTTGAGCAAAAGTAGAATTATTCGTTTGTAAAGGATGGGCACAATTAGGATTAATTCCCACAACAGATATTGAAAAAATTAAAACTAATCTAACAGTAAACTTACCACGAATGTTAGAGCTGGAAGCTGAAACAAAGCATGATGTTGTTGCTTTTACTCGAATGTTATCAGAAAAATTGGGGCCAGAAAAAAAATGAATTCATTATGGTTTAACATCAACTGATATTGTTGATACTAGTCAAAATTATTTGATTAAAGAATCAAACTATATTGTAAAAAAACATATGCTTGAATTAAAAGAGGCGTTAAAAGAAAAAGCTTTTACTTATAAAAATCAATTAATTATGGGTCGTACACATGGAATGTTCGCCGAACCAACCTCATTAGGATTAAAATTTTTACTTTGATATGCTGAATTAGATCGTAATATTACGAGGTTTGATGCTGCAGGTTCAGCAATTGCTGTTGCAAAAATATCAGGTTCAGTTGGTAATTTTGCGCATGTTGAAGTTCAAGTTGAAGAATATGTGGCAAAACAATTGGGGTTAAACATTGACCCAATTACAACGCAAGTAACATCACGTGATTATCATATTGCATTATTTACAAGTTTTAGTCAAATTGCTAGTTTGTTAGAAAAAATGGCGCTTGAATTTCGAAATTTTCAACGTTCAGAAGTTGCTGAAATTTCCGAAGGATTTATCAAAAGTCAAAAAGGTTCATCTTCAATGCCACATAAAAAAAATCCAATTAGTGCTGAAAATATTTCCGGTTTATCTCGTTTAGTGCGTAGTAATATGAATGTTACATTTGAAAATAACTTATTATGACATGAACGTGATATTTCCCATAGTAGCAATGAACGAATTATTATTCCTGACACATATCATTTAGTAGTTTATTTATTGAAACGCATGATCGGTGTTATTAATAATTTGGTTGTTAGTCCGGATAAAATTATTGAACATTTACAGCAAACCAATCAAATTTATTTTAGTCAAGTTGTTTTAACAAATATTTTGAAAGAAACTAATTATTCACGAGAAGAAGTTTATGATTTTATTCAAAAATGTACTTTAATCGTACAACAACAGCGACTTGAATTTAAAAATGTTTTGATTGCTAATAATATAGCAAAATATTTATCCTTACCAAAATTAGAAAAATTATTTGATAACAATTATTTTTTACGAAATATTGAAAAGATTTATAAACGAGTGCTAAATTAAAAAAGGAGCGATAATAATGAAGTTAATTGTGGGTTTGGGGAATCCGGGAGATGAATATACTTATACAAGACATAATATTGGCTTTTTAGCCATTGCTAAGTTGGTAAATAAATTTAATTTAGCAAATCCAAAAAATGCTTTTAATGTTTTAATGTGAGAAAAAACAATTAACAACGAGAAAGTTCTTTTTTGTAAACCACAGACTTTTATGAATCTAAGTGGATTTGCAGTTTATCAAATTAAACAATTTTATAAATTAACATTAGAAGATATTATTGTCATTTATGATGATAAAGATATTCCTTTCAATGTTATTAAATTAAAAAAGAATGGTTCAAGTGCTGGCCATAATGGAATTAAAGATTTAATTCAAAAACTAGGTAGCGAAAATTTTTTACGGATTCGTTTGGGAATTGGTAAAGATGTCCAAATTCCAATCCGAAAGTGAGTACTAGGAAATTTTTTTCCTAGTAATTTAGAAATTATTAATAATGATTTATTAGAAAAAGTTTATAAAATTATGGTGCAATATTTAGAAAAAGCAACTAGTTTTGATAAATTAATGAGTCTTTATAATGGCAAATAAAATTAAACAATATAGTTTTAAAAGTAATAATCCGAAAATTTATTTAATTGCAACTCCAATTGGTAATTTGCAAGAAATGACACCACGAGCAATTGAAGTTATTAAACATGATGTTCAAAAAATTTATTGTGAAGATACTCGGAACACAATTAAACTATTAAATTATTTTAATTGTAAAAAACAGTTAATTTCTTTAAATAAAGAAAATGAAATGCAACGCTTAACAGAAATGTTAAATGATTTAACACAAAACTTATCAATTGCAATTATTAGTGATGCCGGTTATCCACTAATTAGTGATCCGGGTTATTGTGCTGTTAACCATATTTTGGAAAATTATCCCTATGATGTAATTCCGATTAGTGGCTCTAATGCCGCTTTAAATGCCATTGTTAGTTCGGGTCTTAATCCTCGCCATTTTTTATTTTTTGGTTTTTTAAATAAAGCAAAAAATAAAAAATTTAATGAGTTAGAACAGCTGTTATCATTTCCATATCCTATTATTTTTTATGAAGCACCGCATAGAATTTTAGAAACATTAAAAATAGTTAAATCATTTTTTGGTGATCGTAAAATTGCCATTGGTAAAGAAATTACAAAAATTCATGAGCAATGATATAGAGGACAGTTAAGTGAAGTACTTTTGTTTTTACAACAAGAAGAAAATTCTGCTTTTGGTGAGTATGTCCTTGTTGTTGATGGAGCGGGTAATCTTCCAGTTCCTGTTATTGCAGATGAAATTTTAGTTGCCGAAATTGACCAATTAATTACAAATCAAAATTATCGCGTTAAACAAGCAATTTATTTTGTCTCAAATAAATATAAAATTAGTAAAAATGTTTTATATAATAAATATCATCAGAAAAAAGAGCTAGATGGAAAAAAACAGAACAAATTAAACACTTAGTGTTTTGTGGCATTCTCTTTAGATTATCAATTATTGTTTTACTCTTAACTTATTTTTATAGTTTAATTTATTATCAATTAAATTTATTAAGTTATTTATGATATTTTGTTATTTTATGAAGTGTCCAAAATGATTTTTTAATTTTATTATTTGCCTTCGGAGGGATTAATTTACTTTACAAAATTACGAAATTGTCATTTTGTGACAAACTATTTTTTTATTTTATACATTGTCTTCGCTGCCTTGTTAACATTTTTATTTTTTACAATTGGGACAGTTATAGGCGCCATTACTGGTGAAAATTTTACTGCCAGTTGGCATATCATCGCAATTTATGATAGTATTACAAAAGATTAGGTTTTATATTTAATTGTGTTAAGTATCACTATAGCTTTATTAACAACATTCGTTGTTAATTTAAATAATTTATTATTTAACCAACAAAAAATTAAAGAAGGTCGAGAAAAAATAAATTAAATTTAAATAATTCTTATTTTACGGTAAAATTGAAATACATAAAAATTATAAAAGAATAGAGGAATAAAAAATGACAGAACAGAATAATTTCTGAAAAGATGTTGAAAAAGGAATGATGAGTTATTTAACAAAATATATTAATCTTTTTGAAACACACTATGCAAAAGACACAGCGGAAAAAAATCCAAAAATAGAAGCTTTTTTAGCAGGAGCAAAGTTTAAAAATAATTTTGAAGATTTATTTAATTTTGTGAAAACAGAAATCAAACCATTATTTGATGATATTAGAGCAGAATATTTACAAGATAAAAAATCAGAAGAAATTGATCAGAAAAAAGTTACAACATTAATTGAAGTAAGTAAACTATTTAACGCAATTATTCCGTTGCCGCGATTTTTAAATGTTTTTATGACTAGCGCAAAAGAAGATGGCCAGGTTGATTTAAATAAAATTTTTGTAAATATGATGAAAGTAGAAATTGGTGAGTTAACAAAAATTTATGATGGCGAGATTAAAAAACTTGACCAATCGCTTGATAAATGTTTAAAAGATATTGATAATGCTAATGATGCCTTGGAAATTTGAAATTTAGTAAATAAATTAGGTTTATTTTTACAACGCGATATTATGTTGGCTGATTTTTCTCCTGAAAAAGAAGAAGAAAAGTTAAAAGGACAATTAGCAAATATTGATCAAATTGAAAAAGATTATGATGATGGAAAAATTAAATTAACAGAATTTAATAAAGAAAAAATTATTGAAGATGTCAAAGCATATCATAATTTTGTAATTACATTAAGTCCGGAAAAACGATTAGAAATTGCCGAAAAAACAACAGAATATCGTAATAAAGTTGTTCCTTTAGTTCAAATTATTCAATGCTTACATGATTTATTAATTAATATTTTAACTGCAACAAATATCATTAATACAGAAAAACAATAAAAATTTATTATTTTTTATTTATAGTGATAAAAAATAATAAAAAAAATTAAAGACTAGTTTTTAAAATTAAAAAGAATAATATAAAATTATAATGATAAAAAAATTAAAATGGGGTAAAATAAACGTTTGGTAATATTCTATTTTAATAAATATTTATCTACTAAAATAAAATTTCTAAGAAAAAGATAAATTTATCTTTTTTAATTAATTTAATAATAACATAAAAATTAATAATTTACAACACAAAAAATAATAATTCACAAATTATTTAATAAATTTATTTTAAATTATTGATTTTTACTTTAAATTTTAGCTAAAACTTGTTACTTGATAAGAAAAATTTTGATTTATTAAAAATTGTTGAATATAATCTTCATTTTTAAAATAAAGATTATATTCTTTTTCATCTTTTTTATTTAATTTATTAAGATAAAACTCAATTAAATTAACACCATTTTCTTTCGCCATTTTCATTGCAATCATATTTTTAAAAACTTTTTTACTATATGATTTAGCACCATATCCTTTTAATCATTTAACATTATGTGAAATTTGTGGCTCAGTACAAGACCCCATATATCAATCTTCTTTATAAACTTTGATACCATCACTATTATTTTAAATATATTTAATAAACTTTTTAATCTTTACTTTTTTTTCTTTCAAAAATGGATTTTATTTAATGTTCTTGATTTTTATTAAATTTTTTAAATATTTTATTGCTTCATCAGGATCGCCGTTTTTAAATAATTGATTCATATCTCAATAAATTTGTTTTCTTACCCTTTCATTATCAGTTAAATTTTTAGTAAGTTTTCTTATTCGATAAGGAAATATTGTTTTTAATTCTTTCATTAAATGAAATTGATCTAAAATAAAAATTGCACTAATTTCATTAGCAAATTTTTGGATTCATTTTGCCCCATCACCTTCTAGTGTTAACTTACAATTTTCAATATTAAAATTTTGATTTAAAAAATATAAAAATTCTTTTTTATATTTTTTAATAAGATAATATTTGTTTTTTGTTGATTTCATAACAATAAAAATTTTTTTATCTTTTAGAACATTTTTACTTTTAGTGCTTTTTATTTCATCATATCCAGTATGGAAATATGCTGTTCTAAACATATTTTTTTCTAATTTTTTATATTTTGTTAAATTACTAAAAGAATCGTCAACTCCAGCATACAAATATGGTGTTCGAAAATTTATTTTTTCAGTCTTTGCTTTTAATTGTTCTTTAAGTAATTTAGCAAAATCAATTTCCTTATTAATGTTTGTGATTGTCATCTTTGATATATTTAATTTTGGGTACATATCAATAATGTCTCTTTGTCTTTTAGCACTGGCAATTAATTTTCAAATTGTTATTTTAATAAAAATACTAATTCTACTTCGTTTTTTTCTTCCGACTTTTTTATCAAATAAGAAAATAAATTCATATTTATTAGTATCTTTATTAAAAAAACGAAATAATGTTCTAAAAAAGGTAATATCCCCATACTCTGTTTTTTCTGTAAAAGGTCTTTTACCTCACATAATATAACCATTTTGGCCATTACAATTTTGTTTTCTTACTTCTTGATCAATTTTTTATCATTCTTCTAATATTAATCTTTTTCCTGCTTCATTAACATCAATATTTACTTTTTCTCTAAAATTAATAGCATTGAAAATATTTAACATATACTTATATTCTTTTTTAATCATTATTGCATGATAATAAAATTATATACTGCTTAAAATAATTTGTCAGCAGCTTTGTTGCATTATTTTTATTGATAGAAAGAGAGAAATTAATTAAACTTCTTATCCTTTTTCATTTTATTTTTCACTAGTTATTTAATGAATAACTTTATTGCTTGTTCTTTTTTAAGTAGAGTTTCCCTTAGGTATGGTTTGGTTAATCACTTGCGACTAATCTTCTGCCCCGTGTAGTACTAATTTAATTAGTTGATTAACCTTATCAGGATATCCTCCCACTTCGTTTATTTTTAAGTGTTCCAGCTTGACCACCTTGTGAAATCTTACTATTTATAAAAATAATTATTCCTTTTCAGAATAATTATTGGTTTCTTGTCTTTTATTTAATTCTATTTTAAGATTTTTGATTTTTTGTAAAAGTAAATTTATCATTGTTTTATTTTAAATAGATTTGTAATTTGTATTTTCATATTCTCTTAATTGAATTTTTAAATTATCAATATTTTCTCTAATTTCTTCTGTTGTTAAATTTGAAAATTCATTAGTTTTATTTTCTTTCATTTCTTTTTTATTATTTTTAATATCATAAAAATATTCTTTATTAAAATTGATATATTTAATTTCTTTTAATTTAAATGTATTTGTTTTTTCTGATAAATTTAAATATTTTCATAGCTTTAAATTTATTTTCATTGGGTTATAGCGTGCTATTTTAACAATTCCTTGTCCTTGTTTTAAATTTGCTAACTCATTAGTTAACATTAGTGGGTGACTTTTTAAATTTTTCGAAACAATAATATTGCTTTTATTTTCATTTATACTAATTTGTTCAATTGTTTTAGTTCCAAATAATTCGCTATAATACTTAATTGTTTCTAAATCGTTAGTATGTAAGAAAATATGCATCCCACAGTTATTTAAAATAATTTTTGCTATTGTATCACCGTAATTTAATTTTAGTTGATTAATATCTTGTAAAATAAATTGAAAAAAGATGTTTCTACTGCGCGAAACACTAACTCATCTTTCAATATTGTTTATTTTTGTTAAATTAGCAAATTCATCTAAAATAAAATATACTGGTTTTGCTAATTTTTGTTCATTTATTTCACTTGCTTTATTTGTTAAAAATTGATAAATTTGACTAATTAATACATCTACTAATTTATAGTAATTATCATTTTCGTTACTAAATACGATGTATAGAATTGTTGGATATTCAATAAAATCATTATAATTAATATCATTTTGGGATGTTAAATTCCGAATAAAATCATTGTTAAATATTTCTAAACTTTTTGCAACAGTAATTAAAATAGAATCTAATGTCCGATTTTCTTTGCCATCAACCAAAGCCTGGCTCGCAGTTATTTTTGCAATGCTATTATTTTTTCGATTACTTAGTCATTCAACTAAATCTTTTTTAAAACTAGCAATGGCAGCAACAGATGCCATATTAAATTTGTTAAAAAATGATTCTTGGTTTAAATTTTTCTCAATTTCTGTTATCAAATTATTTTGATTTATTTTATCTTCATAATCTTCTAATATTGACAAAATAATTCCTTGAATAATCATACTTGTTGAATTATTCCAAAATTCATCTTCGATATTTTTATTAATTAACATACGACTAAGTGATCTAATTTTATCTTGATATTTTACTTTTCATTTAATTTTTTCTTTTTCCTTATTTGTCATTAACATTTTAATAAAGTCATCATAAATTAATTTTAATGGATTTCAAGTATTTCATTTTTCTAAATTACGAAAATCAATAACTTTTATTTTATAACCATTTTCTGCTAAAAAACCACTGGTTAAATTATACAATTCACCTTTAGGGGTCCGTCGTTTTTGTTTATGACCATAGTTGGTTTAGTCGTTGATTTACCGTTTAAATAAATTGTTGGTAATACTATTCCTTGTGTTTTTCCGCTTACTGTTGAACCAACAATAACACTATGAATATTATTTTTTAAGTTAAATAATAAATCTTTTTTGTTTTTATTACAATTAAAAACAAAACCTGTATTTTTATAATTATCTTTGATATTTACTTTTTAACTAATATCATCAATTTCTTTTATACTTAATCATTTACTATCTCCAAAATCTATTTTATCAGTTGTTTTAATTGCAGTTTCTTTACTCTTCACTTTACTAAATAAAACAAAATAAAAAAATCAGCAATAAAATGCTAAACTTAATTCAACTGTTATTAATAATGCGTATTTACTTTTAATTATATAATTTCATCAAGATAATATTTGAAATTGCTTAATTTCATTGATAAATATTGTCATTTCTTTTCAATTAATAAAAATTGAATAACCTATTCCAAATAATGTTAAACAAAAAATAAAAATAATTGGAACAAAACTTAAACCAATTAATAAACTTATTTTTTTCTTTTTAATTTTATTTCCCATATTTTTATAACTCTCTTTCTATACTAATAACCAAATCATAGCCCTTTTGCATAATAGGATTAATTTTAAAAACCATTTCATTAAATTCTTGTTCAATTAAATTCATATTTTTAAAATCTAATTCTTTTGCACCAGGAATGATGGTAATAATTTTGTAATATTTCATTTTTTCTGCTAAATCTAAATATTTAGTTAATTGGTTTATTTCATAATCTGTAAAATTATTTTCATATCTTAAATATTGTTTAATTTCGTAAATTAAACTATCATAATCATCACTGATACTTTTAATTTTGCTAAATTCTTTAACATTGTCTTTGGTGGACTTGTATTCATAAAATAGATTATTAATTTAATTTTCTAATTTATTTCGTTCAAATTCTTTAACTTCTCGAAAATTCATTGCATTATAACTACCTTTACCACCAATTTCACCGGGTTCTATTTCATAACCCGCTTTTGTTAAATAATTAGCATGATAATTATTAAATTTTTGTAGTTGTTTTTTACCACCAAAAATCCTATTATTACTAATTATGTATCTTTCTTCATTGATTTTTTTTGAAAAAACTTTACTAATTGGAATAAAACCAAAATGAATATGGGGTGTTGTCTCGTCCATATGAACTGTTGAATACAAATATCCCATATCTGTTTTAAGATTATTTTTCATTCATTGTTTCATAAAATTTATTTCAATATTAACTCATTCATTTAATTTATAATAATTTATACTTTCATGAATTAATTGTCCCATTTTACGAGTATCTGTTTTTTTGTCTCATACTTGAATATCTGTAAATTGACATATTCCCATTTTTTCAAATCATTCTTGCCTTGTTGCTGGCAAAAGAATTTCTATATAAGTATTATGTTTATCACAAAATTCTTTAAAAGTTGTTTTTTGTTTTTCACTATATTTTTGTTGTTGCTTATTTCAATCGTCTTCTATATTTTTTAATAATTCAAATCTTTTATTATTTACTAATTCAAAACCTTTATCATTTATTATTTTTTCTTTTTTTATCCCCAAAATAACAAAAATTATATTTTGTAAACTCAGGATTGACATTTTCAGGTATTCCAATTCTAAAATTATGTCTTATTAGTTTATTAACACTTTTACTACTATATTTTTTAAAGGTTGCAATTGGTGGTGATGACCTAAATTTATATTCTTTTTCCATCTTTTTTTCCTCCTTTTTTGGAAATTTTTATCTTTTAAAATTTATTAAATTTAGAAAGTCAAAATGCTTGCTCATCATACATTTTGACAAAGTCAAAATATTTAAAAATTTCATTTTATTTTGTCTAATTAATCATCTTTTTTTTGGAATTTTTTTCCATTAAAATATTTTAAATTTTCTTGGTATATTTGTTTTTGTTCAGCTTTTTTAATTAAAACTTGTAGAAACCACATACATTTTGTATTTTTGGTTTTTACTCTTTGTATAAAAATATTTATGAATTTGTTAATTTTTTAAAAATTTTAAGGAGTTGAAATTATGCAAACAAAGCAATATTTTATTTTGCGGTCGTTAGTGAAAAAGTATGGTAAAGATAATGTTATTAATATTGTCAATAAGATTGCAAAAGATATTGAAATTAAAAAGTAAAAGAATAAATTATTCCGCGTAATTTATTAGCAGAATAATTTATTCAACAATGTTTTTTAAGTGGAGCAAAGCGACAACGAGCGGAGCGAGTTTGCAAATTTAAATTTTTTAATTTATTGAAAAGAGTTATATAATGCCAGTATGATTAACATGAATATTTAGTATTTTGATTTTGTTAGGTATTTTTGCGTGAATTGGTTTATCAATTTATCAAAAAATTCGTCAAATTCAAGGTAAGAAAAAAGAAAAAAAAGAACTTGAAAAAAAGGAGGATAAAAAATAATGAATTTATTAACTGAAACAGTTACAAAAATCGGCTTTGGTGATGGAATGAATTCCATTTGAACTGGTTTAGGTAATGCAATGGGTAAAGTAAAAGATGCTGTATATGGTATTTTACCGCAATTAATGACATTTTTAGGCGGTGCGTGAATTATTTTAATTCCATTTGGATTATTTATTATTATTAAGATATTAAACTTTTTCCGTCATATGGTTAAAGAATTTTAATAGAATATAACACTATATTCTAAGTTATTTTAAACAAAACTAAGGCACACTAGTTTATTCATTTTTTATTAATTTATTTTATATAACTATTATTTTAAAACTTAATAGTGTTTTTCAGTGTGCCAATTTTTACTATTTTATATATTTAACATTGTTAATAACATTGTTTATTAAACATTAAATAAACAATATATTAGCATTATGTATAACATTGTTAATAATCAATGTTTTTATCAATAAATAAGCAATATATAAACATTAAATATAACATTGTTTATTAAACAAATAATTAGTTAGGAGTTGATAAAATTGAGTAATTTTTATAAGAAAAATCATAATATAGCAAATTATTTTATTCGTAAAGAGTTGATAGTTTTTGCAACTGATAAAGCAAGTTTTATAAATTTACCTAATCATAATCGTCATATTGGTTTTTGATTGAATAATAAATTTATTTATCCTAGTGAAAAAACATTCTGAGCAAGTAGCAATCGGTTTGATTTATGATAATTCTTATCGTATTGTAAAATATGATGAAAATTTAAAACAACAAGATTGAAAATTTTTAACTGGAACAGAAATAATTGATTTATATAATCAATATAAAAAAAACTATTTTATTATTATGCATAAAGCATTATTTTCAAATGAACCTAAAAAAGTAAAAACAAATAACAATAATAATTTAACAAATTGAAGTGATGAAAAAGTAGAACAATTAATTCGTGATTTGGAGGAATTATAAAATGGAAGTTAAATCAATAAAAGAAGAAGAAAGAGAAGATAGAATAAAGTACGAAAAAAATAAAGGTTATAAATTATGTGATAATGGTTATATTATTTATAATTCAAATGAACATTATTTTAAATTATTTGGTTGTTCTAACAAATTTATAAAAGCAAAAGTTTATTTTAGAAAGTTTGGTGGCGAATATAATATTGCATTTTTATGTAAAAAATGTTATAAAAAATGTAAAAAATTCTTATCTTATCAGTTTTTAGAAATTTTAGATGAGGAATGTTACAAAAAACGTGTGGAATTTAGTATGTTTAGTTTTGATTATGAAAATGAATATAAATATGATAGAGGTTTTTTATAATGAGTTTATATAATTATTGAGTTCAATTTTTTAGTTATATTATTGGTTCAAATGCCCCTGAATTTTTATATGTTATATCGTTTGTATTATTTATTGTTTTATTTTTTGGAATGTTTTTTAAACTTATTCAAAAAATGTGGAGTTTTTAAATATGCAAAATGATTGAGAAAAATTAAAAGAGTTTTTTATTCATGTCTTTTTGTTTATAGATAAAACGAATGTTGAAACTATTACAACTTGAAATTTAACACAAAATGAATATTTAACTTTAATGATTGGTGTTTGAATTGTAATTTTGTTTTTAACTTGATTCTTATTGTGAATGATTTTTAAAATAGTCGGATATTTTAAATAATGAAAAAGTTTGTATTTTTTCTAATAAATTTTTGTTATATTAGTGGTTCAATGGTTTTGTTTAGTTTAATTGATTTATTACTTTGAATAATTTCATTAAATTATAATGGTTTAGTATTTTGATTATTATTTGCTTTACAGTCTGTATATTTTGTTTGGTGAGTTTGAAAAAATGTTTTTTATCAGTTAAATGTTTTTCGTTTAGTTTACTTTATTTGAGATAATCCGTTATCAGTAATTATTGGTAAATTAGGAACGGGAAAAACTTTACTTTTAACTTTTTTATCACAAGTTATGAAACTTTTAACAAAGAAAATTTATAGTAATTATCCAATCGAATATGATGCAATAAAACTTTTGACTTTTAATAATTTAGATTTTACTGATAGAACTAAATTAGTACCACCAAATGATAGTTTAATTCTGTTTGATGAAAGTTTTTTATATATTGATGGAACTAGTCCCCACTAAGTTAAAAAAGTTCATGGTGGTAAAAGTGTGTGGATTGTTTTAGCAAGACATTTTAAAAATAGAGCGATTTTTACCGTAAAGCGTGAGGGAATGATGTGAAATAATATTCGTCATTTAGCAAGTGGTATTATTATTCCTATTTCATTGAAAAAACCTGTTAAGTCAAAATTAGGTAATATTTTTAATCGTAGTTTTGTTATGCGAATTGGTATTTTTCAAGATATTACAGATTATGAAATTTGAAAAACAAAATCAGTAGAACGAACAGCAGAAGGAAAAAGAGCAAAACATAAATCAGATGTTGGTTTAGGAATTCGGTTTTTTAAGATAATTATTCCACTTGAATTTGCCAATAAATATGATAGTCATTGATTAAGTTTTGTTCGTGATTTAAAAAATGATGAAGTTATTAATAAAAAAGAATACTTTTGAAAAGATATATCAAAATTAAATAATAAACAACGCTTAGAATTGTTTGATATTGATATTTTGAAAGAAAATTTAAAAGCAAAAAAAGGGAAAGGAAAGATAAAAAATGAGTAATTTATTAAGTGAAAGCGTTAATAACGATAATTGGAATAAGATTTTTAGTTTTATTTTTGATACTTTTTTATTTGTTTTTGATGTGATTTGAAATACTAAATTACCAATGACAAATATAACGATTGCTTATTTTTTAATCTTTTTTATTGTTATTAAATTATCTATTTATGCAATTCACGGAACATCAACTAATTATAATGATTTAGGTTCAACAATTAAAAGTGGTGTTATTAATAGTTCTAAACTATACGGTGCCACCGTTCGGGGTGTTTCTAGTACTAAACAAGGTTTACAAAAACATATTAAAGAACGAAAACAATTTAAAGTTAGTCGCAATAAACAACAATTATCAAGTTTAGCAAAACAAGCAAAAACAAGAGAACAATGGTTTAAAAGAATTCATAGCACTAAAAGAATAAAAAAATAAGTAAGGAGTTGATTTTATATGATTAAGTTAGTTTTATTGGTAGCAGCAATCGCTATTTTTGGAACTGGTTTTATTACAGTTATTATTAATCAGTTGACATCAGCAAAAAATATTATTATGGATTTATATAATTCTTATACTTGATTGTTATCTATTTTTGGTAAAATGGCGATTTTATTTAGTCATCCGTTAATGTTAACAATATCAAGTTTATATATTATTGGTTTTATTATTTCAAAAACATTGTATAGTTAGGAGTTGAATTTATGAAAAGTAATTTAGAAAATAAAAAAGAAAAGAAACAAAATGGTTTATTTATTTCTTGGGTTGTGATTTAATTTTATATTTTATTATTAGTTGTTTATTAGCGTTTGTATGTATTTTAGATACAGTTTCAACGATTGATGAATTAAAAGAGAAATACGTTGGTATAAATGGTTATATATTTTATGGTTTATGATTTGATATATTATGAGATATTTTAATAATCCATTATTTTTATGGTTATTTATTTAATGAAATTATCAAATTAATAAAAGAACATCGTAAAAATAAGTTGGTAAAAAATAATGCGTAAGTTTTTAGTATTATTTTCGTTTGTACCAATTTTATTGATTTCTTTTTTATCATTAGAGGCGATGACATTACAACAAAACCATCAATCACAACAAACAGCAGAAAAAACAAGAACAAAGCAAAGTTTAAAAACTGGTATTAATGAAACTGATTTTATTAATACAATGTTTTTACGTAGTAGTTTTTTTGAAAATTGAAGCGATACCAATTATTTTATTAATCCTACTTTAAAAACATCAAAATTATTAACTTATAACGATAAATGATATTTAGATTTTTTAAAGGATAGTTATTCAACTGGTATTTCTTACGATAAACCTAGTGATAAATTTATGGATTTATATAAAAATTGAGATAATTATGTTAAACAGTATAACATTAACAAATTTTATGATGTTGATAGAAAACAATTTTTAAAAGAATTAACTAATTTTTCTTATTCTTTTGCAAAGTATTTTAATACTGTTGAAGTTATTAATAAATTAGAAAAAAGTGTTGATAATTTACAAAATGTTGATATTACCTCGAATTTTGGAAATTGAAAAAAAGTTTATGCAAATAATAAACCTTTTAATACAGTTGATAATAAATATTACATTATTGTATGGCGTGTCACATCTAATAGTAAATGAAATATTAATGGATTTGATAATTGACAAAATGATAATTTACAAGGTATTGGTTTAATTAATAATTATCGATTATATAGAACTTTAAACAGTTTAGAAATTAAACAAGAACCAAATAAAATAATATCTAATTGAAATAATGATAATGGTACTTATTTTAAATCATTTTATCGTTGAGATGGAACTGATAAACCGGACATACATGAAATTGATAGTAATGGTGATTTAAAATATTTTTCTGAATATTATCAAAATGTTCGTTATTTTTTATTAAAATATATTGATGTTATTGTGCAAGAAAATATTAGAGTTCAGCAAGGGGATAATCCCGATTATGAGAGTCCTATTGTTGGAACACAACGAATAATATTTTATTTTGAAATTGTTGATGAAAGCGACAGATATACTGCTATGTATTTTATTAAAAAATCAATTTATCGGATGATTTTAACGATTGATAAAAATAATAACATTATTGCTGGCAGTTTAGAATTAAAACATACTAAGACAGCGAGTAATGACCCATCTTATTTTTATAAAGAAATTAAATTAGGTTTTTTATTTACTTTTATAAAAGATAAAGATAATATCTTTAATTTTGATGCAAATACTAATTCATATTTATAAAATGGAAATATTAAATATTATGAAAAAATGAAAGGACAAATTGATATTCATAAATTTTTAAAAGCATTTTTTGCTCATGCTTTGGTACCTGTGTTTCAAAATCGTAGTAATTTTATTGAAAGTGGTTATATTGATAATTTACAATATGATACTGTTTTAATTAATTTTTTTGGTTTAAAATTAGTTAATTTTAGAGATGTTTTAATTGATGAAAAAAATACTAATAAAAATCAATTTGAAAAATTATTAAATAGTATGTTTACAGTTTCACAAAATTTTTATAAGGATTATTTACGAACAATTTTTGACTTAGAAAATAATACTTATACACAAGGATATAATAAAAAATATGGTTTATTAGCAAATAATGGTTTTAAAATTTACCCACGATATTTTTATTTTTCTGATAAATATAAATCATTAGATTTTAAAATGTATTCTGCTTATAAAAATCGGTTTTATAACACAAATTATGGAGAGATGTATTTAATTATAATTTTTCTGTTGCAAATGATTATAATATTAATCAAAATGAGGGCTATGTTTTTGAAGAAACTTTAAAAAACAATTATGGTTTAAAATATAAGAAAATGGAAGAACAAAAAATCGGTTATAATGTTTTTGAATTACAAGCACAAAAAGATAATGATATGTATCGTTATTATGATTTTAATTTTGGAATTTATAATTGACAAGAAATAAATAATGGTGTATTATTTCCTGATTGACAATGATGACAAGCACAATATGAAAGTTGTAGTTGATATAATTTAGCGTGTCATATCAGAAATGCTGCAATTTGAATCGTTAATAATATCCCTGGTATAAAACAAGTAAACGAATTAGCGAGTGGTGTTGGTAAAATTTTTTAAACAATTTATATTTTTTTTAGTCAAACATTCGAAGTATGAAAATTTAGTCCAGCATTATATAGTACAATAACTAATATATTCCTATTAATTATATTTATGAAATTTGTAAGATTAATATAAAAAAGGACTTGTTAGTCCTTTTATTCTTTTCAATCTATAATTTTACCTGTATTATTATCAACCGTTGGTATGTCAGGTTTATCAGTTCCATCTCAACGATAAACTGATTTAAAATAAGTACCATTATCATTATTTCAATTAGATATTATTTTATTTGGTTCTTGTTTAATTTCTAAACTGTTTAAAGTTCTATATAATCGATAATTATTAATTAAACCAATACCTTGTAAATTATCATTTTGTCAATTATCAAATCCATTAATATTTCATTTACTATTAGATGTGCCACGCCATACAATAATGTAATATTTATTATCAACTGTATTAAAAGGTTTATCATTTGAACATTGTTGTTTTCAATTTCCGTGGTCTTGTTTTTCACAAGGAACATTTTTATTATTTGGTTTTTCACAACTAATTAATGTTGTTGTACTTGTTGCTGTTAATCCGATTGTTCCTAAAATACTAAGTCATTTTTTCATATTTTACTCCTTTTTTATTAAATTCTATTGACATTATATATATATATAAGCATTTTTAAATATATTTTAGAAACGATATTTTACTTATTATTGTGATTGTTTAAAAAAAAAAGTTTGAAGTTTTATAAAAATTATTTTAAATGATATATTTATACTATATTATTTTTAAAAAATGAGGTGAATTAATGAAATATATTATTAATAACTCTAATTTAGGCGATTTAAAAGAAAAATTGCAAGATTTTTTAAGTAAAAACTATCAAAATAAATATTATAAAAGAATAAAAAAGAAAATATTTGCATATAGTAATTTATGTAAGGAGTTTTTTCTTGAAACTAAGTTGTTATTAAAAGACTTGATTAAAAAATATTTTAAAAATAAATTTTCAACTTTTTATTATTGAGCAAATAAAATTTTAGTTGCATATGCAAAAAATAATTTTGAGGAGTTATTATTAAAATCAACAGTTCCCAATAATATTAATTATCAATATAGTAATGATGTTCGTGAAAATATCTGTGATTTATATTTTAAATATTGCGATAAACATGCTGGGGGTGTTTTATCTTTGTATTATAATTTAAAAAAAGGAATTCATGGCGAATAATTAAAAAATAAAGCACCTAAAAATTTAAAAACATTTTTTCGTTGAATTAAAAAAGATAAACGATGATTAAAAATAAAAAATAAAATTAAAGAAATTAAAAGACAACATCCAAGATATGAAGTTAAAGAATTAGGATTATTACAAATGGATGCTAAATATTTTATGCCAAGTAAATTTCCAGTTGATAAAAAGTACTATGTTTATGATTTTATTGATGAAAGAATGAGAGGAGTATTCGGTTATATTTATGATAAATTATGCACTGAGAATGCTATTGATGCTGTTAAAAGAGCAATTAGTGATTTTAAAAAAATATTTGGTATTAAAATAACACGAATTAGAACTGATAACGGTTCTGAATTTATTAATAGTCATCCGGAATACTCAAAAAAGTAGCGTTAAAGAAACTACTTTTACTCAATTTTTAACAGATAAAAATATTTTACATCAAACAACACCTGTTCGTTCTCCACAGTCAAACGGTAAAATTGAAAGATTTCATCAAAATTATACTAAGTTATTTGTATTTGATGAAAAAATATTGGATGCAGTTGGTTTACAAAATAAATTAAATGATTACTATTAATTTTATAATTTTGAAAGAGTGCATAAATCTTTAAATTTTCAGACACCATTTAAATTTTTAACTAATTTAATTAAATAATTTTAAATTTATAAAGTTTTATTTAAACTATTTTTTAGTGTGTCAATTTTAGAATTTTTATTTATATATGTATCATTTTTAATGATGTTTTTATATTTTAAATTATATATTTTATTATTTTTTCTTGTTTTCTTGCAATCTCCAAAATGTGTGTGGTATACTACATTTTTAATTAAAACTTGCTTATCCATTTCTAATAAAAAAGGATGAAGTTTTTCTCAATTAACCTCGCCCTCAATTTTGCCATCTTTATTTTTAATATAAAAGTTTTGATTTTTAAAAATTGTGATAAAACAATAATCTTTGTTATATTGTAATTTAAAATATTTACTATTTATATTAATACTTGCATAAGGATACAATAAATTTTTTTATCCTTAACTCAATTCATTTATTACCTTTAATATCATAATAAGGTTTTGTTAAAATTAAATTATTTGTCATAACTTGATAACTTATATATTTTTCTGTTTCTTTCATTTTGATAGTTCCTTTCTCTATAAAATTAATCTTTTTATAATTTTTAATGTTATAAAATAGAAAATTGGTAAACATATTGTGTTCGTAATTAATATTCCGATAATTATTTGTTCTATATTTAAAACACCAATATTTAATCAAAAAAGAACAAAATAAATCGGAAGATAAATAATTATGTTTGATAATAAAATAAGAATAATTTTAATACTATGATTTATTTTTATTCAATTAATTATTTTAATTAAAAATGCTAATAAACCTGTCCCAATATTTCAACATAATGATCCCACAGTAAAACCTCATAATGCTAAATCTGATAGAAAATGCCCCATAATTCCAATTAAGAAACACCAATATCAATTTAAAATAAATCCGCTTATAAAAATGGGGATTAAAAATAATGGAATTGATGTTCTTGGAATAATTTGGATTAGAATAGTTTGCGATAATATAACCATCATTGCAATTAAAACTGCCACATAATTTATTTTTTTAATTAATTGAAAGTTATTCATTTTTTAAAAATTTAATTTAAGTTGTATTTTCTTTAATCGCTTTTGTAACATTGCAAAGTAATTATTATTTATTTCACAACCTAGTCATTTTCGGTTTAATTGTTCAAAAACATGCGCAGTTGTACCGCTTCCCATAAAAGGATCTAAAATTAAATCATTTTCTTTGCTATATTTTTGAATTAAATCAGTAAATATATTTAGTGGCTTCTCTGTTGGGTGTTCTGTTATTTTATAAGATGAACCTATTGGGTTTTTAAATATTGTTTTTTTATTTTCATAGTTATTTTGATAATTTGGAATTGGGTGTTTTTTAGAATAAATAATCATACAATATTCTTTATCTTGCAAAATAAAATTATTAGTTGGCATTGGATTTGTTTTTTCTCAAAAATAAAAATCAAAATTCATATTATTTTTATAAACACAATCTAAATAATTTTTAATTTGTCATCTATTCATTCAAATTAACATAAATTTAGTTTTTGAAATTCGATAAAACTCATCTAAATAAATATTTATATCAAATGAATTATGCAAATTATTATCATAGATAGCATTAATATATTTATTTATACTTTTTGATATATTATTTTCATTTATTTGCTCGTTTTTTCTTTTTGGTAAATTATATAAATAGGGTGGATCAGTTAATATTAAATCAATGCTATCATTTTCTAAACTTTTAATAAAAGTTAATGCATCACCATTTATTAATTTTCCTAAATTTGTTTTAAACATTTTTATTCCTCCTTTTTTACTTTTTTTGCTTTTTTTAATAAAAAAAGCAAAAAATTAACAAAATTCTTCATAAAAATTTAAAAAAACAAGTAAATTTACTTGTTTTTTTAATTATCTTTTTTCCTAAATCCTGCTTTTTCTTTTTTGTTTGCTTGAATTTAAACTCGATATCTTTCAAATCCAGAAACAAAGAAAAGCCCTTGTCCTTTTGCGCCACGAGCAATATAATCTTGCTCTGCTGATGTTAATCCGCCATAACTTTTATATAAATTAATAACTTTTTCTAGGTCATTAGGTTTTAATCCCATAATAAACGAATATTGACTATTATTAATAATTGCTGTTGTTTTCTTTAAAATTGTTTCATTTTCTACAAAATAAGCGGTGTTTTGTGTTGCAACTACCAACGCACCTTTATATTTCCTTATCCTTTTTGACATTTGGTACATAAAATTTAAAGCAACTGGGTTATCTTTATCGATTGCTAAATGAGAATCATCAACAATTATTACAATTTCATTATTATCTTTAAAACGATTTTCTTTTACTTCTTTTTTAATAATATTTAGCATTAAAATTAATTGTGCTGCATTTGTTTTTTATCATCTAAATCAAACAAATTATAAACATCATAAACAATAAAATTGTTATTAAATTTTATTGTTGTATGTCCATTTCAAAGTCCTTGATATTTTACATCATTTAAAAAATCAGTTGCTATTAAATCCATAAATTATTTTAAAAGTTGATTTTTATTGTTTTTATATTCTTTTTCTAATAAATAATAAAAATCATTTATAATTGGAAAATTATTATTATTAATTTTTTTAATATCACTGTTATTGGAAATATTAAATTGATGATATAATAATTTAAGATATTTTGTTAATAAATTAATTTCTCTCCCATTAAAATCAGGATAAAGCGTTTTAAACCATTGTTCTAAAAATCGTAAATGATTTTTGATAGGGGCGATGAATTAGTATTTTCTACTTCATCAATAAAGTTATTATCTAAAATTTGTAATGGGTTTATTTTCCCTATTGAAGCATCTCCTGCATCAATTCAATTTCCATAATAATAAGTGCATAATTCTTGGTATTCTCTTTCAGCATCAATAATAATCACTTTTCGTCCCATCTGAATATGATAATTTATTATTTTTTTTAATAAATATGTTTTTCCCATTCCTGTTGAACCAATTATAAACATATTATGGTTTGTTCTTTTACTTGTAATTTTAAATTGATCTCACAATACAACATTACCCATATTATTTGTTCCTAAGTGCATTCCTTGTTTATCATATAAACCCACTGTCAATAAATGGAAATGATGCTGCTAAGGTACTTGTTGGAATTTCTCGACCATATTTTTTTATTATAACATTATTGTTATAGGGTATAAAACCTTTTAAACCATTAAATTGTTGATATCATAATGGATTAGTTTTAATATCCATTTCTTTTAGTGATTTTGTTAATCGTGTTTGTGCTTGTAGTAATGTTTTTTTTATTTGTTCCATAATTTAAAAATAAAATATTAACATTTTTTAATAATTCACCACCACCATTAACTTAATAAATTAAATGATAGTATGTTTCTAATTCATAGTTATTTTCATTTGTATTAACATATGATTTTGTCATTACTTGTCTTGTTTGTGTTGTTTGAATGGCACTGTTGATCGCTTTTTTTGTTTCATCATAATTTAAAGGATTTATATTTCAAATAATAGTTTGCTCATTTGAAAAAAAACACGCCCCTCATAAATCATTAATAAATAAAGTATAGTCCTGAATAGTATTAATTGAATAATATAAATCATTTGCTATAAAATATTTTTTTTAATATCTAGATAATTAAATTGCAACAATTTTGCTAAATTATCTTTATTTTTATTAAAATCTGTTTTATTTAATGGTTTTTCATATGGATTTCACATTAATTTTAAGATTTTTGTTATTTCGTAATTAGATAAAGTATTACAATTAATTTTTCCTTTATATAATTTATCTTCTAAAAATAATATTTTTTCATTTAAATCTTTTTGACTATTTCCATATACAAAAATAAAAAAAACATTTTTCAGTTTTAATCTCATCGTTTATTATAATTAATTCTTTTTTTAAAAAAGCAATATTATTTTTAATTTGTTTTGTAATTTTTACAAATTGATTAAAACTAATTTCTTTGTTTTTATAACGAATTTGCGTTTTATTAGTTTGTTTTTGTAAATATTTAATGTTGTCATCAAAATTTAATGGTAATTCTAACTTTAAAAAAGTTATTGGAAAATTAGCAAATTTAAAAACATCTTGCAAATATCGTAATCTTAATATTTGCTCTTCATTACTTAATAAAGTAATATCGAACCCCTTTATTTTAATTGCTCCAATTAAGGTCTTTTTTAAAGTACCTTTTAAAATTACATGTGTTGAAATATAATTACTATCAATAACTTTATTATACGGCACCAATAAACTTGTTTTGTTTTTATTATATTTTTTATAACTAAATAGGAAATTTATTTTATAATACAAGTATTGTCATCCTTTTAAATTAGTCTTTTTATTTGTGATAATTAATGGTAAGCTAATTAAAATCATTATTGATGATAAAAATAATTTTATTCATAGTTTTCATTGAAAACCAAATATAAACATAATTGTTAATCCAACTCAAACGGCAATTATCAAAACATCTGTTATTGTTATATTGCGTCAAAATCGATATTTGGCGTCTTTTAGTTTTTTTGGTATTATATTTTTCATATTCTGCATCTCTTTCTTTTTTTTCTTGCTTTAATTTGTCTAATTTTTTGATATTATTTTAGTATGATATTGATAAAAAAATTATGACTTTGATTTATTATTAGATTTTTTATTAGTTTTTCTTATAATTTATTTACTTTTTTTATTTATAATTTAATAAAAAATAAAAAAAGTAATATTTCAATTTGAATAACTAACCATTTAAAAAAAATATTGTGTTAAAAAATTAAAAAAAAAAATTGGCATGTCTGCTATTTTAAATATTGGTATTATGATTATAATAATGGTTATTGAGTATATGTTGCCATATTCTATTTTAGAATCAATTAAAATGGTTAGTCCTAATTTTAATAAAGATATAATTTATAATAATTGGAATAATTTTCAATGAATAATTGTTAATTTTCTAAAAATACATATTATTGAATTTTGAATTATTTGTATTTCTCTTAATAAACTAATACATTTTGGTTTTATTTGATATTTATATAATAAAAACTAAATTGTACCATAATGTAAAATTATTAAATTTCCTATAAATTCAAAATAAAACAATATTATCAATATACAAACATATAATAATTTTAATAGATCTCCATTCGTTGGATAATCAGGGTTTTTGTCATTTTTTTTGTCTTCTTTAACAGTTCATTTTCAAAATAAAATAATAATTACTAAATGTAATAATACAAATAAAATAATTAATATAGTTTTCATTTTTTGCAACTCTTTCTTTTAATTTAATAATTTTAGGATTAAATGCTTGTACTTTTATAGTTTTTCCAACTATAAAATCAAAGTTATATTTATTTCTATCATTTTCATCCTTTTTTATTTTCCAATCAAAAACTAAATTATTAATATTTATTGGTTTACCAATAAAAAACCTTTTTATTTATATACATCATTTTTTCCTTGTTTCTACATAAAAAAACAGCAAGATATCTTGCTTTTTAATTTATTTTCCTTTCTATTTTGACAAAATTAAAAACAACAACTTTAATTGCTGTTTTTAATAAATATATTTATAATTTTTATTTTTATCTATTATAATCTTTATCCAAATTATATTCTAAATAATTTAATTTTTTTATTAAAGTATTATTTTTTTCAATTAATTCTTTGTTTTCATGAATTAGTTTACTTTTATCACTAATTAAATTATTAATTAGTTTATTATTTTGATCAATTATAGTTTTATAATTAGCGCGTTCTAGTTTAATTAATTTTAAATAATCTCTCTCTTTACCTAATAAATTTTTTTTTAATTTCTTCTTCTAAAACATATTTATTTACATTACCTAATACTTCTAAAATAGTAGAATCTTTATCCTTTAAATTGTCATTTAAAAATTTAATTATCTCATCGTTTTGACCATACAAAGTCTTATTATCATTTTTACCTATTTTATTATTTATTTTTTCAATATCACTTTTAATTTCATCTGTATTCTTTACTTTTGGTCTTTTCACACTTACTCCAATTATTACACCAATTAAAGTTATTATAGCTGTTACTAAGGCTCCACAAAATCCTCATAATTCACCTGACATATGATCTTCCCTTTTAGTTATTATTCTATATATCAAAATTATAACACTTACTATAAATGGAAAAAATAATCATGTATATATTAAAATATTAAGAAATTTATCAATATTAAATTTATATTTTTTCATTTTTTTATTTTTCATATTTTGCAACTCTTTCTAAAAAAACAAGATATTAGTTATCTTGTTTTGTGTTATTTTTATTATTTAAATTTTTTTTATTTTGTTTTTTTGCTCTTTTACCCCCAATTTTTTTATTAAATTGGTTTTTCAGGATAATTAAAGTTATAAATCCACCAGCTACCCCACAACTAATTAAAGTCATAAAAAATAAATTAACTGGTTTTTTAAAAAAATTTTTTCAACCACTTTCATTATTTTCATTAGGTTTGTTAGGAACTGGTTGTTTATTTGGTTTTTCTGGTTTATTAGGATTATTATTCTCTCCATTCCCATTATTTTTATTAGTTACATTTGTTTTATTAGGAATGTTAGGTATTATCCCCTCTGTTGGTGGAATTTCATTTGGTTTTTTGGGGGCATTTTATGTTATTGGGTTGTTTTTATTAATTTATATGAAACATTCCCAACTGCTTTTAAACTATTATCTAAAGCATAAATAGTAATTTTTAGCTCACTATATTTATTTTCATGAATTTTTTTCATAAATTCCTGTAATTCATTATCATTAATATTAATCTTTTGACCATTTAATCCTTGTAATGATATTTGATAATCAATATCTTGTTTTAATATTTCATCTAATTTATTAATTTTAAAACCTTGTTTAATATATTCCATAATACAATTATTAAAAATATCATCTTTTGTTTTATCTTTAAAATTATATTCTTGATTTTGATATTTAATTTTACTTAAATCAATTACTTTATTTTCATCATAATTTAAGTTATTAATAACTTTAAATTCGTTTGTTTCACCAATTAACAACATTGATGTATTTAGTGCTTTGATTTTTAGCGTTATTTCTTTTGTTTTTTCTTGTTGATTAGTTATTAATTTGTTTAAATCATCATCAGTTAATTTTGTCATTGGTTACTTTTATATATTTGAATAATATAATCTTTTTTTATTGTTGCTAACAAACTGATTTTATTAATTTCTTGTCAAGCGTATTTATTAATTTTTATTTCTAATAGTTTTAATATCTTTTGTATTCATTTTCAAAGCACTAATATTTAAATCATTTAGTGATTTAAAATTATTGATGCTTTCATTAACTGCTAAATGATTGCGAATATCTGAAACATAATCTCTTCAATATGATAAAACAGCTTCATAAGTTAATTTTGATAAATCATTATCTGAATTTCATTTTTTGTAATTAATCATATAATTTTTTAAATGTTTTCCTTGTGTTGTGTTTCAAAAATCATTAGCGTTTTTGCTATCAACTGAATTCAAAAAATATCAATAATTTGAACTTTTATTTTTATCAACATAAATAAATTTGTGTTGATAAAATGGTGTTTGCGTATTTCCGTTTAAATCATTAAAGCGTTTTTGTTGAATAATAAAATGAAATCATCCTAAACTAGTGTTAATATCTCCGTTTTTATTTTTTTTAATTCATAACCATTTTCAAATTTAGTTTCTAAATTTTCATTTGATAAATAACGAGTAACTTTTTCAATGTTGTCATTATTGTAAAAGTTTTCAAATCCAGCTCCTACAGCACTTGCCTCTGCTAAATAAACAATATCATAATTATTAACATCACTACTTTTTATTAAATTTCCATCTTTGTAAACTGGATCTAATGGAAATGAAGTTTTAGATTGATGGCGAACTCATATTAATTGTTTTTTTGTTCCCGTTTCTTTATTAATTTCTTGATCATAATTAGGATTTTTAATTGTTTTATTATCATTACTGGGGTCTTTGATAAATTCACTTGTTAATTTTTCATAATCGATATTTTTTGGCCCTCATACCATTAATTTTAATTGTAATGATGGGGTAACTGTTTCGATTAAAATTATTAACTTAAAATTGCCACCAACATCTCCCTTAATTTTAGGGTTTGGTCGGTGAATAATTTCAATCTCATATTTATTAACTTTTTCTTTATCATCAAAAGTATATGTGTATAAACCATTAACAGCGTTTAAATTAACCCCATTTATTTTAACAATATCCATAATCATGATCATTATTATTTTCCTTTGGTTCGATGTATTGAAAAAATGTTGTTATATGGTATTTTATTGTTCCTTTATTGTATTTATTTTATTTTCCCTCACCGTTATAGATAACTTCTTCAATATCATTAATCATTGCAACTCCATTTTCATCACTAATTTTTCCTGGTGTTATTAAAATTCGTTCTTGTAATTTACTTTTTCAATATTTTGTACTTAATGAAAAATTGAGTTTTGTTTTAAAAACTCAATTTTCTCATTGTTCTGTTAAATGATTAAAAATATTAAAACTTGTTTTAAGATAATAATTATTATTTTCTGTTATTAAAGCATAATTAGGTTTAATAAGTTTTTTTCATTCTACTATGTTTCTTTTTTTCCCTAAAATACTAAATATTTTATTATCCAAGATAGTTTTAATTGCATTTCAATTACTTTCATCTAAAATATTGGTTGATGTATCACTTTGATAAATAATTGTTTGTTTTAATTCATTTTCAATTCTATTTTTAGCATTATCAATATTATAATCACTATTAAAATTTAGTGGTGTTTTAAATTATCACATTTCATAATTTTTATTTTGGTAATTATAGATCTGAAAAAATGTTTTTATAAAATAAATAACCATTAGTTATTTTTTCTAACTGATAATTTGGGTTTAAAAATTCAATTCAGCCTTGAGTATCATTATTATCATTTAGTGCTTTTATGATTTTGTTATCCATTTGTGTCTTAATTTGGTTTCAATTATAAGCACTTTGTGGATTATTATCAATATTAGAATAATAATTAATTTCTTTATTTAATTCTATTGTTAAATTATTTTTCATATCATTAAAACTAAAACTTGTATTAAAAATTAGTTTATTAACTTTTAATAATGTTTTAGCTCATGTATTCATTGAATTTCATCCATTATGTGCACAGGAATAAATCAAAAAATCAATTTGAATATTGTTATCCCTAGTTAGGGAGTATCTTACCTCTGCTCAACCTCAACCTTCATTTTGAGTATAACCCATGATAATGATTAAAAATTTCTTCTGTTTTGCTATTGGTTTTAATTTTAGCTACATCAATATAATGATATGAATTATAATCTACTTTTTCAGCTTCACTATGATCAACATAACCCTCAAAATATATTTTAATCTGTTTATATTTATTTTTAAAATAATTTCAACTACTAGCATAATCAAGTATATTAACATAATAATATGGTGATTCTACTTTTTCTGTATAATCACCACCCCAAGTTCCACCTGTTTTAGCATAAATATCATTATTTTAATTGATGTTTTTTGTAAAACTTGGTGCTGTTGGATTAAAACTTTTCTTTGCATTTTTACTAATAACTTGTTCTTGCTCTGTAATTGAAAAACTATCATTAATAGACGATTTAACAATAAGTTGTTCACTAACACCAATCAACGATGTTAATAAACATGATAATATAATCTTTTTCACAGGATATAGCCTCCTTTCTGTTTTATTTGATAAATATGATAAAATTAATTTATAAAAAATTAATCTTAAAAAATTAATTAAAGAGGTAAAATTTAATGTTTTTATTTTAAAAAACAATAGAATATTTTTTATATAGTGTCATTTTTTTTAATTTCTTACCACTTTTATTTTGATTATTTTTTCGTTTTTTATTTTGATCTTTAAAGAAAAAAAATATAAAAAAAGATTAGAAGATGATAAAGATATTTTAGAATATCGTTTTAAAAAATTTTCAGAAATTAATATCACAATACCAATGATAATAAATTTATCAATTTTTATTGTTATAAATTTAGCTGTTTATTATCTTTTATTTTTGATTTTCTTTATTTTTACTGGGTGCAACGCTACTACAAATGAAGTTATAAATATTTTTAAAAATATTATTAATGATAAAATATGGATTATATGCCTTATTTATCTTGCAAATACTTTTATTTTTGCTTTATTATTTTATTTTATATTTAATTTTCATAAATTATCAAAATATAAGATATAACAAAAATTAGTAATTTTGAAATAACGGACCATAATGGTTAAGTTGTTTAACTATTAATGATAATTTAAATTCATTTACAAAATTTGTAAAAATTATTCAACAATTTTTACAAAGTTTTATTTTAATTACTTTCCCACTAACTATTTTGTCATTTTTTTCCAAATGATGACCATCACATTCTATTCTAATTATTTGACGTATTTTATTTTTGTTGCAATTATCACACATATTTTATAACCTCCTTTCTGTTTTAAAAATATTTATAAATAAAAACTTTAATAAATTTGTAATATTTCATTTACCGGTAAGTATTATTTGAACTATTTCATTAATTACAATTATTATTTTTTGTCTAAATAATTGATTAAGAAATAAAACATAAAATAATTTCTATAACATTCATAATTCAAATACCAAAAATTAAAAATAGTAGGGGTAAGACTAATAAAATCAATAATTTTTTACCCTCAATTTCTTTTTTAACAACAATAAATCCGGTTATTATTTCTCATACAGTTGAAATTATAAATATTACAAATATTGTTATAAGTTCAATTTGTCAGTTCATTAAATTTATTCCTTTCTGATTTAAAAATATAATTTTTATTGAAATATTAAAATATAAAAACCACGCAGGTGAATGACTGCGTGGTCGATATTATGCCAATTCAATTTCTTTTTTCTTTTTTTTAAAGAATAATTATATATAGCATTTGATTTTATATAATATTCAATCTATAAAATAAAAAAATATAAAATGAATTGGCATAATAAAAAATCAAATTAATCATTCGCTCGTATTGTAATTTTTAATTAAATATATTGAATTTGTTTAAGAAAAAATATATCATAGTTAAATAATTGTCAATTCTAAAAATATATATTAAAAATATGAATATTTTTTTTATTTTATTACAAAGTTGGATATATTAATCAAAAACATAATCCAATTACCAACAAAAATAACACAAAACAACTTATACTAACATATAATATTATTCGGCAAGTTTTTTTGTATTTTGTTAACTAAATTTGTTTTTTCATTTTTTTCAATTTAATACCAAGAAACTTTCATAAACAACCAAACAAACCAATTACAGCAATTGTTCCCATCATTCCTATTATTGTGTTTAACATAATTTACACTTCCTTTCTTTTTTATTTCTTATTTGTGGTAAATAACTTGTAAAGTATTCGTTTCAAAATTCTCATATTTTTGTTTGCATACTTTGTTTTGTTAATAACCAATATGCAAATCCTTCTGCCAATAACTCTTCATCATCGCTCAATCCATAATTACTATTGGCAAATATACTTAACACTTTTTCTTTGTCTAGTTCTGTAAACTTATTTAAGTTATTAATTTTCTGTGTTAAAAATTGCTTTAAATAAAAAATATAATTGATTTTAAATGCTTCTCAATCATAAAAATAAAAGATATGTCCTAATTCATGGATTAAAATATGCAGAAAATTATTGGTTGTAAATTGTCCTTTGTGTCATTCACTATTTATTGTTTTTTCAAAAGCACAAGATAAAACCTTTTTGTTTAGCAAAATAGTTTGGTGATTATTTGTTTGTCCTAAGACATTATTATCACCATCAATGATATTTTTAATTTCTATTTTTTCTAAAATTTCATTAATATTTGTTTTATTTCAAATATTAGCAACAAAATTATAAAACAATAAAATAAGTTGCTTTAAATTATCTTGGTATTGTTGACAAATATTAACAAGTAAATTTTGTCAGTAATTTTGTTGTTCTATTTTTAAATAAACTTGTAGTTGTTGAAAAGTGCTAAATTCTGTTTTAAATTTAATTGCTAAATTATTATCTGCTTTGCTTAAAAAAGCATTTGTTAAATTTTTGATTGTATCTGTCTTATAATTATTAAAAAAAGTTCCTTTATAACCTCGCTGTTGCATTAAAACGGAATGGGGCAAGTATCTTTTTTCTAAATCAATATTTGTTTCTGAATTAACTTTTAAAACATTTTCTAAATTAGGAGATAAATGTGCTCTGTTATTTGCAATATTTCCACAACTAATCAAATTCATTGTACTTACACACGATAACAAAAATATTGATAACAAACTAAGTAATTTTTTCATCCATTTTTGTTTTCCTTTCTATTTTGACAAAATTAAAAACAGCAACTTTAATTGCTGTTTTTAATAAATATGTTTCTAATTTTTATTTAATTTTTGTTTATTTTGTAAATTTATTAATGTTTTATAAAAGTTTTTAACTAGTTTAAGACAACCTGGGTCATCTTCTTTATCTTCTTCTTTATAAAATTCTAATTCTTCTTGTAAGTCATCTGTAATATTTCCTTTTACATCAAAATTAATAGATGGATATTGATGATAAAAACTTGCTACAGAAGATATTCTAAATCCAATCCCTGTTGCATTATCATTTTTATCAAGATAAACATCATATATTTGAATTCAAATATTTTGTTTAATTTTTTTTAATTCTTCAAAAAGTTCTAATTGCTGTGGTTTTCAATTAATATCATTTAAAAAACCACTATTTTTTCCTTTTCCTTTTTTATCACTATAAATATTAAACTCTTCTGATTATGGTTCAAATAAAACTAATGACATATATTTTACATTTCTATATTTGCTTCTTTTAATTTTAGTTTTATTTCTAAAATTTCTTTTTTTAAGCGTAAATTTTCATTTTCAAGGTTTAACTCGGGTTTTTTTCTTGTTGTTTTTGCATTTCTTTTGCTTTCAACGATTCCAATTGAGTTTTTAATTTTTCAATTTCTTTTTTTGAATTGGAATTAAAACCTCACAATATCTAATATTCATTTTCATATTTCTATTGGGTTTTATATTTGGTTTATTTTCTTTTGTTCTATTTTCACTATTTTTTCAGGCATTTCAATTTTCTATATATAATTTGTTTGTTAATAAATCTTTTTCATCTTCTTCTAATTCTTTTTCTCTGATTTGAATGCGATATTCAAGAAATGGAATTGCTCCGCTTTTATAGGCGTCATATCATTTTCAAGCTTAATCTCAGTCTTTTTGATTTTCTAAACTGTGTTTTTGTTTTAAATGTTGTTGAGGATCAAGATATGATTTTGATAAAAATGAGTACCTTTTTAAATCAGGAACTTGACGACCAAACTTTTCTAGTACTCACATGACATTATTTTTGTCATCATTGTTTAGTTGGTCGATACTTAAGGGAATATTTATTGATGATCCCCCCAGCACATTAATAATTGCACCGTTAATTTCAGTTGCAATACCTCTGTCATTCATTCTGGCAACGCGTTTCTCAGTTAACTTCGCCACCTAATAATCGTCATAATCCCATGATTTATCACTCCTTTTAACTAAATTATATCAAATTTATAATTTTTGTCAGGTGTTTTTAATTATGACTTTTCCTTTTTGTTTTTGATTTAAAGTCTTTTTTCGCATTTTTTAAATCATTTTTGAAATTATGAATATTAACTCTATTTGTCATATTTTTTGTTTTACTTAAATCCTTGATATTGATTTTTATATCTTGTTTTTGTTTAAGATAATTTTGTTTTCTACCAAAATTTTTAATTTTACCTATAAATTTAGTTTCCTTGCTTTGTAATTTTGGACTTTTATTAATTAATTTAGTAATTTGTTTGTTTAATCTTATTTCTTTTTTAGTTTGTGGATTTGTAATTGGTTTAACATTTAAATTACCTCTTACTTTCTCTAGTTTTTTATTTAAAGATTTTTGTTTTAATTTACCAAAGTTTTTTGTTTTAAAATTATTCGTTTCATTACCACTATTTGCAAGTTGTGGATTAAATCTTTTCCCAATTGCTTTAAATGGTGTTGCAATCCCAGTTCCAAATTGACGGAAAAATCCTTTTACTCCACCACCACCACCACGAGCTGCACCAACTAGTTTACTTGTTGCTAGGGGTTGTGTAACTCCAAGTCCAAAGCCTGCTAAACCAACAATTCCAGCGCGAGAACTCATATTCCTTCAGCGACATGTAAGAAATGACGAAAATCAAGGGGTTTTTCTTGGCGAGATTGATTGTTTGATGTTTCGTTATCACCTCAATCACCATCATCAGAACCCATCGCGTTCATGGTTTTATCTTCCATTCCAGAACCACCCATTGCCATTGCTTTTTTGGCTCTTTTGCTTTTGGCAAATCCAAATGCTTTTCCCGCTATTTTTCCAGCACCCATCGCCATCATTCCTCCAGCAACAGTTTATTTCATTGAACTCATACCTTAGCGACGAACACCAGCTGCTTCACCAATTAAGTTGGCAACAACATCCGAAAACGCTATTACCGCTAATCCGCCACCACACATAAACAGAATTACAAACAATGATTTTACAAATTCCCTCAATACCTAATCCTGCTAAATTAGTGCTTAAAATTGTTTGAATTGTTGTCATAAAAATAAAATATCCTGTTAAAGTCGCAGTTGATGCTAGAAATTTTGCAATTACCATATCTTTTCAGATAAATGCTCCTTTACCGTTGTCAATTGTCATAATAACCATTACTCATGGTGAAATAATAAATAAGAAAAACAATTCAATTATTTTTTGCACCAAAGCAATTCCAATCATAAACATTGAAAATAGCATAAATCATACCCCAAAAACTTCGGCAATCATATTAAAATTACCAATATTGTCAGGATAGGAATAATTGCTTGGTATATTATCACCACTACCATCTCAATTTCAATTTCCAATATTGTATAGATAGTTTGCAATATTTCCATTTTCACCACCAAATCCTGATGTAATCATTTTAGCAATATTAGCAATTGCAAAATTTGCCAAAAAGAAAAAGATTGGAATTAAAAAGATAAAAAAAAACGCTTTACTACCATTTTGTAAAGCAACAATAAATTTTGTTTTTGTTTCGGTGGCATCTTGAAACAAAATTTTAATCATTGTAATTGTAAAAATATTAATGAAAATAAACACAAAGCTGTAATGGCAAAATATCAGAATGCCATTGGGATATTTTGAAAACTAAATTCTTGTTTTGATCCAAACATTAAATCACCAACTACACCTCTAGTTAAATAATTTAAAACGGTGTTGAATGATGAAATTAACTGTAATGGCCCTTGTACAAAAATTGATCATATTAATTTATAAAATGCATTAAGTATCATAACTTTTCACTTCCTTTCATTTTTTTATAAATTATGTTCCAATACTAGGGTTATATGCTTTAACAACTTGTAAAATAACATTCATAACAGCAATAACAACTAAAAATTATAATAATTGCTATAATTGGCCATTTTAAAGCACTTAAATCATTTGCTCTTGCTTCGGGATTATCAGCATTTCGCATTATTGAAATTAAAATAATAATTAATTTTCAAATTGCAAAAATAACTGCTAAACCCATAAATACTCCTAAAACAACATTACTTCACAATATAATAACATCCATTATTCCACTAAAATCTGCTGTATTATTTGTTTTCATATTTTCATCCTCCTTTTTATTTTAAAAATTTGCTTTTGTTAAATTTGTTTCTTTTTTGATAATAAATATTTTTCTTTTTTCGATAATGTTGTTGTTGATTATTAAAATAATTTTTAATATTGTTTTTCTTAATCATTTTTTTCTTTCCTCTTGAAAGGTAAACAAAATAAATGCAATAATAAATCCCCAACCATAAAATCACAATCAATTCCAAGCGCAATTAAAAACAAAATAGGAGAAATTACTAACAAAAAAATTCCAATAATAATTGTTAAAGGATATAAAAGTCATTTTCATCAAATATTTCTTTTATTTTGCATCTTTAATTTTTCTTTTCTATTTGAAACATGGCTGTAAAAATTTTTTTCTAACACATCAACAACAATGCTATTGCCAGCTTGTTTATAAAGTTGGGTATCTGAAACAACTTTACTTGCTTTATCAAAATCTTTATTTCTAAATCCCATTAATAATCAACATTCTCGCGGAGTTAATACTCGTAAAAAGTATTCTTTTTCATCAATTAAAAAAGATAGTATTTTACTACTATCTTTTTGTTGATTTTTATTATAAATAATTTCTTCTGGTATTTTATCAACTGTTTTATAAGTTTCAATTGCTTCTGATATTTCTTTTAATCTCTCATTTGTAAATTTAATTATATTCAATTTTATTTCTTGAGTAATTTCATCATCATCAAGTTTTTTTATATCATTGGGAATTGCAATAATTCCTGCGTTTCCTCATCGCATTTGTTTTGTTGTAATTGTATAAGAATATTGTTGAATGATTTTAAGTTTATTGTTTTCAATTGCTTTCTTAATTGATTCTTGTCTAATAAAATATTTTTCATTTACATTGTTTTCTAAAATATATTTTACTAAAAATTTTAAATTACAAGGCTGGGGATATTGAAATTTAAAATCTTGCTTTAATGTTGAAATCATAAACAATAGTTTTCTATTTTGAGGAATTCCATAATCCTTTGCATTCATTGTAAAATATTGGTTATGATATCCCATTTTATTAAGTTGATTTTGTAGATTTTGAAATCCAGCAAAAAACTTTTTACTTAATAAATTTGGTACATTTTCCATTAAAAGATATTGGGGTTTTGTTACTATTGTGCTAATTAAATTAATAACTTTATATGCTAGACCACTTCGCTTACCCTTTAATCCTTTTCCATTATTATTGGCATTTGACATATCTTGGCACAGAAATGATCAAGTTATTAAATCAGAATACGGTAAAGTTTCTAGTTTAGTAATGTCACCTAAATTTGGTGTGTCATAATCATTAAATATTGCTAGATATGATTTTTCAGCGTATTTATCGTTATCACAAAAAGCAATTATTTTGTGATTAATTCCAATTTTTTCTAATGCTTTTCTTTGACTCCCAATCCCAGCAAATAATTCAATTACTTTAATCACAATAAAATTTGCACATCTTTCTAAAAAACAAGATATTAATTATCTTATTTTATGTTATTTTCATTATTTTTTTTTATTTTCAATTAGTTCTCAAATTAACAAACCAATCATATATATAAGTCTGCCACTAATTACAATGTTAAAAATACAAATCACAACATATGCAATAAGACTTAAATTATCTTCTTTTATTCATCCTCTACATAAAATTAAAAATGTAGTCATTAAACCGCACTCTATAATTCCAAGAACAATACCCATTAATTTCAATAAATTAATTTCTTTAAAAAATTTTTTCACATTAAATCATTCCTTTCTTTTAAAATTTATATATAATTTATTTATATTTTTAATTTATTTATTAATTAAAATTAAATTAATAAGGAGGTAAAAAATGAAAAAAAATAAATCAACTAATATGGCGTGGCAATCTTATATTTTTTATTTAATTTGTATTTTTGTTTGTATTTTTATATTTACTTTTGTTTTAGGATTTTCTGTATTAATCATTATTGAAAAATATTTAATAAAATTCGATAATAAAAATTATTTATTTTATCTTGTGCCAATAGGAATTTCTGTATTTTCAATTTCTAGTTGATTTTTAGTAAAAAGTCACTTTGGTGTTTTAATTATTGATAAATTATGAGTTTTAGATAATAAAAAAATATTAAAAATTAAGCATTTGAATATGTATGTTGAAATAAAAAACAAAATAAAAAATGAATGTAAAGAATATAATTTTGATATTTAAAATCATTATTTATTAAATAAGATTGATAAAATTATTAGCGCTTATTTAGAGAGTAAAGCACAAAAATAATATCTGGATATTTTTTTCATTATAAATATTATGAATATATTTACAAAATGGACAATTAATCATTTTTGCACCTCTTTCTAAAAAAACAAGATATTAATTATCTTGTTTTATGTTATTTTCATTATTTTTGTTTTTTTTATTTTCAATTAGTTCTTAAATTGAACAAGTAGTATTCCATATAAGTGTTAAACTAAAAATAATATTAAAAATACAAACCACAGCATATGCAAAAAGATTTAAATTATCTTCTTTTATTCATTCTCTACATAAAATTAAAAATATAGTTTTTAAAACACACATTATAATTGATAAGCAACTAAAAAATAATCTTAATTTATCAATTTCTTTAAAAAATTTTTTCACATTAAATCATTCCTTTCTTTTAAAATTTATATATAATTTATTTATATTTTTAATTTATTTATTAATTAAAATTAAATTAATAGGCGGTAAAAATGAAAAAAAATACTAATTATTTGTTTGTTTGAATTTTATATTGTATTTTCATATTTTTTGGTTTTATTATTATTGCTGTACCTTTGTTTTCTGTCTTATTTTCTTTATTACTATTATTTTCAAATTTCATAATTAAATTTGAAAATAAAAATTGATTATTATATACTATTTAAATAGGAGTTCCAATTTTTTCAATATATTGTTGATTTATAGTAAAAAGTAATTTTGGATTAATAATTGCTAATAAACTTTGAATATTAATGAACAATAGAATATTAACTATTAAACATTTAAATATGTATATTGAATTGAAAAATAAAATTAAAAAAGAATGTATAGAATATAAAGTTGATATTGAAAATCATTGTTTATTAAAAAAAATAGATAAAATTATAATTAACTATTTGAATTTTTTAAAATAAAATGATTACTTATATTTTTTTGTTTTGTTTTTTTGTTATCTATAAATTCCAAGACTTCATATAAAGTTGATAGTATAAACAAACTACCAAAAGCAAAATTAATAACACAAAAATAAATATATATTGAAAAGTGTAATAAATTTTCTTTTGATGACCATTCCTTACATAAAATTAAAAATGTAGTCATTAAAACACAAATTATAATTTATAGAAAAATAATAAATAATCTTCACTTATTAATTTCTTTAAAAAATTTTTTCACATTAAATTATTCCTTTCTTAATTGTTTTTAATTTCATATAAAATAATTTTTGTATTTTTAATATTTATTTTAACTTTTTCTAAATCTTTCTGATCAAAATCACTATTTTTAATTTCGCTTAATAAATTTAAAGCACTATTTAAGTTGTTTATTTGGTTTTCTAACAACTTAAATTGCTTATTGTTTTTGTTCGTCTGTAAACTGATTTTCTTTTTGACATAGTAAAATTTGATATTCGCAATTATTTAGTTCAGACATTTTAATAAATTTTTCTGCTTGGGTTTGCTTTAATTCTATTTGATAATCTGTTTAGTTTTAATAATCATTTTTACTATTTTCAATTTCTTTAATTACTTCGTCATATTCTTTGATTTCTGATGTAATTTCTTGTTTTAATTTTTCATAGTAAAAAATGTCTTTAATTATTAGTTCTTTTGGTTTTGACGGTGACAAATGTGGTTTATTATTTGCAATATTGCTACAACTAATCAATGACATTGTACTTCCACACGATAACGAAAATATTAACAACAAAATAAGTACTTTTTTCATTTTTTTATCACATCCTTATTTTTTTTCAACATATATTTATTTTTTGTTGCCTAACTATCATTAATAGAAATCTGATATTTTTTTTGACGAATATAACACAATTATGATTTTTAATATTACAAAAAATATTAATAAATATATTGATAATTTATTAAAATTAGAAAAAAACAAGTTAATTATAAAAATAAATTATCAATCATAACTTATTATCCTCTACCAATATTAGGTATTGAAAATGGAGGGAATCACAGAACATTATATTTATATAAATTATTAATTAATAAAGAAATTGATGAATTAATATTTAATGTTAAAATGAAATAAATATGGTCGCATGTAAAAAATAAGGGTTTTTGTTTTTAAATGTTATTTAGTTTAATATAAATTAAGGATATTTTTTTATTGTTTTTATAAAACCCTTATTTTTTACATGCGACCATAAATATTGAAAATATATTAAAAAATATTGTTGTTAAAAACAATAATTTAATTTTTTATCTCACTTATTGTTTGTAACTCAAAATGGCATATCACAAATTATTGCATCTACTTTTATATTATTTTTAATTAATTTATCTAAAGCTTTAAAAAAATCTTCATGATAAATTTGATGTTTGCTATTACCTAAATTATTTGTAATTTTATTCATATAAAAATAATTAACCATTATAAACCTTATCTTTTTCTATTTTTTCAAATATTAATTTGTCAGGCAATACTTTTCAACAAAAATAAGATGTGTTTTGTCAATTAGAGTTCTTATTTGTATAAGTAATTATTTTATCGATAACTAATAACTCTATTCCATATTTACTGAATAACTAATTTCTATAAACTCCCTCTAAAGTAGATATAGGTAGCAACATTATAAATGGTTTTTCTAATTCATATAATTTATTTAATACTTTATCTTTTATTGAAAATAGTGGGTTGCTAATAATGTAATCAAAAAGTTTTACATCATCTTTTGTATAATCAAAAAAATCTTTCTTATTTCAAATATGAGAATTATATACAAAATGATCTTTTTTTAATACTTTTACAAAATTGCTATTTTCTGTATCAAAAATACATAATATATTACTATTTAATTTTATATATTTTAATATTGGTTTTATAGCATATTCTGGTGTATATAATTCATCATTAATTGTTGATTTTATTTTTCCTATATTTATCATTTATTAACTAATATAATTTCTAAATTATCTATTATCATTTCTTATTGATTCTTTTGTAAACAAAAATAACAAGTTTCTCAAATATAAAATCCCTCGCTAATTTTTGTAGAATTAGTTAATTTTAAACAATTATTTTTATTTTTACAACCATTTTTTTCAATTTCATTAAAAACATCTTCATGATATTTTAATTCTTTAATTAATATTTTTTTCATGTTTGTTGTATCCTAAATAAAAACCATTATCTCAATAATTATCATTTTCAATATTTTTTCAATCTTTTAGTATTTTTTCTCATTGTTCTGGTGTTACTTCTTTTATTTGAATTTTAACACTTTTATAACATTTATTATGTTCGTTAATTAAATCATTTAGAAAATCATCATTAACATCACTCTTGTTTTTCAAATTAAACTGTTTTTTGTTTGCTTGTTTTAATTTTTCAAAAGATAAAATTAAATTTTTTCCCACAATATTACCAATTTTATTATTAACGCTACTATTAACTTCATAATTTTTATTTTCATCAATTTATAAACTAAAATAATTTTGATAATTTGATAAACCTAAGTAATTTTTATCTAAAACAACGCAATCTTTTTGTTTGTTTATTAAAATGTGCGTTTTATTATTTATTTCTTGTGAAATTAAATTTTGGTTTAAATAAATTTTTTTTATCACATTTAACTCCCCCCTTTATTTTTTACATTTTTAGCATTTATAAAATTTATTAATCGTTAATCATTCTGAATTTAAAATAGTGAACTCTTTTTTCACATCTAATACAGTCAATAATTATATTTCCATTTAATCTTGTTTTGGGTTTTGAATAATCTTTTTTTATGATAATCACCTCGCTTTTTTTGCTTTTAATTTTATTTTTCCTAAAATTAATATCCAATAGTATTTTAAAAATAAATAATTAATTAAACCAAAAAAATCACTTCTTAACGAACTGGTTCTATATTTTTGTCTGACTCTTTTTGTCATTTAATATCAGATAAATAATTTATCACTGTCAATGTATAACTAAATTTATCTTCAACTAATTTTATCTTCCTTACTTTCTAACTTACTTGGTAAATTATTAATATCTTTAATTAGGCAATATCTATGATTATTACTTTCACAATATTTTAAGTGCATTTCAATTGTTATTTCATCAGTTTGTAAACTTTCTCAATCATATGTAAGTTTATCTTCTTCACAAAGTAAATAAAAGTCTTCTTTAAATAAATATTTTGATTTTAGTTTTTTAATTTCTTTATCTTTTTCAGCAAGTTCATTTTCATATTTATTTATTAAATTTTCTAATGTTTTTAATGCTAAAGCACTATTACATAATTTAATTTCTTGTTTTATTTTTAAAATTAATTCTTTAACTTTGTTAAATTTAATTGATTCTGTTATTGTCATTATTTTTATCTCCTTTCTTTTTTATTTATCAAAAATAAAAAACCAACTAATTTTAATAAATAGTTGGTTTAATTTTTTTATCGTATTTGATTTAAAATATTTTCAATATTATTAACTTTATCAATTAAAGCTTCCATAATTTGTTCTAAATTGTTTAAATTATTTTCTGTTGTTGTTTTAATTTCGTTAATTAAATCGCTAATTGTATTTTTGATATTATTTTCAATCATATATATTTTACTTTATTAGTTTATTTTTTTATTGATAGAAAGAGAGAAATTAATTAAACTTCTTATCCTTTTTCATTTTATTTTTCACTAGTTATTTAATAAATAACTTTATTACTTTTTCTTATTTAGGTAGAGTTTCCGTTAGGTATGGTTTAGTTAATCACTTACGAATACTCTTCTGCCCCATGTAGTACTAATTTAATTAGTTGATTAACCTTACAGATATCCAACCCACTTCGTTTATTTTTTAGTATTCCAGCTTGACCACTTTGTGAAATTTCTTAAATTTATTTATACCTATTATTCTAATTTTTGATATTAATAATTTTCCATTTATTTTGTTCAAAAATTAATTTTTTAATAATTTGGTGATTATTTTTGCATTGTAAAGTCAAAAATCAAAGATTATAACTTATTTTTTTGTTTATTAATAAATTCCAATCTTGCTAAACAATTCCTAGCATACTTTTTACAAAATCAACCACCTTTTCTGTTTTTGGTTATTTTTTTAAAGTACTTATTTATATAACACTGACATTTATTAATTAATACTGTATTATTTGTTAATTTAATTTTTAACTCTTTTCAACATAGTTCTTTTAAAGACACTTTTCAAAACCTCATTATAAATAATAAGATTTCTAAATTTTTTTATTGTGGAACACTTACCCTTTAACAATTGCAGATTAAAGATTGATCCCCAAACCACTATAACTCATTTATATTGCCTAAATGAATTGCCTACATTGTGTCATAGCGGTACGGCTCCCCTATATTAGTTTATACTAACTTTTCTGGAGCGACGACATACCAGACAGAAGAGTTTATATTTAGTTGTTTTTGCAGTTATTTTTTTAAACTAAGCAAGGTTAACGACAATTTTAACCCAATTAAAAAAAGATAGAATTTTATATCTATCTTTTTCTTATTTTTTGAAAATTTTATACCAAACGATAACTTTACGCGGTCAAAAATTAAATAATGGCATTTTTACTTATGCAATATCTAAAAGTTTATTGCTTAAATATATTTGATAAAAGGATAGCATAATCAATTTTAATTATATTTATTTAAATGGCATTAAATGACATTACAATTTGATAGGTATTCTGTGTATTTAACAACAATTTGAATTTTTTAGTTTTGCATGTTTATCTTTAATTTTTATTAAAGGTTTTAATAAAAATGGACGCAGAAAGAGAAAGAAAACAAATAACATGATAAAAAAAATATATTATTAATGTTTATTCATAAATAGATAATTTAAAAGCAGTATTGTTACATCACTATGGAGAGGAGTCATCAGCAATTGGTATTTTTAATCAGGTTTATGATGAATTTTTAAATAATAAAATTCGAATAAAAAGAATTATAACCGATAATGATCCTGAATATGTTTATAGTTATAATCCAGAGTATAAATATCATAAAAGTGAGTTTACAAAAGTATTACATCAAAAAGGTGTTATTCATCAAACAACACCAATTCGTTCTCCGTAATCAAACGGGAAAATTGAAAGATTTCATCAAAACTGAAATAAATTTTTTGAATATCTTCCTCGTTATCCTAAAAATATTAATGAATTAAGAAAATTAATTACTATCTTTTTAGATTATTACAACAATGTTATACGACATAAAAGAATGAATTTTTTAACACCATCCGAAGCTATGTTAAAAATTTTAAAAGACTAACCCCCTGGTATAAAATGTATATGGTACCTCGCACACCGCTCAAAACGATATAAAATATGGGTTTTTATAAACCAATTTTAAAACGATACGAATAATAAACCCTGAACCAAATCATCATATGAATAATGACAAACATTTTACTGTCGAGTTGTGTTTTTTTGGGTATCACTAATCCTTAATTTACTAATATACTTATCTAAAAATAGAAAATTATTTAAAATGCCATATATTTTGCCTTGAACAAACATTTTTCTTATTAATGTTACACGATTGATTATACCCGTTTCTTCATTAAACGAAGTTTGATGTTTTTTATCTTTAAACACTTTAATTTTATAACCCAAATAAGGGGAAATATCTTCTTGTAATTGTTGCATAAAATCGTGGGCATTAATATCATAATGAAATGTAGCATATTCAAAACCATCAAATTTATCAAAATTATTGATTATTCATTTGTCCATAATGTTCAACTATTTCATTTAAATTAATTGTTTTTTTGGAATAACAACATTTTCTTCAATTAAATATTTATCATATTAATTATTTTTATTAATTTTATAACCACTAAATAAAAACAATGTATGGTCTTCACTGCCGTTAGCATAATCAACACCAATTGAATAACTATAAAATTGATACTGTTTTTTATTTGGATTATCAAAATCTTGTAAATTATATTCTTTAATATATTTACGATAATTTCGTAAAACATAAATACTGGGGTCATTATCGTTATATTCAAATACGCAGTATTCAAGTTCAAATAAATTGGGTCGTTATTCTTTGTTTGTTAAAACAAGTTTTTTAATAATATCGGGTATTTTATTTCAAACACCACCCATAGTTAAACGCAAATTAAAAATACCCAAACAATTAAATGCTTGTTTGTTTTCCGAATACACCAGATTGTGTTCTTTTAAAATATTTTTAATTCTTTCATTTAAAGACAAAAATAGCTTTACAAATTTTTCATAAAAGACATGGTATTTATAAAAAAGATTAAAAGTAAATTAATTATAATATGTTTTATGAAAAAATGTTTTTACTATTATATGTTGTCTTGCTATGTTGTCTCATTTTTGAAATTTCCAAGATAATTATTTTACCGGAATAGGATTATCTAAATTATATTGTTTATTACCATAATCATCTGTATATTTTTCATAGGATACTTTTAAACTTTTTGAACGAAACATTGAAAATCTTAAATTATTATATCTTTTATATAGTTCTTTATCAGTTAAGTTTTCTTTTTCTTCAGCATATATCATTTCGTCAGTTCATGCTGTTATAATGCCACCCCATTTTCCAAATTTACCCATGATTTTATTACCATTAGCATAAGACGTGAAAGCAATGCGAACAATACTAGGAAAAAAAACAATTTATTCACCCTCTTTAACATTTTTAGGTCAAACAATACCATTTTAATTGTAAGGTTCTATATCAATACCATATTTATCATATAAATAGTTACAGACATTAATTGTATCGCCAAATGTAGTATCTTCGTGGGTGTTGGCGTATCTTCGTAAAATATTAGATGAGGCATCAGTAAAATTACAAGCAAAAAATAATTTTTACGCTAGATGATTTCGTGTCTTATTAGCACCGCGGGCCCCGCTGAGATAAACTTAAAAAAACTTGGTGAAGTAAAATATCGAGCATAGCTACCAACAACAAAGTTTTTAAATATTTCTCAATCAAAAACAAAATTATATTCACTAAAATTTAAATCATATTTTTTATTTAAATGTCCATAACTAGTAATTCGTTTTTTGTTATTAATTTTACTAAATTCTTGCATATTTATTGAATTCTTTATTTTAAATATAATGCATTATAAGAAAAAATGAAAGGATTTTGTATAAAAATGAGAAAATTTAAACATTTAATATTTGATGAAAGAGATTTATTTAATGGTTTATTATTATCTGATAATTTTAAAAAGAAAAATGGCACAATTAATTTATCTGAAATATCACGACAAACAGGTCGCGGAGTTAATACTGTTGAAAGAGAAATTAACCAATTTAAAAATATACAAGATTATAATCTATATCAAGCAGAAAAAGATTATAAACAAAAACGGAAAAAATTTATTAAAAAAATACCTAAATTTACAAAAGAGCAGTTATATTTTATTAAAATAAGATTTAATAAATACCCACGATACACCCGAACAATTAATTTATCGTTATTTCTTGGAGTTTGGTGTTAAATTTCCCGCTTGTGTTAAAACATTGTATAAATGAATTCGCTTATGTGAATTTGAATTAAAAAAAGAAAATTTACCCCATCGTGGTAAAAAATATAAAACAAAAATAAAACCCGATAATCGTGGTAAATTAACTAACTTTAAATCAATTTGAGATATTGAGAAAATAAAGTTTCTAATGTTGGATGATTTGAAACGGATACAGTATTTGGTAAAGGCCATCAATCTAGTAATTTAGTTTTAGTAGAACAATCAATTAAAAATTATTTTGTAATTAAATTAAAAAATAATACTGCTAATGAAGTTTTAGAAAAATTTAAATATATTGCTAAAAACAATAATTTAATTGGGAAAATTAAAGGAATAATAACTGGTAGAGGAAAATAATTTAGTAAATGAAGATAAATGTAAATATTTGCTGAAACACAAGTTTATTTTTATGACCCCGGTAAAATAAAACAAAAACCATTAATTGAGCATATTAACGGTAAATTTAGATATTGAATTTCTAAGGGAATTGATTTTAATAATATTAGTCAAAAAATGATAGATTGAGTATTTAATGTTATAAACGATTAAAATCAGACCGTGTTTAAATTGAATAAATACAAAGAAAATGTTTTTACAAAATTTTAAATAAATTTATTAGTTAAAATTTAATAAATTATTTTTAGTGCACTTAAATATGAATAAAATAAGATATAATTACAAAAATTTAATTTTTTCTGAAAAAGTTGTTGCAATTTATTAAAAATATTTTATTATTAACTTAACAAAATATAAATTTGCCGTTTATATCTACACAGTGCCATATTTATACTCCGGATTATAACTAAAAACATATTCAGGACCATTATCAGTTCTAATTATTTTTATTATAATTTTATTATTTAAAAAATCATCATAAGCCTGATTAAAAATACCAATTGCTGATGACTGTGATTTATTTTCAGATAAATAATAAATGCTAAAACGTGATTTTTCATCAATAAAATCATACAAATATAAATTACGTTTAAAACCAATAATATTTGGTGTCAGAATTTTAACATCATGTTGTAAAAATGTCCTAATTCAGATATTTAATAACATTTATAAGTCTTAATTTTCTTGTTTTTAGGATAAAAAATTATTAAATTCTTTATTCCATTTAATTAAAGTTTTAATGTTATGTTTAATTACTTTATTTTTATATTTTAAAAACCCAGCTAGTGTTAAATTATAAAACTCATAAATACCAGTTCCATATTTTTGTCGATATTTTTCATCATTTTTGCAACAGTAATCTTGTAAGTTTTTAAATAATGGTTATTAATATTAATTGGTCTAGTTGATTTTTTAGCTAAAACAATAAAATTTAATTTTTCTTTAAGACAAAGTTAAATCTTTTTAGCTCAATTATAGAAAGTTTGTTTTGATTTATAAAATAATTTAATTAAATTATTTAATGATTTTTTATATAAATAGTATTTTTGACATAAATTAAAATAATTAATGACATTTTGATAAATATAGTTTGTTTGTTGTGAAGGTTCTTCTTGTGAATATCATTTTTTTATTTTTATTTGTAATTAATATAATTCATTTTAAGCAGGAATGATTGTTATCATATACTTTCAATCTCCGTTCTATTTTAAAGACCAAAATTAGTGGTCTAAAATGTATATGGTTTTCGCAAATTTATATAAATTATAGGTTGACAGACAAATTTAACATGGCTAGAACAAAAACGAATTATTACACAATTTATCCTGGGCTTAGCAAAAGTAGATATTGTTAGATATGGGGTTTTACATAAAAATAATTATATTAATTCGCCAAGATTTTTAAATCAATTTTTACAATATAAACAAAATAATAATATTTTTTTACTGGTCAAATTATTGGGGTATAATTTTATTTATAATCAGCGGCATCAGGTTTATTATGTGCTTTAAATGTTTATCAATATATAATTGATTTACCATTAATTAAATTTGGTAGTAAGAAAGAAGTTTGGGTTTTGGTATAAAAATTATTCTTTATTTTAAATATATTTCTAAAACACTGATAAATCAACTTTTTAAAAAGTTATCTAATTATTTTATTTATATTTTTTATAAAACCTAATATTTTGTAATACTATCTTAAATTTCATTCATAAACTGTGTTAGGTGCATTAGTCAAATATGTTACAAATCCAAAACAACGAGACTTAAAACCAATTAAAGCGAATCTTGACATTATGACAAATTTAACAAATAAGTTTAAAAATAAAATAAACAAAAAATTAGAACTTTATTATCGGTCAATAAAAGAGAAAAATTATTAAAAAATATCAAATTAAATTATAATACTTATAAAGAAATTTATTAATATAGGTTATTGATAATAAAACAGGAAAAGGAAGAAAATATGAAAGAATATATATACATTTACGGAATTAATCCTGTTGTGGATTCATTACTAAATCCGGCAGTAAAAATTAATAAACTCTATTTATTACCACAAGGGAAAAATAATGATTATTATTTGAAATTAGCTAAAAGTCGTCAAATTAATGTTGTCTTTTGTTCAACAAATAAAATAACAACTCTTGTACAAACTAGTAAGCATCAAAGTTTGGTATTGGAAATTTGCAAGCCAGAAAATCATTCATTAACTGCAATAACAACAAAGGCATTACAAAATAGGCATCCATTTTTATTAGTCCTTGATCAAATTTATGACCCACATAATTTTGGGGCAATTTTGCGTACTTGTGATTTGTTTAATGTTGATGGTGTTATTATTCTAGATAAACGCCAAGTTGATATTAATGCTACTGTTGCCAAAACCTCTGCAGGTGCTTTCAATTATGTTCCGGTTTGTCGAGTAAATAATTTAACTAATGCAATTGAATATTTAAAAAAACAAGGGTTTTGAATTTATGCAACAAGTTTAACTACAACAGCCCACAATGTAAGTGAATTAAAATACGATAGGCAAATTTGTCTAATTGTGGGGAATGAAGGAACGGGTGTTAGCTCAAAAATATTAAAGCATTCTGATTTTAATATTTATATTCCAACAACAGGTCATCTTGATTCTTTAAATGTATCGGTTGCTAGTGCTATTTTAATTTATCAAATTAAAATATTGCAAAAATAAAATTTAATTTAGAAAGTATTTGGCCATTGTTGCGGTGAATGAATATTAATTACTTTATTTATTTCAAGAATGACATAATCAAACATCGTTATTTATTTTATATAAATTATATTTACCATTTATACAAGGTGTTAATCGCCAAACTTTTTATAAGTATTTTGGTTTACCAATTGAATTAGCTGATTTAGAAACTTTAAATTATTTTTCAGTGTTATAAAGTGCCAAAATGTATAATCCTAATTCGTCAAAAAAATAAAAGACTTTATTTTTTAACGTTACACATGAGATATTCATAAACAAATTCGTCAATTTTTTTAATTTAAAAAATAGAGTTTTAAATTATTACATTAAATTAAATAATGAAAATATTATTAATCAAGATGAAAATTTTTCAAATAAAATTACTTGTTTTGATTAACAAAAAAATATTAAAATATTTTATCAACGATTATCACCATTATAAAAAGAAGTATTTCTGTTATGATTTGCTGGTGAAAATATTTATAATATTAACCGTTTATTAGGGCTAAATTATCGGAAAGTTGACAATGCAATGCAACTAATTATGCAAAAACAAGAGATTTTTAAAAAAATAGTTAATTAAGTATATTAATATTGTTATTAATATACTATAATTAATTGTGGTGAATATTATGCGCGAAAAAATTATATTAGTATGTTCACAATGTTTAAATAGAAACTATACAACATTTAAAAATAAAATGACACAAAAAGAAAGATTAGAAATAAATAAGTTTTGTAAAACATGTAATAAACATACTAAACATAAAGAAACAAGGTAGGTGTTTGCGATTAAAAAAAATGAAAAATCAAAAAAAAAAGTTAAAACTATTTTAACAAAAGAAGAAAAAAAATCGTTAAAAATTCAAAAGAAAAATAAAAAAGCAGCGCTAATTTTTCAAAAAAAAACAAATAAAATAACGCCAATTCAAGTTGGGACAAAAAAAGCAAGCACAACACCAGAAGCGGGTGAAAATGGTGAACCAATTAAAAAAAGTCTTTTTAGGCGTAAAAATTCAAATAAAATTAAAAAAACAAATTGAAAATTATATTTTCGTGAATTTCCTGTCAAAATGGCAAAAGAAGTAACGAGAATTCGATGAACAAGTAAGGGTAGTTTGGGACGCAAGTTTTTAATCACAATTTTATTTATTATTGCTTTTGCGGTGCTTTATTTAGTATTAGATTTAGTTTTACATCATTTACTAACTGTTGCTCGCATTATATAATAGAGAAGTTTAAAGGAGTAAAGTAAAGTAATGTTAGGAAAAAAAACAATAACAGATGAAATCATTGATAATAATAAAAGTGAAGACAGAAAAACTTTAGAAGATGTTACAGAGTATCCTGGAAAATGATATGTAATTAATTGTTATTCCGGACATGAAGACAGTGTTCGCGATGACTTAATTCAACGGGTAGAATCATTAAATATGAAAGATGTTGTTTTTGATATTAGAGTTGTAAAAGAGACAGTTTCAGCCAAAAAAAGCGGAAAAATAATAAAAAAAGAAAAAAATGTTTATCCAGGTTATATTTTTATTAATATGATTATGAATGATGAAGCTTGATATATTGTTCGTAACACAACAGGAGTTACTGGATTTATTGGTTCATCAGGGCGAGGAACAAAACCTTTTCCTTTAACAGATCAAGAAGCAAGGACAATGCTTTCAAAATCATTGGCAGTTAAAAAAACAGCAACACAGCAAGGAAAAAAAGTTAAAAAATTATTTGTGGCAAACTTTGAGGTGAATGATTATGTTCGAATTTTATCAGGAACTTTTAATGATATGGAAGGGCAAGTAACAAAAATTGACACTTCAAAAGGGATTGCAATAGTAAATTTAGAAATGTTTGGTCGTTTGACCCCTGCTGAAGTTGAATTTGATCAATGTAAAAAAAATGGTTAGGTTATAATAGCGAATTAATATTAATTTTTGTTATTCTTTTTTTAAAATAAAAAATGCAAACCGTTTAACTGATGATAATTTTTTTATGCTAAATGCTGTTTTTTTGCGCGCGAACTGTTAGGAAAATATTTAGTTCGAATTATTGATGTAAAAAATATTTGTAAAATTATTGAAACTGAAGCTTATGATGGGACAGAAGATTATTATAATCATAGTTTTAAAAATAAACGTAGTTCTCGTAATGAAACATTTTTTTGAAAAGGTGGCTTTGCACATGTTTTTATAATTTATGGTATGTATCGTTGTTTTAATATTGTTACTGATAAAGTTGATTTTCCAAGTGCAGTTTTATTACGCGCTGGCGAAATTATTATTGATGAGACTATTCATGACTTTGTTTCGGCGCCACGGTTAGCAAATGATCATGGAAAGTTATTGCGCTATTTAAAAATTACTAAAGCTGATTACGGACTTTATCTGCTAGAAAGTTCGGTTTTATATCTTTCAGAAGATACAGCACCAACTACAGTTGAAATTACAACTACACCAAGGGTCAATATTGAGTATGCGAGAAATTTTAAATTAAAACCATATCGATTTTATATTGCAGATCATAAAGCGATTTCGAAAAAATAAGAGGTTAAAATGAATAAAGCATAAAAGCATAAATTTGAAAGGTTCACCGGTAATTTCCTTATCTTAATATTAGCAATATAGGGCGTGTTAATAATATTGCAACAAAGAAAGTTAAGGAATTAAAAAAGTAAAAAAAATACTAATTATTATTTAATTCGTCGTTGTGAAGATAGAAAAACAAAAACAATGTGGTATACCATACACATTTTGTAGATTGCAAGAAAACAAGAAAAAATAATAAAATATATAATTTAAAATAAAAAAAAATTATTAAAAATGATGCATATATAAATAAAAATCGGTAGTCGTAAAAAGCTTAGGTTTTACAAAAATATAAATAAAGTAATTAAATATAAATTAAAGAAATCGCTTATTAGAGCGATTTTTTATTTGCATTATTCATCAGATAGTATCTTTAAAATTAAAAATTAACCTATTTTCTCCCTACAAATTAGTTAATTTTTATAATTTCCTTTCTATGATTTATTATATTTTTTCGGTTTAACAACTAATAATATTATTTTTAATAAATGTACTATCTGATGAATAATGCAATCTAAAACTTAATATTTTTTGATGTTTAAAGATGGGATAACCCATCTATTGCGCGAAGTATTAAATAAAGTGTTAAAGCGATTAAATTTACTATATTACTATTTATTTATTTAATTTTTGGTAATATTTAATCCCTTGCAAAATGTCAGAGTATGTATTTTTTTGGTTTTTTTCATAAAAAGAGTGTTATTAAACCGAAAAAACAATATCGGACACTAAAAAAATAAGAGGGTTGTAACTCCAAAAAAGTTATTTTATTTATATAAAGTTGTCTAGGGATGGATTAATAGTAATTAATAACTATGTAAACTGTTTTTTTATTTCCGTAGGGGAATAAAATCTGTCTAAATAACCTTACCGCCCCCTCGCTTTTTTTGGGGCGGCGGCGAAGTAATTAAATACTAAAATAAATTATTTACTAAATATAAAAATATTAATCAATAAAGGAATATTATGTTTTTTTTGTCGCATAAATTATTTTGGGGTCTTAAATTAATACTTTAGAAATTGTGGAACAATATAAAAATTAATCGATTAAATTTTATTACTTTTAATTTTATTGTCAATATATTTTTGTATTTTTTAAATTTTTCCACGACAAAAATACATTTTTATTAAAATTATTTAATTTTTTATATAAAACTAATAAAAATATAAGATTGATTGCAAATTATTATTTACAAAATTATTAACTAAATAATTAATTCTATTTTCTTCTAATAGTTGTTCATTACTATTAAATAAATCAATTCTATTTTTTAATCCCACATAATACTAACATTTAATTTATTTATAATATTTTTTTCACTATAAATGGCTTTTTTGATCATAGTTAATTTTAAATAATGAGAAATATCACCTTTCATGTGAAAATCGACATTATTTAATAGTGTTTGATTTCTGACACCTTCTTCATTATTTTTAATTAATGCAATAGTTTTATTCAAAAAATCTAATTTAGAATCGCTTATAAAATATTTACTATCTTCTAAACATTGTAATAATTCTTCATATTTAGCATTATAAAAATAATCAAAGTCTTTATGATATGTTTCTCTATTTTCCTTATTTTTATTTTGATAGGGATATAATTTTTTAAATCTGCTTATAAGATGAAATTTATCTATTGTATAGTGAATTTTATTTTTAGGAAAATATTGATTCATAAAATTTTTAGTATTTTTAATTCATAATACACCATCACCTAAAATCATAATTTCAATATTGGGTGTCAGGTTGTAATGAGTTTCAATTAAAGTAAATAATTTTATAAGAACTGGTTTTAAATTTGCTTCTTTTTTAAGATAATCTGGAATATTATCCATTTAAAAAACACTCAATTTATTTACAATTACAGGTCTTTTTACAGTATATTTTTCTTCATCATATCCAGTATTTACAATTAGATACTATCCGTGTGTTTTTTTATCTTTTTTCTTAATTGTTTTGTTGCATCTAACATTTTAAAATAAGTACCATCCATTTTAATATATAAAGTATGCGGAATATGTATTTTTTTTATTAGTTTTATTAATGTAATATTCTTCATCTTTTTTTGCATTTTTTATAATATTAGATATTGTCATTAAACTAATTTTTACATATTCCATAGTATCTAAAATATCCTTATATCTTTTTTTATCAGTAATAAATGATAATATTTTTTTTCTTTAACATCATTAGTTACTATTTTTCATTTTTCAATTCCAACAATTAAATCTAAAATAAAAATATATTTTTCTTTACCTGTTTCTGGATTAATTTTATAATATCTTCTTCTTTTAAAAGTTATTTCTCCTTTTAAAATTATTACTGTTCTTTCAATTTTATCTTTTACTTTATATTATTTTAAAATTTTATCATTCTTATAATTTTTAAAAATTCATTCATCATAATTTTATAAATTTTGTTTAATCAAATCAACACTTTGTTTATCTAATAAAATATTAAAGTTGTTAAAAAATTTTTTATCAATATTTAACATTTATTTTGTCCTCTTTTCTTTTTATTTATAAATTAATAATGTCCACACACTAACTCCACTTTAAATATTTGTCAAACTTAATTTTAATAAAAAAACAAGATTAATAATAATATTGTAATAGAAAAATGAGGGGGGGCGATAATTAAATATTATTAACTATATTAGTTTTTATTAAAACAGACAGTTATGGTTATATACCTATGTATGAGAAATAGAATAAATAGGAGTTAAAAATAAATAATATTAATTACTTGTTAGTATTTTATGTTTATAACTAAAAATAGTTTAATTAAACTATTTTTTTACTTATTTCTAAAAATTCAATAGCGTCATCAATATTATTAAATGTTATAGAAGTTGATATTGAGTCTTTAACCTTATTATAATTTTTTTCAAGATTAAAATAACCTTTATCATTTGAGTAATTTATTTTTTTTTATTTTTAAATCATTAATTTTCATATATTTACTCATTTCGCTTTAATTTACATGACGATGATACCATCATTAAAATATAATGTCAAATAAATAATTAAAATAATCTGCCATTATTAAGTATTTTAAAAGCAATATTAGTCATTATTTTATATTTTAATAGTTTGTTGTTTTTGTTTTGTGTGTTGTTTTTTGCGATTTTTTATTAAAATAATTACAATAATTAATCATTCCAATTTTTCTACCTTTATAAAATAGATTTCAAAATGCTTATATATATAATATTAATAGAAATAGACTAAAAGTTTCAAAGAAGAAAGGAAATAAATAATATGAAAAAACTTTTGGGATTATTAAGAACAGTTTTGATAACCGTAACTACAATACCGACAATCATTGCGGCGGCGGCCAATCAAAAACACATTATTAAAAAAAGACAAACAACAACAACAAATGAAGAAAATCAACAAACTAAAACTGGAACAAGTAATGATAGTCAAGATGGCGGTAAAGCCGCAGAATTTATTGAAAAAGAAATTACTTTAAATAAAGATTTATTATAATAATATTAAAAAAATGTTACAAGAACTTGTTGATGAAAATTATATTGACCAATTAAGAAAAATCAATATGGGTGGAATTATAATTAAAGAACTTGATAATGAAACAATTATTTCTAAATTAGAAGAATTAGAGCCCAAAATGGCTAATTAAATTAAAAAACAACAAAATAATAAAAATAAAATATTAATATTAAAATTAAAAAATAGTGATAATAAAAATAAAAAATTAGTAATTAATTTAAATAACTTTTACTTATTAGGATTTATTAATAATCAGAATCAATATTTTTATTTTGATTATGAACTTTTATAAAAAATAAAACAAAATAATCAAAATCAAATTACTTAACTAGAAAAAATAAAAAATGATTTAGAAAAAATTAATAAATTAATCAAAGAAAAAAGCGAAGATAAAACTGAAAAAGAAAAATTAGAATGAGAAATTAAGGAAAAACTTAATAAATTAAAAGAATTAGATAAATTAAAAGAGGAAGTAAAACTTAAAAAAAATCCAAAAGAAATAAAAAATATTAAAAAAATATTAAAAATATTAACGAATTAATCAAATAAAAAATTAATAAATCAAAAGATTTGAATAAATTAAATAAAGAATTAATTTAAGCAAGGAAAGCAAAAATAAAATAACAAATTAATGAAACAAATCAAAAAAAAATAGAAAAATTAAAAAAAAAAGAAATATTTATACCCATTCCTTCAATAAATTATAATAATGATAAAAAATATTTAGATAATAAAATTAAAAATTTACAAGGCGAAGATTTAAAAAACGATGAAATAAAAACTAAAATGCTAAATACAAAAGTAACAGAAAAATATAATTGTCAAAAAATTAATTTAAATTATAAAGGAACATATTCAGAAGATAAATTAGATGTTATAATAAAAGAAAAAGACAAACCAACCATGGGGAAAGATATTATTATTTTGAAAGATACTTTAAATAATACAATTGTAAACTTAGCAAATTATAATAATAAACAAAATGAAAACATTAAAAATGATTTAGTAAGACTAATTTTTATTACAAGTGAAGCCATGAGATTTCAATGTGATGAAAAAACTTTAAAAATTTTTGCAGAAATTAAAAATACCAGTTAATTAAAAAAAAATTATAACTGATAGTCAAAATATATTAAAAAATATTAAAGAAAAAATATTTAATAAAAATCAAACAATAAATTGAAATGATTATACCCCCCAATTAAGGGATGGTTTAAAAAAATATTCAGAACAATTAAATAAATTTAGAATATAAATTTGAAATGAATTAAATGAATTTAAAAAAATTCTTAATTTTATTAATTATTTAAAATATGAAATAAACGGATTTATAACAAAAATATTAGATGATAATATTGCAGAAAAATGAAATGAAATTTTAAAAATTGCACAAGAAACTAATTTAATTCAAAAAATAAATAAATACGATTTAGATAATAAACAAACTATTATTTTTTTGCTTAATATAAAAAAGATAATATTACTTGAAAAAAAAGATTAGATAAATTATTTCCATTAAAAAAATTAAAAGAAATATAATTTGGTTATTTTAAACTTTTACACGTAACAATTTTACAACGCAATCTTGATTTAACTAAATTACTGATTAATATCGATGCTATTACTGATGTTAATCTTAAAGATGAAAATAGTTTAAATCATTTATATTTTGAAATAGAGACAGAAAACATTGAAATAATTAAATTATTGATTAACAAAAGTGCTGACCCTAATTTTTTAGATTGTAATAATTCTTTTATTTCACCGTTACATTATGCAATTATAAAAAATAAAAAAGAAATGGTAAAGTTATTGATTAACAATGGTGCTGATGTTAATCTTCAAGATGAAAATGTTTTAACTTCTTTATACTATGCAATAAATATAGAGGACATTGAAATAGTTAAATTATTGCTTACAAATGATGCTGATATTAATAAAGGTATAGAGCGTTTAACCCTCTTACTTTATTCAAAATATATGAAATATATAAAAATTAAAAAACTTTTAAAAGATTTTCATAATTTAAAAAATAAAATAAAATTATTAAATGAACAATTAAAAAATACAAAAATTAATGAACAAAAAACAAAAATTAATAACAGTTTAAAATAATATCTAGATAAATTAAAACAATTGTTAAAAATTGAATTATCAAATGTTATTACAAAAACTGAGTTAGGTGAAATAACATATAATCAAAATGAAAATATTTTAAATCGCATAGCAAAATTAAACCTACAGGTAGATATTAGTCAAGTTAAAATACAAGAGAATATTATTACTGATAATGTCGCAAGTATTGGATCAATTTATAAAATATATACTGATAATACAGTAAAAGTTGCATTTACAATTGGTAAAAAACCAAGTAATATAAATGATACAAAAAAAATAATTACAGAAGATGAATATAAAAAACAAGGAGACCGTCCGAAAGGAAGCAAAGTAGTTCTAAACCAACCTTATAACACAGATAATTCAAAAGCTTATTTTGGCGATGGCCAAACATCTATTGGAATACAACAACAAACCAATCAATATGATGATGTGCCCGAAGATCATAGTTGTTTGTTTTGAGCTGTGGCAACTGCCCATTTATGGCCAGTAAGAAATAATAATCAGGAATTTAAAAACCGATTTATCCAATTATTTGGTGAAGGAAATTTAAAAAAATTATGATATCAAAATCAAATAGCAAAATAATTTATTAACAAATATGTTTCGTAATCGTGTTGTTGATTATATAAGATATAATTTAGACAATACAACACAAATAAATTCACAGATAAATCAGATTGAAAATTTTCGCAATGCAATTCAGATAAGCGAAAATGAAATTAATATTAATAATTACTTAGAAAGAATTAGACAATACTCATCGTGTGGTGGGCAACTTTAAATTTTAGCGATTGGTAATTTGCTAAGTTCTAATATTAATGTAAATAATAGAAACATATTTGAAACAAATAATTCAAATGCAAACTTACAAATATTTCATTTAAATGAAAATCATTATAATTTTATTTTGTTAGAAAATATAAATGAAGAAAATATTATAAATTCACAAAAAAAAATAAAGATATACAAAAACAACAAAAATTAACAGAAGCAGAAAAACCAAAAACAAATATAGTAATTCCAAATAAATCTACCGTAAATAATAATACAAATTTATCTGTAAATAAACCGATAAAAATAAATATTGCAAATTCACAAGAAACAACAATTAAAAAAGAGATAAATAAATATAACGCTCTTTCAAAAGAATAAAAACAACAAAAATTAAATGAAATCAATCAATATTATCAATCATTACCCAAAAATGAACAAAAAGCATTTAAAGATAAATTAAGAGATGTTGGTTCGAGGCTTACTTCTACCGGAATTTCTGGTAATGTAATTTTGGGGATTTCAAAAATGACTAGCATATCACCAATAAAAAATTTATCAACTACTGCTAATTATATCAAAAATAGTTTATCAACTAGTCGTGATGTTGTTTTAGCGGGAACGGGATAAGCAATAGAAATGACCCCACTTTTATCAGAAAGTACTGCAGCAGAAGTTGTTCTGACAGCGGCTGAAACTTTATCGGCGACAGAGGGAGCTGCATTTGTAGCAACAGAGGGAACGGTTATTAGAACGGAAGATGGCGCTGATGCATCATTGGCTCCCGAAACTTTAGGTTTATCATTATTAATTGGAGGATTAGTAATTGCGAGAATAGCAATAATTTGATGATTAAGTAGTCATGATAATACACAAGTGGTTAAACATGAATCACATAATCAATATAATGAAATTGAGAAATACTATAAATTTTTAGCTCATAATAAACTAAAATTAAATATTAATATTAATGAATGAGATAAAATTAAACAAATTTATAAAAATTTAAATAATTATCAAGAATTTAAAAATTAAATCAAATCAAAAATTAATAATTTTCATAAAGAAGATCGTAGTGATCGAGGAGGTTCAATTACTGATGATAATATCAATACTTTAATCAATATTCTTTACAATCATTTTCAAGAAATAAATAATCATTTTTTATCTAATTCTAACCATGGTTGAAAAATTATTACAAATACTGTGGGCAGTTATTTTATAATTGAAGAAGAATAGAAAAATGAAAAAAATATTAAGTGTTTTAGGAACAATTAGTTTAATTAATGGTGGTAATAGTATTTTAATGGCTTGTGATAATAATAAATTATTTAATAATAAATTATCTCCAGAAGAAATAGAAAAATCAAAAAAAGAAAATAGAAAAAATATAAAAGGCAATAACTTAGAATGAATAGCACCACAAGAAAAAACATTTATTACTGTTGATAATAAGTGGTATATTATAATATGGCGCATTAGTAAAAATGGTAGTTGAAATATTAATAAATTTATTAATTGACAAAATGATAACTTGCAGGGTATTAATTTAATTAATAATCATCGATTGTATAGAACTTTAAATAGTTTAGAAATTAAAAAAGAACCAAATTACATAGTATCTAATTGAAATAATGATGATAGTACTTATTTTAAATCATTTTATCGTTGAGATGGCAAAAATGAACCAAGTATATTAAATGTAGATTATAAAACTGGTAAAATTAAATATTAAAAAAAATAAAAATTAAGTTTAAAACTTAATTTTTTTAATTCTGTGTTTTGATAATTAATTTTAAATTAGACTTAGAAAAAAAACAAATAAATTCATAAAAAATAAAAAAACACTAATAAACTTTGATAAAGCCGTTTATTATTTTTTAGTAAAATTTTAAGACATAGTTAATTAGACATCCTACAATTTAATTAAATCAAAAAATATATATTTTTCCCTTCTATACTTGGTTCATTTTTACCATCTCAACGATAAAATGATTTAAAATAAGTACTATCATCATTATTTCAATTAGATACTATGTAATTTGGTTCTTTTTTAATTTCTAAACTATTTAAAGTTCTATACAATCGATGATTATTAATTAAATTAATACCCTGCAAGTTATCATTTTGTCAATTAATAAATTTATTAATATTTCAACTACCATTTTTACTAATTCGCCGTATTATAATATACCACTTATTATCAACTGTTTTAAATGGTTTTTTACTTGCATAAATTTTTTTAAATTTTCTTAATTGATTTTGAATATATGATTCAAGTTAATCCAATTCTTGCATTTTTCTATATTCTCAATTTGTTAAATAATTTTTAATATCTTTTAATTGGCTTTGTTTTTCTTGTAATAATTCTTTTTCTTATTGTATTTTTTGGGTGATTGTTAATAGTTTTGATGGATCGCGACTTGATTCAATTAAAAGTGTTAATAAATATGTGCTTTTATATCTGGTTTTAATTTTTCAACTGTTATATAGATTATATTTTTTTATAAAACTTATTAATGGAAATTCATAAATAAAATTATTTTGTTTTTTATTTAAATTATCTTAAATTAATGGCGATACTGTGTTAATTATTTTTATTTCAATTGGATTGATAAATTCTTTTAATTCACCATTAATTATTTTTGATTCTTTGATTAAATCAACTTTAACTACAATATAATAAGTTTCGTTATTTGCTACATAATTTTTATCTACAAGTAATTTGGTATCTTTTTCTAATTTAATAATACGGCCACAAACACTTAAATATAATTGTGGATTAAAAGTAAATTCAACACCGTTGTCTGTTGTTTTATATGTATATTTTAATTTTTCACTTTCATTTTGGATTAAAAAACCAGTTGAGTTTTGGTATATAGTTTTGCCATTAGATAAAAGTGTTTTTGTTTATTGTTTTAGTAATAAATCGTATAATATTGCTTGGTCTTTTGCTAAAACAATATCGCCGTTATCAAATGTTATTTTTCTAATTTCCATTTTTTATTTTCCTTTATTTTTTATCATTATAATTTTTGATTATTGTTTCTATTTTTTCATCATCTAATTTATCACATTCTTTTTTAATTTTTTCTTTTAATTTAATTAGTAATTTATTAAATTGTGCAAGTAATGCAGGTATTCCTAGTGTTAATCCATGAATAGTTCAGTATAATATTCTTAAAAAGAATAGTTTAATTTTTTTATTTTTTATTTTTATTTTCTCCTTTTTTATGTTTGGTGTTTATTTCGTTGTTGTTTGATAATTTGTTATTTAAATTAACCGTTATAATATCTAGTTTTGTTTAAATTCGTAAAATGGATAATTGAATTTCGTTTTCTAATTCGTTAAATTATTTAATGTAAATATTTTTTATATTTTGTATATTTGCTATTTATTTGTTGATCATTTTTAATTCGTTTTTAATGTTTTCGTTTTCATTTTGTAAAATGTTATTTTGTTGTTTAATATTTTTATTTTTCTTATTTAATCACATCGCCATTGTACCGGCGCCCCCGCCAGTAAATACTGATAATATAATTGCAATAATTTCAAGAACTTGTTCCATTAAATATTAAATCTCCTTTTAATATTAATAATTTCATTATTTATTTTCAATTCAACATCTCTTGCTTTTTGATCATTATTAGTAATTTCATTGTTTATTTTTTCGTATTTTTATTTAATATCTTCAATTTTTTTAATATTTTTAATTAACTGGCCTGTTTCAATGTAATTTAATAATTATTTAATATTTGTAATATTATTTGATGTTGTTTGATAACTAATTAATGCTATTTCATAAATGCGATTTTCTTTATTAATTAGATTTTAATTTTGTAAATTCGGGGTTGAGCCGTTATTGTATTTAATTTATAAATTAACTAGATCGGATTGTCCTAAATTAACTTTTATTATTACATATCCGCAATAAGTTTCGTTTGGATTGCTGGGTTTAATTAATTCTATTTCTGTATTTTCTTCAATTTATAATAATATGCCATAAATTAAAATATAATTTTGATTAAAAGTGATTTTGTTATTATTTTGCGTATAAAGTACTTTTTCATTGTTTTTAATAATTCCCGCTTTGTTTTCTGTGTTATTTGATAAAAAATAATTTTGTATGTTTGCGTCATCTACTGCTTCAATACTATGATTATTAAATGTTTTTCCTATGACTACCAATTTTATTCACCCCATTAGTAGTGTGTCCTCATACCGTCAATAAAATATAATATCAAATAAAAAAAGACAATTAAATTGTCTACAAAAATAAATATGATAATATTAAATTAATTAAAAAGAGATAAAATAAAATGAATAAAAATAAATAATGTTCTTGCAGTAATTGCGATATTTGTAAAATTAATTTAGAATTTGAACAAGAAAAAGAAAAAATTATAAACAAATATTATAGTTAATTAGATCAAAATTTTTGGAATTATAAAGAAATTGAGGAATGTAAAAAAATTATAAATGATTCAATAAAAGATACTATTTTAAGATTAGGAAAATTAAATAATTGTGAAAATAAATATGATGATGAAAAATTGAATAAAGCTTATGAAAAAATAAAAGAGTTAGAGAAAAAAATGAGGAATTAGTAAATAAAGAAATAGGACAATTAGAAATTATAAGAAAAGAAAAAATTAATAATTTAAATAATTAATAGTTATAATAATTTTTATTATTATTTAAGGGTCTATCCAGAGACATAATTCTGGATAATTAATTTTGGTTTTTTCTTATAAAAAGGAAGCAAAAAAATTATAAAAAATAAAATATCTTGATAAACTTTGATAAATTTTATGATTATTTTTTAGAAGTAAAATTTGAAGTTTCAATTATTTAATTTCATTAACTTGAGACTCAGTTGATTGGACAGCTCTTTATTTTTAATAAAATTAGTTTTTAAATTTTCTTTTATTTTTTCTAAAATTATGTTTTTAATATCAATTCAAAAATTTTATAAAATAAAATAAATATTTTTTGATTATTTATTATTTGTAAAATGCATTGACTAAATCTTTTTTTAAAAATATTTTCTTTTTCTTTAATTTTTGTTATTTCCTTTTTAAATAAATTATTATTATTATTATTATTATTATGTATTTATAATTTTATTTTCTAATTTACCAATTAGTATTATTTTTATTTTCTTCTTTTTTTTATTTTTTTCTTGACAAGATTGTAAAAATTCAATTGCTTAATTTAAATCTCATGTATCAATAATTATTTTAAATTTTTTGTATTATATAGTTTTCATTGTTCACTACCATGACAATAAAGATTTTTTTCATTTTCATTATTAGGGCAATATTCTTCTAAAAAGTATTCTTGTTTATTTTCTGATGAAAAACAATTTTTATTAAGGTTTTCATATTATAATTTTAATTTTTTATCTAAAAACATATTTTTTAATCTTTTTTATAGTGTGATGATACTGTCATTAATTAAAATTGTATATTAAAATTAAATATTTTTTGTTTTTAACATGTCAATAAAATTAATTATTGCTTTGCCAAATACTAAATGAATGGTATTTTTTTATTTTTGTATTGAATTGCGGATAGTATTGTTTCGTATTATTTTTTATTAAAATATAAAATAAAATTAGGCACTAAATTTATTTTGTTTAAATCTAAAATATTTGTATTTTTATTAATATCAAATTATATTGAATGTGGATATTTTCTTTGTTGTAATTATTATTTATAATAATCAAATATATTATTTTTTTATCTAATTTAGCCGTTTTATTTATAATTGGTAAAATTATGTTTTTAATATCATTTTTATTTTTAATATTTTCAATATATTTTTTAACATCCGCTAAATTTTTAAATTCTGTTTGCGGTTCTGTTATAAATTTTTTTAATTCTAAAAATTCATTTCAATTTAAAATGCTATATTTTTCTATTTCATTTCAAGTATTTTCATTGTTTTGATAAGAAATTATTTTTTCCCCAGCACACCAACATTATATATAAATTTAAAAATTTTTTCTTCATTCCAATGACCAGATATGGAAAAAAATCAATTTTATATGGGCTTTTCTTTATTTTCTATTTTTATAAAATAAAATTATTCATCATTTATTTTTGTAATTTTAGTACCAATTGGGGCATTTTTAATTAATTATAATGTGATTTTTTTATTTTAAATTGGAATTTGTATTTTTTTTGATGAAATTTTATTATTTCAAATATTTAAAATTTTATTTAAATTTTCTAATTTTTTATTATTAATAATTTCATTATTTTTAAGTAAATACCAACTTTTTTTAAAATTATTATTTTCATCATAAATATATAATTTATTAATTGCTTGATTATAAAAGTCATCTATTTTCAAATTATAAATATTATTAATGTTATCTTTTAAATAATATTTTTCGCTATTTGGTGAATTAAAAGTTATATTAATTTTTTTATTTTTATATCTAATTCAAAAGATAAATAATTTCTTGTTTGGTTATAAATAATTTTATAAAAATCAAAAAAACTTATTTATGATTGATTATCTTGTATAAATGTATATTTACTATTATTTGATTTATTAGTTCATATTAAGTTATTTTTTCAAAATTACTTTAAAAAACTATCTTGATTAAAATAATTATAAAAAATTATATTTAAGCTGTTCCAAACAAGTTAATTTATAATATTTTTAACTAATATTTTAAAATCAAAAATACCAATTATTGGTTTATAACTAACTATGCAAGATTTATTTTCTTCAATATTTTCGATATTTGTTATTATTCCTAAATATATTTTTTGATTAATATCATTAGTTATATAAACATAATCACCAATAACAGCATTTATATTATTTTTATTTAATGTAAATTCTGAAATTTATAAAACATAAATATCTTCATAAATATTATACTTTTCGACAATAATATTATCTTTAAAGTTTAAATTAATTTGTGAAAAAATATTAATATTAAGATAATTAGACTGATAAATATTCTTCATAGTATTTTATTTCTAAACTCCCCGCTAATTTTGATTTTGGTAAATCATTAAAGTATTTAATTTTATATTCTCCGATTGGTATTGTAAAGAATGTATTTAAATTAAAATATTGTTTTTCGTAAATATTAATTTCTTGTTTAACTTTATTGTTTTTATCTTTAATAACTTTTATAATTTTTTGATTTTCGATAGTTGTATTAATAATAATTGCTTCGTTTTCCTTGATTGTTTTATAAATTTTGCATTCGCTAATTTATTTATTATCTTTAAGAAGTTTTATATGTGGATTTATTGATACACCATTTATAATTATTTCGCCTTTTGCTGGTAAATCAATATTATTTTTTATTTTATTTGTTTGATCATAAATACTTGTGTATTTAAATGCTCCAAATTTATAATTATTTTTTTTATCCACTTGTATCAATAATTAATTCTCAATCAATTTTAATTTCTTTTTTTCAATTATAAACTTATTCTAAAATAAAATCAATTTCTAAATTATTGAATTTGTTTAATTCATTTTTACAGATATTTTTAATATATACATCATAATAATATTCATTATAGTTATTATTATATGTAACACCGTAAATTAATTTTAATGATTAAGAGTTGGCAAGCTAATATTTTATTTTTTCAATAAAATCACGATATTTTTGATATGCGTTAGGGTTTGTAAATAATAATTTTAAGGATAATTCATTTAATAGTTTTTTATTTGATTCTAAAATAAAGTTATTTTTAACATTTAAAAAATAATTATTAAAACCAATGCCAAGATTATTAAAAGAAATGGTTAATATATCAGTAGTATTTTGTAAGTCAATAATTTCATTATTACTTGTTTTTATTTTAAATGTTCTAACTATCATAAAATGATAACTCCTATTTATTTTATTTCCTATTTGTCTAAGTATTTGATTTGTTGTTTCTTAAATATCTATATTATTTTAAATATTAAAATTATTATTAAATGTATTACTATTATTTATATTTTTTGTATTAAGAGTTGATTCTTGTAATGCTGGTTTTTGAATTTCTGGTAATGATGGAATTTGAACATTTACTAATCCAAATGTTAAATATTTTAGCCTCGTTAGTACTTTATTTATTAGTCATATAATACTATTTAAAATTTTAATTAAAAAATTAAATGGAGGTATTAAAAAAGTTATAATCGCTTTTCCAATCTTAACAAATATAGATGATAATCCATTAAATAGTGTAAAAATTGGTTTTAAAATTGGCGTTAATGCTCGAAATAAATTTTTAAGTAATTAAATAACTGGAATTAATAATTGTTTACAAATATTCCCTAATTATTTTAATAATTCTTTAAATTCTTCATTTTGGGCTAATAAAGGTACTAATAAAGCGCCGATAATACTTATTCCTATTCCTACGATTGAGACAATTGAAGATGGTAACCCCGAAAAGGCTGTTTTTAATAAATTGATGGTGTTTATTAATAAACCCCCAATAGATATTAATTTTCCGAATATTAATACGGTGGGCGCCATAACTGTTAATATACCTAAAATTTTAAATATTAATTATTTTTGGCTAACAATTAATTAATTAAAAGTATCGGTTATTTTTTTAATTTAAGGTATTAAATTACTATCAATAAAATTAACAAACTTTTTAAAAATAGGCAATAAACCTATTGCTAATTCAATTTTTATTATTGATAGTTTTTGTGTTAATTCATTTCATTTATTACTTAATTATGTCGATTTTTTAATATTTTCATTTGAAATTAATGTTAAATTTTCAAAATTATTAGTTATATTTTTTATTTCTTCATTACTTTTTAATAATAACGGAGCAATTTTACTAACTAATTAATAACCAAAAAAAATAAAAATAAAGTTACTTTTTTCTGTTTTATTTGTTATTTTAGATAGTGCATTTTTTGTTTCTAAAAAATAGTTTCAGTATTTTTTAATTCCCCACTAGTATTTTTAATATTAATTCCTAATTGTTGAAATGCATAAGTACTTTAATTAATAATGCCTTGTTACAATTCATAGGTTGTTTTATTTAGTTTTTGAAATAAAATTTCAATATTTTCAGTTTATAAACCAATCTTTTAGCAATAAATCTAAATTTTTGTAAATTATCATTTGAAATATTATTTTTTTGTGCTGTTTTATTTAATTTTTCACCAAATAAAATCGTATCTTTTGTTATTTTTCATAAAATAGCCTTAATACCAATTAATGGTATTGTAATATAAGCACTTAATTTTTTACCTATATCTGATAATTTGTTTCCAAATTTAATAAATTTATCGCCACCTATTTTAGATAGTTGTTTGTTAGTTTCTTTTAAGTCGCTATTAAACTTAATTATATTACTATCAATTCTATCAATAGTTAAATTTGTAAATTCAATTTCCCTTGGTATTGAATTAAATTTCTTTTGTAATTGAGACATTTCAACATTTAATTTTTTAATTTGTTTTTCATATGTTGCATTTTTAAGTGCTGTTTCAGCTTTTTTAATTTGATTTAAATATTCTTTTTGATTTTTTTGTAATTAATTTACTTTATTAATTAATTGTTGTTTTTTGTTTTGTTGTATTTTCAATATTTTTGTTATATTCAACAATTTTATTTCTTAAAATATCAATTTCTTTACCATTTTTAAATTTTAAATTAGCGTCAAGATTAGTTGGTTTTCGATTTGAAAGATTAACAGTATTGGCTAATTTTTTGACTTCTGTATTTATATTTGATAAATTTGTACTAATTTCAAGATGCATTCCTTTGATTTGTTCTGCCATTAAATTTTAATCTCCAAAAAATATTTTATTTATTTTTTCTTGTGTTGGTTTTTTAAAAAAATTATTAACATTTTGATATCTTTCTGAATGCAAGGATATAATATTTAAAAATTGTTTTAAGGTAAATAATTTTAAATCACTAACTAAGTAAACACATTATTTAATTAAACAAATAAAAGTATTAGTTCAATTTTTATTTAAATTTTGATTAACTACTTTTTTTTATTAATATTATTATTTTAAATAAATACCTCTGCTATTAAATTATTTAATTTTGTTACAAATGCTTCATTCATAATTTCTGATAATGGGATACTTTGGAAAAATTCTTTATAATCTAAATTATTATTATAATTATATGCAAAAAAACAAAATATCTAATAATTGTTTATATGAAAATTTTTCATTCTTCATTTTTTCAAAATCAGTAATTAAATCAATACCAGTTAATTGTTCATAAATTACTAAAAAATAAGAACTTGTATTAATATTTATATCAACATTACCAACTTTAATTTTTTTGTTCATATTTAACTCCTTTAAATTATTAAATATTTTTTAATAATTTTTAATTACAACATCAATCGGATTTGTTTGACCAGTAGCGTTGTTTTTACCTTTAATTTGAACTTCGACAGTTTTATCATTTGTAATATTAATTGATCAGTCTTCACCTTTACTTTAAATAAAGTAATCAAGATCATTTTCAGTTAAATAACTATCTACGGCTTTTACCGCTTTTAAAACAACATCCTTAAATTGTGGTTTTAACTGTTATGTTATTGTTTTTGTTGTGTCTGTAACGTGAATAATTGTTTTATCTATTTTATTAATTTTACTAATATTGATTTTAATTATTTCAGAATGTATTTCGCTATTTTCTTTATATACTTCATTAAATCAACTATTAAAAATATTTTTATTATTATTTTCACTAATATAACTTTTAATAATATTATCTTCTGCTCTGGGGGGCATTAAATTCAAATTAATAAGTATCTGATTCAAAATTTTCATTTTTTGTATTGTGTGTTTCATTAGACCTTTTTAAATTAACTCGATAAAGTCATATTCTTCGTTTTTCAGTGTTACCATCAATTTCAAAACCCAATGCCATTTCTTTTGGTTGAATATTTTATTTTTCAAATCTAATATTATTTTTATCTTTTATTAATCCAAAAATTTCTTCTAAAAATGTATCACTTGGTTTAATAATAATTAATGTTCCAGCATAACATTGATTAGAATTAGCAATATAATAGGGAATATTATCAGCATAAATAGTAGTTGTATTTTCATCAATATCTAACACTAAACTGGTAGCGCCTTTAATTTCTTTTGGTGTTTCATAACTGATTTTATTATCTATTTTTTAATAATTGCATAATGAATATTTGAAAGCCAAAACTAAATTAAATTATCTTTGTTCATATTTTTTCTCCTTTTAATTAATTTATTGTATTAATTAAATAAACTTCATATATTGTTATATAACTTTTTTCACTATTTAAATAATAATTTTGTATTTTTTTTGAAAATGATTTTATTATTTTATAATATTTGTTCCAATCCTTCTTCTAATAAAAAATTTCTTTCTTGTGTAAAAATTGATATTTTAATTACTTGTTTTTTCACATATGAAATATTATCTGCGTATAAAATACTTTGATCAGTAATATCATAGTATGTAATGTAATTTGATAAATTATTATCATCTATTCTACCAAAATTATAAAAAATAGGTATTTTAAAATAATTTTTAGAAATTAACTAGTTTATTAATTTTAAATTTTTTTGTATTTAGTAATTCATTTAATTTTAAACCCCATTTTTAATAATATTTTTTATATTTTCTATAAAATCATTAATATTGTTGTTATATGCGGGTCGCATAAACGAACGTGCTATAATTTGTGTTCCAGACCAATAATGTCTTACACCGAATTCAATTAAGTGAACTTATTTGATATTTTTTCTTTGCTATTATGTAAGCAATTATTTCATCTTCATTTTATTTAATTTCTAAAATAAAATAATTTCGTAAATGATTTTTATTGTTTTTGCTAATCGGAACTTTTTCTTTTATTTCTGCTAAAATTTTATTTCCAGTATTAATAACTTCATTTTTTATTTTATTTTGAATATCAAATGTATATTGTTGAATAGATGAAACCATTTCTGATGTTATATCTTTTAAAGAATTAAATTTTTTCTTCATTTTTTTATTCTCCAATATTATCTGTTAAAAATAATTATAAGTAATCATTTTTAGGATCATATATTATTTTAATAAAAAATTATTTATTAGTTCCAAATAAATTTATTTCAACATAATTTTCGTTATTAAAATTGTGTTTATAAATAATAATTTTATGTTCCATTTTTATTGTTTATTGGTTGGCAATAAAATAATCATTAATATGTGTGGATAATATTTCTCCAAAAATATTTTTTCGGTATTCTTCTTTTAAAATTGGTCGATTAATTTCATCTTTAATAGTTTGCTTAAAAATTAATATTATTTTTTCATTAATTTTTCTCAATTTTTAAATTTTAATTGTCTAATATGCCAATAAAATAAATATGGTAATTCATTAATTTCTCGCCCAAAATTATGTTTACAATAAATACCTATGATATCTTTTATTTGTTCATCTTTATCGTAATTAATAACAATTATAGGAATGCCAGCAGTTAACAAAATTTATTTTTCCGATAAAATTAATGTTTTAAGTTCTTTATCAAAACTTTTATCATTTTCTTATAATCTTAACAATAATTCAATATAATTTAAAAATTCTGTTGTTGTTTATACAGGCATAATAATTTATCTCCTTTTTATTCTATTGCTACATTAACAAATGCTAATTTTCCGACAGTATTTCCATCAGCAATAAATGTTGATTTATATGCAATTAAATCTTGATCAAATAAGAAGTCTGTTGATTTAGTGACGTTTAACTGTTTTTGAAAGTTTCATTTATATTGACTTAAATCCCCAAATGTTATAAGTGTTGATTTTTCTGTTTCTGAATATTCTTTATATTCATCGCATAAAATAACATCATAACCAAAGATATTGTATTTTAATGTTTCATCACTTTTTGTATGGTTTCAAATTAGTCTATCATTTTTATCTTTAATTGATTGAATTTGTATAAAAAAAAGTAGATTTATTCATAATAAAATTAGCATTATTATGATAACCAGTTAGAAGTAAAGAAATAATTTTTTAAATTGTATCATAAGTAATATTTTTTTTAGTTGTTGCTAATTTATTTTTATAAATATTAGTATTAATAATTATTCCTTGTGGTTCAAGTTTTGCAGATCCTTGTCCTTTTGCAATAGCATATTCAATAGCATTTTGTACTTCTATTACTAAATTATCAATAATAAATTTTTTCCAAATTATCTATTGCCATTGCTTCTGTGCTTTCTGAAATAGTTATCATTGTTCCTTATCTATATCCATTTAATTGGATTGATTTAAAATCAAGTTTTCCAGTTAATTTTTCGCCTTATTTGCTTCATTTTCCACCCACATTTTAATCTTTTTTAAAAGCAAATTTTAAAAAACCATCAATATTTGAAACTAATACATTTTTAATTAAATCAGATGTACATTGTAATTTGGCAATAATACTTTCTCATATTGTTCATAAGCACTTTCTTCTGGGCAACATTCTTAAAGCGCTATATTAAATAAATCTTATTCTGTATAAATTTTGCCTTCTTCATTTTTTCACATATTATTCATAATTTATCACCCCATAATCTGCTTCTTTATCTTCTAAATAATCATTTATTAAACTTTTAACTTCATCAATCTCATATCATTTGCAATTTGAGTAAAAATCTGTTGGCAATGAAACATAACCTACATATCTATCTTAATTACCAAATTTAAGATATAAATTTAATTCTCAACCTAAATCATATTCATTATCAATTTCCGCATAAATAATATCTTTATTTGTAATTTTTAATGCTTTATTATCAATTCATTTATCATTTAAGTAATCAATAATACAATATGACATTTTTTAATTATTCCTAATTATTTTTACCTAATGTTCAATGTTCATCATTAATATTATTGAATGATACTGGATAAGCACGTAGCATTAGTTCTTGTAATTTACTTTCAATCTTTTTATTATGTTTTTTTGTTTTACAACAACTTGGTTTTTTTTCTTTTTCATTTTCTATTACAACTTTTATAATTTGAGTTCATATAACCTCCATTAATTAATAAATTTAAAAAACTTTATTAATTTTATTTTTTTATATTTACTTTTAGAGTTATTATTTTTTATTTATGGTGTATTCGCCAGTTTCTAAATTAATTTCAGTGTTAACATTAAATGCTTTTTCGCACATATATTCTTTATTGTGACATTCTAAACATAATAACTCTAAATTATTTATTGATAATAATATTTCTTTATTTCAATTAATAAAATCTTGATCTTTTATATATTTTTTTATGATGAACTATCATTCCTTTATTTAAATAACCCTTATCTTTTTTACACCTTTCGCACATACCCATTTTTTAAAGTGAAGTAATAATCCCTTACTTTTTTTCATTCAGTAGTATGATAAAATTTATTACAAATTGGACGAGCTTTATATTTATTATTCATTAAAAATTATTATTCTAATGTTAAATCATCATTAATTAAAACATTTTCATCAAAATTATTATTTTTTTCATTATCATTTTCATTATTAATATTGTTATTTTATTCAATGCTAATAAGTTGTTTATTGTCAATATAATTTATATTGTTGTCATCATTAATAACTGTTTGATAATATTTATATGATTATTGCATTTCAATATTCATAATTCCTCATTTTTTTAATAAGGTAGATAAAACAGTTTTAAGATCCGCGTCACCGAAACTACTAACCATAAATTTTCCATATTTTTTATAAGTTTGTGAGTATTTACTAAAATGACTTTCGCATTGTTATTTTGTTAAAAATAAAGTTTTTTTAAAAACATTTAATAGTTTAAATTATGCGATATATCCAATAGTTTCTTTTTTAATTCTTTGGTTTTTATCTTATATTAAATTAAAATTATATTCTTCCTTTAAAAAATTATAATTTTTTAATTCGCCATCATTAACTTCAATATCATTAATAGTTAAATATTGCCCGGTTCTAATAGCGGGTTGAATATATTCTTTATAACCGATTTGAAGTTGTGCCAAATACTTATTTTATTTTTCATTGTAGCAAGGTAAAACATAGATAAAACCTAAATTTTGATCTAATTGTAAATTTAATAACATATCTTGATAACACGCTGATAAAATACTATTTAATTCACATTTGCTGAATAATTTGTTTTTATTTAAAATTAAAAGAACATTTTTGACAAAAATATCTTTTTCTTTTTCATTTTTAAATTTTGTATCTAATCAATTTTTCGTATTTGGTTGTTCTAAATAATTTTTAATTTCTATTTTAAGTCTCCTCTTTAAAATTTGCACTATTTTTAAAAAATAGTGCTTTTGCTTTTTGTCATTCTAAATTTAATTTAGTTGTTATTTTAAAATTAATTATTTCAATGCCATTTTAATTTATAATTCAAATTTCGCCTTTATCAGCAACATTAATACCATTGACTTTTAATAAATGTGCATATCCCGTAATTTGTAATTGTGCCATTTTAATTTTTTTAAGTTAAACATTTTTTCAAGTTTTAAAATCAACAACCATAGCATTATTATTTTCCATATAAACCAAATCGGGCGTACCACAAATTAATCCATCTGAAATTTGTTTTTCTATTATTTCCATAATTTTTTTAAATTCTTTTTAAATTTTTTTAATAAAATTATTAAACTTTTTTATTAATGGAAATAATTCTTTAATTTTATTATATTCAACATTTAATAATTCTAATATTTGATTAATATTGTTTCGTTATTTTTCATTTTTAACACAATCTTATAATATTCTTGATGCAAATTCATAAATAATATTTCCCCTAATTATTGCTTTATTAAAATATGTGGAACCTTTAATATCAGAATAATTTGTATTAAAATAATTAATAACTATGGGTGTAACACTCGGCAAAAATTTATTATTAAATTTATATCTATATTCATCTTTTCAAAATTCAACTTCATATTTTAAATTAATATTTTTATCAATAAATTTCATAAATAATTTAATAATGAAACTTTGTTTTATAATTAATTTCTAATCCATCAATTTTAGGATTTTCAACTTGCTGATTTTTTATTCAATTTAAAACATAGTCTTTATCAAGTTCTTTTTTAATAAATTTATTAGGAACTTTATCAATGTCAATTATTTTAATATCATATTCTTTTTTTTTTTTGTTTTAATCCTCTAATTTTTAATTCGTTTTCACTAATTAATTGATAAATAATTCCAACATTATTAGTTAAATTATTATTTTTTAAAATTAGTTGTTGCTGTTTTTAATAACAATAAACTTGTTTTTGTAAAATTTCATCTGTTGAATCTTTAAATTTATTACTAATTTCTTTTTCAAATAATAATAAAATTATTCTTACTTGATTTAAAATAGTTTTTGATGAATAAAGTGGATTTAATTATTTTTTTTCTTTTTCATTTTTAAAATAGACTTTAATTCGCAACCATTATCTTCATCTTTTTTATTATTAATTGTGTAATTAATGATTTTATTTTGTAAATAATTAAAATAATCAATATTATTTTTATCAGTTATTTTTGATATAAAATCTTTCGAATAATTTAAATAATCATTAAGTGAATTCCTTAGTTTTATTTTTTCATCTTCAATATCATTTTTAGTTATTAATTCTTTTATAGTTGTTAATTCCATATTTTTTAATTCTTCCTTTCATTATTTACTATTAAATACTTTGATTATTTTTAATGTTATAAAATATAAAATTGGTAAACATATTGTATTTGCAATTAATATTCCGATAATTATTTGTTCTATACTTAAAACTCAAAGATTTAATCAAAAAATAATAAAATCAATCGGAAGATAAATAATTATGTTTGCTAATAAAATTAGAATAATTTTAATAATATGATTTATTTTTATTCAATTAATTAGTTTAATTAAAACGGCTAATAAACCCGTACCAATATTTCAGCATAATGATCCCAAAGTAAAACCTCATAATGTTAAATCTGATAGAAAATGTCCCATAAATCCAATTAAGAAACACCAATATCAATTTAAAATAAATCCGCTTATAAAAATAGGAGTTAAAAATAATGGAATTGATGTTCTTGGAATAATTTGTATTCGCATTACTTGTAATAATACAACCATCGTGGCAATTAAAACTGCCACATAATTTATTTTTTTTAATTAATTGAAATTTATTCATTTTTTAAAAATTTAATTTAATTTGTATTTTATTTAATCTTTTTTCTATAATTACAAAGTAATTATTATTTATTCCACAACCCAGTCATTTTATCTTTAATTGTTCACAAACATATGTTGTTGTAACACTGCCCATAAAAGGATCTGAAATTAAATCATTTTCTTTGCTATGTTTTTTAATTAAATCGTAAAATATATTTAATGGTTTTTCTGTTGGATGTTTTGTTTTTTTATAAGATGAACCTATTGGGTTTTTAAATATTTTTTTTTTTATTTTCATAGTTTTTTATATAGTTTGGTATTGGAACTTTTTTAGAATAAATAATCATACAATATTCTTTATCTTGAAAAATAAAATTATTATTTGGCATTGGATTTGTTTTTTCTCAAAAATAAAAATAAAAATTCATATTATTTTTATAAACTCAATCCAAGTAATTTTTAATTTGTCTTCTATTAATTCAAATTAACATGAATTTATTTTTTGAAATTATATAAAATTCATCTAAATAATTATTTATATCAAATGAATTATGTAAATTATTATCATAGATAGCATTAATATATTTATTTATACTTTTTGATATTTTGCTGGAATTTATTTATTCTTTTTTCCTTGTTGGTAAATCATATCAATAAGGTGAATCAGTTAATGTTAAATTAACGCTATCATTTTCTAATGTTTTGACAAAAGATAAAGCATCAGTATTTGTTAACTTACCTAAATTAGTCTTAAATTCTTTCATTAAATTATCATCCTATTTTTTATTTAACTTAAAAATTATTAAATATTTTTTTTAGCATTATTTTTTATATATAATTTTAAGATATGTTTATCAAAAATATTTAATTTAATATATTTATATTTTTTATGATAGATATTGAAATAAATATTTTATTAATACTTTTTTATTTACTTTTACTCTAATTTATTAACAAATATATTAATTTTGTTATTAACTAATTATTTATGAGAGGGTGAGAGAAATATTAATATTTTCTTTTTTATCTTTTTATCTCTCTGTATTTTAAATAAATATATTAAATATATATTAAACATAAATTTTGGCGCATTAAAAATATGCAAAATAGTAAAAATTGACACACAGAAAAATACTATTAATTTTTCAAAGAACAGTTAGTTATTAAACAAAATATTAAATTAATATATTTTATTTAGTCATTTTGTCAATATTAAATTAATATAACTGGAGCAGAGAAAAGACAACACCTTAAATTAATAAAAAAGATACATTTATTAAATATTTCTAAAATATTTAATAAATGTATAAACAACTTAAATAGGACATCAAAAAGCTTCTATAAGTGTTTTTATTATTAAAATTAATAAGATGCTGTCCTTTCTCTGTTTCAATTAAATTAATATATAAATTATGGTTTTATAAATAAAAAAACCATTTTAGTAAATGGTTTATTATTCTTATTAAATTTCTTTGGATATTTTCATACCCCAATCTTTTTTATACGACCTTTTTTTACAGAAAGGAAAATATTTGATGAAAAAATGAAATAAAAAAAAGTAAAAATAAATTACAAGAATTAATGATAAGTGCTTATCCAGTAACGATAAATTATATTAATGATGAAATTTGAGCAACAAATAAAAAGAATTAAGGATTATAGATAAAATGCTATAATATAAAAGTTTGTATATTAATAAAACTTTAAATTAAATAACAACATCTTTTGATTGAGTTAATTGTTAACCTATCAATTGTCTTATTTAAAATTATAACAAGCATTATGATTTACAATGTTTAAAATGATCCAAAATGTACTTAAATTTTTTTAAAAATAGATGAGATGTTATTGTTTCTTATATGCAACATTACAAAATTAACTATATTTTAGATTTAACTTCCGATGGATGAAAAATATTACAAATTGACCAAAAAATCAAAGAAATAAATTAAAATATATTATTGCAATTGACCGCGCCGAAATTGGACAAACTGGTATTATTATTTATAATGTTTTGAAAAAAAATAATTAATAATATTACTTTTAATTTCAAAAATTAAGAATAAGCAATAAATAATGTCTATTTAATATTAAATTAATTTAAAAATAATTTTTTTTCTTATTTAAATAAAGTTATTGTAATAATTGAATATTATCAACTTCACAAAGGTTTAAAAATAAAAAATCCATTATCTATTCCTAAATTTATTGGCGGTTTAAAATTTTTATGTAAATATCTATTTAATATTAAATTATGTTTTACAATCGCCAGTTGTTAAGAAAAATTATATTTATAAAGAAAATATTAAAACGTCATAGCAAAAATGCGATGCTTGAAAACATTTACAATATTTTTTAGCAAAAGGAGTTGATAAAAATAGCACAATAAAAAAGTAATTTACCTAAAAATCAATAACCAATAAACCTAAAACAAAAAATAAAAAAATTAATAATTTATAATTAACTGTTATATTACATGAAAATCCGATTAAAACTAAAATTAAGGCATCGGTTGCTGGTGGTGTTGAAGTTGATGCTTGTTAAGATAAATGTCAGTGATAAGGATTTAAATTATTCAACATTATCAATATATAACCCATTTATTTTAAATGGGTTTTTGAAATTAAAAAAAGATGATGAGATAAAAATTAAATAATCGGTATTTAATTGGTTAAATATAAAAAATAAACGCTATTTTTTATCTTTTCGAGTCGATATTTTTGAAATTATACAAAAAGCGATTAGAACAAGAACAAATACAAATATTAAAAAATAGAAGGAAAAACAATGACATTAAAAAATGTAAACTATGTTATTATAAATGAAAATAATGAAACTATTAAAAATGAAGATGGCAGTTTAGATATTAAAACTGCTGAAATTGAAGAATTTAATGTAAATAATTTTTAAAATAGTAATAAGCAAATCAACGAACTACAAACAAAAAATACTGAATTAACTTCACAAATTGAACAACAAACAATTCAATTAAAACAAATTGAAGCAATTTAATTTATTAATTCTTTAAATGATAATGAATGGTTTAAAAATGTTTTATTAAAGTCTTATTATATATCGATGATATTGAAATCATTAAAGCACAATTGCAAAGTGTTTATGATGAATTAATTAATGTACAAACAGTTAATACTGGGGGCGTACCAAAAGTAGAAAACAAAGAAAACAATATTTTACATACAGACAATGTATTTAATAAATAGAAAGAAGGAAGTAAATTATGGCACAAAAACCACAAAGAATTTTCGGAGATATTGTTAATCAAGCGAAAAAAACGAGACCGAGAAACATTTGAACAATTATATTTACAAAATTATTAACAAAAATTTAGTTTAGAAGCTTTATTTGCGTGAAAATAAAAAAATAAGTTTGGCTTAACATATAAAAAAAGAAAAATATTCAATATAATGAAGGTTTATGATTAACATAAGAAATATTTAATACAAATAAAAAATTATTAAATTATACAGAGGTAGAATTTGATGATGGCGTTGTTGAATTAGATACAATTTTAACTTTTTCTCGTAAATTAGACCCCATAGAAAGTGATTTTATTCCCCAATCTTTGAGCAGCCGATATTGAGCAAGAAATGGATACTGAATTTGCTTATAAACGCAATAAAATTTTAGAAATTATTAATAAAGAAACAGTTACAACTATTCAAGAACAAAAAGCAGATGAAACAAATTCTTTACAAATCCACAATGAAATTATTGATAAAATATGTGAGAACGATTTTACTCTATCAGAAACAGTTATATTAGGTTCGGACGATTTTATTCGTGTAATTCGCAATAAATTACAGTTACAACTTGTAGCAAATAAACAAATAAACAGTGTAATAACAACAAGGGGAACAATTAAAACTGTTGAAGGAACAACATACTATATGGTTCCTAAAAAATTACCAATTATTAATAAAGATGGTTCAGAAGGAGCAATTTAATTATTGCCAAATGGAGTTAATACAATTGCATTTAAGTTTGGTAAAAAATATGTCCCACTTATTATTTTACGGAAAAAAGACCACGCTCCATTAAGGGCGGGTGCTGTCTGCATTGGGTTGATGGAATAGGTAATACTTTAATTATGGAAATATTTTTATATTTAGGTGGGGCAGTAGTTAAACCTAAGGGAATTATTAAACATATTTTTACAAAAAATGATATTAGTAAAATTAATAAAATATATAAACCAACTATTCATGTTGCAGACCCAACAAAGGCGACGGCAGAACAGTTAAAACCGCAATTTAAAGATGTTATTTTACAAGCAGTAAAAGCCATAGATATTTCTTTAAATGAAAATTATTTTGATTATTTTATTGAAAGCAAAGGTGAAGACTGACCAATTAATATTACAAATGATAAAACTGTCGGAGTTCAAATTGAAGGTAAAAACAACGATATTGGTCAAACAAATCCGATTGATGTTAAAATTAAAAATTTTTAATAGTACTAAAAAAAGTACTATTTCGTTTTAAAATGCCAATTGGAACATCTAAAACAGCCCTTATTTATGCTGTTAAAAAAATTCAACTAAATTGTCAATCCAACAAAAAGAAAAAAGTTTTGGTTTACAGTTATTATAATTTTTAGGAATTCAAGTTTTAGCCCTTGTTTTATCAGTTTTAACTGGTGGTGCAGCATCTGTTGTTGGTTTATATGCTGGTTTATCTAATTTTTCCGCAGCATTTATATCATTTAGAGTAGAAAAAGCAACTGATTTTGCCGTAAATAAAATATATGATAAATTAACATCAGAAGTAACAGTAAAAAGTAATTTATTAAATTTGTTACCAGCAATTGGTGGGGTTGGTAAATTAAAGAATCATGCTCGCACAACTATAATTTTAAAATTAGCAAAATAAACTAAATTACTTGAAAAATTAGGTGTAATAACTGCTAATAATTTATAAGGTGTTTTAAGGCGAGTTACAGGTAAAAAAAATTTTATCTGATAAATTAATATTTTATTTTACAAAGCAGGCTAATAATGAAACTTTATTATATACAGTTAGAAAATTAGCCCTAAATGATTTTTATAAAGGTTTTAAAGTTTATAATTTAGAAACAATTAATAAATTTATTAAAAATTGAAAAAAAAATATTTAAAAAATAGGTCCTAAATTAGTTCAAAAAATACCACGCATAAATTAAAAAAAATGCTAATAAATGATTGTCTGAATATGGATTAAATATTGATAAAATAAGTAAAATTAATACTAATGAATGATATAACATTATGACTAATCTTCATAAAAAAAATTTTGGTAAAAACCTACTATTAAATGCTAATTTAATGCGGGGCAGTAAAATATATAATAATAAATTATTAAATATCTTACATCAAACACAAATTAAATTAAATAAAATTTAAAATCATTTAAACCAAAATTTTTATATTCAAAAAGTAACTAAAAAATTATTAGCTCCAATTGAAAAACAAATAATTGCTATTAAAAAAAATAATTAATAAAATTACTGATAAAACTAAAAAAATATTTTTTAAATTTGAAACTAATGCTATTAAAAGGGATAATTATTAACCCTTGATTACGGTTATGATGTTTTTTTAGCAGTTAAAATTGTTTCTTTGTCAGTTGCGGTTGAAATTTGTTTTAACAATATATTATAAAAATCCTAAATATGTCCCTATTGTCTTTATGACAAATTTAATCAAAGCAGAACAGTTTGTTTTGGATCCTGAACCGTTTAAATTCTATATGAATAGTGAACGATTTATTGGTCGGGGATTTAAAAAAACAAGTTTTTTTAATTTAGTTTCTTTTGCCTCACTTGCTTATCAGCAAGTAGTAAAAGATAGTTTTGAAATATATAGAACAATTGCTAAGATATTAAAATTGCAAGAACAATTTAAAAATAACTTTAATAAAGATAAATTATTAAATACGCTAAAAGATATTGTGGTTACTAGTTTATTGAGTAATGGACTAGTATTTAAAGCGTATAATCAACTCATAACAAAACAAGATTTAAACAAAACAATTAAAACAAAAACACCATTAAATAGTAAAAAGGTTTATTTTAAATAAAATATATTTTAAAAAAAAGTAAATGTTAAAGAGATGATTAAATGTTAAATGAATTATGACAAAATGTTACTTTGGAAAAATTATAATAATTTTATTCCAATGACAGGTAAAACTACACAATTTACAGTTCGTTATAATAAGCTTTTTAAAGATGATTTATAATTATGATTTTAAACGTTTGCTTTAATGGCCAAAAATATGATTAATTAATATTTAAACTATCCATATTTTCAAAAATAAAATTTTAAACATTTAAAGGTTGTTTATTGAAGAAAATATTATTGGTCGCATGTAAAAAATAAGGGTTTTATAAAAACAATAAAAAAATATCCTTAATTTATATTAAACTAAATAACATTTAAAAATAAAAACCCTTATTTTTTACATGCGACCAATTTATTATTAAGTTAATTAAATATGATAACGCTATTTTAAACAGTAGAACATTAGATATTAAAAATATTAGTGCGTTAATTATCGATTTTCGTTTACCAGTAAATGCTACTTTAAATAGACAATTAAAAAACAACGAAACTATTATTAATATGTCTAATGAAGAATAAAAACAAGAATAATGTTAAAACCGTCTGAAAAAATGTTAGCACAATTATCAAATGATGAATTAATTGATTATTCAATTGATAGTATTCAGTTAGATTTTGCTAACCAATCACAATATGGCGACCTCCATTTAGAACAATTATTTAATGAAGAACCTTTGTGCTAGAACTTTATATATTTATAAAATGAATAATATTGTTTTAATACAAAGCAAAAACCAATCTTAAAATACTCTCAAAATAGCATTAAAATAGGTTTTATTGACAAAGATGAATATATTAAAATAACGGGTTATGAAATTATCGATTTTAATTTTAAATTACAAATTCAACAAAATACAACAGTTCAAGATAATAGAACTAGTTATGTAATGATTTATGAAAAAGATATTTTAATTAATGATATTTCAAAACAAAACAAAGAATTTTTAGAAACATTAGACTTAAAAATAGTATCTATTAATGAACCAATTAGTGAAGAAAATAAAAATAAATTCTATATCATTGAATAATATAAACTACCTTATACACCCGATGGTGTTAATATTATTAAATCTATGCATTTAGTTAAAATAACTTATTTTAAGTGAAAAAAACAAAATAGTATTCATTTAGTATTACAAAAATAATTACCCGAAGATACAGTATTTACTGGTATTGAGATTAAATATCCTAAATCAATTTTATTTGGAAATATAAAATGTTGAGGAAAAATAAATGGTATTTATTCTTATCCATCACCAAACATTAAAAACGATATTTTAGTACCTTTATTATCAATGCCGATTGAAACATAAAATAATTTAATAGTATTTCATTATTGATTTACCGAAAATTTTTTACCCTTAATTATTGTCAAAAAATATATTAAAGGTAAATATATATTAGGTTTATTAGATATTAAAGAATTATGTGATGTACCATATACATTTTAGACCAGTTATTATTTTAAAAAATTTTAACACGGCTTCGGATGGTGTTAAAAAATTTGGTCGCATGTAAAAAATAAGGGTTTTTATTTTTAAATGTTATTTAGTTTAATATAAATTAAGGATATTTTTTTATTGTTTTTATAAAACCCTTATTTTTTACATGCGACCAAAAATTTATGCTTTTATATCATCTAACATTGTTGTAATAATCTAAAAAGATAGTAATTAATTTTCGTAATTCATTAATATTTTTAGGATAACGGGGAAGATATTCAAAAAATTTATTTCAGTTTTGATGAAATCTTTCAATTTTCAATTTTGATCGAGGGGAACAAATCGGTGTTGTTTGATAAATAACACCTTTTTGATGTAATACTTTTGTAAAATAACTTTTATGATATTTATACTCCGGATTATAACTATAAACATATTCGAGACCATTATCTGTTCTAATTATTTTTATTCGAATTTTATTATTTAAAAAATCATCATAAACCTGATTAAAAATACCAATTGCTGATGACTGTGATTTATTTTCAGATAAATAAGCAAGACCAAAGCGTGATTTTTCATCAATAAAAAATCATACCAATATAAATTACGTTTAAAACCAGTCATATTTGGTGTCAGAATTTTAATATCATGTTGTAAATGTCCTAATTAAGACATTTCATAAAGTTTATAAGTCTTAATTTTCTTGTTTTTAGGATAAAAAATTATTAAATTCTTTATTCCATTTAATTAAAGTTTTAATGTTATGTTTAATTACTTTATTTTTTTATCTGAAAAACTCAGCTAGTGTTAAATTATAAAACTCATAAATACCAGTTCCATATTTTTGTCGATATTTTTTCATCATTTTTACAACAGCAATCTTGTAAGTTTTTGAATAATGGTTATTAATATTAATTGGTATAGTTGATTTTTTTAGCTAAAACAATAAAATTTAATTTTTCTTTAAGACAAATTTGAATATTTTTAGCTCAATTATAAAAATTTTGTTTTGATTTATAAAATAATTTAATTAAATTATTTAATGAGTTTTTATATAAATAGTATTTTTGACATAAATTAAAATAATTAATGACATTTTGATAAATATAGTTTTTTTTTTTTGTTTTGAAGGTTCTTCTTGTTAATATCATTTTTTTTTATTTTTATTTGTAACGAATATAATTCATTTTCATTAGGAATACTTGTTATCATATACTTTTAATCTCCATTATAATTTAAAAACTTAAATTAGTGGTCTAAAATGTACATGGTTTTCACAGACAAATATAACATTTGCATTTACTATCAAAAAACCATTACTGAAACAACAATAACAAGACTTAAATACCTCAAAATATTCTTTATATAATTTTGGTTTATTATATTCTCTTTTTTTAGTTTAATAGGTAATTTGCTTATTTGCTATTAATAGTAAATCAATTTTTATATCTTTTTCAGAAATTTCTTTTTAATATGCTAGTTTAATATCATCTAAATAATCAATATTAGCAATATAATATTCATTATCATTTGATGCATAAAAATAACACCTTCTATTATTTATTTAACTGTTTTTTACATTATTTAATCTCTCAACCATTTACTTTAAATTTTTCTGTAATTTTGTATATATTCCCTTTGTTATAAAATATTGTAAATGTTTTAAAAAATCTTGTTCGCGCTCTGTCATTTTAATATTTCCTTTATAAACATATTTTTTTAACAACTGGCGATTGTAAAACATAATTTAAATTAAATAGATATTTGCATAAAACTTTTAAACCACCAATTAATTTAGGAGTAGATAATGGATTTTTTATTTTTAAACCTTTATGAATTTGATAATCTTCAATTATTACAATAACTTTATTTAAATAATAACAAATTTTATTTTTAAATTTTTTTAATATTAAATAGATATTATTTATTACTTCTTCTTCATTTTTGAAATTAAAAATAATATTATTAATTATTTTCTTTTACAAAACATTATAAATAATAACACCAGTTTGTCCAATGCCGGCGGGATCAATTGCAATAATATATTTTAATTTATTTGTTTTATTTTTTTGTAAATTTGTAATATTTTTCATCCAACTGATTCTAAATATAAAATATCGTTAATTTTGTAATATTGCATATAATAAGTAATAATATCTCACTTGTTTTCAAATAAAATTAAGCACATTTTTGCTCATTCTAAACATTGCAAATCACAATGCTTTTTATGATGTTAAATAAGAAAATTAATAGCTTGGCAATTAACTCAATCAAACGAAGTTGTTATTTCCTTTCAAGTTTTATTAATATACAAAATTTTATATTCTTTCATTATATATGGTCCTTAATTTTTTTATTTGTTGCTCAAATTTCATCATTAATATTATTTTAAGTTACCTGATAAGCACATAGCATTAATTATTGTAATTTATTTTCAATTTTTTTATTTAATTTTTTCATCAAATATTTTACTTTCTATAAAAAATAATATTCCTTTATTGATTAATATTTTTATATTTACTAAATAATTTATTTTAGTATTTAATTACTTCGCCGCCCGCTTTACTTTAGGGGCGGGAGGGGGCCGGATAGGATATTATTTTGATATAGTTTACCCCCCCTTTTTTTTATACGGAAATAAACGAATAAACAGTTTACCCAGTTATTAATTACGCTTCATCCGCCCCTAGACAACTCTTTATATAAATAAAATAACCTTTTGGAGTTTAAACCCCCTTGTTTTTTAGTATTCGATATTTTTTTTAGTTTAAAAACACTCTTTTTATGAAAACAAGACAAAAAACACATACTTTGACATTTCACAAGTGATTAATCTTGCCGAAAATTAAAGAAATAAATAGGAATAGTAAATCCAATCGCTTTCGCGCTTTCTTTAAGGCTTCGTGCCATAGATTAGTTATCCATCTTTAAGCATCAAAATATTAAGTTTTAGTATTGTATTATTAATCAGATAGTTCCTTTATTAAAAATGATATTATTATTTTTTAAACCGAAAAAATATAATAAATCACAGAAAGAAAATTATAAAAATTAACTAATTTGCAGGGTAAATTAGTTAATTTTTAATTTTAAAGATACTATCCCGATGAATAATGCAAATAAAAAATTCGTTATAATAAACGATTACTTTAATTTGTATTTAATTACTTTATTTATAATTTTTATAAAAACAAAGCTTTTTTTCCGACTAACACAAATTATGGAGATGTATTTAACTATGATTTTTCAGTTTCAAATGATTATAATATTAATCAAAATTATGGTTATGTTTTTGAAGGAACTTTAAAAAACAAATATGTTTTAAAATATAATAAAATGGAAGAACAAAAAATCGGTTATAATGTTTTTGAATTGCAAGCCGAAAAATAAAATGATATATGTCGATATAATGATTTTAATTTTGGTATTTATAACTTACAAGAAATTAATAATGGTAGATTATTTTCAGATGGTCAATGATGACGGGTGCAATATAAAAGTTGTAGTTGATATAATTTAGCATTTCATATCGGAAATGCGGCAATATTAATTGTGAATAATATTCCTGAAGTAAAAAAAGTAAACGAATTAGCGATCATAGTTGGTAATATTTTTGAAACAATTTATAGTTTTTTTATTCAAAAAATTGAGGTATTAAAATTTAGTCCTGCATTATATATTACAATAACTAACTTATTCTTATTAATTATATTTATGAAATTTGGGATAGTATTGCAAAAGATTAGGTTTTATAAAAAATATAAATAAAATAATTAGATAACTTTTTAAAGGGTTGATTTATCAATGTTTTAGAAATATATTTAAAATAAAGAATAATTTTTATACAAAAACCTCAACTTTTTTCTTACCACCAAACATTATGTTGCCAATAAATAATTAGAGTTAATAACAAAAAAAATTATATGAATATCCGAAGGATAAATTAATCACCCGTTAGGAAAACAAAAGTCTATTTAAAAAATATCTAAAAAGGCTACTAATCCAGCCAAAGTCTTGTTAATATTTTCGGAATAAAAGCATTAAAGTTATTGCTATTAAAAAATAATTACTTTATTCCAACGTTAATTAGTTTACGAATAATATTTATTGTTTTTACTAAGAAAAAAGATTATAATATTAAATAAGGGGGATTTAATATGGCTATATTTAATAATAAAAAGCCAACTTTTGTATCAATGGATTTAGGAACATCTTACACTCTGGTTTATATTTCGGGGAGTGGAATTGTTTATAATGAACCATCCATTGTGGCATATAAAATTAAAGAAAATCGGATTATTGCTGTCGGAAATGAAGCATATAAAATGATTGGAAAAGGAAATAAAACAATTAGAATTGTTAGACCGATGGTTGATGGAGTTATTACAGATATTCGTGCAACAGAAGCGCAATTAAAGTATATTTTTAATCGTCTAAGAGTTGCCAAGCAATTGGCTAATTCAATTATGTTATTAGCTTGTCCATCAGTTATTACAGAATTAGAAAAAAATGCTTTGAGAAAAATTGCGATGAATCTAGGTGCAACAAAAGTTTTTATTGAAGAAGAAGTTAAAATGGCTGCGTTAGGTGGTGGGGTTGATATTTATAAACCTTTTGGTAATTTAGTGATTGATATGGGGGGGGGGACAACAGATATTGCAGTTATTGCTTCGGGGGATATTGTATTATCAAAATCAGTTAAAGTTGCTGGAAATTATTTAAATGATGAAATTCTAAAATATGTTCGTTCTCAATATGGTTTAGAAATTGGAATTAAAACATCAGAAATAATTAAGATTGAAATTGGTTCATTAGCAAAATATGTCGATGAACGAAAAATGAAAGTGTATGGACGCGATGTTGTTTCGGGATTGCCGAGAGAAATTGAGTTAACACCAGAAGAAATCCGGGAAGTTTTAAAAGTTCCAATATCACGAATTATCGATTTAGCAGTTCAATTGTTAGAAGAAACACCGCCAGAATTAGCAGGAGATATTTTCCGCAACGGAATTAACATTTGCGGTGGTGGTGGTTTAATCAAAGGAATTGATTACTACTTTGAAGACACATTACAATTACCAGCTAAAATTTGTGAACAACCATTATTAGCAGTTATTAATGGAACAAAAAAATTTGAATCAGATATTTATGATATTATTCGCCAAGAACATCATAAAACAAAAGAATTAGATTATTAATAATGTTACAAGTTGATATAAGAATTAAAGAGCATATCAAAGTAGCAAATATGGTCAGCATAGAGCAACTATGGATTAAAATCAAAACCAATAATATTGCCAAGGTTATCATTGTTTTATTATAAAACTGATAATTATCATTTTTATGTGTTATGATTTAAAAAAATAACTTAGGAGCAAAAAAATGTTTAAACCATTAGCATTTGTCTTACGGCCAACCATAATAACTGATATCATTGGGCAAAGCCATCTTATTAATGATCACAATGGTGTTATTTCGAGAATGTTGAAATATAATTATGCAAGTTCATTAATTTTTCATGGTGATCCGGGCGTTGGAAAAAGTAGTATTGCTCTAGCATTGGCTACCAATTTACAACTTGAGTATGCAATTTTTAATGCTGAAATTGATAAAAAAAGGGATTTAGAAAAAATTATTAAGCAAGCAACAAATTTTGAACGATTTATTATTATTGTAGAAGAAGCACACCGAATGAATAAAGATCTGCAAGATATTTTATTGCAGTATTTAGAAAATGGACACTTAATTATGTTTGCTTGTACAACAGAAAATCCTTATTTTGTGATTAACCCATCCTTACGATCGCGAGCTAATATTATTAAATTAGAACGAATTACTGTTGATGAAATGCTAACTGGTTTAAAGAAAATAATTACAAATAAAAAATTACCGTTAGCAATTACTAATGATGCTTTACTGTTAATTTGCCAATTAGCAAGTGGTGATTTACGAATTGCAATTAATATATTAGAATTATGTTTAAATTTATATCCCACAGAAGAAATTACCACAACAATTATTAATAATATTGCTCAAACAGCGAATTTAATTAATTTTTCAGAAGGTAATGAACATCATGATTTAAAATCAGCCTTACAAAAGTCAATTCGGGGTAGCGATGTTGATGCAGCTTTACATTATTTTGCGCGGTTATTAGCAAGTGGCAGTCACGAAGAATTATTTCGTCGAATGTTGATTATTGCTTATGAAGATATTGGCTTGGCTAATCCAGCAATTGCTGTCCATGTCAAAACAGCAATTGATAGTTTTCGACAAATTGGATTACCAGAGGGACGAATTCCATTAGGATTAGCAATTATTGAAATGTGTTTAAGTGAAAAATCAAATAGTGCTTATTTAGCAACAGATAGGGCTTATGAAGATGTTTTAAAGGGTAATCTTTATGCAATTCCGCATCATTTACGGGATACAAGTTATGCTTCAGCAAAAAAAATAGGAAATGGCCAAGGATACCAATATCCGCATGATTTTCCAAATGATTATGTTGTGCAAAAATACCTGCCAAAAGAAATGTGCGATATAGTTTATTATCGACCAAAATTACATAGTGTGTATGAAAAAAAAATTAATGAGTTATATGAACAGTTTACAAAAAAACGCAAGTAGAACTTTTGAAAGATCTAATTGGTTTATTTTTTTTTTGTTATTTATATAATAAAATTAAAGAAATAGGGAAGATAGAAATTAAAGTCGTAAAAATTCATGTACCATAATTAAAATTTAGTAGTTGTGCAATGGTAATTGAAAAAGAGTTAACAAAAATTCCGCAAATTAAATTTCAAATTGTGATTGTAACAATAACTGTTAAAATTAATTATGATGAAAAAAATCTAGATAAAAAAACAATTTTTTAGCAGATTAAAAAATCCGGTTATGATTTTGATGAAATTAAAACAAAAAAGTTATAATATGATTATTATTTAATGAAAAAGCAACAAAAAGCAAAGTTAACAAAACGTTAAATTCGAGATCTGTATGAATTAATTATTGCAATAATTTTATATATTCATTTATTATTGGTAATTATACAAGGGTTAGGGCCACTCCATAATTAATTATTACAACTAACCCCTGCTAGTATTATGTTATTTTATTGTGGCCATCGTTATTATATTAATATTTTTAATGAAATATTTCGCCGGCTATTATATTAATGGCCACTATTATAATGATTTTAATTTGCAATATCAAAATGCGTTAAAAAATATTTTAACATAAAGATATAATTTGGTGCCAAGTAAATTTACAGGACATGTGCCGATTTATGGCGAAAAGTATGGTTTACTAAATGTTGTTGCTAATAATTTTCGTCCAATTTGAAAAAATGCAAGTAATACGAATCAACAGTTAAATTATAAAAATTTATTAATAACTAAGACCGAGCAAACATTTTTTTTATCACCTGGAAATGGTAATTGAATTAAAGTAGTTTAAAATCGAAAACATATAACATTGAAAGCGTGTGAAACAATTGTAATTATTGATTAATAATGAAAGTTTAATGAAAAAAATTTTTCTGATGCAAGCAAATGAGAACGGCGCCGACAAGATTATGATTGGATTAAGTAAGTTGGAAAATACTACCATACAAAAAATTTTACAAGTGGTAGTCAATATTATGAAATAACTTATTTACCATTTAAATCGGTGGGTAGTTGAAGTTATGCTTATTTTTATTGAGATTGGTTAGCAACAAACAATAAGTATAAATCAGTAATTACATTATATGATAATGATAAATAAAGTAAAACAAAAAATGAATTATATCGTTGAGAAAAATTACTATTAGGAATTAAAACAAAAAATGAGATTCCAACACAATATGTTAGCCAAGCTTATGATTTATGTTTTAATCATTTTTATGAAGAAAAATTTTTAAAATTAGATCAAAAGGATAAAGATGGTATTTTTTATAATAATTATGGAGTTAAAGATGATATTTTATATGATATTAACGGTAAACAAGGGGATAAATATTAATTAACAAAAAGTATAAAATACTATCACACCAAACTTAAACCACAAATTTTAGTAGGGCCAAATGTTACAAATGAAAAAAGATAAACGATATATTGATTGCGGGATGATTTTTATGCTACTAATAATCAATTAGATAATTATCTTTTATTAACAGTAACTTTTGATACCCGGTTAATGTATAATTATATTGATTTTAAAGATCTGTAATCCCAAGATGGTCTAGCGTTAGCAACAACGGAAGCTGATGCTCGCGAAAAACAATTTCAATATGACCAAGAGATTTTACTAAAAAAATACTTTGCATATGATGTTTTGGGTAACAAAGTTATTTCTGCGGAAAGTGAAGCGGATGTAATTGCAAAGTTTAATAAAACAGTTACTTTAACGGGAAAATATATTAATAAAAAAAAAAAATTAATACTCGAGATAATGGAGTGATGAGTTATGATAATGTTATTCAAAATGGTATTTATTATTTATACCCGATTTATAGTCAAATTAGTGCTTACCGGGGTCTTATTCCTTGCATTTATTTTGGTAGTAAGAAAAAGGTTGAGGTTTGTAGATATAAAAAAAAATCAATTCGATTATTAATTTAAGTAATAAAAAAATGATTAATAGGCGGTACTGTGCGATGAAACCGCAAAAAACAATTCTTGTGAGATTGTTTTTTTATTTTTATATTAAAAAACATAAATTTATTTGCATTATTCATCGGATAGTATCTTTAAATTTATAATTTTTATCATAAAAACAGATATTATTGTGCTTTCCCTGCACAAAATAAACGATATTTTTATAAATTTCCTTTTAAATAAAGGTATTATCCGATGAATAATGCAAACCCTAAAACTTAATTTTTTTTGATGCTTAAAGGTGGATAACCCAATATATAGCACAAAACCTTAAAGAAAGTGTGAAAGCAATTGGATTTACTACTCCTATTTATTTCTTTAATTATTGACAAGATTAATCACTTGTGAAATATCGTGGCATGTGTTTTTTGGTTTGTTTTCATAAAAAGAGTGCTGTTAAACCGAAAAAGAACAATATTATACACTAAAAAAACAGGAGGGTTAGAGCTCCAAAAGGTTATTTTCTTTATATAAAGTTGTCTAGGGGTGTATGAAGCATAATTAATAACTGGGTAAAACAAAACTATTTTTACTTCCTTGGGGGATAAATTATATCTAAATAATCTTACCCCCCGCGCCCATCGCCGGAGTGAAGCGGGCGGTAAAATAAATACTAAAATCCAATGCATTATTTACTAAATATCAAAACATTAACCAATAAAGGAATTTTCTGTTTATTTAAAAAATAAATAAACAGAAAGGAAAAAATATTATGCAAGAATATAAAAATAAATATATCAATAAAACTTGAAATGAAATAACAACTTCGTTTGATTTAGTTAATTGTCAACCTATTAATTTTCTTATTTAACATCATAAAAATAATTATGATTTACAATGTTTATAATGAACAAAAATATATTTAAATTTATTTGCAGATAAATGAGATGTTATTACTTCTTATATGCAATATTACAAAATTAACGATATTTTAGATTTAGAATCAGTTGGATGAAAAATATTACAAATTTACAAAAAAATAAAACAAATAAATTAAAATATATTATTGCAGTTGATCCCGCCGGCATTGGATAAACTGGTGTTATTATTTATAATGTTTTGCAAAAGAAAATAATTAATAATATTACTTTTAATTCCAAAAATGAAGAAGAAGTAATAAATAATATCTATTTAATATTAAAAAAATTTAAAAATAAAATTTGTTATTATTTAAATAAAGTTATTGTAATAATTGAAGATTATCAAATTAATAAGGGTTTAAAAATAAAAAATCAATTATCTAATCCTAAATTCATTGGTGGTTTAAAAGTTTTATGCAAATATCTATTTAATTTAAATTATGTTTTACAATCGCCAGTTGTTAAAAAAATATGTTTATAAAGGAAATATTAAAATGACAGAGTGCGAACACGATGCTTGGAAACATTTACAATATTTTTTATCAAAAGGAGTTGATAAAAATGGCGTAAACAAAAAGTAATTTATTTGAAATATCAATAACTAATAAACATAAAATAAAAAATAAAAAAGTTAATAAGTTAGAATTAAATGTTATATTACACGAAAATCCAATTAAAAATAAAATTAAGGCACTGGTTGCTGGTGGTGTTGAAGTTGATGCTTGTTCGGCCAAATGTCAATGAGATTGATTAAATTACTCAACATTATCAATATATAACCCATCTATTTTAACCGGGTTTTTGAAATTAAAAAAAGATGATGAAATAAAAATTAAAGGCGCAATATTTAATCAGTTAAATATAAAAAATAAACGCTATTTTTTATTTTTTCGAGTAGATAGTTTCGAAATTATACAAAAAGCGATTGGAAAAATAATAAATACAAATATTAAAAAAAAAGAGGAAAAACGATGGCATTAAAAAATGTAAAATATGTTCTTATTAATGAAAATAATGAACCCGCTAAAAATGAAGATGGTAGTTTTGATATTAAAAATGCTGAAATTATTTTGGAAAATATTGATGAAGTTGAATAATTTGGTGCAAGTAATTTAGAAAATAGTAATCAAAAAAATTAACGAAATACAAACAAAAAATACTGATTTAACTTCACAAATTAAACAACAAAAAGTTGTAATTAAAACAAATTGAAATTAATAACTTTAATAATTCTTTAACTGATAATAAATAGTTTAAAAATGTCTTATTAAGATATTATGATTAAGGTCATTAAAACACATTTGCAAAGTGTTTATGATGAATTAATTAAGGTACAAACAGTTAATAACGGTGGCATACCAAAAGTAAAAAACAAAGAAAACAATATTTTAGATAAAGACAATGTATTTAATAAATAGAAAGAAAGAAATAAATTATGGCGCAAAACCCACAAAGAATTTTTGGTGATATTACTAACCAATCAACGAAACAAGATCGAGAAACATTTGAATAATGATATTTACAAAACACTTATCAACAAAAATTTAGTTGAGAAGCTTTATTTGCGCGAAAAGAAGCAAATAAATTTGGTTTAACATATAAAAGAAAGAAAAATATTAAATAAAATAAAGGTTTAGGAATGAAAGGAAAATTATTTAATACCAATGATAATCTACTAAAATATTCAACAGTGGAATTTGAAGATGGAATTGTTGAATTAGATACAATTTTAACTTTTGCTCGTAAATTAGACCCTGTAGAAAGTGATTTTAATCCTAATCTTTTGGGATGATGATATTGAGCAAACAATGGATGCTGAAGTTGCTTATAAACGCAATAAAATTTTAGAAATTATTAATAAATAAACAGTTACAATTATTCAAGGGCAAAAAGCAGATGATACAAACGCTTTACAAATTCATGATGAAATTATGGATAAAATATATGAAAATTGCTTTACCCCATCAGAAACAGTTGTTTTGGGTTCGGCTGATTTTATTCGCAGAATTAGTAATAAATTACAGTTACAACTTGGAGCAAATGACCAAATAAATAGTATAATTGCAACAAGCGGAGCAATGAAAACTGTTAAATAAACAACATACTATATTGGTTCCTAAAAAATTACCAATTATTAATAAAGATGGTTCAGAAGGAGCAATTTAATTATTGCCAAATGGAGTTAATACAATTGCATTTAAGTTTGGTAAAAAATATGTCCCACTTATTTTACGGAAAAAAGACCACGCTCCATTAAGGGCGGGTGCTGTCTGCATTGGGTTGATGGAATGGGTAATACTTTAATTATGGAAATATTTTTATATTTAGGTGGAGCAGTAGTTGAACCTAAGGGAATTATTAAACATATTTTTACAAAAAATGATATTAGTAAAATTAATAAATTAGATAAACCAAATATTAATGTTCTAGACCAAACAAAAGAAAAACCAGAACAGTTAAAACCACAATTTAAAGCTGTTGTTTTAAAAGCAGTAAAAGCAGTAAATAGTTCTTTAACCGAGAGTGATTTTGATTACTTTATTTAAAGTAAAGGTGAAGACTGACCAATTAAATATTACAAATGATAAAACTGTAGAAGTTCAAATTGAAGTTAAAAACAATGCTACTGGTCAAACAGATCCGATTGATGTTGCGTAATTAAAAATTCTTAAGTACTAAAAAATATTACTTTTTTGTTTGATAGATATGCTGGTTGGAACATCCAAAAAAAGCCCTTATTTATGCTGTTAAAAAAATCCAACTATATTGTCAATCCAACAACAAAAAAATTTTGGTTTACAGTTATTATAATTTTTAGGAATTAAAGTTTTAGCCCCTGGTTTATCAGTTTTAACTGGTGGTATTGCTTCGGCTGTTGGTCTTGGGGCCGGATTATCTAATTTTTCCGCAGCATTTATCTCATTCGGAGTAGAAACAGCAACAGATTTTGCCATAAATCAAATATAAGATAAATTAAAATCATAAGTAACAGTAAAAAGTGTTGCCTTAAATTTGTTACCAGCAATTGGCGGGGCCGGTAAATTAACGTGCGCTTATCACACAACTAGAATCTTAAAATTAGCAAAAGAAACTAAACTACTTGAAAAATTAGGTGTAATAACTGCTAATAACTTAGAATATATTGTAAGACAAGTTACAGGTAAAAAGATTTTATCTTATAAATTAATATTTTATTTTACAAAGCGGGATAATAATTAAACTTTATTATATACAATTGGAAAATTATCCAGAAATTATTTTTATAAAGGTTTTAAAGTTTCTAATTTAGAAACAATTAATAATTTATTAAAAATTGATAAAAATATTCAAAAAATAAGTCCTACATTATTTCAAAAAATACCACGCATAAATGAAAAAAATGCTAATAAATGATTGTATGAATATGAATTAAATATTGATAAAATAAGCAAAATTAATACTAATGAATGATATAACATTATGAACAATATTCATAAAAAGGTGTTGGCAAAAATCTACTATTAAATGATAATTTAATGCAGGGCAGTAAAATATACAATAATAAATTATTAAATCTTTTACATAAAACACCAATTAAATTAAATAAAGCCTTAAATTATTTAAATCCAAATTTTTATATTCAAAAAGTAACTAAAAAATTATTAGCATCAATTGAAAAACAAATAATTAATATTAAACAAAAAGTAATTAATAAAATTACAGATAAAAATAAAAAAATATTATCTAAATTTGAAACTAAGGATATTAAAAAAGGATAATTATTAGCCTTTGCTTATGGTTCTGATGTTTTTTGGCAGTAAAAATTGTCCCTTTATCGATTACGTCAGAAAAGTTTCTTTAACAATATATTATAAAAATCCTAAATATGCCCCTATTTTCGTTATAACAACTTTAATCAAAGTAGAACATTTTGTTTTAGTTCCTGAACCGTTTAAATTATATATGAACAGTGAGTTGTTTATTAGTTGGGGATTTAAAAAAACAAGTTTGTTTAATTTAGTTTCTTTTGCCTCACTTGCTTATCGGAAATTAGTAAAAGATAGTTTTAAAATATATCGGACAATTGCTAAGATATTAAAATTGCAAGAACAATTTAAAAATCATTTTAATAAAGATAAATTGTTAAATACGCCAGAAGATAGTGTGGCTACTAGTCTATTGGGTAAATGATCAGCATTTCAAGCATAAAAACAACTAAGAACAAAAAAAAGATTTAAACAAAACAATTAAAACAAAAAAAACTATTAAATAGTAAAAATTTTATTTTAAATAAAATATATTCTAAAAAAACTAAATGATAAAGAGATGATTAAGTTTTAAATGAATTATGACAAAATGTTACTTTGGAAAATTATAATAATTTTATTCCAATGACGGGTAAAATTACACGAGTTCCAGTTCTTTATAATAAGTTCTTTAAAGGTTATGTAGAATTAATTATAATTTAAAACATTTGCTTTAAGAGCACAAAATATGATTAATTCATATTTAAACTATCCATTTTTAAAATTAAAGTTTGAAACATTTAAAGACCCATTATTAAAGAAAATTTGCATTAATATGGTGTTTATTGCGGTTGAACACTGAATATTTAATCGCATTCCGATTGAATTCTTTACTTCATTATCTATGAATGTTGGTAATATTAGTTATTCTTCGCAAAATGACCCAATGGTAACATGACAAGGCCTATTGCCTACTTATGCAAAATCATTAGCTAATTTAACAACTTTAAAGAAAATGTTTCGTACTTTTCAAGAAGAAGGTATTGATTTAACAATGGTAGATTTAGAAACATACTATACCCAGCTAGAAGTTGATGCTTTATTAGAAAAAGAAAAAAATGAAAGAATACAAAATTATGATAAATTAGAAAAGAAAATAGATAATTTATTTAAAATTGATAGCAAATCAGTTGTATATAATTTTAACAATGAATTAAGTGTTCCATTTGATAATAAAAATATCATTAAAAATGATGATGGAAAAATTTCGGTTTCAGATTTAAAACAAAATAAAATTACTTTAATATCAAATGCAAGTAAACATAATAATGCTGACTTTAATGCTGAAACAGGGGAATTAAGAATTTGAGATCCTAGTTTTGGCGGAAGTAAAATAGTTGCAAATTTTGATGTTATTGATGGTGGAGTTGTGGTAATTGAGAGTACAGACGATACCTTTGGTACTACTAAATATATTGATAAGTTTTATTTACAATAAAAAAGAGATTTGCCCAAAATTCCTAATGAATGAGAAAAAGTAGATACTAGTGATCTTGTGGTCGCACGGAAAAGAATGGGGTGTGAAAATATCCAAATAAATTGAATAAGAATAATAAATCATTTAATAAAATGGTTTTATTTTTTATAAAACCATAATTATAGATTAATTTAATTGAAATAGAGAAAGGACATCATCTTATTAATTTTTATAATAAAAACTTATAGCAACTTTTTTGATGTCCTCTTTAAGTTGTTTACACATTTATTAAATATCTTAGAAATTTTTACAAAATTGTACCTGTTTTTTCTAATTTAAGGCGTTGTCCTTTCTCTGTTTACGTTATATTAATCTAATATTGGAACAATGATTAACTAAAATATGTTAATTTAATATTTTGTTTAATAGCTGTTATTTGAAAAATTAATAGTATTTTTTCGGTGTGAAATTTTTTAATATTTTACATATTTCAATATGCCAAAATTTATTTTTACTATGTAATATATTTATTTAAAAAACATAGATATAAAGATATGAAAAAAATAAAATATTAATATTTTTATCACTCTTTCATAAATAATTATTTAATAACAAAAATTAATATATTTGTAAATAAATAAATTAAGGTAAAAAAGTAATTAAAAAAGTATTAATAATATATTTACTTTAATCTCTATCATAAACAAATAATATAAATATATTAAATTAAATATTTTTGATAAACATATCTTAAAAAGATATATATAAAAAATAATACTAAAAAAATATTTAATAATTTTAGTTTAATAAAATACAAAAAATAGGGAGATAATTTAATGAAATAATTTAAGACTAGTTTAGGTAAATTAATAAATGCTGATGCTTTATCTTTTAACAAAACATTAGAAGATGATAGTATTGATTTAATATTAACTGATCCAACTCATTGATATGATTTACCAACAAGGAAAAAAGAACAAATAAATTCTAGAGAAATATCAAAAAGTATAAATAAATATATTAATGATATCTATGATAATAATTTACATAATTCATTTGATATAAATACTTATTTAGATGAATTTTATCGAATTTAAAAAAATAAATTTATGTTAATTTTAATAAATAGAAAACAAATTAAAGATTACTTATATTGAGTTTATAAAAATAATATGAATTTTTATTTTTATTTTTGATAAAAAATAAATCTAATGGCAAATAATAATTTTATTTTTCAAGATAAAGAATATTGTATGATTATTTATTCTAAAAAATATCCAATACCAAACTATATAAAAAACTATTAAAATAAAAAAAGTATTTAAAAACCCCATAGGTTACCAAAGGTTCATCTTATAAAAAAACAGAACATCCAACAGAAAAGCCATTAAATATATTTAGTAATTTAATTAAAAAACATAGCAAACAAAATGATTTAATTTTAGATCCTTTTATGGGAAGTGGTACAACCGCACATACTTGTGAACAATTAAAACGAAAATGACTAGTTTGTGAAATAAATAATAATTACTTTGCAATGATACAAAAAAACGATTAAATAAAATACAACTTAAATTAAATTTTTAAAAAATGAATAATTTTCAATTAATAAAAAACATAAATTATGTGGCAATTTTAATTACAATGATGGTGGTATTATCACAAATAATGCGAATACAAATTATTCCAATAACATCAATTCCATTATTTTTAATACCCATTTTTATAAGCGGATTTATTTTAAATTGATATTGGTGTTTCTTAATTGGATTTATGGGACATTTTCTATCTGATTTAACATTATTAGGTTTTACTTTAGGAACATTATGATAAAATGTTGGCGCGGGTTTATTGAAAATTTTAATGGTCGCATGTAAAAAAATAAGGGTTTTTGTTTTTAAATGTCATTTAGTTTAATATAAATTAAGGATATTTTTTTTTATTGTATTTATAAAAACCTTATTTTTTACATGCGAACTTAAAAATATTGATAAGTTATTTGTTGATGTTCGCTTACAAGTAAATGCTACTTTAAACAGACAATTAAAAAACAACGAAACTATTATAAATATGCCTAATGAAAAAGGAGAACAAGAATAATGTTAAAACCATCTGAAAAAATGTTAGCACAATTAGAAAATGATGAACCAATTGATTATTAAATTGATAGTATTCCGTTAGATTTTGATAATAAATCGCAATATAGCAACCCTGATTTAGAACAATTATTCACCGAATACCACGCTAGAATCTTATATATTTATAAAATTAATAATCCTTTTTGTTAAGACAAAGCAAAAACCTACCTTAAAATATTCTCAAAATATTGTTAAAATAGATTTTATTGAAAAAGATGAATATATTAAAATAACTAATTATGAAATTGGTTACTTTAATTTTAAATTACAAATTAAGCAAAAAACTAAATTTCAAGATAATAGCACAAATTATGTAATGACTGATGAAAAAGATATTTTAATTAATAATATTTCAAAAAAAGACAAAGAATTTTTATAGTTTTACGACTTAAAAATAGTATTTATTAATGAACCGATTAATAAAGACAATAAAAATGAATATTATATTATTTAATAATATAAATACCCTTATTCATCAGATGGTTTCGATATTATTAAATCCGCTCATTTAGTAAAAATAACTGACTTTAAATGAAAAAAACCAAAATAGTATTCATTTAGTATTACAAAAATCATTATCCGAAGACGCAGTATTTACTGGAATTGAGATTAAATATCCTAAATCAATGTTATTTGGAAATATTAAATGTTGAGGCAATGTCAATGGTGTTTATTCTTATTCCTCGTCAAATATTAAAAATGCTATTTTAGTACCATTATTGTCAATGCCCATAGAGACAGAACCTAATTTAAGAATATTTCAGTATTGATTCACAGAAAGTTTTTTAATATTAAATATTGCAAAAATTATATTAAAGAAAAAGATATTTTAAACTTAGTAAATATTGAAAATCACAAAAATAACTCAATAAAACAAGTTATTAAGTATTATATAATTTTAGGTGCTCATCTTATTGTTGCATATTATAATCCTCCTGGAAAATGTTCATTATGATGTTTTTTGTTAAAATACCGGGCAAATTGCCAGAAAAACCCCCTATTTCATTACTTCCGCCAATATACCCAGGTAATTTTCCTACGTATACAGATTTATTAGTAGAAAATGGAACAATTAAACTTGAGGGCGATTTAGAAATATTACTTAGATTTTATTTATAACATATCGTTATAATTATGATAGAAAATTTTCAAGGAGCAAAATACGACGAAAAAGGTAATCCTATAAATAAAAGTGCTAAATTAAGACAGAAATTTGAAGGACAAAAACCCAAAGATGTTATTGATGGTTTATTTGAAAATTGAAAATTATATAATCCAATATCCCCGAATGAAGATGCTGTAAAAAGATTTAAACAAATTATATATATGTTATCAAATTATACATACAGTAAATACGCAATTAATAAAGGTTATAATGATGATATTAAATTATTATTACCTTATTATTTTGAATTAATTTCAACGCCAAGATTAATTGAAGGTGCCAAAGAATAAGGATGTTGATAATTTGAAGTATTGTATTGTTAAATTAAAGTAATATTATTTTAATTTTTTAAATAATATTGTTTTTATTAATAAAAATATTTCACAAAATCCTATTTACCAGTTAGAAGCAAATTATTTTAATTGATTATCCATAACAAATGAATTAGAAACAAATAATATCCCTTCTCTTATTCATGCTGAAATTAAATTATCAGATGTAGAATACAGAAAGTATTTTACTAATTTGATTGTTCCCAGTGATAAAATATAAAAATATTTCAATTATTTTTAGCAACAAAATAAATTACTTTATTTTAAGACAGTTTGAACAAGTATTATTAAAAATTTAGTTGTAGATAATATTAAAATAACTTATGATGAAAAACTATTTATTTTAAATCAAATTGAAATATTTGGGATATGAGGATATGGAAACTATGATATTACAATTTTTACAGAAAAAGAACAAATTAATATTAATAATTTACAATTATTTAATAATAACAATGAAAAATTATCATTAATTAATTTATAAATATAAAAGTCATTTAAAAATATAGTAATTTTAAATGACTTTTTAATAATTTATATTATTTTTTCTAATTTCAATTTATAATTTTACCTGTTTTAAAATCAATTTCAGGTGTTTTTGGTTCGCCAACTCCATCTCAACGATATACTGAATTATAATCTCAAATAAAATTTGAATCATTTTTTAAATGTTGTCAGTGTGTATTTGTATTTTTACTATTCATAAAATTATCATCAAAATAAATTTTTTTTAAAATATAATTATCATAAAATTTACGAATATAAAAATATCACTTATTAGTTGGTGTTAAAAATTCTTTATTCGGGGCTTGCCTTCTTGAAATATTGGTTCATTTACTTCCTTCTGGTGATTGTTGCGGTTTTGATAATGGCTTTTTTTTAAATTTATTACTATTACTATTATTATTATTATTACAAGCAACTAAACTTGTTGTACTTGTTCCAATTAAAGTGATTGTTCCTAAAAAACTTAATATTTTTTTCATATTTTAATCATTGTATAATCTAATACCATTGCCAATTTTTGTAAGACAATTAAAGTGGCGGTTACTAACTAATCATTCGCAATATTGAAGTGTAAATACTTTTAAATAATAGTTATCATTTTCTCAATATCAAGTTAAACCAAATCTTTGATTAATACTTATTATTTTTTCTTCTTTAACTTGATCAGTAAATTTTTGTAGTATTTGTTCTTTTTTTGACGATACTTGATCTTTTGTATTTTCAATTATATTATGAAATTCATTATTTTTTTCTTTTAAAAATGTTTTAATACTTTTACTTGATCCATTTAATTTTCACTTATGATAATCACCCAGGCTCGAAGCACAATCATTTGTATAAACTATTAAAGCTAAAGCATTATTTCATTCAACAAGCGTTACCCAACAATCATTATCAATATCACCTATAAATTCTAACTTTTTATAATTGTCAATTAGATTTAATTGTCCTAAATTTAAAGTTTTATAACTAGTATTTCAATAATTATTTCCTGAGGGATCTGGATTAAAAATAACTTGTATATTTTGTTCATTATTATCATAATAAAGTTTAATTTCTTTTTCTAAATTTAAACTTTTAGCATTAAAAATTTTTTCGCCAATTAAATGGCAATGACTTGAAAATTTATCTGTTCTTAAAAAATAAATTTCTTCTTTATCGGTTACAGCGTAATTATTTCTATTTTTACGAATTGTAATATTAATTATTTTATCATCAATATTATCAACTTTAAAAAATAAATTACTATTGTATTTTTTAAAATAAAGTCCTTCATTAGTTCCAATATAAATGTCTCATTTAGATAAATTATTACCTTTTGTATTTTCATATAAAATTTTAATTGTAGTTATATTTTTATTTTTTAAGGAATAATTTTGTTCTTGTCCTTTAATTGCATCACAATATTCATTTTTTATATAATTATTTATACTTGTTTCTTTTCCTTTATCACAATCCAAAAACTTTTCCATAAGTAATCCAGATATTACTGTAACACCTGTATTTATAAGAATTTGAGCAATCATGTTTAATGGCGATAGTGACAATAAATTATAAAATAATTCGTTAATACTTATGGTTTTATTTCCAAATATTGCTTGAATATTATTAATTGCATCAATAATTTTATTACTTATACTTTGTCAATTTGTCACAATACTACTAATATTAGTTTGACAACTATTTTGGCCGGGGTTTCAATATATAGGACCGCCACTATAATTATTAATAATATTATTAATAATTAAATTATAGATTGATCTAAACCTTAAAGCTTCAGACTTTGCCAAAACTATACGACCCGATGCCGCTTGAACAACCGGTCTTTGACTTTCAAATCCAGTGCCTATATTTAAAATTTCAAAAAATGAACTAGCAATATTTTGTCAATAAATTGATTGTTCTCTTTGACCCATAATATTGTTATAGTGTCCAATATACCCCAAATCATTTGTATTTTCAGAATTAATATTTAGATAATAAATTAAATCATCTTGTACTTCTCTAGTAAAATGATGGTAGTTTCTGGTATTATTAATATTATTAATAAATCCTTGTAAATATAAATCTCGTATTCCAAAAATTAAAGTTATACTTCTTGTATTACCTCTTTGAATTATAGAAATAGGTATATTAAAATAATTATAATTACTATTTCGATTTAATGAATAAATTATTCCTTGTTCATTTTCGCTATACTCAAAAACACTTACAAAAATATTATTATTTATAAGTAAAGAAATTATTTTTTCCATACTTGACTTATAATTTTCTTTTTCATCTTCGTTAATTATTAAATTTTCATCAATATCTAATTTTTTTTCACTTTGTCTTTTGTTTATATTTAAATTTTCTAAATTATTTATTTTTTGATAAGGACTGGCGGCAATTGTTATCGGTACAGCGTTTCCACTAATTGTTAGTACACTCAATAGGCTTAGAAATTTTTTCATTTTATATAATTTCCTTTATTATCTTGAAACTTTTTATCAAGTTATATTGACATTATATATATATATATATATATAAGTCAAGCACTTTAAATATATTTTATAAAGGCGGTTATTTAGAATGATTATTATTGTGATTATATTGTAACAATCTGGGCTCGCGGGATTTTCTAAAGTTTGTAAAAAATGTCTTAAAGTTTAAAAAAAATTTTGCCGCGCTTTTCAAAATACTTGGGAAAAATTCTAAGCGTTAAACGAAATAATTTTATAAAAGTTCTTAAATTTGTTTAAAAGAACCTCAAAACTTTTTTTAACTTGTACGTTGTTTTATTACAAAAATTTAATAAAATCAACCGCGCGCCCAAAAGCTAAAAAAAATCTGCTATTTCAGATTTAATAAAAATATATATAAAAGTTAAGTGAAATATTCTTTAATTTTATTTTAATAATATTAAAAAATAAATATTTTAAATTCCCATTTTAAAAAAAAATAAGGATAAGAACAATAAAACAAAGCATCATATGTGTCATGGTACATTTTAATATCGGGTGTGTTTGTTTTGGTATAATTAAATCTTAGTTCACTAATACACTTATCTAAAAATAGGAAGTTATCCAATATGCCATATATTTTGCCTTGAACAAACATTTTTCGTATTCATGTTACACGATTGATTATACATGCTTCTTTATTAAGTGAAATTTGATGTTTTTTAGCTTTAAACACTTTAATTTTATAACCAAAATAAGGGTAAATATCTTCTTGTAATTTTTTCATAAAGTCGTGTGCATTAATATCATAATGAAATGTAGCATATTCAAAACCATCAAATTTATCAAATGTATTAATTATTCATTGCCCGTAATGTTCAAATATTTCATTTAAATTCATTACGTTTTTTGGTGTAACAATATTTTATTCAATTAAATATTTATCATATTCATTATTTTTATTAATTTTATAACCACAAAATAAAAACACCGCGTGGTCTTCACTACCGTTGGCATAATCAACAACAATTGAATAACTATCAAATTGATAGTGTTTTGTATTTGTATTATAAAAATATTGTAAATTATATTCTTTAATATATTTACGATAATTTCGTAAAACATAAATGATGGGGTCATTATCGTTATATTCAAAACCATAGTATTCAAGTTAAAATAAATCGGGTCGTTCTTCTTTGTTTGTTAAAACAAGTTTTTTAGTAATATCAGGTATTTTATTTCAAACAGCCCCCATAGTTAAACGCAAATTAAAAATACCCAAACCATTAAATGCTTGTTTGTTTTCTGAATATACCTGATTGTGTTTTTTTAAAATATTTTTAATTCTTTCATTTAAAGGTAAAAATGGCGTTACAAATTTTTCATAAAAGACATTATATTTATCAAAAAGATTAAAAGTAAATTAATTAGAATATGTTTTATGAAAAAATGTTGTTACTGTTATGTATTGTTTTGCTATGTTGTCTCATTCTTGAAATGTCCAAGATAATTCTTTTACTGGAATAGGATTATCTAAATTATATTGTTTATTACCATCATCATCGGTATATTTTTCATAAGATACTTTTAAACTTTTTGAACGAAACATTGAAACTTTTAAATTATTATATCTTTTATATAGTTCTTTATCAGTTAAGATTTCTTTTTATTCGTATTTTATCATTTCGTCTGTTCACGCCATTATAATACCACTCCCTTTTCCAACTTTCTCCATAATTTTATTACCCTTAGCATAACCCCGCAAAAGTAATGCAAACACCACTAGGAAAAACAATTTCATCACTTGCCTTATTTAACATTTTTAGGTCCAAACAATACCATTTTCATTGTCAGGTCCTATATCAATCCCATATATTTTTATAAAGATAGTTACATACATTAATTGTATTGCCAAATGTAATATTTTCGTGGGTGTTGGTATATCTTCGTAAAATACTAGATGAAGCATCGGTAAAATTACAAGAAAAAAATAATTTTTCTGCTAGGTGATTTAATGTCTTATTATTACCGCGCCCCACTGAAACAAACTTAAAAAAAATTGGCGAAGTAAAATATCAGGTATAACTATAACCAACAACAAAGTCTTTAAATACTTCTCAATCAAAATCAAAATTATAGTCACTAAAATTTAAATCATATTTTTTATTTAAATTTTCATAACTAGTAATTCGTTTTTTGTTGTTAACTTTACTAAATTATTGCATATTTATTAACCTCTTTATTTTATATATAATACATTATAAGAAAAAATGAAAAGAATTTGTATAAAAATGGTACACTTAATTTAATCGAAATATCACGACAAATGGGTCGTGCAGTTAATACTGTTAAAAGATAAATTCAGCGATTTAAAAATATACAAGATTATAATCCATATCAAGCACAAAAAGATTATAAACAAAAACGGAAAAAAATGTATTAAAAAACTACCTAAATTTACAAAAGGGCAGTTATATTTTATTAAAACAAGATTTAACAAATATTACGATACACCCGAACAATTAATTTATCGTTATTTTATAGAATTTGGTGTAAAATTTCCCGCTTGTGTTAAAACTTTATATAAATGAATTCACTTAGGAAAATCGGGGTTAATAAAAGAAATTTTACCCCATCGTGGCAAAAAATATAAAACAAAACAAAAACAAGATAATCGTGGAAAATTAATTAATTTTAAATCAATTTGAGATATTGAAAATAAAGTTTATAATGTTGGGTGATTTGAAATAGATACTGTTGCGGGAAAACACCATTAATTGAGCATATGAAAGGCGAATTTAAATATCGAATTTCTAAGGGAATTGATTTTAATAATATTAGTTAAAAAATGATAGATTGAATAGTTAATGTTATAAATGATAAACTTAGATTGTGTTTAAAATGAACAAGTGCAAAAGCAATGTTTTTACAAAATATTAAATAAATTTATTAGTTAAAATTTAATAAATCATTTTTAGTGTGCTTAAATATACTTAAAATAAGATGAGATTACAAAAATTTATTTTTTTTTTAAAAATGGTTGCAATTTATTAAAAATATTTTATTATTAATCTAACAAGATATAAATTTGCCGTTTGTATCTACAGAGCGCCTTTTATTAAATAATTTTATCGTTGAAAAATAATGGGTGGCCCAATTTTACCCGAAATTGATGTTACTAGTGGAAAAATAAAACGAAAAGACTCTAAAAAATATGAATTAAATATTAACAACAATGATATTTTAGAAAATAATATTTATAAAATATAAACAAACTATTTTAATTGATTATCCATAACAAATTAATTATAAACAAATAATATCCATTCACTTATTGCTGGTGAAATTAAACTATTAGATGGAGAATATATGGTAAGTATTTAACCAATTTAATTATTTCTAATGACAAATTAGAAGACTATTTAAATTACTTTTATCAAAGATATAGTTTACTTTATTATAAAGCGGATTGAATAAATATGACTAAAGATTTAGTTTAAGATAGTATTAAAATAACTTATGATGTTAAACTATTTTATTTAAATCAAAGTTAAATATCTTGGATATGGGGTTATGGGAATTATGATATTATAATTTTTACAAAAAAAGAACAAATTATTATTAATAAATTACAATTATTTAATAAAAATAATGAAAAAAATATCATTGATTACATTAGAAATATAAAAAAGTCATTTATTAAAATGACTTTTTTATATTATTCATTAACTTTTAAATTGCCATTTTCATTTAAAATTAAATGGTCGCATGTAAAAAATAAGGGTTTTTGTTTTTAAATGTTATTTAGTTTAATATAAATTAAGGATATTTTTTTATTGTTTTTATAAAACCCTTATTTTTTACATGCGACCAATTAAATTAATCTCTGGTTTATCTAATAAATTTCAACGATAAAATTATTTAATAAAATTATTATTAATATCGTAAATGTCAAATTATTTTATTACATTTAAAACATTATTTTTATATATGATAATTTTGTTTTTACTTTTATCATTATAAAACTTTTATTCCAAAAAAATATTAATTTTTTTGGAATAAAAGTTTTATTTGATATTTTTCATATACTGCATAATAATTTCCGCCACTGCTATTTTAAAACTTGTTAATATTTAATTTATTATTGTTATCTCCTCTTCATATTACAAAATATCATTTATCATCAAAAGCAATAAATGGTTTTTTCTTGTGGTGTTATTCATTCTAAAATACCATCTTTTGTTTTTATATTGTTTTTTTCTTTTATTTTTATTAATTTCTCTCCGGTATATGCCATTTTATTACAAGCAATTAAACTTGTTGCAATTATTCCAATTAAATTGATTGTTCATAAAATAGTTAATATTCTTTTCATATTTTAACTCCTTTATTTTTTTAAAAAAGATTATTTAATTAAAATGGAAATAAATTATTAATTTATTTCCATAATTTTTAAATTTAAAATTATTGTGCTTCTATTTTAAAAATTCATGATGGATGAGCTATTCTCGAAAAAGTAATAATTATTCCATTTCCGTTATCATATGTATGTGATTTTCAAATTTTTAATTGAGCTATAATTATAGGAGCAAGAGCGACAATAATTAATCATGCTGGCACAATAACAATAGCGATTTATAAAATACTTGGAAAAAATTCTAAGCGTTAAACGAAAAAATTTATAAAAGTTACCATTTTTTTAAAAGAACATCAAAAATTTTTTAAAGGCGCCGTGTATATATAAACGGCAAATTTATATCTTGTTAAGTTAACAATAAAATATTTTTAATAAATTGCAACCATTTTTAAAAAAAAAAATAAATTTTTGTAATTTCATCTTATTTTAAGTATATTTAAGAACACTAAAAATGATTTATTAAATTTTAACTAATAAATTTATTTAAAATTTTGTAAAAACATTGTCTTTGCATTTATTCGATTTAAACATGGTCAAAGTTTATCATTTATAATATTAACTACTCAATCTATCGTTTTTTAACTAATATTATTAAAATCAATTCCCTTAGAAAGTCGATATTTAAATTCGCCTTTAATATGCTCAATTGATGGTTTTTGTTTTGGTGAAACGGGGTCACAAAAATAAACTTGTGTTTCAGCAAATATTTTCATTTCTCTTAATTTACTAAATTATTTTTTTCTATCAGTTGTCATTCATTTAATTTTACCAATTAAATTATTATTTTTAGCAATATCTTTAAATTTTTCTAAAACTTCATTAGCGATGTTGTTTTTTTAATTTCATTACAAAATAATTTTTACTTGATTGTTCAACTAATACCAAACAACTAGATTGATGGTTTTTTCCCACAACAGTATCCATTTCGAATCAACCAATACTAGAAAATTTATTTTCAATATCTCAAATTGATTTAAAATTAATTAATTTTCCACGATTATCTTGTTTTAGTTTTTTTTTATATTTTTTGCCACGATGGGGTAAAGTTTCTTTTCTTAACCCCAATTTTTCTAAGTAAATTCATTTATATAAAGTTTTAACGCAAGCATTAAATTTAACACCAAATTCTATAAAATAATGATAAATTAATTGTTCGTTTGTATATTGGTATTTATTAAATCTTATTTTAATAAAATAAAACTGCTCTTTTGTAAATTTAGGTAGTTTTTTAATACATTTTTTTCCGTTTTTGTTTATAATATTTTTGTGCTTGATATAAATTATAATCTTGTATATTTTTAAATCGTTTAATTTATCTTTTAACATTATTAACTCCGCGACCCGTTTATTGTGATATTTCTAATAAATTAAGTGTGCCATTTTTATACAAATTCCTTTCATGTTTTCTTATAATGTATTATATTTAAAATAAAGAAGTCAATTAATATGCAATAATTTAGTAAAATTAATAACAAAAAACGAATTATTGGTTATGAACATTTAAATAAAAAATATAATTTAAATTTTAGTGATTATAATTTTGGTTTTGATTGAGAAATATTTAAATACTTTGTTGGTGGCGGTTATGCCCAATATTTTGCTTCGCCAAGTTTTTTTAAGTTTGTTTCAGCGGGTCGTGGTAATAATAAAACATGAAATCATTTAGCAGAAAAATTATTTTTTGCTTGTAATTTTATTGATGCTTCATCTAGTATTTTACGAAGATATGCCAACAACCACGAAAATATTAAATTTGGCAATACAATTAATTTCTGTAACTATTTATATGATAAATACGGGATTAATATAGGGGACCCGACAATGAAAATAGCATTGTTTGACCTAAAAATATTAAAGATGGTGGCGAAATTGTTTTTCATATTGGTGTTCGTATTGCTTTTACGGGTTATGCTAATGGTAATAAAATTATGGGTAAATTTGGAAAATGGGGTGGTATTATATTGGCATGAACAGATTAAATGATAAAATCCTAAGAAAAATAAATCTTAACTGATAAATAACTAGATAAAAGATATAATAATTTAAGAGTTTCAATGTTTCGTTCAAAAATTTTAAAAGTATCTTATTAAAAATAAACGGATGGAAATGATAATGAACAATATAATTTAGATAATCCTATTCCAGTAAAAGAATTATCTTGGACATTTCAAGAATGATATATTTTAACAAAACAATACATAACCGTAACAACATTTTTTCATAAAAAATATTCTAATTAATTTACTTTTAATCTTTTTGATAAATATCATGTCTTTTATGAAAAATTTGTAACGCCATTTTTACCTTTAAATGAAAGAATTAAAAATATTTTAAAAGAACACAATCGGGTATATTCAGAAAACAAACAAGCATTTAATGGTTTGGGTATTTTTAATTTGCGTTTAACTATGGAGGCTATTTGAAATAAAATACCTGATATTACTAAAAAAATTGTTTTAACAAACAAAGAAGAACGACCCAATTTATTTTAACTTGAATACTGTGGTTTTGAATATAACGACAATGACCCCAGCATTTATGTTTTACGAAATTATCGTAAATATATTAAAGAATATAATTTACAAGATTTTTATAATAAAAATACAAAACATTATCAATTTGATAGTTATTCAATTGTTGTTGATTATGCTAATGGTATTGAAGAACACACAGTGTTTTTATTTAGTGGTTATAAAATTAATGAAAATAATTAATATGATAAATATTTAATTGAAGAAAATGTTGTTAACCCAAAAAAAGCAATGAATTTAAATGAAATAGTTGAACATTACAGACAATGAATAATCAATACTTTTGATAAATTTGATGGTTTTGAATATGCTACATTTCATTATGATATTAATGCCTGCGATTTTATGCAAAAATTGCAAGAAGATATTTACCCTTATTTAGGTTATAAAATTAAAATGTTTAAAGCTAAAAAACATCAAACTTCTTTTAATAAAGAAGCTTGTATAATCAATCGTGTAAAATGAATAAGAAAAATATTTGTTCAAGGCAAAATATATTGTATGTTAGATAACTTCCAATTTTTAGATAATTGCATTAGTAAACTAAGGTTTGGCGATAACAAAACAAACAAACCCGACAGTAAAATGTACCGTGACCCATATAATGCTTTATTTTATGGTTATTATCCGCATTTTTTTAAAATTATTTTATAAAAAACCATATTTTATATCGTTTTAGGGATGTAAGGTGCCATATACATTTTATACCAGTTAGTATTTTAAAAATTTTAACACAGCTTCGGATGGTGTTAAAAAATTTATGCTTTTATGTCGTCTAACATTGTTTTAATAATCTAAAAAGATATTAATTAATTTTAGTAATTCATTACTATTTTTAGGATAACGAGGAAGATATTCAAAAAATTTATTTCAGTTTTGATGAAATCTTTCAATTTTACCGTTTGATCGAGGAGAAAGAATTGGTGTTGTTTGATGAATAACACCTTTTTGATGTAATAATTTTGTAAACTCACTTTTATGATATTTATACTCCGGATTATAACTATAAACATATTCAGGACCGTTATCGGTTTTAATTCTTTTTATTCTAATTTTATTATTATTTAAAAAATCATCATAAGCTTGATTAAAAATACCAATTGCTGATGACTGTGATTTATTTTCAGATAAATAAGCAAGACCAAAGCGTGATTTTTTATCAATAAAATCATACCAATATAAATTACGTTTAAAACCAGTCATATTTGGTGTCATAATTTTAATATCATGTTGTAAATATCCTAATTCAGACATTTCATAACGTTTATAAGTCTTGATTTTCTTGTTTTTAAGATAAAAATTATTAAATTATTTATTCCAATTAATTAAAGTTTTAATGTTATGTTTAATTACTTTATTTTTTATATCTGAAAAACCGAGCCAGTGTTAAATTATAAAACTAATAAATACAAGTTCCATATTTTTGTCGATATTTTTTCACCATTTTTGCAACAGCAATCTTGTAAGTTTTTGAATAATGGTTATTAATATTAATTGGTCTGGTTGATTTTTAGCTAAAAACAATAAAATTTAATTTTTCTTTAAGACAAAGTTGAATCTTTTTATATAAATTAAAAAAAAAAGTTTGTTTTGATTTATAAAATAATTTAATTAAATTATTTAATTAGTTTTTATATAAATATTATTTTTTACATAAATTAAAATAATTAATGATATTTTGATAAATATAGTTTGTTTGTTTTGAAGGTTCTTCTTGTGAATATCATTTTTTTATTTTTCTTTGTAATGAATATAATTCATTTTCATTAGGAATAATTGTTACCATATACTTTTAATCTCCATTCTAATTTAAAGACTAAATTAGTGGTCTAAAATGTATATGGTTTTCACAGAAAAAAGATATTTTAATCTTGTTTTTTAATAAAAATGATATATTATTATTTGTAATTATACAATACCAAATGTTAAATTATTAGCAAAAGAGATAAGTATGAATGGAAAAATTGTTCAGTGTCTTTGCTGAAATTATCATCTTAGCTACTCCCGCAACATACACAATTGGATGTAACCTAATCCCTGATTTACCCTATATTTCAGATAATCAAATTTCAGAAAATACTAAGAAAACTATTAATAGCCTTGTTTTGGATGAAAATAGTAAAGTTAACACATTATTTGATTCTAATCTTGATACATGAGTAAAACCAACTTTTTTACCAAAAGAAAATATTATTAATATTAATATTAAAAAAAGATATTTTAAAAAAATACAACTAACTATGTCGCAATTAAAAAAATAATAGCGAATAAAATTTAGCAAAAGATAGTTTAGAATATATGAAAAAAAGTCTGCTGTCATCGCAATATTTAATAAGTCAGCCGCGGCCAACGGTTGTTAAAAAATATAATTGATATTTAGATCAAACAAGTAAAAATAAAACAGTAACTGATTTAGAAACTTTAGTATATTATTATGATAATCCAATTTAAGAAAAATCAGATTTATATGACAAAAAACGTTGATTATATGTTGACCAACTTTGTAGTAAAAATGTAAAAGATTGATTTAAAGATTCTCATTCATCTACTTTAAATCATACTAGTGCAAATTATAATGAAAACACAAAATTTTATCAAGGAATTTTTTATTATGTTTTACTTAACACTTACTTGAAAAAAGTGCAGACACACTATAATGTTCAATTAAAAAATATTTGAAAATAATATAGCAACAAAAACGATAAAGAAAGAATTAAAAATATTATTAGTCATGATATTGAATGAATCACTTTAACTTTTGCGGTATGAGATCCTGAAAAATGAACCAAATATTTTGTTGATGGCCATACTTTTGTTAATAGTAACGAGAATATTTTTGAAAACTTACCAATTTTACCAATTGAACAAAAAATTGGAGTTAAATTAGTTGTTGCAAATATCTATGGAAAATTTTCTAGTTATTTAATCGGAATTTTTGTAATTTCTAATTTATGATAGTTTTGCAAAAACTTAGATTTTATAAAAAATATAAATAAAATAGTCAGATTAAATTTTTAAAGGGTTGATTTATCAGTTTTTTATAAATATATTTAAAATAAAGGATAATTTTTATACCAAAACCTAAACTTTTTTCTTAATACCTAATTTATGAATTGAATAAACGAAGTTTACCATTTTTTCTAAAAAGAAATAAAATATGATAAAATATAATTGTCCGAAAAAACAGTTTTCTACGTTTATTATAAAGCTAAGATATTTTGGGGGTTATTAACCGCTATATAAATCAGTAACTATACAAAAACCCCCAAGCACTTAAAGCGGTTCAGAGTTATTTTTACAATAAAGCAAAGGCTAATGGTTGAATATTAGTTTTTTAATTTAAAAAAAATTAATTATCCGATAAAATTTATAAATATATTAGTAAGGTTTTGATTGTGCAGAAAAAAGTTATTTTAATTGTTGGTCCAACAGGAAGTGGTAAAACTGATTTATCAATTAAGATGGCTCAGCGTTTTAATGGGGAATGTATTAATGTTGATGCTACTCAAATTTTTAATGGGTTAAATCTTGCAACAAATAAAATAACACCGTCTGAGCAAGTTGGTATTCCACACCATTTATTATCAACAATTGATTTAAATGATAATTATTCTATTAAGATGGCTCAGCAAGAAGGGCGAAAAATATTATCCCAATTATGAACTAAAAATAAGATTCCAATTGTAGTTGGAGGTAGTGGGCTGTATATTAATTCACTATTAAAAAATTATCAATTTTCTGACAAGGGTCGCGATTTATTAAAGACAAAAGAATATGAACATATTTCTAATTATGCTTTGTGAGAAAAATTAGCAGCAATTGATCCACAAGAGAGCACTAAGGTTCATCCTAATAATCGAAAACGCGTTTGGCGTGCATTAGAATATTATTTCCAAACCGGAACATTAAAATCAGTTAATGATCATCACCGCAATGAATGATATTTTGAACCATATATTATTGGGTTATTACCAGATAAAACAGAACTGCATCAATATTTATCTGAACGGGTATTAAGATTAACAGAAAGGGGTTTATTTTCCGAAGTTGCAGCGGCATATAAATATTGCAATTATGATTCAACAAAACAAAGTATGAAAATTATTGGATGTCCAGAGATTATTCGTTATTTAAAAGGCGATCTCTCATATGATGCAACATTAGCGGCGATGGTTCAAGCTAATAAAATTTATGCTAAAAAACAAATAACATGATTTAAATATCAATTAACAAATGTTCATTGATATTCATTTTATTATTCACAGTTTGATGATCTTTGTAAACAAATTATGGTTGAATTTAAAAATAGTAATTATTTAAAATAATAATTTACTTTTTATAACATTGTCTAAAAAAATTAAAATTGTTTTTTTATTTTTTGAATATTAAATAAATTCTAAAATATTTAAATTTTGTTATAATATAATATGTTAATAATTAAAAAAAATAAAGTAGGTTTCTTTAATTATCAAGATAAATTTATATAACTTAATTAATAATTTTTTTATTATAAAGAGAATTATTGCAAGAAATATTTTAATATACTAAAAGTATATTCTAATTTTGTAATAAGTTATTGAAGCGAAAATTAAAAAGGTCACTTTTAATTGAAAAAGTAGTTTTAAAACGATTATAAGTATTGAGTTATGAAAAACAAAGATAAAATTGTTGGCAGATAAAAATTATTTGTAATGTAATAAAAATGGTAATTATTTTTAAGGACACAAAATTAAAATAACGATAAAAGGGTGCATAATGAAATTTATTGATGTTGCAATAATTAAATTATTTGGAGGAAAAGGCGGTGATGGCGCCGTTGCTTTTCATCGTGAATTATATGTTCCAAAAGGTGGTCCTTCGGGCGGAGATGGTGGTAATGGTGGTAGCATTATTTTTGTTGGCGACGAAGGGATGAATACATTACTTGATTTAAAATATCAGAGAGAAATTAAAGCAGCCGAAGGTCAAAATGGAAGCATTAAAAATATGCATGGCAAAAATGCTACTAATAAGTATATTAAAGTTCCGTTAGGTACATTAATTTATAATAATCAAACAAATGAAATTATTGGTGATATTACTACTAATCAGCAAGAAGTTGTCTTAGCAAAAGGTGGCCGGGGTGGTCGTGGTAATGCCCGCTTTGCAAATTCTAAAAATAAATCACCAACTATCTTTGAAGCCGGTGATTTGGGTGAGAAATTAGAGATTTGTTGTGAATTAAAAGTTTTGGCTGATGTTGGTCTAGTTGGCTTACCGAATGCTGGTAAATCAACTTTATTAGCAAAAATTTCAAAAGCTAAACCACAAATAGCTGATTATCCATTTACTACCTTAACCCCACAATTGGGAGTGGTTCAAGATCAAAAACATCATAATTTTGTTGTTGCGGATTTACCAGGGTTAATTGCTGGCGCGGCAACGGGTAAGGGGCTGGGGCATGATTTCTTACGCCATATTGAACGTTGTGAATTGATTGTCCATGTCTTGGATATGTCAGGGAATTATGGAACAGAAGATGTTTACCAAAATTATTTAAATATTAAAGCAGAATTAAAAAAATATAATTATAAATTAGAATTACGACCAGAAATTATTGTAGCAAATAAAATGGATCTCGAGATTTCAGAAAAAAAATTAATTAAATTTAAGACGCAAATTCCAACTGCAGAAATTATTGAAGTTAGTAATTTAATGAATAAAAATTTATCATTGTTAATAAATAAAATTGGGGCAGCTTTGACAAAAATTAAGGATAATAAAGCATTATGGCAATTAGATGAAATAACATCAACGGAAGAAGAATATAAATTATATAATTATACCGCACCAATCGAACAAGAAGTGGAGGTTGTTAATATTGGCAATGGTGTTTGAAAAGTGGCGGGGGCAGCAGTTTATCGCGCTTATCATAAAACACCAATTACAACCTATGATAATTTATTATTATTTAATAAAAAATTACAAGATTTAAAAGTTTTTGAAATATTACGAGCAAAAAGAGCAAAAGCGGGTGATATTGTTAAAATTTTTGATTACGAATTAGAATGAGATGGATAATGATGAAAGAATTAAAACAATATTTGAGTTATTTAGTAAAATGAATTAAATCAGAAGTAACAAAAGCCAAATGCGAAGGGGTTATTGTTGGTTTATCTGGCGGAATTGATTCGGCTGTTGTTAGTTTATTAGCAAAACAAGCTTTTCCTAATTATCATTTAGCAGTTATCATGCCATGTCATTCTGATTATTTTGATCGAGAATGTGCACAATTATTAATTAATAATCATCAATTAAATTATCATCTTGTTGATTTAACAGGAACATATAATAATTTAATTTCAACATTAGATTTACCACCACATCAATTAGCATTCGCTAATATTAAACCGCGTTTACGAATGACGACCCTATATGCTTTAGCAAAAAGCCATAATTATATGGTTTTGGGCACAGATAATGCTGATGAATGACATGTTGGATATTTTACTAAATATGGTGATGGTGCCGCTGATTTAGTTCCTATTATTCATTTAATAAAATATGAAGTTCAGCAAGCAGCGCAACTATTAGGCGTGCCATCACAAATTATTTCACGCCCGCCAACAGCGGGATTATGAACTAATCAAACTGACGAGAAAGAATTGGGATTTACCTATCAACAATTAGATTATTATTTACAAGGAAAATCGGTTCCAGCAGCTATTAAACAACGAATTAAAAAATTACATCAAAGTTCTGAACATAAACGACAATTACCTAAAGGACCACCAAATATTTTTAGTTCGTTAATTTGTGTTAATAAAAATTAAAATCGTTTTGCAATTAGTATTGTAAAACTTTTTTTTAATTAGAATTAATGTCTGGCGTCCTGTACGATGAACCGGCAAAAAACAATTCTTGTGAGATTGTTTTTTATTTTTATATTAAAAAACATAAATTTATTTGAATTATTCATCGGATAGTATCTTTAAATTTAGAATTTTTATAATAAAAACAGATATTATTATGTTTTTATTATAAAAAATAAACGATATTTTTATAAATTTTATTTTAAATAAAGATATTATTCGATGAATAATTCAAACCCTAAAACTTAATATTTTTTGATGCTTAAAGATGGATAACTAATCTATGACACTAAGCCTTAAAGAAAGTGTGAAAGCGATTGGATTTACTATCCTATTTATTTCTTTAATTATTGACAAGATTAATCATTTGTGAAATATCAGAGCATGTGTTTTTGGCTTGTTTTCATAAAAAGAGCGCTGTTAAACCGAAAAAAAAATATCGGACACTAAAAAATAAGAAGGTTGGAACTCCAAAAGGTTATTTTCTTTATATAAAGTTGTCTAGGGATAGATGAAGCATAATTAATAACTGTGTAAAACCGTTTTACTTCCTTGGGGGAATAAATTCTGTCTAAATAATATTACCCCCCCGCTCACCATCGGAGTGAAGCGGGGGGGTGAAATAAATACTGAAATCCAATACATTATTTACTAAATATCAAAATATTAAAAAAAAAAATTTTCTGTTTATTTAAAAAATAAATAAAAAGAAAGGAAAAAATATTATGCAATAATATAAAAGTAAATATATCAATAAAACTTGAAATGAAATAACAACTTCATTTGATTGAGTTAATTGTCAACCTATTAATTGTCATATTTCACATCATAAAAATAATTATTATTTGCAATGTTTATAATTAGCAAAAATGTCTTTAAATTTATTTGAAGATAAATGAGATGTTATTGTTTAATATATGCAACATTATAAAATTAATGATATTTTATATTTATCTTCCGATGGTTGAAAAATATTACAAATTGATAAAAAATAAACCAAATAAATTAAAATATATTATTGCAATTGACCCTGCTGTAATTGGACAAAATGGTATTATTATTTATAATGTTTTGCAAAAGAAAATAATTAATAATATTACTTTTAATTCCAAAAATGAAAAAGAAGCAGTAAATTATATTTATTTAATATTAAATAAATTTAAAAATAACATTTGTTCTTATTTAAATAAAGTTATTGTAATAATTGAAGATTATCAACTTCATAAGGGTTTAAAAATAAAAAATCCATTATCTACTCCTAAATTTATTGGTGGTTTAAAAGTTTTATGCAAATATCTATTTAATTTAAATTATGTTTTACAATCGCCAGTTGTTAAAAAAATTATGTTTATAAAAAAAAATATTAAAATGACAGAGTGCGAACGCGATGTTTGGAAACATTTATAATATTTTTTATCAAAAGGAGTTGATAAAAATGGCGCAAACAAAAAGTAATTTAACTAAAAAATCAATAACTAATAAACCTAGAATGAAAAATAAAATAGTTAATAAATTAGAATTAATTGTTAGATTACATGAAAATCCTATTAAAACTAAAATTAATATATTGGTTGCTGGTGGTGTTGAAGTTGATGCTTGCTCTGCTAAATGTCAATGAGACGGATTAAATTATTCAAAATTATCAATATATAGTCCATCTATTTTAACCGAGTTTTTGAAATTAAAAAAAGATGGGGAAATAAAAATTAAAGGCTCAATATTTAATTAGTTAAATATAAAAACTAAACGCTATTTTTTATCTTTTTGAGTAGATAGTTTTGAAATTATCCAAAAAGCGATTAGAAAAATAACAAATACAAATATTAAAAAATAGGATGAAAAACAATAGCATTAAAAAATGTAAAATATGTTCTTATTAATTAAAATAATGAACAAACTAAAAATGAAGATGATATTTTTGATATTAAAAATGCTGAAATTATTTTGGAAAATATTGATGAAGTTGAAGAATTTAATTTAAGTAATTTAGAAAATAGTAATCAGCAAATCAACGAACTACAAACAAAAAAATATTGGATTAACTTCACAAATTGAAAAACAAAAAATTCAAATAAAACAAAATGAAGTAATTGATTTTATTAATTATTTAACTGATAATGAAGATTTTAAAAATGTTTTATTAAAATCTTATGATATTACTGATGATATTGAAATCATTAAAGGACAATTGCAAAGTTTTTATGATGAATTAATTAAGGTACAAACAGTTAATACTGGTGGTGTACCAAAAAAATAAAACAAAGAAAACAATATTTTAGATACAGACAATGTATTTAATAAATAGAAAGAAGGAAATAATTATGGCACAAAACCGACAAATAATTTTTGATGATATTGTTAACCAAGCAACAGTTAATGATAAAGAAACATTTGAACAATAATATTTACAAACTTACCAACAAAAATTAGGTTGATAAGCATTATTTGCTTGAAAAGAAGCAAATAAATTTGGTTTAACATATAAAAGAAAGAAAAATATTAAATACAATGAATGTTTGGGAACGAACGGACAAGCATTTAATGTCGATTATAATCTACTAAAATATTCAACAGCGGAATTTGAAGATGGAATTGTTGAATTAGATACAATTTTAACTTTTTATCATAAATTATACACAACTTAGAAAGTGATTTTAATCCCAATCTTTGGGTTGCTGATATTAAGCGGGCAATAAATAATTCATTTGCTTATAAACGCAATAAAATTTTAGAAATTATTAATAAAGAAACAGTTACAACTATTAAGGGACAAAAATCAGATGATACAAACGCTTTACAAATTCATGATGAAATTATGGATAAAATATATTAAAATGGCTTTACTCCATCAGAAACAGTTGTTTTAGGTTCGGCTGATTTTATTCGTGGAATTCATAATAAATTACAGTTACAACTTGGATCAAATGATCAAATAAATGGTGTAATCACAACAAGTGGAGTAATGAAAACTGTTGAAGAAACAACATACTATATGGTTCCTAAAAAATTACCAATTATTAATAAAAATGGTTCAGAAGGAACAATTATTCTATTACCAGGTGGTTTTAATGCAATTGCCTTTAAATTTGGTAAAAAAATATGACCCTATTATCTTGTGCAAAAAAGACCATATGCCATTAAGAGTTGATACTGCTGCATTATGCGCTGGAATGGGTAATACTTTGATTATGGAAAGAGTTTTATATTTAGATGGTGCAGTAGTTGAACCAAAGGGAATTATTAAACATATTATTGCAAAAATTGATATTAGTAAAATTAATAAATTAGATAAACCAAATATTGACGTTATAGACCCAACAAAAGCAACAACAGAACAGTTAAAACAACAATTTAAAGATGTTGTTTTAAAAGCAGTTAAATCCGTAGATATTTCTTTAACAGAAACTGATTTTGATTACTTTATCGAAAGTAAAGGTGAAGATTGACCAATTAATATTACAATTGATAAAACTGTTGAAGTTAAAATTGAAGGTAAAAACAATGCTACTGGTCAAACAAATCCGATCAATGTTAAAATTAAAAATTATTAAGTACTAAAAAATAGTACTTTTTTGTTTGATAGATATACCAATTGGAACATCTAAAACAGCCCTTGTTTTATCAGTTTTAACTGGTGGTATTTCTTCGGCTATTAGTCTTGGGGGCTGGATTATCTAATTTTGCTGCAGCATTTATCTCGTTTGGAGTAGAAACGGCAACCGATTTTGCCGTAAATCAAATATACGATAAATTAACATCAGAAGTAACAGTAAAAAGTACTGCCTTAAATTTGTTACCAGCAATTGGTGAGGTTGGTAAATTAACGCGCGCCGCTCGAACAACTATAATTTTAAAATTAGCAAAAGAAACTAAACTACTTGAAAAATTAGTTGTAATAACCGCTAATAACTTAGAAGATATTGTAAAACAAGTTACAGGTAAAAAGATTTTATCTGATAAATTAATATTTGATTTTACAAAGCATGCTAATAATGAAACTTTATTATATAAAATTGGAAAATTAGCCCAAAATGATTTTTATAAGGGTTTTAAAGTTTCTAATTTATAAAAAATTAATAATTTTTATTAAAAATTGAGAAAAATATTCAAAAAATAAGCCCTAAATTAATTCAAAAAATACCACGCATAAATGAAATAAATGCTAATAAATGATTGTCTGAATGTGGATTAAATATTGATAAAATAAGAAAAATTAATACTAATGAGCGATATAATATTATGACCAATCTTCATAAAAAAGGTGTTGGTAAAAATCTACTATTAAATGCTAATTTAATGCGGGGCAGTAAAATATACAATAATAAATTATTAAATCTTTTACATAAAACACCAATTAAATTAAATAAAGCCTTAAATTATTTAAATACAAATTTTTATATTCAAAAAGTAACTAAAAAATTATTAGCCTTTGCTTATGGTTCTAATGTTTTTTTAGCAGTTAAAATTGTTCCTTTATCAGTTGCGGGCGAAAAGTTGCTTTAACAATATATTATAAAAAACGTAAATACACCCCTATTGTCGTTATGACAACTTTAATCAAAGCAGAACATTTTGTCTTGTCCCCAGAACCTTTTAAATTCTATATGAAAAGTGAGTTGTTTATTGGTTTGGGATTTAAAAAACCAGTTTGTTTAATTTAGTTTCTTTTGCTCCAGCTGCTTTATCAATAATTATTAAAAGATATTTTTAAAATATATCTGACAATTGCTAAAGCATTAAAAATGCAATAACAATTTAAAAAATAACTTTAATAAAGATAAATTGTTAAATAAGATAGAAGATAGTGCTGTTACTAGTTTATTGGATAATGGACTAGTATTTCAAGCATACAAACAACTAAGAACAAAAAAAGATTTAAACAAAACAATTAAAACAAAAAACACTATTAAATAGTAAAAAGTTTATTTTAAATAAAATATATTCTAAAAAAAAGTAAATGATAAGGAGATGATTAAATGTTAAATGAATTATGACAAAATGTTACTTTGGAAAATTATAATAATTTTATTACAATGACGGGTAAAATTACGCAATTTCAAGTTCGTTATAATAAATTCTTTAAATGCGATGTAGAATTATGATTTAAAACATTTGCTTTAAGAGCACAAAATATGATTAATTCATATTTAAACTATCTATTTTCAAAATTAAAGTTTGAAACATTTAAAGACCCATTATTAAAGAAAATTTGTATTAATATGGTATTTATTGCGATTGAACACTGAACATTTAAATGCATTCCAATTTAATTCTTTACTTCGTCAAATATGAATATTGGTGATATTAATTATTCTTCACAAAATGACCCAATGGCAACATGACGAGGTCTAATGCCTAATTATGCAAAATCGGTTGCTAATTTAACAACTTTAAAGAAAATGTTTCGTACTTTTCAAAAAGAAGGTATTGATTTAACAATGATAGATTTAGAAGCATATTATACAAAATTATAAGTTGATACTTTATTAGAAAAATAAAAAACTGAAAGAATAGAAACTGATAACAAATTAGATAAAAAAATTGATAATTTACTTAAAATTGATAACAAATCAGTTATATATAATTCTAACAATTAATTAAGTGTTCCATTTGATAATAAAACTATCATTAAAATGATGATGGAAAAATTCCAGTTTCAGATTTAAAACAAAATAAAATTACTTTAATATCAAATGCCAGTAAACATAATAATGTTGACTTTAATGTTGAAACAGAGGAATTAAAAATTTGAGATCCTAGTTTTGGCGGAAGTAAAATATTTGCAAATTATGATGTTATTGATGTTGGAGTTGTGGGAATTGAGATTATAGACAATACCTTTGGTACTACTAAATATATTGATAATTTTTATTTACAAAAAAAATATTTGCCCAAAATTCCTAATGAATGAGAAAAATTAGATACTGGTGATTTTGTTCAAGGTTATAAAATGTATAAAATTAAAAATTGAAATAATTTGCAACATTATTATCGTTTGTGGTGTTATACAAATTATGAAATGGAATTATTTATAATTACTCATATAAAATTTAAAGGCCAATTAGCAATTTGAATATCATATGGAAATAATCCAAGTATTTGAATTACCATTCAATTATTTCCATAAGGTGAGTTTAAATTATCATCAATATGAGATATTGTTAAAATTAAAAAATTGTATATTGAAAGAAAAAAAGTAAATTAGAAATGAGATGTTTTTATGCCAAAAGTAACTATTAAAGATTTAATTATGTTTTTGAAAATATTTGGAATTTCATCATTGTTTTTTATTATAGGAATTATTATTTGTTTTATAGAATAAAAAAAACATTATGTATTTCTTGACCAGTATATGTTATTTTTTCAGCACCGCTTATCGGAGCTGTAATTATAGTTTTGATTATTGAAACAATTAGATTTATCAAAACTCATAAAAAAAACAAAAAAAGATAGTATTGAAGATGTTATTAAAAAAGAAGATACAAAATAAAGAGGTGAAATAAATGGAATTGTTACCGGCCAAAAAGAATTTAAAGAAAGGCTATGATATTGATAGTTATTATCTTAATTTAGCATCAACGATTACTAATAGTAAAAATGTTACTGCGCAAAAACATAATGATATTTTATAAAAAAGAATTTGCTAAGATAATGCTAATTTTTTAAATCCGCGTTAGTTAGAAATTAGAATTTATAATACAATTAATAATCAGCATTTAGACACTAAATTAATTAATAACTTTTTAAAAATGCAGGACTTTATTAATAATAATTGATATAATGAATATAAAATTAATAAAAATGGTAAAAGTGCATATTTTATTTTTGCTAATAATTAAAAAATTAATTTTATTACTATTGATTTTTACAATGATCAGTATGATGAATTGGGTAATTTAGTATCTTGCACTTTTGATTATGTCCCCCATCTCAAAAATGACCAGAGTGTTTTTTATGAATGAAAAAATAGAAATTGATTATGCAACTAAACAAGCAAAAGTTATTAGAAAGTTAAAAACACGATTATACAGTACTATTATCGACTTATATATTGATGATACTAAATGAAATAACTATACAACATTACAAAGAGAAGAAATATTACCAATTGATTTTATTCCAATTGAAATTATTCCTAATAACCCTAATTTAGATAATTCTGCCTGTTATTGTAAACAATTTGCTAGTATTTTTTAGATATTATTGCTGAAAAAATAATGTTAGACCCATTATTAAATAGCGGCAAATTTACCATTAATACTAATGGCGTTACTGGTGTTATTGACCGAGAAATTAGTAAAATGTTGTCATCATTTATTGAAAATGACTTGTTATTAATTGATGATAACCCCGATAGTAATTTTAAACCAGCAGACTATATCGCTGGTAATTTTAAGGGTGAACAATTAACCAAAATATATAATTGATTATTAACAAATTAATATAAAATAAATCGAGATCAAGTTCCAGATGTCGTCAAGGGAGCTCAACAAACAAAAGCATAAGTTGCTGGTGTAAATATTCAAACAAACGCTTCTTATGAACAAATGATATATATTGGAGAGATTAAATTAACTGAATTTATTATTAAGTTAATTAAATATGATGATGCAATTTTAAATAGTAAAACATTTAATATTAAAAATATTGATGAGTTAATTGTTGATGTTCGTTTACCAGTAAACGCTACTTTAAACAGACAACTTAAAAACGACGAAAATATTATCAATATACCCAACGAAGAACAAGGATAACAAGAATAATGTTAAAACCATCTGAAAAAATGTTATCACAATTAAATGACGAACCAATTGATTATTCAATTGATAGTATTCCGTTCGATTTTGCTAATCAATCGCAGTACAGAGAGACCCCGACTTATAACAATTATTTACTGAATACTGTTCGAGAACTTTATATATTTATAAAATTAATAATCTTGTTAAGACAAAGCAAAAACCAATCTTAAATTACTTGCAAAATAGCGTTAAAATTGGTTTTATTGACAAATATGAATATATTAAAATTATTGGTTATGAAATTAGTGACTTTAATTTTAAATTACAAATACAGAAAAACGCCACAATCCAAGATAATATCACTAGTTATGTAATGATTGATGAAAAAGATATTTTAATTAATAGTATTTCAAAACAAGACAAACCATTTTTAGATATATTAGACTTAAAAATATTATCTATTAATGAACCAATTAACGAAAACAATAAAAATGAATGCTATATTATTGAAGAATACAAACGCCCTTATTTGCCTGATGGTGTTGATATTATTAAATCTACCCATTTAGTTAAAATAACTAATTTTAAGTGAAAAAACTAAAATAGTATTCATTTAGTTTTACAAAAATTATTACCCAAAGATAACGTATTTACTGGAATTGAAATTAAATATCCTAAATCAATGTTATTTGGAAATATTAAGTTTTGAGGCAATGTCAATGGTGTTTATTATTATACATCATCAAATATTTAAATGCAAGTTTAGTACCTTTGTTATTGATGCAAATTAAAACAAACCATAATGTAAAAATATTTCAATATTGATTTACTGAAATTTTTTTGCCTTGAAGTATTGCCAAAAATTAAATTCAATGAAAAGATATTTTAGGTTTATTGGATGTTAAAAAATTAAATATTGTTTTGTTAAATTATCTAAAATATCGTTATAATTATGATAGAAAATTTCAAGGAGCAAAATACGACGAAAAAGGTAATCCTATAAATAAAAGTGCTAAATTAAGACAGAAATTTGAAGGACAAAAACCCGAAGATGTTATTGATGGTTTATTTGAAAATTGAAAATTAGATAATCCAATATCTCTGAATGAAGATGATGTCAAAAAAATTAAACAAGTTATATATATGTTATCAAATTATAAATACAGTAAATACGCAATTAATAAAGGTTATAATGATGATATTAAATTATTTTATCCTTATTATTTTTAATTAATTTCAATTACTAATAAAATAGAAAATGGTTATTGAGAATTTAAATATTGTCAAGTATTGTTAAATTCATCATATTTTTATTTTTCTGGTGGGCCTAGTTCATATAAAAATTATTGAAAAGAATTTTATGTAAATGATAATGTGTTTAATAAAGTAGATAATAAATATTATTTTGTAGTTTGGCGTTGTAATTAAAATGCTGATTGAAAAATAATTAAATTTAAAAATAATGAAGAAATTAAAAGGTGGCATCCAAAAACTTTGGATTTACAAAATAATATTAAACTTTGTTTAACTAACTATGCGCAAATTCCGATTGAAATTGATTTATCGATTGATGCAAGTACAATTAATCATTGAAAAAATGATATGAGTAATTATTTTAAATTAGTTTATCGTTGAGATGGAAATGGTGAACAAAATACACCAATTATTAACCCAAAAACTGGACAAATTACAAATTTAAATTTAAAAAATCAAAATATTATTAATAACATTGATGAAATTAAAGTAACTGTTAAAAACAAAGATATTTTATAAAACTTCATTTATCAATTAGAAGCAAACTATTTTAACTGATTATCAAAAACAAATAAATTATAAACAAACAATATTCCCTCCCTTATTCCGACTGAAATTAAATTATCTGATGGTGAATATGGCAAATATTTAACTAATTTAATTGTTTCCAATAATAAGATATAGAAATATTTAAACTATTTTTCTCAATGATATATTTTAATTTATTCTAAGGCGTCTTTAATAAATATGACTAAAAAATTAGTTAAAGATATTATAAAAATAACTTATGATGAAAAACTATTTAATTTAAATCAAATTGAAATATCGGAAATATTAGGTTATGGAAATTATGATATTACAATTTTTATATAAAAAACAAATGAAAAAATTATTAAAGGAAAAGATATTAATTTTGAATTAATTCAAAATACTCCGATTTGAATTAAAGCCGGCGGAAAAGATAGAAATACATATTTGAAATTAATCGAATATGATACATGATATTTATATAAAAATGGTATTGAAGATGAAAAATCTTATTAAAATATTGCAGTTGTTAATTTTTTAAAACAATCAAATAGTATAATATTTTACTATCCGCCCATAAAAAAACAAATTAATATTAATAATTTTAAATTATTTAATAAAAATAATGAAAAAAACTTTCTTCATTAATTACATTAAAAATATAAAAAGTCATTTTAAAAAATTACTTTTTATATTTATCTATTCTCCTTCAACTTTTACTTTGCCAGTTTTTTTATCCACAACTAAAGTAGGAATATCTATATCTTTATTTCAACAATATACTGATTTAAAATAATTACTAATATCATTTTTTCAACTATTAATTGTACTTGCATCGATCGATAAATCAATTTCAAACGGAATTTGTGCATAGTTAGTTAAACAAAGTTTAATATTATTTTGTACATCCAAATTTTTTGGATGTCATCTTTTAATTTCTTCATTATTTTTAAATTTAATTATTTTTCAATCATCATTTGAATTACCACGCCATACAACAAAATATCATTTATTATCAATTTCAGTAAATGGTTTTTCTTGGGGTGATATTCATTCTAAATTGTCTTTAATTTCTTGGTTAGTGGTATTTATTTGGTTTTCTTTTTTTAAATGTTCTAATTTTTCTTTTGTATATTCTTGTTGTGGTGTATTACAGGCAACTAAACTTGTTGTACTTGTTCCTATTAAATTGATTGTTCCTAAAAAAATTAATATTTTTTTCATATTTTAATCCCGTTATATTTTTTGATAATTTAATTAAATATGGAAATAAATTAATAATTTATTACCATATAATTTAAAGTTAGATTTATTTATTTTTTTTATTGGTTTTATCTTTCTTTAACTAACTTTATGATTGCATCATATAAATATTTATATTTTTTTAATTTTGCTAATTCATTTTCTGATTGTTCTAGTTGATCAATTTTACTTTTTTTAGTTTGTAAATCATTATTTAATTTATCTTTTTCTTTTTTTAATTCTTTGTTTTCATTTTTAACTTTATTGATTTCTTCTTAATATTTTTTAATTAATTTTTTATTTTCAGATATTTCATCTTGATAATTTTTTATATTTTTATTTAAAGTTTATAATAAAGATACTTTACTTTTATCTGTTTTACTTATAATTTGATTAAGTTTTTATATTTCATTTAAATTATTTAAGATTTCAGAAGTGTATATTTTATTAGAATTTTTAAGATCTTTTATTTTGTGTTCACTTTTTTCTAATTTTTAATTAATTAATTTAATTTTTTTATCAAAGTCTTTAATTTCATTAAAACTAGATTTTAAATCTTGTTCTAATTTATCTTTTTCTTTTAAAGCGAAATTTAATTTATTTTGAATATCTTTTTTTTAATTCATTAATTTTGTTTTATTCCTGTTCAAAATTAAATATTTTTTTATTAGCATCATTTAATTAACTTTTTAAACTTAATATTTCTGAATTTAAGTTATTAATTAAATCATTATTATTTGATTATAATTGTTTTGATTTTTCTTTTAATTATTCAATTTGATTTTTGTTATCTTTTTCTAGATGTAATTCTTTCCCAAGGGATTCGATTATTTATATTAAATTTTTAATATTTCTAGAAATTGCTTTAATCGCAGACCCGCCATTAAAGACTTGGATATATACTTAATGAATTATTTTCCATTTCATCAATAATACTAGTAATATTATCTATTATATTTTTTGTATTTTTTGTAAGATCTTTTATATTATAATTTTTATATTTTAAATTTTTTATATCATTGCTTAATACTTGTAAATTAATAAAAATATATTAGAATTATAATTATTTTGTAATAAATTAAAATATCCTCCAACATTTTATTTTATTTATAGAGCTAAAAAATTTACTTCTTCAGAAAGTCTTTCTATAAGAATATTAATATCTTCATATTTATTAATACTTTTGTTATTTCTTTTTAAAGTTTCTAAATTATTTGTTTGTTGATAATTAATATCACTTTTTTTGATAGTTTCTTATTTTTGATAGGAGATAGAGGCGATTGTTGCTGGTACAGTAGTTCCGCTAATCGTTAATACACTCAATAAAATTAAAAGTTTTTTCATTTTGTATAATTTCCTTTCTTTAATCTTGAAACTTTTTATAAAGACCTATTGAAATTATATATATATATATATATATATGCAAGTCAAGCATTTTAATATTTTTATTTAGAAAGAAAATTAATTATAATGATTATTATTGCGATTATACTGTACTAATTTGGGCTTGCTGTGATATTTTCATAATTTTTGCGAAAAATGCCTTAAATTTTAAAAAAACTTTTGCAACGCTTTTAAAAATAATTGGGAAAAATTATAAGCGTTAAGCGAAGAATTTTATAAAGGTTTCTAAATTTGTTTTAAATAATCTTAAAAATTTTTTAAATTACAAGTCCTTTTATCACAAAAATTTAAGAAAATTAATCGCTCGCCCAAAACCTAAAAAATATGCTATTTCAGATTTAATAAACATATAGATAAAAGTTAAGTGAAATATTCTTTAATTTTATTTCAATAGTATTATAACATAAATATTTTAAATTCCCATTTTAAAACGATATTGATAGGAACCATAAAACAAAGCGTCATATTGGTCATGGTACATTTTAATATCAGGTGTTTTTGTTTTGGTATCATTAAATCTTAGTTCACTAATACAATTATCTAAAAATAGGAAGTTATCAAACATGCCATATATTTTGCCTTGAACACACATTTTTCTTATTCATGTTACACGATTGATTATACCTTCTTCTTTATTAAAGGATGTCTGATTTTTTTTATCTTTAAACATTTTAATTTTATAACCAAAATAAGGGTAAATATCTTCTTGTAATTTTTTCATAAAGTCGTTTGCATTAATATCATAATGAAATGTAGTATATTCAAAACAATCAAATTTATCAAATGTATTAATTATTCATTGCCCGTAATATTCAACTATTTTATTTAAATTCATTGCGTTTTTTGGTGTAACAATATTTTCTTCAATTAAATATTTATCATATTCATTATTTTAATTAATTTTATAACCACTAAATAAAAAACACTGTGTGGTCTTCACTACCATTAGCATAATCAACACCAATTTAATAACTATCAAATTGATACTGTTTTTTATTTGGATTATAAAAATATTGTAAATTATATTCTTTAATATATTTACAATGATTTCGTAAAACATAAATGCTGGAGTCATTATCGTTATATTCAAAACCGCAGTATTCAAGTTAAAATAAATCGGGTCGTTCTTCTTTATTTGCTAAAACAAGTTTTTTGGTAATATCAGGTATTTTATTTCAAACAGCACCCATTGTTAATCCTAAATTAAAAATACCCAAACCATTAAATGCTTGTTTGTTTTCTGAATATACTTGATTATATATATTCTTTTAAAATATCTTTAATTCTTTCATTTAAAGGTGAATATGGTGTTACAAATTTTTCATAAAAGACATGATATTTATCAAAATGATTAAAAGTAAATTGATTAGAATATGTTTTATGAAAAAATTTTGTTACTATTATATGTTTTATTGCTATGTTTTCTCATTATTGAAATGTCAAAGATAATTCTTTTACTGGAATAGGATTATCTAAATTATATTGTTTATTACCATCATCATCTGTATATTTTTTCATAAGATACTTTTAAAATTTTTGAACGAAACATTGAAACTATTAAAATATTATATCTTTTATCTAGTTCTTTATCAGTTAAGATTTCTTTTTCTTCAGCGTATATCATTTCATCTGTTCATGCCATTATAATAGCACTCCCTTTTCCAACTTTACTTATAATTTTATTATCATTAGCATAACAAGCAAAAGCAATGCGAACACCACTATGAAAAACAATTTCGCCACCTTCTTTAACATTTTTAGGTCAAACAAAGCCATTTTTTCATTGTCGGGCCCTATATCAATCACATATTTATCGTATAAATAGTTACAGACATTAATTGTATCGCCAAATGTAGTATCTTCGTGGGTGTTGGCATATCTTCGTAAAATATTAGATGAAGCATCAGTAAAATTACAAGCAAAAAATAATTTTTCTGCTAAATGATTTCATGTTTTATTAGTGCCACGAACCGTTGAAACAAACTTAAAAAAGTTGGCGAAATAAAATATCGAGCGCAAATATCACCAACAAAATCTTTAAATAATTCTCAATCAAAAAAAATATAGTCACTAAAATTTAAATCATACTTTTTATTTAAATGTTCATAACTAGTAATTCGTTTTTTGTTATTAATTTTACTAAATTCTTGCATATTTATTAACCTCTTTATTTTATATATAATACATTATAAGAAAAAATGAAGGAAATTTGTATAAAAATGAGAAAATTTAAACATTTAATATTTGATGAACGAAATTTATTTAAGGATTTATTGTTATATGATACTTGTAAAAATAAAAATGGAAAACTTAATTTATCTGAAATATCAAGACAAGCGATTCGTGCAGTTAATACTGTTAAAAGAGAAATTAATAGATTTAAAAATATAGAAGATTATAATCCATATCAAGCACAAAAAGATTATAAAAAAAACGTAAAAAATGTATTAAAAAAATATTTGAATTTACAAAAGAGCAGTTAGATTTTATTAAAACAAGATTTAACAAATACCACGATACACCTGAACAATTAATTTATCGTTATTTTATAGAATTTGGTGTTAAATTTCCTGCTTGTGTTAAAACTTTATATAAATTAATTCACTTAGTAAAATTGGGGTTAAGAAAATAAAATTTACCCCATCGTGGTAAAAAATATAAAATAAAACAAAAACAAGATAATCGCGGAAAATTAATTAATTTTAAATCCATTTGAGATATTGAAAATAAAGTTTCTAGTATTGGTTGATTCGGAAATGGATGCTGTTGTGCGAAAACCACCATCAATCTAGTTGTTTGGTATTAGTTGAACAATCAAGTAAAAATTATTTTGCAATGAAATTAAAAAATAATACTGCTAATTAGTTTTTAGAAAAAATTAAAGATATTGTTATAAGTAATAATTTAATTGGAAAAATTAAAGGAATAATAACTGATAGAGGAAAAGAATTTAGTAAATGAAGAGAAATAAAAATATTTGCTGAAACACAAGTTTATTTTTGTGATCCTGGTAAACCACAACAAAAACCACTAATTGAACATATTAACGGCGAATTTAGATATTGACTTTCTAAAGGAACTGATTTTAATAATGTTAGTCAAAAAATGATAGATTGAATAGTTAATGTTATAAATGATAAACTTCTACCGTGTTTAAACTGAATAAGTGCAAAAGAAGTATTTTTACAAAATATTAAATAAATTTATTAGTTTAAAATTTAATAAATCATTTTTAGTGCGCTTAAATATACTTAAAATAAGATGAGATTACAAAAATTTAATTTTTTCTGAAAAACTTGTTGCAATTTATTAAAAATATTTTATTATTAATCTAACAAGATATAAATTTGCCGTTTATATCTATACAGCGCATAAATTAAATTTTTTTTTAATAAAATAACTTTCATTGCTAATTTTCCCTTTAAAATGTGTAATAATGATATTAAATAAAGGGGTAATAAAATATTCATTAAAATAATTAACTAAATAAAATTATAAGCACTATTGTTAGCATTATTTGTATAGAAACAAAAGTTCAAAAAACAAAATAAAATTTAGTTTTCTTTTTCATTTTTTTATTTTTCATATTCTGCATCCCTTTCTTTTTTTCTTTGCTTGAATTTGCCTAATTTTTTGATATTATTTTATTATGATATTGATAAAATAATTATGACTTTGATTTATTATTGGATTTTTTATTAGTTTTTATTATAATTTATTTACTTTTTTTATTTATAATTTAATAAAAAATAAAAAAAAAGTAACATTTCAATTTGAATAACTAACCATTTAAAAAAATATTGTGTTAAAAAATTAAAAAAAATGGCATGTTTGCTATTTTAAATCTTGGTATTATGATTTATAATATTGGTTATTGAGTATATGTTGCTATATTCTATTTTAGAAACAATTAAAATAGTTAGTCCTAATTTTAATAAAGATATTATTTATAATAATTGGAATAATTTTCAATGAATAATGGTAGTATTTATTATTTTGAGGTTTTTAATAAAATTAAGTAATTAGAAACAAATCAAGTTTCGCTTATGACTAAATAATACCAAAATTTATAAAAAATTCAACTTTTTTAAAAAACATAATTTTTAATTGAAGAAATAATTTATAAATTTATGAATTTCGACAAACTAAAAAATACTTTTTAAAGTTATTAATAATTTTAAAAAGTTTTTTATTTTTTATAAAGATAAAAATTGATTTTTAGATTGATTTAAATTAAATATATTAAATTCAATTTTTTCTTTATTTTTATTAGTTTTATCAATTTTTTCTTCATTTGTTTTACTATTAAGTCTTAACATTGAAGCAATTAACATATTGATAAATGTTTCTTTACAATATATTTTCGCGCCACGCCCCTTAACAGACTTAATATAGTGTGATATATCACCTTCCATGTGACAACCAATATTATATTCTAACGCTTGATTTTCAATTCCTTCTTTATTATTTTTAATTAATTCAATAGTTTCTAATAAAAATTTCTTTTTATTATCAATAACATAGTGTAAATGACACATTAAAAAATCTAATAATGCTTCATAATTTCCAGTAAAAAAATATATTTTTGATAATTTATATTTTAATCTATGAATTCGGGTTTTCTTACGATTTGGGAATAATTCTTTAAATATTTTTACTAAATGAAATTTATCTAAACTATATGATACAGTATTATTTTTATATTTTGCTTTTACTTCTTTGTAAATTTTTTTAATTTGTTTTTCACCATCACTCAATATTAATATTTTAGTATCTTCATTAATATAATAAGTATCCATTGATTTAAAAATTTTATCAATAAAATTATCAATATTAGATTTATCATTTTTATTCTTATGATTTTTATTCATCATTTGAAAAACGCCTTTTTTCTTTTTCATTTTTATTCTGGTTTTTGTTGACTTTTCTTCATCAACACCAACATGCATAGTCGCAAGAAATATTTTATTTTCAACTCTTTTTTTATTTTCTCTCATAGGTTCAAAAGCCCCATCAATTTGAATATATAAAACATTATTTGGGATTTTAATTTTATTGTTATTTTTATTACTAATGTAATCGGTTTCTTCTAAATCGGCATTTTTAAAAATATTAGATATTGTTCTTTCACTAATGTTAGCATTTTCTGTTGTATGCAAAATATCTTTATATCTTTTCCCATCGCCCATAAAAGACATATATTTATCTTTTAAATTTTTTTCAATTCTTTCGTATTTTTTTAACCCTAATTCTTCATCTAAAGGATAACGATTTATATTTTCTTTTTTTTTCTTCATCATATTTAACATATCTTCGTCTTTTTACAGTGTTATCCCCATATTCTGTTTTAAATGTTTTTGGTATTTTTGATACAACCTTATATCCTTGTAATATTTTTCCTTGTTGATATAATTTAAATATCTCATTATCTCTTTCAATTAAGAAATTATTAATTTCATTTATTGTTTTTTTTCTTTTATTTTCTTTATAATTTCCTAATAAATTTTGTTTTAATTCCATTTTATAATTTCCTTTCGTAATTAAACAATTTTTTAAATTATTATATTTAATACTTCAAATAATTTTATCAAAAAAAGGAGGCTAATTAAAAATGCAAGATTTTACCAAAATTAATAACAAAAAACGAATTACTAGTTATGAACATTTAAATAAAAAATATGGTTTGAATTTTAGTGACTATAATTTTGGTTTTGATTGAGAAATATTTAAAGACTTTGTTGGTGATAGTTATGCCCAATATTTTACTTCGCCAACTTTTTTTAAGTTTGTTTCAGCAGGGCGTGGTACTAATAAAACATGAAATCATTTAGCCGAAAAATTATTTTTTGCTTGTAACTTTACGGATGCTTCATCTAATATTTTACGAAGATATGCCAACACCCACGAAGATACTACATTTGGCGATACAATTAATGTCTGTAATTATCTATATGATAAATATGGGATTGATATAGGACCCGACAATGAAAATGGTATTGTTTGACCTAAAAATGTTAAAGAAGGTGGAGAGATTGTTTTTCCTATTGGTGTTCGTATTGCTTTTGCGGGTTATGCTAATGGTAATAAAATTATGGGGAAAGTTGGTAAAGGTAGCGGTATTATATCTGCATGAACTGATGAAATGATACATGCTGAAGAAAAAGAAATCTTAACTGATAAAGAATTAGATAAAAGATATAATAATTTAAGAGTTTCAATGTTTCGTTCAAAAAGTTTAAAAGTATCTTATGAAAAATATAATGATGATGATGTTAATGAACAATATAATTTAGATAATCCTATTCCAGTAAAAGAATTATCTTGGACATTTCAAGAATGAGACAACATAGCAAAACAATACATAACAGTAACAACATATTTTCATAAAACATATTCTAATCAATTTACTTTTAACCCTTTTGATAAATACCATGTCTTTTATGAAAAATTTGTAACGCCATTTTTACCTTTAAATGAAAGAATTAAAAACATTTTAAAAGAACACAATCAAGTATATTCAGAAAATAAACAAGCATTTAAAGGTTTGGGTGTTTTTAATTTGCGTTTAACTATGGGTGCTGTTTGAAATAAAATACCTGATATTACCAAAAAACTTGTTTTAGCAAATAAAGAAGAACGACCCGATTTATTTAAACTTGAATATTACGGTTTTGAATATAACGATAATGACCCCAGCATTTATGTTTTACGAAATTATCGTAAATATATTAAAGAGTATAATCTACAAGATTTTTATAATACCAATACAAAACAATATCAATTTGATAGTTATTCAATTGGTGTCGATTATGCTAATGGTAGTGAAGACCATACAGTATTTTTATTTAGTGGCTATAAAATTAATGAAAATAATGAATATGATAAATATTTAATTGAAGAAAATGTTGTTACCCCAAAAAATGAAATGAATTTAAATGAAATAGTTGAACATTATGGACAATGAATAATCAATACTTTTGATAAATTTGATGGTTTTGAATATGCAACATTTCATTATGATATTAATGCCCATGACTTTATGCAAAAATTACAAGAAGATATTTACCCTTATTTGGGTTATAAAATTAAAATGTTTAAAGCTAAAAAACATCAAACTTCATTGAATAAAGAAGCAGGTATAATTAATCGTGTAACATGAATAAGAAAAATGTTTGTTCAAGGCAAAATATATGGCATATTAGATAACTTTCCATTTTTAGATAAATGCATTAGTGAACTAAGATTTAGTGACACCAAAACAAACACACCCGATAGTAAAATGTACCATGACCCATATGATGCTTTGTTTTATGGTTCTTATCCATATCGTTTTAAAATGGGATTATAACTAATCTTGTTTTTGGGCGAGCGGTTGATTTTCTTAAATTTTTGTGATAAAATGACTTACAAGTTAAAAAAAGTTTTGAGGTTCTTTCAAACAAATTTGGGAACCTTTATAAAATTCTTCGCTTAACGCTTAGAATTTTTCCCAAGTATTTTGAAAAGTGCGGCAAAAGTTTTTTTAAACTTTAAGTCGTTTTTCACAAACTTATGAAAATTACCGCGAGCCCAGATTAGTACAATATAATTAGAATAATAATCATATTAAATAATTTCCTTTCTAAAATAGATTTAAAAATACTTGACTTGCATATATATATATATATATATAATGTCAATAGATCTTGATAAAAAGTTTCAAGATAAGAAAGGAAATTATATAAAATGAAAAAATTATTAAGTTTATTAAGTGTATTAACAATTAGTGGAACTGCTATACCAACAACAATTGCTGCTAGCCCTTATCAAAAAGAAGAAACTATAAATAATAATAATTATCAACAATCAAATAATTTAATAAAATTAAATAGAAATAAAAGAGAAAATAATTTTAAAGTTGAAAATAATATTTATTATCTTAATGGTCAAGATTATGTTAATATACAAGAATTACCTTATCCTGTAACAACTATATATACTTTCTACGATAATATGTATAATAATAGTAATGGTCGTAAAAAAGGTGATATTCTTTTTGGGACAACAAATGGTGTTTATTTACGAAAAGCTGGCGAATCAACAACAACTAGAATAAACGGCATTGACGGAACAATAGCCATAATCCAAGACTATCCTAATAATATTAATTATTATCATTTTTTAGGAAATGTACACGTTATAACTACTAAAGGTGAAATATATTATATTAATGGAAGTAATCTTAGTGTTCGTAAAGAAACTGATGTTCCCTACCCCGTAACAACAATGGAAACTTTCAAATGGGGAATTACTAATAGAAAAATTGTAACTTCTGATATTCTTTTTGGGACAACAAATGGTGTTTATTTACGAAAAGCTGGCGAATCAACAACAACTAGAATAAACGGCATTGACGGAACAATAGCCATAATCCAAGACTATAATAATAATGCACACGTTATAACTAATAAAGGTGAAATATATTATATTAATGGAAGTAATCTTAGTGTTCGTAAAGAAACTGACGTTCCCTACCCCGTAACAACAATGGAAACTTTTAAATGACAAAGTAATAATTTTAAATTTGGTGATATTCTTTTTGGGACAACAAATGGTGTTTATTTACGAAAAGCTGGCGAATCAACAACAAGTAGAATAAACGGCATTAATAATTCTATTATTTCAATTGAATATTGTAATATTAATAATAATTTCTTAGCATATGTTATAACTATAAAAGGTGAAATATATTATGTTGGTGGAAGTGGAAATGATTTTAGTGTTTATAAAGAAAATAATGTTCCTCATCCAGTGACAACAGTATATCATTTTGGAACAGATGAATATGGTCGTAAAAAAGGTGATATTCTTTTTGGGACAACAAATGGTGTTTATTTACGAAAAGCTGGCGAATCAACAACAACTAGAATAAACGGCATTGACGGAACAATAATGATTATTAGATCATATAGTGATAACTATAATAGTTTACATATTTCTAGTTTAAAAATATTAAATAAAAATCTTCTTGAAAGAAGAGATAATACTAATAATAATTTAGATATAATACCTATTGTTCAAGAAGAAGATTATTGATGTGGCCCTGCAATTGCAGAAGCAATATTAAGATATTATGGATTAGAAACATTAAATGGGTCATCAAGACAAACACACTATCAATTTCAAAGGACTTTATCTCAACAAATGCATACAATAAATGGGGGAACATTAATAAATGATTGAATTACTGGAATGAATAACATTATTTTATCTAATAGATTAAATTATAGTAGAACATATTCAAGAACTGAATTTGATTTAGCATATAATGATACTAATACTAGTAATAGATTTTATAATATTGTTTCCTATAGTTTACAATACAATGTTCCGGTTGCCTTTATGTATCATGGATCTAGACGTTTGAATGAAGAAGATCACAGTCACTTTATTTTAATTACTGGTATTAGGAATAATTATAGTGATGTTATTTATACATTTTTAGATCCTTGAACAGGAACTAGAGGAGAATTTAATTCTTCTAATTTAAATTCATTTTTAACTCCAACAAGAATGTATGATAATCAAGAACGTCCACTATCTTATGGGGGACAATTAGCATCTTTTACTGGAAACATAACAAATTGAGATTATGAAAAAACACACATACATTTTAATGAAAATACTGGTGGTGGAAATAGCTGTACATATTCTGACATATCATCATTTACTAATGTTACTCAAGCTGTTGCCGCTACTGGTATAGGAATGGCTGCGGGTAGTGAAGTTCCCATTATAGGCAATGTAGCTGGTGGTATTATTGGGTTTTTTGCTTGATATTATACATGATTACAAAAATGTAATAAATAAATGAAAAAAATATTAGGTATTTTAGGAACAATTACTTTAATTTGAACAAGTACAACAAGTTTAGTTGCTTGTAATACACCACAAGAAAAAGAGTATACGCCCGAAGAATTAGAACATTTAAAAAAAGAAAACCAAATAAATACAACAAATGAAACTATTAAAAATAATTTAGAATGAATATCGCCACAAGAAAAACCATTTAATAAAGTGGATAATAAATGATATTTTGTTGTTTGGCGTGGTGATGAAAATGCTAATTGAAAAATTATTAAATTTAAAAATATTAATTTTTCAGAAAGAAGAAAAGTTTTAGATACACAAGAAGATTATGAATTAGCATTAACACGATTAGGAGATAATTTATTTCGTATTAAAACAAGAGCTGTAAGACCCGTAACATCTTGGTTACAAGATGATGGAACTTATTTTAAATCTGTTTATCGTTGAAATATAGATACACAAGAACCTAATTTAGTTATTGAGAATGATGGAAATGTAAAAATTAATGAATAATAATAAAAAGTCATTTTATTAAATGACTTTTTATATTTCTAATCTAATTAATGATAATTTTTCATTGTTTTTATTAAATAGTTGTAAATTATTAATATTAATTTGTTCTTTTTCTGTAAAAATTATAATATAATAATTTCCATAACCTCATATACTAGATATTTCAATCTGATTTAAATTAAATATTTTTTCATTAAAAGCTATTTTAATATTATCTACAACTAAATTTTTAGTCATACTTATCCAGACTGCTTTAGAATAAAGTAATCCATATCATTGTGAAAAATAGTTTAAATAATATTCTATTTTGTCATTATAAACAATTAAATTGGTTAAGTATTTACCATATTCTCCATCTGATAATTTAATTTCTGATGGAATAAGAGAAGGTATATTATTTGTTTCTAATTCATTTGTTAATGATAATCAATTAAAAAAATTTGCTTCTAATTTGTAAATAGGGTTTTCTGAAATATCTTTATTTTTAACAGTTACTTTAATTTCATCATTAGTATTAAAATTATTTTGTTGTTTTAAATTTCAATTTGTAATTTTCCCTGTTTGTGGGTCAATACTTGGTGTATTTGGTTCACCTTGTATTTCTCAATGATAAACAGATTTAAAATAAGTTCCATCATCTTGTAACCAAGATGTTACGGGTCTTACAGCTCTTGTTTTAATACGAAATAAATTATCTCCTAATCGTGTTAATGCTAATTCATAATCTTCTTGTGTATCTAAAACTTTTCTTCTTTCTGAAAAATTAATATTTTTAAATTTAATAATTTTTCAATTAGCATTTTCATCACCACGCCAAACAACAAAATAATAATTATCATCTGCTATACTAAACGGTTTATCATTTGGATAAACTTGTTTTCAATAATTTATAGGAATAGGGCCACTAATAAAATTAAAATATGATGAATTTAATTGAACTATAGAATTTTTAAATTCTCAATAATTTTCTTCAATTTTATTAGGTATTGATAATAATTCAAAATAATAGGGCGCAATTAATTTAACATCATCATTATAACCTTTATTAATTGCATATTTACTATATGTATAATTTGAAAGCATATAAATAATTTGTTTAAATCTTTTAACAAATTGATCATTAATAGATGTAGGATTATTTAATTTTCAGTTTTCAAATAAACCATCAATAACATCTTCTGGTTTTTGTCCTTCAAATTTTTGTCGTAATTCTGCCGCTTTATTGGTAGGATTACCTTTTTCATCATATTTTGCACCTTGAAATTTTCTATCATAATTATAACGATATGTTAAATAATTTAATAAAACTTTATCTAAACCGTTTTTATTTATTAAATCTAAAATATCTTTTCCTTGAATATAGTTTTTTGCAATACTTCATGGTAAAAAACTTTCTGTAAATCAATATTGAAATATTCGTACATTAGGTTTTGTTTCAATTGGCATTGATAACAAGGGTACTAAACTAGCATTTTGAACAATTGATTGTGGATAAGAATAAACACCATTAACATTGCCCCAACACTTAATATTGCCAAATAACATTGATTTAGGGTATTTAATCTCAATCCCAGTAAATACTGTATCTTCGGGTAATGATTTTTGTAATACTAAATGAATACTATTTTGGTTTTTTCATTTAAAATCAGTCACCTTAACTAAATGAGTAGATTTAATAATATCAACACCATCAGGTGAATAAGGTCTTTTATATTCTTCGATAATATAACATTCATTTTTATTGTCTTCGGTAATTGGTTCATTAATAGATACTATTTTTAAGTCATAGGATTCTAAAAATTCTTTGTCTTTTTTTGAAATATCATTAATTAAAATATCTTTTTTATCAATCATTACATAACTTGTGCTATTATCTTGTACTGTGGTGTTTTGTTGAATTTGTAATTTAAAGTTAAAATCACTAATTTCATAACCAGTTATTTTAATATATTCATCTTTGTCAATAAAACCTATTTTAACGCTATTTTGAGAATAGTTTAAGGTTGGTTTTTGTTTTGTCTTAACAAGATTATTAATTTTATAAATGTATAAGGTTCTGGCACGGTCTTCACTAAATAATTGTTCTAAATTGGGGTCGCTGTACTGCGATTGATTAGCAAAATCTAACGGAATACTATCAATTGAATAGTCAATTGGTTCATCATTTTCTGCTAATTGTGCTAACATTTTTTCAGATGGTTTTAACATTATTCTTGTTCTCCTTGTTCTTCATTAGGTATATTGATAATAGTTTCATTCTTTTTTAATTGTCTATTTAAAATAGCATTTACTGGTAAGTGAACATCAACAATTAACTCATCAATATTTTTAATATTAAATGTTCTACTATTTAAAATAGCATTATCATATTTAATTAACTTAATAATGAATTCAGTTAATTTAATTTCTCTAATATATATCATTTGTTCGTATGATGCGTTTGTTTGAATATTTACACCAGCAACTTCTGCTTGAGTTTGTTGTGCTCCCTTAGCGACTGCGGGAACATGATGGCGATTTATTTTATAGTAATTAGTTAATAATCAATCATATATTTTGGTTAATTGTTCACCTTTAAAATTACCAGCGATATAGTCTACTGGTTGAAAATTACTATCAGGGTCTCCTTCAACCAATAATAAGTCATTTTCAATAAATGAAGCCAACATTTTACTAATTTCTTGGTCAACAACACCAGTAACACCATTAGTATTAATGGTAAATTTACCACTATTTAACAATGGGTCTAACATTATCTTTTCAGCAATAATATCTAAAATACTAGCAAATTGCTTACCATAACGAGCAGAAGGTTCAAAATTAGGGTTATTAGGAATAATTTCAATTGTAATAAAATTAAGTGGCAATATTTCTTCTCTTTGTAATGTTGTATAGTTATTTCATTTAGCATCATCAATATATAAATTGGTAATAGTACTTTATAATCGTGTTTTTAACTTTCTAATAACTTTTACTTGTTTAGTTACATAATCAATTTCTAATTTTTCAGTAATAAAAACACTCTGGTCATTTTTAATATAAGGGTCATAATCAAAAGTACAAGATACTAAATTACCTAATTCATCATATTGGTCATTGTAAAAATCAATAGTAATAAAATTAAGTTTTGAATTATTAGCAAAAATAAAATATGCACCTTTACCATTTTTATTAATTTTATATTCGTTATATCAATTCTTATTAGTAAAGTCCTGCATTTTTAAAAAGTTATTAATTAATTTAGTATCTAATTGTTGATTAGTAAGTGGATTATAAATGCTAATTTCTAAATCTCGTGGATTTAAAAAATTAGCATTATCTTCACAAATTCTTTTTTCTAAAATCTCATTATGTTTTTGAACAGTAACATTTTTACGATTAGTAATTGTTGATGCTAAATTAAGATAATAACTATCAATATCATATTCTTTTTTTAATTTCTTTTTGGATGGTAAAAATCCCATTTATAACACCTCTTTATTTTGTATCTTCTTTTTTAATAGCATCTTCAATATTATCTTGTTTTTGTTCTTTTTTATGTGTTTTGATAAATCTAATAGTTTCAATAATTAAAACAACAACCCCAAAACCATTAAGCATTGCACCAATAATTACATATGCAGGTCAACTAATTCCTAATTTAGTAGGTCCTATAAAACAAATAATAATTCCTGCAATAAAAAACAATGATGAAACTCCAAAGATTTTCAAAAACATAATTACATCTTTAAATTCTACTTTTGGCATAAAAACATCTCCTTTCTATATAGGTGTTCCTTCACCCTGATATTCATAAATACTACCTTCAAAATTAACTCTCATATTATTATTTTCATCTCAAAAATATATTTTGTTATCACCATTACTAAAATAAACTCAGTAATTAAATCATTTTGAAAAATTCGGATTATAAAATTGAAAATTATTAATTTTAAAAGTAATTTGATTACTATATATTTGAAACAAAGACTTAGGTCCAGTATAAATTTGCCAATCAGTAATTTTAATAGTGGGATAAATTGTATAAAACTTTAATATATTTAATGAAGTATTATTATCAATTTTTTTCCATAAAGAATTGTTATCATATGTAGTAGAATTATATACTGATTTTGCAGTTGGTACTTCTTCATCTGTTGATTTATCATTAATAATTTTTGTTATTGGTACTTGAATATTATTTTGTACTGTTCTAACTGCTTTTGTAAATCTTGGTGCATTTTCAGGAGTTGCTTCATTATGAAAACTTAAATCACCATATACATATACATCTTTAGAACTAACATATCTATTACAATTTATATAATCAATTTCTAGATTAGAATTTGGAGTTAATTTATTTTGTTTTTTATTAAAATTTTCTTTTGTTTCGTTTGATAAATTATCTATTTTTTTATCTAATTTGTCATCGGTTTCTATTCTTTCTATTTTTTCTTTTTCTAATAAAGTATCAACTTCTAATTGGGTATAATATGCTTCTAAATCTATCATTGTTAAATCAATACCTTCTTCTTGGAAAGTACGAAACATTTTCTTTAAAGTTGTTAAATTAGCCAATGATTTTGCATAAGTAGGCAATAGGCCTTGTCATGTTGCCATAGGGTCATTTTGTGAAGAATAATTAATATCACCAACACTCATATTTGCCGAAGTAAAAAACTCAATTGGAATACGGTTAAATGTTCAATGTTCAATCGTAATAAACACCATATTAATACAAATTTTCTTTAATAATGGGTCTTTAAATGTTTCAAACTTTAATTTTGAAAATGGATAATTCAAATAGGAATTAATCATATTTTGGGCTCTTAAAGCAAAAGTTTTAAATCATAATTCTACATCACCTTTAAAGAACTTATTATAACGAACTGGAACTTGTGTAATTTTACCTGTCATTGGAATAAAATTATTATAATTTTCCAAAGTAACATTTTGTCATAATTCATTTAACATTTAATAATCTCCTTATCATTTACTTTTTTTAGAATATATTTTATTTAAAATAAACTTTTTACTATTTAATAGTGTTTTTGTTTTAATTGTTTTGTTTAAATCTTGTTTTGTTCTGAGTTGTTTATATGTTTGAAATACTAGTCCATTACCCAATAAACTAGTAACCGCACTATCTTCTAGAGTATTTAACAATTTATCTTTATTAAAGTTATTTTTAAATTGTTCTTGCATTTTTAATATCTTAGCAATTGTCCGATATATTTTAAAACTATCTTTTACTACTTGTTGATAAGCAAGTGGGGCAAAAGAAACTAAATTAAACAAACTTGTTTTTTTAAATCCCCAACCAATAAATCATTCACTGTTCATATAGAATTTAAACGGTTCAGGAGCCAAAACAAACTGTTCTGCTTTGATTAAAGTTGTCATAACGACAATAGGGGCATATTTAGGATCTTTATAATATATTGTTAAAGGCAACTTCACCCGCAACTGATAATGGAACAATTTTTACTGCTAAAAAAACATCAGAACCATAAGCAAAAGGTAATAATTGGCCTTTTTTAATAGCCTTAGTTTCAAATTTAGACAATATTTTTTTAGTTTGCTCGGTAATTTTATTAATTACTTTTTGTTTAATAGTAATTATTTGTTTTTCAATTGGGGCTAATAATTTTTTAGTTACTTTTTGAATATAAAAATTTGCGTTTAAATGATTCAAAATTTTATTTAATTTAATTGGTGTTTGATGCAAAATATTTAATAATTTATTATTATATATTTTACTGCCCCGCATTAAATTAGCATTTAATAGTAGATTTTTACCAACGCCTTTTTTATGAAGATTAGTCATAATGTTATATCACTCATTAGTATTAATTTTGCTTATTTTATCAATATTTAATCCATATTCAGACAATCATTTATTAGCATTTTTTTCATTTACGCGTGGTATTTTTTGAACTAATTTAGGACTTATTTTTTGGATATTTTTCTCAATTTTTAATAAATTATTAATTGTTTCTAAATTAGAAACTTTAAAACCCTTATAAAAATCATTGCGGGCTAATTTTCCAATTGTATATAATAAAGTTTCATTATTAGCCTGTTTTGTAAAATCAAATATTAATTTATCAGATAAAATCTTTTTACCCGTAACTTGTTTTACAACATCTTCTAAGTTATTAGCAGTTATTACACCTAATTTTTCAAGTAATTTAGTTTCTTTTGCTAATTTTAAAATTCTAGTTGTACGAGCAGCACGCGTTAATTTACCAATTCCACCAATTGCTGGTAATAAATTTAAGGCAGTACTTTTTGCTGTCACTTCTGATGTTAATTTATCGTATATTTGATTTACGGCAAAATCGGTTGCTGTTTCGACTCCAAATTAGATAAATGCTGCAGCAAAATTAGATAATCCTGCACCTAAACCAACAGCAGATGCTATACCACCAGTTAAAACTGATAAACCAAGGGCTAAAACTTGAATTCCTAAAAATTCTAATAATTGTAAACCAAAACTTTTTTCTTGTTGTTGGATTGACAATCTAGTTGGATTTTTTTTAACAGTATAAATAAGGGCTGTTTTAGATGTTCCAATTGGCATATCTGTCAAACGAAATAGTACTATTTTTAGTACTATTAAGAATTTTTAATTTTAACATCAATCGGGTTTGTTTGACCAGTGGCGTTGTTTTTACCTTCAATTTGAACTTCAACAGTTTTATCATTTGTAATATTAATTGGTCAATCTTCACCTTTGCTTTCAATAAAGTAATCAAAATCACTTTCAGTTAAAGAACTATCTACGGTTTTAACTGCTTTTAAAACAACATCTTTAAATTGTGGTTTTAATTGTTCTGCTGTTGCTTTTGTTGGGTCTGCAACATGAATAGTTGGTTTATCTAATTTATTAATTTTACTAATATCAATTTTTGTAACAATATGTTTAATAATTCCCTTAGGTTCAACTACTGCTCCACCTAAATATAAAACTCTTTCCATAATCAAAGTATTACCCATTCCAGTACCCAATGCAGCCGCACCTACTCTTAATGGAGTGTGGTCTTTTTTGCGTAAAATAAGTGGATCATATTTTTTACTAAACTTAAATGCAATTGCATTAACACCATTTGGTAATAATTCAATTGTTCCTTCTGAACCATCTTTATTAATAATTGGTAATTTTTTAGGAACCATATAATATGTTGTTCCTTCAACAGTTTTCATTGCTCCGCTTGTTTCAATTACATTGTTTATTTGGTCGTTTGCTCCAAGTTGTAACTGTAATTTATTACGAATTCCACGAATAAAATCAGCCGAACCCAATACAACTGTTTCTGATGGGGTAAAGCCATTTTCATATATTTTATCCATAATTTCATCGTGTATTTGTAAAGCATTTGTATCATCTGCTTTTTTCCCTTGAATAGTTGTAACTTGACCATTGTTAATAATTTCTAAAATTTTATTACGTTTATAAGCAACTTCAGTATCCATTGCTTGTTCAATATCAGCTGCTCAAAGATTGGGATTAAAATCACTTTCTACAGGGTCTAATTTACGAGCAAAAGTTAAAATTGTATCTAATTCAACAATTCCATCTTCAAATTCCACTGTTGAATATTTTAGTAGGTTATCATCAGTATTAAATACTTGACCGTTTGCTCCTAAACCTTCATTGTATTTAATATTTTTCTTTCTTTTATATGTTAAACCAAATTTATTTGCTTCTTTTCAAGCAAATAATGCTTCTCAACTAAATTTTTGTTGATAAGTTTGTAAATATCATTGTTCAAATGTTTCTCGGTCTTGTTTTGTTGCTTGATTAGCAATATCTCCGAAAATTCTTTGTGGGTTTTGGGCCATAATTTACTTCCTTCTTTCTATTTATTAAATACATTATCTGTATCTAAAATATTGTTTTCTTTGTTTTCTACTTTTGGTACACCGCCGGTATTAACTGTTTGTACCTTAATTAATTCATCATAAACACTTTGTAAGTGTGTTTTAATGATTTCAATATCATCAGTAATATCATAAGACTTTAATAAAACATTCTTAAATTCTTCGTTATCAGTTAAAGAATTATTAAAATTATTAATTTCAATTTGTTTTAATTGAAGTGTTTGTTGTTCAACTTGTGAAGTTAATTCAGTATTTTTTGCTTGTAGTTCGTTGATTTGTTGATTACTATTTTCTAAATTACTTGCATTAAATTCTTCAACTTCAGCAGTATTTTCTAAAATAATTTCAGCAGTTTTAATATCTAAACTACCATCTTCACTTTTAATAGGTTCATTGTTTTCAGCAACAAGAACATATTTTACATTTTTTAATGCCATTTTTTCCTCCTATTTTTTAATATTTGTATTTATTCTTTTTCTAATAGCCTTTTTTATAATTTCAAAACTATCTACTCTAAAAGATAAAAAATATCGTTTAGTTTTTATATTTAACTGATTAAATACTGAGCCTTTAATTTTTATCTCATCATCTTTTTTTAATTTCAAAAACTCAGTTAAAATAGATGGGCTATATATTGATAATGTTGAGTAATTTAATCCTTCTCACTGACATTTAGCCGAACAAGCATCAACTTCAACACCACCAGCAACCAGTGCCTTAATTTTAGTTTTAATCGGATTTTCATATAATCTAACAGTTAATTCTAACTTATTAATTTTTTTATTTTTTATTTTAGGTTTATTAGTTATTGATTTTTTAGGTAAATTACTTTTTGTTTGTATCATTTTTATCAACTCCTTTTGTTAAAAAATATTGTAAATGTTTCCAAGCATCATGTTCGTGTTCTGTCATTTTAATATTTCCTTTATAAAGATATTTTTTCTTAACAATTGGAGATTGTAAAATATAATTTAAATTAAAGTGATATTTACATAAAACTTTTAAACCACCAATGAATTTAGGAGTAGATAATGGATTTGTTATTTTTAAACCTTTATTAAGTTGATAATCTTCAATTATTACAATAACTTTATTTAAATAAGAACAAATTTTATTTTTAAAATCATTTAATATTAGATATATGTTATTTATTGCTTCTTCTTCATAGTTAGAATTAAAAGTAATATTATTAATTATTTTATTTTGTAAAACATTATAAATAATCATACCAGTTTGTCCAATTCCAGCAGGGTCAATTGCAATAATATATTTTAAATTATTTGTTTGATTTTTTTCTCAATTTGTAATATTTTTCAACCCTCGGTGGCCAAATCTAAAATATCATTAATTTTGTAATGTTGCATATAAGAAGCAATAACATCTCATTTATTTTCAAATAAGTTTAAATACATTTTTGTTCATTCTAAACATTGTAAATCATAATGATTTTTGTGATGCGAAATACGACAATTAACAGGTTGACAATTAACTCAATCAAACGAAGTTGTTATTTCACTTCAAGTTTTATTAATATATTTACTTTTATATTCTTGCATAATATTTTATTCCTTTCTTCTTATTTTGTTAAATAAACATAAAATACCTTTGTTGGTTAATATTTTGATATTTAGTAATAATATTTATATTTTTATTTAATTAGTTAATTCGCCATCACCCACCACCGAAGTGAGGTGGATGGCGATACTAAAAATTTATATTTAGACAGAGTTTATCCCCCAACGGAAGTAAAATAAGTTTACCCAGTTATTAATTACGTTTCATCCATCCCTAGACAACTTTATATAAAGAAAATAACCTTTTGGAGTTCCAACCATCTTGTTTTTTTAGTGTCCGATATTGTTTTTTTCGGTTTAACAGCACTCTTTTTATGAAAACAAGCAAAAAAACATATGCTCTGACATTTCGCAAGTGATTAATCTTGCCGAGAATTAAAGAAATAAATAGGAGAGTAAATCCAATCGCTTTCACACTTTCTTTAAGGCTTCGTGCCATAGATGAGTTATCCATCTTTAAGCATCAAAATATTAAGTTTTAGTATTGCATTATTCATCAGATAGTACCTTTATTAAAAATGATATTATTAGTTGTTAAACCGAAAAAATATAATAAATCATAGAAAGGAAATTATAAATATTAACTAATTTTTAAGGAAAATAGGTTAATTTTTAATTTTAAAGATACTATCTGATGAATAATGCAAATAAAAAAATCGCTCTAATAAGCGATTACTTTAATTTATATTTAATTACTTTATTTATAATTTTTATAAAACCTCAACTTTTTTCTTACTACCTGAATAATTGTTAATTTTCTAAAAATACATATTATTGAATTTTGAATTATTTGTATTTATCTTCATACACTAATACATTTTGGTTTTATTTTATATTTATATAATAAAAACTAAATTGTACCATAATGTAAAATTATTAAATTTCCTATAAATTCAAAATAAAACAATATTATCAATATAAAAAAATATAATAATTTTAATAGATCTCTATTAGTTGAATAATCGGGTTTTTTGTCATTTTTTTTGTCTTCTTTAAAAGTTCATTTTAAAAATAAAATAATAATTACTAAATGTAATAATACAAATAAAATAATTAATATAGTTTTCATTTTTCGCACCTCTACCCTCTTTCTTTAAAATAAAAAAACAGCGTTTAAAACGCTGTTTTTAAATGTTAGTGGTGGTATTATTATATATAATATAATTATAATTGTGTATATATTATTTTTTTCTTCCTTAATGGTATATTTTTACACCACTTATATGCCCTTAAAACGCATAATAAAGGCATAAAATAAAAGGGTAATAAACACTTTCTTAAAATAATTAATATGGGTTTCATATTTAACGACTCTTTCTTTTTAAAAATTTTATTTATTTTTTATTTATTTTTTCTTTTTTGCTCTTTTGCCCCCAATTTTTTTATTAAATTGGTTTTTCGGGATAATTCAAGTTATAAATCCACCAACTATACCGCAGCAACTAATTAAAGTCATAAAAAATAAATTAACTGGTTTTTTTAAATTTCCAACCACTTTCATTATTTTAATTTGGTTTGTTGGGAACTGGTTGTTTATTTGTTTTTTCTGGTTTATTGGGATTATTATTCTCTTCATTCCCATTATTTTCATTATTTCCATTTGTTTTATTAGGAATGTTGGGTATTATTTCCTCTGTTGGTGGAATTTCATTTTTTTGTAATTAATCATATAATTTTTTAAATGTTTTCCTTATGTTGTATTTCAAAAATCACTAGCATTTTTATTGTCAACTGAATTCAAAAAATATAAATAATTTGAACTTTTATTTTTATCAACATAAATAAATTTGTATTGATAAAATGGTGTTTGTGTATTTACATTTAAATCACTAAAGCGTTTTAGTTGAGTGATAAAATGAAATCAACCAAAACTTGTGTTAACATCTCCCGTTTTGTTTTTTTCTAATTCATAGCTATTTTCAAATTTAGTTTCTAAATTTTCATTTGATAAATAACGAGTAACTTTTTCAATGTTGTCATTGTTGTAAAATTTTTCAAATCCAGCTTCAACTGCACTTGCCTATGCTAAATAACCAATATCATAATCATTAATATCACTAGTTTTTATTAAATCTCCATCTCTGTCAACTGGATCTAACGGAAAAATGGGTGTTAGATTGATGGTAAACTAATATTAATTGTTTTTTTTGTCCCTGTTTCTTTATTAATTTCTTGATCATAATTAGGGTTTTTAATTGTTTTATTTTCATTACTTGGGTCTTTTGATAAATTAATTGGTTAGTTTTTCATAATCAATATTATTTGGTCCTCATCCCATTAATTTTAGTTGTAATGATGGGGTAATTGTTTCAATTACAATTGTTAACTTAAAATTACCACCAATATCTCATACTTGTATTATAAAATAAATTTCCTATTTAGTTATAAGAAATATAATAAAAATAATACTAGTTTAATGATTCCATATAATAAAGTTATTGATGATAATTATATTGCAACACACGGAATTTTAAAAAGTACTTTAAAAAAGACTTTAATTGGAGCAATTAAAATAAAGGGATTAGATATTACTTTATTAAGTAATGAAGAGCAAATATTAAGATTACGAGATTTGCAAGATGTTTTTAAATTTGCTAATTTTCCAATAACTTTTTTAAAGTTAGAATTACCATTAAATTTTGATGAAAACATTAAATATTTACAAAAACAAATTAATAAAACACAAATTCGTTACAAAAACAAAGAAATTAGTTTTAATCAATTTGTAAAAATTACAAAACAAATTAAAAATAATATTTCTTTTTTAAAAAAAGAATTAATTAAAATAAATGATGAAATTAAAACTGAAAAATGTTTTTTTATTTTTGTATATGGAAATAGTCAAAAAGATTTAAATGAAAAAATATTATTTTTAGAAAATAAATTATATAAAGGAAAAATTAATTGTAATACTTTATCTAATTACGAAATAACAAAAATCTTAAAATTAATGTGAAATCCATATTAAAAACCATTAAATAAAACAGATTTTAATAAAAATAAAGACAATTTAGCAAAATTATTACAATTTAATTATCTAGATATTAAAAAAAAATTATTTTATAGCAAATGATATTTATATTATTCAATTAATACTATTCAGGACTATCCTTTATTTATTAATGATTTATGAGGGGCATGTTTATTTTCAAATGAGCAAACTATTATTTGAAATATAAATCCTTTAAATTATGATGAAACAAAAAAAGCAATCAACAGTTCCGTTCAAACAACACAAACAAGACAAGTAATGACAAAATCATATGTTAATACAAATGAAAATAACTATGAATTAGAAACATAATATCATTTAATTTATTAAGTTAATGGTGGTGGTGAATTATTAAAAAATGTTAATATTTTATTTTTAAATTATGGAACAAATAAAAAAACATTACTACAAGCACAAACACGATTAACAAAAGCACTAAAAGAAATGGCTATTAAACTTAATCCATTGTGATATCAACAATTTAATGGTTTAAAAGGTTTTATACCATATAACAATAAGGCCATAATAAAAAATATGGTCGAGAAATGCCAACAAGTACTTTAGCAGCATCCTTTCCATTTATTGACAGTGGTTTATATGATAAACAAGGAATGTACTTAGGAACAAATAATATGGGAAATGTTGTATTGTGAGATAAATTTAAAATCACTAATAAAAGAACCAACCATAATATGTTTATAATTGGCACATAAGGAATGGGAAAAACATATTTTTTAAAAAAAATGATAAATCATCATATCAAGATGGGACGAAAAGTTATTGTTATTGATCCCGAACAAGAATATCAAGAGTTATGCAAATATTATGATGGAAATTGAATTGATGCAGGAGACGCTTCGATAGGAAAAATAAACCCCTTACAAATTTTAGATAATAATTTTATAGATGAAGTAAAAAACACTAATTCATCGCCCCTATCAAACCATTTACGATTTTTAGAACAATGATTCAAAACGCTTTATTCTGATTTTAACGGACAAGAAATTAATTTATTAAAAAAATATTTGAAATTATTATATCATCAATTTAATATTTCAAATAACAGTGGTATTAAAAAAAATAATAATAATGATTTTCCAATTTTGAGTGATTTTTATAATTTATTGGAAAAATAATATAAAAACAATAAAAAGGAACTTTTAAAAGAATTTATGGATTTAATAGCAACTGATTTTTTAAATGATAGAAAATATCAAGCACTTTAAAATGGTTGCACAAAATTAAAATTTAATAACAATTTTATTGTTTATGATGTTTATAATTTATTTGATTTAGATGACAAAAAAACAAATGCAGCCCAATTAATTTTAATGCTAAATATTATTAAAAAAGAAGTAAAAGAAAATCGTTTTAAAGATAATAATGAAATTGTAATAATTGTTGATGAGGCTCATTTAGCAATCGATAAAGATAACCCAGTTGCTTTAAATTTTATGTATTAAATGTAAAAAAGGATAAGGAAATATAAAGGTGCGTTGGTAGTTGCAACAAAAAACATCGCTTATTTTGTAGAAAATGAAACAATTTTAAAGAAAACAACAGCAATTATTAATAATAGTCAATATTCGTTTATTATGGGGTTAAAACATAATGACCTAGAAAAAAGTTATTAATTTATATAAAAGTTATGGTGGGTTAACATCAGCAGAACAAGATTAAATTGCTCGTAGTATAAAAGGACAAGGATTATTTTTTGTTTCTGGATTTGAAAGATATCGAGTTGAAATTCAAGCAAACAAAAAAGAAAAATCGGGATTTGGGAAAAAAGATAATTAAAAAAATAATTAAATTTACTTATTTTTTTAATTTTTATGAATAATTTTACTAAAATTTTTGATTTTTTTATTAAAAAACAAAAAAAATCAAAAAATACGGAAAAATGATTAAAAAATAAATATATTTTAAAAAAATGAAATAAAAATAAGTTTTAAAGAAAGGAAATACAAAATGAAAGAAACAGAAAAATATATAAGTTATAAAGTTATGACAAATATTTTAATTTTAACAAAACCTTATTATGATATTAAAGGTAATAAATGAATTGAGTTAAGGATAAAAAATTTATTATACACTTATGCAAACATTAATATAAATAGCAAATATTTTAAATTACAATATAACAAAGATTATTGTTTTATTACAATTTTTAAAAATCAAAAATTTTATATTAAAAATAAGGATGGAAAAATTGAGGGTGAGGTTAATTGAGAAAAACTGCACCTTTTTTTATTAGAAATGGATAAGCAAGTTTTAATTAAAAAAGCTGAACAAAAACAAATATACCAAGAAAATTTAAAGTATTTTAGTGAGAAAAAATTTCCAAAAAAAGATGATTAATTAGACAAAATAAAAATGAAATTTTTAAAATATTTTGACTTTGTCAAAATGTATGATGAGCAAGCATTTTGACTTTCTAAATTTAAAATATTTTAGTGGAAAAAAATTTCAAAAAAGGAGAAAAAAAAGATGGAACAAGAATATAAATTTAGGTCATCACCACCAATTGCAACTTTTAAAAAATATAGTAGTAAAAGTGTTAATAAAATAATAAGACATAATTTTAGAATTGGAATACCTGAAAATGTCAATCCTGAGTTTACAAAATATAATTTTTATTATGTTGGTGATAAAAAAGCAAGAATTAGCAATGAAAAAGGTTTTTAGTTAACAAATATAATAAAATAATTGAATTATTAAAAAATATAGAAGAAGATTAAAATAAGCAACAACAAAAATATAGTGAAGCACAAAAATCAACTTTTAAAGATTTTTGTAATAAACATAATACTTACATAGAAGTTGTTTTGCCGGCAACAAGACAAGAATGATTTGAAAAAATGGTAATATGTCAATTTACAGATATTCAAGTATGGAACAAAATAACAGATACGCGTAAAATGGGACAATTAATTCCAGAAAGTATCAATTAGGATAAATTAAACGAATGAGTTAATATTGAAATAAATTTTATGAAACAATGAATGAAAAATAATCTTAAAACAGATATGGGGTATTTGTATTCGGCAGTTCATATGGACGAAACAACGTCACATATTCATTTTGGTTTTATTCCAATTAGTGAAGTTTTTTCAAAAAAAATTAATAAAGAAAGATACATAATTATTAATAATAGAATTTTTGGTGGTAAAAAACAACTACAAAAATTTAATAATTATCATGCTAATTATTTAACAAAATCAGGTTATGAAATAGAACCTGGTGAAATTGGTGGTAAAGGTAGTTATAATGCAGTGAATTTTCGAGAAGTTAAAGAATTTGAACGAAATAAATTAGAAAATTGAAATTAATAATTTATTTGATGAATACAGATCTACAAAAGACAACGTTAAAGAATTTAATAAAATTAAAAGTATCAGTGATGATTATGATATTTTAATTTATGAAATTAAACAATATTTAAAATATGAAAATAATTTTACAGATTATGAAATAAACCAATTAACTAAATATTTAGATTTAGCAGAAAAAATAAAATACTACAAAATTATCACTATCATTCCTAATGCAAAAGAATCAGATTTTAAAAATTATGAGTTTAATTGAACAATAATTTAATGAAATGGTTTTTAAAATTAATCCTATTATGCAAAAGGGCTATGATTTGGTGAGTAATATAGAAAGAGAATTATAAAAATATGTGAAATAAAATTAAAAAGAAAAAAATATGTTTATTAATTGGTTTATGTTTTGTTCCAATCATTTTTATTTTTTGTTTAACATTATTTGGAATAGGTTATTCAATCTTTATTAATTGAAAATAAATGACAATATTTATCAATGAAATTAAGCAATTTAAAATATTGTCTTGATGAAATTATATAATTAAAATTAAATATGCATTATTAATAACACTTGGGTTAAGTTTAGGTTTTTATTGCTGGTTTTTTTATTTTGTTTTATTTAGTAAAGTAAAAAGTAAAGAAAATGCGATTAAAACAACTGATAAAATAGATTTTGGAGATAGTAAATGATTAAGTATAAAAGAAATTGATGATATTAGTGAAAAAGTAAATATCAAAGATAATTATAAAAATACAGGTTTTGTTTTTAATTGTAATAAAAACAAAAAAGATTTATTATTTAACTTAAAAAATAATATTCATAGTGTTATTGTTGGTTCAACAGGAAGCGAAAAAATACAAGGAATAGTATTACCGACAATTTATTTAAACGGTAAATCAACGACTAAACCAACTATGATAATAACAGAAAACCCTAAAGGTGAATTGTATAATTTAACCAGTGTTTTTTTGTCAGAAAATGGTTATAAAATAAAAGCTATTGATTTTCGTAATTTAGAAAAAGTCAATACTTGAAATCCATTAAAATTAATTTATGATGACTTTATTAAAATGTTAATGACAAATAAGGAAAAAGAAAAAATTAAATGAAAAGTAAAATATCAAGATAAAATTAGATCACTTAGTCGTATGTTTATTTCCAAAAATAATGAAGATGAGTTTTGAAATGAATCAGCAAATATGATTATTCAAGGAATTATTTTAGCAATATTAGAAGATTATGAATAAAAAATAAGTAAAAATAATTTAACAACAGAAATAGAATAAATTTTAACCCGTAAATTATTTTTCAAAAAATTTAATATGGCATCAGTGGGAGCAATCGATAATTTTAAAAATGATTTAGTTGAATGACTTATAATAATTGAAAAAATACTAGCATTGCTAAAATCACTGCGAGCCAGGCTTTGGTTGATAGTAAAGAAAATAAAACACTGGATAGTATTTTAATGACTGTTGCAAAAAGTGTAGAAATATTTAACAATGATTTTATTCGTAATTTAACATCCCAAAATGATATTAATTACAATGATTTTATAGAACATTAAACAATTCTATATATCATATTTAGTGATGAAAATGATAATTACAATAAATTAGTAGCTATATTAATTAGTAAAATTTATCAATTTTTAACAAATAAAGCAAGTGAAATAAATGAACAAAAATTAGCAAAACCAGTATATTTTATTTTAGATGAATTTGCTGATTTAACAAAAATAAATAATATTGAAAGATGAGTTAGTGTTTCGCGCAGTAGAAACATCTTTTTTCAATTTATTTTACAAGATATTAATCAACTAAAATTAAATTACGGCGATATAATAGCAAAAATTATTTTAAATAACTGTGGGATTCATATTTTCTTACATACCAATGATTTAGAAACAATTAATTATTATAGCGAATTATTTGGAACTAAAACAATTGAACAAATTAGTATTAATGAAAATAAAAGCAATATTAGTGTTTCAAAAAATTTAAAAAGTCACCCACTAATGTTAACTAATGAGTTAGCAAATTTAAAACAAGGACAAGGAAATGTTAAAATAGCACGCTATAATCCAATGAAAATAAATTTAAAGCTATGAAAAGATTTAAATTTATCAGAAAAAACAAATACATTTAAATTAAAAGAATATGAAAATACAAATTACAAATCTATTCAAAATAAAACAATGATAAATTTACTTTTACAAAAAATCAAAAACCTTAAAATAGAATTAAATAAAAGACAAGAAACCAATAATTATTCTGAAAAGGAATAATTATTTTTATAAATATTAAGATTTCACAAAGTGGTCAAGCTGGAATACTAAAAAATAAACGAAGTGGGTTGGATATCTGTAAGGTTAATCAACTAATTAAATTAGTACTACATGGGGCAGAAGAGTATTCGTAAGTGATTAACTAAACCATACCTAACGGAAACTCTACCTAAATAAGAAAAAGTAATAAAGGTTATTTATTAAATAACTAGTGAAAAATAAAAAGAAAAATGATAATAAGTTTAATTAATTTCTCTCTTTCTATCGATAAAAATAATGTAATAAAACTGCCGACAAATTATTTTAAGCAGTATAAAATTTTACTATAATACAATAATGATTTAAAAGGAATATAATTATATGTTAAATATTTTCAATACTATTAATTTTAGAGAAAAAGTAAATACTGATGTTAATGAAACAGGAAAAAGATTAATATTAGAAGAATGAGAAAAAACTGATCAAGAATTAAGAAAACAAAATTGTAATGGCCAAAATGGATATATTATGTGGGGTAAAAGACCTTTTACAGAAAAAACAGAGTATGGAGATATTACGTTTTTTAGAACATTATTTCGTTTTTTTTAATAAAGATACTAATAAATATGAATTTATTTTCTTATTTGATAAAAAAAATCGGAAGAAAAAAAGAAGTAGAATTAGTATTTTTATTAAAATAACAATTTGAAAATTAATTGCTGGCGCTAAAAGACAAAGAGATATTATGGATATGTGCCCAAAATTAAATATATCAAAGATGACAATTACAAACATTAATAAAGAGGTTGATTTTTATAAATTATTTAAAAAACAATTAAAAACAATGACAGAAAAAATCAATGTTCAAACACCATATTTGTATGCTGGGGTTGATGATTCATTTAGTAATTTAACAAAATATAAAAAATTAGAAAAAAATATGTTTAGAACAGCATATTTCCATACTGGATATGATGAAATAAAAAGCACTAAAAGTAAAAAGTTCTAAAAAATAAAAAAATTTTTGTTGTTATGAAATCAACAAAAAACAAATATTATCTTATTAAAAAATATAAAAAAGAATTTTTATATTTTTTAAATCAAAATTTTAATATCAAAAATTGTAAGTTAACACTAGCGGGTGATGGAGAAAAATGAATTAAAAAATTTGCTAATAAAATTGATGCAATTTTTATCTTAGATCAATTTCATTTAATGAAAGAATTAAAAACAATATTTCCTTATCGAATAAGAAAACTTACTAAAAATTTAACCGATAATGAAAAAATAAGAAAACAAATTTATTGAGATTTGAATAAAATATTTAAAAATGGTGATCCTGATGAAGCAATAAAATATTTAATAAATTTAATAAAAATCAAGAATATTAAAGCAAATCCATTTTTGAAAGAAAAAAAAGTAAAGATTAAAAAGTTCATTAAATATATTCAAAATAATAGTGATGGTATAAAAGTTTATAAAGAAAATTGATATATGGGGTCTTGTACTGAACCACAAATTTCACATAATGTTAAATGATTAAAAGGATATGGTGCCAAATCATATAGTGAAAAAGTTTTTAAAAATATGATTGCAATGAAAATGGCGAAAGAAAATGGTGTTAATTTAATTGAGTTTTATCTTAATAAATTAAGCAAAAAAGATGAAAAAGAATATAATCTTTATTTTAAAAATGAAAATTATATTCAACCATTTTTAATAAATCAAAATTTTTATTATAAAGTATCAAGTTTCGGCTAAAATTTAAAGTAAAAATCAATAATTTAAAATAAATTTTATTAAATAATTTGGGAATTATTATTTTTTGTGTTGTAAATTATTAATTTTATGTTAATATTAAATTAATTAAAAAAGATAAATTTATCTTTTTCTTTGGAATTTTATTTTAGTAGATAAATATTTATTAGAATAGAATATCACCAAATGATAACTTTGCCCCATATATAAAATATAATTCAAAAAAATTTTTAAGGATTACGCTTTATAATAAAATAAAGCCTGAATATGTAAGAAAAATGAGAAGAAAAATGAAATATAAACAGAATAAAGAAAAAAGTTTATTGCAATATCATGATTTAATTAATCGTAAATTCAACAATATAAAAACAATGTTTTCGGTGCTATATACTGATATAACATATTTAATTTGAAAAGAAAAAAAATATTATCAATCAACAATTATTGATGGATATAATAAATAAATAGTTGATGTAAGGTGATCTAAATATAATGACAATAAATTAGTAATAGATAATTTAAATGATGAAATTAATAAAATAAAATTAATAAAAAAATATCTAAATGGAATAATAATTTATTCAGACCACGGATATCACAATACACATCAGCTATTTATCTCGATAAATGTCCATCTAACGGTATTATAGTTTAAATAGGGAAAAAATACCACTGTGATGATAATATTCTTATAGAAAGTTTTCGTTCATTACTTAAGAAAGCTACAATCCATAATAAAATATATAATATAATTCACATAAATAATATATAAAAGATGTTATAAAATGAAATACATGATATTCAAATTGTAAAGAGAAAGATATATTTAAAAAAATAGTAAATACTTTTTATTAGTACTTACTAAATTGGGTGCACTCTTTTAAATAAATCTATTTTTATATTCTTCATTAACTTTTACATCACCATTTTCATCAATAATTAAATCGGGTGATGGTTTATCTAATAAATTTCAACGATAAACTAATTTAAAATATACCCTATCCTTATCTTCAGACCAATATTTAATTTTCAGTGAATCTCTATAAACAAAATACAATTCTTTTTGTCTTTGTTTTCCGAAAATAGAATCACCATAATTAATCAATATTTTATCTTTACCATTATTATTAGATATTATTTGTTTTGGAAATTTATCATTTTTAAATTTATTTATATTTCATTGATTATTTCCTTTTCACACTATATAATATCATTCATTATCAACCTTATTAAATGGTTTTTCTTGTGGCGTTATTCATTCTAAATTGTTTTTAATACTTTCATCAGTTGTATATATTTGGTTTTCTTTTTTTAATTTTGCCAATTCTTCGGGTGTATATTCATTTGGTGTATAACAAGCAACTAAACTTGTTGTACTTTTTACTGTTAATCCGATTGTTACTAAAATGCTTAATATTTTTTTCATATTTAATTCATTAAAAATTCAATTTTATTAGGTAGTAAGAAAAAAGTTTGAGTTTTGGTATAAAAATTATTCTTTATTTTAAATATATTTCTAAAACACTGATAAATCAACCTTTTAAAAATTTATCTGATTATTTTATTTTTTTTTATAAAACCTAAGCTTTTGTAATACTATATTTTGTTATCTAATTTAGTTTAATACCATTTACAACCCATATCCAACTAGTGCCCTCAGAATAAGCAACCCCATCTTGAGCTTTTAAATATGATATTATTTTAATATGTCATTTTTTTGTTTTATGATTTTTATAATACGTTATACCCACCTTTTGAGTATGACACATTCATGCCAAACCAGATTTTTCACATTTATCATCTAATGAAAATTGAGCAACTTCAATATATTTTGATTTAGGGTAATCTCTAATATTAAGATTATAAATATAATTTTTAAAATTATTTCCTATATCAGTATCGCCTATTTTTTTTCCAAAATATGCATCATTGCCCAAACTCATTTTAGTTAGTTGTTTTCCAAAAAATTCAATTTTATTATAATTTAAAGGAATGATATCCCCTATCTTAACTTCATAAAAGTCAACATAGTCATAATCATCTGTGTATCTTTTTCAATCAACATTATATTCTGACACACCATGATCTGATCTAAAATATGCAATTTTTTCAGATAAATTAAAACAATATTCATTATTATTTAAATATCTGGCATTTCTTATATCATAATATTTAAAATACTTTAATAATATTTTAGAAAATATATTAATATTTTGAAGTTGATAAAATCCAACTATGGGCAATAGTTGGATTAAATTATTTAATTCTTCTTCTAAAATACGATCCCAATTTGTTAAAAAATTGTTAAAATATCAATCTCAATTACTAGTTGAAGCATCATTATCTTGATTAGAAATTATATTATTTCTTACTTCTCTAAATCCAATACTTTCTGCTGTTTCTAAAATAACGCGAAAAAAATATGCGCGTAGTGTATCGCTATAAACAAAAGAAGGATTTTTTCCATAATTTGCTAATTGATTAAAAGCATATACAATAAGTATTCATCTAATGGGCGCTCTTTCATTGGCTCGAGTCCCATTATATCCTGTATAATTTGATCCAAATGGCATTATTTGTGAAATTGTGATTCCTGAAACATTTGTTATTGTTGAATCATTAAAATAATAATAAACATTTAAATTTTGATTACTAGACGTTGAATGACCAATAAATCCTTGCAAACAAAAATCACTACTTCTAAAAATTAAAATTATTCTTCTATCATTTTCTATGTTAATTGGCGCAATGAAGTATTGATTATTAGATTTTTTGTTTACAAAAAAAATACTTGGAGAGATGTGTCCGCCTGTTTCTTGCGTAGTAATTAATCTGATATTATCATTATTTTGGAGAAAATTAATAGCATTATATAAATCAGAAAAATAATAATTAATTTCATAAGAAACTTTAACATCAGGAGTTATGTTGTTATTTTTTCTTTTACTTCTATTTAAATTTTCTGAATTATTTGTTTTTGAATTAATATTGCTGTTTAATTTTTCTTGTTTTTTATAACTACTAGCGGCAATTGTTGTTGGTATGGCGGTTCCGCTAATTATTAATAAAATTAATAAACTAAGTATTTTTTTCATACTTGTTTTTATCCTTTTCTAATTTCGAAATTTTTTATTTTTATTAATATCTAATAATATTATATATATATATATATATATATACAAGAAAAATTATCAATTATTTCAAAAATTTTATCTTATTAAATATCCGTTATTGCGTTTTTTTAAGGGCTAAATTAGAAATGAAATATATTAAGTTTAAAAATAAATATATTAATTATTTATAAAAAATTATTGTATAAGTAAATTATTAGTATATAATTAAATTATATTTTAATATTTTGTTATCAAAAAAAGTTTATGCCAACTTGTTAATCGGACAAAAATAAAAAAAGAGAAGTTTATAAAATAGTACTTACAAAATAACAATTAGTAGAACAGGGTTTAAGTGAAGATATTGCTGAAAATATCTTATTAAATCATTTTAATAATTGAGCAAAGCAAATTAGAGAAAATGTGTAAAAACGATAAGATGCTATATCAAAAGAAGACTTTATTAAATTATCTAATGAATTAGATGAATTAAAATAATTTAAAGATGTTTCACTTAATAAAATTGAAGATATTAAAACTAATTTAAATAAAGTTAGTAGTAGTTCTTTATCCGAAAAAATTCAAACTTTAAAATAATTAAAACCCGATTTGTTTGTTGAAGAACAATAATCAGTTTCACCTACTAATTTTATTAAAGATAAGATTGAAAATTCGATTGAAAATAAAAATGATTAAATTAAAAATATTAAATAAAAAGGATCATATACTTACTCCCTGAGGAAATTAAAAAATTAACTGATTATACACTTAAAAACCTTAGATAATAAGGGAGTGAAATATTATGGCAACAATTAATTTGCCGCAATTACTTTTTACATTACAAGGTAATACAACAAGTCAAAAATACTATGTTGATATGTTTAACACTTTATTGTGTGGAACTTCATATAATGAATATGCAAGTATTATGCAATATGCAACTGCAACAGCATAACAGGCGTCCTGTATGATGAACCGGCAAAAAAACAATTATTGTTAGATTTTTTTTTTTTTTATTTTTATATTAAAAACATAAATTTATTTGCATTATTCATCGGATAGTATCTTTAAATTTAGAATTTTTATCATAAAAACAGATATTATTCTGTTTTCCCTACACAAAATAAACGATATTTTTATAAATTTCCTTTTAAATAAAGGTATTATCCGATGAATAATGCAACCCCTAAAACTTAATATTTTTTGATGCTTAAAGATGGATAACCCATCTATGGCACGAAGCCTTAAAGAAAGTGTGAAAGCGATTGGATTTACTATTCCTATTTATTTCTTTAATTATCGGCAAGATTAATAACTTTCGAAATGTCAGAACATATGTTTTTTGGCTTGTTTTCATAAAAAGAGTGTTGTTAAAACGAAAAAAACAATATCGGACAATAAAAAACAAGAGGGTTGGATCTCCAAAAGGTTATTTTCTTTATATAAAGTTGTCTAGGGGATGGGTGAAGCATAATTAATAACTTGGTAAAACTGTTTTACTTCCTTGGAGGATAAATTCTGTCTAAATAATCTTACCGCCCCCGCTTCAATCGGGTGGTGAGCGGGGGCGGTAAGATAAATACTAAAATCCAATACATTATTTACTAAATATCAAAACATTAACCGACAAAAGAATTTTCTGTTTATTTAAAAAATAAATAAAAAGAAAGAAAAAAAATATTATGCAATAATATAAAAGTAAATATATCAATAAAACTTGGAAATTAAATAACAACTTAATTTGATTGAGTTAATTGTAAACCAATTGACTGTCGTATTTCACATAATAAAAATCATTATGATTTACAATGTTTATAATTAGCAAAAATGTATTTAAATTTATTTGCAGATAAATGAGGTGTTATTGCTTCTTATATGCAATATTACAAAATTAACGATATTTTAGATTTAGCTTACAACGGTTGAAAAATATTACAAATTAAGAAAAAAATAAACCAAATAAATTAAAATATATTATTGCAATTGACCCTGCTGGAATTGGACAAACTGGTATTATTATTTGATCGTATGTAAAAAATAAGGGTTTTATAAAGACAATAAAAAAATATCATTAATTTATATTAAACTAAATAACATTTAAAAATAAAAAACCCTTATTTTTTACATACGATATATTATTTATAATGTTTTGTAAAATAAAATAATTAATAATATTACTTTTAATTCCAAAAATGAAAAATAAGCAATAAATTATATTTATTTAATATTAAATAAATATAAAAATAACATTTGTTCTTATTTAAATAAAGTTATTGTATAATAATTGAAGATTATCAACTTCATAAAGGTTTAAAAATAAAAAATCCATTATCTACTCCTAAATTCATTGGTGGTTCAAAAGTTTTATTGAAATATTTATTTAATTTAAATTATGTTTTACAATCGCCAGTTGTTAAGAAAAATTATCTTTATAAAGGAAATATTAAAATGACAGAGAACGAACGCGATGCTTGAAAACATTTAAAATATTTTTTATCAAAAGGAGTTGGTAAAAACGGCACAAAAAAAAGTAATTTACCTAAAAAATCAATAACTAATAAACCTAAAATGAAAAATAAAAGAGTTAATAAATTATAATTAACTGTTATATTACATGAAAATTTGATTAAAAATAAGATTAAGGCACTGGTTACTGGTGGTGTTGAAGTGGGTGCTTGTTCAGATAAATATCAGTAAGAAGGATTAAATTACTCAACATTATCATTATATAGCCCATCTGTTTCAACTGAGTTTTTTGAATTAAAAAAGATGATTAGATAAAAAATTAAAGGCTCAGTATTTAATCGATTAAATATAAAAAATAAACGATACTTTTTATCTTTTCGAGTCGATAGTTTTGAAATTATACAAAGGGCTATTAGAAAAAGAACAAATACAAATATTAAAAAATAGGAGGAAAAACAATTACATTAAAAATTGTAAAATATGTTCTTATTGATGAAAATAATGGGCCCATTAAAAATGAAGATGGTATTTTTGATATTAAAAATGCTGAAATTATTTTAAAAAATATTGATGAAGTTGAAGAATTTAATGCAAGTAATTTAGAAAATAGTAATCAACAAATCAACGAACTACAAACAAAAAATATTGAATTAACTTCACAAATTGAAAAACAAACAATTAAATTAAAACAAATTGAAGTAATTGACTTTATTAATTCTTTAACTGATAATGAATAATTTAAAAATGTTTTATTAAAGTCTTATGATATTACTGATGATATTAAAATCATTAAAAGACAATTACAAATTGTTTATGATTAATTAACTAAGATACAAACAGTTAATACTGGTTGTGTACCAAGAGTAGAAAACAAAAAAACAATATTTTAGATACAGACAATGTATTTAATAAATAGAAATAAGGAAATAAATTATGGCACAAAACCCACAAAGAATTTTTGGCGATATTGCTAACTAAGCAACAAAACAAGACCAAGAAACATTTGAACAATGATATTTACAAACTTATCAACAAAAATTTAGTTGATAAGCTTTATTTGAGTGAAAAAAAAGCAAATAAATTTGTTTTAACATATAAAAGAAAGAAAAATATTAAATACAATGAAGGTCTAGGAAACGAAGGGTGAGTATTTAATGCCGATGATAATCTACTAAAATATTCAACAGTGGAATTTGAAGATGGAATTATTAAATTAGATACAATTTTAACTTTTGCTCGTAAATTAGACCGTGTAGAAAGTGATTTTAATCCTAATATTTGGGCTGCTGATATTAAACAAGCAATAGATACTGAAGTTGCTTATAAACGCAATAAAATTTTAGAAATTATTAATAAGGAAACAGTTGCAAATATTCAAGGTAAAAAAAGCGGATGATACAAATGCTTTACAAATCCACGATGAAATTATGGATAAAATATATTAAAATGGTTTTACTCCATCAAAAACAGTTGTTTTAGGTTCGGCCGATTTTATTCGTGTAATTCGTAATAAATTATAGTTACAACTTGGGGCAAATGGCCAAATAAACAGTGTAATTGAAACAGGTGAAATAATGAAAACTGTTGAAGGAACAACATATTATATGGTTCATAAAAAAATACCAATTATTAATAAAGATAGTTCAGAGGGAACAATTGAATTATTACCAAATGGAGTTAATGCAATTGCCTTTAAATTTAGCAAAAATATGACCCTCTTATTTTACGCAAAAAAGACCATAACCTGTTAAGGGGTTGGTGCCGCCGCCGCATTAGGTACTGTAATGGGTAATACTTTGATTATGGATAGTGTTTTATATTTAGGCGGAGCAGTAGTTGAACCTAAAGGAATTATTAAAAATATTGTTGCAAAAATTGATATTAGTAAAATTAATAAATTAGATAAAACAACGATTCATGTTGCGGACCCGATAAAGGCGACAACAGAACAATTAAAATCACAATTTAAATATGTTGTTTTAAAAGCAGTTAAAGCCGTAAATAGTTCTTTAACTAAAAGTGATTTTGATTACTTTATTGAAAGTAGAAGTGAAGATTGACCAATTAATATTGCAAATGATAAAAATATTGAAGTTCAAATTGAAGGTAAAAACAATGCTGCTGGTCAAACAAATCCGATTGATTTTAAAATTAAAAATTCTTAATAGTACTAAAAAATAGTGCTTTTTCGTTTTTAAAATGCCAATTGGAACATCTAAAACGGCCCTTATTTATGCTGTTAAAAAAAATCCAACTAGATTGTCAATCCAACAACAAGAAAAAAGTTTTGGTTTACAGTTATTAAAATTTTTAGGAATTCAAGTTTTAGCCCTTGGTTTATCAGTTTTAACTAGCAGTATTGCTTCGGCTGTTGGTCTTGGCGCGGGATTATCTAATTTTGCCGCAGCATTTATCTCGTTTGGAGTAGAAACGGCAACCGATTTTGCCGTAAATCAAATATACGATAAATTAACCTCAGAAGTGACAGTAAAAAGTACTGCCTTAAATTTGTTAACAGCAATTGGTGGAATGGGTAAATTAACGCGCGAAGCACGAACAACTCAAATTTTAAAATTAGCAAAAGAAAATAAAATACTTGAAAAATTAGGTGTAATAACTGCTAATAATTCAGAAGATGTTGTAGGGCAAGTTACAGGTAAAAAGATTTTATCTGATAAATTAATATTTTATTTTACAAAGCAAGCTAATAATGAAACTTTATTATATACAATTGGTAAATTAGCCCGAAATGATTTTTATAAGGGTTTTAAAGTTTCTAATTTAGAAGCAATTAATAATTTATATTAAAAATTGAAAAAAATATTCAAAAAATAAGTCCTACATTAGTTCAAAGAATACCACGCATAAATGAAATAAATGCTAATAAATGATTGTATGAATATGGGTTAAATATTGATAAAATAAGCAAAATTAATAATAATGTGTGATATAACATTATGACTAATCTTCATAAAAAAAGAATCGGTAAAAACCTCCTATTAAATGCTAATTTAATTCGCGGTAGCAAAATATACAATAATAAATTCTTAAATCTTTTACACCAAACACCAATTAAATTAAATGATTTTTTAAATTATTTAAACCCAAATTTTTATATTCAAAAAGTAAGTAAAAAATTATTAGCCCCAATTGAAAAACAAATAATTACTATGAAACAAAAAGTAATTAATAAAATTGCAGATAAAACTAAAAAATATTGTCTAAATTTGAAACTAAGGCTATTAAAAAGGTTAATTATTACCTTTTGCTTATGGTTATGTTGTTTTTTAGCAGTTAAAATTGTTCCTTTATCAGTTGCGGGCAAAAAAGTTTCTTTAACAATATATTATAAAAATCCTAAATACGCCCCTATTGTCGTTATGACAACTTTAATCAAAGCAGAACAGTTTGTTTTGGTTCCCGAACCGTTTAAATTCTATATGAATAGCGAGAGGTTTATTGGTTGGGGATTTAAAAAAATCAGTTTGTTTAATTTAGTTTCTTTTGCCCCAATTGCTTATCGGCAGATAGTAAAGGATAGTTTTAAAATATATAGGACAATTGCTAAGATATTAAAAATGCAAGAACAATTTAAAAATAACTTTAATAAAGATAAATTTTTAAATACGCTAGAAGATAGTGCTGTTACTAGTTTATTGAATAATGGATTAGTATTTCAAGAATACAAACAAATAAGAATAAAACAAGATTTAAACAAAACAATTAAAATAAAAACATTATTAAATAGTAAAAAGTTTATTTTAAATAAAATATATTATAAAAAAAGTAAATGATAAGGAGATGATTAAATGTTAAATTAATTATGGCAAAATGTTACTTTGAAAAATTATAATAATTTTAATCCAATGACAGGTAAAATTACACAAGTCCCAGTTCGTTATAATAAGTTCTTTAAAGGTGATGTATATAATTATGATTTAAAACATTTGCTTTAAGAGACCGAAATATGATTAATTCTTACTTAAACTATCCATTTTCAAAACTAAAGTTTTGAAACATTTAAAGAACCTTTATTAAAGAAAATTTGTATTAATATGGTGTTTATTACAATTGATCATTGAACATTTAACCATATTCCAATTGAGTTTTTTACTTCGGAAAATATTAGTGTTTGCGATATTAATTATTATTCACAAAATGACCCCACACTAACATGACAAGGTCTATTGCCTACCTATGTAAAATCATTGGCTAATTTAACAACTTTAAAGAAAATTTTTCATTCTTTTCAAGAATAAGGTATTAATTTAACAATGATAGATTTAGAAGCATATTATACAAAATTAGAAGTTGATACTTTATTAGAAAAAGAAAAAACTAAAATTGAAAATAAAACTATTGTTAAAAATAACAATAGTAAAATAAATGTTCCCTTTGATAATGAAACCATTTATTATGAAAATAATGTCTGAAAAGCAAAACAAAGTGGTGATATTCCATCAGATGTTATTAAAGATAGTGATTTGAATAAAGATTGTATTGATAAAGAAAATGGTAAAAATATTGTAAAAAAATCACAAGATATTAATCTTAAACAAGATAAATTAATAAGTAGTAAAAATATTAAAACTATTAATGATAATTCATTATTAGGTAGAAGTGATATATCTATTAATACTGGTAATGATTGAGAAGTTGTTGATACTAGTGATTTTATATCTTTTTCTGACAAAAAATATCAAATTAGAAATTATGATTCTAAAAAATATAAATACAAATTATGAATTGGTGTTAATGAAAATTACGGGGATACTATTAATACTGTGTTTGAAACATATAAAAATCATTATGAATTTCATTTATTTGCTGGCTTTAATGGTATAAAACTTAATAAAAATGGCACAATAAGTTCTGGAAATAATAAATTAATGTCATTACATTTTGAAAGAAAAAGAATAAGTTAGGAAGGAGATTTTTTTATGCCAAAAGTAGAAATTAAAGATGTGGTTATGTTTTTGAAAATATTTGGAGTTTCATCATTGTTTTTTATTGCAGGAATTATTAATTGTTTTATAGGATAAAAAAACATTAGGTATTTCTTGACCAGCATATGTTATTGTTTCGGCAATGCTTATTGGTGCTATAATTATTGTTTTAATTATTGAAACAATTAGATTTATCAAAACTTACAACAAATAACAAAAATAATATAGTATTGAAGATGTTATTAAAAAATAAGATAAAAAATAAAGGATTGTTATAAATGTGATTATTACCAACAAAAAATAAATTAAAAAAGAGTTATGATATTGATAATTATTATCTTAATTTATCATCAACGATTACTAATCGTAAAAATGTTATCGTTCAAAAACATAATAAAATTTTAGAAAAAAGAATTTGTGAAGATAATGCTAATTTTTTAAATCCACGTGATTTATAAATTAGCATTTATAGTCAACTTACTAATCAAAAAATAGATAATAAATTAATTAATAACTTTTTAAAAATGCAGGACTTTACTAATAAGAATTGATATAACGAATATAAAAATTAATAAAAATGGCAAAGGTTTATATTTTATTTTTGCTAATAATTCAAAACTTAATTTTATTACGATTGATTTTTATAATTACCAATATGATGAATTAGGTAATTTAGTATCTTGTACTTTTGATTATGACCCTTATCTTAAAAATGACCAGAGTGTTTTTATTACTGAAAAATTAGAGATTGATTATGTAACTAAACAAGTAAAAGTTATTAGAAAGTTAAAAACACGATTATACAGTACTATTAACGACTTATATATTGATGATACTAAATAAAATAACTATACAACATTGCAAAGAGAAGAAATATTACCAATTGATTTTATTCCAATTGAAATTATCTCCTAATAACCCTAATTTCGAACCTTCTGCTCGCTATGGTAAACAATTTGCTAGTATTTTATATATTATTTCTGAAAAGATAATGTTAGACCCACTATTAAATAATGGTAAATTTACCATTAATACTAATGGAGTAACTGGTGTTGTTGACTAAGAAATTAGTAAAATGCTAGCTTAATTTATTGAAAATGACTTGTTATTAGTTGAAGGTGACCCCGATAGTAATTTTCAACCAGTAGACTATATTGCTGGTAATTTTAAAGGTGAACAATTAACCAAAATATATGATTGATTATTAACTAATTACTATATAATAAATCACAATCATGTTCCTGCTATTGCTACGGGGGCCCAACAAACTCAGGTGGAAGTTGCTGGTGTAAAAATATTCAAACAAACGCATCATAAGAACAAATGATATATTAGAGAAATCAAATTAACCAAATTAATTATTAATTTAATTAAATATGATAATTCGATTTTAAACAGTATAACATTTAATATTAAAAATATTGATGAGTTAATTATTGATGTTCGCTTACCAGTAAATGCCACTTTAAATAGATAATTAAAAAACAACGAAAATATTATCAATATGCCTAATGAAAAAGAAAAACAATAATAATGTTAAAACCATCTAAAAAAATGTTAGCACAATTAGCAGAAAAAGATGAACCAATTGATTATTCAATTTATAGTATTCCGTTAGATTTTGATAATAAATCACAATATAGTGACCCCAATTTAGAACAATTATTTGGTCGCATGTAAAAAATAAGGGTTTTTATTTTTAAATGTTATTTAGTTTAATATAAATTAAGGATATTTTTTTATTGTTTTTATAAAACCATTATTTTTTACATGCGACTAATTATTTACAGAAGACCGCGCAAGAAACCTTATATATTTATAAAATTAATAATATTGTTAAGACAAAAAACAAAAACCAATCTTAAACTACTATCAAAATAGCGTTAAAATATGTTTTATTGATAAAGATGCATATATTAAAATAACTAGTTATTAAATTAGTGATTTTAATTTTAAATTACAAATTCAACAAAATACTACAATTCAAGATAATAGTACAAGCTATGTAATTATTGATGAAAAAGATATTTTAATCAATGATGTTTCAAAACAAGAAAAAGAATTTTTAGAAACATTAGATTTAAAAATAGTATCTATTAATGAACCAATTAGTGAAAAAAATAAAAATGAATGTTATATCATCGAAGAATACAAAAGTCCTTATTCACCTAATGGAGTTAATATTATAAAATCTATGCATTTAGTTGAAATAAGTGATTTTAAATGAAAAAATCAAAATAGCATTTATTTAGTATTACAAAAATCATTACCAGAAGATACAGTATTTACTTGTATTGAGATTAAGTATCCTAAATCAATGTTATTTGGAAATATTAAATGTTGAGAAAATGTGAATGGTGTTTATTCTTATCCAACATCAATTGTCGAAAACGATAGTTTAGTTCCCTTGTTATCAATGCCTATTGAAACAAACCCTAATTTAAGAGTATTTTAATATTGATTTACCGAAAGTTTTTTACCATGAAGTATTTCCAAAAACTATATTCAAGGTGCTGATATTTTAGGTTTAATAAATAAAAATGGTTTAGATAAATTTTTATTAAATTATTTAAAATATCATTATAATTATGATAGAAAATTTCAAGGGGCAACAAAATAAGATGAAAAAGGAAATCCTATAAATAAAGTGGCTGAATTACGCCAACAATTTGAAGGACAAAAACCCGAAGATGTAATTGATGGTTTATTTGAAAACTAAAAATTAGATAATCCAACCCTTATTAATGATGATATTATAAAAAATTTTAAACAAATTATCTATATGCTATCAAATTACACATATAGCAAATATGCAATTAACAAAGGTTATAATGATGATATTAAGTTAATTGCTCCCCATTATTTTGAATTAATATCTATTCCAAGAAAAGAAGAAGATTATTAAAAATTTGAAAATTATAAAGTTGAATTAAATTCAATGTATTTTAATTTTAGTGGTAGTGGCCCCATTCCGCCAGTTCAAGTAAATTATTGAAAAGAAGTTTATGCAAAATAAAAACCATTTAATACTGTGGATAATAGATATTATTTTGTAATATCACGTGTAAATAAAAATGATGACTGACATATTTCTAAATTTGAAAATAATATTATTTTAAGTGACAATGAAAAAAGAACTGTTGATAATTGAAATGGACGGATATTAAATTTAAAAAATAAGGGTTTTGGACAAGTTAATTTGCAAGTAATAGGCGATGATTGAACATATTGATGAAAAAAAAGCGGGTGATTATTTTAAATTTGTTTATCGTTGAAATGTTTTTGGTGAACCAAATAAACCATTTATTAACCCAAAAACAGGACAAATTACAGACTTAAATTTAAAACAACAAAATAATATAAACAATGATGATAAAATTAAAGTAAATGTTAAAAACAAAGATATTTCATAAAAACCTATTTATCAATTAGAAGCAAACTATTTTAATTGATTATCAATAACAAATGAACTAGAAACGAATAACATTCCTCCTCTTATTCCTGCCGAAATTAAATTATCTGATGGAGAATATGGCAAATATTTAAATAATTTAATTGTTTCTAATGATAAAATGAGAAAATATTTAAATTATTTTTCGCAACAAGATAAATTACTTTATTATAAGGTTGCTTGAACAAGAATGAGTAAAAATTTAGTTGAAGATAATATTAAAATAACTTATAACGAAAAAAAATATTCACTTTAAATAAAATTGAAATATCATGAATGTGGGGTTATGGAAATTATGATATAAATATTTTTATTGAAAAACCAAATGAAAAAATTATTGCAGGAAAAGATATAAATTTAGAATTAATTAAAGGTTGTCCTATTGGAACCAAAGTTAGTGGAGTTAAGGATAGAAATACATATCTTATATTAATTGAAGATGATATATGATATTTATATAAAAATGGTATTGAAGATGAAAAATCATATTCAAATATTGCAGTTGCTGATTTTTTGAAAAAATAAAAGAGTATAATATTTTTCTACCTGACCTTAAAAGAACAAATTAATATTAACAATTTAGAATTATTTAATAAAAACAATGAAAAAATATCATTAATTAGATTATAAATATAAAAAGTCATTTTAATAAATGTACAATGTTTCTTTTAACTGAGAATATGAAATAAAAAACCTTTCTATGTTATTATTAAATATATAAGGTTAGGAAAAACATTTTTTATATGGCAAAGGATAAAACTAAAGGATCAAAAGACCATAATATTGAATTTAAAAATAAAAATTATTAATGAATATTACGAATATAATAAGTCAATATCTTTAATATCTAAAGAATAAGGAATAAGTACTGCAACTATTTCTAGGTGAATTAATGTTTTCAATAAAGATAAAAAATTTGATAAACGAACATATATTAAAAAAATGCCAATTTTTAATAATCCGCATGATGAAACTATATATTTATTAACAAAAGAAAATGAATAAATAAAAGCAGAAAATAATATTTTAAAAAAGCTTGAATATCTTCCAAAAACAAAAACAAAGATAAATATTAGAAAACAAATTGATTTTATTAAAAACGAATTAAATAACAACTCAATCTTGCCATTAAGATGATTTTGAAAAATATTATGCATTTAATATGATACATGAAATAAATATAAAAATATGAATTAAAAAATATGAATAAAAAATTGATTACAATATCTTATAAATAATTAAAATAATTTGAAAAAATAATAAAAATAAAGGTAATCGACAAATAAAACTTGATTTGTAAGAACAAAAAATAAAAATATCAGCAAGTACTGTATATCGTTATATGAAGATATTACAAATATGTTCTGAAGTTAGAATTAAACATAAAAAAACAAATGAAACATTTTAATGATATGTTTTATATGAACATAAAAAATACCCATATTTACTTAAACGTAATTTTTATTCTAATCAAATGAATCAAAAATGATCAATTGATATTGCAATAATTAAAATATCTTCAGAATCAGTATATTTATTTGCTATTAAAGACTTATTTAGTAATGAAATTGTTGGATACTCATTAACAGTAAATTGAGTAATTAATTGTTTAAAACAAAGTTTAATTAATCGAAAAATTAAACCTGGTCAATTAATAATTAATTCCGATCAAGGCATTCATTTTACTTCATATGCATATTTTGATTTATTAAGAGATTATGGAGTAACAATAAGTATGTATCGACGTGGAAATTGTTTAGATAATTCACATATTGAAAATTGGTTTTCAATTTTAAAAACAGAAAATAAAAATATGACAAAATACAAAAATTTTAATGGGCTAAAAAATATGATAGATAATTATACTGTTGAGTATAATAATTATAGAAGGGTTTTAAAATTAAAAATGCCTCCAATTCAATTTGAATTAAAGAACATTTTAAATTAAAAACATAATTCTCAGTTATTTGAAACTATGCACCATTTTAATAAATGACTTTTTATTTTGTATTAACATTATGTATTAACTTTTATATTACCATTTTCATCAATAACTAAATTAGATAATTTTTGTTCTTCACCATTTCAAAGATAAACAAATTTAAAATAATCATCCGCTATTTTTAATCAATAGGTTCAACCATCGCCTATTACTTGTAAATTAACTTGTCCAAAACCATTATTTTTTAAATTTAATATCCTTTTATTTCAATTATCAACAGTTCTTTTTTCATTGTCACTTAAAGGAATATTATTTTAAAATTTAGAAATATGCCAGTCATCATCTTTATTTACACGTGATATTACAAAATAATATCTATTATCTACAGTATTAAATAGTTTTTCTTGTAATGATATTCATACTAAATTATCTATGATTTCTTGGTTATCTGTTTTAATTTTGTTTTATTCTTTTATTTTTTTTAATTCATCTTCGCTATGTTGTTTATAACAAGCTACTAAATTTGTTGTACTTGTTGCGATTAAAGTTAGTGTTACTAAAAGACTTAGTATTTTTTCATATTTAATAAAAATTAATCATTATATAGTCTAATGCCATTACCAATTTTCATATAAGTATTTAAAGGAGCAAACGATGCCTTTCAATCTGTATATTGAAAAAATATAATTGGTAAATATCAGTGTTTATTTTTAAAATAACAAATCAAACCAAATTTTTGTTTAGCATAAACTCTTGCTGAACCATCATAATCATCAATATCTTGAAGAACTAATGGGGTATAACGTCATTCAATTTCATTTGATGGAAGATTGGGATCAACTTGTTCAGTTTTAATAATATCATGAAATTTATTATTTCTTTGATCTTTATTTTTAATAAAATAACTAAGATCATATGTGTGCTCCAAAAGATGATTATTTGGATTACCGTCATAAATTCAAATACCCCATTGTACCATAACACCTCAATCTTCTGAATTTAAATCACATAAAAATTCCATTTTATTAAAATAGTCAATTGGGTTAAGTTTACCAAAATAAAATGTAATAACTTTATGAGTTCTAATAACAGAATTACTTGGTATAAAATGAAGTTGATTTTCTACATTATTATAATAAAAATTTATTTCTTTTTCTAAATTTGAACTTTTTGCGTCAAAAATTTGTTCACCAATTAGACCTCCATAACTTGAAAGTTTATCTGTTCTTATAAAATAAATTTTTTCTTTATCAGTTGTAGCATAATTATTTCCATTTTTATGAACCGTAATATTAGCTATCTTATCATCAATATTATCAACAACTTTAATAAATAAATTACTATTGTATTTTTTTAAAATAAAGTCCCTCATTAGTTCCGATATACATGTCTAATTTAGATAAATTATTACCTTTTGTATTTTCATCTAAAATTTTAATTGTATTTATATTTTTGTTTTTTAAAGGATATTTTTGTTCTTGCTCTTTAATTGCGTCACAATATTCATTTTTTATATCGTTATTTATACTTCTTGCTCTTCTTCTAACGGCAATTTAAAACTGGTTGCATAAGTAATCCAATAATTACCTCTAACATCGGTATTTACAAGAGATTGAGCAATTGTATTGGTTGGTAATTGTGACAAAATATTATAAAATCATTCATTAATACTTCTGTTGTTATTTTCAAATCTTGCTTGAATATTGTTAATTGAATCAATAATATTATTGCTTATAGATTGTCAATTTGTTACAATTCTACGAATATTAGTTTAGCCACTATTTTCTTCAGGATTTCAATATATAGGACCATCACTATCATTATTAATGATATTATTAATAATTAAATTATAGATTGATCTAAACCTTAATGATTAAGATGTTATTAAAACTATCCGCTCCAACGCAGCTTGAACAATGGCCCTTTGACTTTCAAATCTAGTACCCATATTTGAAATTTCAAAAAATTAACTAACAATATTTTGTCAATAAATTTATTGATCTATTTGAACCATAATATTATTATAGTGTCCAATATACCCCAAATCATGCGTATTTCCGGAATTAATATTTGGATAAGAAATTAAATAATCTTGTACTTCTCTGGTAAAATGATAATAATGTCTATTATTATTAATATTATTAATAAATCCTTGTAAATATAAATATCTTATTCTAAAAACTAAATTTATATTTCTTGTATCATCTCTTTGAACTATAGAAACAGGTACAGTAAAATAATCATAATTTATATTTCGATTTAATTAATATATATTACTAATTGTTCATTTTAACTAGACTCAAATACACTTATAAAAATATTATTATCTATAAGTAAAGAAATTATTTTTTACATACTTGATTTATAATTTTCTTTTTTGTCTTCATTAATTATTAAATTTTCATCAATATCTAATATTCTTCTACTTTGTCTTTTATATATTTTTAAAATTTCTAAATTATTTATTTGTTGATAATTAAGAATATTATTAATATTTTTTTTATTTTTGATAAGGGATAGCGGCAATTGTTGTTGGTACAGCAGTCCCACTAATTGTTAATACAATTAATAAACTTAAAAGTTTTTTCATTTTATATAATTTACTTTCTTTTATCTTGAAACTTTTTATCAAGATCTATTGATATTATATATATATATATATATATATATAATCATTTTTGAGTATATTTTTGGAAAGGAGATTATTTAGAATTATTATTTGTTGTTATGGTATTTTAATACTAATCTGGGCCCACGGGATTTTCATAAGTTTGTGAAAAATGCCTTAAATTTTAAAAAATTTTTTGCCGTGCTTTTCAAAATACTTGGGAAAAATTATAAGCGTTAAGCGAAGAATTTTATAAAGGTTCTTAAATTTGTTTGAAAGAACCTCAAAAATTTTTTTTAACTTGTAAGTCGTTTTATCAAAAAAATTTAATAAAATTAACCGCCCGACCAAAGCATAAAAAAATCTGCTATTTTAGATTTAATAAACATATAGATAAAGGTTAAGTGAAATATTCTTTAATTTTATTTCAATGGTATTATAACATAAATATTTTAAATTCACATTTTAAAAATGATACGTATAAGAACCATAAAACAAAGCATCATATGAGTCATGGTACATTTTAATATCAGGTGTATTTGTTTTGGCATCATTAAATATCAGTTCACTAATACACTTATCTAAAAATAGGAAGTTATACAACGTGCCATATATTTTGCCTTGAACGAACATTTTTCTTATTCATGTTACACGATTGATTATAATCGCTTCTTTATTAAGGTATGTCTAATGTTTTTTAGCTTTAAACATTTTAATTTTATAACCAAAATAAGGGTAAATATCTTCTTGTAATTTTTGCATAAAGTCTTTCGCATTAATATCATAATGAAATGTAGCATATTCAAAACCATCAAATTTATCAAATGTATTATTAATTATTCATTGCCCGTAATGTTCGACTATTTCATTTAAATTAATTGCATTTTTTGGTGTAACAATATTTTCTTCAATTAAATATTTATCATATTAATTATTTTCATTAATTTTATAACCACTAAATAAAAACACCGCGTGGTCTTCTTCACTACCATTAGCATAATCAACACCAATTGAATAACTATCAAATTGATACTGTTTTGTATTTGTATTATAAAAATATTGTAAATTATATTCTTTAATATATTTACGATAATTTCGTAAAACATAAATGCTAGGGTCATTATCGTTATATTAAAAACCATAGTATTCAAGTTCAAATAAATCAGGTCGTTCTTATTTGTTTGTTAAAACAAGTTTTTTAGTAATATTAGGTATTTTATTTCAAACAGCACCCGTAGTTAAACGCAAATTAAAAATACCCAAACTATTAAATTCTTGTTTGTTTTCTGAATATACCTCTTATTGTGTTATTTTAAAATATTTTTAATTCTTTTATTTAAAGGTAAAAATGGCGTTACAAATTTTTCATAAAAGACATGATATTTATCAAAATAATTAAAAGTAAATTAATTATAATATGTCTTATGAAAAAATGTTGTTACTATTATATGTTTTCTCGCTATATTGTCTCATTCTTTAAATGTCCAAGATAATTCTCTTTTAATGGAATGGGATTATCTAAATTATATTGTTTATTACCATCATCATCGGTATATTTTTCATAAGATAATTTTAAACTTTTTGAACGAAACATTGAAACTCTTAAATTATTATATCTTTTATCTAGTTCTTTATCAGTTAAGATTTCTTTTTCTTCGGCGTGTATTATTTGATCTGTTCATGCCATTATAATACCGCTCCCTTTTCAAACTTTACACATAATTTTATTACCGTTGGCATAACCCGCAAAAGTAATGCGAACACCACTAGGAAAAAAATTGCCACCCTTTTTAACATTTTTAGGTCAAAAAAATGCCCATTTTAATTGTCGGGCCCTATATCAATCCCATATTTATCATATAAATAGTTACAGACATTAATTGTATCGCCAAATGTAGTATATTCGCGGGTGTTGGCATATCTTTGTAAAATATTAGATGAAGCATCAGTAAAATTACAAGCAAAAAATAATTTTTCTGATAAATGATTTAATGTTTTATTAGTACCAAGCCCCGCTAAAACAAACTTAAAAAAACTTGGTGGAGTAAAATATCAAGCATAACCATCATCAACAAATTATTTAAATATTTCTCAATCAAAACCAAAATTATAGTCACTAAAATTTAAATCATATTTTTTATTTAAATGTTAATAACTAGTAATTCGTTTTTTGTTGTTAACTTTGCTAAATTATTGCATATTTATTAACCTTTTTATTTTATATAAAATACATTATAAGAAAAAATGAAGGGAATTTGTATAAAAATGAGAAAATTTAAACATTTAATATTTGATGAACGAAATTTATTTAAGGATTTATTGTTATCTGATACTTGTAAAAAATGGCACAATTAATTTATCTAAAATATCACGACAAACGGGTCATGCAGTTAATACTGTTAAAAGAGAAATTAAGTATTTTAAAAATATACAAGATTATAATCCATATCAAGCACAAAAATATTATAAAAAAGCGTAAAAAATGTATTAAAAAAATATCTGAATTTGCAAAAGAGAAGTTAGATTTTATTAAAACAAGATTTAATAAATACAACGATACACCCGAACAATTAATTTATCGTTATTTTATAGAATTTGGTGTTAAATTTCCCGCTTGTGTTAAAACTTTATATAAATGAATCCACTTAGGAAAATTGGGGTTAATAAAAGAAAAATTACCCCATCGTGGTAAAAAATATAAAAAAAACTAAAACAAGATAATCGTGGAAAATTAATTAATTTTAAATCAATTTGATATATTGAAAATAAAGTTTCTAGTATTGGTTGATTCGAAATTGGATAATGTTGTGGTAAAACACCATCAATCTAGTTGTTTGGTATTAGTTGAACAATCAAGTAACAATTATTTTGCAATGAAATTAAAAAATAATACCGCTAATGATGTTTTAGAAAAATTTAAAGATATTGTTATAAGTAATAATTTAATTGGAAAAATTAAAGGAATAATAACTGATAGAGGGAAAATAATTTAGTAAATGAAGAAAAATGTAAATATTTGCTGAAACACAAGTTTATTTTTGTGATCATGGGAAAACACAACAAAAACAACTAATTGAACATATGAACGGCGAATTTAGATATTGACTTTCTAAAGAAACTAATTTTAATAATGTTAGTCAAAAAATGATAGATTGAGTAGTTAATGTTATAAATGATAAACTTCGACCGTGTTTAAACTGAATAAGTGTAAAAGCAATGTTTTTACAAAATATTAAATAAATTTTATTAGTTAAAATTTAATAAATCATTTTTAGTGTGCTTAAATATACTTAAAATAAGATGAAATTACAAAAATTTATTTTTTTTTGAAAAAATGGTTTCAATTTATTAAAAATATTTTATTATTAATCTAACAAGATATAAATTTGCAGTTTGTATCCACAGAGCGCCTAAACAAGTATTAGAATGTACAATTAATATTTTATACTATTCAACAATTTTTAGATAATGATAATGCTAACCCGAAATGAATCGGTAAAGTGCAATATGATACTCCAACTATTTTATATCCAAAAACATGTAAAATTATTTTATAAAAAACACCAACACAAGATAAAATTAATACTAATAAAGATAATATAAATAAAACACTTAGAGTACCATTTGATTATGTAATTCCATCATCAAGTAAAATTAATATTAGTAAAATTAATAAAATATATAAACCAACTATTCGCGTTGCAGATCCAACGCAAGAAACAGCAGAATAGTTAAAAAAACAATTTAAAGATGTTGTTTTAACAGCAGCAAAAGCAGTGAATAGTTCTTTAAATGAAAGTGATCTTGATTACTTTATTGAAAGCAAAGGTAAATAATGACCAATTAATATTACAAATGATAAAACTGTCGAAGTTAAAATTGAAAGTAAAAACAACGCTACTGGTCAAACAAATGTAATTGATTTAGTAATTAAAAACTATTAATAAACAATTAACTTATTAATATTACGATTTTTAACTTTATTAGTATCTAATTTATAAAATAAAGTTTTAATAAATAAATTTTTTAATTTAATTAATAAAGTTAATAAAATTCAAAATAAATAGTAGTAATAAAAAAGTTGATGTTTGTAGGTATAAAAAAATTCAATTTGCTTATTAATTAAGTAATACAAAAAATGATTAATAATTATACTTTTTAGCAAAATTTTTTAATTTATTTAATTGTTTTTATTTATAATTTTTATAAAACCTCAAATTTTGTAATGCTATATAATTTATTGTCATAAAAATTCACCATCTTATACGGAATAATAATTCATAACATTTGATAGATATAATCATTCTCTATCTTGCGGTGAAGAATTAATATCATCACCGCCAATATTTAAACCACGGTCACTAAATACAGTATAAAAATTATAATAGCCATTAATATTTAATTTAGTAATATCTTTATCTAAAATTAATAAAGTATATTGTCTTTCAGTTGATTGTTTAGTAAATAATTGCTCAAATTTATCATAACCAAATTTAATAAAACTTAGATCATCAACCATATAAGCATCTCAATATTTGCCAACTTTAACTTATTTTGTATAAAAATTATCGGCTTTATTATCATTATTCATAAAATAATTTAATTTATATTGCTTTAAGTATTATAACATTTTATTAATATCATAAATATTTTCACCATAAATTAATTTTCAATAAACATTATTATTTTCATCTTTTAATTTTATCGCGAAGGGTGTTTTATTATTTGTTAATATAGTTGAGTTAATTGGTTGTTTACTAAAATCATTAATCGTTAAGATAGTAATTTCTTAACCTTTATATTTTTGGACTATTTTTAAACTATTTTGTCATTGGACTATTGTACTTTCCATATTATCAAATATCATTGAATAAATAAAATAGTCAATTAGTTTTGCATTATTAGTTTTTAAACAATTTTATGTATCATAAATATATGAAATATAAACATTAAAATGAAATACCACTCAATGTCTATGTTCTTTTATACTTTTTCTTATATCTATTGCAGTAGAGCCGGCCCCCATTATTGATCATTGCATGGATGGTGGACTAATTTTTTGCATTTTTTAATTCTCCTTAATTTCGATAGCTTTACAAAAGTTGAGATTTTATAAAAATTATAAATAAAAACAATTAAATAAATTAAACAATTTTGCTAAAAAGTCTAATTATTAATCATTTTTTTGTATTACTTAATTAATAAGCAAATTGAATTTTTTTATACCTACAAACATCAACCTTTTTATTAATACCTTAATTGTCACATGTAAAAAATAATATTTTTATAAAGAAAATAAAAAAATATCCTTAATTTATATATTAAACTAAATAACATTTAAAAAAACCCTTATGTTTTACATGCAATCATCTTTCTTGCTACCAAAAAAACCAACCACAACAAAAAAAACCCTAAAATTAATAATTTTGTTTATAATTTAGCCCTTAAAACGATTAATAATAAATATTTTTAAAGATAAATTTTTAAAATAATTAGTTAATTTTCTTTATTTATATATATATAATAAAGCTAAATCTTGATAAAAAGTTTCAAGATTAAGAAAGGGAGAAAAAAAAGTATGAAAAATTACTTAGTTTATTAAGTGTATTAACTATTTTTGTAACTGCCATACCAACAACAATTGTCGCCATTCCTTATCAAAAAAAATAAATTAAACTAGAAAATAATAAAATTAATTATTCACAAACAAATAATTTAGAAAATTTAAATAGAAATAAAAAAAGTTTTCATTCTTTTAAATATAATGGTGGTAATGTTAACGTTATATGACGGCCATCTTGAGTTGCGTATTGATAATTAGAGTTTGATAATACTTCTGCAATAGAATTTTATGACGATTTTAAAGATTATTATAATCAAAATCAATTAAAGCATTCTTTTAATGAATTTAGAAGAGCTTTTTTAATTGGGGGTTTAATATATAGGTGGTGTTATATCTTCAGCGCTTATTGTCGTATCATATTCGCAAATTAATACTCTTGCCCTACTTACTAATTGCGAAAATAAAGGAAACAGAGTAAAATTTTATTTTTATACAATTGTTCTAAATAGTGCATAATCTTTATAAAATTATATTAAAATAAATATTTGGAAATAATTAATTTTATTTCCATTTTTAATTAAATTAAAAACAACTATAAAAGAAAAGGGGTCATATATATTAAAAAAATATTAATAATTTTAGGAACAATCACTTTAATTAAAACAAGTACAACAATTTTAGTGGCTTGTAATAAATCACAAGAATATACACCCGAAAAATTAGCAAAACTAAAAGAAAAAAATAATATAAATATAAATGGGAATATTTTAGAATGAATTGAACCACAAGAAAAAAAATTCAATAAGGTTGATAATAAATATTATTATGTAGTATGAAAAGGCCAAAATTGAAATATTACTAAGTTTAAAAATAACAATCTAATAGATAGAACTCATCCAAGTATTCAAATTGATAAAAAAAATGAAGATGAAAATTATACTTTAAATTTAGAATGAAAATCACCGATGGTTACAGTTGTTATTCGTTCTTATGGCATTATAAGTGATTGACCTGCTCCAAGATTTAAATCAGTTTATCTTTGAAATTTAGATACTAATATATCTGATTTATTAGATATTGATAAAAATGGTAATATAAAAGTTAAGTAAAAATAGAAAAAATATATTTAAAACAAATAGCGCACAAGAGTGCGCCCCAAAGTAAGCAAAGTAAAAAAAGACTTTGCTAAACTTTTAAAGGGGGCGCATTTTTATATAACAAGAAAAAGTCAAAAATATAACAAATATACGTCATAATTTAGAAAAAAATCATTGAGGAAATTAAAAAAAGTTGTTGAATAGTGGTAAAAAAGATAATCTAAATGCAAATACAGTATAATTTTGATGAGCAAATTATAAAAAAGGAAAATTAATTAATCCCAAAGGACCTAAAATCTCTTTTGCCAAAAGAGATTTGTAATATTATAAAACAAGGTATAAATTATTAAAAAAGCTCCATAACTTTTACAATTAAGAAAACTAATAATTGCATCTTTTAGGTAGCAAAAAGGGTTGGGGTTTGTAGGTATAAAAAAAATTCAATTAGCTTATTAATTAAGTAATACAAAAATGATTAATAATTAGAATTTTTGGCAAAATTGTTTAATTTATTTAATTGTTTTTAATTTTTATAAAACTTCGATTTTTGTTATTATATCATCTTTTATTAAACAAAATTGTCATTAATATTCAATAAAATTATTATTATAATTAACAGGGTTAAAACGTAGTTATTGAGATAAATATAAAAATTATGACATTAGCAAAAAAATAAAAAAGCAATAAATGATATTGTAAAAGTCTATGAAGAAAATTTAAAACAATTTGTATGCCGAAGAATTACTAAATATTTAAATGAAGATTATGATATAAAATATAATTTAAAAAAATTTTTAATGATTATGCTTGATAATCAAATAAAACCTGAATATGTAAGAAAAATGAAAAGAAAAATGAAATATCAACAGAATAAAGAAAAAAATTTATTGCAATATCCTAATTTAATTAATAGTAAATTAAATGATATAAAAAAAGGATTTCGGTGCTATATACTGATGTAACATATTTAATTTGAAAAGGAGAAAAATATTATCAATCAACAATTATTGATGAATATAACAAATAAATAGTTGATGTAAAATGATCTAAATATAATTACAATAAAATATTAATAGATAATTTAAATTATGAAATTAATAAAATAAAATTAATAAAAAAAGATCTGAATGGAATAATAATTTATTCAGACCAAGGATATCAATACACACCCACTATTTATCTCGATAAATGTGTATCTTGTAATGGAAATGGTTTTTTGGGCAAATTTTATGTAGAGTAATAATTTCTGTATTGTGCCGGTGTTAAATAATTTAGTTTGCTATGAATTCGAATATTATTGTAACAATTAATGTAATCAAATAATTCTAATTTAAACTGCTCAACATTTTTAAATTTATTATTTTTAATAAATTAAGTTTTAAAAAATCTTGTATATCGATTCCACGAAAGCATTATCATAATGACACCCCGGTTTTCTGTAAGACTTTTGAATATTATTTTTAGTTAAAAAGTTATAAATAAGATTGTTGTTAAATTACAATGTTAGGTACAATATACATTTTAGACAAGTTATTATTTTAAAAATTTTAACACAGCTTCCGATTGTGTTAAAAAATTTATTATTTTATGTCGTCTAACATTGTTGTAATAATCTAAAAATATATTAATTAATTTTCGTAATTCATTAATATTATTATGATAAATAGAAAGATATTTAAAAAATTTGTTTCATTTTTGATGAAATATTTCAATTTTCCCATTTGATTAAGGGGAACGAATTGGTGTTGTTTGATGAATAACACCTTTTTGATGTAATAATTTTGTAAAATAACTTTTATAATATTTATACTCTGGATTATAACTATAAACATATTCAGGACCATTATCTGTTCTAATTATTTTTATTCTAATTTTATTATTTAAAAAATCATCATAAGCCTGATTAAAAATACCAATTGCTGATGGCTGTGATTTATTTTCAGATAAATAAGCAGGGCCGAAGCTTGATTTTTCATCAATAAAATCATATACAAATATAAATTACGTTTAAAACCAGTCATATTTGTTGTCATAATTTTAATATCATGTTTTAAATGTCCTAATTCAGACATTTAATAAAGTTGATAAACCTTAATTTTCTTGTTTTTAGGATAAAAATTATTAAATTATTTATTCCATTTAATTAAAGTTTTAATGTTATGTTTAATTACTTTATTTTTATATCTGAAAAACCCAGCTAGTGTGAAATTATAAAACTCATAAATACCAGTTCCATATTTTTGTCGATATTTTTTTATCATTTTTGCAACAGAAATCTTGTAAGTTTTTTAATAATGGTTATTAATATTAATTGGTCTAGTTAATTTTTTAGCTAAAACAATAAAATTTAATTTTTCTTTAAGACAAAGTTTAATCTTTTTAGCTCAATTATAAAAAGTTTGTTTTGATTTATAAAATAATTTAATTAAATTATTTAATTATTTTTTATATAAATATTATTTTTGACATACATTAAAATAATTAATGAAATTTTGATAAATATAGTTTGTTTTTTATGAAGGATTTTTTTTGTGAATATCATTTTTTTATTTTTCTTTGTAATGAATATAATTCGTTTTCAGCATGAATGCTTGTTAACATATAATTTCAATCTCCGTTCTATTTTAAAGACCAAAATTAGTGGTCTAAAATGTATATTGTTTTCACATTGTTGTTAAATTAACTACCTTGATTCAGTGTGAAATATTTTAATATCATTTAATGTAAATTTAAGTTTATTAAAGGTATTTTTAATTAATTTTGCATCTTTGTGTAAACTAATAATCATAACTAATAATTTAACGATTAAATAAATCAATTAGAAAGCAAACATAATATAATTTATTATTAATAAAAACATATGTTAAATCACTGGCAATAACTTCATGTATTTTATAATTATTAAATTCTTGATTTAATAAATTATTATATTTATATTTAACATTGCTTGTATTTGAATGTTTATATTTAATTTTTGTATAATTTAAAATTAAGTTATATTTTATCATTATTTTAATAATCTTTACACGAGATAATATAATATTTTGCTGAGCTAGAATGATTTTAATTTTTCTTGTTACATAATTTTTACGAATTTTTATAAAAATAATGATAACAGCATCATCAATGTTTTAAGTATTATTGGTATTATTTTCTTTTAATTGATAGTAATATGTTGATTTAGCAAATTTCAATGTTTTACATAAATTAATAATTGGATATTTTGCTTTGTTATTTTTAATGATTGCTATTTTTTGCTGATTATCAGTGTTGCTTGCTTTAAAATGTCATTTTCCATTTATAATTGTTTAACTTTTTTACGTAATTGAATTAATTCGTTTTATTCTGGCGTTATATTGTCTTTAGCTTTAAATGAGCAAAATTTGCTAAATTGGCAAGCTCATTTTCAAACTGTAGATTTACCGATTCGATAATCATTGGCTAATTGTTTGGGAGTTTGACCCATTTTGTAAAGACTAACAATTTGTTGCTTAAATTAATCGGTATAATGATTCTTTGCCATAATTACACCTAAATTGTAATTTAATTATAAATATTTACTCTACATTATTGTTGTCCAATTTATATTAACCCATCCACTATATAAAAATGAGCCCATTTAAAAGTTTAGCGAAGTCTTTTTTTATTTTACTTACTTTTTGAGGTGCGCTCTTCACAAATATTTGAATTTTCAGACAACACTTGAATTTTTAATTAATTTAATTAAATAATTTTAAATTTATAAAGTTTTATTTAAACTATTTTTTGGTATGTCAATTTTAGAATTTTTATTTATATATGTATCATTTTTAATGATCTTTTTATATTTTAAATTATATATTTTATTATTTTTTATTTTTTTTCGTAATATCTAAAATTTTTGTGGTATAATAAATTTTTTATTAAAACCACAAACTTGAACAAAAAAAAGATATTTTACCTTTTGTTTTTTTAATGGGCCTGTCTATTCAATTTTGGATATTTTAATTTTTTTTGTTATGGGTTATTATTTTGGGGTTATTGCCAATCCACAACACATCACAGCTGAACAAATTACTTTATTTCAAACAGGTTGATTTGTTGAAGAATTAGTGACCCAAACCTTAATTGTTCAAATGTATCGAATAAGAAAAAATCCGTTCTTTCAATCAATGCCATCATAGCAATTATTGGTATATCCGCCAGCATTTACGTCATTTTAATTCGAATGACCCCGCCATTTAAATCATTATGGACAAAAATAAGTTTAGTACCATTACAAGCAATGTATTTTACTTTCTTTTCTGCATTAGTGACTGAATATTATTTAATGAGTCAATTAGTCAAAGATTTATATATTAAAATTTTTAAGCGATGATTATAGATTTACTTTTAGTAAATCTATTTTTAATTCAAAATAAAAAACATCTTGCTTTTACAAGATGTTTAAAATTATTCTTTAAATAATTCAAATAATGTTTTAATCATTACTCCTGTTCCGCGTCCATCTTTATTATCGGCTGTTCCGGCGATATCTAAATGAATATATGGTTTTTCTTCTACAAACTCACATAAAAACGCAGCAGCAGTTGAACTACCGGCAAAGCGTGAACTTTCGGAATTTGTTATATCGGCAATTGGTGTTTTACACATTACAGCAGTATGTTCTTCTAAAATTGGCATTCTTCAAATTCCTTCATGGGCCTTAGAAGCTGCTTGTGCAAATTGTTCATATCATGCATCATTATTAGCAAAAACACCAGTTAATCATTTTCCTAAAGCCACTAGAATTGCGCCAGTTAATGTTGATGCTTCAATTAATTTATCCACATTTAATTTACGTATAGCATAAGTAATACCATCAGCTAGAACTAATCTTCCTTCGGCATCAGTATTATCAATTTGAACAGTTTTTCCGTTCATTGACGTAATAACTGATTCAGTTAAAGTTGCTTTTCCTCCAATTCGATTTTCTGTTAAACAAGCTACCGCAGCAATATTTATTTTAACTTGTGCTTTTGCTAAAGCTAATACTGTTGAGCAAACAATAGCCGCTCCTGACATATCAAATTTCATTCCATTTAGTGCTGTTGATGGCTTTAAGTTATATCCGCCACTATCAAATGTAATTCCCTTTCCTATTAAGCCAACTTTTTCTTTTTTACTACTATCACCCAGATATTCTAAGATAACAACTCGGGGTTCTAAATAGCTTCCCGCATTAACAGCCAAAAGTAAACCCATTTTTTCTTTTTCAATTTCTTTTTTATCTAAAACTGTTACTTTTAAATTTGTTATTCCTTTTGCCATTTTTGTAATTTTTTCAGCAAAAACTTCTGGATACATTAAATTTGGCGGTGTATCTTGTAACATACGGGCAAAATTAACAAATTCCATTTTAATTTTAATTTCTTTAAAAATAGTGAGCACATTGTCACAGTTATGAATTAAATTAATTGTATAAACTGATTTTTCTTTTTTATATGTTTTTAAATTATAATTATCATTTAAAGAATATAATGTTCATTCTGCTATCGCTTTAAAAATATGATTATTCGCTTCAGAACCTTTTTTGAAAGTATCAACATCAATGTTTAAACTATATTTAATTGTTTTCATAAAATTTTGTATAAAATCTTCAGCATTTTTAAAAGTTAATTCTTTTTCGAAATAAGCATAAATTGTTTTTTCTTCTGAAATTAAAGTTGTTGCACCGTTTTCTTTAACAACTAATGGATTAATTTCGTCACCTTTAAAAATTGCTTTTAGTGTTAAATTTTCTTTTTTTTCATTTAATAATACCATTGTAAAATTCCTTTTTTCTATATAGATAATTATATACACAATATTATAACATTATCTATAATAACAATAAAAATATTTTATTTTTCGTTATAATATAAAAAGATAAATTTAAAAGAAAAAGGAGAAAACAATGAAACGAAATGAAGCGTTATCACAATATAAATGAGATTTCAATCATTTATATTCCAATCATGAAGCATGGAAAAAAGATTTAGAAAAAATTGTAAAAAAATTAGAAGAAATTATAAATTTTAAAGGAAAATTAAATCAAATAACTTTTTTTAAAAAATATATATTTTTAGATAAAGAAATTGATTTAATTGCAAATAAAATGGGACAATATTTACATATGGGCGATATTGATACAACTGATTTATCATATCAAGAATTAGCAGGAACTTATTCAAATACTTTAAATCAAATTTCGAGTCAATTAGCTTTTGTTTCTCCCGAATTAAAAGCAATCGGTAAAAAAACAATTATGACATGAATTAAAGAAGATTCTGAATTAAGTGTATATGAATATAGTTATCGTAATTTTTTTAAAAATGCAAAATATATTTTATCAGAACGTGATGAAGAAATTTTAGCTTTAGTAACGAGGTCACGAAGTGTAGCTTATGAATTGTATGATTTATTAGCATATGCTGATAAAAAGCCAAATTTTATTGATTATAAAGGAACAAAAACAGAATTAACAAATAGTGTATATAGTGAAATTATGGAAAAATCTGATCCATTAGGTGAACAAGAATTTCGAATTAAAACAGCACAATTGTTTTCTGAGCATTTAGTTAACAAAAAACATTCTTTTACACGAATTTACGAGGGAATCATTCAACATAGTGTTGAATCTGTTCGCTTACGTGGTTATAAAAACACTTTACAAGCATCATTAAATAATGATGATGTATCTGAAGAAATTTATGCAAGTTTGATTAAATATGGTCGCGAAAATAGTCATTTATTTGTTCAATATAATGATTTATTAAAAAAACATTTTAAATTTAAAAATTTTTATCCAACTGATCGTAGTTTGAAATTAGTTAAAAACATTGCATCATTAGATAAGAAATATACTGTTGAAGATGCAAAAAAAATGATGCGCGAATCCCTACAACCATTGGGAAATGAATATTTAACCCAATTAGAGTTGGCTTGAAGTGATCATCGCATTGATTACTTTGAAGATACTAATAAACGTAGTGGCGCTTATTCATCTGGCGGTTCGGGAGTTGAGCCAATTATTTTAATGAATTGAGATGATACAATTGGTTCAGTTAATACATTAGCACATGAAGCCGGTCATTCTGTTCACACGTTATTAGCAGATTTAAATAATAAATATCCATTAAATAATTATCCAATTATTTTAGCAGAAGTTGCTTCAACAGTTAATGAGCACTTATTATTTGATTATTTATATAAATATGCCGAAAGTAAAGAAGAAAAAATTTATTTATTACAAAATCAAATTGATGAAATTATGGCAACTTTCTTTCGCCAAATTAATTTTGCTGATTTTGAATGATCTGCACATAAAATGGTTGAAAATAATGAGCCATTAGATTCTGATAAATTAGCAAATCTTTTTGATAAAAAAGCTAATGAATTTGGTTATACTGTTTTTGATAAACATGAGTTACATCAAAAAACATATAGTTGACCACGAATTTTACATTTCTTTCATTCACCATATTATGTTTATAAATATGCAACTTGTATTGTTGCTTCATTTAAACTTTATAATGATGTCATTAATGGCCATCCAGAATATTTACTAAACTTTTTAAAACAAGGTGGACGCAAAGAGCCGTTAGAAATTTTAAAAGATATTGGAATTGATTATAATGATGCTAATGTTTATAATGGCTTGATTAAAAAATTAACAGAAATGATTAATAATCTTACTCAGTTATTAAAATAACGTTATATTAGTTATATTATATAAAAAGAAAAATTATTATATTAAAAATAAAAATAAAAAATATTTTGTCAAATTATTTTTAATAATATTTGTTTAAATTACAAATAATTTGATAAAAATTAATTTTATTTTTTTTAATATTTTTTTTATAAAATATTATCAATACTTTAAGTATTAATTTAATTATTAAGTTTTAGAAAGGGGAAAAAAATAAAAAATGAAAAAATTATTAAATATTTTAGTAATATAATAAAATTATAAAAATTGAATTTTTATAAAAATTAAAAATAAAAAAATTAAATAAATTAAACAATTTTGCTAAAAAGTCTAATTATTAATCATTTTTTGTATTACTCAATTAATAAGCAAATTGAATTTTTTTATACCTACAAACCTCAACTTTTTTTACTGCCAGTAATATGTGGATTAATTAGTAAACCCGGGGGAATTTTAAATGCTTTTAGCGGTAATAAAAAAATACAATATGCAGAAGAAGTAATTACCGAAACTACAGATCAAGAGCAAGAAGATAATATCAATAATTTTAAAACAATAATTCACCTATTAAATGATAAAATTAATATTTTAAATCAACAAATAAACATAAAAAAAATCAAAAAATTAAAAAATAATATTTTGCAACTAAAAGAAAAAATTAAAGAATTTGAAAAAACATGGTATCAAGAAAAAGGTTGGGGTTTGTAGGTATAAAAAAATTCAATTTGCTTATTAATTGAGTAATACAAAAAATGATTAATAATTAGACTTTTTAGCAAAATTGTTTAATTTATTTAATTGTTTTTATTTATAATTTTTATAAAATCTTAATTTTTGTAATGATATCAATTATTTTATTTATATTTTTTATAAAACCTAATTTTTTGTAATACTATCAAAAAAATCGGGACAATCTGACCTTAGAAATATAAAGAAAATTAATTTGTTACATTTAAAAATTAAAGTTGATGATATTGAAAAAGTAAAAGAATCAGAAATTAGACCATATTTACAAGCAGCAATTTTAACAGCAATAAGACAACAATTAAATGCGACAATAACAGAAAAAGATTTTTATTTTAATTTAAATGATTACTTTAATCAAAATCAACCACGAACAATTAATTTAGCAAAGATGGTTAATAATTATGTTATTAATATTGTAGGATATAATAATGCTAAGAATAGTATTAAGTTAGAAATTTTATTTCCGAAGGCATTATATAAAATTGTTGATTTCACAAGTTTTACAACAATTGAAATTCTGCATCCTGAAGATAGATTGCCAAAATATCCAAATGATTATTTTACATAATGACTTTTAGAAGACAAAATTAGAACACAATTTTTAAAACAAATTGAAAAAATTGACCATAATTTAAGTGAAATTGATTTTACGTTTGTTTTTAAACATGAACCTTATAATAGTCGCATGTTTAATTTAAGAAAAGTTTTTATTAATGATGCTTCTAAGAAAAAAAAAGTTGATATTACTATAAATTGGACACAAAAATGCTAAAGGTAAATTTACAACAACAATTAATTTAATAGATTTTTATAGTATAGATAATTGTATTAATAAATAAAATGGTATTTAAAATAACGGTAATCTAACTATCATTAAATTATTTAGTACTTTTGGAAATAATTATTTTTAAGTGAATATGAAAATTAAAAATAAAAACAATTAAATAAATTAAACAATTTTGATAAAAAGTCTAATTATTAATCATTTTTTTTGCATTACTTAATTAATAAGCGAATTTAATTTTGTTTTTTATACTTACAAACCCCAACCTTTTTCTTACTACCATAAAAATTATTCTTTATTTTAGATATATTTCTAAAAAACCGATAAATCAACCTTTTAAAAAGTTATCTAATTATTTTATTTATATTTTTTATAAAAAATAAGCTTTTGTAATGCTATCTTTTTCATATTAATATAAATATTATTTTCTATTATTAACACGGTAATCATAAGTTTCTTTCATTAATTCTTGAAATATTTTAGTTTGTTCCTCGCAGGCAGGAACAGCAATACCATTTTAATTTTTACTTACTTTTTAAAAAAACTCTTTACCATTAATTATCATTCAACAAATATTTTTATCCATTTGCATTTTTTCAATATTTCTTTTAATTTTTTTTTGCCATAATTAATCTTTTCTTTTTAATATTTTTTCTGCAAATTGATACATATTTTCTATTGCTGTGTCTTTATCTACTTTTTTAATTTCTAAATCTTTAATAAATTTATTTTCAGTTCTTTCATAAATACCATTTGCTTTTAAATGCGCTTTACACATAAACATAATAATTAATATACCAATAGATCAAATAATTAAAGGAATTGACCTTAAAATAATAAATATAATACCTAACTTTCTTTTATGAATTAAATGATTACCTTGTAATTTAATATTTTTATCTATTTAGGTTTGCGACCAATTCACATTAAAATACCTTGAATACCTAATAAAATAATATGGCCAAATTTTAAAACAATAATATTAGTTGATGATATATAAAATAATAATATCCCAACTAAAACCATCAAATTGACCACTTTTAACTGCTCAGGTTCATCCTAATCAAAAAAATGTATTATAAAGTAATTCTAATCATAAATGAGTAAATCCACTCATAAATCTATCTCATTTAAATAATATATATTCTTTATAATTCTTTTTATCTAAATCAATTACATAGTTATTTTTATTTCAAAATGCCATAATTTTAACATCGCTTTCCGAATTGTTTAATTATTGAAAATGGATTATCTAATGTTTTAATAAAATATTTCATAATACCCATAACAGCATAAGTCATAACATCAAAACAATCATCAAATAATTTATTATCTTCTAATTTATAAGTATATTTATTTGCAGGTGGTTTTCTTCATTCCATTTTTAACATATCATTAAATAACTATGATTTTAATCGTTGACTAATTTGTAAATAATTCGATAGTATTACAAAAGATTAAGTTTTATAAAAAATATAAATAAAATAATTAGATAACTTTTTAACAGGTTGATTTATCGGTGTTTTATAAATTTATTTAAAATAAAGAATAATTTTTATACCAAAAACTAAACTTTTTTATTACTACCAAAAAATGGCACACCGAAAAATACTATTAAGTTTTAAAGTAATAGTTATATAAATTAGTTCACATAAATAAAATAAGTAAAATTATGAAGTACCATATACATTTTAGACCAGAGTTAGTCTTTTAAAAATTTTAACACAGCTTCGGATGGTGTTAAAAAATTTATGCTTTTATGTCGTCTAACATTGTTGTAATAATCTAAAAAGATAGTAATTAATTTTCGTAATTAATTAATATTTTTAGGATAACGAGGAAGATATTCAAAAAATTTATTTCAGTTTTGATGAAATCTTTCAATTTTCCCGTTTGATTGAGGGGAACGAATTGGTGTTGTTTGATGAATAATACCTTTTTGATGTAATACTTTTGTAAACTAACTTTTATGATATTTATACCCCGGATTATAACTATAAACATATTCGGGACCATTATCGGTTCTAATTCTTTTTATTCTAATTTTATATTATTTAAAAAATCATCATAAGACTGATTAAAAATACCAATTGCTGATGACTGTGATTTATTTTCAGATAAATAAGCGAGACCAAAGCGTGATTTTTCATCAATAAAATCAGACAAATATAAATTACGTTTAAAAACAGTCATATTTGGTGTCATAATTTTAATATCATTTTGTAAATGTCCTAATTCAGACATTTTATAACGTTTATAAGTCTTAATTTTCTTGTTTTTAGGATAAAAATTATTAAATTATTTATTCCAATTAATTAAAGTTTTAATGTTGTGTTTAATTACTTTCTTTTTGGTCGCATGTAAAAAATAAGGGTTTTATAAAAACAATAAAAAAATATCCTTAATTTATATTAAACTAAATAACATTTAAAAATAAAAAACCTTATTTTTTACATGCGACCTTCTTTTTATATCCGAAAAACCCAGCTATTGTTAAATTATAAAACTCATAAATACCAGTTCCATATTTTTGTCGATATTTTTCATCATTTTTGCAACAGCAATCTTGTAAGTTTTTGAATAATTGTTATTAATATTAATTGGTCTAGTTGATTTTTTAGCTAAAACAATAAAATTTAATTTTTCTTTAAGACAAAGTTGAATCTTTTTAGCTCAATTATAGAAATTTTGTTTTGATTTATAAAATAATTTAATTAAATTATTTAATGACATTTTGATAAATATAGTTTGTTTATTTTGAATGATCTTTTTGTGAATATCATTTTTTTTTATTTTTATTTGTAATGAATATAATTCGTTTTCAGCAGGAATGCTTTTTACCATATACTTTCAATATCCGTTCTATTTTAAAGACTAAAATTAGTGTTCTAAAATGTATATGGTTTTCACAAAATTTTTATCAAGATCTATTGACATATATATAAGCAATTTTTAAGCATATTTAAGAAATAAAGTTATTTAAAAATGATTATTATTGTGATTATATTGTATTAAATCCGTGCTGGCGGTATTTTATATAGTTTGTGAAAAATGCATTAAAGTTTAAAAAAAATTTTGCCGCGCTTTTCAAAATAATTGGGAAAAATTCTAAGCGTTAAGCGAAGAATTTTATATAGGTTCCTAAATTTGTTTGAAAGAACATCAAAAATTTTTTTAATATTATATTTAATTATATCACCAAAATTTAATAAAATCAACCTCTCGCCTGAAAACAAGATTAGTTATAATATCATTTTAAAAAGATATGGATAAGAACTATAAAACAAAACATCATATGGGTCATGGTACATTTTACTGTCGGGTGTTTTTGTTTTGGTATCACTAAACCTTAATTCACTAATACGATTATTTAAAAATGGAAAATTATTTAAAACTCCATATATTTTGCCTTGAACAAACATTTTTCTTGTTCACGTTACACGATTGATTATACCCACTTCTTTATTAAACAAATTTTGATGTTTTTTAGCTTTAAAAATTTTAATTTTATAACCAAAATAGGGGTAAATATCTTCTTGCAATTTTTGCATAAAATCTTATGTATTAATATCATAATGAAATATAGCACATTCAAAACTATCAAATTTATCAAAATTATTGATTATTCATTGTCCATAATATTCAACTATTTAATTTAAATTCATTGCGTTTTTTGGGGTAACAACATTTTCTTCAATTAAATATTTATCATATTAATTATTTTTATTAATTTTATAGCAACTAAATAAAAATAATGTATGGTCTTTCGCTGCCGTTAGAATAATAAACACCAATTGAATAACTATCAAATTGAGACTGTTTTGTATTTGGATTATAAAAATATTGTAAATTATATTCTTTAATATATTTACGATAATTTCGTAAAACATAAATGCCGAGGTCATTATCGTTATATTAAAATCATTAGTATTCAAGTTCAAATAAATCAGGCAGTTCTTCTTTGTTTGTTAAAACAAGTTTTTTAGTAATATCGGGTATTTTATTTAAAAAGGCGCCCCATAGTTAAGCGCAAATTAAAAATACCCAAACCATTAAATGCTTGTTTTTTCTGAATATACCTGATGGTGTTCTTTTAAAATATTTTTAATTCTTTCATTTAAAGGCAAAAATGGATTTACAAATTTTTCATAAAAAACATGGTATTTATCAAAAAGATTAAAAGTAAATTGATTAGAATATTTTTTATGAAAAAATGTTGTTAATATTATATTTTGTCTTGCTATTTTGTCTCATTTTTTAAATGTCCAAGATAATTCTTTTACTGGAATGAGATTATATAAATTATATTGTTTATTAACATAATCATCTGTATATTTTTCATAAGACAATTTTAAAATTTTTGAACGAAACATTGAAACTCTTAAATTATTATATCTTTTATCTAGTTCTTTATCAGTTAAAATTTCTTTTTCTTCAGCATGTATCATTTCATCTGTTCATGCCGATATAATACCACCCCCCTTTCCAACTTTCCCAATAATTTTATTACCATTAGAATAAACAACAAAAGCAATGCGAACACCACTAGGAAAAACAATTTTGCCACCTTCTTTAACATTTTTAGGTCAAACAATGTCATTTTCATTGTCGGGTCCTATATCAATCCCATATATTTTTATAAAGATAATTATATACATTAATTGTATCGCCAAATGTAATATCTTCGTGGGTGTTGGCATATCTTCGTAAAATATTAGATGAAGCATCAGTAAAATTACAAGCAAAAAATAATTTTTCGGCTAAATTATTTAATGTCTTATTAGTAACAAGCCCCACTGAAACAAACTTAAAAAAACTTGGTGAAGTAAAATATCAATCATAACCTATCACAAACAAAATATTTAAATACTTATCAATCAAAACCAAAATTATAGTCACTAAAATTTAAATCATATTTTTTATTTAAATGTTCATAACTAATAATTCGTTTTTTGTCATTAATTTTACTAAATTATTGCATATTTATTGACTTCTTTATTTTATATATAATAAATTATAAGAAAAAATGAAAGTAATTTGTATAAAAATGGAAAAATTTAAACATTTAATATTTGATGAACAAGAATTATTTAAGGATTTATTATTATCTGATACTTGTAAAAAGAAAAATGGCACAATTAATTTATCGTTATTTCTTGGATTTTGGTGTTAAGTTTCCTGCTTGTGTTAAAACATTGTATAAATTAATTCACTTAGGCGGATTTGGATTAAAAAAGAAAATTTACCCCATCATGGTAAAAAATATAAAATAAAAGGAAAACCTGATAATCGTGGTAAATTAACTAACTTTAAATCAATTTGATATATTAAAAATAAAGTTTATAATCTTGGATGATTTGAAATGGGTACAGTAGTTGGTAAAGACCATAAATCTAGTAATTTATTTTTAGTAGAACAATCAAGTAAAAATTATTTTGTAATGAAATTAAAAAATAATACTGCTAATGAATTTTTAGAAAAAATTAAAGATATTGCTAAAAATAATAATTTAATTGGGAAAATTAAAGGAATAATAACTAATATAGGAAAATAATTTAGTAAATGAAGATAAATATAAATATTTGCTGAAACACAAGTTTATTTTTGTGAACCCGTTAAACCACAACAAAAACCATTAATTGAGAATATAAACGTTGAATTTATATATTGAGTTTATAAGGGAATTGATTTTAATAATATTAGTCAAAAAATGATAGATTGAGTAGTTAATGTTATAAATGATAAACTTCGACCATGTTTAAATTGAATAAATGCAAAGACAATGTTTTTACAAAATTTTAAATAAATTTATTAGTTAAAATTTAATAAATTATTTTTAGTTTACTTAAATATGAATAAAATAAGATATAATTACAAAAATTTAATTTTTTCTTAAAAAATTGTTGTAATTTATTAAAAATATTTTATTATTAATTTAACAAGACATAAATTTCCCATTTATATCTACACAGCACAATTATTAGTTTGCCAGATAGTAATAAATAACTTTTATTAGAAAAAATATTTTATAAAAATAAAGCATTTGAAAAAGGAAGAAGAATATTTTTTACCCGTGAAAAAATTTATCATTATAATAATGTTTAATTTATTGACACAGTAACAATTACGGGAATTAATTTTTCCCAACTAAATGTTGATAGTAAGAAAAAAGTTTAGATTTTGATATAAAAATTATTCTTTATTTTAAATATATTTATAAAGCACTAATAAATCAACCTTTTAAAAAGTTATCTAATTATTTTATTTATATTTTTTATAAAAAATAAGCTTTTGTAATACTATCATAAAGAATAATTTTTATATCAAAATCTAAACTTTTTTCTTACTACCTAAATTTTTATAAGATATTAAAAAGGGGAAGAAAATTACCACAATTTCATTGGAATGAGTTGAAGATTATGTTAAATAATTTTTATTTAAAATGATAAAAATTATTAAAAAAAAAGATTATAGGGAGGAAAATAAAATGACAACAAATATTCATTGGTTTCCCGGCCATATGGCAAAGGCAATTAAACAAATTGATGGGCAAAGTAAATTAATTGATTTAGTAATTGAAATTGTTGATAGTAGAATTCCGTTTTCATCTTCAAATCCGTTGGTTGATAACTTACGTGGTTTAAAACCAAAGTTAATTATTTTAAATAAAAAAGATTTAGCGGACCCAGCTGCCATCAAGGTATGACTTGAATATTACCAATCTCAACAAATTACTGTTTTGCCATTGGATAGTAAGAATGGCAATATTACAAAATTAATTATTGAAAAAATTTATTTTGTTTTAGCTGGTAAAATTGAACGTGATCAAAATAGAGGAATTAAATCACCAAAACTAAAAGTAATGGTAATTGGTATTCCTAATGTTGGAAAATCTACTTTTATTAATGCTTTAATAAAAAGAAAATCAACTCAAGTTGGTAATAAACCGGGTATAACAAAAGGCCAAAAATGATTAAAATTAAATCATCAAATTGATTTAGTTGATACTCCGGGAATTTTATGGCCTAAAATTAACGACCAACAAGTAGCAATTAATTTGGCTTTTACACGGTCAATCAAAGAAGATATTTTACCAAAAGAAGAAATTTGCTTAGCTGCGATAAAATGAATGCATAAATATTATTTTTATTTGTTAGCAAAACAATATCATCTTTCACCAAGTGATAATTTTGATGTAACAGATGAACAAAAACTTTTTAAATTATTATTAGTAATGCAACAAAATCGTTTTCATAAAGTTGATGAAGATAATGTTAATAATATTGTTACTGATTTTTTAAATAATTTATGAAATAATAAGTTTGGTTTAATGTCTTTTGAGCTTCCGCCCGGAAGAGGAACATTGAATCATGAATAAAATTGAACAAGAGATTTTAAGGTTGTATGTATTATTTAGGGATTTTAATTAATATCTTAGAAATTAATGGTTAATTAGTATTAAATAAATTAATTTTATTTTTAAAATTCATCATACTAGTATTTAATTTATTTTTAAGAGTTTTTTCATGATAAGTTGCTTTTTTAACCAAAACACCTTTACAGTAATGTGATATATAACCTTCAATATGACAACCAATATTATTTCATAATTTTTGATTTCTGACGCCTTCTTCATTATTTTTAATTAATTTAATTGTCTCTTTTAATAATTTCATTTTTGTTTCTTTTATAAAAAAACACTGTTTTCTAAACATTATAATAATTTTTCATATTTACCATTAAAAAATAATCGACTGCTTTAAGGTATTTTTCTCTGTTTTATTTGTTTTTACTTTGATAAGGATATAATTTTTTAAATCTACTTGTAATATGAAATTTATCTATCGTATAATATACTTTATTTTTAAGAAAATATTCTTGAATAAATTTTGCAATATTTTTAATTCAAGATTAACCATCTCATAATACCATAAATTAAATATTGTCATTAATATCATAATAACTTGTAATTAATTTAAGTAATTTATTAACAAAATTAGTTAATTTACTATTTTTTTTAATATATTCTGGAATATTATCTATTTCTATAACACATAATTTATTTGCAATTACAGATCTTTTTTTATTTGATTTTGTTTTATCAAAGCCAGTATGAACAGTTGAAAATATACTATGTTTTTTTATTTTTTCTTTCCCTTTTTTATTTTCATTTCACATTTTTAAATAAGTTCCATCAATTTTAATATATAAAGTATGAAGTGCCTTTATTTTTTTATCAGTTTTATTAAGATAATATTCTTTATCAATTTTTGCATTTTTCATAATATTTGAAATTGTTTTTATACAAATTTTTACATGTTCCATGGTATCTAAAATATCTTGATATGTTTTTTTATTGCCAATAAATGATAATATTTTTTCTTTAACAGAATTATCTATTCTTTGTCATTTTTTAATTCGTAAAAGTTTATCCAAAGGAAAAATATATTTTTCTTTGACTGTTTCTAGATTAATTTTATAATATTTTCTTCTTTTAAAAGTTATTTTCCCATTTAAAATAGTTAATGTTCTTGGTTTTATTTATTTTAATTTATAATCTTTAAATTCTTTTAAAGTTTCATCAATTTTATAATTTTTAAAAATTCATTCATCACAATCTTCTAAACTTTGTTGAATAATTTCAATACTTTGTATATTTAATAAATTAATAAAATTCTTTAAAAAATTGTTATCAACATTTATCATTTTTATACCCTCTTTTCTATAGTTTAGGACTTTAGCACAAAAATAATGAAAATTAAAAAAAAGATATTAGTTGGTCGCATGTAAAAAATAAGGGTTTTTATTTTTAAATGTTATTTAGTTTAATAAAAATTAAGGATATTTTTTTATTGTTTTTATAAAACCCTTATTTTTTACATGCGACCTATTAGTTTTTATTTATCATGTTATAATTTAATTGTTAATTATTAGCAAATTAATTTAACTGAAAAAAGTAAAGTAATTTACTTTTTTTATATTTTGATGTAAAATATAAATAATAAAAAAGAACCTGTTTTGTTCTTTTGTTATATTTTAGACATTATATACTCTTTTATTTAATCATATTTATTAAATAATAGCAATTTTAATATGCAAAAAGAAGTAAAAAATGAAAGAATTTAATCCAAAAACAGCAATTTTAAGCATATTTAATCTTAAAATATAATAATTTTGAGCAGATAAGAAGCCTAATATTCCCTGTACTTTGAATGATTTAATCAATAAATTCAACCTTTCTCGCAAGTGAAAATATGATACTTATGCAGGCGAAAATATAGCTCCTTTAATTGGAAGACAAATTAATAGGATTGAAAGTGAAATAATTGAATATATGATGCTTTCACCTAATGGTGCTAAATTATATTGACAACTAGCATTTAATTATAAATATTAACTACAATAAAAAGAACTTGAAAAATAATTAAACTTAAATAATCAACAACCAATAATAGTTAATTTACAAACGGATATTAGATATATTAAAAAAGAAAGTGATAATATAATGCTTAATCATTTTACTTATTTGTTAGAAACCCCTTATTGTTTATTACAAAATAGTAGTATTGGTAATAAATATACATTTGCTAATAAATATGAATTAGTTAATGAAATTAATCAAATTGGAACAAGATATAGTAGTAAAACTATATCAAATATTAAAATGTTTTGTGAATTATTCAAAATTAGTTTATTAATTAAAGAACCAATTTGTATCATTGCTAGTATTTATTGGAGTAAGGATTTAAAGGATGGTGTATTTCAAAATATATTGTAAAGGTTTACATTCGCCAAGTCGTAAATAAAAATTAAAAGATTTTGCTGATTTGAATAAATATAAATTAGTAATTGATTAAAGAGAATAATGCAACCAATTTTAACAAAAAGATTTAAGTGATTTATAGTTTTCTATTCGTGGTTATCAAAATAAAATAACAATTAATACATGTAATCCTGAAAATTTAAAAAGATATATTGTTGGTTATTGTAATTAATTATTACCTTTTTATGAAGAAATAATGCGTAGTAAATATGGACAAATTACTTATATAGAAAAATTAAATATGAAAAATATTATTTATTATTCTAGTTGAAGACTTAATTATTAATTACCACAAGATAAAGTTAATGAACAATTTAGATTAGAACAATTAGATATTGAAAGAGCAATGGCATGGAGTTGGGTTTTACCGGGGGGTAATAATGGTGGTTAAATCTTTGCTATATATATCGATATAATGCAAGCAACAGATATTTTTCAACCAACGAAATTATTAGGTAGTGTTGACTTAGCGAACTCTACTAGTCATAAGGGACATACAACGGCGGCGAGTTTTTGAATATATAATTTCATTTGATAAAAAGCATATAAAGTTGCTGAATATACACAATCAAATGCTACTAAAAAATTTAAAGGGCCATTGGAACAAGTAAAAGATATATTAGAGTTTTATAACAATCAATTAAATCAATATTTTAATTTAATACATAAAGGTATTAAATTAAAATATTGATGATAGTGCTTATGCAAAACTAGAAAGTTTAAATAGAGAAAAATAAAATTATACTTTTGGTCAATACATTAATTTTAAACCAGCACAAAAGCAAAAATTTAAAATTAGACATCGTATTTAAACCTTTATTATGTTAATAAATAATAATCAATTAAAATGATTATGAGAAAAATGCCCTTTAAGTAAAACCCAATATGAATTAATACAATGAGAAGATAAACCATATTTCAGAGAAGAGCGAATGTTAGACTTATATAATGATACATTTGATAATGATTTTTTGCACATTACACTTTGAATTAATACCGATGGTTAAACATAATAGTTCGGCAGATTATAAATTATTACAACAAATGGAGTGAATAAATTAATGAAAAAAGATATTTATGTATAATATATACATGATGAGCGTGTAATAAATGCAAAAAGACCATATATGTCTGTTTTTGGACAAGTTAAAAAAATACTTTATAAAGAATTAAAAAAATATAATATCGCAATATGTAAATTAAATTTATATAACGAATATATTAAGAAATATCAAAAATTTAAATTATGTGTTCAAGTTTCGGCAAATGAACCAATCTTATTAATAGTAAATATAATTAACTATGCAGTTATCTTAAAATTAAAGGAGCAAAATAACAATTAATAATACTTTCCCTAGTTTACCAAACTTAAATGATATTAATAGTGTTTTAAAATTTTATAACTATGATTTAACAATTAATTTAACAAATATTATTGCTAGCCATCAAATGTTATTGGTAAATGGTAAAGATATTTTATTTAAGTCTAATCGTAAAGGTATTTTAGAAAAATTAAATTGATTATATGAAACTTATAAAATAAATGAAAAATTAGATAAAAATTAATTAACGGCAATTTTAATGGTTAAAACTATTTTCGGTTTATTAGAAAATAATTATGATAATATTGATTTATGAATTAACCATTTTAAATTTAATTTGTACCAAAGATAAAATAGTTATTAAAGGTTGGCCTAAAAATAATGAAGTAGTTATTGGGCAAAGTAAAACACAAATTAAAGATTATGTTAGACATGTTTTGGTACAATAATTTAAAAATAAATTAGGTATAGCACCTTTTTGAGAAATGATAAATGAACCCAATCCATTATTCTTATCAAAATCAACTACTTTAAATACATTACCTACAATGGCAAATTGTTATAAATTACAATTTGATTTAAAATATAGTTTTAATATTAAATCAAAAGAACGATGAGCAAATGGTACGCATATTGATATGGTGGGGTATTAGATGATGATTTAATGACCGCTTATAATAAAGGTAATAAAAAAGTATTGCAAGATGCTTTTGGTGATGCCTCAGATAGTGAAGAAAATAAAACACAATCATTAATAAAAAAACAAAATATTTAGAAAAATAAGCATATTTACAAGCATATCGTAAACAATATTATACTAAGATGTTTGATACAGTTTTAAAATATTATGGTTTATGAGATGGAAATGGTGAACGGGCGGGGTCCCCCGCCCCCCCCCTATGGATTTGATTTTTTAGTGGTAGTTTAGTGGACCAAATGCGACAAAATGAATTAATTACTACTAGATTAGATAATCGCACAATGGATCCAATAAGGGCGATAACTGAATATGATGATGTTGATGAATTAGAAGCAACTAAATATTATGAAAAAATTGAAAAATACTGAGATAAAATACAAGCCGAAGAAATAGAACATAATAATAAATTAATGGAATATTATGAAACTGATAATAATCAAAATGCTATCCAAAGTAGAACAGAAATTAAGAATAATTAACAAATGAGCAGAATTAACCCGGGGGGGGTTATGGAATAATTAAGAAGATAAGCCGCGATAATTTAATAAATATCAGAGAAAATATAATAGATAACAGACATTGAATGGTATTTTCTTTTAATGTTTATAGTTCATATATTCCTGATACTGAAACAGAATTAAAACCTAATAATGCAAAACCAAGTTATTATGCTAGTTATTTACTCATATTTGATAATATTGAAAGTACGATTGCTCAATGACAAGGTGGTTTAAAAATAGTCCAAAAATATAGAGGTGAAGAAATTAATATCTTAACGATTGATGATTTTAAAAATCAACCAATTAACGCAACAATATGAGCAAATAATGAAACACCCTTTCGCAATAAAATTAAAAGATGAAAATAATAATGTTTATTGAAAATTAATTGATGGCGAAAATATTCATGATATTAATAGAATGTTAGAATACTTAAATCAATATAAATTAAGTTATTTTATTAATGATAATAAAGCCAATAACTTTTATACAAAAGAGGTCAAAGTTGGTAAATATTGAGATGCTTATATGATTGATGATAGAAGTTCAATTCAATTTGGTGAAGCAAAATTTGAACAAGTATTTACTCAACAATCGGCCGAAAGACAATATACTTTATTAATTTTAGATGAGGATGCAAATAAATTAAATATTAATAATTATTATAATTTTTATACTGTATTTAATGACCGTGGTTTAAATATTGGGGGTGGTGATATTAATTATGCGCCCCACGATAGACAATGATTATATCCATCAAATGTTATTAATTATTATTCACCTCATGATGGTATTTTTTTATGACAAGAAATTACATTTTAAAGTATTAATAAAAAAAATAGTAATAGTGGTTTATCAGTGCAACAATTTATTCAAACAAGCGCCCCGGGTGAAGGTTATTGTTTTCCTAAAATAACTTATGATGAAAAACTAAATAAAGGAATTATTGAATTAAATGAGGTTTTATTAAAAGACCCATGGGTTATAGCGATGACAGTTAAATTTTATGGTAATCAAATCTTTTTTGATATGCCTGTAATTGGTCGGCCAATTATTAAAGGTCAATTTAATAAAAAAGTAATGAATTATCGTGATTTATTAATGTATAACATGTATCCTTGTCCACCTGATAAAGTTAATACTTATGCATCGCCCGAAGTAAGCCGATATAACATTCGAGGTATTCAACCAACTATGATAAATGGTTATGAAAGTTGAAAAAAAGATATGGAAATTAGATATGACTTTTGAAAACAAAAAAATAGTGAAGGAATTATTATAATCGACCCGACCACTACATCATTATCCGATTATACTGTTGGTAGAAATATTCATAAATAATATAAAGATTCTAAATTTTATTGGTATAAAAATTTAAAAATAACAACACCAGCAAAAATAAAAACAAGATGTGGTACAGTTAATAATATTATTAGTACCAAAGGCTCATCTTATTTTTGAAGAAAAGATTAATTTAGTAATACAGTTTGTCAAGTTCAAATTGAATATAATAAAATGGGTGCATGTAATGTTTGAGATATTTTAAATATGAATAATTTTATTAATCGCCAAATTACATTATTATCTTTAAACTATACTCAAAAATTAGTTTTTAATCCATTTACTATTCCGGGCGGGGTCGGTAAATTATTAAACTTTATTTCATTTGGTATTCCATGAGGTTGAGTAATTAACCAAGATGAAAAAAATTGACCTAATTTTTAATGACTTAATGGCTTTATGAGTGCTAATATTTATAGTTTTTATAATGATGCCTTTTGAGGCGATAAATCTGCCGGAAAAGGTTATTTGCTATTTTAAACATTTAGATAACAAGGTAATGATAAAGTTGGCGCTATTTTTAGGGATAATGCTACTAGTTTAGGTTTTACTACTTTATTAACAGATAAATGCAAAGGTACTGTTTTAACTAACTATGGTAAACTAACAAAAGAAATTATTTTATTCAACTTATAATTTAAAACAATTAAATTAAAAAACTAATCGATTTTATTTAATTAATGAACAAACTAAAGCGATAGATTTACAAACGCCAGTTAGTGATAGTAAAAAAATAATGATTGCGAATTATTGCAAACACAAGATTGGACAAATTGTAGTTATATAATTGATATGTTTTCAATACAAGCTTTATATAAAGGTAATTTTGAAATTATCTTTTATGCTGATAATCCATATACTAATAATGAAGAAGATTATTTACGATTATAAGTATGAATTTTTCGTGGTAATATAAAAAGTACATTAAATAATTATATTCGTGATATGACAACTAATTATAAAACTATTTTTTTATTACCACACAATTATGAAATACCAACATTTAATTATCCACAATATGTATTGCCACCAGTTACATATAACTATAAAACTTATACAAAAGATATTATGCCCGCTTGTGGCGTATTACTACCATTAATAACTAAAATTACAGCACCAGCACAATGTAAGAGGGCTTTATTCTGATACTCCTAATAATTTTATTAATATATTTATTTTCTGATGAATTTAATTTTACTTATTATGAGGCGTCCTGTACGATGAAATAGCAAAAAACAATTCTTGTGAGATTGTTTTTTTATTTTTATATTAAAAAACATAAATTTATTTGCATTATTCATCGGATGGTATCTTTAAATTTAGAATTTTTATCATAAAAACAGATATTATTCTGTTTTCCGTACACAAAATAAACGATATTTTTATAAATTTCCTTTTAAATAAAGGTATTATCCGATGAATAATGCAACCACTAAACTTAATATTTTTTGATGCTTAAAGATGGATAAATCATCTATGGCACGAAGCCTTAAAGAAAGTGTGAAAGCGAATGGATTTACTCCCCTATTTATTTCTTTAATTCTCAACAATATTAATCACTTGTGAAATATCGGAGCATTTGTTTTTTGGCTTTTTTTCATAAAAAAGAGTGTTGTTAATCCGAAAAAAACAATATCGAACACTAAAAAAACAAGATGGTTGTAACTACAAAAGATTATTTTCTTTATATAAAGTTGTCTAGGGATGGATGAAGCGTAATTAATAACTGGGTAAACTGTTTTTTTTATTTCCGCATGGAGGTAAACTCTGTCTAAATAATCTTACCGCCCCTACTCACCGCCGGAGTGAAACGGGCGGTGAAATAAATACTAAAATCCAATACATTATTTACTAAATATAAAAACATTAACCAACAAAGGAATTTTCTGTTTATTTAAAAAATAAATAAAAAGAAAGGAAAAAATATTATGCAAAAATATAAAAGTAAATATATCAATAAAACTTGAAATGAAATAACAACTTTATTTGATTGAGTTAATTGTAAACCAATTGACTGTCGTATTTCATATCATAAAAATAATTATGATTTACAATGTTTAGAATGAGCAAAAATGTATTTAAATTTATTTGCAGATAAATGAGATGTTATTGCTTCTTATATACAATATTTCAAAATTAACGATATTTTAGATTTAGCATCAGATGGTTGAAAAATATTACAAATTGAGAAAAAAATAAACCAAATAAATTAAAATATATTATTGCAATTGACACTGCTGAAATTAAACAAACTGGTATTATTATTTATGATGTTTTTCAAAAAAAATAATTAATAATATTACTTTTAATTCCAAAAATGAAGAAGAAGCAATAAATAATATTTATTTAATATTAAATAAATTTAAAAATAACATTTGTTCTTATTTAAATAAAGTTATTGTAATAATTGAAGATTATCAACTTCATAACGGTTTAAAAATAAAAAATCAATTATCTACTCCTAAATTTATTGGTGGTTTAAAAGTTTTATGCAAATATCTATTTAATTTAAATTATGTTTTACAATCGCCAGTTGTTAAAAAAATTATGTTTATAAATAAAATATTAAAATGCAGGAGCACTAATGCAACGCTTGAAAACATTTACAATATTTTTTAGCAAAAGGAGTTGATAAAAATGGCACAAACAAAAAGTAATTTACCTAAAAAATCAATAACTAATAAACCTAAAATGAAAAATAAAAGAGTTAATAAATTAGAATTAACTGTTAGATTACATGAAAATACGGTTAAAACTAAAATTAAGGCATTGGTTGCTGGTGGTGTTGAAGTTGGTGCTTGTTCGGCTAAATGTCAATGAGACGGATTAAATTATTCAACATTATAAATATATAGCCTATCTATTTTAACCGAGTTTTTGAAATTAAAAAAAGATGATGAAATAAAAATTAAAGGCTCAGTATTTAATCAGTTAAATATAAAAACTAAACGCTATTTTTTATCTTTTCGAGTTGATAGTTTTTAAATTATCCAAAAAGCGATTAGAAAAAGAACAAATACAAATATTAAAAAATAGGATAAAAAAACAATGGCATTAAAAAATGTAAAATATGTTCTTATTAATGAAAATGATGAACCCAATAAAAATGAAGATGGTAGTTTTGATATTAAAAATGCTAAAATTATTTTGGAAAATATTGATGAAGTTGAAGAATTTAATGCAAGTAATTTAGAAAATAGTAATCAGCAAATAAACGAACTACAAACAAAAAATACTGAATTAACTTCAAAAATTGAACAACAAACAATTTAATTAAAACAAATTGAAGTAATTGACTTTATTAATTATTTAACTGATAATGAAGAATTTAAAAATTTTTTATTAAAGTCTTATGATATTAATGATGACATTTAATTCATCATAAACACATTTGCAAAGTGTTTATGATGAATTAATTAAGGTACAAACAGTTAATACTGGTGGTGTACCAAAAACCGAAAACCAATAAAACAATATTTTAGATACAGACAATGTATTTAATAAATATAAAGAAGGAAATAAATTGTGGCACAAAAAACCCCACAAATAATTTTAGGAGATATTGCTAATAAAGAAACAAAACGAAACCGAGAAACATTTTAACAATGATATTTACAAACTTATCAACAAAAATTTAGTTGAAAAGCATTATTTGCGTGAAAAAAAGCCAATAAATTTGGTTTAACATATAAAAGAAAGAAAAATATTAAATATAATTAGGGTTTGGGAGCGAACGGTCAATTATTTAATACTGATGATAACCTACTAAAATATTCAACAGCGTAATTTGAAGTTGGAATTGTTGAATTAGATACAATTTTAACTTTTGATTGTAAATTAGACCCCGTAGAAAGTGATTTTAATCGCTAATCTTTGGGCTGCTGATATTTTGAGCAAGCGATGGATACTGAAGTTGCTTATAAACGCAATAAAATTTTAGAAATTATTAATAAATAAGCAGTTACAAAACTATTCAAGGACAAAAAGCAGATGATACAAATGCTTTACAAATTCATGATTGAAATTATGGATAAAATATATGAAAATGGCTTTACTCAATCAGAAACAGTTTTTTTAGGTTCGGTTGATTTTATTCATTGAATTCGCAATAAATTACAGTTACAACTTGGATCAAATGACCAAATAAATAGTGTAATCACAACAAGCGGAGGAATGAAAACTATTAAATGAAGAACATACTATATGGTTACTAAAAAATTACCAATTATTAATAAAGGTTGTTCAGAAGGAACAATTAGTTTATTACCATAAGGTGTTAATGCAATTGCCTTTAAATTTAGTAAAAAATATGATCCTCTTATCTTACGCAAAAAAGAACGTACTCAATTAAGAGTTGGTTCTGCTGCATTAGATACTGGAATGGATAATACTTTGATTATTGAAAGAGTTTTATATTTAGGTGGGGCGGTAGTTGAATCCAAGGGAATTATTAAACATATTGTTGCAAAAACTGATATTAGTAAAATTAATAAATTAGATAAACCAACTATTCATGTTGCAGAACCAACACAAAAAACAGCAGAACAGTTAAAACCGCAATTTAAAGATGTTGTTTTAAAAACAGTAAAATCCGTAGATATTTCTTTAACTGAGAGTAATTTTGATTACTTTATCGAAAGTAAAGGTGAGTATTGAACAATTAATATTACAAATAATAAAACTGTTGAAGTTCAAATTCAAGGTAAAAATAATGCTAATGGTCAAACAAAAGCAATTGATGTTAAAATTAAAAATTTTTAATAGTACTATTTTTTTGAAAAATATGCCAATCGGAACATCTAAAACAGCCCTTGTTTATGCTGTTAAAAAAATCCAACTAGATTGTCAATCTAAAAACAAGAAAAAAGTTTTGGTTTACGGTTATTATAATTTTTAGGAATTAAAGTTTTAGCCCTTGGTTTATCAGTTTTAACTGGCGGTATTGCTTCGTCTGTTGGTCTTTGTGCGGGATTATCTAATTTTGCCGCAGCATTTATCTATTTTGGGGTAGAAACAGCAACCGATTTTGCTTTAAATCAAATATATGATATTTTTTTATAACATCATAAGTAGAAGTAACGGCAAAAAATAATGCCTTAAATTTGTTAACCGCAATTGGTGGTGCTGGCAAATTAACACGAGCAGATCGCACAACTAGCATTTTAAAATTGGCAAAAGAAACTAAATTACTTGAAAAATTAGGTGTAATAACTGCTAATAACTTAGAAGATGTTGTAAAACAAGTTACAGGTAAAAATATTTTATCTGATAAATTAATATTTGATTTTACAAAGCAAGCTAATAATGAAACTTTATTATATACAATTGATAAATTGGCCCGAAATGATTTTTATAGGAGTTTTAAAGTTTCTAAATTAGAAACAATTAATAATTTATTAAAAATTGAGAAAAATATTCAAAAAATAAGTCCTAAATTAGTTCAAAAAATACCACGCGTAAATGAAAAAAAATGCTAATAAATGATTGTCTAAATATTGGATTAAATATTTATAAAATAAGCAAAATTAGTACTAATGAGTGATATAAACATTATGGATAATATTCATAAAAATAGTGTTGGTAAAAACCCAATATTAAATGCTAATTTAATGCGCGGTAGCAAAATATACAATAATAAATTCTTAAATCTTTTACACCAAACACCAATTAAATTAAATAATTTTTTAAATTATTTAAACCCAAATTTTTATATTCAAAAAGTAACTAAAAAATTATTAGCCCCGATTGAAAAACGAATAATTGCTATTAAACAAAAAGTAATTAGTAAAATTACTGATAAAACTAAAAAATATTATCTAAATTTGAAACTAAGGCTATTAAAAAGGGACAATTATTACCTTTTGCTTATGGTTCTGATTTTTTTTAGCAGTAAAAATTGTACCTTTATCAGTTGCGGGCGAAAGTTGCTTTAACAATATATTATAAAAATCCTAAATATGTCCCTATTGTCGTTATGACAACTTTAATCAAAGTAAAAAAATTTGTCTTGTCTCCAGAACCGTTTAAATTCTATATGAACAGTGAGTGGTTTATTGGTTGGGGATTTAAAAAAACCATTTTGTTTAATTTAGTTTCTTTTGCCCAACTTGCTTATCAGCAAGTAGTAAAAGATAGTTTTAAAATATATCGGACAATTGCTAAGATATTAAAATTGTAATAACAATTTAAAAATCATTTTAATAAAGATAAATTGTTAAATACGACATAAGATAGTGTGGCTACTAGTTTATTGGGTAAAGGATTAGCATTTCAAACATACAAACAAATAAGAACAAAAAAAGATTTAAACAAAACAATTAAAACAAAAACACTATTAAATAGTAAAAAGTTTATTTTAAATAAAATATATTCTAAAAAAAGTAAATGATAAGTAGATAATTAAATGTTAAATGAATTATGACAAAATGTTACTTTGGAAAATTATAATAATTTTAATCCAATGACATGTAAAATTACACAAGTTCAAGTTAATTATAATAAGTTATTTAAAGGTGATGTAGAATTATGATTTAAAATATTTGCTTTAAGATCACAAAATATGATTAATTCATATTTAAACTATCCATTTTCAAAATTAAAGTTTGAAACATTTAAAGAACAATTATTAAAGGAAATTTGTATTAATATGGTGTTTATTACGATTGAGCATTGAATATTTAACCTTATTCCAATTGAGTTTTTTACTTCGGAAAATATGAGTGTTTGTGATATTAATTATTTTTCACCAAATGATCCAATGGCAACATGACAAGGTCTATTGCCTAGCTATGCAAAATCATTGGCTAATTTAACAACTTTAAAAAAAATGTTTCGTACTTTTCAATAATAAGATATTAATTTAAATATGATATATTTAGAAGCATATTATGCACAATTAGAAGTTGATGAATTATTAGATAAGGTTGTTATAGATATAGAAAAAATTAAAGATAAAATAACAAAAAAAAAAGTAATTTAAGATTTAATTATTTATTATGTGATAGTTATATTCATACAGATAAATTTTATGTAAATTATGATTTAATTTTTTAACTTGGAGTAACGCCTCAAAGTGCACCAAAATTTACAGAAGCAGTTAGAACAGTACAAAATAATATCGCATATAATGATTGAGAAATTGTTGATAATAGTGATTTTGTATCTTTTTCTGACAAAAAATATCAAATTAGAAATTATGATTCTACAAAATATAAATACAAATTATGAATTGGTTCTAATGAAAATGACGGATATACTATTAATATTGTGTTTGAAACATATAAAAATCATTATGAATTTTATTTATTTGCTGGCATTAATGGTATAAAACTTAATAAAAATGGCGCAATAAGTTCTGAATACAATAAATTAACGTCATTACATGTTGAAAGAAAAAAGCTAAATTAGAAAGGATATGTTATTATGCCAAAAGTAGAAGTTAAAGATGTAATTATGTTTTTGAAAATATTTGGAGTTTCATCATTGTTTTTTATATCAGGAATTATTATATGTTTTTATAGGAGAAAAAAACATTAGGTATTTCTTGACCTGCATATGTTATTGTTTCAGCAACGATTATCGGAGCTAGAATTATAGTTTTGATTATTTAAACAATTAGATTTATCAAAACACATAACAAAAAACAAAAAGAAGGTAGTATTGAAAATGTTATTAAAAAAGAAGAAACAAAATAAAGAGTAAGTTATAAATGGGGTTGTTACCTGCCAAAAAGAAATTAAAAAAGAGTTATGATATTGATAGTTACTATCTTAATTTAGCATCAACGATTAATAATCGTAAAAATGTTACTGCTCAAAAAAATAATGATATTTTAAAAAAAAAAAGAATTTGTGAAGATAATGCTAATTTTTTAAATCCGCGTGATTTAGAAATTAGAATTTATAATCCACTTACTCATCAAAAAATAGATACTAAATTAATTAATAACTTTTTAAAAATGAAGGATTTTACTAATAAGAATTGATATAACAAATATAAAATTAATAAAAATGGCAAAAATGCATATTTTATTTTTGCTAATAATTCAAAACTTAATTTTATTACTATTGATTTTTTACAATGACCAGTATGATGAATTATGTAATTTAGTATCTTGTACTTTTGATTATGACCATTACATTAAAAATAACCAGAGTATTTTTATTACTGAAAAATTAGAAATTGATTATGTAAATAAACAAGTAAAAGTTATTAGAAAGTTAAAAACACGATTATATAGTAAGTACTATTACCGACTTATATATTGATGATGCTAAATGAAATAACTATACAACATTACAAAGAGAGGAAATACTACCAATTGATTTTATTCCAATTGAAATTATTCCTAATAATACTAATTTTGAACCTTCTGCTCGTTATGATAAACAATTTGCTAGTATTTTTTAGATATTATTGCTGAAAAGATAATGTTATACCCACTATTAAATAGTGGTAAATTTACTATTAACACTAATGGGGCGACCAGTGTTATTTAACAAGAAATTAGTAAAATGTTAGCTTCGTTTATTGAAAATGACTTGTTATTAGTCAAAGTAGACCTTGATAGTAATTTTCAAACAGTAGACTATATTGCTGGCAATTTTAAAGGTGAACAATTAACCAAAATATATGATTGATTATTAACAAATTACTATAAAATAAATCGCCATCATGTTCCTGTAATCGCTAAAGGAGCACAACAAACCCAATCGGAAGTTGCTGGTGTTAATATTCAAACAAACGCTTCTTATGAACAAATGATATATATCAGAGAAATTAAATTAACTGAATTCATTATTAAGTTAATTTAATATAATAATGCTATTTTAAATAGTAGAACATTTAATATTAAAAATATTGATGAGTTAATTGTCGATGTTCGTTTACCAGTAAACGCCACTTTAAACAAACAATTAAAAAACAACGAAACTATTATCAATAAGCCTAATGAAGAAGGATAACAAGAATAATGTTAAAACCATCTGAAAAAATGTTAGCACAATTAGCAGAAAATGATGAGCCAATTGATTATTCAATTGATAGTATTACGTTAGATTTTGCTAATCAATCATAATATAGCGACCCCGATTTAGAACAATTATTTACTGAAGAACGTGCAAGAACTTTATATATTTATAAAATCAATAATATATATTTGTTAAGACAAAGCAAAAACCAATCTTAAATTACTCTCAAAATAGTGTTAAAATCGATTTTATTAACAACAATGAATATATTAAAATTATTGGTTATGAAATTAGTGATTTTAACTTTAAATTACAAATTCAACAAAATACCACAATTCAAGACAATAGCACTAGCTATTTCATTATTGATGAAAAAGATATTTTAATTAATAATATGTCAAAACAAGACAAATCATTTTTAGAGTCCTACGACTTAAAAATAGTATCTATTAATGAACCAATTAGTGAAGACAATAAAAATGAATGTTATATCATTGAAGAATATAAACACCCCTATTCACCTAATGGCGTTGATATTATTAAATCTACTCATTTAGTTAAAATAAATGACTTTAAATGAAAAAATCAAAATAGTATTCATTTATTTTTACAAAAATCATTGCCCAAAGACACAGTATTTACCGGAATTAAAATTAAATATCCTAAATCAATATTGTTTGGCAATATTAAGTGTTGAGGCGATGTTAATGGTGTATATTCTTATCCATCTTCAATTGTTGAAAATACTAGTTTAGTACCGTTATTATCAATGCCAATTGATACAGAACCTAATGTACGAATATTTCAGTATTGATTTACGGAAAGTTTTTTACCATGAAGTATTGTCAAAAAATATATTAAAGGTAAAAATATATTAGGTTTATTAGATGTCAAAGAATTAAATATTGTTTTATTAAATTATTTAACATATCGTTATAATTGTGATATAAAATTTCAAGGTGCAAAATATGATGAAAAAGGTAATCCTGCCAATAAAGCGGTAGAATTACGCCAAAAATTTGAAGGAAAAAAACCCGAAAATGTTATTGATGGTTTATTTGAAAATTGAAAATTAGATAATTATAAATCTTTAAATGATAATGCTGTAAAAAGATTTAAACAAATTATCTATATGTTATAAAATTATACATATAGTAAATACGCAATCAATAAAGGTTATAATGACGATGTTAAATTGTTTTCCCCTTATTATTTTGAATTAATTTCAACTCCCAATAAAATAAATGGTGGATATTGAGAATTTAAAGATTATCAATTACAACTAAATTCATAATATTTTAATTTTTATGGCGGACCTACTCACCCCACCTAAAAATTATTGAAAAGAAGTTTATGCAAGTGAAAAACCTTTTAAACAATTAGACAATAAATATTATTTTATTGTATGGCGTGGTAATGAAAATAATAATTAACGCATTATTAAATTTAAACATTTTGAACAAAAAGAAAAAGTTTTAGATAAGTATGATAAATATAAACTTGTAACATCACATTTTTTTGGTGGGTGATTTATTTATTTATACAAATGGATTTGTAAGTTATGATTGAAATAAAGATAATGGAACTTATTTTAAATCATTTTATCTTTGAAATAATGACGATGAACAAAATACACCTTTTATTTCACCTAAAACAGGACAAATTACAGACTAAAATTTAAAAAATCAAAATAATATAAACAATAATAATGATGAAATTAAAGTAACTGTTAAAAAAAATGAAATTTCAGAAAATTATATTTATCAATTAGAGGCAAATTATTTTAATTGATTATCAATATCAAATGAATTAGAAACAAATAATATACCTTCACTTATTCCAGTAGAAATAAAGTTATCAGATGGATAATACGGCAAATATTTAACTAATTTAATTGTTTCTAATGACAAAATAGAAAAATATTTAAATTATTTTTCGCAATAATATAGATTGCTTTATTCTAAAGCGGTTTGAACAATTATGACTAAAAATTTTGTTGAAGATATTATTAAAATAACTTATTATAAAAAACTTATTTATTTTAAATCAAATTAAAATATCGGGCATATGGGGCTATGATAATTATGATATTACAATCTTTATGGAAAAATCAAATGAAAAAATTATTCAAGGAAAAAATATTAACTTTTAATTAATTAAAAGTTGTCATATTGGAACAAAAGTTAGTGGTAAAGATAAAAATAAATATCTTCAATTAATAGAAGAAGATGTCTGATATCTTTGAAAAAATGGCGTTGAAGATGAAAAATCTTATTCAAATATTGCAGTTGCTGATTTTTTTTAAAAAATAAAATAGCATAATATTTTCCTATCCACCCGAAAAAGAACAAATTAATATTAATAATTTAGAATTATTTAATAAATATAATGAAAAACTATCATTAATTACATTAGAAATATAAAAAGTTATTTAGGTTTATAAACCTAAATAACTTTTTAATTTATTTTCAACATCTTTATTTGGTTCATAGTAATTATTTCAACGATAAACTGATTTAAAATAAGTTCCATTATCTTTATTTCAATCATAACTTACAAATCCATTTGTATAAATAAATAAATCACCCCCCCAAAATGTGATGTTACAAGTTTATATTTATCATACTTATCTAAAACTTTTTCTTTTTGTTCAAAATGTTTAAATTTAATAATGTGTCAATTATTATTTTCATTACCACGCCATACAACAAAATAATATTTATTATCAACAATAATAAATGGTTTTTATTGTGGTGCCATTCATTCTAAAATATCTTCTTTTGTATTTATATTATGTTTTTCTTTTAAATACGATAATTATTTTTCAGTATATTTAAGTGTATTAAAAGCAACTAAACTTGTTGTACTTGTTCCAATTAAAGTTATTGTTCCTAAAATGCTTAATATTTTTTTTATTATAACGATAATGTTTTTTAATTTATTAATTTAATTAAAAAACAGAAATAAGTAATTTATTTCCAAATTTTTTATATTATAGAATCAGCAACGCAACTTATTATACCAAGCGCAGAACATTTATCTATGACAGTTAACAAACCAATAGCAAATGCTTTTCCTGACTTTTTAACAATAATTTTTAAAGGGGGATCACTATTTTCTTTGATACTTTTTCAAGCATCACCAGGGGCACTTGAAATCGTATTTTTATTAAATGCATCAAAAAAATATTATCTAAACATGTTTTTGATTTTTATAATTTATATAATCTTGATTTTATGTCATCTATCTCTGATTTAAGACCTATTATTTCATTATTTTGATTTATATTTATTAAATCTTGAATATAATCATGTTTTATCTGTAAAAGTAACATTTTAAAATTTTCTTCAAAAGAAGATTCTTCGTTTAATAAATTATTTTTATTATAGTTAGGATCTTTTCTTTTATCTTTTAATTCTTTTTCTTTACTAGAAGCTCAAATATCAAACTGTTTTGCCTTTTCCGCTGTTAGCGAAAACACTGGATTTACATCAATTTCACCAACAAGGCGAATTGAATCATATTTAAGTTTTACCCAAGGGCTTGTAAAAGAAGATGGGCCCACATAATAAAAATTTTTAATCATTATTTTATTATTTTCTCGGTATACCCTAATCGCAAGTTCTACACCACCACTAGAACCGAACAAACCAATGCCCACTTATATATATACCGAACCATTAAGTATATTGTTCTTTAAATATGTTTTTAACAGATTTATATTCATCGCTATTAACGTAATCGCCATTATTGGTGTTTTCTGAGATAAATCATTTTTTGGCATTATTTCATTTACTATCAAAAATATTTTCTTTTTTAAGTTCTTTTATTAAATTTGTTGATACTTTAAAATTTTTTTCAATTAAATTTTTACTCTGCAGTAACATTTCTACTCTAAAATTAATAAATTCTAATTCAGGAAATTTTTGCCGAAAATCTTCTCATGTTTTTGCATACTTAGTTCAATCATCTATTAAAATTTTAAAGTCAGAACCACGAACAGATTGTAACCCCCGCCGCCGCCGCCGCTACCGCGGCTTTTTTCTCCACTATAATATTTAACATTAAATTTATAAAAAAAATTATTATTAAAAAATTAAATCTGTTCTTTTAAATAAAAATCTCTTTTTATTATATTTAAAATTTTTAAATTATTTTCTTCTTTTTGATAAGGACTGGCGGCAATTGTTGTTGGTGCGGAAGTTACAATAATTGTTAATACACTTAATAAACTAAGTATTTTTTTCATACTTGTTTTTCTCCTTTTCTTAATCTTGAAACTTTTTATCAAGATTTAATTTCATTATATATATAAGAACTTTTGAGTATCTTTTATAAAGGGGGTCATTAGACTTCTTGTGATGATACCTGGTTATTTATCTTTAAAAAGTAATTAAAATTTTTAAAAATTATTATTTTAAAGTTTAATTTCAATTTTTTAATTTGTAATTTTCTTTATTTTTGTTAGTCTCAAAATAGGTATATTTAATAATTATTATAAATTATATTTTTGCACTAATCTGGGCTCGCGAGATTTTAATAAGTTTTGTGAAAAATTACTTAAAGTTTAAAAAAATTTTGTTGCGCTTTTCAAAATACTTGGGAAAAATTCTAAGCGTTAAGCGAATAATTTTATAAATATTCCTAAATTTGTTTGAAAGAAAATTAAATTTTTTTTTAAAATTGTAATTAATTATATCACAAAAATTTAAGAAAATCAACCAATCGCTCAAAACGTAAAAAAATCTGCTATTTCAGATTTAATAAACATATAGATAAAAGTTAAGTGAAATATTCTTTAATTTTATTTCGATAGTATTATAACATAAATATTTTAAATTACTATTTTAAAACGATACGGATAAGAACCATAAAACAAGGCATCATATTGATCATGGTACATTTTAATATCGGGTGTATTTGTTTTGGTATCATTAAATCTTAGTTCACTAATACACTTATCTAAAAATGGAAAGTTATCCAAAATGCCATATATTTTTCCTTGAACAAACATTTTTCTTATTCATGTTACACGATTGATTATGCCTGCTTATTTATTAAGGGATGTCTGATGTTTTTTAGCTTTAAACATTTTAATTGGTTGTATGTATTATTAAAGGTTTTTAATTAATATCTTAGAAATTGTGGAATAATATACCAATTAATTACTTAAATTTTATTACTTTTAATTTTATTGTCAATATATTTTTTCATTATTTTTAAATTTTTCCACAACAAAAATACATTTTTATTAAAATTATTTAATTTATTAGATAAAGCTAATAAAAATATAATTTTGGTTGTAAATCATTATTTACAAAATTATTAACTGAGTAATTAATTCTATTTTCTTCTAATGGTTCATTAGTATTAATTAAACTAATTTTATTTTTAAAATTCATCATACTATTATTTAATTTATTTTTAAGATTTTTTTCATGATAAGTTACTTTTTTAACCAAAATACCTTTACAGTAATGTGATTTATCACCCTCAATATTACAACTAATATTATTTCATAATATTTGATTTCTGACACCTTCTTCATTATTTTTAATTAATCTAATTGTCTCTTTTAATAATTTCATTTTTGATTCTTTTATAAAATAAACACTGTTTTCTAAACATTCTAATAATTTTTCATATTTAGCATTAAAAAAATAATCAACCGCTTTATGATATGTTTCTTTATTTTGTTTGTTTTTGCTTTGATAAAGATATAATTTTTTAAGTCTACTTGTAAGATAAAATTTATCTATCATGTGGTGTACTTTATTTTTAGGGAAATATTCTTGAATAAATTTTGCCATATTTTTAATTCAAAGCGCACCATCTCCTAATACCATAAATTCAATATTGTCATTAACATCATAATAACCCGAAATTAATGTAAGTAATTTATTAACAAAATTAGTTAATTTACTATTTTTTTTTAATATATTCTGGAATATTATCTAGCTCTATAACACCTAATTTATCTTGAATTACGGGTCTTTTTTTCGTTGATTTTGCATTATCAAAACCAGTATGAACAGTTGAAAATATAATATGTTTTTTATTTTTTCTTTTTTTCTTTTCATTTCACATTTTTAAATAAGTTCCATCAATTTTAATATATAAAGTATGTGGTGCCTTAATTTTTTTATCAGTTTTATTAATATAATATTCTTTATCAGTTTTTGCATTTTTCATAATATTTGAAATTTTTTTTATACAAATTTTTACATGTTCCATAGTATTTAAAATATCTTGATATGTTTTTTTATTACCAATAAATGATGATATTTTTTCTTTAACAGTATTATCTATTCTTTGTCATTTTTTAATTCCTAAAAGTTTATCTAAAGGAAAAATATATTTTTCTTTACCTGTTTCTGTATAAATTTTATAATATTTTCTTCTTTTAAAAGTTATTTTCCCATTTAAAATAGTTAATGTTCTTGGTTTTGTTTTTTTTACTTTATAATCTTTAAATTATTTTAAAGTTTCATCAATTTTATAATTTTTAAAAATTCATTTATCATAATCTTCTAAATTTTGTTGAATTATTTCAATACTTTGTTTATATAACAAATTATTAAATTTGTTAAAAAATTTTTTATCAATATTTATCATTTATTTTGCCCTCTTTTATTTTTATTTATAAATTTAATAATGCCTGCACACTAACTCCACTTTAAATATTTGTCAAATTTATTTTTAATAAAAAACAAGATTACTATTAATCTTATGATATGCATAATACTGATATAATTAAATGATATTAATTATATTAATTTTTATTAAAACAAACGGCTATGGTTATCACCGCCTATGCCAAATTATATATGCTTTTTTTCCGTCATATTACTTACTTAATCTAGCGAGGATTTTGTATATATAGTAATATTCACTTTCGCAGGACTTTATGTTAAACAGTTTCAAAAAACTTTTTAATTCCCATTTAACGAATAGGACTCCATCTTTGAATATTGTTTTATATAGATACTGTCATTAAAATATAATGTCGAATAAAAAATGTCACATAAAAAAAGACAATCAACATTGTCTACAAAAATAAGTGTGATATTATTAAATTAATTTAATAAATAAAAAAATGATAAACTAAATATTACTTTATATTTGAATTATAACATAATTATTGTGTTTATCAATAAAAAAATAGAAATTTAAATAGTTATAAACATTTTTTAAATTAAATTAAGGATATGAAAAATACATAAATAAAAATAATGAAAATAATTTAGATTTAATTTTAAAAGAAAATAAATAATTAAAAGAAATAATATTTTTATTACAAGAAGAATTTAAAAAATATTCAAATGATACACATATTAAATTATCTTAACTTGAAGATATATAAAAATTAACAGAAAAAGTGTTTAGATGTGGGAAATAAAATGAATAGGAGTTAAAAAATAAATAATATTAATTACTTGTTAGTATTTTATTTTATAAATAAAAATAGTTTAATTAAACTATTTTTTTACTTACTTCTAAAAATTAAATAGCATCATCAATATTATTAACTGTTATAGAAATTAATATTAAGTCTTTAAATTTATTATAATTTTTTTCAACATTAAAATATCTTTTTTCATTTGATTCATTAATTTTTTTTATTTTTAAATCATTAATTTTCATATATTTACATTTACTCGTATACATTTAATTTACATGAAGATGATATCGTCATTAAAATATAATGTCAAATAAATAATTAAAATAATTTGCTATTTTTAAGCATTTTAAAAGTCATATCGGGTTTTATTTATATGAAAAATAAAATAAAAAATAATATACGCCAAAAAAATCACTACGATCCCCCATAATTGTTATTACAATCATAATTCCGATAATGATCATTCAAATTTTTCCATTTTCTTAAAGTGTATTTAAAAGTGCTTGTATATATATACATATATATATATAATGTCAATAGATATTGAAAAAAAGTTTCAAGATAAGAAAGGGAATTATACAAAATGAAAAAACTTTTAAGTTTATTAAGTGTATTAACAATTGGCGTAACTGCTGTACCAACAACGATTGCTGCTAGATCATATCAAAAACAAGAAAAATTAGATAGTAATATTAATTATTCACAAACAAATAATTTAGAAAATTTAAATCGGTTTAAAAGAGATAAAACAATAAATAAAAAAAATACTGGAATAATAAAAATAATTAATAAAAAATATATAGAAGGTATAGTTAATACTAATAAAAAAACTAATTCTTTTAGAGTTTTATTAAAAAATAAAGTTTATTTTTGTTCAAATGATAATAATGTTTATGAATATAATCCAGAAACAAAACAACAAAAAATTATTATTACAACAAATAGCCCAATTTTACTTCCTGGATTTGTATTAAATAATAAACTATATTTTATTTTAAATAATGGTCAAGTTTATGAATATGACCCTGCAACAAGCCAACAAAAAATCGTTACTACGGCAGATGGTCCGATTCCTTATGCCGGAGTTGTATTAAATAATAAATTATATTTTAGTTTAAATGATAGTCAAATTTATGAATATGATCTCGCAAAAGGAACGGGACAACAAAAAATTATTATTACAGCAGATGGTCCAATTCCTTATGCCGGAGTTGTATTAAGTAATAAAATTTATTTTGGTTCTCATGATAATAATTTATATGAATATAATCCAGAAACAAAACAACAAAAAGTTATTTTTACAAAAAAGGGTCGAACTATAGGCAATTTGGTTGTTTCAAACAGTAAAGTGTACTTTGGTCCGGGCCAACCTTCATATAATTTTTATGAGTATGAACCGTTAGAGTTAATTGAATCTGATGTTATTGATTTGCAAGAACAAATAAGAAGGGGGGCATATTTATATTATCAAGAACAAAATCCTAATTCTTATGTTAAAAATATAGAGTTTAATATGAATGATTTAAAATATTCTGATATTGAGTTAATAAAAAGAGAGCTTGTTTATAATATTAAAGAAGTTGAAAATATTTGTGATGGTATTGCTCAATTTGAAAATAAAACATCTGATGAAGAAGAATATCAAACACAAAATTGTAAATATACAAAACAGAGCATTAAATCGTATCAAATATTAAAAGGGTTAAATAAAAGAATTGATAATACATTAGAAAAAGGAACTAGCAATACTGGCACAAGTAGTATTTTAAATATTAAAAGTAAAAGTACAATTTCACAAACAGGAGGAGAAGTTAGCGCCGGGGGAAGTTTGTTCGGTATTGGTTTAAGTGCCAGCATTTCACATTCTCAGGGAAATGAAGAAAGTAACAATTCACAAACAGAAAAATCAAATTCAAAAACAGAAAATATTTCACAAATTATTTCAAATTCTTCATCAATTGATTTATCAAATGTTACTGAAAATCAAAAAATAGAAACTAGAGAAATTGAATTTCCATCTCAAAAAGTAAAAGTAGGTGGTAATCAAATAAAAAAATTAACTTTCACTCTAAATAAAACTATTACAAAAAATAAATTTATTTTTAATCAACATATTAATGGAAAAATAAAAGTAAAAATAATTGATGAATATAATAATATAATAGAACAAGACTTGTTAATTAAAGATATAATGGGTAGTTTAAAAAAAAATGATCTTTTACCAAAAGAAATTGTTATAAATAATAGTGATATTTCATTTCAAGGTTCTTTTTTACTTAATAAAGTTAGTAGCTCTAATTTAAATATAGTAACAGAAGAAATAGATACAATTTAAGAAAGAAGGTAAAATAAGAATGAAAAAAATTTTAAGTTTATTAAGTGTATTAACAATTAGCGGAAGTGCTGTACCAACAACGATTGCTGCTAAATCATATCAAAAAGAAAAAAAATTAAAAAATATTGAATATAATGAAGAATTTAATACAAATAACTTAGAAAATTTAAATAGAGTTAAAAGGGGTAATAAAAAAGATAAAAAACTTAAAAATGATAATAAACAGGAATTGACAAATGAAAATAATGCCCCTTCAACTTCGAATACAAATAAAAAATGTAATAATAGAGGGAACAAAAAATGTCCAAGAAAAAATGAAGAAAGTTCGTTGATAACAACCAAAAGCGCTAAAGAAAGGATTTTAGATAATATAAAAAGTCACAGTAATAATATTTTTAAAAACACTAATAATAAATATAAAGATTTTTTAAGAGAAAGCATTAATTATTTTCAAAAAACTAAAAATATTATACACGAAACAATTAATCCATACACAGGAAAACCTATTTTTAAAATAAAAAAACATAATGTAGAAGATAGTTATAAAAAAATACCACTTAATATTGAAGGCAACAAAGTTGATTTAATTTTAAATAAAAGTAATTTATATATTGACGGTATTATTACTTATAACAATGGCGACGGTACAGAAAAAACACTTTGATATTTTCCAGATTCAAATCTGTCTAAAAATTCTGAATCGTTAAAATTAGAAGATAAATATAAATTATTTTCAAAAATATTAGATCTTGAAATAAATTCAGATAATATTTTAAATGATTTAACGAAAAAATTATATTTTGACTCTAATTATAATACTTTAACATCTGATAATGCAAATATTAAAATAAATAAAGAAAATATTAAAAATGCTATTATTAATTTGAGTGAAATTAATGAAAATAAAATTACAGAAATAAGACAAAAAAAAGAAAAAGAAAAAGATATAAAAAATGATTTTATTAGAGTTATTTTTACAACAGCAGAAGCAACAAGATTTTTTTCAGTTCGTGATGAATTAAAAAAAGTTTTATCTAGTTCTGATTCAGAACAATATGAAATTACTTGACAAGATCATAAAGATACATTAACTAATTGAGATAGCAATAGTCAAAAATATTATGTTTTTAAAGCTATGGACGGCGATCAACAATTAAAAAACAAAATTGAAATAAATAAAAACAACGGAAAAAAAATATATGATTTAGAAGAAATATATAATGTTGCTGTTTTAGCTGTAAAAGATGATGAAAAAATCCGCAAAGATAATGATAATAGAAAAAATGGCTAATAAAACTATAAGTGCTAAAAAATTATTAAGCATTTTAGGAACAATTAGTTTAATTACTGGCGGAAGTAGTAATTTAATTAGTTGCAATAAACCAAATAATAACGAAAGCAAAGAAAATAATAAACCTAAAACTTTAAATCCACAACAACCGCCAGAAAGAAGTAATTGAAAATTAATTCATAATTCTTTAACAAACATAAAAAAAGAATTTAGTAAATATAATAATAAGTGATATTTTATTATTTGAAAAAGAGGAAATGATGAAAATTGAATATGACAATCAATGTTTTTTAAATATGACGAATCTGCTCCTAGAATTACTGGTGCTTGACTTTCTTCTATAAAATCAATTTATCGTTCAGATACGAAAAATAAACCAAATAAGCCAATTTTTGATTTAAAAACAGAAAGAATTACAGATTGAAAATTATTATAAATGTAAATTGTAAACAAAGTGAAAAATCTTGTTAAAATGCAAATTATAAAATCAAATAACATACTTTAGTTAAATCAAAAAGATCTTTTATTTTATGAATTATTTACATTTTAATTTAAAGTACAAACTAAAAAACATTAAGAAAAAAGGGTTTGTAATTTGAGCAAACAAAATTAAATTTTTTTATTAATTAAATAATACAAAAAATAATTAAAATTGGTTTTTTAGTAAAAATATTTAATTTTTATAAAAAAAAGTAATGCTGTCATAAAAGATGGCATAAATTATTCGGTTGGTGATAGCTTATTTTAATAAATATTTATCTATTAAAATAAAATTACTAAGAAAAAGATAAATTTATAAATTTATTTTAAATTATTGATTTTTACTTTAAATTTTAGCTAAAACTTGTTACTTTATAATAAAAATTTTGATTTATTAAAAATGGTTGAATATAACCTTCATTTTTAAAATAATAATTATATTCTTTTTCATTATTTTTGTTTAATTTATTAAGATAAAACTCAATTAAATTAACACCATTTTCATTGCAATCATATTTTTAAAAACTTTTTTACTATATGATTTAGCGCCGTATCATTTTAATCATTTAACATTATGTGAAATTTGTGGTTCAGTATAAGGCCCCATATATCAATCCTCTTTATAAACTTTAATACCTTCAGAATTATTTTGAATATATTTAATGAACTTTTTAATCTTTACTTTTTTTTCTTTCAAAAATGAATTTTCTTTAATATTATTGATTTTTATTAAATTTATTAAATATTTTATTGCTTCATCAGGATCACCATTTTTAAATAGTTTATTCAAATCTCAATAAATTTGTTTTCTTATTTTTTCATTATTGGTTAAATTTTTAGTAAGTTTTCTTATTTGATAAAGAAATATTGTTTTTAATTCTTTCATTAAATGAAATTGATCTAAGATAAAAATTGCATCAATTTCATTAGCGAATTTTTTAATTCATTTTTCCCCATCTCCCGCTAGTGTTAACTTACAATTTTCAATATTAAAATTTTGATTTAAAAAATGTAAAAATTCTTTTTTATATTTTTTAATAATATAGTATTTATTTTTTGTTGATTTCATAACAATAAAAATTTTTTATCTTTTAGAACATTTTTGCTTTTAGTGCTTTTTATTTCATCATATCCAGTATGAAAATATGCTGCTCTAAACATATTTTTTTCTATTTTTCTAGATTTTTTGTTAAATTACTAAAAGAATCGTCAAATCCAGCATACAAATATGGTTTTTGGACAATTATTTTTTCAGTATTTGTTTTTAATTGTTCTTTAAGTAATTTGTCAAAATTAATTTTTTTATTAATGTTTGTGATTGTCATCTTAGATATATTTAATTTTGGGTACACGTCCATAATATCTCTTTGTCTTTTAGCACTGTCCATTAATTTTCAAATTTGTATTTTAACACTTAAAATAATTGTTTGATTATTTTTTAAACCAATTTTTTTATTTAATAAAGTTGTTGTTTTTAATTTATTATCTTTTTTATCACGATAACCAAATATGGAAGTTTTAATTATAATATTGCCAAAAGGGGTTTTTATCATTTTATTCTTTTTCCCTCACAAAATATAACCATTTTTCCCATTACAGTTTTGCTCTCTTAATTCTTGATCAATGTTTTCATATTTTTCTTTCATTTTTTGTTTTCCTATTAAATTAACATCGATATTTACTTCTTCAACAAATTTTATATATTTAAAAATATTAAAAACATTTAACATACACTTATATTCCTTTTTAATCATCATTACATGATAGTAAAATCTTATACTGCTTAAAATAATTTGTCAGCAACCTTATCACATTTTTTATTTTTAAAGAAAGAGAGAAATTAATTAAACTTCTTATCCTTTTTCATTTTATTTTTCACTAGTTATTTAATAAATAACTTTATTACTTTTTCTTATTTAGGTAGAGTTTACCTTGGGTATGGTTGAGTTAATCACTTGCAACTACTCTTCTGCCCCATGTAATACTAATTTAATTAGTTGATTAACCTTACAGATATCCACCCACTTCGTTTATTTTTTAGTATTCCAGCTTTACCACTTTGTGAAATCTTACTATTTATAAAAATAATTATTCCTTTTCAGAATAATTATTTGTTTATTGTCTTTTGTTTAATTCTATTTCAAGGTTTTTGATATTTTGTAAAAGTAAATTTATCATTGTTTTATTTTGAATATATTTGTAATTTGTATTTTCATATTCTCTTAATTGCATTTTTAAATTACTAATACTTTTTTTAATTTCTTCTGTTGTTAAATTTATAAAGTAATTGGTTTCAATTTCTTTTTTTTTATTTTTAATATCATAAAAATAATCTTTATTGAAATTGATATATTCAATTTCTTTTAATTGATATGTGTTTGCTTTTTCTGATAAATTCAAATCTTTTCATAGTTTTAAAGTTATTTTAATTGGATTATAGCCCGATATTTTAACAATGCCTTGTCCTTGTTTTAAATTTGCTAACTAACTAGTTAACATTAGTGGATGACTTTTTAAACTTTTTGAAATACTAATATTGTTTTTATTTTAATTAACACTGATTTGTTCAATTGTTTTTGTTCCAAATAATTCAATATAATACTTAATTGTTTCTAAATCATTTGTATGTAAAAAAATGTGCATCCCACAGTTATTTAAAATAATTTTTGCTATTGTATCACCATAATTTAATTTCAATTGATTAATATATTGTAAAATAAATTGAAAAAATATGTTTCTACTTCTTGAAATACTAACTCATTTTTCAATATTATTAATTTTTGTTAAATTGGCAAATTCATCTAAAATAAAATATATTGGTCTAGTTAATTTTTGTTCAGTTATTTCGCTTGCTTTATTTGTTAAAAATTGATAAATTTGACTAATTAATATAGCTACTAATTTATTGTAATTATCATTTTCATCACTAAATATGATATATAGAATTGTTGGGTATTCGATAAAGTCATTGTAATTAATATCATTTTGGGATGTTAAATTACGAATAAAATCATTGTTAAATATTTATAAAATTTTTGCAACAGTCATTAAAATACTATCTAGTGTTTTTATTTTCTTTACTATCAATTAAAACTTAGCTTGCGATTATTTTAGCAATGCTGGTATTTTTTCGATTATTAAGTTATTCAACTAAATCATTTTTAAAATTAGCGATTGCTGCTACTGATGTTATATTAAATTTTTTGAAAAATAATTACTGGTTTAAAATTTCTTCAATTTCTGTTGTTAAATTATTTTTGCTTATTTTATCTTCGTAATATTCTAATATTGCTAAAATAATTCCTTGAATAATCATACTTTCTGATTCATTTCAAAAATAATCTTCATTATTTTTGAAAATCAACATACGACTAAGTGATCTAATTTGATCTTGATATTTTACTTTTTACTTTGTTTTTTCTTTTTCATTATTTGTCATTAACATTTTAATAAAATTATCATAAATTAATTTTAATGGATTTCAAGTATTACCTTTTTCTAAATTACGAAAATCAATAACTTTTATTTTATAACCATTTTCTGATAAAAATCCACTTGTTAAATTATAAAATTCACCTTTAGGGTCTGTTATGATCATAGTTGGTTTAACGCTTGATTTTCCATTTAAATAAATTGTTGGTAATAATATTCCTTGTGTTTTTCCGCTTCCTGTTGAACCAACAATAACACTATGAATTTCATTTTTTAAGTTAAACAATAAATCTTTTTTATTTTTATTACAGTTAAAAACAAAACCATTATTTTTATAATTATCTTTGATATTAACTTTATCACTAATATCATCAATTTCTTTTATATTTAATCATTTACTATCTCCAAAATCTATTTTATCAGTTGTTTTAATTGCAGTTTCTTTACTTTTCACTTTACTAAATAAAATAAAATAAAAAAACCAACAATAAAAACCTAAACTTAACCCAAGTGTTATTAATAATCCGTATTTATTTTTAATTATATAATTTCATCAGGATAATATTTTAAATTTCTTAATTTCATTGATAAATATTGTCATTTGTTTTCAATTAATAAAAATTGAATAACCTATTCCAAATAATGTTAAACAAAAAATAAAAATGATTGGAACAAAACATAAACCAATCAATAAACTTGTTTTTTTTCTTTTTTATTTTATTTCACATATTTTTATAACTCTCTTTCTATACTGCCCACTAAATCATAACCCTTTTGCATAATAGGATTAATTTTAAAAACCATTTCATTAAATTCTTGTTCAATTAAACTCATATTTTTAAAATCTGATTCTTTTGCAATAGGAATGGTGGTGATAATTTTGTAGTATTTCATTTTTTCTACTAAATCTAAATATTTAGTTAACTTGTTTATTTCATAATCTGTAAAATTATTTTCATATTTTAAATATAGTTTAATTTCATAAATTAAACTATCATAATCATCATTGATACTTTTAATTTTGTTAAATTCTTTAACATTGTCTTTGGTAGACTTGTATTCGTCAAATAGATTATTAATTTCATTTTCTAATTTATTTCGTTCAAATTCTTTAACTTCTCGAAAATTAATAGCGTTATAACTACCTTTACCCCCAATTTCACCAGGTTCTATTTCATAACCTGCTTTTGTTAAATAATTAGCATGATAAATCTGCATTTTTTTTAATAAATCATCTTCTTGTTTTCCTTTAAAAAAACGATTGCTGCCTCCAAAAAGTTTGTTATTACTAACTATGTATCTTTCTTCATTAAGTTTTTTTGAAAAAATTTTCTTAACTGGAATTAAATCAAAGTGAACATGAGGTGTTTTTTCATCCATATGAACTGCTGAATACAAATACCCCATATCTGTTTTGAGATTATTTTTCATTCATTGTTTAATAAAATTTATTTCAATGTTAGCTCATTCATTTAACTTTTTCCAATTTATACTTTCTGGAATTAATTTACCCATTTTACGAGTTCCAGTAAATTTTTATCTCATACTTGAATATCTGTAAATTGACATATTCCCATTTTTCAAATCATTCCTGTCTTGTTGATGGTAAAAGAGTATCTAAATAATTAGTATATTTATTACAATGATTTTCAAAACTTGTTTTTTGTTTTTTACTATATTTAAGTTGTTGTTTGTTTCAATCATTTTCTAATAATTTCATTATTTCATTTCGTTTTTTCTTTGTAATTTCAAAAGCTTTATTATTAGTTATTTTTTCTTTTATACCATTTACATAATAAAAATTATATTTTGTAAATTCTGGATTAACATTTTAAGGTATTTTAATTCTAAAATTATGTCTTATTAACTTATCAACTGCACCATTTGGATATTTTTTATATGGCCCAGTTCGTACCACTGCTTTAAATTTATATTCTTTTTTCATTCTTCCTCCTTTTTTGGAAATTTTTTCCCATTAAAATATTTTAAATTTTCTTGGTATATTTGTTTTTGTTCTGCTTTTTTAATTAAAAATTGCTTATCCATTTCTAATAAAAAGGGGTGCAGTTTTTCTCAATTAACCTCACCCTCAATTTTTCCATCTTTATTTTTAATATAAAATTTTTGATTTTTAAAAATTGTGATAAAACAATAATCCTTGTTATATTGTAATTTAAAATATTTACTATTTATATTAATACTTGCATAAGGATACAATAAATTTTTTATCCTTAACTCAATTCATTTATTACCTTTAATATCATAATAAGGTTTTGTTAAAATTAAATTATTTGTCATAACTTGATAACTTATATATTTTTCTGTTTCTTTCATTTTGATAGTTCCTTTCTCTATAAAATTATTTTTAATCTTTTTTTAATTTTTAATGTTATAAAATAAAAAATTAGTAAACATATTGTGTTCGTAATTAATATTCCGATAATTATTTGTTCTATATTTAAAACATCAATATTTAATCAAAAAAGCATAAAATCAATCGGAAGATAAATAATTATGTTTGATAATAAAATAAGAATAATTTTAATGCTATGATTTATTTTTATTCAATTAATTAGTTTAATTAAAACTGCTAATAAACCTGTCCCAATATTTCAACATAATGATCCCACAGTAAAACCTCATAATGCTAAATCTGATAGAAAATGCCCCATAATTCCAATTAAGAAACACCAATATCAATTTAAAATAAATCCACTTATAAAAATGGGGATTAAAAATAATGGAATTGATGTTCTTGGAATAATTTGGATTCGCATAGTTTGCGATAATATAACCATCATTGCAATTAAAACTGCGACATAATTTATGTTTTTGATTAATTGAAAGTTATTCATTTTTTAAAAATTTAATTTAAGTTGTATTTTCTTTAATCGCTTTTGTACCATTTCAAAGTAATTATTATTTATTTCACAACCTAATGATTTTCGGTTTAATTGTTCGCAAGCATATGCGGTTGTACCACTTCCCATAAAAGGATCTAAAATTAAATCATTTTATTTGCTATATTTTTGAATTAAATCAGTAAATATATTTAGGGGCTTTTCTGTTGGGTGTTCTGTTATTTTATAAGCTGAGCCTAGTGGGTTTTTAAATATTATTTTTATAAAATCAATCTAAATAATCTTTAATTTGTCATCTATTCATTCAAATTAACATAAATTTAGTTTTTGAAATTCGATAAAACTCATCTAAATAAGTATTTATATCAAATGAATTATGCAAATTATTATCATAGATAGCATTAATATATTTATTTATACTTTTTGATATATTATTTTTATTTATTTACTCCTTTTTTCTTTTTGGTAAATTATATAAATAGGGTGGATCAGTTAAAATTAAATCAAAGCTATCATTTTCTAAACTTTTAATAAAAGTTAATGCATCACCATTTATTAATTTTCCTAAATTTGTTTTTAACATTTTGATCCTCCTTTTTTGCATTTTTTTGTTGTTTTTTAATAAAAAAATGCAAAAATTTTAGAAAAATTATGTATAAAAATTTAAAAAAACAAGTAAATTTACTTGTTTTTTTAATTATCTTTTTTCCCAAATCCTGCTTTTTCTTTTTTGTTTGCTTGAATTTAAACTCGATATCTTTCAAATCCAGAAACAAAGAAAAGCCCTTGTCCTTTTGCGCTACGAGCAATATAATCTTGCTCTGCTGATGTTAATCCGCCATAACTTTTATATAAATTAATAACTTTTTCTAGGTCATTAGGTTTTAACCCCATAATAAACGAATATTGACTATTATTAATAATTGATGTTGTTTTCTTTAAAATTGTTTCATTTTCTACAAAATAAGCGATGTTTTGTGTTGCAACTACCAACGCACCTTTATATTTCCTTATCCTTTTTGACATTTGGTACATAAAATTTAAAGCAACTGGGTTATCTTTATCGATTGCTAAATGAGAATCATCAACAATTATTACAATTTCATTATTATCTTTAAAACGATTTTCTTTTACTTCTTTTTTAATAATATTTAGCATTAAAATTAATTGTGCTGCATTTGTTTTTTATCATCTAAATCAAACAAATTATAAACATCATAAACAATAAAATTGTTATTAAATTTTAATGTTGTGCGACCATTTAAAAGTACTTGATATTTTCCATCATTTAAAAAATCAGTTGCTATTAAATCCATAAATTCTTTTAAAAGTTCATTTTTATTGTTTTTATATTCTTTTTCCAATAAAGTATAAAAATCACTCAAAATTGTAAAATTATTATTATTAATTTTTTTAATATCACTGTTATTTGAAATATTAAATTGATGATATAATAATTTCAAATATTTTGTTAATAAATTAATTTCTCGCCCGTTAAAATCAGGATAAAGTGTTTTAAACCATTGTTCTAAAAATCGTAAATGATTTTTGATAGGGGCGATGAATTAGTATTTTCTACTTCATCAATAAAGTTATTATCTAAAATTTGTAATGGGTTTATTTTCCCTATTGAAGCATCTCATGCATCAATTAAATTTCCATCATAATAAGTGCATAATTCTTGACATTCTCGTTCAGCATCAATAATAATCACTTTTCGTCCCATCTGAATATGATAATTTATTATTTTTTTTAATAAATATGTTTTTCCAATTCCTGATAAAAAAATTATAAACATATTATGATTGGTTCTTTTACTTGTGATTTTAAATTGATCTCACAATACAACATTGCCCATATTATTTGTTCCTAAGTGTATTCCTTGTTTATCATATAAACAACCCACTGTCAATAAATGGAAATGATGCCGCTAAGGTGCTTGTTGACATTTATCGACCATATTTTTTTATTATGACCTTATTGTTATAGGGTATAAAACCTTTTAAAACATTAAATTGTTGATATCATAATGGATTAGTTTTAATATCCATTTCTTTTAGTGATTTTGTTAATCGTTTTTGTGCTTGTAGTAATGTTTTTTTATTTGTTCCATAATTTAAAAATAAAATATTAACATTTTTTAATAATTCACCCCCACCATTAACCTCATTAATTAAATGATAGTATGCTTCTAATTCATAGTTATTTTCATTTGTATTAAATGTATTAACATATGATTTTGTCATTACTTGTCTTGTTTGGGTTGTTTGAATGGCACTGTTGATCGCTTTTTTTTGTTTAATCATAATTTAAAGGATTTATATTTCAAATAATAGTTTGTTCATTTGAAAATAAACATGCCCCTCATAAATCATTAATAAATAAAGGATAGTCCTGAATAGTATTAATTGAATAATATAAATCATTTGCTATAAAATAATTTTTTTTAATATCTAGAAAATTAAATTGTAATAATTTTGCTAAATTGTCTTTATTTTTATTAAAATCTGTTTTATTTAACGGTTTTTAATATGTATTTCACATTAATTTTAAGATTTTTGTTATTTTGTAATTAGATAAAGTATTACAATTAATTTTTCCTTTATATAATTTATCTTCTAAAAATAATATTTTTTCATTTAAATCTTTTTGACTATTTCCATATACAAAAATAAAAAAACATTTTTCAGTTTTAATTTCATCGTTTATTTTAATTAATTCTTTTTTTAAAAAAGCAATATTATTTTTAATTTGTTTTGTAATTTTTACAAATTGATTAAAACTAATTTCTTTGTTTTTATAACGAATTTGCGTTTTATTAATTTGTTTTTGTAAATATTTAATTTTGTCATCAAAATTTAATGGTGATTCTAACTTTAAAAAAGTTATTGGAAAATTATCAAATTTAAAAACATCTTGCAAATATCGTAATCTCAATATTTGTTCTTCATTACTTAATAAAGTGATATCGAATCCCTTTATTTTAATTGCTCCAATTAAAGTCTTTTTTAAAGTACCTTTTAAAATTCCGTGTGTTGCAATATAATTATCATCAATAACTTTATTATATGGAGCCAGTAAACTAGTATTGTTTTTATTATATTTCTTATAACTAAATAGGAAATTTATTTTATAATACAAGTATTGTCATCCTTTTAAATTATTCTTTTTATTTGTAATAATTAGTGGTAAGATAATTAAAATAATGATTGATGATGATAATAATTTTATTCATAGTTTTCATTGAAAATCAAATATAAACATAATTGTTAATCCAACTCAAACAGCAATTATCAAAACATCTGTTATTGTTATATTGCGTCAAAATCGATATTTGGCGTCTTTTAGTTTTTTTGGTATTATATTTTTCATATTTTGCAACTCTTTCTTTTACATATAAAAACAGCATTTTAAATGCTGTTTTTAACAATAAATAATTATAGTTTTATTTAATTTTTTTTGCTCTTTTACCCCCAATTTTTTTATTTAATTGATTTTTCAAGATAATTCAAGTTATAAACCCACTAACTACCCCACAACTAATTAAAGTCATAAAAAATAAATTAACTGGTTTTTTTAAAAAATTTTTTCAACCACTTTCATTATTTTTATTTGGTTTTTTGGGGGAATTTTCTGTTATTGGGTTGTTTATTAATTTATATGAAACATTCCCAACTGCTTTTAAACTATTATCCAAAGCATAAATAGTAATTTTTAGCTCACTATATTTATTTTCATGCATTTTTTTCATTAATTCCTGCAATTCATTATCATTAATATTAATCTTTTTACCATTTAATCCTTATAATGATATTTGATAATCAATATCTTGTTTTAATATTTCATCTAATTTTTTAATTTTAAAACCTTGCTTAATATATTCCATAATATAATTATTAAAAATATCATCTTTTGTTTTATCTTTAAAATTATATTCTTGATTTTGATATTTAATTTTACTTAAATCAATTACTTTATTTTCATCATAATTTAAGTTATTAATAACTTTAAATTCGTTTGTTTCACCAATTAACAACATTGATGTATTGAGTGCTTTTATTTTCAGCATTATTTCTTTTGTTTTTTCTTGTTGATTAGTTATTAATTGGTTTAAATCATCATCAGTCAATTTTTGTCATTGATTACTTTTATATATTTGAATAATATAATCTTTATTTATTTTTGCTAATAAACTGATTTTATTGGTCGCATGTAAAAAATAAGGGTTTTTGTTTTTAAATGTTATTTATTTTAATATAAATTAAGGATATTTTTTTATTGTTTTTATAAAACCCTTATTTTTTACATGCAACCATTTTATTTATTTCTTGTCAATCGTATTTATTAATTTTATCTCTAATAGTTTTAATATCTTTTGTATTCATTTTCAAAGCACTAATATTTAAATCATTTAGTGATTTAAAATTATTGATGCTTTCATTAACTGATAAATGATTGCAAATATCTGAAACATAATATCTTCAATATGATAAAACATCCTCATAAGTTAATTTTGATAAATCATTATCTGAATTTCATTTTTTATAGTTAATCATGTAATTTTTTAAATGTTTTCCTTGTATTGTGTTTCAAAAATCACTTGAATCTTTACTATCAACTGAATTTAAAAAATAATCATAATTTGAGCTTTTATTTTTATCAACATAAATAAATTTGTGTTGATAAAATGGTGTTTGCGTATTTCCGTTTAAATCACTAAAGCGTTTTTGTTGAATGATAAAATGAAATCAACCGGAACTTGTGTTAACATCTCCCGTTTTGTTTTTTTTTCTAATTCATAACCATTTTTAAATTTATTTTCTAAATTTTCATTTGATAAATAACGAATAACTTTATTGATGTTTTCATTATTGTAAAAGTTTTAAAATCCAGCTCCTACAGCGCTTGCCTATGCTAAATAACCAATATCATAATCATTAATATCACTAGTTTTTATTAAATTTCCATCTCTGTCAACTGGATCTAACGGAAAAGGAGTGTTAGATTGATGGCGAACTAATATTAATTGTTTTTTTGTTCCTGTTTCTTTATTTATTTTTTGATCATAATTGGGGTTTTTAATTGTTTTATTCTCATTACTAGGATCCTTAATAAATTCATTGGTTAGTTTTTCATAATCAATATTTTTTGGCCCTCACCCCATTAATTTTAATTGTAATGATGGAGTAATTGTTTTAATTAAAATTGTTAACTTAAAATTACCACCAACATATCCCTCAATTTTAGGGTTTGGTCGGTGGATAATTTCAATTTCATATTTATTAACTTTTTCTTTATCATCAAAATTATATGTGTATAAACCATTAACAGCGTTTAAATTAACACCGTTTATTTTAACAATATTATATAATCAGGATCATTATTGTTTTCCTTTGGTTCAATGTATTGAAAAAATGTTGTTGTATGATATTTTATTATTCCTTTATTGTATTTATTTCCTTTTCACTCGCCGTTATTAATAACTTCTTCGACATCATTAATCATAGTAATTCCATTTTCATCACTAATTTTTCCTGGTGTTATTAAAATTCGTTCTTGTAATTTACTTTTTCAATATTTTGCACTTAATGAAAAAATGAGTTTTGTTTTAAAAACTCATTTTTTTCATTGTTATGTTAAATAATTAAAAATATTAAAACTTGTTTTAAGATAATAATTATTATTTTCTGTTATTAAGGCATAATTAGGATTGATAAGTTTTTTTCATTCCATTATGTTTCTTTTTTTTCCTAAAACACTAAATATTTTATTATCTAAGATAGTTTTAATTGCATTTCAATTACTTTCATCTAAAATATTGGTTTTGATGTATCACTTTGATAAATAATTGTTTGTTTTAATTCATTTTCGATTCTATTTTTAGAATTAGCAATATTATAATAACTATCAAAATTTAGTGGTGTTTTAAATTCTCATGTTTCATACTTGCCTCTTTGATAATTATCAATGTTAATTATTATTTTTATAAAATAACCATTATTGATTTTTTCTAACTGATAATTTGGGTTTAAAAATTCAATTCATCCTTGGGGTATCACATTATTATCATTTAGTGCTTTTTTGATTTTGTTATCTACTTGTGTTTTAATTTGGTTTCAATTATGTGAACTTTGCGGATTATTATCAATATTAGAATAATAACTAAATTCTTTATTTAGTTCTATTGTTAAATTACTTTTCATATCATTAAAACTAAAACTTGTATTAAAAATTAGTTCATTAACTTTTAATCATGTTTTAGCTCAGGTATTACTTGAATTTTATCCGTTTTTCGCTCGTGCATAAACCAAAAAATAAATTTTAATGCAATCATTATTTTCTAATTGATATATTACATCTGCTCAACCTCACTCTTCATTTTGAGTATAACCTTGATAGTGATGAAAAATTTGTGATGTTTTTGCTATGACACTTATTTCATTTAGATTGATATAGTGATAAGCATTATAATTTGCCGCAGCCGCCTGATTGTGAGCAACATAACCCTCAAAATCAATTTTTAATCTGTTTGTATTTATTTTTAAAATCATTTCAACTACTAACATAATCTAGTATATTAACATAATAATATGGTGATTCTACTTTTTCTGTATAATTATGACCTCAAACCCCACTTATTTCAGCATAAATATCATCATTTCAATTAATATTTTTTGTAAAACTTAGTGCTGTTGGATTAAAACTTTTCTTTGCATTTTTACTGATAACTTGTTATTGTTTTAGAAACAAAAAATTATCATTGATAGATGATTTGACAATAAGTGGCTTACTTAGAACAATCAAAGATGTTAATAAACATGATAATATAATCTTTTTCACAGGATATAACCCCCTTTCTGCTTTAAAAAAAACAATTTTTATTAAAATTATTAAAATATAATATATAATGAAAAGAAATTGCAAAATAATATGAAATATTAATACAAAACCATAAAAGAAGTACCACAATATATATTTTTTTACACTTATTATTATTTTATTTTCAGTAAATAAAATAAATGTAATAAAACTTATAATCCAAAAAATGTGAAATTAAACTAATGAATAATTATTATTACATTATACATTCACCTTTCTGTTTCTGTTTTAAAAAATATTTTATTTGGACTATTTCATTAATTACAATTATTATTTTTTGTCTAAATAATTGATTAAGAAATAAAACATAAAATAATTTCTATAACATTCATAATTCAAATACCAAAAATTAAAAATAGTAGGGATAAGAATAATAAAATTAATAATTTTTTACCCTCAATTTCTTTTTTAACAACAATAAATCCGGTTATTATTTCTCATAAAGTTTAAATTATAAATAGTACAAATATTGTTATAAGTTCAATTTGTCAGTTCATTAAATTTATTCCTTTCTGATTTAAAAATATAATTTTTATTGAAATATTAAAATATAAAAACCACGCAGGTAAATTACCGCGTGGTCGATATTATGCCAATTCAATTTGTTTTTTCTTTTTTAAAGAATAATTATATATAGAATTTGATTTTATATAATATTCAATCTATAAAATAAAAAAATATAAAATGAATTGGCATAATAAAAAATCAAATTAATCATTCACTCGTATTGTAATTTTTAATTAAATATATTGAATTTGTTAAGAAAAAATATATCCCAGTTAAATAATTTCCAATTCGAAAAACAAATATTAAAAATATGAATATTTTTTTCATTTTATTTCAAAGTTCGATATATTAATCCAAACCATATTCCAATTACCAACAAAAATAACACAAAACAACTTATACTAACATATAATATTATTCGGCAAGTTGTTTTGTATTTTTTTAATTCAATTTGTTTTTTCATTTTTTTCAATTTAATACCAATAAATTTCCATAAACAACCAAACAAGCCGATTACGGCAATTTTTCCCATCATTTTAATTATTGTGTTTAACACCATTTACACTTCTTTTCTTTTTTATCTCTTATTTGTGGTAAATAACTTGTAAAGTATTCGTTTCAAAATTCTCATATTTTTGTTTGTATACTTTGTTTTGTTAATAACCAATATGCAAATCCTTCTGCCAATAACTCGTCATTATCGCTCAATCTATAATTACTATTGGCAAATATCTTTAATATTTTTTCTTTGTTTAACTCTGAAAAATTATTTAAGTTATTAATTTTTTGTTCTAAAAATTGCTTTAAATAAAAAATATGATTGATTTTAAATACTTCTCAATCATAAAAATAAAAGATATGTCCTAATTAATGGATTAAAATATGTAGAAAGTTATTGGTTGTAAATTGTCCTTTTTGTCATTCACTATTTATTGTTTTTTCAAACGCACAAGATAAAACTTTTTTGTTTAGCAAAATAGTTTGGTGATTATTTTTTTGTCATAAGACATTATTATCACCATAAATAACATTTTTAATTTCTATTTTCTTTAAAATTTCATTAATATTTTTTTTATTTCAAATATTAGCAACAAAATTATAAAACAATAAAATAAGTTGCTTTAAATTATCTTGGTATTGTTGACAAATATTATCAAGTAAATTTTGTAAGTAATTTTGTTGTTCTATTTTTAAATAACTTTTTAATTGTTAATAAGTAATAAATTCTGTTTTAAATTTAATTGCTAAATTATTATCTGCTTTGCTTAAAAAAGCATCTGTTAAATTTTTAATTGTATCTGTCTTATATTTATTAAAAAAAGTTCCTTTATTGGATGGGTTAAGATAAATTAGGCAACAATAATGTAGAGTAAATATTTATAATTAAATTACAATGGAGGTGTAATTATGGCAAAGAATCATTATACCGATGAATTTAAGCAACAAATTGTTGGTCTTTACAAAATTGGTCAAACTCCTGAACAATTAGCCAATGATTACCAAATTGGTAAATCTACTGTTTGGAAATGAGCTCAACAATTTAGCAACTCGGGCTCATTTAAAACTAAAGACAATAGAACACAAGAAGAAAACGAATTAATTCAATTACGTAAAAAAGTTAAACAATTAGAAATGGAAAATGACATTTTAAAACAAGCAACACTGATAATCGGCAAAAAATAGCAATCATTAAAAATAACAAAGCAAAATATCCAATTATTAATTTATGTAAAACATTTAAATTGGCTAGATCAACATATTACTATCAATTAAAGGCAAATAATCCCAAGAATAATCAAAACATTGATAATGATGTTATCAGTATTTTTCTAAAAAGTCGTAAAAATTATGGAACAAGAAAAATTAAAATCATGCTAGCTCAGCAAAATATTATATTATCTCGCGTAAAGATTAGTAAAATAATGAGAAAATATAACTTAATTTCAAATTATACAAAAATCAAATACAAACATTCAAATACAACCAATTTTACATATAAATATAATAATTTATTAAATCAAGAATTTAATAATTATAAACTACATGAAGTTGTTGTCAGTGATTTAACATATGTTTTTATTAAAAATAAATGATATTATGTTTGCTTTCTAATTGATTTATTTAATCGTGAAATTATTAGTTATGATGTTAGTTTACACAAAGATGCAAAATTAGTTAAAAATACCTTTAATAAACTTAACATTACATTAAATAATATTAAAATATTTCACACTGATCAAGGTAGTAAATTTAACAACAATCTTATTTATAACTTTTTAACTAAAAATAACATTCAAAAATCTTACAGTAAACCAGGTTGTCCTTATGACAATGCTGTTGCTGAATCAACATACAAAATTTTTAAAACTGAATTTATTAAAAATAATAAATTTAAAAACATTGTGCAGTTTAAATTAAAATTATTTTATTACATTAATTGGTACAATAATATTCGAATTCATAGCAAACTAAATTATTTAACACCAGTACAATACAGGAATTATTACTCTACATAAAATTTGTCCAAAAAACCCTTGCCATTCCAAGAAAAAATTTTTAATTAATGAAACAAGATAAAACAACTTGTTTAAAAGGTGAATTGCCATAAAATTGATTTAAAAAAGACCCTATTCCAACTTATAATTGAACTCATAAAGATATTAGAGAATGAGAAATAAAATATAAAATTCGTAGTTGAGTAGTTAGTTTTTATACATCGATATTTTTAGCATTAAATTGTTGATTAGAATATGGGATGATTGGTTGTATTAAGAATAAAAATTTATTGATATAATTATGGTCAATATTGAGGTAATAGCATTGCAATATTATTAACACCTTTATTTACGCATGGAATTCATGGTATATTTGTTGCTAGTAGTAAACCAAAAGTAGATATTAAAATTGATATTCCGCGATTAAAATAATATCTAAAATGGGATTAGTATTTAAAATATTACCTTTAATTACTTTAATAATTTCTTTAATTATTATTTGAATTGATAAATCAAAATAAAAAAAGACCATTTAAGAAATTATTTATATTGTCGAATTAATTCGCGTGTTATTCAACAAAGAATAACAAAAAAATGAAATTGATTAGATGGTATAACAGAAGAACATAACAAGGAATTAAATTTAAAATAAATTATATATAGGGGTGGTTGATATTTTTGGGTGGTTATATAGTTTAATTTATAAATTATTTTGTTCTGAAAAAATGGATGACCACTGTTTGAGTAAGGATAAGAAGGGGAATAAAAAAATGTTAAATGATAAATTAATGATTACTTTACTTGTATTAGCCGGTGCAGGAGGAATGGATAGTCCTGGTATTATTGGCCTATCTGCTAAAAAAATTAAAAAATATAAAGCAGAAATTAGATAATTAAGAACCGCTGTTATTGCCCGCAAAAAACATTTACGCGGACCTGATTATTCAACATAATTAGACCTTAAAACAGGTCAAATTAAAAATGTTAAAAAACAAGTTAAAGTAAAAGATAAAAAACAACAACAAAAAGATGCTATTAGAAAACTAACAAATAGTATTTAAAAAAAATAACCTTAATTGGTTATTTTTTTATTTTTCTTTATTGTGTTTTATATAAAATTTAATAAAATTTTCAATTCGTTGTGAATAAGTAAAGCCATTAAATTTATCTCAAACTTTTTCTTCATTATTATTTAAGTAAATAATAACATTACGAATTTTACAAGAATAATATTTTCCTGTTTTTTGATTATATTAATGTTTCATGATATTATATTTCATAATTAGCAATAATAATGGCGTCGCGTAAATGATTACTTATTTTTTCATTATTATATTTTCAACCTTTACCATATTGATAATTTAAATTAACATCTTTTTCAAATTATCATAAACAACCATCATTATAATTACTTAACTTTTCAATATTCTTAACAACTAATTTAGTATGTTTTGGTGATACTCAGTTAATATTACTTACTTTCTTTGTATTGTATTTAACTGCTCCAATTACTTTTAATAAATCATCTCTATCTTTACTAGCATTAGCGGATGTATATAAACAATTTTCAATATTAATAATTGCATCTGGTATTAACTAATATAAAAAAATATTGGTTTGTACAATTCAATCATAATTTGTATATTATGATTTATTAATTAATTTATTATCTTCGAAAACAACAATAGCAGTAGTACCGGTTCCAGACGGGGTCAATGCCTATTTTTATCAAGTCGATCATTTCTCATCATTGTTAACTACTGGTGGTACTACATTAGAAATATCTTCTTCTTTAACTACATTATCGTTTGTATGCGCTATTTCTGTATAAGATGGGTCACAATTTATATTATTTAATAAGGGTTCATCGTTAATTTGTCCATTATTTTTAACAGCATTACTATCATTATCAATATAAATCTTTTCATCATTAGTTGTAATAACTGCTTGATACGATTTATACGCTTGTTGTAATTCAACAGACATAATACATAATTTTCTTAATAAACTATTTAATGCTGTTTTTAATGCCATTTCATCAAAAGTAACAATATAAAATGATTTATTTTTAGCATAATTTTTAGAATATTTCATAAAATGATTTTCCATTTGTTATTTGGTCATATATAAGGTTTTTTTAAAACCTTTAACCATTTTAAAATATGCTACATAACCTATAATTAGTAATTTTTCTTGTTCATCTTTATTTTGAATTAAATTAAAAGTAGTACCTTTTAAACGATCATAATTTACTAATTCATTTTCTCTTACATCTGATACTGAAATATATAAATATTAACCGCTTCTTTGGGATAATTGAATATAACCTTTATAGAGCACATTTAAAATTGAGCTTGATTAACTCATTATTTGTATTTCACGACCATTAATAATAATTATTGTTATTTTTGTATTATATGGTACTACATAAGCATATCCGAATTGCTTTTCCATAGGTAAATTTAATAAAACACCCTGATAACAAGCAGTCATAATAGTTTTTGGATCTGCTTTTTGTAATAATTCATTACTATTTGATATTGCAACTATATTACTTTTAAATCTTGCAATTTAATTTTCATTTGAAAATTTACTTTTTATTCAATCAGTCGTTTTATCTGTTCTTAAAAATTCAACAATATTTGCAATATTATTTTTCTCCTTTATTTATTTTAAAATTAATACCTTTAATACCAATTAAATTAATATCTTTATCACTATCTCATTGGTCTTTAATTTCGTTTTTAACAATTTGTTCATCAACAATTAAATAATTTTTAATTAAATTAATAAGTTCTAATTTATTGGCATTTTGTAAAAAAAAAATCATTAATACCCAATATTTCAATATCTTTAATTAATAATTTATCTTTACGAAAATTACTAGTAATAATTTTTAATTATTGTTCTTGTTTTGCTACACTTTTAATTTATAAAAATTGTTCTTTTTTATAAGTTTCAATAATTTCATTTTGTTTTTGAAATTGAATATTAATTACACTATTTTTTAAAGAATTATGATTACTATTAATATTATTTTCTAAATTCAAAATATCTTTTCTAATAAAATTTAATTCATCTTTAAAATTTTTTATTAATTCTAATGGTTCTCTAAAAATATAATCAATTTTTGAAACTACTAATTTTAAATCTTTTAATGATTGTAATTTATATTCTCCATTTATTAATCAAAATTGCTGTCGATATATAAATTTTGCTAATTCTTATCCATTTTCATCAATTCATTTTTTAATTATTAATGCTTTTAAACTTAATTCTTTAAAATCATTTCCTTTTAAATAAAATGGATAAGTAATATTTTTAACTTCATTATTTAATTTTAAGTCTTCCATAATTAAATTTCCTCCAAATTAATATCCATAATTAAATTATCAATATATTCATAAGCACTTTCTTCTGAATAACATTCTTCTAATGCTTATATTAAATAAATCTTCTTTGGTATAAACTTTGCCATTTTCATCTTTTCACATATTATTCGCATCATTGTTATTTAATATTTTCATTTTTTAAATCAATAATGGTTTTTTTACTATACTTTAAATTTTTAGAATATGCTTTTGCTTCTTCAATTGTGTAAAAATATGTGGTATTTATTCCAAAACTATCTTTTGTTAATAATAAATATCTTTTTTCCATAATTATTTTTCCTAATTATCTTTACATAAACCTAATGATCAATGCTCATCAGTAATATAATTAAATGAAAATTGATAACTTCTAAGCATTAGTTCTTGTAATTTGTTTTATTGATTGCATTCTTTGTGAAAACAATAACCTCAGTATTTTTGTTTAAGACAAATTTTATTTAACTTTTTAATATAAACCTCCTAAATTATTACTTTTATTTTTTGGTTAATTTGTAATATTTTTCATCAATCTGATTATAATTCTAAAATATCGTTAATTTTGTAGTGTTGCATATATGAATTAATAACGTCTCATTTATCTTCAAATAAATTTAAGTACATTTTTGCTTATTCTAAACATTGCAAATCATAATGATTTTTATGATGTGAAATACGACAATTAATAGGTTAACAATTAACTAAATCAAACGAAGTTGTTATTTAATTTCAAGTTTTATTAATATATTTATTTTTATATTCTGTCATTTTTTAATTATCATTTTTAACTCGCTGACACTCACTCCTAATTGAAAGTGTCAAGCGATAATTAGTTATATAAAGTATTTATCTATTTATTTACTACGCCCCATCCGCTTCACTGAGGGTGAGTGGTGGCGATATGTTGTTTGTTTGAATGTTTAATAATACACAGTTGTTTTTTCTTTTTGAAGCCAGAGAGTTTTCTCTCTCTTCATCCGTGCCATTTCGGGTCAAAGCGTTCAGTTTTTAAAATAAATCTAATTGCAACTTGAGAGGGGGCTAATGCTAGCTTTGTGGTTATTAAAACGGCCGCGCGCCATCCTCTATGGGGTAAATCTATCGAAAATTTATTTATAAAGTTACCATCTCTTTGTTTATTGTTATTTGGTGTTGACCTTGCACTTATCGAGACTATCAATTAGTTATAAAAACGGCACCGATTTACTTTTTTCCTCATACACTATTTCATTACTTGCATCGGCTGGCCGCGGGAATGGGTGTAAACTTATGTTCTTATGGAAGCACTTAGTTAAAAATAACTGTCCCACACTGCATTAAGTTGTTTTATTAAATCAAAGTTTTAAAAAATCAGTTTCATAATCAAAGATAATTTTTGAATTTTCCAGTTTATGATAAAACTGCTTTTGTTTTTTATCTTTTGTATGATTTAATAACTTTTTATGTTTTTTGCAAGTTCATAAAACTTTATTTGATAAAAATTCTTCGGTAATGAATGATATTTCTTTATAGCAATCACTAACATCACATATTGTTTGTTGATTATTAATTTCCATTACTTACTCCTTCCTTTATTAAGTTTTTTTATTAGCAAATTAATTAAATGAAACAGAGAAAGGACAACACCTTAAAATTGGATAAAAAACAGGTACACTTTGTAAAAATTTCTAAGATATTTAATAAATGTGTAAACATCTTAAGAATGTTATCAAAAAGTTGTAATAAAAGTTTCTATTTTAATAATTTAAGATGCTGTCATTTCTATGAATCAATTAATAATTTTGGTTTTACAAATAAAAAAACCATTTTAGTAAATGGTTTAATTTATTATTTCTATTCAATTTCTATGTATTTATTAAGATCCTTCTTTTTTAAATGCGACCAAATTTTTTCAAAAAAAATTAATGAAGAAAGATACATAATTAGTAATAACAAACTTTTTGAAGGTATTAATCGTTTTTTTTAAAGGAAAACAAAAAGATGATTTATTAAAAAAGTTGCAGATTTATCATGTTAATTATTTAACAAAATCAGGTTATGAAATATAACCTGGTGAAATTGAGGGTAAAAATAGTTATAATGCAATGAATTTTCGATAAGTTAAATAATTTGAACGAAGTAAATTAGAAAATGAAATTAGTATTCTATTTGATGAATACAAGTCTACCAAAGCCAATATTAAATAATTTAACAAAATCAAAAGTATCGATGATAATTATGATGGTTTAATTAATGAAATTAAAAAATATTTAAAATATGAAAATAATTTTACAGACTATGACATAAATCAGTTAATTAAATATTTATATTTAGCATAAAAAATAAAATACTACAAAATTATCAACACCATTCCTGGTGTAAAATAATTAGATTTTAAAAATATGTGTAGTATACTATACCACACACATTTTGGAGATTGCAAGAAAAGAAGAAAAAATAATAAAATGTATAATTTAAAATAATACATATATAAATAAAAATTATAAAATTAACACACTAAAAAATAGTTTAGATAAAACTTTATAAATTTAAAATTATTTAGTTAAATTAGTCAAAAATTCAAATGGTGTCTGAAAATTCAAAGATTTATGTACTCTTTCAAAATTATAAAAATAATAGTATTCATTTATTTTATTTTGTAAGCCAACTACATCCAATATTTTTTCATCAAATACAAATAACTTAGTATAATTTTGATGAAATCTTTCAATTTTACCGTTTGATTGTGGAGAACGAACGGGTGTTGTTTGATGTAAAATATTTTTATCTGTTAAAAATTTAGTAAAAGTAGTTTCTTTAACGCTACTTTTTTGATTATTCCGATGACTATTAATAAATTCAGAACCGTTATCAGTTCTAATCCGTATTATTTCAATACCAAATATTTTTTTAAAATCACTGATTGCTCTTTTAACGGCATCAATAGCATTCTCAGTGCATAATTTATCATAAATATAACCGAGTACCCCTCTGATTCTTTCGTCAATAAAATCACAAACATAATACTTTTTATCAACTGGAAATTTACTTGGCATAAAATATTTTGCATCCATTTGTAATAATCCTAATTCTTTAACTTCATATCTTGGATATTGTCTTTTAATTTCTTTAATTTTATTTTTTATTTTTAATCAACGCTTATCTTTTTTAAGTCAACGGAAAAATGTTTTTAAATTTTTAGGTGCTTTATTTTTTAATTCTTCGCCATGAATTCCTTTTTTTAAATTATAATACAAAGATAAAACACCCCCAGAGTGTTTATTACAATATTCAAAATATAAATCACAAATATCCTCACGAACATCATTATTATATTGATAATTAATATTATTAGGAACTGTTGATTTTAATAATAAATCTTCAAAATTATTATTTGCATATGCAATTAAAATTTTATTTGCTCAATAATAAAAAGTTGAAAATTTATTTTTAAAATATTTTTTAATCAAATCTTTTAATAACAACTTAGTTTCAAGAAAAAATTCTTTACATAAATTAATATATGCAAATATTTTATTTTTTATTCTTTTATAATATTTATTTTGACAATTTTTACTTAAAAAATCTTGCAATTTTACTTGTAAATCGCTTAAATTAGAATCATTAATAATATATTTCATTAATTTACACCTACCTTAAAAAATATATAGCATAATTATGCTAATTATAACATTTTGAAATTTAATTAACTTTTGTAATTTATATTTTTTATAAAAAATCAGATTTTACTAATTATTATTACTAATGTTTAAAAGTGCTTATATATATATATATAATGTCAATAGATTTTGATAAAAAATTTCAAAATAAAAAGGAGAAAAAAAAGTATGAAAAAATTACTTAATTTATTAAGCGTATTAACTATCAGTGGAACAGCAATGCCAAATGTTATTGCTGTTAGCAAATATGAAAAAGATAATGTTAGAATTAAAAGACAAAATAACAATGAACCAATAATAATTAATAGCTACCAAAATGAACCAATTACTTATAATGTTAATTATTCTAAATATTGAAATATGTGAGCAAATTGGTCAACAGTAGTAGAACATAGTGATTACTCATCTTCATATTTAGTAGTAGATTATATTAACTACGCAGAAACATTTGATAAATTTGTAGAAAAATATCCTAATTTTACATTAGAAACAAACGGCAAAGCAGTATCAGAATCAACTTTTGGTGATGTAGGAAAAGGAAAATTCGGTACACTACATTTTGATACAATTACTTTTAATAATGATGATATTAAATATATAAATCTAGTTGATGCTGGTGATTGAAAAGAATTTTCATATAATATAATTGTAAAAATTGGTTTAGGATTTCAAAAAATAGGAAGTAAATTATATTTATATCCTTTTATTGATGGATATCTTAGAAGTATAGGTGCATATACAAGATATTTAGATTTTGGTCTTACTTTAAATACTATAACTTTTAATCCAAAAATAAATAATTAAATTAAAAAAATATATTAAAATGAAAAAATTACTAAGTATTTTAGGAACAATCGGATTAACATCAGCAAGTACAACATCATTAATTAGTTGTGAAAAACCAAATAATAATGAAAACAAAGAAGGTAATAAACCAGAACATACATTAAAACCAGAAAAATCACAAGAGCCACCCAAAAATAGTAATTGAGAATTAATTGATTATCCTACTTCTAAAAATAAATTGCGTGATTTATTTAAAAATTCAGATAATAAATGATATGTAGTAAATTTATTTACTACACAAAAAGGGCATATTATAAGAAAATTTAAATTTACAAGTGAAAATAAATTAGTTAAAAAAAGTGATTATGATGAAACTGCTTGAAAATATAAATTTAAAGATTATGAAGGTTTGCCAATTGAATTAGTTGGATATTATAGATATGTTTATCGTTGAAATGGTGTTGATGAACCACAAACACCAGAAATAAATAATGGTGGTGAAATTACTGATTGAAAAGAACAAAAGGACTAACAAAAGTCCTTTTTTATATTAATCGTACAAATTTTATAAAAATAATTAATAAGAATAAATTAGTTATTGTACTATACAATGCAGGACTAAATTTTCACACTTCAAATGTTTGACTAAAAAAACTATATATTGTTTGAAAAATTTTACCAACACCACTCGCTAATTCGTTTACTTGTTTTATACCAGGGATATTATTAACGATTCAAATTGCCGCATTTCTGATATGACACGCTAAATTATATCAACTACAACTTTCATATTGAGCTTGTCATCATTTACTATCGGGAAATAATCCACCATTATTAATTTCTTGTCAGTTATAAATACCAAAATTAAAATCATAATAACAATACATATCATTTTCTTTTTGGGCTTGTAATTCAAAGACATTATAACCAATTTTTTGTTCTTCCATTTTTTTATATTTTAAACCATATTTATCTTTTAAAATGTCTTCAAAAACATAACCCTCATTTTGATTAATATTATAATCATTTGAGACTGAAAAATCATAGTTAAATACATCTCCATAATTTGTATTATAAAACCGATTTTTATAAGCAGAATACATCTTAAAATCTAATAATTTATATTTATCAGAAAAATAAAAATATCGTGGATAAATTTTAAAACCATTATTTGCTAATAAACCATATTTTTTATTATATCCTTGTGTATAAGTATTATTATTTAAATCAAACATTGTTCGTAAATAATCCTTATAAAAGTTTTGCGAAACTGTAAACATACTATTTAATAATTTTTCAAATTGATTTTTATTAGTATTTTTTTCATTAATTAAAACATCTTTAAAATTTTCTAAATTTAAACCAAAAAAGTTAATTAAAACAGTATCATATTGTAAATTATTAATATAACCACTTTCGATAAAATTACTACGATTTTGAAATACTTGCACCAAAGCATAAGCAAAAAAGGCTTTTAAAAATTTATTAATATCAATTTGTCCTTTTATTTTTTCATAATATTTAATATTTCCATTTTCTAAATATGAATTAATATTTCCATCAAAATTAAAAATATTATCTTTATCTTGCATAAAAGTAAACAAAAAACCTAATTTAATTTCCTTATAAAAATGAGATGAATCATTATTTGCTGTCTTAGTATGTGTTAATTCTAAACTGCCAGCAATAATGTTATTATTTTTATCAATCATTAAAATCATCCGATAAATTGATTTTTTAATAAAATACATAGCAGTATATCTGTCGCTTTCATCAACAATTTCAAAATCAAAAATTATTCTTTGTGTACCAACAATAGAACTTTCATAATCAGGATTACCACCTTGCTGAACTCTAATATTTTCTTGAATAATAACATCTAAATAATTATTTAAAAAATCTTTAACTTTATTTTGATTTTCAATACTTCAATCTGTTATTGCACCACCATTATTTATTTCTAGTGTTTGTGGTTCATCAACACCATTTCAACGATAAACATATCTATAATATCCAACTAATTCAATTGGCAAACCTTCATAATCTTTAAATTTATATTTTCAAGCAGTTTCATCATAATCACTTTTTTTAACTAATTTATTTTCACTTGTAAATTTAAATTTTCTTATAATATGCCCTTTTTGTGTAGTAAATAAATTTACTACATATCATTTATTATCTGAATTTTTAAATAAATCACGCAATTTATTTTTAGAAGTAGGATAATCAATTAATTCTCAATTGTTTTCAATTAAATTAACTGATTGTAAATCAATTATATTTGTTTTTAATTTATTTAACATTTGCGTTAAATTATATTTATTCGCAAAAGAGTAAACAAAATTTGTTAATTCTTTTAAAAATTGTTTTTTATCAGCATCATAAAATTTGTTAATGTTATACTGTTTAATATAATTATCTCAATTTTTATATAAATCTATAAATTTATCACTAGTTTTATCGTAAGAAACACCCGTTGAATAACTATCCTTTAAAAAATCTAAATATCATTTATCGTTATAAGTTAATGATTTTGATGTTTTTAAAGTAGGATTAATAAAATAATTGGTATCACTTCAATTTTCAAAAAAAGTGCTGCGTAAAAACATCGTATTAATAAAATCAGTTTCATTTATACCAGTTTTTACAATTTGCTTTGTTCTTGATTTTTCTGTTGTTTGTGATTGATGGTTTTGTTGTAATGTCATTGCCCCTAACGAGAAAAAAGAAATCAATAAAATTGGTACAAACGAAAATAATACTAAAAACTTACGCATTATTCTCTACCAAATTATTTTTACGATTTTCTTTTATTAATTTGATAATTTCATTAAATAAATAACCATAAAAATAATGAATTATTAAAATATCTCATAATATAATAAATCATAAACCATAAAATATATAACCATTTATACCAACATATTTTTCTTTTAATTCGCCAATCGTTGAAACTGTATCTAAAATACATACAAACGCTAATAAACAACTAATAATAAAATATAAAATTAAATCAACCCAAGAAATAAATAAACCATTTTGTTTCTTTTCTTTTTTATTTTCTACATTACTTTTCATAAATTTACTCCTAACTATATAATGTTTTTGAAATAATAAAACCAATAATATATAAACTTGATATTGTTAACATTAACGGATGACTAAATAAAATCGCCATTTTACCAAAAATAGATAACAACCAAGTATCAGAATTATATAAATCCATAATAATATTTTTTGCTGATGTCAACTGATTAATAATAACTGTAATAAATCCAGTTCCAAATATAGCGATTGCCGCTACCAATAAAACTAATTTAATCATTATCTAACACCTCTCTTAATTTTTGCTTGCTCTCTAATATTTTGTCTTTTAACTTCTTTTTTTACTTGTTGCTTATTACTATTTTGATAAGCCTTTTTACCTGCACCGATACCTTTTCTAACAGTTGATGAATATACTTTTGATACACCGCTTTTAACCGTTGAACCTAAATCGTTATAATTAGTTGATGTTCCGTGAATTGCATAAATTGATAACTTAATAACCATAAAAAAGATTAAAAAATAAGCAATCGTTATATTTGTCATTGGTAATTTAGTATTTCAAATTACATCAAAAACAAATAAAAAAGTATCAAAAATAAAACTAAAAATCTTATTTCAATTATCGTTATTAAAGCTTTCGCTTAATAAATTACTCATCTTTTTTCTTTCCTTTCACTTTTTTTGCTTTTAAATTTTCTTTCAAAATATCAATATCAAATAATTCTAAGCGTTGTTTATTATTTAATTTTGATATATCTTTTCAAAAGTATTCTTTTTTATTAACAACTTCATCATTTTTTAAATCACGGATAAAACTTAATCAATGACTATCATATTTATTGGCAAATTCAAGCGGAATAATTATCTTAAAAAACCGAATTCCTAATCCAACATCTGACTTATGTTTTGCTCGTTTGACCTCTGATGTTCGTTCTACTGATTTTGTTTTTCAAATTTCATAATCCGTAATATCTTGGAAAATACCAATTCGCATAACAAAACTACGATTAAAAATATTACCTAATTTTGACTTAACAGGTTTTTTCAATGAAATCGGAATAATAATACCACTTGCTAAATGACGAATATTATTTCACATCATGCCTTCACGCTGTACGGTAAAAATTGCTCTATTTTTAAAATGTCTTGCTAAAACAATCCACACACTTTTACCACCATGAACTTTTTTAACTTCGTGGGGACTAGTTCCATCAATATATAAAAAACTCTCATCAAATAGAATTAAACTATCATCAGGTGGTACTAATTTAGTTCTATCAGTAAAATCTAAATTATTAAAAGTTAAAAGTTTTATTGCATCATCTTCAATTGGATAATTACTATAAATTTTCTTTGTTAAAAGTTTCATAACTTGTGATAAAAAAGTTAAAAGTAATGTTTTACCAGTTCCTAATTTACCAATAATTACTGATAACGGATTATCTCAAATAAAGTAAACTAAACGAAAAATATTTAACTGATAAAAAATATTTTTTCAAACTCACCAAACAAAATATACACATTGTAAAGCAAACAATAATCAAAATACTAAACCAGTATAATTTAATGAAATTATTCAAAATAATAAATCAATTAAACTAAACAAAACCATTGAACCATTAATATAACAAAAATTTATTAGAAAAAATACAAACTTTTTCATTACTTAAAATACCCAACTATTTTAAAAATCATTCACAATAAGAACCAAGTTAAAAATAAAATAACAATTCAAATACCAACCATCATAGTTAAATATTCATTTTGAGTTAAATTTCAAGTTGTAATAGTTTCAACATTTGTTTTATCAATAAATAAAAAGACATGAATAAAAAACTCTTTTAATTTTTCTCAATCATTTTGCATCTTTAAAAACTCCACATTTTTTGAATAAGTTTAAAAAACATTCCAAAAAATAAAATGATAAATAACACAAACGATATAACATATAAAAATTCAGGAGCATTTGAACCAATAATATAACTAACAAATTGAACTCAATAATTATATAAACTCATTATCTAATTCTTCTAAATCGCGAATTAATTGTTCTACTTTTTCGTTATTTCAATTTATTAAATTATTGCTGTTATTTGTTTTTACTTTTTTAGGTTCATTTTGAAATAATGCTTTATGCATAAGCATAAAATAGTTATGTTTATATTGATTATATAAATTAATTAATTCTGTTCCAGTTAAAAATTTTAAATCGTGTTGTTTTAAATTTTCATCATATTTTACAATACGATAATAATTATCATAAATTAAACCGATTGCTACTTGTTCAGAATGTTTTTGACTCGGATAAATAAACTTATTACTCAATCAAAAACCAATATGGCGATTATGATTAGGTAAATTTATAAAACTTGCTTTATCTGTCTCAAAAGGGATAAATTCCTTAGAAATAAAATAATTTGCTATATTTTGATTTTTCTTAACAAAACTACTCAATTCTATCAACTCCTAACTAAATATTTGTTTAATAAACAATGTTATATTTAATGTTTATATATTGCTTATTTATTGATAAAAACACTGATTATTAACAATGTTATACATAATGCTAATATATTGTTTATTTATTGTTTAATAAACAATGTTATTAACAATGGTAAATATATAAAATAATAAAAATTGGCACACTGAAAAATACTATTAAGTTTTAAAATAATAGTTATATAAAATAAATTAATAAAAATAAATAAACTAGTGTGCCTTAGTTTTGTTTAAAATAACTTAGAATATAGTGTTATATTCTATTAAAATCCTTTAACCATATGACGGAAAAAGTTTAATATCTTAATGATAATAAATAATCCAAATGGAATTAAAATAATTCACGCATTACCTAAACCAGTTCAAATGGAATTCATCCCATCACCAAAGCCGATTTTTGTAACTGTTTCAGTTAATAAATTCATTATTTTCTATCCTCCTTTTTTCGAGTTATTTTTTTTCTTTTTTCTTACCTTGAATTTGTCGAATTTTTTGATAAATTGATAAACAAATTCACGCAAAAATACCTAACAAAATCAAAATACTAAATATTCATGTTAATCATACTGGCACGATATAACTCCTTTCATAAATTAAAAAATTGAAATTTGCAAACTCGCTCCGCTCGTTGTCGCTTTGCTCCACTTAAAAACATTATTGAATAAATTATCCGCTAATAAATTACGCGGAATAATTTATTCTTTTACTTTTTAATTTCAATATCTTTTGCAATCTTATTGATAGTGTTAATAACAATATCTTTACCATATTTTTTCACTAGCGACCGCAAAATAAAATATTGCTTTGTTTGCATAATTTCAACTCCTTATTTAAAATATTAATAAAATTTATTTCTAAAACTGTAAATACCACAAAAGTACAAAATGTGTGTGGTTTCTACAGATTTTAAAAATATGAGTTTAATTGAACAAGAGTTTAATGAAATGGTTTTTAAAATTAATCCGATTATGCAAAAGGGTTATGATTTGACGAGTAGTATGTAAAGAGTATAAGAAAAATATGTGAAATAAGATTAAAAAGAAAAAAAATAAGTTTATTACTTGGGTTATGTTTTATTACAATCATTTTTATTTTTTGCTTAACATTATTTTGAGTGGTTTATTCAATTTTTATTAATTGAAAAGAGATTACAATATTTACTAATGAAATTGATTGATTTCAAATATTATTATGATGAAATTATATAATTAAAATTAAATATGGATTATTAGTAATAGTCAGATTAAGTTTAGATTTTTATTGTTGATTTTTTTATTTTGTTTTATTTAGTAAAGTGAAAAATAAAGAAACGGCAATTAAAACAACCAATAAAATAGATTTTGGAGATAGTAAATGATTAATTATAAAAGAGATTGATGATATTAGTGATAAAGTTAATATCAAAGATAATTATAAAAATACTGGTTTTGTTTTTAGCTGTAATAAAAATAAAAAAAAAGATTTATTATTTAACTTAAAAAATAATATTCATAGTGTTATTATTGATTCGACGGGAAGCGGACAAAAACAATTAATAGTATTGCCAACAATTTATTTAAACGGTAAATAAACAACTAAACCAACCATGTTCATAGCAGCGCCGCCGCCGCGGGGGCGGGCGGGCGAAGATCATAAAAGTTAATTGTATAATTTAACCAGTGGTTTTTTGGCAGAAAATAATTATAAAATAAAAGTTATTGATTTTCGTAATTTATAAAAAGGAAATAATTGAAATCCATTAAAATTAATTTATGATGACTTTATTAAAATGTTAATGACAAATAAGGAAAAAAATAAATAAACAGTAAAATATCAAGATAAAATTAGATCACTTAGTTGTATGTTGATTAACAAAAATATCGAAGATGAATTTTGGAATAATTCAACAAGTATGATTATTCAAGGAATTATTTTAGCAATATTAGAAGATTATGAAAATAAAATAAACAAAAATAATTTGATAACAGAAATTGAGGAAACTTTAAACCAAGAATCATTTTTAAACAAATTTAATATGGCATCTTTTACTGCCATTGCTAGTTTTAAAAAAGATTTAGTTGAATAACTAAGTAATCGAAAAAAATACTAGCATTGCAAAAATAACTTCGGGCCAGGCTTTGATTTATGGCAAATAAAATCGGACACTAGATATTATTTTAATGACTGTTGAAAAAATTTTAAAAATATTTAACAATGATTTTATTCTTAATTTAACATCCTAAAATGATATTAATTATAATTATTTTATATAATATCCAACAATTCTATACATCATATTTAGTGACGAAAATGATAATTACTATAAATTAGTAGATGTATTAATTATTCAAATTTATCAATTTTTAACAAATAAAGCAAATTAAATAAATGAACAAAAATGGTCGCATGTAAAAAATAAGGGTTTTTATTTTTAAATGTTATTTAGTTTAATAAAAATTAAGGATATTTTTTTATTGTTTTTATAAAACCCTTATTTTTTACATGCGACCACAAAAATTAATAAAACCAGTATATTTTATTTTAGATGAATTTGCTAATTTAAAAAAAATAAACAATATTGAAAGATGAGTTAGTGTTTCGCGCAGTAGAAACATCTTTTTTCAATTTATTTTATAAGATATTAATCAACTAAAATTAAATTACGGTGATACAATAGCAAAAATTATTTTAAATAACTGTGGAATACATATTTTCTTACATACCAACGATTTAGAAAAAATTAAATATTATAGCGAATTATTCAGGACTAAAACAATTGAACAAATTATTATCAATGAAAATAAAGGCAATATTAGTGTTTCGAAAAATTTAAAAAGTCACCCACTAATGTTAACTAATGAGTTAGCAAATTTAAAACAAGGACAAGGAATTGTTAAAATAGCACGCTATAACCCGATGAAAATAAATTTAAAGCTATTAAAAAATTTAAATTTATCAGAAAAAAAATACATTTAAATTAAAATAAATTGAATATATCAATTTTAATAAATAATATTTTTTTGATATTAAAAATAATAAAAATAAATTAAAGAAAATGAAAATAATTAATTTGCAAATTTAACAACAGAAGAAATTAGAGCAAATATCGATAATTTAAAAATGCAATTAAGAGAATATGAAAATACAAATTACAAATATATTTAAAATAAAACAATGATGGATTTACTTTTACAAAAAATCAAAAACCTTGAAATATAATTTATCAAAAGACAAGAAACCAATAATTATTCTGAAAAGTAATAATTATTTTTATAAATAGTAATATTTCACAAAGTTTTCAAGCTGGAACACTTAAAAATAAACGAATAGGGGGCCGCCATCTGATAAGAGGTTAATCAACTAATTAAATTAGTTACTAAACAGGGCAGAAGAACGGTCACAAGTGATTAACTAAACTTATGCCCAAGGTAAAATATAACTAAGTGATAAAAAACAATAAAATTATTTAATAAATAACTATTGAAAAATAAAGATAAAAAAAGATAAAATAATTTGTTAATCCCCTCTCAATTTTTATATATAAAAAATGTAATAATGACTGCTGACATTCATTTTGAATTATTATAAAATTTTAATATCATTTAATGATTAAAAAATAATATAATTATATGTTAAATGTTTTTAATAGTTTTAAAAATATAAAATTTGTTGAAGAAGTAAATATCGATGTTAATTAAATAGGAAAAAAAATGAAATAAAAATATGAAAACCTTGATCAAGAATTAAGAGAGAAAAAATCGTAATTGTAAAAATGGTTATATTTTGTGATGGAAAAAAATAAAATGATAAAAACTCCCTTTGGCAATATTATAATTAAAGCTTCAAGATTTAATTATCGTGATAAAAAGGATAATAAATTAAAAAAAACTTTATTAAATAAAAAAATTAGTTTAAAAAAAAATAAAACAATTATTTTAAGTATTAAAATAGCAATTTGAAAAATTAATGAGTAGCACTAAAAGACAAAGAAATATTAGAAATATGTTTCCAAATTTAAAAATATCTAAGATGACAATCACAAATATTAATAAGGAAATTGATTTTGCTAAATTATTTAAAGAACAATTAAAAACAAAGACTGAAAAAATCATTTTTCAAACAACATATTTGTATGCTGGAGTTGATGATTCATTTAGTAATTTAACAAAATATAAAAAAATATAAAAAAATATGTTTAGAACAGCATATTTTCATACTGGGTATGATGAAATAAAAAACACTAAATTAAAAATGTTCTAAAAGATAAAAAATTTTTATTGTTATTAAATCAGTAAAAAATAAATACTATCTTATTAAAAAATATAAAAAAGAATTTTTACATTTTTTAAATCAAAATTTTAATATTAAAAATTGTAATTTAACGCCAAATGGTGATGCAGCGAAATGAATCCAAAAATTTACTAATTAAATTGGTGTAATTTTTATTTTATATCAATTTCATTTAATGAAATAATTAAAAACAATATTTTCTTATCGAAGAATAAAACTTACTAAAAATTTAACCGATAATGAAAGAATAAGGAAAAAAATGTTTAGATATGAATAGATTATTTAAAAATGGAGATCATGACGAAGCAATAAAATATTTAAAAAAATTAATTACAAGAAAAAAAATTAAAGAATATCTATTTTTAAAATAAAAAAAGCTAAAATCAAAGTTTTTATTAAATATATCAAAAATAATTATGATTGTATTAATGTTTATAAATAAGATTGATATATAGGGTCTTGTACTGGGCCACAAATTTCGCATAATGTAAAATGATTAAAAAGATATGATGCTAAATCATATAATGAAAAATTTTTAAAAATATGATTGCAATGAAAATAGCAAAAAAAAATGTTAATTTAATTTATTTTTATCTTAATAAATTAAACAAAAATAATTAAAAATAATATAATTATTATTTTAAAAATGAAAATAATCATAATCAACAATTTTTAATAAATAAAAAATTTAGTCAACATGTGCGAGCCTTTGTCTGAAATTTAAAGTAAAAATCAATAATTTAAAATAAATTTATTAAATAATTTGCGAATTATTATTTTTTGTAAGGTACTATATACATTTTAGACCAGTTAGTATTTTAAAAAATTTTAACACAGCCTCAGATGTTGTTAAAAAATTTATGCTTTTATGTCGTCTAACATTGTTGTAATAATCTAAAAAGATAGTAATTAATTTTCGTAATTCATTAATATTTTTAGGATAAAGAGGAAGATATTTAAAAAATTTATTTCAGTTTTGATGAAATCTTTCAATTTTACCGTTTTATTAAGGGGAACGAATCGGTGTTGTTTGATGAATAACACCAATTGCTGATGACTGTGATTTATTTTCAAATAAATAAGCAAGACCAAAGCGTTATTTTTCATCAATAAAATCATACAAATATAAATTATGTTTAAAAACAGTTATATTTGGTGTTATAATTTTAATATCATGTTGTAAATTTCCTAATTCAGACATTTAATAACTTTTATAAGTATTAATTTTATTTTTTTAGGATAAAAAATATTAAATTATTTATTCCATTTAATTAAAGTTTTAATGTTATGTTTAATTAATTTATTTTTATATCTGAAAAACCCAGCTAATGTTAAATTATAAAACTCATAAATACCAATTCCATATTTTTGTCGATATTTTTTCATCATTTTTGCAACAGCAATCTTGTAATTTTTTTAATAATGGTCATTAATATTAATTGGTCTAGTTTATTTTTTAGCTAAAACAATAAAATTTAATTTTTCTTTAAGAAAAAGTTGAATTTTATTAACTCAATTATAGAAAGTTTGTTTCGATTTATAAAATAATTTAATTAAATTATTTAATTATTTTTTATATAAATAGTATTTTTGACATAAATTAAAATAATTAATGACATTTTGAGCAATATAGTTTGTTTGTTGTGAAGGATCTTTTTATGAATATCATTTTTTTTATTTTTATTTGTAATTAATATAATTTATTTTCAGTAGGAATGCTTGTTACCATATACTTTCAATCTCCGTTCTAATTTAAAGACTAAATTAGTGGTCTAAAATGTATATGGTTTTCACACACATAATTATTTTTCCCCCTTTTGTTATTATTTTAATACAAATTAAAAAGACTTTATCAGTCTTTTGGTGTTATTTTTTTTTTAATATTCTCTTTAATTCGAGCAGCTTTACCAATTCGATTACGCATGTAATAAATTCTAGCACGACGAACTTTTCCATATTTTATAATTTCAATCTTATAAATTAATGGGGAATGTAAGGGGAATTTTCTTTCAATGCCAGCTCCATTACTAATTTTACGAATTGTAACTGATTCTGCAATTCCGATACCTTGTAACTTAATAACCACTCCTTCAAAAGCTTGAATTCTAAACTTATTTCCTTCCTGTATTTTATAATGTACTTTAATTGTATCTCCCGAAGAAAATTGTGGCAAATCACTGCGAAGTTGATCTTTTGTAATTTCTTCTGTTAAATTCATCTTCATAACTGTTTTTTCCTTTCTATGATAGTTAAACCTTTTTTTCGTTTTTAATTTTTTCTAATAATACTTGTTGTTCTGTGGTTAATTTTTTTTTTCTAAAAGGTCGGGACGTTTTAACCAAGTTTTTTTTAATGATTCATATTCTCGTCATTGAGCAATTTTCTGATGATGACCACTTAATAAAACTTCAGGAACATAATGTCCATCATATTTAACTGGTTTTGTATAAACAGGATAATCTAATAGATTGTTAGAAAAAGAATCATTGAGATGTGACTGTGTATTAATTACATTTTCACATAAACGAGCAACGCTATTAATTACAACCATACTAGCTAATTCGCCACCAGTTAAAATATAATCACCAATTGACAATTCATAATCAATATAATATAAAACTCTTTCATCAAAACCTTCATAATTACCACAAACTAAAATTAAATCATTATCATTTGCCGCAAATTGTTGCACTTGTTCTTGCACATATTGCTTACCTTGTGGTGTTAACAAAATTATTACACTGTCTTTTTTTTGGTGAGATTTAATTGCCGCTACTAATGGCTCAATCATTAAAACCATTCCTTCACCACCTCCATATTGGTAATCATCAACTTGATGATGTTTGCCAATACTATAATTACGAATATCAACAATTTTAATTGCAATTAATTTTTCATAAAGTGCTTTTTTAATAATTGATGTTGTCATAAAATTATTGAACATTTCTGGAAATAAAGTTAATACTGTAAAATTTTTCATTTTAAATCACCTTTTTTAAAATAATTTCTTGTTTTTGCAGATCCAATTGTTCAACATATGAATCAACATTTGGAATCATCATTAATGTACAATCTGTTGTTTTAATTTCAAAAACAAGATGTGCTTTAGTTTCAAATTGATTTACTAAAATCCCAATTTTTTTTTGATTATGAAAGACTGTAAAATTAATTAAATTTTCTTGATTAATAACTTCTATATAATTTAAATCTTTTTTTTGAGCAAATAAATATCATTCTTTAAAGGCTATTACCTCATTAATATTGGTAAACTCTTTAAACTTTAAAATATAATCTTGATTAGTAGCAGTAATTTTAATTAATGTTACTGGCGTATACATCATTTTAACTTTAATAAACATTAATTTATTAAGCAATTTATTTATATTTTTAATGTTTATTAATAAAGTTGCTTTAATTTCGCCTTTAATTGCATGGGGCTTTTTAAGTTTAAAAATTTTTAACAAATTTTCCATCTATAAAACCTCAAAATTAATATTAAATTTATTTTGGTAAACATGTGCCCTAATATTTAATAAAGTTCTTAAGATATTATCAATTATTCCCGATTTAACAACAACATGTCCTAATAATTCTTCATTACACATTACTAATAAATTAATTTCTCCTACGTTTGTCGATGGCATTTGGCAAATTTCATAATATAATTCATTATTATTTTGACAAATTAACGGATTAATTAAATTTTTAAGTTTAGTAATATACATTAATTAATATCACAATTAAGTACAACTATTTTTTTGACATCTGTTGTTGTCTTTGCCTTCAGATTCTTTGTTACCTTTGCTTTTTTTATCTGTCGCCGCCTTTTCTTTTGTACTATTTGTTGTTTTAGCGGCATATTTTTTATTATGCAATTTAGTCATTAAACCTTCTTTGCTTAACAAATTACGAACAGTATCAGTTGGTTCTGCTCCTGTTAATAATCATTTGTAAGCAAGATCATGATTAATTTTCACATCACCATTAATAGGGTTATATGTTCCAATTAACTCAATATATTCTCCATCACGTTTTACGCGAGCATCTGTTGCAACAATTCGGTAGAATGCTGCTTTCTTTTTTCCTATTCTTTTTAAACGTAATTTTACCATTAATAATTTCCTTTCTAATTCTGCGTTCATGTTAAACTATAAAAATTAACATCATTTATATAATACCTGAAATTAAAAAAGAGTCAATTTTTTTTAACTTAACACTTTATTTTTTGCCAATCATATTTCACTCCTTCAGAAAAATAATTTTTAAAAACATTTAACACTGATTGTGTGATAAAAACATCTTTTTTATGCAATGTCATCTATTTTCCGCTAATCCCAAATATTTTTTCATTTAATCATTTGTTTAATGTTTTGCCTTGATATTCAGAATGTAACTTATTATTTAAAAAAATATATAAATATTGTAAACCAATGAATAAGATTAAAATATAAATAAAAGAAAAAATTAAAATTAATCATCACCATTATTAATAATAATTAAGAAAAAAATAAGGATATCAAGTATAGGGATGTCTCTTTTATAAATAACGCAATGTTCCTCTAATTAAAATTACAATAAAATAACAAAATGGATAAATTAAAATTAATCATAATGCTAATTTATAATGTTTTTTAAAATTATATTCAAAAGTTCCGGCTGTTAAAATATAAATAATAATCATAATAATTGGAATTACTAAGTGCAAAAAAAATTGTTGATATTAAAGCATATATATTGTATCGATTAGCATCTTTTGTAATTGTAAAAATTCCAATTCAAAAAAATACCGTTGTAATTGTAATATATGTTGTCACAGCTAATTTAATTAAATAACTGGGAGTTTTAATTTTAAAATTGTTTTCAAATAAATAAATGAAAAAATAAACAACAACAATATAATTAGTTTGCGTTGTAAAAAACGAATAATAAATAAAATAATTAGATAACTTTTTAAAGGGTTTATTTATTAGTGTTTTAGAAATATATTTAAAATAAAGAATAATTTTTTTATACCAAAACTCAAACTTTTTTCTTACTACCAATACTTTTAATGCTAATAATCGTGGATTTTAATCAATATATTTACGATTTTTTTTGTGTTATCAATAATTAATGATAAAAATTCATATACTTTGTATTAATTTTATGTATATAATTTGTCAATAAATTTTTTAACATCCAATTTTAGTGCAACAAGTAATTTTAAAATTTTATTTCAAATTTTTTTTGAAAAATATTTTTCAATTCTACAAATAGTTGATTGTTGTAACCCTGACATTTTGGCTAATTCACGTTGAGTTAATCCTTTATTAATTCGTAATTGCTTAATAACTTCGTTCATTTATATATTTTCATTTCATATTATCATAAGTAAATAAGTTAGATATTTTATGTTTATCTATCTATGCAATGATAAAATTATAACAAAAAAATATAATTAAATAAAATTTTTATATGCATCAAATTAAAATAATAATTTTCGCGGCGTACGCGGAAATGGAATAACATCACGAATATTTGTCATTCCTGTCACATACATAATAAAACGTTCAAATCCCAATCCAAAACCCGCACTTTTATAATAACCATATTTTCGTAAATCAATATATCATTGTAAATCTGTCGTTGGAATTTTTAGTTCATTACAACGACTAACAATTTTATCATAATCATTTTCGCGAACACTACCGCCAACTAATTCTCCAATTCCTGGCACCAGTAAATCACAAGCAGAAACTGTTTTATTGTCATCATTAATTTTCATATAAAATGCTTTAATTTCTTTCGGATAATTAAATAAAAAAGTTGGTTTTTTTGTTTCTATTTCACACAAATATCTTTCATGCTCAGTTTGTAAATCCATTCCTCAAAAAATATCTGTATTTTCAAATTTTTGACCTTTTGTAACAGCTTTATGCAAAATCTCAATTCCTTTTGTATATGATAAATGAACAAATTCATCATTTAAAACACTTTTTAATCTTTCCAATAATTTATTATCAACATTAATATTTAAAAAGTCAAGTTCATGATGGTTGTTAACAAATAAATAATTAATAATATGCTTAATCATTTTTTTAATTAATGTCATATTTTCTTCCATGTCAATAAAAGCAATTTCGGGCTCAATCATTCAAAATTCAGTAACGTGTCTTGTTGTATTAGAATTTTCAGCACGAAATGTTGGACCAAAAGTATAAACATTTCGAAAAGCTTGTGCAAATCCTTCGGCATGAAGCTGACCCGAAACGGTTAAACTAGCTTTTTTTCCAAAAAAATCTTCATTATAATTGTTATCGGTTCTTGTTGTCACAATAAATGATTCGCCAGCACCTTCGGCGTCATTTCCAGTAATGATTGGTGTATGAACATAAATAAAATTATTTTTATTAAAAAATTCATGAATTGCAAAAGAAATACTACTACGAATTCGGAACACCGCATTAAAAGTGTTTGTTTTTGCACGTAAATGAGCAATTTCACGTAAATATTCATAGGAATGCTCTTTTTTTTGTAATGGATAATCTTTACTTGCCTCATCAAGAATTTCAATTACGGATGCTTTAATTTCAAATGGTTGTTTGACAGATGGTGTTACACAAAACTTCCCAACTACTTTAATTGATGATGAAATTCGTAAACTACTAATTGCTAAAAAATTAGCAAGTTGCCCCGCTTTATAAACAATTTGCACATTATTAAAAAATGTTCCATCATTCATAACTAAAAAACCCAATTTACCACTACTGCGATTAGAACGAACTCACCCCAAAATTGTAACTTCGCTTTTATCTTTAACTTGATCTTGGTATAGCTCTAAAACTGTTGTCATATTTTTTCTGATAGTATTACAAAAGCTTAGTTTTTATAAAAAATATAAATAAAATAATTAGATAACTTTTTTAAGGGGTTTATTTATCATTGTTTTAGAAATATATTTAAAATAAAGAATAATTTTTATACAAAAATTTAAACTTTTTTCTTACTACCTTTTTTCTCCTTTTTTATTTTATAATTTAATTACACTTTCTAATGCTAATTCTACCATTTGGTAAAAATTATTTTGCCGCTCAGCTGCCGTTGTCACAGCACCGGTAATAAACGAATCAGAAATTGTTAATAATGTTGCTGCATTTTTCTTTAATGCTAAGGCATTTGCAAACAAAGCAAATGCTTCCATTTCGACACATACTGTCTTATACTTGGCTTTAATTTTTTTTCAATCATCATCTTTTTTACGATAAAAAACATCAGATGAATGAACAATTCCAGGAAAAGTTTTAATTTGTTTTACTTTAGCAACTTCTTCAATTGTTGCAAAAAGATGTTTTGAAGAATTTAAAACATCATCTTCTATTCCTGCCACAATTCTAGCATAATTATTTTCGCCATAAGCTGCTGTTGCGTTAACAATATCATAAATCTTTAGTGAATCATCATAACCGCCCGCCGAACCAATTCGAATAATATTATTAACATTATAAAATTTAAATAATTCATATGAATAAATTCCAATACTAGGGCACCCCATTCCACTTCCAGCAATTGTAATTGTTTTATTTTTATAAGTTCCGGTGTACATAAACATATTTCGAATTTCATTCACTAATTTTATATTTTCTAGAAAAGTTTCCGCAATAAACTTTGCTCGCAATGGATCTCCGGGCATTAAAATTGTTTCAGCAATTTCTTCTTGTTTAGCATTGATATGTGGTGTCATTTTTATTTCCTCTTAACATTTTCTACATTTAATCTATATTTTACTATAAAAAATAAAAAAGAACATTATTTCCTTTAATTTTAACAATATTTTTTTAAAATTTTATTACTTTTAATCCTATTTTATAAATATTGGTGATCTTTATCAATAGATAAAGGCGCTTTAATTAAATTATCATTTCAATATATTAATGTTAATAAAGAAGAAATAAAAATTTAATTTTTTTCATATAAAGTTGAAGAAATAACATTATGCATAATATCGGTATATTTTAATAAATCCGAATTATATTTTGATATAAAACCAATTACATTTACCTCATTATTTTTGACTTCCTTAGCTGCCGCTATTACAAATATTGTTTTCACTTCTAAACTTACACAGATTAATAAATTATCTGGTTAGATCAAACTCGTGCGAGTAATGATATTATTTTCATTTTTCACCAACAAACAACAAGTAAAGCCAAAACTAAATAAATGGGTAGCTAGTTCATTTGCTGATAATGATTAAATTACTAAACCAGCTAAATAAATTCCTTTCGCTTTTTTAATAAAGTAAATGTTTTTAAAAACTTAACATCATCAAAAGTTTGCCGATTATATTCTATAATATCTTGATAATACAAAAAAACTTTCTGTTTCATATAAATTTAAATTATTGGTTTATAAACGTTATTGTTATGCAACTATTGAAATAATAAAATAACGCTAAACAATAAAGCCTAACTTTTTAATTGAAGAATAAATTGGTGAACAACCTATTTCAGTCGCTTTTGATAAATATTAAATTTTAAAGTTTCGAATATTATGAATATTTTCACAAATATAGTTTAAAATTTTAATTTCTTTTTTTGTGCAAGTTACTTTAATCATTTATAATTTTGAGATAATTGAAATATTATCCATTGTTTTAATAATCTCAATGATTATATTGTTGAGACATTACAAAATCTTTATCAAAAATATCTGATGATCATACTTTATTAATTAAATCATCAGTAAAATACATTCGAGGTAATAATTTATTAACATAAATTTTATGATCATTTATTCGTTGATTTGAGATTGAAATAATATGCGACCAATTTGCTAATTTAACTGCTTTTGACATATCCTTCCAAGAAATTACCACAATCGTTACTTCCGTTTTATTTTGCAATTGTTAATGATTTATTAACTGCTTCATTATAGCTAAATAATGAATAAGATAGAATTAAATCATTTTTATTCATAATCCAAGAACGAACAATTAAGTCTTCTTCATTTTCATTTAGATTAAAAACATTAAAAACAAAACAAAATAATTCTATCACTAATATTCGTGACAATACATTTGTTGAACCAATCTCAATTAAAAAAAATTGGGTAGTAATAAAATGGTTGAGGTTTGTAGGTATAAAAAACAAAATTAAATTTGGTTATTAATTAAGTAATACAAAAAAATGATTAATAATTATAATTTTTAGAAAAATTGTTTAATTTATTTAATTGTTTTTATTTATAATTTTTATAAAAATTCAACTTTTGTAATGCTATCAAAATTCGATAAGCTACTTTAATTGCGTTAATTGTTTTATTTATCTTTTCATTATTGATCATCGTATCATTTTTATTAAGAAAATCAAAATCTTTTTTCTTCATTAGAATCTTAATATTTTCAAAATATAATGATTTAATTTCAATATCAGCAGCAATAGCAATCAAAAAGCATCGATAACCGTTAATTTGCATTTTTTGTAAGACACCATATATTATTGCATTATAAACATTATTTACTTGTTGTGCTAAAACTTCAATATTCACATTGTTGTTACTTCTTTAATATTTTCTTTAATATATTTAACAATTTCATTTTATTTTTTAGTAAAATTCTTTGAATCGAATGTTTATAATTTTGATAAAAATTATGCCATTTTATCTAATCTCATTTTATGTTATTTTCCAGTAGTTCTTGCGCCGCTAAGCGAGCAATCATTGCGGCATTATCGGTACAATATTCTAATTTTGGAATAACTATTTTTAAATTTGGTGTTGCTAAATTTAAAATTGCTGTTCGCAATGCGCTATTAGCCGAAACTCCGCCGACTAACGTAACCATTTGCGGTTGAAAATTTTGAATTGCTAATTTTGTTTTTCGCATAATAATATCAACACATGTTTTTTGAAATTTAGCACAAAAATTAGACAAGTTAATTTTAGTATTACGTTGTTCTTTTGCAATTAAATTAGCTACAGCTGATTTTAATCCACTAAAAGAGAAATTATAACTTTGATCATTTAATGGTAGTGGTAAGTGATATTGTGTTGTTGTTCCTGCTGCCGCAAGATTATCGATAACAGGTCCGCCCGGATACCCCAAGTCCAGCATTCGGGCAACCTTATCATAACATTCACCAATTGCATCATCCAATGTTGAGCCTAAAATTTCAAAATTCAAATGTTTTTTCATTAATATTAACTGAGTGTGGCCACCACTAACTAGCACCGCCAAAAGAGGGAATAAAAAATCATTATCGATTGCACTAGCATAGATATGACCATATAAATGGTTTAAAGGTAAAATTGGAATTTCTAAATAATTAGACAATGTTTCTGCTATTATTTTCCCAATATGTAGCGCTCCAATTAAACCATGTTTTGCTGTGTATGCAATGTATTGTAATTCTGTTATATTAATATTAGCTTTTTGCAAAGCTTCAAGTAGAACGTAAGAAAAGTTTTTCAAATGTAACCGCGAAGCAAGTTCCGGCACAACTCCACCGTATTTTGTATGTTCCTTAATTTGTGATGAAATAATATTTGCTAAAATTTTTCCATTCTTAAAAATAGCAATACTAGTTTCGTCACAGCTTGTTTCAATTGAAAGAATTACCATTTTATCTGCCTCCTCATTATTATATAATAAGGTAGTAAGAAAAAAAAGTTTAGGTTTTGGTATAAAAATTATTCTTTATTTTAAATATATTTATAAAACACTGATAAATAAAACTTTTAAAAAGTTATTTAATTATTTTATTTATATTTTTTATAAAAACAAAGCTTTTTTATTACTACCTATAATATTTTTCCCTTAAAATACTAAGAAATAAACAAGTGACAAAAATATACAAAAAAATAATAGATTTATCTATTATTTTTTAATTTTTGTATATTTAATAAAATTACCCTAAATAACCTTGTTATCTTTCATTACTTTTTCAATCCCTGCAATTGCGGCGTCTTCATCATAACCGGTTGCAACAATTTCTACTCCCGCACCTTGATGAATTCCCAATGCAATAATAGTCATGATTGATTTTAAGTTACCATTTTTTCCTCCCGATAAAATAGTAATATCTGACTGGTATTTTCCCGCTTCTCCTACGATTAATGCCGCCGGACGCGCATGCATCCCAACAGGATCGGCGATAACAGCTTTAAATGATGCCATTAAATTTCCTCCTTTAAAATATACTCAATAATTATATCAAAAAAAATAAAAATAAGTATATTATCTCTTAACAATTTTTTATGTTTTTAAATAAAAAAATCAAATATTTGGTATTCTTATTTTCTTTTATGATTCCACTTTTTTAATTGCTTGACTATCTGCTGAAATAATCTTGACATTATAAGGATGCGGAAAAACAATTTGGACATTTTGCGCAATAATTTTAACAACGACTCCAATTCCAAATAATTCATGACTAACCTTATCATTTACTTTTCATTGATTCATTTTGAAAGCTGACTCAATGTTTTTATTAATTTTAAATACAGTTCGTAATTGTTTTTCGCTTTGATTATTATAAGAACTAATAATTGACTTTGAATTATTAAACAATCTTTCGCTATTAACTTTTTCAAAAAAATAGTTATCTAACTCTTTAATAAATCGCGATTCAAGGCGTTTATTGCCTATAATATATGAATAACCATCAGCATAACTAATAAACAACAATTCTTCAGCCCTTGTAATGGCAACATATAAGGTTCGACGCTCTTCTTCTAATTGTTCAGCCCCCATCTTAATAGCTTGTGTTGTTGGAAAGATTCCTTCATTTAAACCAACAATAAAAACAACCTTTTTTTCTAATCCCTTTGCATTATGAATTGTCATTAAAGAAATAGTATTATCATTTAAATTATCACTATTACTATCGGTTTGTAATGAAATTAATTGTAAATATTCACTTAATAACTCTATTCCTTTTAATTCCTTATTTTGCTGATCAAATTTGCCAACTGACGCAATCAATTCTAAAATATTTTCTTCTCGTTCTTTTTCATAATTATCTCGTAAATGCTGCAAATAACCTGTTTTTTCTAAGAGAAGAACTAATAAACTTTCAATTGATTTAGCAGTTGGTAATTGTGCTAATGCTAAGACAATTGCTTCTCGCACTTTATTTAAACTATGTTGAAGATTTAATGGCAATAAATTAAAATGTTGCTTTAGTAATTTTGTAAAAATTATTTGTTGTTTTTTTAATATTTGCATAATTTGTTCAAATGCTTTTGGACCAATTTTTGGCGTTAACAACAAAATCCGTTCAATGGATAAAGGATCATTATTTATAATTATTTTTAAAAAAGCAAGTGCATCTTTAATTTCTTTTCGTTCATAAAATTTAAAAGCCCCAAAAATACGATATGAAAGACCATAATCAGCAAGGGCCACTTCTAAATCGCGTGATAAGTAATTGGTACGATATAAAATTAAAATATCATTATAAGCATAATTTTCTTCTTTAATTAAGGTTTTGATTTTACGTGCTACAAAATCACTTTCATCACTACTATTGGCGCCGTGATATAAAATTGGTAATTGCCCGGAACCTTTGATAGTAAATAAATATTTTTCAATCCGATTTTTATTATGAATAATTAAATTATTTGCTAATGATAAAATGCTTTGTGTTGACCGATAGTTTTCATTTAAAAGAATTGTTTGTGTATGCGGAAAATATTTATCAAAATTTAAAATTAAATTAATTTTTGCTCCTCGTCACGAATAAATTGTTTGATCAGGATCCCCGACAATGGTAATATTGTGATTATTACCAACTAATCATTTAATAATATCAAATTGCAATTCATTGGTATCTTGAAATTCATCAACTAAAAAATAATCAAAACGATTTTGTCATTTTTTCAATACTTCCTCTTTATTTTTAAATAACTTATATGTTAATAAAATTAAATCATTAAAATCAACGCTATTTATCTCTTGTAAACGTTTTTCGTAAGTGTCATAAACTTCTGCTCATCGCACTTCATCGCCAGTTGCTGATGCTTTTGCAATATTGGGGCTAATAAAGTCATTTTTTCATTTCGAAATAAAATTCTTCACCATTTTTGCCTCTTGCGCATCATATTTCACAGGTAATTTTTTATAAATATTACGAATGATACTATCTTGGTCTGCAATATCAATAATATTAAAATGACGATCATAATTTAAATGAATAATATCTTCTCTTAAAATGCGAACACATAGGGCGTGATAAGTTGCAATCAAACAACGCTGACCACTATTTCCGATCATTTCAACAATACGGGCTCTCATTTCATTATTAGCTTTATTAGTAAATGTAACAGCACAAATACGCCATGGTTGCAAATTAGCATATTTAATTAAATATGCAATTTTGTTGGTAATAACACGTGTTTTACCACTTCCAGCTCCAGCAATAATTCGCACTGGTCCAGTAATTGTTAAAACAGCTTCGCGTTGATTTGGATTTAAACTTTCAATAAATTTATTGACCATGATGATATTATACCTTTCTTTAAAAACAATTAAATTTTACCCTATAATTCATCAATTTCTTTTAAAATTTCATCAGAAATATTTCCTGGTTGTTTTTCTTGTAAATGAATATGTTTTGTTTTTCTTGTTATTAATTTTTTTGGTACTTTTGGCTCTTTTTTATGAATTGGATTTTTCTTGACAATAAATAAATGAAAATGACGATCAAATAAAATTTGATGATTTGGATTTAACACTAAACCAAAAATTAAACCAAGGTATCATAAAAAATAAATTGTTGTGATAGTTCGAATAATAATTAATGCAATTGGATTTTTATTATTTTTCCGAAACAAGTCACTTAAACTAACTTCAAAAATTAAATTTAAAATTAAATTTGTCAATAAAACAACAAATCAAGGTAAAAATGTAATAAATAATTCACGGGTAAAAATAACTGCTAACTTTAATTTTGCCTCACTCGTAACTAATTTAATTTTAAAACAAAATTTTCCAATTGTTTTACCATCTCAAAAATAAGGAATAAGAATAAAATAAAGAAAGAAAAGAACAAAAGTAAAAGAAATAACTAAAATAGGGGCCCAAATTGTTTGAACTTGATCTCAATGCTTCATCTTTAAAGTTAATAATAAGGGAATTAAACTAGCTAAAATAATATCGAAGAAACGAACAAAAATCACACGAACTGGACGCGCTAATTGATGAAGCTGATATTCTTCTTCTGATTTTGACATCATCGTAGCGGCTGAATTTTTATTGTTTTCTAACTCTTGCATTATTTATTTTGTATTTTCCAGTTTTCAATGTTTAATAAAACCCTTAATATCATCAACAATCATTTTAAATTTTTGTTCTTTTACATTTTTAAGATATTTATTTTTCATAAAACTTTTATAACGACGTTCTAATTTATTTTCGGCACTATGGATAGCTTTAATTGATAATCTTTTATTGTTTTGTAAACTAACAATTTCTAAAAAAGTTACTAAGTAAAATCGAATAAAAGCATACTCTAATTCTTCTTGATATTCACGATATAAATTTAAATCACGATATAAATTAAAAATATAAATTCATTGTTTAATTAAATCAAAAACACTATAATTGACAATTCCTAATTCATAATCAACTAGCACATCTTTAATTGCAACATATCCCCTATTATAAACTAATGCATTATAAATAAAGAAAATATCAGTACGACGATAATCAAGCAATTTAATATTTTTTTGTAAAATAAGGTTTCGACGAAATATCTTTGTAAAAAGTGAGCAACTAACATATGCCAACAATTCTTTATTATTTTTAGGCGATAGTAAAACATTACATTTATTTCAAATTTCGCTTTTTTCCTTTGAATTCGCATAATATAACCGAAATTCAAACATATCAACTTTTTTGTGTTCAACTTGATATATTTCAAGTTTTTCTTTTAAAACTGCAACTGCTGTTTTATGAATTATCTGTCCTTCATCAGCAATCATAAAAAAATCTCCTTGCGCAATTGAAATAGCAGTATTAATGCAATATGAAAAACCTTGACTTCGTAAATTTGTAATTACTTGAATTTGTTTGCCAATATTATAAAAGCATTCATTCATAAATTCTAAGAGTGGCGATTTTGGTCGGAATCCACTATCATCAATTAAAACAATTTCATAATCGTCACTTGTTTGTTCTTTAATTGATACTAAAGTTTTTATTAATTTTGTCTGATTATTTTGTGATACAATAAGAAATGACAAAAACATTTTAATTCCTTCTTTCAATTAATTATTATCATAATTATAACATTTTAATCTATTTTTAGTATAATTATTATATTAGAAAAGTAAAACAATTCACAATTGGCGTCCTGTACGATGAACCGGCAAAAAACAATTCTTGCAAGATTGTTTTTTTTTATTTTTATATTAAAAAAATAAATTTATTGGCATTATTCATCGGACAGTATCTTTAAATTTAGAACTTTTATCATAAAAAGATTAAATTATGTTTTACATACACAAAATAAACAATATTTTTATAAATTTCTTTTTAAATAAAGGTATTATCCGATGAATAATGTAATACTAAAAAATTAATATTTTGATGCTTAAAGATGGATAACTAATCTATGGCAAGAAGCCTTAAAGAAAGTTTTAAAGCAATTGGATTTATTATTGCCATTTATTTCTTTAATTCTCAGCAATATTAATCCCTCGCTAAATGTCATAGCGCATGTTTTTTGCTTGTTTTCATAAAAATAGTGCTGTTAAAACAAAAAAACACAATATCGGACACCAAAAAACGAGGATTGTAAACTCTCTACCCCCATCCAAAATGTTATTTTCTTTATATAAAGTTGTCTAGCGTGGGCGAAGTAATTAAATACTAAAATAAATTATTTAATAAATATCAAAATATTAACTAATAAAGGAATATTATGTTTTTTTACAGAAAGGAAAATATTTGATGAAAAAAATCAATAAAAAAATTAAAAATAAATTACAATAATTAATGATATGAGCTTATCCGATAACGGTAAATGATATTAATGATGGAATTTGAACAACAGATAAAAATAATTAATAAGTATAGATAAATTACGGAATATAAAAGTTTGTATATTAATAAAACTTGAAATTAAATAACAACTTCGTTTGATTTAGTTAATTGTTAACCTATTAATTGTCGTATTTCACACCATAAAAAGCATTATGATTTGCAATGTTTATAATGATCCAAAATGTACTTAAATTTATTTAAATATAAGTGAGATGTTATTACTTCTTATATGTGACATTACAAAATTAACGATATTTTAGATTTAACTTCCGATGGTTGAAAAATATTACAAATTGACAAAAAAAACAAACAAATTAAAATATATTATTGCAGTTGATCCTGCTGGAATTAGCCAAAATGGTATTATTATTTATAATTTCTTTTGTAAAAAATTATAAATAATAATACTTTTAATTCTAAAAATAAAGAAGCGGCAATAAATAATATCTATTTAATATTAAATAACTTTAAAAAACAAACTTGTTCTTATTTAAATAAAGTTCTTTTAATAATTGAAGATCATCCAACTTCATAAGGGATTAAAAATAACAAATTCATTATCTACTCCTAAATTAATCAGTTGTTTAAAAGTTTTATGCAAATATCTGTTTAATTTAAATTATGTTTTACAATTGCCAGTTATTAAGAAAAATTATATTTATAAAGGAAATGCACCGTGTAGATATAAATGGCAAATTTATATCTTGATAGATTAATAATAAATTATTTTTAATAAATTGTAACCATTTTTTAAAAAAAAAATACATTTTTGTAATTTAATCTTATTTTAATTATATTTAAGTACACTGAAAAATAATTTATTAAATTTTAACTAATAAATTTATTTAATATTTTGTAAAAACATTGCTTTTGCACTTATTCAAGTCAAACACGGTCGAATTTTATCGTTTATAACATTAACTACTAAATCTATCATTTTTTGACTAAAAATATGAAAATCGGTTCCTTTAGGAAATTAATATCTAAATTCGCCGTTCATGTGTTAAATTAATGGTTTTTGTTGTGGTTTACAAGGATCACAAAAATAAACTTGTGTTTCAGAAAATGTTTCCATTTCTCTTCAATTACTAAATTCTTTTCCTCTATCAGATATTATTCCTTTAATTTTCCCAATTAAATTATTATTTATAACAATATCTTTGAATTTTGTTAAAATTTCGCTAGCACTATTATTTTTTAATTTCAATGCAAAATAATTGTTACTTGGTTGTTCTACTAAAACTAAAAAACTAGATTGATGATCTTTTCCAACTACTGTATCCATTTCAAATCAGACAAAACTAAAAACTTTATTTTCAATATCTAAAATTGATTTAAAGTTAGTTAATTTTCCGCGATTATCTGGTTTTTGTTTTGTTTTATATTTTTTACCACTATGTGGCAAATTTTCTTTTCTTAATTCCAATTTCCCCAAGCGAATTCATTTATAAAATGTTTTAAGATAAGCAGGAAATTTGACACCAAACTTTATTAAAAATCGTTGAATAATTTCTGCTGGTGAATCGTAAAGAATATTAAATCGTAAATTTAAAAATTATTGTTTTTCTTCTGTAAATGTGGGTATTTTTTTAATACATTTTTTTCTTTTTTTTATAATATTTTTATGGTTCAACTGGCACTAGCATATAATCTTCTACCTTTTTAAATCGATTTATTTATCTTTTAATAATATTAACTGCGCAGACCCCTGTTTTGTATTGATATTTCAGATAAATTAATTGTGCCATTTTTCCTTTTACAAGTATCAGATAATAATAAATCCTTAAATAAATTTCGTTAATCAGATATTAAATGTTTAAATTTTCTCATTTTTATACAAATTACCTTTATTTTTTATTATAATGTATTATATATAAAATAAAGAAATTAATAAATATGCAATAATTTAATAGAGTTAACAACAAAAAACGAATTACTAGTTATGAACATTTAAATAAAAAATATGATTTAAATTTTAGTGAATATAATTTTTTTGATTGAGAAGTATTTAAATATTTTGTTGGTGATAGTTATGATAGATATTTTACTTCTTCAAGTTTTTTTAAGTTTGTTTCCGCCGCAAGAGGTACTAATAAAACATGAAATAATTTATCCGAAAAATTATTTTTTGCTTGTAATTTTACTGATGCTTCGTCGGTAATTTTACGAAGATAAGCCAACACCCACTAAGATAATGAATTTGGCGATACAATTAATGTCCGTAACTATTTATATGATAAATATGGAATTGATTGATATAGGACCTTACAATGAAAAAATGGTATTGTTTGACCTAAAAATATTAAAGGGGGTGTGGCGAAATTGTTTTTCCTATTGATGTTCACATTGCTTTTGCGGGTTATGCTAATGGTAATAAAATTATGGGTAAAGTCAGAAAAGGGAGTGATATTATATCGGCGTGAACAGATGAAATGATACGTGATGAAGAAAAAGAAATATTAAATGATAAAGAATTAGATAAAAGAAATAATAATTTAAGATTTTTAATGTTTCGTTCTAAAAATTTAAAGGTGTCTTACGAAAAATACACAGATGATGATGTTAATGAATAATATAATTTATATAATCATATTCCGGTAAAAGAATTATCTTGGACATTTCAAAAATTAGACAACATAGCAAGATATCATATAATAATAACAACATTTTTTCATAAAACATATTATAATCAATTTACTTTTAATCCTTTTGATAAATACCATGTCTTTTATGAAAAATTTGTAAAGCCATTTTTATCTTTAAATGAAAGAATTAAAAACATTTTAAAAGAACACAATCAAGTATATTCAGAAAAAAACAAGCATTTAATAGTTTGGGTGTTTTTAATTTACGATTAACAACGTGCATTTTTTGAAATAAAATACCGGATATTAATAAAAAACTTGTTTTAACAAATAAATAAGATCGACCTTATTTATTTAAACTTGAATACTAAGGTTTTAAATATATTGATAGTGACCCCGGCATTTATATTTTGCGAAATTATCATAAATATATTAAAGAGTATAAATTATAAGATTTTTATAATACCAATACAAAACAGTATCAATTTGATATTTATTCAATTGGTGTTGATTATGATAACGGCAGTAAAGACCGTAAGGTGTTTTTATTTTGTGTTTATAAAATTAATGAAAATAATTAATATGATAAATATTTAATTGAAGAAAATGTTGTTACCCCAAAAAAAGCAATGAATTTAAATTAAATAGTTGAATATTACGGACAATTAATAATTAATACATTTGATAAATTTGATTGTTTTGAATATACTACATTTCATTATGATATTAATGTCCACGAATTTATGCAAAAATTACGAGAAGATATTTAGCTTTATTTTGGTTATAAAATTAAAATTTTTAAATCTAAAAAACATAAAACTTCGTTGAATAAAGAAGCGGATATAATCAATCTTTTGACATAAATAAGAAAAATGTTTGTCCAGGGCAAAATATATGGCATTTTAAATAATTTTCAATTTTTAGATAAGTGTATTAGTGAATTAAGGTTTAGTGATGCCAAAACAAATACACCCTACAGTAAAATTTACCATGACCAATATGATGATTTGTTTTATGGTTATTATCCATAACGTTTTAAAATGAGATTATAACTATCTTGTTTTTGGGTGGGTGGTTGATTTTCTTAAATTTTTGTGATACAATAATTTATGATTTAAAAAAATTTTAAGGTTATTTCAAATAAATTTAGAAACCTTTATAAAATTATTCGCTTAACGCTTAGAATTTTTCCCAAGTATTTTGAAAAGCGCGGCAAAATTTTTTTTAAACTTTAAGTAATTTTTCATAAAATTATAAAAATCATCGCGAGCTCAAATTTAGTATAACAATATATTTACAATAATAATCATATTAAATAAATATCCCTTTCTAAAATATATTTAAAAGTTATTATATATATTGTCAATAGATCTTGATAAAAAGTTTTGTGAAAAACATATACATTTTATACCACTAATTTAGTCTTTAAATTAGAATGGAGATTAAAAGTATATGGTAACAATTATTCCCAATGAAAATGAATTATATTCATTACAAATAAAAATGAAAAAATGATATTCATAATAATAACCTTCAAAACAAAAAAACTATATTTATCAAAATGTCATTAATTATTTTAATTTATGTCAAAAATACTATTTATATAAAAAATCATTAAATAATTTAATTAAATTATTTTATAAATCAAAACAAACTTTATATAATTGAGCTAAAAAAATTCAACTTTTTATTAAAGAAAAAATAAATTTTATTGTTTTAGCAAAAAAATAAAATAGACCAGTTAATATTAATAACCATTATTCAAAAAAATTACAAAATTGCTGTTGAAAAAATGATGAAAAAATATCGACAAAAATATGGAACTGGTATTTATGAGTTTTATAATTTAACACTAGATGGGTTTTTCAGATATAAAAAGAAAGTAATTAAACATAACATTAAAAATTTAATTAAATGGAATAAATAATTTAATAATTTTTATCCTAAAAACAAAAAAATTAAGAATTATAAACGTTATGAAATGTCTGAATTAGGACATTTACAACATGATATTAAAATCATGACACCAAATATGACTGATTTTAAACGTAATTTATATTTGTATGCTTTTATTGATGAAAAATCACGCTTTGGTCTTGCTTATTTATCTGAAAATAAATCAAATTCATCAGCAATTGGTATTTTTAATCAGTCTTATGATGATTTTTTAAATAATAAAATTAGAATAAAAAGAATTAGAACCGATAATGGTCCCGAATATATTTATAGTTATAATCCAGAGTATAAATATCATAAAATTGAGTTTACAAAAATATTACACCAAAAGGTGTTATTCATCAAACAACACCAATTAATTCCCCTCAATCAAATGGGAAAATTGAAAGATTTCATCAAAACTGAAATAAATTTTTTTAATATCTTCCTCGTTATCCTAAAAATATTAATGAATTACGAAAATTAATTAATATCTTTTTAGATTATTACAACAATGTTATACGACATAAAAGCATAAATTTTTTAACACCATCCGAAGCTGTATTAAAATTTTTAAAAGACTAACTGGTCTAAAATTTATATGGTACCTAACATTTTCATATATTTTATCCATAATTTCATCATTAATTTGAAAATAATTTGTATCATCTGCTTTTTTGCCTTGAATAGTTGTAAATGTTCTTTTATTAATAATTTTTTATAATGTACGATGAAGCGGCAAAAAACAACTATTGTTAAATAAAAAGTGTTGTTTTTTTTTTTATTTTTAAACCCATAATTATTAATTGAAACAGAGAAAGGGTGACATCTTAAATTCTTAAAATAGAAACTTTTTATCACAACTTTTTTGTTAAATTCAAGTTTTTTTACATATTTATTAAATATTTTAGGAATTTTTACAAAGTATACCTGTTTTTTTCTTATTTAAGGTGTTGTCCTTTCTATATTTTAATTAATTTGGCTAATAAATAAAAAAACAATCCTTTTTATTTAACAAGAGAAATAATTTGCTGCTTGAATTTAAATAATACATTTCTAAAATTTTATTGCGTTTATAAGCATCCTCGGTATCCATTGCTTACTCAATATCGGCGGCCCAAAGATTAGAATTAAAAATCACTTTCTACGGGGTATAAATTTACGAGCAAAAGTTAAAATTGTATATAATTCAACAAATCCATCTTCAAATTCCGCTGTTGAATATTTTAGTAGATTATCATCAGTATTAAATAATTGACCTTTTGTGTTCCCAAACATTCATTGTATTTAATATTTTTCTTTATTTTGTATTTTAAACCAAACTTTTTGGCTTCTTTTCGCACAAATAATGCTTCTCAACTAAATTTTTGTTGATAAGTTTGCAAATATCATTGTTCAAATGTTTCTCGGTCTCGTTTTGTTGTTTGATTAACAATATCTCCGAAAATTCTTTGTGGGTTTTGTGCCATAATTTGCTTCATTATTTCTATTTATTAAATACATTGTCTTTATCTAAAATATTTTTTTTGTTTTCTACTTTTGGTACGCCACCAGTATTAACTGTTTGTACACCTTAATTGATTCATCATAAACACTTTGCAATTGTGCTTTAATGATTTCAATATCATCGATAATATCATAATACTTTAATAAAACATTTTTAAATTCTTCATTATTAGTTAAATAGTTAATAAAGTCAATTACTTCAATTTGTTTTAATTGAATTGTTTATTGTTAAACTTGTGAATTTAATTCAGTATTTTTTGTTTGTAGTTCGTTAATTTGTTAATTACTATTTTTTAATATTTGTATTTGTTATTTTTCTAATTGATTTTTGTATAATTTCAAAACTATCAACTCGAAAAGATAAAAAATAGCGTTTAGTTTTTATATTTAATTGATTAAATACTGAGCCTTTAATTTATATTTCATCATCTTTTTTAATTTCAAAAACTAAGTTAAAACAGATTAGTTATATATTGATAATTTTTAGTAATTTAATACGTCTCATTGACATTTAGTCGAACAAGCATAAACTTCAACACCCTCGGCAACCAGTACCTTAATTTTATTTTTAATCGGATTTTCGTGTAATCTAACAGTTAATTATAACTTATTAACTTTTTTATTTTTTTGTCTTTGTCTTATTAGTGTTGATTGTTATTTTAGATAAATTACTTTTTTTGCGCCATTTTTATCAACTCCTTTTGCTAAAAAATATTGTAAATGTTTTAAATAATCTAATTCGTGCTATGACATTTTAATATTTCATTTATAAATATAATTTTTCTTAATAACTGGAGATTATAAAACATAATTTAAATTAAATAGATATTTACATAAAAATTTTAAACCAACAATAAATTTAGGAGTAGATAATAGATTTTTTATTTTTAAATCTTTATGAAGTTGATAATATCCAATTATTACAATAACTTTATTTAAATAAAAACAAGTTTGATTTTTAAATTTATTTAATACTAAATAGCTATTATTTATTACCCCTTCTTCATTTTTAGAATTAAAAGTAATATTATTAATTATTTTTTTGCAAAACATTATAAATAATAATACCAGTTTGTTCAATTCCGGCGGGGTCAATTGCAATAATATATTTTAATTTATTTGTTTTATTTTTTTGTCAATTTGTAATATCTTTCAAACATCTGTTGATAAATCTAAAATATCGTTAATTTTATAGTATTGCATATATGAATTAATAACATCTCATTTATCTTGAAATAAATTTAAATACATTTTTTCTCATCCTAAATATTGTAAATCATAATTATTTTTATGATGTTAAATAAGAAAATTAATAGGTGTATACTGTAAAACTAAATTATCAAAATTTATAATTATATTAACATATTAATCATGAAATACAATAAAAAAGTAAAAAGTAGTAATAAAACTATTTTTTACTTTTTTATATTTTTATTAATTTATTTATTTATTTTCGTTTGTTTTACTAATATTTTCAATATTGTCTGTTTTATTTTGTCTTTTATTTAATTTTTGGAATGCTGTTTTTATTTCCTGAATTTCTTTATCATCATTTTTAAATAATTCATGGTGACAATTTTTATAACTTAATTTAAAATGTTTTCTAACTATATTAAAATCAAGCACATCAACTTCAATTTAATCACCAATATCAAAAAAATCCTTAATATCTTTAACAAAATAATCTGAAACTTCACTAATATGGATTAAACCATCAGCCTTTTCTGCTCGGCAAAAAGCACCATAGGGAGTAATATTTGTTATTTTTACAATAATTTTGTTATTTTTATCATACATATATTTTTTCTCCTTTACTAAAATCTAATTATATTATTAAAATGCTGAAAAAAATTTGTTAAACACAAAAATAATTAATAGATTTTATTATTTTCAATATATACATTAACTAATTAATGAACAAATATTTTTTTTAAAATATTGTTTTGATGTAAAATTCCCCAAACCAGGTCTTATTGTAGTATTTAATATATCTAAAACAGATTTTAATATACTGCGAATATTAATTATATAGGCTCATTTCATAAAAACAAACGCCTTATATCTCTATTTATCCTTTCAACTAATGCTTTTTGTTTTGGTTTTCCATGGTCGCAAAAATAAACTCTTATTTTTAAATATTTTTCTATTAGTTTTCATTTATAAAATTCTTTTTTTCTATCTTTTAAAATACAACTAAATTTATTAATACCAATTTGTCTAATCATTTTCATTAAAACCATTAACACAATACTTGCTTTTTTAGTAAAAAAATATCATAAAAAACTATTTTATATTTCCGATTTATTAAAAATAACAAATAAAAATTACCACAATAAAGGGTATCAATTTATCAAATTCCACTAAAACTTAAATTATTATATCCATAATCATTTAAAAATTGCTTATAATCTCTAATATTAAGCAACACACCGAGATTATCATTTTTTTCACCATTTTTAATTTTTCGCTTTTTATTTTTAAAATACAAATTATTTTTTGATAAATTAAAATAACCTAATCTAATATATTTATACATCGTTTTAAAACATACACTAAATTTTACATTATATTGTAATTCATACGACATAATAATTTTTTGTGACGAACGACCAAAATTATTATATTAATTAGAAAAATGACTTAATTCTTGTGAATTTAACATTAAATATTTACGACATTGTTTTTTGTTTTTATCATTTATTTTTTTTGCTTTTGCAACGTTATAATCACCAATATTATCAAAAATATTTAACTCTTCTCAAATTACATAATAAGACATATTCATTTGCTTAGCAATTTTTAGAATATTAATTGTTCCATTTTTCTTTTTAAATAATTCATTGTTTTTTAATTTTTCCAAATTTACTCTTTCATTAATATCTAATCTTTCATATTTTTTCATAATTTACCTCCTAAAATATTAAAATATGTTATAACTTATTTAAAAAAATTATAGCATTTTAAATAAGGAGTTAAATATATGAAAAAATAACTTAGCATTTTAGGAGCAATCTTATTAACGGCAACAAGTACAACATCATTAATTAGTTGTCAAAAACCAAATAACAATGAAAACGGGATAGATAATAAACCAAAAACCACCATATAATCAGCAACAACCACCATAAAATAGTAATTGAAAATTAATTGATAGTTATTTAAATAATATACAAAAATAATTGAAAAATTATAATGAAAAGTGATATTTTATTATTTAAAAAAGAGAAAATATTTCACATTGAATATGACAATCAATGTTTTTTAAATATGATGAGTCTGCACCTAGATTTAACTGGTACTTGACTTTCTTTTATAAAATCAATTTATCGTTGAAATAATACAAATGAACCCAAACAATTGGAATTTAATGAAAATAATGGCAAAATTACAAATTAAAAAAAATAGAAGGATTTAACAAGTCCTTTTTAAATTAATCGCACAAACTTCATAAAAATAATTAATAGGAATATATTTGTTATTGCGTTATATAACGCTGGACTAAATTTTAACACCTCAAATGTTTGATTAAAAAAACTATATATTGTTTGAAAAATTTTGCCAACCCCGCTTACTAATTCATTAACTTATTTAACGCAGGGAATATTATTTATAACTCAAATTGCGGCATTTCGAATATGACATGATAAATTATATCAACTACAAATTTCATACTGTACTTGTCATCATTGCCCGTCGGGAAATAATCCGCCATTATTTATTTCTTGTAAATTATAAATTCCAAAATTAAAATCATAATAACGATACATATCATTTTTTTTGTGCTTGTAATTCAAAAACATTATAACCGATTTTTTGTTCTTAAATCTTTTTATATTTTAAACAATATTTATCTTTTAAAGCACCTTCAAAAATATAACCTTCATTTTGATTAAAATTATAATCATTTGCTACATAAAAATCATAATTAAATACATTACCATAGTTATTGTTATAAAACCGATTTTTAAATGCTAAATACAATTTAATATCTAATTGCTTATATTTATCAGAAAAATAAAAATAACGGGGATAAATCTTAAAACCATTATTTGCTAATAAACCATATTTTTTATTATAACCTTGCACATAAGTATTATTTTCTAAGTCAAAAATTTTTCGTAAATAATCTTTATAAAAATTTTGAGAAACTGTAAAAATACTATTTAACAATTTTTCAAATTGATTTTATTCGTATTATTTTCATCAATTAAAACATCTCTAAAATTAACTAATTTCAAACCAAAAAAATTAATTAAAACAGTATTATATTATAAATTATCAATATAACCGATTTAAATAAAAATACTACGATTTTGAAATACATACCCCCAAAGCGTGTACAAAAAATGCTTTTAAAAACTTATTAATATCAATTTGGTCTTTTATCTGTTCAAAAATATCTTTACCAGTATTAGAAGTATTATATTGATTATAGTTATATGTTTCAGCACCAAAATTAAAGATACAATCTTTTTCTTTCATAAAAGTAAACAAAAAAACCAAATCATTATTATATAGATAACTATTTGCATTATTACCATCCCAATATTGTTTAAGATGTGTTAATTATAAAACTACCAGCAACAATATTTTTATGTTAATCAATCGTTAAAATCATTCGATAAATTGATTTTCTAGTTAAAATAATACTAGGTTTTCAGACCAATTTTTTCATATTATTAATAATTTCAAAATCAAATATTATTATTTGACTACCCAAATTTGGGTCATTATAATTTAGATTTCCACCTTGTTGAACTCTAATATTTTCTTGCACAATAACATCAACATATTTTAATAAAAAAGAACGAACATTCTGATAATAATTATCAGTATAAAAAATAATATCACCATTATTTTCATTGAATTATAATTGTTTGGGTTCATTTGTATTATTTCAACGATAAATTGATTTTATAAAAAAAAGTCAATCACCAGTTCATTCTAGGTGCAGACTCATCATATTTAAAAAACATTGATTGTCATATTCAATGTGAAATATTTTCTCTTTTTCAAAAAATAAAATATCAATTTTCATTATAATTTTTAAATTCTTTTTGTATATTATTTAAAGAACTATCAATTAATTTTCAATTTTGCCGAACCAAATTAAATTGTTGCAAATTATCAACACTTTTTCCTAATTTATTAATAACTTCAACACTATTAAAATACTTAGCAAAAGAATAAATAAAATTTGTTAATTCTTTTAAAAATTGTTTTTTATCAACATCATAAAATTTATCAATATTATACTGTTTAGGATAATTATCTCAATTTTTATATAAGTACATAAAACTAATCACTAGGTTTATCAAATGAAATTACCATTGAATAAATGTCCTTTAAAAAATCTAAATATCATTTATCATTATAAGTTAATGATTGTGATGTTTTTAAAGTAGGGTTAATAAAGTAATTTGTTTCAGGCCAATTTTCAAAAAAACTACTGCGTAAAACATTGTATTAATAAAATCAGTTTCATTCATTACTTTTATTTGTTGATTAACATTATAATTCTGCTAATTTAATAGTTTGAATGTTGTTAAAGTAATTGAAATGAATAATTAAAACTAAAATACCCAAAATAGATATGGCAAATAAAGATAATTATTTTTTTTATATTTATAATTCAACTCCTGACTATACAATGTTTTTGAAACAATAAACCCAATAATATATAAACTTGATATTGTTAATAACAACGGATGAATAAACAAAATTGCCATTTTACCAAATAAAGAAAGCAAAAAAAGTATCTGAATTATATAAATCCATAATAATATTTTTCGCTGATGTTAAATGATTAATAATTAAAGTAATAAAACCAGTACAAAAAATAGCAATTGCTGCAACCAATAAAACTAATCTAATCATTACTTATTCACTCTCCGATATCATTGTTATCTTGTTTTTGCTTGTTTATCTAAAATCGATAACTGTTTTTTATTACGATTAATTTTAAACTGTTTACGCTCTTTAGTGTGTTTTTGTATACCTTTTTTAGTATCTGAAACTCCACCCCCGATCAGTCGCGGAATAAATATTTGATACACCCCCCCGCGCGTGTACTGTTGAACCTAATTCGTTATATTGGTTTCTTGTACCGTTAATTGCATAAATTGATAACTTAACAACCATAAAAAAGATAATAAAATAAGCAATCGTTGTATTTGTCATTGGTAATTTTGTATTTAAAATTACATCAAAAATAAATAAAAAAAACATCAAAAATAAAACTAAAAATTTTATCTCAATTACTAATTTATGACAACAAATTAATCATTTTTACAACTTCCTTTTTCTTTTTTAGGTTTTAAATTCTTTTTCAAAATATCAATATCAAACAATTATAACCGCTCTTTAACACTCAATTTAGTAATTTATGACCAATAGTATTCTTTGTTATTAATTATTTAATCATTTTTTAAATCACGAACAAACTTTAATCATTAACTATCGTATTTCTGTGCAAATTATAACGGAATAATTATTTTAAAAAACCGAATTCCTAAATCAACATCCGACTTATGTTTTGATATTTTACCCTCAGCTGTTCTTTCTACTGATTTTGTTTTTCAAATTTCATAATCCGTAATATCTTGGAAAATACCAATTCGCATAATAAATAAAAGATTAAAAAAATTAAATCCCTTTTTAGAAATCGGTTTTTTAAGTGAAATTGGAATAATAATACCGCTTGCTAATTGTAGGATATTATTTCAGATCATACCCTCACGCTGTGCCGCGAAAAAAGCGCGATTACCAAAATGTCTTGCTAAAACAATTCACGGAATTTTACCACTGTGGACTTTTTTATCATCGCGAGGACTAGTTCCATTAATATATAAATAACTTTCATCAAACAAAATAACACTATCATAAGGGGGAACTGGTTTTGTTCTATCTGTAAAATCTAAATTTTTAAATGTTAAAACTTTAACTTTCTCATCTTCTAACGGATAATTACTATAAATTTTATCTGTTAATAATTTCATAGTTTGTGATAAATAAGTTAAAAGTAAAGTTTTTCCGGTTCCTAATTTACCGATAATAACCGATAACGGATCATATCAAACAAAACTTACTAACCGAAAAGCATTTAACTGATAAAATATTTTTTTTCAAAATCATCATAAAAAATAAACACATTGCAAAGCAAACAATAATCAAAATACTAAACCAGTATAATTTAATTAAATTATTCAAAATAACAAATCAATTAAACTAAAAAAATCATTGAACCACTAATATAACAATAATTGGGTCGCATGTAAAAAATAAGGGTTTTTATTTTTAAATGTTATTTAGTTTAATATAAATTAAGGATATTTTTTTATTGTTTTTATAAAACCCTTATTTTTTACATGCGACCCAATAATTTTTTAATAAAAATATAAACTTTTTCATTATTTAAAATACCCAACTATTTTAAAAATCATTCATAACAGAAACCGAGTTAAAAATAAAATAACAATTAAAACACCGACCATAAAAGTTAAATATTCATTCTGTTTCAAAATCCAAGTTGTAATACTTTCAACATTTGTTTTATTTATAAACAAAAAGACATGAATAAAAAACTCTTTTAATTTTTCTCAATCATTTTGCATATTTAAAAACTCCACATTTTTTGAATAAGTTTAAAAAATATCCCAAAAAATAAAACGATAAATAATACAAACGATATAACATATAAAAATTCAGGGGCATTTGAACCAATAATATAAGTAATAAATTGAAATCAATAATTATATAAACTCATTATAAAAACCTCTATAAAAAATATTTACCATATTCATTGATATTCAATTTCATAATTAAAATCTTTTATATTAATTTGAATAGGTTTTTTATAAAATTGTTCATTATAAATTGATAAAACATAATTTGATTCTTTTTTAAAACTTTTATAGCATTTTTTACATAAAAAATTAATTTTATTTTTGCAAGAAAAAGATATATAAAAACCTTAGATTTTATAAAATTATTATAATAACCAACTACTTTTAAATAATTTTTAATTGGATGATGAAAAATATAACCATTATCACATAATTTATAACCTTTATTTTTTTTTGTACTTTATTCTATTTTCTTTATATAATTCTTCTATTAATTTAAATTCCATTTTATAATTCCTCCAAATCACGAATTAATTGTTCTACTTTTTGGTGATTTCAATTTATTAAATTATTGTTGTTATTTGTTTTTACTTTTTTAGGTTCATTTTTAAATAATGCTTTATGCATACGCGTAAAATAGTTTTGTTTATATTGATTATACAAATTAATTAATTCTGTTCCAGTTAAATACTTTCAAATATTGCGATTATGATTAGGTAAATTTATAAAACTTTCTTTATCTGTTTCAAAAGGAATAAGCTCCTTGCTAATAAAATAATTTTCTATATTTTGATTTTTCTTAACAAAACTAATCAATTTTTTCAAATCCTTAATAACAATTTAAACAATAAAATCCATCACATAGTAATCTTTTCATATCATTAAAACAAGTTTCACATTTATATTCAAAATAATTAATCATTACTTATCATCTCCTAACTAAATGTTTGTTTAATAAACAATGTTATTAACAATGTTAAATATATAAAATAGTAAAAATTGGCACGCTTAAAATAACTACTTAGTTTCAACTAATAACCATTAAAATATAAAATTATACATTTATAATTAAGTTAATATTTTTAAACTATACACTGCCTACAATTTTTTAGAAAAAGAAATATTTTTTACAACATTATTTATATTAAATCCTACTAATAGACTCAATATTATGAACAATAAACAATATAAATATAGACATATTTATTTCCACAACAGGATTTTTCATCTTGTTAACATTATCAATAATAACCAAAATAATTAAATTTATTTAAAAATAAATTTGTAGACAGTATATAGTGCAAAAATAAACAACAAAATTATTTATTCAACTCACCTAAAAGCTAGTGTGCCGCAGCTTATGATCATCTGTAATAATATTAAAATCATTTAACCATAATACGGAAAAAAGTTTAATATCTTAACAATAAAAAAAAATACTAAATGGAATTAAAATAATTCACAAATCATGTAAAAAGGTCGTTAATTGTAGTAATACAGCATAAACAGCATCTTTAACTTTCATCGTTGCTTGTCCTAAACCACTTCAAATAGAACCCGTTCCATCTGAAATGGTGAGCGGCGTATCTGTGCTTGCCAAAAAATTAACCGCTGTTGTTAAATACAAAATTAAAATTTTTTTTATCCTCTTTGTTTTCAATTTCTTTTTTATCTTTTTTCTTACCTCGAATTTGGCTAATTTTCTGATAAATTGATAAAACAATTCACGCAAAAATACCTAATATAATAACAACACTAAATATTGTCGTTAATCAAAATAGCATAATATATCTCCTTTCAATAAATTAAAAAATTAAAATTTGCAAACTCGCTACGCTAGTTGTCGCTTCGCTCCATTAAAAACATTATTGAATAAATTATCCGATAATAAATTACGCGGAATAATTTATTATTTTACTTTTTAATTTCAATATCTTTTAAAATCTTATTGACAGTATTAATAACAATATCTTTACCATACTTTTTTTTACTAACGACAGTAAAATAAAATATTGCTTTGTTTGCATAATTTCAATCTCCTATAATTAAATTAAAAAAGTTAACTAAATTAATAGTTAACTTTTTATGATTTGGCATTTACAATTTACACTTCATATAATTTTAATTTTAAACTACGTTTTTATAATTGGTGAGCGATTTCACAACCCGCTAACCCAACACAAAATAATATTAATTTCTTTTTATTTAATTACGTTATAAAATATCTTTTTCTAATAAAATCTTACGAAGCTCATCTGCTTTGACAAAATCTTTGTTATTTTTTAACTTAATTCATTCTAATAAATATTTACTAATCTCACCACTAATCACTGGTAACTTAAAATTAAAATTCATGATATTAAAAATAATATTATAAAAATCACTAACAAGTTGTAAATTAAGTTTTTTATCGCGTAATTGAGTATTAATAATTTTAGTCATTTTACTAATAATAGTTAAAACATTCGGACTATTTAAATTATTTGCTAACTCAGCAATAACTTTCTTAACATTGTCACCATGTTGTACTAAATTATAATTTAAGTCATATTCAGCTAAATATAAATTTACTTCTTTTAAGACTTTAAAAATCCTTTCGGTTTCACCTTGTGCACTAATAATTAAAGTTTCTGTTACATTTAATGGTTGTCTATAATTAGTCGCATATAACAAATAACGTAATGTATTCGCTCCGTATAATTTAATAAAATCACGAACTAAAATAGTATTATTTAATGATTTACTCATTTTTTTATCAGCAACATTTAAATGTCCATTATACATTCAAATGTTTGCAATTTCCTTATTATTTTTTGCTAAAAATTGAATTCGTTCATTTTCATGATGAGGAAAAACTAAATCAATTCCACCAGCATGAATATCAATTGTTTCTTTGTGAAAAAATTTATCAATTAAGACAGCGCATTCTGTATGTCAACCTGGGCGACCTTGATGTAATTTACCAGTTTGATCATAAAAGGGAAAGGAAACTCCTTGGGTTGTTTGCTTTCATAATGCAAAATCATATTGACTATGCTTATTAGCATCATGTTCAATTCTAATATTAGTTTCTAATTCTGAAATTTTTTTATTAGATAATTGTCCATATTGTGCTTGATATTTTGCAATATCAAAATATACACTACCATTAACTTCATATGCAGCATTAAGTTTGACTAATTTTTGAATAAAAGTAATAATATCTTTAACATGGTCTGTTACTCGCACTCGCTTTGCTGGTGTTCTAACATTTAAATTAAAAACATCTTTTTCAAAAGCTTTAATATAAAATTCTGCAATTTCTTGTTCAGTTTTATGTTCTGCCGATGCTTTAGCAATAATCTTATCATCAATATCCGTGTAATTTTGAATATAATTAACATCAATATGTTGAAATTGTAAAAAACTAACTAATAAATCAACAGTAATAATTGCGCGTGCATTACCGATATGAATGTAATTATAGACAGTTGGTCCACAACCATAAATATTAATTTTTTTTGCTTGACCATAATCTGTAAAATTACGAGTCAAAGTATTATATAATTTCATACTTTGCCTTCTTATCTATTTGCATCCAATTCCATTTTTTTTAAATGAAATAACAGCATTTGAATATCAGTTGGATTAATTCCTGAAATTCGATTTGCTTGACCAATTGAAATTGGCCTAATCTTTTTAAATTTTTCTCGTGCTTCAAGCGCCAAGTTATCTACCAAGTCATAATTCAAATTAACTGGAATTAATTTATTTTCTAACTTAATTGTTTTTAAAGCAATTTCTTGTTCTTTTTTAATATATCCTTCAAAACGAATATTGATTAATAAATTTTGTTTTAAAAATGATTTTAAATTATTTAACGGTGGTAACTCCTCTTCTAAATATTTTAACTCAATATTTGGTCGTTTTAATAAATTATAACCAGAAATTCGTTCTGTAATGTTGGCAACACCTAATTTAGTTAATTTTTGAATTAATGGTGATTTTTCTGTAAAATAACTTTCTTTTAAAAATTGCATTATTTCATTATAAATTTTCACGTTATTTTGATATTCAATTCAACTTTTTTGATCAATTAAACCAAATTGATAAGCATAATTTTTTAATCGTTCTTCAGCATTATCATTTCGCAATAATAAACGATATTCGGCGCGAGAAGTTAATAAACGGTAGGGCTCTTCTGTACCTTTTGTAATTAGATCATCAATTAGCACTCCAATATAAGCTTGGTCACGACGTAAAATAAAAGGTTCTTTTTGATCAATACTTAAAGCAGCATTAATTCCGGCCATTAAACCTTGGCAAGCAGCTTCTTCATATCCACTTGTTCCATTAATTTGGCCAGCCGTATATAAATTTTTAATTTTTTTTGTTTCTAACGTATGTTTTAATTGTGTTGGTACAATTGCATCATATTCAATTGCATAAGCTCATTTTAAAACTTCAACATTTTCAAATCCCGGCAAGGAACGTAGCATCTTTTTTTGTACATCAATTGGCATTGAAGTTGAAAATCCTTGCACATAAATTGTATTTAAACTCTTTGATTCTGGCTCTAAGAAAATTTGATGACGTGGTTTATCGGAAAACCGAACAATTTTATCTTCAAAACTCGGGCAATAACGCGGCCCTTTTCCTTTTGCATTTCCAGAATACATTGCTGATGCTGTTAAATTTTTTTGCACAATATTATGTGTTTTTGATGTTGAATGAATTAATCAACATAATTCTTGTTCTTGTAACGGTGTAAAGGTTTTTGTTGAATAAGAAAAAGCTAGTTGCAAATCACTCCCTGATTCTGGTTGCGCTTTACTATAATCAATTGAAGTATTAAGAACACGTGCCGGTGTACCAGTTTTTAAACGAAATAACTCAAACCCTAAATTTTTTAACTGGGTTGATAATCCTGCTGTTGTAATATCGCCATCGGGCCCTTCTGATTTTTTTGTCATTCCTTGCAACACTAAAGATTGCATATATGTTCCTGTTGTTAAAATAACTTTTTTTGCAAAAAATTTTTTTTGATCCTTTAACATTACTCCACAGCAATTATTGTTATCATCAAACAACAAAGTTTGAACTGCTCCTTCATATAAATCTAAATTATCTTGCTTTTCAATTACTTTTTGCATATATTTCGAATATTCAATCTTATCTGATTGAGCGCGTAATGCTCATACGGCAGGACCACGTGAAGAATTTAATAATTTTATTTGTAAAGCTGTTGCATCAGATGCTTTTGCCATTTCACCACCAATGGCATCAATTTCACGAACAACAATCCCTTTAGCTGGGCCGCCAATTGATGGATTACATGGCATTAATGCAATTTTATGTTTATACAAAGTAACTAATAATGTTTTCTTTTTCATTCTTGCCGCGACTAAACTCGCTTCGACTCCGGCATGACCAGCACCAATTACAATTACATCATATTTTTTCATTAAACTCCCCCCCTTTTTTTACTAGTTTTATTAATTTAATTATGCTTCAATTTGTTTTTAATTATTGTTCTACATTAACACGATTAAATAAATTTTCTTTTTTCTCAATTTTTTTATTATATATGATTTCTTGCGTTAAAATTGTTTCAAATGTTAAATCAGTTAAATTAACATTAAAATAATCGGCAATTTTCTGAGCATTATCAACTAAAACTGGCTGCAATAAAAAAGCACTAACAATAATAGTATAAGCTAAACTTGCTAAAATTTCATATAATTGCTCCATCTTTTCGTTTTTTTCTAATTCCCAGGGTTTATTTTCTTCAATATATTTATTTGCCTTATTGCATAATTTCAAAATAATTTTTAGTCCTGCTGAAATTTGATAAGCATCCATTGCCTGACGATAATTATGTGACGCCTGGATACAACTTTCAATTAGAACATTATCCAATTGTTGTTTTTTTACTAACTTACCATTAAAATATTTACTAATCATATTACTTACTCGCGATACCAAGTTCCCTATATTATTAACTAAATGAGAATTATATGATTCTAAAAATATTTCATAAGAAAATTTTCCATCATTTTCAGTTGGAATTTCATATCCCAAATAAAAACGCAACGTATCTCTACCATATTTATCAATTAAATATAACGGATCAACAACATTTCCAATTGATTTACTCATTTTAGTATCTTTAAATAAAATTCAACCATGCGATAAAAGTTTATTAGGCTGACGCAAACCCAAACTTTCTAGCATACTTGGCCAATAAATTGTGTGAAAACGAGCGATTTCTTTTCCTAATAGTTGCAAAATTTCAACACCCCCATTATTTCAAAATTTATTAAATAATGTTTCATCATTTGATAAATAACCTAATGCTGTTAAATAATTTGATAATGCATCAATTCAAACATAAATAATGTGTTTATCATTTTCTAAGGTTTTAATTCCTCAAGAAAAAGTTGTTCTAGTAACAGATAAATCAGTTACACCGGGTAAAATAAAATTATTTAACATTTCATTTTTTCTTGCTTCTGGTTCAATAAAACCAAGATTATTATTATAATAATTAATTAAAAATTGACTATATTTTGATACTTTGAAGAAATATGTTTCTTCCTTTACTTTTTGTGGATTATTACCACAAACTAAGCACCGGTTTGTTACTTTATTAATTTGTGCTTCAGTTAAAAATTCTTCACAACTAATACAGTATAAACCTTCATATTCTCCTAAGTAAATATCCCCATTATCATATAATTTACTAAAAATTTTTTGGACTCCAACTTCATGCTCTTTATCGGTGGTGCGAATAAACTTTGAATATTCAATTCCTAATTTATTTCATAATAATTTAAAATTATCAACAATCATTGTTGTAAATTTATATGGCGTTACTCCCGCTACTTTTGCTTTCTTTTCAATTTTTTCGCCATGTTCATCGCTGCCTGTTAAAAAGAAAGTTTCATAACCAGCCATTTTTTTATAACGATTAATAATATCGGCTAATGTAGTAGTATATGCATGTCCAATATGTAATTGCGCACTTGGATAATAAATTGGTGTTGTAACATAAAATAATTTCTTGTTTTGACTCATAATATATCCCCCTCATTGTTATACATTTTAACAATATAAATTATATCGCATTTTTGCTGATAAAATAATGGTTTTTTAAAGACAATTAAGGTCTTTGAAAATTACTAAAATAAAATAGTTATTTCCATAACTATTTATTCATAAATAAAACTTATTTTTATGCTGTTACTTCATGTAATTTTCGTGAAGAAATATTGCGCAAACCTTCATTTAACATTTCTGTAATCTGATAAGTAATATAAATAAAATCCATTTGCATTAGTTTATTAGCATATTTTTCATTTAATATTTCAACAGCATCAGCATATAAATCATCGCGTCATTTTTTAATATCTAATTTTTCTTTAAAATAACTAAAAGATAATGTTTTAGCATTTTGTAATAATGAATCAATTCGTAATGACAGTGTTTTATAAGTATCTGCCAAGGATAATTCTAAACGATATGTAAAATCTTCATCGGTAATAACGCGCCCATTGTTCCTAATTAAAAGAATATTATCATATAATAATTGGATTGGGTTTGTTGAGTCATGAATTTTTTCTGTATTTAAAACTAATTTTAGTTGATCACTAATATTAATAAAATGCTTTTCTAAAATAGGATTTTTCATTTTTTGTTCTCCTTAATTGCTTTAATTGTCTACATTATCAACGGTAAATAAACAAACGGATATTAACTATAGTTTGTTAGATTATTTTTATAAAATTTATTATTATAAAAATATCATAGCATAAGAAATATCTTTTTTTATAAAAATAAAAAACACTAAAATATTTTTTAGTGTTTCGTATATTTTAATTATACTGTAGCAAAGTATAATAATGTACGCACCATTTGTGATACATATGACATTTCATTATCATATCATGCATATATTTTAACTAATTGTTTACCATCGCGTTCAATGATTTTTGTTAATGTTGAATCAAAAATTGATCCGTGTGTTTCGCCAATAATATCTGATGAAACAATTGGTTTTGTATTATAACCAAGAGTTTCTGAAGCTTCTGCTTTCATTGCATTATTAATTTCTTCAACTGTTGTTGTTTTTTTCAATTCAACTGATAAGTCAATAATTGAACCGGTAATAGTTGGAACGCGTAATGCCATTCCATCAAATCGACCTTCCAATTGTGGTAATACTAATTCAACTGCCGCTGCCGCTCCCGTTTTAGTTGGAACAATATTTGAAAAAGCAGCACGCGCTCTTCTTAAGTCATCATGTGCTAAGTCCAATAATCTTTGATCATTTGTTACCGCGTGAACGGTTGTCATATATCCTTTTTCAATTCCAAATTTTTCGTCTAATACTTTCGCCATTGGTGCTAAACAGTTAGTTGTACAGCTTGCTCCCGAAATAATAGTATCTTCTTTTTTAATTTCCTTATGGTTTACATTATAAACAATTGTTTTAACATCGGCTCCTTTTGCCGGGGCTGAGATTAAAACTTTTTTTGCTCCGGCCGTAAGGTGTTTTGAAGCGCCGGCACGATCAACAAATAATCCTGTTGATTCAACAACAACATCGATACCTAATTTATCTCATGGTAACTCAGCAGGATCTTTTTTGGCATAAACATTTATTTTTTTCCCATCAACAATAATAACTTTTTCTTCTGAAGAAATTTTTCCTCTTTTTCATCCTCCTTGGGCTGAATCAAGTTCTAATAAAGTTGCTAAAGTTTTTGCCGCAGTTAAATCGTTAATTGCAACAATTTCAACATTTTTTTCTTCAAATATTCTTCTAAAGGCTAAACGACCGATGCGTCCAAAGCCGTTAATTGCAATTTTTGTCATCTACTTTTTCTCCTATACATATATTTAATACCTTCTTAGTCTACAATAAAAATATTGCATACTTATTATATATTTTATAACCTATAGAGCCAATTTGCAAGAAAATTAGAAAATATCCAAATTAAAGGTTACTTTATAATAAAAATAGAACCAAATAATAAATTTATTTTTTTAACCAAAACGCCCTGTAATATAATCTTCTGTTTTTGATTCACGAGGATGATAAAACAATAATGCTGTTTTATTATATTATAATAACTGTTCCATTCAAAAAAATGCAGTATAATAATAAATTAGTGCCACTTGTTGTAAAGTGCGCGTTACAATAATAATTGTAAAATTATTTTTTAAATCCAAAATTAACTCTTCAACTTTATGATTTGCAATTTGATCTAATTAATGCACTTGTTGGTTCATTCGCTAACAAAATTTCTGGCTTTAACTCAATTGTGCAAGCAATACATAATCGTTGTTGTTGTCTTCCCTGACAAACTTAGTGCTTAATCCTGCAAGTTATCCTTAAAATAATATCATAATATAGCTTGTCGCAATAATGATTATACCGTTTGGTCGAGGATTATTTTATCAAAAATTCCTAAAATTTTTAATCCAAAAACAATGTTTTCATAAATTGACTTTGGAAATGGATTCAGTTTTTGAAAAACCATTCCAATTTTTGTTCTTTGTGCCGCCACCCCTGTTAATAAAATCATATCAGCAACTTAACTAATAACACGGCACATTCCAAAAATAACAGAACCAATAATTTTTGTTCTTACGACTTTTTTTACCACTTTAAAAGCAGTGTGGGTGCGAGATGTACTTATTGCTCTAGAACTGCAAAACAATATGATTTCGGAACACTTAAAAAATAATTTTCCGATAAAGCAAAAATGTTTGGCAAAGATAAAAAATCTAAGACAAACTTAATTAAAATTATTTGTAGCAAGAACCACCAACAGACAACATCCCTATAATATTAACTTTTCCACATAATCCTCATCAACTCTCCTGCTATTTCCCGACAATTCTAATTCGGTTGCTAATCCTCGAATCCGATCAACAATTCTTAATGCTTTTACTTTATTAATTTCTTTATCATTAATTTCAGTTTTAACATTTGCATAAATTGTTGTTAAAGCTGTTGTTGTGAAATTTGATGAAAAAAAAGTTGGCAGTTTACGACTAATGCGGTCGTTTAGAATACGAAATAATAAATCATCACGAACTCACGGAGAAACAGTTTCTCCGCCAATATCATCTAAAAATAAAACATCTGCTCCTAATAAAATTTCTACTAATGATGATTCACTATTAAAAAGATTAAATGATTCCTTTACTCGATTAATTAAATTAATTACTGAAATAAAAGCAACTTTATGATTATTATTTGCTAAAACATTGGCTAAGCGAATTAATAAATAAGTTTTACCAACTCCTGGCTGACCATGAATATATAAACCTTTTTTTCGTTGACATTTAACAAAGTTAACCATTTCTCCAACAATAAGATACATATTATTAAAATTTTCATCTTTTTTAATATCATTTAATCTTATTTTTAATAATTCATCACTAAAGTCATAATAAAGATAATTATTTTTAACTTTATTTTTTTCTTTAATAGCTATTGTATGATTACATTCAACTCGTGTTAAAAACAAATTATTATTTTCTTTTTTAATATAATATTTGTAACCTTTAAAGGATTGTTGGCATAAAGATAAAGATGTTTTTTTTTCGCATTGATGATAATTTTTTAAATATTCTTGAAAGATTGTCTCAAACTGTTGATAATTATTAATATCAAACGCAATTTCTCGTAAATTAAGTATTACCTCTGCATTGTTTTGAAGTTGTTTTAATAAATTTAGTTTTGGCATTGCCCAAAATCTCTCTTTCATTTTTACTATTATAAATTTTTTAAATCATCTAATAATTGTTTAAGATCAACTTTTTTAATTCCTTGTTCTTGCCGTTTTTGTTCATAAATTTTATTATATTCTAATTCAGCCATATTATGTTTAACTGTTTTTTCTTTCCATTGGTATGTTTTTGCTTTAATAGCATCTTTTGTAACTTTACTTTTTTGTGTTTTTGCATAAGCACCGCGTAAATGCTCCATTGCTTTATCAACAGTATTAATTTGTAATTGATGAAAAGTGTTTGCAATTTTTTCACAATACTTTCTTTCAATTCGATGAGCATTTTTAAATCAAACATATTCAATTAAACAATTAACTACCCCCGGTGTCAATGAATAATTAATAATTAAATCACGAATTAATTCAATTTCAATTGGTGTTGGTTTCTTATTTTCTCGTAGTAAAATTAAATATTGAATTGGATCAATTGAAACCATTTCATTAATTTTTGCTTCTAACATATTAGTTGGTTTAATAACATTTTCATCATTAACAATTAAATTTAATTGTTCTCCATTAAGTTTTTTTTTTAATATTGATTTTTGATGAAAATCAGATAGTAAATGTTGAAATGTTTCATAATTAAAAATTCGTTCTTTGGCAGTTAACTCAATACTTTTATAAATAAAAATAGCAAGATTATTTGTTAAAACATTGTAATAATTTGCTAACTGGATAATTTTTTCACGATATGGTAAATATAATTTATGATTTGAATTTTTTGATGCTAAGTATTTATCAATATAAACAAAATCAAATGTCATTGTTTCATCACTTAATTGACCAGATAAATCATTATGCTTCTGTTTGCCCCCTTGCTTATTAACAATAAATTTAGCTTTAATAATTGCAAAAGATTTTTCTCCTACAACATTCAATAAATAACTTCTTAAAATTTTATTTTCAAAAAAAGCAATTACAGAAATTGGTAATTGTGGTTTTAAAATATAGTGCTTTCCTTTTTCGCGTTTTAAAATCTTTAATAAACCAATTGTTTCTAATTTACTTTTTGCTAATAAAAATTCATCATATGATATTTGTAATAATGTTAAAAGATTGTCTAAATGATATTTAGTATTTAATTCTAAGATGAAATCTTGTGCTGTTAAAGCAATATATAACATATGTGCTTTATCGCCAATAATTGGCCGATATAAACATAAAAGTAACATACGTTCATCATCTGACAATTGATACTCTTGTTTAATTAAATAAGTAGTTTCTTTCTCCGACATTTTCCTGTTCCTCTTTGTTTAATCATTAATAATATTACAATGAACAATTAATAAGTAAATATAATTTGTTAAAATAATACTATTATCTGACTTATCCACAATTTTTTTTAAATAAAAAAGTTATAATTATTAATTTTTTAAAACTTTTCCACATATAAACAACTTTTAACTATTATATCTTTTCTATTTTTTAAATTTAATTGGTGTTAAAAATAATAATCCTTTTTGGTTGCATCATAAAGAAATATTATGGCGTGAAGTAATTAATTTATATAAAATAGTAAAACTTGAAATAACCATTGGTAAATAAATTGCCAATTGAATTGGAAACTTAATTGTTTTAATAACAAAAACCATTGGGAAAAGAACTTGTTTTAGACCGATTGCATATAATCATAAAACATTAAATGCAAATGAAATTAAAGCAAACCCTATTGCATATAAAATAATTGTTTTTAATATTCAAAATTTATCACTTTTAAATAAAAAAAGCATACTTCCTAAAAAGCCGTATAAAGCAAGATTAAAGGAAAAACCACTATGATATGTTCAGCCAATATTTACCAAAGTCCCTAAAGCGTCAATAGCAAGACCGCTCAATACGCCAAAAAATGGTCCAAATAACATTCCAATAACAAAAATTAAAAAGTTGCCTAATGCTAATTGAATTACTCCTCCCCCTATAAAAGGAAACGGAATAGTATAACTAATGACATTTGTTAAAATAACAGATAATGCAATTAATAAACTTATAATTGTAATTGTTAAAATACTAATTTTTTTTAAATTTTTATAATCTAATAATATCCCAAGATAAAATAAAATAGCAATCCCCAAACAAGCACCAATATTTGTTAATATATATAGCATATTTTACACCCTTTCTAAATAAAACTGATAAACCAACGGAATAAAATATAACGAACCACAAACTAAAATATTTTTTGTTTTATTTTGTAATAATAATTTTTTCCAATTTTTAACTTTGTTCTGTATATTAATATTATTAATGTCCCATGACATTGGATGATTAAATTCCGTAATATATAAATTATTGCCAAAATGTTCCTTCAATAAAGTTAAATTTTGAATATAATCTTTTTTTTGTGAAGAAGAATACAATACTAATACTTCATTTCGGTTCAAATTATGTAACATTTCAAAAGTATGAATACAAGCACGAATTCCTTCTGGATTATGTGCTCCATCAATAATAAAATACGGATTTTTACTTAGTTGGGTAAAACGGCCTAAGACTGGGTTCGCTTTAAAAAGCTCATAATTAATTTTAAACTTAAAAATTTTTAAAAAATTAATAACTAAGCCAACATTAAATTCTTGGTAATAATTAATTGCTTTTAAGTAAACTTCGCTTGTAATAATATTATCCGAATTATAATATTTTACAATTAAATTAAAATGTTTTTTACAACTAGCACTAATAAAAAGCTGACAATTGTTTTTTGCAATTCCAACTTTATTTTGAATAATACTATCCAAAGTATTTCCTAATATCTCAGTATGTTCATAATCAATTGAAGTTAATAAAACAGCTAATTGATTATTAAAAACATTCGTTGCATCTAAACGGCCGCCAATTCCAGCTTCAATAATTGCAATATCAATTTTTTGCTCTAAAAAATATTTAATACAAATTAAAACTCAAATTTCAAAAAAAGTTAACTGATAAGTTTTAATTTCTTCTTTAATTTCTTTGATAATTCGTTTTAAATCACTATCACTAATCATCTTGATATTAATTTTAATTCGTTCATTGTGTTTTGAAAATGCTGGTGATGTAAAAAGACCTACCCGTTGATAATTTAACATTAACTGGCGGTGTAAGTAATTTGAAACCGATCCTTTTCCGTTTGTACCAACAACATTAATTACTTTAATTTTATTTTGTGCATTAGCATATTTTTCTGTTAATAATTTTGCCAAATTATATTTTTTTTGAAAAAACTTTACATTAAAAAGTTGTTTTTTAACATCCATTTGTAATCTCTTACTTTAATAAAGGTTTTAAATATTGTGCTGTATAGCTACTAGTGTCACTTTTTAAAATAAGTTGTTCTGGTGTTCCTGTTGCGACAATTATGCCACCACCAACGCCGCCTTCTGGTCCTAAATCAATAATATAATCGGCCATTTTAATAACATCTAAATTATGTTCAATCGTAATAACGGAATCGCCATTATTAACAATTTTATTCAAAACTACTAACAATCTTTTAACATCATCAACATGTAATCCCGTTGTTGGTTCATCTAATAAAAATAAAGTTTTTCCCGTTGTCCGTTTTAACAAGAAGGTCGATAGCTTAACCCGCTGGGCTTCTCCACCAGACAATTCTGTTGCTGATTGACCTAATTTAATATAACCCAACCCAACATCTTGCATTGTTGCTAACTTCTGACTAATTTTTGGTTGTTTCGCAAAAAAATCACAAGCTTGGTCAACTGTCATTTTTAAAACATCATAAATATTTTTATCTTTAAATTTAACTAATAATGTTTCATCATTATAACGTTTCCCTTCACAAACTTCACAAGAAACATAAACCGTTGGTAGAAAGTGCATTGAAATCTTAATAATTCCATCGCCTTGACAATGCTCACAACGTCCACCTGGCACATTAAACGAAAAACGACCTTTCAAATACCCCAATGCTTTAGCCTTGTTTGTATTGGCAAATAAATCGCGAATATCATCAAAAACTGATGTATAAGTTGCCGGATTACTCCGTGGTGTTTTCCCAATTGGATCTTGGGAAATATTAATTACTTTATCAATGTTATCAATCCCAACTATTTTATCATACGCCCCCGGTCGTTCGGTTACTAACCCTAAATTTTTCTTAATACCTTTTCATAAAATTTCATTCATTAAAGTTGATTTACCGCTTCCCGAAACACCCGTTAAACAAACAAATTTATTTAAAGGAATTGTAACATTAATATTTTTTAAATTGTTTTCTCGTGCTCCTTTAATTTCTAATACTAAACCATTACCACCGCGCCGTTTTTTTGGCACATCAATTGCTAATTCGCCAGTTAAATATTTACCAGTAATTGAATTTGGATTTTGTCGAATATCATCAATACTTCCCGCAGCAACAACTTCCCCGCCATTAATTCCTGCACGCGGACCAATGTCAATAATATAATCACTAGCACGAATTGTGTCTTCGTCGTGTTCAACAACAATTAAAGTATTTCCCAAATCACGTAAACTTTTTAATGTTTCAATTAATTTATCATTATCTCGTTGGTGTAATCCGATTGAAGGTTCATCGAGAACATATAAAACCCCTGTTAATTGACTACCAATTTGCGTTGCTAATCGAATTCGTTGAGCTTCTCCGCCCGATAATGTTGAAGCGTTACGTGATAAAGTTAAATAACCTAAACCAACACGACTTAAAAAATCCAAACGATTAACTAATTCATTAATAATTAATCGAGCAATTTCTTGTTGTGATTCTGTTAATTTTAAATTAAAAACTTCTTTTAATTCATCTTCAACAGATAAATCAGTAAATTCATAAATACTAATATTATTAATCTTAACTGATAAAGGAATTTCATTTAATCTCTTTCCTAAACAAGTTCCACATTTTTTATCTGTCATAAATTGTTTATAATATTCACGTTGTGATTCGCTTGATGTTTCTGTATAGCGGCGTTCAATTAAATGCCCAATTCCTTCAATATAATCATATCCCCTCATAATGTTCCCGCTAGCTGTTTTTAAATTATATTCAATTGGTCCATCACTACCGCGAATCAAATATTCTAGTTGCTCTTTTGTCAAATCACTGACGGGTTGTTCTAACGCAATATGATAATGATTAGCTAAAACTTTAAACTTTTGCCATTCAATATTTGTTGTATTAACAATATTTTTTAAATAAATAATTGCCCCTTGTAAAATTGATAATGATCTATTAGGTATCAATAAATCTTCATCAACTTTTAATTTTATTCCCAATCCTTTACATTCACTACAAGCTCCCGATGGTGAATTAAATGAAAATAATCGCGGTTCTAATTCCGGAATAACAAAACCACAAATACTACATGAATAATTAGTTGAAAAAAGCATTTCCTTTTTTTGATCAGCAAAATAAATTTTTACTAATGCATTACCATATTTTAACGCCACTTCAATTGCATCATGAATTCGACTCAATAAATCTGCTGATTCTTTATAAACCAGGCGGTCAATAATAATGTCAATATTTTGTCGTTTATTTTTATCTAATTCAATTTCTTCATCTAAAGTTTTTATTTCATCATTAACCTTGACGCGAATAAAACTTTCTTGTTTTAAACGTGCAAATAAATCTTTAAAACTACCTTTCTTATAACGAACTACTGGCGACAAAATCATAAACTTTTCATCTTCTTTTAAAAGCTTTTTTAAATTATTTATTATTTCTTTAACTGTTACTGATTTAATAACGCCATGACCATTAATACAATATGGTGTCCCAACGCGAGCATATAATAAACGTAAATAATCATAGATTTCAGTGACTGTTCCAACAGTACTACGAGGATTATGACTAGTTGTTTTTTGATCAATAGAAATCGCCGGCGACAAACCTTCAATTGCATCAACATCGGGTTTTTCATTTCCACCTAAAAATTGGCGAGCATAACTTGATAGACTTTCAATATAACGGCGTCTTCCTTCTGCATAAATGGTATTAAAAGCTAATGATGATTTTCCACTTCCTGATAAACCAGTAAAAACAACTAATTTATTTTTAGGCACCTTAACGTCAATATTCTTTAAATTATTCTCTCGCGCGCCTTTAACGACGATTCAATCTTTCCCCATTTTCTCACCCTCTTAATTTGTTTTTTGTAAATTATCATCATAAAATAATCTTATTTTTAAAAAAGAAAATTGTAAATTTTTAATATGTACAAATGATTAAATATAAGTTTAAAAAATCTAACATTAACTGTCAGATTAATAAAATTAGTTAAGTTCTGTCACAATTTGACTTACTTTGTTTTCAACAAAATAAGAATATTCTTTAATTAATTCTTCTTGTCCTTCTAAAAAGAATAAAATTTTCATGATTTTTTCTTTTAGGTCTGAAACTTCTTCATCACTAATATAATTTTCAATAAAATATATTTCAACTAATTGCTCTGCAATTTCTTCGTCAGCAACTGATTGTTCATAATAATTATTGTAATTAGCTTCATTTAGAATTTCGCCAATAAAATCACGAAAAAGTTTATCATCATTAATTTTAGTTTTAATTTCTAATAATAATTCCTTTAATTCTGGTTTCATAACTTCCCCCCTCATTTAAACTACTTATATTGTACTATATAAATTAATTATTTGTTTGAAGAAATAATTTGTTATATTGCTTAAAATATTTAGCACGGTGTTCATTAATTGCAAGCAATTTATTACTAATTAATGTTTATTTCGTTAAAAATTCATTTTTTTAAATTTAAAATGATTTTAAAATTAGAATTACAACATTTTGTAATCTTAATACTAATTCTTGATTATCCAATAATTGAATAGCATTAGTTAATATTTTTTCATAATTAAAGAATGCTAAAAAATAATTTGCGGCGACAATTGGTTTGGCTATCTTTTTTAAAAGTAATCATTGTAAACACTTATATTCATCATCAAAATAATTTCGTTTAATATAAAACTCAACTTCTTTTTAAAAATAATTATTATTTTTTGGCTTTTTTCGACAAAAAATAATACGATTATTACCAGTTGTATATTATTTATCAACTAAATTTGATAAATCTGTTGTTAAATAAATATTTTCTTCAACCTTTACTGTTGCAATAAACAAAACTAGTAAGATATAACCAATAAAAATTTGATTATTTTTGTCATTAAAATCATAATATTTTAAAATATCTAAGCCAGTCATAATATCATTACGCAGCAATTCTGTTTTATAATGATGATATAGTTTATTTAATTCATCAACTAAAAGATAGTAAGAAAAAAATTAGTTTTTGTATAAAAATTATTATTTATTTTAAATATATTTCTAAAACAATGATAAATCAATCTTTTAAAAACTTATCTAATTATTTTATTTATATTTTTTATAAAACCTAATCTTTTGTAATAATATCCAACTAAAACTTTAATATTACTATTTATCTTTTATCCGCTTTATGCTCCTAATATTATTTTACTATATATGATGAAATTACAAATTGTAAATTAATATTATGTTCTTGCAAAAAGATAATTTTTTCTAACCGTGATAATTGCTTAAAAGCTTATTAGCACGCATTGCTGTAGAACTAGTTGCATATTATTCAATATAAATTATTTTTTATAGTATTACAAAAAATTAGGTTTTATAAAAAATATAAATAAAATAATTAGATAACTTTTTAAAAGATTGATTTATCATTGTTTTAGAAATATATTTAAAATAAATAATAATTTTTATACAAAAACTAATTTTTTTCTTACTACCAAAATTATGCAAACAAAGAAATGTTTTATTTTACGGTCGTTAATTAAAAAGTGTAGAAAAGATAATGTTATTAATACTGTGAATAAGATTGCAAAAGATATTGAAATTAAAAAGTAAAGAATAAATTATTGCGATTAATTTATTATCGGATAATTTATTCAATAATTTTGGTGGTCGGAAAAAAGTTGGTGTTTTGGTATAAAAAATATAAATAAAGTAATTAAATACAAATTAAAGTAATAGATTATTAAAACGATTTTTTTATTTGCATTATTCATCGGATAGTATCTTTAAAATTAAAAATTAACCTTTTTTTGCCTACAAATTAATTAATTTTTATAATTTCATTTTTGTGATTTATTATATTTTTTCGGTTTAACAACTAATAATATCATTTTTAATAAAGATACTATATGCATTAATAATGCAATACTAAAACTTAATATTTTTATGCTTAAAGATGGATAACTAATCCATGGCACGAAGTCTTAAAGAAAGTGTGAAAGCGATTGAATTTACTATCCTATTTATTTCTTTAATTATCGGCAATATTAATCACTTTCAAAATTTCATAGCAAGTGTTTTTTTTCTTTTTTTCATAAAAATAGTGCTGTTAAACCGAAAAAAACAATATTATACAATAAAAAACGAGAGGGTCGGGACTCCAAAAGGTTATTTTCTTTATATAAAGTTATCTGGGGATGGATGGAGCGTAATTAATAACTGGGTAGACTGTTTTTTTTACTTCCGTAGGGTGATAAATTATGTCTAAATAATCTTACCACCCCCGGCAACCTTAAAAGCGAAGCGGGCGGCGAAGTAAGTAAATACTAAAATAAATTATTTACTAAATATTAAAATATTAACCAATAAAGGAATATTATTTTTTTTACATAAAGTAAAATATTTGATGAAAAAAATGAAATAAAAAAATTTAAAATAAATTACAAGAATTAATTATACGAGCTTATCCGATGACGGTAAATGATATTAATGATGAAATTTGAGCGACAAATAAAAAGAATTAAGGATTATAGATAAATGGCGGAATATAAAATTTTGTATATTAATAAAACTTGAAATGAAATAACAACATAATTTGATTGAGTTAATTGCCAACCTATTAATTGTCGTATTTAACATCATAAAAAAGCATTATTATTTGCAATGTTTAGAATGAGCCAAAATTTACTTAAATTTATTTAAAAACAAGTGAGATGTTATTGCTTCTTATATGCAAAATTATAAAATTAACGATATTTTATATTTAGCATCAGGTGGATGAAAAATATTAAAAATTTACAAAAAAAAATTAAACAAATAAATTAAAATATATTATTGCAATTGACCCCGCCGAAATTGGAAAAACTGGTATTATTATTTATAATGTTTTGCAAAAAAAATAATTAATAATATTACTTTTAATTCTAAAAATTAAGAAGAAGCAATAAATAATATGTATTTAATATTAAAACAATTTAAAAAGAAAATTTGTTCTTATTTAAATAAAGTTATTGTAATAATTGAATATTATCAACTTCATAATGGTTTAAAAATAAAAAATTTATTATCTACCCATAAATTCATTGGTGGTTTAAAAAATTTTATGCAGATATCTATTTAATTTAAATTATGTTTTACAATCGCCAGTTGTTAATAAAAATTATATTTATAAAGGAAATATTAAAATGTCAGAGCATAAACGCGATGCTTGAAAACATTTGCAATATTTTTTATCAAAAGTAGTTGATAAAAATGTCACAAACAAAAAGTAATTTACCCAAAAAATCAATAACTAATAAACATAAAATGAAAAATAAAATAGTTAATAAGTTAGAATTAACTGTTAGATTACATGAAAATCCGATTAAAACTAAAATTAAGGCACTAGTTGCTGGTGATATTTAAGTTGATGCTTTTTCGGATAAATGTCAATGAGGAGGATTAAATTACTCAACATTATAATTATATAATTCATCTGTTTTAACTGAGTTTTTGAAATTAAAAAAAGATGATGAAATAAAAAATAAAGACTCAGTATTTAATCATTTAAATATAAAAAATAAAAGCTATTTTTTATATTTTCGAGTTGATAGTTTTTAAATTATAAAAGGGCAATTATAAAAAGAACAAATACAAATATTAAAAATAGGAGGGAAAACAATAACATTAAAAAATGGGTAGTAATAAAAGGGTTGAGGTTTGTAGGTAGAAAAAACAAAATTAAATTCGCTTATTAATTAAGTAATACAAAAAAATGATTAATAATTAGACTTTTTAGCAAAATTGTTTAATTTATTTAATTGTTTTTATTTATAATTTTTATAAAACCTCAACTTTTGTAATGCTATCATTTTTTTTAAATCACTAATTGCTCTTTTAAAGGCATCAATAGCATTCTAGGCGCATAATTTATCATAAATATAATCCGGATACTTATTTAACTTTCATCAATAAAATCATAAATATAATACTTTTTATCAACCGGAAATTTACTTGGCATAAAATATTTTGCATCTATTTGTAATAATTTTTAATTCTTTAACTTCATATCTCGGATGTTGTATTTTAATTTCTTTAATTTTATTTTTTATTTTTAATCAAAACTTATTTTTTTAAGTCAACGGAAAAATGTTTTTAAATTTTTAGGTGCTTTATTTTTTAATTATTCGCCATGAATTATTTTTTTAAATTATAATATAAAGATAAAACACCCCCCCGCATCATGTTTATTGCAATATTAAAAATATAAATCACAAATATTCTCGCGAACATCATTACTGTTAGTATTACAAAAGCTTAAGTTTTATAAAAAATATAAATAAAATAATTAGATAATTTTTTAAAATGTTGATTTATCGGTGTTTTAGAAATATATTTAAAATAAAGAATAATTTTTATACTAAAACCCAAACTTTTTTCTTAATAAAAAAATTGGAACACTGAAAAATACTATTAATTTTTAAAGTAATATTTATATAAATTAGGTCGCATAAATAAAATAAGTAAAATAGTGTGACTTATTTTTGTTTAAAATAACTTATAATATAGTGTTATATTATATTAAAATCCTTTAACCATATGACGTAAAAAGTTTAATATTTTAATAATAATAAATAATCCAAATGGAATTAAAATAATTCACGCATAGCATAAAAAGGTCATTAATTGCGGCAAAATACCATCATATACAGCATCTTTTTTTACTTTACCCATTGCCAATTTACCTGATACAGTTCAAATAGAATAAATTCCAGTCCCAAAAGTAACTGTATATGATAAAAAATTAATTATTTTCTATCATCCTTTTTTCAAGTTCTTTTTTTTCTTTTTTATTAATTTTAATTTGGAGAATTTTTTGATAAATTGATAAACCAATTCACGCAAAAATTCTGGTATTAAAAAAGGGCCGGGGTTTGTGGGTATAAAAAATTCAATTCGCTTATTAATTAAGTAATACAAAAAAATGATTAATAATTAGATTTTTTAGCAGAATTGTTTAATTTATTTAATTGTTTTTATTTTTAATTTTTATAAAAAATCAACTTTTGTAATGCTATCAAAATTACTAACAAAATCAAAATACTCAATATTCATGTTAATCATACTGAAATATTATAGATCCTTTCGATAAATTAAAAAATTGAAATTTGCAAACTCGCTCTGCTCGTTGTCGCTTTGCTTCATTAAAAACATTATTTAATAAATTATCCGCCAACAAAATGCGCGAAATAATTTATTCTTTACTTTTTAATTTAAATATATTTTGAAATATTATCCACAGTATTAATAACATTATACTTTTCATACTTTTTCACTAACGACAGTAAAATAAAATATTGCTTTGTTTGCATAATTTCAGTGGTAAGAAAAAAGTTTATGTTTTGGTATAAAAATTATTCTTTATTTTAAATATATTTCTAAAACAATGATAAATCAATCTTTTAAAAATTTATCTAATTATTTTATTTATATTTTTTATAAAAAATAAACTTTTGTAATACTATCCAAAAAATATTTGGTATTAAAATAACACGGATTATAAATTATAGAAGTTATTAAATTATTAATAGTCATCGGAATAATCAAAAAGGTAGTGTTAAAAAAACTACTTTTACTCAATTTTTAAAAGATAAAAATATTTTACATCAAACAACACCGATTCGTTCCCCTTAATCAAACGGGAAAATTGAAAGATTTCATCAAAATTATACTAAGTTATTTGTATTTGAAAAAAAATATTGGATGCAGTCGGATTACAAAATAAAATAAATAAATACTATTATTTTTATAATTTTGAAAGAGTATAAAAATCTTTGAATTTTCAAACACCATTTGAATTTTTAATTAATTTAATTAAATAATTTTAAATTTATAAAGTTTTATTTAAACTATTTTTTAGTGTGTCAATTTTAGAATTTTTATTTATATATGTATCATTTTTAATGATGTTTTTATATTTTAAATTATATATTTTATTTTTTTTTTATTATTTTATTGCAATATCCAAAATGTTTGTGATATAATTTTTATCCTAGTTAATATACAAAAGCTTTAAATAAAAAAGAAGTTGTCAATCAAATAATCCCAAACCGTTCTCCACAATCAAATGAAAAAAAATGAAAGATTTCATTAAAACTGAAATAAATTTTTTGAATATATTCCGCGTTATCATAAAAATGTTTAAAATATTAAAAAGTTGGTCGCATGTAAAAAATAAGGGTTTTTGTTTTTAAATGTTATTTAGTTTAATATAAATTAAAGATTTTTTTATAAAACCCTTATTTTTTACATGCGACCGAAAATTTATTGTAATCTTTCTAGATTATTATAACAATATTCGTTGAAATAAGACCATAAAAATAAGACCATAAATATTTTAATAACTGCTGAAGTTACGTTAAAATTATTAAAAGACTAACAAGTCTTAAATATGAATGGTTTATACAAGATAAATTACTAATTTATTTTACTTTTATAAAAAAATAGGTATAATTTTAATTGAAAGAAATTATTATTGACAATAATTGAAAAGAGAAATGTTGGATGGTGGAAACTATTGTAATTTTAAAGCTCTATGACAAAATGAAAATAAAATTTAATAGATTTTGATAAGTAAGCGCATTAACTAAAAGATAATGAAATGGGGTGGCGTCGCGATTTTTCGTTCCTAAGTAATCTTTTAGTTTTTTATTTAGAAGGGGAGGAAATTATGAATATACAAAAACCACGAGGAACTGAAAATCTTTATTATGAAAAAGCAAGTGAATTAAGCGCCCTAGAATTAATGCTGCGTAATCTTGCTATGCAATATAACTATCATGAAATTAGAACGCCAATTTTTGAAGCAAAAGATTTATTTGTGCGTTCAGTGGGGGCGGAAACCGATATTGTTAGCAAAGAAATGTTTGAATTATTAGATAAAAAAGAGAGAGCATTTGTTTTGCGCCCAGAAGGAACAGCACCTGTTATTCGCATTATTATTGAGGATAAACTATATGGAAAATATGAATTACCATTAAAATTATTTTACCTCGGTAATATGTTTCGTTATGAACGACCTCAACATGGCCGTTTGCGCCAATTTAATCAATTTGGAGTTGAAGTGGTGGGAGCTAAGAATTATTTATTAGATGTTGAAGTTATTTTGCTCGGTTATAATTTATTAAAAACACTTGGATTAACAAATTTAAAATTAAAATTAAATTATTTAACAATTGGCACAGCACTGACAAAGTATCTTGGCGTGTTAAAAGCTTTCTTCCAAGAACAAACATTATGTGATGATTGTCAAATTCGGGTACAAAAGAATCCATTGCGAGTATTAGATTGTAAAATTGATCATAATAAATTTGGTAATGCACCAAAGATTTATTATTATTTAACCCCGGTAGAAAATGAAGAATTTGTGGCAATTCAAAAGTTGTTAACTAAATTAGGAATCCCTTTTATCTTAGATGCTCAATTAGTACGGGGATTAGATTATTATACTGGCGTTGTTTTTGAAATAGTGATTGAGGAGGTGGAAAGAGAATTAACTTTACTAGGCGGTGGACGTTATGACCAATTAGTGCACACCTTTGAACCAATTTTAGATTATCCAGCCGTGGGCTTTGCCTTGGGATTAGAACGATTGCTATTAACTTTATCTGTGAATGATATTGTCCTAGCTGATGAACCTTATCTTGATGCTTATTTAATTTGTTTATCTGATCATGCGCGTTATTTTGCCGCTTCGTTATTGCTATTACTTCAATCAAGTGGTTTTCGTGTTGATTGTGATTATTTAACGCGCAGCGTTAAAGCTCAGTTTAAATCATTAGAGCGTTTAAAAGCAAGGAATGCAATTATTATTGATGATGAAGAATTAAAAAAAAATATTGTAAAAATTAAAAACCAACAAACAGGAAAAGAACAAAAAGTTAAGTTTGACAATATTATTGCAGTTTTAAGTGAGGAAAAGAAATAATGAAAAGAACACATACTTGTGGTGAATTAACATTAAAAAATGTTAAAGCAAAAGTTGTTTTAAGTGGTTGAGTGGCAAAGAATCGTCGGTTAGGGGGGATTATTTTCTTAGACTTACGTGATCGAACGGGGATTACGCAAGTTGTTGTACAACCAGAACATCCCCAATATGCAATTATTAATACAATTCGAAATGAATTTGTTATTACTGTTGAAGGTGTTGTAATTGAACGAAAAAGTAAGAATTTAGAATTACCAACCGGTGCAATTGAAATTGCAGCTAAACAAATAAAAGTTTTATCAAAAGCAGAAACTCCACCATTAATTATTAATGATGTTACTGATACCTTAGAAGATGTTCGAATGAAATATCGTTATTTAGATTTACGTCGGCCAATAATGCAGCAAAAAATTATGTTACGAAATCAATTAGTGCAAACAATTCGGCAATTTTTTCATGCTCATCAATTTATTGATATTGAAACACCAATTTTAAACAAATCAACATCAGAAGGTGCCCGAGATTTCTTAGTTCCCTCGCGTTTAAAACCATATAATTTTTATGCATTACCACAATCACCGCAATTGTTTAAGCAGTTATTAATGTTAGCGGGGTTTGATAAATATTTTCAAATTGCAAAGTGTTTTCGCGATGAAGACTTGCGAAGTGATCGCCAACCAGAATTTACGCAATTAGATTTAGAAATGAGTTTTGTTGAGCGTGATGATATTATCCATTTTGTTGAAACATTATTTCAAACAATTATGCAAGATGTGATGAAAATTAAAATTAAAACACCCTTTCTTCGTGTGGATTATGATGAGGCAATTGAAAAATATGGCACCGATAAACCAGATACGCGTTATGATTTACAGTTATTTGATGCAAAAGATATTTTTGAGAAAACTGAATTTAGAGTCTTTGCCTCGGCGCTAAAAAAGGAGTTGATTTTAAAAGGGATTTTTCTTCCCCAATTAGTCAGCGAAAAACAATTTGAAGAATTAACGCGGATTGCCAAGCGAAACAAAGCACAAGGGTTAGCGTGAATTAAACAAGAAAAAAATAATTGAGAAGGACCACTTGCAAAAGTGCTTAGTGATGATGAAAAAGCAAAATTATTGCAAAAATGCAATAAACAGGCTGGAACATTCTTTTTTATTAGTGATGAAAAAACAGTTACTTGCCAAGCTTTAGGTGCAGTCCGGGTAGCGTTAGCTAAAATTTTTGCTTTAATTCCAACGAATGAATATAACTTCTTATGAATTGTTAATTGACCATTATATGAATGGTCATATGATAATCAACGTTATGAAGCAAATCATCATCCTTTTACCGCACCAACTAGTGAATTTATTGATAATTTTGAACAGAAAATGGCAACTGCACGTTCTGATGCTTATGACTTAGTTTTAAATGGTTATGAAATTGGAGGGGGGAGCATTCGTATTAACCAAAGTGAAGTTCAAACCCGAATGTTTAAATCATTACAATTATCAAACCAAGAAATTGATAACAAATTTGGTTGATTTTTAAATACTTTTAAATATGGTGTACCACCCCATGGCGGAATTGCATTTGGACTTGATAGGCTAGCGATGATTTTAACGAATAGTGAATCAATTCGAGATGTGATTGCTTTTCCGAAGAATACAACAGGAACCGATCCAATGACGGATTCACCAAATCCAGTTGATGACAAACAGTTGGATGATTTGGGCATTAAGTTAAAATAATAAATATATAACAATAAATAGAAATATAATTTTTATGAAATATTAAAAATATAACAAAGGCAATATTCTTTATTACCTTTTTTTAATTGATTATTTAATGTGAATTTAATTTTTAATAAAAAAGAAATAGTGTATAGATAAAAGTTCCAAATTTGTATCTCTTGTTAGATTAATAACAACACTCTTTAAAATAAATGCAGCTATTTTTTTAAAAAAATAAAATATTTATAATTTTAGTCTATTTTAAACATATTTACCTATACCAAAAAATAGTTTATTAAATTTTGTAAATAAACCTATCTAAAATTATCTAAAAATAATTATTTTGCTGTTTTTCAATTTAAAATAGGTTTTATTTTTCTATTTATAACATTCAAATAGTATTACAAAAGATTGGATTTTATAATAATATCACAATATATTTTAAAATATTAATTAAGTCTAAAATAGATTTAAATACCCCCAAACCTTCATTGATAGGAATTATAATCAAGTCAGAAATAATTAATTAATTTAAATTTAGTTAATCTACTGTTGGCGGGCAGTCAATAAACGCATAATATTAATTATCAAATGTTTTTTTATTTATTAAATAAATATTTTCAGCAACAAAAAATTATCATTATTATCATAAAATTATTTTAATAAAAAATTTACTTTTTTACTCTTTCTCCGCCAACAATAAAATAAATTTCTTTATATTTTTTATTTTGAATTACTTTTTTAAAATAATTGTTCTTATTAAAAATAAAAAAATCTTATATTTTTTTTTATAAATTAACTTCTGCACCTTTTAATTTAAAATTTATTGTTGCTCAAGGGTCTAAATCAATAAATAAAACTTTTTGGTAGTAAGAAAAAGGTTGGGGTTTGTAGGTATAAAAAAACAAAATTCAATTCGCTTATTAATTAATTAATACAAAAAAAATATTAATAATTAGACTTTTTAGAAAAATTGTTTAATTTATTTAATTGTTTTTATTTATAATTTTTATAAAAATCAACTTTTGTAATGCTATCAACTTTTTTTATTTTCCAAAGCGAAATTATGCGAAAAATTTTTGCAAAGGGTTGTTTTGCCTACCCCACCTTTTTTATTACAAAAAGCAATAATATTCATCGCTATTGTTTTCCTTTCTTTATCTTTCTCTTAAAATTTTATTCATAAGAGTTGTATATTTTAACTATTTTTTATTCTGCTTCTTTTTTTGAATTTTTTTAATAATTCTGTCTCACATTTCGTGGTTGGTATTTTTAATAGCATTACAAAAGCTTAGTTTTTATAAAAAATATAAATAAAATAATTAGATAACTTTTTAAAAAGTTGATTTATAAGTGTTTTATAAATATATTTAAAATAAAGAATAATTTTTTTATACCAAAACCTAAATTTTTTTATTACTACCTCAAATTTCATCATTAATATTATTTGCAGTTACTATATAGGCACATAGCATTAATTCTTGTAATTTATTTCCAATTTTTTTATTTCATTTTTTCATCAAATATTTTCCTTCCTATAAAAAATATAATATTCATTTATCGGTTAATATTTTAATATTTAGTAAATAATTTATTTTAGTATTTAATTACTTTGCCGCCCGCTTAACTTCAGGGGCGAGAGGGGGACGGTAGAATATTTTGATAGAATTTACCCCCATACGGAAATAAACAAAGAAATAACACTTTACCCAGTTATTAATTACGCTTCATCCATCCCTAGACAATTTTATATAAATAAAATAACCTTTTGGAGAGTTCCGACCCTCTTGTTTTTTGGTGTCCGATATTGTTTTTTTGGCTTAACGGCACTCTTTTTATGAAAAAAAGCAAAAAACGCGCTCTGAAATTTAACAAGTGATTAATCTTGCTGATAATTAAAAAAATAAATAGGAGTTAAATCCAATCGCTTTAACACTTTCTTTAAGACTTCGTGCCATAGATGAGTTATGTATCTTTAAGTATCAAAATATTGAGTTTTTGTGAGGTACCATATACATTTTAGACCAGTTATTGTTTTAAAAATTTTAACAAAGCTTCGGATGGTGTTAAAAAATTTATGATTTTATGTCGTCTGACATTGTTGTAATAATCTAAAAAGATATTAATTAATTTTCGTAATTCATTAATATTTTTAGGATAACTAGGAAGATATTCAAAAAAATTATTTCAGTTTTGATTAAATATTTCAATTTTCCTGTTTGATTGAGGAAAACTAATCGGTGTTGTTTGATGAATAACGACTTTTTGATGTAATAATTTTGTAAACTAACTTTTATGATATTTATCATCTGGATTATAACTATAAATATATTCAGGACCATTATCGATTATAATTCTTTTTATTCTAATTTTATTATTTAAAAAATCATCATAAGCCTGATTAAAAATACCAACTGCTGATGACTTTGATTTATTTTCGGATAAATAAGCAAGACCAAAGCGTGATTTTTCATCAATCAATAAAATCACACCAATATAAATTACGTTTAAAACCAGTCATATTTTGTATCATAATTTTAATATCATGTTGTAAATGTCCTAATTCAGACATTTCATAACGTTTATAAGTCTTAATTTTCTTGTTTTTAAGATAAAAATTATCAAATTATTTATTCTATTTAATTAAAGTTTTAATGCTATGTTTAATTACTTTATTTTTATATCTGAAAAACCCAGCTAGTGTTAAATTATAAAACTCATAAATAACAGTTCCATATTTTTGTCGATATTTTTTCATCATTTTTGTAACAGCAATCTTGTAATTTTTTGAATAATGGTTATTAATATTAATTGGTATAGTTGATTTTTTAGCTAAAACAATAAAATTTAATTTTTCTTTAAGATAAAGTTTAATCTTTTTAGCTCAATTATAAAAAGTTTGTTTTGATTTATAAAATAATTTAATTAAATTATTTAATGATTTTTTATATAAATAGTATTTTTGACATAAATTAAAATAATTAATGCCATTTTGATAAATATAGTTTGTTTGTTTTGAAGGTTCTTCTTGTGAATATCATTTTTTTATTTTTCTTTGTAATGAATATAATTCATTTTCATTAGGAATACTTGTTACCATATACTTTTAATCTCCGTTTTATTTTAAAGACCAAAATTAGTGGTCTAAAATGTATATTGTTTTCACAAAAATATTAAGTTTTAGTATTGCATTATTCATCATATATTATCTTTAAAATTAAAAATTGTTCTAATAAGCGATTAATTTAATTTATATTTAATTACTTTATTTATAATTTTTATAAAACCTAAGCTTTTTTACGACTAACTAAAAAAATATAAATTTTTATCCCTACTTGCTAATTATCATCTTTGCAGCATTAATATAACGAAGGTTTATTATAACATCTTAAATCAAGATATCATATGTAACATATGTCTATTTTAATTTTATTTTTTTTTCTTTCTTCTTTGCAATTTGTTTTCTTCTTTTTGATAATAAATAGTATAATTGTAAATTTTTGCAAATTTATGCAAAATTATTTTTAATGTTAATTATTTATTAAAACAAAAACACATGTTAGATTATTAATCTAACATGTGTTACATTATTGGCAAAAGATATTAAATACAATCTTATTTTGCGCGTTTCATTGAATTCATAACCTTTTTAATATCTGCTTCCGACGGTTTGCGTCCCATTTGCATATACATTGCCCGAATTTGTTTTTCAGTAATTGGGGGATTATCACGTAATTGTTTTTGCACAATTTTTTTGGTAATTAAAAATCCTAAAATTCCACCAATAACTAAAGAACCAATCCCAATAATAAGTCCTCCTCATCAAGGCATTATTGTTTTCCTCCTTTTTTGTAATAAGTAATTATTAGCATAATTCCTGTAATATTTTAACATATTTTTTAAAATAAGTCTTATTTTCCTGGTTTTTAATAATCCACTTTTCTTCTATATGTATAATAACTTACTAATATACTTTTATTATTTATCCTTCTTTTATTTTTAAATTTGGCATCGTGTACGATGAATATCCAAAAAACAACTCTTGTTAGGGCTGTTTTTTATTTGAAAAAAAAATTCTCCAAAGGAGGTAATTATAATTAAACAACAAAAAATATGTGATGTTAATGATTGTTATAAATCAATATCATTAATTACCGAAGAATTTGTATCAAATAAATTTTTATGAACTTGTGAAAATCATAAAGATTTATTAAATAGTATAAAGGATAAAAAAACAAAAGCGTTTTTATAAACGCTTAGAAAATTCAAAAATTATCTTTGATTATGAAACTAGTTTTTTAAAACCTTGATTTAATAAAACGACTTAATGCAGCGCGGGACTGTTATTTTAAATAGGTCGCATGTAAAAAATAAGGGTTTTATAAAAACAATAAAAAAATATCCCTAATTTATATTAAACTAAATAACATTTAAAAACAAAAACCCTTATTTTTTACATGCGACCAATAAATAAGTATTTTTATTCCGCATGAGGCGGTTTGACACAGCGGGTAACCGGTCCGGAAATAATAGAAGCTTTAATAAGCGATAGTCATTATAAGTGTGATGTCAACAACATCGAATGACAATAAATATTGAGATGATCACTTTATAAATAAATTTACGTATAGCATTGGGCTCTTCTGGGTGCAAGTAGATTTATTTTAAAAACTGAACGCTTTGATATGAAATGGTTCGGATGAAGAGAGAGAAAACTCTCTGTCATAAAAACAAAAAAAAACTGTAGATTATTAAACATTCAAACAATTAACATAACGCAACCGCCCGCCCCCGATGAAGTGGATGACGTAGTAAATAAATATATAAATATTTAATTATATAACTAACTCTCGCTTTGGCACTTTTACTTAGCGAGTAAGTGCCGGCGAGTTAAAAAAGAAGAATTAAAAAATCACAGAATATAAAAGTTTGTATATTAATAAAACTCGAAAGGAAATAACAAAATCATTTGATTAAGTTAATTTTCAACCTATTAATTATCGTATTTTGTGAAAACCATATACATTTTAGACCACTAATTTAGTCTTTAAATTAGAATGGAAATTAAAAGTATATGGTAACAAGTATTCTTAATTAAAATGAATTATATTCATTACAAAGAAAAAGAAAAAAATGATATTCACAAAAAGAACCTTCAAAACAAACAAACTATATTTATCAAAATGGCATTAATTATTTTAATTTATGTCAAAAATACTATTTATATAAAAAATCATTAAATAATTTAATTAAATTATTTTATAAATCAAAACAAATTTTCTATAATTGAGCTAAAAAGATTAAACTTTATCTTAAAGAAAAATTAAATTTTATTTTTTTAGCTAAAAAATCAACTAGACAAATTAATATTAATAACCATTATTCAAAAACTTACAAGATTTCTGTTGCAAAAATGATGAAAAAATATCGAAAAAAAAATATGGAACTGGTATTTATGGGTTTTATAACTTAACACTAGCTGGGGTTTTCAGATATAAAAATAAAGTAATTAAACATAACATTAAAACTTTAATTAAATGAAATAAATAATTTAATAATTTTTATCATAAAAACAAGAAAATTAAGACTTATAAACATTATGAAATGTCTGAATTAGGACATTTACAGCATGATATTAAAATTATTACACCAAATATGACTGGTTTTAAACGTAATTTATATTTTTATAATTTTATTGATGAAAAATCATGCTTTGGTCTTGCTTATTTATCTGAAAATAAATCACAGCCATCAGCAATTGGTATTTTTAATCAAGCTTATGATGATTTTTTAAATAATAAAATTATAATAAAAAGAATTAGAACCGATAATGGCAATGAATATGTTTATAGTTATAATCCGGAGTATAAATATCATAAAAGTGAGTTTACAAAAGTATTGCATCAAAAAGGTGTTATTCATCAAACAACACCGATTCGTTCCCCTCAATCAAACGGAGAAATTGAAAGATTTCATCAAAAATGAAATAAATTTTTTTAATATCTTCCTCGTTATCCTAAAAATATTAATGAATTACGAAAATTAATTAATATCTTTTTAGATTATTACAACAATGTTAGACGACATAAAAGCATAAATTTTTTAACATCATCCAAAGCTATGTTAAAATTTTTAAAACAATAACTGGTCTAAAATGTATACGGTACCTCACAAAAACTTAATATTTTGATACTTAAAGATACATAACTCATATATGGCACGAAGTCTTAAAGAAAGTGTTAAAGCGATTGGATTTAACTCCTATTTATTTTTTTAATTATCAGCAAGATTAATCACTTGTGAAATTTCAGAGCGCGTTTTTTGCTTTTTTTCATAAAAAGAGTGCCGTTAAGCCAAAAAAAACAATATCGGACACCAAAAAACAAGAGGGTCGGAACTCTCCAAAAGGTTATTTTATTTATATAAAATTGTCTAGGGATGGATGAAGCGTAATTAATAACTGGGTAAAGTATTATTTATTTGTTTATTTCCGTATAGGGGTAAAAACTCTATCAAAATATCCTACCTCCCCCCCGACCGCCCCCAAAGTGAAGCGGACGGTGAAGTAATTAAATACTAAAATAAATTATTTACTAAATATCAAAATATTAACCGGTAAATGAATATTATATTTTTTATAGGAAGGAAAATATTTGATGAAAAAATGAAATAAAAAAATTGGAAATAAATTACAAGAATTAATGCTATGTGCCTATATAGTAACTGCAAATAATATTAATGATGAAATTTGAGGTAGTAATAAAAAAATTTAGGTTTTGGTATAAAAATTATTATTTATTTTAAAATATATTTCTAAAACAATGATAAATCAACTTTTTAAAAAATTATCTAATTATTTTATTTATATTTTTTATAAAACCTAAGCTTTTGTGATGCTATCATATTTTTTCTATAGTTACTTCGCTGTTAAATTATTAATGATGATAAACGATGCTAATATTTTTTGGTTTAATTTGTAAAGAATAACTTAATTCTTTCATAATTGCTTCATTAATTTCAACTGTTAAATCATTTAGGTTTTCTTTTGCTATTACTTTTCCACTAATATAAATGTGCAACAATGAATTATCAATCATACGTAATTCAACTTTATCTGCAAAATATTGATTGGTTATATCACGGATTGCATATAAAATAATCTTTTTAATTGTTAATAAACTAACAACAATTGTCCCGCGATGATTATTTTCAATTATTAGTTCATTAAAATTATTATTCATCTTCAATCTCTCCTTTTATGAATTGTTAAAATTAAGCCCGTCCGGAATATTTTCCATCACCAGTTGAAACAGTAATAACTTCGCCTTCTTTAATAAACAACGGAACCCGTAATTCTCATCCAGTTTCTAGCACTGCTTTTTTCATTGCGCCAGAACTAGTATCACCTTTTACTGCCGATTCTGCCTCAGTAACTGTTAGATCAACCTTATCTGGTAAAATAATTTCCAATACTTCATCATCATATTTGGTGACAGAAGCCATTACTCCTTCTTTTAAAAATTTTTTTTCTCAAACTAAATAAGTTGAGGGAATTTCTAATTGTTCATAATTTTGCGTATCCATAAAAATGATATTCGTACCATCGTCATATAAATATTGCATTTCAACCTTATCAATAATTGCTTTTTCAACTTTATCACCGCCAGTGAAAGTAATATTTGTTGTTGCATTGCTACGCAAATTTTTAACTTTTGTTTTAACATGTGCCTGCCCGCGACCAGATTTTGAATGTTGTGCTTCAATTACTACGTAAATATTACCCTGATATCTAAACATTAATCCTGGGCGGAAATCGTTTACACTAATCATCTTTTTTTCCTTTTCTATTGTTATTAGTTTAATTATATCGTAATTTTAAAAAGAAAGTTATTAAAATCAATAAAAAGGATAAAATTTGATAGTATTACAAAAGCTTATGTTTTATAAAAAATATAAATAAAATAATTAGATAACTTTTTAAAAGGTTGATTTATCATTGTTTTAGAAATATATTTAAAATAAAGAAATAATTTTTATACCAAAACCTAAACTTTTTTCTTACTACCGAAAATTTATTTAAAAGAAATTTTCTTCAGATATTTTAATTTTATAAAATTGTAATGTAAACTAAATATTAATACGATTTTCACCACGATATCGATTTGAGGTTGACAACGCCTTAATAATAACATAATCAGTTTTTTAGTAATTTTAAAATGAAGGTATGAGAAATATAAAATGTTGGATTTAAGATAGTAAAATAAGTCATCATGTCCTCAACTAGTGAGGGGGCTTTTAACACTTTCGCTTCATAATTAAATGTAATGGTATCTAATGCGGGCGGTTGGGTTTGATACAATGTTATCAAAATAATATCAGTTTTATCTGCAAAATGTATACTATTATTATTAGCAATAATTTGTACTCATAATAATGACGTCTTTTTGCCACCACTTGATAGTGGTTGTAATGGTAAATTCAGTTCACGATTTTTAAATTTTATCCTTGTCATAATAAATAAATTTTAATTCTGCACTTTAAATTTCACCATGATATCCGTTTGTTTATAATGCATCATAAATTAAATTTTTAAATATCATTTCAGTTACTTTTGTGGTCAGTTGTTGTTTTTCAAAAACAGGAATTAAAGCTAATTCACTTTTAAATAAATATAACGAAATTTTACTACGGTCACGCGTTTCTGCTCTAACACGACTGACAGCAGTGGCGGGAACACTAATAACAATTAAAGCCGAAAAAGATGTTAACAACTTTTTCATATTAATAATCTTCCCCGAAAGCCGCATAATCAGTTTGAATAATTACTAATTGTTGTTGATAACGTTTTTCAATAATTTGCCGTTCTTGTATCGTTAGTAAGTAAGTGATTAAAAGGTAGCCATAAAAAAGCTTAGGTTTTATAAAAATTATAAATAAAATAATTAAATATAAATTAAAGTAATCGCTTATTAGAATGATTTCTTTATTTACATTATTCATCAGATAGTATCTTTAAAATTAAAAATTAACCTATTTTACTCTACAAAATAGTTAATTTTTATAATTTCCTTTCTGTGATTTATTATATTTTTTCGGTTTAACAACTAATAATATCATTTTTAATAAAGTTACTATCTGATGAATAATGCAATCTAAAACTTAATATTTTGATGCTTAAAGATGGATAACCCATATATGGCACGAAACCCTTAAAGAAAGTTTGAAAGCGATTAAATTTACTTATCATATTTATTTCTTTAATTCTTGGCAAGATGAATCACTTGTTAAATGTCAGAGCATGTGTTTTTGGCTTGTTTTCATAAAAAGGGTGCTGTTAAAACGAAAAAAACAATATCGGACACTAAAAAACAAAAGGGTTGGATCTCCAAAAGGTTATTTTCTTTGTATAAAGTTGTCTAGAGATGGATGAATCGCAATTAATAACCTGGGTAAACTTTTTTATTTCCGTTGGGGGGATGGTATAAACTCTGTCTAAATATCCCACCGCTGCCGCTAACGTTTAAAGTTGAGCGCGCTGAAAAGTAAGTAAATAATAAAATAAATTATTTAGTAAATATCAAAATATTAACCAATAAAGGAATATTATGTTTTTTTACAGAAAGGAAAATATTTGATGAAAAAATGAAATAAAAAAAATTAAACATAAATTACAAGAATTAATGATACGAGCTTATCAAGTAATGGTGAATGATATTAATGATGAAATTTGAGCAACAAATAAAAATAATTAAGGAGTATAGATAAAATGACATAATATAAAAGTTTGTATATTAATAAAACTTGAAATAAAATAACAACTTCGTTTGATTGAGTTAATTGTTAACCTGTTAATTGTCGTATTTCACATCATAAAAATCATTATAATTTACAATGTTTATAATGATCCAAAATGAACTTAAATTTATTTAAAGACAAGCAATATGTTATTGCTTCTTATATGCGATATTATAAAATTAACGATATTTTAGATTTGGCTACAGATGGTTGAAAAATATTACAAATTGACCAAAAAAATCAAAGAAATAATTGAGGAGGTTTATATGAAAAAGTTAAAGTTAAAAAAGACAACAATTGCTGAATTAACTGAAAAAGTTAATAGTCGTTATCGCTTTAAATCACCTAATGATGGCAGACATTACCCACTTTTAATAGGAAGATATTAAGGATAAAATTATAAATAATTATGTTGAATAATTTTAAATATATTATTGCAATTGATCCTGCCGGAATTGTACAAACTGGTATTATTATTTATAATTTTTTGCAAAATAAAATAATTAATAATATTACTTTTAATTCCAAAAATGAAGAAGAAGCAATAAATAATATTGTATTTAATATTAAATCAATTTAAAAATAAAATTTGTTCTTATTTAAATAAAGTTATTGTAATAATTGAAGATTATCAACTTCATAATGGTTTAAAAATAAAAAATCCATTATCTACTACTAAATTTATTGGTGGTTTAAAAGTTTTATGTAAATATATATTTAATTTAAATTATGTTTTACAATCGCCAGTTGTTAAAAAAAATTATGTTTATAAAGGAAATATTAAAATTACAGAGCACGAACGCGACGCTTGAAAACATTTACAATATTTTTTAGCAAAAGGAGTTGATAAAAATGGCACAAACAAAAAGTAATTTATCCAAAAAACCAACAACTAATAAACTTAAAATAAAAAATAAAAGAGTTAATAAATTAGAATTAACTGTTATATTGCATGAAAATACTATTAAAACTAAAATTAAGGCACTAGTTGCTGGTGGTGTTGAAGTTGATGCTTGCTCCGATAAATGTTAATGAGAAGGATTAAATTATTCAACATTATCAATATATAACTCATCTGTTTTAACTGAGTTTTTGAAATTAAGAAAAGATGATGAAATAAAAATTAAAGGCTCAGTATTTAATCGTTTAAATATAAAAAATAAACGCTATTTTTTATCTTTTCGAGTTGATAGTTTTGAAATTATACAAAGGGCAATTAGAAAAAGAGCAAATACAAATACAAATATTAAAAAATAGGATGAAAAACAATGGCATTAAAAAATGTGAAATATGTTATTATAGATGAAAATAATGAACCTATTAAAAATGAAGATGTTAGTTTAGATATTAAAACTGCTGAAATTATTCTAGAAAACCTTGATTAATTTGAATAATTTAATGCAAGTAATTTATAAAATAGTAATTAACAAATTAACGAAATACAAACAAAAAATACTGAATTAACTTCACAAATTGAACAAAAAACAATTCAATTAAAATAAATTGAAGTAATTGACTTTATTAATTTTTTAACTGATAATGAAAAATTTAAAAATGTTTTATTAAAGTCTTATGATATTAATGATGATATTGAAATCATTAAAACATGATTTAAAAGTGTTTATGATGAATTAATTAAGGTACAAACAGTTAATACTGGGTGGCGTACCAAAAGTAGAAAACAAAGAAAATAATATTTTAGATACATACAATGTATTTAATAAATAAGAAAGAAGGTATAAAATGGCGGTCGCATGTAAAAAATAAGGGTTTTTGTTTTTAAATATTATTTAGTTTAATATAAATTAAGGATATTTTTTTATTGTTTTTATAAAACCCTTATTTTTTACATGCGACCTTAAAATGTATTATGCTTATAAAAATCGTTTTGGAATGGCAAGGGTTTTTTGGACAAATTTTATGTAGAGTAATAATTTCTGTATTGTACTGGTGTTAAATAATTTAGTTTGCTATGAATTCGAATATTATTGTACCAATTAATGTAATCAAATAATTTTAATTTAAACTGCCCAATGTTTTTAAATTTATTATTTTTAATAAATTCAGTTTTAAAAATTTTGTATGTTGATTCCACAACGGCATTGTCATAATGACAACCTGGTTTACTGTAATATTTTTGAATGTTATTTTTAGTTAAAAAGTTATAAATAAGATTGTTGTTAAATTTACTACCTTGATCAGTGTGAAATATTTTAATATTATTTAATGTAATGTTAAGTTTATTAAAGGTATTTTTAACTAATTTTGCATCTTTGTGTAAATTAACATCATAACTAATAATTTCAAGATTAAATAAATCAATTAGAAAGCAAACATAATATCATTTATTTTTAATAAAAACATATGTTAAATCACTGACAACAACTTCATGTAGTTTATAATTATTAAATTCTTGATTTAATAAATTATTATATTTATATGTAAAATTGGTTGTATTTGAATGTTTGTATTTGATTTTTGTATAATTTGAAATTAAGTTATATTTTCTCATTATTTTACTAATCTTTACACGAGATAATATAATATTTTGCTGAGCTAGCATGATTTTAATTTTTCTTGTTCCATAATTTTTACGACTTTTTAGAAAAATACTGATAACAGCATTATCAATGTTTTGATTATTCTTGGGATTATTTGCCTTTAATTGATAGTAATATGTTTATCTAGCCAATTTCAATGTTTTACATAAATTAATAATTGGATATTTTGCTTTGTTATTTTTAATGATTGCTATTTTTTGCCGATTATCAGTGTTGCTTGCTTTAAAATGTTATTTTCCATTTCTAATTGTTTAACTTTTTTACGTAATTGAATTAATTCGTTTTCTTCTGGTGTTCTATTGTCTTTAGCTTTAAATGATCCCGAGTTGCTAAATTGTTGAGCTCATTTCCAAACAGTAGATTTACCAATTTGGTAATCATTGGCTAATTGTTCAGGATTTTGACCAATTTTGTAAAGACCAACAATTTGTTGCTTAAATTCATCGGTATAATGATTCTTTGCCATAATTACACCTCCATTGTAATTTAATTATAAATATTTACTCTACATTGTTGTTGCCCAATTTATCTTAACCAATCCAGATAAAATTTTTCAAACAATATATAGTTTTTTAAGTCAAACATTCGAATTGTGAAAATTTAGTGCTGCATTATATAGTACAATAACTAATTTATTCTTATTAATTATTTTTATGAAATTTGTGCGATTAATTTAAAAAGGAACTTAAAAATAGTTCCTTTTTAACCTTTTCAATCTGTAATTTCACCAGTATTATGGTTAATTGTTGGTATTTGTGGTTTATTAGTATTATTTCAATAATAAACTGTTTTTACATCACCATTTTTAAAACAATTTCTAAGGTCAGATAAATAAAAATTTTGACTAACGCCATCAAATGAAAATTTACCTAAGATTTTATCATTCTCTCTATTATTTAAAAAATTAATAATATATCAATCTTTTGTATTTTTTATAAAAATTGCAATATATCATTTATTATCAATTTTATAATTAATAAAATTAGGATTATTATCTAATTTTCAATTACTACCTTTGGGTGGTTCTTGTATTTTTTCTGGTTCTGGTTTATTACCCCCCTCGTTTTCATTGTTATTTGGTTTTTTGCAACTAATTAATGTTTTTGTACTTGTTGTTGTTAATCCGATTATTCCTAAAAAACTAAGTATTTTTTTCATATTTTTATCTTTTCTTTTTAAATTATCTTCAATGTTATAATTATAATATATATTCTTAAGGGGAGTGTAAAATAATGGAATATATTATTAATAACTCTAATTTAAGCTATTTACAAGTAAAATCGCAGGATTTTTTAAGTAAAAATTATAAAAATAAATACTATAAAATAATAAAAACAAAAATCCTTGCATATATTAATTTATGCCAAGGATTTTTTTCTTTAAACTAAGTTGTTATTAAAAGATTTAATTAAAAAATATTTTAAAAATAAATTTTCAAATTTTTATTATTTAGCAAATAAAATTTTACTTGCATATTTAAATAATAATTTTGAAGATTTATTATTAAAATCAACAGTTCCTAATAATATTAATTATCAATATAGTGAAGATACTCGAAAAAATATCTGTGATTTATATTTTGAATATTCTGATAAACGTGCTGGTGGTGTTTTATATTTGTATTATAATTTAAAAAAGGAATTCATGGCAAATAATTAAAAATAAGGCACCAAAAAATTTAAAAATATTTTTTTGTTGACTTAAAAAAGATAAGCGTTGATTAAAAATAAAAAATAAAATTAAATAAATTAAAAGACAACATCCAAGATATAAAGTTTAAAGAATTAGGGTTATTACAAATGGATGCGAAATATTTTATGCCAAGTAAATTTCCGGTTGATAAAAAGTATTATGTTTATGATTTTATTGATTAAAGAATGAGAGGGGTATTCGGTTATATTTATGATAAATTATGCACCGAGAATGCTATTGACGCTGTTAAAAGAGCAATTAGTGATTTTAAAAAATATTTGGTATTAATAAAAATATTTTACATCAAAAAAACACCCGTTCGTTCTCCGCAGTAAAAAAGGTAAAATTGAAAGATTTCATCAAAATTATACTAAGTTATTTGTATTTGATGAAAAAATATTGGATGCAATTGGTTTAAAAAATAAATTAAATGATTACTATTATTTTTATAATTTTGAAAGAGTGCATAAATCTTTAAATTTTAAGACAACATTTAAATTTTTAACTAATTTAATTAAATAATTTTAAATTTATAAAGTTTTATTTAAACTATTTTTTATTGTGTCAATTTTAGAATTTTTATTTATATATGTATCATTTTTAATGATGTTTTTATATTTTAAATTATATATTTTATTATTTTTTCTTGTTTTATTGCAATATACAAAATGTGTGTGGGTATACTACAAACATTTTTATAAAATCATCTTTTTTTATCCTTGTCCGATTAACAAGTCAGCGCAACTCTTTTTTTGCAGAAAAAGATTAAACCTATAAGTTAATTATATACTAATAGTTCACAAATAGAATATATTTTTTATACAAATACTAAACAAATAAGATAAAAGTGTTATAATGAAATTAAAATAATTATTTATTGATATATAATGCAAAGCAAGAATGATGTCGGGTCATTTTCTTTTTTATTTAACTAAACTAATAATAACATATTATTTTACCAATACAATATACTTTGTATTTATATATAAAATAATAAAAACCCCAAAAACCAACAAACCCCATCACCACCACCACCGAAAAAAAACTAAGCTTAATATATTTTATTGCCAATTTATCCCTTAAAACGCGTAATAAGTATTATTAAACAAGATACAATTTTTAAAATAGCTTGCATATATATATATATATATATATAATGTCAATATATCTTAATAAAAATTTTCAAGATCAAGAAAAGTAAAAAAATAATTATGAAAAAATTACTTATTTTATTAAGTATATTAAATATCAGTAGAACTGTTGTACCGACAACAATTGCCGCTAGTGCTTATCAAAAAGAAGAAAATATCAAAAATATTGATATTCATTATCAACAAAAAGATAATTTAGAAAATTTAAAAAGAAATAAAAGAGCTGATAATTATGAAGAATGTATTGGAATAACGGCTGGCGCTTCTGCGGGAACACAAACTGCTGTTGGTGCTGCTTCCGGTGCTGCAATTTGCAGTGTCGTTCCCCCGGGTATTGGTAACTTTTAATAGGAGCGGGAATTGGCGCTCTTGTAGGGGGGGTTGTTGTTTTGCGGCCCCCCCATAGGGATGGGGGGATTGGTGCTGGTGCTGCCGCAGACGAATGTCAGAGAGATACTTATCTTGATAGCTTAAATCTAAATAAATATTTAGGAATAATTGACGATGACGATGATAATACAATATTAAATGAAATGAAAAAAATAAATCAATCTTTAAATATTGATAATTTATATATAATTGAAAAAACAGATATTTCATCTAAAATAGTAGCTTAAAAATCAAGTATATATAAAACAAATAGTAATATATTTATTAAGTATCTTATTAGACTTAATTTAACAGATACTTCATTGTTATTAAAAAATTGATCAAATAATTTTAATTCATGAAAAAATGAAATAGACCGTCAAGTTAAAGAAGATGTACCTAGTTTTGGTTTGGAACAAAAAATAACTTGAACAGATGATAAAAAATTTCAGATTAGAAGTCAATTTCACTATTTAGCTCAAAATATTTTTATTATTAAAAATGATAGCTATATAAAAAAATTATATAATAGAATTCAATCATTAGAAAGTGATTTAAATTTTTTAAAAAATAAAATTGAAGAATTAGGAAGTTATTCCCCATTATCTTTATGTGGATCTGTAACAAACGCCATTTCAGTGGATAGTAATTTTATACCTGTTATTGGTAATGTAGTTTCATTTTTTACCTCATTAGTTTCTGCGAGTTGTTTTTTAGCTAATGAATTTAATTAATAAATTTATTATTTATAGTTAATTTATGGAAATAAACCATTAATTTATTACCATTTTTAATTAAATTAATAAACTATAAAAGAAAGAAAATATATGAAAAAAATATTAAGTCTTTTATGAACAATCACTTTAATAGGAACTAGTGCAACAAGTTTAGTTGCTTGTAATACACCAAATGAATATACACCCGAACAATTAAAAGAACAAAAAGAAAAGAATAAAATAGATACTGCTAACCAAGAAATTAGAGATAATTTAGAATGAATGGCACCACAAGAAAAACCATTTAATACAGTTGATAATAAATGATATTATGTAGTATGAAAAGGTCAAAATTGAAATATTACTAAGTTTAAAAATTATGAAGAAATAATACCTCCAAAACATGAATACCGATATAAGACTATAGATGAAAAAAGTAAATATAAAATTCAATTACGCCATTACTCGCGTAATGATAGTAAGATTAATTTAATTATTTTTAAATCAATTAATGAACCAACTTTTATTTGAGAAGAAAATAGTAATAATTTTAAATCAGTTTATCGTTGAAATTTATACACACAAGAGCCTGATTTAATTTTAGATGAAAATGGCATTGTAAAAGTTAATGGAAAATAAAAAAGAGATTTAAAAGAGTGCACACCAAAAAGTAAGTAAAGTAAAAAAGGCTTTAATAAAATTTTAGAGGGGGTGTATTTTTATATGGCAAGAAAAGGTCAAAAATATAACAAATATACATCATAATTTAGAACAAAAAAATCATTGAGGAAATTAAACAAAAAAGTTGTTGAATATTAGCAAAAAAATATAATCTAAATGCAAATACAGTATAATCTTGATGAGAAAATCATAAAAAAAAATAAATTAAACAATACTAAAGAACCTAAAATATATTTTGGTAAAAGAGATTTAGAATATTATAAAACAAGGTATGAATTATTAAAAAAGCTCCATGAATTTTACAATTAAGCAAACTAATAATCGTCTCTTTTATTAAAAAATTGTCATGAATATTCAATAAAATTATTATTAGAATTAACGGGGTTAAAACGTAGTTATTGAGATAAATATAAAAATTATGACAGTAGCAAAAAAAGATAAAAAAGCAATAAATGATATTGTAAAAGTCTATGAATAAAATTTAAAACAATTTGGATATCGAAGAATTACTAAATATTTAAAGGAAGATTATGATATAAAATATAATTAAAAAAAGTTTTAAGGATTATGCGTGATAATCAAATAAAACCTGAATATGTAAGAAAAATGAGAAGAGAAATGAAATATAAACATAATAAAGAAAAAGGTTTATTGCAATATCCTGATTTAATTAATCGTAAATTCAATGATATAAAAACAAGGTTTTCGGTGCTATATACTGATGTAACATATTTAATTTGAAAAGGAGAGAAATATTATCAATCAACAATTATTGATGGATATACTAAAGAAATAATTGATGTAAAGTGATCTAAATATAATGACAATAAATTAGTAATAGATAATTTAAATGATACAATTAATAAAATAAAAATTAATAAAAAAAGATATGAGTGGAATAATAATTCATTCAGACCACGGATAATCAATACACATCCGCTATTTATCTCGATAAATGTGTATCTAACGGTATTATAATTTCAATGGGGCAAAATTGACGCTGTGCAGATAATATTGTTATAGAAAGTTTTCATTCATTACCTAAGAAAGCTACAATCCATAATAAAATATATAATTCACATAAAGAATATATTCAAGATGTTATAAAATGAAATACACGATATTCAAATCGTAAAGAAAAAGATGTAATTAAAAAAATAGAAAATACTTTTTATTAGTACTTACTAAATTGGGTGCACTATTTTAATTATCTCTTTTTTATTTTTATCTTGGCTTTATTGTTATTTTAACCGCGTCATCATTTTTATTTATAATAAATAAAACATTTGTGTTATAAATATCTAATATAATATCTTTATAATTGCCAGAATAGAAAAATAGAAAATTGTAATTATTATTACGCAAAAATAATTGAGTAAATATTACTTTTGAAAATATAATTTTTAATTTTACATTATTAGTATAATATGCTTGTAAATATATTTCTTTGATTTTATCTTTATCAGTATCAAATAATCTTGTTATTTGAAGTAAAAATTTAATATCGCCACTATTTTTACCTTTTTCAGTTATATAACTATTTTTATAATTATCGTTTTGTAAACCATTAGTTTTACCATTAACAAATGTTTTAATATCATTAGTTATTTTTTTTTCGTATCTATTGAAAAAGCGTTTGGAAAATTAACTTTATCATTTTGTGAACAACCACTTTATTGTAAAGTTATATTAGATAAAAAACCAAAATTAGCATAACAACCATTACGACCGCCATTTAAATTAATATTTCTATCCGGTATAAAATTTTCTATATTCGGTGGCCCGCATTCAACTTTTAAATTACCTAGATTGCTTATTTCTATTGTTTTATAAGCACTTTTAAATTTATCAATAATCTGAATTGTGGAATCAATTTTTTTTAAATCAATTTCAATCTCATAATAAGTAAAAATTAAATTCATCATAAAATAAATTAATAAAATTATTAGGAATATCAAAAGAAGCTCTCTTACATTGTGCTGGCGCTGTAATTTTAGTTATTAATGGTAGTAATACACCAACGGGGCGGGCATAATATCTTTTGTATAAGTTTTATAGTTATATGGAACTATATTGCGGATAATTAAATATTGGTATTTAATAATCATGTGGTAATAAGGAACTAGTTTGATAATTAGTTGTCATATCACGTAAATAATTATTTAATACACTTTTTGTTTTACCACGAAAACTTCATACTGATAAGCGTAAATAATATTCTTCGTTATTTGTATATGGATTATCAGCATAAAAAAATAATTTCAAAATTACCTTTATATAATGCTTGTATTGAAAACATATCAATTATATAACTACAATTTGTCCCATCTATTTTTTGTAAGAATTCGCAATTATTATCTTTTTCACTATCACTAACTGGTGTTTGTGCATCTACTGCTTTGGGTTTTTTCATTAATTAAGTAAACTCGGTTAGTTTTAAGGTTTAATTGTTTTAAATTATAAGTTGAATAAACTAATTCACTTGTTTTTTTACCATCTTTAGTTAAAACTGTACCTTTGCATTTATCTGCTAATAAAGTAGTAAAACCCAAACTATTAGCATTAGCCCCAAAAATAGCGCCAACTTTATCATTACCTTGTTTTCTAAATATTTCAAAATGGTAAATAACCTTTAAATTTTGATTTTTCAGACCAAAATGCATCATTATAAAAACTATAAATATTAGCAATCATAAAGCTATTAAGTCATTGAAAATTAGATCAAGTTTTTTCATCTTGGTTAATTACTCATCTTCATGGAATACCAAATGAAATAAAGTTTAAGAATTTACAGACCCCACCCTGCTGAATAGTAAATTGATTAAAAACTAATTTTTGAGTGTAGTTTAAAGGTAATACTATAATTTAGCGATTAATAAAATTATTCATATTTAAAATATCTTAAACATTACATGTACCAATTTTATTATATTCAATTTGAACTTGGCCGACTGTATTGCTAAATTAATCTTTTCTTCTAAAATAAGATGATGCTCGCGTACTAATTATATTATTAACATCTTCATTATTTACTTTTATGTTGTTTGGCGGAGTAATCATTCAATTTTTAGACCAATAAAATTTAGAATCTTTATCTTCTTTATTAATATTTATACCAACAGTAGAATTTGATAATGATGTAGTAGTTGGGTCAGTTATAATAATACCTTCACTATTTTTATGTTTTCAAAAGTCATATCTACTTTCTATATCTTTTTTTCAACTTTCATAACCAGTTATCATAGTTGGTTGAATACCTAGAATGTTGTTATATCAGCTTACTTCGGGTGATGAATAAGTATTAACTTTGTCGGGTGGATAAAATGATACATGTTATACATTAATAAATCACGAGAATTCATTACTTTTTTATTAAATTGACCTTTAATAATTTGTCGACCAATAACAGGCATATCAAAAAAAGATAGGATTGCCATAAAATTTAACTGCCATTGCTCTAACCCCCCCCTGGATCTTTTAATAAAATCTCATCTAATTCAATAATGGATGTATTTTTTTTCATCATAAGTTATTTTAGGAAAATAATAACCTTCACCTGGGGAACTTGTTTGTATAAATTGTCTAGCAGATAATCCACTATGACTAATTTTGTCATTCATACTTGAAAAGGTAATTTCTTGTCATAAAAAACTACCATCATAAGGTAAATAATAATTAATAACATTAGATGGATATAATCATTGTCTATCTTGTGGTGCAGAATTAATATCACCGCCACCAATATTTAAACCGCGGTCATTAAATACAGCATAAAAATTATAATAATCATTAATATTTAATTTTTCTGCATCTTCATCTAAACTTTAATAAAGTATATTGTCTTTCAGTTGATTGTTAAGTAAATACTTATTCAAATTTAGCTTCATCAAATTGAATTGAACTTCTATCATCAATCATATGGGCATCTCAATATTCACCAACTTTAACTTCTTTTGTGTAAAAGTTATCTACTTTATTATCATTATTAATAAAATAAGTTAATTTATATCGCTTTAAGTATTCTAACATTTTATTAATATCATAAATGTTTTTACACCATCAATTAATCTTCAATAAACATTAATATTTTCATCTTTTAATTTTATCGCAAAAGGTGTTTCATTAGTTGCTCATATAATTGAGTTAATTTGTTGTTTACTAAAATCATCAATCATTAAGATATTAATTTCTTCACCTTTATATTTTTGCACTATTTTTAAACTATTTTGTCATTGAGCAATAGTACTTTCCATATTATCAAATATTCGTGAATAACTACCATAATCACTTGGTTTTGAATTATTAGGTTTTTAACCTGTTTCCGTATCGGGCATATATGAACTATAAAAATTAAAAGGAAATACCACTCTCAATGTCTGTTATCTTTTATGTTTTCTATTATATCTATTAAAGTATCATGGGCTTGTCTTCTTAATTATTCCATAACACCCCGGATTAATTCTGCTCATTTATTAATTATCCTTAATTCCCGTTCTACCTTGTAAGGTATTTTGATTATTACCAGTTTCATCATATAACATTAATTTATTATTATATTCAATTTCCTTTGCTTGTATTTTATCTTGTCATTGTTCTACTTTCTCAAAATATTTTGCCGCCTCTAATTCATCAATATTATCATATTCAGTAATTACTCTTATTGGTTCCATTATACCATTATCTAATTAAGTAGTAATTAATTCATTTTGTCACATTTAGTCTACTAAACTAGCACTAACAAAATAAAATCCATAAGAGGGCGTTAACCAATACCATCTCATAAATCATAATATTTTAAAACAGTATCAAACATCTTAGTATAATATTTTTTACGATATGCTTGTAAATATGCTTGTTTTTCTAAGTATTTTTGTTTTACTTAATAATGACTGCGTTTTATTCTGATCGTTATCTGATTTATTGCCAAAAGTACTGTAAAAATGAAACGCTAAATATACTTGCTCAATAATTGATTTTTGGTCTTCGGTATATTTTTATAATTTTGGCACACCTTGTACCACTCGTAAAGATTGCGATGATGTCCCATCTGCTGTTGTTTGACCTGATTGAATTAAAATATCATCAAATACATCTTGTAATGCTTTTTTATTTCCCATATTGTAAGCATTCATTAAACCATCATCAATACCCAATATCACAGTGCACACGATTAAGCTCATCGTTCTTTTAATTTAATATTAAAACTATCTTCTAAATAAAATTGTAACTTATAACAATTTGCAATTGTAGGTCATGGATTTAATGTATTTGAATTTGATAATAACAACGGATTAGGTTCATTTATCATTTCTAAACAAGGTACTATTCCTAATTTATTTTTAAATTTTTGAACTAAAAAAGTTCTAATATCATCTTTAATTTGTGTTTTACTTTGTCCGACAACTATTTCATTATTTTTAGGTCAACCTTTAATAACTATTTTATCTTTGGTACAAATTAAATTTAAAATAAACCTACTATATGATTGATGATAATTTAATCAAATATCAGCATCTTGTTTAATTTCATTTATTTCACTTACACGTGATGTAAAGTTAAAAGGCTTAATTCATAAATCAATATTACCATCACTAGTTTCTAATAAACCAAAGATAGTTTTACCCATTAAAATTGCTGTTAATTCGTTTTTATCTAACTTTTCTTTTCTTTTATAAGTTTAATATCATCAATTTAATTTTTATAAAATATCTTTACGATGCGACTTAAATAAAATATCTTTACCATTTATTAATCGCATTTGATGACGAGCGATAATATTTGCTAAATTAATTGTTCAATCATAATTATAAAATTTTAAAACACTACTAATATAACTTAAGTTTGGTAAACTGGAGAAAGTATTATTCATTGTTATTTTGCCCCTTTAATTTTAAAATAAGTGCATAATTAATAATATTTACCGTTAATAAATTTGGTTCATTTGCTAAAACTTGTACAAATACTTTAACTTTTTGATATTTTTTAATATATTCGTTATATAAATTTAATTTACATATTGCGATATTATCTTTTTTTAATTCTGGACAAAGTATTTTTTTAACTTGTCCATAAACAGACACATATATGGTCTTTTTGCATTTATTACACGTTCATCATGTATTACATGAATATCTTTTTTCATTAATTTATTTAATCCCTTTGTTGTCATAATTTATAATCTGCTGAACTATTATATTTAACCATTGTTATTAATTCAAAATGTAAGGCATAAAAATCACTATCAAATCCATCATCATATAAGTCTAATATTTTTCCTTCTATTGCCCCGGGCTTATCTTCTCATTGAATTAATTCATATTGGGTTTTACTTACATTACATTTTTCTCATAATCATTTTAATTGGTTTGTATTTATTAACATTGTAAATGATTCTACAAGATGTTTTATTTTAAACTTCTGCTTTTGTGTTGTTTTAAAATTAATGTATTGACCAAAAGTATAATTATATTTCTCTCTATTTAAACTTTCTAATGTTGCATAAGCACTATCATCAACATTAATTGATATACCTTGCTGAATTAAATTAAAGTATTGATTTAATTGATTATTGTAAAATTACAAAATATCTTTTACTTGTTCTAATGGTCCTTTAAATTGTTGCGTAGCATTTTAATGTGTATATTATGCCACTTTATATGCTTTTTTATCAAATGAAAATTATATATTCAGAAACTTTTTGCTGTTGTATGTCCCTTGGGACTGGTAGATTTTACTAAGTCAACACCACCTAATAATTTATTTGGTTGAATAATATCTGTTGCTTGCACTATATCAATATATCTCGCAAAGATTGAACCACTTGTATTACCTGGCAATCCTCAACTTCATACCCTTGCTCTTTCAATATCTAATTGTTCTAATCTTAATTATTCATTAACTTTATCTTGTGGTAATTCATAATTAATTCTTCAACTATAATAATGAATAATAATCTTCATATTTCATTTTTCAATATATTTAATTTGTTCATATTTACTACGCATTATTTCTTCATTAAAAGGTAATAATTCATTACAATAACCAACAATATATCTTTTTAAGCTTTCATGATTGCATTTATTAATTGTTATTTTGTTTTGATAACCACGAATAGCAAATTATAAATCACTTAAATCTTTTTGTTTAAATTGGTCACATTCTTCTCTTCAATAAATAACTAATTTATATTTATTTAAATCAGCAAAAGCTTTTAATTTTTCTTTCCGATTCGGTGAGTGTAAACTATTACAATATATTTTGCTACTATTTGATAAAGTAAAAGTAAAATTTGATAAATTAATAGTATAAGGTATATTATTTTCATCTAACATATTTCATATATTTTGAAAGACACTATCTTTTAAATCTTTACTCCAATACATAATAGCAATTATACAAAATGGCTCTTTAATTAATAAACTAATTTTTAATAATTCACCAAACATTTTAATATTTGAAATAGTCTTACCACTATATCGTGTTCCAATTTGATTAATTTCATTAAATAACTCATATTTCTTAGCAAAGGGATATTTATTACAAATATTACTATTTTTTAATAACCAATAAGTATTTTCTAACAAATAAGTAAAATGATTAAGCATTATTATCACTTTATTTTTTAATATCTCTAATATCATTTTGTAAATTAACAATCATTGGCCGTTAATTATTTAAGTTTAATTCTTTTTCAAGTTATTTTTATTGCAGTTAATATTTATAATTAAATGCTCGTTGTCAATATAATTTAGCACCATCAGGTGAACGCATAATATATTCAATTATCTCACTTTTAATTCTATTAATTTGTCTTTCATTTAAAGTAACTATCTTTTTGATCGCATAAGCATAATATCTTCACTTGCAAGAAAGATTGAATTAATTGGTTAAATCATTCAAAGTATGTGGTTTATTGGGTGATTTATTTTGCCAAAATTCATCTATTTTACGATAAAATGTTCGTAAACTTGCTGTTTTTGGATTCAATTCTTTCATTTTTACTCTCTTTTTCATATTAAAAATTGCTATTATTTAATAAATATGATTGAATAAAATAGTAAAAAATGTATTAAAATTTATAAAAAAACTTTAACAAGTTATTTTTATTATCTATATTTTACACCAAAATAAAAAAAGTAAAATTAATTACTTTTTTTATAAAAAGTTTTAATAAACAGAATTTACTTACTGTTCATTACTTAAAATATATACTTATAAAAATAATTGTCAATAATTTTTAATTTAATGTTATAAATATTTTAAAAAGAATTGTAGACAGAAAAATGCAAAAATATACACATGTAAAATATGACGAAAAAAATTTATTTAAAGTTTTATTATTAACTGATAATTGCAAAAAGAAGAATAGTAAAATTAACCTATCTGAAATATCAAGACAAACGGTTTGTGTAGTCAATATTGTTAAAAGAGAAATAAATCGATTTAAAAAGGTAGAAGATTATATGCAGGTTGAAGCACAAAAAGATTATAAACAAAAAAGAAAAAAATGTATTAAAAAAATACCTACATTCACAGAAGAACAATAATAATTTTTAAATTTACGATTTAATATTCTTTACAATTAACCAGCAGAAATTATTCAACGATTTTTAATAAAGTTTGGTGTAAAATTTCCTGCTTGTTTTAAAACATTTTATAAGTGAATTTATTTAGGTCTTTTGGGTTTGTTAAATAAAAATTTATTAAATGGTGGCAGAAGAAATAGAACAAAGAAAATAACTGATAATCGCGGAAAATTAGATGATAAATTTAAGTCAATATGAGATATTAAAAATAAATAATATAATGTTGGTTGATTTGAAATGGATACGGCATTTGGTAAATACCATCCATCTAGTTGTTTAGTATTAGTTGGGCAATCAAGCAAAAAATACTTTGCTATAAAATTATAAGAACATACTGCCAATGAAGTTTTAGAAAAATTTGAACATATAGTTAGAATTAATGGTTTAGTTGAAAAAATTAAAGGAATTTTAACAGATAGAGGAAAATAATTTAGTAAGTTTGAAGAAATGGAAAAGATTACTGGTTCTAATGTTTATTTTCGTGACCCTGGTTTAACAAAAAAACACTTAATTGAAAGAATAAACCGTGAATTTAGAAAAAAATATCATAAGGGAACAGATTTTAGCCTTGTTACTCAACAAAAAATAGAATGGGTAGTTAGTGTTATTAATTAAAAATTAAGGCCTTGTTTAAAATGAAGAAAATCTAAAGAAGTATTTTTAGAGAATTTTAAATAAGTTTATTTGAAGTAGAATTTAATAAATTATTTTTTAGTGTGCTTAAATATTCTTAAAATAAACTAAACTTACAAATATTTTAATTTTTTTAAAAAAATAGTTGCATTTATTTTAAATGATGTTATTATCATACTAACAATAGACATAATTTGCTGCTTTAATTTACATAATACAAAATATAAATAAAATAATTAGATAACTTTTTAAAAGGTTTATTTATCAGTGTTTTAGAAATTATATTTAAAATAAAGAATAATTTTTATACCAAAACCTAAGCTTTTTTATTACTACCTATATTCCCAAAAGTTTAGTACCGAAGTATTAAACAAAATTAGCGGATTTACAAAGTTGATCAAATATTAGTATTAGTTTTATTGTTATTTTTCAAAACCAAACATTATATACCCCATATTCAACATTGCTTTTTTCTGCTTTCTTCCTTAATTCTGTGTTTAATAATTTAAAATAAGGAAAAAGACGATATGATAATAGTAAAATTGGATTATTAACAATGGTAGTTATTTGATTTACATTATTATTTTATATTCTTTCTTTGCCGATTACTGGTGATTTTAAAAGTTGATTACCAATTCAATGAATGAGTATTTTTTGCAGCATTATTTAATTCCGCTATTAGGTATTATTTATTATTTTATTTTTATCAACATCATGATTTAAGTTACGACAAAATAACTATGTTATGTTGATGAGGATATATTTTAGCAACAATTTTAGGCTATTTATTGGCATTTACTATTTTTTTATTTATATTTTTTTATAAAACCCAAGCTTTTGTAATTATATCGATATTATGGCAACAATTAATTTGCCACAAGCCATGAGACGCCATATACATTTTAGACCATTTAGTTTTTTAAAAAATTTAACGCAGCTTCGGATGGTGTTAAAAAAATTATGCTTTTATGTCGTATAACATTGTTGTAATAATCTAAAAAGATATTAATTAATTTTCGTAATTCATTAATATTTTTAGGATAACGAGGAAGATATTAAAAAAATTTATTTCAGTTTTAATGAAATCTTTAAATTTTCCCGTTTGATTGAGATGAACGAATAGGTGTTGTTTGATTAATAACACCTTTTTAATGTAATAATTTTGTAAACTAACTTTTATGATATTTATACTCTGGATTATAACTATAAACATATTCAGGACCATTATCGGTTCTCATTCTTTTTATTATAATTTTATTATTTAAAAAATCATCATAAGCCTGATTAAAAATACCAATTGCTGATGACTGTAATTTATTTTCAGATAAATAAGCAAGACCAAGGCGTGATTTTTAATCAATAAAATCATACAAATATAAATTACATTTAAAACCAGTCATATTTGGTATTATAATTTAAATATCATGTTGTAAATGTCCTAATTCGGACATTTCATAACGTTTATAAGTCTTAATTTTATTGTTTTTAGGATAAAAATTATAAATTATTTATTCCATTTAATTAAAGTTTTGATGTTATGTTTAATTACTTTCTTTTTATATCTGAAAAACCCATCTAGTGTTAAATTATAAAACCCATAAATACCAGTTTCATATTTTTGTCGATATTTTTTCATCATTTTTGCAACAGCAATCTTGTAATTTTTTGAATAATGGTTATTAATATTAATTGGTCTAGTTGATTTTTTAGCTAAAACAATAAAATTTAATTTTTCTTTAAGACAAAGTTGAATTTTTTTAACTAAATTATAGAAAGTTTGTTTTGATTTATTAAATAATTTAATTAAATTATTTAATAATTTTTTATATAAATATTATTTTTGACATAAATTAAAATAATTGGTCGCATGTAAAAAATAAGGGTTTTATAAAAACAATAAAAAAATATCCTTAATTTATATTAAACTAAATAACATTTAAAAACAAAAACCCTTATTTTTTACATGCGACCAAATAATTAATGACATTTTGATAAATATAGTTTGTTTGTTGTGAAGGATATTTTTGTGAATATAATTTTTTTATTTTTATTTGTAATGAATATAATTCATTTTCAGAAGTAATACTTGTTACAATATACTTTCAATCTCCGTTATATTTTAAAGACCAAAATTAGTGGTCTAAAATGTATACGGTTTTTCACATTAATTTTTTCCACAAGTACCCTTTACATTAGAAGGTAATACAACAGACCAAAAAGCGTATGTTAATATAGTTAATGCTTTATTGCGCAGATCTTTATGCAAGTATTATGCAGTATGCAACAGCAACAGCAACACAAGTTTCTTGATTACCTAATTCGGGACAATCATTATATAATTTAACTAATCTTGTGGTATGACAAGATGATTATTCATTACCAAATGGCGAGACAACTCAAACAATGGGATTAAAAATAATTCCAGTACCTATTGATAAAATATTTAATTTAAAATTAATGAATAAGACTTTTGGCTTATTTATTAATAGAACAAAATATTAAAAATGTTGTTATTGCTGATGCTATTTCTAGTGTTGTACAAAATAAATTTGTTAATTTATAATTCGAATTAATTCAGGCTATTTATTATTATTGTTTATCGGATGGTAAATATGAAGTTATTTCATTTCGTATTTATACAGCCGAAAATACAGATGATGAAAATAAAGCGTTATTTACATTAAATGAAACTTTAAGATAGTATTACAAAAGCTTGGGTTTTATAAAAAATATAAATAAAATAATTAGATAAATTTTTAAAAGATTGATTTATCGGTGTTTTATAAATATATTTAAAATAAAGAATAATTTTTATACCAAAATTTAAACTTTTTTCTTAATACCTTAATTTTCCTAAATATTTATTAATTAAACGTGCTTGGGCACCAATTGTTACATCGCTAATTTCTCCTTCTAATTATACTTTGGGCACCAATGCGATAATTGTATTTGATTTAACAAGTGTTTCTAAAATATCTAATGCTTTTTCGCCTGAATCGGGTTGGGCAATAATTAATTCAGCAATATTAACACTAATTTTTAGCATAATTTGGATCTAGAGCGAGTTAAGTGTTAATAAAGGCTCATAGTCCGCCATTTTTTTGTACTTCAGCAATAGCATGTAATAATAGGATTGTTTTTCCTGATGATTATGGTCCAAAAATTTCAATAATTCTCCCTTTAGGATAAATCCCCCAACTCCAATTTATTCATCAAGCAATAAAATTCTCCGGTTGCGACAGCTTCAATTGTTAGGTTGCTCTTATCCTCTAATTTCATAATAGCGCCTTTACCATATGTTTTTTTGATTTCTTTTATTAATGTTTTTAAAATTTCATCTTGGTCAACTATTTTGTGGTCGCATGTAAAAAATAAGGGTTTTTGTTTCGAGAGGGATGTTTTATTATTTTCCATTATTTCATTTTCCTTTCTGTTTATTTTTATCTTTTTTTACTATTAATTCCTTGTTCTTTTTCTAAAATTTGTTGTAAATGCTTAATTATTATTGTAAAATTTGCAATTTTAATTTTTTATCGTGATCAAGTTGAATTAAATGTTAATGAGAATATTGTTACTTGGTTTTGGAAAAGAATAGTTGCAAACACAGTTCTAACTGGCAAGTTGTCTAATTGGCTTTGGAAACACGGGCATTAGCGGTAAAACTTATGGCAAAATCACTATTAAATTGCTTTTGACAAGTAAAAGCCATTGCCTCGGCTGTTTATTTTGGAACAACACCATATTTTGTAATTATTGATTGGGAAACATGACCAAGTTTAATTTTAATGTCATTAGTATAATTAATAATACTGCCTAAAAAACATGAATAGCATTTGGAACATTAGTTATATAATGACTAAAAAGACCTCTTGTTATTGATTAATATGATGCAATTGTCATTTGTTTTTTTTTTTTTGAAGTAATTGTACTATTTATTTAACAATTTTTTTTCCATCACCTCATAAACTTTTTTTAATATTATACATTTATATAATATAATATGTAAGTAATATTAGATAGTATTACAAAAGCTTATTTTTTATAAAAAATATAAATAAAATAATTAGATAACTTTTTAAAGGGTTTATTTACAAGTGTTTTAGAAATATATTTAAAATAAAGAATAATTTTTATAAAAAACATAAGCTTTTTTATTAATACCCAATATCAAGGATAAAATATTTTTAGAAAAGAGGGCTTAAAATGAATTTAGCTAATCGTATTACATTAATTCGTATTTTTTTAATCCCAGTTATTATTACTTTAATGGTAATTGTTATGTTTGAAAATAGTTCCTTATATAATGGATGAGATCAATGATTGACAATTAAAGGAGATAATGTTACTTATTCATTGCCAATTAGCTATTTAATTGCTGTTATTTTATTTATTATTGCTAGTTTAACTGATTTATTAGATGGTTTTATTGCTCGTCACTACAATCAAGTCACAACATTTGGTAAATTTTTTGATTCAATTGCCGATAAATTACTAACAAATACTGTTTTAATTGTCTTTGCTTGTGCAAACATTATTCCGGTTTGAATGGTTATATTATTAATTGCTCGCGATTTTGTAATTGATGTTGTTCGCCAAATTTTAGCAACAAAAAAAGTGGTTATGTCTGCTAATCAATTAGGACGTGTGAGAATGGCAATGGAGATGTTTGGAATGACAATTTTATTTTTTATTGGTTTTCGCATGTTTAATGGTCATTCTTTAAAAACGGGCCAATGAGATGAATTTGGTTGAGTTAACCAAATTATTATGATTCCAATGTATTTAGCAACGGTATTATCATTAGCGGCAGCGGGAAATTATATTTTCTTAAATAGTAAAACATTATTTGATATGACCATTATTAAAAAACCAAAATTAGAAAATAGACAAGAAAATAATGAAAAAAACAAATATTAATAACTTAAGATGAGCTATTGTTACTGGCGCTAGTAAAGGATTGGGATATTGTTATTGCGAAGAATTATTAAAACTTGGTTATAATATTGTTGCCGTTGCTCGTGATACAACCCCTGTCACTGCTTTACAACAAAAATATCCAACACAAACAATTAAAATGATTAATTATGATTTAAGTAATTTAGAAAATTGTGAAAAATTATTTAATGATGTTGCAAAAGATAATGTAACAATTTTAATTAATAATGCCGGATATGGTGTATGGGGTTATTTTAATGAATCTAGTTTAGAACAAGAAATGAATATGATTGATTTAAATATTAAAGCGGTCCATATTTTAACAAAATTATTTGTACAACGTTTTATAGCACAACAAAAAGGGCGAGTTTTAAACATTGGTAGTTTATTAGCGGCATTTACGCCAGCCCCGGTTTTTGCTAGTTATTATGCTTCAAAAGCTTATGTATGAAGTTTGGGAGTGGCTATTAATACGGAATTAAAAAAAACAAAATCACAAGTTCGAGTTATTACCTTATGTCCGGGACCGTTAAAAACTGATTTCTGAAATCGAAGTAGTAACCAGAAAGATGTAAAATATAATTCAACAGTGAAAGTTATGAAGACATCTACTTATGCTCGAAAAAGTTTACTAAAGGGATTAAAATTAAAAAGAAAAAATTATATTTTAACAGGTACGGTTAATAAAATTGTAAAAAAATTGACAAAATGGAGCCCCCAAAATTTAGTATTAACATCTGTTTATAATTATCAAAGAAAACGAAAATAAAAACAACAACAGTGTTGTTGTTTTTATTTTTTATATTTCATGTTCTTTATCTGATACATATCATTCATAAATATTATAAATTTCGTTAATAATTTTTTGATATTGTTGACCTTGTTTCATAATATTATATGTTATCTTTTTTCATCACACCGGTTTAGTTATTTGTTGGGTTGCTTTTTTTAAAATTGTTTTAGTTTTGATTCTAATGCAATATTTTTAGTATTGTTTTCTAAAAAAATATTCCCCATTTTATTTCGCTATTTTAGCAAGGGCTTAATAATATTACTTTTCTAATTCAGCATTAGTCGTTTTTAACTTATTTAATAATTATTTATAACCTTCAATATGTTCTTTATATTCTGCTATCTCTTCTTTCAAGAGATGAATAAAATTTTCTGATATCTTAATTGTTTCATCTTTGTAAAAACCCATTTTAATTAAAACATGATTAATTGCGCTACGTGCCATTTTAAAATATTGTGATAGATCACCAATCAATTTCCAACTTGATCTTTTTAGATTGTTTTTTACTTTCATATTAAATTTTTCTTTTAATAAAAAGTCATTTATTTTAAAATAATTAAAATATTAAAATATCGTATAATGTACGATGAAGTGGAGCAAAATGTAAACTATTATTAAATAGTTGATTTTTTTTTTTTTATTTAAAAATTAACTATAAAAAATAATTTGAAAGTGAGGTAATGATAATTAAACAACAAAAAAATATGTTATGTTAGTGATTATTATAAAGTAATATAATTAATTAACGAATAATTTGCGGTAGTAAGAAAAAAGTTTAGCTTTTGTTAGAAAAATTATTCTTTATTTTAAATATATTTCTAAAAAACCGATAAATAAACCTTTTAAAAAGTTATCTAATTATTTTATTTATATTTTTTATAAAACCTAAGCTTTTGTAATTATAATTAGTTATTTTTTTTCTAAAAAATTTAATTGAATTTATTTTCAAAGTTAATTTTGGACTTGATACAAAATAAGAGGCAATAACACCATTTGATACTTTTAATCTTGTAAAATAAATTATTGTACAATTAACACCGTTAAATATATTAAAATAAATTTCTGGTTAAATTAAATTACTTCCGTTTATTTCAATAAATCCTCCAAATTTATTTTTATCACCAATATTATTATAAAAAAGGGTTATTATTTTATAATTTTATAAATTAATATTAAAATCTTTTATTTTATAAAAAGTCTATCCTTTAAAAAAACCACTTGTATCAAATAATTATCAATCATTACTACTACCTTTTAATTGATAATGATCATTAATATATTTAGAAGTTGGCAATGTATCATCGGTTGTTTTTAATTCTTATGTTGTAATTTATTTAATTATTTAAAAATCAGCAGTTATATCATTATTTTTAAATGCTAGGTATCAAATTTATAATTCACATGTTTTTTTGATTAAATGAAGTATTTTTTTACCACTTTGAGTGGGTATTAATTTAATTCCAATTTATCGTGTTCTCATATAATTAAAAAATTCACCTCCACTAGTTGGGTCATCCATTGCTAATTCATCATTATAATAATTTGTTACAGATATTTTGCCTTTATTATTACATCATACCCCCAGTAATAACAAAATCATTATGATTTAATGTCTTCATTATAGTGGTAGTAAGAAAACAGTTTAGGTTTTGGTTTAAAAATTATTATTTATTTTAAATATATTTCTAAAACACCGATCAATCAAACTTTTAAAAAGTTATCTAATTATTTTATTTATTTTTTTATAAAAAATAAACTTTTGTAATAATATCGATTTAATTAATCGTAAATTCAATGATATAAAAACAATGTTTTCGGCACTATATACTGATGTAACATATTTAATTTGAAAAGAAAAAAAATATTATCAATCAACAATTATTGATGTATATGCTAAAGAAATGGTTGATGTAAAGTGATCTAAATATAATGACAATAAATTATTAATAGATAATTTAAATGATGCAATTAATAAAATAAAATTAATAAAACAAGATCTGAATGGAATAATAATTAATTCATAACACGGATATCAATACACATCCGCTATTTATCTCGATAAATGTTTATCTAACAGCATTATAATTTCAATGGGGAAAAAATACCGCTGTGCAGATAATATGGTTATAGAAATTTTTCATTCATTACTTAATAAAGCTACAATCCATAATAGAATATATAATTCACACGAATAATATATACAAGATGTTATAAAATGAAATAAATGATATTCAAATCGCAAAGAAAAAGATATAATTAAAAAATAGTAAATACTTTTTATTAGTACTTACTAAATTGGATGAAGAACACACCCAAAAAAGTAAGTAAAGTAAAAAAAAGACTTTGCTAAACTTTTAAATTGGGCGACCGCATAAAATATTCGGTTGGTATAAAATTTCCAAAAAATAAGAAAAAGATAGATATAAAATTATATCTTTTTTAATTAGGTTAAAATTGTTATTAATCCTGCTTAGTTGAAAAAAATAACAGCAAAAACAACTAAATCTAAACTCTTCTATTCTGGTATGTCGTCGCTCCAGAAAAGTGATTATAAACTAATATAGATGGAGCCATAACACTACGACAAGATGTATTCAATTCATTTAGGCAATATAAATTAGTTATGGTTATTTGGGGATAAGACTTTAATCTGCAATGGTTAAGGGGTAAGTGTTCCAAAATAAAAAAATTTAGAAATCTTACTATTTATAAGTAGTTTTTGAAATTGTCTTTAAAAGAACTCTGTTGAAAATAGTTAAAAATTAAATTATCAAATAATACATTATTAATTAATAAATATCAGTTTTATATCAATGATTAATTTACAAAATTAACCAAAAACAGAAAAGGTTGCTGATATTTTAAAAAGTATGCTCGGCATTGTTTGGCAAGATTAGAAATTATTAACAAACAAAAAATTAACTTTAATATTTGATTTTTGACTTTACAATGCAAAAATAAACATCAAATTATTAAAAAATTAATTTTTGAAAAAAATAAAGGATGAATTATTAATATTAAAAATTAGTTAACAAAATGTTATATTATAAAGAATTTTATAATCAAGATTTTATAACTAAAAATAAATAAATTAAAGTCAAGTTAATTAATGATAAACAAAATTAATTTTATATATATTTAATTTAGAGAAGGAAATTCAAGGCAAATTGAAGATACATATCAAGAGCGTATAACAAAGAGGCGGGAGAAAATATAGGAAAAGACAATAAATATCATCTTTTTTTTGTTATCTTGTAAAATTAAATAAACACTTCGTATAAATATTGAAAAGAGATTTATTTGAAAGAGTAAATAAAGATTAAATTGAATATGAAATGTAATTTAGAAAGGAGAGATGATAAATGGATTAAAATAATATTAAAAATACCATTAGTGATTTAATTAACGAAATTCAAACAACAACAGAAAACAATTTAAGTAATTTAAAACAAATTACAGAAGCTTTAATTTATAAAATTAACAATATTGAAAATATCTTAAATCAAATAAGATAAAAAAAAGTGAGATTTTAAATATTATAAAAAAAATTTATTTAAACAAAAATTTAATTTCGCAAGAAATAAATAATAAAACGCATATTTGAATAAACAGACAAAAAGATTGCGTTCTTTTAGATAAAAATCACTTATGCTCATCAAGTTATCAAAATTATTTTAGTTTAGAAATTGATGAAAATAATAATTATGAAGTCAATAGTGGCGTTAATAATAAAAATGGTAATATTGTGGGTAAAAATTTAATTTTAAATTTTGAAAAATTAAAAAAAGAAAACAAAAAGCAATTTAATTCAAAAAACAACAATGATGTTAATTGTGATTTAGTTTTAAATGATTTAATAAATGAACATAATAAAAGTTATAAAAGTACTGAAGTTCAGCCAATAGAAGTAATACAAGAATAATGATAACAAATACTAGAAGATTGAAAAAATATTGAAAATGATAATTATTGAGATAATGGTTTTTATTTATGATTCAATAAATATGAAAAAAATATTAATTAAAGAATTAAAATATCATGAAGATGTTTTTAATAAAATAAAAAATAATGGCTGTAAAAATAAAAATAATTGTTTTAAATTAAATAATTATACAAAAATTAGTGGGGGATTTTATATTTGAGAAACTTGTTATTTTTGTTTACAAAAGAATCAAGAAGAAATGATAATAAATAATTTACAAATGATAATTAATTTAATAAATTAAATTACCCATTCAAAACTAATGAATAAAATATTTTCATTAAAATTCTGCAATTATATAAAATACTAATAACTTGATTTAAATTATCTTTTTTCTAGTTTGAAAAAATCAAATTATTGTTTTTAACAACAATATTTTTTAATATATTTTCAATATTTATTTCATTTTTGACATTAAATATTAATTCATCAATTTCTTTATTAATTAATAATTTATATAAATATAATATTATGTGATTCCCTCCATTTTCAATACCCAATATTATTAGATGATAATAAGTTATGATTGATAATTTATTTTTATAATTCACTTGTTTTTTTCTAATTTTAATAAATTATCAATATATTTATTAAAATTTTTATTTGATTTTAAATTTATTATTTTCCATTTATATTTTTCTCAAGGTGATATTATTGGTATAAAGTTTTTAGCATTAATAAAAAAGTTTTTGTTTTTTGTAATCGATATTAATTTATCTTATTTTCATAGACTATAAATGATTATTGTAAAATTATTAGATAAATATCCAATATTATTTTCATTTAGTTTTTCGTTATTTTTATTTTCTAATCATTATGAGATATATAAATCAACAACTTCTTTTAACATTTCATCTATTTTTTCATTATTATAAGATATAAAATTATTGGATATTATTAAATTAACGATTCCATCTTTATTATTTGTTATTTAACAAAATATATTTTTAATTTTAAACATAATATTAATCCTTTTATATTTTAAATTACATAACAAAACAAAAATATTCTTCCAAAAATTAAATAATGAAATCTATTAATTAATATCTTTTTTGTCATTTTAAAAATTAAAACTGTGTTATGTTTGACTAAAAAAAATATAATATTTCTATTAATGATAGTTGGGCAACAAAAAATAAAATGAAATGAAAAAAATAAGGGTGTGATAAAAAAATGAAAAAATTACTTAGTTTATTATCAATATTTTCTTTTTTTGTTTACAAACACAATGAATTTGATTAGTTGTGGTAATATTGCAAATAAAAAACCACACTTATCAAAAACAAAACAAAAAGAACCAATAATTAAAAACATTTTTTACTATGAAAAATTAAAACAAGAAATTACAGCATAAATTAAAGAATATGATGAAGTAATTAAATAAATTAAAAATAGTAAAAATGATTATGAAAATGAAAAATATTATCAAGCAGAACTAAAACAAACCCCAGCAGAAAAATTTATAAAAATATCTGAACTAAACAATTGTAAATATCAAATTTTACTATGTAAAAAAATCAGTCTACAGAAGAAAAAAAGCAAGAAATTAAGTTTTTATAACAAAAAAAGCAACTTAAATAGTGCTTTAAATTTACTAAGTGAAATTAAAAATAATTATTTTGATCAGAAATATTTAGAAAAAATTAAGACAAAGATTAAAAATAAAAAAATTATTTTAGATGAAATTAAAAACAATTAAGAATGGAATAGTTTAATGTGAAAAATTTTTTAAAAGAACTTAATTTATTAAAATTATTTATTGGTTGCCTATCAATTATAATATTTTTTTTAATTACTACATTTTTAATTTTATGCAGAAGATGAATAAATGATGGCAATTTTTTTTTTATTTATATTGTTGTTTTTGTAATTAACATTGTTATTGGTAATTTGTTTATAATTACGGTTTACTAGTTAACGGTTCATATTTTCGGTTTTTCAAAACCGAAAACAACTATATAGGGACAATCGCAGAAAGTAATGTCAATAAAATTATCGTTGATAAACATAAATTACAACAACAATATAGTGGTAAAATACTATTTTTTCAAATGATGAATAAAAATACTTTTTACGATTATTAACTACACGAGAATATTGATTATTAATAGAATTTAGTAATAAAGATTTTGATAAAGAAAGCAAAGTTGTTTCAGAAACCTGTGAAATACCATATACATTTTAGACCACTAATTTTGGGTCTTTAAAATAGAACGGATATTTAAATTATGTGGTAACAAGCATTCCTGCTGAAAATGAATTATATTCATTACAAATAAAAATAAAAAAATGATATTCACAAGAAGAGATTTCAAAACAAACAAAATATATTTATCAAAATGTCATTAATTATTTTAATTTATGTCAAAAATACTATTTATATAAAAATTCATTAAATAATTTAATTAAATTATTTTATAAATCAAAACAAACGTTCTATAATTGATATAAAAAGATTAAACTTTGTATTAAAGAAAAAATAAATTTTATTGTTTTAGATAAAAAAAACAACTAGATCAATTAATATTAATAACCATTATTTAAAAACTTACAAGATTGCTGTTGCAAAAATGATTAAAAAATATCGACAAAAATATGAAACTGGTATTTATTAGTTTTATAATTTAACACTAGCTGGGTTTTTAGATATAAAAAGAGAGTAATTAAACATAACATTAAAACTTTAATTAAATGGAATAAATAATTTAATAATTTTTATCCTAAAAACAAGAAAATTAATACTTATAAATGTTATGAAATATCTGAATTAGGACATTTTTACAACATGATATTAAAATTATTACACAAAATATGACTGGTTTTAAACGTAATTTATATTGGTATGATTTTATTGATGAAAAATCAAATTTTTGTCTTGCTTATTTATCTGAAAATAAATCACAATCATAAGCAATTGGTATTTTTAATCAAGCTTATGATGATTTTTTAAATAATAAAATTAGAATAAAAAGAATAAGAACCGATAATGGTCTCTAATATGTTTATAGTTATAATCCAGAGTATAAATATCATAAAAGTTAGTTTACAAAATTATTACATCAAAAAGTCGTTATTCATCAAACAACGCCGATTCGTTCCCCTCGATCAAACGGGAAAATTGAAAGATTTCATCAAAACTGAAATAAATTTTTTGAATATCTTCCTCGTTATCATAAAAATATTAATGAATTACGAAAATTAATTACTATCTTTTTAGATTATTACAACAATGTTAGACGACATAAAAGAATAAATTTTTTAACATCATCTGAAACTGTGTTAAAGTTTTTAAAAGACTAAATGGTCTAAAATGTGTATATGGTAGTACCTCGCAGTTTATTCTTATCCATAATAAATTGTTGAAAATGCTAGTTTATTACCATTATTATCAATACCAATTGAAACAAATACTAATTTAATAATATTTCAGTATTGATTTAACGAAATTTTTTTATCATGAAGTATTGAAAAATAATATATTCAGGGAAAAGATATTTTAGATTTAATAAATAAAAATGGTTTATAACAAGTTTTATTAAATTATTTAATATATCGATATAATTATGATGGAAAATTTAAAGGGGCGCATAATGCTATGAAAAAGGTAATCCTACCAATAAATAAAGCGGCAAAATTACGCCAAAAATTCGAAGGACAAAAACGCGAAGATGTTATTGACCGTTTATTTTAAAATTGAAAATTAGATAATTACAAATCTTTAAATGATAATGCTGTAAAAGATGGTAGTATTACAAAAGATTACGTTTTATAAAAAATATAAATAAAATAATTAGATAATTTTTTAAAGGGTTCATTTATTAGTGTTTTAAAAATATATTTAAAATAAAGAATAATTTTTATACCAAAACCCAAACTTCTTTCTTACTACCAAAAATATTTAAATAATTTATATACATGTTATCAAATTATACATATAGCAAATGCGTTATTAACAAGGGTTATAATGATAATATTAAATTAATTGCCCCCTATTATTTTGACTTAATTTCACCTCCTTATAAAACCAAAAATAACTTTTTAATATTCCAAAATTGTATAGTTAAATTAAATTCAATATATTTTAATATCTTATCTGAAAAATCTTTAAAAGATTGCTGATAAAATGTAAAACTAATATCGTTTAATGCTTTTTATAATAAGTGATATTTTGTAATTTGAAGGGTAAATAGTAATAATAAGTTAAATATTAATAATTTTTATAATAGTTATGGGGGGAGTTATTATGTAGTAGATGAAAAATATAAAATACAACTTTTATTTAAAAAAAATGAATATTTTTTGTAATAAAATAATTTTATAATGATAAAAGTAAAAATAAAATTACTATTTCTAAAAATAATGTTTTAAATGTAATAAAATAATTTGACATTTTTGATATCAATAATAATTACATTAAAAATGTATATCGTTGAAAAATAACAGGTAAACCAATCTTACCTGAAATTGATTTTATTGGTGGAGAAATAAAATGAAAAGAACATAAGCCATATTAATTAAATGTTAATAACAATTATATTTCCATAAATTCGGTAGTAATAAAAAGGTTGGGGTTTGTGGGTATAAAAAAATTCAATTCTCTTATTAATTAAGTAATACAAAAAAATGATTAATAATTAGACTTTTTAGCAAAATTGTTTAATTTATCTAATTATTTTATTTATATTTTTTATAAAACCTAAGCTTTTTTCTTACTACCGATAAATTTCTTTGCCGGCAATAATAATTAATAACAATGATAAGAATATAAAAAAGCATGAAAATAAAAAAGATAAGAATAAAAATTTGTTTGTTTGTTTTTTTTTTTTGTTAATTTTTTTTCATTAGCTTAAATTAAAATTAATTCACGCTTTGCTTCTGTTAAAAGCTGAAATTCATTTTCGGTGACTAAAATATCATCTTCAATGCGAACACCACCTAAATCAGGAATATAAATTCCCGGCTCAACAGTAATAACCATTCCTGGTTCTAATAAGGCGTCGCAAAATGGTGATAAGTGGGGAAATTCATGGATTTCAATCCCAACCCCGTGCCCCGTTGAATGTGTGAAATATTCGCCATAACCTTTACTTATGATATAATCACGACAAATTTTATCAATTGTCGCTGTTGTAACGCCCGGTTTAATTGCGTGAATTCCCAACCTTTGTGCTTCATAAACAACATCATAAATTTCTAACATTTTAAATGATGGTGTTCCTAACCCAATTGTTCGTGTTGTATCAGAACAATAACCATTATAAATACAACCAAAATCAATTGTAATTAATTCATTATTCGCAATTTTTTTATCAGTTGCACGTCCGTGCGGCAATGCTCCTCGTCACCCAGAAGCAACAATTGTATCAAAACTAGGTTTATCGGCGCCATATTCAATAAAACTATTAATAATAATTTGTTCAACTTGACGTTCTGTCATTCCAACTTTAATTTTGTTAATAACATTATTAATTGCAATATCACCAATTGCACACGCTAGCTTTAAAGCTTCAATCTCAGAATTTGTTTTAATTGCTCGTAATTCTGAGAAATCAACTGGTTTTAAAGTAACGGATGATAAATTTGTTGTTAAATTTTTATAAGTTAAATATGTTAAGTAATCACTCTCAAAAGCCAAATTTTTTACCTTGTTTTTAATCAAATCACTTTGCAATATTCCAAAAAAGCCACCATGATGATTGGTTGTCATTTCAATAACCTGTGTAACATTTTTTGTTTCCTTCTTACCAACAGTAATATATCGTCCATCTAAATACAAGATTGATTCATTTTTTGTGAATAACAAATAGCCTTCTGAAGAAGCAAATTCAGATAGTCAAAAACGATTAACTGTCGAATGAAATAAAATCCCATCAACTTGATATTTTTCTAAATACTGCTCTAATTTTACTTTTTTATCTAATTTTACTTTAACATATTCCATTATCATTATTCTCTTTTTTTTCTCTATAAATTTAACTCTTATTTTTTCATAATACAAGTATATTTTGGTAGTAAGAAAGAAATTTAGGTTTTGGTATAAAAATTATTTTTTATTTTAAATATATTTCTAAAACAATGATAAATCAATCTTTTAAAAAGTTATCTAATTACTTTATTTATATTTTTTATAAAACCTGGGCTTTTATAATAAAATCAATATTTCTTAATTAATTAAGTTTCTTAAAATTTATTCAAGATTATTGATATCTTTTTTAATTAAACCATTTTCATAACCATAATGTTAAATTGTTGCATTATTTTTAATTAATAAATCAATAATCTTTGTATATAAACCAGTTTCTTTGTTAACTTCTTCAAAAATAATAATTTTTTGATATTTTTCCATGTTAATTTGTTTTAACATTTCTCTATCAAACGTATTAATAAAGTGGTAATTAATAACATTAATTTTTTTTGTATCTAATATTGTTATAACTTTTTTTGTTTTAATTTTATTATTCCCATATGTGATTAATAAAATTCTAACTTTACGATTTTTAATAACATATTCGATAGTATTACAAAAACTTAGGTTTTATAAAAAATATAAATAAAGTAATTAGATAACTTTTTAAAAGATTGATTTATCATTGTTTTAGAAATATATTTAAAATAAAGAATAAATTTTTATACCAAGACATAAACTTTTTTCTTACTACCACATATTATCATTGTTTTAGAAATATATTTAAAATAAAGAATAAATTTTTATACCAAGACATAAACTTTTTTCTTACTACCACATATTATCATTGTCCAAATGATAATGGTGATGACAAAAATTGCTGTGTAATTTCCCCTTTTTGGTGACGAATAAAAAGGGATCTTTTTTATTAATTAAAGATAACTTTAATAACTGGTCAAACCAACCGCTATTTGCTGGTTGATTAATAATTGGTAAATCACCCATACTATTTAAAAAACCAATATCATAAATTCCATGGCGACTATAACCATCTTCAATCGCTAAAATAGCTTGTTCAATTAAAAAAATGGCAAATTATTACGAACAACATAATGTAAAAATTGATCATAAGTTCTCTGTAAAAAAATATCATACATACTCACAATTAATTTTTGATGGTATAAAAAGTAAAAACGGCAGATAAGTTAACGGCGCGTTACTCTGCTATAACAACATCTAAACAATATTGCGTATTTTGAAGCATAAATTATTCTAAATGTACTGAAGCTTGGATTGCGGAAGAAATAAAATAAAATTTTTCTGGCGCTGTCTGAAATACTTTTTCCGAAATTTTTGCAAAATAATAACTTCATTCATTATGTTTATTATCAGTTAAAATATAAGAAAGATATTTCTCTCTTGTTATGCTCGAGGTTAACCCATAACCATAATCTTTTTTTGTTTTAAGATGAAGAACAACACTTGCATTTCGTTTTTTTGTTTGGCGAAGATTTTTTGCTAATTTACGAAAATTATGGCCATCCACTGTCCTAATATAATATAAATCAAAACTATAAAATAACCCCGGAATTGCAAAAATACGAATAATTTTTTAAACTAATAGGTGACCTAATCATAATAATGTTAATGGGCAAATATAACGTAAAACTTTTTCAAATTTACTAGCACTATGATATAGTCATCAAGTTCAAACTTTACTAACTATTGTATGTAAAATATTAACATTTTTAGAAATAATCATTCCATTATCATTTAAAATAACAATAATTTTATTGGAAATTATTCTGTAGTAAGAAAAATGTTGAGGTTTTTAGGTATAAAAAAAATTTAATTCGCTTATTAATTAAGTAATACAAAAAAATGATTAATAATTATAATTTTTATCAAAATTGTTTAATTTATTTAATTTTTTTTATTTATAATTTTTATAAAACCTCAACTTTTGTAATGATATCAATAATTTTAATTTTTAAATTGTTCTCTATTTTAAATATTATTATCTTTTTATAATTGAGTTAATATTTGTTGAATTTTTGGTCGCATGTAAAAAATAAGGGTTTTATAAAAACAATAAAAAAATATCCTTAATTTATATTAAACTAAATAACATTTAAAAACAAAAACCCTTATTTTTTACATGCGACCGAATTTTTTTTATGACTTTTTTTAATTAAATCTGTAGAAACCACATACATTTTGTACTTTTGTGGTATTTACATTTTTACAAAATAAATTTTATTAATATTTTAAATAAAGAGTTGAAATTATGCAAACAAAACAATATCTTATTTTGCAGTCGTTATTGAAAAAGTGTGGAAAAGATAATGTTATTAATACTGTCAATAGGATTGCGAAATATATTAAAATTAAAAAGTAAAATAATAAATTATTCCGCGTAATTTATTGGCGAATAATTTATTCAATAATGTTTTTAATTGAGCAAAGTGACAACGAGCGTAGCAAGTTTGCAAATTTCAATTTTTTAATTTATCAAAAGTAGTTATATCATGCCAGTATGATTAACATGAATATTTAGTATTTTTATTTTGTTAGAAATTTTTGAGTGAATTAGTTTATCAATTTATCAAAAAAATTCGACAAATTCAATGTAAGAAAAAATAAAAAAATAACTTGAAAAAAAGGATGATAGAAAATAATGAATTTTTTAGAAGATGGGGTTTTACTTTGGGGACTGAAATGGATTATATTTGAACATAATTAGGTAATGGCAATGGGTAAATTAAAATATGCTTTATATGATATTTTAAGGCAATTAATGACTTTTTTAAATGATGCGTGAATTATTTTAATTCCATTTGGATTATTTATTATTATTAATAATATTAAACTTTTTCCGTCATATGGTTAAATGATTTTAATAGTATATAACAATATATTCTAAGTTATTTTAAACAAAACTAAGGCACAATAGTTTAATTATTTTCTTTATATGACCTTAATTTATATAAATATTACTTTAAAATTTAATAGTATTTTTCAGTGTACCAATTTTTGGTATTAAGAAAAAAAATATATTCACCAGCTTCATTTTGTTGTTTTGATTTACAATTACATTTTTTTGCCTTATCTCAAAAAATTTTTGTAATACTATCTACATTGTAAAATTCAACTTTTTTTGGATTAATTGTTTTTCCATCAGGAATTAATCTAGTTCATTTAATTGATATTCATAATGAATTAAAATTAAACTTTCTTGCAATTTTAATATCTTCTTGATAACGATGGTAAAAATCATTTAAACAAGTATATTGATTAAAAAACGGTATTTTTCTAACTTAAATCAATGATCTCAATTTGATGCATATTTTCCTTCTTCCAAAGATTCCCCTTCTGTTTGCGGTTCAAAAAAAGCACTAACTTATAAAAAATTTTTTTTAAAAATTATATTGCCCCATTAGAAATCCCCTCTCTAAAACACTTTTATTATATCTATTATTTATAGAATAAACAATAAAACATTATTTAAGCAATTTGGATTTTAATGCTAAATATTGTTGGCATAATGTTTCTACAAGACTATGTTCAAAAATAAAAAGTTTATTTTTAATTAAATGCTTTAAATTATCAATTTCTGTTCAAATTGCATTAACAATATCACGACTATATTTTCAAGCAATGCGATTTCGATTAAACTCTTTTAAATCTAAAATTTTATAACTACCATCGGCAAAAACTTTAATGTCTAAATCATAATCAATATACTTAATTTTTTTTTGCTCCACAATAAATGGTGATGCAATATTACAATAATAATTTATCCCGGTATCTTTAAGCATACAAATAATATTACTTCAATTTTTCCGATTAAAAATCCAGATTGCCGGTTCATTTGTTTTTCATTTTCTACCATTCAATTCTGTAACAGTAACATCTTCATTTACTAAAACAATATATTCTTCTTCTAGTAATAAAACAACTGCCGATTCTCAACTGCGGTAAACTGAACCATTATGTTTATAAGCATGTACTAAAACACTATCTCCAAATTGTAACGAGTCCATAATGTTACCTCCCATAATTTACTTTTTTAAAATTACAACAAAAAAAATAACTAAAAATAATACAATAAAAAATTATGTAAAATTATTAAATTTAAATTGCCATAATATTTAATTTTATTTTGATATTAATTACTTTAAAATAAAATGCTATTTTAAATACGTCAATATTTTCATTATATCAGTTGTATTTATTAAGTAAATAGATAGACTTTAACTAATTAGAAATTTTTTGGTAGTAAGAAAAAAGTTTTAGTTTTGGTATAAAAATTATTCTTTATTTTAAATAAATTTCTAAAACACTGATAAATCAACCTTTTAAAAAGTTATCTAATTATTTTATTTATATTTTTTATAAATCCTAAGTTTTTGTAATACTATCAATTTTTTTATTGAAAATAAATTATTTTCTAAATTATAAATTTATATATTGATTTTTATAAGAACTTATAGTTAAGTAAAAATCTCCCTTTATTTGTTTGTTAATTTTAATAGGGGAGATATTATATTATATTTGATATTTTTTCTTTTTAAAAATAAAAAAACTACTTTTGTAGTTAAAAATGGGGCGGCTGATGGGACTTGAACCCACGAATGCCGGAGCCACAATCCGGAGCGTTAACCTCTTCGCCACAACCGCCATATTTGATTATATAAATAACTTTATTTATTATAACTTAAAACAAAAAAATGTAAATAGAATTATTCATACATATTGTGAAAACCATATACATTTTAGACCACTAATTTAGTCTTTAAATTAGAATTGAGATTAAAAGTATATGGTAACAAGTATTCCTAATGAAAATGAATTATATTAATTATAAAGAAAAATAAAAAAATGATATTCACAAGAATAACCTTCAAAACAAACTTTTTATAATCGATCCAAAAAGATTCAACTTTGTCTTAAAGAAAAAATAAATTTTATTGTTTTAGATAAAAAAAACAACTAGATCAATTAATATTAATAACCATTATTCAAAAACTTACAAGATTGCTGTTGCAAAAATGATTAAAAAATATCGACAAAAATATGAAACTGGCATTTATTAGTTTTATAATTTAACACTGGCTGGTTTTTTCAGATATAAAAAGAAAGTAATTAAACATAACCTTAAAACTTTAATTAAATATAATAAATAATTTAATAATTTTTATCCTAAAAACAATAAAATTAAGACTTATAAACGTTATGAAATGTCTGAATTGGGACATTTACAACATGATATTAAAATTATGACACCAAATATAACTGGTTTTAAACGTAATTTATATTGGTATGATTTTATTGATGAAAAATCAAGTTTTTGTCTTGCTTATTTATTTGAAAATAAATCACAGTCATCAACAATTGGTATTTTTAATCAAGCTTATGATGATTTTTTAAATAATAAAATTATAATAAAAAGAATTAGAACCGATAATGGTCTCGAATATGTTTATAGTTATAATCCGGAGTATAAATATCATAAAAGTGAGTTTACAAAAGTATTACATCAAAAAAGTGTTATTCATCAAACAACATTAATTCGTTCCCCTCAATCAAACGGGAACATTGAAAGATTTCATCAAAACTGAAATAAATTTTTTGAATATCTTTCTAGTTATCCTAAAAATATTAATGAATTACAAAAATTAATTAATATCTTTTTAGATTATTACAACAATGTTATATGAACTAAAAGAATAAATTTTTTAACATCATCCGAAGCTGTGTTAAAATTTTTAAAAGACTAAATGGTCTAAAATGTATATGGCGTCTCATAAATATTCATACATCTTGTGAAAACCATATACATTTTAGACCACTCATTTATTCTTTAAATTAGAATGGAAATTAAAAGTATATGGTTTTCACACAACAAATAAAAATACTGTATGGTCTTCACTACAATTATCATAATATAAAACAATTGAATAAATATCAAATTGATACTGTTTTGTATTGGTATTATAAAAATCTTGTAGATTATACTCTTTAATATATTTACGATAATTTCTTAAAACACAAATGCTGGGGTCATTATCTTTATATTCAAAACCGTAATATTCAAGTTTAAATAAATATTGTCGTTTTTCTTTATTTGCTAAAACAAGTTTTTTGGTAATATCAGGTATTTTATTTCAAACAGTACTCATAGTTAAACGCAAATTAAAAACACCCAAACCCCTAAATTCTTGTTTATTTTATGAATACACTTGATTGTGTTCTTTTAAAATATTTTTAATTTTTTCATTTAAAGGTAAAAATGGCGTTACAAATTTTTTATAAAAGACATGGTATTTATCAAAAGGATTAAAAGTAAATTGATTATAATATGTTTTATGAAAAAATGTTGTTACTATTATATGATATTTTGCTATGTTGTCTCATTTTTGAAATGTCCAAGATAATTCTTTTACCAGAATATGATTATCTAAATTATATTGTTCATTAAAATCATCATCAGTATATTTTTCGTAAGACACCTTTAAATTTTTAGAATGAAACATTAAAACTCTTAAATTATTATTTCTTTTATCTAATTCTTTATCATTTAAGATTTCTTTTTCTTTATTACGCATCATTTCATCTGTTAATGCCGATATAATGCCGCCACATTTCCCAACTCTCACAATAATTTTATTACCATTAGCATAATCAACAAAAGCAATTCGAACACCACTAGTAAAAACAATTTTACCACCTTATTTAATATTTTTAGGTTAAACAATACCATTTTCATTGTCGGGTACTATATCAATCCTACATTTATAATAAAGATAGTTACAGACATTAATTGTATCGCCAAATGTATTATCTTCATGGGTGTTTGCATATCTTCGTAAAATTACCGACGAAGCATCAGTAAAATTACAAGCAAAAAATAATTTTTTGGATAAATGATTTCATATTTTATTAGTACGTCTTCCGGCGTAAAAAAACTTAAAAAAACAGGATGAAATAAAATATCGGGCGTAACTATCACCAACAAAATATTTAAATAATTCTCAATCAAAACCAAAATTATAGTCACTAAAATTTAAATCATATTTTTTGTTTAAATATTTATAACTAGTAATTTGTTTTTTGTTGTTAACTTTACTAAATTATTGTATATTTATTAACTTCTTTATTTTATATATAATACATTATAAGAAAAAATGAAGGGAATTTGTATAAAAATGAGAAAATTTAAACATTTAATATTTGATGAACGAAATTTATTTAAGGATTTATTATTATCTGATACTTGTAAAAATAAAAAAGACAAGATTAACTTATCTGAAATAGCAAGACAAATGGTTCGCGGGATTAATATCGTTAAAAGAAAAAACGAGCGATTTGAAAAGACAGAAAATTATATACCATTTCAAACGCAAAAAGATTATAAACAAAGGTGTAAAAAATGTATTAAAAAATACCTAAATTGACAAAATAGTATTTAGATTTTATTAAAACATGATTTAACAAATACAGTGATACGCCCGAACAATTGATTTATCGTTATTTTATAAAATTTGGTGTTAAATTTCCTGCTCCTGTTAAAACGTTATATAAATGAATTAGCTTGGGGAAATTGGAATTAAGAAAATAAAATTTGCCACATAAGGGTAAAAAATATAAAACAAAACAAAAACTAGATAATCGTGGAAAATTAATTAATTTTAAATCAATTTTAGATATTGAAAATAAAGTTTCTAATGTTGGGTGATTTGAAATAGATACTGTTATGGTAAAAAATTATAAATATATTTGTTTGGCATTAGTTGAACAATCAAGTAACAATTATTTTGCAATAAAATTAAAAAATAATACCGCCAATAAGGTTTTGGCAAAATTTAAAGATATTTTTATAAATAATAATTTAATTGGAAAAATTAGGTCGCATGTAAAAAATAAGGGTTTTTGTTTTTAAATGTTATTTATTTTAATATAAATTAAGGATATTTTTTTTATTGTTTTTATAAAACCCTTATTTTTTACATACGACCTAAAATTAAAGGAATAATAACTCATATAGTAAAATAATTTAGTAAATGAAGAGAAATGGAAACATTTTTTGAAACACAAGTTTATTTTAGTGATCCTTGTAAACCGCAACAAAAACCATTAATTGAACATATGAAAGGCGAATCTAGATATTAACTTCCTAAAGGAATCGATTTCCATATTGTTATTCAAAAAATGATAGATTTTAGTAGTTAATGTTATAAACGATAAAATTCGACCGTGTTTGAATTGAATAAGCGCAAAAGCAATGTTTTTACAAAATATTAAATAAATTTATTAGTTAAAATTTAATAAATTATTTTTCAGTGTACTTAAATATAATAAAAATAAGATTAAATTACAAAAATTTATTTTTTTTAAAAAATGGTTACAATTTATTAAAAATAATTTATTATTAATATATCAAGAGATAAATTTGCCGTTTATATCTACACAGTGCCAAAATATTAATTAATTTTCGTAATTAATTAATATTTTTAGGATAACAAGTAAGATGTTAAAAAAATTATTTCAGTTTTGATAAAATCTTTCAATTTTCCCGTTTGATTGAGGAGAATTAATCGGTGTTGTTTGATGAATAAAACTTTTTTGATGTAATACTTTTGTAAACTCACTTTTATAATATTTATACTATGGATTATAACTATAAACATATTCAGGACCATTATCGGTTCTGAATATGTTTATTCTAATTTTATTATTTAAAAAATCATCATAAGCTTGATTAAAAATACCAATTGCCGATTATTGTGATTTATTTTTATATAAATAAGCAAGACCAAAACGTGATTTTTAATCAATAAAATCATACCAATATAAATTACGTTTAAAACCATTCATATTTGGTGTCAGAATTTTAATATCATGTTGTAAATGTCCCAATTCAGATATTTCATAACGTTTATAGGTCTTAATTTTCTTGTTTTTAGGATAAAAAATTATTAAATTCTTTATTTTATTTAATTAAAGTTTTAATGTTATGTTTAATTACTTTCTTTTTATATCTGAAAAAACCAGCTAGTGTTAAATTATAAAAATCATAAATACCAGTTCCATATTTTTGTCGACATTTTTTCATCATTTTTTCAACAGCAATCTTGTAATTTTTTGAATAATGGTTATTAATATTAATTGGTCTAGTTGTTTTTTTTATCTAAAACAATAAAATTTATTTTTTCTTTAATACAAAGTTTAATCTTTTTAGATCAATTATAGAACGTTTGTTTTGATTTATAAAATAATTTAATTAAATTATTTAATGAATTTTTATATAAATAGTATTTTTGACATAAATTAAAATAACTAATGGCATTTTGATAAATATATTTTGTTTGTTGTGAAATCTCTTCTTGTGAATATCATTTTTTTATTTTTATTTGTAATGAATATAATTCATTTTCAGCAGGAATGCTTGTTACCATATACTTTCAATCTCCGTTCTATTTTAAAGACCCAAAATTAGTGGTCTAAAATGTATATGGTATTTCACATTTAAAATATTTATTAGAACTTGATTCTTTAAAAAGAAAAAATGGTCAACCCAATATATATGAAATAGCAAAAATATTGCATAAAAATCGTAATACAATTAAACGAGAAATAAAAAGGTTAAAAGATAATAAATATGATGCTAAATTAGCACAAGAATATTATTTAAAAAAGCGGCAAAAATGTTTTAAAAAATCATCATTATTGTTAAATATTTTAGAATGACCGGATTAAAAATATAACAAATTTCATGATTCACCAGAACAAATTTGTAAAAAATATGAAAAAAAGTTTTGTATTAAATTTCCAGTATTTTTTAAAACTTTATATAAATATATTCATTTAGGCTTTTTAAATTTCAAGAAAGATAATTTATATTTTCATGGTAGAAAATATAAAACCAAAAATAGAATTGATAATCGCAGGAAAATAAAAAATTTTAGAACTATGGATGAAGCAAAAAATGATAAATATTAATTTGGTTGATTTAAAATGAATACTATGGTTGGTAAAAACAATAGTGTTTGTTTAATTTTAATCGAATAATTAACATAATTTAAAATCATTGAACCATTGAAATAAAAAAAATAAAATAAGTTACAAACGCAGTATAAAGAATTTTTTCTAACATATTTTTCAAAGATAGGTGCAAAGGAATTGTTTCTGATCAAGACAAATAATTTTCTGATTGAGAAAAAATTGAAAAAATAACAAATTGTAAATTTTATTTTTGTGATGCCGGAACTCCAACTCAAAAACCAAAAGTTGAAATATCAATTCGTGATTTTATACATTGATTTTTAAAAGGGGCTGATTTAAGTATTTATTTAAGAAGTTATTTTCAATAAGTTGCTAAAATATTAAACTCCAAACTTAAAAAATTTTTACATTGACTATCTTCAAAAGAATTTTTTATACAAATGTTTAATTTTTAATATAATTAATTATAAAATTTTAATTATTTTATTTTTCATTGTGCCAAAATTAATAAATTTAAAACAAAACTACTAAATTTTTTAAAAATAAATTATATTGAACATTTATTTTATTGATGTTATAATTAAATTAGATAAAGTATTGCACTTAATAGTACAATTTACAACTAAAAACAGTACTTTCAATATTATTATTATAACCAACATAAAGATTATTATTAATATTTTGTAAATAATAAAGACTAATTTTTGTTAAAGGCTGTTATGTATCTTTTACTAAAAAACTTAAATCACTATTTAATTTTTCATTAAATATTATATATTCAATGCCAGCTTTAGTGGGAATTTCATCTACACTCCCTCGCAAATCAACATCTTTTTTTCATTTTGTTATACCATTATTAAAAAATCAATGGCGGAATATTTTAATTTTTTTTCATTTGTTATACCTAGATATTTCTTATTTAAATATGCAATAATTAAATTTATTGTATTTTGTGAAATATCACTATGAGCAAAAATTATTCATAAATTATTTAATTAAAGGTAAATTTTTTTGATTAAAAAGATAACCTTTTTGATCATATAATTGTACAATAATCAAAAGTAAATTTTATTTCAACATTATTATCCGACACTTTTAATGTGCCATATTATCCTAAATGAGCATAATGCAATGTTCACTGTTACCCTTAACATAAGTAATCCGAATGATAATCATTGCTAAAAGCATATTATGGGGTAATTGTTTCTACATTTTGCCCTGTTTTTTTTACTGTAAAATCTTAATAAATAATCATAAGCAAAAGTTTTTCCCTCATAAATGAATATGCATTAGTTAAACGTGTATTAACAATTCATGAAAAAGTTGTTAATAATGTTAAAAGCGCAGCTAATATTATAAAAATAATTAACTGTGCTTTTTGCTTAAAAATACTTTTTAATGTTTGTAAAAACAGCAAAATTTTTTAGATATCCTCTTTTTTAATTAACTATTAATAATAACGATTATTTTTATAGTATCAAACAAAATCACTTAATAAATATGAATTTTTTGTTAAATCATCTTTAATACCTGGATTATACAATAAACGAGCTTGGTTATTAAATTGAACAACATAACTGTATTTAATTTTGTCACTATTTATTAAATATTCATTACCCATTCCATCATAATCAACTCAGTCTTGAATGTTTCATGTTTCACCATCTGGTGCAATATTATGACGTTGTTTTGGGTCTTTTTCTTGTTTAACATATGAAGGAGAATTCCCTGAAGCGGGATCAGTATATCCTAATGGTTTTTTATGACGCTCTAATTTAGTTGAAGCATCTTTTGAACCATAGTAATCTAACTGATAACGAACACCCGTTATAGAATCGTTGGTTACAATTGCCCCTAATTTTGAACCATCTACACCAGTTCCTGATGCTGTAATATATCATTTTCGATCTAAGAAGATATTATCAAATCAATCTTCTGCCATTACTTTATTAACTTGACTTGTTAATTCACCAATATAACCATTTTGTGAATCTAATATTTGTGTAATAAATTTATGCATTGATTCATGACAAGGATAAGTATTATTTCCTCCATGTGTTCAAATATTAATGATATCAAATAATGACCCTTGTTTATATTGACCCGTTTGTTCATCAAAACCATAACTATTTAAGATAAACTTAGCATATTCGCTATTAGGATCAACTGCCATTAAGTCCTCTTTAAAGCCATTTTTATTCGACCCTTCATTATAAACATCATCAATTGTTTTAACATTATCAATATTTAAATTATAATGCCCTTCACTATCATTACTGTAAAATCAATTTGCTAATCCCGCAATTCCTTTCGATAAATTAAAAAAATCAAAGTTTGGTGCATTTAACATTTGCAATAATGTTCGAATTAAAGCAACAACACTATCTTCGGCAAAATTCCCAATTAAGCCTTGGAATTTTAAAAGACCCTCATAAGCTGTTTTTAATATTATTCTATTAAATTTTTTAACATCAAAGTTTGAACCTTCTTTTGATAAAGCTTCTGTAAATCAATTTCCTAAAACAGAATACCATTTTAAAAAGGCATTTTTATGTTCTTTTTTATCACTTGTTAGATCTAAATATTGTTTCTCCCCCGACATAATAACAGTTAGAGATTTTGCCACAACCGGACTGTTAAAAATATCATAAAGTTTCATACTTTGAATTGTTTTATCGGGATTATATACTTCACCATCACTTTGTTTTTCAACATTAATAACTGTTTTTTCAATAGTATCACGACTAAATATCTCTAATAACGGACTATTTGCTTTAACGTTACCTGAAATATCAAAAAACTGACTTTTTATTTGTTTTAAAATAAAAAAAAGTGCTGCCAAAAAAATTCCTGAAGTTTTTTCACCATAACGATTATTTTTAATAAATGGTAATAATTGTGCTAATGAATATAAAACTGGTAATTCTAATCCTGGTCCAAATTGGCCTAAAATAGTAATTGCTTCATAAAAATATTTTAAACCAAATAAATCATATAATGAACTTGATTGGTTCGCCACAGCCTTCCCAAATTTAATTTCTTCACCACCATCTTTATAAGACAATATTGAATTTGTTGGTGGTGTTGATATTGAATTATGATATAAAATATTTGATACATAAGGACCCGATGATGAATCATAATAATTACTTCATCCGGCGGTTCTATTAATATAATTAATAACTGATTCTGATTTTTGTGATAATATATTTGCTAAAGATCCGGTATCATATTGAGCTCATGCTAAATTTGGATTTACAACAAAATCTGTGTAACGCCCCGTTGCGTCTATTGTATTGCTGGGGTGTCCTTGGTTAGCTTCTGTATTTAACTTTGAAAAATCAGTCATTGAAACAATTGATGACATTAAATTATAATTATTTTTCTCTGTTTGATAATTGTTATCTATTGCTTTTCAAGGATTATAATAAAGATTATTTAATTTTTTATATTCTTCAACATAATCTTTAATTTTAATTTCTTCCCCGCTTTTATTGATAAAGACTCCTTTTAAATTTTTTCCAACATTGTTTAAAAAATACTTTAATGTTGGAAACCCATAAGTATTCATATTTTCATGACGACTGGCAATTAAAATTTTAGCAATTGTACTATTATATTTGACTAAATTTCGAATTGTTGGGTCAATTTTATTAAGTTCAATATCAAAATAATTATTATTTTGACTATTTTTCTCTTTTGCACAAGAAACTACCCCTAACATACTTGTTGAAATTAAAGTTGTAGATCCTAATATAGAAAGTAATTTTTTCATTTCATTCACTCCTTTTATATTTATTAAATTTTTATAAAAATTATTAATTTAAAATTCAGCATATAACATTAAATTATCATCACCTGCTTATAACCATTAATAAAAATTGTTGTGTATTTAATTGGCTTATCCACAATCAAACAATTATTTTTAATTTCTAAAACAAAATATTTTAAATCATCATTATTTTTTTTATGATTTTGTGTTTTAGCATTATTTTTATTTATTAAAACAACATTTCAAAAATAAATTCAAAGTAAAAAAATTATAAAAATATTTTTAAAAATTGTTGATAATTTAATATCATTTATATTTTCAATAAAATATAAATTTAAAATTAAACACAATAATAACAAAATAAAACCAAACAATAATCTCCGAAAAATTTGTTTTACTTCCGTTACACTATTATTAATTACAATAGTAATAATTAAGCTTCCATAACCAATCGTTAATAAAATTAAATAAAATAAGTTATTTTTTGTTTTTAAAAATGCATTAAAAATAAAAATAAAAATAACTGGAGCAAAAATAATTAAAAAGAAAATAGCAAATAATTTATTAAATAAAATAATAAAATTAAAATATCTTGTCTTTGTTGCGCTAAGAAAGATAGCGAATAATAAAAAAATAAAATTTAATAAATTAATTGTTGATCTTTCTATTCATACAAAAGAAAATTGAACAAAAATATTAATAACAAACAAAATTAATAAATTGCTAATGAAAGTAAAAATAAAGCTAATAAATGCAAATTTAGTAAAGGTGTTATTAATGTTTTTAATAGATTTTGTTTTTAAAAAACTAATGCGGATTAAAATACTAATAATTAAAAAAATAAAAATTCAAAAAAAAATTGATGAAAATATATTATTTATAAAATTAATAACTATATTAAAAGTGATATTAGATAAAAAATTTATTAACATTTTTTTACTCCTATATTTTTTTATTTTTACATAATAATATTTTACAAAAAAAAAAAAAAAAAGCAAAGGGATATTTTTGCTTTTTTTAAGAAAATTAAATTATTTAAGGTTAACTGAAGCTCCATTAGCTACTAATTTTTCTTTAATTTCTTCCGCTTCTTCTACCTTTACTTTTTCTTTAATTACTGCTGGTAATTTATCAACAATTGCTTTTGCTGCCATTAATTCTTTTCCGGTAATTTCTTTAACTAATTTAATAATTGCAACTTTGCTTGGTCCTGTATCTGTTAACACAATATTCACCTCCAAAGGACCATCTGCTGCCGGTCCTTCTGCGGGAACAGATGCCGCCGCTACTGCAGCTACAACACCAAAATGATCTTCAATTCCTTTTACTAATTCATTTAATTCCGATAATTTCATTTCTTCTAATGCTTTAATAATATCATCTTTTGATAATGACATAATATTTTCCTCCTCATTAAGATTTTTATATAAAATTTTTGAATAAAATAACTAATTATTCAATTTTTGTTTTAGCAATTTCTTTAACTGCTATTGCAAACATACGTAATGGGTATAATAAACTTGACCCAAACATTGATAATAATTCATCTTTTGTTGGTAACGTTGCAATTTCAACAATTGCTTTTGTATCTAAAACTTTGCCCCCATAAATTCCAGCTTTTAATTTTATTGTTGGATGTATTTTTGCAAATTTTGCTAAATTTTTTGCAGCAGCCATCTGTTCGCCTGTGCCAAACGCAAAAGCATTAGGACCTGTTAAAAATTGGTCTAATTCAGCAAATCCCGCCTCTTTAGCAGCCAAACTTACTAAGTTATTTTTATATACTTTAATTTTTACATCTTGTTTTGTGAGCATTATTCTTAGTTCTGTAAATTCAGAAACCGTTAATTTTTGATATTCAAAAATAACTGCTGAATTAGCATTTTTAAAGTTATTAACAATTTCATTAACAACTGTTGTTTTAATTTTAATTGCTGGCTTCATTTTTTGCCTCCCTATAATAATTTTAAAAGCAAAGGCAATTAACCGCCGGATTAATTGCCTAAAACATTATTTAAATAATATAAAAACATGTCATTGTTCTATATTTTGATAATGCCTCGGCAACATAATTAAGATTTAATAAAATCTGTTGCTGTCTATGGTATTTTAATGAATACGGTACAATACCAAATAATATAATATTATAATTTTTGTTAAAAGTCAAATGAAAAAAGTTATTTTAAAAAATTTTATTAATCTTGTTTTACTTTCGACTTATTTTCTTATACCGATATTTATTACATAATATTTACCCAAGCAATATAATCCAACCGCACCAGAAAAATTTAAAAAAAACATATTCTAAAATTTCAACATCCAAAGTATTTTTTTGCTTTACTGCAGGTGAAAAAGTAAGTTATTCGTAAAATCAAAATAAAAAAAGGACCTTCATTATTATTAATAAAAATATTATCATTTTGATCAATAGTAATTGTATGAACATAGGTTCCAAAAATATTAGTTTTTCCAAACTTTTTTGTTTTATTTTTAAAAAAATAAACCCCAACAAGTACTGTTGAATAATAAACATTATTATTTTGTAAACATTAATAGATAACGCTGTTTTATACAATAAACCAATCTCTCTTAATCCTTTTTAAATACTTTAACACACATAATTACCAAAATAAAGATAGCATTACAAAAGTTAATTTTTTATAAAAATTATAAATAAAAACAATTAAATAAATTAAACAATTTTGATAAAAAGCCTAATTATTAATCATTTTTTTATTACTTAATTAATAAGCAAATTGAATTTTGTTTTTTTTACCAAAACCTCAACATTTTTCTTGCTACCAAAATAAATGTTATTCTCTTTATCGATAGCAAACTCATAAATTAATTCATTAAGTTTATGTTCGTCAGCTAAAATATACTCATTATTTAATTTTTTAATTGAAAAAAATAGCTTCATCAGTAGTAAAATATAAATTATAGATAGTATTATAAAACATAAGCTCTTGTAATACTATCGCAATTTTTAAAACATTAACAATTAGTGATATTAGTTCCCGATGAACAATTACACTGAATAATCTGCCACACTTATCTTATTTTAAATTAAATGACAATATTATCATTGACCAATATCGCGATTATAATTTTAACTTTGGTTCTATTAATAAAGTAAAAACCACAGTTGTTCATAATCTTCAATAAAATTTAATTCCGAAACCTTATAACATTCAATATTATCGTTATTTATTTTTAACAATAATTGTATCTCCTCTTAATGATCAAAATTTTAAAATTACACAAAAAAATAAATATAAAAAATAACTTAATTTTTGATAACTTTTTTTGATATGAAAAAACTAATGCGAATTTAACATTAAATATTAAAAATATTATTATATAAAATATGACAAAAACAAAAATGATCCCAAATATTAAAGTAACCAACCAAACACGATCCATTACAATTAGCAACTGGCACAATAAATCATAGTAAAGATAATTATAATATTTTATTAAATATTAGAATTAATTTAAATAAAAAAGTGATAGTATTACAAAAGCTTAGGTTTTATAAAAAATATAAATAAAATAATTAGATAACTTTTTAAAAGGTTTATTTATAAGTGTTTTAGAAATTTATTTAAAATAAAGAATAATTTTTATAGCAAAACCTAAACTTTTTTCTTACTACCAACATTTATAAATATTTTAATTGCCTCAATGTTAAGACTTAATAGTAAAACAAATGAAAAAAAATTGATAAAACTAATAAAAATAAAGAAAAAATTGAATTTAATATATTTAATTTAAATCAATCTAAAAAGCAATTTTTATTTTTATAAAAAATAAAAATTGCTTTTTAAAATTAGTAATAACTTTAAAAAGTTTTTTTAGTATGTTAAAATTCATAAATTTATAAATTATTTCTTCAATTAAAAATTATATTTTTAAAAAAGTTTAATTTTTTATAAATTTTATTATCATTTAATCATAAACTAAACTTAATTTTTTTCTAATTACTTAATTTTATTAAAAACATAGGAATAATGAATACTACCAAATTAAATCAAATTAAAAAATTTATTAATAATTTAAAGATTGGGTATTTTAATTTTAATTTTATTGGTGAAATTAATAATAAAAAAATGGTATCGCGAACGCCGAAGTTATTTTAAAAATATTAATAATTTATATAAAAAACCAGTTAAAAATATGTTTTACAAAAATAATCAAACTATTAAAACAATTAAGAAAACAAAAACAATAGTTAATAGTTATAAACCAAGTAATTTAAAAAATAAATATCGTAATCAATTAAGGGGTATTTTATATGGAAAATAATTTAAGTAATTTGTTATTTATAACAGTTGAAAGTTTTAAAGAAATTAAACTTTTACAACCTATAATGATATAAAAAAATCTGTTTATAATGATAATTTAATTTATAATGCTATTTTAAAAACTAGTTTATGAATTGATAAATTATCAGGTAAGACAGTTCAAGATAAAATAAATAAAAAAGATTTATTTCCCTGAGTAAAAAAAAGATAATACTATTTTAATTGAATATGATAAATGAGATAGTATTATAAAATCTTAGATTTTGTAAAAAATATAAATAAAATAATTATATAAATTTTTAAAGGGTTGATTTATCGGTGTTTTAAAAATATATTTAAAATAAAGGATAATTTTTATACTAAAACCTAAAATTTTTTCTTACTACCACATTTAATAATTAATTCATAAGTATATTTTTCATTTCAAACTTTTTGGTCGCATGTAAAAAATAAGGGTTTTATAAAAACAATAAAAAAATATCCTTAATTTATATTAAACTAAATAACATTTAAAAACAAAAACCCTTATTTTTTACATGCAACCGTATTTATTTACTTATGCCACTCTATTCACCAGGGATGAGCGCCGGGGGTGGGTAAGGTTATTTGTTTAATAATCGACAGTTGTTTTTTGTTTTTGGAGACAGAGAATTCTCTCTCTTAATCCGTGCCATTTCAGTTCAAAGCGTTCAGTTTTTAAAATAAATTTAATCGCATCTTTAAGGTCATAATGCTGACTTTGTGAATTTTTAAACCTCTATCACTTCCAATAATTAATATCTATCGCAAATTTATTTGTAAAGTCACTCTCTCTTTTTTATTGTGGTTTGATATTAACCGCGGACTTATCACAAATATCACTTAGTTATAAAACCAGCACCGATTTACTTTTTTCCTCATACACTATTTCATCACTTGTCTCAGCTGGCTGTGGGAATGAGTTTAAACTCATGTTCTTATGGAAACACTTAGTTATTAAAAATAAATGTCCCACACTGCATTAAGTTGTTTTATTAAATAAAAGTTTTAAAAAATCAGTTTCTCAATCAAAGATAATTTTTGAATTTTCTAAACGTTTATAAAAACTCTTTTGTTTTTTTATATTTTGTGCGATTTAATAACTTTTTATGTTTTTCACAAGTTCATAAAACTTTATTTGATAAAAATTATTCAGTAATGAATGATATTGCTTTATAGCGGTTATTAATATCGCAATTTTTTTTGCTTATTAATTTTCATTACTTAATCCCCCTTTTTTTATTAAGTTTTTTTATTATCAAATTAATTAACTTAAACAGAGAAAGGGTAACGCCTTAAATTAGGAGAAAAACAGGTGAGCTTTGTAAAGATTTCTAAAAGATATTTAATATGTGAAAAACATATACATTTTAGACCACTAATTTTGGTATTTAAAATAGAACGGAGATTGAAATTATATTGTAACAAGTATTACTGCTGAAAATAAATTATATTCATTAAAAAGAAAAATAAAAAAATGATATTCACAAGAAGAGATTTCACAACAAACAAACTATATTTATCAAAATGTCATTAATTATTTTAATTTATGTAAAAAATAATATTTATATAAAAACTAATTAAATAATTTAATTAAATTATTTTATAAATCAAAACAAACTTTCTATAATTGAGCTAAAAAGATTCAACTTTGCCTTAAAGAAAAATTAAATTTTATTGTTTTAGCTAAAAAATCAACTATACCAATTAATATTGATAACCATTATTCAAAAACTTACAAGATTACTGTTGCAAAAATGATGAAAAAATATCGATAAAAATATGGAATTGGTATTTATGAATTTTATAATTTAACACTAGCTGGGGTTTTAATATATAAAAAGAAATTAATTAAACATAACATTAAAACTTTAATTAAACGGAATAAAGAATTTAATAATTTTTATCCTAAAAACAAGAAAATTAAGACTTATAAACGTTATCAAATGTCTGAATTAAGACATTTACAGCATGATATTAAAATTATGACACCAAATATGAATGGTTTTAAACGTAATTTATATTTTTATAATTTTATTGATGAAAAATCATGCTTTGGTCTTGCTTATTTATCTGAAAATAAATCAAAGTCATAAGCAATTGGTATTTTTAATCAAGCTTATGATGATTTTTTAAATAATAAAATTATAATAAAAAGAATTAGAACCGATAATGGCCCTGAATATGTTTATAGTTATAATCCGCGGAGTATAAATATCATAAAAGTGAGTTTACAAAAGTATTACATCAAAAAGGTGTTATTCATCAAACAACACCAATTCGTTCTCCGTAATCAAACGGGAAAATTGAAAGATTTCATCAAAATAAATATTTTTTTTGAATATCTTTCTCGTTATCATAAAAATATTAATTAATTAAGAAAATTAATTAATATTTTTTTAGATTATTACAACAATGTTAGGTGACATAAAAGCATAAATTTTTTAACAACATCTGAGGCTGTGTTAAAATTTTTAAAAGACTAACTGGTCTAAAATATATATGGTACATCACATCTAAGATATTTAATAAATATTTAAACAACTTAAAGAGGGTATCAAAAATTTTTTATAGTTTTTTTGTAAATATTTAAGATACCGTCCTTTCTATTAATCAATTAATAATTTTGATTTTACAAATAAAAAACCATTTTAGTAAATAATTTAATTTATTATTCTTATTTAATTTACGATTTTTTCCAAAACTCCAATATTTTTTATACAAAAATAAAATTAGCAAAAAGTTAATTTATATTACTATAAAAATACTTGCATTTTTTAATAAAATTTGTTAAATATATTATTGGCAATTACATATTCAATTTGCCAATAGTCATGTTAATAAGGAGGAATGTTATATGATTAAACCAATAAGAAAAAATATTGTATTAGAAAAAGAAGAAAAAGAAGAAACATTTATTAATGGAATTTATTTACCAGAAGATGCGAAAAGCAAAAGCCATATTGGAAAAATAATTGCAATTAGCAATGAAGTTAGTAAAGATGGGACCTTTGAAGGAAAAATAAATAATAAAGTTCTTTATCGCGAATATGCCGGAACTGAAATTGAATTTAATAATAAAAAATTAGTTTTAATTTCTAATGAAGATATTTTGGGTATTATTGAAGAATAAAATTAAAGGGGGAATAGAAATTATGTCAAAATCAATTAAATTTGCTGAAGAAGCAAGAATGAAATTACTTAATGGAATTAATAAATTAACTGATGCAGTAAAAGTGACTTTAGGACCAAAAGGAAAGTATGTTTTATTAGAAAAAACTTATGGTTCACCATTAATTACAAATGATGGTGTTACAATTTCGAAAGAAATTGAATTAAGCAATAATTTTGAAAATATGGGAGCTAAGTTAGTTGCTGAAGTTGCTAATAAAACAAATGATGTTGCCGGCGATGGAACGACAACAGCAATTGTTTTAACTCAAGCGATTGTTAGAGAAGGATTAAAAAATATTACTGCTGGCGCAAACGCTGTAGCTATTCGTAATGGAATTGAAAAAACAGTTAATGCAATTGTGGATTTATTAAAAAAATCAGCAAAAGAAATTAAGTCAAAAGAAGAAATTGCACAAGTTGCTAGTGTTAGTTCAAAAGATCCTGAAATCGGTGCCTTAATTGCTGAAATTATGGACAAAGTTGGTAATGATGGAGTTATTACAATTGAAGAATCAAAAACAATCAATACTGAAACAAGTGTTACTGAAGGATTACAATTTGATAAGGGATATTTATCACAATACATGGTAACTGATAGTGAGAAAATGTTAACAGAATTTGAAAATCCATATATTTTAATTACTGATAAAAAAATTACTAATATGAAAGAAATTCTACCAATTTTAGAAAAAATTGTTGAAGAAGGACGTCCATTATTAATTATTGCTGATGATGTTGATGGTGATGTTTTACCAACATTATTACTAAACAAAATGCGTGGTGCTTTTAATATTTGTGTTGTTAAAGCGCCAGAATTTGGGAACAACCGTAAAGATTTATTAGAAGATATTGCTGTGCTAGTAAAAGGTAAATTTGTTAATGGTGATTTAGGAATGGATTTAAAAACTTTAACTTTAGATGATTTAGGAACGGCAAAAAAAGTAATTGTTTCAAAAGATACAACAACAATTGTTGAAGGAAAAGCAACACGCACAGAAATTGAAGACCGCAAAGAATTTATTCGTAATCAAATCAAAAATGAAAAATCAACATTTGAGCAAGATAAATTAAAAAAAAGATTAGCCAAACTTGCCAATGGTGTTGGAATCATTAAAGTTGGTGCACCAACTGAAACAGAAATGAAAGATAAGAAATTACGAATTGAGGATGCCTTAAATTCAACCAAAGCTGCTGTTGAAGAAGGTATTGTTGCTGGCGGTGGAACGTCATTATTACAAGTTGGAAAAAAATTAGGAAATTTAAAATTAAATAATGAAGAAAAATTAGGATTAAATATTGTGTTACGAGCAATTGAAGAACCAGTTCGTCAAATTGCCGCTAACGCTGGTGTTGATGGTTCAATTATTGTTAATAAATTAAAAGAACAAAATGACAATTTTGGTTATAACGCTGCAACAAATACATGAGAAAATATGATTGAGGCAGGAATTGTTGATCCAGTTAAAGTAACGCGTTATGCTTTACAACATGCCGGTAGTGTTAGCGCTTTGTTGTTAACAACGGAAGCTGTTGTAGTAAATAATAATGAAGACAAACAATCAAAAGCACCAGGTTATCCTGACTTAGGAATTTAATTAAAGAAACATTATAAAAAGACTGATTTAAATCAGTCTTTTTATAAATTTATTTTTATTTTATTATATTTATAATTTTTTTATGTTTTCAATTTTAATATATTCTGAAACAATTTCCAAGATATCTTCTTTAAAATATCAAATTGCAATACAAATTAAAAAAATAATTACTAATAAAATAATTACGATAACGGCAATTATTGATGGCATTTAAATTGAAATAATTTCGTTTCAAATTTCTTGTTATTTTGTTATGTTTGTTAAAATATGATATATTTTTTTACACTTTCTAAGTTGTAAAATTTATCATTAATTACCTTAACGGGTAAATTATATCAATTTTTTTATAATAAAATTGTAAAACATTTGCCTTAGGGTAAAAAAACGATTTGTAAGAAAATAAGAATGATTTATGTGATTTACCTTTTGTATTGCCGAATTTTTATATATTAAAAATTTCGGGTCTTGTTTTATATGTTGGATGATAAAAACAATTATCGCCATATAAATGAAATTAAAAATTTTTTTATTTAAAAAATACTGATTATTAATTATTTTAAGTTTATATTATATTTAGGTTTTTATTTTTTATGATAGAATAATAAAGTATTACTTATAGAAAAATAAAATGTGAAAAAAGGATAAAAAATGAATAACGAAATTAAAAAAGAAGAAAAAGTAGATAATTCCGATAGTTATAGCAATGAGGATAGTTTTGTAAATATTTATAATTATGCGTTAAAAAAGGGAAATAGCCCATTTTATAAAACTTTTTTATTGGGTTTAGCCGCCGGTTTATTTATTGGATTTGGTTATATTGCTGCAATTACGGTAACAAAGGGAAATTGAGATAATATACCAATTGGTTTAAAAAGTTTATTATTTGGTTTTGTCTTTACTGTTGCAATTACAATGATTATTTTTATTGGGGGAGAAATGTTTACATCAAATTCTTTAGCATTAATTGTTGTTTTTAAAAAACAATTAAATGTCGGAAGATTTGTTAGTAATTTATTTATTGTTTTAAGTGGTAATTCCCTGGGTTGTTTAGTGATAGCTGTCTTAACGGCGTGAAGTGGTTTTTTAAATCATACGTCTGGTTCTGAAACTGATTTTTATAATAATGCATTAATCTTAATTAATGGAAAATTAGAACACAAATGATGAGAAAACTTTGGGAGTGCAATTTTATGTAACTTTTTAGTTGCTGGCTCCATTTATGCTGCACACACAACTAAATCAGCCGTTGCTAAATTATTTGTTGTAAATTTAATTATTATGGCTTTTGCAATTTCTGGATTTTCGCATTTAGTTGCTAATTCATATTTATGATTTTTACAACCATTTTTAAAAATTTTTGGAACAAGTGGTGGTTGAGCAGATTTTGGAAAATTTGCTTACAATGTTCAATTACCAACTTTAATTGGAAATTTCTTAAGTGGAGGAATTTTCTTACCATTTTTATTTTATTTTATTTATCGAAAAGATGTAAAAGAAAAATTAACAATTTAATTTCTTTTGAAGAAAAAAATTATGTTGTTGCTTTAATAACAAGAGTGCGCACAATTTAGTAAGTACTAATAAAAAGTATTTACTATTTTTTTAATTATATCTTTTTCTTTGCGATTTGAATATCATTTATTTCATTTTATAACATCTTGTATATATTATTCGTGTGAATTATATATTCTATTATGGATTGTAGCTTTATTAAGTAATGAATGAAAAATTTCTATAACAATATTATCTGCACAGTGGTGATTTTTCCCGATTGAAATTATAATACCGTTAGATACACATTTATCGAGATAAATAAAGGATGTGTATTTGATATCCGTGGTCTTAATGAATTATTGTTCCATTCAGATCCTTTTTTTATTAATTTTATTTTATTAATTTCATCATTTAAATTATCCATTACTAATTTATTTTTATTATATTTATATCACTTTACATCAACTATTTCTTTATTATATCCATCAATAATTTTTGATTGATAATATTTTTTTCCTTTTCAAATTAAATATGTTGCATCAGTATATAGCAATGAAAACCTTGTTTTTATATCATTGAATTTACGATTAATTAAATCATGATATTTCAATAAACTTTTTTCTTTATTATGTGAAAACCATATAAATTTTAGACCACTAATTTTGGTCTTTAAAATAGAACGGGGATTGAAAGTATATGGTAACAAGCATTCCTGCTAAAAATGAATTATATTCATTACAAAGAAAAATAAAAAAATGATATTCACAAAAAGAGCTTTCACAACAAACAAACTATATTTATCAAAATGGCATTAATTATTTTAATTTATGTCCAAAATACTTTTTATATAAAAACTCATTAAATAATTTAATTAAATTATTTTATAAATCAAAACAAACTTTCTATAATTGAGCTAAAAAGATTAAACTTTGTCTTAAATAAAAAATAAATTTTATTGTTTTAGCTAAAAAATCAACTAGATCAATTAATATTAATAACCATTATTCAAAAACTTACAAGATTGATGTTGCAAAAATGATGAAAAAATATTGACAAAAATATGGAACTGGTATTTATGAATTTTATAATTTAACACTGGCTGGGTTTTTCAGATATAAAAAGAAAGTAATTAAACATACCATTAAAACTTTAATTAAATGGAATAAAGAATTTAATAATTTTTATCCTAAAAAAAAAGAAAATTAAGACTTATAAACGTTATGAAATGTCTGAATTAGGACATTTACAAAATGATATTAAAATTATGACACCAAATATGTCTGGTTTTAAACATAATTTATATTGGTATGATTTTATTGATTAAAAATCACGTTTTGGGCCTTGCTTATTTATCTGAAAATAAATCACAGTCATCGGCAATTGGTGTTTTTAATCAATCTTATGATGATTTTTTAAATAATAAAATTATAATAAAAAGAATCAGAACCGATAATGGTCCTGAATATGTTTATAGTTATAATCCAGAGTATAAATATCTAAAAATTGAGTTTAAAAAAATTATTACATCAAAAGGGCTTTATTCATCAAACGACACCGATTCGTTCCCCTTAATCAAAAGGAAAAATTGAAAGATTTCATCAAAACTGAAATAAATTTTTTGAATATCTTTCTCTCTATCCTAAAAATATTAATGAATTACGAAAATTAATTAATATCTTTTTAGATTATTGCAACAATGTTAGACGACATAAAAGCATAAATTTTTTAATACCATCCGAATCTTTGTTAAAATTTTTAAAAGACTAACTGGTCTAAAATGTATATGGTACCTCAAACTTTTCTTTATTCTGTTTATATTTCATTTTTCTTCTCATTTTTCTTACATATTCATGTTTTATTTTATTATCAAGCATAATCCTTAAAACTTTTTTTTGAATTATATTTTATATCATAATCTTCCTTTAAATATTTAGTAATTATTCGATATCCAAATTGTTTTAAATTTTCTTCATAGACTTTTACAATATCATTTATTGCTTTTTTATCTTTTTTTGCTACTGTCATAATTTTTATATTTATCCAAATAACTACGTTTTAAACCCGTTACTTATAATAATAATTTTATTGAATATTAATGACAATTTTGTTTAATAAAAGAGACGATTCTTAGTTTTATTAATTGTAAAAGTAATGGGGCTTTTTTAATAATTCATATTTTGTTTTATAATATTATAAATATCTTTTTCCAAAAAATATTTTAGGTCCTTTAGAATTGTTAAATTTTCCTTTTTTATGATTTGCTCATCAAGATTATACTGTATTTGCATTTAGATTATATTTTTTTGCTAATATTCAACAACTTTTTTGTTTAATTTCTTCAATGATTTTTGTTCTAAATTCTGATGTATATTTGTTATATTTTTGACCTTTTCTTGCCATATAAAAATAAACCCCTTTAAAATTTTGGCAAAGTCTTTTTTTACTTTACTTACTTTTTAGGGTGCGCTCTTTAAAATTTCTTTTTTAATTATTTTATTTTTTCAATGATATTGTTAATTGGAATATATTTATAATAGGGGGGTAAGTAAAAATATTTATACAGTTAGCAAAATTAATTATTATTTAAAAACAATAATTGAACAAGGACCAAATCTAATTAATATTTCTTTACAAGGATAAATTTCTAATATTACAAATAACTCTTCGGGACATGTTTATTTTACAATCAAAGATGAAAAAAGCTCAAATTCAGGAAATTATTTTTGCATTAAATGCAAAAAAACTTACAATTTATATTAAAAGAAGGTTTAAAAATTATTGCAACAGGTTCTATTAAGGTATATTAGACGCAAGGAAAATATAGTTTAAAATTAATTACTTTATATTTACAAGTTGTTGGTACTTTGTTTTTAAAATATGAAGTCTTAAAACAAGAATTAAGTAAAAAAAAAGTTGGTTTGATCAATCTTTAAAAAAACCAATCACACGTTTTCCAGATAATATTGGTGTAATAATAGCCCCAACTGGTGCTGCGATTTGTGATATTATTACTACAATTCATTGTCGTTTTACCCAAGCAAACATTTATTTATTTCCAAGTTTAGCGCAAGGAAGTGACGCAAAAAATGATATTATAGCAAAAATTAAGGCAGCACAGGCATTTACTATAAACATCTTGATACATTATTGTCAGCAGTGTTGGGGCGGTATTGAATATTTATGAGATTTTAATGAACTTGAAGTTGTTGGGGTAATTTATTGAGCAATTATCGCAATTATTTCGTCTGTTGTTCATTAAATTTATTTTACTTTAACTGATTTTGTTGGTGATTTACGGGCGCCGACACCAACGGCGGCGGCTGAATTATCGACACCTGATCAGAAATAATTAGTTAATTATTTGCAACAAAAATGCCGTCATTTAATTAATCTCATTAAAGGTAAATCGGTAGTAATAAAAAAATATGTTTTGGTATAAAAATTATTCTTTATTTTAAAATATATTTATAAAACACTGATAAATCAATCTTTTAAAAATTTATCTAATTATTTTATTTATATTTTTTATAAAACCTAAGCTTTTTTCTTACTACCGGCAAAGTTGATAAGACGCGAGATAAACTAAGTGAATTAAAAAATAGTTATGTTTTAATAAGACCCCAAATATTATATACACAATCTGGGCATTCTTATCAATTATTATTAAAGCAGTTTAATATTTTACAAGAAACATTCTTTATAGCAAATAAAAATATTATTAAAAATTATTATCAAAAATTGGTAAGAATAATTTAACAACAAATTTTAACAATTGAACATAATAAAAATAATTTAATAAGTAAATTAGACTTATTAATACCTTTAAAAACATTAACTCACGGTTATAGTATTACTTTACAATGAAAATAAAAATGTGATATCAGTAAACAATGATGTTCAGAATAATGATATAGTAATGACACATGTGCAATATTCAATTATTCAATCAATTGGGTCGCATGTAAAAAATAAGGGTTTTATAAAAACAATAAAAAAATATCCTTAATTTATATTAAACTAAATAACATTTAAAAATAAAAACCCTTATTTTTTACATGCGACCATAAATTGTACAAGAAATTAATAAAGATGGTGAAAAAAATAACAAATAATAAGTCGTTTTAACAAATTTTAGAAAAATTAAAGCAAATTGTTAATGATTTAGAAAATAATCAATTGTTATTATATCAAGCAATTGACGCTTTTGAAACGGGCATTAAATTAACAAAATTAGCGGAAGCTAAATTACAAGATATTAAAGATGAGGTCGCTAAAATTGTTAAGGAAAATAACCCGATTGATTTTAAAGTTGATGAAAAATAATTTATTATGGCAGGATAATTTTTTTAACGTAGTGTCTGAATTGAAAAAAAATATTAAAATTTAAAAAAAATTGCATTAGTTAAAATTAAGTCGGGTTATTTTAAAACTTTTGATTAAAAAGATATTTTAATTAAAAATTTTGTTTATTTATTGAGATTAAATAATTTAGATGAGCAAGAATATTTTGATAGTATTATTTTAATTAAATTATTTTTAATTTATTATCATATGTAATATATTCGTCATACTGATGTAAAACTTGAACAATAACAAATTTTAAAAATAATTAATGAATTAAAAAGCAAAATTTTTGTTAATTACCTAGATGATAATTATGAGGAAACAATTTTCGCAAATAATGACATTACAAATTCAAAAATCAAGATGTATTATAATTTTAATTTACTTTATAATTTTATTGCTAATGTTTTTATCAACCTTTTGTTAACATTAAAAATCATGAATTATATTTTAATTATGATTATTATTTTGTTTTTTAATTAATTTAAAAGTAATGAAAAAGTTATTAAAGGATAGCAGTAATTTCGAAATTCATAAAATAAAATTAGATGTAACAGATTATTGTCATTATTTGATTTGAAAAATTATACCATTATATTTAAATAATTTTATTCAACAAATTAATTATTTTTTACAAAAGTATTAAGCGGGGTTAAAAAATGAAATTACAATATTATCAGAATCATACTGATTTAAAAAATTTAAAAAAAGCTTTAATTGAATTAGTGGCAGATGTTCGTCGTCTTATTATTGAAACAGTTACCAAAAACGGGGGACATTTAGCTAGTAATTTAGGGGCAGTTGAATTAACAATTAGTTTATTAAAAACTTTTGACATTGACAATAATGATTTGATTATTTTTGATACCAGTCATCAAACTTATGCTTATAAAATTTTAGATAGTATTACAAAAGCTTAGGTTTTTTTATAAAAAATATAAATAAAATAATTAGATAAGTTTTTAAAAAGTTTATTTATCGTTTTTTTAGAAATATATTTAAAATAAAGAATAATTTTTATACCAAAACATAAACTTTTTTCTTAATACCAAAAAATCGGCACACTAAAAAATACTATTAAATTTGGTCGCACAAAGAAAATAAGTAAACTAGTACGCCTTAATTTTGTTTAAAATAACTTATAATATAGTATTATATTATATTAAAATCCTTTAAACATATGAAGGAAAAAGTTTAATATTTTAATAATAAAAAATAATCCAGATGGAATTAAAATAATTCGCGCATCACATAAAAAGGTCATTAATTGCGATAAAATACCATATACATTATCTTTTACTTTGCTCACTGGCCATTTTTACCTAATCCAGTTCAAATATAATCAATTCTAGTCACAAAAGTAACTGCATCTGACAAAAAATTAATTATTTTCTATCCTACTTTTTTTCAAGTTCTTTTTTTTTTATTTTTTATTACCTTTAATTTGGCAAATTTTTTGATAAATTGATAAAACAATTCGCGTAAAAATTCATAACAAAATCAAAATACTAAATATTCATCTTAAACATACTGGCATAATATAACTCCTTTCGATAAATTAAAAAATTAAAATTTTCAAAATCGCCCCGCTCGTTGTCACTTTGCTACATTAAAAACATTATTAAATAAATTATTCCGCTAATAAATTACGCGGAATAATTTATTTTTTACTTTTTAATTTCAATATCTTTTGCAATCTTATTCACAGTATTAATAACATTATCTTTTCCACACTTTTTCACTAACAACCGTAAAATAAAATATTGCTTTGTTTAAATAATTTTAACCCCTTATTTAAAATATTAATAAAATTTATTTTGTAAAAATGTAAATACCACAAAAATACAAAATGTATGTGGTTTATAAATTTTATCTGAAATTGTACAACCCGTTAATTTATCCATTCATAAACTAGTTTTTAAAATAGCATTATAAATTAAATTATCTTTATAAGCAGATTATTTTCTATCATTAATAGGTTGTCAAAGTTTACTTTATTTAATATTTTCAACTGTTATAAATAACAAATTAATTAAATTATTTTCCATATAAAACAACCCTTAATTGATTACGATATTTATTTTTTAAATTACTTGGTTTATAACTGCTAACTCTTGTTTTTGTTTTTTTAATTATTTTATTTATATTTTTTATAAAATTTAAGTTTTTGTAATACTATCAATTTTTACCTTATGCAATTGCAATGGAACATATTCAAAATCTGATTTTAAATTTATAATACGATGTAGCCTAGCGACAATAATACCAGAGGAATTTATCATTATTTAAGCAACATTGAAAAAAATAATTAAAATTAATTTAAAATACAATAATTTTGGTAATTTTATAGTATTATTAATAAGAACATGATTTAATTTAAAGAGGAGTTTTTTAATGAACCTATCAAGCATAATGTTTTTGGCAATTGAAACACAAGTAGCTAATACAATTATTTATTTTTTTGAAATAATTGCTTTAATTGTATCAATTATTATGATTATTATTGGTTTATTACAAAACAAAAAAGAACAAACAGGATTAAGCGCTTTAAATGGTGGCAATGATGAATTATTTGCTAATAGCAAAGAACGCGGGTTAGATCGAACAGTATCTATTTTTATGTTAGCATTTGGTTCAACATTATTAATTATTACATTATTGATAAATTTATTAACAAAAGTTCTGTTGTAATAATTGGATATTATTACAAAAGATTAAATTTTATAAAAAATATAAATAAAATAATTAGATAACTTTTTAAAAAGTTTATTTATCGGTGTTTTAGAAATTTATTTAAAATAAAGAATGATTTTTATACCGAAACCTAATTTTTTTTCTTACTACAAATAATTAAGTCTTTAAAAATATCATTAATTGAAAAGAGATTTAAAAATGTCTCTTTTTTTCATTTAGGGGGAAAAGTATATGAACGATTGAATTATAGCTATTTTAAAAAAACAAAAAAAACCAATTGATACGATTGAATTATCACAGTTATTAGATATTAATAAAATTAATGATAATAAAATGATTTTAAAAGTTTTGGCTGAATTAGAAAATGATAATATTATTGGGGTTACAAAACAAAATCGGTTATATTATTTTGATCCAAAAATTTATTTACGGGGAATTATTAGTATTAATAAAAAAGGTTTTGGTTTTATTAAAATTAGTGAAAACCAAGAAGAATACTATGTTAAAAAAGATGATTTAAATAATTCCTTAGACCAAGATAAAGTTTTGTTTATTTTAAAAAGACAAAAAAATGATAATAATTCTAAAAAAGCAGAAGCACAAGTAATTAAAGTTTTGAAGCGAAATAATGAATATGTAGTTGGAGTTATCAAAAAGAATCGTCATCAACAAAGATATTTAGAAATTTTAAATAATAAATTAACGCAATATCATGCTGAAATTATTAATTTAGATGATGCAATTGAAAATACAATTGTAAAGGGAATAATTACAAATATTAATAGTAAAAACAATTTAATGCAAGTTAAAATTATTGAGATTATTGGTAATACTAATCAAGTTGGTGTTTATGTCTCTGCTATTTTACATGAATTTAATATTCGTACTAAATTTAATGAAGAAACATTAAATGAAGCCAACCAAATTAAACAAGATGTTTATGTTACAAGAATGTTGGCAGATAAATCACGCCGTGATTTACAAACAGAAATGTTTGTTACAATTGATGGTAATGATTCGAAAGATTTTGATGATGCTATTTTAGTTAAAAAAAATAAAAATGATAATTATTTATTATTGGTTGCGATTGCTGATGTTGCGCATTATGTTCCGCAGAATAGTTATCTTGATAAAGAAGCTTTTGACCGAGGGTGTTCAGTTTATTTAATTGACAGAGTTGTTCCAATGTTGCCAGAAAAATTAAGCAATGGGATTTGTTCGTTAAATCCTTTTGAACCACGATTAACATTAATTTGTGAAATGGAAATTAATCGGCAGGGAAATATTGTTAATTCTAGTATTTATGAAGCTGTCATCATTTCAAAAGCTCGATTAACTTATGATGAAGTTAATAAGTTATTCTGACAAGAAAAAAATCAAATCTCAGATGAAATTGCTCAAATGTTGCTTTTAGCACAACAGTTATATCAAATTTTAGTTTTAAAAAAAAAACATGATGGGATTATTGAATTTAATTTAGATGAACCAAAATTTATTGTTGATAAAAATGGTAAGATTAAAGATATTGTTGTTCGAGAGCGTGCTAATGCAGAAAAATTGATTGAGAGTTTTATGATTCGAGCCAATGAAACGGTGGCTGAAACAATTTATTGAATGGATTTGCCATTTGTTTATCGTGTGCATGATAAGCCAAAACCAAAAAAAATGTTTGATTTGTATACGCAATTATCTTATTTGGGTTTAAATATTAAAGGTAAGTTAGAAAATATTCATTCTAAAGATTTGCAGCAAATTTTAAATAAGTTAAATGATAAGGAAAATTTTAAAGCGATTTCAGCTTTAGTATTGCAAAGTATGGAAAAAGCTAAATATAGTGCTATTAATGATGGACATTTTGGGCTGGCATCTTGATGTTATACGCACTTTACTTCGCCAATTAGGCGTTATCCCGATTTAGTTGTTCATCGTTTATTAAAAGAATATTTATTCCGAGGAAAATTTAAAATTACCGATTTAGAACAAATGAGAACTTTTGTTAGTCACACTAGTCAAAAGTCATCCCTTGCAGAATTAAAGGCAATGGAATGTGAACGGGAAGTTGACAAAATGAAAGAAGCTGAATATATGGAAGATAAAATTGGCTATGAATATGATGGTATTATTGCCGGGGTTACTTCGTTTGGAATTTTCGTTGAATTACCAAATACGATTGAAGGATTGGTTCATATTACTGATTTAAAAAATGACTATTACGTTTTTGATGAAAAAAGTTTAAAATTAATCGGAGAACGGAAACGAAAAGAATATTTTTTGGGAAAAAAAGTGAGAATTAGAGTAAAGAAAGCAAGTAAAAAATTACGGAAAATTGATTTTGAACTAGTTGATTAAGGAGTTGAAATTAATTTTGACAATTAAAGTTAATAAAAAAGCACGGTATAATTATGAAATTATTGAAACCTATGAATCTGGTATTGTTTTAACGGGCAGTGAGATTAAGTCAATTCGCAATAATGATGTATCAATTAATGGGGCCTTTGTTATTATTCGAAAAAATGAGGCCTTTGTTATCAACATGATAATTGCTCAATATAAATTTTCAACATCATATGCGCCAGATGCTGATCGGACCAGAAAATTGCTTTTGCATAAAAAAGAAATTAAAAAAATTTTGCAACGAATTAGATTAGAACGTTTAACATTAGTACCATTAAAGTTATATCTTAAAAATAATTATGCTAAATTAGAAATTGCTTTAGTTCGCGGGAAAAATAATTATGATAAACGAGAAACAATTAAGCGGCGCGATAATGAGCGTTTACGTCGGAAATATTAATTTTTAAATTATTATATAAAATTAAAATAATAAGATCCAGCATAAAATAATTTAATGAATTATTATTAAGATATTATTTAAAATATTAGCGAGTTATTAGTAATAATAAGCTATTTTTGTTAGTTATGCTTTTTATTTTTTAAATTATAATAAAATTTATATAATCCATTTTTAAAACAATGTTTGTTATTATGAACCGTTGTAAATAATGCTTAAGATTAATATTTAGTTTATTTTATAAATATTGTATTTTAATAATCAAATTTATTAAATGCATTAAGGTGCTTTTTTTATTCAATATAATAATAAATATATTATTTAAAGCGGGTGATGCATATTGATGAAACGGTTATTAACCATTTTTAGCGCTTTTATGTTAGGTATTGGTAGAGTTGTAGTAGTGTGTGTGTTTTAGTTGGGCCCGTTTGGCGCGGCTAGTTGTACCGCTATAGAAAAACATGATATTGAAGACAATAAACCAAATGTTAATCAAAATTTTGAAATTTTAAATTATATAAAAGCAGAGATAAAAAATTATTTAACAGCATGGTGAAAAAAAGCAGAGATTAATGTTAATGATTATTCGGATCAAACAGTATTAGAATAGTTAGAAGACATTATTAAAACAATGGATGACGATTTTTCTTTAACAAAAACGAAGAAATGTTGTAATATCCTTTGTTATAACAGTTGTTTTTTTCTTTTAAAGCATAGTTTGATAATTTGAAGATGGCATAAATTATTCGGTTGGTGATACCTTGTTTTAATAAATATTTATCTACTAAAATAAAATTTCTAAAAAAAAAGATAAATTAAGAGCGCACCCCAAAAAGTAAGTAAAGTAAAAAAAGACTTTGCTAAACTTTTAAAGGGGGGTGCGTTTTTATGTGGCAAGAAAATGTCAAAAATATAACAAATATACATCATAATTTAGAACAAAAATCATTGAGGAAATTAAACAAAAAAGTTGTTGAATAGTAGCAAAAAAAATATAATATAAATTCAAATAAAGTATAATCTTGATGATCAAATCATAAAAAAAAGAAAATTAAACAATTATAGATTGTATGTAAAAAATAAGGGTTTTATAAAGACAATAAAAAAATATCCTTAATTTATATTAAACTAAATAACATTTAAAAATAAAAAACCATTATTTTTACATGCGACCTAAAAAAAGAAAAAAATAAACAAGAATTAAATATAAACAATAATAATTAAATTTTATTAAAATAGACTATATATAGGGGCGTTTGATATTTTTGGGTGGTTTATATAGTTTAATTTATAAATATTTTGTTCTGAAAGGACGGATGGCTGCTGTTTGAGCAAAAATAGGAAAGGAATTAAAAAAATGAATGAAAAATTAATTATCACTTTACTTGTATTAGTGGTGGGTGCCGGTGGAATGCACATTCTTGGTATTCTTGGATTATCTGCTAAAAAAATAAAAAATATAAAGCATAGATTATAAAATTAATAACAGCTGTTATTGCCCGCAACAAAACAGTTGCGATGACCTGATTATGCAACAAAATTGATATTAAAAACAGTTCAAATTAAAAATGTTAAAAAACAAGTTAAAGTAAATGACAAAAAACAACAACAAAAAGATGATATTAGCCAACTAACAAATAGTATTTAAAAAATAAGATAGTATTACAAAAGCTTAGGTTTTATAAAAAATATAAATAAAATAATTAGATAACTTTTTAAAAGGTCGATTTATAATTGTTATATAAATGTATTTAAAATAAAGAATAATTTTTATACCAAAACGTAAACTTTTTTCTTAATACCATAAATCTTTGAATTTGCAGACACCATTTAAATTTTTAACTAATTTAACTAAATCATTTTAAATTTATAAAGTTTTATTTAAACTATTTTTTAGTGTTTTAATTTTAGAATTTTTATTTATATATTTATCATTTTTAATAATGTTTTTATATTTTAAATTATATATTTTATTATTTTTTCTTTGTTTTCTTGCAATCTCCAAAATGTGCGTGGTATAATACAATCAAAATATAAAATTAAACCAAAAACCAATGTTGAAAAAAATACTGTTGATATAACAGCCATTTTATTATTTGAATAATTTTAAATTATTGAGGAACAAATGACTGAAGAAACAATGATTTTAGATAAATAAAATTATCATCTTGATGATTTAACAGAATCAACTCCTAAAGTATTATAAAATGAAATTTAATAAATTGAAGATAATCTTTATTATTTTGAGAGTTGACAATTTAAAAATAAAGATGATGATGACGATGAAATTAATTATGATGATTATTATGATCAAGATAAATAGTTAATTAGGGGGGGCATCAATGACAAATCATAAAAAAATTCCCTTACGAAAATGTGTTGTTTCACAACAAATGTTACCAAAAAAAGAATTGGTAAGAATTGTTAAGACACCGAACGGGGAAATTATTATTGATCCAACCGGAAGGGCCAATGGGCGCGGCGCTTATTTACAACCAACATTAGAAACTTATAAAAAAGCAAAAAAGACTCGCGCGTTAGAACGCGCTTTAAAAAAAAATTTAACCGATCAATTTTACGAAATGTTATATTTTGAAATTGGCGAATGTTGAGATTAACAATGATAAATAAAAAAGGATATAGTTATCTCGGTCTAGCTAAACGAGGGGGCAAAGTAATCACTGGCGCTTGTTTGTTAACTGCCATTAAACAAAAAAATGTTTATTTAGTATTAATGAGCAGTGATATTGGCACTACTCAATCAAAAAAATATAAACAAAAATGTTTTTATTATAAGATCCCTTATTTTAGTTGCCTTGATTTCAATTTAACCCAACAAGCTTTAGGAACAAATAATGTTAAAATAATTGGTATTAGTGACCAGCATCTTTCTAAACGGTTGCTGACATTATTAAATAATTCTTAAAATTCAAAAATAAGGGGGGGCAGATGAGTAGTCAAAATAACAAACAAAATAAAAAAAATTAGCTAAAAAACAAAGAAATCGGATTCAATCACAATTAAAAACGGTTGAAGCACATGTTACCGAGGGAGTTTTTGTTTATGATGAGGCATTAACTATTGCTGAGTTTGCCCAAAAAATTAATAAAACCGTTAGTGAAATTATTAAATACTTTTTTAGTAATGGGATAATGTTAAATCAAAATACTTTTTTAACTGAAGATCAGTTGAGAGAGTTATGTTTAAAATTCGGGTTAGATTTTAAACGTGAAAAATCAGTAACACATAAAAACTTAATTGAAAGTTTTGAAGTTAATGATGGCCCTGCTTCGTTAGAAAAACGGCCACCAATCGTCACAATTATGGGTCTCATGTTGGTCATGGGAAAACAACCCCATTAGATACCATTCGTAATACTAATGTGGAAAGTACAGAACACGGGGGAATTACAAAACATATTGGGGCTTGCTTATCAAATTAAAACGAAAAATAGTAAAAAATTACCTTTGTTGATACTCCTCCTGGGCATGAAGCTTTTACACAAATGCACGTGCGAGGGTAGTGCAAGTAACAGATATTGTTATCCTAGTTGTCGCCGCCAATGATGGTGTAATGTTGCAAACTAAAGAATCAATTGATCACGCCAAAGCAGCTGGCGTACCAATTATTGTTTTTGTTAATAAAATGGATAAATTTGGCGTAAATTTAGATAATATTTTAATGCAATTATCACAAGAAGAATTAACCCCAGAAGAATGGGAGGACAACTCCTTATGTTAAAGGAAGTGCTAAACAAAAACAAGGAATTGATGAATTATTAAATACAATTTTATTAATGGATGATTTAATAAAATTAAAAGCAAATCCAAATCGTTTTGCGTTAGGAACAGTGATTGAATCACAATTAAATCGTGGATTGGGGCCAGTTGCAAAACTATTGGTGCAATCAGGAACATTGAATATTAAAGATGCCTTAGTTGTTGGTTATAATTTTGGTTATGTTCGTGATTTCTCTGATGAGAGTAGTAAAAAAATTAAATTAGCAGAGCCATCAACTCCAGTTATGATTCATGGTTTAAATGAAGTACCAAATGCTGGTGACTGTTTTATGGTTTTTCAAGATGAAAAATTAGCACGTAAAATTGCTTTAAAAAGAAAAACAATTGATACAATAAATAAACGTTATAAAAATCAAAATTTTTCGTTAGAAAGTTTATCGACTCAAATTAAAGATGGACAATTAAAACAAATTAATATTATTTTAAAAGCTGATACTCAAGGAACGGTTGGGGCGGCAAAAGAAAGTTTATTAAAAATTAATATTCCGAACGTAAGAATTAATATTTTACGAACAACTGTTGGGGTAATTTCTGAAAGTTATGTAACATTAGGTTTAGCTAGTAAAGCGTTTATTGTTGGTTTTAATGTTCGTCCTACAGCCCATGTTCGGAAAAAATCCGAAGATGAAGGTGTCGAAATTCGTTTGCATACAATTATTTATAAATTAACTGAAGAAATAGTAGCCACAGCGGAAGGAATGTTGAATCCAGAAATGGCCGAATAAGTGCTGGGGCAAGCAGAAGTGCGTCAAATTTTCCGTCATTATGATATTGGAACTATTGCTGGTTGTTGTGTTACTGATGGTATTATTCCACGAAAATCACGAGTTAGAGTTTTGCGCTATGGAGTTATTGTCTATAGTTGTGAATTGGCATAATTAAAACATTTTAAAGATGGATATTAAATAAGCCAAAATGGGAGCTGAATGCGGGTTAACAATTAAAAACACTATAATGATTTAAAAGAGCAAGATGTTATTGAGGCTTATAACGATAAAAAAGTTACAAAGTAATGGTTTTTATGTTATTTTGGGTTGTTTTTGGTTAAAAATAAGATATAATTACAATTAGTGAGAAAATGTTAAAAAAATTACGATAATAAAAAATTTTGGCTTGTTTAGATGATCAACAATTATTATTATTTAACGACTTAATTAAACAATTGCAATTATTATCAACAACATTAAGCCGTAATTTAACGAAAATAAATCAACAATGGAGCTATTAAAACGAGTGCGTGATGGTGTTAAATTACAAAATAGTTATTATGTTTTGATAGAAAAATAATTAAATGAAAAAATTCAACAGCATGCAGGAAAAAATATTGGTAGTAATAAAAAAGTTTGGGTTTTAGTATAAAAATTATTCTTTATTTTATATATATTTCTAAAACACTGATAAATCAACCTTTTAGGTCGTATGTAAAAAATAAGGGTTTTTTATTTTTAAATGTTATTTAGTTTAATATAAATTAATGATATTTTTTTATTGTCTTTATAAAACCCTTATTTTTTACATACGATCACCTTTTAAAAAGTTGTCTAATTATTTTATTTATATTTTTTATAAAACATAAGCTTTTGTAATAATATCAAAATATTTAATTGCTCGCCATGCAGTTAAAAAAAAATTAAACCAAAAATGTATATTTATTTGTATTCTGGTTCATCGAAATTAGCATTAATTAAGTTATTTTAACCAGCAGATTATTTAGTGATTATTACTGATTAAATCTTCCGTTTAGAACTATTATCTTCGGGATAATTTAATAATTTTTATGTATTGGGAGGAAAATATATACACCAAAAAGGAACATTAATTGGTTGATAAGCTATTTTAAAACTTTACAAAAATATCAAATTGATTGCGCTTTTTTAAGAGTGGGCGGGATTAATAGTAGGGGATTTATATAAAAACTGGCCCAGATGAGGCAATGATTAAAACAGAAGTTATTAAACGAGCAACAAAAAGTTATATTCTTGCTAATTCAGCAAAATTTAATATTAAATCATTAATAAAATTCGCTTCTTTTTCAGAAGTTAAAATTATCACAAGTTCATATAAAAGATCAAGAGATAAAATTAGATAGTATTACAAAAGCTTGGTTTTTATAAAAAATATAAATAAAATAATTAGATAACTTTTTAAAAGTTTAATTTATCAGTGTTTTAGAAATATATTTAAAATAAAAAATAATTTTTATACCAAAACCTAAAATTTTTTCTTAATACCACATTTTCATTACCGCTACGCCCCTGAGTTTAAACTTTAATTGTTGGTCCCATTTCCTTTGCTGCTTATTACATTTTTTCTTTTGCCATATAATAAATACAGGCAATTCCAGTTGAAAAAGCTGTGATAACAATAAAATCATAGTTATAACCATCAGTTTTATTTTTATCGTGGTCAGTAACTGGTTAAATAAATACTTTAATAATATAAGCAAAAGTTTTTGCTTCACGAATTTGGGTTATAACTTAACCTTTTCCTAAAAAACCAGCTAATTTTGCTAGTGCTTGTAAATGTTGCCCTACTCCTTGTTCTGGCGTATTAATCATAAAAATAATATCAAACGGTTTATTATCTAAACTTTGTCGATCAAACGCTTTTTCTCGTGTCATAATTGCAATCGATGGTTTAGTAACAATACTAATTAAACAGTGGATAATTTCTAAACTATAACCGAAACCCCCGTCGGACCTTCTGTTTCTCATTTTTTAAATATTTAATTAGCTTTTATAAATCATTAACCGTTTAATTGTTAACTAATACAGTTGCTAATTTTGCAAAGACTTCAGCTTTATCTGTCGCATAATTTTTTAAAAAAGTTTTTGCTTCATTAAAATAATCAATTATTTTAATAATTTTTGATAGTAAGAAAAAAAAAGTTGGGGTTTTGGTATAAAAATTATTCTTTATTTTAAATATATTTCTAAAACAATGATAAATTAAACTTTTAAAAAGTTATCTAATTATTTTATTTATATTTTTTATAAAAACTAATCTTTTGTAATACTATAGAAAATGTCTTAACATCGACCGACATTGCTAATGCAAAATCAATTATTATTGGGATTGATAAAAAAATTACTGGAATTAATCGTTTTAAGGGTGTTTCATATTTATAAACAAAAAAAAGATGTTATTTACAACAACCCCAATGTTATTGAAGATGCTTTGAATGGTAAACGTTTAACAATTGGCGAAGGTGGCAACGATGAAGTTGGTGAATTAAGTTTAAAAAATTTTAAAGACGTAATAAAAAAACTCTTAGGAGGAGTTTTGTGAATGTTACCATTTGTGGTTGCGGGAGGAATTATTCTAGGAATTGTTTTATTATTAGATTCAGGTAAAACAGGGAGAGATTTTGGGGTCGCAAATATTATTACCCAGGATAACAGCAGAAATAATTGATAATGATCCTGGAATGTTATATGATACATAAAATAAAACGGGATGAGAAAATACATGAGGGCGATTATTGCCTGGCCAAATTTCAAACTTTAACTCAGGATTTTTTTGAGCATTAATTGGTGGTTATCTTTTTTCCCGTGTTGTTTTTTATATGGATGCCAAAAAGAATTTGTTCAGTTCCGCCCATCATCTATAAACACAAACACAACGGGGAGTCCGTGATATTGTATTAATTCCCATTCTAACAGCTTTAACGGAAGAAGGATGGGTAAAATTATAATGTTTGAATTAAATAAAAACCCCCCCGGGATATTTAAAATAAGGCTTAAGTTTAGGTTTAAAAGCAATTGCTGATTATAATTTAAATGGTTTAATTGGAATTATTATTGGTTTAATTATGGATGGATGATGATTATGGGCGGACCAATTAATAAAGCCGCCCATGTCTTTGGAACCTTAATAATTGATGCTACACAAACATCTTATGAAGGAATTCGCTTAAATAATGGGGGGCGCCCCAAATTCCATTTGCTGTTGCCGACCCAAAACTAATAATTCCATAAAATTATGGCTGGAAACGATATTAATGGGGTAATTTTTAGTATTTTTGGTTTAACATTACGGAGGAGGGTTCTTTGCCTTTCCGTTATTGAAAATTAAAGATAACCCGGGTAAAAATTTATTTAGTATTGATAATCATGGTGCTTAAATTGAAGTGGCGGTCTTAATTTCAGTTATTGCACTAATTATCGGAAAGATTTATTAGTGCCTTAATTATTGTATTTTGGAGAATGCATGGTGTTAAAAACAACAAAATTACTTTAGAAATTTAATTTAAAAATTAAAAAACCCAATGATTTAGATTTTTATAATAATAAAATAAAAATGGAAGGAGTACGAAAAAAAATGATTTATATATTAACATTAAATCCTGCAATTGACCAAATTATTGAAGTCCCTAATTTCCAGGTAGGAGAAACTAATAAGGCTACTGGTGAGTATGAGGTAATTGGCGGCAAAGGAATTAATATGTTGCTGTAATGTTGCAACATTTAGAATATTCAACTATAGCATCGTGTTTTTTGGTGCTAGATAATAAGGAAATGTTTGAACATTATTTTATAGAGCAAAAGGTTGACGATTATTTTCATGAAGTTAATGGTAAAAACCGGGCTAATATAAAAATCAAAAATTTATAAATAAAAAAAGAAACAGAATTAAATGGTCTTGCTTTTTCTGTTAGTGATTATGATGTTATGGCGCTTTTAACAATTATTAAAACAGAATTAACCAAAAATGATTGTTTAATTATTTCCGGTTCATTACCGCGCAATTGTCCATCTGATTTATATCAAACAATTAGCACTTACTGTGATGAAAATAAAATATTATTTGTTATTGATGCAACACAGGATGTTTTATTATAAACTTTATCAACTAAACCATTCTTAATTAAACCAAATTTAGCAGAATTAAATGAAATATTTGAAACAAATTACCAATTTACTAAAAAAGCAAAAATTGTTGCTTTAGGAAAAATATTACAAGAACAAGGGGCGCAGAATGTTTTAATTAGTAGCGGTAAGGATGGGGAAATCTTAATTACTCCAACAAATGTTTATGTTAATAATACCCCGCAAAAGGACAATTAATTAATTAAGTCAGCGCTGGTGATTCAATGTTTGCTGGATTTATTGGAACATATTTAGCAACAAACGATTATCAAAAAGCAATGTTAATTGGTATTTGTGCCGGATCGGCGACAACATTTAGTCAAAGTATTGCTGACAAATTGTTAGTGGAAAGTTTAAAACAACAAATCAAAATTAGTTGTAGTAAGAAAAAAGTTGGGGTTTTGGTATAAAAATTATTCTTTATTTTAAATATATTTCTAAAACACTTATAAATTAACCTTTGAAAAAGTTATCTAATTATTTTATTTATATTTTTTATAAAACCTAATATTTTGTAATACTATCTAAATTTTATTTACTTTTTATTTATTAAATAATTAGTATTTAATGATTTTTATAAAATAGGTGATTTTTATGGTATTAAGAAAAAGGTTTGGGTTTGTAGGAATAAAAAAAACAAAATTCAATTCGCTTATTAATTAAGTAATACAAAAAAATGATTAATAATTATAATTTTTAGCAAACTTGTTTAATTTATTTAATTGTTTTTATTTATAATTTTTATAAAACCTCAACTTTTGTAATGATATCGTAAATTTTAAATGTCACACTTCTTTGTATATTTCATTTTTCATAAATTTAATAAATTAAATTTATGAAAAATATATTAAGTATTTTAAGTTCAATCAATTTAATCGGGACCGGAACAATTGCAACAATTTTAGTTACTTGTAATAGCACACAATATAATGAAGATGAATTAAAAAAAGAAAAAGAAAAAATAATATAACTACAAAAGATATTATTTTAGAATGAATAGTACCGCAAGAAAATCGATAGCATTACAAAAGTTGAATTTTTATAAAAATTATAAATAAAAACAATTAAATAAATTAAACAAGTTTGCTAAAAATTCTAATTATTAATCATTTTTTTGTATTACTTAATTAATAGGCGAATTGAATTTTTTATAACTACAAATCTAAACTTTTTTATTACTGTCAGAAAAATTATAATAAAAATGAAATATAAACATAATAAAGAAAAAAGTTTATTGCAATATCATGATTTAATTAATCGTAAATTCAATGATATAAAAATAGGGTTTTCAGTGCTATATGCTGATGTAACATATTTAATTTTAAAATAAAAAAATATTATCAATCAATAATTGTTGATTGATATACTAAAGAAATAGTTGATGTAAAGTTATCTAAATATAATGACAATAAATTAGTAATAGATAATTTAAATGATGCGATTAATAAAATAAAATTAATAAAAAAAGATCTGAATGGAATAATAATTTATTCAGACCACGAATATCAAATACACATCCGATATTTATCTCGATAAATGTGTATCTAAAGGTATTATAATTTCAATGGGAAAAAATACCGCTGTGCAGATAATATTGTTATAGAAATTTTTCATTCATTACTTAAGAAAGCTAAAATCCATAATAAAATATATAATTCACACGAGAAATATATAAAAGATGTTATAAAATGAAATAAATGATATTCAAATCGTAAAGAAAAAGATATAATTAAAAAAATAGTAAATAATTTTTATTAGTACTTACTAAATTGGGTTCAATCTTTAATAATCTCTTTTTATATTCACCTTTAACTTTTACATTACCTTTATCATCAATAATTAAATTTGGTTCTTGTGTATCTAAATTTCAACGATAAACTAATTTAAAAAAAGTTTTTTTATTATGGATATGATTACCAATCTGTGGAACATAAAGAAGATGAATATCTAACATATAAAGTAAAATTAAATGGATAACCGGATTCCTCTCTCATTTATAAAGTATAAATATAATAATTATAAAATATTTTTCCAATCTTTAATTTAATATGCTTTAATTTAATAATTCTTCAATTATCATTTTTATCCCCACTCCGTGCTACATAATAATATTTTTTGATATTATTACAAAAGATTATTTTTTATAAAAAATATAAATAAAATAATTAGATAACTTTTTAAAAAATTGATTTATCATTATTTTATAAATATATTTAAAATAAAGAATAATTTTTATACCAAAACCTAAGCTTTTTTCTTAATACCTATTTTTTATCTATTTGATTAAATGGTTTTTCTTGTGGTGCTATTCATTCTAAATTTATTTTAATAGTTTCATTTGTTGTATTTATTTGGTTTTCTTTTTTTAATTTATCTAATTCTTCGCGTATATATTCTTGTGGTATATTACAAGAAACTAAACTGGTTGTACTTGTTCATAATAATGATATTGTTCCAATAATACTTAATAATCTTTTAATTTATGATTAACCTTTTTTCTTAATTTCTTGGAATTGCTGGTAAAACAACATCAAATTCTTTTTCGCCATGTGTTCTATTTTTTTTACTAATTATTATTGTAATTTTTTTAGATGTTGTTAAATCAATTTCTCGCGGTTGAAAATGATTAAAATAATCTTTAAAAGCAATTATAAAATCATCTTCTGTCAATGAATCATCAATTGTTTTAATTGATTCTAAAACTTTAGATTTTAAGGACAAAACTAATTCATATTCTTTTACTGCGTTTGGTTTATTAGCTTTAATTATAACGGGGGGATTAATATAATTAATAAATAAAATATTTTTATCAATCTTTCATTTTAATTTTTGGTTTTCATATTTTAATTTTTGGTTTTCATATTTTAATTTTTGGTTTTCATATTTTAATTTTTGGTTTTCATCTTTTAATTTTTGGTTTTCATCTTTTAATTTTAGTTCTACATTATTAAATACTGGTTTGTCACAAGATATTAAATTTGTTGTTCCAGTTGTTATTAAACCTGCTAAACTTAAAATACTTAATAATTTCTTCATTCCATTTAACAATCTTTTCTAATATTTATTAACTTATCAAATTATATATATAATCAATGATAAATTATTATATAGGCACCGTATAGATACAAACGGCAAATTTACGTCTTGTTAAATTAATAATAAAATATTTTTAATAAATTGCAACCTTTTTTTCAAAAAAAATAAATTTTTGTAATTTCATTTTATTTTAAGTATATTTAAGCACAATAAAAATTATTTATTAAATTTTAACTAATAAATTTATTTAATATTTTGTAAAAACACTGATTTTGCACTTATTCAATTCAAACAAGGCCGAAGTTTATTGTTTATAACATTAACTACTAAATCTATCATTTTTTGAATAACAATATGAAAATCGGTTCATTTAGGAAGTTAATATCTAAATTCGCCGTTCATATTTTCAATTAATGGTTTTTGTTGTGGTTTACCAGAATCACAAAAATAAACTTGTGTTTCAGAAAATATTTCCATTTCTCTTCATTTACTAAATTATTTTCCTATATAAGTTATTATTCCTTTAATTTTTCCAATTAAATTATTATTTATAAAAATATCTTTAAATTTTGCCAAAACATTATTGGCGGTATTATTTTTTAATTTTATTGCAAAATAATTGTTACTTGATTGTTCAACTAATGCCAAACAAGTATATTTATGGTTTTTTACCACAACATTATCTATTTCAAATCACCCAACATTAGAAACTTTATTTTCAATATCTAAAATTGATTTAAATTTAGTTAATTTACCACGATTATCGGGTTTTCCTTTTTTTTATTTTTTTACCGCGATGAGGTAAATTTTCTTTTCTTAACCCCAATTTTAATAAACGAATTAATTTATATAAAGTTTTAACACAAGAAGTAAATTTAACACCAAATTCTATAAAATAACGATTTAAATTAATTGTTCGGGTGTATCATGGTATTTGTTAAATCATGTTTTAATAAAATCTAAATGCTATTTTGTAAATTTAGGTATTTTTTTAATACATTTTTTACAATTTTGTTTATAATCTTTGTTAGCATATAATGGCTCATAATATTGAATATTTTTAAACCGATTAATCTCTCTTTTAACAGTATTAATTCCGCGATTTATTTTTCTTGCTATTTCAAATAAATTAATAGTGCCATTTTTCTTTTTGCAACTATCAGATAACAATAAATCCTTAAATAAATCTCATTCATCAAATATTAAATGTTTAAATTTTATCATTTTTATACAAATTCCCTTCATTTTTTCTTATAATGTATTTTATTTAAAATAAAAAGGTTAATAAATATGCAATAATTTAATAAAGTTAACAAAAAAAACGAATTACTAACTATGAAAATTTAAATAAAAAATATGATTTAAATTTTAGTTACTATAATTTTGGTTTTGATTGATATGTATTTAAAGATTTTGTTGGTGATAGTTACGCCAGATATTTTACTTCGCCAACTTTTTTTTAAATTTGTTTCAGCCGGAAGAGGTAATAATAAAACATAAAATCATTTAGCAGAAAAAATATTTTTTGCTTGTAACTTTACTAATGATTGATCTAATATTTTGCGAAGATATACCAACAAACACGAAGATACTACATTTGGCAATACAATTAATGTCTGTAACTATCTTTATGATAAATATTGGATTGATATAGGATCCGACAATGAAAATGGTATTGTTTTGATACCTAAAAATATTAAAGAATACGGATAGATTGTTTTATCTAGTCGTGTTCGCATTGCTTTTGTTGTTTATGCTAATGGTAATAAAATTATGAGCAAGGTTGGAAAACGAAGAGTTATTATATCTGTATAAACTGATAAAATTATACATTCTGAAGAAAAAATAAATCTTAACCGATAAATAATTAGAAAAAAGATATAATAATTTAAGAGTTTCAATGTTTCGTTCAAAAATTTTAAAAGTATATTATTAAAAATATACTGATGATGATGTTAATTAAAAATATAATTTAGATAATCCTATTCCGGCAAAAGAATTATCTTGGACATTTCACGAATGAGACAACATAGCAAAACAATGCATAACAGTAACAACATATTTTTATAAAATATATTCTAATCAATTTACTTTTAATCCTTTTAATAAATATCATGTCTTTTATGAAAAATTTGTAACTCCATTTTTTCCTTTAAATGAAAGAATTAAAAATATTTTAAAAAAACAATTAAGTATATTCAGAAAATAAACAATAATTTAATGGTTTGGGTGTTTTTAATTTGCGTTTAACTATGGGGGCTGTTTGAAATAAAATACCTGATATTACCAAAAAACTTGTTTTATCAAATAAATAAGGGCGATCAGATTTATTTTAACTTGAATACTGCGGATTTTAATATAAAGATAATGACAATAGTCTTTATGTTTTGCGAAATTATCGTAAATATACTAAAGAGTATAACTTAAAATATTTTTATAATCCAAATACAAAACAGTATCAATTTTATAGTTATTCAGTTGGTGTTGATTATAATAATGGTAGTGAAGACCACACTGTATTTTTATTTAGTGGCTATAAAATTAATAAAAATAATAAATATTATAAATATTTAATTGAATAAAATGTTGTTACCACAACAAAAGCAATGAATTTAAATGAAATAGTTGAACATTATGGACAATGAATAATTAATACATTTGATAAATTTTATGGTTTTTAATATGCTACATTTCATTATGATATTAATGCTCACGATTTTATGCAAAAATTGCAAGAAGATATTTACCCTTATTTGGGTTATAAAATTAAAATGTTTAAAGCTAAAAAATATCAAACTTCGTTTAATAAAGAAGAGAGTATAATCAATCGTGTAACATGAATAAGAAAAATGTTTGTTCAAGGAAAAATATATTGTATGTTAGATAACTTACGATTTTTAGATAAGTGCATTAGCGAACTAAGGTTTGGTTATACCAAAACAAACACACCTGATATTATAAAATGTACCATGAACCATATGATGCTTTATTTTATGGTTCTTATCCGTATCGTTTTAAAATTATTTTATAAAAAACCATATTTTATATCGTTTTGGGCGGATGCGAGGTACCATATACATTTTATACCAGTTATTCTTTTAAAAAAATTTTAACACAGCTTCGGATTATGTTAAAAAATTTATGCTTTTATGTCGTCTAAAATTATTGTAATAATCTAAAAAGATAGTAATTAATTTTCGTAATTAATTAATATTTTTAGAATAACGAGGAAGATATTTAAAAAATTTATTTAAGTTTTGATGAAATATTTCAATTTTCCCGTTTGATTCACAGGGGAACGAATCGGTGTTGTTTGATGAATAACACCTTTTTGATATAATACTTTTGTAAACTAACTTTTATGATATTTATAATCTGGATTATAACTATAAACATATTCAGGGCCATTATCGGTTCTAATTCTTTTTATTCTAATTTTATTATTAAAAAAATCATCATAAGCTTGATTAAAAATACTAATTGCTGATGAATTTAATTTATTTTCAGATAAATAAGCAAGACCAAAGCGTGATTTTTCATAAATAAAAGCATACAAATATAAATTACGTTTAAAACCAGTTATATTTGGTAAAGAATTTTAATATCATGTTGTAAATGTCCTAATTCATACACTTCATAACGTTTATAAGTCTTAATTTTTTTTTTAGGATAAAAATTATTAAATTCTTTATTCCAATTAATTAAAGTTTTAATGTTATGTTTAATTAATTTCTTTTTATATATGAAAAACCCAGATAATGTTAAATTATAAAACTAATAAATACCAGTTCCATATTTTTATCGATATTTTTTAATCATTTTTGCAACAGCAATCTTGTAAGTTTTTAAATAATAGTTATTAATATTAATTGGTCTAGTTGATTTTTTAGCTAAAACAATAAAATTTAATTTTTCTTTAAGACAAAGTTGAATCTTTTTAGCCCAATTATAAAAAGTTTTTTTTTGATTTATAAAATAATTTAATTAAATTATTTAATGAGTTTTTATATAAATAGTATTTTTTACATAAATTAAAATAATTAATGCCATTTTGATAAATATAGTTTTTTTGTTTTGAAGGTTATTATTGTGAATATCATTTTTTTATTTTTCTTTGTAATGAATATAATTCATTTTCATTATGAATACTTGTTACCATATACTTTTAATCTCCATTATAATTTAAAGACTAAATTAGTGTTATAAAATGTATATGGTTTTCACAGTTTATATTCTTCAATAATATAATATTCATTTTTTATTGTCTTCGCTAATTGGTTCATTAATAGATACTATTTTTAAGTCTAATGTTTCTAAAAATTCTTTGTTTTGTTTTGAAATATCATTAATTAAAATATCTTTTTCATCAATCATTACATAACTTGTGTTATTATCTTGGACAGTGGTTTTTTTGAATTTGTAATTTAAAATTAAAATCACTAATTTAATAACCAATTATTTAAATATATTCATCTTTGACAATAAAACCAATTTTAACGCTGTTTTTAAAGTAGTTTAAGGTTATTTTTTTTTTTTTTGTTTTGTCTTAACAAGATTATTGATTTTATAAATATATAAGATTATTGCGCTATCTTCAGTAAATAATTGTTATAAATCGGGGTCACTATACTGTGATTGATTAGCGAAATATAAGGTGATACTATCAATTGAATAGTCAATTGATTCATCATTTTCTGCTAATTGTGCAAGCATTTTTTCAGATGGTTTCAACATTATTTTTGTTTTCCTTGTTCTTCATTGGGCATATTTATAATATTTTCATTGTTATTTAATTGTCTGTTTAAAATAGCATTATAATATTTAATTAACTTAATAACGAATTAAGTTAATTTAATTTATCTAATATATATTATTTGTTCGTAGGAGGCGTTTGTTTGAATATTTACGCCAGCAACTTCAGCTTGTGTTTGTTGTGCACCCTTGGCAATTTCGGGAACATTATGTCGATTTATTTTATATTAATTTGTTAATAATCAATCATATATTTTGGTTAATTGTTCACATTTAAAATTGCCAGCAATATAGTCTACTGGTTGAAAATTACTATCAGATTCTCATTCAACTAATAACAAATAATTTTCAATAAATTAAGCCAACATTTTACTAATTTCTTGGTCAACAATACCAGTAACGCCATTGGTATTAATGGTAAATTTACCACTATTTAATAATAAGTCTAACATAATCTTTTCAGCAATAATATCTAAAATACTATCAAATTGTTTATCATAACGATAATAAGGTTCAAAATTATGGTTATCAGGAATAATTTAAATTGGTATAAAATTAAATGACAATAATTCTTTTCTTTGCAATATTGTATAGTTATTTAATTTAGCATCATCAATATATAAGTTGGTAATAGTACTGTACAATCGTTTTTTTAACTTTATAATAACTTTTACTTGTTTAGTTACAGCATCAATTTCTAATTTTTCAGTAATAAAAACACTCTGGTAATTTTTAATATAATAACTATCAATATCATAGCTTTTCTTTAATTTCTTTTTGGGTGGTAAAAATCACATTTATAACAATCCTTTATTTTGTGTCTTCTTTTTTAATAGCATCCTCGACGTTATCTTGTTTTTGTTGTTTGTTATGAGTTTTTATGAATCTAATAGTTTCAATAATTAAAACAACAACCCCAAAACCATTAAATATTGCACAAATAATTACATATGCGGGTCAACCAATCCCTAATTTAGTTGACCCTATAAAACAAATAATAATTCCTGCGATAAAAAACAATGATGAAACTCCAAAGATTTTAAAAAACATAATTACATCTTTAAATTATGCTTTTGGCATAAAAACATCTCCCCCCTATATAATAGGCTGTTCCTTCGCCCCGATATTCATAAATACTGCCTTAAAAATCTTTTTTCATATTATTATTTTCATCTCAAAAATATATTTTTTGTGCACTATTACTAAAATAAATTTAATAATTAAATCATCTTGAAAAATTCGGATTATAAAATTGAAAATTATTAATTTTAAAAGTAATTTAACTACTATATATTTTAAACAAAGACTTTGGTCCATTATAAATTTGTCAATCAGTAATTTTAACAGTATGATAAAAAGAATAAAACTTGAATATAATTAACGAAATTATTATTATCATTTTTTTTCCATAAATGATTATTAACATATGTAATATAATTGTATACTTCTTTTGATGTTGGCGCTTCTTGATCTGTTTACTTATCATTAATAGTTTTTGTAATTGTTACTTGAATATTATTTTGCACTTCTCTAACTATTTTTGTAAATCTTTGTATATCTTAGGGTTTTGGGTCATTATGAAAACTTAAATCACCATATATGTATATATCTTTATAACTAACATATCTTTGACAAATTATATAATAAATTTCTAGATTATAATTTGAAGTTAATTTATCTTGTTTGTTATTAAAATTTTATTTTGTTTTGTTTGATAAATTATCTATTTTTTTATCTAATTTGTCATCAGTTTCTATTATTTCGTTTTTTTCTTTTTCTATTAAAGCATCAACTTCTAACTGGGTATAATATGCTTCTAAATCTATCATTGTTAAATCAATACCTTCTTCTTGAAAAGTACGAAACATTTTCTTTAAAGTTGTTAAATTAGCCAATGATTTTGCATAAGTAGGCAATAGACCTTGCCATGTTACCATTGGGTCATTTTGTGAATAATAATTAATATCGCCAACACTAATATTTTCCGAAGTAAAAAACTCAATTGGAATAAGGTTAAATATTCAACGCTTAATCGCAATAAACGCCCATATTAATAAAAATTTTCTTTAATAACAGGTCTTCTTTAAATGTTTCAAACTGTAGTTTTGAAAATGGACAATTTAAGCAAGAATTAATCATATTTTGGAATCTTAAAGCAAATGTTTTAAATCACAATTCTACATCACCCTTAAAGAACTTATTATAAAGCGCTGGAACTTGTGCAATTTTACCCGTCATTGGATTAAAATTATTATAATTTTCCAAAGTAACATTTTGTCATAATTCATTTAACATTTAATCATTTCTTTATCATTTGCTTTTTTTAGAATGTATTTTATTTAAAATAAACTTTTTACTATTTAATAATGTTTTCTTAATTGTTTTGTTTAAATCTTGTTTTGTTCTGAATTGCTTGTATGTTTGAAATACTAATCCTTTACCCCATTAAGATAGTAGCCCCACTATCTTCTGGCGTATTTAACAATTTATATTTATTAAAGTTATTTTTAAATTGTTCTTGCAACTTTAATATCTTAGTAATTATCCAATATATTTTATAACTATCTTTTACTACTTGTTGATAAGATAGTTGGGCAAAAGAAACTAAATTAAACAAACTTGTTTTTTAAATCCCCAACCAATAAACCACTCACTGTTAATATATAATTTAAACGATTTGGGAGCCAAAACAAACTGTTATGCTTTGATTAAAGTTGTCATAAAGAAAATGGGGGTATATTTAGTATTTTTATAATATATTGTTAAAGCAAACTTCACCCGCAACTGATAAAGGGACAATTTTTACTGCTTAAAAAACATCATAACCACAAGCAAAAGGTAATAATTAGCCCTTTTTAATAGCTTTAGTTTCAAATTTAGACAATATTTTTTTATTTTTATCATTAATTTTATTAATTACTTTTTGAATATAAAAATTTGGATTTAAATAATTTAAGGCTTTATTTAATTTAATTGGTGTTTGATATACAATATTTAATAATTTATTATTTTATATTTTACTACCACGCATTAAATTATCATTTAATAGTAGTTTTTTAAAAACAACTTTTTTATGAATATTAATTATAATATTATATCACTCATTAGTGCTAATTTTTATTATTTTATCAATATTTAATAAATTATTAATTGTTTCTAAATTAGAAACTTTAAAATCTTTATAAAAATCATTTCAGGATAATTGACCAAATGTATATAATAAAGTTTAATTATTAGAATTCTTTGCAAAATAAAATATTAATTTATCAGATAAAATCTTTTTACCTGTAACTTTTCTTACAAAATCTTCCAAATTATTATCAGTTATTACACCTAATTTTTCAAGTAGTTTAGTTTCTTTTGCTAATTTTAAAATTCTAGTTGTTCGTGCAGCACGCGTTAATTTGCCAACCCCACCAATTGCTGGTAACAAATTTAAGGCAGTACTTTTTGATGTTACTTCTGATGTTAATTTATCGTATATTTGATTTAAAGCAAAATCGGTTGCTGTTTCTACTCCAAATGAGATAAAGGCTGCAGCAAAATTAGATAATCCCGCACCAAGACCAACAGCCGAAGCAATACCGCCAGTTAAAAATGATAAACCAAGTGCTAAAACTTGAATGCCTAAAAATTATAATAACTGTAAACCAAAACTTTTTTATTGTCGTTGGATTGATAACCTAGTTTGATTTTTTTTAACAGCATAAATAAGGGCTGTTTTAGATGTTCTAATTGTCATATCTATTAAACAAAAAAAGTACTATTTTTTAGTAATTGATAATTTTGATAGCATTACAAAAGTTGAGTTTTTATAAAAAATAAAAATAATTAAATAAATTAAACAATTTTGCTAAAAAGTCTAATTATTAATTATTTTTTTGTATTAATTAATAAGCAAATTGAATTTTTTTACACCTATAAAACTTAACCTTTTTCTTACTACAATAATTTTTAATTTTAACATCAATCGGATTTGTTTGACCAGTAGCGTTGTTTTTACCTTCAATTTTAACTTCGACAGTTTTATCATTTGTAATATTTATTGGTCATTCTTCACCTTTGCTTTCAATAAAGTAATCAAAATCACTTTAAGTCAAAGAACTGTTTACGGGCTTTTATTACTTTTAAAACAACATCTTTAAATTGTAGTTTTAACTGTTCTGGTGTTGCTTTTGTTGGGTCTGCAACATGAATATTTGGTTTATCTAATTTATTAATTTTACTAATATTAATTTTTGTAACAATATGTTTAATAATTCCCTTGGGTTAAACTACTGCTCCGCCTAAATATAAAACTCTCTCCATAATCAAAGTATTGCCCATTCCAGTACCCAATGCAGTCGCACCAACTCTTAATGGAGTATGGTATTTTTTGTGTAAGATAAGAGGGCCATATTTTTTACTAAATTTAAAGGCAATTGCATTAACATCATCTGGCAATAGAGTAATTGTCCCTTCTGAACCATCTTTATTAATAATTGGTAATTTTTTAGGAACCATATAGTATGTTGTTCCTTCAACAGTTTTCATTGCTCCACTTGTTGCAATTACACTATTTATTTGGTTATTTGCTCCAAGTTGTAACTGTAATTTATTACGAATTCAACGAATAAAATCATCAGAACCTAAAACAACTGTTTCTGATGGAGTAAAGCCATTTTCATATATTTTATCCATAATTTAATCATGAATTTGTAAAGCATTTGTATCATCTTCTTTTTGCCCTTTAACAGTTGTAACCGTTTCTTTATTAATAATTTCTAAAATTTTATTGCGTTTATAGGCAACTTCAGTATCCATTGCTTGTTCAATATCAGCAACCCAAAGATTGGGGATTAAAATCACTTTCTACACGGTATAATTTACGGACAAAAGTTAAAATTGTATCTAATTCAACAATTCAATCTTCAAATTCCACTGTTGAATATTTTAGTAGGTTATCATCAGTATTAAATAATTGTCCTTCGTTTCCTAGACCTTCATTGTATTTAATATTTTTCTTTCTTTTATATGTTAAACCAAATTTATTTGCTTCTTTTCACGCAAATAAAGCTTATCAACTAAATTTTTGTTGATAATTTTTTAAATATCATTGTTCAAATGTTTCTCGGTCTCGTTTTGTTGTTTGATTAACAATATCTCCGAAAATTCTTTGTTGGTTTTGTGCCAGAATTTTATTCCTTCCTTCTATTTATTAAATACATTGTCTGTATCTAAAATATTGTTTTCTTTGTTTTCTGCTTTTGGCACACCACCGGTATTAAAGGCTTGTACCTTAATTAATTCATCATAAACACTTTGTAAATGTGTTTTAATTACTTCAATATCATCAGTAATATCATAAGATTTTAATAAGACATTTTTAAATTATTCATTATCAGTTAAAGAATTATTAAAATTATTAATTTCAATTTGTTTTAATTGTATGGTTTGTTGTTCTAATTGTGAAATTAATTCAGTGTTTTTTGTTTGTAATTCATTGATTTGTTGATTGATATTTTCTAAATTACCTGCATTAAATTCATTAATTTCTTCATAATTTTCTAAAATAACTTCTGCAGTTTTAATATCAAAACTATCATTTTCATTTTTAATAGGTTCAATATTTTCATCAATAAGAACATATTTTACATTTTTTACCATTTTTTCACTTCCTTATTTTTTAAAATTTGTTCGTTTTCTAATTGCTTTTTGTATAATTTCAAAACTATCAACTCGAAAATATAAAAAATAGCGTTTAGTTTTTATATTTAACTGATTAAATACTGAGCCTTTAATTTTTATCTCATCATCTTTTTTTAATTTCAAAAACTCAGTTAAAATAGATGGGTTATATATTGATAATGTTGAGTAATTTAATCCGTCTCATTGACATTTAACCAAACAAGCATCAACTTCAACCCCTCCAGCAATCAGCGCCTTAATTTTAGTTTTAATCGGATTTTCTTGTAATCTAACAGTTAATTCTAATTTATTAACTTTTTTATTTTTAATTTTAGGTTTATTAATTATTGTTTTTTTTATATAAATTACTTTTTGTTTGTGCCATTTTTATCAACTCCTTTTGATAAAAAATATTTTAAATATTTTCAAGCATCGTGTTCGTGCTCTGTCATTTTAATATTTCCTTTATAAAAATAATTTTTCTTAACAACTGGCGATTGTAAAACATAATTTAAATTAAATAAATATTTCAATAAAACTTTTAAACCACCAATGAATTTGGGAGTAGATAATGGATTTTTTATTTTTAAACCTTTGTGAGGTTGATAATCTTCAATTATTACAATAACTTTCTTTAAATAAGAACAAATTTTATTTTTAAACTAATTTAATATTAAATAGATATTATTTATTGCTTCTTCTTCATTTTTGGAATTAAAAGTAATATTATTAATTATTTTATTTTGTAAAATATTATAAATAATAATACCCGTTTGACCAATTCCAGCGGGGTCAATTGCGATAATATATTTTAATTTATCTGGTTTATTTTTTTGTCAATTTGTAATATTTTTCAACCATCTGATGCTAAATCTAAAATATCGTTAATTTTGTAATGTTGCATATAAGAAGCAATAATATCCCACTTGTTTTTAAATAAATTTAATTACATTTTTGATCATTATAAAAATTGCAAATTATAATGCTTTTTATGATGTGAAATATGACAATTAATAGGTTGACAATTAACTCAATCAAATGATGTTGTTATTTTGTTTCAAGTTTTATTAATATATTTACTTTTATATTCTGTTATTATATATACTCCTTAATTTTTTTTATTTGTTACTCAAATTTCATCATTAATATCATTTACCTTTACTGGGTAAGCTCGCATCATTAATTATTGTAATTTATTTTCAATTTTTTTTATTTCATGTTTTCATCAAATATTTTCTTTTCTGTAAAAAAACATAATATTCCTTTATTGGTTAATATTTTGATATTTAGTAAATAATTTATTTTAGTATTTAATTACTTTGCCGCCCGCTTAACTTCGGGAGCGAGAGGGGGCGGTAGGATATTTTGATATAGTTTACCCCCATACGGAAATAAACAAAGAAACAGTTTACCCAGTTATTAATTACGCTTCATTCGTCCCCACACAACTTTATATAAAGAAAATAACCTTTTGGAGCTCTAACCATCTTTTTTTTAGTGTCCGGTATTGTTTTTTCCGGTTTATAACAACACTCTTTTTATGAAAACAAGCCAAAAACACATGCTCCGGCATTTCGCAAGTGATTAATCTTTCCGAGAATTAAAGAAATAAATAGGAGTAGTAAATCCAATCGCTTTCACACTTTCTTTAAGACTTCGTGCCATAGATGGGGGTTTATCCATCTTTAAGCATCAAAAAATATTAAGTTTTAGGGGCCGCATTATTCATTGGATAATATCTTGATTTAAAAGGAAATTTATAAAAATATCATTTATTTTGTGTAGGGAAAACAGCATAACATCTATTTTTATGATAAAAATTCTAAATTTAAAGATACTATCCGATGAATAATGCAAATAAATTTATGTTTTTTAATATAAAAATAAAAAAAACAATCTCACAAGAATTGTTTTTTGCTGGTTCATCGTACAGGACGCCTCTTCTATTTTGTCATTAGAAACAATTAAATTAGTTAAATATTTTCCATATTCTCCATATGATAATTTAATTTCAGCAGAAATTAGGGAAGGTATATTATTTGTTTCTAATTCATTTGTTATTGATAATCAATTAAAGTAATTTGCTTTTAGTTGATAAATAGGGTTTTCTTAAATATCTTTGTTTTTAACAGTTACTTTAATTTCATCATTATTATTAATATTATTTTGTTGTTTTAAATTTAAATCTGTAATTTGTCCTGTTTTAGGTGATATAAATGGTGTATTTGGTGCACTATCATTATTTCAACAATAAACTGATTTAAAGTAAGAACCATTATCATCTGTTCAATGTGTCACATATTTAACAAACCCCGAATCATTTGTAATATATAAATCTCTTCCCATACCTAAATCAGTTTTATGTAATTGTAGATTATTAGAATTATCAATTTTGATAGTCGTTTCATTATTTTTAAATTTAATAATACGCCAATCAGTATTTTTATAACTATTCCAAACAGCAAAATATCATTTATTATCAAATGTATTAAATGGTTTTTTCCGTTGCTTCAACTTCTTATCAATAATTTATTAGTGTTAGCGGAATAGAACCGCCACTAAAATTAAAATATGATGAATTTAATTTAACCTTGCAATTTTCAAATTCTCAATATCCAATTTATAATTCTCTTGGATTATAAATTAGTTCAAAATAATAAGGGGAAAATAATTTAACATCATTATTATAACCTTTATTAATTGCATATTTACTATATGTATAATTTGATAACATGTATATAACTTGTTTAATTCTTTTTACATAGGTTTTATGTAATTCACTTGGATTGTCTAATTTTCAGTTTTCAAATAAACCATCAATTACATCTTCTGGTTTTTGTCCTTCGAATTTTTGGCGTAATTCTGCCGCTTTATTAGATGGGTTACTTTTTTCATCATATTTTGCTCCTTGAAATTTTATATCATAGTTATAGCCATAAGTTAAATAATTTAATAAAACTTTTTCTAAACCATTATTTTTTATTAAACTTAAAATATCTTTTCCTTGAATATATTTTTTGGCTATATTTCATGTTAAAAAACTTTCGGTAAATCAATATTGAAATACTCTTAAATTAGGGTTTGTTTCAATTGGCATTGATAACAAAGGAACTAAAATAGCGTTTTTAATATTTGATGATGGATAAGAATAAACATCATCGGGTGTATAAGGTCATTTGTATTCTTCAATGATATAAAATTTATTTTTATTATTTTCACTAATTGGTTCATTAATAGATACTATTTTTAAGTCTAATGTTTCTAAAAATGCTTTGTCTTGTTTTGACATATGATTAATTAAAATATCTTTTTCATCAATCATTACATAACTTGCGCTATTATCTTGAACTATAGTATTTTGCTGAATTTGTAATTTAAAGTTAAAGTCACTAATTTCATAACCAATAATTTTAATATATTCATCTTTATCAATAGAACCGATTTTAACGCTATTTTGAGAGTAATTTAAGGTAGGTTTTTGCTTTGTTGCCTTAAAAAAAAGATTATTAATTTTATAAATATATAATGTTCTTGCGCGGTCTTCAGTAAATAATTGTTCTAAATCAGAGTCACTGTACTGCGATTGATTAGCAAAATCTAGCGGAATACTATCAATTGAATAGTCAATTGGTTCATCATTTTCTAATTGTGCTAACATTTTTTCAGATGGTTTTAACATTATTCTTGTTACCCTTCTTTATCATTGCGAATATTGATAATATTTTTATTAATTTTTAATTGTATGTTTAAAGTAGCGTTTACTGGTAAACGAACATCAACAATTAACTCATCAATATTTTTTTAATATTTAATGTTCTACTATTTAAAATCGAATCATCATATTGAATTAACTTAATAATAAATTCAGTTAATTTAATTTCTCCGATATATATCATTTGTTCGTATTATGCGTTTGTTTGAATATTTACACCAGCAACTTCCGCCCGATTTTGTTGAGCTACCTTAGTAATTGCGAGAATATGATGGCGATTTATTTTATAGTAATTTATTAATAATCAATCATATATTTTGGTTAATTGCTCATTTTTAAAATTTCCAGCGAGATATAGTCTGCTGGTTTAAAATTAATATCATGGTCTCCTTCAAATAATAATAAGTCATTTTCAATAAATGAAGCTAATATTTTACTAATTTCTCGGTCAACAACACAATTAACTCCGTTAGTATTAATGTTAAATTTAACGCTATTCAATAATGAGTCTAACATAATATTTTCCGCAATAATATCTAAAATACTAGCAAATTGTTTACCATAGCGATCAGAAGGTTCGAAATTAGGATTGTTAGGAATAATTTTTCAATTGGTATAAAATTAAGCGACAATACTTCTTTTCTTTACAATGTTGTATAGTTATTTCATTTAGCATCATCAATATATAAGTCGGTAATAGTGCTGTATAATCTTGTTTTTAACTTTCTAATAACTTTAAATTGTTTATTTACATAATCAATTTATAATTTTTCAGTAATAAAAACACTCTGGTCATTTTTAAGATAAGGGTCATAATCAAAAGTACAAGATACTAAATCGCCTAATTAATCATATTGGTCATTGTAAAAATCAATAGTAATAAAATTAAGTTTTGAATTATTAGCAAAAATAAAATATTCATCCTTACCATTTTTATTAATTTTATATTAATTATATGAATTATTATTATTAAAGTCCTGAATTTTTAAAAAGTTATTAATTAATTTAGTATCTAATTGTTGATTAGTAAGTGGATTATAAATGCTAATTTATAAATCTCGTGGATTTAAAAAATTAGCATTATCTTCACAAATTATTTTTTCTAAAATATCATTATGTTTTTGAACAGTAACATTTTTATTATTAGTAATCGTTGATGCTAAATTAAGATAATAATTATCAATATCATATTCTTTTTTTAATTTATTTTTTGCTGGTAACAATCCCATTTATATCACCTCTTTATTTTTTTGTATCTTCTTTTTTAATAACATCTTCAATACTATCTTGTTTTTGTTGTTTGTTATGGGTTTTGATAAATATAATCGTTTAAATAATTAAAACAATAAATCCAAAACCATTAAGCGTTGCACCAATAATTGCATATGCAGGTCAACCAATTCCCAATTTAGTTGGCCCTATAAAACAAATAATAATTCCCGCCATAAAAAACAATGATGAAAATCCAAAGATTTTCAAAAAAATAATTACATCTTTAAATTATACTTTCGGCATAATAATATCTCCTTCCTAAATTTTTTTTTCTTTGAATATATAATGCTTTAATTTTAGCGGGTGTTCCGTGTTTATTTTTATATGATATAACTCTTCCTTGTAAAAATGATACATAAAAATATAATCCATCATTTGTTTCAATTGGAACTTGAACAGAAAATGGAAATTTAGGATTTGTAGTAAGCATAGCACCATATCCACCAGTTGGATTATTTTCATCATTTTGAATAAAAACTTGATAACTATAATTATCTTTATCATAATTTTTAATATTATAATTATTACTACTATTTGATATAAAATCACTGGTATCAACTACTGCTTAATCTGTTATATCTGGTATAACAATTAATTTTTTTAATTCATCTAAAATTTATTCTTTTATTTTTGCAAGTTTTTCATCTTTAATTTTTTCTATAACAAGTTTATCTAATAAAGCATCAACTTCTAACTGGGTATAGTATGCTTCTAAATCTATCATTGTTAAATCAATACCTTCTTTTTGAAAAGTACGAAACATTTTCTTTAAAGTTGTTAAATTAGCCAATTATTTTGCATAGGTAGGAAATAGATCTTGTCATGTTGCTATAGGGTTATTTTGTGAAGAATAATTAATACCACCAAAACTACTCATATTTGCCAAATTAAAAAAATTAATTGGAATATGGTTAAATGTTCAATTTTCAATCGTAATAAACACCATATTAATACATATTTTATTTAATAATGGGTCTTTAAATGTTTCAAACTTTAATTTTGAAAATGGATAATTCAAATACGAATTAATCATATTTTGAGCTTTTAAAGCAAATGTTTTAAATCATAATTCTACGTCACCTTTAAAGAACTTATTATAACGAAATGGAACTTGTGTAATTTTAACTGTCATTGAAATAAAATTATTATAATTTTCAAAAGCAACATTTTGTCATAATTAATTTAACATTTAATCATCTCCTTATCATTTACTTTTTTTAGAATATATTTTATTTAAAATAAAATTTTTACTATTTAATAGTGTTTTTGTTTTAATTGTTTTGTTTAAATCTTGTTTTGTTCTGAGTTTTTTATATGCTTTAAATACTACTCTATTACCCAATAAACTAGTAACTGCACTATCTTAAGTGTATTTAAAAATTTATCTTTATTAAAGTTATTTTTAAATTGTTCTTTCATTTTTAATGCATTAGCAATTGTCCGGTATATTTTAAAACTATCTTTCACTACTTGCCGATAAGCAAGCGGGGCAAAAGAAACTAAATTAAACAAACTTGTTTTTTTAAATCCCCAACCGATAAACCATTCGCTATTCATATAGAATTTGAATGGTTCAGGAGAAAAAATAAATTGTTCTACTTTGATTAAAGTTGTCATAACGACAATAGGGGCATATTTGGTTTTTTTATAATATATTGTTAAGGAGTCAACTTCGCCAGCAAAAAATAAAGGAACTATTATAGCTGCCAAGAAAACATCAGAACCATATGCAAATTTATATAATTGTAATTTTTTAATAGCCTTATTTTCAAAGATAGACAATGTTTTTTAGTTTTATCTGTAATTTTACTAATTGCTTTTTGTTTAATAGCAATTATTCGTTTTTCAAATGGTGCTAATATTTTTTTTTAGTTACTTTTTGAATATAAAAATTTGGGTTTAAATGATTTAAAACATTATTTAATTCAATTGGTGTTTGATGTAATATATTTAATAATTTATTATTATATATTTTACTGCCCCGCATTAAATTAGCATTTAATATTAGGTTTTTACCAAAACATTTTTTATGAATATTAGTCATAATGTTATATCATTCATTAGTACTAATTTTGCTTATTTTATCAATATTTAGTACATATTTAGACAATCATTTATTAGCATTTATTTCATTTATGAGTGGTATTTTTTGAACTAATTTAGGACTTATTTTTAAATATTTTTCTCAATTTTTAATAAATTATTAATTTTTTCTAAATTAGAAACTTTAAAACCTTTATAAAAATCATTTTGGGCTAATTTACCAATTGTATATAATAAAATTTCATTATTGTCCTGTTTTGCAAAATAAAACAGTAATTTATAAGATAATTTTTTATTTAATTAACCCCTTTTCTTTAAAATTTCTTTTACTAATAAAATCTTTTTACCCGCAACTTGTTTTACGGCATATTCTAAGTTATTAGCAGTTATTAAACCTAATTTTTCAAGTATTTTATTTTCTTTTGCTAATTTTAAAATTTGAGTTGTTCGTGCTTCGCACGTTAATTTACCCATTCCACCAATTGCTGGTAACAAATTTAGGGCATTAATTTTTGTTGTTACTTCTGATGTTTAAACTATCATATATTTGATTTACGGCAAAATCGGTTGCTGTTTCTACTTCAAATGAGATAAATGCTGCGGAAAAATTAGATAATCCCGCTTTAAGGCCAACGGCATATGCAATACCACCAGTTAAAACTGATAAAACAAGGGCTAAAACTTGAATTCCTAAAAATTCTAATAACTGTAAACCAAAACTTTTTTCTTTTTGTTGGATTGACAATCTAGTTGGATTTTTTTAACAGCATAAATAATGGCTGTTTTAGATGTTCCAATTGGTATATTTATCAAACGAAAAAGTACTATTTCTTAGTACTATTAATAATTTTTAATTTTAACATCAATCGGATTTTTTGACCAGTAGCATTTTTTTACCTTCAATTTGAACTTCAACAGTTTTATCATTTGTAATATTAATTGGTCAATCTTCAACCTTACTTTCAATAAAGTAATCGAAATCATTTTCAGTTAAAGAACTATCTACGGCTTTAACGGCTTTTAAAACAACATCTTTAAATTGTGTTTTAATTGTTCTGGTGTTGCTTTTGTTGGTTCTCTAACATGAATATTTGGTTTATCTAATTTATTGATTTTACTAATATCAATTTTTGTAACAATATTTTTAATAATTCCCTTGGGTTCAACTACTTCTCCACCTAAATATAAAACTCTTTCCACAATCAAAATATTGCCCATACCAGTACCCAAGGCGGCCGCGCCAACCTTTAATGGCGCATGGTCTTTTTTGTGTAAAATAAGATGGTCATTTTTTTTGCTAAATTTAAAGGCAATTGCATTAACACCTTCTGGTAATAAACCAATTGTTCTTTCTGAACCATCTTTATTAATAATTGGTAATTTTTTAGAGGAACCATATAGCATGTTATTCCTTCAACATTTTTCATTGCTACGCTTGTCGTAATTATGCTATTTATTTGGTCATTTTATCCAAGTTGTAATTTTAATTTATTACGAATTCCTCGAATAAAATCGGTCGAACCGAATACAACTGTTTCTTATGGGGTAAACCCATTTTCATATATTTTATCCATAATTTCATAGTGTATTTGTAAAGCATTTGTATCATCTGCTTTTTTCTCTTGAATAGTTGTAACAGTTCCTTTATTAATAATTTATAAAATTTTATTACTTTTATAAGCAACCTCAGTATCCATTGCTCGTTAAATATCAGCAGCCTAAAGATTGGCGATTAAAATCACTTTCTACGGGGTCTAATTTACGATTAAATGCTAATTCTGTATCTAATTTAATAGTCCCATCTTCAATTTTAACTTCTAAATAATTTAATAATTTATCATCTGTATTAAATACACTGCCATTTTTACCAGAACCTTGTGTATATTCAATATTTTTCTTTCTTTTATATGTTAAACCAAATTTATTTGCTTCTTTTCAAGCAAATAATGCTTCTCAACCTAATTTTTGTTGGTAAGTTTGTAAATATCATTGTTCAAATATTTCTTTATCATTAACTGTTGCTTGGTTAACAATATATCCGAAAATTCTTTGTGGGTTTTGCGACATAATTTATCTACTTATTTTTATTTATTAAATACATTGTCTGTATCTAAAATATTATTTTCTTTATTTTCTACTTTTGGTACGACACCAGTATTAACTGTTTGTACCTTAATTAATTCATCATAAACACTTTGCAATTGTGTTTTGATAAATCTAATATCATAACTAATATCAAAAAATTTTAATAAGACATTTTTAAATTCTTCATTATCAGTTAAATAATTATTGAAGTTATTAATTTCAATTTGTTTGGTCGCATGTAAAAAATAAGGGTTTTATAAAAACAATAAAAAAATATCCTTAATTTATATTAAACTAAATAACATTTAAAAACAAAAAACCTTATTTTTTACATGCGACCATTTGTTTTAATTTAATTTTTTATTGTTCAATTTGTGAAGTTAACTCAGTATTTTTTGTTTGTAGTTCTTTGATTTTCTGATTACTATTTTCTAAATTACTTACATTAAATTCTTCAACTTCATCAATATTTTCTAAAATAATTTCAGCATTTTTAACATTAAAACTACCATCTTAATTTTTAGTGGGTTCATTATTTTAATTAATAAAAACATATTTTATATTTTTTAATGCCATCGTTTTTCCTCCTATTTTTTAATATTTGTATTTGTTCTTTTTCTAATTTCTTTTTGTATAATTTCAAAATTATCAACTCGAAAAGATAAAAAAAATAGCGTTTAGTTTTTATATTTAACCGATTAAATACTGAGTCTTTAATTTTTATCTCATCATCTTTTTTTAATCTCAAAAACTCAGTTAAAATAGCTGGATTATATATTGATAATGTTGAGTAATTTAATCCATCCCACTAACATTTATCGGAGCAAGCATCAACTTCAAAGCCCGCCCAGCAACTAGTGCCTTAATATTAGTTTTAATTGGGTTTTCATGTAATCTAACATTTAATTCTAACTTATTAACTATTTTATTTTTTGTTTTATGTTTATTAGTTATTATTTTTTTGGATAAATTACTTTTTGTTTGCGTCATTATTTAATATCCTTACTAGGTAATTTTTCATATTTTAAATTGTCTTTTAATACATATTTTTCTTTAACAAAATTGTCAAAATTATAATATTCAATAAATTTATTTTCAAAATATTCTTTATATAAATGTTGTTGTTAAGTTTCAAATTTATATTGACAAATTTCAAGTTCTTTATCATATTTAAATTGTTCATACATTCTTTTTAATTGTTCTTTATATTCTTTATATTTTTTAGCAATTTCATATTCGTGTAAGTATAAAATTTTATGTAATAAATCTTCTATAACATTATTATCGAATTCTAAAATATTTGGCATATTCTATTCCTACTCATAATTATCTTTATCGCAATATTTTTCACAGCTATTGCAAATTTCACAATCTGCGGTTGTACTACCATTAGAATAACGTTCTTGACTACAATCACATACCACTATTAAACTTATACTCATTATTTTAAACTTATTATTTCTTTACAAATCATTTGAACTTGCTTATCAGTTAATAATTTAATATTTGCTCTTGACATTACGCTATCTGACATATCAATTCCTACATCTTTATTTGATAAATCAATATTTATTACTATTTGTGGTTTTTCTTCCATTATTAAATCTCCTTTTTTAAAAAATATTGTAAGTTTTTTTAGGAATTGCGTTCGTTCTCTGTCATTTTAATATTTCCTTTATAAACATAATTTTTTTTAACAACTAGTGATTATAAAACGTAATTTAAATTAAATAGATATTTACATAAAACTTTTAAAACACCAATAAATTTAGGAATAGATAATGGATTTGTTATTTTTAAACCTTTGTGAAGTTGATAATATTCAATTATTACAATAACTTTATTTAAATAAGAACAAATTTTATTTTTAAATTGATTTAATATTAAATAAATATTATTTATTGCTTTTTCTTCAATTTTTGTAATTAAAAGTAATATTATTAATTATTTTATTTTGTAAAACATTATAAATAATAATACCATTTTGACCAATTCCAGTGGGGTCAATTGCAATAATATATTTTAATTTATCTAATTTATTTTTTTGTCAATTTGTAATATTTTTAATCCATCTGATGCTAAATATAAAATATCGTTAATTTTGTAATGTTGCATATAAGAAGTAATAACATATCACTCGTCTTTAAATAAATTTAAGTACATTTTGGCTCATTCTAAACATTGCAAATAATAATGATTTTTATGGTTTGAAATACGACAATTAATAGGTTGACAATTAACTCAATCAAACGAAGTTGTTATTTCCTTTCAATTTTTATTAATATACAAACTTTTATATTCTGTCATTATATATAATCCTTAATTTTTTTATTTGTTACTCAAATTTCATCATTAATACTAGTTGCAGTTACTGGATAAGCACATAGCATTAATTCTTGTAATTTATTTTCAATTTTTTTATTTCATTTTTTCATCAAATTTTCCTTCCTATAAAAAAATAATATTCCTTTATTTGTTAACATTTTAATATTTAGTAATTTATTTTATATTTTAGTATTTAATTACCTCGCCGCACGCCTCGCTTTGGGGGTAGGGCGGGGCGGTAAGATTATTTAGACAGAATTTTTATCCCCCAAGAAAGTAAAAAAGTTTTACCCAGTTATTAATAACGATTCATCCATCCCTAGACAATTTTATATAAAGAAAATAACCTTTTGGAGTTCCAATCCTCTTGTTTTTTTATTGTCCGATATTGTTTTTTTGATTTAACGGCATTCCTTTTATTAAAACAAGCAAAAAAACGCACTCTGACATTTCACATGTGATTAATATTGCCGATAATTAAATAAATAAATAGGGGGGTAAATCAATTTTCTTCCATACTTTCTTTAAGGCTTCGTGCCATAGATTGGGTTATCCATCTTTAAGCATCAAAATATTAAGTTTTAGTATTGCATTATTCATTAGATAGCACCTTTATTAAAAATGATATTATTAGTTGTTAAACCGAAAAAATATAATAAATGAAAGAAAGGAAATTATAAAAATTAACTAATTTGTAAGGAAAAAAGGTTAATTTTTAATTTTAAATATACTATCTGATTAATAACGCAAATAAATTTATGTTTTTAATATAAAAATAAAAAAAACAATCTCACAATAATTGTTTTTTTGCCGGTTAATCGTACATGATGCCATAATTATTTATAGAAAAGATTACTACAAATATCTTAAAAAAAAAGATAATTAATTTAGTAAATAAATTACCTATATGAATTATATGCTATCTATGGTTGATTTTAAGGCCTAAATTAGCAATTAAATATATTGAGTTTAATAATTTTTATACAAAATATATTGCATTTGTGAACTATTTATATATAATTAAAAAATATGTTTAACATTTTACCACAAAAAAACTTTATGTGGAATGGCAAGGGTTTTTTGAAAAAATTTTATGTAGAGTAATAATTTCTGTATTGCACTAGTTTTAAATAATTTAGTTTGCTATGAATTCGAATATTATTTTACCAATTAATGTAATCCAATAATTTTAATTTAAACTGCTCAACGTTTTTAAATTTATTATTTTTAATAAATTCAGTTTTAAAATTTTATATGTTGATTCCGCAACAGCGTTGTCATAAGGACATCCTGGCTTGCTGTAAGACTTTTGAATGTTATTTTTAGTTAAAAAGTTATAAATAAGATTGTTGTTAAATCCACTACCTTGATCATTGTGAAATATTTTAATATAATTTAATGTGAAGTTAATTTTATTAAACGTATTTTTAACTAATTTCGCATCTTTGTGTAAAATAACATCATAACTAATAATTTCACGATTAAATAAATCAATTAGAAAGCAAACATAATATCATTTATTTTTAATAAAAACATATGTTAAATCACTGGCAATAACTTCATGTATTTTATAATTATTAAATTCTTGATTTAATAAATTATTATATTTATATGTAACATTGCTTGTATTTTAATGTTTGTATTTGATTTTTGTATAATTTGAAATTAAACTATGTTGTATCATTATTTTACTAATCTTTACACGAGATAATATAATATTTTGCTGAGCTAGCATGATTTTAATTTTTATTGTTCCATAATTTTTACGACTTTTTAGAAAAATACTGATAACAGCATTATCAATGTTTTGATTATTCTTGGAATTATTTGCCTTTAATTGATAGTAATATGTTGATCTAGCCAATTTCAATGTTTTACATAAATTAATAATTGGATATTTTGCTTTGTTATTTTTAATGATTGCTATTTTTTGCCGATTATCAGTGTTGCTTGCTTTAAAATGTCATTTTCCATTTCTAATTGTTTAAATTTTTTACGTAATTGAATTAATTCGTTTTCTTCTGGCTTTCTATTGTCTTTAGCTTTAAATGGGCCCAAGTTGCTAAATTGGTAAGCTCATTTCCAAACTGTAGATTTACCAATTTGATAATCATTGGCTAATTGTTCAGAAGTTTGACCAATTTTGTAAAGACCAACAATTTGTTGCTTAAATTAATCGGTATAATGATTCTTTTCCATAATTACACCTCCATTGTAATTTAATTATAAATATTTACTCTACATTATTTTTGTCCAATTTATCTTAACTTATCAATATTACGACTTTTTAATTGGACAGGAATAAAAAGAGAGAGGTTAAGATTGCGCCCAATTTAGTAAGTACTAATAAAAAGTATTTACTATTTTTTTAATTATATCTTTTTCTTTACGATTTTAATATCATGTATTTCATTTTATAAAATATTGTATATATTCTTTATGTGAATTATATATTTTATTATGGATTGTAGCTTTCTTAAGTAATGAATGAAAACTTTCTATAAAAATATTATCTGAACAGTGGTATTTTTTCCACATTGAAATTATAATACCATTAGATACGCATTTATCGATATAAATAGCGGGTGCGTATTGTGATATCCGTGGTCTAAATTAATTATTATTCCATTCAGATCTTTTTTTATTAATTTTATTTTATTAATTGCATCATTTAAATTATCTATTACTAATTTATTGTCATTATATTTAGATAAATTTACATCAACTATTTCTTTATTATATCCATCAATAATTGTTGATTGATAATATTTTTTCCTTTTCAAATTAAATATGTTACATCATTATATAACACTGAAAACATTGTTTTTATATCATTGAATTTACTATTAATTAAATCAAGATATTGGATAGCATTACAAAAGTTGAGATTTTATAAAAATTAAAAATAAAAACAATTAAATAAATTAAGCAATTTTGCTAAAAAGTCTAATTATTAATCATTTTTTTATTACTTAATTAATAAGCGAATTGAATTTTGTGTTTTATATCCACAAACCTCAACCTTTTTCTTACTACCGGATATGCAATAAACTTTTTTTTATTCTGTTTATATTTCATTTTTCTTCTCATGTTTCTTACATATTAAGGTTTTATTTGATTATCCAACATAATCCTTAAAACTTTTTTTGAATTATATTTTATATCACAATCTTCCTTTAAATATTTAGTAATTCTTAGATATCCAAATTGTTTTAAATTTTCTTCATAGACTTTTACAATATCATTTATTGCTTTTTTATCTTTTTTTGCTACTGTCATAATTTTTATATTTATCTCAATAACTAAGTTTTAAAACCGTTAATTATAATAATAATTTTATTGAATATTCATGACAATTTTGTTTAATAAAAGAGGCGGTTATTAGTTTGCTTAATTGTAAAAGTCGTGGAGACTTTTTTAATAATTCATACCTTGTTTTATAATATTCTCAATATCTTTTACAAAAAGAGATTTTAGGTCCTTTAGGATTATTTAATTTTCTTTTTTTTATGGTTTGCTCATCAAGATTATACTATATTTGCATTTAGATTATATTTTTTGCTACTATTCAACAACTTTTTTGTTTAATTTCCTCAATGATTTTTGTTCTAAATTATGATGTATATTTGTTATATTTTTGACATTTTCTTGCCACATAAAAACGCACCCCCCTTTAAAAGTTTAGAAAAGTCTTTTTTTACTTTACTTAATTTTTGGGGTGCACTCTTTCAAAAACTACTTTTTACCTTTTTTATACTTTTTACTATTTTATTTATTTTGATAATAAATCATGCTTATTAGGTAATGATTATTAATTTAACGTTGTTTCTTCTGTTGGATTATTGTCTTTTTTTAATAATTTTGGGCGGCAATTTTTGTAACTTAATTTGACATGTTTTTTAACTGGATCAAAATGAAGAACTTCTACTTCAACATTGTCAACAACATTAACAAATTATCGAATATCTAGAACAAAGAAATCAGAAAATTAAATAATATGAATTAAACCACCCGCATATTTTAATTCACAAAAAACACCGAACGGCGTGATATTTGTTATTTTAACAATAACCTTGCTTTTTTTATCATAAATCATATTTTTTTTCATAACATTATTATATTGTTAAAATACTAAAAATAATTTGCTATTTTAAAAATTTTGTTAAATTTTTTAAATTATCAAAAATTATCATTTTCAACAGTTACTATCAATATTATTAATTATTTTAGAGAATAAAATATGATAAAATCAAACGAGAAAGGAACAATAATTATGGTAAATAAAGTATTAGTAATTTATGGAACGGTTAGCCTTAATGAAAAATCATATTCAAAAGCTTTGGCGGATCGTTTTCTTAAACATTATCAAGCAGAAAATGCAAACGATGAAATTATTCATTTAGATTTAAACGAAAATCCAATGGCCCTTAAAACACTTACGCGTGATAATTTTGACAATTATTTTAATGCAGAAGATGCTGATGTTTATATTAATCAATTAAAAGAAGTACAAAAAGTTATTGTTGTATGTCCAATGAACAACTTTAATGTTTCTGGCTTAATGAAAAATTATTTAGATCATGTGTTAGTTGCGGATAAAACATTTTCATATAAATATACAAAAAAAGGTGATGCAAGGGGGTTATTGCCAAATTTAAAAGTACAAATTTTAACAACCCAAGGGGCTCCGGTTGGATGATATCCATGGGGAAATCACACCGAATATTTAAAGGGAGCATGAGAATTTGTTGGTGCTACTGTTAATAAACCAATTCTGGTTGCAGGAACAAAAGTTGCTCCAACCAACGCCCTAAGTCCAGATGAGTTAATTGACCAATATGATGAAGAAATTCAGAAAGTTGTTAAAACATTTTAATTAACAAAAATAAGGTAGTAATAAAAAAGTTTGGGTTTTGGTATAAAAATTATTATTTATTTTAAATATATTTCTAAAACACTGATAAATCAACCTTTTAAAAAGTTATCTAATTATTTTATTTATATTATTTATAAAAAATAAGCTTTTGTAAAACTATCAAATTATAAAAATTAAGGTCATATAAATAAAATTAGGATAAAAATATAAAAGTTATAAATTAATTAATGCAAAAGCAATACCATTTATACAAAAGTAGTATTTTTTGTTTTTAACAATAAATATTTGAAATAGTGGGGCGGCAATATATTTTTAATTAGCTCTAAAAATTTCCGATTCCTTGTTTTAGTTAATTTTAATAATATATTTATTAAATTAAGGTATTGCCTTTCCACTATTTCAAAAAACTTTTAAAAACTTAATGGAACACTATTTTTATATTATTTTAGTTAATTTAATATTTTGTTTGATAACTAACTATTCTTTGAAAAATTAATGGTATTTTTCGATTTACCATTTTTTACTATTTTGCATATTTTAAATGTGCAAAAATTTATTTTTACTATATATTTAATATATTTATTTAAAATAAAGAGGGATAAAGAGATAAAAAAATATTAATAGTTCTCTCACTATCTCATAAATAATTAGTTAATAACAAAATTAATATGTTTATTAATAAATAAATTAGATTAAAAGTAAGTAAAAAAAGTGTTAATAATATATTTATTTCAATATCTATAATAAACAAACAATATAAATATGGATGGGTTAAGATAAATTGGTCAACAATAATGTAGAGTAAATATTTATAATTAAATTACAATAGAGGTGTAATTATGGCAAAGAATCATTATACCGATTAATTTAAGCAACAAATTGTTGGTCTTTACAAAATTGGTCAAACTCCTGAACAATTAGCCAATGATTACCAAATTGGTAAATCTACTGTTTGGAAATGAGCTCAACAATTTAGCAACTCGGGCTCATTTAAAGCTAAAGACAATAGAACACCAGAAGAAAACGAATTAATTCAATTACGTAAAAAAGTTAAACAATTAGAAATGGAAAATGACATTTTAAAGCAAGCAACACTGATAATCGGCAAAAAATAGCAATCATTAAAAATAACAAAGCAAAATATCCAATTATTAATTTATGTAAAACATTGAAATTGGCTAGATCAACATATTACTATCAATTAAAGGCAAATAATCCCAAGAATAATCAAAACATTGATAATGCTGTTATCAGTATTTTTCTAAAAAGTCGTAAAAATTATGGAACAAGAAAAATTAAAATCATGCTAGCTCAGCAAAAAATTATATTATCTCGCGTAAAGATTAATAAAATAATGAGAAAATATAACTTAATTTCAAATTATACAAAAATCAAATACAAACATTCAAATACAACCAATTTTACATATAAATATAATAATTTATTAAATCAAGAATTTAATAATTATAAACTACATGAAGTTGTTGTCAGTGATTTAACATATGTTTTTATTAAAAATAAATGATATTATGTTTGCTTTCTAATTGATTTATTTAATCGTGAAATTATTAGTTATGATGTTATTTTACACAAAGATGCAAAATTAGTTAAAAATACCTTTAATAAACTTAACATTACATTAAATAATATTAAAATATTTCACACTGATCAAGGTAGTGAATTTAACAACAATCTTATTTATAACTTTTTAACTAAAAATAACATTCAAAAATCTTACAGTAAACCAGGTTGTCCTTATGACAATGCTGTTGCGGAATCAACATACAAAATTTTTAAAACTGAATTTATTAAAAATAATAAATTTAAAAACATTGGTCAGTTTAAATTAAAATTATTTGATTACATTAATTGGTACAATAATATTCGAATTCATAGCAAACTAAATTATTTAACACCAGTACAATACAGAAATTATTACTCTACATAAAATTTGTCCAAAAAACCCTTGACATTCCAATACCACATTTTTTTCTTTTTTAAAAAATTATAAATTTAACATAAAAAAAGATAGTATTACAAAATCTTAAGTTTTATAAAAAATATAAATAAAATAATTAGATAATTTTTTAAAAGGTTTGTTTATTTGTGTTTTAGAAATATATTTAAAATAAAGAATAATTTTTATAACAAAAACTAAACTTTTTTCTTACTAACTAAAAAAGACTTAAAAAGTCCTCTTAAATATTACTTATTTTAATGCTGCAAAAGCAACATTTAAAGCTTCATGTAATTTTGCCGCTGATTTTTCAAATTTAAATTGCTCTTCTTTTGTTAATTTTCACTCAATAATTTCTTCAACCCCATTAACACCAATAACTGCCGGTACACCAATGTAAGTTCCTGCAACATTATATTCACCTTCACATTTTGCACCAATTAAAAAGGTTGATCTTTCATCATTTAAAATTGCTTTTGCAATTGATGATAAACATACACCAATTCCATAAAAAGTTGCTTTTTTCAAATCAATGATTTTATAAGCCATTTTAATCATTTGTTGGTGCATATCTTCTAAATCTTTTTCTGTTAATTTTCCTTCTGCCACAAAATCAGCAATTGATTTTTGCATAATTGAAGCTTTTGATCAAACAGAAACTGATGAATCACCATGTTCGCCCAAAACATAAGCATTAACACTAGCTGGAGCAATGTTTAATTTATTACCAACTAATCTTCTTAAACGTGCTGAATCTAAAGTTGTTCCTGAAGAAATAACTTTATTTTTTGCATAACCAGTTACTTTTTGATAAACTGATGCCAGAACATCCACCGGATTTGAAGCAATTAACGTAACACCCTTAAAACATGAGGCTTTAATTTTTAAAGCAATATCTTGCATAATTATTGAATTATCAGCAACCATATCTAATCGTTTTTCGCCATCTCGTTGTGGTCTTCCTGCTGTAATAACAATTAAATCAGCATCTTTGCAATCACTATAATCACCAGCTTTAATTTTACTAAAACGATTTTCTAAAACGGCAGTTGCATCTGATAAATCAATAGCATTACCTTCTGCCGCTTGTCGAAACGCATCAATTAACACATAATGTTGTGCAATGCCCCTGTTCATCGCTGAATATAAAAAGCTGTTCCCAACCATTCCACATCCGACTAAAACTACTTTTCTCGTTGAATTTTTCATATTTTTTCTCCTTTTAAAAATATCATATTTTATTATAGCAAAAAAATAAAAAATTTTTTTTAAAAAGACTAAAAATATATGGCTTTTTATAATTAAAATTGTAAAAAAGATATTTTTATTATAAATTTTTTTTCTACTCTACATTTATATTGTTTTAAAAACTAATGTAACATAAGAAAAGAATATCTTTTTAATAACATTCATATAACATAAAAATAGTTGCACTTTTTGTTAATTTTATTTTAGATGTTCATAATTTTTTTTCTTACTAACCATTTATGTTTTTATTCGTGCCGCCTTAAATAAACCATATAACCAGCACGGGGTATTTTGTCGGCGCAGAATAAGAAATAAAAATAATGTTTTTGCATCATATTGCTAAACCATCGTTTCAAAATAAAGTAATTTGTGATAGTATTACAAAAGCTTAGGTTTTATAAAAAATATAAATAAAATAATTAAATAACTTTTTAAAAGATTGATTTATCAGCGTTTTAGAAATATATTTAAAATAAATAATAATTTTTATACCAAAACCTAAACTTTTTTATTAATACATAAAATAACTTATGATGAAAAATTAAATAAAGGTATTGTTGAATTAGATGAGGTTTTATTAAAAGACCCCGGTGTTAGAACAATGGCGGTTAAATTTTATGGCAATCCTGTCTTTTTTTATATGTTTGTTATTGGACGACAAATTATTAAAGGTCAATTTAATAAAAAAGTAATTAATTCAAGAGATTTATTAATGTATAACATGTATCCGCGCCCACCCGACAAAGTTAATACTTATGCATCACCTGAAGTAAGTTGATATAACATTCAAGGTATTAAACCAATAATGATAACTGATTATAAAGATTGAAAAACAGATATGGAAATTAGATATAATTTTTGAAAATAGAAAAATAGCGAGGGCATTGTTATAAATTACAGCATTAATACATCATAAAATAATTAAATAGTTGGTAGAAATATTCATAAATAAGATAGGTATTATAAATTTTATTGGTCTAAAGATTGAAAAATAACACTACCAAATAAAATAAAAACAAACGGTGGTACAGTTGATAATATTATCAGTACCCAAGCATCATAATATTTTAGAAGAAAAGATGAATTTGACAATAAGGTTGGACAAGTTCAAATTTAAAATAATAAGATGGGTTCCTGTAATGTTTGAAATATGATAGCATTACAAAAGTTGATGTTTTATAAAAATTAAAAATAAAAAAAATTAAATAAATTAAAATATTTTGCTAAAAAGTCTAATTATTAATCATTTTTTTTTGTATTACTTAATTAATAAGCGAATTGAATTTTGTTTTTTATACCTACAAACCTCAACTTTTATTACTATCAATTTTTATAGAACAAGGAAATGATAAAGTTGGTGCTATTTTTGGTGCTAATACTACTATTTTAGGTTTTACTACTTTATTAACAGATAAATTACAAGGTACTGTTTTAAATAAAGATATTAAAACAACAGAACGAATAACTTATTAAAAATATAATTTAAAACAATTAAATCCAAAAAAATAATCGATTTTATTTAATTAATTAAAAAAATAAAGCAGTGGATTTGCAAACACCAATTAGCGATAGTGAAAAAAAATAATGATTGCGAATTATTACAAACACAAGATGGAACAAATTGTGGTTATATTATTGATATGTTTTAAATTCAATCATTATATAAAGGTAATTTTGAAATTATCTTTTATGCTAATAATCCATATAACAATAATGAAGAATATTATTTACGCTTATCAGTATGAAGTTTTCATGGAAAAACAAAAAGTGTATTAAATAATTATTTATGCAATATGACAACTAATTATAAAACTAGTTTATTATTACCACACGACTATGAAATACCAACATTTAATTACACACAATATATATTGCCACCTACTACCGTATAACTATCAACCTTATACAAAAAATATTATTCCTACCAATGTAAAATTAACTATTAACTTTAATTTTACAATACAACCCCAATGTAAAAGTACATTAAGTAATATGGTTAATTTATTTGATACTTTAAATTAGTATAAAGGTTACTATTAATTAAAAATTAATTTAAAAAAAATTGACCGAACAATTCAAAGCATAAATAATTTTATAGATATTTATGAAAATATTGAAATAAATAATATAGATAATTTTTATATTACTAATATTGCAACTAAAATAAATATGTACAAATATAAATATATAAAATTATTTTCAGTAAGAGGACAATGTAATTTTAATTTAGGTAAAATATCTGACCTTAATTATGAACGAGGTGGAATTTGGCAAATAACAAATGCTAATTTTTCTAAAAAAAAATTATTAAAAAAAATAAAATTTTAACGGGATAAATTAAGTCTTTTATTAAAAGTCATGCAGATAATTTAGCCATGGGAGATTATTTTCAATATAAAAATAAATATCAAAATAAAATGATATTATTTTTAATGCAAATATCAAAAATTAATAATATAAAAATTTATAAAACTAAAAATGTATATTTAGAATTATATTATAATAATGATGTAAAATTAAAAATTATATTTACAAAAGTAATATTACCAAAATTTATAGGGAATGCTGGCTATCATAATTGATAAAATTAATATAATTTAACTTTTTCACAAAATTTTAATAATTTAATATATTTTACAAATAATTGTAATAATCCTGTTAATATTAAATTTAAACCAAGATAAAAATAAAAAAGAGATTTATCTAAAATGCTAATTTTTATTTATATCTCTTTTATATTATATATTAATTTTTATACTATTATATTACCATTTTCATCAATATTTAGTAAAGTTGGAATAGTTTCTAATGTTCATTTTCAAACTTTATAATTTGGTTTCGTTGCAAATTTACCTATTGTTGTATTATTATAAATTAAATTAATAACTAATTTTTTGTTCTCTGATGATATATGGATAATAACATAATATTTATTATTATTATTTTTAATAAAATAATTTAATTGTAACGAAATACCTTTTCAATTAACAATATATTCTGTTTTTTGAGTAAATGTTTTTGAATTATAACAACTAACTAAAATTGTTGTACTTGTTCCAATTAAAGTGATTGTTCCTAAAAAAATTAATTTTTTTTCATTATTTTATAATTTTTACATTTATATATATTTTGTTAATTCAATTAAAAATGGAAATAATTTAATAATTTATTTCCATTTTTTTAAAATTAAAATTATTGTGCTTATATTTTAAAAATTCATGCTGGATGAGATATTCCTACAAAAATAATAATTATTCCATTTCCATTATCATGTGCGCGTGATTTTAAAATTTTTCATTGAGCTATAATTATGGGAGCGCGGGCGCCAATAATTAATCCTGCTGGTCCGCCAACAATAGCAATTGATAAAATACTTCCAATTGTTGCGGCTCCACCGGCAACATCTATATTTTCGTGTATTTGCGATACGATTTTATGATCTAAATAAATATTTCAATACACTCGACTATATTCAACTTTATTTATACCACCATTTTCTCTTTTAATTCTAATTATTTCTTCTTTTTGATAGGGACTGGCAGCAATTGTTGTTGGTACAACAGTTCCGCTAATTGTTAGTACAATCAATAAACTAAGTAACTTTTTATACTTGTTTTTTTCCTTTTATTAATCTTGAAACTTTTTATCAATATTTTTGTTTATTATACATATATATAAGGAAAATTAACTAATTATTTTAAAAATTTATCTTTAAAAATAGTTCTTATTAATAGTTTTAAGTCCTAAATTATCAATAAAATATATTAAGTTTGGAATAAAAAAAATATAGAGAATAGGAAAAAAGGGTTATACCATATACATTTTAGACCAGTTAGTTTTTTAAAAAATTTAACACGACTTCGGATGGTGTTAAAAAATTTATGCTTTTATGTCGTCTAACGTTGTTGTAATAATCTAAAAATATATTAATTAATTTTCGTAATTAATTAATATATTTATGATAACGAGGAAGATATTCAAAAAATTTATTTCAGTTTTGATTAAATCTTTCAATTTTCCCGTTTGATTACGGAGAACGAATTGGTGTTGTTTGATGAATAACACATTTTTGATGTAATAATTTTGTAAACTAACTTTTATGATATTTATACCCCGGATTATAACTATAAAAATATTTGTGACCATTATCGGTTCTAATTCTTTTTATTCTAATTTTATTATTTAAAAAATCATCATAAGCCTGATTAAAAATATCAATTGATGATAACTGTGATTTATTTTCAGATAAATAGGCAAGACCAAAGCGTGATTTTTCATCAATAAAATCATACAAATATAAATTACGTTTAAAACGAGTCATATTTGGTGTCAGAATTTTAATATCATGTTGTAAATGTCCTAATTTAGACATTTAATAACTTTTATAAGTCTTAATTTTATTGTTTTTAGGATAAAAAATTATTAAATTATTTATTCCATTTAATTAAAGTTTTGATGTTATGTTTAATTATTTTATTTTTATATCTGAAAAACCCAGCTAGTGTTAAATTATAAAAATGGCAGTAATAAAAAGGTTGATGTTTGTTGGTATAAAAAAATTAAATTTGCTTATTAATTAAGTAATACAAAAAAAATGATTAATAATTAGAATTTTTAGCAAAATTGTTTAATTTATTTAATTGTTTTTATTTATAATTTTTATAAAACCTCAACTTTTGTAATGCTATCCAAAATATCGGACATAACTATCAAAAACAAAATCTTTAAATACTTTTAAATCAAAACCAAAATTATGGTCACTAAAATTTAAATCATATTTTTTATTTAAATGTTCATAAATATTAATTCGTTTTTTGTTATTAATTTTTGTAAAATATTGTATTTTTAATTAGCCTCCTTTTTTTGATAATATTATATGAATTATTAAGTATCAATTAAGTATCATAATTTAAAAAAATTGTTTAATTACGAAAGTAAATTATAAAATGGAATTAAAAAATAATTTATTAGGAAATTATAAATAAAATAAAAGAATAAAAACAAAAAATTAAACTAAAAATTTATTGATTGAAATAGATAATGATATATTTAAATTATATCAACGAGTAAAAATATTACAAGGATATAAGATCGTATCAAAAATATCAAAAACAATTAAAACAGAAGATGAAGATATAACTTTAAAAAGAAGAAGATATGTTAAATATGATGAAGAAAAAAGAATATATAAACAGCTATCATTTGAATGAAGAATTAGGTTTAAAAAAATACCCAAGAAATGAACAAAATTTAATAAATAAAATTACTTCATTTTTGGGCGACATAAAAATATATAAAGATATTTTAGATACTGTTGAAAATGATAATATTAGTGAAAGAACAATATCTAATATTTTTAAAAATGCAGATTTAGAAGAAACCGATTACATTAGTAATAAAAATAACAATAAAATTAAAATTCCAAATAATGTTTTATATATTCAATTTGATGGAGCTTTTGAACCTATGTGATAAAATAAAAAAAGAGTTGAAAATAAAATATTTATTTCGATTATTCATGTTGGTGCTGGTGAATAAAAATCAAGAAAAAAAGAAAAAAATGAAAAAGAAAAAAGGCGTTTTTCAAATTATGAATAAAAATAACAATAATAAAAATGATAAATATAATATTGATAATTTTATTGATAAAATTTTTAAATCATTTGATACTTATGATATTAATGAAAATACTAAAATATTAATATTAAGTGATGGTGAAAAACAAATTAAAAAAATTTACATATCAATAAAAGCAAAATATAAAAATAACACTGTATCATATAGTTTAGATAAATTTCATTTAGTAAAAAGATTTAAATAATTGTTTCCAAATCGTAAGAAAAACCGAATTCATAGATTAAAATATAAATTATCAAAGATATATTTTTTTACTGGAAATTATGAAACATTATTATATTTTTTAATTTGTAATTTACCATATGTTATTGATAATAAAAAGAAATTTTTATTAAAAAATATTGAATTAATTAAAAATAATAAAGAAGGCATTGAAAATCAAGCATTAGAAGATAATATTGGTTGTCACACGGAAGGTTCTATATCACACACACTACCATTAAGGCAATTAAGGGGCGTGGCACGAAAATATATTGTAAAGAAACATTTATAAATATGTTAATTTATTCAATTTTAAGACTTAATAGTAAAATAAATGAAGAAAAAAAATAATAAAACTAATAAAAATAAAGAAAAAATTGGTCGCATGTAAAAAATAAGGGTTTTTATTTTTAAATGTTATTTAGTTTAATATAAATTAAGGATATTTTTTTATTGTTTTTATAAAACCCTTATTTTTTACATGCGACCAAAATAATGAATTTTTTAGCAGATGAATTTACTTTTGTGGTTGGAATGGATTATATTTGAACTGTATTATGTAATGTTTTTTGCAATAGGCAAGTTAAAAGATGATGTATATTGTATTTTAACACAATTAATAACCTTTTTGGGTTATACGTGAATTATTTTAATTCCATTTGGATTATTTATTATTATTAAAATATTAAACTTTTTCCGTCATATGGTTAAAATATTTTAATAGAATATAACACTATATTCTAAGTTATTTAAAACAAAAATAATGCACACTATTTTACTTATTTTCTTTATGCGACCTAATTTATATAAATATTACTTTAAAAATTAATAGTATTTTTTGGTGCTCCAATTTTTGGTAGTAAGAAAAAAGTTTGGGTTTTGGTATAAAAATTATTCTTTATTTTAAATATATTTCTAAAACACCGATAAATCAACATTTTAAAAAGTTATCTAATTATTTTATTTATATTTTTTATAAAACCTCAACTTTTGTAATGCTATCAATTATTACAAATTGATGCAAAATATTTTATGCCAAGTAAATTTCCGGTTGATAAAAAGTATTATGTTTATGATTTTATTGATGAAAAATAAAGTTTTGGTCTTGCTTATTTATCTGAAAATAAATAACATTCATCAGCAATTGGTATTTTTAATCAAGCTTATGATGATTTTTTTAAATAATAAAATTAGAATAAAAAGAATTATAACCGATAATGGCACTGAATATGTTTATAGTTATAATCCGGGGTATAAATATCATAAAAGTGATTTTACAAAAGTATTAAATCAAAAAGTTGTTATTCATCAAACATCGCCGATTCGTTCCCCTCAATCAAACGGGAAAATTGAAAGATTTCATAAAAATTATACTAAGTTATTTGTGTTTGATGAAAAAATATTGGATGCAGTTGGATTACAAAATAAAATAAATGAATACTATTATTTTTATAATTTTGAAATAGTGCATAAATATTTGAATTTTCAGATACCATTTGAATTTTTAATTAATTTAATTAAATAATTTTAAATTTATAAAGTTTTATTTAAAATATTTTTTAGTGTGTCAATTTTAGAATTTTTATTTATATATGTATAATTTTTAATTATGTTTTTATATTTTAAATTATATATTTTATTATTTTTTCTTGTTTTCTTAACAATATCCAAAATGTGTGTGGTATAATTATAAAAGTAATTAGTATTATTTTCTTCAGAGAGGTTATAATTGGTGCAAATAACTGGTGAGATATTAAGGAATTAATCTAATGAGAGCTGCTAATCCCAGCCGGATTATTAATATTGATAATTCATTAACTGTAATTAAGACTATTTATTAGTAAAAAAGATGGTACCATAAGAAATTGCTCTTTATTTATATTTTTGGTGGCAAGAAAAAAGTTGAAGTTTATGGGTATAAAAAACAAAATTCAATTCGCTTATTAATTAAGTAATACAAAAAAATGATTAATAATTAGAATTTTTAGAAAAATTGTTTAATTTATTTAATTGTTTTTGTTTATAATTTTTATAAAACCTCAACTTTTGTAATTCTATAATATTTTTTGGTGGTAAGAAAAAAGTTTGGGTTTTGGTATAAAAATTATTCTTTATTTTAAATAAATTTATAAAAAACTGATAAATTAACATTTTAAAAAATTATCTAATTATTTTATTTATATTTTTTATAAAACCTAATCTTTTGTAATACTATCTATTTTTTTAATATAGACAAGTATTTTTCTAACTTAATTACATTCAGCAAGAAAGGATTAAACAATGGAAAAAGAATTAGACTTATTATTTACCCAAGCAACAAAAAACATTAAAGCAACAAAAACATTGGCTGAGGTTAACGCAGTTCAATTAAAATACTTAGGTAAAAAATCAATATTGAATGATTTATTAAAAAAAATGAAAGATTTAACACATCAAGAACGTTTAACAATTGGTCAAAAAGCAAATCAAATTAAAGGGGAATTAACTGAAATATGTCAAGTTAAAAAAACCGAATTAGAAAATGATTTATTGATTGCAACAATTGAACAAGAAAAAATTGATTTATCATTACCAGGATATAATTTAGTATTGGCAACAAAGCATCCATTAAACCAAGTTATTGATGAAATTTCGCAATTATTTCAAGAATTAGGATATGATATTGTGTTTGGAACTGAAGTTGATGATGATGAATATAATTTTCAACGCTTAAATTTACCATTAGGACATCCGGCTCGCGATATGCAAGATACATTTTATTTGTCTAAAAACACATTATTACGAACGCACTGTACCAATGTGACAGCCCGCGCAATTTCACAGATGAAAAGTAAAAATGAAATAATTGCAATGATTTCAAATGGAAATACTTATCGCCGCGATGATGATGCCACACATTCACATCAATTTATGCAAGTTGATGGGTTTTTAGTTGCTCCAAATATCACTTTTGCTAATTTAAAATGAACAATTCAATACTTTTGCCAACGGATGTTTGATGAAACAACAAAAATCCGTTTACGGCCAAGTTTTTTTCCATTTACAGAACCATCTGTTGAAGTTGATGTTGCTTGTGTTAATTGTCAAGGTAAAGGTTGCTCAATTTGCAAGAAAACTGGTTGAATTGAGATTATGGGGTCTGGGATGATTAATCCGCTTGTTTATCAAGCGTGTGGACAAGATCCAACATTAACTGGTTTTGCTTTTGGCATTGGTATTGAACGAATTGCTATGTTAAAATATGGGATTGATGATATTCGTCGTTTTTATACGAATGACATACGCTTTTTAAAACAATTTAAGAAATTTGATTAGGGGGTTTAAAATGATTATTACAAGAAGATGATTAAATAAATATATTGATTTTACTGATATTAGTAATGCCGATATTGTTGCTGCTTTAAATAGTTTAGGTTTTGAAGTAGAACGTACACATAATTTTGATCGTAATAGTAATATTGTTTGTGGTCGAATTCAAGTTGTTAATGAAATTCCTGATACGCATTTAAAGTTTTGTCTGGTTGATATAGGGCAAGAATTATTCGATCCAATTGTTTGCGGAGCTAGTAACCCGGCGGAAAATGGATATGTTGTTGTTGCTCGCCCAGGAGCGGTGTTAGCAAACGGCACAAAAATTGCAAAGCGTGAAATTAAAGGATATGTTTCGGAAGGAATGATGTGTTCATTAAGTGAATTAGGAATTGCCGAAAAATATTTAACATCAGTCGAACGAGATGAAATTATTTTAACTTTTAATGAAAAAGAAGGTTCATATGATATGATTGGTGCCGAGGATATTTTAACTAAAATTGGTTCAACTGATTATTTGTTTGAGATTGATTTAACATTAAACCGCAGTGATTGCTTAAGTGCTTATGAATTAGCCCGAGAATTATCAAACTATTTTAAATGTGAATTATTTCCGTTAGAATTAGAATCAACAGAAAATTTAAAAAAATATCAAAATCCTTTAAAAGTAGAAATTGCAACATCAGCAGTTGAATCGGCAATTAGTGTTAATATTAAATTAACGCCGAAAAAAAATCCGCTAAAATTATCAGATCGAATTTGGTTAAAAATTAATGAATATAAATCAAATATAACAGACCCATTTGGCGATTTAGCAATTAAAGCAACCATTGAAACGGGGCAACCATTATTACTTTATGATTTTAATAAAATTAAAAAATATTTAAAAATTACTGATTATTATGAAAATAAAACTTTTAATATTAAAAAAGGTGATTTAGTAGTTCTTGATGGGAATGAATTTGTGGAATTAATTGGTGTTAGCGTTAATCCAAATTATGCTATTAGTGGTACAACAACTGAGATAACGGTATTAGCGCTCCATTTAAATCATATTATAATGCGTCAACAACAACGAAAAGTTGGTATTAGTAACATTAATTTACAACGTTATATCAAACCCATTAGTCATGCTACTGTTGGATTGGGATTATCGCGTTATTTGTATTTATTAAAAATTAATGGCTTCTTAGCCGAGTTATCATTTTTAAACTTTATTAAAGAATATAAGAAAACAATTGATCCAATTAACATTACTTTACTTGATATTAATCAATTTATCGGTCATTATTTTACCTTATTAGAAATTAAAGATTTATTAGAACCATTAGCTTTCCAATTTAAATCAGAAGGTGAAAAATTATTTGTGACACCACCATTAACTCGTACCGATATTTTTCAGAAAGCTGATTTGATTGAAGAAATTGCCCGGTTATTTGGTTATAATAACATCGTTGCTCAACCGCCAGTCTTACCAAATTTAGTTAAATCTAAACGCCCTACTGAAAAAACAATTAAAAATTTTGAAACTTTCTTTTTAAATAATGGTTTTTATCAGGCAAAAACATATGCACTGGTTCAACAAGAAGAAATTACTAATTTTAACTTTTTTAATTATCAAAAACCATATCAATTATTATCTCCATTATCAGAAGAACATGCCATAATGCGATTAAGTTTAACAAATAGTTTATTAAAAAGCGTTAAATATAATAATGCTAGAAATCAAAAAAATGTTAAGTTATTTACTGTTGAAAAAATTTATGTAAGTGATAAAAGTTATTATCATGGAGCATTTGCAAGTCAAGTAGAAATTGTTCAAAATAAAATAACAAGCGATAGTCTTTCTAATTCGTATTATTATATTAAAAGTTTATTGGAAGCTTATTTGCAAAGTGAACAAATTAATGTTGATGAATTATCATATCAACCAGCACCAAAAAATAAAATTTATCATCCTTATCAAACTAGTCATTTTTTTTTAGGGGAACAATTATTAGCGATTATTGGTATGATTCATCCTAGTTATCAAAAAGAAGTTGATTTAAAAAGTACAACTTATTTTGGCGAAATTAATTTTGAGGTAATTTTTAATTATCCGCATAATAAACAAAAATTTTTTATACCGCCTTCTAAATTTAGCACAAGTAGTCGTGACATTTCAATTTGAGTACCAGAAACAGTAACCTACGAACAAATTAAGAAAAATATTTTAACAGGAGTTAAAAATGTTTTTGCAATAGAGGTGATTGACCGGTATTTTGATCATAAAGAAATGCCTAATCATTTTTCTTTAACAATTAGTTTTACATTTAATGATATGGAAAAACAGTTAACTGAAACAGATATTAACCAACAATTTGAACAAATTAAAATGAATTTGAAGAAATTACAATTAAAAATTCGCTAGAAAAAACATTTATGTATTTAAGTATTAAGGTAATTTATGAACACTAAATATTAATCCTTTTAATTAAAACTTGGTTTATTTTTCATATAAAAAACATCTTGGTGGTAAGAAAAAAATGGGTTTTGGTATAAAAAATATTCTTTATTTTAAATATATTTATAAAACACTGATAAATCAAACTTTTAAAAAGTTATCTAATTATTTTATTTATATTTTTTATAAAATATAAACTTTTGTAATACTATCTAATTTGTTCTAAAAATTGAAATGTTTTTTTCCCAACAATAACTTTTTTTTCAATTTCTTCATCAACTTTATAAATAACTTTATTAAACAAACCATTGATATCGATACCGCTAACTTGCGATAAGAGAATTTCTTCATCTAAAAAGAAAATGGTTACATCATTTACTTTAATTCATAAACTATTATTAACTAATGTTTTAATAATTAAATAAATTAAAATTAATCCATAATTACAAATTGCAATAATTACAAATAAATAAGCAAACGTATTCGAGATACTTGATAAAGTAATTAATAAAATGTAATCAATAATAATAAAAATATTAAGTGGAGTTAAAGGCAGATAGATAGTAATAAATATAAAAATTATCATTGCTTTTCATTTATATTCTTTAATTCCATTATTATTTTCTTTTTGTTTTTGATAATGAATAAAAAATAAAGCATGAAAAGTATATAAAGCTAACATTAATATTAATGAAAAAATTAAAATAATATGAATTTTCATTGTTTAATTAACCCCGCCTATTTTTCTGTCATGTTTTAAAAATTTTCATTGATATTTTAACATCATTTGTAATAAATCGATAAATTTTTTCAGTGGTACTAATAAAAAAACCGATTTGATAAAAACCATTAAGATTAAAAACACTTGGTAAAACAAAATTAATATCTTTTAATCAAATAATAAGATTTTGATCTTTATTTTCAAAAACTAAGCGGTAATTTGTAACATAAATGGTTCCATTGATTGTTTCCTTACTATTATTAGTATTAAGATTTAAATAACCGGCCAAGTATTCAATATAATATTGCTCTTTCATTTTTTGATTTAAGTAGTAGATATTTTGTTGAAGTTCTTTTGGTTTTGTTATTTCATAACCAATAATTGGCGCTTGATAATAACAAATTTCATTTTTTGGCAATTCGTATTTAATTTTAATTACGACTAAATTATCATTTAAGAATGTTTGATTGTTATTAACCATTTTTTGTAGTTCATTTTTCTTTTGTTTAAAATGTTTTATTTTTTGTTGCTGGCATAAAGCTAAAATAGCAACAATAATTATTTCAAAACATAAAATAGTACTAAATAAAATAATTCCAATTAAATAACTATAATTCATACTTTCACACCTTATAAATTAGATATTGTATTTCCAGGCCTTTTACAAAAATCATAAAACGTTTTTGTTCCATATATAAATAAAAGCCTTTATATAGAATATTATTAATTCGAAAAATACTTAATTCAAGATTATTAACTTCACTTAATGGTCAAGTTGTGGTAATGTATTCATTTATAATTAAAATTATTTGGTTTGTAATAAACATATGTCCATTTTGAAATGTAATTTGATAAATTTCTTTAATTCTTTTACCTTTCCCACAACCAACACTAATTCCATTTGAAAATGGAATTGTATATTTGGAATGATTTTGATTGTTTTTTAATTTATGTTGAAAGCAAACAGTAAAAGGAATATTACTGAATACTTTTTCACCTGGTTCTAATTTAAATTCAACATTAATTTCTTGCAAAGTTAATTTTGATAAATTATTATTAATATATTCTTTATTTTCAACCTCTAATTGTTTAAAAATTTGAAAAAAAAGTTGCTGTTTTTTTTGATAAAATAATCCTAAAAAATCAATAAAAATAAATAATAAATTAAGAAAAACTCCAATTATAATTCATCCTAAGATTGTCATTTTCATCAACTTCCTATTTTAAAATATTAATTCCATTATTAAAATTATTAATAAAAGTTTGGAGAATTAATTCTTCTGCTGAATTTCGTGGTTGTTCAAACCTATTATAATAATAAATATTAATTAAATCTTTTGTTTTTTGATTTAGTTTATCATAATATTTTTTATTAATTAAAAAATTGGTTCCTTGATTAAGGATAATACTTGATAGATAATTTTGTCATTGTTTTTCATTTTTATTTTTTTCTTCTCATTCAGCAAAGTAATTATTCAAAATCCGATTATTTTTATGATAAATAAAATGAATAACCCCTTTTTTCACATTATTAACTAATCTTGTGTATAAAATTTTATTTGGTAAAAACGGATTATTAGGGGAATTAATTGCTTGAAAAGTAATTGGAGTTAATTGTGCTAATATAATATCGTTGCAAACAATTGAATGAATTTCTTTTGGCAAAATTATTTTTTTAACAACATAGCTATGTTGTTGATTATCTAAATCATTTAGTAAACGTGTTAATTCTAATTGATAAAATAACGCTAATTTCATAATTCGACGAAGTTTAATTGTTAAAATCACTTGTTCAGCAACACTTAAACTATAATAATAATTAACATATGTTTCATAAACTTCTTGATGATCAACTAAATTATTGTTAATATTCATTAACAATGTTTCTAACTGTGGTACAAGTGTTTTGCCTGACTGAAGATATTCATTCAAATGTTTTTGACAAAAAACATTAAAAAAATAAGGTGCTTTATCTGTTGATGTTAAATCTAAAAAAGATGTTTTAATATTTTTAAAAAAATGTTTAGAATGATAACGATTTAAATAATAATGATTTTTACTAATATCAAGCGAATAAAGATTATGCTGACCAACTTTATTATTACATTCTTGTAAAATGCATTTTTGTTTAATACATTTTTTTAAAACTTGTTGATAATGCTTTGTTTCTTGTTCAATATATTGTTCTTTTAATATTAAGTCCCCTACTGCTTGTAAAATTGAAATATATTGAGCGCGATTTTTAGTTGAATTTAATACCTTTCTTTTGCAACAATTTGCATATTGTTCATTATTTAAACAAATACACGCTTTATTATCATCAAAAGTAAAAATTGGTTGATAATGTTTATGCAAATAATGTAATTGATCATCGTCTAAAAAATAATTTTTTAATAAAGAATCAAACATTGCTTGCTCAGAACTTTTAAACGTATCTTCCAACTGCTTTTCTAATCCATTTTGCATGTAAAATAATTCCTTTCTGCTGTTTATACTTTATTGTAATTATAAACTTATCCTGTTAATTTTGCTATAAAAAAGCTTTTTACTGACAGAAAAAACGCTCAAAGGCAACATATATATTTTTTCCACCAACATTTCAATTAGTTATTATTAAATAATTTTATAAACAATTATTTTAAAATTAATATTTTATGCCTTTAAATGATTATATAATTATAAATATTGTAGAAACCACATACATTTTGTACTTTTGTGGTATTTACATTTTTACAAAATAAATTTTATTAATATTTTAAATAATGAGTTTAAATTATGATAGTTTTACAAAAGCTTAGATTTTATAAAAAATATAAATAAAATAATTAGATAACTTTTTAAAAGATTGATTTATCATTGTTTTAGAAATATATTTAAAATAAAGAATAATTTTTATATCAAAACCTAAGCTTTTTTTACTACCAAAATTATGCAAACAAAGCAATATTTTATTTTATGGTTGTTAGTGAAAAAATATGGAAAAGATAATGTTGTTAATTATTTCAATAGGATTGCAAAAGATATTGAAATTAAAAAGTAAAGAATAAATTATCCGCGTAATTTATTAGCGGATAATTTATTCAATAATTTTTTTAATGGATCAAAGCGAAAACGAGCGTAGCGAGTTTGAAAATTTAAATTTTTTAATTTATCGAAAAGAGTTATATTATGCCAGTATGATTAACATGAATATTTAGTATTTTGATTTTGTTATGAATTTTTGCGTGAATTAGTTTATCAATTTATCAAAAAATTCGCCAAATTCAAGGTAAGAAAAAATAAAAAAGTGAGCATGTAAAAAATAAGGGTTTTATAAAGACAATAAAAAAATATCCTTAATTTATATTAAACTAAATAACATTTAAAAACAAAAACCCTTATTTTTTACATTCCACCAAAAAAAAATTTTAAAAAGGGGGGGGTAGAAAATAATGAATTTTTTAGAAAATTCAGCTACTTTTGGTGCCGGAATGAATTATATTTGAACTTGATTAGGTAAATGGCAGCAATGGGTAATAAAGTAAAGATGCTTATATATCCGTATTTTACCGCAATTAATAACCTTTTTAAGTTGTGCGTGAATTATTTTAATTCCATTTGGATTATTTATTATTATTAAAATAATAAACTTTTTCCGTCATATGTCTAAGGGATTTTAATATAATTTAACAATATATTATAAGTTATTTTAAACAAAAATAAGTCACACTAGTTTACTTATTTTCTTTATGCGGCCTAATTTATATAAATATTACTTTAAAAATTAATAGTATTTTTCGGTGTGCCGATTTTTGATCGTAAGAAAAAAAATAGGTTTTGGTATAAAAATTATTCTTTATTTTAAATAAATTTCTAAAACACTGGTAAATCAATTTTTTAAAAAGTTATCTAATTATTTTATTTATATTTTTTATAAAACCCAAGCCTTTGTAATACTATCAGTAATGATGTTCGTGAAAATATCTGTGATTTATATTTTGAATATTGTAATAAACACGCCGGGGGTGTTTTATCTTTGTATTATAATTTAAAAAAAGTAATTAATTGCGAATAATTAAAAAATAAAGCACCTAAAAATTTAAAAAAATTTTTCCGTTGTCTTAAAAAAGATAAGCGTTGCTTAAAAATAAAAAATAAACTTAAAGAAATTAAAAAAACATCCAAGATATGAATTTAAATAATTAGGATTATTACAAATTGATGCAAAATATTTTATTCCAAGTAAATTTTTGGTTGATAAAAAGTATTATGTTTATAATTTTATTGATTAAAGAATAGGGAGATTATTCGGTTATATTTATGATAAATTATGCACTGATAATGCTATTGATGCTGTTAAAATAGCAATTAGTGATTTTAAAAAATATTTAGTATTAAAATAACGCAGATTAGAACTGATAACGGTTCTGAATTTATTAATAGTCATCGGAATAATCAAAAAAGTAGTTTTAAAGAAACTACTTTTAATCAATTTTTAACAGATAAAAATATTTTGCATCAAACAACACCGATTTGTTTCCCTCAATCAAATGGGAAAATTGAAAGATTTAATCAAAATTATACTAAGTTATTTGTATTTGATTAAAAAATATTGGATGCAGTTAGTTTACAAAATAAAATAAATGAATACTATTATTTTTATAATTTTGAAATAGTGCACAAATCTTTGAATTTTCAGACACCTTTTTAATTTTTAACTAATTTAATTAAATAATTTTAAATTTATAAAGTTTTATTTAAACTATTTTTTAGTTTGTCAATTTTAGAATTTTTATTTATATATGTATCATTTTTGATGATGTTTTTATATTTTAAATTATATATTTTATTATTTTTTATTGTTGTGAGGTACCATATATATTTTATACCAGTTAGTCTTTTAAAAATTTTAACAAAGCTTCGGATGGTGTTAAAAAATTTATGCTTTTATGTCGTATAAAATTGTTGTAATAATCTAAAAAATATTAATTAATTTTAGTAATTCATTAATATTTTTAGGATAACGAGGAATATATTCAAAAAATTTATTTTATTTTTGATGAAATCTTTCAATTTTAACATTTTATCGAGGGGAACTGATCGGTGTTATTTGATGAATAACGCCTTTTTGGTGTAATACTTTTGTAAACTAACTTTTATGATATTTATAATCTGGATTATAACTATAAACATATTCAGGACCATTATCGATTCTAATTCTTTTTATTATAATTTTATTATTTAAAAAATCATCATAAGCCTGATTAAAAATACCAATTGCTGATGACTGTGATTTATTTTCAGATAAATAAGCGAGACCAAAGCGTGATTTTTTATCAATAAAATCATACAAATATAAATTACTTTTAAAACCATTCATATTTGGTACCATAATTTTAATATCATGTTGTAAATGTCCTAATTCAGACATTTCATAACTTTTATAACTATTAATTTTATTGTTTTTAGGATAAAAATTATTGGTCGCATGTAAAAAAGAAGGGTTTTTGTTTTTAAATGTTATTTAGTTTAATATAAATTAAGGATATTTTTTTATTGTTTTTATAAAACCCTTATTTTTTACATGCGACCAAATTATTAAATTATTTATTCCATTTAATTAAAGTTTTAATGTTATGTTTAATTACTTTCTTTTTATTTATGAAAAACCCAGCTAATGTTAAATTATAAAACTAATAAATATCAGTTTCATATTTTTGTCGATATTTTTTCATCATTTTTGCAACAGCAATATTGTATTTTTTTAATAATGTTTATTAACATTAATTTGTCTAGTTTATTTTTTAGCTAAAACAATAAAATTTAATTTTTCTTTAAGACAAAGTTGAATGTTTTTAGCACAATTATAGAAAGTTTGTTTTGATTTATAAAATAATTTAATTAAATTATTTAATTAGTTTTTATATAAATAATATTTTTGAAATAAATTAAAATAATTAATGAAATTTTGATAAATATATTTTTTTGTTGTGAAGGTTCTTCTTGTGAATATCATTTTTTTATTTTTCTTTGTAATGAATATAATTCATTTTCATTAGTAATACTTGCTACCATATAATTTTAATCTCCATTCTATTTTAAAGACCAAAATTAGTTGCCTAAAATGTATATTGTTTTCACATATTATTTTTTCTTGTTTTCTTTCAATATCCAAAATGTGTGTGGTATAACTACAAATGAACTTTTAAACATATTGTTTAAAAATTTTACGTAGTTAATATGTAGTAATAATTGATAAATTTAAATGATTTTAGAAAATATTTATATAATTTAAAATATATTTTTAGTAGTTTTAATTTTGTTTAAGAAAAAGTTAATTGTTACATTAATTGATATAATAATCAACGAATTTTTGTAAAATATTGAATTTCTCCTATAATTGTTTGAATTTTACGGTAAAATAAGATAATTTTTAAAAAAAGCAAAATTATGTGAGTAAGTGTATTTTTTAAAATTTAAATGTAAATTTTATTGGTCTATTTTAATTTTTTTGTTATAATTAACATAATTTTAATACTTATAATAATCCTATATATACTAGAAATGTGGTCTAGTGTCTATACAGTTAACCTTAAATTAAATACTATAGGTCTTAATTTATTTTTAATTTGTTAAGACTGTTTGTTAATCGGTTTTAACGGTCATGTTTCTTTTGTTAAATTTTTTGTATTAAATATTTTGGAGGAACAAACATGCAAATTAAAAAATCTTATACCTTTGATGATCTACTATTAGTTCCACAAAAATCAGATATTTTACCACATCAGATTAACTTAAGAACTAAACTAACAAAAAATATTGAATTAAATATTCCTTTTATATCTTCAGCAATGGATACTGTTACTGAATCAAAATTAGCAATTGCAATTGCTCGCGAGGGTGGAATTGGAATTATTCATAAAAATTTATCAATTGATAAACAAGCGGCAGAAGTTGAAAAAGTTAAACGTAACGAATCGGGTTTTATTATTAATCCAATAACATTAAAACCAACAATGACAGTTAGTGATGCGGAAAATATTATGGCTCAGTATCGTATTTCTGGTTTACCAATTGTTGATGAGGAAAACAAATTATTAGGAATAATTACAAATCGCGATATTAGAGCGTGTCACGATTCAACTGCTTCTGTGGATAAATTTATGACTGTAAAAAACTTAATTACAACTCACGAAAATATTGATTTAGAACAAGCAAAAGATATTTTGTTAAATAATCGTATTGAAAAACTACCAATCGTTAATGAAAAAAATCTGTTAATTGGGTTAATTACCATTAAAGATATTAATAATCGTGACGAATATCCTAATGCTTGTAAAGATGAACAAGGGCGATTACGAGCAGGTGCAGCCGTTGGAATTGATGAAAATACATTATTACGTGTTGAAAAACTTATTACCGTTGGGGTTGATGTAATTGTTGTTGATTCAGCGCATGGTCATAGTCAAGGTATTATTAATATGGTTAAAAAAATTAAAAAATATTTTCCAACGATTGATTTAATTGCCGGGAATGTTGTTACTGCTCAAGGAGCTTTAGATTTAATTGCGGCTGGTGCTAATGCAATTAAAGTTGGTGTCGGACCAGGAAGTATTTGTACAACAAGAATTGTTGCTGGAGTTGGAGTTCCTCAAATGACAGCTATTAATGATGTTTATGAGGTTTGCAAAGGAAAAAAAATTTCAGTAATTGCTGATGGTGGAATTAAATATTCTGGGGATGTTGTTAAAGCGATCGCGGCTGGTGCTAATGCAGTAATGATGGGTTCAGTTTTTGCATCAACATTTGAAGCGCCTGGTGAAGAAATGATTGTTGAAGGTAAAAAATATAAAACATATATGGGAATGGGATCATTAGCTGCTATGAAAAAAGGAAGTGCTGATCGTTATTTTCAAGATAAAAATCGCAAATTAGTTCCAGAAGGAGTTGAAGGGCGAGTTTTATTAAAGGGTAAATTAAGTGATATTTTATTTCAATTTATTGGTGGTGTAAGGAGCGGTTTTGGTTATTGTGCTGCAAAAAATATTCTAATGTTGCAGAAAACAGCTCAGTTTGTGGAAATTTCAAATAATGGTCTAAAAGAATCACATCCACATGATATTGCAATTACCAAAGAACCGCCAAATTACACAAAATAATATTATTATTAAACAAAAAGATAAAAAAAGATGAGATAACATATCGATCTACATTTTTTATTTTTAAAAAAATATTATTTTAATTGATATTTTTTATTAATTAAGATATTATTTATGTGATTTGTTAATAATTTATATCATAAAGAGGTGCTAGTAATGAAAAAAATGTGACAACCAGGTAAAATTAAACATAAAAGAACAAATGGTTTTCGAGCAATAATAAAATCATCTTCAGACCGTAAATTTTTAAGTAAAAAAAGAGCGAAAGGAAGAAAAGTGTTATCTGCTTAAAAATGCTGGTAAAATACTTTATTTTTCTATTTGTGTCGAAATGTAAAAAAAAATTTATTGTTAAAAAAAATTATGAATTTCAAAAAATAATAAATAATCGTTCTTTTATTAAAACTAACCCTTATTTTATTTATTTTAAAAGAAATGATCTTAATTATCATCGTTTTGGAATATCTGTAGGTAAAAAATTAGGAAATGCCGTTGTTAGAAATAAAGTAAAAAGACAAATTCGAAGTATGTTAAATTTTGATTTTTCATCAACGGAAGGTTATGACCAAATCATTATTGTTCGAAAATCATATTTTAACAATAGTTATTTAATTAATAAAGAGATTTTATTAAATAAAATCAAAATATAAAAAGGAGGAGAAATAGTGAACTATCGTGATTATATTTTTTCCGACGGGAAAAGAATACGAAAACCTTGATATTCAATTACCTGGAAATGAACAAAATTAGTCCTGTATATTTTTTTAATTATATCAATGTTATGGGGTTTTGGGCAAATGATGGTTCCAAAATATGAGAATGCCCAAATTTTTGATGTTTCTGGTCAGAAAGTATATAAACCAGGAGTTTTCTTTGAAATTATTTTAGGATACGCTAATGATGGGAAAGAACACTTTTTTCATTTTGAAAATGGACAACTATATGAATATCCATATTTAGCAATTAGAACATGATCTGATGCTTTTGTTAAAACATCTTCACCATTTTATGGTTGTTTTGTGTTTCCTATTGCTTGAATTTTAGTTAATTTAATTTATGGTTTTGGCGGATTAGATAATGGCGCAGGAATTATTGGTGCATTATTCTTAACTTCATTAATTGTGCGTTTAATTAATTTAATGTTTAGTTGAAAAGCACAACGAAATCAAGACAAAATGCAATTAATGCAAATTAAACAAGCAGAAATTCAGGCCAAATATAAGGGTTCAAAAGATCCGGCCGCAAAACAAAAGCAACAAATGGAAATGACGCAGTTGTATCGCAAAGAAGGGGTTTCGCCATTATCCACAATTGGTTCGTCTTTTTTATCAATTCCGTTTTTAATTGCGATGTATACTGTTGTTAGAGCAACAAGAGAATTAAAAATGGCGAAAATTGGGCAAATTTCTTTAATTGAAAAGCCATGAGATATGATTACTAGTGGGAATTATGTTTATTTAGCTTTATTATTTATATATTTGCCTATTCAAATTATTTCGATGATTTTACCAACCATTTTAAATCTTCGTAAAACAAGAGTTATTACAAAGGAACAGAAAAAAGCGCGCAAAAGGCAATTTATTATACAAGGAGTAATGATTGTTGTCTTCTTTGTAGTTACAATTTCAATTGCATCTGGGGTTGCTATTTATTGAATTTTCTCAGCCTTTATTCAAATTTTACAAACATTAGGATTTAATTTCTTAAGAATTAAGAAAAGAAGTAAAAAAAATAAAAACAAAGAATCATTTGGACAAATAATTAAACATTTATTTTTTATAAAACCGCATTTAAAAACAGCTAATAATATTGAAAATGTTGAAATTACAAAAACAAAACAAGTAAAAACAAATAACACCGATAAAATTTCTTATAATCCGGTTAAATCAAAACCTAAAAAATCTAAATTTTTTTTACATAATAAGAAAAAAAATAAAAATTAATTATTTTCATAAAAAAAATTTAAGTCGAAAAAAAAATTAGATAATTTTTAAATAATTAAAATAAAAACTTCTTTTATAAAACTTAATAGTATTATAAAAGCTTAGGTTTTATAAAAAATAATAAATAAAATAATTAGATAACTTTTTAAAGGGTTTATTTATCATTGTTTTAGAAATATATTTAAAATAAATAATAATTTTTATACCAAAACCTAAACTTTTTTCTTACTAACTTTTTCGGAAAATAGAAGTAACATTTTTTAAAATTAATAATATTATTTATTTTTGTAAAGAACATTTGGGTACTTGGAATGGCAAGATATTTTTGGACAAATTTTATGTAGAGTAATAATTTCTGTATTGGACTGTTGTTAAATAATTTAGTTTGCTATGAATTAGAATATTATTGTACCAATTAATGTAATCGAATAACTATAATTTAAACTGCTCAACGTTTTTAAATTTATTATTTTTAATAAATTAAGTTTTAAAAATTTTGTATGTGGATTCAGCAACAGCATTGTCATAAGGATATCCTGGTTCGCTGTAAGACTTTTGAATGTTATTTTTAGTTAAAAAGTCATAAATAATATTGTTGTTAAATTCACTACATTGATCAGTGTGAAGTATTTTAATATAATTTAACGTAAAGTTAAGTTTATTAAAGGTAATTTTTAACTAATTTTACATCTTTGTGTAAAATAACATCATAACTAATAATTTCACGATTAAATAAATCAATTAGAAAGCAAACATAATATCTATTTATTTTTAATAAAAACATATGTTAAATCACTGACAACAACTTCATGTAGCTTTTAATTTATTAAATTATTGATTTAATAAATTATTATATTTATATTTAACATCGCTTATATTTGAATGTTTGTATTTTATTTTTGTATAATTTGAAATTAAGTTATATTTTATCATTATTTTACTAATCTTTACAAGAGATAATATAATATTTTTCTAATCTAGCGTGATTTTAATTTTTTTTTTTTTTTTTTTTTGTTCCATAATTTTTACAACTTTTTAGCAAAATACTGATAATAGCATTATCAATGTTTTGATTATTCTTGTGATTATTTGTTTTTAATTGATAGTAATATGTTGATTTATCAAATTTCAAAGTTTTACATAAATTAATAATTGGATATTTTGATTTGTTATTTTTAATGATTGCTATTTTTGCCAATTATCAGTTTTGCTTGTTTTAAAATGTCATTTTCTATTTCTAATTGTTTAACTTTTTTACGTAATTTAATTAATTCGTTTTCTTATGGAGTTATATTTTTTTAGATTTAAATGAATCCTAGTTGATAAATTGGTAAGCTCATTTCCAAACTGTAGATTTACCAATTTGATAATCATCGGCTAATTGTTCGGGAGTTTGAACTATTTTGTAAAGACCAACAATTTTTTGCTTAAATTCAATCGATATAATGATTCTTTGTCATGATTACACCCCCATTGTAATTTAATTATAAATATTTAATCTACATTATTGTTGTACAATTTATCTTAACCCATCCAATAATATTTCATTCAGACCACGGATATAACAACAATACACATCCGATATTTATCTCGATAAATGTGTATCTAACGGTATTATAATTTAAATAGGGAAAAAAACCGCTGTGCAGATAATATTGTTATAGAAATTTTTCATTCATTACTTAATAAAGCTACAGTCCATAATAAAATATATAATTAACATGAATAATATATACAATATGTTATAAAATGAAATACATGATATTAAAATCGTAAAGAAAAAGTATATAATTAAAAAAAATAGTAAATACTTTTTATTAGTACTTACTAGATTGGGCGCACTCTTTTCTTTTGTACATTTTTTTTCTCTACTTATATTTAATCAGATAAAGGGAGTTAAAAATGAAATAATTTAATCAAAAAACAGCAAGTTTAGCAACTTTTTATAGTAAAATAGAGTAATTTTGAAAAAATAAATAACCCAATAACCCCCTCTTGCAAAAGAAAAATATAAAAATAACAAGGTGTCATATAATTTATATAAATTTCATCTTATAAGTATATTTAAAAAAATATATTCCTTTCAAAATAAAAATAAGGAAAATAGAGAAGCGTGTCATAAAGCTGTTGATTATTTTTTTAATGGTAAATATGAAGAATTATTACAATGTTTAGAAGATAGTAAATCTTTTATAAGCGATGCTAATAAATTAGATTTTTTGAATAAAGAGAGATATTACATCAATTAAAAATAATAAAAAAGGCATTGAAAACCAAGCATTAGAATATAATATTTGTTGTCATGTGTAAGGTGATATATAACACTATATTAAGAATGTTAAGGGGGGTGGCGCGAAAATATATTGTAAAAAAACATTTATCAATATGTTAATTGCTTCAATGTTAAGACTTAATAATCAAATTAATGATGAAAAAGTTAATAAAAATAATAAAGAAAAAAATGAATTTAATATATTTAATTTAAATCAATCTAAAAATCAATTTTTATTTTTATAAAAAAATAAAAACCTTTTAAAATTAGTAATAACTTTAAAAAGTATTTTTTAGTATGTCAAAATTCATAATTTAATAAATTATTTCTTCAATTAAAAATTATATTTTTAAAAAAGTTGAATTTTTTATAAATTTTGTTATCATTTAGTCATAAGTAAAACTTAATTTGTTTCTAATTACTTAATTTTATTAAAAACCTAAGAATAATGAATGCTACCATAATAATACTAATAAAAATAAACCAAGAAAATTATGATAAAAATTATTATATTTTAGATTCCTTGTTATCACTTTTTATTAATAAAAAGTGATAACAATATAAATTAATCATCTAACTTTAAAACAGCCATAAAAGCTTCTTGAGGAACTTCAACTGAGCCAATTGCTTTCATTCTTTTTTTTCCTTCTTTTTGTTTTTCTAATAATTTCTTTTTCCTAGTAATATCACCACCATAACATTTTGCTAATACATTTTTACGCATTGATTTAATATCTTCTCGTGCAATAACTTTATGATTAATGGCTGCTTGAATTGGAACTTCAAAATTTTGCCGAGGGATAATTTCTTTTAATTTTGAACACAAGGCCTTGCCACGGCCATAAGCGAAATCGCGATGAACAATAATTGATAAAGCATCAATAATTTCATTGTTTAATAAAATATCCATTTTAACTAATTTATTAGGGCGATAATCAATAAAATCATAATCTAACGAGGCATAACCTTTACTAATTGATTTTAACCGATCAAAAAAGTCAAACACAATTTCATTTAATGGTATTTCATAAGTTAAAATTCGCCGTGTATCATCAATATACTCTAAATTAACATATGTTCCACGTTTATTTTGGCATAATTCCATTAATGAACCAATATATTGATCAGGAGTCATAATCGTTGCTTTGACAAATGGTTCTTCAATGCGATTAATTTTTTGCACAGCCGGTAACTCACTTGGGTTATCGATAATAATCATTTCCTTATTTGTTAAATAAACATGATAAATTACCGATGGGGCAGTTGCAATTAATTCTAAATTATATTCTCGTTCTAACCGTTCTTGAATAACATCCATATGTAATAATCCTAAAAAACCACAACGAAAACCAAAACCTAATGCTTGTGATATTTCTGGTTCATAAACAAGGGAAGCATCTGATAACTGAATTTTTTCTAAAGCTTCTTTTAAATCTTTATATTTAGCTGAATCAATCGGATATAATCCACAAAATACCATTGGGTTCATTTTTTTATATCCTGGCAATGGGTTTTGAGCCGGATTAGCAGCAGTTGTAATCGTATCACCAGCCCGAACATCGCGGACCATTTTAATACTTGCTGCTAATCAACCCACTTCACCGGCAACTAATTGGTTTTTTTTAACTTCTTTTGGTGTTTTAACTCCTAATTCGGTAACTTCATAAACAGCACCGGTATTTATTAATTTAATTTTTTCACCAACGCGAACAATTCCTTGTTTAACTCGAATTGAGGTCATTACACCACGGTATTTATCATAATATGAGTCAAAAATTAATGCTTGCAATGGATTATTATCATCACCCTCTAAAGGCGCAGGAATATATTTAACAATTGCTTCTAAGACCTGCTCAATATTTAACCCCATCTTAGCACTAATTAATGGTGCATTTGTTGTTGGAATTCCAATTAAATTTTCAATTTCGTCTTTGACGCGATCTGGATCGGCATATGGTAAATCAATTTTATTAATAACAGGAATAATTGCTAAATTATTATCAATTGCTAAATAAACATTTGCTAATGTTTGGGCTTCAATTCCTTGTGCTGCATCAACAACTAAAATTGCTCCTTCGCAAGCCGCCAAACTACGTGAAACTTCATAGGTAAAATCAACATGCCCTGGTGTATCAATTAAATGAAAAATATACTCTTGTTGATCTTGGGCGCGATATTTTAATTGAACAGAATTTAATTTAATTGTTATTCCTCGTTCGCGTTCTAAATCCATTGAATCCAATAATTGTTCTTGCATTTCTCGTTTTTCAACTGCCCCTGTTAACTCTAAAATCCGATCTGCTAAGGTTGACTTCCCATGGTCAATATGAGCAATAATTGAAAAATTACGAATTAATTTTTTATCCATTTAAAATTAAAACCCTCTCTATAAACAGTTACATCTCTGATATGATTATACATAATTTTACCAAAATAACCTGAAATAGTGGGTTTTAATAATAAATAATTATAGTCACATTGAATTTTTAAAATAAATACTATATAGCATATTATACAATTTAAAAAATTAAAATCTGAAAAAATTATTTTTAAAAAAAGATAAAATTATTAGTGTTTATTAATATCACGGAACGCGGAATAATTGTCAGTACTAACTTTACAGAATATTACAATCAGTTAATGGATTAAGTGAATTTAATTAATAATATTGAAAAAATTTCTGATACAAAAAAAAGATTGTTTTTATACATTATATATTATTAAAAAAGCTTAGGTTTTATAAAAATTATAAATAAAATAATTAGATAACTTTTTAAAAAATTGATTTATCAATGTTTTAGAAATATATTTAAAATAAAGAATAATTTTTATACCAAAACATAAACTTTTTTATTAATACCGAAAATTTACGATAATCAATCATTAATTATTATTACTTAAATTATTTAAAAGATAAAATTGAAGAAACATTAAAAATTATTAGTTTTGTCTCATCACGAACATTATAAAAAGAGTAATTATACCCTAATTACTCTTTTTATAATGTCAAAATTGTTCATCATCTCAAATTTTATTTATACTATGTTCATTAATCCGAACAAAAACAATTGCTAGTGTAATTCCAATTATTGTTGCGACAGCAATTTGAATTTCATCAGCAATTAATTCAACAATTGCAACATTAGGCCCAAATAAGAAATAACTATACAAAACATATAATAATAACATTAAAGAACTAACAAAAATAGCACAATAGCGACTTAAGATGCGAGCACCAAAATAAGTAATTAAAAACATTAAAATTCTAATTAAAATTGAAATAGGAATAAAAATAAAACCTCCGGTAACGAGATCAATAATTGTTACATACAAAATACCGCTAATTAATAACATCGGACCTTTGATTAACGTTATTAAACCTAAAAATAACCCGTCTGCTAACTGAATAACCCATTTACCAACACCAAAATTAAACTGGATAAATTGGGAAATATAAGCAATAACCACTAACACAGCGGTAATTAATCCTGTTGTTGCTAAATATTTTATTGATTTTAAACGATACATTTTAAATAAAAATATTTCCAACCATAATTTCTGACGAGGAATTATGATAGTAATTTTTAGCATCAGTTGCTTTTTTTCCCTCGCGTTGTAAACGCGTAATTAGTAAATAACCATCTTTAACTTTAACTTTAATCCCCAATTTTGAAATATCAATAATTGTCCCATTTAAAAAATCAAAGTCTTTTTCCGCTAATGGCTCCAAAGTAATCATTGCTTGGTGCAATTTATAATGAATATTATTAACGGTTGTATAGGCAATTGGTCATGCATATAATCCGCGAATTTGGTCAACAATTTTTTGTTTTGGTAAAAACCAATTTACTTTTTCTTCATCACGTGTAATATTATAAGCAAATGTTGCTTGGATATCATCCTGTTGAGTTCCTTTAATTTTGCCAGTAATAATATCTAATAAATATTTTTCAATCATTGTTCCTGCTAAAACCATTAACCGGTCATGCAAATATGAGGATGTTTCGGTCGGACCAATTGGAATTGCTGTTTGAACATAAATTTCTCCTGCATCCATTTTTTTAATCATTTTCATTAGTGTAATCCCCGTTTCTCGCTCGCCATAAATAATAGCACCATGAATAGGTGCGCCGCCACGTAATTTTGGTAATAATGAAGCATGAACGTTAATACAATTAATACGTGCTAATTTTAAAATTAGATCTGGAATAAATTGCCCATAAGCACACGTTACAATAACATCTGGTTGTAAAATTCCTAACTCTTTATAAAGATCATTAATTTTTTCTGGTTGAAAAACAGGAATCTGATTTGTTAAGGCAAAATATTTGACCGGGGAAAATTGAACGAGTTTCTGACGTCCAATTTTACGATCAGGTTGAGTAACAATTCCAATTATTTCAATTGTTGGCGATAACTTTTGTAAAGATTTTAAAACAGCTGTTGCAAAGATTGGTGTTCCCATAAAAATTACTCTATATTTCTGCATCTTTTTTCCCTTCCTTAATTGGTGTTAAAGACCCCATTAAACGAACAATATGTTGATAAATAACAACCATCGCCAATGTATCGTGATTACAATATTTTAACATTTCTCCTCGGAATGATTTTTTTCAAATGGTGATTGGAATATTATTCTCCACCCGGCGACGAAAGATTTCACTCGCCATATCACCTTTTTGTACCTTTAATGCTTGATAAGTAAATTGATTATCAAATGCTGGTTGTGTTTTTTTAATTGAAATTGAACCATAAAATTCTTTTTTATAAATCATAAAGTCATGAAAAAAATCCATTAAATCAATTGTTTTATTTCGAATAATTCTTAATTTTTTTTGTCAATCTCGATAAGTTGTAATAATTTCTTCGTTGCGACCTTTATTAATTAAGATTGTTAAATAAATAATTAATTCGGCTAAAACCTTACATTCAAAACTCTTATAATAAGCAACATAAACCCCTCCGCCGCGCCTAAATAAATCAGTAACTAAATGTTTAATTAGTGCTAAGCGCGGATCGCCTTCGCCATCTGCTAAAAAGTCATAATGTTCCATTTTAGTTTCATCTTGATAATCAAAGTGATTATCTTTAATAAGATGTACTGAATATTGAAACGGAATTTGCTGATAAGAATATGAATAATCAAAGCGAGGGACTGCCGTTTTCATTGTTTCAAAATCATACATATATATTGGATACTGATACTGTTCTAAAATTTGATTAATAATAGCAACCTTCTTTGGGACAACAACTAGGGCATTATCTTGAACAGCAAGAATTTGGCGTTGTTGTTTTTCTGAAAATAAAATTGGTTTTTTTTGTCACGTTAATTTTTTAAAGGTAAATGGTAACACAATATCTTTTAACAAATCAATTTGTTCTTGATATTTTAATAATGTTTTTTTTTCCATACCACGAGTTAACTCGAAGACACTATGGTGCGGCGGTAAATAACTGGTCACATGTTGGCAATAACCATAACGATCACCTTTTCCATTAAAACATTGTTCCTTGCTAAATAAAGGAAAAATTGTTTCAACCGGTTGCATAAAATAATTTTTAATTAAAGCTAAATCATCAGTAATGATGCGATTATTTTCAACACGTTTAGAAAATTGTCCAGTCATCATTTGCTGACAAAATTCTAATAAACTAATAGCCGGTAAGTTTTTGGTTGAAAATTTATAACAATCTTGAAACATAAACAACTGGTCATAATCAATATCGCCAACACGGCGATACTCCGAATTTAACAACATTAACGAAACCCGACTAATTGTTAAACATGCCCCAATTATAACATAATACTGATAGGCAACATCATAACCATATTCATCCTTAACATTCTTGTCAACATACATTTGTGCTTCTTTATCATATTTACGACCAGTTGAAGCTTTAACCTCAATTAAATGATAAGTACCATCTGGAAGTTTCTTTAAAATATCACACTTTGTAATACAATTGTTATAAACAAAAGATGGTTCAAAATAAACATCATAGTTTGGATTTGCTAACACTTCATTTGTCTTTGTAAAAGCAATTTTCTTGCTGTAATGTTCTAAATTAAAATAGTTATTATCACGCATAAAATATTCGCGCGCAAGTTGGCCAACTTCATTCCCATCAGCAATTGTTTCGCCGGGATAAAAATCAATTTGAACATCCGCCATCATTGTTTGAATATCGTCTGGTAAAGTTCGAACATCATTACTATCCGTGTCATCAGCTGCTGGTCAATAAGTTTCTATAGCTAAATCATATAAACGTGGTTGAAATAAACCTTTTCCCTCATAATTTTCATCATCATCAATAAAAATATCTTCATCAATTTTGGCGCCGTTAATATTATCTTGCAAATCAAAAAAGACCGAAATTTTTTGAGCTGTCACTCATTCTTGCACTGTTTTTAAATTACTTCGTGAAGCTAATGTTCAAGCAATTTTAAAACATTTTTTAAATCGTTTAAAATCTTCTTTTTTTAAATTGATTTCTAAATCCATTATTACACTTCACTTTCATTATTTCAGATTTGCTTTTTAAAGATAAAGAAAATAAGATAGAACTTATTTTCTGGGGACGAATTTCTCTGGTTTTAGTTTTGGGCGTTCATCAACAGGAAGTTGTCCGGCTTTCCGTAATTTCCGTTCTTCTTCGCGTTTTTTAAGAATTTCAGCGCGATGTGCTTCATATTCTTTTCTTTCCGCAATTTTTACTGCTTTTTTTTTTTCTTTTGTTAACTTAATTTTTTTTTCACTAATTTCAATCCGATGTTTTGTTTCCTCTAAATCAATTTCTTGATTAACAATTCAAGTTGTTTCATATTGTTTTTTACTATTTTTTTTTGAAATACCTTCAATTTCAAAAGCTTTTTGTTCTAAGAAAGCATTTTTTTTTGCTTCATAAATATCAACAATAACATCAAAAATATCGCGATATTTAAATTCTTTTCCTTTACGAGCAATAACTTTTTCATATTCTAATCTTAAGTTTTTACGATTATCATTATCTTTAATATATTGTTTAATTTTATCTTTAACTTGTTTTTTTCGCTTTTCTCGTTCAATGCGTTGTGCTTTTCGTCCCATAATTGAAGAAACAATTGCAAAAATAATAACTGCGACTACAATTACGACCAAAATCACATTCATTGTCATACTGCCGCCCAAAAAATTTGACATTATTATCTAAACTCCTTTTTTACTTTAATATTATTATGCACTATTAGTGATAATTTTTCAATTGTTTATAATTTACCGAGTTGTTTTCTCACTTTTCACTCCGAACTAAGCAATAAAAACATTAGGTAATAAAAAAAGTTTAATTTTTGGTATAAAAATTATTCTTTATTTTAAATATATTTTTAAAACACTGATAAATCAGCTTTTTAAAAATTTATCTAATTATTTTATTTATTTTTTTATAAAACCTAAGCTTTTGTAATACTGTCAGTATTAATTTCATCTTATTTTGGTGTTTTTTCTAAAATAATTTTACATGTTTTTGGATATAAAATATTTGGTTTAGTATATTACACTTTACCAATTCATTTGGGGTTAGCAGTATCATTATCTAAAACTTGTTGAACATTATCCATATCAATTGGATGTGCTCATACTTGCTTATTAATAATTAAACCATTTACATTAGTAAAATTATAACCTTTATCACAGTTAACTTGTCCTTTTGTATATTTTTTATAAATGAAAAAAAATTGATACTGGAATACCCATTGCGGTATTTTCATATAATTCACCATTAACAATTTCTTTTAATTTATCTTGTGAACAAATTACTTTTAAAGAAGCGGGTGTTAATCATAAATATGATCTTTGTCCTAGAGCCATAAACATTTTATCTGTTGTCAAACCAAAATATAGATTAATAATTTGATATTTTAATTCAATCAAAGTTTCGTTTAATGTAAAGAATGCTTTATTCGCATAATTTGCATTTTCGGATGTATAAATACGAAATGGAATTATTTCATAATGGTCATCTGCTAAACAATAATCATAAATAGCATTAATTAATTCACACTATAAATTAACAAATTTATTTTGTAATACACCATAAATAGCATCAGCAATAACGCCGTTTTTAATATTTTGTTCTATTAATGCTGGGTAAAAAGCCTCATTCATTAATTTTAAATTAAATCTTTTATCAATAGGAACTGTAATTATTGTTAATCCCATAGTTCGATTTGTACTGCCATTTAGTAAAGAATAATCATTTTGTCATACCAAACGATGAGTTAAATTATATAATGCTTGTCCTTCATTTGGTAATCAAGCAACTTGTTCTGCTGTTGCTGTCGCATATTGCATAATACTTGAATATTCATTATATATAAATGTCCACGCAATAAATAATACATTAACTGTATCAACATGGTCTTTTTGGCTTGTTGTGTTACCTTATAATGTAAAAGGTACTTGTGACAAATTAATTGTTGCCATAATATTTCACTCCCTTATTATCTAAGGTATTTAAGTGTATAATAATTTAATTTTTTAATTTTATCAGGATTATATGCTCCTTTTTCTTTAATATTTTCAATTTCATTATTTTTATTTTTAACCGATTTTTTCAATCATATCTTTAATAAAATTAGTTGGCGAAAATGATGGTTGTTCTTCAACCAACAAATAGAATTTTAATTGATAGTATTACAAAATCTTATGTTTTGTAAAAAATATAAATAAAATAATTAGATAACTTTTTAAAAGATTGATTTATCAGTGTTTTATAAATATATTTAAAATAAAGAATAATTTTTATACCAAAACCTAAACTTTTTTCTTACTACCATTAAATTAAGATATTTATAATAATTGTTTGGATAATTTTATTGTTATAATAAAAATAATAATAAATAATCAATATTATTAACCAGTTTTAAAATAACCATTTAACTTCAATCCTTTTTTAAATACTGTGTATCTAAAGCAAAAATATCTTCAACTAATTTAAAATACTTTTTTAGAACAAGATAATTTTGAACAAAATCAATTTCTTGTAAATCATAACGAAATTCATAATCTGGAAATTGCTTTGTAATTTCAATACAAGTTTCATAATCAAGAACTTGACTTGGAATCACTTCTATACCATTAATAATTACCGCAAAATACCGTTTTCCATTCCTAGCATCAAGCGTTGAAACAACATTATCTAGACCGGCCTGATAAAGCAATGTATTAATTGTATAAACATTAATTGCCGGATTAATTACTTTAACCGTTTTCACAATTGTCATTGGAATACGAACACCAGTATAACCACCCGGACCAGTTGATAAATAAAAATTATTAATGTCTTTTAATTTTAGTTGATTCTTACCTAATAACTGGGTAATTGTTGGTAATGTTTTTTCAGTATGACAACGAGCATGGTTTTGGTGAACTTGACCAATGATTTTTTGTTCTTTTTCTAAAATTAAAATTAAAAAATCAGTACTAGTATCAATAAATAGATTTAACACCTTATCCCTCTTTTCCTAATGCGCTTTGTAAATGTTTATTGTTGGTTTTAATGATAAAAATTCGTTCATTCTCATTAATTATCTTAATGGTAATTTTAATTACCTCGTACTTTGAACTTAACTGGTTACTAATTCCTCCCACTGGTCATTCAATAATATTAATACTATCAGAAAAATGTTCAAAATAGATTTCTCACTCTTCTTCTTGTTCTAAACCTAACAATCGATAGCAATCAATATGATTAATAATAACCTGCTGATTTGTCGTATACTGTTGCATAATTAAAAAAGTTGGTGAAGTAACGGGAGTAGTTACACCTAATGCTTTTAATAAATATTTTGTAAAAGTTGTTTTACCAGCGGCTAACGGCCCATCTAATAATAAGCATAAATTAGAATGTAAAAACGTAGCAATTTTTTCAGCTAAAAGTTTTGTTGCTATCTCATTTTTAACAATTATTTTCATCAACATCCCACTCTCTTTTACTAATTATATCTAGGAATTAATTATTGTGCTATATTTTTAGAAAAATATGTAATAATTAAAGTGCAGAAAAATTAGAAAGGTTGTTATAAAAATAAATGAAAGATATTTTAATTATTGGGGCCGGGCCGGTCGGTTTATATGCTTGAAGTTGTGCTGGCATGTTGGGATTAAGTGGCTATATAATTGAAGGAAATGATAGTCCCGGCGGACAACCATGAGAATTATATCCAGAAAAACCATTATATGATATGCCCGGATTTGGCGAAATCAAAACTAAAACATTTATTGAGAATTTAATTACCCAAGCAAAAAAAAATACAGGGCAAATAACACACATTATTAAATCTAACATTAGTAATATCCTTACAACAAATGACGGATTTACTATTACTTTAACAACTAATCAAACATTTGCAGTTAAAACAATTTTAATTACAAGCGGAAATGGTGTTTTTACTCCGATTCGCCTAGAACATCTTGACCATCGCCAAGAATATGAAAACTTATTATACGCCGTTAAAAACCCAGCCCTTTTAACAAACAATAAAATTGTTATTCTTGGCGGGGGAGATAGTGCTGTTGATTGGGCAAATCATTTGATTGAAGATAACATTAGTAAATATGTTACAATTATCCATCGTCGGACATTATACCGAGCTAAAGAAAACAATGTCCAAAAATTACAACAAAATAATGTGACCGAATTAAAACCTTATCATGTTAAAGCGGTTGAGAAAATTGATAATAAAATTACCGCTTTAACATTAGGGCATGAAACAACACACGAACTATTAACTATTACAGCTGATTATTTTATTGTTCAATATGGAGCAAAAGTTGCGCCAACAAATTTGCAACAATTAACTTTAACAACAACTTCAATGCGAAAAATTATTATTGCGCCAACTGGACAAACAAGTCATCCTAATATCTTTGCGGCCGGAAATAGTGCTTATTATGAAGGAAAATATTATAATATGGTAGCTGGATTTGGTGAAGCTATTAATGCACTTTATAATATTACAAAAATTATTCATGGTCAAAAATACCATCCTGGTTATTTAAGCAATATTAAAAAATAAGTTAATAATAACTTATTTTTTAGCCTGTTATTTTATAAATTTCTTTATTTGGTTCATTATTTTCTATTTTTTTCGTATTTTTACGTAAAGTTTCTTCTCTTTCTCACATTTTTTGATATGGCATTTCTGGTTCCGTTAAGGTAATAAAATTATCTTCATATTTTTTACAACGTATAATTCGTATTTTATCTTGGCTTTTAGTTCAAATTTTATAAAAAAGTAGTAAACGCAAGAAGATCCCTTGAATAGAACTGGGTGCTCAAAAGATTGAATTGGCAAAAATAACAAACAAGGAAGCAAAAATTAAACCAAAGAATAAATTCAATAATTTTTGTCATCCTCAAACTGTCTGTAAATCAATATTATAAATTTGATTAGGATTATGTGTTTTTGATAAAAATAAATAATTAACTAGAATAGCAATAATCATTGGCACTAACAAAATCATTCAATTTCGAAAAACACCTTTAAAGTTACTATTATAAGTTAAAAATATTCAATTATAGCATCATAAGTATAAAAACCGAAAAAAACTAATTAAGCAAGTAATAATTAAAATACTATATAATCCAGCTGCTAAATTATTAAAGACAAAACGTCACAGTAAAGCACTAAAAAAACAAAAGAAAATGTTAATACAACCAATAATAAAAGTCGGAATTGCGGTTTGTTTATAATTTGCTTTAGCATATACCAAAACATTTGCAGGTTCAGCTAAGACAATAAAAACAGAACTTAAAGCAACCAATAAGGAAAAGGTTGGTTGATAAAAAATGATTTTAAAAATTTCACGTTCTTGTGATGTTCATGGATTTAATGTTGAATCGCTAGTTCGAATTTTTTCAATAATTTGTGGCGCATACAATGTTGTCACAAAATATGGTGATAAAATAAACTGGTTAACAAACAAGAACCCGGCTATCATAAAAGCGTATGTTTCAAATTTCATATAACTCTGTCAATCAACCCGACCATTTTTTGCTGTTCATGCAGCAAAAAATTCACGAAAAGAATTAATTAAAATCATAATAATGCTACGAACCCCGGCCGTAATTGTCATATATAGCGATAAGGTTGATGATATTCTTAACCCTAATAACAGCGCCGTAATAATAACATCACCATTAATTAAAAATGTTTCACCAATATTTTTAAACACAACAATATTACTTGATTTAACTAGTTGCATGTTATCGCGTTGGCGAGTAATGCGAACTCAAGGATAATGTAACTTAATAAATAAATAAACTAAACCTCCTTTCATGACAGAATAAAGTAAGAAAATTAAAAAGACAAAAACAGGGTCTATTGCAATTGAAATTAAGTAGAAAACAATTGAATATGAGATTAAATCACAAACCATTAAAATTAAACGACGTAAATGATTATTTTGATCAGCTTGCATTAAGTTTTCATATGCTGCCGTTCAAAATAATGTAATTAAGTTTTTTGACCCAATAATAAATACAATGAAAATCATTTTTCATAACGGATAACTAATTGTTTCATCATTTTGTAAAATACTAAAATTCTTTTCAAATAAATAAATATAAGCACTATACCCGACAGCAATGGCAATTAATAAAATAATACCAATATACCCCGATATTTTATATTGATGCTTTGCTGTATTAATCATTTCATTTGCTTTAATTCAATCTTTTTGTAACAATGATTTTACTAAAAAAATAACAGTAATGGCTCCCAAGCCACCCTCCACTGTTCCTAAAAAAGCAACAATTGCAACGCTATTCTTTACAAAACCATTAAACTGTGAACCATAACTGCGAATTAATAAATACATTAGCGTAAATTGAAAACATGTTCCAATTAACGAAGTGAAAGCCCCGATTAAAATACTAAAAATTCCTCTTATTGTTGACAATTATCTCACCTAATTCCTAATATTTTTATTTTATAATATTTTTTGGAATTTTAATAATTTTTTCATTTAAATAACTTAAATGTTCCGGCAATTGATGAAAGATCAAGGTTGTTGCATATAAAGATAAAGCAATCATATACTTCTTTTTTTCTTGTTTTGCTCCATATTTAACATCATTAATAATGGGGTGATGTAAATAACTTAATGAAGCCCGAATTTGATGCTTACGGCCAGTTATTAATGTTACTTCCAATCACGTTGTATTTGATATCTGGGCTTTAATTTTAAAATGTGTTTTAACCGCTTTAGAGTGTGGTTGATCTGTTTTAGTAAAAACCATTTTTTTATCTTCATCTTTATATAAATAACCACTAAGGGTAAAATCGGTTTCTCGAATAATTCCTTCACAATTTGCCAAATATTTCTTTTCAATAAATTCTTTTTGGTTAATTTTAGATAATAACAAATCTAATGTAATTTTATTTTTAGCATATAGCACTAATCCGCGTGTTAATTTATCTAATCGATGAACGTGGGAAATGACAAATGACTGTTCATCATGCGGATAATATTCATTTTTTTGGATTAAATAATGTTGCACCATAGTATCTAATGAAGTATGAAACTTTGAGTGCATTTCTACTCCATGCGGTTTATCAACAACAAGAATGTTGTTATCTTCATAAACAACTTGCAATGGTAATGTTGCAACATTATTATAAGTTGATGTCTGATTTCGTTCTTTTACAACTAAATTTTTATCAAAAATAATAATTTGGTCTCCTAATTGAAGTTTATAATTTCGTTCTTTCATTACTTTGTTGTTTACTTTAATTTTTTTATTACGAAATAACTTATAAATAACTGATAACGGAGTTGTTTGAAACATTTTTTTAATAAAATTAAAAATTGTTTGATTAACATCATTTGCTTTAACTGTTAAAGTAACAACTGTTTTTTGTTCCATACTTCCTCTTTTTTTCTAGTATTAATTATATAATAAAAGTTAACCATTATCGGAAGAAAAAACATTATAAGCTATTATTTTAGAATATTTATCATTTTTTGCTTTTTGTTTTTCTTCAACTGTTAAGCTATTTGCGTTAATTTCTGCAATTTCGGACACATCTGTAATTTTATTAAATAAATGATATAACATATAATTTTTTTCTTTTTCTTTAAAAAGATGTTTATCGAAGAAAGCGGCTGTCTCATCAATTGTTTTCATTAACTCATAAGCTTGTTCGAGAGTAATGCTATTATTTGATAATGGTTTTTTCACCAATGTTGGTAGTAATATTACAAAAGCATAGTCTTCCAATGCTTTTTCTTTTTCATTATAATAGAAAAATCGAGAATCACTAACTTTTGCTCCAATTGTTTTAATAGCATTACGAACAACAGCGAATTTTGTTGATAACATATTTTTAATAAAGACTGCAATAATAACGGTAATTGTGCCAATTGAAATAATAATTTAAGCAATCAAGTCTAAATCAAGACCAAATTTTTGGTAGTAAGAAAAAAAATTAGGTTTTGGTATAAAAATTATTATTTATTTTAAATAAATTTCTAAAAAACTGATAAATCCACCTTTTAAAAAGTTATCTAATTATTTTATTTATATTTTTTATAAAACCTAAGCTTTTTTCTTACTACCTAAAAAAATAAAAATTATTGTTAATTTTCACCCTGTAAATTTAAACAGCAAATTTTTTTTCTTGTTAAATTGATATTAAACCTATTTTAAAGAAATTCAACTATTTTTTTGAAAAAAATAAAATATTTGTAAATTTGCCCTATTTTTGACTTATTTAAAAACAATAAAAAATAATTTATTAAATTAATTCAAATAAAATTATCTAAAATTATCTAAAAATAATTATTTTGCTGTTTTTCAATTTAAAATAGGTTTTAATTTTCCATTTATAAAATTAACTGCTCAATCTATTTATTGTTTCGTAAAGTGATTAAAATCAGTTCCCTTTTTAAATAAATGTCTAAAATTGCCATTCATATAATCAATTAATATTTTTTGTTTTGGTTTACCGGGTTCACAAAAATAAATATTATAAAAAGTAATCTTTTCTATTTATTCAAACTTACTAAATTATTTTCCTCTATCAGTTATTATTCCTTTAATTTTTCTAACTAAACCATTAATTCTAACTAAATATTCGATTTTTTATAAAACTTCACTTGATTTTTTTCTAATTTCATTGCAAAATAATTTTTACTATTTTGTTCAACTAATACTAAAACGGCAGATTAATGGTTTTTTTCAACCACCGCATCCATTTCAAATCAACTAACATTGCATGGGCGTGTTGCATATAAAAGGCTATTATTTAATTTATTTAAAAACAAGAAAATTTTTTTTATAGGCGATGTGTAGATATAAACGACAAATTTATATCTTGTTAAGTTAATAATAAAATATTTTTAATAAATTGCAACAACTTTTTCAGAAAAAATTAAATTTTTGTAATTATATCTTATTTTATTTATATTTAAGTACAATAAAAATAATTTATTAAAATTTTAACTAATAAATTTATTTAAAATTTTGTAAAAACATTGTCTTTGCATTTATTCAATTTAAACACGGTCAAAGTTTAACATTTATAACATTCACTACTCAATCTATCGTTTTTTGACTAATATTATTAGAATCAATTCCATTAGAAAGTCAATATCTCTAAATTCGCCGTTCATGTGAAAAACATATACATTTTAGACCACTAATTTTGGTCTTTAAAATAGAACGGAGATTAAAAGTATACGGTAACAAGCATTCTTGATGAAAATGAATTATATTCATTACAAATAAAAATAAAAAAAATGATGTTCACAAGAAGAACATTCAAAACAAACAAACTATATTTATCAAAATGGCATTAATTATTTTAATTTATGTCAAAAATACTATTTATATAAAAACTCATTAAATAATTTAATTAAATTATTTTATAAATCAAAACAAACTTTTTATAATTGAGCTAAAAAGAATCAACTTTGTCTTCAAGAAAAATTAAATTTTATTATTTTAGCTAAAAAATCAACTATACCAATTAATATTAATAATCATTATTCAAAAACTTACAAGATTACTGTTGCAAAAATGATGAAAAAATATTGTCAAAAATACGGAACTGGTATTTATGAGTTTTATAATTTAACAATAGCCGGGTTTTTCAGATATAAAAAGAAAGTAATTAAACATAACATTAAAACTTTAATCAAATGGAATAAATAATTTAATAATTTTTATCATAAAAAAATAAAATTAAGACTTATAAACGTTATGAAATATCTGAATTAGGACATTTACAACATGATATTAAAATTATGACACCAAATACGACTGGTTTTAAACGTAATTTATATTTGTATGATTTTATTGATGAAAAATAAAATTTTTGTCTTGCTTATTTATCTGAAAATAAATCACAATCATCGGCAATTGGTGTTTTTAATCAAGCTTATGATGATTTTTTAAATAATAAAATTAGAATAAAAAGAATCAGAACCGATAATAGTCCTGAATATGTTTATAGTTATAATCCAGAGTATAAATATCATAAAAGTGAGTTTACAAAAGTATTACATCAAAAAGGTGTTATTCATCAAACAACACCGATTTGTTCTCCTCGATCAAACAGGAAAATTGAAAGATTTCATCAAAACTGAAATAAATTTTTTGAATATCTTCCTCGTTATTATAAAAACATTAATGAATTACGAAAATTAATTACTATCTTTTTATATTATTACAACAGTGTTAGACGACATAAAAGCATAATTTTTTTAACACCATCCGAAGCTGTGTTAAAATTTTTTAAAAGACTAACTGGTCTAAAATGTATATGGCACCTCACATAAATTAACCGTTCATATGCTAAATTGATGATTTTTGTTGTGGTTTACCGGGGTCACAAAAATAAACTTATGTTTCAGCAAATATTTCCATTTTTCTTCATTTACTAAATTATTTTCCTCTTTCAGTTATTATTCCTTTAATTTTCCTGATTAAATTATTATTTTTAGAAATATCTTTAAATTTTTCTAAAACTTCATTATCAGTATTATTTTTTAATTAAATTAAAAAATAATTTTTACTTGATTGTTCTAATAAAAATAAATTACTATATTAATGGTCTTTACCAACTACTGTATCCATTTCAAATCATCCAACATTAGAAACTTTATTTTCAATATCTCAAATTGATTTAAAGTTAGTTAATTTACCACGATTATCGGGTTTTCCTTTTGTTTTATATTTTTTACCACGATGGGGTAAATTTTCTTTTTTTTTATTCCAAATTCAACCAAGCGAATTCATTTATACAATGTTTTAACACAAGCAGGAAATTTAACACAAAACTTCAATAAATAACGGTAAATTAATTATTCGGGTGTATCGTAATATTTATTAAATCTTATTTTAATAAAATATAACTGCTCTTTTGTAAGTTTAGGCAGTTTTTAAATACATTTTTTTTGTTTATAATCTTTTTGTGCTTGATATGGATTATAATCTTGTATATTTTTAAATCGCTTAATTTCTCTTTTAACAGTATTAACTCCGCGACCCATTTATCGTGATATTTAAGATGAATTAATTGTGCTATTTTTATTTTTACAAGTATCAGATAATAATAAATCCTTAAATAAATCTCGTTCATCAAATATTAAATTTTTAAATTTTCTCATTTTTATACAAATTCCTTTCATTTTTTCTTATAATTGAATTATATATAAAATAAATAGGTCCATAAATATGCAAGAATTTAATAAAATTCATAACAAAAAACGAATTACTAGTTATTAATATTTAAATAAAAATATGATTTAAATTTTAGTAACTATAATTTTGGTTTTGATTGAGAAGTATTTAAAGAATTTGTTGGTGATAGTTATGCCCGATACTTTACTTCGCCAATTTTTTTTAAGTTTGTTTCCGCCGGAAGGGGTACTAATAAAACATGAAATCATTTAGCCGAAAAATTATTTTTTGCTTGTAATTTTACCGATGCTTCATCTAATATTTTGCGAAGATATGCCAACACCCACGAATATACTACATTTGGCAATACAATTAATGTATGCAACTATCTATATGATAAATATGGGATTGATATAGGACCCGACAATGAAAATGACATTGTGTTTGACCTAAAAATGTTAAAGAAGGTGGTGAAATTGTTTTTCCTAGTGGTGTTCGCATTACTTTTTCGGGTTATGCTAATGGTAATAAAATCATGGTTAAATTTGGAAAATGGGGTGGCATTATAACAGCATTAACAGATTAAATGATAAAATCCGAAGAAAAAAATATTAACTGATAAATAACTAGATAAAAGATATAAAAATTTAAGAGTTTCAATGTTTCGTTCAAAAAGTTTAAAAGTATCTTATGAAAAATAAACGGATGAAAATGATAATGAACAATATAATTTAGATAACCCTATTCCGGCAAAATAATTATCTTGGAAATTTCAAGAATGAGACAACATAGCAAAACAAATACATAACAGTAACAACATATTTTCATAAAACATATTCTAATCAATTTACTTTTAATCCTTTTGATAAATACCATGTCTTTTATGAAAAATTTGTAACCCCATATTTACCCTTAAATGAAAGGATTAAAAATATTTTAAAAGAACAAAATCAAGTATATTCAGAAAACAAACAAGCATTTAATGGTTTGGTTTTTTTAATTTACGATTAACAACGGGTGCTGTTTGAAATAAAATACCTGATATTACTAAAAAAATTGTTTTAACAAACAAAGAAGAACGACTCGATTTATTTGAACTTGAATACTACGGATTTTAATATAACGATAATGACCACAGCATTTATGTTTTACGAAATTATCGTAAATATATTAAAGAATATAATTTACAATATTTTTATAATCCAAATAAAAAATAGTACCAATTTGATAGTTATTCAATTGGTTTTGATTATTCTAACAGTAGTGAAGGCCATACAGTATTTTTATTTAGTGACTATAAAATTAATGAAAATAATGAATATGATAAATATTTAATTGAAGAAAATGTTGTTACCCCAAAAAACACAATGAATTTAAATGAAATAGTTGAACATTATGGACAAATGAATAATCAATAATTTTGATAAATTTGATGGTTTTGAATATGCTACATTTAATTATGATATTAATGCCCACTATTTTATGCAACAATTACAAGAAGATATTTACCCTTATTTGGGTTATAAAATTAAAATGTTTAAAGCAAAAAAATATAAAACTTCGTTTAATAAAGAAAAGGATATAATCAATCCTGTAACATGAATAAGAAAAATATTTGTTCAAGGCAAAATATATGACATTTTAAATAATTTTCCATTTTTAGATAAGTGTATTAGTGAATTAAGGTTTGGTGATACCAAAACAAACACACCCGATAGTAAAATGTACCATAAACCCACCATGATGATTTGTTGTATTTTTCTTATCCATATCGTTTTAAAATGGGATTATAATTAATCTTTTTTGGGGTGATGTGAGGTATCGTATACATTTTAAACCAGTTATTCTTTTAAATTTTTTAACACATCTTCGAATGGTGTTAAAAAATTTATGATTTTATGTCGTCTAACAACGTTGTTGTAATAATCTAAAAAGATAGTAATTAATTTTCGTAACTCATTAATATTTTTAGGATAACAAGTAAGATATTCAAAAAATTTATTTAAGTTTTGATGAAATCTTTCAATTTTCCTGTTTGATTGAGGGGAACTAATCGGTGTTGTTTGATGAATAACACTTTTTTTGATGCAATACTTTTGCAAACTCACTTTTATGATATTTATCATCTGGATTATAACTATAAATATATTCAGGACCATTATCGATTATAATTCTTTTTATTCTAATTTTATTATTTAAAAAATCATCATAAGCCTGATTAAAAATACCGATTGCTGATGACTGTGATTTATTTTCAGATAAATAAGCAAGACCAAAGTGTGATTTTTCATCAATAAAATCATACAAATATAAATTACGTTTAAAACCAGTCATATTTGGTGTCATAATTTTAATATCATGTTGTAAATGTCCTAATTCAGACATTTCATAACGTTTATAAGTCTTAATTTTCTTGTTTTTAGGATAAAAATTATTAAATTCTTTATTCCATTTAATTAAAGTTTTAATGTTATGTTTAATTACTTTCTTTTTATATCTGGAAAAAACAGCCAGTGTTAAATTATCAAACTCATAAATACCAGTTCCATATTTTTGTCGATATTTTTTCATCATTTTTGCAACAGCAATTTTGTAAGTTTTTGAATAATGGTTATTAATATTAATTGGTCTAGTTGATTTTTTAACTAAAAAAATAAAATTTAATTTTTCTTTAAGACAAATTTGAATCTTTTTATCTCAATTATAAAAAGTTTTTTTTGATTTATAAAATAATTAATGCCATTTTGATAAATATAGTTTTTTTGTTGTGAAGGCTATTTTTGTGAATATCATTTTTTTCTTTTTCTTTGTAATTAATATAATTCATTTTCATTAAGAATGCTTGTTACCATATACTTTCAATCCCGGTTCTATTTTAAAGACCAAAATTAGTGGTCTAAAATGTATATGGTTTTCACATGAACAGCGAATTTAGATATTGACTTTCTAAGGGAATTGATTTTAATAATATTATTCAAGAAATGATAGATTGAGTAGTTAATGTTATAAATAATAAACTTCAACCATGTTTAAATTGAATAAATGCAAAAGCAATGTTTTTACAAAATATTAAATAAATTTATTAGTTAAAATTTAATAAATTATTTTTAGTGTGCTTAAATATACTTAGAAATAAGATTAAATTACAAAAATTTATTTTTTTTTGAAAAAATGGTTGCAATTTATTAAAAATATTTTTTTTAATATAAAAAGATATAAATTTGCCGTTTGTATATAAACAGTGCCAAACAAAAAAATAAAAATATAAACTTAAACGTAATCGATTTTTGTTGTTGTCATAATAATAAATTTTTGAAAAAATAAAGGGTTTTTAATAATTAAATAATTAATAAATAATATAATTAAATTAACAAAAAAAATGGACAATAAATTAATTTATCTTGTAAAAACATGTTTTTTAATGCCGGGAAAATAATTATAAAAATAATTGTTAAAATACCTAATGCAGCAAAAAGTCATAATAAATGACACTTATTCTTTAATATAACTTCGAATAAGAATAATTTTCATTGTTGACTCCAATCATTTTATTAGTTAAATATATCTTACTATAAATTTTAATTATAATATTATTTTTTAATTTTTTGGTTTAATATAATAGAAAAACTGAGGGGGACATTTATGTATAAAATAATTAAAGTGCCGCCATATTTTTCAGAACGTTTATAATGGGGGGCGAAAAAATTAGCGTATTTTGGTTTTTAATTGCCAAAAGATGACTTATATAGCGAGGTATGAGTGATTAGTGCATTAGATAATAGAATGAGTTATATTACGAATGGTTCTGATGTGGGATAGTATCATTAAAAAAATTTTTTGAAAATCATCCAGAATATTTTGGAACTACTGATAAATAATTTACTTTATTATCCAAAATTATTACATCAAATGATTATTTATCAGTTCAAGCTCATCCCGATAATGAATATAGCTTAAAACATAATAAAATGTTAGTTAAAAACCCGAATTATGATATATCCTTGATTGTGGGCTCCCCCCGCCTATTGATGTTAAAATGATTTATGGACATCACGCGGCAGTATTCATTATTCTTAGGTTTTTAATAAAATTAAGTAATTAGAAACAAATTGGTAATAAGAAAAAAGTTTAGGTTTTATAAAAAATATAAATAAAATAATTAGATAAATTTTTAAAAAGTTAATTTATCAGTGTTTTAGAAATATATTTAAAATAAAGAATAATTTTTATACAAAAACCCAAGCTTTTTTATTAATACAAAAAAAAGTTTATTTAAATTATTAATTATTTTCATCTTATTATTCTACTTTATTATTTGTAAATAACTACTTACAATAACTTTTTAATTGATGAATAAGAATTAAGAAAATTATAACAACTTTTCAATTGCCGCTAATAAATATGCTTTTAATTTTTTTTGTGTTTCATATGTATTTTGTAAAGTATTTGTAAAATTTTGCGCGGAAATTGGGTGATGATTATCAATTCCACTTTTGTAAGCATATTGTAATATTTTTACTATCTTATCAAACAAAGTATCTTTGTTATGATCATCAGTTGTATTATGCAAAAAATCAACTAAATCTTGTTTAACCCATTTTGTTGTTTCAATCCCTGTTCAGCTTGGGTGATCAATAGAATTTTGGTCAGTATTAATTCAACAATTGCTTGTTTTTTTTGCCTTATCTCATATATTATTTTGTGCATCACAACCACATTGTGCTGAATAAATATTTTTCAATGCATCAAAAGTTGAGGTGAAAATTTGTTTTAAAGCACTAGTCACAACATAATTTTCGCCATAAATTTTAGATTGTTCGGTATCAACGCCAACTATTTTAGCATTGACTTTATTAACTTTAATTTGATTAATTGTATCTTGAACTTGTGCGCCAGCAACCGAAAAAATAATGCGAGCGCCACGAGCTAATAATTCATCACTAATAATTTTGCCATCACCAGCTTGAAACGATTGTGAAAATCATGATTCATTCTGTTTTAAAACATTTTGCACTTTAACAATTGATTGTAAAGATGTGCTTTTTGGATTAATATTTTGGACTTGTTTTAATATATTATATTTTATATTATTTCATTTACTATTTACTGAAGAATTAATAATAGTATTAAATAAATCAATTCCAACTAAAAAACCTCACATATAATTTGAAACAGCAAATGGATTATCCATACCACCATAACTACCAACTTTTAAGTGGCCATTATATTCGTTTTGATGCGCATTTAAATAAATACTTGTTGCTAAACTCGCATAAAAGCCAGAAGCTTCAGCTTGATAAGTAATTCCAATAATATTTTTTGCTAATGGTGCCTTTTGGTCTATATTAAGATGAATGTTTTGGCCACTTCCATCAATATAAATAATATTATCAACTAAAACTGCTGCTCAGCCGATGGTATTACCATGATTAAAACCGGGCAAAACTAGTGTCTTTGCTCCCGCGATTGAAGATGCAATATAAGCATTTCTAAAATCACCGGGAGTTTGACCAACTGATTCAGAATAACTTGCTCGTCAGTTTGAACTTTTTCAATTTTGTGGCGGGACTATCTGATTTTTTTGCGCAAAAACATATTTACTCGCCCCCTCTCATGATGATTGATTAAAAGCAAGATCATTTACAGTTCCCCCATCAGTAATAACCCAAATACTATTATCAAAATTATACTTCTTTACACAAGCAAAAACACTGCTCACTGAAGTGCTAATGATAATTATAATCATCAAACTTTGTAAAATTCGTTTCATATTTTTTGCTCCTTTTTTACTTAATGTTTGTAAAAAAAAAATCAACCTGGTTTTTAATTAAAATGAGTGGTTAATGTTTAAAAAGCAAAAGCATTAACCTATAGCATATTTTTCTAATGGTAAGACGTAGAAAACAATAGACCATATTACTAGTATATACGGGTATATTATTTATTTTTATATTTATATCATAACTTCTTTTTTATCAAAAAGCAATTAAAATAAAAAAACCGGGTGAGATTGTTTTTTTGGGGGGTATCCATGAAGTATAAGAAAACATAATAAAAATTATGGTCATATTGATAGGGCTAAACTTGCGGGTAGTAAAAAAGGGGTTTAGGTTTTGGTATAAAAATTATTCTTTATTTTAAATATATTTCTAAAACACTTATAAATTAACCTTTTAAAAAGTTATCTAATTATTTTATTTATATTTTTTATAAAACCTAAACTTTTGTAATACTATCAACTTGTGCTGTTTATTATTAATTTAATAGAAGTACAATTATTATAATTCCCCAGACATTTATTATTATATAGTTTAAAAAAATAAAATTTAATAAGATTTAAATAAATTTTTATATTTTTTTTAAATTTGTTGTAATTTATCCTACAATTTATATTTTAGAACAAAAATGAAATAAAATTAAAACAAAACAGCATAAATAATGAAAAAATAATTTTAGTCTTGTATTTCTTTATATTTAGTCGTATGATTAATTTGAAATTATTTTAAAGAATTTAGGTAACAATTTTGTAATAAATAGAGTAACGGGTTCTTTATCGGCGGAATTTTAATTCCCCTACTAGTGTTTATAATTTCCCTCACTATTTACCATAACATACCAAAAAGATTAAAAAGATAAGGACGCGCAAAAATGAATAAACGAAATAATACACGAAAAGTAATGGTTGGTAATGTTCAAATTGGCGGACAAAATAAAGTTGTTATTCAATCAATGACTAATACAAAAACACGCGATGTTGAAGCTACTTTATCGCAAATAAAGCAACTATATCAAGAAGGTTGTGAACTTGTTAGAATTGCCGTTTTAGGAAAAGATGATGGTGCTGTTTTAAAAACAATTGTTGAACGTTCTCCTTGTCCATTAGTTGCAGACATCCATTTTAATTATGAATTTGCTTTAATTGCTGCTGATGCTGGTATTAGTAAAATTAGAATTAACCCGGGAAACATCGGGAGTATTGAAAATACAAAAAAAGTTGTAGAAAAATGTCTTAAAAAAAATATTCCAATCCGAATTGGGGTTAATTCTGGTAGTTTGCCATTATATCTTATTAATAAATATGGTTGAACCCCTAAAGCGATGATCGAAAGTGCTCGTCACCATATTGAAATTTTAGAACATCTTAATTTTTATGATATTATTTTATCTTTAAAAGCAACTGAACCATTAATGGCAATTGAAGCTTATACCTTGGCTAGTAAAGAATGAAATTATCCCCTTCATTTAGGAATTACTGAAGCTGGTAGTCATCATACCGGAACAATTAAATCATGTAGTGGTTTGTCGCCGCTTCTTTTTAATGGTATTGGTGATACAATCCGAATTAGTTTATCAACTGATCCAATAGCGGAGGTGGAAGTTGCTAAACGAATGTTAAATTCACTAGGACTTTATGATAACATTGTTGATGTAATTGCTTGCCCAACATGTGGTCGTTTAGAATATGACCTTTTCCCTGTTGTAAAAGAATTAGAAGAATATACAAAAGATTTAAAAATTCCATTAAAAATTGCCATTTTAGGTTGTGTTGTTAATGGCCCGGGAGAAGCTAAACAAGCTGATTTAGGAATTGCTGGCGGTAAAAATGGTGGAATTATTTTTAAAAAAGGTAAAATTTATAAATCATGCAAACAAGAAGATCTTGTTCCAGAATTAAAACTATTAATTGATGAATATTATCAAGAATGACAACAAAAAAACATTCAACAATAACAAAAACTTTTATGATAAAATAAAAATTGGAAAGAAAATAGAGGTGAATGATATGAATATGTGTTGTCAAACAAAAAATCATGATTGTTTGTCGTGTCATACTTGTAGTAAACCAAAAGTTGGTTGTCGTTCTTGCTTAATTTGTATTTCTTGTACAGATTGTGTTAATAAAAAATGTGGGTGTTGTAAAAATAAACGTTAAAAAAACTAGGTAATTACCTAGTTTTTTTAATTAGAAATTAAGTGACTATATGGAAAATCATTTAATAAAAAATCAAATCAACCTGGATTTGGATTGATATATGGATAAATTCGTTCAAATTGCTCCAATGCACTATCAAAGTCATCATTATTAATATTTCCTTTTGCCACTAAATAAATAAAAACAATTGATGCACTACGGTTAATTCCTAAAACACAATGAATATAAATTTTTTTATTTTTAATATTATTATCAATAATCTTTAATGCTTTAATTACAATATTACGATCTAATTCTTGTAATGTTGGATAATCCTTAAAATTAAAATAAACATGTTTGTCATCAATTCGAAGATATTCTTGATTATCATTTTTAATATTATATTTTTTAATTTGTTCACGATAAATTTCTTCAGCACAACTAATTACTAACGCAGCATCTTGTGGAACACTATGACGATCACCAAGATACAAATTATCGATAATTTTCTTTGCGGACATTTTTATTCTCCTGAATCTATTTTTATTTTACCATTTTGTTGAAATGGGTCATTAAATTTTTTTGCCTTAATCATTGCAATTTCATCCTTATAAGGAGAAAATCCGTGATTCTTTTCTCCTACATATGGTGTTTCTAAAATCTTAATCATCCCATATAATTTAGGATGATAAATTATTTTTAAAAGCGGTTCAAATCCCAAGTAACCATAACCAATATTTTCGTGTCGATCTTTATGGGTATTTAAAGGATTTTTACTGTCATTAATATGCAAACATAATAAACGGTTTAAACCAATTAATTGCTCAAATTCTATAATAATATCATCTAATGCTTCTGTCAAGCTATAACCGGCATCATGCATATGACAAGTATCTCAACAGATTCCTAATTTATCATTTAATTTAACATTATCAATAATATATTTTAGTTGTGCAAAATTTGTTCCTAATTCGCTTCCTTTACCGGCCATTGTTTCTAAAGCAATTTTTGCTTTTTGATTAGGTTTTAAAACTAAATTTAATCCTTCAATAACGCGATCTAATCCAACTTGTTCTTGTGCTCCAACCGCGCTTCCGGGATGCAAAACAATTGTTTTAATTCCAATTTCATCAGCACGAGTAATTTCTTTTTTTAAAAAATCAACAGCTATTTCGAAAGAGACGGGATTAGTTGTGTTTGCTAAATTAATAATATAAGGAGCGTGAATAATAATATTATTGATATCAATATTATGTTTTTTTAATTGCTGATAAAATTCTGGAATAAAAAATTGCTCCGTACTAACGCGAATAGTATTTTGGGGTGGTCCTGTATAAATCATCATTGCATTAGCATTATTATTTAAACTTTCATTTAAGGCACCAAGCAAATAATTTTGTTGCTTATTCATACTAACATGACTTCCTATAATTAAATTATAATCTTTCATTTTAAGGTCTCCTTTTTTTATAATTAATTTTATAATATCATATATAATATAATAAAAATAACTTATTTATGAAATGATCAAAATGATTAACGAAAAAAAAATATTGAAAAAATTAAACTGACAATTAATCAAATTTACCAAAAAATTATTATTAAAAAGAATGATAAAATTTTATGAGGTACCATATACATTTTAGACCACTAATTTAGTCTTTAAATTAGAATGGAGATTAAAAGTATATGGTAACAAGTATTCCTAATGAAAATGAATTATATTCATTGCAAATAAAAATAAAAAAATGATATTTACAAGAATAACCTTCAAAACAAACAAATTATATTTATCAAAATGGCATTAATTATTTTAATTTATGTCAAAAATACTATTTATATAAAAAATCATTAAATAATTTAATTAAATTATTTTATAAAATAAAACAAACTTTCTATAATTGAGCTAAAAAGATTCAACTTTGTCTTAAATAAAAAATAAATTTTATTTTTTTATCTAAAAAATCAACTAGACCAATTAATGTTAATAACCATTATTCAAAAAATTACAAGATTACTGTTGAAAAAATGATGAAAAAATATCGACAAAAATATGGAACTGGTATTTATGATTTTTATAATTTAACACTAGCTGGTTTTTTCAGATATAAAAAGAAAGTAATTAAACATAACATTAAAGCTTTAATTAAATGGAATAAATAATTTAATAATTTTTATCCTAAAAACAAGAAAATTAAGACTTATAAACGTTATGAAATGTCTAAATTATGACATTTACAACATAATATTAAAATTCTAAAACCAAATATAACTGGTTTTAAACGTAATTTATATTTGTATGATTTTATTGATGAAAAATCACGCTTTGGTCTTGCTTATTTATCTGAAAATAAATCACAGTCATCAGCAATTGGTATTTTTAATCAAGCTTATGATGATTTTTTTAATAAAATGAGAAAATTGAAATATTTCATTAAAACTGAAATAAATTTTTTTAATATCTTCCTAGTTATCCTAAAAATATTAATGAATTACGAAAATTAATTACTATCTTTTTAGATTATTACAACAATGTTAGATTAAATAAAAGTATAAATTTTTTAACACCATCCGAAGCTGTGTTAAATTTTTTAAAAAACTAACTGGTCTAAAATGTATATTGTGCGTCACAATTACTATTAAATATTCATTGTTAAACCGTAATAAATACCATGTTAATACATATTTTCTTTAATAATGGGTCTTTAAATGTTTCAAATTTTAATTTTTAAAATGGATAATTTAAATAGGGATTAATCATATTTCGAGCTCTTAAAGCGAATGTTTTAAATCATAATTCTACATCAACTTTAAAGAAATTATTATAGCGGACTGGAACTTGTGTAATTTTACCTGTAATTTTAATAAAATTATTATAATTTTTCAAAGTAACATTTTGTCATAATTGATTTAACATTTAATTATCTCCTTATCATTTACTTTTTTTAGAATATATTTTCTTTAATATAAATTTTTTAATATTTAGTAATATTTTTTAAATTTTTTTGTTTAAATCTTGTTTTGTTATGAGTTGTTTATATGTTTTAAATACTAGTCCATTACCCAATAAACTAGTAAACCTAATATCTTATAGAGTATTTAACAATTTATCTTTATTAAAGTTATTTTTAAATTGTTCTTGCATTTTTAATATCTTAGCAATTGTCCTATATATTTTAAAACTATCCTTTACTATCTGCCGATAATCAATTGGGGCAAAAGAAACTAAATTAAACAAACTGATTTTTTTAAATCCCCAACCAATAAACCTCTCGCTATTCATATAGAATTTAAACGGTTCGGGAACCAAAATAAACTGTTCTGCTTTGATTAAAGTTGTCATAACGACAATAGGGACATATTTAGGATTTTTATAATATATTGTTAAAGCAACTTTTTCGCTCGCAACTGATAAAGGGACAATTTTTACCGCTAAAAAACATCAGAACCATAAGTAAAAGGTAATAATTGTCTTTTTTTAATAGCCTTAGTTTCAAATTTAGACAATATTTTTTAGTTTTATCAGTAATTTTACTAATTACTTTTTGTTTAATGGTAATTATTTGTTTTTCAATCGGCGCTAATAATTTTTTTAGTTACTTTTTGAATATAAAAATTTAAGTTTAAATGATTTAAAATTTTATTTAATTTAATTGGTGTTTGATGCAAGATATTTAATAATTTGGTTATTATATATTTTACTGCCCCGCATTAAATTAGCATTTAATATTAGGTTTTTATCAACACCCTTTTTATGAAGATTAGTCATAATATTATATCAATTATTAGTATTAATTTTGCTTATTTTATCAATATTTAATCCATATTCATACAATCATTTATTAGCATTTTTTTCATTTATACGTGGTATTTTTTGAATAATGTAGGGCTTATTTTTGGAATATTTTTTTCAATTTTTAATAAATTATTAATTGTTTCTAAATTAGAAACTTTAAAACCATTATAAAAATCATTTCTGGATAATTTACCAATTGTATATAATAAAGTTTCATTATTAGCCTGCTTTGTAAAATCAAATATTAATTTATCAGATAAAATATTTTTACCTGTAACTCGTCTTACAACATCTTATAAATTATTAGTAGTTATTAAACCTAATTTTTTAAGTAATTTAATTTCTTTTGATAATTTTAAAATGCTAGTTGTGCAAGATGCTCATATTAATTTACTAACACTACCAATTGCTGGTAACAACAAAAATTAAGGCGGTAATTTTGCTATTATTTATGAGGTTAAAATATCATATATTTTATTTAAAGCAAAATATGTTGCTGTTTCTAATCCAAACGAGATAAATGCTGCAGCAAAATTAGATAATCCGGCCCCAAGACCAACGGCTAAAGCAATACCAACAGTTAAAAATGATAAACCAAGGGCTAAAACTTGAATGCCTAAAAATTATAATAACTGTAAACCAAAAATTTTTTATTATTGTTGGATTGACAATCTAGTTAGATTTTTTTAACAGCATAAATAAGAGCTGTTTTAGATGTTCTGATTGGCATTTTAAAACGAAATAGTACTATAATTTTTTAGTACCATTAATAATTTTTAATTTTAACATCAATGGGGTTGGTTTGACCAATAGCTTTGTTTTTACCTTCAATTTGAACTTCGACAGTTCTATAATTTGTAATATTTAATTGGTCAATCCCCACCTTTGCCTTCAATAAAGTAATAAAAATCATTTAATGTTAAACTATTTGCAGCTTTTACCACTTTTAAAACAACATCTTTAAATTGTGGTTTTAAATATTATGTTGTTGTTTTTGTTGTGTATGTAACGCGAATAATTGGTTTATGTATTTTATTAATTTTACTAATATCAATTTTAGCAACGATATTTTTAATAATTCCTTTCGGTTCAACCACTGCCTCTCTATAAAAATATAAAACTCTTTCAATAATATAAAGTATTACCCATACCAGTACCCAAGGCTGCTGCACCAACCTTTAATGGCGTATGGTCTTTTTTGTGTAAGATAAGAGGGTCGTATTTTTTACTAAATTTAAAGGCAATTGCATTAACACCATCTGTTAATATAGTAATCGTTCCTTCTGAGCCATCTTTATTAATAATTGGTAATTTTTTTATGAACCATATAGTATGTTGTTCCTTCAACAGTTTTCATTACCCCACTTGTTGCAATTACAATATTTATTTGGTCGTTTGCTACAAGTTGCAGTTGTAATTTATTACGAATTCCACGAATAAAATCGGCCGAACCTAAAAAAACTGTTTCTGATGGAGTAAAGCCATTTTCATATATTTTATACATAATTTCATCGTTAATTTGCAAAGTATTTTTATCATCTGCTTTTTGACCTTGAACGGTTGTAACCGTTCCTTTATTAATAATTTCTAAAATTTTATTGCATTTATAAGCAACTTCAGTATCCATTGCTTGCTCAATATCAGCGGCTCAAAGATTAGTATTAAAATCACTTTCTATGGGGTATAATTTACGAGCAAAAGTTAAAATGTGTATCTAATTCAACAATTCCATCTTCAAATTTTACTGTTGAATATTTTAGTAGGTTATCATCGGTATTAAATACTTGTCCGTTTGTTCCTAAACCTTCATTGTATTTAATATTTTTCTTTCTTTTGTATGTTAAACAAAACTTATTTGCTTCTTTTCATGAAAATAATGCCTCTTAGCTAAATTTTTGTTGATAAGTTTGTAAATATCATTGTTTAAATGTTTCTCGGTCTTGCTTTGTTACTTGGTTAGCAATATCTCTGAAAATTCTTTGTTGGTTTTGCGACATAATTTATCTACTTATTTTTATTTATTAAATACATTGTCTGTATCTAAAATATTATTTTATTTGTTTTGTACTTTTGGTACGCCACCAGTATTAACTGTTTTTACCTTAATTAATTTATAATAAACAATTTGTAAGTGTTTTTTAATAACATCAATATCATCATTAATATCATAAGATTTTAATAATACATTTTTAAATTCTTCATTATCAGTTAAAGAATTATTGAAGTTATTAATTTCAATTTGTTTTAATTGCAAAGTTTGTTGTTCTAATTGTGAAATTAATTCATTATTTTTTGTTTGTAATTCGTTGATTTGTTGATTACTATTTTTTAAATTACTTGCATTAAATTCTTAAACTTCATCAATATTTTCTAAAATAATTTCAGCAGTTTTAATATCTAAACTACCATCTTCATTTTTAATATGTTCATTATTTTCATTAAAAAGAACATATTTTACATTTTTTAATGCCATTTGTTTTTCCTCCTATTTTTTAATACTTGTATTTGTTCTTTTTCTAATCACTTTTTGTATAATTTCAAAACTATCAACTCGAAAAGATAAAAAATATCGTTTAGTTTTTAAATTTAGTTGATTAAATACTGAGCCTTTAATTTTTATCTTATCATCTTTTTTTAATTTAAAAAAATCAGTTAAAATAGATGGGTTATATATTGATAATATTGAGTAATTTAATCCGTCTCATTGACATTTAAACGAACAAGCATTAACTTCAACCCCGCCAGCAATCAGCGCCTTAATTTTAGTTTTAATCGGATTTTCATGTAATATAACAGTTAATTCTAATTTATTAACTTTTTTATTTTTAATTTTAGGTTTATTAGTTATTGATTTTTTAGTTAAATTACTTTTTTTTTGTGCCGTTTTTACCAACTCCCTTTGTTAAAAAATACTGTAAATGTTTTCAAGCGCTGTGTTCATGCTCTGCCATTTTCATATTTCCTTTATAAATATAATTTTTCTTAATAACTGGCGATTGTAAAACATATTTTAAATTAAATAGATATTTACATAAAACCTTTAAACCACCGATTAATTTAGGAGTAGATAGTGGGTTTGTTATTTTTAATCCCTTATGAAGTTGATAATCTTCAATTATTACAAGAAATTTATTTAAATAAGAACAAGTTTTATTTTTAAATTCATTTAATATTAAATAGATATTATTTATTGATTCATCTTCATTTTTAGAATGAAAGGTAATATTATTAATTATTTTCTTTTGTAAAACATTATAAATAATAATACCAGCTTGTCCAATTCCGGCGGGATCAACTGAAATAATATATTTTAATTTATTTGTTTTATTTTTTTCTCAATTTGTAATATTTTTGAACCATATGTAGACGAATCTAAAATATCGTTAATTTTGTAATGTTTCATATATGAATTAATAACACCTCATTTATCTTCAAATAAATTTAAATACATTTTTGATCATTCTAAACATTGTAAATCATAATGATTTTTATGGTGCGAAATACGACAATCAACGGGCTTACAATTAACTCAATCAAATGATGTTTTTATTTCATTTCAAGTTTTATTGATATATTTACTTTTATATTATTGCATAATATTTTATTCCTTTCTTTTTATTTTTTTAAATAAACAGAAAATCAATTTGTTGGTTAATATTTTGATATTTAGTAAGAATATTTGTATTTTGATTTAATTAGCTTAATTCGCCATCCACCTCACTTTGGGGATGAGTGGCGGCGATACTAAAATTCTATATTTAAACAGAATTTATCCCCCATACGGAAATAAACAAAAAACAGTTTACCCAGTTATTAATTACGCTTCATACATCCCTAGACAACCTTTATACAAAGAAAATAACCTTTTGGAGTTCCAAACCTCTTGTTTTTTTAGTGTCCGATATTGTTTTTTTCGGTTTAACAGCGCTCTTTTTATGAAAACAAGCCAAAAAACACGCGCTATGACATTTCAAAAGTGATTAATCTTGCCGAGAATTAAAGAAATAAATAGGATAATTAAATCCATTCGCTTTCACACTTTCTTTAAGGCTTCGTGCCATAGATGGGTTATCCATCTTTAAGCATCAAAATATTAAGTTTTAAATGTTGCATTATTCATCGGATAATACCTTTATTTGAAAGAAAATTTATAAAAATATCGTTTATTTTGTGTAGGGAAAACAGAATAATATCTGTTTTTATGATAAAAATTATAAATTTAAAGATACTATCCGATGAATAATGCAAATAAATTTATGTTTTTTAATATAAAAATAGAAAAAACAATCTCACAAGAATTGTTTTTTGCCGGTTCATCGTACAGGACGCTAATTATTTTTGGACAAATATAATTATCAAAATAATAAAAATTACCCTGAGTGAAAGTTATGTTAAAATTATATTAAGCGATAGTAGTTTTTAAATTAAAACTAGTATCTTTTTTATTTTTAAAATTTTAAATTATTTTTTCTGTTGGATTTTGTTTTAATTAAAATAGTAAATAACAAACTATTTTTACATTTTATTATTGGTTTTAATAGAAATGGGGTATAATTACAATATATAATAATATATGTATAGTTTGTTATAGTTAAAAAATGGGTGAAAAAAATGGAGAAATTACGTAGAGTTTCATTAACTTTCTTAACAATTGGCGGAATTTTTAGTGCGTTACTGTTTGGAATATTAATTATACCGGCAAATAAAATTAATAGTCAAATGTTCCTTTATAATGCTGCATATATGCTATTACACGATATTGCTCTTTTATTTTTGCAGTTTTCAAATATGACAGCATATTATAATGTGATAGCAAACCCGGAATTAGTTGGGGTGATTTTAATTGGAATTTCTAGTTTTTTAGTATTGCTGTATTTAATTCCAAATTATTTATCAAAAAATAATGGTTATAAAATTTTTGGAATAAGTCTCGCTTTTGTTATTGGATTAATATCTTGCATTTTATTAACAACGGCTGTCGTGCTTGCTGGCCAACCAAGTGATAAAACTGGTTTAAATATTTTTAAGTTAAATTTACCAATTAATTCGGGTTTTATTTTACTATTTATTGGGCCAGTCTTAACATTCTTTGGTAGTTTATTTGCAATAACTTATTATCATACAACACGAAAAGCAAAATCATTAAAAAAAGATCAAAAAAATCGTTTAACAGCTATTAATTTTGATACTGGTAAAATTGGCGATCGTTGGTTAACACAACAAAAAGAAATGGACAATCAAGCTAAACTTACTCATATTGAAGAAACAAAAAATCCCCTTAACAAAAAATCGGTTGCAACAACAAATGATTTAAAAGCAAAAATGGCATTATTGAAAGCAAAAATGGCTCGGAATGCTATTTTACATGAGCAATGTGAATCGCATCTTGCTCCAAAGGAAGAAGATAATAATTCTGATAATTCAAAGCCAACAATTCGTGTTAGTGCAAAAGGCCAATATTTACGCACAATTAAAGATGGTGAAATAATTGTTGATGAATCACCGGCGGGATTACTTACCGAACAAGAAGGTGACTTTGTAAAAAAGGGTGATATTATTAAACATCGTGATTATTCGGCCCCTATTTTTAGTGCGAAAAATTCGCCTTCAAAAGGAAAATTAAATGCCTATGATTCAATTATTATTCCAAAATCAAAACAACATATGTCATTAGATAAAACAGAATTAGCAGAACGAATTGGTTCGGTTCTAAAACCGAATGGTAAGCAACGCATTAATACCGATGCCCATGTTGATAATTCTTATGATGGTAAAGTTTTTTTAGGTGATATTGATAAAATTTGAACAGCAGGAAAAAAATACCGTGAATATATTATAAAAAAAACAGCAACTAATAATTCTTTACAATCATCGGATTTACAACATAATTTTGAGAATGAAAATGAAAATGATGATAAAATAGATGATAATCATTAATTAATCCGTATTTATGATAGGAGGAGAAACGGAATAGCATTGGAAAAAGCACTACCATATCAGGGTAATTTAATTAAATATGATTTAATTATTAACAAGCAGAAAAATATTGTGTTGAATGTTAATAATGGAAAAATTAAAGTATCGGCCCCCAGCTATGCTCACGATTGGGAAATTGAAGCTCTAATTTATAAAAATATTAAAAAAATTATTACGGTAATTAATGTTCACGATAATTATCGAAAAATTGTTATTAATCCAAACGGAATAAGTTATGTTTATGTTTTTAATGAAAAATATCCGTTGCAATTAACCAATGAAAATATTCATACAAAAATTATTAATCGACAATATTTTTTATTAAAAGATGCCGGTAGTTATGATGAAAATGTTAAAAAATTACACCATTTTTTAAAACAAAAATTTAGTTATAAATTTGAACAATTATTAAATAAATGATCAACAATAATGAATTTATCTTATAAAAATTTAACAATTAAACCAATGGTTCGTAAATGAGGTGTTTGTTATCCACAAACGGAAAAAATTGTTTTAAATACAAAGTTAATTCATTTTGATCCGACAGTATTGGAATATGTAATTATTCATGAATTATCACATTTAGTTCATCATAATCATTCTAAGGCGTTTTGATATAATATTGAAAAATATATGCCCAATTATCGGGAAAAAGTTGAAATTTTAAAAAAACCAAGAATCTAATATGGTTTTCTTTTTAATTTATGCAGTATACCAAACACATTTTGGAGATTGCAAGAAAATAATAAAAAAAAATAAAATATAAAAATATTATTAAAACTGATAAATATATAAATAAAAATTATAAAATTTGTACAATAAAAAATAATTTAAATAAAACTTTATAAATTTTAAATTATTTAGTTAAATTAGTTAAAAATTCAAATGGTGCCTGAAAATTCAAAGATTTGTTCACTCTTTAAAAATTATAAAAGTAATATTAATCATTTAATTTATTTTGTAAACTAACTGCATCCAATATTTTTTCATAAAATACAAATAACTTAGTATAATTTTGATTAAATCTTTCAATTTTACCGTTTTATTGACGGTAACGAATTGGTGTTGTTTGATGTAAAATATATTTATCTGTTAAAAATTGAGTAAAGGTAGTTTCTTTAACGCTACTTTTTTAATTATTCCGATGACTATTAATAAATTCAGAACCATTATCGGTTCTGATGCGTGTTATTTTAATACCAAATATTTTTTAAAATCACTAATTGCTCTTTTAACGGCATCAATATCATTCTCGGTACATAATTTATCATAAATATAACCGGGCACTCCTCTTATTATTTCATAAATAAAATCATAAACATAATACTTTTTATCAACTGGAAATTTACTTGACATAAAATATTTTGAATCCATTTGTAATAATCACAATTCTTTAAATTCATATCTCGGATATCGTATTTTAATTTCTTGGTCGCATGTAAAAAATAAGGGCTTTATAAAAACAATAAAAAAATATCCTTAATTTATATTAAACTAAATAACATTTAAAAATAAAAACCCTTATTTTTTACATGCGACCAATTTCTTTAATTTTATTTTTTATTTTTAATCAACGATTATCTTTTTTTAAGTCAACGGAAAAATTTTTTTAAATTTTTAGGTGCTTTTTTCTTTAATTCTTCGAAATAAATTCATTTTTTTTAAATTATAAAACAATGATAAACACGCCAGGGGTGTTTATCGCAATATTTAAAATATAAATCACAGATATTTTCAAGAACATCATTACTATATTTATAACTAATATTATTGGTAATTGTTTATTTTAATAATAAATCTTTAAAATTTTTACTTGCATATGCAAGTAAAAATTTATTTGCTCAATAATAAAAAGTTGAAAATTTATTTTTAAAATATTTTTTAATTAAATCTTTTAATAACAACTTAGTTTCAAGAAAAAACTCCTTACATAAATTAATATATGCAAAAATTTTTATTTTTATTATTTTATAATATTTATTTTTATAATTTTTACTTAAAAAATGTTGCAATTTTGCTTGTAAATCGCTTAAATTAGAGTTATTAATAATATATATCATTAATTTATACCCACCTTAAAAAATATAGTATAATTATACCATTCAAGATATTTTAAAAAAGAAAGGGTAATATAATATTAAAAAATGACTTAGCATTTTGGGAAAAATTGGTTTAACGGCAATAAGTACAACAAACTAGTTGCGGGAGTAAATTATTCGGTTGGTGATACATTATTCTAATAAATATTTATCTATTAAAATAAAATTCCTAAGAAAAAGATAAATTTATCTTTTTTAATTAGTTTAATCACAACATAAAAGTAATAATTTACAATACAAAAAATAATAATTCGAAAATTATTTAATAAATTTATTTTAAATTATTGATTTTTACTTTAAATTTTAGACAAAACATTGTGCCCGGTGAACAACATTTTTATTTATTAAAAATTTCTGATTATGCTTATCTTCATTTTTAAAATAATAATTATATTATTTTTTATTTTTTATTTTTTTGTTTAATTTATTAAGCTAAAACTCAATTAAATTAACACCATTTTATTTTGCCATTTTCAATGCAATCATATTTTTAAAAACTCTTTCACTGTATGATTTAGTACCATATCCTTTTAATCATTTGATATTATGCGAAATTTGTGGTTCAGTACAAGACCCCATATATCAATCCTCTTTATAAACTTTAATACCCTCAGAATTATTTTTGATATATTTAATTAAATCTTTGATTTTATCTTTTAAGAATGGATATTTTTTAATATTTTTTCTTGTAATTAATTTTTTTAAATATTTTATTGCTTCATCAGGATCGCCATTTTTAAATAATTTATTCATATCTCAATAAATTTGTTTTCTTATTTTTTCATTATCGGTTAAATTTTTAGTAAGTTTTCTTCTTCGATAAGGAAATATTGTTTTTAATTCTTTCATTAAATGAAATTGATCTAAAATAAAAATTGCACCAATTTTATTGGCAAATTTTTGGATTCATTTTGCTCAATCATCCGCTAACGTTAACTTACAATTTTCAATATTAAAATTTTGATTTAAAAAATATAAAAATTCTTTTTTATATTTTTTAATAAGATAGTATTTATTTTTTAATGATTTCATAACAATAAAAATTTTTTTATCTTTTAGAACATTTTTACTTTTAGTGCTTTTTATTTCATCATACCCAGTATGAAAATATGCTGTTCTAAACATTATTTTTTTCTATTTTTCTATATTTTGTTAAATTACTAAATGAATCATCAACCCCAGCATACAAATGTGATGTTTGGACAATTATTTTTTCAGTCTTTGTTTTTAATTGTTATTTAAATAATTTATCAAAATCAATTTCCTTATTAATGTTTGTGATTGTCATCTTAGATATATTTAATTTTAGGTACATATCAATAATATCTCTTTGTCTTTTAGCACTATCCATTAATTTTCAAGGTTCTATTTTAACACTTAAAATAATTGTTTGATTATTTTTTAAACCAATTTTTTTATTTAATAAAGTTGTTGTTTTGAATTTATTATCTTTTTTATCACGATAACCGAATCTGGGAACTTTAATTACAATATTGCCAAAGGGATTTTTTATCATTTTATTATTTTTCCCTCACAAAATATAATCATTTTTACCATTACTGTTTTGCCCTCTTAATTCTTGATCAAGGTTTTCATATTTTTCTTTCATTTTTTGTTTTCCTATTAAATTAACATCGATATTTACTTCTTCAACAAAGTTTATATCTTTAAAACTATTAAAAAAATTTAACACATACTTATATTTTTTTTTAAGGAATTAAATGATATTACAATTTTATAGTGATTAAAAATGAATGTCAGCAGTTTAATTTAAATTTTTTACTTTGTAATTTTCTTTGTTTTTGTTAGTATCGCAAGAATTATATTATAAAATATAATTTATGAGGATAGTAAATTATGAAATTTGATGAATTTAACAATCTTAATGATAAAGAATGATTAAGATTAACCTTTAATTTTGTAGAAAACTCTTGATGAAATAAAAAAAATCATCGATATGACAATTTGAAAACTAATTTTGTGTAAGATTATGATTTTGCTTTAAATTTTTTAAACTTTGAAATTTAATACCATTGATTGTTGTTTTGGTGTTAAACCTTTATGCTGGTATTTTCATTTTCATAGATTTAAATAATTTTGAATATTAGCGAAACCTAAACCATGATAATGAATTAAGGCTTATTTAAGACTAGATTGTAATTTACTAATCTTACTTAACTTTCGATAACTAGTATCATGATTTATACTAGTTTTGGTGGAATATAGAGTAGAATTTGTTTGTTTTGCTACTAATAAATATAATGGTTGCATGTCAGAAAAAATCATTGATTTTTCTTTAATTAATTGCTTATTCATATTTTTAATAATTCATTGTTTTTGTAATCGTTTGGTATTGGTGGGTTGAAAAAAAAATATTATTATTGTTATCAACTGACATTTGAATACAACATTTGGTATTAGTTGAAAATGGATCAAGATGATTTTTTCGTTTATCAAATTTATCTTTAAAATTACCTTTATAAATTTCTTTAATAAAAGTTTCATCAATTTGAATTTGACCACTTAATTTTTTAAATTTTAATTGAGTATTTTCTAATTGTTTTGATTGCATTATTTTTTGTCGATTATACCAATCGGTTTTTGGTGTTGTTTTAATAAAACGAGAAATTATTTTGCTAGATTGTCCTAACAATGAAATTTGAATTAATAAATTTCACTGTTCATAATTTAAATGACTTCAATAAGTAAAATGATGACGAAAAGCATCAAAAATAGCACGACATTTTTTACATAAATATTTTTGTTTTTCTTCGGGATTATGACCATTTTTAACACAATGAAAAGATTTTAAATTAGGACATATAATGCCTTTATCTCTAAATTTCTGATCAATTTCATTTAAATGTTTTTATTTTTTGATTATTTCTGCTTCTTTTTTTATTTTTTAAGCAAATTCTAAAAATTGATCATCTGTAAAAATGCTTTTTAATTCTTTAATTATTTTTTCTATCAATTATTTACCTCTATATATTAAAAATATACCTAAAATTAGGTATATTATATAAATATCAAGAGTTTTCCTACAAAATTAAAGAAATTAACAGGAATAAAACAAGATATTTTTAATAAAATGTTAGATATTTTACAAGTTGCTGAAATAGAAAAATTTAAAAAAAAAGTGGCAAATCTAATAAATTATCACTAGAAAATCGATTATTGATGACTTTATCGTATTGACGAAAATATCGAACTTATTTTCATCTTGGCAAAAATTTCGGAATTAGTGAGGCTAATTATTATCGCAATATCAAGTGAATTGAAGATGTATTAATTATAAACACCATGATTTTCAAAAACTTGCTGGTAAAAAGCACTAATAAATAATTATTTTAATGATAAAACTATTATTATTGATGCTACCGAAACCCCAATCCAACGCCCAAAAAAGACAAAAACAATCTTATTATGGTAAAAAGAAAAAACACACTATTAAAACACAAGTAATTATCGAACAAGAATCCAAAAAAATTATTGCAACAAGTTTTTCACTTGGCAAAAAACACAATTATGCTTTATTTAAAGAATCAAAAATCGTAATTTTAAAAAATACCAAATTAATAGTTGATAGTGGTTATCAAGGAATACAAAAAATTCACAATAATGTTCTAATACCCACAAAGAAAACTAAGAAAAAACCTTTAAATAAAGAACAAAAACAACATAATAGACTATTTTCAAAAATAAGAATTATTATTGAAAATATTTTTGCTATTCTTAAAAAATTTAAAATTATTACAGAAAAATATAGAAATCGTAAAAAACTATTTAGTTTAAGATTTAATTTAATTGCTTCAATTTATAATTTACAATTATTATAGTTATCATAAAAGATTTATTTAAAATTAAGGAATTTGAATAATAAAATCATTTTTCGTTGTGGCAAAATATTAAATTTTTAAATAAAAGACATAATTAATTAAAATTATAATTTTATATTGGCGTCTTTTTACAAATATTTGCAATTATTTTAATAGGTTATGCAAGAAGTCTAATATATTTATTTAATTTATGGTTTCTATCAAATTTTTACATAATTTTGTGTTTTTTGCAAATGTTCTTTAATTTTGTATTGATAGAAAGAGAGAATTAATGGTCGTATAAATAAAAGTAGGGTAAATATATAAAAATCATAAATTAATTAATAAAAGTATCTCTAATTTATTAAAATTTATAAACTCTACCCTACTTTTATTTATACGACCAAATTAATCAATTTCCTTTCCTTTTTATTTTTATTTTTCACTAGTTATTTGTTAAATAACCTTATTGCTTTTTATCATTTAGGTAGAGTTTCCCTTAGATATGGTTTAATTAATCACTTGCGACTACGCTTCTGCCTCATGTAGTGCTAATTTAATTAGTTGATTAACCTTACAGATATCCCCCCTCCCCCACTTCGTTTATTTTTTAGTGTTCCAGCTTGACCAATTTGTGGAATCTTACTATTTATAAAAAATAATTATTCCTTTTCAGAATAATTATTTGTTTATCGTCTTTTGATTAATTCTATTTCAAGGTTTTTGATTTTTTGTAAAAGTAAATTTATAATTGTTTTATTTTGAATAGATTTGTAATTTGTATTTTCATACTCTCTTAATTTCATTTTTAAATTATTAATATTTGTTATAATTTATTATATTGTTAAATTGGTAAAGTCATTAGTTTCATTTTATTTTACTTCTTTTTTGTTATTTTTAATGTCATAAAAATGTTCTTTATTGAAATTGATATACTCAATTTATTTTAATTTAAATATTTTTCTTTTTTCTGATAAATTTAAATCTTTTCATAGCTTTAAATTTATTTTCATTGGGTTATAGCGTGATATTTTAACAATTCCCTGTCCTTGTTTTAAATTTGCTAACTCATTAGTTAACATTAGTTGGTGACTTTTTAAACTTTTTGAAACACTAATATTGCTTTTATTTTCATTAATACTAATTTGTTCGATTATTTCACTTGCTTTATTTGTTAAAAATTGATAAATTTGACTAATTAATATTGCTATTAATTTATAGTAATTATAATTTTCGTCACTAAATATGATGTATAAAACTGTTGGAATTAGCCTGTTTTGTAAAATCAAATATTAATTTATCAGATAAAACCTTTTTACCTGTAACTTGTTTTACAATATCTTCTAAGTTATTAGCGGTTATTACAACTAATTTTTCAAGTAGTTTAGTTTCTTTTGCTAATTTTAAAATTATAGTTGTTCGAGCGGCGCACGTTAATTTACCAACCTCACCAATTGCTGGTAACAAATTTAAGGCAGTACTTTTTACTGTTACTTCTGATGTTAATTTATCGTATATTTGATTTACGGCAAAATCGGTTGCTGTTTCTGCTCCAAATGAAATAAATGCTGCGGCAAAATTAGATAATACCGCACCAAGACCAACAGCCGAAGCAATACCGCCAGTTAAAACTGATAAACCAAGGGCTAAAACTTGAATTACTAAAAATTCTAATAACTGTAAACCAAAACTTTTTTCTTGTTGTTGGATTGACAATCTTGTTGATATTTTTTTAATGGTATAGATCAGAGCAGTTTTGCTTGTTCCGATTGGCATATTTATCAAACGAAAAAGTACTATTTTTTAGTACTATTAAGAATTTTTAATTATAACATCAATCGGATTTGTTTGACCAGTAGCGTCGTTTTTACCTTCAATTTGAACTTCAACAGTTTTATCATTTGTAATATTAATTGGTCAATCTTCACCCTTACTTTCAATAAAGTAATCAAAATCAATCTCAGTTAAAGAATTATCTACGGATTTTACTGATTTTAAAACAACAGATTTAAATTGTGTTTTTAACTGTTATGGTGTTGCTTTTGTTGGGTCTGCAACATTAATAATTGGTTTATATATTTTATTAATTTTACTAATATCAATTTTTGTAACAATATATTTAATAATTACCTTGGGTTCAACTACTGCACCACCTAAATATAAAAAATATCTCCATAATCAAAGTATTGCACATTCCAGTACACAATGCATCTGTACCAACTCTTAATGGAGTATAATCTTTTTTGCGTAAGATAAGAGAAGAGGGTCATATTTTTTACTAAATTTAAAGGCAATTGCATTAACATCATCTGGTAATAGGGTAATTATTCCTTCTGAACCATCTTTATTAATAATTGGTAATTTTTTAGGAACCATATAGTATGTTGTTCCTTCAACAGTTTTCATTGCTCCACTTTTTGCAATTACAATATTTATTTGGTCGTTTACTACAAGTTGCAGTTGTAATTTATTACGAATTCCACGAATAAAATCGGCCGAACCTAAAACAACTGTTTCTGATTGAGTAAAGCCATTTTCATATATTTTATACATAATTTCATCGTGAATTTGCAAAGTATTTTTATCATCTGCTTTTTGACCTTGAACGGTTGTAATTTTTTCTTTATTAATAATTTCTAAAATTTTATTGCGTTTATAAGCAACTTCAGTATCCATTACTTGCTTAATATCAGCAGCCCAAAGATTAGGATTAAAATCACTTTCTAAAGGGTATAATTTACGAGCAAAAGTTAAAATTGTATCTAATTCAACAATTCCATCTTCAAATTCCACTGTTGAATATTTTAGTAGTTTATCATCAGTATTAAATAATTATCCTCCGTTTCCTAGGACTTCATTGTATTTAATATTTTTCTTTCTTTTATATGTTAAACCAAATTTATTTGCTTCTTTTCACGCAAATAAATCTTCTCAACTAAATTTTTGTTGATAAGTTTGTAAATATCATTGTTCAAATGTTTCTCGGTCTTGCTTTGTTACTTGGTTAGCAATATCTCTGAAAATTCTTTGTGGGTTTTGCACCATAATTTATCTCCTTATTTTTATTTATTAAATACATTGTCTGTATCTAAAATATTATTTTCTTTGTTTTCTACTTTTGGTACGCCACCAGTATTAACTGTTTGTACCTTAATGAATTTATCATAAACAATTTGTAAGTTTTTTTTAATAACATCAATATCATCATTAATATCATAAGATTTTAATAAGACATTTTTAAATTATTCATTATCAGTTAAAGAATTATTGAAGTTATTAATTTCAATTTTTTTTTAATTGCAAAGTTTGTTGTTCTAATTGTGAAATTAATTCAGTGTTTTTTGTTTGTAATTCATTTATTTGTTGATTGCTATTTTATAAATTACCTGCATTAAATTCATTAATTTCTTCATAATTTTCTAAAATAATTTCAGCAGTTTTAATATTTAAACTACAGTCTTCATTTTTATTAGGTTCACTATTTTCATTAATAAAAGCATATTTTACTTTTTTTTAATGCCATTGTTTTTTCTACTATTTTTTAATATTTGTATTTGTTCTTTTTATAATCGCTTTTTGGATAATTTAAAAACTATCTATTCTAAAAGACAAAAGATAGCGTTTATTTTTTATATTTAAACGATTAAATACTGTGACTTTATTTTTTATATAGTCATCTTTTTTTAATTTAAAAAACTCGGTTAAAATAGATGGGTTATATATTGATAATGTTGAATAATTTAATCCTTATCACTGACATTTAGCAGAGCAAGCATCAACTTCAACACCACCAGCAACTAGTGTCTTAATTTTATTTTTAATTGGATTTTCATGTAGTTTAACAGTTATTTCTAATTTGTTAACTATTTTATTTTTTATTTTAGGTTTATTAGTTATTAATTTTTTCGGCAAATTACTTTTTTTTGTGCCGTTTTTACCAACTCCCTTTGTTAAAAAATACTGTAAATGTTTTAAAGTATCGCGTTCATGCTCTACCATTTTCATATTTCCTTTATAAAAATAATTTTTCTTAACAACTGGCGATTGTAAAACATAATTTAAAATAAATAGATATTTACATAAAACTTTTAAATTACCAATAAATTTAGGAGTAGATAATAAATTTTTTACTTTTAAACCTTTATGAAGTTGATAATATTCAATTATTACAATAACTTTCTTTAAATAAGAACAAATTTTATTTTTAAATTGATTTAATATTAAATACATATTATTTATTGCTTATTCTTAATTTTTAGAATTAAAAATAATATTATTAATTATTTTTTGTTGCAAAAAATTATAAATAATAATACCAGTTTGACCAATTCCGGCGGGGTCAATTGCAATAATATATTTTAATTTATCTGGTTTATTTTTTTGTCAATTTGTAATATTTTTCAACCATATGATGCTAAATCTAAAATATCGTTAATTTTGTAATGTTGCATATAAGAAGCAATAACATCCCACTTGTTTTTAAATAAATTTAAGTATATTTTTGCTCATTCTAAACATTGCAAATCATAATGCTTTTTATGATGTGAAATACGACAATTAATAGGTTGAAAATTAACTCAATCAAATGATGTTGTTATTTCATTTCAAGTTTTATTAATATATTTACTTTTATATTCTGTAATTATATATACTCATTATTTTTTTTATTTGTTGCTCAAATTTCATCATTAATATAATTTACCGTTACTGGATAAGCTCGCATCATTAATTCTTGTAATTTATTTTCAATTTTTTTATTTCATTTTTTCATCAAATATTTTAATTTCTGTAAAAAAACATAATATTCCTTTATTAGTTAATATTTTGATATTTAGTAAATAATTTATTTTAGTATTTAATTACTTCGCCGCCCGCTTAACTTCGGGGATGAGCGGGCGGAGGTAGGATATTTTGATATAGTTTACCCACATACGGAAATAAACAAAGAAACAGAGTTTACCCAGTTATTAATTACGCTTCATCCATCCCCTACACAACTTTATATAAAGAAAATAACCTTTTGGAGCTCCAGCCCTCTTGTTTTTTTAGTGTCCGATATTGTTTTTTTCGGTTTAACAACACTCTTTTTATGAAAACAAGCAAAAAACACATGCTCTGACATTTCTCAAGTGATTAATATTGCCGATAATTAAAGAAATAAATAGGAGTAGTAAATCCAATCGCTTTCAAAATTTCTTTAAGACTTCGAGCCATAGACGGGTTATCCATCTTTAAGCATCAAAAAATATTAAGTTTTAGGGGCTGCATTATTCATTGGATAATATCTTTATTTAAAAGGAAATTTATAAAAATATCGTTTATTTTGTGTAGAGAAAACAGAATAATATCTGTTTTTATGATAAAAATTCTAAATTTAAAGATATTATCCAATGAATAATGCAAATTAAATTTATGTTTTTTAACATAAAAATAAAAAAAACAATCTCACAAGAATTGTTTTTTGCCGGTTCATCTTACAGAACGCCATTTATTAATAGTAATCGTAATAATCAAAAAAGTAGTGTTAAAGAAACTACTTTTACTCAATTTTTAACAGATAAAAATATTTTACATCAAACAACACCGATTTGTTCTCCTCAATCAAACGGGAAAATTGAAAGATTTCATCAAAATTATAATAAATTATTTGTATTTGATGAAAAAATATTGGCTGCAGTTGGTTTGCAAAATAAATTAAATGATTACTATTATTTTTATAATTTCGAAAGAGTGCACAAATCTTTGAATTTTCAGACACTATTTTAATTTTTAATTAATTTAATTAAATAATTTTAAATTTATAAAATTTTATTTAAACTATTTTTTAGTGTGTCAATTTTATAATTTTTATTTATATATGTGTCATTTTTAATGATGTTTTTATATTTTAAATTATATATTTTATTATTTTTTCTTGTTTTTTTGCAATATTAAAAATGTGTGTGGTATAATATAATTTAAAAATAAAAGATACAATCGTGTTAAAATTGAAATTAAACCAAGTTAAACAAAAAAATAAATTTAATTATCTATTTTTCTATTTTTATTTAACTTTTATATTGCCATTTTCATCAATATCTAATTTAGGCTCTGGTTTATCTACTAAGTTTCAACGATAAACTGATTTAAAAATTTTTTCACTACCCAGCCTACTAAATTTTCAAGTAAATGAATTTAATTGAACTGTTATATCTTTTGGATATTTAAAAAATTTATAACCCACCAGTTCGGTTGTCTCCATTAATATAAATAATTTTTCTACACCATTTTCGTTAACTATTATTCTTTTGCCATTTTCTTTTAGTGTCTTTGTATCATTTTTAAATTTTGTAATTCTTCAATTTTCACTTGGATTACTACGCCACACCACATAATATCATTTATTATCTACGATATTAAATGGTTTTTCTTGTGGCACTATTCATTCTAAGTTTTTTTTAATATTTTCATCAGTTGTATCTATTTGGTTTTCTTTTTTTAAATGTTCTAATTCTTTTTTTGTATATTCTTGTGGTGTATTACAAGCGACTAAACCGGTTGTAATTGTTCCAATTAAAGTTATTGTTCCTAAAATACTTAATATTTTTTTCATATTTATCTTTTATTTTTAATATATTTTTTGTTAATTATTTAAAATTATTTTTTACCCAATTATTTTATATAATGACATCTATAACTCTTTCAACGATTTTAATAAGAAATCCACCAACAATTAAAGTATTTTTACCATTTTTTTCATTCATTTCATCAAGTTTTTTTTCATTAAAATTAACATATGCCCCTCAATAAAAATCATTTTTTGGATTATCATATTTTTCTCAATATTTATCACGATTTGTTTTTATATATAAACCCATATTATCGTTAATTTTTCTATTAAAAATGTCATTAATTTCAAAAAAATGATCATATATTAATGTAGCAATAATTTCTACATCACTATTTAAAAAATTATCTCTACTTAATAAATCTCCAGATGAATTTCTTTTTTCAAAATTATTTATTATTGAATATATGTAATTATACTTATCTTTAATACTAATTTTATCTTTAAAATTTAAATATATTTTTTTTCAATTTTCATGACTTATTTTAGCAACCAAACGGTTGGGGCATAAAAAACAATAGTAATTTTCCAACTTATTATTATTTTCTATTTTATTTCTCTTTATTATTTCTTCTTTTTGATAAAGGCTGGCAGCAATTGTTATTGGGACAGAAGTTCCACTAATTGTTAATACACTTAATAAACTTAACAGTTTTTTCATTTTGTATAATTTCCTTTCTTTAATCTTGAAACTTTTTATCAAGATTTAGGTTTATTATATATATATATATATATACATACAATAAAAATTAACTAATTATTTTAAAAATTTATCTTTAAAAATAATTCTTATTAATTGTTTTAAGGGCTAAATTAGCAATAAAATATATTAAGTTTAGAATAAAAAAATTTATACATAAAGTATCGTATTGGTAGAATAGTATGGATATTATTTATTTAGTTAAATAAAAAATAGAACGACCCCAACATTATTTTTTCTTTATTTTTATATACCAATAAATAATTATTTCAATTTGATTATAACACTTTTATCTTATTTGTTTAGTATTTGTATACAAAATATATTGCATTTACGAGCTTTTGTGAGCTATTGGTTTATAATTATAAACATAGGTTTAATATTTTTCCATAAAAAAAGTTTATGCTAGCTTGTTAATCGGACAAGGATAAAAAAGAGAGATGTTTATAAAATAGCACTTACAAAATAACAATTAGTCTAACAGGTTTTAAGTGAAGATATTTCTGAAAATATCTTAAATTAGTTTAATAATTGGGCAAAGCAAATTAGATAAAGTGCGCAAAAACGCGAAGATGTTATATCAAAAGAAGACTTTATTAAATTATCTAATGAATTAGATGAATTAAAAGCATTTAAAGATGTTCCATCTACTAAAATTGAAGATATTAAAACTAATTTAAATAAAGTTAGTGGTAGTTCTTTATCTGAAAAAATGCAAACTTTAAAAGAATTAAAACCTGATTTGTTTGTTGAATAACAAACATCATTTTCACTGAATAATTTTATTAAAGATATGATTGAAAATTCGGTTGAAAATAAAAATGATGAAATTAAAATTATTAAAGAAAAAAGAGCATATAATCATGATTAAATTAAAAAATTAACTGATTATAAACTTAAAAAAACTTATATAATAAGAGAGTGAAATATTATGGCAAAAATTAATTTGCTGCAAGTACCTTTTACATTACAAGGTAATACAACAAGTCAAAAGCCTATGTTGATAGGGTTAATGTTTATTGAGTGGGGGACCTTCACATAATGAATAAGCAAGTATTATGCAATATGTGACGGGGGGCAGCCTATGAACAAGTTGCTTGATTACCCAACGCCGGTTAAACAAGTATATAATTTAACACATAATGTCGTATAACAAGATGATTATTTATTACCGAATGTTAGGGAAAATCAAACAATTGGATTAACAAGAATTCAAGTTCCTATTGATAAAATATTTAATTTAAAATTAATGAATTAAGCATTTTATTTAGCAATGATAGAAGCTAATATTAAAAATGGTATTATTGCCGATGCTATTTATAGTGTTGTACTAAATAAATTTGTTAATTTAAAATGTGAATTAATTCAGGTTATTTATGATTATTGTTTAGAAGATGACCATTATGAAGTAATTCCATTTCGTATTTATACATCCGAAAATGCAGATGATGCAAATAAAGCGTTCTTTACATTAAATAAAAATTTGATTGAATTAACAAATCAAATTAGTAATTTATATTTTGTTTTGCCAACCGATAAAATGTTTATTGTTTTAGGACGAAGATCGTATTTAGGACTAACACCCGCTTATTTAAAAGTAATTAGTTCAAAAGCATAATTAAAAGCAATTGTTAATAGTTAATTATATGAAAATACCACAATAAGTATCTAAGTATCTAAGTATCTAAAATTTTTCATTTATAAAAAAACATATACAAAAGGACAAGTTAACTGAGATAAAGGTTATAATTTTACTAATGTAAATGGTTTAATTATTAATAAATACGTATGAGCATATCCAATTAATATGGATACTATTAAACAAGTTTTAGATAGTGATACTGGTAACCATGAATTAATTGGCAAAGTTCAACATGCTATTCCAACAATTTTATATCCTAAAAAATGTAAAATTATTTTAGAAAAAGAACCTACACAAGAAGGGGATAATACTGCCAAAAGTAATCTAAATAAAACATTTAGAGTGCAAGTTTATTATTTAATCACTGCACCAAAATCAAGCAAAATTGATATTAATAAAATTAATAAAATAGATAAACCAACTATTCATGTTACAGACCCAAAAAAATCAACACCAAAACAGTTAAAATCATAATTTAAAGATGTTGTTTTAAAAGCAGTTAAATTAAGTAAATAGTTCTTTAACTGAAAGTGATTTTGATTACTTTATTGAAATTAAATGTGAAGATTGACCAATTAATAATACAAATGATAAAACTGTTGAAATTAAAATTCAAGGTAAAAATAACGCTAGTGGTCAAACAAATCCGATTGATGTAGTAATTAAAAATTATTAATAAACAATGAATTTACTAATATTACGAGTTTTAACTTTATTAGTAAATAATTTAGAAAATAAACCTTTAATAAGTAAATTTGTAAATTTAATTAATAGAGTTAATCAAGTTCAAAATAAAGTATTAAAACCAATTAATTATATTGCTGATAAATATAATAAAATTAAAAATAAAGTTGAAGATATTTATCAATGATTAAATTATTTTACTTATTTAGATTTAATTAAAAAGGTCATAAAAAAGAAATACAACAAATATTAAATAAATTATAAAAAGATAATAATATTCAAAATAGATAACAATTTAAAAATAAAAATTATCTAAATACTAATTGACAATCTTTAAATAGTAGTTTAATTGATGGTGTAATGTTTAATATAACTAATAAGTTAACTTTAAAAGGTAATTTAACTATTTTAATATATACAAAAACAGCAAAACACGCAAAATTTTATGGTCCATATGTTTATCCTAGTGTTCCGGTTAAAATTTTAAAATTATTAAGTAATGCTCTGCATATAATGCAGGGACTTTATTTTGGCATTATTGATTAATAAAATGATTACCTGGCCATTTAAAATATTATATTAAAAAACGATTATCACAAGCATTAAAAGAAAAAATATCCAAAAGGAAATATTAAATTAACATTACCAAATATTCAAAAATTAAATCAAATTAAAAAGTTTATTAATAATTTAAAGATTGGACATTTTAATTTTAATTTTTCTGGTGAAATTAATAATAAAAAATGGTATCGCAAACGCCAAAGTGATGTTAAAAAATATTAATAATTTATGTAAAACAACAGTTAAAAATATGTTTTACAAAACTAATCAAACTATCAAAACAATTAATAAAACAAAAAAACAAGAGTTAATAGTTATAAACCAAGTAATTTAAAAAATAAATATCGCAATCAATTAAGGGGTGTTTTATATGAAAAATAATTTAAGTAATTTGTTATTTATAACAGTTGAAAATGTTAAAAAAGTAAACTTTGACAACCTATTAATTATAGAAAACAATCTTATTATAATGATAATTTGGTTTATAATACTATTTTAAAAACTAGTTTATAAGTGGATGGATTATCGGGGGGCAATTTCAGATAAAATCAATAAAAATTATTTATTTCCCTAAGTAAAAAAGATAATACTGGTTTAATTGAATATGATAAATGATTAAGTTATATTCAATCTGCTTGTTTATTAGCAGTTATAAATTGATATTTACCAAAAGGAGTTAATGATTTAACTTGTAGTGCATCATTTTCCTAAGATGGTGTAGCATATTCACAAACTAATGACCCAGAAGAAAACGAAAATATTGCCAGATATTTTAAAAATGCTTTAAAATTAGCAGGTGAAATAATTGATATTATATCTAGTGAAATAGCATCTAGACCTTATAATTATAGTTTATATTTTTATTATCATTCATGAGAATAAAAATATAAACATATTATTAAAAAACTTTTTATCCAACACTATTATTTTAATTAAAAGAACGACTACAAACAGATAATTAAATAAATATTTCTTATCCAACTATTAATGATTTTTCTAAAACTAATTATAACGAAATATATTAAACTTATTGTTCAATTTAATAATGATAGTATTTATTATAAAAATAATGTCTGAAAAAACAAAACAAGGTTGTGAAATTTCATTATACGTTATTAAAGATAGTGATTTAAATAAAGATTATATTGACAAATAAAATGATAAATATATTGTTAAAACATAACAAGAAATTAATACTAAACAAGATAAAATAAATGACGATTCCAAAATAACACTAAATAAATTAAATGCTCGTCACTGTGTTAATAGTTCATTTATTTTTGCACATAATGATATCATATTTGTTAAATATGATATAAAACCAGAAAATTCACAATAATTTACAAAAGCAGTTAGAGCAGTACAAAATAAAACTTCATTTAATGATTGATAAGTTGGTCGCATGTAAAAAATAAGGGTTTTTATTTTTAAATGTTATTTAGTTTAATATAAATTAAGGATATTTTTTTATTGTTTTTATAAAACCCTTATTTTTTACATGCGACCGATAAGTTTTTAATACTAGTGATTTTGTAAAAAAAAAGTACTGAATATAAGATAAAAAAATTTGATAAAGATAATTATATTTATGTAGTCTGAGTTGATAGTGATGATTATTCTTATGGTGTGAAATACCATATACATTTTAGACCAGTTAATCTTTTAAAAATTTTAACAAAGCCTCGGATGGTGTTAAAAAATTTATGCTTTTATTTCGTATAACATTATTGTAATAATCTAAAAAGATATTAATTAATTTTCGTAATTCATTAATATTTTTATGATAACGAGGAAGATATTCAAAAAAATTATTTCAGTTTTGATGAAATCTTTCAATTTTCCCGTTTGATTGCAGGGAAAGAATCGGCATTGTTTGATGAATAACGCCTTTTTGATGTAATACTTTTATAAAATCAATTTTATGATATTTATACTCTGGATTATAACTATAAACATATTCAGGACCATTATCGATTCTAATTCTTTTTATTCTAATTTTATATTATTTAAAAAATCATCATGATCTTGATTAAAAATACCAATTGCTAATTATTGTGATTTATTCTCAGATAAATAAGCAAGAAAAAAAAGTTATTTTTAATCAATAAAATCATAAAAATATAAATTACGTTTAAAACCAGTCATATTTGGTGTCAGAATTTTTAATATCATGTTGTAATAAATGTCATAATTCAGACATTTTATAACGTTTATAAGTCTTAATTTTATTGTTTTTAGGATAAAAATTATTAAATTTTTTTATTCCATTTAATTAAATTTTTAATGTTATGTTTAATTACTTTCTTTTTATATCTGAAAAACCCAGCTAATGTTAGATTATAAAACTCATAAATAACAGTTCCATATTTTTTTCGATATTTTTTCATCATTTTTGTAACAGCAATCTTGTAATTTTTTGAATAATGGTTATTAATATTAATTGGTATAGTTGATTTTTTAGCTAAAACAATAAAATTTAATTTTTCTTTAATACAAAGTTGAATTTTTTTAGCTCAATTATAAAAAGTTTGTTTTTATTTATAAAATAATTTAATTAAATTATTTAATGAGTTTTTATATAAATAGTATTTTTGACATAAATTAAAATAATTAATGACATTTTGATAAATATAGTTTGTTTGTTTTGAAGGTTATTCTTGTGAATACCATTTTTTTATTTTTATTTGTAATGAATATAATTAATTTTCATTATGAATACTTGTTAACATATACTTTTAATCTCCATTCTAATTTAAAGACTAAATTATTGGTCTAAAATGTATATATTTTTCATAATTATTAATATCAGATATTACCTTTATTAAAAATGATATTATTAGTTGTTAAAAAGAAAAAATATAATAAATAACAGAAAGGAAATTATAAAAATTAACTAATTTGTAGGGTAAAATAGGTTAATTTTTAATTTAAAGATAATATATTATGAATAATACAAATAAAAAATAAGCTTTTTTCCGGATACCACAAAATAATTAATATAACCCAGTAAAATTGTTATTTCAATAACATTTGTCTTTAGTATAGTCCTGCTGCCGTTTAAAATAGCACTAATATTTGCTAATAATTGTATCTTGTTTGATCACTACTAATATTATTGCCCAAAAGCATTGTTGCAGGATTTAATCCTAATTGCCCATAAATATACAAAAATCAATTTACATATTTAATGTCTTGGGAATATCTACCTACGGCTTATGGTGCTTGATCAGTATGAATTAATTCCACTATGGTGTAATTGAATTAATAAATTATTTTCCCCATGACCGCAATCATGCTTTTCCGAATCAACAGCAATCTTTGTTAATTTAATACTCATATTAATATCAATTACTAAGCGAATAATTTCACGATTAATTTTAAGACTATTTTCTAATTAGGAATCATAAATTTGATAAATTTGAACCCCGCGGTAATCAACAATGTTTGTGATTTTATCAATATAACCCTTACCTAATGTTGCATCAATTTTTAAAATAATTCGACTACGTTGGTTAATCAACGCGAGATTAATAATTTTTAAAAATGTTGTTACATCAATATCCCCCCGATAGGACGCGGGCAATTTTCTTATTTTTAAAATTTAATTTATTAAATAATACGGCAGCAGTTGTTGCGGCACAGGCTCCTTTCGCGACAATTTTATAATTTTCAAATAAAAATAAAATTGTTTCTTCAATTTCTGATTATGAAACTAAAATAAAATCATCAAAATATTTATTTAAAATATTAAAAATAATATCACAACATTATTTAATAACAATTCCATCAGCAATTGACAATTTACCTTGAACATAAAATGGTTTATTCATTTTTCATGTTTCATAATAACTTGGAACATTTTGGGTTTGTACTCCAATTAATTTATATTTTGGATTAAATGCTTTGATATAAGTGACAATCCCTGACAAAATTCCACCGCCACCAATTGGAACAATAATATAATCAAGATCTTGTAATTATTCTAAAATTTCAATTACAATTGTTCCTTGGTGGCTAATAACATCAAGGTCATTAAATGCATGAACAAAAAATTTATTTTCTGCTTTATCAATTTATAATGTTTTTTGTTAGAATCATCAAAAAAATCACCATGTAAAATTACTTCAACACCATAATTTTTTGTGGAATTAATTTTACTAATTGGTGCTGTTTGCGGCATAACGATTTTTGCTGGCACTTTTAATAAATTATCTGCAAAACCTACACCCCTCCTTGTGAATGATTACCGGGGGAACTTGCTGCCAATACTCTTTTTGCGATTATTCAATGCTTGAGTTCAATCATTTTTGCTAAAGCCCCACGTATTTTAAATAAACCGGAAAGTTATAAGTTTTATAATTTTAGATACACTTCATTGCGCGTAATTTGACTTAATTTTTTTGCCAAAATCAATGTTGTTTTAATAATATGGCTTTTAATTTTTTTATATGTACTTTTAATTTTTTTTGAAATATTAAATTCCATACAATTTGCTATTTTTTAAATATTGGGCCTAATTTAATTATAATAAAAAAATACTTTAATATCCATTAAAGTATTTTTAAAGATTACTTTCTTTAATTTTGTTACATAATTACATTTAAAACTTATACTGGTTAATTAACATTGTTGCTATTTATTCAACTGTTTTTTTCGTAATTTACAATTATTAGTTATATTGGGAGGCGGCGTAATATTTAATTTTTGTAATAGAAAATCAAATGAAAATTCAACTTCACTAATTTTAGAAATTTTAATTTGTTTTTTTAATGCATATTGAGTGATATAATACAAATGTAATGGTGAATTTAAAACAAAATTTAACGAATTATTTGCTCGATCATATCAATTTGGTACTCGGTTTGAATTAAAGTAATGAATTATTGCTTGGGGATTATTGGTCACTAGATAATAACTATTTTTAATATTAAAGACAGCTAATTGCCCTGTATAAATTTGCGTTCCATTCATTACCATTGTAAATTCATCAATATAGTCTTTAATTTCATCTAGTAAATGGGATGAAAAAAAGACAGTTTTACCGCGAAGTGTTAATTGTTTTAAGTAAAAAATAATTTTTTTTCGATTATTAATATCTAATCCCGCTTCTGGTTCATCCAAAATTAAAATTTCAGGATCATGGATAATACCTTGAATAATCATTACTCTTTTTTTCATTCCTGATGAAAATGAATTAACATATTTATAGCGGTGTTCTCAAATTTCTAATGATTTCATTAAATATTCAATGCGATCACGAAGATATTTCCCCCCTAAACCATTTGTTTTTCCTAAATATTTTAAAAAATTATAAGAACTAATGTTTTCAGGAAAAGTAACAAACTCAGGAACATAGCCAATCATTTTTTTCATACTAATTTTTGTTGCTTTTTTACCGAAAATTGTAATATCACCACGAAAGCCCTTTAAACCGCCAATTAAAGATTTAATGAAAACTGTTTTTCCGCTTCCAGAAGCGCCTAAAATGGCATGTAATTTTCCACGACTAACATTAAAATTAAATGGACCAACAATAATATTTTTAAACTTTTTGCTAAAATTACGCGAAGCAATTGCCACATCTCTGAGTAATAATGCATTATTATTCATGTTTTAAAATCTCCTTTCCCTTTCCTTAAGTAATATTTTTGCGACGTAAAATTAAATAAGCACTAATTAAAAATAAACCAGATATGCCTAAATAAACATATAACAATAAATTAATATTTAAAAAATGTGGAACATTAAGGTCAACTTTTTTATCTTGTTGTAATGATATTGGAAAATCTTGATAACTTATTAAATAATTGTTTTGAACACTAAAATCAATATTACTTATTTGAATTGGTTCAAATCAAAATGGAACATATGACAAAGAACTTGTTCAAATTTGATTTCAATGTTCAATAATATTAATTTTAGAAATTAATTCATAAGTTTGAATTAAATCATCATATTTTTGTCACTCAGTTTCTATTTTAATTGGTACAACTTCAAGTAATTTATAATCCATTATTTTTTTTAAAATATTAATTTCAATTTCTCTTAAAACATAAAGTATTTTAATTTCAAAACCATCTTCAATGCTATCTTTAGCTCCAAAATAATTAATAATTCAATCTTGAAACTCAGTACCATTATCATATTGTGAATCAACTGGTAATATCCCGGTTCCAGCAAATTCAGAACTAAAAACATTTACTGGATTAAATCCGTTTGGCTCAGATAATTTTCGCTCTTCTGTTCTTACTTTACTATCAGATGATGTTAAACTATAATATGATTTATTTAAGTCAAAGTAAAATAATGAATTTCCATTTAAATCATTATCTTTAATATACAATTCTCATGATTTTGCACTTCTTCCAATAAAGTTAGTGGCGTCAAGTAATTCTTGATGAATTTCATTATCTGAATCTAATTCTCCTGGTGATTTAAAAAAGAAATTTGTTGCAAAGTTTACTTTCATTTGAAGATTACTTCCGCCAACTTTATTAATAATTTCAAAAATGGTTTCATCTTCATTATCATATTTATATTTTGTTATTTTATCTCACTTATTAAGTTGGCTAATTTTATAACTGGCTTCTTTTGGTTTTGTCAAACCTAATGATTGATAAAATTCTAATCGTTTAATTCGTAAAGTACTATCACTTGTAATATTTTTATAGTCTTGCGTTTTAAAAACTTTATCTAAATCATCATAATTTCACGAATTATAAAAATCTCAAATTTTTCTAGTTAAATTAGAATATTTAATTAATTTTTTTTCTAAATTTCTTTTAAAATTAATTGTACTTTTAATAATATGAACAGGATAATGTTGATTAGTTATATTATTGTCAACAAATGACAAATCAATTGTATTAGATAAACTCATAATTAACGAATATGGCATCCCACCGACTAAAAATAAACTACAGAAAATAACAACAATTAATAAAACTACTTGTGAGTTTAAAAAAATTACCGCAAATAAAATACCACTTGATGCAAAAAAAGATAATGCTAAAGAATATAAAAATAATTTCAATAATAAATTTTTATAAACTTGTAAATACTCAGAATCATTATTAATTAAATAACCAATATAACCAATTCCTAAAGCAAATACAATAATCACCCCTAAGAAAAATATAATCAAAAATCAAAGTGAAATTAATTTTAAGAAAAATAAAGTAAATCGAGAATATGGTTTGGAAATTAAAAGCAAATATGTCCCATCTTCAAATTCCCGACCAAAAATTTTAATGATAACTAACAACACAAACAATAATAATAAAATATTATTAAAAATAAAAACTCCGTATTGAAAATTTTTTAAAAAATCATAAATATTCTTTGAAGATAAAAAAAGAGTAATCGCAATTGTACCAAATAAAACAAGTGACAACAACACTAAAACTCAAACCGCTATTGAACGGCGGATTTTAAAAATTGAAAATGATATTATTGAATATCATGAATTTGATTTACCTTTTTTAAGCATTTTTACTCCTCATCTATTTTATTAAATTACTTAATTTATGTTTGTTAATTTTATAGCAAGTTAATTATGTAATATGTATTTTATCATTTTTTAATTAGTTTTACTAGTATAAAAAATTTTTAAGTTTGTGAAAACCATATACATTTTAGACCACTAATTTAGTCTTTAAATTAGAATGGAGATTAAAAGTATATTGTAACAATTATTCCTAATGAAAATGAATTATATTCATTACAAAGAAAAATAAAAAAAAATGATATCCACAAAAAGAACCTTCAAAATAAAATTTCTATAATTGATATAAAAAAAGCCGACTTTGTATTAAAGAAAAAATAAATTTTATTGTTTTAGCTAAAAAATCAATTAGAACAATTAATATTAATAACCATTATTCAAAAACTTACAAAATTGCTGTTGCAAAAATGATGAAAAAATATCGACAAAAATATGGAACCGGTATTTATTAGTTTTATAATTTAACACTGGCTGGGTTTTTCAAATATAAAAATAAAGTAATTAAACATAACATTAAAACTTTAATTAAATGGAATAAATAATTTAATAATTTTTATCATAAAAAAATAAAATTAAGACTTATAAAAGTTATGAAATGTCTGAATTAGGGCATTTACACAACATTATATTAAAATTATGACACCAAATATGACGGGTTTTAAACGTAATTTATATTTGCATGATTTTATTGATGAAAAATCACGCTTTGGTCTTGCTTATTTATCTGAAAATAAATCACAGTCATCAGCAATTGGTATTTTTAATCAAGCTTATGATGATTTTTTAAATAATAAAATTATAATAAAAAGAATTAAAACCGATAACGGTCCTGAATATGTTTATAGTTATAATCCGGAGTATAAATATCATAAAAGTGAGTTTACAAAATTATTACATAAAAAAGGTGTTATTCATCAAACAACACCAATTCTTTCTCCTCGATCAAACGGTAAAATTGAAAGATTTCATCAAAACTGAAATAAATTTTTTGAATATCTTCCTCGTTATCCTAAAAATAGTAATGAATTACGAAAATTAATTACTATCTTTTTAGATTATTACAACAATGTTGGATTAAAAAAAAGTATAAATTTTTTAACACCATCCGAAGCTGTGTTAAATTTTTTAAAAAACTAACTGGTCTAAAATGTATATTGTACGTCACATTTTTTATTTTAATTTTTTATAAAAACCTTAATATTTATAAAAAACCTTGATTTTATTGACTTTTTACTAAATTACTATTTTTACAAAAAATCTTATTTTATAATGGTTTTTGACTCCATCAAGAGTTTTATAAAAAATTAAAATTTTTTTTATATATACTTATAGTATTGTGGATTATAAATAATTCCACAATTTTTTTTTTTTTTTTATAACTTAATATATTTAATTGCTAATTTAGCCCTTAAAACACGTAATAATAGGTATTTAAAAAGATAAAATTTTAAAAATAACTTATAATTTTTCTTGCATTATATATATATATATATATAATGCAATTAGATCTTGATAAAAAGTTTCAAGGTTAAAAAAAGAAAAACAAGTGTGAAAAAGTTACTTATTTTATTAAGTTTACTAACAATTATTTGAACTGCAGCACCAACAATAATTGCCGCCAGTCCTTATTAAAAAGAAGAAATAATTATAATTAAAAAAATGGTGGTATAAATAAAGTTTAATATAGGGGGATTATATTGAAATATTTATTTAGACCTTAAAGTCGTATCACAAATACACGAAAATATAGATGTTGCAGGCAGAGCCGCAACAATTAGAAGTAATTTATCAAGCGCTATTGTTGGCGGGCCCCCGCGGCAGGATTAATTATTGGCGCTTGTTCTCCTATAATTATATCTCAATGAAAAATTTGAAAATCACACACATATGATAATAGAAATAAAAATAATTATGACTTTTGCGGGAATAGCTTATCCAGCATGAATTTTTAAAATAGAAGCACAATAATTTTAAATTTAAAAATTATAGAAATAAATTATTAATTTATTTCTATTTTAATTAAATAATCTTTTTTAAAAAAAGAAAGGAGTTAAAATATGAAAAAAATATTAACTATTTTATTAACAATCACTTTAATTGGAACAAGTGCAACAAGTTTAATTGCTTGTAATAAAATGGTATATACCGAGGCACAATTAACAAAAATAAAAGAAAAAAACAATATAAAAACAAAAGATGGTATTTTAGAGTGAATAACCCCGCAAGAAAAACCATTTAAAGAAGTAAACAATAAATATTTTTATGTTGTTGCTAGAAATAGTTTAAATAATGCGTGAAAAGTATTTAAATTAAAAAATGATGGTGAAAAAGGCAACGGTTTAAAAACAGATTGAAGTAAAAGACCTGTTGGTTTTATTTTTAATAAAAATAATAAAATTTTATTAGCAACTGGTAATTTACTATATTCTTCAACAGAATATATATGAGGTAAAATAAAACATTATAAAGACTATATTAAATCAGTTTATCGCTGAAATGGCGAAGAACAAAAATTACCCAACTTAATTTCCGATGAAAATGGTAATGTAAAATTTAATGGGTAATAAAAAGGATGTAAGGAGTGCACTCGATTTAGTAATTACTAATAAAAAGTATTTACTATTTTTTTAATTATATCTTTTTCTTTACGATTTTAATATCATGTATTTCATTTTATAACATCTTGTATATTTTCTTCGTGTGAATTATATGTTTTATTATGGATTGTGGATTTCTTAAGTAATGAATAAAAAATTTCTATAACAATATTATCTGCACAGTGGTAATTTTTCCCCATTGAAATTATAATACCGTTATATAAATATTTATCGATATAAATAGCGGATATATATTGATTACGCGGTCTGAATGAATTATTATTATATTCAGATCTTTTTTGGTCGCATGTAAAAAATAAGGGTTTTTGTTTTTAAATGTTATTTAGTTTAATATAAATTAAGGATATTTTTTTATTGTTTTTATAAAACCCTTATTTTTTACATGCGACCTCTTTTTTATTAATTTTATTTTATTAATTGCATAATTTAAATTATCTATTACTAATTTATTGTCATTATATTTAGATAACTTTACATCAACTATTTCTTTAGTATATCCATCAATAATTGTTGATTGATAATATTTTTCTACTTTTCAAATTAAATATGTTACATCAGTATATAGCACTGAAAAACTTTTTTTATATCATTGAATTTAATATTAATTAAATCAGGATATTGCAATAAAATTTTTTATTTATTCTGTTTATATTTCATTTTTCTTATCATTTTTCTTACATATTCAGGTTTTATTTGATTATCGTGCATAATCATTAAAACTTTTTTTAATTATATTTTATATCATAATCTTCATTTAAATATTTATTAATTTTTCTATATAAAAATTGTTTTAAATTTTATTCATAGACTTTTACAATATCATTTATTGCTTTTTTATCTTTTTTGCTATTTTATATTTATCTCAATAACTACATTTTAAACCAATTACTTCTAATAATAATTTTATTGAATATTCATGACAATTTTGTTTAATAAAAGAGATAATTCTTAGTTTGCTTAATTGTAAAAGTCATGTAACTTTTTTAATAATTTATACCTTGTTTTATAATCCTTTAGAATTGTTTAATTTTCCTTTTTTATGATTTGATCATCAAGATTATACTTTATTTGAATTTATATTATATTTTTTTGCTACTATTCAACAACTTTTTTGTTTAATTTCCTAAATTATTTTTGTTCTAAATTCTGGTGTATATTTGTTATATTTTTGACCTTTTCTTTCTATATAAAAATGGCACCCCCTATAAAAGTTTAGCAAAATATTTTTTTTACTTTACTTACTTTTTGGGGTGCGCTCTTTTAAAAAATATCTTTTTACATTTATCTTGGTTTAAATATGATTTAAAAATCACTATTACTATTATTTATAATGCCCGATACATTTGGATTATTAATATCTATTGTCATATCTTTATAATTACCAAGATATGTTCGTTTTGAAGGTTTTAAATCTTTACATGATAATATTGCAATAATTTTTTTTGAAAATCTAATTTTTAATTTTACATCATTAGTATAATATGATTGTAAATATGTTTCTTTAATTTTATTATCAAATTTATTTGACAGAGATGTTATTTGTAATAAAAATATAATATATGCTTCTTTATTATTAATTTTATAAATATTTTTATAATCATAATAACTTGCTAATCCGTTAGTATATACATACAGTAGCAAATTTTTTAATATCATTGTTTATATTATCATTATATAAAGTTATTGTATTATCAAAATTAACTTTATCTATTTGTGAAAAACCACTTTATTGTAAAATAATATTGTTTAATGAATCAATATTATGGTCACATTTTTGACCATCTAATAAATTAATATTTCTATTACGAATAAAATTATCTATTTCAGGCGGCCAAAATTCAACTTGTATATTATTAAGATTACTTATTTCAATTGTTTTATAAACATCTTGAAATTTACTAATACTTTTAATTGTTGGATCAATTTACTTTAAATAAATTTCAGCCTCACAATAAACTTCATTAAAATCATCAGAAAATAAAGTTGCTGGATATTAAATGATATTTTTACATTGTGCTAGTGCTTATTATTTTAGTTTTTAATTTTAACACTACATCAGAAGGTATAATATCTTTTGTGTACTATGGATAATTATATTATACTGGTGGTAATACATATTCGGGGTAATTAAATGTTGGTATTTCATAATCATGTAGTATTAATAAAATAGTTTTATAGTTATTTGTTATATAGCATAAATAATTATTTAATGTACTTTTTGTTTTACCACGAAAAATTCATACTTATAATCGAAAATAATCTTCTTCATTATTTTTATATTGGTTATCGGCATAAAAGATAATTTCAAAATTACCTTTATATAAGGCTTGAATTGAAAAAATATCAATTATATAACTACAATTTGCCGCATCGGGTGTTTGTAATAATTTGTAATTATTATCTTTTTCACTAGCACCAAATTGTGTTTGTGAATCTAATGATTTGGTTTGTTCATTAATTAAATAAACTCAGTTAGTTTTTTTCATTTAATTGTTTTAAATTATAAGTTTAATAAGTTATTAGTTCTGTTGGTTTACCATCTTTTTCTAAAACATTGCCCTGTATTTTATCAGTTAATAAAGTAGTAAAACTAAAAATAGTAGCATTGGCATCAATCATGGCGACAATTTTATCATTTACTTGTTTTCTATAAATATTTAAAATGGTAAATAACATTTTCCAGCAGCTTTATCGCCTCAAAATGCATCATTATAAAAATTATGGACATTATATAACCACTAATAAAACCATTAAGTCATGGAAAATTAGGTCATTTATCATCTTGGGTAATTGTTAAAATTCCAATTCAGTCCCAAGGAATGCCGAACGAAACAAAGTTTAAAAACTTTCCAATAGCAGGTATAGTAAAAGGATTAAATACTATTTTTTGCGTATAGTTTAAAGGTAATGCTGTAATTTAGCGATTAATAAAATTATTCATATTTAAAATATCTCAAAAATTACATGAACCCATTTTATTATATTCAATTTGAACTTGACCAACATTATTACCAAATTAATCTTTTCTTCTAAAATAAGATGAGGCTTGGGTGCTAATAATATTATTAATAGTTCCACTATTTACTTTTACTTTATCCGGCGGGGTAATCATTCAACTTTTATACCAATAATGTTTAGATTTTTCATTTTATTCCTTAATAGTTGTTGCCAACAGTCGGATTAGTTGCTGTTGAACTTACTTTATCTGTTATTAGCATACCCTCATTATTTTTTTCAATTCAAAAATCAGACATTGATTGAATATGTTCTTTTCAATCTTTATATCCAGTAATAATATTTGGTTTAATAAATTGAATGTTATATCAACTTATTTCGGGCGATGCATAAGTATTGATTTTATCAGAGGGGGCAGGATACACGTTATATATTAATAAATCACGATAATTCATTACTTTTTGATTAAATTAACCTTTAATAATTGGTCGAACAATAACGGGAATATCAAAAAAATGGGGTTACCATAAAATTTAACTGCCATTGATCTGACAATGTGGTCTTTTAGTAAAATATCATCTAATTCAATAATTCATTTATTTAGTTTTTTATCATAAGTTATTTTAATAAAACAATAACCTTCACCCAGGTCGCTTATTTGAATAAATTGTAGTACTGATAAACCACTATGACTAATTTTGTAATTAATACTTGAAAATGTAATTTCTTGTCATAATAAATTACCATCATAAGGTGAATAATAATTAATAACATTAGTTTGATATAATAATTGCCTATCTTGCGGTGCAGAATTAATATTACCACCACCAATATTTAAACCAAGGTCATTAAATACAGTATAAAAATTATAATAATCATTAATATTTAATTTATCTGAATCTTCATATAAAAAATTAATAAAGTATATTGTCTTTCGGTTGATTGCCGTGTAAATACTTGTTATAATTTGGCTTTACAAAACTGAATTGAACTTCTATAATCAATCATATAAGCATCTCAATGTTTACCAACTTTAACTTCTTTTGTATAAAAATTATCAGCTTTATTATTATTAATAATAAAATAACTTAATTTATATTGATTTAAGTAATTTAACATTTTATTAATATCATAAATATTTTTACCATCAATTAATTTTCAATAAACATTACTATTTTCATCTTTTAATTTTATAACAAAGGGTGTTTAATTATTTGCTCATATTATTGAATTAATTGTTTGTTTTCCAAAATAATCAAGCGTTAATATATTAATTTCTTCACCTCTATGCTTTTGAGCTATTTTTAAACTATCTTGTCATTGAGCAATAGCGCGGCGACCGCGCTCCATATTATCAAATATTCGCGAATAACTACCATAATCAATGGGTTTATAATTATTAGTTTTTCAACCAGTTTCCGTATAGAAGATATATGAACTATAAATATTAAAATGAAATACCATTCAATGTCTATTATCTCGTATGTTTTCTCTAATATCTATTAAAGTGTCGCGGGCTTGTCTTCTTAATTATTCCATAACACCCGGGTTAATTCTACTCATTTTTTAATTCTCCTTAATTTCTGTTATAACTTGTAAAGCGTTTTGATTATTACCATTTTCATAATATTCTAGTAATTTATTATTATGTTCAATTTCTTTGGCTTTCATTTTATCTTGTCATTGTTCTACTTTTTCATAATATTTTGTTACTTATAATTCATCAACATTATAATATTCAGTAATGGCTCTTATTGGTTCCATTGTTTAATTATCTAATCTAGCGGCAATTAATTCATTTTGTCGCATTTGGTCAACTAAAATGGCAATAATAAAATCAAATCCATAAGGGCCGTTCACCGCTAACATATCATAAATCACAATATTTTAAAACAGTATCAAACATTTTTGTATAATATTGCTTACGATATGCTTGTAAATATGCTTGTTTTTATAAATCTTTTGTTTTAGTTAATAAAGATTGTGTTTTATTTTGGTCATTATCTTATTTATTACAAAAAGGACTGGAAAAATGACGCGCTAAATATACTTATTCAATAATTGATTTTTGGTCTTAAGTATATGTTTATAAGGTTGGTGTACCTTGTACTACTTGTAAAGATTGGGATGATGTTCCATCCGATGTTGTTTGACCGGATTGAATAAAAATATCATCAAAAATATCTTGATATACTTTTTTTATTACCTTTATTTTAAGCGGCAAGTAAAATATCTTCTAATTTACCATATCAATGAGCGCGTTTTGCTTATAGTTCTTTTGATTTAATATTAAAACCATCTTCTAAATAAAATTGTAATTTATAACAATTCGCCATTGTGGGTAATAGATTTAAAGTAGTTTAAGTATATAAAAATAAAGGATTATTTTCATTAATCATTTATCAAAAAGTTACTATACCTAATTTATTTTTAAATTCTTGTGCTAAAACAGGTCTAACATCATCTTTAATTTGTGTTTTACTTTGTCCAACAACTACTTCATTATTTTTAGGTCAACCTTTAATAACTATTTTATCTCTGGTACAAATTAAATTTAAAATAAAACAACTATCTGACTGATGATAATTTAATCAAGTATCGGCACCTTGTTCAATTTAATTTATTTTACTTACACGATATGTAAAGTTAAAAGGGTTAATTCATAAATCAATATTACCATCACTAGTTTCTAATAAACCAAATATATTTTTACCCATTAAAATTGCTGTTAATTAATTCTTATCTAATTTTTATTTTATTTTATAGGTTTCATATCATCAATTTATTTTTTCTAAAATGTCTTTACGATGCGACTTAAATAAAATATCTTTACCATTTACTAATCGCATTTGATGGCGAGCAATAATATTGGCTAAGTTAATTGTTCAATCATAATTATAAAATTTTAAAAAACTATTAATATCATTTAAGTTTGGTAAACTGGGGAAAGTATTATTCATTGTTATTTTGATCATTTAATTTTAAAATAAGTGCCATAATTAATAATATTTACTGTTAATAAATTTGGTTAATTTGCTAAAACTTGTACACATACTTTAAATTTTTTATATTTCTTAATATATTCGTTATATAAATTTAAATTACATATTGCGATATTATCTTTTTTTAATTCTTGATAAAATCTTTTTTTAACTTGTCCACAAACAGACATATATGGTCTTTTTGCATTTATTACACGATCATCATGATTGTATTACATAAATATATTTTTTCATTAAGTTAATCACTCTCTTTCTTGTCATAATTTATAATATCCTGAACTATTATGCTTAACAATTGGTACTAATTCAAAGTGTAAAGCATAAAAATCACTATCAAATGTATCATCATATAAATCTAAAATTCGTTCTTATCTTGTACATTGGGCTTATTTTCTCATTGAATTAATTCATATTGAATTTTACTTACAGGACATTTTTCTCATAATCATTTTAATTGATTAGTATTTATTAACATTGTAAATGCTTCTACAAGATTTTTTATTTTAAACTTCTGCTTTTGTGCTGGTTTAAAATTAATTTATTGACCAAAAGTATAATTATATTTTTCTCTATTTAAACTTTATATTGTCGCATAAGTACTGTCATCAACATTAATTGATATTCCTTTTTGTATTAAATTAAAGTATTGATTTAATTGATTGTTATAAAATTATAAAATATCTTTTAATTGTTCTAATGGTCCTTTAAATTGTTGCGCAGCATTTGAATGTGTATATTATGCTAATTTATATTCTTTTTTATAAAATGAATTATATATTTAAAAGATAGCTGCTGTTATATATCCTTTTGGACCAGCGTGGTTTGCTAAGTCAACACCACCCAATAATTTCGTTGGTTGAATAATGTCTGTTGCTTGCATAATGTCAATATATCTTGCAAAGATTGACCCGATAGTATCGCCCGGTAAAAATCAACTCCAAAATCTTGCTCTTTCAATATCTAATTGTTCTAATCTTAATTGTTAATTAACTTTATCTTGTGGTAATTCATAATTAATTCTTCAACTAGAATAATGAATAATAATTTTCATATTTCATTTTTCAATATATTTTATTTGTTCATATTTACTAAGCATTATTTCTTCATTAAAAGGTAATAATTCATTAAAATAAACAACAATATATCTTTTTAAACTTTCAGGATTAAATGTATTAATTGTTATTTTATTTTGATAACCACGAATAACAAATTATAAATCACTTAAATCTTTTTGTTGAAATTCGTCAAATTATTCTCGCCAATCCATAACTAATTTATATTTATTCAAATCAGCAAAGGCTTTTAATTTTTCTTTCCGACTTGGTGAATTTAAACTTTTACAATATATTTTGCTACCATTTGATAAAGTAAAGGTAAAATTTGATAAATTAATGGTATGAGGAATATAATTTTCATCTAACATATTTTATATATTTTTAAATACACTATCTTTTAAATCTTTACTACAATACACACTGGCGATGATATACAAATTGGTCCTTTAATTAATAAACTAATTTTTAATAATTCAACAAACATTTTAATATTTGAAATAGTCTTACCACTATATCGTATACCAATTTGATTAATTTCATTTACTGATTCATATTTCTTAGCAAAGGGATATTTATTAACAATACTACTATTTTGTAATAACCAATAAGGAGTTTCTAACAAATAAGTATAATTATTAATCATTATTATCACTTTCTTTTTTAATATCTCTAATATCATTTTGTAAATTAACAATTATTGGCTGTTGATTATTTAAGTTTAATTTTTGTTCTAACTGTTTTTATTGAAGTGAATATTTATAATTAAATGCACGCTGTCAATATAATTTATCACCATATGGTGATTTCATCATAAAATTAATTATTTCACTTTCAATTTTATCAACTTGTTTTTTCAAGTAAATGAACTGTATTCTCGCTCTTGTAAGTTTCATATCTTTATCTGTTAGAAAGGTTAAATTAATTAGTTAAATCATTAAAAGTATATTGTTTATTGGGTAATTTATTTTCTCAAAACTGATCTATTTTACGATAAAAAGTTTCCAAACTGGATATTTTTGGATTAAATTATTTCTTTTTTTAATTCTTTTTGCATATTAAAATTGCTATTATTTAAACAATATTATTAAATAAAAGAGTAATAAATAACTATAAAAATATATAAAAAAATTTTCACAAGTTCTTTTTATTATCTATATTTTACACAAAAATAAAAAAATAAAATTAATTACTTTATTTTTTTTTTTGTAAACAACTTTAAGAGAAATAATTTATTTACATTTTATTAATTAAATTATATACCTATAAAAATAATTGTCAATAATTTTTAATTTAATGTTATAAATATTTTAAAAATAATTGGAGACAGAAAAATGCAATATTATCTTGATAAAAGAAATTTATTTAAGGATTTATTCTTAGCTGATTGTTTTAAAAAGAAAAATCGAACGATTAATTTATTTGAAATATAAAGGCGAACGGGGTCATGCGGTTAATACTATTAAAAGATAAATTAAGCGATTTACAAATATAGAAGATTATAATCCATATCAAGCACAAAAAGATTATAAACAAAGGCGGGAAAAATCTATTAAAAAACCACATGAATTTACCGAATAACAAAAAGAATTATTAAATATTATATTTAATAAATATCATTATACACCTTCACAAATTATTAGAAAATTTTAAAAAAAAAAAAAAGTTTGGTGTTAAATTTACAGCGTGTAAAAAAATTTATATAAATTAATTTATTTAAATTTATTAGGTTTAAATAAACAAAATTTACAATATTACGGTAAAAAATAAAAAAGAAAAGGAAAAACTGAAAATCGCGGAAAATTAGATGATAAATTTAAGTCAATATGAGATATTAAAAATAAATAATCTAATGTTGATTGATTTGAAATGGGTACAGCAGTTGGAAAAGGCCGTCAATCTAATGTTTTAGTATTGGTTGAACAAAATAGTAAAAATTATTTTGAAAGGAAATTAGAAAAAAATGATTCAAGTAAAGTTTTATAAAAACTTGAAAATATAATTATAATTAACGGTTTGGTTGGAAAAATTAAAGAAATAATAACTGATAGAGGAAAAAAATAGTAAGTTTGAAGAAATGGAAAAGATTACTGGTTATAATATTTATTTTTGTGACCACGGTAAACCACAACAAAAACCATTAATTGATTATATTAATTGTGAGTTTAAACAATGATTTAAAAAGGGAACAGATTTTAATAATATCACTCAGCCAGAAATAAATTGAGTATTTAATATTATAAATGAAAAAATTAAGGCCTATTTTAAATTGAAAAACAGCAAAAGAATTATTTTTAGATAATTTTAGATAAGTTTATTTGAAGTAATTCAATAAATTATTTTTCAGTGTGTTTAAATATACCAAAAATAGGACAAACTTACAAATATTTTATTTTTTTAATAAAAAAATAAAAAAACAATCTCACAAGAATTGTTTTTTGCCATTTCATCGTACAGGGACGCCTATTAAAGATATTTTTTGAGATAAATTTGAGCTACAAGAAATTTTAGATGTTATTTTTACCTAAAAATATTTAAAAAACAAGAAAGGCAATAATCAAAAAGATGTATTTTAACAAATTTGATTCGTTAAAAAATGAAATGATTCAAATTATGGATGCAATGGTAAAGATTATTAAACCAGATTTGATGTCAAAAATTAGTGAGGATTAGGTTTTAACAGCTTATAAATTAATGTGCTTATATAGTCGCCAAGATGATTTTCAAAATAAAATTCAAAGACAAGGAAAAATTATATCATTTCTTTCATCAGCTGAGCAAGAAGCGAATGAATTATTATATGAAATGCAAATTATTAAATGAAAAGACTGATTTTAATCAGCATATCTAAATACTGCCGTTTGATTAGCAATGGGTGTTCTGATGCAAAATATTATGTTATATTGATGCAGAAACGAAATTGGAAGTTATATGCAATAATAAATTAATAATTTACCAATTAATATTCCGATTGCAACACAATATTCTCATGCAACTGGGTTAACATTTTCTGAAAAATATAATAAACGCGATGGTGTTGTTATTACAACAACAGGTGATAGTGGTTCTTCTGAAGGATAATTTTATGAAGCAATTAATTTTGCGAAGTTACATGAAGTTCCAACAATTTTTATTGTAGAAAATAATCAACATGAAATTTTAACTCATCGTCGTAAAGCGGCGAAAGAAACAAACTTTGCAGTAAAAGGGGTTGCGGTTGGAATTCAAAATATTTTAGTTGATGGTAATGATTTTTTCGTAGTTTATGCTATTGTGCAATAAGCTATTAAATTTGCTAGTAAAGGTGAATGGACGTCATTAATTGAATGTAATAATTATCGAATTGGGGCCGCATTAATCAGCTGATTACCCTAGGTGGTTTATCGTTTATGAAAAATTACACCGAGAAGCATTAAAAAAATTCATTAATTCGTTTAAAAGCTTATTTAATTAAACAAAATGACATATTATTACAAAAGCTTATGTTTTATAAAAAATAACACCCAAGGTTTGCTTCATCTTTGGTGAAAAAAACGACAAAATTATCAGGCCCAAATTATTGTTAAAAATTTAAAAACAACTGGGTGTTAAATTTATTTTACAAATGGCATAATGAATCCTCAATTTAATATTATGTCAGCGTCAACAACAATTAAATTATTTTAAATCCCTAATTTATTTTTTACTTTATATGATAATATTACTTTGTCATAAGTTTTAGAATATTCTAAGGGAGCTTTAAAAGATGTTTTTAATATATGGAGAAGATAATTTTTTAATTAAAATGCAAAAAAATAAAATTTTAAAAAAAATTAATCCTGATAATGAGTATTATTTACAAGAATATAATTATTTAGAAGACCCTTTATTATATATTATGAATGATGCCGACACATTTCCAATGTTTTCAGAAAAAAAAATAATAATAATTAATGATAGTTATTTTCTTACAGAAGAAAAGATTAAGACAAAAATAGACAATAAAATCTATTTAACAAATTTAATGGAATATTTGGCAGCTCCAAATCCGAGTACTTTTATTATTTTTATTTGTCCAGTCAATAAACTTAGTAATCGTTTAAAAATAACTAAACAAATGTTATCATTAACTAGTGTTTTGAAAGCAACAAATTTATCATATAATGAATTAATTAGGTTTATTGATGATTATATTACAAAGAATAACGGAAAGATTAAACAAAATTTAATTCCTAAGATTGTTGAATATTTGCCAAATAATTTATATATTATTAAAAATGAATTAGAAAAATTGTTATTAATAAACTCAAATATTACGATGGAATTAATTGAAAATAATATGACAAATTATTTAGATACAGATATTTTTAAATTAGTTGATGATTTATTAAAAAATGATTTGAATAGTTTTTTAATAAATTATCATTATTTACAAGAACGCGGTTTAAATAGTATCGCTTTATTAGCATTAATTACCAATAGTATTATTTTTACAAGAGATATTATTGTTTTATCTGCTTTAAAAAAAACACCTTCACAAATTGCAGAAATTTTACAAATTCATCCGTTTCGAGTAAAAAAAATTTCAAAACATATAAATAATTTCAGTATTAATAAAGCAAATAATATTATTCAAGAATTATTTTGAATTGATTATAATATAAAAAGAGGTATAATAAAAAAAGAAATTAGTAGTGATTTGTATTTAATTAAATTATTTGATATAAATTAAATTATTACAAAAATAGAGATGAGGGGACATAAATAAATGAAAGAAAATAAATTATATGCCCATATAGTTTATGCATTATATAATATATTTAACGATGATAATATCAAGGCACAAGTAATGGTTAACCAGGTGTTTAAAAAATTAGTGATTCAACAAATTTGTAATTTATTAACATTAGAAAAAGAATTTAATGCAAATTTAAATGATAATAAATTTACTATTTCATTTGCTCAAGTTTTAGCTGATATTACTAATGAATCAGAAACAATTGAAAAAGTTGACGGGGCTACTTTTAATATGTTAGATGAAGAATATGTTGCTTTTGTGCAGTATATTGTTTCAAATTTTGGTGTTGAAAAAAATTATATTACAAGAGAAAACATCATCACTAATGAGTTAATTGATGACACAGCTGATTTTACTGATGAAAAAGCAATTGATAATGCTCGCGAGAAGTTAAAAGTTAAAGTTAATGAAGAAGAGGGGGCGGACAAATCACAACCGGAAGTAGGACCTGCAAGAGGAATTATGGGCATGGGAGCGCCAATGGGTGGCATTGGCCCAGACTTTATTAGTGATCCAAGTAAATTTGATATGTCACAAATGATGCAACAGATGGCAAATATGCCAATTCATCCACGCTTAGACCCGAGGTTTTACTTCTATACTTCAAAACCAAATTATATGCCAATTTTAAAGAAAATTGTTGCTGGTTTTGTTATTTTAGCTTCTGCTTTGTTAATTTTATTGTGATTTTTAAATTCCTATTTAAATATCTATTTAGACACAAAAGTAATTGTTTATACAATCCCAGGAACTAGTGCAATTGTTATTATTGGTTGTGGGTCCGATAGCGCTTTACATAATGCTAACAATAATTTTAGTGAGGTATTTAGTTTTGGTTCGAAATATAAATTTTTATTAATGGAGTCTGCCGGGTTGCAAACCTTCTCAGGAATTTTATCGATTTTACCAGGAATTTTCTTGGGTTATGAATTATTAGGGGAAAAACGTTTCAAACGGGATAATTATGTTGTTAGATTATGACCAGTTATATTGTCAATCATTATTCTTCTTTATTCTTCATTGTCATTAATTCAAGTATTATTACCAAATGTTGTTGAGAAATATTTTAATAGTATATCAGTACCTAATGGTGGCTATATTATTAAAAACGACCCACAATTAGAAATAACGGGATGATTATTGTTACCAGATTCATATTTAACTATGACAATTAATAGTTTAGTAAGCGAGGTTTATAATAGCAAAACTTACCAAGTATTACATATTTTTACAATTATTTCAATGATTACTGGCCTTATTGCGGGAATTATGGTTATTATTTTAGCAGTTTTAGCTCCAAAAACAGACCGCAATAAATTAATTCGAGCCAATATAGAGTACCAAAAAGCGATTACTGCAATAATGAACGGACAAAAATATGAAATAGATCCAACACTATTTGATGATGAGTTTAAGGATGATAATGTTTTTGAAAAAGAGGATTATAATAAATCAAAAGATAAATAAAAAAATCATAATTAATATGATTTTTTTATTTTTTTAATATTTACCGTCTTTGTTGAAAAGGATTTTTAAATTAATGTGCTTTAAGCATTAATCTGATTTTAACACGGGCTGCTTTATTGGCGTGATAAATTCCTTTAGTAACTGCTTTGTCAACTAAACTAATTGCAGTATTAACTAGTTCTGATGCGTTTGCTTCTTGAGCGTTAATAGCAATTTCTGCTTTTTTGATTGCTGTTTTTACTGATGATTTAAAAGATTTATTTGCTAAATTAGCTTTTGAATTTGTTTTAACTCTTTTAATTTGTGATTTAATATTAGCCATTTTTGTTTTCCTTTCGAATTTTAATAAACAATTTAATTATAGCAAATAGATAAAAAATTGTAAAGGATTTAATACTTTTTTGCATGAAAACCATATACATTTTAGACCACTAATTTTGATCTTTAAAATAGAACGGATATTGAAAATATATGGTAACAAGTATTAATAATGAAAATGAATTATATTCATTAAGAATAAAAATAAAAAAATGATATTTACAAAAAGAGCATTCACAACAAACAAACTATATTTATCAAAATGGCATTAATTATTTTAATTTATTTCAAAAATAATATTTATATAAAAAATCATTAAATAATTTAATTAAATTATTTTATAAATCAAAACAAACTTTCTATAATTGAGCTAAAAAGATTCAACTTTGTCTTAAAGAAAAATTAAATTTTATTTTTTTAGCTAAAAAATCAACTAGAACAATTAATATTAATAACCATTATTTAAAAAATTACAAGATTGCTGTTGCAAAAATGATGAAAAAATATCGACAAAAATATGGAACTGGTATTTGTGAGTTTTATAATTTTAACACTAGCTGGGTTTTTAAGATATAAAAAGAAAGTAATTAAACATAACATTAAAACTTTAATTAAATGGAATAAAGAATTTAATAATTTTTATCCTAAAAACAAGAAAATTAAGACTTATAAACGTTATTAAATGTCTGAATTAGGACATTTAAAACATGATATTAAAATTATGACAACAAATATGATTGTTTTTAAACGTAATTTATATTTGTATGATTTTATTGATGAAAAATCACGCTTTGGTCTTGATTATTTATCTGAAAATAAATCACAGTCATCAGCAATTGGTATTTTTAATCAGGCTTATGATGATTTTTTAAATAATAAAATTATAATAAAAAGAATTATAACCGATAATGGTCCTGAATATGTTTATAGTTATAATCCATGGTATAAATATCATAAAATTGAGTTTACAAAAGTATTAAATCAAAAAGTTGTTATTCATCAAACAACACCGATTTGTTCTCCTTAATCAAACGGAAAAATTGAAAGATTTAATCAAAAATGAAATAAATTTTTTGAATATTTTTATCGTTATCCTAAAAATATAGTAATTAATTACGAAAATTAATTACTATATTTTTAGATTATTACAACAATGTTAGAAGACATAAAAGCATAAAAATTTTAACACCATACGAAGCTGTGTTAAAATTTTTAAAAGACTAAATGGTCTAAAATGTATATGGTACCTCATAGGAAAGAAAAAATTTATTATTTGAATTAAAATGATTTTCATAATATATTAAAAAATAAAATAATATGTAAAAAAATAGCACACAAGAGCGAGCCCTAAAAAGTAAGTAAAGTAAAAAAAGACTTTATTAAACTTTTAAAGGGGGTAAATTTTTATATGGCAATAAAAAGTCAAAAATATAACAAATATACATAATAATTTAGAACAAAAATCATTAAGGAAATTAAACAAAAAAGTTGTTGAATAGTAGCAAAAAAATAAAATCTAAATTAAAATACAGTATAATCTTAATGAGCAAATTATAAAAAAGAAAAATTAAAAAATCCTAAAGGACCTAAAATCTCTTTTGATAAAAGAGATTTATAATATTATAAAACAAGGTATAAATTATTAAAAAAGTTCCATTACTTTTACAATTAAGTAAACTAAGAATCACTTCTTTTATTAAACAAAATTGTCATGAATATTCAATAAAATTATTATTATAGGTAAAGGGCTTAAAACGCAGTTATTGATATAAATATAAAAATTATGACAGTGGCAAAAAAATAAAAAAGCAATAAATGCTATTATAAAAATCTATTAAAAAAATTTAAAATAATTTGGATATCAAATAATTACTAAATATTTAAAAAAAGATTATGATATAAAATATAATTAAAAAAAGTTTTAAGTATTATGCGTGATAATAAAATAAAACCTGAATATGTAATAAAAATGAAAAGAAAAATAAAATATAAACAGAATAAAGAAAAATTTTATTGCAATATACCGATTTAATTAATCGTAAATTCAATGATATAAAAACAAGGTTTTTGGTACTATATACTGATATAACATATTTAATTTAAAAAGGAAAAAATATTATCAATCAATAATTATTGATTGATATACTAAAGAAATAGTGGATGTAAAGTTATCTAAATATAATGATAATAAATTAGTAATAGATAATTTAAATTATGCAATTAATAAAATAAAATTAATAAAAAGATCTGAATGGAATAATAATTTATTCAGACCACAGATATAAAATACACATCTGCTATTTATCTCGATAAATGTATATCTAACTGTATTATAATTTCAATGGGGAAAAAATACTACTGTGCAGATAATATTGTTATAGAAATTTTTCATTCATTACTTAAGAAAGCTACAATCCATAATAAAATATATAATTCACATGAATAAAATATACAAGATGTTATAAAATAAAATACATGATATTCAAATCGTAAATAAAAAGATATAATTAAAAAAATAGTAAATAATTTTTATTAGTACTTACTTAAATTGGGCGCAATCTTAAATATTATTTTATTTTTTATTTAAAATTACCGGAATAATCAATGGATTACGACGTTTATAGCGATAAATGAAGGGAGATAATGATTGCTTAATGGCATTTTTAAGAGCTCCAAAAGTTGGTTTTTGGGTTTTTAAAACTTCATTAACTGCTTCGGTTGCCAAACGAATTGATTCATTAATAATATTTCCAGATTCTTTAACATAAAAGCTTCCTCTTGAAATAATGCGTGGTTGTGTTAGTAATTGGTTATTTTGCGAATCAATTGAAATAACAACAGCAATTAATCCATCTTTTGATAAAATTTCACGGTCACGAACAACAGCGGTTGTTTGCCCTGATAAATCTTTTCCATCAACATAAACAGCTTCGGCTTCAATTCTTTTACCAATTGCTGCTGTTCCATTTAATAGTTCAATTTGATCACCATTAGCACAAATAAAGACATTATCCTTTTGGACATTGACACTAATTGCTGTTTCGCCATGTTGGCGAAGCATACGATAATCACCGTGCATCGGCATAAAGTATTTTGGCTTCAATAGGGTAAATAATAATTTTTGTTCTTCTTGTGAAGCGTGACCAGACGTGTGGATTTGATTTAAAGGACTATTTTCTTCAACAACAGCGCCAGCACGAACTAATTTATTAATAACTCTCTCAACATCAGCTTTATTGCCGGGAATTGGTGATGACGAAAAAATAACAGTATCACCATTAATAATAGAAATATGTTGATGTTGATTATTTGCAATTCGGGATAATGCCGCCATTGGTTCGCCCTGGCTTCCAGTACAAATAATTAATATTTCATTATCTTTATAGTTTTTAGCATCATTAGCTTTAATAAATTCCTTATCAGAAATTTTTAAATGTCCCATTTGACGAATAATTTTAATAATACGATCTAAACTTCGGCCAAACACTAAAATTTTTCTTCCATATTTATTTGCAATTTCAACAATATGTTGAATTCGATGAACATTTGAAGCGAAAGTTGAAATTAAAATTCGCCCCTTAGCTTTAACAAATAATTCGCCAATATTTTTAATAATTTTTGTTTCAGTTTGAGTGTAACCCTCAACTTCGGCATTGGTACTATCAGCCATTAATAACATAACACCTTCTTGCCCCATATTTGCCATTCGTTCAATATCGGCGCGATGCCCTAATGGTGTTCAGTCAAATTTATAATCGCCAGTTGAAACAACTTTTCCATTTGGAGTAACTACTGAGATTCCAAAAGCATCAGGAATACTGTGATTAACAGCAAAAAAGTTAATTTTAAAGTTTTTTGTTTTAATAACACTCATATTATCAACTTCTTTAACAATTGTTGTTTGTTCCAATTTTGCTTCTTTTAGACGGTCTCGAATTAAAGCGGCCGCTAATCTTGGCACATAAATAATTGGAATATTAACTTCACGCAATAAATAGGGAATTCCGCCAATATGATCTTCATGGCCGTGTGTAATAAATAATGCTTTTATTTTTCGTTGGTTTTCTTTTAAATAATTATAATTCGGAATAACAGCATCAACCCCAAGCATTGTTGAACTTGGAAATTTAACTCCTGCATCAAGCATAATTAACTCTTCATCATGCTCAATACAATATGTATTTTTTCCAACTTCTTCTAATCCACCTAAAGCAAACACTTTTGTTGGAATTTTATTTTTAACAATATTTTGGATTAGTTGTTTTGTTGCTGTACTAGTTGGTTTTGTAACTATTTCTTTGTTTTTACTTGTTTCTTTCTTTTCTTCATTCATTAAAATTATCACCTCATAATTCTAAAATTAACGCATAGTTTTTTCTTTATTAAATTGAATATTATTAAAAAGAAAAAAATTAATTTAATGGTATACAACAAATTATAACATAAAGATTAGTAAGATTATCAAAAAAAAATTTGTTTTAAAAAAAGTTAAATATTATTTTTATACAATAATTCAATCACTTTGTTTTAATTCAAGGTTTGGTTTTATTAATTAAATTATAATAAATGTTTCCTTCTAAATGCCCTAGTTAATGTTGAAAAAAATTGCTCCAAAGCAAGGGGTGGTAATTATTGCTTGTCGTTGTTTTAAATAATCATAACCTTCAACAATAATATAAAAAATACAAGGGAAAAAACCTTCTTGGTTATACCTAATACTTAAACAACATTGGTCTTTTTCACGACAAACTATTTGCTCACTTTTTCCGATAATTTTAGGATTAATCATTGCATGTTCAATTATTTTTTTATTTTCTGTTTCTTCATCTACTTCTTCAATTCGAATATAATACATTTTAAGATTATGTCAAATTTGAGGAGCAGCCAAACCAACGGCCGGTCTAATTGTATGACCAATATTTTTTGCGGATCTCGGGAATATCTTACAAAATCAATTAATTTTTGCATTACAAGTTCATTTTCGAGTGCTAGTGGTAAAGATGCATCAATTGATGGTTGTCAAATTAATGGAGTGTCATCCAATACTAATCAGTCATGAGTTGGTACTTAATTTTGTAGCATTAAAAATCACCTAAATATGATATTTTATCATAATAATCAAAATAAAAAAATATAATTATTATTTAAAACTAAACAAAAACTGGTACTGCCAGTTTTTATTTTTTATAAAATAATTCAATCACTTTTTTTTGTTCAAGGTGATTTTTTATTAATTAAATCATAATATAATTTACCTTCTAAATGTGCTTGTTCATGCTGAAAAACAATCGCCTCATAACTACAGGCAGTAATTGTTACTTGTTGTTTTTTTAAATAATCATAACCTTCAATAATAATTCGAAAACTACGCGGGACAAAACCATCTTTATCACCATTAACACTTAAACAGCCTTCTCCTTCTTCTATACAAGCTATTTGTTCACTTTTTCCAATAATTTTAGGATTAATCATTGCGTGTTCAATTATTTTTTTATCTCCCGTTTCGTCATATATCTCTTCAATTCGAATATAATACATTTTAAGATTATGTCCAATTTGAGGAGCGGCCAAACCCACAGCCGGTCTAATTGTATGACCACTATTTTTTTGCGGATCTTGGGAATATCTTACAAAATCAATTAATTTTTGCATTACAAGTTCATTTTCGGGTGCTAATGGTAAAGATGCATCAATTGATGATTGTTGAATTGACGGTGTATCATCAAGCACCAGTCATTCTTTAGTTGGTATTTTATTTTGCAACACTAAAAATCACCTCTTAAAAAATTATAACATATTCAGCAATTATTAAAGAAAATTCTAAATTTTTAGTATAATAAAAAAAGAAAAAAGGGTTGAGAAGATGCGCGTAATTAGTGGAAAATATAAGAGTTATCAAATTAAAACATTATATGGAATGAATACCCGGCCGATGACGGCACGCGTTAAAGAAGATACATTTAATATTTTAGATAATTATTTTATTTATGAAAATAAAATTGGATTAGATATTTTTTCTGGAAGTGGTCAATTAGGAATTGAAGGGTTATCACGGGGGTTACAACTATGTTATTTTAATGATTCGCACCAGGGAGCATCCAAAATTATTGAAAATAATTTAAATAAATTAAAAATAAATAATGCAAAGGTATTAAATTATGATTATAAAGTTTTATTAAATTGAATGATACAACAGAAAGTATTAATTGATATTTTATTTTTAGACCCACCCTTTAAACAAATTGATTATTATTATGATATTATTACCATAATATTGAATAACAGTATTATCAATAACTATGGAATAATAGTTTGTGAATCAAATCAAGTGTTGTCATTTGATCAGTTTGATTTAGTTATGTTACGTTGTAAAACATATAAAAAAAAGTATTTGTATATATTAAGATTAGAAAAAGGGGAACGTTAATGTGCAGAAAGAGTGTTTTTTAATTATTTTTTCTGGCCCATCAGGAGTCGGAAAGGGAACAATATGCCAAGAACTTTTTAAATATGATGAGTTGAATTTGGCTTATTCAGTTTCAATGACAACAAGAACAAAAAGGCAGGATGAATTTGAAGGGGTAAATTATTTTTTTGTTGACCGGCCAACATTTGAAGCTGCAATTAAAAATGATGAATTATTAGAATATGCTGAATTTGTGGGTAATTATTATGGTACTCCAAAATCATATTGTATTGAACAAATTAATAATGGAAAAAATGTTTTATTAGAAATTGAAGTACAAGGTGCAACAAAAGTGTTACATAAAGTAACTGATGCAGTTTCAATTTTTTTAGTTCCACCAAGTTTAGATGAATTAGAAAAACGAATTCGAGGCCGAAAAAGTGAACCTGAAGAATTATTACAAGCACGATTAGCAAAAGCGGCCCATGAACTTCCATTGCAAAGTAATTATAATTATGTTGTGGTAAATAAAACTGTAGAACAATCAGTTGCAGAAATTAAAACAATTTTAGAACAAGAAATTGCTAATCGTTCGTAAGTTTAAAGTATTAAGAAATGCAAGCAAGAGAAATAGCATGAGATATCTTATGAAAAATTTTTGCAAAAAATAAGTTTAGTAATAATTTATTATCAAATATTGTAAAAAAATGATTATTTTACTAAACAAAATAAAACTTTAATTTATAGAATTGTTTATAGTACTTTAAAAAATAAATTGTATTTATAATATATTGCTAATCAATTTATTGAATCCAAAAAAACTAATCAAAAATTACAATTTTTATTATGAATGATTATTTATCAATTTCTTTTTTTAGATCATATCACTAATTATGAAACTGTTAATGAAGCTTTTAATATTAGTAAAAATATAAATCCAAAGTATGCTGGTTTTATTAATGCTACGTTAAAAAATATTTTTACCATTAAAAATGATATTTTTGAAATTAAGATTGTTGATGAAACAAAAAAATAACTATTAAATATAGTTTTCCATCATCATTATATTTAATTATCCGTAATGAATATAGCGGGGATATTACTCATAAAGTAATGGTTGATATTTTAACAATTCCAGAGCTTTAATTTCGCGTTAATACCCCAAAAATTAGTCGAGATTAATTATTAGCTCAATATTCAAATTATAATTTAACAAAAAGTTTAGTATCTTCATGGGTGTCATTGCCGATACAACAATTGTTAATTCAAAAATGTTTAAAAAGGGTTTAATTTTTATTCAAGATTAAATGAGTATGTGCATTGTGTAAGTATTAAATACGCAATAAACCGATCATGTATTAGAATATGTGCGGTGTGCCGGTCGGTAAAACAACGCATTTGAGTCAAATCATGAACAACAAAGGGAGAATTTATGCATATTATATTAGTGAAAATAAGATTAATTTAATTAAATTGAATGCTAGTCGATTAAGAATTACGAATATTTATCCACATTTATTAGATGCTAGAAAAATTAATCCTGAAATTCAATATGATAAAATTCTTTGTGATGCCCCCTTTGAGGTGGATTGGTGTTAATTAAACGAAAATCAGAAATTAAATATCGCACTTTGACTAATCAATAATTAGCAAATAAAATGATACTGATAAATTTTATTATTGTAAAATTAGAAAAAAAGATAAGTAATTATAAAAACTATGTAAAATATATGGTAGTAATAAAAAAAACTCAGGTTTTGGTATAAAAATTATTCTTTATTTTAAATATATTTATAAAACAATGATAAATAAACATTTTAAAAAGTTATCTAATTATTTTATTTATATTTTTTATAAAAAATAAGCTTTTTTAAAGCTATCAAATATATATAAATAAAAGAAGAAAGGAACCACAATTATGAATGCGAATGTTAAATTAATTGAAAATCTGTTAGAAGAGTACTTAAAGGCAAACAATTTAACAGCCCCAGTGATAGTTGAAAAATCACGTCAAGAAGGATTTGGTCATTTATCAACCAATTTGGCTTTTTTACTAGCAAAAAAAATAAAAAAGGCACCAAATAAAATTGCTGAAGAGGTTATTGCTTTTATTAAAAAAAATAATAAGTCATATTTTAAAAAGATTGAAATTGCTGGTGCGGGATTTATTAATTTTACCTTAGCTGACGATAAGTTACATCAAGTTATTAATGAGGTTTTAAAACGAGAAGAAAAATATGGATATTCAGCTCCAAAGAATTTTACTTATAATTTAGAAATTGTTTCAGCTAATCCAACGGGATTTTTACATATTGGTCATGCCCGGAATGGTGCCATTGGTGATTGTGTTGCTCGAATTTTAAGAGCGGCCGGTTATCATGTTCAAACTGAATATTATGTTAATGATGCTGGTAATCAAATAAATACTTTAGCAGTGACGGTTTTTGTTAGTTATTTAAATTTATTGGGTAAAAAAACTGAATTACCTCCTGACGCATATCGTGGCGATATGTATGATGATGTTGCACAATATTTTGTTGACAATTATCAAGATAAATTTATTAATTTAACTTTTGATAAGGATTATAAAATTAGTGATCCGAATGTACATGAAATGTTTCGTAAAAAATCAGTTGATTTATTTTTAGATATTTTTAAAAAACAATTAAAATTATTTCGAGTTGATATTGAATATTATTCTTCCGAAGCTGCAATGTACGAGGGAGGAAAAATTGATGCAACATTAGCACAATATTCGAGATTGAAAAAAACTTATGAACAAGATTGCGCATTATGATTAAAAACAACTGACTTTGGTGATGATAAAGATCGCGTTTTAGTTAAATCAAATGGAGATTTAACTTATATTACTACTGATTTGGCATCACATAATGAACGTTTAATGCGAAGCAAAGCAGATAAATTGGTTAATTTTTGAGGTGGTGATCATCATGGTTATATTGTGCGAATGTTGGCGGGTTTACAGTTATTGGGATATAAAAAAGAAATTTTAGATATTGACATGATTCAAATGGTGCGTTTAATTAAAGATGGTGCTGAATATAAAATTAGTAAACGAAAAGGGACGGTAGTTTGATTAATTGACTTAATTGAAGAAATTGGAGTTGACCAAATTCGTTATATGTTAGCTTCAAAAAGTACTCAAAGTCATATGGACTTAGATATTGATATTTTAAAAGAGCGTTCTTCAAAAAATCCCGTTTATTATGCACAATATGCAACGGCGCGTTGTAATAGCGTGCTAAAACAAGCTAAAATGAGCAAAATTAATATTACGGATGTTAAAACCTTTGAATTATTAACGTCACAAAAAGAATTAAACCTTTTAAATGAGATTGATTTATTTAATCGTTGCATTGAAGGAGCAGCAAAATTACGTCAACCACATCTTGTCTGTGATTATGTGCAAAATATTGCGCGGCAATTCCATTCATATTATAATGAATCAAAAGTTATTAATTTAGATAACTTAGAATTAACAAAACAGCGTTTATTATTTATTAAAGTAATTTATCAAGTTTTATCAAATGCCCTTAATTTATTAGGTATTAATGTTATTGAACAGATGTAATTATTTAAGTTATGTTATAATATATAAAGCAGAAAGAGGGTGCGGTTGTGTTACGAAATAATTGAGATGTTTTTTTATTTAATCTATTAATGTTATTTGTTCTTTACATATTAATTTTAATAAAAAATATTAAAATTAAAAATACCAGTCATTATGCATTATTTATTCAAACGTTTTTATATTAATTTGCATTATCATCAATTATTGGTAATAATTTTGAGTTCCGTGATTTATTCTTTGCCGCATCAATTAATAATATGGAAGGAATTACCATCATTGCATTAACTCCCCTTTATCTTTATGCTTTTTTAGCAATGATTCCTTATGTATTTTTACATAAGTTTTTTTCTCGTATTAGCTGACATTTTTTTCAATATACAATGTTTGGAATATAAATGTTTGGAATTTTTATTTTAATTTTTTATCCTTCTGCACCAACATTAATTATCGCGGCAATTTTTCTTGGTTTTGGAATTATTACAAAGGCTAGTTATTTTTTATCATATAATGAAGCATATGGCCGTAATTTTTTTTCATTTAAAACAATTATTTTGGCAGCGCCACTAATGACATTTGCGCTTATTTTTGGTATTGATTTTAATAATATTGTTATTACAGTAGGAAGTAATTTAACTAGTCAGTTGCAAATATGAATTATTGGAATTGGTACAATAATTACTATTGCGGGAGCAACCATTTTATATACTTTATTTTAACATAAAGAATTTACATCAACATCATTTACGATTTAACAGCAAAAAATGTTTGAACCATTTAAATGAATAAAAGTGTTAATTATATTTTTTATGGTAATTTTAATTATTATTTTAAAAGAAGTATCTCAATCAAATATCTATCTTTGATTTTTAGGCCAACGCATATGAGAAAAATACCATTATGTTTGAAAAGTCAACCAATTTATTCGTTTAAATGAACAATTATTCCTAATTCCACAATTTTTTGGTGCTTATTTAGCTTGTCATTTACTGTATAATAAAATTGGTATTAAATATTGCTTTTGGTTAGGATTATTACTATGATTTATTTTTTTAGTATTACTGCATTTAATCATTCGCCAGAGGCTTACTTAGTATTACAAATTATTAACGTATTATCTTTTGCTATGTTTTTTAACATTTTGTTTGCAATGGTGTGTGAATGGAAAATATCGTTCACCAACAAATAAACCAATTATAGGTCAATTTCAATTATTATTATTATTTGGGTTAGAATCAAATTATTAAATTTGTTGATGATGTGATGCGCGAAAAAAATTGGTATATTTAAAAAATATGTTTATGGTCAACAATATATTCCCCGCGATAGTTTTGCGATTCAAATTTATAATATTACAACAATTATTTCAACAATTTGCTCCACAATTGTTTTACTTTTATTGTTAATATTTTATTATACCTCAGACCTAATTTTAGCTGAATATCTTAATCATTTAAGTTTATTAGTTCCGGAAAGTTAATCTAATATTATGCGAAAATTTTATTAGTAGTGTTAAATCAAATATTAATTCTGAAATAAATAACAAGAAAAAAAACTTAAATAAAATAATTTTTGTTTTTATAAAAAAGAATATTTAAGAGCGCACCCTAAAAAGTGAGTAAAGTAAAAAAAAAAGACTTTGCTAAACTTTTAAACGGGCTAAATTTTTATGTAGAAAGAAAAAGTTAAAAATATAACAAATATACATTATAATTTATAACAAAAATCATTGAGGAAATTAAACAAAAAAGTTGTTGAATAGTAGCAAAAAAATATAATATAAATGCAAATACAATAGTGTGAGGTGCCATATATATATTAGACCAGTTAGTCATTTTAAAAAATTTAACAAAGCTTCGGATGGTGTTAAAAAATTTATGCTTTTATGTTGTCTAAATTTGTTGTAATAATCTAAAAAGATAGTAATTAATTTTCGTAATTCATTAATATTTTTAGGATAACGAGGAAGATATTAAAAAAATTTATTTCAGTTTTGATAAAATCTTTCAATTTTCCCATTTGATTGAGGGGAATTAATCGGTGTTGTTTGATGAATAGCATCTTTTTGATGTAATACTTTTGTAGACTCACTTTTATGATATTTATACTCTGGATTATAACTATAAACATATTCGGGACCATTGTCGGTCATAATTCTTTTTATTATAATTTTATTATTTAAAAAATCATCATAAGCTTGATTAAAAATACCAATTGCTGATGACTGTGATTTATTTTCAGATAAATAAGCAAGACCAAAGCGTGATTTTTCATCAATAAAATCATACAAATATAAATTACGTTTAAAAACAATCATATTTGGTGTCATAATTTTAATATCATGTTTTAAATGTCCTAATTAAGACATTTCATAACGTTTATAAGTCTTAATTTTATTGTTTTTAGGATAAAAATTATTAAATTATTTATTCTATTTAATTAAAGTTTTAATGTTATGTTTAATTACTTTCTTTTTTTATCTGAAAAAACTGGCTAGTGTTAAGTTATAAAACTCATAAATACCAGTTCCATATTTTTGTCGATATTTTTTCATCATTTTTGCAACAACAATCTTGTAAGTTTTTGAATAATGGTTATTAATATTAATTGTTCTAGTTGATTTTTTAGCTAAAACAATAAAATTTATTTTTTCTTTAAGAAAAAGTTTAATCTTTTTAGCTCAATTATAGAAAGTTTGTTTTGATTTATAAAATAATTTAATTAAATTATTTAATGAGTTTTTATATAAATATTATTTTTGACATAAATTAAAATAATTAATGCCATTTTGATAAATATAGTTTGTTTGTTTTGAAGGTTATTCTTGCGAATATAATTTTTTATTTTTCTTTGTAATGAATATAATTCATTTTAATTAGGAATGCTTGTTACCATACACTTTCAATCTCCGTTCTATTTTAAAGACCAAAATTAGTGGTCTAAAATGTATATGGTTTTCACAGATTTAAAATAACAAGATCTTGATTAATATTTAAATCATCATCTACTTCATATTAATGCTTTGGTCGCGCGGTACAACTAACGACCCCAAACGTACTACCGCTGACTAACACAAAATAACTAAAAAGCGTTAATAACTTTTTAATCAATATGCCCGCCTTCTTTAAATAATATATCTATTAGGTCGCATGTAAAAAATAAGGGTTTTATAAAAAAATCATTAATTTATATTAAACTAAATAATATTTAAAAACAAAAAAACCCTTATTTTTTACATGCGGCCATCTATTATTATATTGAATAAAAAAACGCCCCGATACCTTTAACAAATTATTTGCAAGATAAAATTTATCTTGCAAATAAAAGAAATTAAGATATAATTTTCATATAAAAAATGTTTCTCCTAAAATTATAATTTAATAATAAACGATAACAATTATTATTTATCTTTTTATTAAAAAAATATCAATTATTTTTAAAAAAATATTTAATTTCGGTTAAACCAACGACCAAGTAATGTATCTCCGTTTCGTTTGCGACGATGAGCAATTAATCATGGGATTGAAATTACTATTGTTAAAATAATTAAGAAAATAATAAAAATTACTAAACAAATACGGTTTGTTTTTTTCTTTAAAGCCGCTAATTCTTCTGGATGAACAATTTCATATCCATAATAACCAATAATATTTGATTTTCTTTTTTTTGTTAAAACAATATTAGCGATATGAACGCCTAATGTTAAAATTAAAATAATAATTACAATTGTAATGGCCACTGTTAAATCATCAAAAATACCTAAACTTCAAAAACCAAACCGGAACTCTTCACCTGAATGTTTTTGAAAACCATATAAAATTCCTAAAATAATTCAACCAAAGAAATAAGTCGAAAATGCTAATCAATTTAAAACAATACTGCGAACAGTCATTTTTTTATAATTATCAATTACGAAATGCGGAATAGTATGATTCCCCCGTGTTAAATTAGAAAGATAGCTATTTGTTTCAATTCGAACTCGTGATAAATCAAAAATACCAGCAAACAATAATCCTATGGAAATTAACAAAAAAGTAATTGTAAAAAATGGATGAGGAATATATTTTGTTTTAATTTCCATAATTGCTTCTAATTCTTGTTGATGAGAAATAAAATATAAGGCAATAAATAAACTTGTCATCATTGTGACAATAAAACCAATAATAATCATAATTAGGGTACGAACTTTTTCCGAACGAATTTCACGAGCAATTTCTAAAGGAATTAAACGGTTAGCATATTCCTTATTAAAACAACGTCGTCGTCGTTTTTCTGATAACTGAGGTTGATAAGCATAACGATTATTTTCCCTACTGTTTGTTAAAGATGTTTGGTCAAATTGCACTGATGGAGTAAAATGATCATTTTGATAATACGGTGGTTGTGCTGGCATTAAATTTGTCATCATTTGATTGTCATCAAAATATTGTGCTGAATTTGCACCACGATATTCTCCTTTACTATTATAATATAATTCTGAACGATTAAATTGTTCATTAACCCGCGATTGATTATACGGTGATGCAACGCGCGATTGATAAGGGGGGTGATATTGATTTGCATGCATATTATTATCATCGTTAGTGCAACCATCACGGTGGTTCTGATATCCTATAAATTCAGAATTGTCATATCGCTCTTGATTTTGTTTTCCTGACCAATATTGATCATAATTAGAACTTGTTACATGCTGCTGAATTTGGCGTGGCAAAATTTGTTGATTAAATGGACGCGAATAATTTTGCGCAGCATCATGAATATAATATGGTTCAATATAACCAGGTGGCATTTGTGAAGCATTTACATTCATTACCTCACGGTCTTTTTCAAGATACTTGCTGTCATGATTATTAGCATAATAATTATATTGTTTACCTAATTTAATTCTTGCTGGGCGAATTGTATTATTATTTTTATATAACATTTCCATATTATTTAATTGGTTTTGTTTATATGCTTCATTTGGGCGAAAGTATTGATTTGACGAAAGATGATTTTGATACATTCCATTTGGATATGGTTGATTTTGACTAAAATCAACATTATTTTGGTTTCTTAATTCAGAATTAAAATTATAACTAAAATGATTTGATGATTGCATTGGTGTTTGCTCATGTTGTTTATTTTTCGCCATAAAAGATTTAACCCTATTAAAAAAACTCATGCTTTGTTTCACCCGACCTAAATGTTAATAAAATTGCATTAAAAAACAAACTGCTAGTTTTTATCACCCATTTTTTTAGCTAGCATAATTTCTTGTTCAAAATAGTCAATGTTTTCTTTAAAACTAGTTTCTTGTTTTAATTTTACAATATTCGTTCAATTACTACTGCTTTTTTTACTTTGAAATAAAGAAAAAGTAACAATAAAATAAAAAAATAATAATAGTGCTGCAAATAATAGTAGAAAAACAATTAATCCAATTACTGGAATGTCTAAATCTAAGATTGTTATGCTTGTTGTCAAGAAGTTTTTCATATAAACACCAAACTATCTATAATTATTATACTATACTTTTTAAAATTTATGAAAAAAATATATTATTTTTATTCCAAACTTTTTTCTAACTTCTATAATAATTTATTTTTTACTTTATTTTGTGTTTGATAAGTTAATTTTAATGTATCATTAAAATTAACTTATTTAATTTGATCATAAATCATCCCAATTGTTTTTGTTAATTTGGTAATATTTGCATTGTTATTAATATAATTAATAATACTGTCATCAATCCATTTTTTTCAATCATTAATTAATTTTAATTTGTTTTTGAAGATTGGCCAGTATTAATTTAACAAGAATAAAGTTGCTTATTACATCATTTTTTAGTTACATTATTATAAATACAAGTTTGTTAATAGATATTAGATAAATCATCTTCTGTTACTTGTGCAACGTTTAATAACCCACTAGTAATAATATATTAATCACCATATATTTGAGATTGTTCTGTATCAACTCCGACAACTTTTTTTCGTTTTATTATATTTAATTTGGTAAATTGTATCTTGAGTCTGATAACCTGCAACAGAGAAAATAATACTTGCTTTTTTATTAATTAAATAATCATAAATTACTTTTCCTTCTCCTTGGTTAAATGATTCTGAAAACCATGATTCATTATCATTTAATACTTCTTTAACTTTTCTTATTTGTAATAAATTATTAATTTTGGGGTTTATGTTTTTAATTATTGCTAAAATATCTATAATCAATTGATAAAATTATGATATCTAATATTGGACTTAATAATTTCATTAAATACATTCGCTGATAATAAAAATCCTCATAAATAATTTGAAAAACCAAATGGATTATCTATTCCTCTATAAGTTACGATATTTAACTGATGTTGAAATTATGTTTGGTGAAAATTAAGCTATATTGATGTAGCAAGGCCAGGTGAAAAACCGGCAATTTATTTTTGAAATAAAATTAATACAACATTATCAGATAACAGACCGTGCGGGTCAATATTTTTATGGACATTATGTCCACCGCCACCAATCAAAATAACATTATCCACTAATTTTACTGCTCAACAAATGACATTTGCATTACTAAATCCGGATAAAATTATCGTCTTTGACCCAGCAGTAATACCGGCTGTAATATAATCCGCTTTAAATTAACTTGGTGTAAATAACATTTGGCCAAATAGCTAACTCGCAATGGACTATCTTTTTGAAAACCATATACATTTTAGACCAATAATTTATTCTTTAAATTAGAATGGAAATTAAAAGTATATGGTAACAAGCATTCCTGCTAAAAATTAATTATATTCATTACAAAGAAAAATAAAAAATGATATCCATAAAAAGAACCTTCAAAACAAACAAACTATATTTATCAAAATGTCATTAATTATTTTGATTTATATCAAAAATACTATTTATATAAAAACTAATTAAATAATTTAATTAAATTATTTTATAAATCAAAACAAAATTTCTATAATTGAGCTAAAAAGATTAAAATTTGTCTTAAAGAAAAATTAAATTTTATTGTTTTAGCTAAAAAATTAACTAGACCAATTAATATTAATAACCATTATTCAAAAACTTACAAGATTGCTGTTGCAAAAATGATGAAAAAATATCGACAAAAATATGGAACTGGTATTTATGAGTTTTATAACTTAACACTAGCCAGTTTTTTTCAGATAAAAAAAAGAAAGTAATTAAACATAACATTAAAACTTTAATTAAATAGAATAAAGCATTTAATAATTTTTATCCTAAAAACAATAAAATTAAGACTTATAAACGTTATGAAATGTCTGAATTGGGACATTTATAACATGATATTAAAATTATGACACCAAATATGACTGGTTTTAAACATAATTTATATTTGTATGATTTTATTGATGAAAAATCACGCTTTGGTCTTGCTTATTTATCTGAAAATAAATCACAGTCATCAGCAATTGGTATTTTTAATCAGGCTTATGATGATTTTTTAAATAATAAAATTAGAATAAAAATAATTAGAACAGATAATGGTCCTGAATATTTTTATAGTTATAATCCATAGTATAAATATCATAAAAGTGAGCTTACAAAAGTATTACAATAAAAGGGTGTTATTCATCAAACAATGCCGATTCTTTCCCTGCAATCAAACGGGAAAATTGAAAGATTTCATCAAAACTGAAATAAATTTTTTGAATATCTTCCTCGTTATCTTGAAAATATTAATGAATTACGAAAATTAATTAATATTTTTTAGATTATTACAACAATGTTAAACGACATAAAAGCATAAATTTTTTAACACCATCCGAAGCTATATTAAAATTTTTAAAATACTAACTGGTCTAAAATGTATATGGTACATCACATATTTAAATGGAATAAGCGCAATTATTTCCATTAAACCTAATAATAAATGAAATTTTAACAAACTTTATTAATAATGAAACTGAATATAATAAATTAATAAAAATTAATACAGAAACATTGCAATCTATTGATTTTGACGATAAAGGTAATAGTTTTATGGGCGCTAAAAAATAAACTTTATTATTTTGAGTATAAGAAAAAAAATAAAAGCTTAATGGAATTAATGAATTGGTTAAAACTATTAATTTTCATAAAAATATTACTTACATTGGAACCGAGAAAGACACTTATATCTTAAAAAATGCGGAAACAACCGCCACTAAAATAAATGGACTTGACTATTTAAGTGTTCATTTATTAGAAATTGATAAAAATAATAATGTATAATTTGCAACGAATTAATTTCTTTATGTTTTAAAAAATAGGAAAAATGTACACCCCAAAAAGTAAGTAAAGTAAAAAAAAAAAAGACTTTGCTAAACTTTTAAAGTGGGTGCATTTTTATATTGCAATAAAAGGTCAAAAATATAATAAATATACATCATAATTTATAAAAAAAATCATTGAGGAAATTAAACAAAAAAGTTGTTGAATAGTAGCAACAAAATAATATAAATGAAAATAAATTATAATATTGATGAGCAAATCATAAAAAAAGAAAATTAAATAATCCTAAAGGACCTAAAATCTCTTTTTGTAAAAGAGATTTAGAATATTATAAAACAAGGTATGAATTATTAAAAAGTGTGATGTACCATATACATTTTAGACCAGTTAGTCTTTTAAAAATTTTAACACAGCTTCGGATGGTGTTAAAAAATTTATGCTTTTATGTCGTTTAACATTGTTGTAATAATCTAAAAAGATAGTAATTAATTTTCGTAATTCATTAATATTTTCAAGATAACGATGAAGATATTCAAAAAATTTATTTCAGTTTTGATAAAATCTTTCAATTTTCCCGTTTTATTGAGGGGAACGAATCGGTGTTGTTTGATGAATAACACATTTTTGATGTAATACTTTTGTGCAAAAATAATTTTATGATATTTATATAGTCTATTTTAAATTTAATTCTTTGTTATTTTCTTCTGTTATACCATCTAATTTGTTTCATGCTTTTGCTATTTTTGGTTGAATAACGCGCGGATTAATACGTCAGTCAAAACAATGTCTTAAATTGTCTTTTTTTTATTTTGATTTATCAATTCAAATAATAATTAAAGAAATTATTAAAGTGATTAAAGGTAAAATTGTAAATACTAATCCCATTTTAGATATTTTTAATATTGGTATATCAATTTTCATATCAACTTTTGGTTTACTACTAGCAACAAATATGCCTTGAATTCCGTGTGTAAATAAAGGTGTTAATAAAATAGTAATTCCATTACCTCAATATTGTCCATAATTATACCAATTAATTTCATCTTTAATGCCATTAATCATGCCATATTATAATCAACAATTTCATGCTAAAAATATTAATGTATAAAAATTAACTACTCAACTACGAATTTTATATTTTCTTTCTCATTCTCTAATATCTTTATGGGTTCAATTATAAGTCGGAATAGGGTTTTTTTAAATCAATTTCAAGGTAATTCACCCTTTAATAAAGTTGTTTTATCTTGTTTCATTAATTAAAAATCCTTTCTAATTTACCTTTTTTCTTTCAACATGTAATGACATTAATTTATTATATTCAGAACTTATTGTGCCATTTTTATTAAGTTTTATACCATTAAAGCCGGCAAATACAAAAAAAACATAATGATTTTTATATGTTTCAAACACAATATTAATAGTATATCCGTCATTTTCATTAACACCGATTCATAATTTGTATTTATATTTTGTATAATAATAATTTCTAATTTGATATTTTTTGTCAGAAAAAGATACAAAATCACTAGTATCAACAACTTCTCAATCATTATTACTAATAGGTATATTGCCATTGCCTAATAATGAACTACCATTAATAGCTTTAATGTTTGTTCCACTTATTAATTTATCTTGTTTATTTATTAAAAAATTATCAATGGCATTTGCATCATAATAATTAATTAATAAATCTTTTGCTGTTTTAACAATATATTTACCATTTTATTTATCAATATAATCTTTATTTAAATCACTATCTTTAATAAAATATGATGGAATTTCACCGCCTTATTTTGATTTTCAAAAACCATTTTCTTCATAAATATTATCATTATCAAACGGAACAATAAGTTTAATATATTCGTTATAATCAATTTTATAAAAGTAATTAATAGTTGGATAAGTAATATTTATTGAATTATCTGTTTTTAATAGTTCTTTTAATCAAAATAATAATGTTGGATAAAAAGTTTTTTTACTAATATGTTTATATTATTCTTATCATGAATGAGCATAATTATCTAAATTATAATTATAAAGTTTATCAACGGTTTTAATAGATATAATATCAATTATTTCAGCCGCTAATTTTAAAGCATTTTTAACATCACGAGTAATATTTTCATTTGCTTCTTGGTCATTAAGTTTGAGAATAAGCAACTCCGCTCCGGGAAAATGAAGCACTACCAGTTAAATCATTAACCCCTTTTGGTAAATATCAATTTATAACTACTAATAAACAAGCGGATTGAATATAACTTAATCATTTATCATATTGAATTAAACCAGTATTATCTTTTTTTACTAAGGGAAATAAATCTTTTTTATTTATTTTATCTTAAATTATCCCGCCCGATAATTTGTCCATTCATAAACTAGTTTTTAAAATAGCATTATAAATTAAATTATCATTATAAGAAGATCGTTTTCTATCATTAATAGGTTGTCAAAGTTTACTTTCTTTAACATCTTCAACCATTATAAATAACAAATTACTTAAATTATTTTCCATATAAAACAACCATTAATTGATTACGATATTTATTTTTTAAATTACTTGGTTTATAACTATTAACTCTTGTTTTTGTTTTATTAATTATTTTAATAGTTTGATTAGTTTTGTAAAACATATTTTTAACCGGTGTTTTATATAAATTATTAATATTTTTAACATCACTTCATTGTTCGCGATACCATTTTTTATTATTAATTTAAACAGCAAAATTAAAATTAAAACAGCCAATCTTTAAAATATTAATAAAGTTTTTAATTTGTTTTAATTTTTGAACATTTAGTAATGCTAATTCAGTAGTTCCTTTGGGATATTTTTCTTTTAATTCTTTTGGTAACCGTTTTTTAATATAATTTATTAAATAACCAGGTAATTATTTTCTTAATCAATAACGCCAAAATAAAGTTCCTGCATTAAATAAAGCATTAATTAATAATTTTCAAATTTCAATCGGAATACTATGATAAAAATAAGGACCATAAAATTTCGGATTTTTTGCTATTTTTGTATATATTAAAATAGTTAAATTAACTTTTAAAGTTAAATTATTTGTTATATTAAACATTCTGCTATCAAGTCAACTACTATTTAAAGGTTATCAATTATTATTTAAATAATTTTCATTTTTAATTTTTTCTCTATTTTGAATATTATTATCTTTTTCTAATTTAGTTAATATTTGTTGAATTTATTTTTTATGACCCTTTTTTAATTAAATCTAAATAAGTAAATGGATTTAATCACCGATAAATATCTTAAACTTTACTTGTAATTTTATTATATTTATCATTAATATAATTAATTGGTTTTAATACTTTATTTTGAACTTGATTAACTTTATTAATTAATCTAACAAATTTACTTATTAAAGGTTTATTTTCTAAATTAGATACTAATAAAGTTAAAACGCGTAATATTAATAAATTAATTGTTTATTAATAATTTTTAATTACTACATCAATAGGGTTTGTTTGACCAGTGGCGTTATTTTTACCTTGAATTTGAACTTCAACATTTTTATCATTTGTAATATTTATTTGTCAGTATTCGCCTTTAGTTTCAATAAAGTAATCAAAGTCACTTTCAGTTAAAGAGAACTATTTAATGATTTAACTGCTTTTAAAACAACGGCTTTAAATTGTGGTTTTAACTGTTCTGGCGTTGATTTCGTTGGTTTTGTAACATGAATAGTTGGTTTACCTATTTTGTTAATTTTACTAATATCTATTTTACTTGGTATTGGCGCAGTGATTACATAATCAACAGGTACTATCTAAATGTTTTATTTAAATTATTTTTAGCAGTGTTAATTTCCTATTGTATTGGTTGTTTTTCTAAAATAATTTTACATTTTTTAGGATATAAAATTGTTGGTTTTTGCATATTGCACTTTACCAATTAATTTAGGGTTAATAGTATAATTATCTAAAACTTGTTGAATAGTATACATATTAATTGGATATGTTCAAACTTGTTTATTAATAATCAAACTATTTACATTAGTAAAATTATAACCCTTATCTCGGTTAACTTGTCCTTTTGTATTTTTTTCTAAATGAAAACTTTTAGATACTGGAATACTTATTGCGGTATTTTCATATAATTCTCCATTCGCCATTGCTTTTAATTGAGCTTGTGAGCCAATTACTTTTAAATAAGCGGGTGTTAATTCTAAATATGATCTTCGCCCTAAAACCACAAACATTTTATTTGTTGGCAAACCAAAATATAAATTACTAATTTGATTTGTTAATTCAATCAAAGTTTCATTTAATGTAAAGAATGCTTTATTTGCATCATCGGTATTTTCTGCTGTATAACTACGAAATGGAATTACTTCATAATGGTCATCTGCTAAACAATAATCATAAATAACCTGAATTAATTCACATTCTAAATTAACAAATTTATTTAGTACAACACTAGAAATAACATCGCATCGGCAATAATACTATTTTTAATATTAGCCTCTATCATTGCTAATTAAAATGCTTCGTTCATTAATTTTAAATTATATCTTTTATCAATATGAACCGGGATTATTGTTAATCCCATTGTTTGAGTTGTCCCGTTATTTGTTAATGAATAATCATATTGTCATACTACACGATTAATTAAATTATATAATTTTTGTCCTGAATTTGGTAATCAAGCAACTTGTTCGGCAGTTTCTGTTGCATACTGAATAATACTTGCATATTCATTATATAAAGGTCCACGCAATAATGCATTAACCATATCAACATACGCTTTTTGGTCTGTTGTATTACCTTCTAATGTAAAGGGTACTTGTAGCAAATTAATTGTTGCCATAATATTTCACTCATTAATTATCTAAGGTTTTTAAGTGTATAATCAGTTAATTTTTTAATTTCCTCGGGAGTATATGCTCTTTTTCTTTAATAGTTTCAATTTCATCATTTTTATTTTCAACCGAATTTTCAATCATATCTTTAATAAAATTAGTCGGTGAAAATGATGGTTGTTCTTGCACAAACAAATAGGGTTTTAATTCTTTTAAAGTTTGCATTTTTTCATTTAAATAACTGCCACTAACTTTATCTAAATTAGTTTTAATATCTTCAATTTTAGTATACGGAACATCTTTAAAGGCCCTTAATTCATCTAATTCATTAGATAATTTAACAAAGTCTTCTTTTGATATAACATCTTCGCGTTTTTATACACTTTCTCTAATTTGTTTAGCTTCATTATTAAACTGATTTAAGATATTTTCAGCAATCTCTTCACTTAAACCTTGTTCGATTAATTGTTCTTTTGTAAGTGCCATTTTATAAACTCCTTTTTTTATTCTTGTTCGATTAACAAGTCAGCATAAACTCTTTTTTGCGGTAAAAGATTAAACCCATGGTTTAATTATATACCAATAGTTCACAAATACAATAATTTTTCAATATAATATATAAAAAAAATCTAAACTTAATATATTTTATTGCTAATTTAGCCCTTAAAACACGTAATAATGGGTATTTAACAAGATAAAATTTTTAAAATAAGTCATGATTTTATTTGCATATAATTTGCATATATATATATATATATATAATAAAAATAGATCTTGATGTAAGGTTTCAAGATTAAGAAAAGGAGAAAAACAAGTATGAAAAAGTTACTTAGTTTATTAAGTGTATTAACTATTAGCGGAACTTCTGTACCAACAACAATTGCCGCCAGTCTTTATCAAAAAGAAGAAAAATTAAATATAATTAAAATAGCAAATGATGATTGTGGTGCTACTTCTTTTAGTAATAAAAAAATAGTTACACCAGCATTGGTAATTAGTGATGAAGCTGAAGATGATAGTTATAAAAAATCAATAAAAGAAATTATTAATTTTTTATTGGAAAATAATATTTTTACTGAAGTATTTGCTAGCACATCATCAGGTATAAAAAAATATTCTATTAATCAAACTTCATAATATGGCCATTTTATCATTCCTGTTACCAGAGGGGCGAGACTAAATCCCAATATAGCATTAGTAGTTAGAACATCAGATTTATATATTAATGGTTTTATACAAATAAATGATAATTGGCTTAGAGCAAACGGGGGAATTTATTATTATTTAAAAAATGCAAAAATAAAAAATATTACTGATAATAAAATTGAAATAAATAATAATACAATAAATATTGATAATAATACAATACAACTAAATTTTGAAGCTAATTATTCCCTTCCTATAACAGATAACATAGAACCTTACGTTGGTGGGTATTGCATCGGCGTTTGATGCATCGCATAGTTTTAACAATAATAATCAAAATGTAATTAAAGGAGATATTGCTCGTTTAGCTTTAGCATTTTCAGAAAGTATTAGATTTGAAAGCATAACAACTTTAATTGATAAAAGTAAAAAGGAAAATACAAAATTCTATTGACAAAAAGATGTGCGCCCAATTGTTAATCAATGATTAAAATTTAGTGTTAGTGGGGTAGAATTAATTAACGCCGTAGAATTAACAAAATTTAAAGATAAAAATATTACACATACTTTTATTAAAAAAACAAAAGGAAAACCATTACCAAACGTAGAAGATAAATATAAAAATATGTCTTTTGGTAATCTTTTAGAAGAATTAAAAAATATAAAAGTTAGAGTTATATACTACTTAGCTTTTTTATCATATTGTTTTTTGTATAATGAATATAATATTAATTCAAGAAATAAAAGAGATATAAATTCAGTTTGCAATAGTGACTATTACGTAATGAATAATTTTAATGAACCATCAGGTGCCATATTTGAAAGATGAAATAATTTTTTATATTCTAATCAATTAAAATTAAAAATGACTTATTCTATGTGAAAAAAAATTGATATTTTAAAAAAAATATATAATAATAGCAATTTAACTTTTAAAATAAAATTAAAAAAAATTATTTCCGGTTTTAAAGAAGGGGGAAATACCAGCAGTTCAATAGAGCCCAATATTGATGCTGTGGTTAATATAATAATTAATCACTATAAAGAAATTAATGATAAAATTGAAAATATTAACATACCGAGCGATAAAATTTTTGTAATAGAAACTTGCAGTGATGGGTGCCGAGAAAATGATATTAATAAAAATGTATATCATTATTAATTTTAATTAAGTAAAATAATAACTAACAAACAATATATGAAAAAAATATTAAGTATTTTAGGAACAATCACTTTAATTGGAACAAGCACAAAAAGTTTAGTTGCTTGTAATACACCAAATGAATATACGCCCGAAGAATTAGCAAAAATAAAAGAAAAGAATAAAATAGATACAAAAAATCAAACTATTATAGACAATTTAGAATGAATAACGCCACAAGAAAAACCATTTAATAAAGTTGATAAAAAATATTATTATGTAGTATTGCACGGGGATACAAATGATAATTGAAAAATTATTAATTTTAAAAATGATATAGATTTAAATTCTATATCAGTAAAAAGAAAAATTGACCATTGAAAACAATATGATTTATTTGTTTCTCCAAAAGGTTTGGTTATACATAGATATGATTTTACTTATGAAAAACCTAAATGATGAGAAATAAATAATAATTATTTTAAATTAGTTTATCGTTGAAACTTAGATACACCAGAGCCTGATTTAATTTTAGGTGAAAATGGTAATTTAAAAGTTAAAGAAGAATAAAAAAGAGATTTTATTGAACATCTAAATAAAATATCTTTTTCTTTTTATCTTGGTTTAATTGTAATTTTAATGGGGTTATCAATATTATTTAACACATTTAATACATCCAAGGAATTAATGTCTATTGTTATATCTCTATAATTACCAAAATATTTATAAAGTTTTATAACTGGCATATCTGAATAATAAAACAAAAAATTAGGACGAACCACTTTTGTAAATCTAATTTTTAATTTTACATCATTAGTATAATATGCTTGTAAATATGTTTCTTTAATTTTATTATCATCATTATCAGATAATTTTGTTGTTTGTAATATAAAAGTAAAATCAGAATTTTTAGTAAAATAATAACGATTTTGATATCATCCACTTGGTAAGCCATTGGTAGAGGCGGTAGCAAATGTTTAAATATCATTTACTCTTATATTATCAGTATATAAAGTTATTGTATTATCAAAATTAATATTATCAGTTTGTGATTTACCATTAAATTTTAATTTTCCATTGAAAAACCAACCGAGATTATTTTCAAAAGTAGAATAACCGCCCAAAATATTAATATTTCTATCATAAATAAATTGTTCTATATCAGGTTTAAAACATCTAACTTGTAAATTACCCAAGTTATTTATTTCTATTGTTTTATAAGAATCTTGGAATTTACTAATACTTTGAATAGTTGGGTCAATTTGTCTTAAATCAATTTCAGTTTCATAATAAGCATCATAATGATTGTTATTAAATAAATTAATCCAGTCTTTTTTCAAATAAAAGAAATATTCGCAGTACATTGCGCTGGTGCTGTAATTTTAGTTTTTAATGCTTGTGTCAAGTATAGCAAATCTCATATATCTCTTGTATAAGGTTGATAGTTATATGGTACTGGCGATAATACATATTGTGGGTAATTAAATGTCGTTATTTCATAATCATGGGGTAATAAGAAACTAGTTTTATAATTAGTTGTCATATCTCGTAAATAATTATTTAATACACTTTTTGTTTTGCCCCTTAAACTTCATACTGATAATCTTAAATAATCTTCTTCATTGTTAGTATATGGATTATCAGCATAAAAGATAATTTCAAAATTACCTTTATATAATGCTTGTATTGAAAACATATCAATTATATAACTACAATTTGTCCCATCTATTGTTTGTAAGAATTCGCAATTATTATCTTTTTCACTATCACTAACTGGTGTTTGTACATATACTGCTTTGGTTTTTTCATTAATTAAGTAAAATCGGTTAGTTTTAAGGTTTAATTGTTTTAAATTATAAGTTGAATAAACTAATTCACTTGTTTTTTTACCATCTTTAGTTAAAACTGTACCTTTTAATTTATCATTTAATAAAGTAGTAAATCCTAAACTAGTAGCATTTGCTCCAAAAATAGCACCAACTTTATCATTCCCTTGTTCTCTAAATATTTCAAATGGTAAATAACCTTTTCCAGCAGCCTTATCGCCTCAAAAGGCATCATTATAAAAACTATAAACATTAGCACTCATAAAGCCCCAGTAAGTCATTTGAAAATTAGGTCACGATTTTTCATCTTGGTTAATTACTAAACCTCAGGGAATACCCAATGAAATAAAGTTTAAGAATTTGCCAACACCACCTGGTATCGTAAAAGGATTAAAAACTAATTTTTATGTATAGTTTAAAGGTAGTACTGTTATTTGGCGATTAATAAAATTATTCGTATTTAAAATATCTCAAACATTACATGCACCCATTTTATTATATTCAATTTGAACTTGCCCTATACTGTATTACCAAATTCATCTTTTATTCTAAAATATGATGATACTTGGGTACTAATTATATTATTAACATCTTCATTATTTACTTTTATGTTGTTTGGCGGAGTAATCATTCAATCTTTAGACCAGTAAAATTTAGAATCTTTATCTTCTTTATGAATATTTCTACCAACAGTATAATTTTTTGATGATGTAGTATCGGGGTCAGTTATAACAATACCTTCGCTATTTTTTTTGCTTGTTTTCAAAAGTCATATCTACTTTCCATATCTTTTTTTCAATCTTCATAACAAGTTATCATTGTTGGTTGAATACCTTGAATGTTATATCAACTTACTTCTGGTGATGCATAAGTATTTACTTTATCGGGTGGACATGTATACATTTTATACATCAATAAATCTCTTGAATTCATTACTTTTTTATTAAATTAACCTTTAATAATTGGCCGACCAATTACAGGCATATCAAAAAAGATTGGATTACCATAAAATTTAACTGCTATTGCACGAACACCTGGGTCTTTTAATAAAATCTCATCTAATTCAACAATACCTTTATTTATTTTTTCATCATAAGTTATTTTATGAAAACAATATCCTTCACCTGAGGCACTTGTTTAAATAAATTGTCGTACTGATAGACCACTATTACTAATTTTGTCATTAATACTTGAAAAGGTAATTTCTTTTCATAAAAAACTACCATCATAAGATAAATAATAATTAATAACATTAGATGGATATAATCATTGTCTATCTTGTGGTGCAGAATTAATATCACCGCCACCAATATTTAAACCACGGTCATTAAATGCGGTATAAAAAAATATAATAATCATTAATATTTAATTTATCTGCATATTTATATAAAATTAATAAAGTATATTGTCTTTCAGTTGATTGATGTGTAAATACTTGTTCGAATTTAGCTTCACCAAATTGAATTGAACTTCTATCATCAATCATATAGGCATCTCAATATTCACCAACTTTAACTTCTTTTGTGTAAAAGTTATCTACTTTATTATCATTATTAATAAAATAAATTAATTTATATCGCTTTAAGTATTCTAACATTTTATTAATATCATAAATGTTTTTACACCATCAATTAATCTTCAATAAACATTAATATTTTCATCTTTTAATTTTATCGCAAAAGGTGTTTCATTAGTTGCTCATATAATTGAGTTAATTTGTTGTTTACTAAAATCATCAATCGTTAAGATATTAATTTCTTCACCTTTATATTTTTGCACTATTTTTAAACTATTTTGTCATTGAGCAATAGTACTTTCCATATTATCAAATATTCGTGAATAACTACCATAATCACTTGGTTTTGAATTATTAGGTTTTTAACCTGTTTCCGTATCGGGTATATATGAACTATAAAAATTAAAAGGAAATACCATTCAATGTCTTTTATCTTTTATGTTTTCTCTTATATCTATTAAAGTATCATTGGCTTGTCTTCTTAATTCTTCCATAACCCCTAGATTAATTCTACTCATTTTTTAATTCTCCTTAATTTCTGTTCTACCTTGTAAGGCATTTTGATTATTACCAGTTTCATCATATTACAGTAATTTATTATTATGTTCTATTTCTTTTGCTTGCATTTTCTCTTGTCATTTTTCTATTTTTTCAAAATATTTAGTTGCTTCTAATTCATCAATATTATCATATTCAGTAATTGCTCTTATTGGTTCCATTGTACCATTATCTAATCGAGTAGTAATTAATTCATTTTGTCACATTTAGTCTACTAAACTAGCACTAACAAAATCAAATCCATAAGGGCGTTCACCCGTACCATATCATAAACCATAATATTTTAAAACAGTATCAAATATTTTTGTATAATATTGCTTACGATATGCTTGTAAATATGCTTTTTTTTCTAAATCTTTTGTTTTAGTTAATAATGATTGTGTTTTATTTTGGTCATTATCTGATTTATCACCAAATGGACTAGAAAAATGACATGCTAAATATACTTGTTCAATAATTGATTTTTGGTCTTCGGTATATGTTTCTAAGGTTGGTGTACCTTGTACTACTTGTAAAGATTGGGATAATTGACCATCTACTGTTGATGAACTTGATTGAACAAAAATATCATCAAATACATCTTGTAGCACTTTTTTATTACCTTTGTTATAAGCAGTCATTAAATCATCACTTAGTATTCCATATCAATGCGTACGATTTGCATATCTTTCTTTTGATTTAATATTAAAACTATCTTCTAAATAAAATTGTAATTTATAACAATTTGCCATAGTAGGTCATGGATTTAAAGTAGTTGATGTTGATAAGAATAATGGATTAGGTTCATTAATCATTTCTCAAAAAGGTACGATACCTAATTTATTTTTAAATTCTTGTACTAAAACAGGTCTAACATAATCTTTAATTTGTGTTTTACTTTGTCCAACAACTACTTCATTATTTTTAGGTCAACCCTTAATAACTATTTTATCTTTGGTACAAATTAAATTTAAAATAAAACCATTATCTGATTGATGATAATTTAATCAAATATCAGCCTCTTGTTCAATATTATTTATTTTACTTACACGAGATGTAAAGTTAAAAGGGTCAATTCATAAATAAATATTGCCATCACTAGTTTCTAATAAACCAAAGATAGTTTTACCCATTAAACTTGCTGTTAATTCATTTTTATCTAATTTTTCTTTAATTTTATAAGTTTCATATCATCAATTTAATTTTTCTAAAATGTCTTTACTGTGTGATGTAAATAAAATATCTTTACCATTTACTAATCACATTTGATAGCGGACAATAATATTTGCTAAATTAATAGTTCAATCATAATTATAAAATTTTAAAACACTATTAATATCATTTAAGTTTGGTAAACTAGGGAAAGTATTATTCATTGTTATTTTGCTCCTTTAATTTTAAAATAAGTGCATAATTAATAATATTTACTGTTAATAAATTTGTTTCATTTGCTAAAACTTGTACACATACTTTAACTTTTTGATATTTTTTAATATATTCGTTATATAAATTTAATTTACATATTGCGATATTATCTTTTTTTAATTCTTGACAAAGTCTTTTTTTAACTTCGCCACAAACAGGCATATATGGTCTTTTTGCATTTATTACACGCTCATCATGTATTACATAAATATCTTTTTTCATTAAGTTAATCACACTCCCTTTGTTGTCATAATTTATAATCTGCCGAACCATTATGTTTAACCATTGGTACTAATTTGAAGTGTAAAGCATAAAAATCACTATCAAATGTATCATCATATAAATCTAACATTTGTTCTTCTCTAGCATCTGGTTTATCTTCTCATTAAATTAATTCATATTGGGTTTTAGTTACAGGATATTTTTCTCATAATCATTTTAATTGATTAGTATTTATTAACATTGTAAAAGCTTCAATACGATGTCTTACTTTAAATTTTTGTTTTTGTGCTGGTTTAAATGTCATATATTGACCAAAAGTATAATTATATTTCTCTTGGTTTAAACTTTCTAATGTTGCATAAGCACTATCATCAACATTAATTGATATACCTTTTTGAATTAAATTAAAGTATCGGTTTAATTGATTGTTGTAAAACTTTAAAATATCTTTTACTTGTTATAATGATCCTTTAAATTGTTGGGCAGCATTTTAGTGTGTATATTCAGCAACTTTATATGCTTTTTTATCAAATGAATTATATAGTCAAAAACTTGCTGCTGTTGTATGTCCCTTGGAACTAGTAGAGTTTGCTAAGTCAACACCACCTAATAATTTTGTTGGTTGAATAATATTTGTTGCTTGCATAATATCAATATATCTTGCAAAGATTGAACCACTTGTATTACCGGGCAATCCTCAACTTCATACTCTTGCTCTTTCAATATCTAATTGCCCTAATCTTAATTGTTCATTAACTTTATCTTGTGGTAATTCATAATTTAATCTTCAACTAGAATAATGAATAATAATTTTCATATTTTATTTTTCAATATATTTAATTTGCTCATATTTACTAAGCATTATTTCTTCATTAAAAGGTAATAATTCATTACAATAACCAACAATATATCTTTTTAAACTTTCAGGATTACATGTATTAATTGTTATTTTATTTTGATAACCACAAATAGCAAATTCTAAATCACTTAAATCTTTTTGTTGAAATTGGTCACATTATTCTCGTCAATCAATAACTAATTTATATTTATTCAAATCGGCAAATGCTTTTAATTTTTCTTTCCGACTTGGTGAATGTAAACCTTTACAATATATTTTGCTATCATTTGATAAAGTAAAAGTAAAATTTGATAAATTAATAGTATGAGAAATATTATTTTCATCTAACATATTTCATATATTTTGAAATACACTATCTTTTAAATCTTTACTTCGATACATACTAGCAATTATACAAATCGGCTCTTTAATTAATAAACTAATTTTTAATAATTCACCAAACATTTTAATATTTGATATAGTTTTATCACTATATCGCGTCCCAATTTGATTAATTTCATTTACTAATTCATATTTCTTAGTAAGGGGATATTTATTACAAATATTACTATTTTTTAATAACCAATAAGTATTTTCTAACAAATAAGTAAAATGATTAAGCATTATTATCAATTTCTTTTTTAATATCTCTAATATCCGTTTGTAAATTAACTATTATTGGTTGTTGATTATTTAAGTTTAATTATTGTTCCAACTTTTTTTATTGCAGTGAATATTTATAATTAAATGCTCGTTGTCAATATAATTTATCACCATCAGGTGATTTCATCATAAAGTTAATTATTTAACTTTCTATTCTATCAACTTGTTTTTCAAACAAATGAACTATCTTTTCGCTAGCATAAGTATTATATCTTCACTTGCGAGAAAGATTTAATTCATTGGTTAAATCTTTCAAAGTATATGTTTTATTAGGTGATTTATTTTCTCAAAATTGCTCTATTTTACGATAAAAAGTTGCTAAACTTGCTGTTTTTGGATTAAATTCTTTTATTTTTTACTCCTTTTTGCATATTAAAATTGCTATTATTTAATAAATATAATTAAATAAAAAAATAAATGAATCCCGATAAATATATAAAAGAACTCCCACAAGTTCTTTTTATTATCTATATTTTACATCAAAATAAAAAAAAGTAAATTACTTTACTTTTTATTTTAGTATACAAAATAAAGAGATGAAAATTATATACTTGTTACAAATTAATAGTATATCTTTAAAAATATTTGTCAATACTTTTTTTAAAAAATTAGTGTATAAATTAATTTAATGAAAGAAATGGAGATACAAATATTTGCAAGATTATATACATGTAAAATTTGATGAACGAAGATTTTTTAAGGGTTTATTTTTATCTGATAGTTGCAAAAAGAAAAATGGCACACTTAATTTATCTGAAATATCAAGACAAACGGGAAGAGATATTAATACTGTTAAAAGAGAAATTAATAGATTTAAAAATATAGAAAATTATGATGCTGGTAAAGCACATAATTATTATTTAAAAAAACGAAAAAAATGTATTAAAAAACTGCCTGAATTTACAGAAGAACAAAAAGAATAATTAAATGTAAGATTTAATAAATATCATGATAAACCTTCACAACTTATTAAAAAATTTAAAAAAAAAAAAATTTGGTATTAAATTTCCAGCATGTAAAAAAACTTTGTATAAATAAATTTATTTAAATTTACTAGAATTAAATAAACAAAATTTACGCCATCATGGTAAAAAATACAAAAGAAAAGGAAAAACTGAAAATAGTGGTAAATTATATGATAAATTTAAGTCAATATGAGATATTAAAGATAAAGATACTAATGTCGGATTTTTTGAAATGGATACGGTTGTTGGAAAAGACCATCAATCTTCTGTTTTAGTATTAGTTGAATAAAATAGTAAAAATTATTTTGCTATGAAATTATAAAAAAATAATTCAAGTAAAGTTTTAGAAAAAATTGAACAGATAGTTAGAATTAATGGTTTAGTTGGAAAAATTAAAGGAATAATAACAGATGGGGGGGAGAATTTAGTAAGTTTGAAGAAATGGAAAAGATTACTGGTTCTAATATTTATTTTTGTGAACCTGGTAAACCACAACAAAAACCATTGATTGAATATATGAATTCTGAACTTAGAGAATAATATCCTAAGGGAACTTATTTTAATAATGTCACTCAACAAGAATTATATTGAGTAGTAAATGATGTTATAAATGAAAAATTAAGGCCCGTTCTGAATTGAAGAACGGCAAATGGGGTATTCTAAAAGAATTTTAGATAAATTTATTTGAAAGTAATTTAATAAATTATTTTTCGGTGTGCCTAAATATGCTTAAAATATACTAAAATTACAAATATTTTATTTTTTTTAAAAAAATAGTTGCATTTATTTAAAAGAATGTTATTATCAATCTAACAAGAGATACAAGTTTGGAACTTGTATCTACGCGATGCCTTTAATAAAATTTTATTAATTATTATAGTCTTCAGTTAAATCTTTTATTTTCTTTTTATCAATTTTAATTCAATTAGACGATTTTTTTTCATAGTTTAATTGCAGTCAAATTTTATAATTTGGATCTTTCGGATTATTAGCCACTTGTTTTAATTTTAACTTTTGTTCAATGGTTAAATTTATAAAATCAAAAGGTTCTTCTTTATTTAAAGTTTGGGGAGAATCAATTGATTTTTTAACTATTTTAGCTATAGCTAAAATTTCAGCCATTGTTTTTTCTGCCATTTTTTAGACCTCCATTTTGAGATTATTTACCTATTTTTATGTTATAACATTTTTTAAGTTTTGATTACAATTATGAATTTTATCATAGAAATTTAAAAATAAGATATTTTAAAAAAATATCAAATTATTTTTAAAATTATAAATTTAATTTACAAATAATTTGATAAAAACAAAATTTACTTTTGATTTTATTATTTTTTTTATAAGATATTACTAATAGTTTAACTTTTAATTAAAATATTATTTTTAGAAAAGAAAACCCATTTTAAATCTATGAAAAGATTATTTAGTATTTTAGGTGCAATTGGAATATTTATTATATAAGCATCAATTTTAACAACTTGTAAAAAAAACAGATCAAACTCAAAATAGTGCAAAAAAACCTAAAATAAGATAAAACAAATACATATAACAAAAATTCAAAAAATAACAAAAATTAATTCCGTCACTAATAAAAAATTTACAATTTTTTAAAATAACAAAATTTTTAATGAAAAACGAAAAAAAACTAATAATTAATAATTTATTTAAAAATTCTTTCAATTTTTTTGCAATAAGAAAGAATATAATTAAATTTATAAATAAAAACAATAATATTTTTCATTAAAAACTATCAAATGTTCCGGGATAAATATTATCATACATATTAAGACTCTGTAATATTTTAATTGTTTTTTTTTATTTAGTCTAATCTTTTAACTCTACTTGTTTTCTTCGATGTGATTTAATAGTTCTTCTTTAGCAATTGGTGAATATGCTTGTGCCAAAATGTTTTTATTTTAACAATATTGCACAAGATCTCATCTTTGGTTAAAAGAATTGAATTTAATTTAGTTTAAATTTTGATAAATACCCATTTCTTCAAACAAAATTTCAATAATATTCTTATCAAAATTACTTACACCAACAACATTAATTAAACTTTTCGCTTTCCATTGTAGCAATTCGGTATAGACTTTGATAGTTTTATAAAAATTTAAATTTGGGCGATGAATTAAAAAAATATCTAAATAATTAACATTTAATCGTTTTAACGACTCTGGCGCATCATTGGTAGTATTCTCTGCCTCAATATAATAACATCAATTTTTTTTCAATAGTAATATATTATCGCTTTTAGTTATTATAATTTAGATAGTGTTACAAAAGTTGAGGTTTTATAAAAAAATAAATAAAATAATTAAATAAATTAAACAATTTTGCTAAAAAGTCTAATTATTAATCATTTTTTTGTATTACTTAATTAATAAGCAAATTTAATTTTGTTTTTTATACCTACAAACCTCAACCCTTTTCTTACTACCAGAATTTAAATATTTTTTAATTGATCGTAAAACAATTTCTTTATTTTGATAAACTTTAGCAGTATCGATAATTTTATAACCATTTTGTAAAGAATTAATAATCGCTTCTTATTTTTTTAAAAATAAAGTTCCAAATGCAATTTTATCTAATTGAAATATCATTGTTCTAACCTCCTCTAAAATTATTTACTATATTGTTTTAATAACTATTCAACATTATCTGTTATTAGATATTTTGATATAATTTGATGATAAATATTATTATAACCAATAAAAGAATGGACAACATATTATTTCTCAATAATTTGTAATGGTTTTAAAACTTTTTTCACCTGTTTAAATTAGGGACAAAAAACATTACTTGTTTATAAGCAACTAAATCTTGTTCAGAAAAAATTGTGTTATAAATAATTTTTTTCTGTTCTAAACCTTGCTGTTAAATTTTAATTCGCAATGCTGTTTCTTTTTTATTTGGTCAAATTTGCCCATAACGAATTAAACGTGCAAACATTTTATAATTAGTCGCAATTGGTGGTCATTAGAACTACTTCTGATGCACCGCCAATTCCATACAAAAAATCAGCCTTCTTTAAAACCACATCAATTATTATTAATACATCTACTTCATTAATTAATTAAACCTTAATGACTAATTGACGCATTGTTTTTATTATTTTTTGATGACTCGGTTTATTTAAAATAATACATGATAAATTTTGATTAATCTTTAATAAAACCAATAAATTTTTTTTAATTGGTTGATTAAAATCAACTATTGTAGCTAAGTCCTGTGATAAAAATATTTTTTCTATATACATTTTTGTAATTTGTAACATTGTATTATGTTTAGCGGCAGCAATACATTAAATTGAACCCGGTTTATTTTTACTAGCAGGAATTATCCCTTCAATTGGATAAACTGAGATATCAATCGTAATTGCTTTTTGATTAAAAAAAGTTTGCCATTAATATAACATTGGTACTGAATCAAATTAACCTTCGCAAATTGCAATTTTTACTTTAACATCATTACTTGTTAATAATTTATTAATAATATCGTCTGCTTTTTTGTATAACATATTTTTATCATTTTTACCAACCAATTAATATTAAGCAATCACGGTCAACTGGACCGCGCTTAAAAATAAAATACTATTTGTTTCTATTGTTCATTCCTTTGCTTGCTATTAATATTTAATCATATAATTTCCAAAATAAAAATGTAAAATACCTTACATTTTTATTTTTTATTAACCTTATTTTGTATTTTGTTTCGGAATCTTACCAAATAATTCACGAAAGTTCCGCTTTCACCCAACTTTACTAGCGTGAACTAAAAATTCATTGCTAGAAATAATAAAAGCACAAAATACAATTGGAATAACATAAACTCAATAATATCATGTTGGTTCTGAAATTTTATTTGGAACATTTACTGCAATAAAAATATATTGAAAAATTGGGGTTCAAAAAAACATTAATAATTGGGTTGAAGTTGTATAGGTTGGTCCAGACATTGCTAAACATGCATAATATAGAATTCGAGAACTACCCATAATAATTCCTCCGGCAATAACAATTAATGAATAATCATAGTATTGAAAATTAGCAAAAATTTTATAACCATCCAAGAAACTTTGATGGGAAAAAACTGCAGCAATTGGTGTTCCTAATAATAACATTAATATCGCCGAAGAACTTGTTTTAATTGATACTGTTTCGTGATTTGTAAATTTAATTTTTGAAGAACTCATTAAATGAGACATTCCTAATGCTTCCATTGCATAAAAGCCGGCGGTCATCAAAGATAAACACATCCCTCCAATCGATGATCAAGCTAATCCTTCTTTAATTGAAAAATGAATTGACATTCCTAAAATTAAACATGTAGAAATTGATAAAGCAGTTCAGGTATATTTACTTTGACGAGAACGAAAAAAAATATCACTTCCAATTACCGCTAAAATAACATTTAAATTTAACAATAATCCCGGGACAGTTCCATCTGTGCCGCCTTGATGATTAATTGTTAATAAAACTGATAACTGAAAAAAAACCATTGCAACTGGACCGCCTAAAAAACCATATAATACAATTAGTCAAGTTTCTTTGTGACGAAGTAATTTTAAAAAATTAATAAAATTTTTTGGTTTATAAAAAATAAACATTACAAAAGTTGCCATTATTTCTTGAGCTGTAACATAAAAAGTGGCATTAATTGGCGCCGCTAAATTACCATATGGCCCTTGTTCTAAAATAATATATAGCATTAATGGGGCAATAGAATACCCAACTGCAGAAATTAATCCATACATAATTCCCAGAATAATGAAACGTTTTGTACGAATAGTATCTAATTCATTTTTTACATTTTTTTCTTTTTTTAATAACTTTTGATCTGTGGTAACCTGTTCTGCCATATTTATACTTCCCTAATCTATTTTTTTATTATAATATTGTTTTTATTTAAAAACTATTAATTATATCTTACACTAAACATAAAAAATTTAAAATTTTTTAACTTTTTTTATATAAATTTAATAATTAACATTAATATAATCAAATTATTATTGTAATCAATTTTTCCTAAATAAAAATGCATCTCTTTTTAAAAGTTCTTAAAATTTTTTAAGAATACTGACTTTTTTAGATACATATTTTAATGATTATTTTAAATTATTTTTTAAATTAAATTTAAATCTTTTATTCCTCTGGCACACAATATATCGCCAACGATGGCTAATATTATAAATTTTAAAATAAAATTATTTCTTACTCACAATAATGGCGTTATGTAATCTTCTATTTCAATATCTTAATGTTGATGAAAATATTCTTGACTGAAAATCATTGATTAATATTATTTATTTGTTCTTGAAATTAACTCTTTTATAGTTTTAAATGTTTTTTTAATATTTTTATACATTTTTTCAAATAATTTTACTTTGAATTAACTTATAACTAAAATATTGATTAATTTTATTTCTTAGTGAAATTGAAATACTCCCCCTATTGCGGAAGTAATTATCAATTTAATTTTTTAAACCTGTCTTAATCATTTCTCTTATATCAAAATTTTTATTAATTTCATTTTTTAAAAATACCAACTCACCTCCGGAACTTTCAAAATATTTATCAATTTCAATTATTATTAAATAAAGCATATAATATTCTAATTCATTTGGGACTTTCTCTTCTCGCATTTCTGTCTCGTCTAAAAAATTATCAATTTTATTTAAAAATAAAGAATTCAGTGGTAAGAAAAAAGTTTAGGTTTTGGTATAAAAATTATTCTTTATTTTAAATATATTTCTAAAACAATGATAAATTAACCTTTTAAAAAGTTATCTAATTATTTTATTTATATTTTTTATAAAAAATAAGATTTTGTAGTACTATCTATTATTACAAATGAATGAAAAATATTTTATAACAAGTAAATTTTTGGTTGATAAAAAGTATTATGTTTATGATTTTATTGATGAAATAATGAAAGGGGTATTCGGTTATATTTATGATAAATTATGCGCCAATAATGCTATTGATGCTGTTAAAAGAGTAATTAGTGACTTTAAAAAAATATTTGGTATTAAAATAACAATAATTAGAACTGATAACAGATCTTAATTTATTAATAGTCATCGGAATAATCGAAAAAGTAGTGTTAAAGAAACTACTTTTACTCAATTTTTAACAGATAAAAATATTTTACATCAAACAACGTTCGTTTGTTCTCCGCAATCAAACGGTAAAATTGAAAGATTTCATCAAAATTATACTAAGTTATTTGTATTTGATGAAAAAATATTGGATGAAGTTGGATTACAAAATAAAATAAATGAATACTATTATTTTTATAATTTTGAAAGAGTGCACAAATCTTTGAATTTTCAGACACCATTTAAATTTTTAATTAATTTAATTAAATAATTTTAAATTTATAAAGTTTTATTTAAACTATTTTTTAGTGTGTCAATTTTATAATTTTTATTTATATATGTATAATTTTTAATGATGTTTTTATATTTTAAATTATATATTTTGTATTATGTAAATTTAAGCATTAAATTATGTTTTTTTATTATAATAAAAACATCATTTAAAATAAATGCAACTATTTTTTTTTAAAAAATTAAAATATTTGTAAGTTTAGTTTATTTTAAGAAAATTTAAGCGCACTAAAAAATAATTTATTAAATTTTAATTCAAATAAACTTATTTAAAATTATCTAAAAATACTTCTTTAGATGTTCTTCGTTTCAAACAAGGCCTTAATTTTTCATTTATACCATTAACTACTCATTCTATTTTTTGTTGGGTAACAAGGTTAAAATCTGTTCCCTTAAGATATCTTTTCCTAAATTCACGGTTTATTATTTCAATTAGGGGTTTTTGTTTTGGTGAACCGGGGTCACAAAAATAAACATTAGAACCAGTAATCTTTTCCATTTATTCAAACTTACTAAATTATTTTCCTCTATCTGTTATAATTACTTTAATTTTTCCAACTAAACAATTAATTCTAACTATATGTTAGAATTTTTCTAAAACTTCATTGGCAGTATGTTCTTCTAATTTCATAGCAAAGTGTTTTTTGCTTGATTGCTCAACTAATAATAAAAACTAGATTGATGGTCTTTACCAAATACCGCATACATTTCAAATCATCCAACATTAGTTTGTTTATTTTCAATATCTCAAATTGATCAAAATCTTTTATCTAATTTTCCGCGATTATCACGTCTTTTCTTTGTTTTATTTCTTCTGCCACAATTTTAATAAATTTTTATTTAACAAAACCAAAAGACCTAAATAAATTCATTTATAAAATGTTTTAATACAATCAGGAAATTTTACACCAAACTTTATTAAAAATCGTTGAATAATTTCTGATGTTGAATTATAAAAAATATTAAATCGTAAATTTAAAAATTCTTGTTGTTCTTCTGTGAATGTAGATATTTTTTTAATACATTTTTTTCTTTTTTGTTTATAATCTTTTTGTGCTTAAACCGGCATATAATCTTCTACCTTTTTAAATCGATTTATTTCTCTTTTAACAATATTGACTACACAAACCGTTTGTATTGATATTTCAGATAGGTTAATTTTACTATTCTTCTTTTTGCAATTATCAGTTAATAATAAAACTTTAAATAAATTTTTTTCGTCATATTTTACATGTGTATATTTTTGCATTTTTCTGTCTACAATTCTTTTTAAAATATTTATAACATTAAATTAAAAATTATTGACAATTATTTTTATAAGTATATATTTTAAGTAATGAACAGTAAGTAAATTCTGTTTATTAAAACTGTTTATAAAAAAAGTAATTAATTTTACTTTTTTTATTTTGGTGTAAAATATAGATAATAAAAATAACTTGTTAAAGTTTTTTTATAAATTTTAATACATTTTTTACTCTTTTATTCAATCATATTTATTAAATAATAGCAATTTTTAATATGAAAAAGGGAGTAAAAATGAAAGAATTGAATCCAAAAACAGCAAGTTTACGAACATTTTATCGTAAAATAGATGAATTTTGGCAAAATAAATCACCCAATAAACCGCATACTTTGAATGATTTAACCAATTAATTCAATCTTTCTTGCAAGTGAAAATATTATGCTTATGCGAGCAAAAAGATAGTTCCTTGAATTGAAAGACAAATTAATAGAATTGAAAGTGAGATAATTGAATATATTATGCGTTCACCTGATGGTGCTAAATTATATTGACAACGAGCATTTAATTATAAATATTAACTGCAATAAAAAGGACTTGAAAAAGAATTAAACTTAAATAATTAACGGCCAATGATTGTTAATTTACAAAATGATATTAGAGATATTAAAAAATAAAGTGATAATAATGCTTAATCATTTTACTTATTTGTTAGAAAATACTTATTGGTTATTAAAAAATAGTAATATTTGTAATAAATATCCCTTTGCTAAAAAATATGAGTTATTTAATGAAATTAATTAAATTGGAACATGATATATTGGTAAGACTATTTCAAATATTAAAATGTTTGGTGAATTATTAAAAATTAGTTTATTAATTAAAGAGCCATTTTGTATAATTGCTATTATTTATTGGAGTAAAGATTTAAAAGATAGTGTCTTTCAAAATATATGAAATATGTTAGATGAAAATAATATACCTTATACTATTAATTTATCAAATTTTACTTTTACTTTATCAAATAGTAGCAAAATATATTGTAATGGTTTACACTCACCAAATCGGAAAGAAAAATTAAAAGCTTTTGCTGATTTAAATAAATATAAATTAGCTATTTATTGAAGAGAAGAATGTGACCAATTTCAACAAAAAGATTTAAGTGATTTATAATTTGCTATTCGTGGTTATCAAAATAAAATAACAATTAATAAATTCAATCCTGAAAGCTTAAAAAGATATATTGTTGGTTATTGTAATGAATTATTACCTTTTAATGAAGAAATAATGCGTAGTAAATATGAACAAATTAAATATATTGAAAAATGAAATATGAAGATTATTATTCATTATTATAGTTGAAGAATTAATTATGAATTACCACAAAATAAAGTTAATGAATAATTAAGATTAGAACAATTAGATATTAAAAGAGCAAGGGTATGAAGTTGAGGATTGCCAGGTAATACAAGTGGTTCAATCTTTGCGAGATATATTGATATAGTGCAAGCAACAGATATTATTCAACCAAAGAAATTATTAGGTGGTGTTGACTTAGTAAAATCTACCAGTCCCAAGGGACATACAACAGCAACAAGTTTCTGAATATATAATTTTCATTTTATAAAAAAGCATATAAAGTGGCAGAATATACACATTAAAATGCTACGCAACAATTTAAAGGACCATTAGAACAAGTAAAAGTATTTTATAATTTTACAAGAATCAATTAAATCAATACTTTAATTTAATTCAGCAATGTATATCAATTAATGTTGATGATAGTGCTTATGCAACATTAGAAAGTTTAAATAGAGAGAAATATAATTATACTTTTGGGGTCAATACATTAATTTTAAAACAACACAAAAGCAGGAGTTTAAAATAAAACATCTTGTAGAATCATTTACAATGTTAATAAATACAAACCAATTAAAATGATTATGAGAAAAATGTAATGTAAGTAAAACCCAATATGAATTAATTCAATGAGAAGATAAGCCCGGGGCAATAGAAGAAAAAATATTAGACTTATATGATGATGGGTTTGATAGTGATTTTTATGCTTTACATTTTGAATTAATAACAATGGTTAAATATAATAGTTCAGCAGATTATAAATTATGACAACAAAGGGATTAAATAAATTAATGAAAAAAGATATTCATGTAATACATGATGAACGTGTAATAAATGCAAAAAGACCATATATGTGTCTGTTTATGGACAAGTTAAAAAAATACTTTGTCCAGAATTAAAAAAAGATAATATCGCAATATGTAAATTAAATTTATATAACGAATATATTAAAAAATATCAAAAAGTTAAAGTATGTGTACAAGTTTTAGCAAATGAACCAAATTTATTAACGGTAAATATTATTAATTATGCACTTATTTTAAAATTAAAGGAGCAAAATAACAATGAATAATACTTTCTCCAGTTTACCAAACTTAAGTGATATTAATAGTGTTTTAAAATTTTATAATTATGATTGAACAATTAATTTAGCAAATATTATCGCTCGTCATCAAATGCGATTAATAAATGGTAAAGATATTTTATTTAAGTCTCATCGTAAAGATATTTTATAAAAATTAAATTGATGGTATGAAACTTATAAAAGAAAAGAAAAGTTAGATAAAAAACGAATTAACAGCAATTTTAATGGGTAAAACTATCTTTGGTTTATTAGAAACTAGTGATGGTAATATTGATTTATGAATTAATCCTTTTAACTTTACATCACGTGTAAGTGAAATAAATGAAATTAAACAAGAGGCTGATATTTGATTAAATTATCATCAATCAGATGGTGGTTTTATTTTAAATTTAATTTGTACCAAAGATAAAATAGTTATTAAAGGTTGACCAAAAAATAATGATTTAGTTGTTAAACAAAGCAAAACACAAATTAAAGATGATATTAGAACTGTTTTAGTTCAAAAATTTAAAAATAAATTAGGAATAGTACCCTCTTCTTGTTTAGAAATGATAAATGAACCTAATCCGTTGTTATTATCAAATTCAAATACATTAAATCCATGACCTACAATTGCAAATTGTTATAAGTTACAATTTTATTTAGAAGATAGTTTTAATATTAAATCAAAAGAACGATGAGCTTAATCGTGCACACTGTGATATTGGGTATTAGATGATGGTTTAATGAATATGCTTACAATATGGGAAATAAAAAAGCATTACAAGATGTATTTGATGATATTTTTATTCAATCTGGTCAAACAACAGCAGATGGAACATCATCACAATCTTTACAAGTAGTTCAAGGTACACCAACCTTAGAAACATATACAGAAGACCAAAAATCAATTATTGAGCAAGTATATTTAGCATGTCATTTTGCTAGTCCATTTGGTGATAAATTATATAATAACAAAAATAAAACACAATCATTGTTAACAAAAACAAAAGATTTGGAAAAACAAGCATATTTACAAGCATATCGTAAGCAATATTATACTAAGATGTTTGATACTGTTTTAAAATATTATGATTTATGAGATGGTATTGGTTAACGCCCCCTTATGGATTTTATTTTGTTAGTGCTAGTTTAGTAGACTAAATGTGACAAAATGAATTAATTACTACTTAATTAGATAATGGTACAATGGAACCAATAAGAGTAATTACTGAATATGATAATATTGATGAATTAGAGGCGGCAAAATATTTTGAGAAAGTAGAACAATGACAAGATAAAATACAAGCAAAGGAAATTGAATATAATAATAAATTAATGTGATATGATGAAACTGGTAATAATCAAAATACCTTACAAGGTAGAACGGGAATTAAGGATAATTAACAAATGAGCAGAATTAATCCGGGGGTGTTATGGAATAATTAAGAAGACAAGCCCATGATACTTTAATAGATATAAGAGAAAACATAAAAGATAAAAGACATTGAGTGGTATTTCCTTTTAATTTTTATAGTTCATATATGCCCGATACGGAAACAGGTTAAAAACCTAATAATTCAAAACCAAGTGATTATGGTAGTTATTCACGAATATTTGATAATATGGAAAGTACTATTGCTCAATGACAAAATAGTTTAAAAATAGTGCAAAAATATAAAGGTGAAGAAATTAATATCTTAACGATTGATGATTTTAGTAAACAACAAATTAACTCAATTATATGAGCAACTAATGAAACACCTTTTGCGATAAAATTAAAAGATGAAAATATTAATGTTTATTGAAGATTAATTGATGGTGTAAAAACATTTATGATATTAATAAAATGTTAGAATACTTAAAGCGATATAAATTAACTTATTTTATTAATAATGATAATAAAGTAGATAACTTTTACACAAAAGAAGTTAAAGTTGGTGAATATTGAGATGCCTATATGATTGATGATAGAAGTTCAATTCAATTTGGTGAAGCTAAATTCGAACAAGTATTTACACATCAATCAACTGAAAGACAATATACTTTATTAATTTTAGATAAATATGCAGATAAATTAAATATTAATGATTATTATAATTTTTTATACTGCATTTAATGACCGTGGTTTAAATATTGGTGGCGGTGATATTAATTCTGCACCACAAGATAGACAATGATTATATCCATCTGATGTTATTAATTATTATTTACCTTATGATGGTAGTTTTTTATGAAAAGAAATTACCTTTTCAAGTATTAATGACAAAATTAGTAATAGTGGTCTATCAGTACGACAATTTATTCAAACAAGTGCCTCAGGTGAAGGATATTGTTTTCATAAAATAACTTATGATGAAAAAATAGGTCGTATAAATAAAGGTATTGTTGAATTAGATGAGATTTTATTAAAAGACCCAGGTGTTCGTGCAATAGCAGTTAAATTTTATGGTAATCCAATCTTTTTTGATATGCCTGTAATTGGTCGGCCAATTATTAAAGGTCAATTTAATAAAAAAGTAATGAATTCAAGAGATTTATTAATGTATAACATGTATCCTCCCGTCCACCTGACAAAGTTAATACTTATTCATCACCCGAAGTAAGCTGATATAACATTCGAGGTATTCAACCAACTATGATAACTGGTTATGAAAGTTGAAAAAAAGATATGGAAGCAAGATATGATTTTTGAAATAAAAAAAAATAGTGAGGGCATTGTTATAACTGACCCTATTACTACATCATTAACTAATTCTACTTTTTGCCGAAATATTCATAAAGAATAAAAAAATTCTAAATTTTACTGGTCTAAAGATTGAAAAATAATTCCGCCTGCAAAAATAAAAACAAACGGTGGGACAGTTGATAATATTATTAGTACTCAAGCATCATCATATTTTAGAATAAAAGATGAATTTGGCAATACGGTTGGACAAGTTCAAATTTAATATAATAAAATGGGTGCGTGTAATGTTTGAGATATTTTAAATATGAATAATTTTATTAATCGCCAAATTACAGTATTACCTTTAAACTATACACAAAAATTAGTTTTTAATCAATTTACTATTCAGGGGGGGTCGGTAAATTCTTAAACTTTATTTCATTTGGTATTCCATGAAGATGAGTAATTAACCAAGATGAAAAAACTTGATCTAATTTTCAATGACTTAATGGATTTATGATTGCTAATATTTATAGTTTTTATAATGATGCATTTTGGTCTGAAAAATCAAAATTTAAAGGTTATTTACCATTTGAAATATTTATAGAACAAGGTAATGATAAAGTTGGTACTATTTTTGGGGCTAATGCTAATAGTTTTGGTTTTACTACTTTATTAACAGATAAATGCAAGGGTAATATTTTAACTAACGATGGTAAACTAACGGAAGAATTAGTTTATTCAACTTATCATTTAAAACAATTAAATGAAAAAAACTAACCGAGTTTATTTAATTAATGAACAAACCAAAGCGGTAGATGCACAAACGCCAGTTATTGATAGTGAAAAAAATAATGATTGTGAATTTTTGCAAACACCAGATGGTACAAATTGTAGTTATATTATTGATATGTTTTCAATCCAAGCATTATATAAAGGTAATTTTGAAATTATCTTTTGTGCCGATAACCCATATACTAATAATTAAGAAGATTATTTACGTTTATCAGTATGGAGTTTCAGATGTAAAACAAAAAGTGTATTAAATAATTATTTACTTTATATCACAACTAATTATAAAAATAGTTTATTATTAACACATGACTATTTAATACCAACTTTTAATTTCCCTTAATATGTATATTACAACCAGTTCCATATAATTATAAAACTTATACAAAAGATATTATGCCCCCGCTAATGCAAAATTATCTATATTATTTAACGCGATTAAACTAGGATAATGTAAAAAAACAACACCACCGTATAATATATTACAAATAATAATTTTTTTGATGAAAATACAGAACATCTTGGATATTATTAAATAGAAATTGATTTAAAACAAATTGACCCAACAATTCAAAGTATTAGTAAATTTATTAGTTATTATAAAACAATAGAAATAAGTAATCTTAATAATTTACAAATTGAATGTGGACCGCCGAATATAGAAAATTTTATTCATAATATAAATATTGAAATTTTAGTTGGTAGAGCAGGATGTTCAGATTATTTGGGTAATTTGATCGGTTTAAAAATAGAAACACAGAGAATGGCACAAACAGATAAAGTTAATTTTGAAAATATAATAACTTTATATACTGATAATATAACTAATGGTATTCAAACATTTGCTACCGCTAATACTAATTGATTAATAAATAAAGAATACAGAACTAAATATAAAACTAAGTTAGGTGAAGCGTTTATTTATTTATTGTCGAAAATAACAAAATTATATAATAATTATAACAATAAAATTAAAGAAACTAAACTTCAAGAATATTATATATACTAATGATATGAAATTAAAAATTAGAATATCAAAAAGTATGATTCCTAAATTATTGGGAGTTGAGGGGTGTGAAGATATTTTATATTGAGGCACAACCGAATATGAAACATCAATTTCAAATGGAAGTATAAAATTTAATATAAATAATAAAAATGTTTTGTTAATTATAAATATTAGCAATAATCCCGTTAAAATAAAAGTTAAATCAAGGTAAAATAAAAAAGAGATTTTTTTTAAAAGAGTGCACCCAAAAAAGTAAGTAAAGTAAAAAAATACTTTGCTAAACTTTTAAAGGAGGTGTATTTTTATATGGCAAGAAAAGGTCAAAAATATAACAAATATACATCAGAATTTAGAACAAAAATCATTGAGGAAATTAAACAAAAAAGTTGTTGAATAGTGGCAAAACAATATAATCTAAATGCAAATACAGTGCAATCTTGATGAGCAAATCATAAAAAAGGAAAATTAAACAATTACAAAAAACCTAAAATCTCTTTTACCAAAAGAGATTTAGAATATTATAAAACAAGTTATAAATCATTAAAAAAGCTCCATGACTTTTACAATTAAGCAAATTAAGAATCGTCTCTTTTATTAAACAAAATTGTCATGAATATTCAATAAAATTATTATTAGAAGTAACGGGGTTAAAACGTAGTTATTGAGATAAATATAAAAATTATGACAGTAGCAAAAAAGATAAAAAAGCAATAAATGATATTGTAAAAGTCTATGAAGAAAATTTAAAACAATTTGGATATCGAAGAATTACTAAATATTTGAAGAAAGATTATGATATAAAATATAATTCAAAAAAAGTTTTAAGGATTATGCATAATAATCAAATACAACCCGAATATGTAAGAAAAATGAGAAGAAAAATGAAATATAAACAGAATAAAGAAAAAAGTTTATTGCAATATCCTGATTTAATTAATCGTAAATTCAATGATATAAAAACAAGGTTTTCAGTGCTATACACTGACGTAACATATTTAATTTGAAAAGGAGAGAAATATTATCAATCAACAATTATTGATGGATATACTAAAGAAATAGTTGATGTAAAGTGATCTAAATATAATGACAATAAATTAGTAATAGATAATTTAAATGATGCAATTAATAAAATAAAATTAATAAAAAAAAAGATCTGAATGGAATAATAATTCATTCAGACCACGGATATCAATACACATCCACTATTTATCTCAATAAATGTGTATCTAACGGTATTATAATTTCAATGGGGAAAAAATACCACTGTGCAGATAATATTGTTATAGAAAGTTTTCATTCATTACTTAAGAAAGCTAAGCTAAAATCCATAATAAAATATATAATTCACATGAAGAATATATTCAAGATGTTATAAAATGAAATACATTATATTCAAATCGTAAAGAAAAAGATGTAATTAAAAAAATAGTAAATACTTTTTATTAGTACTTACTAAATTGGGCGCACTCTTTTAATTATCTCTTTTTTTATTTATACATTAACTTTTATATTGCCTTTATCATAAATAATTAAATCATGTTCCTTAGTATTTAAATTTTAACGATAAACTGATTTAAAATAATCATAATTTTTATTTTTTCAATAATGAAACTTAGTTTCTTTTCCTAAATAAGTTTCATATATATAACAAATTCAAATAAAAGTCTAATCTTAAATAAAAGTGGTTATTACCATCATTAATTATTAGTTCATCCGTTGTGCGCAACATTTTTAAATTTGTTTAAATGATATTTATTTTCACTTTTTCATACCACATAATATCATTTTTATCATCAACTTTATTAAAAGGTTTTTCTTGTGGTGCTATTAATTCTAAGTTATCTCTGATTTCTTTTTTAGCAGTATTTATTTGGTTTTCTTTTTTTAAACGTTCTAATTATTCGAATGTATATTATTGTGGTGTATTACAGGCAACTAAACTCGCATTACTTGTTGTAATTAAAGTGATTGTTCCTAAAATATTTAATATTTTTTTTATTTAATTAATAAATAAACACTAATTAATTGTAATTTCATAAAAATTTTCATTAGTATCGCAAATTAAATAAATTTCTTGATTTATTTTTAAATCCTGAATTTTATCTTTTATCTTTGACTAATTATTTATAACTGTATTAACTATAGCAGTAACATATTCATTATATCTTTCTTCTACAAGTTCGCCCCAAAAATATAAAGTACCATCCCATAATATTTTTTTAATTTTTATAATATTTGTTAAATAATTTCTAAAATCTTTTTATTTTTTCATATCAAAATTATATGCAATATATGTTCAATCATAATAATTTAAATTTAATTTATGTTTATTAGTGGCAAAAAATCTCTCTAAAGTTTCATAATATGCTTCTTTTTTTTCTTCTATTTTCATCATGTATATAACTATTTGCTTAATAATATTAATCTGTATCTGAAAAAATTTCCATGTTTCCATTTTCATTTAATTTCCCTATATCTTCTTTTGGAATTAATGTATTAAATGCAATTCAAATGCCATTATTTATAAAATTATGATTTGTTATAAGATTTAAAATATTATTTAATAATGTTAATTTTGGAGAAAAATAACCCACAATAGCACACGCCGTTCCCCAATACCGACTTATATAACTTTTACCGCTGTTGTTGGTCACATTCATATCCCAAACGAGAAAGAGCATCTGTTAAATAGGCAGCAAACATGCCAAAAGATGCAACAATTAATTCCCTTAAAATTTTTTGATTTGTATTGGGATTATTTTTTATTAAATTTATAATTACTTGAATATTATTTGCATTTATTTTTAAAATTCAATTTAATCCTCAAATTTTAACTCAACTAAAACTATTAGAAGCTCAGTTAAAAATTAAATTATCATTATTTTCTTATTTTTGATAAGTACTGGCGGCAATTGTTGTTGGTACATCAGTTCCGCTAATAGTTAATGCGCTTAATAAACTAAGTAATTTTTTCATAATTGTTTTTCTCCTTTTCTTAATCTTGAAAATTTTTATCAAGATATATTGACATTATATATATATATATATATATAAACTATTTTAAAAATTGTATCTTGTTTAATAATGCTTATTACGCTTTTTAAGGGTTAAATTAGCAATAAAATATATTAAGTTGAGGGGAAAAAAATGAAAAAGAAAGAAAAAAAGGAAAAAATAAAATTTTTTTATATTCTCCCATTTGTAAACTATTAGTATGTAATTAACTTATAGGTTTAATCTTTTTCCGTAAAAAAAAAAAAGTTACACCGACTTGTTAATCGGACAAGGATAAAAAAGAGGAGTTTATAAAAATGGCAATTACAAAAGAACAATTAATTGAACAAGGTTTAAGTGAAGAGATTGCAGAAAATATATTAAATCAGTTTAATAATGAAGCAAAACAAATTAGAGAAAGTGTGCAAAAACGAGAAGATATTATATAAAAAGAAGACTTTATTAAATTATCTAATGAATTAGATGAATTAAAAGCCTTTAAAGATGTTCCATTAACTAAAATTGAAGATATTAAAAATAATTTAGATAAAGTTAGTGGTAGTTCTTTAACTGAAAAAATGCAAACTTTAAAAGAATTAAAACCCGATTTGTTTGTTGAATAATAACCATCAGTTTCGCCAACTAATTTTATTAAATATATGATTGAAAATTCGGTTGAAAATAAAAATGATAATATTGAAATTATTAAAGAAAAAGGATCATATACTCCCGAAGAAATTAAAAAGATATCAGATTTCACACTTAAAAACCTTAGATAATTAAGGAGTGAAATATTATGGTAACAATTAATTTGCCACAAGTACCTTTTACATTACAAGGTAATACAACGGGACAAAAAGCCTATGTTGATATGGTTAATGCTTTATTGCTTGGACATTTATATAATGAATATGCAAGCATTATGCAATATGCAACTGCAACAGCAGAAAAAGTTGCTTGATTACCTAATGGCAGGACAAGCATTATATAATTTAACTCATCGTGTGATATGACGAGATGATTATTCTTTACCAAATAGTGGAACAACTCAAACAATGGGATTAACAATAATTCCAGTTCCTATTGATAAAATATTTAATTTAAAATTAATGAATGAAGCATTTGATTTAGCAATGATAAAAGAAAATATTAAAAATGGAATGATTGCCGATGTCATTTCTAGTGTCGTAAAAAATAAATTTGTTAATTTAGAATGTGAATTAATTCAGGCTATTTATGATTATTGTTTAGCAGATGGTCAATATGAAGTAATTCCATTTCGTAGTTATACAACAAAAAATTAAGATGATACAAATAAAGCATTCTTTATATTAAATGAAACTTTGATTGAATTAACAAATCAAATTAGTAATTTATATTTTTGTTTGCCAACCGATAAAATGTTTATGGGTTTATAACGAAGATCCTATTTAGGATTAACACCCGCTTATTTAAAAGTAATTGGTTCACAAGCACAATTAAAAGCGATGGTTAATGGTGAATTATATGAAAATACAGCAATGGTTATTCCAATATCTAAAAGTTTTCATTTAGAAAAAACATATACAAAAGGACAAGTTAACCGCGATAAAGGTTATAATTTTACTAATGTAAATGGTTTAATTTTTAATAACACCGCAATTATGAGCATATCCAATTAATATGGATAATATTCAACAATTTTTAGATAATGATATTGCTAACCCTAAATTAATTGGTAAAGTGCAATATGCTACACTAACTATTTTATATCCAAAAACATGTAAAATTATTTTAGAAAAAGAACCAACACAAGATGAAATTAATACTACTAAAAGTAATCTAAATAAAACTTTTAGGGTTCCGGTTGATTATGTAATCACCGCACCAACACCAAGTAAAATGGATATTAGTAAAATTAATAAAATAGATAAACCAACTATTCATGTGTTACAGACCCAACAAAAGCAACGCCAGAACAGTTAAAACCGCAATTTAAAGCTGTTGTTTTAAAAGCAGTTAAAAAAAGTAAATAATTATTTAACTGAAAGTGATTTTAATTACTTTATTGAAAGTAAAGGCGAAGATTGGCCAATTAATATTACAAATGATAAAACTGTTGAAGTTCAAATTCAAGGTAAAAATGACGCTCTAGTGGTCAAAAACCCGATTGATGGAGTAATTAAAAATTCTTAATAAACAATGAATTTATTAATATTAAGAGTTTTATCTTTATTAGCATAAAACTTAGGTAATGAAAACATAATAAGTAAGTTTGGTAATTTAAATTAATAAAGTTAATAAATTTGCTTAATATTATGCTAATCCTTTACAAAAGATTACAAATAAGATTGAAGATATTTATAAATGATTAAATCCTTATACCTATGTAGATTTAATTAAAAGGGGTCATAAAAAAGAAATTCAACAAATATTAAGTCAATTAGAAAAAGATAATAATATCAAAAATAGAGAACAATTTAAAAATAAAAATTATATAAATACTAATTGACAATCTTTAAATGGTAGTTGACTTGATAGTGGTGTGTTTAATATAACAAATAAGTTAACTTTAACGGTTAATTTAACTATTTTAATATATACAAAAACAGCAAAACATCCTAAGTTTATGGATCTTATGTTTATCCTAGTATTCCAGTTTAAATATAAAAATTATTAAGTAATGTGCTGTATCAAATGCCGGGACTTTATTTTGGCGTTATTGATTAAAAAAATGATTACCCAGTCATTTAAGAGATTATATTAAAAAACGGTTACCACAAGCATTAAAAGAAAAATATCCCAAAGTAACTACTAAATTAACATTACCAACAGTTCAAAAATTACAACAAATTAAAAATTTTATTAATAATTTAAAAATTGGACATTTTAATTTTAATTTTTATGGTGAAATTCATAATAAAAAATGGTATCGCGAACGCCGAAGTGATGTTAAAAATATTAATAATTTATATAAAACACCAGTTAAAAATATGTTTTACAAAACTAATCAAAATATCGAAAAAATTAAGAAAACAAAAACAATAGTTAATAATTATAAGCCAAGTAATTTAAAAAATAAATATAGCAATCAATTAAGAGGCGTTTTATATGGAAAATAATTTAAGTAATTTATTATTTATAACAGTTGAAGATGTTGAAGAAAGTAAACTTTGACAACATATTAATGATAGAAAAAAATCTGCTTATAATGATAATTTAATTTATAATGCTATTTTAAAAACTAGTTTATGAATGGATAGATTATCAGGTGGGACAATTTCAGATAAAATAAATAAAAAAGATTTATTTCCCTGAGTAAAAAAATATAATACTGGTTTAATTCAATATGATAAATGATTAAGTTATATTTAATAATCTTGTTTATTATTAGTTATAAATTGATATTTACCCAAAGGTGTTAATGATTTAACTGGTAGTGCTTAATTTTCAAAAGGTGGAGTTGCTTATTCTCGAACTAATGTCCCAAAAGCAAATGAAAATATTACTCGTAATGTTAAAAATTCTTTAAAATTAGAAGGTGAAATAATTGATATTATATCTAGTAAAACCGTTGATAGACCATATAATTATAGTTTAGATAATTAAACTCATCCTTGAGAAGAATAATATAAGCATATTAGTAAAAAAACTTTTTATCCAACATTATTATTTTGATTAAAAGAACGATTACCAACAGATAATTCAATAAATATTACTTATCCAACTATTAATGATTTTAGTAATATTGATTATAACGAATATATTAAACTGATTGTTCCATTTGATAATGATACTATTTATGAAGAAAATGGCGTTTGAAAAGAAAAACAAAGTTCAAATGTAGAAACACCAATTGACAATAAAACTATTATTAAAAATGAACAACAATTAACGGCATCAGATGCTAAATAAGATAAATTAATAAGTGGAACAAACATTAAAACTATTAATGGTAGTTCATTATTGAGTAATAGCAATATATATTAATACTGGTAATGATTGATAAATTGTTGATAATGGTGACTTTGTATCAAACTCATCACATACATATAAAATAAAAGATTATGATAGTAATAATTATATTTATAATATAAATATTTCAGACCAACCAAATGATGTTATAAATGTAACTTTTACGACTTTTAAAAATCACCCCATATATGAATTTTTTGAACCAAATATTATAATTTTAAGACCCGATGGTAGTATTGAATCAAGTGCAAAAATAATTTTTATACATATTGAAAGAAAAAAGGTAAGTTAGAGAGGAATTAAATTAATGAAACAAGATAAAACAACTTAATTAAATGGGCCTTGTCCTGAAATTGATTTAAAAAAGACACTATTCCAACTTATAATTGAACTCATAAAGATATTAGAGAATGAGAAATAAAATATAAAATTTGTAGTTGAGTAGTCAGTTTTTATACATTGATATTTTTAGCATTAAATTGTTGATTATAATATGGGATGATTGATGGTATTAAGAATAAAAAATTTATTGATATAATTATGGTCAATATCGAGGAAATGGCATTGCAATATTATTAACACCTTTATTTATACATGGAATTCAAGGAATATTTGTTGCTAGTAGTACACCAAAAGTTGATATGAAAATTGATATACCATGATTAAAAATATCTAAAATGGTATTAGTATTTACAATATTACCTTTAATTACTTTAATAATTTCTTTAATTATTATTTGAATTGATAAATCAAAATGAAAAAAAGACCATTTAATACATTGTTTGGACTGCCGCATTAATCCGCGTGTTATTAAACCAAGAATAGCAAAACAATGAAATAATTTAGATGGTATAACAGAAGAAAATAACAAGGGAATTAAATTTAAAATATACTATATATTTAGGGGTGGTTGATATTTTTGGGTGGTTATATAGTTTAATTTATAAATTATTTTGTTATTAAAGAATGGATAACCACTGTTTGAGCAAGGATAAGAAAGGAAGTGAAAAAATGTTAAATTATACATTAATGATCGCATTACTTGTATTAGCGGGGGCGGGGGGTGGTCTAGGTATACTAGGATTATCTGCTAAAAAAATTAAAAAATATAAAGCAGAAATTAGAGAATTAAGAACTGCTGTTATTGCCCACGAAAAAAATTTACGCGGACCTGATTATGCAACAGAATTAGCATTAAAAACAGGTCAAATTAAAAATGTTAAAAAACAAGTTAAAGTAAATGACAAAAAACAACAACAAAAAGATGCTATTAGAAAACTAACAAATAGTATTTAAAAAATAACCTTAATTGGTTATTTTTTATTTTTCTTTATTGTGTTTTATATAAAAATTAATAAGATGTTCAATTCGTTGCTAATAAGTAAAGTCATTAAATTAATTTAAAACTTTTTCTTCATTTTCATTTAAGTAAATATTAACATTACGAATTAATTTAGAATAATATTTTCCTGTTTTTTGATTAAATGAGTGTTTCATAATATTAACTATCATAATTAGCAATAATAATTGCATCTTATAAATGATTACTTATTTTTTGATTATTATATTTTCAACCATTGCCATATTGATAAGTTAAATTAATATTTTTTTCAAATTCTAATATAAAACTGTCATTATATTTACTTAAATTTTCCATATTTTTAACAACAAATTTATTGTGATGTGGTGATACTCAATTAATATTTAATAATTTTTCTGTTTTATATTTAATTGACCCTATAATTTTTAATAAATAATCTCTATCTTTACTCGCGCTGGCAGATGTATATAAACAATCTTCAATATTAATAATTGCATCTTGTTTTAACTTATCTAAAATAATATCGGCTTGTGCAATTAAATAACGATTTGTACATTCAGATTTATCAATTAATTTATTATCTTCAAAAATAGCAACAGCCATAGTACCCGTTCCTGGTGGGGTTCAATGCCTATTTTTATCAAGTTGCTCATTACTCATCGTTGTTAACTGCCGGGGGGTACTACATTAGAGATATCTTCTTCTTTAAATACATTATTGTTTGTATCCGCTATTTCATAATTATATGGAGTATTTATAAAAATATTATTTGATAAGGGTTTATCGGGCTCATCTGCCCGTTATTTTTGGCGACAGCAATATCATTAAATGTTATATAATCAAAATTACCATCTTCTTTAATTTCTTTTTCATCTAAAACAATATCAGAAATATCAATACCCATTTTTAATGCTAATTTACGATATAATTTTGATTCAACGATTTCTTTTGTTCATTTATTTAAAGGTGAATGTTTACTATTTCCAATTGGACTACTACTTTTTAAACGGTCAATATCTGCTTTTTTTAATAAAATACCTTGATAATTTGTATTTTTATCTTTTGCAAAAGAATAAGCGCCAATAATTTCGTTATAATTACTAGTATTTGCATTAAAATTAATCTCATGAATTTTTAGGTAATAATTTATAACATCTCATTCAAATTTTTCACCTTTAAATATAATATATTTTCGCGGAATATATCCTGCTTCTTAAATTTTTTTACAATAAAATTTACTATCAATAATAGTTGTTAATTTATTTTTAAATGGAATAATATTAAAATCTTTTCCAAAAATTAAACCTTTATTACTTAATTTAATAATACCTAATGCTGTAATTTTAGCATTATCAGAATTAGAAAAACTAACGACATATAACTTTGTCCATTTTTTATTTTTAATTCTTCTAGTGCTAAAATATTTTATTTTAAATATTTATCATTAACTTTTAATTCATATTTAATAAATGCAACATTAATATATTGTTGTAATTCATTTGCCATTTTTTTTCACTCCTTTATTTATTTTGAAATTAATTCCTTTAATACCAATTAATTTAGTATCTTTATTTGTATCTAATTGTGATTTAATTGTGTTTTTAACTAACTTTTCATAAATAGTTAAATAATATTTAATTAATTGAATAAGTTATAATTTATTTGTATTTTGTAAAAAATCATTATCAATTCCAATTATCTCAATATCTTTAATTAATAATTTTTCTTTAATTAAATTAATACCAACTTTTTTAAGTTGTTTTGGTCCAAGTGATTTATCAATTTAAACAATATTTTCCATAAATTTAACTTGTTCATATTGAATTTGGTCCATATCTAACCCCATATAAACAGTTAAATTATTTACTTTCTCAATTAATTCTTGTTTTTTTAATTCTTGTTTTTTTAAAAACTATTGTTGCTTTATAAAAAAATCCTGAGTTATATTATTTTTAATTTATATTTTATTGTTTTCAAATGTTTTTTTAATTTAATTAAATTATTTCTTAATTTATTAACATCATATAAACAATTATCAAATATTTTTACAGGTTCACGAAAAACAATATCTACTTTACTTACAAGACTAGGAATATCTTTTAAATGAACATCTTGATAACCATTTAAAGCATAATAATTATGCTGACGATAAATAAATTCTGCTAATTATTGTCCATTTTAATCAATTCATTTTTTTAATTGTTAATGCTTTTAAACTTAATTCTTTAAAATTATTTCCTTTTAAATAAAACAGATAATTAATATTTTTAAATTCATTATTTAATTTTAAGTCTGCCATAATTAAATTTCCTCTAATTCCATTTCATTAATTAAATTATCAATATAGTCATAAGCACTTTCTTCTGAATGACATTCTTCAAGTGCTTCATTAAATAAATATTCTTTGGTATAAACATTGCCATCTTCATTTTTTCACATATTATTGACATCCTTTTTATTTAATATTTTCGTTTTCTAAATCAATAATAGTTGTTTTAAAAGAAGAGTCTTCTTCCGCTGTAATTTTTGCTTCTTATAATGTATAAAAAAATAAACTATTTGTTTTATATTTAGTATTAATTATTAATAAGTATCTTTTATTCATAATTTATCACCTCGCAATCTACTTCTTCATCTTATAAATAATCACTAATTAAACCTTTAACTTTATCAATTTCATATCATTTTAAATTTAAATCAAAGTCTATTGGTTGAAAAGTACCTACATGTTTTTCTTCATCGCAAAATTTAAGATATAAATTTAACTCTAAATTATCTGAATAATCACTGTCAATTTGTACATAAATAATATCTTTATTGGTAATTTTTAATGCTTTATTACATATCATTTTTTATTTCCTCCTAATTCTTTTTACCTAATGCCAAATGTTAATCATTCATATCTTCAAATAAAACCGAATAACTTTTAAGAATTAATTCTTGTAATTTATTTTCTTGATTACATTTTGAGCAATAACCTCAATATTTTTGTTTAAGACAAATTTTATTTAACTTTTTCATATAAATCCTCTAAACTATTTCTTTGATTTTTTGGTCAATTTGTAATATTTTTCAACCATCGGAAGCTAAATCTAAAATATCGTTAATTTTGTAATATTGCATATAAAAAACAAAAAAACATCTCATTTATCTGCAAATAAATTTAAATACATTTTTGATCATTATAAACATTACCAATCATAATGCTTTTTATGATGTTAAATACGACAATTAATAGGCTGGAAATTAACTCAATCAAATGATGTTGTTATTTCATTTCAAGTTTTATTAATATATATACTTTTATATTCTGTCATTATAACTCCCTCTATTTTTAACTCGCTGGCAATCACTCCCAATTGAAATTGCTAAAGCGAAAATTATTTATATAAGTATTTATCTATTTATTTACTACGCCATCCGCTTCGCCGGGGGTGAGCGGAGGTGGTATGTTAATTGTTTGAATATTTAATAATCCACCGTTGTTTTTTTTATTTTGGAGCCATATAGTTTTCTCTCTCTTCATCCGCGCCATTTTGGGTCAAAGAGTTCAGTTTTTACAATAAATTCACTTGCGCCTTGAAGATCCTAATGCTGACTTTGTGGTTTTTATTAAACCGATGTCACTTATAAGAAGTAATATCTATAGCAAATTTATTTATAAAGTCACTATCTCTATGTTTATTGTCGTTTGATAGTTAACTTTGGACTTATCAAGACTATCGCTTGTTAAAGCGTCTATTATTTCCGGACTGATTACCCGCCGGGCTAGACCGCCTAATGTGGAATAAAAACACTTAGTTATTTAAAATAAACGCCCCACTCTGCATTAAGTTGTTTTATTACATCAAATTTTTAAAAACCCAGTTTCATAATCAAAAATAATTTTTGAATTTTCTAGTTTCTTATAAAAATTTATTTGTTTTCAATTTTTAACTTGATTTAATAAATATTTATGTTTTTCGCAAATTCATAAAACTTTATTTGATACAAATTATTCGGTAATGAATGGTATTGATTTATAGCAATCATTAACATCACATATTTTTTGTTGCTTATTAATTTTCATTACTAATTCCTTTCTTTGATATTATTTTTTTATTTATTAGCCAAATTAATTAATTGAAACAGAGAGATTACAACGCCTTAAATAAGGGGTGAAAAAACAGGTATACTTTTTAAAAATTCCTAAGATATTTAATAAATATGTAACACAACTTGAAGTTAACAAAAAAGTTATGATAAAAAGTTTCTGTTTTAATAATTTAAGATGCCGTCCTTTCTCTGTTTTAATTAATAATTATAGGCTTACAAATAAAAAAACAATACTTTTTATTTAACAAGAGTTGTTTTTTGCCGATTAATCGTACATTATATATTTTATTATTTTTTCTTTTTTTTTTTGCAATCTCCAAAATTTGTGTTGTATAATTAAAAAATTTAAAATTTGAATTCCTAAAAATTATAATAACTGTAAACAAAAAATTTTTTCTTATTGTTGAATTGACACAATCTAGTTGGATTTTTTTAACAGCATAAATAAGGGCTGTTTTAAATGTTCCGATTGGCATTTTAAAACGAAAAAATACTATTTTTTAGTACTATTAATAATTTTTAATTTTAAAACATCAATCGGATTTGTTTGACCAATAACGTTTGTTTTTACCTTCAATTTAAACTTCAACAGTTTTATCGTTTATAATATTAATTAACCAATCTTCACCTTTGCTTTCAATAAAGTAATCAAAATTACTTTCAGTTAAAGAACTATTTACCGCTTTTACCAATTTTAAAACAACATCTTTAAATTGTGGTTTTAACTGTTCTGCCGTTGTTTGAGTTAGGTCTAGAATATGAATATTTAGTTTATCTATTTTATTAATTTTATTAATATCAATTTTTGCAACAATATGTTTAATAATTACTTTTGGTTCAAATACTGCGCAACCTAAATATAAAACTATGCCCATAATCAAAGTATTGCCCATACAAGTACCCAAGGCGTCTGCCCCCAGCCCTTAATGGCGTATGGTCTTTTTTGTTTAAAATAAGGGGGTCATATTTTTTGCTAAATTTAAAAGCAATTGCATTAACACCTTCTGGTAATAGAATAATTGTTCCTTCTGAACCATTTTTATCAATAATTGGTAATTTTTTTATGAACCATATAGTATGTTGTTCCTTCAACAGTTTTCATTACCCCACTTGTTGCAATTACAATATTTATTTGGTCGTTTGCTACAAGTTGCAGTTGTAATTTATTACGAATTCCACGAATAAAATCGGCCGAACCTAAAAAAACTGTTTATGATGGAGTAAAGCCATTTTCATATATTTTATACATAATTTCATCGTGAATTTGCAAAGTATTTTTATCATCTGCTTTTTGACCTTGAACGGTTGTAACCGTTCCTTTATTAATAATTTCTAAAATTTTATTGCGTTTATAAGCAACTTCAGTATCCATTGCTTGCTCAATATCAGCGGCTCAAAGATTAGGAATTAAAATCACTTTCTATGGGGTCTAATTTACGAGCAAAAGTTAAAATGTGTATCTAATTCAACAATTCCATCTTCAAATTTTACTGTTGAATATTTTAGTAGGTTATCATCGGTATTAAATACTCGTCCTTCGTTTCCTATACCTTCATTGTATTTAATATTTTTCTTTTTTTATATGTTAAATCAAATTTATTGGCTTCTTTTCACGCGAATAAAGCTTCTTAACTAAATTTTTGTTGATAAGTTTTGTAAATATCATTTTTTAAATGTTTATCGGTCTCGTTTTGTTGCTTGATTAGCAATATATCCAAAAATTATTTGTGGGGGTTTTGTGCAATAATTTATTTCCTTCTTTCTATTTTATTAAATACATTGTCTGTATATAAAATATTGTTTTATTTTTTTTCTACTTTTGGCGCGCCACCGGTATTAACTGTTTACACTTTAATTAATTCATAATAAACACTTTGCAATTTTGCTTTAATGATTTCAATATCATAGGTAATATCATAAGACTTTAATAAAACATTTTTAATAATTTTAAAAATTCAGTTAAAATAGATTGGTTATATATTGATAATGTTGAGTAATTTAATCCATATCACTGATATTCGGCCGAACAATCATCAACTTAAACACCACCATCAAAAAATGTCTTAATCTTGGTTTTAATCGGATTTTAATGTAATCTAAAAGTTAATTCTAACTTATTAACTTTTTGGTATTAAGAAAACAGCTTGGGTTTGGGTATAAAAATTATTCTTTATTTTAAATATATTTCTAAAACACTGATAAATCAACCTTTTAAAAAGTTATCTAATTATTTTATTTATATTTTTTATAAAACCTAAGCTTTTGTAATACTATCTAATTTTTTGTAGTAAAATAAAAGAAACTTAAATATGAGGTGTAGGATATGAAAGATAAACTTAAAAATATTAAAAGAACTTGCATTATTAATATTGCTTTTTTATTAGTTTTATTTATTATGGTCCCATATTTTAATTTTATATATGTATCACATAGTGATCAACTTTTAAAAAAATACTTTAATTTTATTGCAACAGTACCCAAGGGTGTTTTAGTGATATTTACAAAACCCAATCTACCAAATGAGTTTTTAATATTTGGTTTGCCATATATTGCGTTAGTAACATTAGAAGGCGCCATTATTATTAGTGGTGTTTTTTACATTCATAATCAAAAACGAACAATTAATTTCAATAATAAAATGTTGTTAATTGGAACAGTTTTTATTATATCTTTTTTATTTAGTGCTTGTTTATTATTTTCACTTTCAGAATATTATTATGATTTATTCACAGAGTCTTGTCGTTCTTTAAGGGGTGGTTATAATTGCCCCGAGTTTGTTAAAAATATTCAAGATATGTTTCATAAAAATATTCCAAATCGAAATGCAATTGTTAAATTATTAATTAATTTAGCAACAGGACCTGGAACAAACAATAAATATACATTACCATGAATTGGTCTTAATGCTGTCTGATAAATTAAAGGATTACAAATGATTTTTATTATTTTTATTATGTTGAAAGTTAGTTTTAAATTAGAATGATTATTAAATGATAATATTAATCCAACTAAAAAAGAAGAATTATTTGTTTTAAAAGATACATTTAATCAAAGTCGTCTTAAAAAGTTTATTAGTCTATATTTAATTCCAAATTAATTTAATATTTCACTATGATTCGTTTTTTTTCAAGTATGATTTTTATTCCACAATTTGTTTATATAATTATTATTGACAGTAGTTTTACTGATGCAAACCGGTTTTTTTATTTTCTTACTTTTATCCACAATTAACAATAAATGCTATTATATCAAATACAACTAGTATTTTGGATCAGCCAAATATTGATTATTTTAAGATGACAATTAATATGCCCAAGTCAGGAATTTTTATTAGTGTTTTAACAATTATTTCTTCTGCTTTAATTATTTCAATGTTATTTGCATTTACCTTTGTAATGTTGAAAAAACCAAATTTAACTAAAAAAGGTTTTATTAGTTTTTATGTTAGTTTTTTAATTGTAATTGGAAATTCAATAGTGATGTTTCTAATTTATCAATATGAATTAACAAAAGCAGTTGATTATTGAAATAGTCAAAGTAATAATTTTAAAGAAACAGCAATGAAGCCGCTTTTTAAAACAACAAATTTAGATTACTTTTGATTACAATTGAATGAATTATTAGCAAGCGGTATTCTATTATTTGCTTTCATTACTGTTTTATCAATTATTGCTTTTTCAAATATTTCAAAAATTAAAAGTAATCATATTAGCAGTGAACAAATTAAATCAAATTCAAAGGATTCAAAATAAAGGAGGCTAATTATATATGAAAGTATTTACTGTAAAAGATCGCAAAGAGATTATTGCTAATTATTTAGCAGAAAAAGTTATTATTGTTCCAACAGATACTATTTATGGAATGACGTGCATTATTGGTTCGCCAGTGGCAAAAGCGAGAATTTTTAAATTTAAAGGACGATCAGAAAAAATGTGTTTATCAGTTATTGTTAGTTCAGTTCGTATGGCGAAGAATTTTATTGATTTGCCACACGATGATTTAAAACTCTTTAAAAATAATGAAACTATTACTATAATACTTAACATAAAAGATGATATTAATAAGATTTATAAAATTGCAGAAGATAATACAATTGGGATTAGAATTACAAAATCAAAATGATTAAAAAAAATTATTAATAAGGTTGGGCCAATTTATGGGACAAGTGTGAATATTAGCGGTCAAAATTATGCTAAAGAATTTAATGATCTTCAAAAATTTAATGTTGATATTATTGTTGACGCCGGTTATTTAGATAATAGTCCTTCAAAGATTTATAATTATTTAACAAAAGAATTTATTAGATAAGGAAGAGAAAAATGGAAAAAAAAATAAATAAAAAACAATGATCATGATATCTAATTATTAATGTTGTTGTTTTATGTATATTAATTTTGTTAACATGTATTTTTACTGTTTTATTTATTATTAACCAAGAAAAGTACACTGTTGCTTTCTTAATTACAATCTTATTTTTAGGTATCTGAGTTATTGGTTACTTTATGGGGCATTTCTTTTTTATGAATAAAGATAATATTCGAATTTTGGAAAGAAAAATAATGAAGGAATATCGTAAAAAAGATGATGATGGTAGCAATCCGCCATTAGTAAAGAATGAAGAAAGAATTAAACAACTAGAACAAGAACTTGCGGATTTAAAGAAAGATCATAATGGTTAATTTTAAAAAAGTATAAAATCATACCAAATTGCATTTCATAATGCAATTTTTTTATAATTTTTTTTAGAAATATGATATAATTTAACTATAAATAAACGAAGCAGGAGGACTACACGATGTACATCAATCCATTCGAAAGAATGAAAAATATAAAATTAAATACTAATGAAACAAATACAATAAATATTAAAAGTAATGGCCGAAATATAAATTTATTAAAAGACAACAACGAAGAAGAGGAATTGAAAGAAGACTTTATAAAGAATAGCAATCATAATATTAAAACTGATGAACTTAAGATTGATGGAATTACATTATCAAGTTTTGAAATTATTCGTGATTTAATGAAAATTTTTAAAGAAAAAAATAACGAGATGCAATTTTTCTTAGCAGTTATGGGTAAAGAAAATTGTGATTCAATGTCTGAAATTGCTACTTCTTTTTTTTCGATGCCGCTTATTAATATTGATTTATTACGTATTGAGTTATATGCTTCGCCATTTTTATTTTTACTTAAAAAAATTATTAATGGACTACCAAAAATTAGTTTAGAAGATAAAAAAGTTTTATGAGATCGTGTTAAATTATTTGCACGAACTTTAAAACAAGGTGAATCATTAGAACAAGTTAATGATTATAATTCAATTGTAATTGTTAATGAGTTAGAATTTGATGACCCATTAGAATATATTAGAAGAGAATTTGAAGAAATTTTACGCGCTTATGACATCACAGAAAATATTGTAGTAATTTTTAATAATATTGATTTAGTTGGATATGTCAAATTTAAAAAAATATTTAGCTTAGTGCAAGCTATTTTTAAAGGAATTTTACAGTTTAAATTTATTGCTGGAGTAAATCCACTTTTAATTAAAACTTATGTTAAACAGATGTATGGCAATTATGCAACAGACCAATTGGTTGATCATGAAGTTATTGCTTATAACAAACGATATATTATTAAAAATGATAATGACAATGTCATTACTAAAGATTCAACAAAAGAAGCGGTTGATTCTTATAATCTGATGTCAGATTTTGCTTCTGTTAAAACAGAAGATGGGGATAATAAAAAAATTGGATTTGATTATTGATCTATGCGCGGCAGAAAGTAGATAGGTGAGGATAATTAAAATGTTTGTGTTTCTAGTAACATTAGGGTGGATTTTAATTATAATTGGAGCGATATTTCAAATTTTTACTGCTATTTTAAACTTTTTGGTAATACAATCCGTTGCGCTTCCATCAATTTTAAATTCAATGAATGATATTTTTCAAACATCAATTTTTAAACAAGAACAAATTTTAAGTTATTTGACAGGAGATATTTGATGATACACAATTATTGCTTTAACAATTTTTGTTTCATTATTAGTTATTATACTAGTATCAGTTCAGCTGCATCGTGTTAAAAAAAGACAATTAATTGCAAAACCATATATTAAAATGATATTTGTTACATTAATTATTGCAGCATTAATTTATGGAAAAGTAGCGTCATTAATATTATTATCATTAATTTTTATTGGTTTATTGTTTATTGAATCAACATTATTTGATGTTGAGTCTTTACAAAATTTTGTTGAAGAAAGAAATATGATTGTTATTTACCACCAAGATAAAAAACTTGAAAGAGAGGTAAATAAAGAATGAAAGTATCGTGGAAGCGCAACTTTGGGAGTTGACGCGACTATAGCGGGGATCGGAGAAACCGAAAGAAATTTCAAAAACAATTATTACGCAAAAGAGGATGATAGTAGAAAGTTATCTTATCAAAAATCAAATAAAACAGAAACTGATTTAAAACAAAGTAAATCAAAAGAATTATCAAAACCACCAGTTGTTAATGAAGTTAAACAACAAGAAAAATCAAACTTAATATCATACGAATTAGAAGATCAAAATTCAGAAAATGATGTTCCACAAAATGAATGAGTTGAGGAAATTCGTGCTCCATTATTAGATGTAAAACAAAATGCTGGTTATAAGTCTAATGCTGATATTAAAAGTTTTGCTTATAAAACAAGCTCTATAAACAAAAATGCCGATTTTAATGAAGCAGAAGATGAAAAAACAAATTTTTTTTTTTAGATGATAAATTTTTTAATTCATCATTAACATCAGATAAAACAATGATAAGAAAACAAAAAAAACTTTATAATAAATGAAGTGAAATGCATCAACAAGCACTTAATATTAAACAAATGGTAGCAGAAGTAGCAGAAGTAGCAGAAGTAAAACCTAAATTCATTAAAAAGAAAGCTAAAATTTATAATATTCTTACTAAACAAGCAAATGGATTAGTAGGAACATTAAAGTTAGAATTAGAGCGTAAATTAAAATTAATGCATATTTCTGAAATATTTAGTAATAATTCAAAAACCACATTTTATTTTAATAATGATCAAATTTTATCAACAGATAATAATGTAATTGATAATGTCTTTAATAACAATATTAATGAATCATCAGAAAATATTAATTTAGAAATTAATACTTTTAATAATGTTGCAGATAATGATAAAACAAAAAAAGAGATAGAAATTATAAATAACAATATTAAACTAGTAAAACAAGAGTCACAACGGACAGGAATTATATTTATTCCATCTGATCATAATATTGATAAATTAAAAAGAGAATTATTACCCGATATTAAAACATCAGATTATGAAGAAACAAAAAAAGATAATTTTCCATATAATTATGATTACCCTTTTTCCAAACTAGCGGGGTTAGATGATTCACAAGCTTGGTATCTTGATAAAATTAATTCAGTTGCAAATGAAGATAATTATGATGATGAAATACAATCTTCTGAAAACAATGAACTTTCAGACCTATCAGTTGAACAAAAAATAGTAGAACAAATAGAAAATAATATTTCAACGCTAGTTGAAGATGAAATATTAAGAACTAATGAAACAAAACACGAGTATAAGGTAAAAAATGATGCAATTAATTTAGAATTAACTCCCGAATTACTAGATAAAACAGAACAAAACAATGTGGGAACATATATGTTTGATATTCCAATGAATGAAAAAGAAAATAATATTTTAACAGAAACACGAGATAGTGCGCCTGCAGAAATATTTACAACAGATATTAAAGGAACAAATCAATTAGAAGTTAACGCAGATGAATTAGATAAGAATAAAGTAGAAGATCATCAAGACCAATTATTACATGATGTTGTTACAAATGAAACAAATAAATCGTTGCAATCAGAAATTCGACCAATTTTAAAGGACGAAGTATCATATAGTTTAGATGAATTAGATAATAAAATTATGAACGATGATTTTTCAAATTTAGATGATGAAGTAATTGAATACTTTAATCAAGAAAATCCAGAACCAATTAAGGAAACACCATTACAACAAGTTATTTCAAATGATTTTGAATATCGTTTTAAAAAGATTGAAGAATTAATTAAAGATTCAATTAACTTACATACAACACATACAAAAACATTGGGAGAAGTGCAAAATCACTTAAAAAATTTAACTTTAAAAGTTGAATCGTTAGAGACAAAATCAGCATATTTTGCAAAAAAAATTAACGATTTTGAAACTAAAAAATATATTAAGCATCACGGTGTTGTAACAACTGATCAGTTTTATCCCCAAATTAGTGATATTAACTTAGTATCAACACATTATAATTTATATAATAAAAAGGGGTATTATAACAAATATGGTGTTGCTAACTCAAATGAAAGTTCATATGTTTTGAACAATTATTATCAAACTAAAAATAGTAGTTCATATCAAGAAGAAATAAGGCCAAATAATAATCAATTTGCTGATTATAATCATCTTAATTTACATAATATTTATAAATATACTAAACAAGATATTCCATTTGAAAAAAATTGTCCATTTTGTAAAAAGAATAACAAATAAAAATTATTATTTTATTGGTTAATATTATAAATAAATTTTAAATTCCTTGTATAAATTAAAGTATCAAATTCTGCCCCTTGTTAGATTAATAACAACAATCTTTTTAATAAATGCAACTATTTTTTTAAAAAAAATAAAATATTTGTAAATTTGTCCTATTTTTGGCATATTTAAACACACTTAAAAATAATTTATTAAATTATTTCAAATAAACTTATCTCTAAAATTCTCTAAAAATAATTATTTTGCTGTTTTTCAATTTAAAATAGGACTTAATTTTTGATAGTATTATAAAACCTAAGTTTTTGTAATTATATCTGTAGAAACCACATACATTTTGTACTTTGGTCGTATTTACATTTTTACAAATTTATATATTTTTGGTATTAATAAAAAAAATTATCTAATTATTTTATTTATATTTTTTATAAAACCTAAGTTTTTGTAATACTATCATATTTTTTTAAAATTGTTTCTGATAAATTATCAACTAAATAGCCCAAGATTCAATTTTTAATTTCTTCATTTAATGCCTTAAAATTTCCTTGCCATTTAATTGGGTTTAATATTTTTACTTGTGGATTATAAGTACTATTAACATCGACCATTGGTCAAATACTACCTATTGAAATTTTACAAATAAAAAACACTATGAAAGTGCTAATTTGTTTTTTAATTATGGTCCGGGAGAAGGGACTTGAACCCCCACGAGTTACCCCGCCAGATCCTAAGTCTGGTGCGTCTGCCAATTCCGCCACACCCGGTTACTCTATTTTAAAAATTGACTTCCCGTAAAGGACTTGAACATTTGACACAGTGGTTAAAAAAGCCAGTTTCTCTACCTATTGAGCCAAAAGACATCTCATTAATATATAAAAAATGGTCGGGTGTAACGGACTCGAACCGCTGACCACCTGCTTGTAAGGCAGGCGCTCTCCCAACTGAGCTAACACCCGAAAATGGTGACCTGTACGGGGTTTGAACCCGTGAATGCATGCGTGAAAGGCATGTGTGTTAACCGCTTCACCAACAGGCCGGTAAATATCAATAAAAATTTTAAAAAAACAATGGCGCCTAGTGCAGGACTCGAACCTGCGACCGATCGGTTAACAGCCGAGTGCTCTACCAACTGAGCTAACTAGGCGTGGTATATCTTTTTAGCCTTACTAATTATATACTAAAAATGAAAAAACAAGCAACTATTTTTAGAATTTTTTTATTTTTTATGAATTATATCTTCAAAAAGATATTATTTAAAAGAATAAAACATATTATTTTTTGTTAAGATATAGTTATAGACTTAATAAATAATGAAAGAAAAAAAACAATATACTTATAAAAAAAATGAAAAATGAAAATCAAAAATAATTTATTATTACAAAAAAAATAACTTTTTAAAAATAAAAACAATTGGTAAAGATATTGAATAATTAAAAAAAAAAAATTTTAAAATTATTTTAATTTTTATTGGTATTATTGTTATCTTTTTATCTTTTTTTATTTTAATCATTTTATTGATAATAACCATAATCCTTCTTTTTTTATTATTGTTAATATATTAAATACTCCCAAACATTATTTAGGAAATATTCCCAAATGAATTGACGATATACTTTATTAATTAAGTGGTTTAGTCAATTTTACAAGTATTTTAAATGTTATTTTAATTAGTTTTAATAAAATGAGAAATTATTTTTGGGTAGTAAGAAAAAAATGTGTCTTGGTATAAAAATTATTCTTTATTTTAAATATATTTATAAAACAATGATAAATCAACCTTTTAAAAAGTTATCTAATTATTTTATTTATATTTTTTATAAAACCTCAACTTTTATAATAATATCTATTTTTTAGGATTAATTATTGTAACTACATTTGGTATTTTTTACTTTGGTTTTGGTTATACTGGTTATGATCAATTGAATTTATTTTTTTATTTACCATTTCAATTTATTGGTTGATATACATGACAAAAAACTTTTATTTTCGAAAAAGATTCATCATCAAACATTCGAAAATCAAGATGATGAATAATTTGATAGAATTACAAAAGTTGAAGTTTTATAAAAATTAAAAATAAAAACAATTAAATAAATTGTATTATGTAAATTCAAGCAGCAAATTATTTCTCTTGTTAAATAAAAGGGGTTGTTTTTTTATTTATTATCCAAATTAATTAAAACATAAAAAGGACAACACCTTAAATAAGGGAAAAAAAACAGGTATACTTTGTAAAAATTCCTAAGATATTTAATAAATATGTAAAAAAAACTTGAAGTTAACAAAAAAGTTGTGATAAAAAGTCTCTATTTTAAGAATTTAAGATGTCGCCCTTTCTCTGTTTCAATTAATAATTATGGGTTTACAAATAAAAAAACAATTCTTTTTATTTAACAATAGTTGTTTTTTACCGCTTCATCGTACATTATATAAATTAAACAATTTTGCTAAAAATTCTAATTATTAATAATTTTTTTGTATTACTTAATTAATAAGCGAATTGAATTTTTTTATACCCACAAACCTAAACTTTTTTATTACTGCCCGAAATACGACAATTAACTCAATAAAAAGAAGTTTTTATTTAATTTCAAGTTTTATTAATATACAAGCTTTTATATTTTGTCTTTTATCTATAATCCTTAATTCTTTTTATTTGTTGCTCAAATTTCATCATTAATATCATTCATAGTTACTGGATAATCTCGTATCATTAATTATTGTAATTTATTTTCAATTTTTTTATTTTATTTTTTCATAAAATATTTTAATTTCTGTAAAAAAAACATAATAATACTTTATTATTTAATATTTTTATATTTAGTAAATATAATTTATTTTAGTATTTAATAACTTTACCACCCGCTTTACTTTGAAAGTTGACGGAGGCGGATAGGATATTTTGATAGAGTTTAAGACAGTACGGAAATAAACAAAGAAACAGTTTACCCAGTTATTAATTAAGATTAATCTGTCCATAGACAACTTTATATAAAGAAAATAACCTTTTGGGGTTCCAACCATCTTGTTTTTTGGTGTCTAATATTGTTTTTTTTGGTTTATAACAGCACTCTTTTTATGAAAACAAGCCAAAAAACACGCGCTCTGACATTTCACAAGTGATTAATATTGTCGATAATTAAAAAAATAAATAGGAGAGTAAATCCAATCGCTTTCACACTTTTTTTAAGGCTTCGTGCAACAGATTAGTTATATCCATCTTTAAGCATAAAAATATTAAGTTTTAGTATTGCATTATTCATCAGATAGTAACTTTATTAAAAATGATATTATTAGTTGTTAAAACGAAAAAATATAATAAATCACAGAAAGGAAATTATAAAAATTAACTAGTTTGTAAGGTAAAATATGTTAATTTTTAATTTTAAAGATACTATCTGATGAATAATGCAAATAAAAATCGCTCTAATAATCGATTAATTTAATTTTTATTTAATTATTTTATTTATATTTTTTATAAAACCTCAACTTTTTTTCTTAATACCAAAATGTAGGATTGGGAATTGCAATTGATAATAGTAAAAAACAAATTAAGGCAATAGCAAAAGAAATAAAGACAACCGTTGAAACGGGTGGTGTTGCAAAAATGATTGAAAAATATATTATCAATAATATAAAATGATTATATAATTGTTAGGAAAGGAAAAGAAAGGAAAAATAAATAAAATGAAAGTTAAACAACCAATTTTATTGGCAATTATTGATGGATGAGGAATTGCGCCCGATTCAAAAGGAAATGCTGTAACAAAAGGGCATATGGTCAATGTTGAAAAGTTAAAATCAAAATATCCATGAGTCTCGGCACATGCGGCGGGAGAATGAGTTGGTTTACCAGAAGGACAAATGGGAAATTCTGAAGTTGGACATATTAATTTAGGGGCAGGTCGCATTAAATATGAATCATTAACTTTAATTAATAAAGCAATTAAAGATGGAACATTTAATCAAAATCAAGAACTTTTAGCTGCAATTAATTTTTCAAAAAAAAATAATGGAGCTTTTCATATTATGGGATTATTTTCAGATGGTGGTGTTCATTCGCATTTAAATCATATTTTTGCCGCTTATAAATTAGCGGCACAAGAAGGACTAAAAGAAATTTACTTGCATATTTTCGGTGATGGACGTGATACTAAACCAGAATGTATTAAAATTTATCTTAAACAATTTCAACAATTACAAAACAAATTAAAAGTTGGTGAAATTGCGACCATTGGTGGTCGTTATTATGCGATGGATCGTGATAAAAAATATGACCGAGTGAAAGTCGCTTATGATGTTTTAGTTTCAAGAAAAGGCTCTAAATTTAGTGAACCAATAGAATATATCGGCCGCGAATATCAATATGGTCGCAATGATGAATTTTTAATGCCAGCATATAATATTAATACTCCAAAAGGTTATATTAAATCAGGTGATGCCGTCTTTTTTGCTAATTTTCGTCCCGATCGCGCCATTGCAATAGCTTCAGTTTTAACAAATCATAATTTTCCTGGTAATGATTCACAAACTTATTTTATGCCAAAATTACATGATATTTATTTTGTTTCAATGATGGAATATGCAGAAACAGTTGCTTCAAAACATGTTGCTTTTAAAACAATTGAAGTTATTAATGGTTTAGGAGAATGATTAAGTAAAAAGGGTTATCGTCAATTACGAATTGCTGAAACAGAAAAAATTGCTCATGTTACATTTTTCTTTGACGTTGGAAAAGATTATTTTAAAAATGGTCTGGCCACACAAACCGAAATTACTTTACCGGGGGCTTCTGCGTATTTAATTCCATCACCAAAAGTAGCAACTTATGATTTAAAACCAGAAATGTCGGCATATGAAATTACTGATAAATTAATTGCTGAACTTAATCGAAATGAATTTGATGTTATTATTTTAAATTTTGCAAATTGTGATATGGTTGGACATACTGGAAACTTACCGGCAGCAATCCAAGCAGTTAAAGTTATTGATGATTGTCTTGGTAAAATTTATGCAGCAATTGAGAAAGTTAACGGAATTATGATTATTACTGCTGACCACGGAAATGCTGAAATTATGATTGATGAAACAGGTGGCCCTAATAAAAAGCATACTTCACAATTGGTTCCAATTTTTATTACAAAAAGTGGGTTACAATTACGAAAAGATAATCCAGCAATTGCGGATATTGCTCCAACAATCTTAGATTTATTAGGTGAAGAAATTCCCCCCGAAATGACACAACAATCATTAATTATTAAATAAAAGACATTGCAAAATGTCTTTTATTTAATAGATGGATTTAAAATTATTTGGCAAATAATTTTAAATTTTTAATGGATTTTTAACTAATTTATTATATAATAAAAAGCAGCATTTAAAGGAGTAATAAAAATGACTAATAATGATAATGTTTATAATCCCAAAAGAACATGATATGAGTTAAAACCAACATTGGTGGATAGTGCCTCTCCCTTTGATTTTAATTTAGTTAAACTTAAAAATACGGGTTATATTTTTTTAGGAACAGCTATTTTTGCTCCCTTTTTTATTAATATTTTAATTTCATATATGTTTACAAATAATGAATATGCTTTAGCAGGGATGAACTTTATTACTTGGATTATTGTTGGAGTTGGTTCGTATTTTGTTATTAGTGGTGCGCAAAATGAAATTATGCGGTCGGGCGCTATTGCCTTTTATTATTTTTATTTTATTCCAAATATTATTGGTTTAGTAAATGGAACCATTGTAAACCGGTTTCATCCATTTGATAGTGTTAAAACAACAATTAATTTATTAACATTAATAATTGCGGGATTGGTGACAATTTTTATTATTTATCGGTCATCACCATTATTTTTTGAAAAAATTAAATTAACTTTAAAAAAAGATTACAAACGTATTTTTGTTGTTTGCTCAATTGGTATTATTGCTGTTTTTTCAATCCATTTATTTTTTGTTTATTTACAATCATTAATAACAAGAACTCCTTCGAACAATCAAAATAATTTAATTGAAGGACTAGATAAATGGTGAAATATTTCTTTCTTATTTATTTATACAATTTTAATTGCTCCAATTGTCGAAGAATTAGCAACTAGACACGGAATTTTTAGTTTAAGCGGCAATAAATGACTTGGATTTGTTGCGTCAACAATTTTCTTTGCCGGCATGCATGTCGCGGGAACCGGTGATTGAGAACATTTTATTGGATATATTGGGGCATCATTAACACTAGGAATGCTATTTATTATTGTTAATGGGAATGTTACATATACCATAATTCCGCATGCTGGTTATAATTGTATTGTTGCCATTTTAATGCTTGCTGCACAAAAATTTTTAGCATAATTAATTTTAAAAAAGGCACTTTAGTGCTTTTTATTTTTTTAAAACAAACTTATACAAATATATATATATTTATTTAATTAGTTGTGTTTTAAGGCAGTAAATGATTTTCTAAAAAATATTTTTTAGAGATTTATTTATAGCAGTATTATTATATATGTTATTATTAATCATTATATAATATAATACCAGTTCCAATTCCCATTCATATGCCCACCCGCCAATAAAAGAACGCGCAACACTTAATCGATGATGTGTTAAAACTTGAATATATAATTATTATGAAAGGAATTAAATATATAAATAATTTGATAGTATTACAAAAGCTTAGGTTTTATAAAAAATATAAATAAAATAATTAGATAACTTTTTAAAAGATTTATTTATCATTGTTTTATAAATATGTTTAAAATAAAGAATAATTTTTATAACAAAACCTAATTTTTTTATTACTACCAAAAATTTTAAAAAGATACTAATTATTAAAAATTTAGTAAACAAACTGTTTCATACAAAAAGATTATATTATATATAATCTTTTTAATTTATTTCTATTTGTTTGAATGTTGCTATTAAAAGATCTAAAAATGGTTTAATATCATTTTGAAAAGTAAAACTAATAAATAAAGGTAGTGATAAAAAGTTATTTTAAGAATATCTTCAACTAAATGTTTAATAGTGCTAATTAAAACTACCTTATAATAAAGTAATCTATATCATTGCGAAAAATAATTTAAATAATATTATATTTTATCGTTAGATACAATTAAATTAATTAAGTAATTCCCATATTTTCTCCATCTTATAATTTAATTTCAGCAGCAATAAGATAGGGAATGTTATTTGTTTCTAATTCATTTGTTATGGATAATCAATTAAAATAATTTGCTTATAATTGATAAATGGTGTTTTCTGAAATATCTTTGTTTTTAACAGTTACTTTAATTTTATTGTCTTTATTATTAACATTTATTTGTTGTTTTAAATTTAAATCAGTAATTTGTATATTTTTTGGGTCAATAAATGGTTTATTGGGTTCGCCAACGCTATTTCAAAGATAAAATGATTTAAAATAATCATCCGGTTTTTTTCATCAATAAACTCAACAATCGCCTATTACTTGCAAATTAACTTTTCCAAAACCCTTATTTTTTAAATTTAATACCCGTCCGTTTAAATTATCAACAGTTCTTTTTTATTGTCAATTAAAAGAATGTTATTTTCAAATTTATAAATATGCCATTCATCATTTTTATTTACACGTGATATTACAAAACAATACCTATTATCAACTTTATTAAATGGCCGGTCACTTGCAAAAAATTCTTTTCAATAATTTACTGTAACTGGCGGAGCAGGGGCCACTACAACTAAAATTAAAATACATTTAATTTAATTCAACTTTATAATTTTAAAATTTTTAATAATCTTCTTCTTTTCTCGGATTAGATATTAATTAAAAATAATAGAAGGCAATTAACTTAATATCATCGTTATAAACTTTGTTAATTGCACATTTTCTATACTTGCAATTTTAAAGCATATAGATAATTTGTTTAAATCTTTTGACATCATTTTCATTAAGAGATGTTAAATTATCTAATTTTCAATTTTAAAATAAACCGTCAATGACATCTTTTGTTTTTTGTCCTTCGAATTTTTGTATTAATTTATCTGTCATAATTATAACGATATGTTAGATAATTTAATAAAACTTTTTATAAACTATTTTTATTTACTAAACCCAAAATATCTTCTTCTTGAATATATTTTTTGGCAATACTTAATGGTAAAAAACTTTCTGTAAATCAATATTGAAATACTCTTAAATTAGGTTATGTTTAAATAGGCATTGATAATAATTGTACTAAACTAGCTTTTTTAATATTTGATGAATGATAAGAATAAACACCATTGATATTCCCTCAACACTTAATATTTACAAATAACATTGATTTAGGATATTTAATTTCAATCCCAGTAAAAACTGTATCTTCGGGTAATGATTTTTGTAATACTAAATGAATACTATTTTGATTTTTTCATTTAAAGTCAGTTATTTTAACTAAATGAGTAGATTTAATAATGCCAACTCCATCAGTTTAATAAGGTCGTTTATATTATTCGATGATATAACACTTATTTTTATTTTCTTCACTAATTGGTTCATTAATAGATATTATTTTTAATTATACTGTTTCTAAAAATGCTTTGTCTTGTTTTGAAATATTATTAATTAAAATATCTTTTTCATCAATCATTACATAACTAGTGCTATTATCTTGTACTGTGGTGTTTTGTTGAATTTGTAATTTAAAATTAAAATCACTATCACTAATTTCATAACCCGTTATTTTAATATATTCATCTTTATCAATAAAACCTATTTTAATGCTATTTTGATAGTATTTTAAGGTTGGTTTTTGTTTTGTCTCACTTAACAAAGAAAAATATTATTAATTTTATAAATATATAATTTTCTAGCGCGCTCTTCAGTAAATAACTGTTCTAAATTGGGGTCGATGTACCGCGATTGAATAGCAAAATATAACGGAATAGTATCAATTGAATGGTCAATTGGTTGATCATTTTATGCTAATTGTGCTAACATTTTTTCTGATGGTTTTAACATTATTCTTGTTTCCCTTCTTAGTTAGGCATATTGATAATATTTTCGTTTTTTTAGTTGTCTGTTTAAAGTATTATTTACTGGTAAGATAACATCAACAATTAATTAATCAATATTTTTAATATTAAATGTTCTACTGTTTAAAATGGCATTATCATATTTAATTAACTTAATAATAAATTAAGTTAATTAAATTTCTCTGATATATATCATTTGTTAATATTATGCGTTTGTTTGAATATTTACACCAGCAACTTCTGCTTGTGTTTGCTGTGACACCTTAGCGATTGTGGGAACATGATGGCAATTTATTTTATAGCAATTAGTTAATAATCAATCATATATTTTGGTTAATTGCTCACCTTTAAAATTACCGGCAATATAGTCTACTGGTTGAAAATTACTATCATGGCCTCCTTCAAATAATAACAATTCATTTTCAATAAATAAAGCCCAGCATTTTAATAATTTCTTGGTCAAAAACACCATTAACGCCATTAGTATTAATGGTAAATTTACCACTATTTAATAACTGGTCTAACATAATCTTTTCCGTAATAATATCTAAAATACTAGCAAATTGTTTGCCATAACAAGAATAAAGTTCAAAATTAAGATTATTAGGAATAATTTCAACTGTAATAAAATTAAGTGGCAATATTTATTATTTTTGTAATGTTGTATAGTTTATTTCATTTATTATCATCAATATATAATTTGGCAATATTACTATATAATCGTGTTTTTAAATTTATAATAACTTTTACTTATTTAGTTACAGCATCAATTTCTATTTTTTTCAGTAATAAAAAAACTCTGGTAATTTTTAATATATGGGTCATAATCAAAAATACAAGATAATAAATTACCTAATTCGTCATATTGTTCATTATAAAAATCAATGGTAATAAAATTAAGTTTTGAAATATTGGCAAAAATAAAATATGCACCTTTACCATTATTATTAATTTTATATTCGTTATATCAATTATTATTAGTAAAGTCTTACATTTTTAAAAAGTTATTAATTAATTTATTATCTAATTGTTGATTAATAAGTGGATTATAAATGCTAATTTTATAAATCTTATTGATTTAGAAAATTAGCATTGTCTTCATGAATTATTTTTTCTAAAATTTCATTATGTTTTTGTAAAGTAACATTTTTACGATTATTAATCGTTGGTGCTAAATTAATATAATAAATATCGATATCATATTCTTTTTTTAATTTCTTTTTTTTCTGGTAACAACCCAATTTATATCACCTCTTTATTTTGTATCTTATTTTTTAATAAAATATTCAACACTATCTTTTTTTTTTTGTTGTTTTTATGAGTTTTTATAAATCTAATTGTTTTAATAATCAAAACCATAATTCCAGCTCCGATAAGCACTGCTGAAAAAAAACATATGCGGGTCAAGAAATACCCAATGTTTTTTCTCCTATAAAACATATAATAATTCCTGCGATAAAAAATAATTATAAAATTCCAAAGATTTTCAAAAACATAATTAAATCTTTAATAGTTACTTTTGGTATAAAACATCTCCTTTCTAAATTACTTTTTTTATTTCAATATGTATAAAAAATATTTTGTTATTTGATTCAATACAACCATTGGATCTTAAAATTATAATATATGGTACAAAAAATAGGTCGCATGTAAAAAATAATATACGGGATGATTTTTAAAAGTAGTAAAATTTAGATTTATAGCACTATTTTCTTGGTCTGAAATATTTATATTATAAATATAATTATTACTATCATAATCTTTTATTCTATATTTATTTGATCAATTTGATACAAGATAACTATTATATACAATTTATCAATATGAAACACTTGGTATAACAATTTATTTTTTTAATTCATCTAAAATTTATTTTTTTTTTTATTTTTGCAAGTTTTTCATCTTTAATTTTTTCTATAACAAGTTTATCTAATAAAGCGTCTTCTTATAACTGATTATAATATGCTTATAAATCTATCATCGTTAAATCAATACATTCTTCTTGAAAAGTATGAAAAATTTTCTTTAAAGTTGTTAAATTAGTAAGCGATTTTGCGTAGATAGGAAATAGACCTCGTCATGTTGCCATATAGTAATTTTGCGATGAATAATTAATATTACCAATACTCACATTTTATTAAGTAAAAAAATCAATCGGAATACGGTTAAATGTTTAATGTTAAATCGTAATAAACACCCGTATTAATACAAATTTTCTTTAATAATGGTTTTTTTTTTAAATTTTTAAAACTTTAATTTTTAAAACGGATAATTCAAATAAAAATTAATCATATTTTGGACTTTTAAAGCAAACCTTTTAAATCATAATTCTACATAACCTTTAAATAACTTATTATATCGAACTGGAACTTGTGTAATTTTACCTGTAATTGGAATAAAATTATTATAATTTTTCAAAGTAACATTTTGCCATAATTAATTTAACATTTAATCATCTCCCTATCATTTACTTTTTTTGATAACATTACAAAAGTTGAGGTTTTATAAAAATTATAAATAAAAACAATTAAATAAATTAAACAATTTTACTAAAAAGTCTAATATTAGGTCGCATGTAAAAAATAAGGGTTTTATAAAGACAATAAAAAAATATCCTTAATTTATATTAAACTAAATAACATTTAAAAAAACCCTTATTTTTTACATGCGACCTAATAATTAATAATTTTTTTGTATTACTTAACTAATAAGCAAATTGAATTTTGTTTTTTATACCTACAAAAACCGTCCTTTTTCTTACTACATTTTTTTTTATAATATATTTTCTTTAATATAAATTTTTTACTATTTATTAATGTTTTTGTTTTAATTATTTTGTTTAAATCTTGTTTTGTTCTTAGTTGCTTATATATTTGAAATAATAGTCCATTAACCAATAAACTAGTAACCACAATATCTTCTAACATATTTAACAGTTTTTCTTTATTCAAATTATTTTTAAATTGTTCTTGCATTTTTAATATCTTAGCAATTGTCCTGTATATTTTAAAACTATCTTTTAATACTTATTGATAAAGCAAGCGGAGCAAAAGAAAATAAATTAAATAAACTTGTTTTTTTAAATCCCCAACCAATAAAACACTCACTATTCATATATAATTTAAAGGGTTCAGAAGCCAAAACAAACTGTTCTGCTTTGATTAAAGTTGTCATAATGACAATGGGGGCATATTTAGGATTTTTATAATATATTGTTAAAGCAACTTTTTACCCGCAACTGATAAAGGAACAATTTTTACTGCTAAAAAAACATCAGAACAATAAGCAAAAGGTAATAATTGACCTTTTTTAATAGCATTATTTTCAAATTTAGACAATATTTTTTTAGTTTTATCAGTAATTTTATTAATTACTTTTTGTTTAATAGTAATTATTTGTTTTTCAATTGGGGCTAATAATTTTTTAGTTACTTTTTGAATATAAAAATTTGGGTTTAAATGATTTAAAATTTTATTTAATTTAATTGGTGTTTGATGCAAAATATTTAATAATATATTATTATATATTTTACTGCCCCGCATTAAATTAGTATTTAATAGTAAGTTTTTACCAACACCTTTTTTATGAAGATTAGCCATAATGTTATATCATTCATTAGTACTAATTTTGCTTATTTTATCAATATTTAATCCATATTCAGACAATCATTTATTAGCATTTTTTTCATTTATGCGTGGTATTTTTTGAACTAATGTGGGGCTTATTTTTTGAATATTTTTGTCAATTTTTAATAAATTATTAATTGTTTCTAAATTAAAAACTTTAAAACCTTTATAAAAATAATTCCGGGCTAATTTTCCAATTGTATATAATAAAGTTTCATTATTAGCCTGCTTTGTAAAATCAAATATTAATTTATCAGATAAAATCTTTTTACCTGTAACCCGCCTTACAACATCCTCTAAATTATTGGCAGTTATTACACCTAATTTTTCGAGCAATTTAGTTTCTTTTGCTAATTTTAAAATTCTAGTTGTTCGAGCAGTGCGCGTTAATTTACCAATACCAAAAGTTAAAACTGATAAAACAAGGTATAAAACTTGAATTCCTAAAAATTATAGTAACTGTAAACCGAAACTTTTTTTGTTGTTGGATTAACATTCTAGTTGGATTTTTTTAACAGCATAAATAAGAGCCTTTTTAGATGTTCCAATTAACATATTTATCAAACGAAAAAGTACTATTTTTTAGTACTATTAATAATTTTTAATTTTAACATAAATCGGATTTGTTTAACCAGTAGCACTGTTTTTACCTTCAATTTGAACTTCAATAATTTTATCATTTGTAATATTTATTGGTCAGTCTTCACCTTTACTTTCAATAAAGTAATCAAAATCATTTTCATTCAAAGAATTATCTACGGCTTTTACTGCTTTTAAAACAACATCTTTAAATTGTGGTTTTAACTGTTCTGGTGTTGCTTTTGTTGGGTCTGCAACATGAATAGTTGGTTTATCTAATTTATTAATTTTACTAATATCAATTTTTGTAACAATATGTTTAATAATTCCCTCAGGTTCAACTACTGCTCCGCCTAAATATAAAACTCTTTCCATAATCAAAGTATTACCCATACCAGTACCCAATGCAGCTGCGTCAACTCTTAATGGGGTATGGTCTTTTTTTCTTAGAATAAGAGGGTCATATTTTTTGCTAAACTTAAAGGCAATTGCATTAACTCCATTTGGTAATAATTCAATTGTTCCTTCTGAACCATCTTTGTTAATAATTGGTAATTTTTTAGGAACCATATAGTATGTTGTTCCTTCAACAGTTTTCATCGCTTCGCTTGTTGCAATTACACTATTTATTTGGTCATTTGCTCCAAGTTGTAACTGTAATTTATTACGAATTCCATGAATAAAATCGGCAGAACCCAAGACAACTGTTTCTTATGGAGTGAAGCTATTTTCATATATTTTATCAATAATTTCATCGTTGATTTGTAAAGCATTTGTATTATCTGCTTTTTTCCCTTGAATAGTTGTAACAGTTCATTTATTGATAATTTCTAAAATTTTATTGAGTTTATAAGCAACCCCAGTATCCATTGCTTGTTCAATATAAGCATCCCAAAGATTAGGAATTAAAATTACTTTCTACGGGGTCTAATTTACGAGCAAATGTTTTAAAATGGTATCATCACAGTATTAAATAATTTTCTATCTCTTCCTAAACCTTCATTATATTGAATATTTTTATTTATTTTATATGTTAAACCAAACTTATTTTATTTTTTTCATGTAAATAATTTCTCTCAACTAAATTTTTGTTGATAAGTTTGTAAATATCATTGATCAAATGTTTCGCGATAATTTTTTATTGCTTGGTTAACAATATCTTCGAATATTATTTGTGGGTTTTGTGCCACAATTATCTCCCTCTTTCTTATTTATTAAATACATTGTCTATATCTAAAATATTGTTTTCTTTATTTTATACTTTTGGCACGCCACCATTATTAACTGTTTGTACCTTAATTAATTCATCATAAACACTTTGCAATTATGTTGTTTTAATGATTTAAATATCATCAGAAATATCATAAGACTCTAATAAAAAAATTTTAAATTCTTCATTATCAGTTAAATAATTAATAAATTCAATTATTTCAATTTGTTTTAATTGAATTGTTTGTTGTTCGATTTGTAAAGTTAATTCAGTATTTTTTGTTTGTAGTTCGTTTATTTGCTGATTACTATTTTCTAAATTACTTGTATTAAATTCTTCAACTTCAGCAGTATTTTATAAAATAATTTAATAATTTTTAATATCAAAACTACCGTATTCATTTTTAATAGGTTCATTATTTTCATCTATAAGAACATATTTTACATTTTTTATTACCATTGTTTTTCCTTCTATTTTTTAATATTTGTATTTGTTTTTTTTCTAATTATTTTTGGGATAATTTCAAAACTATCAACTATAAAAGATAAAAAAATAGCGTTTATTTTTTATATTTAACTGATTAAATGCTGAGTTTTTAATTTTTATCTCATCATCTTTTTTTAATTTCAAAAAATCAGTTAAAACAGATGAGTTATATATTGATAATGTTGATTAATTTAATCCGCCCCATTAACATTTGGCAGAACAAGCATAAACCTCGGTGCGCCCCTAGCAACCAGTGAATTAATTTTAGTTTTAATCAGATTTTCATGTAATCTAACAGTTAATTTTAACTTATTAACTTTTTTATTTTTTGTTTTTGTATTATTAGTGTTTATTGTTATTTTAGATAAATTACTTTTTTTTGTGACATTTTTATCAACTCCTTTTGTTATAAAATATTGTAAATGTTTTCAATCATCGCGTTCATGCTCTGGCATTTTAATATTTCCTTTATAAATATAATTTTTCTTAACAACTGGCGATTATAAAATATAATTTAAATTAAATAGATATTTACATAAAACTTTTAAACCACCAATGAATTTAAGGATAAATAATGGATTTTTTATTTTTAAACACTTATTAATTTGATAATATTCAATCATTACAAAAACTTTATTTAAATAAGGATAAATTTTATTTTTAAATTGTTTTAATATTAAATAGATATTACTTATTGCTTCTTATTCATTTTTGGAATTAAAAATAATATTATTAATTATTTTTTGGCAAAACATTATAAAAAATAATACCGGTTTGTTCAATTCTAGCGGGGTCAATTGCGATAATATATTTTAATTTATTTGTTTTATTTTTTTTTGTCAATTTGTAATATTTTTCATCCATCTGATGCTAAATATAAAATATCTTTAATTTTGTAATTTTGCATATATGAGACAATAATATCTCAATTGTTTTTAAATAAATTTAAGTAAAATTTTGACTAATTCTAAACATTGTAAATAATAATTTGCTTTTTATAGTGTGAAATACGACAATTAATAGGTTGAAAATTAACTCAATCAAATGATGTTTTTATTTATTTTTAAAGTTTTATTAATATACAAACTTTTATATTCTGTAATTTATCTATAATAATTAATTATTATTATTTGTTACTCAAATTTCATTATTAATATCATTTGCCGTCACTGGATAAGATCGTATCATTAATTATTGTAATTTATTTTTAATTTTTTTATTTCATTTTTTCATTAAATATTTTCCTTTCTTTTAAAAAAAATAATATTTCTTTATTGGTTAATATTTTGATATTTACTAAATAATTTATTTTATTATTTACTTACTTTTCGGCACGCCTAACTTTAAAGGTGAGCGGGGGGCAGTAAAGTGTTTATTTATACATATTTTATCCATCTACGGAATTAAAAAATGGGGGGGCGCGTCTACCCCAGTTATTAATTACGCTTAATACAAAACTACTAGACAGCTTTATATAAATAAAATAACCTTTTGGAGTTCCAACCCCCCCCCCTTTTTTTTGTTTTTTTATTTTCCAATATTGTTTTTTTAGTTTAAAATCACTCTTTTTATGAAAACAAACAAAAAACAAACGCTCTGACATTTCGCAAGTGATTAATATTGCCGATAATTAAATAAATAAATAGGAGTAGTGGATCCAATCACTTTCACAATTTCTTTAAGGTTTAATTTCATAGGTGAGTTGCCAATCTTTAAGCATTAAAATATTAAGTTTTAGATTGCATTATTCATAAGATAGTACCTTTATTAAAAATGATATTATTAGTTTTTAAAACGAAAAAATATAATAAATGAAAGAAAGAAAATTATAAAAATTAACTAATTTGTATGCAAAAATAGGTTAATTTTTAATTTTAAAAGTGCCATCTGATTAATAATGCAAATAAAAAAATCGTTCTAATAAGCGATTACTTTAATTTGTATTTAATTACTTTATTTATAATTTTTATAAAACCCCAACTTTTTCCCAACCACCATTAATATTCAATAAAATTATTATTAGAAGTAATGGGGTTAAAACGTAGTTATTTAGATAAATATAAAAATTATGACAATATCAAAAAAAATAAAAAAGCAATAAATGATATTGTAAAATTCTATGAAGAAAATTTAAAAAAATTTGGATATTGAATAATTACTAAATATTTAAAAAAAGATTATGATATAAAATATAATTCAAAAAAAAGTTTTAAGGATTATGCATAATAATCAAATAAAACCTGAATATGTAAGAAAAATGAGAAAAAAAATGAAATATAAACAGAATAAAGAAAAAAAAGTTTATTGAAGTATCCTGATTTAATTAATCGTAAATTCAATGATATAAAAACAAGGTTTTCAGTGCTGTATAATGATGTAACATATTTAATTTGAAAAAGAGATAAATATTATCAATCAACAATTATTGATGGATATACTAAAGAAATAGTTGATGTAAAGTTATCTAAATATAATGACAATAAATTAGTAATAGATAATTTAAATGATACAATTAATAAAATAAAATTAATAAAAAAAGATCTGAATGGAATAATAATTCATTCAGACCACGGATATCATCAATACATATCCACTATTTATCTCGATAAATGTGTATCTAACTGTATTATAATTTCAATGGGTAAAAAATACCGCTACGCAGATAATATTGTTATAGAAATTTTTCATTCATTACTTAAGAAAGCTACAATACATAATAAAATATATAAATCAAATGAAGAATATATAAAAGATGTTATAAAATGAAATACATGATATTAAAATCGTAAAGAAAAAGATATAATTAAAAAAATAGTAAATAATTTTTATTGGTACTTACTAAATTGGGTAAACTATTAAATGCTATTTTTATTTGTTTAAATTTAATTAAAAACTAAATTATAAAAACTGCTAGTACAAACTAGCAGTAGTGTAAATAATAAATCTGGTCCTTGTCTGTTTTTGATAATAAACTAATAACTTATTGTTATTAAACATAAGTTATAATTTAAGGAAATACTCCAATTAAGTTAATACCAAAGCCATTACCATGATCATATGATGTAATATTTCAGACATATCATTGTGCAATTAATAATGCGGCAACAATTCCGGCGACAGTTGCAATTTTTGGGATTTCGCTTAATAAGGCTCTACAATAACCCAGAAAAAAACTGTTCCTAAATCATTTTGAACTTTGGTTAATAAAAAGTGATTTAAGTATAATTGTGAGTAAAAAAATAATAATATCATTCATTAATCCCATCTTTTAAATTTTTAATATTTGTTAAATTAATATTTGATTTATTATTTTGGTAAAATTGTTGATATGTTATTCATAGTTTTTCATCGGTTTTATATTGTGTGCATTTTTATTGTATTTATTTTTGGTTCGCATGTAAAAAATAAGGGTTTTTGTTTTTAAATGTTATTTAGTTTAATATAAATTAGGGATATTTTTTTATTGTTTTTATAAAACCCTTATTTTTTACATGCGACCTATTTTTGATAAATGTTGCATTCTATAATAATAATGCCGGGGTAGTTTCCAACGCAATTGTTTCAACGACAACTAAGATATTATTATAACCAAATATTATTAATCATCTCCTATAAAAATATCTATATTGACGCCATAAATATTATTTACAATTTCATTATATTCTTCTCATTTTATGGCGCAATTAATTTGGTGATAATTATTAAAATATCAATTTTTTGATAGCATTACAAAAGTTGAGGTTTTATAAAAAATATAAATAAAAACAATTAAATAAATTAAACAATTTTACTAAAAATTCCAATTATTAATCATTTTTTTGTATTACTTAATTAATAAGCGAATTTAATTTTGTTTTTTATACCCACAAACCTCAATTTTTTTCTTACTACCAATTTCCCATTTTTAAGCTTAAAATTGTAAATAAATTATTTTTTAAAAATATTTATTTTTTTAAAAAAAATTATAGTTACTTATTAAATTATAAGTGAAAGTATAAATATTAAATTTGAAACAAATTTAGTACAATAATATTAGCGATAATTAATGCAAATAAAATTATTATCTAAATCCTTTTTTGTTCATAATAAATTTGGTATAATTACTTTAGTCAAATGGGTGTTTATATGGAAAATAAAAAGTTTAATTATTATAATTTAGCAAATAACAAATGACGAAAAAAGTGAAAAATGTCACAAGAATACTAAGCGGCGGTTATTAACTTTATCGTGAAAAATCCACTATGTTCCATTATGAAAACCAGTTGATATTACAATCGACTTAGATAATCAACAATTAATTATTCCAAAAAATATTGCTTTTTTAGCACAAAAATATCAATTACCACAAACAACATATTATCTTTTTAAATATAATAATATTAATAATATTATGCTAGAATGTAATTACATTATTAATAATTATTCAAAAATTATTGAAGCCAAAATTGATCAAAATTTTTTTTCATTAAAATGATTATTATCATATTGTGCTTACTTTTTTAAAGAAATTACTAATTATATCCTACAACAAGATACAATCTTAGAAACTTATCGGGAAACAAAAAATCGAAAGCAACGATTATTATTTCGTTATCAAAACAAACGTGCATTTAAGAAAAGTAAATGAAAGGGAGAATAAATTTTAATGAAAATTCGGTTAGACCAGTTAATGGTTAATAATAATTTAGCTCCTTCGCGCGAAGGAGCTAAAGCGATGATTTTGGCAAACAATGTTTTAGTTAATAATGTCCCGGCTTTAAAACCGGGTGAAATAGTAAACGAAAATAGTATTATTAAATTGCGTAGTGAACCATTAAAATATGTTTCCCGAGCGGGAGAAAAGTTAGCAAAGGGTTTAACTACTTTTAATTTAAAGGTTAAAAACCTAGTTTGCCTTGACATTGGTGCTTCAACTGGTGGTTTTACCGATTGTTTATTACAAAATAATTCTAAAAAAGTTTATGCTGTAGATGTTGGTACAAACCAATTAGCTTGAAAATTACGCAATAATCCGCAGGTTGTTTCATTAGAAAAAAATAATTTTCGATATGTTACTAAAGTATTATTTGCCCCCGATGAAATTGAATTTGCTTGCTGTGATGTTTCTTTTATTTCATTAGATAAAATTATTCCACCTTTAAAAGATATTTTATTATTAAATCATTATGCTTTTTTCTTAATTAAACCACAGTTTGAGAGTACAAAAGAATCTATTAATAAAGGAAAAATTAATCATAAAGAAAAGCACTATGATATTATTAAAAAAATATTTACTTTAGGTCTTAATAATGGTTTTAGTGTTATCAATTGTGACTATTCTCCAATTTTAGGAAATAAAAAGAAAAACATTGAATTTATTTGTTTATTACAAAGAACAATAAATCCGATTAATTATATTGCAGAAGAAGTTATAACAACAATAATTGAAAATGCTTGAAATAATTTATTATAATAATAATATTTTAGGATATAATATTATTATAAAAGAAGAGAGGAAACAACTTTTATGGCAGTAGGAACAATGAGCGGCGATGTTAAAAATTTTCTTGCAAAAGATCATCTTCAAGTTGGTGACAAAATATCATTTAAAGCTGATATGGTTGATTGACAAGATTTTGAATTAGTAAACATAACAAAAGAATATAAAGTTATTTCTGCAGTACCTAGTATAGATACTAGTGTTTGTTTAACACAAACAAAAAAATTTAATGAAAAAATTATTAGCAAATATCCTGATTTTCAATTAATAACAATTTCGCGCGATTTGCCATTTGCTTTGAAACGAGCATGTGAAAGTTTTATTAATTTAAATCATATTTTATTATCTGATAATAATTATCGTGAATTTGGAACACAAACAAAATTATACTTTCCATTTAATAACTTATTAGCACGAAGTGTAATTGTTTTAGATCAATACAATAAAATTATTTATTTACAAATTGTTTCACAAATTTCTTATGAACCAAATTATTACGAATTTTATCAATTTTTAGATACTATTCAAAAATAAAAAATTGTAATAAAATAAAAAATTTTTTTTTTTAAATGAAAATACCTAGTTAAAAGAAACATTTTTAATTTAAAAATATTGAGAACATTAAATATTTGAAAAAAGAATATTTATTTAACTTAATTTGTTAAATTGTTATTATAAAAAAGATATTACTGTTTTTAATAATTAAATTTTTGTTTTTGACATTGATTTAATTCCATGGGAAGTTAATTTTTTTAACTGATTTTCAAGTTTTATTAAGGCAAATTTTAATTGTGCTTTTTTTCTTAACTAATATTTTTAAAGTTATTAATTTTTCCCTTTTAATGTTGATAATCGATTTTGGAGACTTCTAATTTAATTTTAATACATTGCATTATAAGCAATAGCATTACTTGCTCCAATTGCCGAGAAACTAATTGTTCATATAATTGCTAAAATTTTTGATAGTTTTACAAAAGCTTATTTTTTATAAAAAATATAAATAAAATAATTAAATAACTTTTTAAAAGGTTTATTTATCATTGTTTTAGAAATATATTTAAAATAAAGAATAATTTTTATACCAAAACATAAACTTTTTTCTTGCTAACTAAAATTTAAAAAACAGAACGGTCATTATAATTATCGCCAAAATATAAAATATTTTATAATTTAATTTCTTTTACTTGCCATTTATTTGAATAACAATGTACAATATAACATCCATATTCAGACAGTGGTCCAACATTAATATTTAAAACTTGTTTTAAATATTAATACATTTCTTGAAACATTATTTTGGATTAATACTTTGCAACAATTTTATTGGCTATTCTAATATCATCAAAGCATAATAGTTCTGCTTGCTTCATTCTATTTAAAAATACACCTGGTTTTGATTTAATTTTTAATAATTTTTCACCTGCACAATATAAATTATAATAATCTTGATACGAAATTGTAAAATCACATTGATATTTTATTAAAATATCAATTACAATAACTAAATCCGAAACTGGAATTAAATTACTATAAACTGACTTATTGTTTTTAGCATCATACACTAAATAAACATTAAAACCAACAATATATTGACAATAATCCTTAATTTTTAATTCTGTTGTGTAATTATCAAAACCAAGGGGAATTAGTCATGATACAATTGATAAAGAAATCTCTTTTGCTTGCAATGCGAGTAATTTATTTTGAACAATAATTGGTAATTATTGCTCATCAGTAATCAATGTGCCATAAACATCAGCAATAATTAATTTAATTTGATCACCATTAATTTTTAACATTACAAAATAATATTTTATTTTAATATTGTCTTATAAAGATAATCAGCAATTCCTGCCGCATTATTATCTTTTTCAGTAACCGCAAAAGAAACTTCTTTCAATTGCGGTATGGCATTGGCTAATGCAATGCCATATTTTGAATTTTTAATCATCTCATAATCATTTATTTGATCACCAAAACACATAATTTCATCTGAATCAATATGGTGATTCTCTTTATGTTTAAGTACTTCAATTAATTTTAAAATTCCCTGTCATTTATTAACATTTTTAGGAATAATCTCAATAAACCCATACCCCGTAACTTCTGTCCTTAATGTTTTGCTGATCGCAATTTGTTGTCTTAACCAATTTTGTTTTTGTTCATCATGACAAGAAATTACAACCTTACGCATTTGCGGAATTTCATTTCAATCTAAAACAATTGCTTTAATGTCAGTATTACGAAATAAAAAAATATCATCTTTAATAATGCTTGTTTGCGAAACATAAGCTTCTTGTTCATTAAGCGGTGCTAAATAAAAATCATTACCAAATTCTCGAACAATATTCATTGCTCATAATGTATCTTGATATGAAATTATTTCATCATAAACATATTCTTTTGTTTTTAAATTTAAAACAGCCCCACCATTAGCGCCAATAACATAAGGACAATGCTCAAGAATTCCTAATGTTTTCGCATAATTATATAAACTACTAGGAACCCGTCCTGAAGCAATTGTTAATAAAATACCCTTTGCTTGAGCCTTTTTTAAAGCATTAATATTTATAGTTGGAATATTTTTATTTTTATCAGTTACTAATGTTCCATCAATATCACACACGATCATTTTTACTATCATTACATCGCCTACCTTCTTTTAATATTACTTATTTGGTAGTAAGAAAAAAGTTTAGGTTTTTGTATAAAAATTATTCTTTATTTTAAATATATTTCTAAAACACTAATAAATAAAACTTTTAAAAAGTTATATAATTGTTTTATTTATATTTTTATAAAACCTAAGCTTTTGTAATACTATCGGATTTCTAATTTCGTATATAACTAATATGTTCAACTTCATCAGCGAGAATTTTAACGAATTCTTGTTCAACTTGCAAAATTCCACCAGCAATACTTAATTTATATTCTTTATTATTAACTTTGTATGTCATTTCAGATGGAACAATTATTGAAACAAGAGGAATATGACCATACAAAATACCCATATATCCCATAATTGTTTTCACTGTTATAATATCAACTAAACGATTAACAATGACACCCTGTGGTGTAATAATTTTTAAAATAATTTGATTCGCCATTTTAATTGTGTTTTAAAGCTTCACCAGCTTTAACAACCTCATCAATTGTTCCAACATATAAGAATGCTTGTTCTGGTACATCATCATATTTTCCCGCTAAGATTTCTCTAAAGGCACGAATTGTTTCTACCACAGGAACATATTTTCCTATTTTTCCATAAAACTTTTCAGCTACAAAAAATGGTTGTGATAAAAAATTACGAATTTTTCGTGCTCTTGCAACAGACAATTTATCTTCATCTGATAATTCATCCATCCCTAAAATAACGATAATTGATTGTAATTCTTTAAACTTTTGTAGAATTTCTTGTACTCCTCGTGCTACTTCATAATGTTCTTCGCCAACCACTAATGGGTCTAATAATCGAGACGAACTTCCTAGTGGGTCAACTGCTGGATAAATTCCTAATGCTGCAATTTCGCGGTCTAAGACAACCTTGGCGTCTAAATGAGCAAATGTTGTTGCGGGAGCTGGATCAGTTAAATCATCCGCCGGAACATATACTGCTTGGACAGAAGTAATACTTCCTTTTTTTGTTGAAGTAATTCGTTCTTGTAACGCCCCCATTTCGGTTGATAATGTCGGTTGATAACCAACTGCCGATGGAATCCGCCCTAATAAGGCCGATACTTCAGAACCGGCTTGGGTAAAACGGAAAATATTATCAATAAATAATAAAACATCCTGGTTTTTATCATCACGGAAATATTCAGCAATTGTTAATCCAGTTAAAGCAACCCGCATACGAGCTCCTGGTGTTTCATTCATTTGTCCAAAAACCAAAGCTGTTTTGTTAATAACACCGGATTCAATCATTTCATAATATAAATCATTGCCTTCTCGTGTTCGTTCGCCAACACCAGCAAAGACAGAAATTCCTCCATGTGCTTTTGCCACATTATTAATTAATTCTTGCACTAGTACTGTTTTTCCTACTCCAGCACCGCCAAACAAACCAATTTTCCCCCCTTTTGAAAAGGGAACTAATAAATCAACAACTTTAATGCCCGTTTCTAAAATTTCATCTTTTGTTTGTTGTTCTTCGTATGATGGGGCTTCGCGGTGAATTGGGCGCATTATCTTTGTCTTTGGCTGTGGTTTTTCATCAATTGCTTCTCCAAGGACATTAAAAATACGCCCCAAAACCTCTTCGCCAACCGGAATAGTAATTGGCGCTTTTGTATCAATCACATCCATTCCCCTTACCATTCCTTCTGTTGGCCCTAAAGCAATTGCCCGCACAGTGTCATCACCAATGTGTTGAAGAACTTCTAAAACTAACTTTGTACCATCATTATTAACCGTAATAGCATTATATAATTCGGGCAAATATTCTTCTGCAAACCGCACATCAACAACGGGTCCTAACACCTGTACTACTTTTCCATTTTTATCCATTTTTTTAAACACCCCTTAATTTTCTTGCGCGCCAGCCCCGGCAATAATTTCTGTAATTTCCTGTGTAATTGCCGCTTGACGCTTACGGTTATATAATAACGATAATTTTTCTAACATTGCATTTGCATTATCTGTTGCATTTTCCATTGCTAATCGCCGTGATGCTTGTTCTGAAACCTGTGATTCAACGATTGATGAAAATAAAATGGTATTTAAATACATTGGCACCGCATTTTCTAAAATCGTTGCTGGATCTGGTTCAAATTCGGTAATAATATTAATGTGTTTTTTTTCTTCATGTTGTATTAACTTAATAATTGGTAACAATTGTAAAATTGTTGGTTCAAAAGTTAAATTATTAATAAATTTTGTATAAGCAATTTTAATTTCATCATAATTATTTCCATTAAAATCAGATAAAATTTCTTGTGCAAACTCACGTGCATCATAATAAGAAAAATTAATATCAATATCTTTTCTTGTTTGCATAATTTTATAACCTTTATGGGCATAAAATGTTTCTGCTTTAGAACCGATTGCAATAATACAATCACTTTTTCGTAATTGTTGTAACACCAACTTATTAATATTAATATTATAACCACTACATAAACCTAAATTTGAGTTAACAATGATTCAACAAGTGCGTTTACTATCTTTTTTTATGCCATCTTTTTTTTGATAAATTGAATCATCCGCTTTACTGATGATATCATTAAAAACAGTATAAACTTCAGCAAAATATGGTTTTGAATTAGAAATTCGTTTACCAACTTTTTTTAATTTTGCTGTCGCAACCAATTTCATTGCTTGTGTTATTTTAGATGTTGAAGTAATTGAAGTAATTTGTTTTTTTAAATCTGTTCCGAATGCCATTTTGTTCTTTTAATTTTTATTGTCCTAATTTTTTCCACTCTTCAATTTGTCCAAACATTTCTGGTTTATAATTAACAATTTTATTGGTAATTTTTTTAACAACATTAATAATTTCATTATAAATATTAATCATTAAGGTATTACTATAGACTTTGGCCTTTGCTAATTCATTATAGTATTTTTTTGCTTTTGTATTAAAATTAAAATGTTCAATTATTTCTTCTTTAAATTCTTGAATTTTATCAAGCGGAATTCAACGAATTATTTTTTTATTAACTGATAATAAAATGATTGCTTGGTAAATTTGTGAAAGTGGTGAATATTTTTTTTGTTTTAAAATTTCAATTACTCTTTTTCCGTGTTCTAATACTTCTTTTGTCGAATCATCTAAATCAGAACCAAATTGGGCAAAGGCTTGTAGTTCGCGATATTGTGCTAATTCTAATTTTAATGAACCAGCAACTTGTTTCATTGCTTTAATTTGTGCTGTTGAACCCACTCGTGACACCGATAATCCCGAATCGACCGCGGGGCGAATTCCGGCATTAAACTGATCATTATTTAAGAAAATTTGACCATCAGTAATTGAAATAACATTGGTTGGAATATATGACGAAATATCACCCGCTTGTGTTTCGATAATTGGCAAAGCAGTAATACTTCCGCCTCCATATTCTTGTTTTAATCGAGCGGCTCGCTCTAATAACCGACTATGTAAATAGAAAATATCACCAGGATATGCTTCGCGACCGGGCGGGCGGTGTAATAATAACGCCATTGTGCGATAAGCAACAGCATGTTTTGAAAGATCATCATAAATAATAATGACATTTTCACCAGATTCCATTCATTCTTCACCAATAGTAACACCAGTATATGGCGCTAAGTATTGTAATGGTGCTAATTCACTTGCTGTGGCTGAAACAATTGTTGTATATTCTAATGCACCAGCAGCCCGTAATTTTTCGGCAATTTGTGCAACAGTTGATGATTTTTGCCCAATTGCAACATAAATACATTTTACATTTTTACCTTTTTGATTTAAGATGGTATCAATTACGATTGATGTTTTTCCCGTCTGGCGATCACCGATAATTAATTCTCGTTGTCCTTTCCCAATAGGAATCATCGCATCGATTGTCATAATTCCCGTTTCCATTGGTTCATCAACTGATTTTCTAGTCATAACACCCGGCGCAATTCGTTCAACGGGACGTTTTTTTGTTGCTTTTAATGGTCCTTTCCCATCAATTGGCCGGCCTAATGCATTAACAACGCGACCTAACAACGCATCGCCAACTGGCGTTTCAACAATTTTTCCTGATCGACGAACTTGATCACCTTCACGAACTGTTGTATCATTACCCATTAAAACAGCCCCAACAGCACCTTCTTCTAAGTTTAATACAATTCCATAAATTTCATTAGGAAAAATTAGCAATTCACTCATCATTGCGTTGTCAAGACCATCAATTAAAGCAATTCCATCACCAACAGTCACAACAGTTCCTTCTTCATGAATTTCAATTTTTTTACCATATTCTTTAATCTGTTTTTTAATTATTTCGGAAATCTGATTTACATTTAAAGCCACTTTTTCACCCCATCTTCTATTTATTATATATTGCTTTTTGCCGCATTGTTTCTAATTGTCCCGCAATTGAACCATCAATAATTTCGTGCTTAATTTTAATACGAACTCCGCCTAATAAAGGCGGATAAATTTTGTTAACTAACTCAATATTATAGCCAAATTTTTTACTTAATTTTGTTTCAATTATTGTAATTTGTTTTCTTGTTAATGGTTGGGTTGAATAAATATTTCCATATTGAACATCATAACTAATATTTATTAATTTTCTTAAACTTTTAAAAATTCTTCTAACATAACAAAAAGATTCGCGATCTATTAATAAAAAAAGGGCATTTAAAATTAAAGGATCAATAACTTTTTGAAATGGTTTTGCTAAAATGTTCTTTCGTTCTTCTTTTGCGATGTCAGCATTCACCATTAACTTAATATAATCTGGTTCTTGTTTAAATAAATCTAAGATTATATTACTAACTTCTAAAAAATGATCAATTTTTTTTGTTTCAAGCGCCAAGTCCATTAAAGCGGCTGCATAATTATCAATAATTTTTTCACTAACTAACATAAATTACTACTCTAATTCTTTTATAAACTCTTCTACTAATTTTTCATTTTTTTCTTTATTAATTTCTTTTCTTAATAATTGCTCAGCCGCATTAAAAGCAACATTAATAATTGATTTTCTAATATCATCATAATATTGCTCTTTTTCTTTTTGAATTTCTTTATGGGCCTGTTCATTTAAATGTATAACGTCATTTTTTGCTGTTTCTAAAACTTGATGACGTTTTGCCTCTGCTTCAGTTCGAGCCGCAACAATAATACTATTTGCTTCTATCTTCGCTGTTGTTAACAATTTCGATGCTTCTTTTTGATCAATTGTTGCTTTTGCTTGTTTTTCGACAGCATCTTGAATTAATTCTCGAATTTTATTGCGACGAGCCCGCATTGCTTTTCGAAATGGATTATAAACTCATTTTGATAATAAAATTAATAAAATAATTGTCGCAATAACATGCGCAATAAAAACCCACAGATTAGGAAATAATTGATTAATAATTTCTGCTGGTTCAATTGGTTTTGACATTAATAAAATTAACACAGACATCTAAGCCTTCTTTCTTTTCAACTTTTTACTTTTCATTAACCAGTAACAAATGCTAAAATAATCGCAATAACTAATGCATAAATTGAGCCCGATTCAGTAATCGCAGCAGCAATAATATATTGTGTTCTAACTTTACTTTCAACTTCTGGGTTTCGAGCAATTGCTTCAACAGCTTTTCCACCAGTATACCCTTGTCCAATTCCTGAGCCACAACAACCAATGGCAGCCAATCCTGCACCTAATAATGACATTCCCTTTATAAAACCATCATTATTAATTCCGGCAATAAATCATATTGTCATTATATTCGATATCAAATCTATTGTCATAAAATTTATCATATTATAATTCTCCTCTTCCTTAACAAATATATAATTTTATTTTAATCTTTTTTTAGACATTTAAATTAACATTTTTAATTTTTTGTTCTTTTTTTAACTTAATTATATTTTCTTTTTTGTCTTTGGTTTCTGTTTTAATTTCCATTGCTCAGTAGGCAATTGTTAAAATTGCAAAAATATATGCTTGAATTAAACCATCAAAAATATCAAAATAAATACTTAAAAAAGGTAAAAATACACCAGACAATAAATCAACAGGCCCAATATAAGGAATCTGTCCTCAAATAAAGCTCATTAAAGATGTGAACAAGGCAATAATAACTGTTCCTCCCAAAATGTTTCCAAATAAACGAAATGAAATTGAGATCAAAGGAACAAATTGGGTTAATAATTCTAATGGATTGACAAAAAACTTTTTAAAATATACTAGTTTTTGATATTTAATACCAAAATAATATATTCCAAAAAAGGTAAACAATCCCATTGATAACGGAACAGTATAAGCTGTTGCAAGTGATTCGAGCCCAACAACACTCATTAAATTTCCAATCCCAATATACAATAATAAGTATATAACATAAACTGTTAAAAATTTATATTTTGGTCCCATCAAATCAACAACTTGTTTTTCAACTCACTTAATTGTAATTTCGGAAAAAAGTACTAAACCAGTTGTAATATCAGTTGGACCAAGTTTTTTTAAGCGTTTATAATAACATATTGATAAAATCATAATAATAAAGGTAGTAATAACTATCGTTACTAATTGCGGTAATAAAATTGTATAACTTCATGCATCAATTCCACTTTTATTTGAATCAGGGATTAAATCCATTGCAATAAATTGACCAAATTTACTATTAATTGCCATTTTTATTTTCCTTTCTGCGTTGATGAATTGGAAATTTAACATTTAGAAATAACGATGAAAATGGGTATAAAATAATTCCAAAAATTATTGTGTATATACTAAAAAAACTCGTATTCTCAGCATAAATAACTATAGGTATGGCATAAATGACTAAGCGAAATAGGTACAATAAGATAAAAAAGTACTTATTTAAACTTATACTTAACAATCATCCAGAAAAACAAATGATTAAGAAACCTATAAGAGAAAACAAATACCCCAAAAATAATCCCGTGTATAAAGTTCAATCTCGTTTTAATGTCAAATATATCATCGTCAATACTATTAGTATTCCCAAAAACATTATTAAACTTATTATTGACATTTTACATTCTACACCTTTAAAATGGTTTTTTCAATTTAATTTATTTTTTTTATTTAGTTCCAAAAATACGGTCTCCTGCATCACCTAGACCGGGAATAATATAACCATGTTCATCTAAATGTTGGTCTAATGCGGCGACATAAATATCAACATCTGGATGATGCTCTTCAATACATTTTTTTCCTTCAGGTGCAGCTACCAAACATACTAATTTAATATTAGTTGCTCCTCATTCTTTAACTTTTTTAATTGTCACATTAGCGCTGCCCCCTGTCGCTAACATTGGATCTAAAACTAAAACATTTGCTTTATTAATATTTTCTGGTTTTTTGGCAAAATATTCATGTGGTTCTAAGGTTTTTTCATCTCGGTATAATCCAATATGTCCAATTTTAGCATTTGGGACTAAATTAATAATTCCATCAACAATCCCTAAACCTGCTCTTAAAATTGGAAATAAAACAATATCATTTGCAATTTTATATCCCCTTGTTTTTGCTACTGGTGTTTCAATTTCAAATTCATTTAATTTAATATTTAGAAATATTTCATGCGCCATTAATTGAACAATTTCATCTAAATTTTCTTTAAAGACCTTTGAATTACTATTTTTTTTGCGCATTCTTGTTAATTTATCCAAAATTAACGGGTGTTTTATTACAGTAAATGACATTAATTTCTTTTCCTCCTTAATTTATTAAATTTTAACATAATTATAAAAATAATACCAAGATTTAATTTGGAATTACTTACATTTTTAAAAATAATTAAATAAAAAGAAAGAAATTTAATTTTAAAACTTATTTCTTTTTTTAATCTTTCATTATTTTCTTACAAATTGTAATGTTTAACCTGATTTTATTCTTATATTAATGTAATTAGAAGATGAAAGTGATTCTTCTATAATCTCGAAAATATAAAATAATTTTAAGTATAAAATTGCAGTTTTGATATACATTCAAACTACTTACGAATGAATTTTATTGGGTAATGTGGTAGTAAAAAAGGTTCGGGTTCTAGTATAAAAATTATTCTTTATTGGTCGCATGTAAAAAATAAGGGTTTTTTATTTTTAAATGTTATTTAGTTTAATATAAATTAAGGATATTTTTTTATTGTCTTTATAAAACCCTTATTTTTTACATGCGACCTCTTTATTTTAAATATATTTCTAAAACACTGAAAAATCAACCTTTGAAAAAGTTATCTAATTATTTTATTTATATTTTTTATAAAACCTAAGCTTTTGTAATGCTATCAAATCTATTTATTGTTGTGTAACATGATTAAAATATGTTACTTTACGATATTTTTTTATAAAATAACGATTTAGTTTTTCAATTAATGGTTTTTGAATGGGCGAAGCGGGGTCGCGATAATAAACATTATCATCAGCATTTTTTTTCCATTTCTTCAAAATTACTAGATTATTTTCATATATCTGTTATTATTCCTTTAATTTTTCCAACTAAACCATTAATCCTAACTAATTATTTAATTTTTTTAAAACTTCATTAGCAATATGTTCTTCTAATTTCATTGCAAAGTATTTTTTACTTGATTTCTCTGCCAAAAATAAACAACTATATTAATGGTTTTTACCAACTACCGTATTTATTTCAAAAAAATCCAACATTAGATTATCTATTTTAGATATATCATATTGATCTAAATCTTTCATCTAATTTACCACGATTATCTGGTCTTTTCTTTGTTCTATTTCTTCTGCCACTATTCATTAATTTTTTCTTTAACAAACCAAAAAGATCTAAATAAATTAATTTATAAAATGTTTTAAGACAAGCGGGAAATATGACACCAAACTTTATTAAAAATCGCTGAATAATTTATGATGGTGAATCATAAAGAATATTAAATCGTAAATTTAAAAATTATTGATAGTATTACAAAAGCTTAGGTTTTATAAAAATTATAAATAAAAACAATTAAATAACTTTTTAAATGGTTGATTTATCATTGTTTTAGAAATATATTTAAAATAAAGAATAATTTTTATATCAAAACCTAAGCTTTTTTTACTACCAAAATTATGCAAACAAAGCAATATTTTATTTTAGGATAGTTAGTGAAAAAATATGGAAAAGATAATGTTATTAATTCTGTCAATAATATTGCGAAAGATATTTAAATTAAAAATTAAATAATAAATTATTCCGCGTAATTTATTCAATAATGTTTTTAATGGGGCAGAGCGAGTTTACAAATTTCAATTTTTTAATTTATCAAAAGGAGTAATATTGTGACGGTGTGATTAAAATTAATATTTATTATTTTTATTTTATTATGAATTTTTGCACGAATTTGTTTATCAATTTATCAAAAAATTAGCCAAATTCAAGGTAAGAAAAAAAATAACTTGAAAAAAGGAGAATAGAAAATAATGAATTTTTTAGCAGATGAAGTTACTTTTGGGACTGTAGTGGGCTCCATTTTGACTGGATTATGCAATGCAACAAATGGGGGGTAAAGTAAAAGAGATGCTATATATGGCATTTTAGCGCAATTAATGACCTTTTTAGGTGATGTGTTAATTATTTTAATTCCATTTGTATTATTTATTATTATTAAAATAATAAACTTTTTCCGTCATATGGTTAAATGATTTTAATAGAATATAACACTATATTATAAGTTATTTTAAACAAAACTAAGGCAAACTAGTTTACTTATTTTCTTTATGCGGCCTAATTTATATAACTATTACTTTGAAACTTAATAGTATTTTTTAGTGTTCCAATTTTTGGTAGTAAGAAAAAAGTTTAGGTTTTGGTATAAAAATTATTCTTTATTTTAAATATATTTCTAAAAAACTGATAAATCAATCTTTTTAAAAGTTATCTAATTGTTTTATTTATATTTTTATAAAAACTGAGCTTTTGTAATACTATCAGCAATGGTGTTCGTGATAATATTTGTGATTTATATTTTGAATATTGTAATAAACACTCTGGGGGTGTTTTGTCTTTTTATTATAATTTAAAAAAGGAATTCATGATGAAGAATTAAAAAATAAAGCACCTAAAAATTTAAAAAAATTTTTCCGTTAACTTAAAAAAAATAAACGTTGATTAAAAATAAAAAAAATAAAATTAAATAAATTAAAAGACAATATCCAAGATATTAGTTAAAGAATTAGGATTGTTACAAATTGATGAAAAATATTTTATGCCAAGTAAATTTCCGGTTGATAAAAAGTATTATGTTTATGATTTTATTGATGAAATAATGATAGGATTGTTCGGTTATATTTATGATAAATTAAGAACTGAGAATGCTATTGATGCTGTTAAAAGAGTAATTAGTGATTTTAAAAAAATATTTGGTATTAAAATAACAATAATTAGAACTCATAACGATTCTTAATTTATTAATAGTCACCGAAATAATCAAAAAAGTAGCGTCAAAGAAACTACTTTTACTCAATTTTTAACAAATAAAAATATTTTACACCAAACAAAACCTGTTCGTTCTCCCTAATCAAACTGTAAAATTGAAAGATTTCATCAAAATTATAATAAGTTATTTGTATTTGATGAAAAAATATTGGATGAAGTTTGTTTACAAAATAAATTAAATGAATAATATTATTTTTCTAATTTTGAAATAGTACACAAATATTTGAATTTTCAGACACCATTTAAATTTTTAACTAATTTAACTAAATAATTTTAAATTTATAAAGTTTTATTTAAACTATTTTTTAGTTTTTAAATTTTAGAATTTTTATTTATATATGTATAATTTTTAATAATGTTTTTATATTTTAAATTATATATTTTATTATTTTTTATTGTTTTCTTGCAATCTCCAAAATGTGTGTGGTATACCGGAAATCTTGTAAATTTTTGAATAATGGTTATTGACATTAATTGGTCTAGTTGATTTTTTAACTAAAAAAATAAAATTTAATTTTTCTTTAAGACAAATTTGAATCTTTTTAGATCAATTATAAAAAGTTTTTTTGATTTATAAAATAATTTAATTAAATTATTTAATGAGTTTTTATATAAATATTATTTTTGATATAAATTAAAATAATTAATGCCATTTTGATAAATATAGTTTTTTTGTTGTGAAGGCTATTTTTGTGAATATCATTTTTTTCTTTTTCTTTGTAATGAATATAATTCATTTTCAGAAGGAATGATTGTTACCATATACTTTCAATCTACGTTCTATTTTAAAGACCAAAATTAAGTGGTCTAAAATGTATATAGTTTTCACAAAAAATTTACAAGATTGCTGTTGCAAAAATGATGAAAAAATATCGACAAAAATATTAAACTGGTATTTATGAGTTTTATAATTTAACACTATCTAGGTTTTTCAAATATAAAAAGAAAGTAATTAAACATAACATTAAAACTTTAATTAAATGGAATAAATAATTTAATAATTTTTATCCTAAAAACAATAAAATTAAGGTTTATAAAAGTTATGAAATGTATGAATTAGGACAATTTGCAACATAATATTAAAATTATGACACCAAATATGGCTGGTTTTAAACGTAATTTATATTTGTATGATTTTATTGATGAAAAATAACGTTTTGGTCTTGCTTATTTATCTGAAAATAAATCACAATCATCAGCAATTGGTTTTTTTAATTAAGATTATGATTATTTTTTAAATAATATAAAATTAGAATAAAAAGAATTAGAACCGATAATGGTCCTGAATATGTTTATAGTTATAATCCAGAGTATAAATATCATAAAATTGATTTTATAAAAGTATTACATCAAAAAGGCGTTATTCATCAAACAACGCCGATTCGTTCACATCAATTAAACGGGAAAATTGAAAGATTTCATCAAAACTGAAATAAATTTTTTGAATATATTTCTCGTTATCCTAAAAATATTAATTAATTACAAAAATTAATTACTATCTTTTTAGATTATTACAAAAATGTTAGACGACATAAAAGCATAAATTTTTTAACACAATCCGAAGCTGTGTTAAAATTTTGATATATTTACAAAAGTTGGGGTTTTATAAAAAAATAAATAAAAAACAATTAAATAAATTAAACAATTTTGCTAAAAATTCTAATTATTAATCATTTTTTGGTCGCATGTAAAAAATAAGGGTTTTATAAAAACAATAAAAAAATATCCTTAATTTATATTAAACTAAATAACATTTAAAAATAAAAACCCTTATTTTTTACATGCGACCCATTTTTTTTGTATTACTTAATTAATAAGTAAATTAAATTTTGTTTTTTATACCTACAAATATCAAACTTTTTCTTACTACAAAAATTTTTAAAATACTAACTTGTCTAAAATGTATATTAAACCTCACAAAAACACCATATTTGTGTGATGGAGTTGGTGATTCTTTTAGTGATTTAACAAAATAGAAAAAAATAGAAAAAAAATGTTTAGAACAGCATATTTTAATACTGGTTATGACGAAAGAAAAGGCACTAAAATTAAAAATGTTCTAAAAGATAAAAAAGATAAAATCAAAGATTTCATTAAATATATCAAAAATAATTCTGAGGGTATTAAAGTTTATAAAGAAGATTGATATATGGGGCCCTTGTACTGAACCACAAATTTTGCATAATGTAAAGTGATTAAAATGTAAAGTGATTAAAAGGATATGGCGCTAAATCATATAGTAAAAAAGTTTTTAAAAATATGATTGCAATAAAAATGGCGAAAGAAAATAATGTTAATTTAATCAAGTTTTATCTTAATAAATTAAACAAAAAAATGAAAAATAATATAGTTATTATTTTAAAAATTAAGATAAGCATAATCAGTAATTTTTAATAAATAAAAATGTTAGTCAAAATTAACAATTTTTTGTCTGAAATTTAAAGGAAGAATCAATAATTTAAAATAAATTTATTAACTAATTTGCAAATTATTATTTTTTGTATTATAAATTATTAATTTTATGTTATAATTATATTAATTAAAAAAATAAATTTATTTTTTTCTTATAAATTTTATTTTAATAGATAAATATTTATTAGAATAAGGTATTGCCAACCGAATAATTTATTCCATAAAAAACTAAATTAATAATTTAATATAATAAGGGGCGATGGGAGAAATGGGAATGTGAATAAAATACGAAGTTGGTTGAAGAGAATTATTTGATAATGAGATTAAAAAACCGTATTTTAAACAATTGTTAAAGAATATTGATAATGAATATCAAAATAAAATTTGTTACCCTGCAAAAACAGATATTTTTCGTTTGTTTACATTAATTGATCCTAATGATATTAAAGTTGTTATTATTGCACAAGATCCATATCATGGTCCGGGCCAAGCAAATGGTTTGGCTTTTAGTGTTAATGATGGCATTAAAACTCCGCCAAGTTTAGTCAATATTTTTCATGAATTAAAAAAAGACTTAGGTGTTGATCATTATGATAGCGGTAATTTAGACCATTGAGCTAAAAAAGGTGTTTTTCTATATAATACAATTGGAAGTGTTGTCGCTAAAACGCCTTTAAGTCATAATGATATTGGTTGAACTAATTTTAGTCAAAATTTGATTATTTATTTAAATAAGATTAGCAATGATATTGTATATGTTTTATGAGGCAATTATGCAAAACAGTACGGTGAATATATTTTTAATAAAAGTAATATTATTAGGGGGGCACACCCATCACCTTTTAGTTACAATTTATTTAAGGATCAAAAATTTTTTGTAAAAATTAACGATTTACTTTTAAAAAATAAAAAAAACATAATTGATTGAAAAATGTAATGTATAATTGATATATGTAAAATATTGACAGGACAAAAAAATTTATTTTATTAAATTTTATTAATATAGATTGTGGGGGTATTATGGGTCTACTAACATCATTTAGTGATATATCAAAAATCTTATATAGTAATAAAATGGCATATATTGCTAGTGGTGTTATTGGTGCTCTTTTTATTATTTATTGTATTTATAATGGTTTATATTATTTCATTAATCCTAAAAATTATCATGGTATTCGTTTTACGACGAAAAATATTGCTTATATTACAATGTTGTCAGCAGTTTCTGCAACAGTTACTATTATTATTTCAATAACAGTGCCGATTACGGTTTTTCCTCCTGTGAGAATTGCTTTTGAAGGTTTAATGGTTAAAATTAGCGGATTCATTTTTGGACCAATTGTTGGACTTTTATCTGGGTTTGTTACTGATTTAATTGTTATGTTATTTGTTCCTTCTTATTTCCATGTTGCATATATTATTGTAATTGCTTCATATGGATTTTTATCAGGTTGTGCATCTTCAATTAATCGTGCCGTTGGTAAGCATAAATGAGTTTTATTTATGTTAACAAATATTTTTATTTTAATTTTTGGAACTTTTGCCGGAGTAATGACATGATATTCACCACTAGAAACCATTAGATTATTTGCCGGATTAGAAGTTAGTAAAATTGTTTTAATTTATATTATTGTTTTTGGTACGGGGGGGACTATTATTATTATATGAATTATTATGTTTGTTTATCGTCATTTTGATAAAACAAAAAAACGTTATTGAGATTTAGTTGCCATTATTATGCTTGCTGTTATTAATGAATATTGAGTTACCACCTTGATATCCGCCTGGGGTGATATTGCCTTTTTAACGGTGTCACATAATAAAAATGTCGGAACAGATGGTTATGGGGTAACTATGATTACACGATTAGCGATGGCACCAATTAAAGTATTATTTAATTCGGCAATTATTTATATTACATATCGGGCTGTTTCCCCATTAATTCATAAAGATACTAATGCGAATTTACAATATTAAAATCTTGAAAAAATAACTTTTATTGAAGTTATTTTTATTTATCTATATATAATTATATTATAAGTTATAGAATGGAAATTAAAATAATGAAATTGAATTCACAAATTAAAAAATTGATTGATTTGGAATTAAAACGACAACAAAATCATGTTGAATTGATTGCGTCAGAAAATTATGTTAGTGAAGAAATTTTAGATATTACAGGCTCGATTTTAACCAATAAGTATGCTGAAGGATATCCATTTCAACGATATTATGGAGGATGTGAATATGTAGATCAAGTTGAGCAATTAGCGATTGATAAGGTTAAGGATTTATTTCAAGCCGAACATGCTAATGTTCAACCGCATTCTGGTAGTCAAGCAAATGCTGCCGCTTATTATGCTTTGATACAACCGCGTGATACTATTTTAGCAATGGATTTAGCAGCAGGAGGTCATTTAACCCATGGTCATAATTTTAATTTTTCTGGTCGATTATATGATTTTCGTAGTTATCAAGTTGATCCTACAACCGAAATGTTAGATTATGATGCGATTGAAAAAATTGCAATTGAAGTAAAACCAAAATTAATTGTTGCTGGAGCCAGTTCCTATTCACGTGAGATTGATTTTAAAAATTTCAGCACAATTGCCGATAAAGTTGGGGCATTATTAATGGTAGATATGGCTCATATTGCAGGATTAATTGCTGCCGGTTTACATCAATCCCCAATTCCATATGCTGATGTTGTTACTTCGACAACACATAAAACATTACGTGGGCCTCGTGGGGGTTTAATTTTATCAAAGCAAAAATGAGCAAAAAAAATTAATAGTGCTGTTTTCCCGGGCAATCAAGGTGGGCCATTAGAACATGTTATTGCCGCAAAGGCACAATGTTTTTTAGAGGCGTTGCAACCAGATTTTAAAACATATCAAGCAGAAATTATTAATAATGCCAAAATCCTAGCAGAAACATTAAAAGCAAATAATCTACGTTTAGTATCCGGTGGAACAGATAACCACTTGTTAATGGTTGATGTTAAAAGTAGTTTGGGAATTTCGGGACAAATGGCGGAAGAAATTTTACAAAAAATTGGTATTATTTGCAACAAAAATATGATTCCATTTGATAAAGAATCATCAATGGTCACTAGTGGGATTCGGTTAGGAACAGCGGCTATGACAACACGTGGCTTCGGGGGCAAAGAATTTAAAAAAATTGGAGAAATAATTTTTAATTTTTTAAAAGAACCAACTGAAAATAATATTGTTAAATATCAAGCAGAAGTAAAAAACTTATTAAGTTATTTTCCAATTTACTCAACTTGAAAATTACAAGAATAATTAAATTTAGAAATAACAAGTTAAAATATTGATTATCCTATTATTTTTAGTTATAATATTATTGCTTTATACATTAGACCCTGGTACGGAATGATGCGAGGAGGCAGTGACGTGAGACAAACAACTATCTTTAATTCAACTAAAGTTGAAAAAAAATGATATGTGATTGATGCTCAAGGTCTATTTTTGGGACGTTTAGCAAGTAAAGTTGCGATGATATTAAGAGGAAAAAATAAACCATCTTATACTCCGCATATTGATTGTGGTGATAATGTTATTATTATTAATGCTGATAAAATTAATTTATCAGGAAATAAATTAAAGAGTAAAATGTATTATCATCATTCACAACATCCCCGGGGATTAAAACTAACAACAGCAAAGGATATGTTAGTAAAAAAACCAATTTATCCTGTTGAACACGCAATTAAAGGAATGTTACCAAAAAATAAATTAGGAAGCGACTTATTCCGTAATTTATTTGTTTATGCTTGTAATGAACATCCGCATGAAGCACAACAACCAATTAAATTAGAATTAACTACTAATAAATAAAAGGAAAAAATATGGCAAAAAAACAAGAAGTTATATATCGTGGTACAGGAAAAAGAAAATCTTCTATTGCCCAAGTTGTATTGACTCCCGGTAAAGGAAATGTTGTTGTTAATGGGAAACCGGCATTAGATTTTTTTCCATATGCAACATTAGTGCAAGATTTAGAACAACCTTTAGAGATTACTGGTTCAAAATCAGAATTTGATATTCGTGTTAAAGTATCTGGTGGCGGTTTTACCGGACAAGCTGGCGCAACAAGATTAGGAATTGCAAGAGCCCTGGTTGAAGCGTCACAAGATTATAAAACTTTATTGAGACACGCCGGCATGCTAACTCGTGATGCTCGTATTAAAGAACGAAAAAAATATGGGTTACATGGAGCTAGAAGGGCGCCGCAATATTCAAAAAGATAGATTTCAAAAAAAGTACATATTGCTTTGCAATGTACTTTTTTAATTTTTTCAGTTTAATTTGTTATCTAATATAAGTTTAGTATAATTATTATGTATATAAGATAGCAAAAAATGACATTGACAGAATTTAAAATTCAGGGTGATAAAAATAATAATAATAATTTATTGTTAAATTTGTATTTTTTAACAAATCCAAAAAGTAAATTTACTGATGATAATATTAAAAACCTTAGGTTAAAAAATATTACAACAGTTCAAGACCTAAATACTTTTTTAAAGCATAATATTTGTATTGCTGATTTTTTTTGTTTGTTTAATTAATGATCGGGCAAAAATTAAAAAAGATAAAAAAGATCAGAAAAGAAACTTTATGATATTTTAATTCATTTTAAATCAATTACTTTGCTATATCAAATGTTCGATTCAAATTTATAATTAACAATCTTGGGCGATATTGATCCGAAAATTGGCGTTGTTAATGTTAAAAATATTTTTTTAACAGAAATAGAAAAAAACAAGAATTTGAAATGTTAGCTACTGTAGTAATGCTTGAAATTGCTGATAATTTTCGGATTGATGAAGAAAAATTACGAACTATTTTTGATTCAAATGTTATGGCAAATATGAAATTTTTAACTTCATCTTTTGCTGAAGAAAAAAGAATGATGGTAACAATATTTACGCTTTCAAGAATAAAACTTATAATATAAGCATAATAATTCTTGTTTATATTTAAACCGGAAATTAACAGAATATATTAAAATTACAAAAACATTTCTAATCGGCGAAAAATTTCATGATGTAAGATTTTTATCCCATAATTTTTGATATGTTGACAAAAAACTTTTACTAATAAAAAATTTAATAATTAGTCATTTATTTGAAAAAATAATTATTTTAGAATTAGAGTTATTGTTGGATAATTTAGATAAATATTCAATATTAAAGAAATTAAACAATTTAAGTCTTGCTAATTTAAAAATTAATCGTAAATATCAAAAAGATGTTCCATTAACAATATTTTCTTTTAATTTTAGTGAAAGTTATTTTAAAGGTGGGGGGCAGATATTTGTGATTTAGGGATTAATATTTCTGAAACAAAAATGCAGCAAAAAGATATCTATGATTTTAAAAAATAATTAATCAAAATATATATGCTTGAAAATAATATTATTCAAGAAAGTGACATTAACCATGAAACAATTAAAGTAACTGTTAATCAATTAGAGCGGTATCAAATTATCAATTTCTTTTATGAAATAAAAAATGAGGATGAAATATCATTTAATGAATTAAATAAAATGATACCTTCTTATGGTTATTTAACTTATATTAGAAAAAGGGACTCAACTTTACTTCGACGTAGTAATGTTATTTTAGATAAGATTATCAAAAATAATGTTGCAAATCATTATTTAATTAATTATATCTTTAATATTGAAGATATTAAATTAAAGACATAATCTAACTTAATTATTGAATAAAAATTAATTTTTGCTTCAAATAATTTAAATGAAAATCAGTTGAAAATTTATTAACAAAAGCATTAAACTCACAAGATATTTTTTTTTTACTACAAGGGGGGGTCTCCCTAACCGGGTACAGGTAAAAATGAATTTATTGCTTAATTAGTTTATTAATATGCTAAATTAGGAAAGAAAGTTTTAATTTATTCACAAAATCATACTGCAATTGACAATGTTTTAACAAGATTATTTAAAACACCTTTGTTAGTTCCTTTACAATTAAAGGGTGATTAAGTTAGTAAAAAAATGTTTTAATGATTTTAATCCAGATAAATTAATTTTTAATAATTATAGTTTTATTTATGCTCATTTATCACGAAAATATTTAACAAAATTAGATAGAATTGAAAGTGATTATGAAAATTAAAAATATGAAATACAGAAATTAAAAGCAAATGCTAAAATGTTAGAAAAAGAAATTAATGATCACAATCATTATACCCAAAAGTTAAATACACTGGTTGCCGAGCAAGAAACAATAATTAATCAAAAATCGCAATATCTAGATGATAATCAAAAAATAACAATTGATATTAATAATGTTAGTAATCTATTATATTTATTAGTTAATATTAATTGATCCGGAATATTTGCTTCAACTACAGATCTTGTCCGATTATTTAATAAAAATTTTGCGGAATTGTTGCAAAAAAAATGGATTTCAAATTGGTTATTTATATTCATTAACAGAAACATACAAAAAACTATTAACAATTACTACTGATAATAAGTCATTAAATGATAGGGGGTTATAATTTATAGCAATATTAAAACAAGTTAGTCAAGGAGGGGGCCGTTACGTGTGATGGTGATTTGTTAAAAATATATACATTTTAGACCACTAATTTTGGTCTTTAAAATAGAATGGAGATTAAAAGTATATGGTAACAAGTATTCCTAATGAAAATTAATTATATTCATTACAAATAAAAATAAAAAAAATGATATTCACAAGAAGAAACTTCAAAACAAACAAACTATATTTATCAAAATGTCATTAATTATTTTAATTTATGTCAAAAATACTATTTATATAAAAACTCATTAAATAATTTAATTAAATTATTTTATAAATCAAAACAAACTTTTTATAATTGAGATAAAAAGATTCAATTTTGTCTTAAAGAAAAATTAAATTTTATTGTTTTAGCTAAAAAATCAACCAGAACAATTAATATTAATAACAATTATTAAAAAACTTACAAGATTTCTGTTGAAAAAATGATGAAAAAATATCGACAAAAATATGTAACTGGTACTTATGAGTTTGATAATTTAACACTGGCTGTTTTTTCCAGATATAAAAAGAAAGTAATTAAACATAAAATTAAAACTTTAATTAATTTGAATAAATAATTTAATAATTTTTATCCTAAAAACAATAAAATTAAGACTTATAAACGTTATGAAATATCTGAATTAGGACATTTACAACATGATATTAAAATTATGATACCAAATATGAATGGTTTTAAACGTAATTTATATTTTTATGATTTTATTGATGAAAAATCACGTTTTGGTCTTGCTTATTTATCTGAAAATAAATCACAGTAATCGGCAATTGGTATTTTTAATCAGGCTTATGATGATTTTTTAAATAATAAAATTATAATAAAAAGAATTAGAACCGATAATAATCATGAATATGTTTATAGTTATAATCCATAGTATAAATATCATAAAAGTGATTTTACAAAATTATTACATCAAAAAAAGGTATTATTAATTAAATAAAACCGATTCGCCCACCCAATCAAATGGTAAAATTAAAAGATTTCATCAAAAATGAAATAAATTTTTTGAATATCTTCCTTGTTATCCTAAAAATATTAATGAATTACGAAAATTAATTACTATCTTTTTATATTATTACAACAACGTTAGACGACATAAAATAATAAATTTTTTAACACCGTCGGAAGCTGTGTTAAAATTTTTAAAATAATAACCTGGTCTAAAATATATATGGTGCCTCACATACGCGATGATGATTGAATGGAATAATTAACTGCTGTTCAAAATGGAATTTTATAATTAAAGAATCAAGTTACATTAAAACAAGAAAATATTTTTTTTAAAAAGGAACAAGAATCATTTAAAAATGACCTTGAACAATTATTGCATAAATATGAAGAACAAAGTGTTATTAATCAAAACAAAATTAGTTAAATTAATTAAGATAAATATGAGCAAGAAATTTATTATTTAGAAATTGAAATTGGAACATTAAATCATAAAATTATTACTCTAAAAGTTGAAGTTAAAAACATTGTTAACAGTATTAATGCAATTTTTAATTTAAATTTAGTAGTAAAAGATATTAGTGGAACAATTAATGAAATTTATAAAGAAATTGATAAAATTGAACAGGACCTTAATTTTGTTATCCAAGAAAAAGCAACAAAGTTTAATTTTGTAAATAATATGATTACCTTTTTAAATAAAAATTATCAGATATCAGATTTTTTAACAAATGATAATATCGAAAATAATAATTTAACACCGGAGATGGAATGAGATACAATTAATTATACTAATCAATTTTTACAAAATAGTGTCAATGTTGTCGCAATTACTGCAACTTCAAATCAATCATATGCAAAAAGTAAAAATAAAGTTTTACTGGATTATAATATTTCTGATATTAATATTAAAAAATTCGCTTTTTATGTTGTTATTATTGATGAAGTAAGTAAGTTAACACCAATGGAAATTTTTATGCCATTAGTATATGGTAAAACTGTTATTTTAGTTAGTGATTATCGGTAATTGCCACAACTTATGCCGTATCAAAAAGAATATGTTGCATTAATTAATTAAATTTATGACCAAAATTATAGTTATAATTATTTTTTATAATTATTAACTAATTCATTATTTAAAAAAAATATCTCAAAATGTGATGATTCAGTAAAAGAAATTATAATTAATCAATATCGTAGTCACGAAGATATTATGCAAATTGTAAATTTTTTTTATGAAAATCATTTGCAGTTAGGTGATAAAACTAATCAAAATAATGAAAAAAAACATTATATTACTGTTAAAAATAAAGATGGTCTAAAAATTTTTGATAGTAATAAATAAATTTATTGAATTGATTCATCAAAAGATAAGACTAATTTATCAATTTTGTTTATGAACGGGGCGAAAGTGGTAGTGCAAGTCTTTTAAATTGATTAGAAGTTGATTTAACAATAAAAACATTATAATTAATTGAAACAGTATATAATAATTTAACAGTTAAATTAAAAAAAACGATAGCATTACAAAAGCTTAGGTTTTATAAAAAATATAAATAAAATAATTAGATAACTTTTTAAAATGTTGATTTATCAGTGTTTTAGCAATATATTTAAAATAAAGAATAATTTTTATACCAAAACCTAAACTTTTTTCTTACTACCAAAAAAACCTAAAGTTGCAGTTATTATTTTTTATATTCTACATGTTTAAAAATTGCGAAGGGCTATTAAAATTTAAAAATATTAAAGTATAAGTTTCGAAAGTTGATGATTATAAAGGGCGAGAAACCGAAATTATAATTGTTAATACAGTTCGCAATCCTCGTAAGTAATTAAATGCTAATAAAGAATTTATTAAGAAATACGAACGATTAAATGTTGCATTCTCAAGAGCAAAAAATATGTTAATTATTATTGGAGCAGTTAGTTTTTTTATTAATATTAATTTTGAAATTCCAACAATTGCTAATCCAAATATTACAAAAACGATTAAAGAGTATTATAAAATTTTACGAATTATTGATAGTTATTGTCTTGTTTGAAGCACAAAATATTTATTATAATAATAATTCGAGGTAAAAAAATAAAATTAGGAATGGTAAAATTTTATAAAAATTGGAAAAAATTAAAAGCAATAGTTAACTATCAAACACCCAAAAACTGGCTTTTTTCAGTATGTAATTTTAAATTCCGTTACTAATTACCTTAATAAAAAAATCATTAGCTGATATTTTAGAGAATGAATTACAAATTTTTAATTTTAAAATTTATGCAGAATGTCTAAGGGACTTAATTGAAAAAGAAAATATTATTGAAATTAATAAGCAAACATCATTAAATTATTTATAAAATAGTTCTGCTGAACAAGATTGAATTGATCAACCAATTGGTATTTTACATATCAAAATAAAGCGTTAACGGCATTAGAACGGGGCTATTTATTAAGTAAAAATGATGGCATGTAAAAATAGTAATCATGAAGCGGTTATTAATTTTGATTTTAATATTTTTTCGGGAAAAAAATATATAAATAATGAACAATTATCTTTATTATAAAAATCACTGATTTGATTGTTGTTCTAGAACAAGAACCCATTATTAATGGTGAATATTTATTTAATTTGTTAGAAAATTACAAGTTAAATATTAATAAAAATAATATTTTTAATGCTGATACGAAATTTACTTCAATTCGCACTACTAATAAGAGAAAAAAAATCTACTATAATACTAATCAAATTAACAATTTATTGAGTGATGCTTATGAAGAAAAATAAGTTATATTGTCCCTAACCACTTTTAAAGATATTAAAATTAAAATTATTAATGACCACCAATTGCAACAAATTATTGAAGATAATGTTAATTTAAAAAAAAAAAATTTGTTGATTTTTTTTAACCGAAATGGCTAAAAATTTAATGGATAATTTTAATTTAAATCTTCAAAAAGTAGCAACCAATATATTAGAAAGTGATTATCGGCAAGATCCGCGTTATATTACTTCTACATTAATAAATCCGAGAATTTTAATTGTTAATACAGCAATTGTTAAACCAAAAGCAGTCTTAACTAATAAATATTATTATGATAATAATAGTTGTATTATTTTTGTTAATACTTATCAGAAAACTACAATGCGAAATTTAAATAATTCAATTCCAATTTTTTATTTAAATAGTGCGATTTTAACAATCAATGATAATTTTTTAACTTTATTCATCAATGATAAAAATGGGACTTAACTTTACATATTACAACCAACAGAACTTATTATGCTAAACCGCAATATTATAACAGAACAAAAATTTCTTCCGAAGTATAGTCAGATGTTATTTAATAAAATTTTGGTCGCATGTAAAAAATAGGGGTTTTATAAAGATAATAAAAAAATATCCTTAATTTATATTAAACTAAATAACATTTAAAAACAAAAAACCCTTATTTTTTACATGCGACTAATAATTTTTAATTGTTTTGTTTCGTTTGTTACATTATATGATAAAAAAATAATATGTGTGAATGAATAATTTTTAAAATTAATTTTATAAGGTAATTTTAAATCAACTATAATTGCTGAAAAATAATTAATATTAACATTCGAATTTGAAATTAATTTATCAATAAAAATTTTTCATAAATATACGTTAGCATCATAATCTTCAATTAATATTGGTAAACTATTAAAATAGTAATTACTATATTTATTTTGTAAAGTATTATTAACATTATAAAGTATTTTTTAAAATAAATAAAATATTTTTTAATTTTTCTTTCATCGGGATTTTCAATATTAAATATATATTTTTTATCACTCCTTACTTTTTTTTTAAAATTAAATCAATATCAATATTCCCTATAACATCAATTATTTTTAAATTATTTATTTATTAATTAAAATATTTTTTTGCTTTTCTTTTTATTTATAAATATGTATTTAGATATGAATGCAAGTTATCATAATCTTCTAATTTATTTATTTGTACTTTTTTATTACAAGAGACAACAGCGCTTGCTCCGGTTGAAGTTAAACTAACTGCCCCTAATAAACTTAAAAGTTTTTTCATTTTTATTTTTTTATTTCTGATAAATAAAAAAATAGCAGAACAACAACAATTGATAGTGTCTTTATTTTCTAATTTTTTAATCGCTATTTGGATTTCCTTAATGAGTTATTCATGGGCTTGTTTTTGGCGTCAATAATATTGATTCTCCCAAAAATGTGCTATTAAAATAATTTTGGCTATTATTAAATATTCCATAATACATAATAGTTATATTTAATAATTTATGGCAGTAAGAAAAATGCTTAGGTTGTATAAAAAATATAAATAAAATAATTAGATAACTTTTTAAAAAGTTGATTTATCAGTGTTTTAGAAATATATATAAAATAAAGAATAATTTTTATACCAAAACATAAACTTTTTTCGTACTACCAACGGATTAATATCGCCAAAAATAAACCCCGGTTTTGGATAATTAGTAATATCAACAATAAACTTTTTTAGATCTATTTTTAAAAATTATTTTCTTGGTTAATTAATCATTAATTCCAGCAACAAATTGTTCATCAACTTCAACACGTTGTGAATCTAAGTAATTTTTAACACGGATTTTATTTAACGCACGATATTTTTCTAATGATACTCAAATCGGGATTGCAACAAATAATGTCGTAAACATACCAATGATTAAACCAATTAAAATAACAACATTAAAGCCAAATCATTTTCCTGAAAAAGCCGCTAAAGTAATTAATAAAATTGTAAACATAATTACTAATGTTAAAAAATGCTGTAACATTTGTTTAATTGTAACATTAGCAACTTTTTGTAAAAAGTTGTGTTCATAATTATAAATCCGAAACTTTTTTTGAATTTCTCGAATAATTTTATGGTTTTTACTTTTAATATCTTTTTCCACCAATTGTATACGGTGCAATTGACGGTGATATTGTTTTTTCAATTCTTTTAATTTTAAATCTGGATTTTTAACTGCTAGTTTTTTTAATTCCTCTTGATAATAAACTTTATGAGCACGACGTAAAAGTTTAATTTTAGCACAATGTTCCGACATATAGGAAAAGAATGTTTCATACTCACTAATATTAATTGCTTTTTTATTTTGTTTTGCTTGCACCATTACCATTGTTCCAAAGGCGATTGCAAACCCAAAAATCGTTAAGAATGCAATTGACATTTCAAATGTAATTAACAACTGCGTAATAATTGCAATTGCAATAGTAACAATTAACGTAAAAATTGCGGCTAACACCATTCCAACAAATTGTGCTCAATCTAAGCGGAATAATGTATAAACAAAAATAAATGCCAAACTAATTGCCAGGCTAATTGCCGCAATTTTTAATATATAACCTTCCATAACCGGATCAGTTTGTTGTAAGGATAATGACGTATCACTAGGGCTGGCGCCATAAAATGAAGCAATGATTGATAACAATTCACGTTCAAAAGTGCCCTTAGTAATATTTGTACTAACAACTAAAATGCGGTTACTATTACCACTATCTTGTCGTTTAATCACATAAATATTAAAAATAAAATTATGACGTTTTATTTGCCGATAATCTTCAATTTGCGTATTTAACTTGGAAATTGCAAATTTATCCGCAACTTGTTGATACCCATCTGTTCCTCACAAGTCTTCATTAACTGTAATATTAATTCCTGATTTAATTGTATTAGCAACATTTGCTTTCCCAACAAAACCGATTGCTAGGGCAATTATTAATAAAATGATTCTAACAATTGTGGTTAATTTTGTAATATTATAAAAAGTTGATTTGCTGTATTTTAATTGTTTACTTTTTTTATTTTCTACAGGGGCTGAAACAGATAATTCTGTTTCAGCATTAGAGGCCGGGTTTACTTCAACATCATATGGAAGGTCAGTTGTTGAATAATCCACTATTTTAACATCCTTATCTAGTTTTCTTGATTTTTTAAGAAACAATCAAGTTCATAATGAAAATCGTGAAACACCTAACCAAGGATATTTTTCTTGTCAATGTAACTTAATGACAATTCAATACATTAACCGCGCTATAGCAAAAAGCATAATAATTGCAATAATTAAACCAACTAACAAAATTGTGGCAAATGATTTAATATTATTAGTTCCTGTTCAAAATAGCGACAGCCCTAATATTAACAAAACAACTAAAACATCGATAAAAACAGCAATTGTTTGTTTGTTAGCGATTTTCATCGCCGGTTCAAATGGGATGTTATTTTCATATCGCTCGCGTTTATACCGTGAAAAAAACAGCAAGTTTCCTTCTAATGATAATCCAAAAGCAATAATTAAAGCGGCAATACTTTCTGGCGAAATTTCAACCTTTAATAAAGATGAGAAATATAAGGTTGAAATAATTGTAAACAATAAAGTTAAGGCGGCAATTAATCCGAATAAACGATAATAAACTAATAATAAAATAAAAATGACTAAAAATAAAACACCTAAAATAATCATTGAAATTTTAAACACATTTGTTGAAACAACCGGCGGGATTTCGCGATAACCGCGAATAGTAAATTCTAGCCCACTTAGTCCCCCATTAATCAAGTTACTAATTTGACGAGCTTCCGTCTCGGTTGATGTTGTAATTTGATTTAAATTTTCGGCAGCACCAGTTCCAATTTTAATTGAATTTCAATTAATAATATATTTTTTATATGCTTCGGTCAAAACACTATTATATTCAATAATTGTTTGTAAATATGGTCGCAATTGATCAATATATGAATTTATTGTAGAACTTTTATCGTTTGGATCAATTAATAAACGATTTGTCGGTACTGTTGTAAAACGAAAAATACTATCTTCCATTCATGTTCTAATTTGTGAAATTGGATAACGTAATGCCAAGTCTAAAAAATTCCCATGCTGAATTCGGGCAGTCCCTGTATCATAATATTCTACATCAAAAATATGATAAATATTTGTTCAATCTATTGAAGAAACCTTACTACGAATATCAACACTAAACAAAGTTGCAATTGCTTGTATATTATCAATATCATGGCGTAAATCATCAATCATTTGACCAATATCAGTTCAAATATATAGTGGCTGTGCTTGTCGGCCTCCTTCTGCTGGTTTTAAACTATTAATAATGCTATCTCATTTTTGCTGATTTTTAATTTGTAAGGTAATAATTGGTCGACGCGCTTGGTCAACTCCTGTTTTTGAACCAGAAATAACATCACTTAATGGTATTCGTTCTTTTGTTCCATTATTATCACTAATTAATAAATCTTTTCCCTTATTATCAGTTAAGTAAATTGCTCCTAATCGTTGAATTATTTTACTTAAGTCATTGTAAGATTTAAACATATCTTTTCCAACAATAACTTCAACCGAATTACGTCCTAATGTTTGTAAATATAAATTTTGGTTTGATAAAGGATCTAATTTATTTCGTAATAATTCTAAACCTTTTTTGCTATCTCCATTTAGAGTATCCGGCGAATAATTAGCATCTCTTTTGTCAAAAACATCAATTTGAACTTGATATCCTCCTGAATAAGCAATTCCTGTTCTATATGAATAACGAAAACTATCCGCCGAAAAAAACGCACCAACAATCATAGCAATAACTAAAACAATTAACGTTCCGATTCGGATAATTAATCTACTTATTGCTCTTTTATCTTTTGTATCTTTAATTATTTTAACTTGTTCTTTCTTTACCACTCTTAACACCGTGCCATTCTACTTTTCAACTTTTCTTTATATATTGTGCAATATTTCTTATCTAATCCTATTATTTAATAAAAATATCTTTAAAATAATCTAACGATAAATCTGGATCAGTAATTTTTTGATTATTAATAAATTCAATTATACGGTTAAGTTTAATATTAAAAATATAATAAGCGGCATCACTAATATCAATAATTTTTTTATCAACTAAAATTATTTTTAATAAATAATTAATAACATCCTGTTCAGTAATATTTCGATTTAATAACTTTAAATCTAATGTTTTTAAACTAATCATTTTTAAAACATAATTAGCAATTTTTTGTTGTTTTTTTTGATTATTTTGCATTATATTTACACCTTACTTTAGTTCTAACTATTATTATAACTAAGTTATTTAAAAAATTAAGCAATTTATGTTAATTTTTTTAAAAATTCAATTGTTTTTGATGTTAATGCCCGGCTCCGTGGGGTTTTTAACAAATAGCTCTTTTTTTAACAAAAATGGTTCTAAATTATTGGTAATTGTCAAAAGCGGTTCGTTTAAAATTTGGTTTAATGTTCCTAAACCGACTGGTTTTTGTTAGAAAAGATGATAAATATGTTTTAAATAATTAACTTAATTTCATAATAACCCATCTTGAAATACTTTTAAATTAGTTAAAATTTCTGTTAAAAAGTCAAGATCAATTGAACGATAATTTGCGAAAACCATGTACATTTTAGACCACCTAATTTAAGTTTTTAAATTAGAATGGAGATTAAAAGTGTATGGTAACAAGTATTCCTAATAAAAATAAATTATATTCATTACAAATAAAAATAAAAAAATGATATTCACAAGAAGAACCTTCAAAACAAAAAAATATATTTATCAAAATGTCATTAATTATTTTAATTTATGTCAAAAATACTATTTATATAAAAATTATATAAAAAATCATTAAATAATTTAATTAAATTATTTTATAAATCAAAACAAAATTTTTATAATTGAGCTAAAAAGATTTAACTTTGTCTTAAAGAAAAATTAAATTTTATTGTTTTAGCTAAAAAAATCAACCAGAACAATTAATATTAATAACAATTATTAAAAAACTTACAAGATTGCTGTTGCAAAAATGATGAAAAAATATCGACAAAAATATGTAACTGGTACTTATGAGTTTGATAATTTAACACTAGCCGGTTTTTTCAGATAAAAAAAAGTAATTAAACATAACATTAAAACTTTAATTAAATGGAATAAATAATTTAATAATTTTTATCCTAAAAACAATAAAATTAAGACTTATAAACGTTATGAAATGTCTGAATTAGGACATTTACAACATGATATTAAAATTATGACACCAAATATGACTGGTTTTAAACGTAATTTATATTGGTGTGATCTTATTGATGAAAAATCACTTTTTGGTATTGCTTATTTATCTGAAAATAAATCACATTCATCAGCAATTGGTATTTTTAATCAGGCTTATGATGATTTTTTAAATAATAATAAAATTAGAATAAAAAGAATTGGAACCGATAATGGTCCTGAATATGTTTATGGTTATAATCCAGAGTATAAATATCATAAAAGTGATTTTACAAAAGTATTACATCAAAAAGGTGTTATTCATCAAACAACACCGATTCGTTCCCCTAAGTCAAACTGGAAAATTGAAAGATTTCATCAAAACTGAAATAAATTTTTTTAATATCTTCCTCGTTATCCTAAAAATATTAATCAATTACGAAAATTAATTACTATCTTTTTAGATTATTAAAACAATGTTAGACGACATAAAAGCATAAATTTTTTAACACCATCCGAAGTTGTGTTAAAATTTTTAAAATACTAACTGGTCTAAAATGTATACGGTGCCCCACATAAATAAAATTATAATGGGCTCAAATAATTATGAAATTAATTGACAAGATCACAAAGAAACACTAACTAATTGAGATAAAAATAGTCAAAAAAATTATGAAATTAAAATGGCAAAGAATTTACTGACGAATAAAATTAAAAAATATATAATATTGCTCTTTTAGCTGTAAAAGAAAATGAAAAAATTCGATATAATCAAAGGGGATAATTAATAATTAGATTAATAACTATATAAATTTGTCTATGTTTGATAAAATAGCATAAGCTGTTTTTATTTTGCTTTATTTCAAATCTCATAAGTTTGTTGTGAATGATAAGAACCAATAATTTTTATTTGTTTTTCAATTCATTCAACAAGTTTTTGGGTAAGGATAATTTGGCGAATTTGGTAGTAAGAAAAAGTTTGAGGTTTGTAGGTATAAAAAAAATTCAATTCGCTTATTAATTAATTAATACAAAAAAATGATTAATAATTAGAATTTTTAGCAAAATTGTTTAATTTATTTAATTGTTTTTATTTTTAATTTTTATAAAACTTCAACTTTTGTAATTCTATCCGCATTAATCTGATTTAAAAGAGCAAAATATTGATTAATATCTAAATCATCATCTACTTCACGGTCATGCTTTGGTTGCGCGGTACAACTAGCGGCCCGCAAACTACTGCCAAGTCCTAAAACAATAACACTAAAAATAATTAATAACTTTTGATAGCATTATAAAAGCTTAGGTTTTATAAAAAATATAAATAAAATAATTAGATAACTTTTTAAAAGGTTAATTTATCATTGTTTTAGAAATATATTTAAAATAAAAAATAATTTTTATACCAAAACCTAAACTTTTTTCTTACTACCTAACTTTTTCATCAATATGCCACCTTCCTTCAATAAGATGACTATAATTATAAATTATATTAAATAATAATAAAAAAAGCAAAGAAATGCTTTTAACAACTAAATTGATAAATATAATATTTCCTAAAATTATTTTTAACACAATTATTCCTTTATAACTTTCTTATTTTAATTTCACCAAGTTTTCGTAAGTGCTGTTTTAACCCGTGATGTCATCAAAAATGACAAGCATCAGTTATCATAATAATTGTTGCAGGAATCATTGACATCGCTAAACAAGAAGGAATAAAATATCAATTATTTAAATTATAAAATCCTATATCATTTAAGTTTAATACTTTATTATTAATTCAAGGAATAAACAAAATAACAGTATTTAATACAACCGCCCCTATTGCGGCATAAATTAATGGTCGATTAATAATTGGAGTAAAATGTTGTTTTATTTTTCAATTTGTTAAAGTAACAGTATTAACAAACATAATTGGTGCACAAGTTAAAACAATAAAAATCCCTGTTCGACCAAAATCAGAAATTTGCAATTTCATTTCAATCGCAATATTAGGATCACTACTTCGTAAAAAATCAAAAACTGTTTGATAACCATAAGCTTCGTATGATTGGGCTGGAACAAAACTAATTCCAAAATAATAAGCACCAACACAAACACTTGTTGTTAAAATTGTAATGCGAATCATTGGTCCTCAAATATTCAAAAATAAAGGATTCTTCCCTTGCACTGGTTTAATTGTCATTAATGTATCATCATTATCGGACATTCCAATACAAATTGCTAAAATTGATTCAATAACTAAATTCATTCATAAAATATCAGTTGCTTCAACTGGTGAAACATGGTTAATTAAGGATAAAATAAAAATTGATAAAACATTTGCTAAATTAACTCCAATCACAAACGTAATTGCTCGGCGGATTTTTTGATAAACATTACGGCCTTCATTAACACCTTTAATAATTGTTTCAAAATTATCATCCGTTAAAATAACATCAGCTGCTTGTTTTGCAACATCTGTTCCAGTAATTCCCATTGCCACCCCAATATCAGCTTTTACTAAACTTGGAGCATCATTAACGCCATCTCCTGTCATTGAAACAAGATAATCTTTCTGCTGTAAAATATTAACAATACGAACTTTATGTTCAGGATTAACTCGCGCGAATACTTTAATATTATCAACAATTCGAATTAATTGATCATCTGTCATTGCATTTAACTGTTCTGAAGAAATTACTTCATATTCTGAATAAGCTAAGTCTAATTCTTTTGCAATTGCCAGGGCAGTTGTTGCGTGATCACCAGTAATCATAACAACTTTAATTCCGGCAGCGTGTGATTTTTTTACAGCTTCAATAGCAGATTGACGAACGGGGTCGATCATTCCGACGGCTCCCAAAAAAATTAATTTTTTTTCTAACGCCTCTGGGTCTTGTTCATCAACAAAATTAGTATTATAAGCAAAAGCTAATACCCGTAATGCTTGTGCCGATAAATCATCTGCTAACTTTAACAACAGTGCTTTATCTTTTTTTTTTAATGTTAAAATTTCATTCCGAATCATAATGCGATCACAATGTTCTAATAAACTATCCAATGCGCCTTTTGTAAAAGTTGTGCTAACCCCTTCAATCACATTTAAAGTTGACATTAATTTCCGTTCAGAATCAAAAGGAACTTCATCAATTCGTTCTCATTTATCGCGCGAATCTTGCTCATCATAAGCAAATAATTCGGCATAATCAACTAATGCTAATTCTGTTGGATCGCCAATCCGTTCTTTATCTTCAGTAACACTATCGTTACATAACACTAATGCTTTTAAAAATAAATCTTGGTGCTGGTCCGAACTATTATTAACGTATTCGTCAGAATTAATTACAGCATTATTCACCATTACTTTTTTAACTGTCATTTTATTTTGTGTTAAAGTCCCTGTTTTATCAGTACAAATAACATTGACACTTCCTAACGTTTCCATGCTAGCAAGTTTTTTGACAATCACATTTTGTTTTGCCATTCGTTTGGTTGAAAATGATAGCGTAATCGAAACAACTGCTGATAATGATTCTGGGATCACTCCAATTGCTAAAGTAATTGCTACCATTAAATAATTAGTTCATCCAATTTTATTACCATTAAAGTATAATGCTAAAAAAATAACAATAGCAATAATAAAACTTAATCCTGCAATTCAATACGAAAACTTTGTTAGTTTTTTTTCTAAATTTGTAGCAGTTTCTTCTGTTTCGTTAATTGTTGTTGCAATTTTTCCAATTTCTGTTTGTTTACCAACCTTAATAACTAGACCAACTGCTCGCCCGGCTGTAATAAAAGTTGACATGAAGGCAATATTTTTCATTTCTGCCAAAATTGTTGTTTGTTCAATTGGGTAAGCTGTTTTATGAACAGGAAAACTTTCCCCCGTTAAAATTGCTTCATCAATAAATACATCAGATTGTTCAATAATGCGCAGTTCCGCCGGAACGTATTTTCCTGCTTCTAAAATAACAATATCACCAACTGTTAATTCATTGGCTGGAATTTCTTGCTGATAATCATTTCGAATTACGACTGCTTTTGGTTTTGATAAAGATTTTAAAGCGGACATTGATTTCCGTGCTTTTACTGTTTGGATTGTTTCTAAAATTGCATCAAGGATAACAATTGCTGCAATTACTGAAAAATCAATAAAATATTCGCCCTGAATTCGTCAATTATTTCCAATCATTGGTGCAATTACTGAAATTACAGCTGCTGTAATTAAAATTAATTGGATTGGTTCAATTAAGGCTTTGCCAAAAATAACATATCATGGAATTACTTTACTTTTTGGTAATTCATTTTTTCCATATTGTTTTTGCCGATTAATTACTTCTTCTGAAGTTAAGCCTTTTTCAAAGTTAGTTTTTAAATTATTTTCTAAGTTGCTATTATTCTGGGATATGTATTCTTCCATCACTAGTGGCCTTTCTATTTTACTGTGTTTTTAATTATTATACATTAAAAATCTTAATTTAAAAAAATTATTTTTACTTTTTAATTATGAATTTTTTTTGAAAAGTTATGTGTAAATACAAACGGCAAATTTATATCTTGTTAAATTAACAATAAAATATTTTTAATAAATTGCAACAATTTTTTCAAAAAAAAGGTCGCATGGAAAAAAGAAGGGTTTTTATTTTTAAATGTTATTTATTTTAATATAAATTAAGGATATTTTTTTATTGTTTTTATAAAACCCTTATTTTTTACATATGACCTAATTATTTCATTTTTCTTTTTACAAGTATCGGATAATAATAAATCCTTAAATAAATATCGTTCATCAAATAATAAATTTTTAAATTTTCTCATTTTTATACAAATTCCTTTCATTTTTTTATAATGTATTATATATAAAATAAAGGGGTCAATAAATATGCAAGAATTTAGTAAAGTTAATAATAAAAAACGAATTAATAGTTATGAACATTTAAATAAAAAAATATTATTTAAATTTTAGTGACTATAATTTTGGTTTTGATTGATAAGTATTTAAAGATTTTGTTGGTGATAATTATACCAGATATTTTACTTTGACATTTTTTTAAGTTTGTTTCAGCGGGGCGGGGCGTAGTACTAATAAAACATGAAATCATTTAGCAGAAAAATTATTTTTGCTTGTAATTTTACTGATGCTTCATCTAATATTTTACGAAGATATGCCAACACCCACGAAGATATTACATTTGGCAATACAATTAATGTATGTAACTATCTTTATAAAAATATATGGGATTGATATAGGACCTGACAATGAAAATGGTATTGTTTGGACCTAAAAATGTTAAATAATGCGGTGATTGAAATTGTTTTTCCTAGTGGTGTTCGCATTACTTTTGCGGGGTTATGCTAAGGGTAATAAAATTATGGAGAAAGTTGGTAAAGGTAGCAATATTATATCTGCATGAACCTATTAAATGATACATGCTTAATAAAAATAAATCTTAACTGATAAATAACTAGATAAAAGATATAATAATTTAAGAGTTTAAATGTTTCGAAGCAAAATTTTAAAAGTATCTTATGAAAAAGATACAGATGATAATGGTGATAAACAATATAATTTAGATAATTATATTCCTATAAAAGAATTATCTTGGACATTTCAAGAATGAGACAACATAGCAAAACAAATGCATAACAGTAGCAACATATTTTCGTAAAAAATATTCTAATCAATTTACTTTTAGCCCTTTTGATAAATGCCCCGTGTCTTTTATGAAAAATTTGTAACGCTTTTTTTACCTTTAAATGAAAGAATTAAAAAAATTTTAAAAGAACACAATCAGGTATATTCGGAAAATAAACAAGAATTTAAGGGTTTGGTTATTTTTAATTTGCGTTTAACTATGGGGGCTGTTTGAAATAAAATACCTGATATTACCAAAAAAATGTTTTAGCAAATAAAGAATGGCAACCTGATTTATTTAAACTTGAATATTGCGGTTTTAAATATAACGATAATAACCCCGACATTTATGTTTTATGAAATTATCGTAAATATATTAAAGAGTATAACTTACAAGATTTTTATAATTATAATATAAAACAGTATCAATTTGATAGTTATTTACTTGGTGTTGATTATACCAATGGTAGCGAAGACCCGCGCTGTATTTTTATTTAGTGGCTATAAAATTAATGAAAATAATGAATATGATAAATATTTAATATAAAGAAAATGTTGTTAAACCAAAAAATGCAATGAATTTAAATGAAATAGTTGAATATTATGGACAATGAATAATAAATCCTTTTGATAAATTTGATGTTTTTGAATATGCAACATTTCATTATTATATTAATGCGCATGACTTTATGCAAAAATTACAAGAAGATATTTACACTTATTTTGGTTATAAAATTAAAATGTTTAAAGATAAAAAGTATCAAACTTCATTTAATAAAGAAGCACGTGTAACATTAATAAGAAAAATGTTTGTTCAAGGCAAAATATATTGTGTGTTAGATAACTTACAATTTTTATTTTTATATAAGTGTATTAGTGAACTAAGGTTTAGTGATACCAAAACAAAAACACCCGACAGTAAAATGTACCACGACCCATATGATGATTTATTTTATGGTTATTATCCATATCTTTTTAATATGGGTTTATAAAAACCCATATTTTATATCGTTTTGGGTGAGATATGGGGTACCATATACATTTTAGACCAAAGTTAGTCTTTTAAAAAATTTTAACACAGCTTCGGATTGTGTTAAAAAATTTATGCTTTTATTTCGTCTAACATTGTTGTAATAATCTAAAAAGATAGTAATTAATTTTCGTAATTCATTAATATTTTTATGATAAAGAGAAATATATTCAAAAAATTTATTTCATTTTTGATGAAATCTTTCATTTTTCCCATTTGATTAAGGGGAACGAATTGGCGTTGTTTGATGAATAACACATTTTTGATTTAATAATTTTGTAAACTAACTTTTATGATATTTATACTATGTATTATAACTATAAACATATTCAGGACCATTATCGGTTCTAATTCTTTTTATTATAATTTTATTATTTAAAAAATAATCATAAGCCTGATTAAAAATACCAATTTCTGATGACTGTGATTTATTTCCAGATAAATAAGCAAGACCGAGGTGTGATTTTTCATCAATAAAATCATACCAATATAAATTACGTTTAAAACCAGTTATATTTGGTGTCATAATTTTAATATCATGTTGTAAATGTCCTAATTTAGACATTGCATAACGTTTATAAGTCTTAATTTTATTGTTTTTATTATAAAAATTATTAAATCATTTATTCCATTTAATTAAAGTTTTAATGTTATGTTTAATTACTTTCTTTTTATATTTGAAAAACCCAGCTAGTGTTAAATTATAAAACTCATAAATGCTAGTTCAATATTTTTGTTGATATTTTTTCATCATTTTTGCAACAGCAATCTTGTAATTTTTTGAATAATGGTTATTAACATTAATTGGTCTATTTGATTTTTTAGCTAAAACAATAAAATTTAATTTTTATTTAAGACAAAGTTGAATCTTTTTAGCTCAATTATAGAAATTTTGTTTTGATTTATAAAATAATTAAATTAAATTATTTAATGAGTTTTTATATAAATATTATTTTTGACATAAATTAAAATAATTAATGCCATTTTGATAAATATAGTTTGTTTGTTTTGAAGGTTCTTCTTGTGAATATCATTTTTTTCTTTTTTTTTGTAATGAATATAATTCATTTTCATTAAGAACACTTGTTACCATATACTTTTAATCTCCATTCTAATTTAAAGACTAACTTAGTGGTCTAAAATGTATATGGTTTTCAAAGATTTTATTAAATTTTTGTGATAAAACGACTTACAAGTTAAAAAAAGTTTTGAGGTTCTTTCAAACAAATTTAGGAACCTTTATAAAATTATTCGCTTAACGCTTAGAATTTTTTCCAAGTATTTTGAAAAGCACGGCAATAATTTTTTTAAAATTTAAGGCATTTTTCACAAACTTATGAAAATCACCGCGAGCCCAGATTAGTATTAAAATACCATAACAACAAAAATAATCATTCTAAATAATCTTCTTTCCGAAAATATACTCAAAAATGATTATATATATAATGTTAATATATCTTGATAAAAAGTTTCAAGATAAAAGAAAGGAAATTATATAAAATGATAAAACTTTTAAGTTTATTAAGTGTATTAACAATTAGCGGAAGTGCTGTACCAAAAACAATTGCTATTAGTCCCTATAAAAAGAAGAAACTATAAAAAATAGTGATATTAATTTTAAAAAAAATAAATAATAAATTATTTTCTTCATATTTAGAAAATAATAATTATTCTTGATTAGATGCTTTTTATGATATTTTTAAAAAGGATCTCAGAGAATTGAAGAAATTAAAAATTATATATTAGAAAATTATAAAATATTTGAAAATATGATAGAAAATTTAACTATTAATGACTTATTTAAATTATTTAAAAATATAGAACAATATAATAAATATAATTTATCTAATAAAAAAATAGATTTTCCATTAAATAAAACAAATTTATTAACAACAGAATGAATAAAAAACATTAATATTAACCCTATTAAACAAGAAAATAAATGATACAGTGTGCCCGGGGCAGCTATACAAATGATATTAAATTATTTTCATGTTAATATTAAGTGAATTTAATCAAAATATAATATATAGTGATTTAGGTGGATCCGGAGAACAAGGGATGCCTGCAAATTTAAATGTAGTGAATCATATAAATAATATAATACAACAACATGGCCAATCAGAAGGTCTAAACTATTATTATTATCAATTATATCATGGATTTGGTTCAACACAAAATGAAATGTTAATATTTTAATTTTATATTACTCAATCCTTATTCTGAAATTCTCCCATCGCCTTTACTCATGATGTAGGTATGGGTTTAAATAATCCAGATATTATTATTTTTACTGAAATTGAAGTTAATCAATAAAATCCAGAACATACTTTGTATCACTATATAAATTCGTACGAAGGAACGCAAGAAACTATGTATGGATGAGAAATTAAAAATTTTTGTGGTGAATAATCGGCATTAATTGTAGTTTGTGATGGTTTTGATTTTGAAAATAAACAAATAGAATTTAGTATTATATATACTCCTGAAAAACATAAAGAATCAGGGGAAATAACAATGGAACCACTTAATTTAAATCTTACAGAGCATACTGGAATTACATCTATAAATCAACTTCATAATTTTTCTAATTTTAAAATTAACGATTATAAAATGCGCGCTGTTTTAAATGGTAATGTTGATAATCAAAATGGTACAACATATAATACAAAAGAAATTAATTTAGGATAAAGTGATTGAATACTTGAAAAAAAGATTATTGAAAGTTTTGATTAGCGCATGCAACTTTTTGATGATATTGAGAAACCACTGCTTATTATAAAAAAATATATATGATAGAAACATAAATGACTTTTTTTAAAATTAGATTTTAAAGAATGATCTAAAGCCCTTTACTCATCTCATGATGTATCTTTATATTTTAGTGCATGAACAAAAGTATTGTTTAATCTTTAATTTTTTAAAAAATAAATAAAATATGAAAAAATATTAAGTCTTTTAGGAAAAATCACTTTAACAACAACAAATACAACAAGTTTAGTTGCTTGTAATAAAACACAATATAGCGAAGAAGAATTAAAAGAACCAAAAGAAAAGAATAAAATAAATAATGCTAACCAAAAAAAGATAATTTAAAATGAATGGCACCACAAGAAAAACCTTTTAATAAAGTTGATAATAAATATTATTTTGTTGTGTTAAAGGGTAAAAAACAATGATATATAACAAAGTTTCTTAATAATAAAAAAATAAATCAACATGGCAGAAAAGCATTAAAAGAAGAGGACGGATATGAGATTTGTTTATATCGTTATAGTAATTTTAAATATTAAGTTGATTTATTTAATTATGAACCTTCTAAAATGACAAACTAACCTTGAAGCATTGACAAAGGTGCTTATTTTAAATCTGTTTATTGTTGAAGTGGTGATGAAACAAAAATTACCTGATTTAATTATTGATGAAAAAAGTAATGTAAAAGTTAATAACTAATAAAAAAGTCATTTTAATAAATGACTTTTTTTACATATCTAATGTAATTAATGATATTTTTTGGTCACATGTAAAAAATAAGGGTTTTATAAAAACAATAAAAAAATATCCTTAATTTATATTAAACTAAATAACATTTAAAAATAAAAACCCTTATTTTTTACATGTGACCTATTTTTCATTGTTTTTATTAAATAATTCTAAATTATTAATATTAATTTCTTCTTTTATGGGGTGATAAGAAAATATTATACTCTTTAATTTTTTTAAAAAATCAGCACCTGCAATATTTGAATATAAATTTTCATCTTCAACACCATTTTTTCAAAGATATAATGTGTATTTTTCTATTAATTAAAGATATGTATTTTTATCTTTGCCACTAACTTTGATTCCAATAGGACAACTTTTAATTAATTCTAAATTTATATATTTTCCTGCAATAGTTTTTTAATTTGATTTATCAACAGAAATATTTATATTATAATTTCTATAACGCCATATACCCAATATTTCAATTTTATTTAAATTAAATAGTTTTTGATGCTTATCAAAAGTTATTTTAATATTATCTTCAACTAACTTTTTAGCTATATTCAACCAATCTGCTTTAGAATAAAGCAATTTATATCATTGATAAAAATAGTTTAAATATTCTTCTATTTTGTCGTTTGAAATAATTGAATTAGTTAAATAGTTACCATATTATCCGTCTGATAGTTTAATTTCGGCAGGAATTAAATACAGAATGTTATTTGTTTATAATTCACTTGTTATTAATAGTCAATTAAAATAATTTTCCTCTAATTGATAAATGGAGTTTTCTGAAATATCTTTATTTTTTATAATTGCTTTAATTTCATAATTTTTGTTATTATTATTCTGATGTTTTAAATTTTATTCTATAATTTATCATATTGTTTGATAAATAATTGGTATATTTTGTTCACCATTTATTTCACAACAATAAAAAGATTTAAAATAAGTTCCTTTGTCAATGCTTCAAGGTCAGCTTTTCTTTGAAAACCATATAAATTTTAGACCACTAATTTAGTATTTAAAATAGAACGGGTATTTAGAAATTATATGGTAACAAGCATTAATGATGGAAATGAATTATATTAATTACAAAAAAAATAAAAAAATGATATTTACAAAAAGAGCATTCACAACAAACAAACTATATTTATCAAAATGGCATTAATTATTTTAATTTATTTCAAAAATAATATTTATATAAAAAATCATTAAATAATTTAATTAAATTATTTTATAAATCAAAACAAACTTTCTATAATTGAGCTAAAAAGATTCAACTTTGTCTTAAAGAAAAATTAAATTTTATTTTTTTAGCTAAAAAATCAACTATAACAATTAATATTAATAACAATTATTTAAAAAATTACAAGATTGCTGTTGCAAAAATGATGAAAAAATATCGATAAAAATATGGAACTGGTATTTATGATTTTTATAATTTAACAATAGCTGGGTTTTTCAGAAATAAAAAGAAAGTAATTAAATATAACATTAAAACTTTAATTAAATAAAATAAAGAATTTAATAATTTTTATTATAAAAACAAGAAAATTAAGAATTATAAACGTTATGCAATGTCTGAATTAGGACATTTACAACATGATATTAAAATTATGACACCAAATATGACTGGTTTTAAACGTAATTTATATTGGTATGATTTTATTGATGAAGAATCACACTTCGGTCTTGCTTATTTATCTGAAAATAAATCACAATAATCAGCAATTGGTATTTTTAATCAAGCTTATTATGATTTTTTAAATAATAAAATTAGAATAAAAAGAATTAGAACCGATAATGGTCCTGAATATGTTTATAGTTATAATCCGAAGTATAAATATCATAAAAGTTAGTTTACAAAAGTATTACAACAAAAAGGTGTTATTCATCAAACAACACCGATTAGTTCTCCTTAATCAAACGGGAAAATTGAAAGATTTCATCAAAAATGAAATAAATTTTTTGAACATCTTCTTCGTTATCCTAAAAATATTAATGCACTACGAAAATTAATTACTATCTTTTTAGATTATTACAACAATGTTAGACGACATAAAAGCATAAATTTTTTAACACCATCCGAAGCTGTGTTAAAATTTTTAAAATACTAACTGGTCTAAAATGTATATGGTACCTAACACAATAGTAATTAAACACCATATTAATACAAATTTTCTTTAATAATTGGTCTTAAAATGTTTCAAACTTTAATTTTGAAAATGGATAATTCAAATAAGAATTAATCATATTTTGGGCTATTAAAGTAAATGTTTTAAATCATAATTCTACATCACCTTTAAATAACTTATTATAACGAACAGGAACTTGTGTAATTTTACCTGTTATTGGAATAAAATTATTATAATTTTCCAAAGTAACATTTTGTCATAATTCATTTAACACTTAATCATCTCCTTACCATTTGCTTTTTTTAGAATATATTTTCTTTAATATAAATTTTTTACTATTTAGTAATGTTTTTTAAAATTGTTTTTTTAAATCTTGTTTTGTTCTTAGTTGCTTATATTTTTAAAATAATAGTCCATTACCCAATAAAATAGTAACAATAATATTTTCTAACATATTTAACATTTTATCTTTATTAAAGTTATTTTTAAATTGTTCTTGCATTTTTAATATCTTAGCAATTGTCCGATATATTTTAAAACTATCTTTTACTACTTACCGATAAGCAGGTTGGGCAAAAGAAACTAAATTAAACAAACTTGTTTTTTTAAATCCCCAACCAATAAACCACTCACTTTTCATATAAAATTTAAAAGGTTCAGGAGCTAAAACAAACTGTTCTGCTTTGACTAAAGTTGTCATAACGACAATAGGTACATATTTAGGATTTTTATAATATATTGTTAAAGCAACTTTCGCCCGCAACTGATAAAGGGACAATTTTTACTACTAAAAAAACATAAGAACCATAAGCAAAAGTTAATAATTGGCCTTTTTTAATATACTTAGTTTAAAATTTAGACAATATTTTTTTTAGTTTTATCATTAATTTTATTAATTACTTTTTTTTTAAAAAAAATTATTTTTTTCAATTGCAGCTAATAATTTTTTAGTCACTTTTTGAATATAAAAATTTGGGTTTGGGTGATTTAAAAAATTATTTAATTTAATTGGTGTTTGATACAAAATATTTAATAATTTATTATTGTATATTTTACTGCCCCTCATTAAATTAGTATTTAATATTGGGTTTTTACCAATACCTTTTTTATGAATATTAGTCATTATGTTATAACAATAATTATTATTAATTTTGCTTATTTTATCAATATTTAATCCGTATTCAGACAATCATTTATTAGCATTTTTTTATTTACGCGTGGTATTTTTTGAACTAATGTATGACTTATTTTTTGAATATTTTTCTCAATTTTTAATAAATTATTAATTGTTTATAAATTAGAAACTTTAAAACCTTTATAAAAACTATTTCGGGCTAATTTTCCAATTGTATATAATAAAGTTTCATTATTAGCCTGTTTTGTAAAATCAAATAGTAATTTAACAGATAAAATCTTTTTACCCGTAACTTGTATTAAAACATCTTCTAAATTATTGGCAGTTATTACACCTAATTTTTCAAGTAATTTAGTTTCTTTTGCTAATTTTAAAATTATAGTTGTGCGAGAGGCGCGACTTAATTTACCAACACCGCCAATTAAAAATGATAAACCAAGTGCCAAAACTTGAACTCATAAAAATTATAATAACTGTAAACCAAAACTTTTTTTGTTGTTGGATTGACATTATAGTTAGATTTTTTTAACAGCGTAAATAAGGGCTTTTTTAGATGTTCCAATTGGCATATTTATCAAACGAAAAAGTACTATTTTTTAATACTATTAAGAATTTTTAATTTTAACATCAATCGGATTTGTTTGACCATTGGCGTTGTTTTTGCCTTTAATTTAAACTTCAACAATTTTATCATTTGTAATATTAATTGGTCAATCTTCACCTTTACTTTCAATAAATTAATCAAAATCACTTTCAGTTAAAGAACTGTTTACGGCTTTTACCGATTTTAAAAAAAACATCTTTAAATTGTAGTTTTAACTGTTCTGGTTTTGCTTTTGTTGGGTCTGCAACATTAATAGTTGGTTTATCTAGTTTATTAATTTTACTAATATCAATTTTCGCAACAATATGTTTAATAATTCCCTTGGGTTCAACCACTGCTCCGCCCAAATATAAAACCATTTTCATAATTAAAGCATTACCCATACCAGTACCTAACGCAGCAGCACCAAATCTTAACGTAGTATGGTCTTTTTTCCGTAAAATAAGTTGATCATATTTTTTACTAAACTTAAATGCAATTGCATTAACTCCATTTGGTAATAATTCAATTGTTCCTTCTGAACCATCTTTATTAATAATTGGTAATTTTTTAGGAACCATATATTATGTTATTCCTTCAACAGGTTTAATTGCTGCGCTTGTTGTGATTACACTGTTTATTTGGCCATTTGCTCCAAGTTGTAACTATTTCTTTATTAATAATTTCTAAAATTTTATTGCGTTTATAAGCAACTTCAGTATCCATTGCTTGCTCAATATCAGCGGCTCAAAGATTAGGATTAAAATCACTTTCTATGGGGTCTAATTTACGAGCAAAAGTTAAAATGTGTATCTAATTCAACAATTCCATCATCAAATTCTACCTCTGTATAATTTAATAATTTTTTATTTGTATTAAATATTTATTCCGTTAATCCTAAACCTTCATTATATTGAATATTTTTCTTTTTTTATATGTTAAGCCAAACTTATTTGCTTATTTTCACGCAAATAAAGCTTATCAACTAAATTTTTGTTGATAAGTTTGTAAATATCACTGTTTAAATGATTCTAGGTCTCGTTTTGTTGCTTGATTAGCAATATCACCGAAAATTATTTGTGGTTTTTGTGCCATAATTTACTTCCTTCTTTCTATTTATTAAATACATTGTCTGTATCTAAAATATTGTTTTCTTTGTTTTCTACTTTTGGTACTCCACCAGTATTAACTGTTTGTACCTTGGTTAATTCATCATAAAAACTTTGCAATTGTCCTTTAATGATTTCAATATCATCAGTAATATCATAATATTTTAATAAAAAATTTTTAAAATCTTCATTATCAGTTAAATAATTAATAAAATCAATTACTTCATTTTGTTTTAGTTGAATTTTTTGTTGTTTAATTTGTGAAGTTAATTCAGTATTTTTTGTTTGTAGTTCGTTGATTTAATGATTATTATTTTCTAAATTAATTGCATTAAATTATTCAACTTCTGCAGTATTTTCTAAAATAATTTCAGCAGTTTTAATATCTAAATTACTATCTTCATTTTTAATATGTTCATTATTTTCATTTATAAGAACATATTTTATATTTTTTAATGCCGTCGTTTTTCCTCCTATTTTTTAATATTTGTATTTGTTATTTTTCTAATTGCCTTTTATATAATTTAAAAACTATCAACTCGAAAAGATAAAAAATAGCGTTTATTTTTTATATTTAACTAATTAAATACTGAGCCTTTAATTTTTATTTCATCATCTTTTTTTAATTTCAAAAACTCAGTTAAAACAGATGAGTTATATATTGATAATTTTGAGTAATTTAATCATTCTCATTTACATTTGACCGAACAAGAATCAAATTCAACAACCCAGCAAACGGTTCCTTAATTTTAGTTTTAATCGGATTTTCGTGTAATATAAAAGTTAATTCTAACTTATTAACTTTTTTATTTTTTGTCTTTGTCTTATTAGTTGTAATTGTTATTTTAGATAAATTACTTTTTATTTGTGCCATTTTTATTAACTCCTTTTGATAAAAAATATTGTAAATATTTTCAAGCACCGTGTTAGCGCTCTGTCATTTTAATATTTCCTTTATAAAGATAATTTTTCTTAACAACTGGCGATTATAAAACATAATTTAAATTAAATAGATATTTACATAAAAACTTTAAACCACAAATAAATTTAGGATTAGATAATAAATTTTTTATTTTTAAACCATTATGAAGTTGATAATCTTCAATTATTACAATAACTTTATTTAAATAAGAACAAATTTTATTTTTAAATTGTTTTAATATTAAATAGATATTATTTATTGCTTATTCTTCATTTTTGAAATAAAAAGTAATATTATTAATTATTTTCTTTTGCAAAACATTATAAATAATAATACCAGTTTGTCCAATTCCGGCGGAGTCAACTGCAATAATATATTTTAATTTATTTATTTTATTTTTTTTGTCAATTTGTAATATTTTTCATCCTTCTGTTGCTAAATCTAAAATATCGTTAATTTTGTAATTTTTCATATAATAATTAATAACATCCCCCTTGTTTTTAAATAAATTTAAGTATATTTTTACTAATTCTAAACATTGCAAATCATAATACTTTTTATGATGTGAAATACGACAATTAATAGGTTGAAAATTAACTCAATCAAATGATGTTGTTATTTCATTTCAAGTTTTATTAATATACAAACTTTTATATTATGTCATTTATCTATAATCCTTAATTATTTTTATTTGTTGCTCAAATTTGATTATTAATATTATTTACCGTTACCGGATAAGATCGTATCATTAATTCTTGTAATTTATTTTTAATTTTTTTTTCATTTTTTTATTAAATATTTTCCTTTATGTAAAAAAATAATATTCCTTTATTGGTTAATATTTTGATACTTACTAAATAATTTATTTTATTATTTATTTACTTTTCCGCCCGCTTCACTTTGAAAGTGAGCCGGGGCGGATAAGATATTTTGATAGATTTTATCCACATACGGAAGTAAAAAAACAGTCTACCCAGTTATTAATTATGCTTCATCAACCCACGGAAAACTTTATACAAAGAAAATAACCTTTTAAAGTTTCAACCCTCTTGTTTTTTGGTACCCGATATTATTTTTTTCGGTTTAACAGCACTTTTTTTATGAAAACAAGCAAAAAACACATGCTCTGACATTTCGAAAGTGATTAATCTTGCCGACAATTAAAGAAATAAATAGGAATAGTAAATACAATCGCTTTCATAGTTTCTTTAAGGCTTCCGTGGTATATATTAGTTATCCCGTCTTTAAGGATCAAAATATTAAGTTTTAGATTGCATTATTTATCGGGTAGTACTTTTATTAAAAATGATATTATTAATTGTTAAAACTAAAAAATATAATAAATCATAGAAAGAAAATTATAAAAATTAACTAATTTGTAGACAAAAATAGGTTAATTTTTAATTTTAAATATACTATCTGATAAATAATGCAAATAAAAAAATCGTTCTAATAAGATATTGCTTTAATTTTTATTTAATTACTTTATTTATATTTTTTATAAAAACTCAACTTTTTCCCAACTACCGCGAATTTTACCACCCGCAACAAATAACTCCCGCAAGTTAATTAATTTCGTTCTGAAACGCTCAAGAGATTTGCATGTGCGCTCAAATTAAATATAAATATCACTATTATCGCTTTTTGCGATAATTAAATCGGGTTAAGCATTTAAATTACCGTTTTCCATTTTTAACTCCTGATCTGTTTGATAATGTTAGATGTCAGTTTAGCAACAATTAATTTGATTAAAATGTCTTGTTGGGCGAGAGCATAATAATTAACTTTAATGCTTTTTTTATGCTCTCGCCCAACAAAAGTATTGCATTTATGAGAAAGATAATAAATATTTTTATTGTATGCCGGTCTATTTTATAAAAAAAATTTTTTAAATTTAGTTCCAAAATTATTTTAACACTTATAAATGATTTTTTTGTCAGAAAATCAAATTGTTCTATATTTAAATACCCCCAACGATTAATCATAATTAATATTTTTTATAATCCCCCATAATATAAACTCATTACCAACCATTTTTGTACCACTGAAGGGGTTAAATTTTTTCTTTTTGACCACGGCCCCCTCTAAAAGAAAAAAGTTTAGAAACCAAATACATTTTGTACTTTTATGGTATTTATATTTTTACAAAATAAATTTTATTAATATTTTAAATAAAAAGTTAAAATTATGTTTTTATTACAAAATTTTAGGTTTTGGTATAAAAATTATTCTTTATTTTAAATAAATTTCTAAAACACTGATAAATCAACCTTTTAAAAAGTTATCTAATTATTTTATTTATATTTTTTATAAAACATAAGCTTTTGTAATAATATCAAAAAAAACAAATGATATAGTTTTAAATCCTTTTAAAGGTAATAATAAAAATGGTAAAAGAAGAAGATTAGACTTTAAAACGTCACGTATAATTTTATAAAATTTATTAGAAAGGTAAAAAGAAATATGAAAATAAGTAATAAATATTATAAGTTATTAATTTTATATAAAACAAATTATTCATTTAATGCGCCTTATTATCAAAGAAATTATAGTTGAGATAAAAAAAATAAAAAGGAGTTATAAAAAAACATTTTATCCGCACATTTGTGATAAAATAAACACAACTAAATAAAAAAAATGACTCCTATGTCATTCTTTTATACACCTAATAAGAGGCTGTCGAAACTGCTTAACTAGGATTTTATAATATAATTTAGCTGAACCCCAGCACATTTGTGGTGTTTATTGGTTAAATTATAAAGTTTTTTAATTTTTGTGTATAGGTAGAATGATAAAAAAAGTCATCTACCTATTTTTTTATTTTTAGAAAGGAAATAATGTTATGCGAAGAGCAAGTTATATTGATACAAAAATTGATTATGATAAAAATGATGTTCAAAAAAAACAACGGATAGAAAAACAACGCCAAATTGAACAACACCCCGGGCGATTGGCTTTAAAACAGTGAGAGAAACAATGAAAAAGTGGCTGAATGGCCAACTTAACCAAAGAAAAACAAAAAGAATACAAACTTATAACAAACAAATTGGCGTTAGAAAATAAAAAAACTGAATTAACAAAAGTTCGTCACGAATGAAAACGAAACTGATACAACAATTTAGATAAAGAAAAACAACGCGAATATAAAAAACGCGTTGAAGAAATAAAAAAAGAACACAATTTATAATGAATATTTTTAACCCAATAATATCCGTTGAAATCAAACAAAATAATATTTTAATTTTACATTTTAGAATGGATGGGATAAGATAAATTGGGCAACAATGATGTAGAGTAAATATTTATAATTCAATTACAATGGAGGTGTAATTATTACAAAGAATCATTATACCGATTAATTTAAGCAAAAAATTATTAGTCTTTACAAAATGGGTCAAACTCCTGAACAATTAGTCACTGATTATCAAATTGGTAAATCTACAATTTGGAAATGAGCTTACCAATTTAGCAACTCAGGCTCATTTAAATATAAAGACAATAGAGCGCCAGAAGAAAACTAATTAATTCAATTACGTAAAAAAGTTAAACAATTAGAAATGGAAAATGACATTTTAAAGCAAGTAAAACTGATAATCGGAAAAAAATAGTAATCATTAAAAATAACAAAGCAAAATATCCAATTATTAATTTATGTAAAACATTAAAATTGGATAAATCAATATATTACTATCAATTAAAAGCAAATAATACCAAAAAATAATCAAAACATTGATAATGCTGTTATAATTATTTTTCTAAAAAGTTGTAAAAATTATGGAACAAGAAAAATTAAAATCACTCTGGCTCAGTAAAATATTATATTATCTAGTGTAAAGATTATTAAAATAATAAGAAAATATAACTTAATTTCAAATTATAAAAAAAATACAAACATTCAAATACAAACAATGTTACATATAAATATAATAATTTATTAAATCAAGAATTTAATAATTATAAACTACATGAAGTTATTGTCAATGATTTAACATATGTTTTTATTAAAAAAATGATATTATGTTTGCTTTATAATTGATTTATTTAATCGTTAAATTATTAATTATGATGTTATTTTACATAAAGATGCAAAATTAGTTAAAAATACCTTTAATAAACTTAACTCTGAATTAAATTATATTAACATAATTAACACTAATCAAGGTAGTAAATTGAACAACAATTTTATTTATAACTTTTTAACTAAAAAACATTCAAAAGTCTTAAAGCAAAACAGGATGTCCTTATGACAATGCTGTTGCGGAATCAACATACCAAATTTTTAAAAATAAATTTATTAAAAATAATAAATTTAAAAACATTGATCAGTTTAAATTAGAATTATTTGATTACATTAATTGGTACAATAATATTCGAATTCATAGCAAACTTAAATTATTTAACACCAGTTAAATACAGAAATTATTAATCTAAATAAAATTTGTCCAAAAACCCTCGCCGTTCCAATCCTCGCTTGCTTGGTTAAACGACGTTCCAAGAGGGAGATTTTTATTCGTTTGGTTTTGCTGTTTTTTTAAAATAAGCAAGGTTAACAACAATTTTAACATAATTAAAAAAGATATAATTTTATATCTACCTTTTTCTTATTTTTTTGAAATTTTATACCAACCGAATATTTTATGCGATCTTCGGTTTTTTGTAAAATAATTATATAAAAAAAGGAAAAAAAGATAATTTAATTAATATAAAATAAAGATAAAAAGGAAGGTGGAAAACTTGCAAAAACTAAAAGAAACTAAATTAATTATTAATGAAATAAATATTAAAAAATCAAACTTCCTTTGTTTATTACAAAAAGTTACTTCCAAACATGAAGCGCTTGAATTTATTAAAAAAAATCAAAAGCCAAACGCCGCTCATAACTGTTACGCCTACATTGTTGGAAAAAATTAAAATATTATTCGAAAAAGTGATGATGAAAAACAAATAATAATGCTGGCAAACCAATTTTATAAATTTTACTTCATCATAATTTAACTAATGTTGTGTGTTTAGTTATTAGTTATTTTGGGTGAATTAAATTAGGAGCTGGCTTATTAATTCTCGATTATGCTAATAGTGTTAAAACAAATCTAAAAAATTGGAATTAATTCCTTATTTCGAAACAAAAGATATTATTATTAAATTCCCAATTAATATAATTATTTCCGAGCATATAAATAATTAATATTTTTACAAAGTTTAACAAATCGTCGTTCATATTCTGTTGGAACATTATTTTTCAAATACTTACTCTGATATAAATTTGTCGTATAATCAACAATTTTTCAATTATTTTCTTTAAGTGACTCTAATGAATAAGTAAATAATTGATCATTATCTGTTTTAAAATGAATTTCACCATTATCTTGTAAAATAATTTGATAAAAATATAAATATATTTTATTTGTTAGTCGTCGTTTTTCATGTCGAACTTTTGGTCAAGGATCAGAGAAATTTAAATATATTTTATTAATTTCTTTGGGTGCAAAAATTTCTAGTAAAAAAATAGCATCAAAAACAATTATTTTTAAATTAGACAAATTTTCAGCAATAATTTTTTTTAAAGCTAAAAATAAAACCGATGGATAACGATCAATTGCTAAAAAATTTTGATTTGGATATTTCTTTGCTAACGCTATAATAAAATCTCCTTTCCCAGAACCAATTTCAATATTTAAGGGATTATTATTTTTAAAAATCATTTTTGCCCATTGCTCCTTATAATATTCTGGATTTTTAATTGCAAAGGTATGATTATCCATAATATATTCTGTCGCTAAGGGTTTATTTCTCAGTCTCATCTTTAAATCCTTTCAGACTATTTTTTAATAAAGCTATTTTTAGGTAGTAATAAAATAGTTTGGGTTTTGGTATAAAAATTATTCTTTATTTTAAATATATTTCTAAAACAATGATAAATAAACCTTTTAAAAAGTTACCTAATTATTTTATTTATATTTTTTATAAAAAATAAGCTTTTTAATACTATCTATTTTTATCTCATTACCAATTTCATTTTGTGGTTCATCATAAGTTCCAAATAATTAATCAAACATATAATTAATTTTTAGTTCTTTTAATTTACTATATCATAAATAACTATTAACTTGTGGTGCAATTAAAATAATATCAAGTTTTTCTGCTAAAATAATATATTATTTAATTAAATTTTGATAATGCGGATGAATAAAAATTTTGCGAATAATTATTGTTGAAAAAACAGCATAATTAGGTTAATAATAGCACAAACTATTTAATTCCTTATCAATTGATCCGAAATTTTTAACATCAAATTAAATACCAATATTTTTAATTGTATTTAATTTTTTTTTAAACTTTTAATGATCAATTCCAGTTTCCATTAAATCAAAAATTAAAATTAAATTACTAGGTTTTACTTTCAATTCAATTAATTTTGTTAAAAATTTTTTTAAATTAAACTGGTCACTACTAATATAACTAGCTTGATAAGTAATGAATAATTTTTGTTCTAAATAATTATCTAATTTAATAAAATTATTAATATTTAATACCGCATTAAAACGAAATAGCATTGTTTAATGTATAATTCCGAAAAAAGTATATTACTTATCTTTTACAAATATTAAATCACTATAAACCCCATCAACTAAATTACTAATATAATGATATACTAATGTAAGACCGCAATTTACATTTATAATTGGAAAATATAAAATAACAATTTTTTTTCTAAATGAATATGTTTATTTAAAGCTAGAATACCACGTTTTTGGTTTGAAAATTATTTAATATTTTCAGGATCAATAAAAATAATTTTATTTTAATATTCAATATTTAATCGATTATTTGCTTTTGCAATATTATATTCTTTTAACTTATTTAAATTATTTGATTGTAAACCGTATAATGAAGCATATCCTTGTAATTTCACAATTATTTTGGTCGCATGTAAAAAATAAGGGTTTTAAGAAAATAGATAGAAATTGAATAAAAATAATAAACCATTTACTAAAATGGTTTTTTTATTTGTAAAACCAAATTATTTATTAATTCAGAGAAAGGGCAGCATCTTAAATTCTTAAAATAGAAACCTTTTATTACAACTTTTTGATACCCTCTTTAAGTTTTTTACACATTTATTAAATATCTTAGAAATATTTACAAAGTGTACATGTTTTTATTCTAATTTAAGGTGTTGTCCTTTCTCTGTTTCAGTTAATTAATTTGCTAATAAAAAAACTTAATAAAAAGGAAGGAATAAGTAATGAAAATTAATAAGCAAAAAAAATGTGATATTGATAACTGCTATAAAGCAATATCATACATTACCGAAGAATTTTTATCAAATAAATTTTTATGAACTTGTGAAAAACATAAAGATTTATTAAATCATACAAAAGATAAAAAAACAAAAGCGGTTTTATAAACGCTTAGAAAATTCAAAAATTATCTTTGATTATGAAACTGGTTCTTTAAAACTTTTATTTTATAAAACAACTTAATGCATAGTGGGGCGGTTATTTTAAATAACTAAGTGTTTTTATTCCACATGAGGCGGTCTAGCCCGGCGGAGTAATCAGTCCGGAAATAATAGACGCTTTAACAAGCGATAGTCGTGATAAGTGCAAGGTTAACATCGAACGACAATAAATATTGAGATGGCCACTTTATAAATAAATTTGCGATAGATATTACTTCTTAGAAGTGACAGCGGTTTTACAAACCACAAAGTCAGCATTAGGCTCTTCAAGGTGCAAGTGAATTTATTTTAAAAACTGAACGCTTTGACCTGAAATGGTGCGAATGAAAAGAGAGAATTCTCTGGCACAAAAAACAAAAAACAACTGTGGATTATTAAACATTCAAACAATTAACATACAGCCACCGCCCACCCCCGGTGAAGCTGATGGCGTAGTAAATAAATAGATAAATACTTATATAACTAATTCTCGCTTTGGCACTTTCACTTGGGAGTGAGTGCCAGCGAGTTAAAAAAGAAAATTAGAATAATTAATAAAATAATTTAACGGAAGGATATATATGAGAAATAAAAAGTTAAATAAATACATAATTAATAAATTAAATCAATTAATGCTCAGAAGTTATCCGGTGCCATTTGAAGATATTACAGATGAACATTGAACATTAAATACTAAAAAGAATTAGGAGGAATTAAATTATGAATAAAAGATATTTATTAGTAATGAAAAGTAAAAATGGTGATTTCAAAACAAACTTCTTTTATACATTAGAAGAAGCAAAAATTAATGCTGAAATCAAAAAATAAGTAATCATTTACGCGATGCAATTATTATTGCTCATTATAAGGGTTAATATTATGAAACATTCATTTAATCAAAAAAACAGGAAAATATTATTCTAAATTAATTTGTAATGTTAATATTTATTTAAATGAAAATGAAGAAAAAGTTTGAAATGAATTTAATGACTTTACTTATTCACAACGAATTGAACATCTTATTAATTTTTATATAAAACACAATAAAAGCGGTGATAAACATGAATAAATATATTTTATGTTATAGTTAAGAACAAGGTAATCGCCCTTGTAAAACTCAACTTGGTGAATATATAATTGGCAATGATATTGAAGATGTAAATATCAATTCAACCTGATAATGATAATATTTAATCAATAAATATGGTGAAAAGAATTTAATTATCTTAAAAACAAATAAAAAATAACCTTAATTGGTTATTTTTTTAAATACTATTCGTTAGTTGTTTAATAGCATCTTTTGTTGTTGTTTTTTGTCATTTACTTTAACTTGTTTTTTAACATTTTTAAGTTGACCTTTTTTTAATGCTAATTCTGTTGCATAATCAGGTCCGCGTAAATGTTTTTCGTGGGCAATAACAGCAGTTCTTAATTCTCTAATTTCTGCTTTATATTTTTTAATTTTTTTAGCAGATAATCCTAGAATACCAAGACTGCCCATTCCTCCCGCACCTTCTAATACAAGTAATGCAATCATTAATGTATCATTTAACATTTTTTACTTCCTTTCTTATCCTTACTCAAACAGTGGCCATCCATTCTTTCAGAACAAAATAATTTATAAATTAAACTATATAACCACCCAAAAATATCTACCACCCCTAATATATAGTCTATTTTAAATTTAATTCTTTGTTATTTTCTTCTGTTATACCATCTAAATTATTTCATTGTTTTGCTATTCTTGGTTGAATAACAAGCAGATTAATACGACAATCTAAACAATGTCTTAAATGGTCTTTTTTAATTTTGATTTGTCAATTCAAATGATAATTAAAGAAATTATTAAAGTAATTAAAGGTAATATTGTAAATACTAATCCCATTTTAGATATTTTTAATCGTGGGATATCAATTTTCATATCAACTTTTGGTTTACTACTAGCAACAAATATGCCTTAAATTCCATGCGTAAATAAAGGTGTTAATAAAATAGCAACGCCATTACCTCAATATTGTCTCCATAATTATGCCAATTAATTTGGTCTTTAATGCCATTAATCATTCCATATTCTAATCAACAATTTAATGCCAAAAATATCAATGTATAAAAACTAACCGCTCAACTACGAATTTTATATTTTCTTTCTCATTCTCTAATATCTTTATGAGTTCAATTATAAGTTGTAATATGTTCTTTTTTAAATCAATTTCAGGGCAAGACAACCTTTAATCAAGTTGTTTTATCTTGTTTCATTAATTTAATTCCTTTCTAACTTACTTTTTTTCTTTCAACATGTATAAAAAATAGTTTTTGATTTGATTCAATGCGCCCATTGGGTCTTAAAATTATAATATTTGGTACAAAAAATTCATATAAGGGGTGATTTTTAAAAGTCGTAAAAGTTAGATTTATAACACTATTTTCTTGGTCTGAAATACTTATATTATAAATATAATTATTACTATCATAATCTTTTATTCTATATGTAACTGATGAATTTGATAAAAAATCACTAGTATCAACAATTTCTCAATCATTACCAGTATTAATAGATATATCGCCATTACCTAATAATTAACTACCATTAATAGTTTTAATATTTGCTCCACTTATTAATTTATCTTGTTTTGTATTAATATCTTGTGATTTTTTAACAATATATTTACTATCAACTTTTTCAATATAATTTTTATTTAAATCACTATCTTTAATAACATCTGAAGTAATATAACCAATTTGTTTTGCTTTTCAAACAACATTTTCTTCATAAATAGTATCATTATCAAACGGAACAATCAGTTTAATATATTCGTTATAATCAATCTTACTAAAATAATTAATAGTTGGATAAGTAATATTTATTGAATTATCTGTTTGTAATCGCTATTTTAATCAAAATAATAATGTTGGATAAAAAGTTTTTTTACTAATATGTTTATATTCTTCTTCTCATGAATGAGCATAATTATCTAAATTATAATTATAATGTCTAGATAATGTTTTACTAGATATAATATCAATTATTTCACCTGCTAATTTTAAAGCATTTTTAACATCTATGATAATATTTTCATTTGCTTCTGGGTCATTAGTTTGTGAATATGATACACCACCTTGGGAAAATGATGCACTACAAGTTAAATCATTAACTCCTTTTGGTAAATATCAATTTATAACTGCTAATAAACAAGCAGATTGTTTTCTATCATTAATAGGTTGTCAAATTTTACTTTCTTTAACATCTTCAACTGTTATAAATAATAAATTACTTAAATTATTTTCCATATAAAACACCTATTAATTAATTACGATATTTATTTTTTAAATTACTTGGCTTATAACTATTAACCTCTTGTTTTTATTTTCTTAATTGTTTTGATAGTTTGATTAGTTTTGTAAAACACATTTTTAACTGGTGTTTTATATAAATTCTTAATATTTTTAACATCACTTCGGCGTTCACGATACCATTTTTTATTATTAATTTCACCAGCAAAATTAAAATTAAAATGTCCAATCTTTAAATTATTAATAAACTTTTTAATTTGTTGTAATTTTTGAACTGTTGGTAATGTTAATTTAGTAGTTCTTTTGGTGTATTTTTATTTTAATGCTTGTTGTAATCGTTTTTTAATATAATCTCTTAAATGACTAGGTAATAATTTTATTAATCAATAACAATAAAATAAAGTTCCGGAATTAGATACGGCATTACTTAATAATTTTTAAATTTCAACTGGAAAACCATGATAAACATAAGGTCCATAAAACTTAGGATGTTTTGCTGTTTTTGTACATATTAAAATAGTTAAATTACCTGTTAAAGTTAACTTATTTGTAATATTAAACATACCACTATCAAGTCAACTACTATTTAAAGGTTGTCAATTAGTATTTAAATAATTTTCATTTTTAAATTGTTCTATATTTTGAATATTATTATCTTTTTCTAATTGAGTTAATATTTGTTGAATTTCTTTTTTATGACCTTTTTTAATTAAATATAAATAAGTAAATGGATTTAATCATTGATAAATATCTTCAACTTTACTTGTAATTTTATTATATTTATCAGTAATATAATTAATTGGTTTTAATAATTTATTTTGAACTTTATTAAATCTATTAATTAAATTTACAAATTTACTTATTAAAGGTTTATTTTCTAAATTAGTTACTAATAAAGTGAAAACTCGTAATATTATTAAATTCATTGTTTATTAATAATTTTTAATTACTAAATCAATCGGATTTGTTTGACCACTAGCGTTATTTTTACCTTGAATTTGAACGTCAACAGTTTTATCATTTGTAATATTTATTGGTCATTCTTCACCTTTACTTTCAATAAAGTAATCAAAATCACTTTCAGTTAAAGAACTATTTACGGCTTTTATTACTTTTAAAACAACATCTTTAAATTGTGGTTTTAAATGTTCTGGTGTTGCTTTTGTTGGGTCTGCAACATGAATAGTTGGTTTATCTAATTTATTAATTTTACTAATATCTATTTTACTTGGTGTTGGTGCAGTGATTACATAATCAACTGGCACTCTAAAAGTTTTATTTAGATTACTTTTAGCAGTATTAATTTCATCTTGTGTTGGTTGTTTTTCTAAAATAATTTTACATGTTTTTGGATAGGCGCTCTGTAGATACAAACGGCAAATTTATATCTTGTTAGATTAATAATAAAATATTTTTAATAAATTGCAACCATTTTTTCAAAAAAAATAAATTTTTATAATTTCATCTTATTTTAAGTATATTTAAGAACACTAAAAATGATTTATTAAATTTTAACTAATAAATTTATTTAATATTTTGTAAAAACATTGCTTTTGCACTTATTCAGTTTAAACACGGTCGAAGTTTATCATTTATAACATTAACTATTCAATCTATAATTTTTTGACTAACATTATTAAAATCAGTTCCTTTAGAAAGTCAATATCTAAATTCGCCGTTCATATGTTCAATTAGTGGTTTTTGTTGTGGTTTACCAGGATCACAAAAATAAACTTGTGTTTCAGCAAATATTTCCATTTCTCTTCATTTACTAAATTCTTTTCCTCTATCAGTTATTATTCCTTTAATTTTTCCAATTAAATTATTACTTATAACAATATCTTTAAATTTTTCTAAAACCTCATTAGCGGTATTATTTTTTAATTTCATTGCAAAATAATTGTTACTTGATTGTTCAACTAATACCAAACAACTATATTGATGGTGTTTTCCCACAACAGTATCTATTTCGAATCAACCAATACTAGAAACTTTATTTTCAATATCTCAAATTGATTTAAAATTAATTAATTTTCCACGATTATCTTGTTTTTGTTTTATTTTATATTTTTTACCGCGATGGGGTAAATTTTCTTTTCTTAATCCCAATTTTCCTAAGTGAATTCATTTATATAAAGTTTTAACACAAGCAGGAAATTTAACACCAAATTCTATAAAATAACGATAAATTAATTGTTCGGGTGTATCATGGTATTTGTTAAATCTTGTTTTAATAAAATTTAACTGCTCTTTTGTAAATTCAGGTATTTTTTTAATACACTTTTTACGCTTTTGTTTATAATCTTTGTGAGCATCTAATGGTTTATAATCTTGTATATTTTTAAATCTCTTAACCTCTCTTTTAATAGTATTAACTGCACGACCTGTTTGTCTTGATATTTCAGATAAATTAAGTGTGCCATTTTTCTTTTTACAAGTATCAGATAACAATAAATCCTTAAATAAATTTCGTTCATCAAATATTAAATGTTTAAATTTTCTCATTTTTATACAAATTCCCTTCATTTTTTTCTTATAATGTATTATATATAAAATAAAGAGGTTAATAAATATGCAAGAATTTAGTAAAGTTAACAACAAAAAACGAATTACTGGTTATGAAAATTTAAATAAAAAATATGATTTAAATTTTAGTGACTATAATTTTGGATTTGATTGAGAAGTATTTAAAGATTTTGTTGGTGATAGTTATGCCCGATATTTTACTTCACCAACTTTTTTTAAGTTTGTTTCAGCGGGGCGTGGTACTAATAAGACATGAAATCACATAGCAGAAAAATTATTTTTTGCTTGTAATTTTACTGATGCTTCATCTAACATTTTACGAAGATATGCCAACACCCACGAAGATACTACATTTGGCGATACAATTAATGTCTGTAACTATCTTTATGATAAATATGGGATTGATATAGGACCTGACAATGAAAATGGCATTGTTTGACCTAAAAATGTTAAAGAAGGTGGAGAAATTGTTTTTCCTAGTGGTGTTCGCATTGCTTTTGCTGGTTATGCTAATGGTAATAAAATTATGGGGAAAGTTGGAAAAGGTAGTGGTATTATATCGGCATGAACAGATGAAATGATACATGCTGAAGAAAAAGAAATCTTAACTGATAAAGAACTAGATAAAAGATATAATAATTTAAGAGTTTCAATGTTTCGTTCAAAAAGTTTAAAAGTGTCTTACGAAAAATACAAAGATGAAAATGATAATGAACAATATAATTTAGATAATCCTATTCCTATAAAAGAATTATCTTGGACATTTCAAGAATGAGATAATATAGCAAAACAATACATAAACGTAACAACATATTTTCATAAAACATATTCTAATCAATTTACTTTTAATCCTTTTGATAAATACCATGTCTTTTATGAAAAATTTGTAACGCCATTTTTGCCTTTAAATGAAAGAATTAAAAACATTTTAAAAGAACACAATCAAGTATATTCAGAAAATAAACAAGCATTTAAAGGTTTGGGTGTTTTTAATTTGCGTTTAACTATGGGTGCTGTTTGAAATAAAATACCTGATATTACCAAAAAACTTGTTTTAGCAAATAAAGGAGAACGACCCGATTTATTTGAACTTGAATACTATGGTTTTGAATATAACGATAATGACCCCAGTATTTATGTTTTACGAAATTATCGTAAATATATTAAAGAGTATAATCTACAATATTTTTATAATTCCAATACAAAACAGTATCAATTTGATAGTTACTCAATTGGTGTCGATTATGCTAATGGTAATGAAGACCATACAGTATTTTTATTTAGTGGCTATAAAATTAATAAAAATAATGAATATGATAAATATTTAATTGAAGAAAATGTTGTTACACCAAAAAACGCAATGAATTTAAATGAAATAGTTGAACATTACGGACAATGAATAATCAATACTTTTGATAAATTTGATGGTTTTGAATATGCTACATTTCATTATGATATTAATGCCCATGACTTTATACAAAAATTACAAGAAGATATTTATCCTTATTTGGGTTATAAAATTAAAATGTTTAAAGCTAAAAAACATCAAACTTCATTGAATAAAGAAGCAGGTATAATTAATCGTGTAACATGAATAAGAAAAATGTTTGTTCAAGGCAAAATATATGGCATATTAGATAACTTTCCATTTTTAGATAAATGCATTAGTGAACTAAGATTTAGTGACACCAAAACAAACACACCCGACAGTAAAATGTACCATGACCCATATGACGCTTTGTTTTATTGTTCTTATCCATATCGTTTTAAAATGGGATTATAACTATTCTTGTTTTTGGGCGAGCGGTTGATTTTCTTAAATTTTTGTGATAAAATGACTTATAAGTTAAAAAAAAGTTTTGAGGTTCTTTCAAAAAAATTTGGGAACCTTTATAAAATTCTTCGCTTAACGCTTAGAATTTTTCCCAAGTATTTTGAAAAGCGCGGCAAAAGTTTTTTTAAACTTTAAGGCATTTTTCACAAACTTATGAAAATCACCGCGAGCCCAGATTAGTACAATATAATAATAATAAATAATTTCCTTTCTAAAATAGATTTAAAATACTTGACTTGCATATATATATATATATATATAATGTCAATAGGTCTTGATAAAAATTTTCAAGATTAAAGAAAGGAAATTATACAAAATGAAAAAACTTTTAAGTTTATTAAGTGTATTAACTATTAGTGGAAGTGCTGTACCAACAACAATTGCTGCTAGTCCTTATCAAAAAAAAATAAGTAGTGAAATTAATTATTCACAAGTAAATAATTTAGAAAAATTAAATATAAGTAAAAGAAGTAATACAGATAAAATTAATTCATTTTTGCAAATTGTTATTGAAACATCTAGTAATGTCAAATCTTCTGGAATTGCTTTCAATAATAAGGTGTATTTTGGTTCAGATGATGGAAAAGTTTATGAATACAATCCAAAAACAGGAGAACAAAAAGATATTCTTAATACAGGCACAGCTGTTTATTCATCAGGAATTGTCTTAAATAATAAAATTTATTTTGGAAATTATGTTGGAAAAGTTTACGAATATGATTTTGAAACTAAAAAACATAAAATTGTTATTAATGCAGAAGATGCAATTGTATCTTCTGGTGCTATTTTATATAATAAAGTTTATTTCGGATCTTATGATAGTAATTTATATGAATATGATCCAGCAACAGGACAACAAAAAGTTATTATTCATGCAGGCGATGCTATTTCTTCATCAGGAGTTGTATTAGATAATAAACTATATTTTGGCTCATGAAATGGTAATTTATATGAATATGATCCCGAAACAAGAGAATGTAAAAGTATTATTAAACTAGAACTTGGTATTGAATCATCAGGAATTGTGTTAAATAATAAAATTTATTTTGGAGATAATAATAGTAAGGTATATGAATATGATCCGGCAACAGGACAACAAAAAGTTGTTATTAATACATCTGGTAGGGTTGTATCTTCGGGTCTTGTTTTAAATAATAAAATTTATTTTGGTTCATATGATGGTAAAGTATATGAATATGATCCGGCAACAGGACAACAAAAAGTTGTTATTAATACTTATTCTTTGTTTGATTCTTCAGGGGCTGTCTTAAATGATAAAATTTATTTTGGAGCTTATGATCGTAATTTATATGAATATGATCCAGCAACAGGACAACAAAAAGTTATTTTTAAAGCTGGTGGTAAAATTATATCTTCGGGAGTTGTATTAGATAATAAATTATATTTTGGTGCAGTTGGTTCTGATTGCGTATATCGATATGAAATTTTAGATTTAACTGATCAAAAAATTATTGATATGAAAGAACAAATTACAAGAGGGTTGTATTTATATTATAATAAAAAAGAGCACCCCAATTCTATGCCCAGTGCAATTTCTAATGTTAATTTAGATAATTTAATAATAAAACCCGATCTTATGATAAAAGATAAACAAAAAAATAAATCATCTAATTTAGAAGAAGTTATCAATAATGTTTGTACAGATTTTAATTCAAATTTAGAAAATAATAGTGGAATTGAACAAACTATGAACACACTTTCTTGTTCTGAACAATTAACAGAAACACAAACATTTGAAAAAATAAACGGATTTTCTAAATCAGAATCTACATCAAATGATGAAAATTGAAGTACAAATATAAATACTAATGTTACAGCAAAATCCAGCACTGAAGCTGGTGTCCCTGTTGTTGTGGGTGCAAAACTTGAAGTTGAAGTTGGGGTTGGCCGTGGCCACACATGAGGAGAATCTAAAAATTATACTATAGAAAATACCTCAACTTCTTCTGACACAAAAATTAAAACAACAACAAAGACAGTAACTATAAACGTTGCACAACAATCAGTAAAGGTTCCTCCAAAAAGTCAAATTTCGGTTTTTGTTTCTACGTGAAAAAATAATATACAGCTTATTTTAAATTATTATCAAAAAGTTGAAGGTAATATTAGTGCTTATTTTATCGATGAAAATGGTAATAAAAATCATTTTTCCACTAAAATTGAAAATGTCATGCTTAGTTTATCAGAAAATAATATTTTACCTTCAAAAATTAAAATAAATGATGATAATAATGGCGTAAATCTTTTTTATGATATCGAAAGTAAAAAAGAAATAATTATTCATAAGGTTGTTTTTGGGGAAATAACCCCATTAAGTTCATATAAACAAAATTAAACATTTAAAGATAATACAGCAGGCATAGTTATAGTAAAAAATTAATTATGAATACAATATGAAAAAAATATTAAATATTTTGGGAACAATTACTTTAATTGGAACAAGTACAACAAGTTTAGTTGCTTGTAATAAACCACAACAATATACCTATACCGAAGAACAATTAAAAGAACTAAAAGATAAAAACAATATAAAAACAAAAGATGGTACTTTAGAATGAATAGCACCACAAGAAAAACAATTTAATAAGGTTGATAATAAATGATATTTTGCTGTTTGACGTGGTATTTATAAGAATAATATAACTAATTGAAGAATTATTAAATTTAAACACAATGAATTAAAAAATAAAACTGTAGATAGTTATGATACGTATAAATTAAATTTAATTTGAATTTGATACCCTTTTTCTTGGTGATATGATATTGGAGTAGAAACTCAACAAGGGGGATTTAGTGCATGATGATTTGAAACATACCCAAATATTAAATCTGTTTATCGCTGAGATGGTAATGGCGAACCAAATACACCAGAAATTGATTTTAAAACAGGAAAAATTATAAATCAAAATAATTAAAGAAGTTAAATATTTTATTAACTTCTTTTTATATTTCTAATGTAATCAATGATAATTTTTCGTTATTCTTATTAAATAGTTTTAAATTATTAATTTCAATTTGTTCTTTTTTTGGCAAATAAGAAAATATTACACTATTTGATTGTTTTAAAAAATCAGCAACCGCTTTATTTGAATAAGATTTTTCATCTTCAATACCATTTTTATATAAATATCATATATCATCTTCAATTAATATAAGATATGTATTTCTATCCTTAACTCCACTAACTTTGGTTCCAATAGGACAACTTTTAATTAATTCTAAATTTATATCTTTTCCTGCAATAATTTTTTCATTTGGTTTTTCAATAAAAATATTTATATCATAATTTCCATAACCTCATATTGCTGATATTTCAATTTGATTTAAAATATTAATGCTTTGTAAAAAAGATAATTTAACAAAGTTCTCATTTACGTGATTAATTAAATTTATTCATTTTAATTTAGAATAAAGACTATTTTTTATTGTAGAAAATAAATTTAATAATTTTTTTATTTTGTAATTAGAAACAATTAAATTAGTTAAATATTTACCATATTCACCATCAGATAATTTAATTTCTGCCGGAATAAGTGAAGATATATTATTTGTTTCTAATTCATTTGTCATTGATAATCAATTAAAATAATTGGTTTCTAATTGATAAATAGGATTTTCTGAAATATCTTTGTTTTTAACGGTTACTTTAATTTCATCATTATTGTTAATTATATTATTTTGATTTTTTAAATTTCAATCTGTAATTTTTCCTGTTTTAAAATCAATTTCTGGTGTATTTGGTTCGCCATTACCATCTCATCGATAAACAGATTTAATATTTGGGTATGTTTCAAATCATCATGCACTAAATCCCCCTTGTTGAGTTTCTACTCCAATATCATATCACCAAGAAAAAGGGTATCAAATTCAAATTAAATTTAATTTATACGTATCATAACTATCTACAGTTTTATTTTTTAATTCATTGTGTTTAAATTTAATAATTCTTCAATTAGTTATATTATTCTTATAAATACCACGTCAAACAGCAAAATATCATTTATTATCTACTTGATTAAATACTTTATCATTTGCATAAACTTCTTTTCAATAATTTATAATAGGATTGTTACCACCATAAAATTCAAAATAAGATGAAAACAATTTAACATTGCAATCTTTAAATTCTCAATAACCCCCTTCTATTTTATTGGGAGTTGAAATTAATTCAAAATAATATGGAGCAATTAATTTAACATCATCATTATAACCTTTATTAATGGCGTATTTACTATATGTATAATTTGAAAGCATATAGATAATTTGCTTAAATGTTTTGACAGCATTTTCGTTAATAGATGTTGAATTATCTAATTTTCAGTTTTCAAACAAACCATCAATTACATCTTCGGATTTTTGTCCTTCAAATTTTTGACGTAATTCTGCTGCTTTATTGGTAGGATTACCTTTTTCATCATATTTTGCACCTTGAAATTTGCGATCATAATTATAACGATAAGTCAGATAATTTAATAAAACAATATTTAATTCTTTAACATCCAATAAACCTAAAATATCTTTTCCTTTTATATAATCTTTGGCAATACTTCATGGTAAAAAACTTTCCGTAAATCAATATTAAAATACTCTTAAATTAGGGTTTGTTTCAATAGGCATTGATAACAAAGGAACTAAACTAGCATTTTCAATATTTGATGAAGGATAAGAATAAACACTATTAACATTGCCTCAACATTTAATATTACCAAATAACATTGATTTAGGATATTTAATCTGAATTCCAGTAAATACTGTATCTTCTGGCAATGATTTTTGTAAAACTAAATGAATACTATTTTGATTTTTTCATTTAAAATCAGTTATTTTAACTAAATGGGTAGATTTAATAATATCAACACCATCAGGTGAATAAGGACGCTTATATTCTTCAATGATGTAACATTCATTTTTATTATCTTCGGTAATTGGTTCATTAATAGATACTATTTTTAAATCTAATGTTTCTAAAAATGCTTTGTCTTGTTTTGACATATCATTAATTAAAATATCTTTTTCATCAATCATTACATAACTTGTGCTATTATCTTGTACTGTTGTATTTTGTTGAATTTGTAATTTAAAATTAAAATCACTAATTTCATAACCCGTTATTTTAATATATTCATCTTTGTCAATAAAACCAATTTTAACGCTATTTTGAGAGTAGTTTAAGATTGGTTTTTTCTTTGTCTTAACAAGATTATTAATTTTATAAATATATAAGGCTCTAGCCCGGTCTTCACTAAATAATTGTTCTAAATTGGGGTCACTGTACTGCGATTGATTAGCAAAATCTAGCGGAATACTATCAATTGAATAATAAATTGGTTCATCATTTTTTGCTAATTGTGCTAACATTTTTTCAGATGGTTTTAACATTATTCTTGTTCTCCTTCTTCATTAGGAATATTGATAATAGTTTCGTTGTTTTTTAATTGTCTGTTTAAAGTGGCATTTACTGGTAAGCGAACATCGACAATGAACTCATCAATATTTTTAATATTAAATGTTCTACTATTTAAAATAGCATTGTCATATTTAATTAACTTAATAATGAATTCAGTTAATTTAATTTCTCTAATATATATCATTTGTTCGTATGATGCGTTTGTTTGAATATTTACTCCCGCAACTTCTGCTTGCGTTTGTTGTGCTCCCTTAGCAATAGCGGGAACATGATGACGATTTATTTTATAGTAATTAGTTAATAATCAATCATATATTTTAGTTAATTGTTCACCTTTAAAATTACCAGCGATATAGTCTACTGGTTGAAAATTACTATCAGGGTCGCCTTCAACTAATAACAAGTCATTTTCAATAAATGAAGCCAACATTTTACTAATTTCTTGGTCAACAACACCAGTCACTCCATTAGTATTAATGGTAAATTTACCACTATTTAATAACGGGTCTAACATAATCTTTTCAGCAATAATATCTAAAATACTAGCAAATTGTTTTCCATAGCGAGCAGAAGGTTCAAAATTAGGATTATTAGGAATAATTTCAATTGGTATAAAATTAAGTGGCAATATTTCTTCTCTTTGTAATGTTGTATAGTTATTTCATTTTGCATCATCAATATATAAGTCGATAATAGTACTGTATAATCTTGTTTTTAACTTTCTAATAACTTTTACTTGTTTATTTACATAATCAATTTCTAATTTTTCAGTAATAAAAATACTCTGGTCATTTTTAAGATAAGGGTCATAATCAAAAGTGCAAGATACTAAATTACCTAATTCATCATATTGGTCATTGTAAAAATCAATAGTAATAAAATTAAGTTTTGAATTATTAGCAAAAATAAAATATGCACCCTTACCATTTTTATTAATTTTATATTCGTTATATCAATTCTTATTAGTAAAGTCCTGCATTTTTAAAAAGTTATTAATTAATTTAGTATCTATTTTTTGATTAGTAAGTGGATTATAAATGCTAATTTCTAAATCACGTGGATTTAAAAAATTAGCATTATCTTCACAAATTATTTTTTCTAAAATTTCATTATGTTTTTGAACAGTAACATTTTTACGATTAGTAATAGTTGATGCTAAATTAAGATAATAACTATCAATATCATAGCTTTTCTTTAACTTCTTTTTGGCAGGTAACAATCCCATTTATAACACCTCTTTATTTTGTATCTTCTTTTTTAATAACATCTTCAATACTATCTTGTTTTTGTTGTTTGTTATGTGTTTTGATAAATCTAATTGTTTCAATAATCAAAACTATAATTCCAGCACCAATAAGCATTGCTGAAACAATAACATATGCCGGTCAAGAAATACCTAATGTTTTTTCTCCAATAAAACAAATAATAATTCCTGCGATAAAAAACAATGATGAAACTCCAAAGATTTTTAAAAATATAATTACATCTTTAACTTCTACTTTTGGCATAATAACATCTCCTTTCTAACTTACTTTTGATTTTTATTTAACTCTAATCGTTTTTTATTAAATAATTCTTTAATATTATTCCTATTATTTGAAATAATTATTCATATTGGATGTTTTTCAATTAAATTTAATTCATTAATAGTTGTTGCACTATTTATTTTTCTTATCACTATATCATAAGAATCCGATGTTTCTTTTGCTAAATCAGTATCCATATCACGCTTATAAATAGAATGTGGTTCATCTGACATTAATTCTGTATTTAATTTGAATATTTTATTCTTTTTCTTTCAATATATAATTCTTTAATTTCAACATTATTTAATATTGATGATAATTTAAATTCACCTTCGGGAAATAATTGAACGGTAATTCAACTACTTGGATTATTTCCATATGATACCCCAGTTGCTAATTGACCTTTAAAATTTATATGCGTAATTATATATAGTTCTATCTCAAGCGTTGTATAACACCATAAACGATAATAATATTCTGATTTATTTCAATTTTTAATTTTATATCTTTTAGAACCTTGAACAAAATCACTTATATCAACTAATTCTCAATCATTAGGTAAATCTTTTTTTTGTAAATAAAATTTATCAATATATTTAGTAGTTCCAAAAGTATCATCTGTACTTTCAATTCCAGCAACAGAACTATCAATTATGTCATAATCAGCTGTTTGCTTACCACCGCCAAAACTTGGGTCTCAAATTCTTAATTCCCCGTTTTCAGCATTAAAATCAGCATTTGCCCTACCACTACTATTAGATAATAAAGTTATTTTATTTTGTTTTAAATCTGAAACAGTAATTTCATCATTACTATTTTTAATAATATATTTATTATCAATTTTAATATCACTACTACCACCTTGTTTTGCTTTTCAGACATTATTTTCATAATAAATCGTGTCATTATCAAATGGAACATTTATTTCATTATTGTTATTTTTTATAATACTTTTATTGTCAATCTTAGTTTTTTCTTTTTCTATTAAAGCATCAACTTCTAACTGAGTATAATATGCTTCTAAATCTATCATAGTTAAATCAATGCCTTCTTCTTGAAAAGTACGAAACATTTTCTTTAAAGTTGTTAAATTAGCCAGTGATTTTGCATAAGTTGGTAATAGACCTTGTCATGTTGCCATGGGGTCATTTTGAGAAGAATAATTAATATCACCAACACTCATATTTGCCGAAGTAAAAAATTCAATTGGAATCCGGTTAAATGTTCAATGCTCAATCGTAATAAATACCATATTAATACAAATTTTCTTTAATAAAGGGTCTTTAAATGTTTCAAATTTTAATTTTGTAAAAGGATAGTTTAAATATGAATTAATCATATTTTGAGACCTTAAAGCAAATGTTTTAAATCATAATTCTATATCACCTTTAAAGAACTTATTATAACGAACTGGAACTTGTGTAATTTTACCTGTCATTGGATTAAAGTTATTATAATTTTCCAAAGTAACATTTTGTCATAATTCATTTAACATTTAATCATCTCCTCCTTATCATTTATTTCTTTTTAATTTTATTTTATTTAAAATAAAATTTTTACTACTTAATAATGTTTTTGATTTAATTGTTTTGTTTAAATCTTGTTTTGTTCTTAGTTGCTTGTATGTTTGAAATGCTACGCCACCACCCAGTAAACTAGTAACCACACTATCTTCTAGCGTATTTAACAATTTATCTTTATTAAAGTTATTTTTAAATTGTTCTTGGAACTTTAATATCTTAGCAATTGTTCGATATATTTTAAAACTATCTTTTACTACTTGTTGATAAGCAAGTGGGGCAAAAGAAACTAAATTAAACAAACTTGTTTTTTTAAATCCCCAACCAATAAACCACTCGCTGTTAATATAGAATTTAAACGGTTCAGGAGCCAAAAGAAACTGTTCTGCTTTGATTAAAGTTGTCATAACGACAATAGGGACATATTTAGGATTTTTATAATATATTGTTAAAGCAACTTCACCCGCAACTGATAAATGAATAATTTTAACTGCTAAGAAAACATCAGAACCATAAGCAAAAGGTAATAATTGACCTTTTTTAATAGCCTTAGTTTCAAATTTAAACAATATTTTTTTAGTTTTATCTGTAGTTTTATTAATTACTTTTTGTTTAATAGCAATTATTTGTTTTTCAATTGGGGCTAATAATTTTTTAGTTACTTTTTGAATATAAAAATTTGGGTTTAAATGATTTAAAACATTATTTAATTTAATTGGTGTTTGATGCAAAAGATTTAATAATTTATTGTTATATATTTTACTGCCCCGCATTAAATTAGCATTTAATAGGAAATTTTTACCAATTCCTTTTTTATGAAGATTAGTCATAATGTTATATCATTCGTTAGTACTAATTTTGCTTATTTTATTAATATTTAATCCATATTCAGATAACCATTTATTAGCATTTATTTCATTTATGCGTGGTATTTTTTTAACTAATGTAGGACTTATTTTTTGTATATTTTTCTCAATTTTTAATAAATTATTAATTGTTTCTAAATTAGAAACTTTAAAACCTTTATAAAAATCATTTCGGGCCAATTTACCAAATGTATATAATAAAGTTTCATTATTAGCCTGTTTTGTAAAATCAAATATTAATTTATCAGATAAAATCTTTTTACCTGTAACTTGCCTTACAACATCTTCTAAATTATTAGCAGTTATTACCCCTAATTTTTCAAGTAGTTTAGTTTCTTTGGCTAATTTTAAAATTCTAGTTGTTCGTGCTGCACGCGTTAATTTACCAACTCCTCCAATTGCTGGTAACAAATTTAAGGCAGTACTTTTTACTGTCACTTCTGAGGTTAATTTATCGTATATTTGATTTACGGCAAAATCGGTTGCCGTTTCTACTCCAAACGAGATAAATGCTGCGGCAAAATTAGATAATCCCGCGCCAAGACCAACAGCCGGAGCAATACTGCTAGTTAAAACTGATAAACCAAGGGCTAAAACTTGAATTCCTAAAAATTTTAATAACTGTAAACCAAAACTTTTTTCTTGTTGTTGGATTGACAATCTAGTTGGATTTTTTTTAACAGCATAAATAAGGGCCGTTTTAGATGTTCCAATTGGCATATCTATCAAACAAAAAAGTACTATTTTTTAGTACTATTAAGAATTTTTAATTTTAACATCAATCGGATTTGTTTGACCAGTAGCATTGTTTTTGCCTTCAATTTGAACTTCAACTGTTTTTTCATTTGTAATATTAATCGGTCAGTCTTCACCTTTACTTTCAATAAAGTAATCAAAATCACTCTCAGTTAAAGAACTATCTACTGCTTTTATTGCTTTTAAAACAACATCTTTAAATTGTGGCTTTAACTGTTCTGGTGTTGCTTTTGTTGTGTGTGTAACGGGAATAATTGGTTTATCTAATTTATTAATTTTACTAATATCAATTTTTGTAACAATATGTTTAATAATTCCCTTCGGTTCAACTACCGCTCCCCCTAAATATAAAACTCTTTCCATAATTAAAGTATTACCCATTCCAGTACCTAATGCAGCAGCACCAATTCTTAATGGAGTATGGTCTTTTTTGCGTAAAATAAGAGGGTCATATTTTTTGCTAAACTTAAAGGCAATTGCATTAACACCGTTTGATAATAATTTAATTGTTCCTTCTGAACCATCTTTATTAATAATTGGTAATTTTTTTGGAACCATATAATATGTTGTTCCTTCAACAGTTTTCATTGCCCCACTTGTCGCAATTACACTATTTATTTGGTCGTTTGCTCCAAGTTGTAACTGTAATTTATTACGAATTCCACGAATAAAATCAGCCGAACCTAAAACAACTGTTTCTGATGGGGTAAAGCAATTTTCAAATATTTTATCCATAATTTCATCATGAATTTGTAAAGCATTTGTATCATCTGCTTTTTGTCCTTGAATAGTTGTAACTGTTTCTTTATTAATAATTTCTAAAATTTTATTGCGTTTATAGGCAACTTCAGTATCCATTGCTTGCTCAATATCGGCCGCCCAAAGATTGGGATTAAAATCACTTTCTATGGGGTCTAATTTACGAGCAAAAGTTAAAATTGTATCTAATTCAACAACTCCATCTTCAAATTCCACTGTTGAATATTTTAGTAGGTTATCATCAGCATTAAATACTTGTCCATTTGTTCCTAAACCTTCGTTGTATTTAATATTTTTCTTTCTTTTATATGTTAAACCAAATTTATTTGCTTCTTTTCACGCAAATAAAGCTTCTCAACTAAATTTTTGTTGATAAGTTTGTAAATATCATTGTTCAAATGTTTCTCGGTCTTGTTTTGTTGCTTGATTAGCAATATCTCCGAAAATTCTTTGTGGGTTTTGTGCCATAATTTTATTTCTTCTTTCTATTTATTAAATATATTGTCTGTATCTAAAATATTGTTTTCTTTATTTTCTACTTTTGGTACGCCACCAGTATTAACTGTTTGTACCTTAATTAATTCATCATAAACACTTTGTAAGTTTTTTTTAATAACATCAATATCATCATTAATATCATAAGATTTTAATAAGACATTTTTAAATTCTTCATTATCAGTTAAAGAATTATTGAAGTTATTAATTTCAATTTGTTTTAATTGCAAAGTTTGTTGTTCTAATTGTGAAATTAATTCAGTATTTTTTGTTTGTAATTCGTTGATTTGTTGATTACTATTTTCTAAATTACTTGCATTAAATTCTTCAACTTCATCAATATTTTCTAAAATAATTTCAGCATTTTTAATATCTAAACTAACATCTTCATTTTTAATAGGTTCGTTATTTTCATCTATAAGAACATATTTTACATTTTTTACTGCCATTGTTTTTCCTCCTATTTTTTAATATTTGTATTTATTTTTTTTCTAATTGCTTTTTGGATAATTTCCAAACTATCGACTCTAAAAGATAAAAAATAGCGTTTAGATTTTATATTTAACTGATTAAATACTGAGCCTTTAATTTTTATCTCATCACCTTTTCTTAATTTCAAAAACTCAGTTAAAATAGATGGGTTATATATTGATAATGTTGAGTAATTTAATCCGTCTCATTGACATTTAGCTAAACAAGCATCAACTTCAACACCACCAGCAACCAACGCCTTAATTTTAGTTTTAATCGGATTTTCATGTAATCTAACATTTAGTTCTAATTTGTTAACTCTTTTATTTTTTATTTTACGTTTATTAGTTATTGATTTTTTAGGTAAATTACTTTTTGTTTGTGCCATTTTTATCAACTCCTTTTGTTAAAAAATATTGTAAATGTTTTCATGCATCGTGTTCGTGCTCTGTCATTTTAATATTTCCTTTATAAATATAATTTTTCTTAATAACTGGCGATTGTAAAACATATTTTAAATTAAATAGATATTTACATAAAACCTTTAAACCACCGATTAATTTAGGAGTAGATAGTGGGTTTGTTATTTTTAATCCCTTATGAAGTTGATAATCTTCAATTATTACAAGAAATTTATTTAAATAAGAACAGGTTTTATTTTTAAATTCATTTAATATTAAATAGATATTATTTATTGCTTCATCTTCATTTTTAGAATGAAAGGTAATATTATTAATTATTTTCTTTTGTAAAACATTATAAATAATAATACCGGTTTGTCCACTTCCGGCGGGGTCAATTGCAATAATATATTTTAATTTATTTGTTTTATTTTTTTCTCAATTTGTAATATTTTTCAACCATCTGTAGCCAAATCTAAAATATCGTTAATTTTATAGTGTTGCATATATGAATTAATAACATCTCATTTATCTTCAAATAAATTTAAATACATTTTTGCTCATTCTAAACATTGTAAATCATAATGATTTTTATGGTGCGAAATACGACAATCAACGGGCTTACAATTAACTCAATCAAATGATGTTGTTATTTCATTTCAAGTTTTATTGATATATTTACTTTTATATTCTTGCATAATATTTTATTCCTTTCTTTTTATTTTTTTAAATAAACAGAAAATCCCTTTGTTGGTTAATATTTTGATATTTAGTAAGAATATTTGTATTTTGATTTAATTAGCTTAATTCGCCATCCACCTCACTTTGGGGGTGAGTGGTGGCGATACTAAAATTCTATATTTAAACAGAGTTTATCCCCCATACGGAAATAAACAAAAAACATTTTACCCAGTTATTAATTACGCTTCATCCATCCCTAGACAACTTTATATAAAGAAAATAACCTTTTGGAGTTCCAACCCTCTTGTTTTTTTAGTGTCCGATATTGTTTTTTTCGGTTTAACAGCACTCTTTTTATGAAAACAAGCCAAAAAACACGCGCTCTGACATTTCACAAGTGATTAATCTTGTCGATAATTAAAAAAATAAATAGGAGAGTAAATCCAATCGCTTTCACACTTTCTTTAAGGCTTCGTGCCATAGATGGGTTATCCATCTTTAAGCATCAAAAAATATTAAGTTTTAGGGGTTGCATTATTCATCGGATAATACCTTTATTTAAAAGGAAATTTATAAAAATATCGTTTATTTTGTGTAGGGAAAACAGAATAATATCTGTTTTTATGATAAAAATTATAAATTTAAAGATACTATCCGATGAATAATGCAAATAAATTTATGTTTTTTAATATAAAAATAAAAAAAACAATCTCACAAGAATTGTTTTTTGCCGGTTCATCGTACAGGACGCCATATAAAATAGTTGGTGTTGCATATTATACTTTACCAATTAATTTCAGGTTAGCAGTATCATTATCTAAAACTTGTTGAATAGTATACATATTAATTGGATATACTCATACTTGTTTATTAATAATTAAACCATTTACATTAGTAAAATTATAACCTTTATCTCGGTTAACTTGTCCTTTTGTATATGTTTTTTCTAAATGAAAAATTTTTGATACTGGAATACCCATTGCGGCATTTTCATATAATTCACCATTAACCATCGCTTTTAATTGAGCTTGTGAACCAATTACTTTTAAATAAGCAGGTGTTAATCCTAAATATGCTCTTCGTCCTAAAATCATAAACATTTTATCGGTTGGTAAACCAAAATATAAATTACTAATTTGATTTGTTAATTCAATCAAAGTTTCATTTAATGTAAAGAATGCTTTATTTGCATCATCTGCATTTTCTGCTGTATAACTACGAAATGGAATTACCTCATATTGACCCATCTGCTAAACAATAATCATAAATAGCCTGAATTAATTCACATTCTAAATTAACAAATTTATTTTGTACAACACTAGAAATAGCATCGGCAATCATTCCATTTTTAATATTTTTTTCTATTAATGCTAAGTCAAAATCCTCATTCATTAATTTTAAATTAAATCTTTTATCAATAGGAACCGGAATTTTTGTTAATCCCATTGTTTGAGTTGTTCCACCATTTGGTAATGAATAATAATCTTGCCATACTACACGATGAGTTAAATTATATAATGCTTGTCCTGCATTAGGTAATCAAGCAACTTGTTCTGCTGTTGCTGTTGCGTACTGCATAATACTTGCATATTCATTATATAAAGGTCCACGCAATAATGCATTAACCATATCAACATGTGCTTTTTGGTTTGTTGTATTAACCTCTAATGTAAAAGATACTTGCGGCAAATTAATTGTTGCCATAATATTTCAATACTTAATTATCTAAGGTTTTTAAGTTTGTAATCAGTTAATTTTTTAATCTCTTCCGGAGTATATGCTCCTTTTTCTTTAATAGTTTCAATTTCATCATTTTTATTTTCAGTAGACTTTTCAATCATATCTTTAATAAAATTAGTTGGTTAAAATGATGGTTGTTCTTCAAAAAACAAATCAGGTTTTAATTCTTTTAAAGTTTACATTTTTTCAGATAAAGAACTACCACTAACTTTATTTAAATTAGTTTTAATATCTTCAATTTTAGTAGATGGAACATCTTTAAAAGCCTTTAATTCATCTAATTCATTAGATAATTTAATAAAGTCTTCTTTTAATATAACATCTTCGCGTTTTTGCACACTTTCTCTAATTTGTTTTGCTTCATTATTAAACTGATTTAAGATATTTTCTGCAATCTCTTCACTTAAACCTTGTTCGATTAATTGTTTTTTTGTAAGTGCCATTTTATAAACTCCTCTTTTTTTATTCTTGTTCGATTAACAAGTCGGCATAAACTCTTTTTTACGGTAAAAGATTAAACCCATGGTTTAATTATATACCAATAGTTTATAAATACAATACTTTTTATACATAAATAAACAACCACAACAACAACAAAACTAAACTTAATATCTTTGACTGCCAATTTAGACCTTAAAACACGCAATAAGATGTATTTAACAAGATAAAACTATTAAAATAATTTATAATTTTTATTGTATATATATATATATATATATATAATAAAAGCTAATCTTGATAAAAAATTTCAAGATTAAGAAAAGAAAAAAACAAGTATGAAAAAAATACTTAGTTTATTAAGTGTATTAACAATTAGTGGAACTGCTGTACCAACAACAATTGTCGCTAGTCCTTATCAAAAAAAACATTAAATAGTGAAATTAATTATTCACAAACAAATAATAATTTAAAAAGAAGTAAAAGGGTTTTTGATGATTGTGGTAACTATACTATTAATATAAGTACTCTTTTCCCAAATAAATATCTAAATATTTATAGACCTAAAAAGTGGGCCCGCAAGTAATGGACCAGAGGACACCCTTCATCTGTCCTTAACGCTCTTAATAGTGGTTTAAATAGCACGATATACAAAGGCAAAATCTTAGGAGAGAGCTCAAGTTTGACCTTATTTACAACTACAAGCCGGCCCAAACAGTGCACTAATTTCAGTTTCTGGTGGTGGTTGTTTTACAGGAATTTTTCATGTTTATTATTAATTAATATTTATATTTTTATGAAAATAAATTATTATTTCCATTTTTAATTAAATTAACAAAAATAAAGGAAAAATATGAAAAAAATATTAGGTATTTTAGGAACAATCACTTTAATCGGAACAAGCACAACAAGTTTAGTTGCTTGTAATACACCAAATGAATATACACCCGAAGAATTAGAAAAACTAAAAGAAAAGAATAAAATAGATAAAAAAAATAAAACTATTATAGAAAATTTAGAATGAATAGCGCCACAAGAAAAACCATTTAATAAAGTTGATAATAAATATTATTATGTAGTATGGCGTGGTGATAAAAATAATTATTGAAGAATTATTAAGTTTCAAAATAATAATAATTTAGAAGAAGGAAAAAAATATAATATTGATAAATTAAATAATTCTATATTATCATTATACTTTTATATGGGTGCTAGTTTTTCAGTTTTAACAACATATACTTCTTCAGAAAATATAAAAATTCCTTGAAGTAGTAAAAATGATTATATTAAATCAGTTTATCGTTGAAATTTAGAGACAACAGAGCCAAATTTAGTAGTTGATAATAAGGGAAATGTAAAAGTTAGTGGCGAATAAAAAGAGATGTAAAAGAGTGCACCCCAAAAAGTAAGTAAGGTAAAAAGAGACTTTGCCCAACTTTTAAAGAAGGTGTATTTTTATATGGCAAGAAAAGTTCAAAAATATAAAAAATATACATCAGAATTTAGAACAAAAATCATTGAGGAAATTAAACAAAAAAGTTGTTGAATAGTGGCAAAACAATATAATCTAAATGCAAATACAGTACAATCTTGATGAGCAAATCATAAAAAAGGAAAATTAAACAATCCCAAAGGACCTAAAATCTCTTTTGGTAAAATAGATTTAGAATATTATAAAACAAGGTATGAATTATTAAAAAAGCTCCATGACTTTTACAATTAAGCAAATTAAGAATCGTCTCTTTTATTAAACAAAATTGTCATGAATATTCAATAAAATTATTATTATAAGTAACGGGGTTAAAACGTAGTTATTGAGATAAATATAAAAATTATGACAGTAGCAAAAAAGATAAAAAAGCAATAAATGATATTGTAAAAGTCTATGAAGAAAATTTAAAACAATTTGGATATAGAAGAATTACTAAATATTTAAAGGAAGATTATGATATAAAATATAATTCAAAAAAAGTTTTAAGGATTATGCATAATAATCAGATACAACCCGAATATGTAAGAAAAATGAGAAGAAAAATGAAATATAAACAGGATAAAGAAAAAAGTTTATTGCAATATCCTGATTTAATTAATCGTAAATTCAATGATATAAAAACAAGGTTTTCAGTGCTATATACTGATGTAACATATTTAATTTGAAAAGGAGAGAAATATTATCAATCAACAATTATTGATGGATATACTAAAGAAATAGTTGATGTAAAGTGATCTAAATATAATGACAATAAATTAGTAATAGATAATTTAAATGATGCAATTAATAAAATAAAATTAATAAAAAAAGATCCGAATGGAATAATAATTCATTCGGACCGTGGATATCAATGCACATCCGCTATTTATTTCAATAAATGTGTATCTAACAGTATTATAATTTCAATGGGGAAAAAATACCACTGTGCAGATAATATTGTTATAGAAAGTTTTCATTCATTACTTAAGAAAACTACAATCCATAATAAAATATATAATTAACATGAAGAATATATTCAAGATGTTATAAAATGAAATACATGATATTAAAATCGCAAAGAAAAAGATGTAATTAAAAAAATAGTAAATACTTTTTATTAGTACTTACTAAATTGGGCGCACTCTTTAAAATCTCTTTTTATTTATCTTGGTTTAAATGTAATTTTAACTGGGTTATCGCTTTTCTTTCTAATACCTAATAAATTAGGGTTTTTAACTTCTAATATAATATCTTTGTTATTCCCTGCATAACTCAAGTTAATTTGAGCCAATAATAATAACTGAACAAATAATACTTTTGTAAACATAATTTTTAGTTTTATATCATTGGTATAATATGCTTGTAAATAAATTTCTTTAATTTTATCATTATCACCATTAGATAATTTTGTTATTTGAAGTAAAAAATTAACTGTTCCACTTTTTTCTGTATAATAAATGCTTTTATAATTCTCATTAGATAAACCACTAGTTTTAAAAGTATCAAAAGTTTTAATATCATTAGTTATTTCTTTTGTATCTATTGAAAAATTATTTAGAAAATTAATTTTATCAGTTTGTGATAGGCATTATTTTTTTAAAGTTATTTTAGACAATAATCCACTATTAAAATCGCAACTATTAGTACCACCCAAAAGATTAATATCTCTATTATGTATAAAATTTTCTATATTTGGTGGTCCACACTCAACTTGCATATTACTAAAATTACTTATTTCTATTTTTTTATAAGCATCTTGGAATTTACTAATACTTTGAATTGTTGGGTCAATTTGTTTTAAATCAATTTCTATTTCATAATAAGCAGAATTAAATTCATCAGAAAATAAATTAAAAGCAATTCCATAATTTTGTGCTTTTTTGTATTGTGCTGGTGCTGTAATTTTAGTTTTTAATGGTAGTACTACATCAGAAGTAATAATATCTTTTGTATAAGGTTGATAGTTATATGGCATTGGTGGAAGAACATATTGTAGGTAATTAAATGTTGGTATTTCATAATCGTGTGGTAATAAGGAACTAGTTTTATAATTAGTTGTCATATCGCGTAAATAATTATTTAATAAACTTTTTGTTTTACCACGAAAAATTCATACTGATAAGCGTAAATAATCTTCTTCGTTATTTGTATATGGATTATCAGCATAAAAGATAATTTCAAAATTACCTTTATATAATGCTTGTATTGAAAACATATCAATTATATAACTACAATTTGTACCATCTGGTGTTTGTAATAATTAACAATCATTATCTTTTTCACTATCACTAACTGGTGTTTGCGCATCTACTGCTTTGGTTTGTTCATTAATTAAATAAACTCGGTTAGTTTTTTCATTTAATTGTTTTAAATTATATGTTGAATAAACTAACTCGGTCGTTGGTGAACCATCTTTATTAAAAACTGTACCTTTTAATTTATCAGTTAATAAAGTAATAAAACCTAAACTAGTAGCATTAGCACCAAATATTGCACCAAATTTATCATTCCCTTGTTCTCTAAATATTTCAAATGGTAAAAATAACCTTTACCTTTTGATTTTTCAGATCAAAAGGCATAATTATAGAAACTATAAAAATTAGCGCTCATAAAACCATTAAGTCATTGAAAATTAGGTCCTGATTTCTCGTTTTGGTTAATTACTCAACCTCAGGGAATACCAAACGAAATAAAGTTTAAGAACTTACCAACTCCACCTGGTATCGCAAAAGGATTAAAAACTAATTTTTGTGTATAGTTTAAAGGTAATACTGTAATTTGGCGATTAATAAAATTATTCATATTTAAAATATCTCAAACATTACACGCACCCATTTTATTATATTAAATTTGAACTTGTCCAACCGTATTGCCAAATTCATCTTTTATTCTAAAATATGATGATGCTTGAGTACTAATAATATTATCAACTGTCCCACCGTTTGTTTTTATTTTTGCAGGCAGAATTATTTTTCAATCTTTAGACCAGTAAAATTTAGAATTTTTTTATTCTTTATAAACATATCTACCAACAGTATAATTTGTTGCTGATGTAGTGGCGGGGTCAGTTATAACAATACCTTCACTATTTTTTGTTTTCAAAAGTCATATCTACTTTCCATATCTTTTTTTTAATCTTCATAACCAGTTATCATTGTTGGTTGAATACCTTGAATCATGTATTACATAAATATCTTTTTTCATTAAGTTATTCACTCTCTTTCTTGTCATAATTTATAATCTCATGAACTATTATGCTTAACCATTGGTACTAATTCAAAGTGTAAAGCATAAAAATCACTATCAAATGTATCATCATATAAATATAACATTCGTTCTTCTCTTGCATCGGGCTTATCTTCTCATTGTATTAATTCATATTGGGTTTTACTTAAAGGGCATTTTTCTCATAATCATTTTAATTGATTAGTATTTATTAACATAATAAAGGCTTCAATACGATGTCTAATTTTAAATTTTTGCTTTTGTGCTGGTTTAAAATTAATGTATTGACCAAAAGTATAATTTTATTTTTCTCTATTTAAACTTTCTAGTTTTGCATAAGCACTATCATCAACATTAATTGATATTCCTTGTTGTATTAAATTAAAATATTGGTTTAATTGATTATTGTAAAATTCTAAAATATCTTTTACTTGTTCTAATGGTCCTTTAAATTGTTGTGCAGCATTTGAATGAGTATATTCTGCTACTTTATATGCTTTTTTATCAAATGAATTATATAGTCAAAAAACTCGCTGATTTTGTATGTCCCTTGGGACTAGTAGAATTTGCTAAGTCAACACCACCTAATAATTTTGTTGGTTGAATAATATTTGTTGCTTGCATAATATCAATATATCTTGAAAAGATTGAACCACTGGTATTGCCAGACAAACCTCAACTCCACACTCTTGCTCTTTCAATATCTAATTGTTCTAATCTTAATTGTTCATTAACTTTATCTTGTGGTAATTCATAATTAAGTCTTTAACTAGAATAATGAATAATAATCTTCATATTTCATTTTTTAATATATTTAATTTGTTCATATTTACTACGCATTATTTCTTCATTAAAAGGTAATAATTCATTACAATAACCAACAATATATCTTTTTAAGCTTTAAGGGTTACATGTATTAATTGTTATTTTATTTTTATAACAACGAATAGCAAATTCTAAATCACTTAAATCTTTTTGTTGAAATTGGTCACATTCTTCTATTCAATCAATAACTAATTTATATTTATTCAAATCAGCAAATGCTTTTAATTTTTCTTTCCGACTTGGTGAATATAAACCTTTACAATATATTTTGCTACCATTTAATAAAGTAAAAGTAAAATTTGATAAATTAATAGTATAAGGTATATTATTTTCATCTAACATATTTCATATATTTTGAAATACACTATCTTTTAAATCTTTACTCTAATACATACTAGCAATTATACAAATTGGTTCTTTAATTAATAAAATAATTTTTAATAATTCACCAAATATTTTAATATTTGAAATAGTCTTACCACTATATCGTGTCCCAATTTGATTAATTTCATTTACTAATTCATATTTCTTATCAAATGGATATTTATTACCAATACTACTATTTTGTAATAGCCAATAAGGGGTTTCTAACAAATAAGTAAAATGATTAAGCATTATTATCACTTTCTTTTTTAATATCTCTAATATCAGTTTGTAAATTAACTATTATTGGTTGTTGATTATTTAAGTTTAATTCTTTTTCAAGTTCTTTTTCTTGCAGTGAATATTTATAATTAAATGCACGCTGTCAATATAATTTATCACCATCTGGTGATTTCATCATAAAATTAATTATTTCACTTTCAATTCTATCAACTTGTTTTTCAAGTAAAGGAACTATCTTCTCGCTCGCATAAGTATCATATCTTCATTTGTGAGAAAGAATGAATCTATTGGTTAAATCGTTCAAAGTATATGGTTTATTAGCTGATTTATTTTGCCAAAATTCATCTATTTTACGATAAAATGTTCGTAAACTTGCTGTTTTTGGATTAAATTCTTTCATTTTTTACTCCTTTTTGCACATTAAAATTGCTATTATTTAAACAATATGATTTAAATAAAAGAGTATAAAATCCTGAAAATATAACAAAATAACAAACTCAGTTCTTTTTTATTATTTATATTTTACATCAAAATAAAAAAAGTAAAGTAATTTACTTTTTTTTAGTTAAATTAATCTGCTAATAATTAACAATTAAATTATAACACAATAAATAAAAAATAATATCTTTTTTTTGCATTTTTATTATTTTTGTGTTAATGTGTAGAACTAAGGAAATAGGGTAAAAAAATGATAAATATTAATAACAGCTTTTTTAAGAATTTTAATAATTTGTTATATATACAAGGTATTGAAATTATTAAACAAAATTTAGAAAATTGTGATGAATGAATTTTTAAAAATTATAAAATTAATGAAACTTTAAAAGAATTTAAAGATTATAAAGTAAAAGAAATAAAACCAAGAACATTAACTATTTTAAATGGGAAAATAACTTTTAAAAGAAGAAAATATTATAAAATTAATCCAGAAACAGGTAAAGAAGAATATATTTTTCCTTTGGATAAACTTTTGGGAATTGAAAAATGACAAAGAATAGATAATTCTGTTAAAGAAAAAATATTATCATTTATTGGCAATAAAAAACATATCAAGATATTTTAGATACTATGGAACATGTAAAAATTTGTATAAAAACAATTTCAAATATTATGAAAAATGCAAAAACTGATAAAGAACATTACCTTAATAAAACTGATAAAAAAATAAAGATACCTCATACTTTATATATTCAAATTGATGGAACTTATTTGAAAATGTGAAATGAAAAGAAAACAGAAAAAAAGAAAATAAAAAAACATAGTATATTTTCAACTGTTCATACTGGTTTTAAAAAAACAAAATCAACGAAAAAAAGACCTTTAATTAAAGATAAATTAGGTGTTATAGAGCTAGACAATATTACAGAATATATTAAAAAAAATATTAAATTAATTAATTTTGTTAGTAAATTACTTACATTAATTACAAGTTATTATGATATTAATGACAATATTGAATTTATGGTATTAGGAGATGGTGCGCCTTGAATTAAAAATATGGTAAAATTTATTCAAGAATATTTTCCTAAAAATAAAGCACATTACACGATAGATAAATTCAGCCTTACAAGTAGATTTAAAAAATTATATCCTTATCAAAGTAAAAACAAACAAAATAAAGAAACATATCATAAAGCAGTTGATTATTTTTTTAATGCTAAATATGAAAAATTATTAGAATGTTTAGAAAACAGTGTTTCTTTTATAAAAGAAGCAAAGATGAAATTTTTAAAAGAGACAATTAGATTAATTAAAAATAATGAAGAAGGTATCAGAAATAAAACATTATGAAATAATATTGGTTGTCATATTGAGGGTGATATATCACATTACTGTAAAGATATTTTGGTTAAAAAAACAACTTATCATGAAAAAAAATCTTAAAAATAAATTAAATACTAGTATGATAAATTTTAAAAATAAAATTAGTTTATTTAAAACTAATGAACAATTAGAAGAAAATAGAATTAATTATTCAGTTAATAATTTTGTAAATAATAATTTACAACCAAACTTATATTTTTATTATTTTTATCTAAGAAATTAAATAATTTTAATAAAAATATATTTTTATCGTGGAAAAATTTAAAAATAATGAAAAAATATATTGACAATAAAATTAAAAGTAATACAATTTAATTAAGTAAGTAGTATATTATTCCACAATTTCTAAAATATTAATTAAAACCCTTAAATAATACATACAACCTTATTGTTTAAAAATGGTAAAATTGCAAAAAGAAAAGTAAAAATAATAATCGTATATAAAATTGTGGCAAAGCAATAAATAAAAACACTTATCATTCAACAAACTATTATTGGTATAAAAATATTAATAGCAATAATTGTATTGGTTTCGACAGTTTTTGATAGCACAAAAAAACGGGATTAATCCTTGGGCAATGCAATAATAACCGGGATTTCAAAAAAACCGCCAATAAAAAATTGAAAATAAATTGAAAAACGAACAAAATAATTGTGCAATAAACATCATGTAAAAATATAAATTATAGAAAAAATAATTATAAATAATAAATATACAAAAATAATATTTAAAATATTACTTAATTACTTTCGCTTTTTTTAACAAATCTTGTACTTTTTTTATTATATTATTCCTTTTAAAAATATTTTTGAATTAAAAAAGAAACTAAAATTTTCATAAATAATTTCTTGAATCTAATAATTTATTTATGAAAATTTTAGTTTCTTTTAATTTATACCTTATTTTTATTAAAAATAAAAATGGTGGAGATGGCGGGAATTGAACCCGCGTCCACAAATAACATTCTAATATCTTCTACAGTTTAGTCTAATCATCTTTTTTTCATTATTTAATAATAGGATTAGACAACTAATTAAATAACTATATAATAATACTTTCAAAAGTCTAACATTATCAATTAGAATTTCTATTAGATTAAGACTTGATATACGATAATAGTTAATAATCTACAATTAAATACTATTACGGTTAGCAATCCTCTAACAGCGAGGAATTAAGCTGCTAACATTGATCCCGCTAATTTATTGTTAATCATAAAAGCTGGCATTTCAATTTTGTTTTCTTTTTGTTTTTTGTTTCCGTTTATTCAAACCTAGTAGCATTTATAGTATGCTAAACTACTGCCAATATTAGTAGATCATTCCTGTCGAAACCGAAACATCCCCATATAATAATTATACTATTAAATTATTAAATAGTAAATAATAACTATTTAGTACATTTTTTTGAAATAATTACTTAAAATCATATTCATAACTAATTTCTTTTCCAATTTTTGTACCTAAAGTAATTCGAATTGAATTATAGTAATCCATCATTAAACTAAAACTACCAAAAAATAAGGTAAATAATAAGAAAAGACCCATAACTAGAATATAATCCTTTTGTAATCAAAATAATAATCCCTCAACAATTAAACTGGGATTTGTAATTAAATTATTATTTTTTAAATTTCAATATTCAATATAATAATTTAAACTACTAAAAAAATAACTAAATAACCCAAGACTATTAATTAACATAATAAGTTTTAAAAAATTGACTGTAATTGCACTATCATTTTTATTAATCCAATTTATCGAACAAATAATACTTTTCAATAAAAACTCCATTATAAAACAAACAATAGTAATAATACTTAAAATATAAATAATGTTATTCGGGTTTAACGAATAATTTGCTCCATTATAATTATAAACAATCCATTCTTTGATGTTTAATTGAAAAATGCCGATAGCATTATAAAAGTTGATATTTTATAAAAATTATAAATAAAAACAATTAAATAAATTAAACAATTTTTTTAAAAATATACATTTTAACTTGATTATCATTCAATTCATATTCAATAAAAATACTTTTTAATGTTCGGTGATTAAAATAAATAATTGTTTTTCATTGATATTAATAAGTTATTATAAATAATAAAATAAAAATAATAATATCTGTTGTAATAGCATAAAAAAATCTTTAGTGACAATAATCTTAATTATGGCAATTATTACTAAAAGTAAAATATGATGTTAAAAATAATAAAAATAATTGTAATACATTTATAATTAAACCAATATTAATAACAACTAATAAAAAATAAAATAATTTGCTAGCAACTCAACTTTCACTATTTTTTTATTTTTAAAATGTTTTAATAAATAAATTTCTTCTCAACTAATGCCAAAAAGAAGAAATAAAATATTTTAAACAATAAAATGTTTTAAAAATACTAAATCTGTCACACTTTTTTCCTTCCTTAAGTAATTTTAAAAAAAATGTGTACAAAAAGTTCCGGTTGCATGATTAATTTTAATATAATTTTTATTACTACTTTTAAATCAGTCAAAAACATATGGTAATCCCATCGCGCTCAGCACTCTTTTATAAATTTTTTAGTTTAGTTGTTTGTGGCCACAAATCTAAGTAATTCGCCTGTACACCTTTTTTCAAAACAACATTTACATCAGTTGCTTGCATAAAATGTGAATTATGAACACATGCTGATCACTTAATTAAATAATCAGTTACATCATTAACAACTTCCGAAATAGTTGTTGTTACAGCATATGTTTTGTTATCGGGATGTTTCCAATCAATATTTCTTCAGTCTTTAGCATTAAAATTATTACTGTCAATCGAAACATTTCAAACTGAAAATAACTCTGGTTTTTTATAAAAAATAAATTCTTTACTTTATATGATTACCTTATAATTGATCTCAAAAACTGCGGAATTAAATATTAACATCGCTCTTGATACATTAAATTTAACAAAGTTACTATTATCTTTTTTGACATTAATTTCCAAATTAAAGAATCCAATCGGTAACTGGTTATTGTCATTTCACATTTTTTTTGTTTTTATAATATGATACAATATTTTAGCATCCTTCTTCCATTTGAAAAATATTATTAATATTTTATACAAATCCTGCTATTAATTTAACGTTATCAAATGGCACTGAATTATTAGAATAAAATAATGAACTATTTTTTAAAATATTTAATTCAGTTAAATCAACATCAGTATTAATTGTAATTCATTTTTTATTTTGGTAATTACCATAATTATTTGGTGTAATATGAATTGAAAAATAAGTATTTGGTAATATAAGTTTTGTGCAGCACTAAAGTCAATTAAATAATTTGGATTGGGTGTCGTATGATAACAATAATAAATATCAACATTAATTTTAAAAAGATCAATTTCTTTAAAATTAATTTGAATAATTTTAAGAATAGTACTCTGCAAAGTTTGAAAACGGCCAAGTTCACTACACAAAATTCAATCAACTGTTCATGAATAATTTTGAAATACTGTTTCATCAATTTGTGCTAAATCAAAAATAAGATTATATTCTTTTGTGGTTTTACAAGCAATAAGAGGAATAATATTTTCAAATAAGATATTCCGTACTAATAATGACTATAATAACTTTTTCATAATCCTACTTTATAAGGAATTAACATACATAAATAATTTATAAACTTATTATCCTATTGTTTTTTCATAATTTAATGAACTTGGTTGTTTAAAAAAACATCATCTAATGTAAATTAGGTTGTATATAACTTATATTTATTATCTCTTGTTGTTTAATCGGTAAAACCAATTGCATTTAGGACTTGATTTAAATCATATGAACATCTTACATAATTTATAATCCATTAGGGGATGGGGCACATACTTATTCGCTATTATCATATTTAATATATGCTGCTGGAAAATTATTTCAAGAATTATAAATCATAGTTGCATTACCAAATAATTTACGACGAAGAATATTGCTTCGTAATTTATAAATATTAATATTATTAAATTTTTCTACTATTTAACGGTATTGCAAAATCATTTGGTCATATTTATTAACAAAAATATTTTTAATATCATCTTCATCAAATGGATTATAGCGAAAACGTCAACCAGCAAAAATACTAGATTTAATAAGATTATAAGGGTCATTTTAAACCACATTTTTCATTGTTAATTCATTAGTTTTGTCTGCTAATTAATAAAACGATTAATATAAAGTAATTTGTTTACCATTTGGTGTTAATTATTATGTTTTATTTAGAATTGAATTTCAGTGATTTAATAATGCTTTAATAAATTTACTATTAATTGTTTTTAAAAAAGCATAAAAATTTTCCACATGCATACCATTGCTTGATTTTACTAATTCAGCATTAAATGTACAATGAGGACAATTTTTGGTCACATTTTTAAGGTAAAAAACGTATAAAAAAGTTAAAGAAAGGCCCCCCGGGGTACGGGGGGGGCCTCCATTGCTTAAAACATAAACTCCGTAAATACTAATTGATCAGCAACTTTTAAATATTAATCAAATTCATTAAAATCAAATTATCATTATCAATATGGATCATTAAAAATAACATTTAAATCACTACTTTTAATATAATCTTCGCATTCTTTATCAGTTTATCCTTCTGATGATTTATTTAATTTTACTACTCATTGAATTAATTGATAATTTCATCAATGACCATATAAATAAAATGTATTAGATTTTTTTAATGCTTGTAAATGAGGTAGCAAGAAAAAAGCTTAGGTTTTATAAAATATATAATGTACGATTAAGGGGTAAAAAAAACAACTCTTGTTAAAAAAGGTTGTTTTTTTTTTATTTGTAAACCCATAATTATTAATTGATTCAGAGAAAGAACGGCATCTTAAATTATTAAAATATAAACTTTTTATCACAACTTTTTTGCTAACTTCAAGTTGTGTTACGTATTTATTAAATATCGCATGAATTTTTACAAAGTACACGTGTTTTTTCTTCCCTTATTCAAGGTGTTGTCCTTTCTCTTAATTAATTAATTAATTTGGCTAATAAATAAAAAAATAATATCAAATAAATGAATAAGTAATGAAAATTAATAATAAACAAAAAATATGTGATGTTAATTATTATTATAAAGTAATATCATTCATTACCGAATAATTTGTATCAAATAAAGTTTTATGAAATTGTGAAAATCACAAATATTTATTAAATCGCATAAAAGATAAAAAAAGCGGCTTTATAAAAGCTTAGAAAATTCAAAAATTATTTTTGATTATGAAACTGGTTTTTTAAAACTTTGATTTTATAAAACAACTTAATACAGAGTGGGGCGGCAGTTATTTTAAATAACTAAGTGTTTTTATTACACACGAGGCGTTCTAGACCGGCGGTAATCATTCCGGAAATAATAGACGCTTTAACAAGCGATATTCGTTATAAGTCCAAGGAGGTTAATATCAAAAGACAATAAACCGTAGAGATAGTTGACCTTATAAATAAATTTGCGTATAGCATTGGGATCTTCGGGGTGCGAGTAAATTTATTTTAAAAACTTAATGATTTGACCCGAAATGGTGTGGATGAAGATAGAAAATTATTTGGCTCCAAAAGAAAAAAACAACTTTCGATTATTAAACAAACAACATACCGCCACTGATCACCCAAAATTAAGCGAGCGGCGTAGTAAATAAATAGATAAATTATTAATTATATAAATTATTCTCGCTTTGTCGCCTTCACTTGGTGGTGAGTTCCGGCGAGTTAAAAAATAAAATAATTTATGAGGTTTAGGTATTAAGAAAAAAGTTTAGGTTTTGGTATAAAAATTATTCTTTATTTTAAATATATTTCTAAAACAATGATAAATCAACCTTTTAAAAAGTTATCTAATTATTTTATTTATATTTTTTATAAAATCTAAGCTTTTGTAATACTATCAAGGTTTATATGAAAAAGAAAAAGTTAAATAAATACATAATTAATAAATTAAATAAATTAATGCTTAGAAGTTATCCTGTATAATTTAAAAATATTAATGATGAACATTGAACATTAAAGAATAAAAAAATTAAGAATAATAAATTATGAATAAAAAATATTTTTTATTAATAAAAAGTAAATATGGTGATTTTAAAGCAGAATTCTTTTATAAATTATAAGAAACAAAAAATCACTGCTGATATTGAAAACGAACAATAATAATTAACAACCATTATTGATTTAGAAAATAAAAATAATAAATGACAAAGAAAAGGAGTTAAATAATATGTGAAAAGATGAAGATGGGAAAGTTTATACCGAAGAAGATTTATTTAATGAAGAATTATAATAAAGTTATTCAGAAGAAAGTGCTTATGATTATATTTAATAATTTAATTATGGATATGCATTTAGAAGAAATTTAATAATAGAAGATTTAAAGTTAAATAATGAATTTAAAAATATTACTTATCCGTTTTATTTAAAAGGAAATGATTTTAAATAATTAAGTTTAAAAGCATTAACAATTAAAAAATGAATTAATTAAAATTGGCAATAATTATCGAAATTTATATATCGACAACAAGCTTGATTAATAAATGGAGGATATAAATCCTAATCACTAAAAGATTTAAAACTAGTGGTTTCAAAAATTGATTATATTTTTAGATAACCGCTAGAATTAATAAAAATTTTTAAAGATGAATTAAATTTTATTAGAAAAGATATTTTGAATTTAGAAAATAATATCAATAATAATCATGATTCTTTAAAAAAGAGTGTCATTAATATTCAATTTCAAAAAAAATGAAATTGTTGAAAATAATAAAAAAAACAATTTTTAGAAATTAAAAGTGTAACAAAATAAGAGCAGGAATTAAAAATTATTGGTAGTAAGAAAAAAGTTTATTTTTGTAGTTATAAAAAACAAAATTAAATTCGCTTATTAATTAATTAATACAAAAAATGATTAATAATTAGATTTTTTATAAAAATTGTGTAATTTATTTAATTGTTTTTATTTATAATTTTTATAAAAACTCAACTTTTGTAATGATATCAAAAAATAAGTAATCATTTACGAGATGCCATTATTATTACCAATTATAGGGGTTAATATTATGAAACATTAATTTAATCAAAAAAACAAAAAAATATTATTCTAAATTAATTCGTAATGTTAATATTTACTTAAATAAAGATGAAGAAAAAGTTTAAAATGAATTCAATGACTTTACTTATTAGCGACGAATAGAATATCTTATTAATTTTTATATAAAAACAATAAATAAAAATAAAAAATAACCAATTAAGGTTATTTTTTTAAATAATATTTGTTAGTTGTATAATAGCATCTTTTTGTTTTTGTTTTTTGTCATTTACTTTAACTTTTTTTTAACATTTTTAATTTGACCTGTTTTTAATGATAATTCTGTTGCACAATCGGGTCCTCGAAAATATTTTTCGTGGGAAATAACAGCCATTCTTAATTATCTAATTTCTGCTTTATATTTTTTAATTTTTATTATGTTATACCATCTAAATTATTTCATTGTTTATCTATTTGTGGTTGAATGACGCGCAGATTAATGTGGCAATCCAAACAATGTCATAAATGGTATTTTTTTCATTTTGATTTATCAATTAAAATGATAATTAAATAAATTATTAAAGTAATTAAAGGTAAAATTGTAAATACTAATCCTATTTTAGATATTTTTAATTGTGAAATATCAATTTTCATATCTACTTTTGGTTTACTACTAAAAACAAATATACTTCGAATTCCATGCATAAATAAAGATGTCAATAAAATAGCAATTCCATCGCCTAAATATTGACCATAATTACACCAATTAATATCATCTTTAATCTCATTAATCATGCAATATTCTAATCAATAATTAAGTAATAAAAATATTAATGTATAAAAACCAACTACCCAACTATAAATTTTATATTTTCTTTATCATTATCTAATATCTTTATGAGTTAAATTATAAGTCGGAAATATGGTCTTTTTTAAATCAATTTCAGGGCAAGGTTGCCCTTTAATCGAGTTGTTTTATCTTGTTTAATTAATTTAATTCCTTTCTAAATTAATTTTTTCTATCAACATGTATAAACATTATTTTTTATTTTTATTAATAGAGCCGTTTCTTCTTAAAATGATAATATTTGATACAAAAAAATCATATATAGTATGATTTTTAAAAGTAGTAAGAGTTAGATTTATAGCACTATTTTCTTGATATTAAATACTTATATTATAAATATAATTATTACTATCACAATCTTTTATTCTATATGTAACTGATGAATTTGATACAAGGTCAATTTTATCAACCAATTATCAATCATTATAAGTATTTAATAGATATATCGCCGTTACCAAATAATGAAATGCCGTTAATAATTTTAATGTTTATTCCACTTATTAATTTATATTGTTTAGCATCTTATAACATTAATTGTTGCTGTTAATTTTTAATAATAGTTTTATTGTCAATTGGTGTTTCTACATTTGAACATTATTTTGCTTTTCAAACACCATTTTCTTAATAAATAGTATCATTGTCAAACGAAACAATAATTTTAATATATTCGTTATAATTAATTTTAGAAAAATCATTAATAATTGGATAAGTAATATTTACTAAATTATCTGTTTATAATCGTTCTTTTAATCAAAATAATAATGTTGGATAAAAAGTTTTTTTACTAATATTTTTATATTCTTCTTCTCGTGAATGAGCATAATTATCTAAACTATAATTATAAGGTCTAGATACTATTTTGCCAGATATAATATAAATTATTTTACCAACTAATTTTAAAGCATTTTTAACATCACAAGTAGTATTTTCATTTGCTTCTAGGTCTTTAGTTTGATAATGTTAGACACCACCTTTTGAAAATTAAACAGTACCAGTTAAATCATTAACATTTTTGGGTAAATATCAATTTATAACTGATAATAAACAAGCCTATTAAATATAACTTAATCATTTATCATATTCAATTAAACCAGTATTATCTTTTTTTACTCAAGGAAATAAATATTTTTTATTAATTTTATCGGAAATTGTCCCGCCCGATAATCTATCTATTAATAAACTAGTTTTTAAAATGGCATTATAAATTAAATTATCATTATAAGTAGATTGTTTTCTTAATTGTTTTAATGGTTTTGTTATTTTTGTAAAACATATTTTTAACTGGTGTTTTATATAAATTATTAATATTTTTAACATTAATTCGGCACTCACGATGCCATTTTTTATTATTAATTTCACCATAAAAATTAAAATTAAAATGCCCAATCTTTAAATTGTTAATAGACTTTTTAATTTGTTATAATTTTTGGAATTTTGGTAATGTTAATTTAGTAGTTCCTTTGGGATATTTTTCTTTTAATTTTTTTGGTAACCATTTTTTAATATAATTTCTTAAATGACTAGGTAATCATTTTATTAATCAATAAAGCCAAAATAAAGTCCCTACATTAAATACAACATTACTTAATAATTTTCAAATTTCAACTGGGACAATATGATAAACATATGGACCCTAAAATTTTGGATGTTTTGCTGTTTTTGTATATATTAAAATAGTCAAATTACCTGTTAAAGTTAATTTATTTGTAATATTAAGCATCCCCCTATCAACCAAGCTACTATTTAAAGGTTGCCAATTATTATTTAGATAATTTTCATTTTTAAATTGTTATCTATTTTGAATATTATTATCTTTTTCTAATTGATTTAATATTTGTTGAATTTCTTTTTTATGACCTTTTTTAATTAAATCAAAATAAGTAAATTGATTTAATCGCCGATAAATGTTTTGAACTTTACTTGTAATTTTATTATATTTATCAGTAATATAATTAATTGGTTTTAATACTTTATTTTGAACTTGATTAACTATATTAATTAAATTTACAAATTTACTTATCAAAGGTTTATTTTCTAAATTAGATAATAATAAAGTTAAAAATTATAAAATTAGTAAATTAATTTTTTATTAATAATTTTTTATTACTACATCAATCGGATTTGTTTGACCAGCGGCGTTGTTTTTACCTTCAATTTGAACCGCAACAGTTTTATCGTTTGTAATATTTATTGGTCAGTCTTCGCCTTTACTTTCAATAAAGTAATCAAAATCATTTTCTGTTAAATAAATATCTAATACTTTTATTACTTTTAAAACAACATCTTTAAATTGCTGTTTTAACTGTTCTGCCGTTGTTTGTGTTGGGTCTGTAACGTGAATAGTTGGTTTATCTAATTTATTAATTTTACTAATATCAATTTTACTTAATGATGGAATTACATAATAAACTGGAACTCTAAATATTTTATTTAGATTACTTTTAGCAGTATTAATTTCATCTTGTGTTGGTTCTTTTTCTAAAATAATTTTACATGTTTTTGGATATAAAATAGTTAGTGTAGCATATTGCACTTTACCAATTAATTTAGGGTTAGCAATATCATTATCTAAAAATTGTTGAATATTATCCATATTAATTGGATATGCTCATAATTGCGGTGTTATTAAAAATTAAACCATTTACATTAGTAAAATTATAACCTTTATCGCGGTTAACTTGTCCTTTTGTATATGTTTTTTCTAAATGAAAACTTTTAGATATTGGAATAACCATTGCTGTATTTTCATATAATTCGCCATTAACCATCGCTTTTAATTGAGCTTATGAACCAATTACTTTTAAATAGGCCGGTGTAAATCTTAAATATGCTCTTCGCCCTAAAACCGTAAACATTTTATCGGTTGGCAGAACAAAATATAAAATACTAATTTTATTTGTTAATTAAATCAAAGTTTCATTTAATGTGAATAATGATTTATTTGCATCATCTGCATTTTCTGCTTTATAAATACGAAATGGAATTATTTCATACTGACAATCTGCCAAACAATAATCATAAATAGCCTGAATTAATTCACATTCTAAATTAACAAATTTATTTTGCACAATAATAGAAATAGCATCGGCAATAAAACCATTTTTAATATTTTATTCTATTAATACTAAGTAGAATGCTTTATTAATGAATTTTAAATTAAATCTTTTATCAATAGGGGCCGTAATTATTGTTAATACCGTTGTTTGATTTGTACCACCATTTGGTAATGAATAATCATATTGTCATACTACACACGATGAGTTAAATTATATAATGCTTTTCATGAATTTGGTAATAAAGCAACTTGTTCTGCTGTTGTGGCCACATATTGCATAATACTTACATATTAATTATATAAAGGTCCATGCAATAAAGCATTAACCATATCAACATAGGCTTTTTGACCTGTTTTATTACCTTCTAATGTAAAAGGTAATTGTGGCAAATTAATTGTTGCCATAATTTTACCCCCTTATTATCTAAGATTTTTAAGTATATAGTTAATTATTTTTTTAATTTAATCATAAGTATATTATCTTTTTTCTTTAATAGTTTCAATTTCATCATTTTTATTTTCAGTTAATTTTTCAATCATATTTTTAATAAAATTAGTTGATGGAACTGATTGTTGTGATTCAACAAACAAATCAAGTTTTAATTCTTTTAAATTTTACATTTTTTCAGATAAAGAACTAACACTAACTTTTTCTAAATTAGTTTTAATATCTTCAATTTTAGTAAACAGAACATCTTTAAATGATTTTAATTAATATAATTCATTAGCAACTTTTAAATACTCTTCTTTTAAAATAGTGTCTTTGTGCTTTTGAATACCATCAATAATTTGTTTTGTTTCATTATGAAATTCACATTTAAAATATTATCTGCTATTTATTGACTTAAACCTTGTTCAATTAATTTTTCTTTTGTAAGTGCCATTTTATAAACTTCTTTTTTTATTATTGTTTGAATAACAAGTAAGAATAAGTGTTTTTAAGGCGAAAATAATAAACCGTAAATTACTTTTTTGTTAAAATGATAAACCATTATAATAATTGTATACCAATATTTTGCTAATACAATACTATATGTAAGGATAATTATAAAAAGGCATCATGTACGATGATGGAACCAGCAAAAAAATCTTACAAGAATTGTTTTTTTGCTGGTTCCATCATCGTACAGGAAATATTTTTTATTTTAGATTTATTAGTTATTGATTTTTTAGATAGATTACTTTTAGTTTGGAACATTATTTCACATCACCACTTGATAATGTGTCATATTATTAATTATATGGTAGTAAGAAAAAAGTTTAGGTTTTGGTATAAAAATTATTATTTATTTTAAATATATTTCTAAAACACTAATAAATCAACTTTTTAAAAAGTTATCTAATTATTTTATTTATATTTTTTATAAAAAATAAGCTTTTTTATTACTGCCATTATTATTGCAATAATAAAAATAAATAAATAATGAAAGTCTCATCGTTTGATATAAAAAAATTTAAATAAAAGTTCAGCTATAATTCTGGTAATAAGAAAAAAAATATGATAAAAAAATGGGATTTTCTTAAAATTTTTTTGTCAAAGGCATTTTTCTTTTGTCAATGAAAAAATATTTATGTTATCCTCTCTTTATGCGCCATAATTATATGCTAATTTAATAAAAATAGTTTTAATAAGTTTATTAATTTAAAATATTTTAACTATTCATTAAAATTTAATAATTTTGCAAATAATGCCCAACATTCATCACGGGCCATTTTATTTCGACTTGATGTTTTAATAAAATAATTACCATCAGTAAAATTTAATTTAGCTTTAATAATCTTTTCGTGCTTTTGAATATCATTCTTTTTGACCTTATCAATTTTTGTTCCAATTAAAACTGTTAAAATGTTAAAATGTTTTAAATATTGATACATTTCATAAACATCTTTAGTTGGTGGATGACGTAAATCTACTAACAAACAGACAAATTTTAAATTTTTGCGTTTAGTTAAATATTCTTCCATCATTTTTGCAAAATCCATCTTATATTGGTTGCCAACTTTTGCAAACCCATATCCGGGCGCATCAACAATTCGAAATTTATTATTATTAATTGCAAAAAAATTTAACATACGTGTTTTCCCGGGAATTTGCGAAACTTTTGCCAATTGGCGCTGATTTGTCAACATATTTAAAAAACTTGATTTACCAACATTACTTTTCCCTAAAAAAGCAATTTCCGATAAATCATCATTAATTCAACCCGATTTATTAACCGCTGATGTAACATAACTTGCATTTTTTAATTTAAACATTATTTTTCCTCCACCTGACGATTGATTTAATACATTAAAATTGTTCCCGCCCTAGCAACATTTAATGAATCAAGTTATTAATTAATTTTAATTTGAACATTTTATAATTACTATTTTCTTACAATGTGGCTGAAAGTCCGTGCACATCATTACCCAATGCCAAAATATACTGGTCATTTTGTTTAAACTGACAATATTTTAAATAAAAACTTTTTTGATTTAAACCTGTCGTAATAATTTTATATTGGTTTAATTGTAAGTTTTTAATTTAATTTAAAACAATCTCTTTAATTGCGACTTTAAAAATCGCTCCCTGACTATCAAGTAAAACTTTATCATTAAAAAGATCAACATTATGATTATACAAAATAATATTTGTAAAACCAAAACAAATGTCAGTTCTGATTAATTTTCTTTCATTACCATTATCTTTAATGTTTTATAAAAACAATAATATTTTTATTAAATTAAAAATTATTTGATAGCATTACAAAAGTTGAGGTTTTATAAAAAATATAAATAAAAACAATTAAATAAATTAAACAATTTTGCTAAAAAGTCTAATTATTAATCATTTTTTTGTATTACTTAATTAATAAGCGAATTTAATTTTGTTTTTTATACCCACAAACCTCAATATTTTTATTACTACCAAAATTTCAACAACAATATTTTGTTGTAATGCTTCATCAATAATTTTTCATCCTTAAATTAATGATACATTAAATTCTTTTCGGTATTTTTTTATTTTAATTTTGATAACAATTTAATATGTTCATTTTGCGTTGAATTAATTTCTTGATAATTCATAATATGGAATGATTTCTTAATTGACATACATAAAACCAACAAGGTATTTTTTGGTTTTTGGGTCATCTCATTTTTCTTTTGTCTTTGCTGTTTCGCGCATTACAACAGCCATTGATCGTGGGCGTTTTGGCGGGTCTTGCATTTTACCTAATAAAACCGCTAATCCAGACCTATTATTTTTATCATTAATTTCTTTATTATAATCTTCGGAATCCTTAACTCCAATTTGTTTTGCCATAATTTTAACCTTGTTTTTTTCATATCAAAGCTGAAATTTTTGATATTTTTCAAAAGACCATTCTTTTTCTTTTCAACATAAGAAAATGCGGTATTTCTCTTCATCTCAACTAGTTAAATAATCACGAAAATTTGTTTTTGCAGTTGGTCCTTGTTCCATCATTTTAAAAGTTTGATTAATTGTTTCTTCTAGTGTATCATAACCATAACCAATAAAAGTATTACCAATTCAATGATGTTTATAAATTGGTTTTAATGGATTAATAGGTTCAGTAAATGTAAGAGTATATACTCAATATTTGTCGTCTGCTTTACTACGAAAAAGTTCATATCCAAATTTTTGATTCTTAATAACAACGGCATCTTTTTTAATTTTACAAACCAAATGCTTAAAGGCTGTTACAATAGCATTAATTTCCCCATCAGTTAATGGTGCTTTTAATTTTGGCTGTTTTAATTTTAAAATATGTTCTATATAATATGATGGCATTTCCTCAACCCCTTTTTTAGTTAAAATTAACCACTAATTATAATTTTATCTTGGATATTTTGTTAAGTAAAGTAATAATTTGAAATTAACAAACAATCAATTATAATCATAATTTCATAATAATTAAAAAAAGCAATTAATTTCCTTTTTTTAATTATAAAATTTATTTTACTTGAGCATTTAAATAATTTTTTAAGCATTTTAATGAACAAACATTAACATTATCAATACGCATTATTTTTGGTTTAATTTTATCACATTGATAAAAAACAAATACTTTTGATTAATTTAAGTGATAACTACAATTTTTTTCTTTATGAAATAAGCATTCGTTAATTGCTTCTCCTAATAATTCAAAATTATCACCACGGTCATTCGCGATGCGTGAAAAATTAACTCCTTTCGCAACATCATGACCAAAAGTTGTTTTAATTAAAACTGATAATATTTCATATGATTAATTATCAGAAAATAAATTTTACGATTGATTTTCATAATTACATATATAACAATCAACATATATGGTATTCCTTATTGTTTGAATTTTTACTACTGATTCAGATATTTTATATAATCATTTATTTGTTATTCAAAACTTTTTTTCATAGCTTACTATCCTTCTTTAATTGTTTTATTAAGATATTTGCTTAAACATTCTGGTAGTAAGAAAAATTTTGAGGTTTTTAGGTATAAAAAAAGAAAATTAAATTCGATTATTAATTAAGTAATACAAAAAAATGATTAATAATTAGACTTTTTAGCAAAATTGTTTAATTTATTTAATTATTTTTATTTATAATTTTTATAAAAAATCAACTTTTGTAATGCTATCATATTTTTTATTTGTGAAAAAGATGAATAGATATCATTATTTAAATTAAGGACTATGATATTTTTTGCTAAAAAGGGAATAGCTTTTGTATAAATTTCTAACATTTTTTTAAATCATCAATCTTAACATACTCATTATAAGAATGCATTTTTTATTAATTAATATAAAAATCAGCGCCGAATTCCATGTAATTTGGCATTGCTTTAGCATATGTGTTCCGCCAACGATTGCTGCAGGTTTTGTTTGGTTATCGCCAGTAACCTCTTGGTAAAATTTCACAATATTTTTAATCATTGGACTATCAACTGGCATATAAAGTGGTTCTTGCCAAGAAATATTTGTTAATTCCAAGTTATATTTTTTAATTCTGCTGTGAATTGTTTTTGTAAATAAGGTAATTTATACGAAATTTGATCCTGCATATTTAAATTTAAGTGTACTATACCACACACATTTTAGATATTGCAACAGAACAATAAAAATAATAAAATATATAATTTAAAATATAAAAACATCATTAAAAATGATACATATATAAATAAAAATTCTAAAATTGACACACTAAAAAATATTTTAAATAAAAATTTATAAATTTAAAATTATTTAATTAAATTAATTAAAAATTTAAATGGTGTATGAAAATTAAAATATTGTGCACTCTTTCAAAATTATAAAAATAATAGTATTCATTTATTTTATTTTGTAATCCAAATGCATCGAATATTTTTTCTTCAAATATAAATAACTTAGTATAATTTTGATGAAATCTTTCAATTTTCCCGTTTTACCGCGGAGAAATAACGGGCGTTATTTGATGTAAAATATTTTTATTTGTTAAAAATTGAGTAAAAATAATTTTTTAACAGTACTTTTTTTGATTATTACGATAAATATTAATAAATTAATAATCGTTATCAGTTATAATCAGCTTTATTTTAATACCAAATATTTTTTTAAAATCACTAATTACTCTTTTAAAATAATCAATAGAATTCTCAGTGCATAATTTATCATAAATACAACCGAATACCCCTCTCATTATTTCATCAATAAAATAATAAACACAATACTTTTTATCAATCGGAAATTTACTTGGCATAAAATATTTTTCATCTATTTGTAATAATCACGATTCTTTAAATTAATATCTTGGATGTTGTCTTTTAATTTATTTAATTTTATTTTTTATTTTTAATAAAAGCTTATCTTTTTTAAGTCAACGAAAAAATGTTTTTAAATTTTTAGTTGCTTTATTTTTTAATTATTCTCCATGAATTCCTTTTTTTAAATTATAAAACAATGATAAAAAACCCCAACGTATTTATCACAATATTTAAAATATAAATCACAGATATTTTCACGAACATCATTACTGATAATATTACAAGGGATTATTTTTTATAAAAAATATAAATAAAATAATTAGATAACTTTTTAAAATGTTAATTTATTGGTGTTTTAGAAATATATTTAAAATAAATAATAATTTTTATACCAAATCCTAAACTTTTTTGTTATTACCTAATTTATCAACATTAATTATCATAATATTTCTTCCTTTCTTATTGTTTTAATTTCTTATATTTTATTAATTATCAATTATAATTATTCATAGTTCTTCTTTAGTTACATTATAGCATAAGTCTTAATCCATAATATTAACTAAAATATCATTTAAAATATTTAAACCTTGACTTGTACAACGCAAATGATTATTATCAAAAACTAAATTATTTTTTTGTACTTCTACATGAATTTTATGTTGATAGTAATCTATTGCTTCTTTTGCATCTTTAACCTTTGTTAAATCAACGCCATTTAAAACACGTAATCCCATCATTAAAATTTGAAAATAATAATCATTTACCGACAATTCTGTTTTGGTTTGTGTTCAGTTAGCATATTTTCGCGAATTATGTAATAAATAGTAACCATCGTTATTAATAAAACCAGCAGCACTAGGGCCAAGAAGTCAAAAAGATTTATTAGTTCAATACGCTAAATTATGCTGTGATTTTTTGTTGTTATTAGTATAATTTGAAATTTCGTATCTTTCATAACCTATTTTAGTTAGTGCAGTATTAATAATTTCATCAAACGCAATATCATACTCTGGTAATTTAAGCTTTGTTTTACCCCAATATGAATTTTCTTTTAAAATTAATGAATATCAACTAATATGATCGGGTTGTAATTTTTGAATCATTAACAAATCTGCCTTAATATCGGCTTGTGTTTGATCAAATAAATTATAAATTAAGTCAAACGAAATATTATCAAAAAACTCTTGACGAGCTAAGTAATAACCATTAACAGCAGCAGCACTATTATGATAACGATTAACTTTTTTTAATAGCTGATCATTAAAAGTTTCAACACCAATTGAAAGACGGTTAATATGATATTTTTTTAAAAGTTGTAATTGACTTTTTGTAATTTTTTCTGGATTTAACTCAATTGTATATTCCATTATTGGGTCTTGCACAACTTTTTGCAAAAGTTGTAATAGTTGTTCTAATTGATTATCATCTAAACTATTTGGTGTTCCCCCTCCTAAATAAATTGTTTTTAAATCAAAATCAGGATGGGGTCGAGAAATCTCGTGTGCTAATGAAGTTAAATATTCTTCAATCATTATTGGACGTGATTTTTTAATTTTAAAAAAATCACAATAAAAACAAATATGGTCGCAAAAAGGAATATGTACATATAAATGTTCAATCATTATTAATCCTCACTTCTTTTATATTTTAATAATATATATATATAATTTTAAGTGCAACAGTTATATGTTTTTTAATAATTTAAATTAAAATATTTCATTTAAAAAATAACTAACCTGAAATTCAATTATATGCAAAAATGAATATTCACCATTATTAATAATTATTTCTTCATTTATTGGAAAAATAAAAAAACCATAGTCAAATCCATTCAATAATAATGTGTTATTTTGAGAAGCATTATTTATATTTGCAATTTTACTTAATAATTTTACAGTAAAATATTTTTCAGTTTTATTAATTAAATTAATTGTATATCTGGAAGCAGTATCATTATAACTATTTATTTTTAGATTTGAACTTATTTCACTTTTAAAAAAATTAATAATGGGATTAAAACATTAAATGATATTATACTTACACTTACTTCTGACTTTTGCTCTAAAAAACTAGATCACGACGTTAAAGCGCGTTATCAAAAACCGCTTTGTTCACCTTAAAAAAAAGACGATAATTCTCATAATATGTTTATAATTTAAAATAATTTCAAAACTCCATTACTATTTTTGCAAATTAATCAAGCTGAAAATTAAAGAGTTTTTTTCTACTAAAACTTTAACCTTTTGTTATATTTTTATGTTAGTGTGCGAATGTTTAAATGGCAAACCTTCAATTACAAAGTTTTATACTGTAACAATTCATATGTCAATTACAACATAATAATCTTTGTATTCAGTTACTTTTTTTATAACACGTTTTTCTTTATAAGAATTTAAAAATTTTTCTGGTATTAATTTCATTGGGTCATATCCGTCGTGGTATCATTCTAAAAAATCATTTTTAAATAACATAGAATTTACACCAATAAAAAATTTAGAACGATAATCTGATAAATTACTACCAAAAAATAAAATATTTTCATTCTATTTTGTCACTCTAATTTGAAATTTTTGATCTTTCAAAAATTTATTAACAAACATAGTAAAATGATCATCAATATTATCCCGAAGCTTATTTAAAACATCTAAATCATTAGTTATAACTACTAAAAATTCAATGATATTCCGCGATTGCAATCCTTTAAATATCGCTTCATAACCAATATTAAATTGCACTGTGATTTTCAATACTGCTTGCAGAGTATTTTTTAATAACCTTTCGATGTTATCAAAATTAATATTATAAAAAGTAAATGAAATATCACCCTCGGATAATAACAACAGCATTGTATAAACATAATAATTTGAATAGCAATTTTGCATAAACTTTGATTCAAATTATCAAACTCCGCTTTAATACCAGTACACAACTTTTTAAAAAAAGATATTTAATAATTATTTCATCCGTCAATATCAAGCAATCATTCTCTTTTTTTAACTCATAAACTAACTATTCAACAAATAGTATTTGATCAGGATAATCATTATTAATATTAACTATTGCCTTTTTTGTATCCCAGTATGCCACACTAAAACCCACCATAATTACTTTTTAATATGATTTAAAATAACAATGTGGGGTACCATATACATTTTAGACCAGTTAGTCTTTTAAAAATTTTAACACAGCTTCGGATGGTGTTAAAAAATTTATGCTTTTATGTCGTCTAACATTGTTATAATAATCTAAAAAGATATTAATTAATTTTCGTAATTCATTAATATTTTTAGGATAACGAGGAATATATTCAAAAAAATTTATTTCATTTTTGATTAAATTTTTCAATTTTACCATTTTATTAAGGGAAAAGAACTGGTGTTGTTTAATGAATAAAGCCTTTTTGATGTAATACTTTTGTAAACTAACTTTTATGATATTTATACTATGTATTATAACTATAAACATATTTAGGACCATTATCGGTTCTAATTATTTTTATTATAATTTTATTATTTAAAAAATCATCATAAGCTTGATTAAAAATACCAATTGCTGGTGACTGTAATTTATTTTCAGATAAATAGGCAAGACCAAAGCGTTATTTTTAATCAATAAAATCATACAAATATAAATTACGTTTAAAAACAGTCATATTTGGTGTCATAATTTTAATATCATGTTGTAAATGTCCTAATTGAGACATTTCATAACGTTTATAATTCTTAATTTTCTTGTTTTTAGAATAAAAATTATTAAATGCTTTATTCTATTTAATTAAAGTTTTAATGTTATGTTTAATTACTTTCTTTTTATATTTGAAAACCCAGCTAGTGTTAAATTATAAAACTAATAAATACCAGTTCTATATTTTTGTTGATATTTTTTCATCATTTTTGCAACAGCAATCTTGTAAGTTTTTGAATAATAGTTATTAATATTAATTGGTCTATTTGATTTTTTAGCTAAAACAATAAAATTTAATTTTTCTTTAAGACAAGGTTGAATCTTTTTAGCTCAATTATAGAAAGTTTGTTTTGAATGTTCTTCTTGTTAATATCATTTTTTTATTTTTATTTGTAATGAATATAATTCATTTTCAGCAGGAATTCTTTTTACAATATACTTTCAATCTCCGTTCTAATTTGAAGACTAAATTAGTGGTTTAAAATGTATATTGTTTTCACATACAAAATTAAATTGGCACTTGCATTCTTTAAATGATAAATTTATAATGTTAAGTGTTAGCACTATTTATTGTTAATTGCAAAATATTTATAAGAATTGTAGAACGGAGGCTCTTATGGTGTTAACCCAACGACAAGAAAACATTTTAAAAGTAATTGTAGAAGAATACACAAAAACAGCACAGCCCGTTGGAAGTAGAGCTATTATGGCTTCGTCATTAATAGATTATTCTTCCGCAACAATTCGTAATGAATGCGCAATTTTAGAAAAAGAAGGTTTTTTAGAAAAAGAACATGCTTCATCAGGAAGAATTCCATCAACAAAAGGTTACCGTTATTATGTTGATAACTTGATGGTTGAGAAAAATATTGATGATATTAAAAACCGGATTGAAGCCTTATTTGTTAATAGAAATATGTCAATTAATGATATTCTTGATCAAACAGGCCAAATTTTAAGTGAAATGACAAATTTAACAACGGTTGTTGTTGGCCCAAACTTTCAAGAAGAATTATTAAAAAAAATTGAATTATTAACAATTTCTGAAACACAAGCAGTTGTTGTCTTTGTTTTAACAAGTGGGCATGTTGAGAATAAAATTTTTACAATTGATACAAATAGTTCTATGAACGATTTAAAAATTTCTGTTGAATTATTTAATACGAGGTTAGAAAATACTAAAATAAATGATATTCCAACAAAATTTGATGTAATTCGTCCAATTTTAGAACAACAAGTAAAACATTATGAATATATTTTAAAACAATTTGTTAACGCTTTAACGAGTATTTTTAAACCAAGTTATTCAACTCATGGGATTCAATATATGCTACAAAATCCGGAATATAATAACCCAGAACGAATTAAACAAGTTATTCGCTTGATTGAAACAATTTCCCCGTTTGATTATTTTAAAAAACAACAGAATAACCCAAGAGAAAATCTTGTTTCAATTAAAATTGGGAATGAAACATGTTTTAACAATGATGACATGTCTTTGTTGACAACAACTTATAAGGTTGATGATATGCAAGAACGAGGAATTGCTTTAGTGGGGCCAAAGCGATTAGAATATGATAAGATTTATGAAGTTCTTGAATGATTATCTTATCGGATTAAAGAAGCATATCAAAAATAAGAGGGGGGGAATTAATGAGTAATGAAAAAAATGATAAATCTTCGCCAAACCAATTAAAAAAATCCAACAATTAAGGAAGGAATTATAAAATAATCAAACCGCCGATTCGCCGTCATAATCAGGAAAAACATCAACAGCACCGACAGCTGAAGCAAATAATTTGGCAATTATTGAAGATTTAGAGCATGAAATTAATTTATTGTTAAAAGACAATTTGCGATTTTGCGAGAAGAAAAATTATTAGCTTTAGCTGATGGTGAAAATTTAAGGAAAAGAATTAATGAAGGGGTTGATGATATTAAACGTTATAGCGCAGCAGGGATGGCAAAAAAATTATTATCAACATTAGATAACTTTGAACGTGCCTTGCAAGTTGCTAATGCAACACCCGAAGTTAAAAAATTTTTAACGCGGTTTGAAATGATTTATCGTATGTTTAAAACGGTTTTTAAAGAAGAAAATATTACCGCAATGGAGACAAAAAGTAGGGGAACGCTTTAATTCTAATTTCCATTTGGCAATTGAAATTATTTAAAAAACTAATGTTTCATGGGGATGTATTGTTAAAATTTTACAAAAAAGATATATAATTCATAATCTTGTCTTGCGTCATGCATAAGTGCAAGTTGTAAAATATATAATTTAAGAGAGGAAGGTATTATAATATGGCAAAAATTATTGGTATTGATTTAGGAACAACAAATTCATGTGTTGCAGTTATGAAAGGAAAAGATTTTAAAGTTTTAGAAAATACCGAAGGTCAACAAACAACACCATCAGTTGTTTCATTTAAAAATAAAGAAACTATTGTGGTAGATGCGGCAAAACGACAAGCAGTAATAAAACCAAATACAATTAGTTCGATTAAACATAAAACAGGAAATGGAATGGCAATTTTTTTTTGATAAATTTTATGTAGAGTAATAATTTTTGTATTGCACTGGTGTTAAATAATTTAGCCCACTATGAATTCGAATATTATTGTACCAATTAATATAATCAAATAATTCTAATTTAAACTTCTCAACTTTTTTAAATTTATTATTTTTAATAAATTCATTTTTAAAAATTTTATATGTTGATTCCGCAACGGCATTGTCATAAGGACATCTTGGTTTGCTGTAATAATTTTGAATGGTTATTTTTAGTTAAAAAGTTATAAATAAGATTTTTGTTAAATTCACTACCTTAATAAGGGTGAAATATTTTAATATAATTTAATGTAAAGTTAAGTTTATTAAAGATATTTTTAATTAATTTTGCATATTTTTGTAAACTAACATCACAACTAATAATTTCGCGATTAAATAAATCAATTAGAAAGCAAACATAATATCATTTTTTATTAATAAAAACATATGTTGTTAAATAAATGACAACAACTTCATGTATTTTATAGTTATTAAATTATTGATTTAATAAATTATTATATTTATATGTAACATTGCTTGTATTTTATTTTTGTATAATTTTAAATTAAGTTACATTTTATCATTATTTTACTAATCTTTAAAAGAGATAATATAATATTTTGCTGAGCTAGCATGATTTTAATTTTTCTTGTTCCATAATTTTTACGAATTTTTATAAAAATACTGATAAAAGAATTATAAATGTTTTGATTATTATTGGGATTATTCTCTTTTAATTGATAGTAATATTTTAATTTAGCAAATTTCAAAGTTTTAAATAAATTAATAATTAAATATTTTGCTTTGTTATTTTTAATGATTGTTATTTTTTTCCGATTATCAGTGTTGCTTGCTTTAAAATTTAATTTTCCATTTATAATTGTTTAACTTCTTTACGTAATTAAATTAATTTTTTTTCTTATGGCTTTCTATTGTCTTTAACTTTAAATGAACCCGAGTTGTTAAATTGGTAAGATCATTTCCAAACTGTAGATTTGCTAATTTGATAATCATTGGCTAATTGTCCGGGATTTTGTCCCATTTTGTAAAGACAAACAATTTGTTGCTTAAATTCATCGGTATAATGATTCTTTGCTATAATTACACCTCGATTGTAATTTAATTATAAATATTTACTCTACATTATTGTTGTCCAATTTATCTTAACAAATCAAATTGAATATTTTATTTTTAAAAAAAGATATAGAATAGAAAAAAATAAAAATAGTAAAAAGGGATTACAATCAAGTGTTAATAAAATAAATTATGCAATGTTTAAAATATTGTATATACAAGTATTTGAATAATTGATGGTGATAGTGATTAAAAATTCACAAATAATTTTAAAATATTTTAATTAGATTTAATAAATCTACTATTTTAATCATAATAAAATAGACCACTTATTTGTGATTATTTAACTTATACCTCTCGGGATCAAGGATTAGCAATTAAATATGTATACTCTTCAAATTTTTCTGATACTTGAATTCCATTTATAATAATAAGATATCTTATCATATGGTTGTTTAAAGGATATTTACCATTCATAATTAAAATAACTGGAAAATTATTCTTTAAACTATTGTTTAAATCATAATAAAATATTTTTTGTTCTTTTTCGGTTAAAACATAATTTAGTCCTAATATTTTTCGTGTATATTTATGAATATTTTGGTTTGTCAATTTATTTAAAATTGCCAGAATATTTCCTGGGTAAGTTTCTGTTTTTACAGTTTGTAAATAATTTTCTAATTTTTCTTGTGATATTTTTTTATTGGCAACATAATTTATTACCGTTTGTACACTATCCGGGCCGCATCAATAATTTATTTCTTGATAAAATAATTCAACAGGTAATTAAATTGATTTATGTTTTATAATATTTTATTTTTTTTCTTTATATAATGGTTTATAATTTTTAATTAAAGGTTCTTGTTTTAATTTATTTTTATAATTATGCCGATAAAAAAGTTATAAAAGATATTAATATAATATTAATTAAAATTAAAAATTAATTTATTATTTATATTTTTTACATGAGACCTATTTTTTCATTTTTTCTCCTTAATAATATTTTATAAAAAAAGAAAAAGATACGTATGTTTTTTAATTTTTAACAAATTAATTAAAAATTTTTAATATTTTTTAAAAACTTAATTTATATAATAATTAATAGAAGTAAAAAAATACTAAAATATAATAAATTTTTGAGTATTTTGCATTAACTACTGATTTTATTCTTTTATATAACATAAAACAAATTAATGTAAAAAAATAGTTTAATACTATTTTGTAAAGATAAATTATATATTGTTGCAAATTAGTATATATTCATTTTTATTATTAAGTTAACTAATTATTCTAATATTATTTAAAATAAGTTATAATGTAAGTTATAATATAAAGGTAATATTTAATACGATTAGAAAAAAGGTGAAAAAAATGATATATATGTTAGCAACAAATGATAATTTATTAATTTAATAACAAACCAGTTTTAATCATTTTTTTATTATGTTTAGCAATTTTTTTTGCTTTTATGGAATTATTGCTGCGCAAAAAATTGCAATTGTTGCTAATAAATTTAATTATTTTGTTGAAGAATTAAATTATAAATCAGAAATGTTAAATTATACTGTTGATACCGTTGTTAAATTTTCGAATTATATTGATTTTTTTAATATTTTGCAAAAAGAAACATTAAATCGTGAGTGAAAATTATTGCTAGTAATAAAAATATTACCTATCGAATTGTTGATAAATTAAAATATTTTGCTAAATTATGATAAAAAAAATAATTATGGCATTTAAATTTGTTAAAACATTGGCAGTTATGGTAGCGGAAATGTTAATTTCTACGAAAAAAAGTTCATAATTACGACAATATTTCATTAATTTAGTTAAAAATATACTCCACAACTTAAAAAATGGTTAATAAAATTTAGATTGTATGATAAAAATCGCAATGAATAGAATCAGATGAAGTTGCAGATGATATTTAATTGCACATTAAAAATATCAAAGTTTCAGTTGAAATTTTAGATTCTGATTCAACAAAATAAACGGCTTATAGGGCATTAAACAAAATTGATAATCGTGTGGTTAAATTAATTAAAGCATCAACATCAATTTCTGAAAAAAATTATTAAAAAAAGAAAGTCTGCCTCAATTAAAAAAGATTAAAAAGTAGATAAGAAATAACTCTAATAATTTAGAGTTTTTTAAATAGCAAAGGATATAAATGATGGTAAAAAATATTTTAGAAGAATTAAGATGAAGAGGACTATTAAAACAAGTAACTAATGAAGCAAAATTATTAAAAGCGCAGGAATTAAAAAAAGGAATTTATTGTGGTTTTGATCCAACCAGTGATTCATTACATTTTGGAAATTTAATTCAAATTATGTTATTAAAACGTTTTGAAATGTTTGGATTTCAACCAATTGCTATTATTGGTGGTGGGACAGGAATGATTGGCGATCCCAGTGGGAAAAAATCTGAGCGGGTATTGCTAGATGATAAAACAATTAAACATAATGTGGAAATCATTAGTAATCAAATGCAACAATTAATTGGAACAAAAGTTAAAATGGTTAATAATGCTGAATGATTGCAAAAAATGACCTTGATTGATTTTTTGCGAAATGTTGGTAAAGATTTTAATATTAGTTATTTATTAGCAAAAGAAAATATTGCAACTAGAATTGAAGTTGGCTTATCATATACTGAATTTGCTTACACATTATTGCAGGCTTATGACTTTTATCAATTATATATTAATTATGATTGTGCCGTTCAAACTGGCGGTAGTGATCAATGAGGAAATATTACTTCGGGTACAGATTATATTTATAAACAAATTGGAGAAGATAATTTAGCTTGCGGTTTGACAATGAATTTATTAACAAAAGCTGATGGTTACAAATTTGGAAAAACAGAATCAGGTGCAGTTTGATTAGATTCAAAAAAAACATCACCTTATGAATTTTATCAATTCTTTTATAACCAAGATGACCAAGAAGCAAGGAAATTATTACGTTATTTAACAATGTTATCTGAAAAAGAAATTATTTCTCTTGAATCAGCTCACCAAAATGAACCAGCACAACGTATTGCACAAAAAAAACTAGCAGAAGAATTAACTTTATTTGTTCATCAATCAGCGGGATTAAAAACAGCACAAATTATTAGTGAAGCTTTATTTAAAGGCAGTTTGCATGAATTATCAGAGCTACAGTTGGGCCAACTTGATAACAATTTACCTAATTTTCATTTAACAAAGCTTAATTTACCACTTCTTGATTTATTAGTACAAGCACAAATTGTTTCTTCTAAACGAGAAGGTCGTGATTTTTTAGAACAAGGTGCCATTACCATTAATGGGCAAATTGTTAAAGAAGAAACTTGACTTGTAGCAAAAGATAAGTTTTTATTTGATAAATATTTAATTATTCGTCGCGGAAAACGAAAATATCATTTAATTTATCTTACAACTAACAAAAAATAAAAAAAGAACATTTTACTATTTAAATAATTCTATTTATAAGAATGGATTGTTTTTTTTATTTTTTTTTAAATTATTGCAATTTAATAAGTTTATTTTTAGTTGCTTTCTTTTTATTTTTAAAATAAAGACTAGTATAATAAATTACTTGTGCTAATAATATAACAATAATATTGATAAACGCGAATAAACGACAATGTAAAGGTGTTTGCTGTAAAGAAAACAAAGCAATTAATAATGATAACTCATAAGCATTTAAGATTCCCCAAATTGTAATTTTATGTCATAATTTTATTTTTCTTTTTTTACCTTTTTTCATACTTGTGACCTTTCTTTTGTTTTTTCTATATTAAATATGTGTAAAATTACACTTAGTATTATTTTAGCCTAAAAAATATTAGATTTTTTTAAATTAAGATATTTTTAAATTAAATTGTAAATGTAATAAATTTATTAAATAAATAGTTATATATAATATAAAAATAAACATTTTAAAATTAATTTTATTTTGGTAAATATAATGTCAAAAATTTATGTCAAAATTCTCATGATCTTGTTTTTAATTAATTTGGTATTAAAAATCAATATACAAATCCTTCGCCGATAACTTTATATAAACTAGAAAAAGAATATGAACTAAGATTAAATAATTTAAAAATTTTTGGTCGTATAAATAATTATAGGGTATATATAATTTAAGAAATTAGAACATTTTAAGCATTTCACTTACAAAATTATTTTAACTCAACCTATTTTATTGTCAATATTTATCTCGTATATTTTTGTGAAAACCATATACATTTTAGACCACTAATTTAGTCTTTAAATTAGAATGGAGATTAAAAGTATATGGCAACAAGTATTCATAATCAAAATGAATTATATTAATTACAAATAAAAATAAAAAAATAATATTCAAAAAAAGAGCCCTCGCAACAAACAAACTATATTGATCAAAATATCATTAATTATTTTAATTTATGTCAAAAATACTATTTATATAAAAACTCATTAAATAATTTAATTAAATTATTTTATAAATCAAAACAAACTTTTTATAATTGAGCTAAAAAGATTCAAATTTGTCTTAAAGAAAAATTAAATTTTATTGTTTTAGCTAAAAAATCAACTATACCAATTAATATTAATAACAATTATTCAAAAACTTACAAGATTGCTGTTGCAAAAATAATGAAAAAATATCAACAAAAATATGGAACTGGTATTTATGAGTTTTATAATTTAACACTAGCCGGGTTTTTCGGATATAAAAAGAAAGTAATCAAACATAACATTAAAGCTTTAATTAAATGGAATAAATAATTTAATAATTTTTATCATAAAAACAATAAAATTAAGACTTATAAACGTTATGAAATGTCTGAATTAGAATATTTACAACATGATATTAAAATTATGACACCAAATATGACTGGTTTTAAACGTAATTTATATTTGTATGATTTATTGATGAAAAATCACACTTCGGTCTTGTTTATTTATCTAAAAATAAATCACAGTCATCAGCAATTGGTATTTTTAATCAGGCTTATGATGATTTTTTAAATAATAAAATTATAATAAAAATAATTAGAGCAGATAATGGTCCTGAATATTTTTATAGTTATAATCCAGATTATATATCATAAAAGTTAGTTTACAAAAGTATTACATCAAAAAAGTTTTATTCATCAAACAACATTAATTCGTCCCCCTCAATCAAACGGGAAAATTAAAATATTTCATCAAAACTGAAATAAATTTTTTGAATATCTTCCTCGTTATCCTAAAAATATTAATCAATTACGAAAATTAATTACTATCTTTTTGGTCGCATGTAAAAAATAAGGGTTTTTATTTTTAAATGTTATTTAGTTTAATATAAATTAAGGATATTTTTTTATTGTTTTTATAAAACCCTTATTTTTTACATGCGACCTAAAATATTGTTTTCTTTATTTTCTACTTTTGGTAAGCCGCCAATATTAACTGTTTGTACCTTAATTAATTCATAATTAATATCATAAGATTTTAATACGACGTTTTTAAATTATTCATTATCAGTTAAATAATTATTGAAGTTATTAATTTAAATTTGTTTTAATTGAATTTTTTGTTGTTCAATTTGTGAAGTTAACTCAGTATTTTTTGTTTGTAGTTCGTTGATTTACTGATTACTATTTTCTGAATTACTTGCATTAAATTATTTAACTTCATCATAATTTTCTAAAATAACTTCTGCAGTTTTAATATCAAAACAACCATCTTCATTTTTAATAGGTTCATTATTTTCATTTATAAGAATATATTTTACATTTTTTAATGCCGTTGTTTTTCCTACTATTTTTTAATATTTATATTTGTTCTTTTTCTAATCTATTTTTGGATAATTTCAAAACTATCGACTCGAAAAGATAAAAAAAATAGCGTTTAAATTTTATATTTAACTGATTAAATACTGAGCCTTTAATTTTTATTTCATCATCTTTTTTAATTTCAAAAACTCAGTTAAAACAGATGAATTATATAATTATAATGTTGAGTAATTTAATCCTCCTCATTGACATTTATCCGAACAAGCATCAACTTCAACAATCCCAGTAAACCAGTGCCTTAATTTTATTTTTAATCTGATTTTCGTGTAATCTAACAGTTAATTCTAACTTATTAACTTTTTTATTTTTTGTCTTTGTCTTATTAGTGGTGATTGTTATTTTAGATAAATTACTTTTTGTTTGTGCCATTTTATTAACTCCTTTTGTTATAAAATATTGTAAATTTTTTAAAGAATATAATTCGTGCTCTGAAATTTTAATATTTCCTTTATAAATATAATTTTTATTAACAACTGGCGATTATAAAACATAATTTAAATTAAATAGATATTATTTATTGCCTATTCTTAATTTTTAGAATTAAAGGTAATATTATTAATTATTTTTTTGAAAAAAATTATAAAAAATAATACCATTTTTTTCAATTCCGGCGGGATCAACTGCAATAATATATTTTAATTTATTTGTTTTATTTTTTGTCAATTTGTAATATCTTTCAACCATCTGATGCTAAATCTAAAATATCGTTAATTTTATAGTGTTGAATATATGAAATAATAACATCTCATTTATCTTCAAATAAATTTAAATACATTTTTGCTCATTATAAACATTGCAAATCATAATTATTTTTATGATGTTAAATACGAAAATTAACAGGTTGACAATTAACCTAATCAAATGATGTTGTTATTTAATATAAAGTTTTATTAATATACAAACTTTTATATTCTTGCATAATATTTTTCTACTCTGTTTTTATTTTTTAAAATAAACAAAAAAATCATTTGTGGCTTAATATTTTGATATTTAGTAAATAATTTATTTTAGTATTTCATTACTTCGAAGCCCGCTTCACTTTAGGGGCGAGCGGGGATAGATTGGGTATTTTGATATAGTTTATCCCCTTGAGGAATTAAAAAAACAGTCTACCAATTTATTAATTACGATTCATCCATACATAGACAACTTTATATAAAGAAAATAAAATTTTGGAGTTTCACCCCACCTTGTTTTTTTAGTGTCTGATATTGTTTTTTTCGTTTTAACAACACTATTTTTATAAAAACAAGCAAAAAATAAGCGTTTTGACATTTTACAAGTGATTAATCTTGCTGATAATTAAATAAATAAATAGGAGTAGTAGATCCAATCGCTTCCACACTTTATTTAAGGCTTAACGCCATAGATGAGTTATATCAATCTTTAAGCATCAAAATATCAATTTTTAAGCGTTGCATTATTCATCGGATAATACCTTTATTGAAAGTATTTATAAAATACCGTTTATTTTGTGTAGGAAAAATAGAATTTAATATTTTTTATAATAAAAGTTCTAAATTTAAAAACACTATCAGATGAATAATGCAAATAAATTTATTTTTTTAATAGAAAAATAAAAAAAACAATCTCACAAGAATTTTTTTTGACGTTTCATCGTACATGACGCCTTTTATTTAAAAAAGCAATATGTTATAGTTAAATTGTAGGAAAAAGAGAACAACAATAATGAAAATTGTGATTGGGAATGATCATACAGGTATTGAAATGAAAAATGCAATTGTTAAACATTTAATTGCACAAAAATATGAAATTATTAATTTAGGTACAGATAGTATTGATGCGGTTGATTATACTGATATTGGCCAAGCTGTTGGTGAACGAGTGATTAAAGAAAAAAATAGTATGGGAATTATAATTTGTGGAACAGGAATTGGAATTTCAATTGCGGCAAATAAATTAAAAGGAATTAGGGCGGCATTGTGTAATGAAACAATGCTGGCAAAATTAGCGCGCGAACATAATAATGCTAATGTTTTGGCATTAGGTGCTAGAGTTATTGCGAATCAAAATGCAATTTGAATTGTTGATATGTTTTTAAATAGCACTTTTGATGCTGGTCGTCACGCGCTTCGCGTTGAAAAACTTAATAACCTTTAGAATAAAAATATGAATAATTGAGATAATTTATTTTTGTATCATTTTTTAACAATTTTACTTATATTAGGATATATAAATAAATTGGTTAAAAAGGAATAAAATCTTTTTATCAATTAGTTTTTATTATTCGGCATTTTTGTTTTTGGTTATCATTATCGTGTTCACCAACTTTAAATTATAATTTTATCATTTTTGATTTTGTTAAAAATATTAATTTAATTAATATTTTATTAGTAGTTAGTACATCTTTATATACGGCAATCTTTTTTATTCCAACTTTATTAATTACTGGATTATTTAAAAATCGGAAATTATGGTTTTGAAATTAATATTTATTAATGTTTTTAGGAATTTTATTATTTTTTATTTTATCGAAAAATTGAATTAATATTACTATTTGTACGATTGCTTTTGGATTTTTTGTTTTAACAAATTCATTATGATATTTAAGTTTTAATGAGATTTATTTTTATTGAACTAATTTTTTGAAAAAGTAAATTTTAATTTACCAATTTTTGTAATATCGAATATGACCGGCGATAATGTATTGATTTTTGTTAAAAATTTTAATAATAGTGAATTAACATTCAATTATATTATTTTTGGAATAATTACTATTATCCCGATGTTTTCATTTGCTTTTTGTTTTTATATGCCGGAAATTAAAAACAATATTAGTTATTTTTATCCGAAAGTTTTAAAACATTTTAGTACATTTTCATGATTAAAAATTATCGTTATTCTTAGTTTATTATTTTTTATTGCTATTTTAAGATAATTAAGTCAAGGTTATTTTTTAAATATTATTTTAGCAAAATAAAATTGAGTACGTTATCACAGTAAAATTATGGCGAAACATTATTTACATTTAGTTCGGGGGATTTGATGTTTTGCGCAAATTATTGGAGCAATGTTTATTTATTTTTTTATTAAAAAAATTGTAATTAATAATTTATTAATTTTAGCATTAATAATTTGAAGTATATATTTTATTTTTGTTGCTATCATTTCAATTCCGGAATTTTTATTAATTTGTCAATTTTTAAATGGTTTTGCAATGATATTTTTGTTTGGAATTTTATTTTTAATTACAATGATGTGAAATTATCGAATTCAAAATCAGCCTGTCACTGTTTGTTTTTCAACATTAAATTATTTAGTAACATTTCTTGTGCAGTTCTTAATCCGGTTTTTTACACATTATCAAGTTGGTATTTTTAGTAATTTAAATTTAGATTAAAATTTACCATTTATTAAAAATGATTTATTTTTAGATTAATTAAAGCAAGTTATTTTATATTTATATTTAATATGAGCCATTAGCCCTGCTTTATTTTAATTGTTGTTGTTTTATTTAGAGCTTAAATTTATTAGTGGTTGAATATTATAATTCAAACTAAGTTAAAAGTAAGATTATTGAATTAGTAGGAATGGTTATTATCAATCAGATTGATAAAAAATTGCTTTAAAAAATATTTACAAAAAAAAGTTACATAACAACTTCTACTGCAATGATATCAGGCATTTCTTGTTTAAAAATTTGTTCAACACCATCTTTAATTGTTGAATCAATTAATCCGCAACTAACACATGCTCCTGCCAAACGAACATAAACAATATTATTTTTAACTTCAACAAATTCAATATCTCCGCCATCTTGGTTAATATAGGGGCGGAGATTATCAATAATATCTTTTGCTTGATTTGTTTGTGTCATTATAATCACCTTCACTACTTAATTATAGCATTTTTATAACAAATTTATTTTAATTAATTATGGATATGTATATAATAATTAGGTAGAGATTCAATTTAGAATTTTTATTGGATTTTAAATGTTCAGAGAGGGACTAATGGAAGAAAAAATTTTTAGTATATATGGCCTATCTGCCGGAATAAAATTAGCCGACGAAATTTGTAAAATTTTAGGTGTAACAAAACAAGAAATGGAAACTGTTCGTTTTGCTGATGGTGAGATTTTGGTGCGAGCAATGAATTCGGCGCGGGGTAAAGATGTTTATATTATTCAATCAACATCCTGGCCGGTCAATGAGAATCTAATGGAATTATTAATTGCGATTGATGCTCTAAAACGTGGCAGTGCGCAAAGCATTAATGTGATCATTCCTTATTTTGGATATGCTCGTCAAGATAGAAAAGCGCGCGGTCGCCAACCAATTACATGTAAATTGGTGGCAAATATGTTAACAACAGCAGGAGCAACAAGAGTAATGACTGTTGATTTACATTCACCACAATCAATGGGATTTTTTGATGTTCCAGTTGATGATTTACGATCAACACAAGAATTAGTAAGAACAATTGTTCGAAAAATTGAAGAAGACCATCTTAAAGAAGAAATAACAATTGTTTCACCAGACCACGGCGGATTAGTGCGGGCACGAGATATGGCTAATCGTTTAGGAAATTTAGCTAGGAATATTGCAGTAATTGATAAACGACGTCCAAAACCAAATGTTAGTGAAGTTCAATTTATTTTAGGGGATGTCAAAGGCCGTATTTGTTTTATTGTTGATGATATGATTGATACAGCTGGCACAATTTGTAATGCAGCAAAAGCAATAAAAAGGCACGGGGCAAAAGCAGTTTATTTATTAGCGTGCCATGGAGTATTTTCGCCCCCGGCAAAAGAGCGTTTAACGGAACTTATTAATGATGGCACAATTAAAAAGGTTATTGTTACAAATACAATTTATATTAATCAGGATCGATTATTTGACGGGTTAGAAGTCATTTCAATTGCTGATTTAATTTCACAGATGATTAGAGCAATGATTGAAAAACGTAGTTTATCATATGTTTATTCAAAATGTAATGAGCAAATAAAAAAAATAATTGAGAAAATAAAAAAATAAAATAGTTGGTAAAGTTTGCATTGTTTAGCTAACAAATACAAACTTTTTTGTCGTATAAAAAATTATAGGGTAACTTATATAATTTAAGAAATTAGAACGCTTTAAGCATTCCACTTACACTATCATTTTAAACCAAACTATTTTATTGTCAATATTTATCTCTTATATTTTTTATTTTTATTATTTTTGCACACTAAAAAATAATTTTTATTTATTTAACATCTTTAAAAATAATAAATTAAAAACTAAATACTTAAATTTTGAACTTTAAGAACTTCAAATAAATTATTTTTATTAATTACAATATTTTTCATTTCTTTATTATTTTTCATATTCGTTTCACTATTAGTTTTAATCATTGAAGCAGTTAATAAATTATTAAAAGTTAATTTATTATAAATTTTGCCTCCTCTACCTTTAACACTTTTTGTTTTCGAAATATCACCTTCCATATGACAACCAATATTATTAGAAAGAATTTGATTACGAATACCTTTTTCATTATTTTTAATATATTTAATTGTTTTTAATAAATAACTTCGTTTATTTCCAACAATATATGGCAAAAGAGAAATTAATAAATCTAATAATTCATCATATTTGTCATTATAAAAATAGTGTTTTGCTACATTATATTTTATTTCTTGCATTTTATTTCTTTTTCGATATGATCATAAATGTTCAAATTTTTTAATTAAATGATAATTATCTAAACTTATATCAAGAATATTATTTTTAAATTCTTTCGCAATGGCATTAGCGATAGTTTCGATATAATTTGCACCATCACCCAAAACTAAAATCTTTGTATTTTTTTTAATATTATAACTATGCATTGCTTCAATAACTTTATTTGTAAATACCTTAATATTAGTTAAATTTTTAATTTTATGTGGAATATTATTTATTTTGAAAACACCTTTTTTATTTTCAATTACTGGTCTTTTTTCAGTTGATTTTTTCTTATCAAACCCAGTATGTATACTAGAAATTAATATATGTTCTTTTAATTTTTCTTTGGTTTTATCATCTCGCATAGTTTGAAATGTGTCATCCGCTTGAACATATATAGTATCTCCAGTAATATCTATTTTATTACTTTGATTAATATGAATATAGTAAATTTTATCTAAATCAACATTCTTATAAATATTTGATATTGTCATATTGCTAACTTTTGAATCCGCAACTGTATCTATAACATCATTATATCTTTTTCCATCACCCATAAATGATAATATTTTTTCTCGTAATGAATTTTCTGTTCTTTGTCATTTTTTAATTTCCAAATATTCGTCTAAAAAAAAAAAACAGATACTTTTCTTTTTAAAATTTCATCAAAATAATAATATCTTCTTCGCGGAATAGTTACACGGCATCTTTTTGTTATTATAGTTTATTTCTTTTTTCTTTTATTTTATATTTTTGATATTCTGGATTTTCTTTTGTCATTTTAAACAATTCATCATCTTTTTCAATTAATTTTTTAGTAATATCTTCAACATATTTTTTATCATTTTCTTCTTCAGCATCTTTAAAAAAATCGATATTTGTAATCATTTTAGCATTTCCACCTTCTAATTATTATCAAATAATACTCACACACTAACTCTGCTTTAAATATTTGTCAAGGTTAGTAATAAAAAAAACAAGATTAATAATAATCTTGTAATAGATAGGAGGTGGCAATAATTAAATATTATTAACTATCTTAATTTTTATTAAAACAAACGGCTATGGTTATCGCCGCCTATGCCAAATTATATATGCTTTTTTTCTGTAATATTACTTACTTAATCTAGCAAGGATTTTGTATATATAGGTAATACCCACTTTCGCAGGACTTTATGCCAACCAGCTTCAAGAAACTTTTTAATTCCCATTCAACAAATAGGACTACGTCTTTGAATCTTGTTTTATATAGATACTGTCATTAAAATATAATGTCAAATAAAAAAAGGTAGCATAAAAAAAGACAATTAACATTGTCTAAAAAAATAAATATGATATTATTAAATTAATTTAATAAATATAAATAGTGATAAACCAACTATCACTCTATAATAGCATTATAACATAATTATTATGTTTATCAATAAAAAGAATAGAAATTTAAATGGTTATAATCACTTTTTTAATTAAATTAAGGAGGTGAAAAATACATGAATAAAAATAATGAAAATAATTTATATTTAATTTTAAAAGAAAATAAGGGATTAAAAGAAATAATATTTTTATTAAAAGAAGAATTTAAAAAATATACAAATGATACAAATATTAGATTATCTGAACTTGAAGATATAGAAAAATTAACAAATAAAGTGTGTAGATGTATGGGAAATAGAATAAATAGGAGTTAAAAAAAATAATATTAATTGCTTGTTAGTATTTTATTTTATAAATAAAAATAGTTTAATTAAACTATTTTTTTACTTATTTCCAAAAATTCAATAGCATCATCAATATTATTAACTGTTATAGAAATTGATATTAATTCTTTAACCTTATTATAATTTTTTTCAACATTAAAATAAACTTTATCGTTTGAGTCATTGATTTTTTTTATTTTTAAATCATTAATTTTCATATATTTACTCCTTTCGCTTTAATTTACATGACGATGATACCGTCATGAAAATATAATGTCAAATAAATAATTAAAATAATCTACCGTTATTAAGTTTTTTAAACGCTATGGAGGTTAATATATAAATTAATGTTTTTTGTTATTAGTTTTAGATAAAGTTTTATTTACTTTTTTATTTTCATTTTTAAATAAATATTTTTTTAATTCTTCTTTTTCTTCTTTATTTAATTTTAATTTATTTATCATTCAATCAAACAAACATGTTTCATCACAAAAATAAAAATTACTATTTTTTGCATATTTTTAATAAGACAATTTTTTTTTACAACTTTTACAAACTGCATACATAAAATTAAAAAACCCTTATTTTAAATTAATTAAATAATATTAATCTTCACATTTTAATAAAATATTTAAAAAAATATTTCCGCCCAATTAAATATTAGTACCTTTATAAGCATCAACAACAATTTTATTTATTTTTATATTTTTAATCTTATTTTGATTTTCAAATAATAATACTAAATCACTAGAATAATCTAATAACAAATTAAAATTTCCTTTATTTATAATTATGTAAATATTTATAACCGAAATACCACTATAAATTTTATTTTCTTTATAAGAAAAATTATCTATACTTTCAATTTTAATAAATAAAAAATTATTATTTTTATTAGATATTGTAAAATTTTTATCATTAAAAATATAAACAGGAATATCGCTTATTTTTTCTTTAATTACTTTTTTTAAAGTTTTTGTTGTTTCATAAGCTTTTAAAACAATGTTATACATTTTTCAATATCGCCCGCCTTCAAATTTAATTTTTTTTATTTTCTTTTTCTCTATTTTTAAGTTCAAAATATGAATCAATAAATTCAATTAACGCTATTATTGGATCTTCTAATTTTTTACAAATCTTATTAATTTCATTAATTATGGTTTTACTTAAAGAACTAAAATCAATTTGTTGTTTTAAAAATATTTCTTCTTTTTTTATATCTTGAAATTCATTAACTGTATCAACTAATTTTTTATTTTCTTCTTTTGTTTCTTCAAAATCAAGTTTATCAATTATTTCATATAATCCCAACGCTTTAACTGCCAATTTATAACCTTTTTTATAAAGCTCTAAATATTTTTTTACTTTTTTTATTTAAATCATTAGTATTTATTTTATTTAATGGCTTATTTTTAAAACTTTGATAATTTTTAACCATTTTTTTCATGTTGTTTTTTAAACATTCTCTCTAAACTTTTTAAATTTTCTTTTCTATACTCTTCACTATATTTTATACTATATTTTATATTTTCTGATTTTTCCATTTCTTTTAATGCTTGTTCTGACATTCCTTTAAATTCGCATTTTCTACAAAAGAAAAATTCATTATAACCAGTCATATCTTTTTGTAAATCTCTCTTTTTACACATCTCACAAATTTGATACATCTTTTATTCCCACTTTTATTTAAATATTAACTAAATATTACCATTCATTCTACACTAATGTACATTAGACTTGAATATATATATATATATATATATAATGTCAATAGATTTTGATAAAAAGTTTCAATATAAGACAGGAAAATAAATAATATGAAAAAACTTTTAGGATTATTAGGAGCAATTATGATAACTGGTAATGCAATGCCATCAATCATTGCAGCCGCACCTAATGAAAATAAAAATATAAGATTTAAAAGACAAATGCTCAAAAAATATAAACCTCTTTATGAATTAATAACTGTTATTGATTTAGGTGAATTAAAAGATAATTATGAAGATACTATTTTACATGCAATCGCAAGATTAAATCCTAATATAGGTGTTGATGATATAAGAATTGTGCAAATTCCAAATAATAGTATGGCATTGATTGCTCGCTCTGATGCAACAAATAGTGTGGGTATTAATGATGATGTTGTTTGAGTACGATTTATTATATCATCGCAAGGAATGATAGGTAATTCGAGATTTTTGGATAATTCAAATAGTTCATTAACAAATGAAAAAAAAATTAATTCCTCATAGAGTTGCTCCTACTCCTCCAAGTTATCAAATATCACCAAATAAAATAGAAAAGGAAATACATAATAAACTTACTCAATTAAAATTAGAATATCAACAACAAGCAAACAAAAAAGAAAGTCAAACTGAAGAACCAATTTATGCAACAGTTCTACCTAAAAGTCAAAGAAATACTCAAAGTAATTTTGCATTACCATCACCAAGAAATTTAAATAATATATTATTAAATACAAATTTAGGTGAATTAACAGATAATTTACCATAAACTATTTTAAATCGATTTATTGAATTAAATAATCTTATAAATAGAAATCAAGTTTCAATTTCAAATATAACAACTACATCAGCAATAATATTGCCTAATCAAAATTCAAGATATACAGGAAATTTACAAGTATTTTTTACCTTAAATTATAAAGATAAACAAAACTTAAGTAAAATTAATGATAATAAAAAAGATAATGATTCAAATTCAAATAACAATCAAAAAATAAAAGATATTATTACTAAATTTAATAATTTATCAAAACAATCTAAACAAAATAAATTAAATGAAATCAATCAACATTATCAAAACTTATCTGAAAATGATAAAAAAGTTTTTAAAGATAAATTAAGAGATGTTGGTTTAGGGCTTAATTCTACTGGAATTTCTGGTGTTGGAATTTTGGGAATTTCAAAAATAACTGGCATATCACCAATAAAAGGTTTATCAACAACTGCTAATTATATTAGAAATAGTTTATCTTCTACTAGTACTGCTGTTTCAACGGAAACAGGAGAAGCAATGGAAATAACACCACTTTTATCAGAAAGTAGCGTAGCAGAAGGTTTAACAACAGCAGCTGAAACTTTATCAGTTGCAGAAGGAACCGCAGTTGTTGCTACAGAAGGAGCAGTTATTGGGGCAGAAGAAGCTGGTACTGCTGTGGTTTTAGCGCCCGAAACACTAGGTTTATCATTAGTAATCGGTGGATTAATAATTGCAGTTACTGCTTTAATTTGATGATTCAATGATACTAATGGTGATGTAACAAAACATGAATCACATAATCAATATAATGAAATTGAAAAATACTATAAATTTTTAGCTCATGATCAATTAAAGTTAAGTGTTAGTAGTGATGAATGAAATAAAATTAAAGAAATATATGAAAAAACAAAAAATAAAGAAATGTCTTCAAAACATATTACTAATTTTATAAAAGAATGTAAAAAAGAAATTAATAATTTTTATAGAGAAGATCATAGTGGTTGAGGCGGATCAATTACGGATAATGATATTAATACTATTCTGGAAGTAATTTATTTTGAGTTTGAAACTATCAATAATCATTTTTCTTCTAATCCTAATCATGGTTGAAAAATTATTACAAATACCGTAGGCATTTATTTTATAATTGAGGAGGAATAGAAAAATGAAAAAAATATTAAGTATTTTAGGTATAGTTAATTTAATTGTTAGTGTAAGTAGTAATTTAATGGCTTGTGATAATAATAAATTTTTTAATAATAAATTATCTCCAAAAGAAATAGAAAATTTAAAAAAGTTTATTATAGTGAAAAAACATTTAAAATAGCTGATGATAAATGATATATTGTAATATGAAGCATTAGTAATAATGATAGTTGAAATATTAATAAATTTATTAATTGACAAAATGATACCCTGCAAGGCATTGATTTAATTAATAATCATCGATTGTATAGAACTTTAAATAGTTTAGAAATTAAAAAAGAGCCAAATTATATAGTATCTAATTGAAATAATGACAATGGTACTTATTTTAAATCTATTTATCGTTGAGATGGCGAAAAAGAACCAGATATAATTTTAAATGTAGATTATAAAACTGGTGAAATTAAAGATTAAAAAAATAAAAAATTAAGTTTAAAACTTAATTTTTTATATAAAATTCTATGTATGAATAATTCATTTTGAATTCTCATTAGAAGAAAGATAATAAACAAATTCACAAAAAAACTTAATAAACTTTATTAAAGTTGCTTATTATTTTTTAGTAAAATTTGAAAACATAGTTAATTGGAAAATTCCAATAAAAACTATAAAGTTATTTTTTTCCTAAAACATTGATACATTTTATAGTAAATTAAATATGTATAAAAATAATAATTATACTATTTAATTAAATCAAAAAAATCTATAGTTTTTTCTTTTATATCTGGTTCTTTTTCGCCATCTCAACGATAAATAGATTTAAAATAAGTACCATTGTCATTATTTCAATTAGATACTATATAATTTGGCTCTTTTTTAATTTCTAAACTATTTAAAGTTCTATACAATCGATGATTATTAATTAAATCAATGCCTTGCAGGGTATCATTTTGTCAATTAATAAATTTATTAATATTTCAACCATCATTATTACTAATGCTTCATATTACAATATATCATTTATCATCCACTATTTTAAATGGTTTTTCACTAGAATAAACTTTTTTAAATTTTCTTAATTGGTTTTGAATATATTTTTATAGTTCTTCTAATTCTTCTATTTTTCTATATTCTAAATTTATTAAATAATTTTTAACATCTTTTAGTTGATTTTGTTTTTCTTATAATAGTTCTTTTTCTTCTTTAATTTTTTGGGTGATTGTTAATAGTTTTGACGGGTTGCGGATTGATTCCATTAAAAGTGGTAATAAATATGTGCTTTCATCTTTGGTTTTAATTTCTCAACTATTATCGGGATTATATTTTTTTATAAAACTTATTAATGAGAATTCATAAATATCATTATTTGATTTCTGGTTTAAATTATTTTGAGTTAGTTTCTCTTTTGTATTAATTAATTTTACTTCAACGGGATTACCAAATTCTTTTAATTCACCATTTATTATTTTTTCTTCTTTATTTAAATCAACTCTAACTACAACATAATAATTTTCATTATTTTCTATATCATTTCAATCAAAAAGATATTTTGTATCTTTTTCTAATTTAATAATACGGCCACAAACACTTAAATATAATTGCGTATTAAAAATTAATTCAAGACCATAAACTGTATTTTTATATGTATATTTTAATTTTTCACTTTCATTTTGGATTAAAAAACCTGTTGAATTTTGGTATATATTTTCATCATTAGGTAAAAGTGTTTTTGTTTGCTGTTTTAATAATAAATCGTATAATATTGCTTGGTATTTTGCTAAAATAATATCACCGTTATCAAATGTTATTTTTCTAATTCCCATTTATTTATTCCTCTATTTTTCATCATCATTTTTGATTATTGTTTATATTTTTTCATCATCTAATTGATCACATTCTTTTTTAATTTTATCTTTTAATTTAATTAGTAATTTATTAAATTGTGCTAGTAATGCGGGTATCCCTAATGTTAATCCGTGAATAGTTCAGTATAGTATTCTTAAAAAGAATAGTTTAATTTTTTTATTTTTCATTTTTCTTATCTCCTTGTTTATGTTTGATATTTATTTCATTATTGTTTGATAATTTGTTGTTGAAATTAACTGTTATAATATCTAGTTTTGTTTCAATTCGAAAAATTGATAATTGAATTTCGTTTTTTAATTCGTTAAATTCTTTGACATAAATATTGTTTATATTTTGTATATTTGCTATTTCTTTGTTGATTGTTTTTAATTCTCCTTTAATGTTTTCATTTTCTTTTTGTAAATTATCATTTTGTTCTTTAATATTTTTATTTTTCTTATTTAATAACACCGCAATAGTTCCAGTTCCTCCACCAGTTAATAAGGATAATATAATTGCAAATATTTCAAGTACTTGTTCCATTAAACATTAAATCTCCTTTTAATATTAATAATTTCATTATTTATTCGTGTTTCTACATCTTTTGCTTTTTGATCAGTATTATTAATTTCATTGTTTATTTTTTCATATTCTTGTTTAATGTTTTTAATTTCAGTTATATTTTTAGTTAATTGATTAATTTCAATGTAATTTATTAATTCTTTAATATTTGTAATATTATTTGGTGTTGCTTGATAACTAATTAATGCTATTTCATAAATACCATTTTCTTTATTAATTAGATTGTCATTTTGTGAATTTGGGGTTGAGCCGTTATTGTATTTAATTTCTAAATTAACTGGATCAGATTGTCCTAAATTTACTTTTATTATTACATATCCGTAATAAGTTTCGTTTGGATTGCTGGGTTGAATTAATTCTATTTCTGTATTTTCTTCAATTTCTAATAATCTGCCATAAATTAAAATATAATTTTGATTAAAAGTGATTTTGTTATTATTTTGCGTATAAAGTACTTTTTCATTGTTTTGAATAATTCCCGCTTTGTTTTCTGTGTTATTTGATAAAAAATAATTTTGTATGCTTGCGTCATCTACTGCTTCAATATTGTGATTATTAAATGTTTTTCCTGCAACTGCCAATTTTATTCAACTCATTTGGTCGTGTATCATCATACCGTCATTAAAATATAATGTCAAATAAAAAAGACAATTAAAATTGTCTATAAAAATTAATATGATATTATTTAATTAATTAAAAGGAGATAAAATAAAATGGATAAAAATAAAGAATGTTATTGTAATAATTGTGATATTTGTAAAATTAATTTAGAATTTAAACAAGAAAAAGAAAAAATTATAAATAAATATTCTAATGAATTAGATCAAAATTTTTGTAATTATAAAGAAATTAACGAATGTAAAAAAATTATAAATGATTCAATAAAAGATACTATTTTAAGATTAGGAAAATTAAATAATTTTGAAAATAAATATGATGATACAAAATTGAATAAAGCTTATGAAAAAAATAAAAGAATTAGAGCAAAAAATTAATGAATTAGTAAATAAAGAAATAGAACAATTAGAAATTATAAGAAAAGAAAAAATTAATAATTTAAATAATTAATAATTATAAGAATTTTTACTATTATTTAAATAAAAATTAGTTTTTAATTTTTCTTTCATTTTTTCTAAAATTATGCTTTTAATATCAATTCAAAAATTTTCTAAAATAAAATCAATATTTTTTTGATTATTTATTATTTGTAAAATGCATTGATCAAAGCTTTTTTTTAAAATATTTTCTTTTTCTTTCATTTTTGTTATTTCCTTTTTAAATAAATTATTAATTATGTATTTATAATTTTATTTTTTAATTTCCCAATTAGTATTATTTTTATTTTCTTCTTTTTTTATTTTTTCTTGACAAGATTGTAAAAATTCAATTGCTTCATTTAAATTTGATGTATCAATAATTATTTTAAATTTTTTTGTATTATATAGTTTTCATTGTTCACTACCATGACAATAAAGATTTTTTTCATTTTCATTATTGGGGCAATATTATTCTAAAAAGTATTCTTGTTTATTTTCTGATGAAAAACAATTTTTATTAAGGCTTTCGTATTCTAATTTTAATTTTTTATCTAAAAACATATTTTTATCTCCTTTTTATAATGTGATGATACCGTCATTAATTAAAATTGTCTATTAAAGTTAAATATTTTTTGTTTTTAACATATAAATAAAATTAATTCTTGCTTTTCCGAACACTAAATGAATGGTATTTTTGTTATTTTCAAATTGAATTGCGGATAATATTGTTTCATATTCTTTGTTATTAAAATATAGAATAAATTTATCGCCTAATTTTATTTTGTTTAAATCTAAAATATTTGTATTTTTATTAATATCAAATTCTATTGAATGTGAATATTTGCTTTATTCTAATTCTTGTTTAGCACAATCAAATATATTAATTTTTTTATCTAATTTAGCCGTTTTATTTATAATTGGTAAAATTCTGTTTTAAATATCTTTTTTATTTTTAATATTTTCAATATATTTTTTAACATCCTCTAAATTTTTTAATTCTGTTTGTGGTTATGTTATAAATTTTTCTAATTCTAAAAATTCATTTCAATTAAAAATGCTATATTTTGCTATTTCATTTCAAGTATTTTCATTATTTGGAACAGAAAACAAAAATTGATTCTTTGGCTGTATTTTTAAATCTTTTAAAATTTCTTTATCTGTTTCACTAATACCATTATCTCTATAATTATTTTCTTCTTTCATATAAAATTCTCATAAATTATTAGATTCTTTTAATTTATAACTATCACCTCATTCCAACTTCGTGCCAATCGGAAAATTTTTAATTAATTCTAGTGTAATTTTTTATTTTTCAAAGGTAAGTTTTATTTCTTCTGAAATTTTATTTCAAATATTTAAAATTTTATTTAAATTTTCTAATTTTTTATTATTAATAATTTCATTATTTTTAAGTAAATACCAACTTCCTTTAAAGTTTATTATTTTCATCATAAATATCTAATTTATTAATTGCTTGTTTATAAAAATCATCTATTTTTAAATTATAAATATCATTAATATTATCTTTTAAATAATATTTTTCGTTATTTGGCGAATTAAAAGTTATATTAATTTTTTTATTTTTTATGTCTAATTCAAAAGATACATAATTTTTTGTTTGGTCGTAAGAAATTTTATAAAAATCAAATAAACTTATTTCCGCTTCATTTTTATTAAAAAAATTAATATAAGACATTTTAGTTTTATCAATTAATTTTAAGTTATTTTCTAAAAATTCGTTTAAAAAATTATCTTGATTAAAATAATCTTTTATTTTTTCTCTAATGAATCCCGCCATATCACGACCAATTATATCTTTAGATAAAATTTTAAAATCAAAAATCCCCATTATTGGTTTACATCTAACTATGCAAGATTTATTTTCTTCAATATTTTCGATATTTGTTATTATTCCTAAATATATTTTTTGATTAATATCATTAGTTATATAAACATAATCCCCAATAATGGCGTTTATATTATTTTTACTTAATATAAATTTTGAAACTTGTAAAACATAAATATCTTCATAAATATTATACTTTTCAACAATACTATTATCTTTAAAGTTTAAATTAATTTGTGAAAAAATATTAATATTAAGATAATTAGACTGATAAATATTATTCATAGTATTTTATTTCTAAACTCCCTGCTAATTTTGATGTTGGTAGATAATTAAAGTATTTAATTTTATATTCTCCTATTGGTATTGTAAAGAATGTATTTAAATTAAAATCTTGTTTTTCGTAAATATTAATTTCTTGTTTAATTTTATTGTTTTTATCTTTAATAACTTTTATAATTTTTTGATTTTCGATAGTTGTATTAATAATAATTGCTTCGTTTTTCTTGATTGTTTCATAAATTTTACATTCGCTAATTTCTTTATTATCTTTAAGAAGTTTTATATGTGGATTTATTGATTCACCATTTATGATTATTTCGCCTTTTGCTGGTAAATCACTATTATTTTTTATTTTCTTTGTTTGATCATAAATACTTGTGTATTTAAATGCTCCAAATTTATAATTATATTTTTTTCCGCCACTTGTATCAATAATTAATTCTCACTCAATTTGAATTTCTTTTTTTCAATTAGAAAATTGTTCTAAAATAAAATCAATTTCTAAATTATTGAATTGGTTTAATTCATTTTTACCAATATTTTTAATATATACATCACAATAATATTCATTATAGTTATTATTATATGTAACACCATAAATTAATTTTAATGATTCAGAGTTAGCAAGTTCATATTTTATTTTTTCAATAAAATCACGATATTTTTGATATGCGTTAGGGTTTATAAACAATAATTTTAAGGATAATTCATTTAATACTTTTTTATTTGATTCTAAAATAAAGTTATTTTTAACATTTAAAAAAGAATTATTAAAACCAACGCCAAGATTATTAAAAGAAATGGTTAATATATCACTAGTATTTTGTAAGTCAATAATTTAATTATTACTTGTTTTTAATTTAAATGTTCTAACTATCATAAAATGTTAACTCCTATTTATTTTATTTCCCATTTGTATAAGAATTTGATTTGTTACTTCTTCAATATCCATATTATTTGAAATATTAAAATTATTATTAAATGCATTACTATTATTTATATTTTTTGTATTAAGAGTTGATTGTTGTAATGCTGGTTTTTGAATTTCTGGTAATGATGGAATTTGAACATTTACTAATCCAAATGTTAAATATTTTAGCCCTGTTAATACTTTATTTATTAGTCATATAATACTATTTAAAATTTTAATTAAAAAATTAAATGGAGGTATTAAAAAAGTTATAATTGCTTTTCCAATCTTAGCAAAAATAGATGCTAATCCATTAAATAATGTAAAAATTGGTTTTAAAATTTGCATTAATGCTTGAAATAAATTTTTAAGTAATTCAATAACTGGAATTAATAATTGTTTACAAATATTCCCTAATTCTTTTAATAATTCTTTAAATTCTTCATTTTGGGCTAATAAAGGTACTAATAAAGCACCAATAATACTTTTATTCCTATTCCGGGATTGCACCCATTGAAGATGATAACCCCAAAAAAGCTGTTTTTAATAAATTGATGGTGTTTATTAATAAACCTCCAATAGATATTAATTTTCCGAATATTAATACAGTGGGTGCCATAACTGTTAATATACCTAAAATTTTAAATATTAATTCTTTTTGGCTAACACTTAATGAATTAAAAGTATCAGTTATTTTTTTAATTTAAGGTATTAAATCACTATCAATAAAATTAACAAACTTTTCAAAAATAGGGAATAAACCTATTGCTAATTCCATTTTTATTATTGATAGTTTTTGTGTTAATTCACTTCATTTATTACTTAATTCTGTCGATTTTTTAATATTTTCATTTGAAATTAATGTTAAATTTTCAAAATTATTAGTTAAATTTTTTATTTCCTCATTACTTTTTAATAATAACGGAGCAATTTTACTACCTAATTCATAACCAAAAATTTTAAAAATGAAGTTATTTTTTTCTGTTTCATTTGTTATTTTAGATAGTGCATTTTTTGTTTCTAAAAAAATAGTTTCAGTATTTTTTAATTCCCCACTAGTATTTTTAATATTAATTCCTAATTGTTGAAATGCATCAGTACTTTCATTGAAAATGACTTGTGACAATTCATAGTTTGTTTTATTTAGTTTTTGAAATAAAATTTCAATATTTTCAGTTTCTAAACCAATCTTTTTAGCAATAAATCTAAATTTTTGTAAATTATCAGTTGAAATATTAATTTTTTGTGCTGTTTTATTTAATTATTCACCAAATAAAATCATATCTTTTGTTATTTTTCCTAAAATAGCCTTAATACCAATTAACGGTATTGTAATATAAGCACTTAATTTTTTACCTATATCTGATAATTTGTTTCCAAATTTAATAAATTTATCGCCACTTATTTTAGATAGTTGTTTGTTAGTTTCTTTTAAGTCGCTATTAAACTTAATTATATTACGATCAATTCTATCAATAGTTAAATTTGTAAATTCAATTTCCCTTGGTATTGCATTAAATTTCTTTTGTAATTGAGATAATTCAACATTTAATTTTTTAATTTGTTTTTCATCTGTTCCATTTTTAATTGCTATTTCAGTTTTTTTAATTTGATTTAAATATTCTTTTTGATTTTTTTGTAATTCATTTATTTTATTAATTAATTGCTGTTTTTGTTTTAGGGTATTTTCAATATTTTTGTTATATTCAACAATTTTATTTCTTAAATTATCAAGTTCTTTGCCATTTTTAAATTTTAAATTAGCATCAAGATTAGCAAGTTTTCGATTTGAAAGATTAACAGTATCGGCTAATTTTTTGACTTCTGTATTTATATTTGATAAATTTGTACTAATTTCAAGATGCATTCCTTTGATTTGTTCTGCCATTAAATTTTAACCTCCAAAAAATATTTTATTTATTTTTTCTTGTGTTGGTTTTTTAGAAAAATTATTAACATCTCGATATCTTTCTGAATGTAAAGCGATAATATTTAAAAATTGTTTTAAGGTAAATAATTTTAAATCACTAACTAAATAACCACATTCTTTAATTAAACAAATAAAAGTATGAGTTCAATTTTTATTTAAATTTTGATTAACTACTTTTTTTCATTAATATTATTATTTGAAATAAATACCTCTGCTATTAAATTATTTAATTTTGTTACAAATGCTTCATTAATAATTTCTGATAATGGGATAATTTGGAAAAATTCTTTATAATCTAAATTATTATCATAATTATATGCAAAAGAAAACAACATATCTAGTAATTGTTTATATGAAAATTTTTCATTCTTCATTTTTTCAAAATCAGTAATTAAATCACTACCAGTTAATTGTTCATAAATTATTAAAAAATAAGCACTTGTATTAATATTTATATCAATATTCCCAACTTTAATTTTTTTGTTCATATTTAACTCCTTTAAATTCTTAAATATTTTTTAAGAATTTTTAATTACAACATCAATCAGATTTGTTTGACCAATAGCATTATTTTTACCTTCAATTTGAACTTCTACAGTTTTATCATTTGTAATATTAATTGGTCAGTCTTCACCTTTACTTTCAATAAAATAATCAAAATCACTCTCGGTTAAAGAACCATTTACTGCTTTTACTGCTTTTAAAACAACAGCTTTAAATTGTGGTTTTAACTGTTCTTGTGTTGTAATTGCTGCGTTTGTGACATGAATGATTGGTTTCTCTATTTTATTAATTTTACTAATATTGATTTTAATTATTTCAGAATGTATTTCACTATTTTCTTTATATACTTCATTAAATCAACTATTAAAAATATTTTTATTAGTATTTTCACTAATATAACTTTTAATAATATTATCTTCTGCTCTGGGCAGGGCATTAAATTCAAATGAATAAGTATCTACTTCAACATTTTCATTTTTTGTATTGTGTGTTTCATTAGACCTTTTTAAATTAACTCGATAAAGTCATATTCTTCGTTTTTCAGTGTCCCCATCAATTTCAAAATCCAATGCCATTTCTTTTGGTTGAATATTTGATTTTTCAAATCTAATATTATTTTTATCTTTTATTAATCAAAAAATTTCTTCTAAAAATGTATCACTTGGTTTAATAATAGTTAATGTTCCAGTATAACCTTGATTAGAATTAGCAATATAATAGGGAATATTATCAGCATAAATAGTAGAGTTGTATTTTCAGCAATATTTAACGCTAAACTGGTGGCACCTTTAATTGTTTTTGGTGTTTCATAACTGATTTTATTATCTATTGTTTTAATAATTGCATAATGAACATTTGAAAGTCCAAACTCAATTAAATTATCTTTGTTCATATTTTTTCTCATTTTAATTAATTTCTTGTATTAATTAAATAAACTTCATATATTGTTATATAAATTTTTTCACTATTTAAATAATAATTTTGTATTTTTTTGAAAATGATTTTATTATTTTCTAATATTTGTTCTAATTCTTCTTCTAATAAAAAATTTCTTTCTTGTGTAAAAATTGATATTTGAATTACTTGTTTTTTCACATATGAAATATTATCTGCGTATAAAATACTTTGATCAGTAATATCATAGTATGTAATGTAATTTGATAAATTATTATCATCTATTTTACCAAAATTATAAAAAATAGGTATTTTTAAATAATTTTTAGAAATTAACCCGTTTATTAATTTTAAATTTTTTTGTATTGAGTAATTCATTTAATTTTAAACCCCATTTTTAAAATAATATTTTTTATATTTTCTATAAACTCATTAATATTGTTGTTATATGCGGGTCGCATAAACGGGCGTGCTATAATTTGTGTTCCAGACCAATAATGTCTTACACCAAATTCAATTAAGTGAACTATTTGATATTTTTTCTTTGCTCTTATGTAAGCAATTATTTCATCTTCATTTTCTTTAATTTCTAAAATAAAATAATTTCGTAAATGATTTTTATTGTTTTTGCTAATCGGAACTTTTTCTTTTATTTCTGCTAAAATTTTATTTCCAGTATTAATAACTTCATTTTTTATTTTATTTTAAATATCAAATGTATATTGTTGAATAGATGAAACCATTTCTGATGTTATATCTTTTAAAGAATTAAATTTTTTCTTCATTTTTTTTATTCTCCAATATTATCTGTTAAAAATAATTCTAAGTAATCATTTTTAGGATCATATATTCTTTTAATAAAAAATTCTTTATTAGTTCCAAATAAATTTATTTCAACATAATTTTCGTTATTAAAATTGTGTTTATAAATAATAATTTTATGTTCCATTTTTAATGTTTCTTGGTTAGCAATAAAATAATCATTAATATGTGTATATAATATTTCTCCAAAAATATTTTTTCGGTATTTTTCTTTTAAAATTGGGCGATTAATTTCATCTTTAATAGTTTGCTTAAAAATTAATATTATTTTGTCATTAAATTTTCTTTTATTCATTTTGCTCAATTTTTAAATTTTAATTGTCTAATATACCAATAAAATAAATCTGGTAATTCATTAATTTCTCGACCAAAATTATGTTTACAATAAATACCTATGATATCTTTTATTTGTTCATCCTTATCAGAATTAATAACAATTATAGGAATGCCAGCAGTTAATAAAATTTCTTTTGCAGATAAAATTAATGTTTTAAGTTCTTTATCAAAACTTTTATTATTTTCTTCTAATCTCAACAATAATTTAATATAATTTAAAAATTCTGTTGTTGTTTCTACTGGCATAATAATTTATCTCCTTTTTACTCTCTTACTACATTAACAAATGATCATTTTGCGACAGTATTTCCATCGGCAATGAATGTTGCTTTGTATGCGATTAAATCTTGATCAAATAAAAAGTCTGTTGATTTAGTAATGTTTAATTTTTTTTGAAAGTTTCATTTATATTGACTTAAATCCCCAAATGTTATAAATGTTGATTTTTCTGTTTCTGAATATTCTGGATATTCATCGCATAAAATAACATCATAACCAAAAATATTGTATTTTAATGTTTCATCACTTTTTGTGTGGTTTCAAATTGGTCTATCATTTTTATCTTTAATTGCTTGAATTTGTGTAAAGAAAGTAGATTTATTCATAATAAACTTAGCATTATTATGATAACCAGTTGGAAGTAAAGAAATAATTTTTTGAATTGTATCATAAGAAATATTTTTTTCAGTTTGTGCTAATTTATGTTTAAGAATATTAGTATTAGTAATTATTCCTTGTGGTTCAAGTTTTACAGATCCTTGTCCTTTTGCAATAGCATATTCAATAGCATTTTGTACTTCTATTGCTAAACTATCAATAATAAACTTTTCAAAATTATCTATTATCATTGCTTCTGCACTTTCTGAAATAGTTATCATTGTTCCTCATCTATATCCATTTAATTGGATTGATTAAAAATCAAGTTTTCCAGTTAATTTTTCACCTTCTTTGCTTCATTTTCCGCCAACATTCTCATCTTTTTTAATAGCAAATTTTAAAAAACCATCAATATTTGAAACTGATACATTTCTAATTAAATCAGATGTACCTTGTAATTTTGCAATAATACTTTCTTATATTGTTGTTGGTACCAATGGTAAAGCATCTTGGTTTCCGTTTGAATTTGTTCTGATTTGTAAAAACTTAGTTTCTTGATTTGTTAATTTTTTGTGTTGTAATTTTTTTAATCAAGCATTTTTATATTCTTTTGATTTTAGAACATCGTCAGTATTTTGTAAAATACTTTTATTTTCATAATTATTATAATTATAAAATTTTTCAATATTCCGAGATTTTTCTGGTTGTTCTGTTTGATTATCTTCAATAACTTCCTGTTCAATTTCATTTTTAATCATTTCTAAACGATTAAATTCTGTTGTAATTTCATTAATTTCTTTAACAAGTTCTTTAACTTTTTTTACATCTTCATCAGATACATCTGCTTTTGTTTCAATATTTTTTTTTAAAAAGTTTAATTCTTCTTTTTTTATTAGTTTTTGATTTCTTAATTCTTTTAATTTATCATTTAAATTTTTTGTCATTTTGTTATTTTCATCTCCTTGCAAAATTTCTTCTATTTCTAGATTTAATATTTCTTTTTGTAAAATATTAAAATTATTAGTATTTTTACTTTTAATTTCTTGCACCTCACTTTTTGGGTTTGCACCTAATGGAACTAATGAGACCCTCATTTACTTCAACTTGTTTTAAGTATCTAACAATATTTCCTTTAATTTCCTTATCTTCTGTTTCTATTGTTGTATATCCTATGCTTAATTGCATCGGTCTATTGCTTTTTTGCATTTGTTTTGAAATTTCATATGCTTCTTTTCCAACCGTAATGTTTGTATTAATTTGCATTTTAGCTCATAATCCATCTTTTTTGCTTTCTAAGTATGCGATTCCAATTGGATTTTTATGTTCATGACCCCATAATAATGGAACTGCTGGTGTATTTTTTATAGTTTCAATAAAACTATTTTCATCAGTAGTGTCACCATGATAATCAACAACATTATATTTATTAGCAATTCCGATTATTTCTTTAATGCCATGGTCATTTGTTTGTATAATATTTTTTACTTTAAAATTAATTTTTTTATTAATCTCGTTATTAATTGTTTTGTTCACTTTTATCTCCTATATTTTTATTTTTAAGTTGTTCTCTTTCTCGCCAATCAGAATTTTTTGTCATTCCATAAATATCTAATCCTTCAACACTTTCATATCCCTCTTGATTTCTAACTTCATTTGGTGATAAAACACTATGCTCTAACATTTTTGCGTAATATGCTGTTTTATCTTGTAAATTTCCCAATAATACTCGTTTTGCTGAAAATGATATATAGTTTCCTAATTCTAATTCTTTTTTGCTGAAAATTTTAAAACTAAATTCTTGTTCTCATTGTGTTAATAATGGTTGAATAACATAACTAACATAACCTTGATACTGCTCTGGACTATATTTTCCATTAACAATTTCAGAAGCAACATTATAAAAGTTATAAATATTATTTCGATATTGTTCCATTTGTTCTTTATTTAAGTTAGAAATATTACAATCTACTTCTTGAAAATCTAGACCATTATCTAAAATGGCAAAACCGCGATATTTATTTTGTAAATTATTATCTACAAATTCTTTTAATTTTTCTTGTAATTGTTCTGGGGCAACTATATTATTAACTTTTAATATACCTTTTAAATTACCTGATTGTTTTAAATTATTAATTGAGGAATTAATCATCTCTTCTAGTAATTTTGTTGAATATTCTAATGATTTATTTAGAATTTCTCCGAATAATCCTTTATTATAAAATTTTCGTAAATGTATTAAATCATCATATGGTAATACTAAATTTGTGTTATTTAAATAAAACTTTATAAAATATTGATTATTTTTATCGAATAAAATTTCTAAAAAATCATACTCAATCGGAATTAAAGAATTAATTTTTTCATTTTCTCATTGAATATAAATAAAAGTATTTCCTTGTAAAAACAAATTAGTTGTTATTTTATAATAAAAATCATAAGCACTCATCCCTGAATTTGGTCTAACATTTAATAAATATTTTAAATTATATTTATTTGTAGTTTTAATATTTTCTTTTTCGACACATTGTGGTATTGCTTTTAACTGGGCAATATCACTCGCTATTCGATTAATTGTACTTTTAACAACATCAATTTCATAATTATTAGTAAAATTTGATAAAAAAGTTTTAAAGTCATGATTAATATACATAAAATTTTGTTTTTTGGATAAATTATTATTTATTATTTTTTGTTTTTTCTTAAATCACAGAGCAATTTTATTACCCTCCTTACTTAAATAAATTAATTTAAGTCGTCACGATGATACCATCATTATTTAAAAAGTATAAATTTTTATAAAAACTTGTACTTTAAAATTAATTAATCATTAAAATTTTTCCCGATATCTGTTTGATAAATTTTAAAATGTTGTTCATTATTTATATACATTTTATAAGCAAATAATAGTGCCATAAAACCATCAATTCTTTTGCGTGAACTTTTTTTAATTGGCATAATATTTTCTTTACTATCTGTTATAAGTTTTGTGTTATCTAAATTTCATTTAAAAATAGAGTGATTATTATAAATAATTTTATCATCATAAAATAATGGAGCAATCGATTTTATTAATGGTGATATTGTATATATACCATTTGTGACAATTTCTGTTCTATTAGAAAAACCGTTTTGTTCTAATTTTTCTTTTATATAATCTGCATAATATCTATCATATCCAATTTTTACACAAATTAAATTATATTTTTTAATAGTTTCAATAATATAATCAATTATTTCATATCTATTTACAGCGGGTCCAAGTGTAAAAGTTATGTATCCTTGTTTTTCTCAAACAGAATATAAAACTTTGTCTTCTTTTTCATTTTCATATGCTCTTTCTCGGGGAATAAAAAAATGTGGCAAAATAAAAAACTCACCAGTTTTTTCGGGTATTAAAATTACAACAGCAGTTAAGTCCATTGTTTGTGATAAATCAATACCAACAGTACAATATTTATTTTTTAAATAATCTTCTAAATTAACATTTTTATTATTTTTTTTCTTGTAAAGATCCAAAATTAAATAATGAAGTTTCTTGCAGAGAAGCAATATTACAATGACGAGTTAAAAAACTAGGTTGTTGTAATGGCCGGTTAATTGCTGTTTCTCATTCTTCTTTTAACTTTTCAATATTTTTAGAAATACCAAGATTTGGATTTGCTTTATATATATTTTTAAATTTTTTTCATTCATTAAAATTATCTAATTCATATATTCAAGGTAAAAAATTATCGTTTTGATAAATATTATTTAATACTTTTTCAGCATATTCATATCTCTCATCATAAATGCTCTCACGAGTACTTCCACTTGTTGTAATTAAAAGCATTAATGTATTTTTTCTTTTTGATGTTGCTGATTTAATAACATCATATAAGTCTCTTTTTTTCATAGCCGCCAATTCATCTAAAATTACTATATATGGATTTAAACCATCTAATGTTTTATCTTCTGATGCTAATGGTTGAAAATGTGATCAATCTCTTAAAAATTCTATTTTATCCCTTGTTATTTTTAATTTACTATTTAATCATTCTTCTTGTCTAATCATACTTTTAACTTCATCAAAAATAATTTTTGCTTGTTCTTTTTTTGTTGCAACTGTATATATACTTGCCCTTTTTTCGTTATCTAATAACAAACATTTTAAAGCAATAGCAGATGCTGGGGTTGATTTACCATTACCTCTACCAACAACCAATAATGCTTCTTTAAATCTGCGAATATTAGTTTCTTTTTCGTAAAAACCAAATAATGCTTCTATAAATGCTTTTTGTCATAATTCTAATTTAAAATTTTGTCCTGCATATTCAACAGTTGAAAGATGACAAAATCTTTCTATAAAAATTATTGCACCACTTGCTTGTTTTTTATTAAAATAAAACCTTTTACTATTTTTTAATTCATTAACTAAATTAGATACTATCTTTTTAATTTTCAAACAAACAATATCTTCGTTTTTTTTAATTCACTCATTATATAATTCTAAATTAGTTTTATTATTTATCGTTTTTTCAATCATAAATTATTTTTCTTCTAATTGTAGAATTTCATCTAATAGATTATTGTTTGTTTGTAATATAGGCGATACTTCAATTTTTTCATTACTTTCTTTTATTCATTTTTCAATAATTATATAGTGACTTTTATAATTTTTTAACATTGCATTATATTCTGGCAAAATTGGATTTTTTTCTTGTCTTTTATTCCCGCTAATATTTTCAACATCAATATAATAATTATCTAATTGACTAATTTTTTTATCCATATCATAAATTAATCATTCAATTTTACAAAATGTTTTAAGGAAATTAATTTTTGACTTATCTAAATCAACATTATTATTAATTAATATTTTTTTATAATCTTTAAAAAGATTATTTATTTCTTTTTCACCTTTTAAATTTAGTTCATTTTCGTTTAAAATTGCTTTATTTTTATTCATTTTTGGGTTATTTTTATTCATTTTTAAGCTATTTTTTACAAATTTTTTATTGTTTTTTTTGCTTTCCATTAATAAAACCCCTTATTTTTAAATGTTTTTTTATTATTTTACATAATTTATTTCATAACACCATAAAATTTTTGCCTTTTGTGTGCACGTGCCCCCAGCCCTCGGTGGCCCAAAATATCTTTAAAATAAGATACAATAGGGGGTAAAATAAAAATATAATTATATATTTAAAAATCACTGACATAATACCGTCGATTAAATTGTTTGTCAAATTAAATAATTAAAAATTATATATTTTTTTAATCAACTAAATGATAAAACAAAATTGCTAATTGAAAGTTTTTTTGATTATCTTGCTCAAATGAAAAATCATAAATAATATCATAATCATTTAACAATTTATATTTTTTTATAAATTGTGGATGTTCAATTATTGTAGAATTAATTTTTTCTATAATTGATGATATATTTTTATCTTTTACAAAAATAATCAATGCTGATTTTGTATCTCTTAATGTTAAATAACTTTGAAATTGATTAATAGCAGAAAATAATTGTTTTTTTCCATGTCAAATTTTACATTCAGCTATAAATATATTTTTCATTATTATATTTTAGTAATATATCTGTTTTTCCATTTATATTAAATGCTTCAGCCATTACAGATACTTTAAAATTTAAAGAAAGTATTAATAAAATATAATCTCTAATTGTTTCTTCATTTTTATTACGATAAATATTTGGGTATTCTTCCATTCTTTTTCCAAACTCATAAATTACACTTAATATTTGTAAATAAATATCTTCAGAAATTATTGGATCTAAATTAAAGTCATTTTTAATTTCTGGTAATTTAATTGATATTTTTTCTTTTTTCTTTATTAGAGATACTGAAAATGTATTATTATCTTTATCTTCTATTTTTCTTAATGGAACAATTAAATTTTTTAAAGAATTTGTTATTGTTTTTTCTTTTTCTTTTTTGTTATTAAAAATATTTTTAATATAAGGTTTTAAATTATTATTGTATGAATCAACTTCTTTTTTTATATTGTCTATATAATATTTTAAATAATCTTTTATTTTATTAATTTTATCATTAGAATAATTTGCATTATTTTCTTTTCATTCAACAACGAAAGAAATTTCATTATTACTTATTTGAATTTCATATTTTGAACTTGTTTGAGAACTAGGATATGTTTTAAATAATTCTGAATCACCTTCATATGGTATACTAATTTTTACCATTGTCGCAATATATTCATGTGTACTTGAATTTGAAATTACATTAAACGGAGTAGGAATTATTTTTTTCTCTTTGTAATCTTGTGAAGATCAATTATCAAAAAATAAATTAATTGGTTCTATTTCATATCTTTTAAATAAATATTCAATAATATTATTTTCATCAACATTTAAAATATAATTATCTTCGTAATTATTAATTTCATTTCTAATATTTTCATATAAATTATTAAAAAGATCATGTAAAAATATATTTTTAAATGGTATTATTTTATTTTTTCCCCTCAAATTTATCAATTATATTATATAACATTTGCTCAGTTTCCTTAGAAAAATTGCCTTTTATATGTAATTTACATATTATGTTTTTTAAATTATCAAAATCAGAATTAATTATATACTCCATTATTTTATCTGACATTTGTCTATTTATTTTTTTCATTTTATTTTTCTCCTATATTTTTTTAACAATTATATTAATTCCTAAATTGTTTTTTTTATTTTTTATCATATTTGTTGTATCCTAAATAAAAACCATTATCTCAATAATTAGGATTATCAATATTTTCTAAATCTTTTAGTAATTGTTTTAATTCTTCTGATGTTAATTTTCTTTGCTGAATTTTAGTATTTTCATAATGACTATTATATTCATTTAGTAAATCACTATTATCATCATTTTTGTTTTGCGAATTAAACTGCTTTTTGTTTTCTTGTTTTAATTTTTCAAAAGATAAAATTAAATTTTTTCCCACAATATTACCATTTTTATTATCGATAATACTATGAACCATATATTTTTTATTTTCATCAATTTTTAAACTAAAATAATTTTTATAACTTGATAAACCTAAGTAATTTTTATTTCAAACAACACAATCTTTTTTCTTATTTATTAAGATATAAATCATATTATTTTTTTCTTGCGAAATTAAATTTTGATTTAGATAAATTTTTTTTATCATATTTAATTACCTCACTTTATTTTTTTATATTTTTAGCATTTATAAAATTTATTAAGCGTTAATAATTCTGAATTTGAAATTGCAAACTCTTGCTTATATCTAATACAATCAATAATTATTTTTCTATTAAACTTTGTTTTAAGTTTTGAATAATCTTTTTTTATTATAATAATTACCTTTCTTTTTTCTAATATTTTATATTTTACAAATTATTATTTTTTTCTTCTTTACTTGGTAATTAACTATCTTTTTTAAGATTATTTTTATTTCAATTTCATATTTTTGAAATTTTATTTTCTAATTCATGGGTAATTAATCAATGTTCTTCACATAATATTATTTATTTTTTATAGTTTAAATTTCATGCTAATTTGCCATTATCATTAATTATAAAAGATTTGCCAGAATAACCATTATTTTTACAAACATTACAAATCATTATTTTACATCCTTACTAGGTAATTTGTAATATAATGAATTATCTTTTAATTCTCAAGTTGTGAAACTTGTATGACCTTTGGAACTAAAACTGGTATTTGCTATTTTCTTAAAATCTTCTTTATATAATTTTGGTTGATTATATTCTCTACTTTTAGTTGAATAAGTAATTTCTCTATTTGCTGTTAATAGCAAATCAATTTTTCTATCTTTTTCAGCAAGTTCATTTTCATATTTATTTATTAAATCTTCTAATGTTTTTAATGATAAAGCACTATTACATAATTTAATTTCTTGTTTTATTTTTACAATTAATTCTTTAACTGTTTCTGTCATTTTTATTATCCATTTTAATAAAATTATCTTTTGTTTGCATATCAGCAAACTGTTTTGTTGTTTTAAATACCATAACAATTACCTCCATTTTCGCAACCTATGCAACATACAACTATTCCACCACATCAACAATTTAAATAACCTTCGCCACATTCAATATAAATATCATATTTACTATTGCCAGCCATTATTTTTCTCTTTTACTTTCTAACTTACTTGGTAATTTGTCATATTTTGAATTATCTTTTAAATTAATTATTCTTTTTCATCCACAAGTTCGACACTTATTGTCAAAAGGAAATTCTTCATCTCTACAATTAATAAAATATTTATGTACTATAAAATCTTCTTTAAACAATTGCTGTTGTTCAGTTTCAAATTTATACTGGGCAATTTCAAATTCTTTATCGTGTTTAAATTGTTCATACATTCTTTTTAATTGTTCTTTATGTTCTTTATCTTTTTCAGCAAATTATTTTTTAAGTTTTTCATTTTCTTCTTGTAGTTTGTTAAATTTAATTGATTCTGTTATATTCATTTTAAATTTCCTCCAATTTTTTTCCATAATTAAAGTATCAATATATTCATAAGCATTTTCTTCTGAATGACATTCTTCTAATGCTTCATTAAATAAGTCTTCATCTGTATAAACTTTGCATTCTTCATCTTTTCACATATTATTCACATCCTTTTTACAAAATAAACAATAATCAGAATTAATTTGATTAACAGCGCACTGACACTTTTTACAATATTTTGCCATTATTAACTAGATCTCAATTTGTAGCAATAATTTCACTACCAGTAACTATATAAATCAATTCTTTTTATAAACATTTACCGCATTTTTTAGTATATTTTGTTTCATTTATTTTACATTTAACACATTTTTTCATATTATTCACATCCTTGTCATTTAATATTTTCATTATCTAAATCAATAATTGTTGTTTTACAATAACTTAAATTTTGAGAATGTGCTTTCGCTTCATCAAATGTATAAAAATATGTAGTATTTAGGCTGTATTTATCTTTTGTTACTAATAAATATATTTTATTCATAATTTATCACCTCATAATCTGCTTCTTCATCTTCTAAATAATCACTAATGAAACCTTTAACTTCATCAATTTCATATAATTTGCAATTTAAGTCAAAATTTGTTGGCAATGAAATATTACCTACATGTTGTTCTTCATTGCTAAATTTAAGATATAAATTTAATTCAAAATTATCTGAATAACCACGATTAATTTGTGCATAAATAATATCTTTATTTGTAATTTTTAATGCTTTATTATTAATTCATTTTTCATTTAAATAATTAATTATTTTTAGTATTTAATGCTCAATGCTCATCATTTATTTCATCTGATGATACTGGGTAACTTCTAAGCATTATTTTATTTAATTAATTAACTATGTATTTATTTAATTTTTTCTTTTTCATATATCCTCTATTAATTAACAAAATTAAAAAACTTTTAATTTTATTTTTTATATTTACTTTTAGAATTATTTTTTATTTATTATGTACTCACCAGTTTCTAAATTAATTTCAGCGTTATCGTTAAACGCTTTTTCACGCATATGTTCTTTGTTATGACATTCTAAACATAATAACTCTAAATTATTTATTGATAATAATATTTCTTTATTTCAATTAATAAAATCTTGATCTTTTATATATTTTTTATGATGAACTATTATTCCTTTATTTAAATTAACCCTTATCTTTTTTGCATCTTTCACACATACCCATTTTTAAAGTGAAGTAATAATCCCTTACTTTTTTTCATTCAGTAGTATGATAAAATTTATTACGAATTGGACGATTTTTATATTTATTATTCATTAAAAATTATTATTCTAATGTTAAATCATCATTAATTAAAACATTTTCATCAAAATTGTTATTTTTTTCATTATCATTAATATTATTATTATTATTATTTGATTCAATGTTAACAAGTTGTTGATTGTCAATATAATTTATATTGTTATCATCATTAACAACCGTTTGATCATATTTATATGCTTCTTGCATTTCAATATTCATAATTCCTCATTTTTTTAATAAAGTAGATAAAATAGTTTTAAGAGCCATGTCACCAAAACTACTAACCATAAATTTTCCATATTTTTTATAAGTTTGTGAGTATTTACTAAAATGACTTTCGCATTGTTCTTTTGTTCAAAATAAAGTTTTTTCAAAACCATTTAATAGTTTAAAATATGCGACATATCCAATAGTTTCTTTTTTAATTCTTTGGTTTTTATCTTCTATTCAATTAAAATTATATTCTTCCTTTAAAAAATTATAATTTTTTAATTCACCATCCTTAACTTCAATAGCATTAATAGTTAAATATTGTCCAGTTCTAATAGCAAGTTGAATATATCCTTTATAACCGATTTGAAGTTGTGCCAAATACTTATTTTCTTTTTCATTGTAGTAAGGTAAAACATAAATAAAACCTAAATTTTGATCTAATGGTAAATTTAATAACATACCTTGATAACGCACCGATAAAATACTATTTAATTCACATTTGCTGAATAATTTGTTTTTATTTCAAATTAAAAGAACATTTTTGACAAAAATATCTTTTTCTTTTTCATTTTTAAATTTTGTATCTAATCAATTTTTCGTATTTGGTTGTTCTAAATAATTTTTAATTTCCATTTTAAATTTCCTCTTTAAAATTTGCACTATTTTTTAAAAATAGTGCTTTTGCATCTTGTTATTCTAAATTTAATTTAGTTTTTATTTTAAAATTAATTATTTCAATTCCATTTTTATTTATAATTCAAATTTCGCCTTTATCAGCAACATTAATACCATTGGCTTTTAATAAATGTGCATATCCCGTAATTTGTAATTGTGCCATTTTAATTTTTTTAAGTTCAACATTTTTTCAAGTTTTAAAATCAACAACAATAGCATTATTATTTTCCATATAAACCAAATCGGGTGTACCACAAATTAATCCATCTGAAATTGGTTGTTCTATTATTGCTATAATTTTTTTAAATTCTTTTTCAATTTTTTTAATAAAATTATTAAACTTTTTTATTAATGGAAATAATTCTTTAATTTCATTATATTCAACATTTAATAATTCTAATATTTGATTGATATTGTTTCGTGAGTTTTCATTTTTAACACAATCGTATAATATTCTTGATGCAAATTCATGAATAATATTTCCCCTAATTATTGCTTTATTAAAATATGCAGAACCTTTAATATCAGAATAATTTGTATTAAAATAATTATTAACTATGGGTGTAACACTTGGCAAAAATTTATTATTAAATTTATATCTATGTTCATCTTTTCAAAATTCAGCTTCATATTTTAAATTAATATTTTTATCAATAAATTTCATAAATAATTTAATAATGAAACTTTGTTTTATAATTAATTTCTAATCCATCAATTTTAGGATTTTCAATTTGCTGATTTTTTATTCAATTTAAAATATAGTCTGTATCAAGTTCTTTTTTAATAAATTTATTAGGAACTTTATCAATGTCAATTATTTTAATATCATATTCTTTTTTTTGCTTTAATCCTCTAATTTTTAATTCGTTTTCACTAATTAATTGATCAATAATTCCAACATTATTAGTTAAATTATTATTTTCTAAAATTAGTTGTTGCTGTTTTTCATACCAATAAACTTGTTTTTGTAAAATTTCATCTGTTAAATCTTTAAATTTATTACTAATTTCTTTTTCAAATAATAATAAAATTCTTCTTACTTGATTTAAAATAGTTTTTGATGAAGAAAGTGGATTTAAGTATTTTTTTTCTTCCATTTTTAAAATAGACTTTAATTCGCTACCATTATCTGCATCTTTTTTATTATTAATTGTGTAATTAATGATTTTATTTTGTAAAGAATTAAAATAATCAATATTATTTTTATCAGTTATTTTTGATATAAAATCTTTCAAATAATTTAAAGAATCATTAAGTGAATTCCTTAATTTTATTTTTTCATCTTCAATATCATTTTTAGTTATTAATTCTTTTATAGTTGTTAATTCCATATTTTTTAATTCTTCCTTTCGTTATTTACTATTATTATTTTTAATGTTATAAAATATAAAATTGGTAAACATATTGTATTTGTAATTAATATTCCGATAATTATTTGTTCTATACTTAAAACTCCAAGATTTAATCAAAAAAGAATAAAATCAATCGGAAGATAAATAATTATGTTTGATAATAAAATAAGAATAATTTTAATAATATGATTTATTTTTATTCAATTAATTAGTTTAATTAAAATCGCCAATAAACCCGTACCAATATTTCAACATAATGATCCCAAAATAAAACCTCATAATGTTAAATCAGATAGAAAATGTCCCATAAATCCAATTAAGAAACACCAATATCAATTTAAAATAAATCCGCTTATAAAAATGGGAATTAAAAATAATGGAATTGATGTTCTTGAAATAATTTGTATTCGCATTACTTGTAATAATACAACCATTATCGCAATTAAAACTGCCACATAATTAATTTTTTTAATTAATTGAAAGTTATTTATTAGACTTCTTACGATACTAGAAAAAACGAAGAAAATTAAAAATTAAAAAAATTAAATTAAACTTTAAAATAAGCATTTTTTAAAATTTTAATTTATTTTTGAGTACAAATAAAGGGGTATCGCAAGAAGTCTATTTTTTAAAAATTTAATTTAAGTTGCATTTTCTTTAATCGCTTTTGTACCATTGCAAAGTAATTATTATTTATTTCACAACCTAGTCATTTTCGGTTTAATTGTTCACAAGCATGTGCAGTTGTACCGCTTCCCATAAAAGGATCTAAAATTAAATCATTTTCTTTGCTATGTTTTTTAATCAAATCGCCAAATATATTTAATGGTTTTTCTGTTGGATGTTCTGTTTTTTTTATAAGATGAACCTATTGGATTTTTAAATATTGTTTTTTTATTTTCATAGTTTTTTATATAGTTTGGTATTGGATCTTTTTTAGAATAAATAATCATACAATATTCTTTATCTTGAAAAATAAAATTATTAGTTGGCATTGGATTTGTTTTTTCTCAAAAATAAAAATCAAAATTCATATTATTTTTATAAACTCAATCTAAATAATCTTTAATTTGTTTTTTATTCATTCAAATTAACATAAATTTATTTTTTGAAATTCGGTAAAACTCATCTAAATAAGTATTTATATCAAATGAATTATGTAAATTATTATCATAAATAGCATTAATATATTTATTTATACTTTTTGATATTTCACTAGAATTTATTTGTTCTTTTTTCCTTGTTGGTAAATCGTATAAATAAGGTGGGTCAGTTAATAATAAATCAACGCTATCATTTTCTAATGTTTTTACAAAAGATAAATCATCACCATTTATTAACTTACCTAAATTAGTCTTAAATTATTGCATTAAATTATCATCCTATTTTTTGTATTTTATTAAACTAAAATTATTAAATATTTTTTTAGAATTATATTTTATAAATAATTTTAAGATATGTTTATCAAAAATATTTAATTTAATATATTTATATTGTTTGTTTATGATAGAGATTGAAATAAATATATTATTAATAATTTTTTATTTAATTTTAATCTAATTTATTTATTAACAAGTATATTAATTTTGTTATTAACTAATTATTTATGAGAGAGTGATAGAAATATTAATATTTTATTTTTTATCTCTTTATCTCTCTGTCTTTTAAATAAATATATTAAATATATAGTAAAAATAAATTTTTGCAAATTTAAAATATGCAAAATAGCAAAAAATGGCACACCGAAAAATACTATTAAGTTTTTAAAAGTGTTTTGAAATAGTGGAAGGGCAATACCTTAATTTAATAAATATATTATTAAAATTAACTGAAACAAGGAAGTGAAAATGCTTAGAGCTAATTAAAAAGATATTGCCTTTTCACTATTTCAAATATTTATTGTTAAAAACAAAAAATATCACTTTTTTGTAAGTGATATTGCTTTTACATTAATTTCTAATTTTTATATTTTTACCCTACTTTTATTTATACGACCAACTTTTTTATAACATTTAATTTTTTTTCTATTAAAAAAGATAGTAATTTATTTATGATTATATAATCAATTGTAAAGTAGTTTTTTGCTATAATTAAATTAATAAAAAGCTATATATCAAAATTATTAATAATATTACAATATATCAATAGTTAAAAATATGAAGGAGCAAATAATAAAAACTTCAATTTATGGTTATAGAAGTATTATTCAAATTATTATTAATATAATTATTTTAATTTTAATGTTATTTTCATTATTGACTATTAGTTACTATTTATTTACAGCAGTTTTCTTTTTTAAGTACAATATTAATATTAAGATATATGATCTCATTTTTCAAATATTTTTTCTTAATTTTATTTTAAAGGGTTATTATCCATATTTCACTATCGTTATGTATGGTATAATTATTAATATTTTTTATAGTATTTTAATTATTACTTAAATAACAGTATTATAAGATAATAAATATAATATGTAGAATGTAATAAATATTATTTTTTAATTTTAATATATTTTTTAACTTAAGTTTTATTATTAATTTATTCTTTTTTAATAAAAAAGAAATTGACAAAATTGTTAAAACAAATATTAATGTTAATCAAATAATAAATTTTCATGAAAATATTATTATTTTTATTACTAGTATTTTGATAGCATTACAAAAGTTGGGGTTTTATAAAAATTAAAAATAAAAACAATTAAATGAAATAAATAATTTTGCTAAAAAGTCTAATTATTAATCATTTTTTTGTATTAATTAATAAGCGAATTAAATTTTTTTATACCTACAAACACCAACCTTTTTCTTAATACCAGTATTTTTTTGATTAATTTGCTATTTTATTTTTAACAACAGATATTTTAAAGATAAAAAAAAGAAATATTTCCTTTTGTGACATGTATAGTTATTTTTTCATTATTTTTTATTCTATCTTTTATTAATAACGTTTTTTATCAAAAAGAAACTTTTTTTAAAATTTGCATTAATTGAACAACATTATTATTATTTAATTTACTTGGTAGTATTCTTAATTATTGTATTAATAATGCAAATAGTTTTTTTAGTAAATTAAATATTAATGGTTATTTAAAAAATATTTATTTTATTACCAAACAAACAATTAAAGCTTTTTTATTAAAAAAACTAAAAAATTTGTTTTGGATTTTACAAATTTAAAAATAATTTAGAAAATAAAACTTTTATAATTTATAGTTTTATTTTCTAAATGTAAATGCAATTCAAAAAATAAGATGGTTTTAAAAAAGATTATTTTTTATAAAAAATATAAATAAAATAATTATATAACTTTTTAAAAGGTTGATTTATCGGTATTTTAGAAATATATTTAAAATAAAGAATAATTTTTATATCAAAACCTAAACTTTTTTCTTACTACCATCTTTAACTTCTACTTTTGGCATAATAACACCTCATTTCTAACTTACTTTTTTTCTTTGAATATATAATGCTTGAATTTTAGCGGATATTCCATATTTAGTTATATATGATAGAACTATTCCTTGCGAAAATAATACATAAAAATATAATCCATCATTTGTTTAAATTAAATATTTAACAGAAAATGGAAATTTGGGGCTTGTTTTAACAACACCGCCATATCCACATGTTAGGTTATTTTCATTATTTTGAACAAAAAATTGATAACTACAATTATCTTTATCATAATTTTTAATGTCATAATAATTATTATTATTCGGTACAAAATTGCTTTTATCAACAAATTATCATTCTGATACATCTGTTATAATAATTAATTTTTTTAATTCATCTAAAATTTCTTTTTTTATTTTTTAAAGTTTATCATCTTTAATTTTTTCTATAACAACCTTATCTAACAATGCTCCAACTTCTAACTTGGTGTGAAAACCATATACATTTTAGACCACTAATTTAGTCTTTAAATTATAATGTAGATTAAAAGTATATGGTAACAAGTATTCCTAATGAAAATGAATTATATTTATTACAAATAAAAATAAAAAAAAATAATATTAACAATAATAACCTTCAAAACAAACAAACTATATTTATCAAAATGTCATTAATTATTTTAATTTATGTCAAAAATACTATTTATATAAAAACTCATTAAATAATTTAATTAAATTATTTTATAAATCAAAACAAAATTTTTATAATTGAGCTAAAAATATTCAACTTTGTCTTAAAGAAAAATTAAATTTTATTGTTTTAGTTAAAAAATTAACTAGATCAACTAATATTAATAACCATTATTCAAAAAATTACAAGATTGCTGTTGCAAAAATGATGAAAAAATATCGACAAAAATATGGAACTGATATTTATGAGTTTTATAATTTAACACTAGCTGGATTTTTCAGATATAAAAAGAAAGTAATTAAACACAACATCAAAACTTTAATTAAATAAAATAAAGAATTTAATAATTTTTATTATAAAAACAATAAAATTAAGAATTATAAACGTTATGAAATGTCTGAATTAGGACATTTACAACATGATATTAAAATTATGACACCAAATATGACTGGTTTTAAACGTAATTTATATTTGTATGATTTTATTGATGAAAAATCACACCTCAGTCTTGCTTATTTATCTGGAAATAAATCACAGTCATCAGCAATTGGTATTTTTAATCAAGCTTATAATGATTTTTTAAATAATAAATAAAATTAGAATAAAAATAATTAGAACCGATAATGGTCCTGAATATGTTTATAGTTATAATCCAGAGTATAAATATCATAAAAGTGATTTTACAAAATTATTACATCAAAAAAGTATTATTAATTAAACAAAACCGATTCACCCACCCAATCAAATGGGAAAATTAAAAGATTTAATCAAAAATGAAATAAATTTTTTGAATATCTTCCTTGTTATCCTAAAAATATTAATGAATTACGAAAATTAATTACTATCTTTTTAGATTATTACAACAACGTTAGATAAAATAAAAGCATAATTTTTTTAACACCATCCGAAGCTGTGTTAAAATTTTTAAAATAATAACACTGATCTAAAATGTATATGGTACCTAGCGCCACTTATAATTGAGTATATAAATCTATCATTGTTAAATCAATACCTTCTTCTTGAAAAGCGCGAAACATTTTTTTAAAGTTTTTAAATTAGCCAATGATTTTGCATAAGAAGGTAATAGACCTTGTCATGTTGACGTGGGGTCATTTTGTGAAGAATAATTAATATCATCAATAAACTCATATTTGCTGAAGTAAAAAATAAATTAGAATAAGGTTAAATGTTCAATGCTCAATAGTAATAAACACCCGTATTAATACAAATTTTCTTTAATAATGGGTCTTTAAATGTTTCAAACTTTAATTTTGAAAATGAATAATTTAAATAGTAATTAATCATATTTCGGGCTCTTAAAGCAAATGTTTTAAATCATAATTATAAAAATCGCCTTTAAAGAACTTATTATAATGAACTGGGAATTGTGTAATTTTACCTGTCGTTGGAATAAAATTATTATAATTTTCCAAAGTAATATTTTGTCATAATTCATTTAAAATTTAATCACTTCCTTATCATTTACTTTTTTTATAATATATTTTCTTTAATATAAATTTTTTACTATTTAGTAATGTTTTGGTCGCATGTAAAAAATAAGGGTTTTATAAAAACAATAAAAAATATCCTTAATTTATATTAAACTAAATAACATTTAAAAATAAAAAAACCTTATTTTTTACATGCGACCATATTATTTTCATCTAAAATATTTCAGATATTTTAAAATACACTATCTTTTAAATATTTACTCCAATACATATTAGCAATGATACAAATTGGTTCTTTAATTAATAAAATAATTTTTAATAATTAAACAAACATTTTAATATTTGAAATAGTCTTACTGCTATATCGTGTTCAAATTTGATTAATTTCATTAACTAACTCAAACTTTTTAACAAATGGATATTTATTACCAATAATACTATTTTGTAATAAAAAATAGGGCGTTTATAACAAATAAGTAAAATTGTTAAGCATTATTATTACTTTATTTATCAATATCTTTAATATCAGTTTGTAAATTAACTATTATTGGTTGTTAATTATTTAAGTTTAATTCTTTTTCAATTTATTTTTATTGTAATGAATATTTATAATTAAATTCTCGTTGTCAATATAATTTAGCACCATAAGGTTATTTCATCATAAAATTAATTATTTCACTTTTGGTTATATCAACTTTTTTTTCGAGAAAAGGAACTATCTTTTCGCTCGCATAAGTATTCCGTATCTTCATTTGCAAGAAAGGTTTGAATTAATTGGTTAAATCATTCAAATTATATGGTTTATTAGGTTATTTATTTTATCAAAATTCATATATTTTACGATAAAATTTTACGATAAAATGTTTGTAAAATTACTTTTTTTGGATTAAATTATTTCATTTTTTACTATTTTTGCATATTAAAATTGCTATTATTTAAACAATATGATTAAATAAAGGAGCAATAAATAACTATAAAAATGTATAAAAAAAATTTCAAAAGTTCTTTTTATTATCTATATTTTACACCAAAATAAAAAATAAAATTAATTACTTTATTTTTTTATAAAAAGCTTTAAAAGAAAAAAAATTACTTAATTTTTACTAATTAAGTTATATACCTATAAAAATAATTGTTAATAATTTTTAATTTAATGTTATAAATATTTTAAAAATAATTAAAGACAGAAAAATGCAAAAATATACAAATGTAAAATATTATGAACTAAATTTATTTAATGATTTATTGTTATCTGATAGTTATAAAAAAAATGCACACTTAATTTATCTGAAATATCAAGACAAACGGGTGGTTCCGTGAAGTTAATACTATTAAAAGAGAAATAAATCAATTTAAAAAAGATAAAAAATTATATACTATTTTAAGTGCAAAAATATTATAAACAAAAAATAAAAAAATTGTATTAAAAAAATGTCCACATTCAAATACTAACAACAATAATTTTTAAATTTACGATTTAATATTCTTTAAGATTAACCGGTAGAAATTATTTAACGTTTTTTTAATAAAGTTTGGTATCAAATTTCCCGCTTGTCTTAAAAAATTTTATAAATAAATTTATTTAGGTCTTTTGATTTTTTTAAATAAAAATTTATTAAATAATGGCAGAAGAAATAGAACAAAGAAAAGACCTGATAATCGCGAAAAATTAGATGAAAGATTTAGGTCAATTTGAAATATTGAAAATAAACAATCTAATGTTGATTGATTTGAAATGGATACGGCGGTTGGCAAAGGGCGTCAATCTATTTGTGTTTAGTATCAGTTGGACAATCAAGCAAAAAATACTTTGCTATGAAATTAGAATAACATACTGCTAATGAAGTTTTATAAAAACTTGAACATATAGTTATAATTAATGATTTAGTTAGAAAAATTAAAGGAATAATAACATATAGAAGAAAATAATTTATTAAATTTGAAGAAATAAAAAAGATTGCCAGAGCTAATATTTATTATTGTGACCCAGGTTCACCTAAACAAAAACCCTTAATTGAAAGAATAAACCGTGAATTTAGGAAAAGATATAATAAGGGAGCAGATTTTAACCTTGTTAATCAACAAAAAAAAGATTAAGTATTTGATGTTATAAATTAAAAATTAGGGCCTATTTTAAATTTAAAAACATCAAAAGAATTATTTTTAGATAATTTTAGATAAGTTTATTTGAAGTAATTTAATAAATTATTTTTTATTGCGTTTAAATATGTTTAAAATAGACTAAACTTACAAATATTTTATTTTTTTTAAAAAAATAGCTGCATTTATTTTAAATGATATTATTTATCATAATAAAAAGAGATATAATTTGCTGATTGAATTTACATAATATAAAATTTTAAAAAAATTTTAAACTTTTTGATAGCATTACAAAATATTATGTTTTATAAAAAATATAAATAAAATGATTAGATAACTTTTTAAAAGGTTAATTTATCAGTTTTTTATAAATATATTTAAAATAAAGAATAATTTTTATACCAAAACATAAACTTTTTTCTTACTACCAACTTTTTACAATTAAATTAATCATTATTTTTCAAAATGTTTTAAAAATCAACGGCCTTCAACAGATAACAAGCGCTGTGTTTGTTCATTAAGCGATGTTTTTTCTAGTTCTTTATCAATGCGGTAAATTCGTGCATCTAAATTATCTAAAAATGATAAAATTTCTGCTTCTAATAAGCGTGGTTCAACGGGTGAACCATATTCCAATCGGCCGTGGCTAGATAAAATCATATGCTCTAATAAAACAATTTTTTCTGAATTTAAATTATTACTTTGAGCAAGATGATTTAATTCATTTGCCATAATTGAAATATGACCAAGTAATTTTCCTTCAAATGAAAAATTATTTGTAGCGCCGCTTGTGATTTCAATAACTTTTCCTAAATCATGCAAAATAACACCACAATATAATAATTCCGCATCAATTAAACGATCGTGATAAACATTGACAACATTTTTTGCCATTTGCAGCATAGTTAAACTATGTCAAATTAAACCTGATTTAATTTCATGATGATTACGAATAGCAGCTGGTCAAATTTTAAATTGCTCGCCATATTTTGCTAGAATTAAAATCATAATTTCACGATATTCATTTGTTTTCATTTTTTTTACTGTTGTAATAATTTCATCATACATTGCATCCGCCGAAAGCGGAGCAACTTCAATAAAATCATCTAGATTAATGCTGGCATTATCAACAATATTATAACTATTAATTTTTGCTTGTAAAACTTTTCGATACTCAATAATATTAATACTTACTTTGTAACAATTTCCTTTAATTAAACTTTCAATGTCTTTAGGGCGAGCATCTCATAACCTTGCTTCGATTGTTCCAGTACGATCTTTCAAGGTTATCGATAAATAAGTGCTGCCATTGGATGCGGTCCCTTGGGTTGCCTTATCGGCAATTGCGATTAATTCTACATTATTAACTTCTTTTGTTAAATCTTTAATATTCATTTTTCCCCTCCTAGAAATAAAAAAGTGAATAATGACTTTTTATCTTATAATAAAGGCCCCTGGATTTGATAATAAATATGAAAAATAATGGATAAATTTAATTTCTTCAGTAATATCAATTACGGCTTCATTATAACCCGATGTAATTACCATAATATCACGAATTGAAATATAATTTTTTTAAACCACAAAAGGTTTTTTAAAAATAAAACCCATTTAAATTCTGGAAACATTATCATCCGGAATTGTAAATGTTCCCCGCGTTATTCCATATTCACCATAATTTATAATTGAAAATGAGGCATCTTGACAGTCCTTTTATTTAAATTCATTATTAATACTTTTACTTATTAATTTTATTACCTTTGAAGCAATTTCTTTAATTGAAACATTTTTTAAATTATATAAAACAGGAATTTTTAATGCAGTATCACTATCCAAATTAAAAGCAATATTATAAAATAATTTTAATAAAATTTTATTTTTCTTACTAATAAATGATGCATTTAAAACAAGGAATTTTTTTAATCCATCATAGACTGCTTTAATATAAAAAAGCAATAATGTTAATTTAATATCATTTTGCGAATATACTTCACGCATAATTGAAAATAAAATAAATAACTCGCTAACATCAACTTCAACATCAATAAAACCATGGACAATATTTTTTTAATTTCCATAATTTCTTTTGTGTGAATAATTGCTTCTTAATTTAATTTAATATTGTCAAATTGCAAAGTTTGTGTATTTTCTTTTATTTTATGTTCCGAAGAAGCGGAATGCCACCTTAACGTTGCATCTTCTGACTTATTATTTTTAAGATGAGACAAAACAGACGAATGAACCATCGAATGTAACTTCGAATGTTAACCATGATTTTCTTTCTGCTTATTTTCCACTAATTTATCTTTTTCTAAATTTATAATAGGTTCTATTTTTGAATCATCAACTCGTTTTATCGCGGCCATTTCTGCTGTAAATGCTAAATCACATTCTAAATTTTCAAGTTCTTCAATAACTTCTTCTTTAATTGTTATTGTTGTTAAATCATCTTTAATAATTTCCCAATCGTTTTTTAAATCAACCAAATCTTTTTGTAATGTTTAAATATTTTATTCACCAGGAATATTATCAATAAAATTTTCAACTTTATCTTTAAAAGGAAATGTATTTGAATGATTATTCTGTTTAAAAAATGGGTTTGAATATTGTGCTATATTTTCTTATGGTAAATCAATTTCAATTGAATCTTCAAAATCATATTGTGTATTTTCACTAGACAATTTAAGTGCTAGTAATGTTTCAATTAATTCTTCGAGAAAAATTTCTTTTTCTGATTTTTTAACAACAATTGATAATCGATTTTGTACATTATATTTTCCGGAACCATTAAAATAAATATTATTATAGGTTTGCTCAAAATTATTGTCTTGTTCATTAAGGGTTGCCTCAAATGATAATAAATCTAATAGAACATCAACACTATTAATAACTTTATTTTCATAAACAATAAGATTTAAAACATAACCAGTAATTGGAGCTTTAATTTCATAAACTTTATTTTGTGTAATAATGTTAGCAATTTTATCGCCATTTTGGACAACTTGTTTATTTGTAACAAAAATTTTATCAACAATTCCTTTGCGATTATCATCAGCTTCAAAAATAATTTTTTCCATACCCAAACACATTATTTTTTAACTATATATTAGCATAATTTTTATGTAGTAATAAAAAAGTTTAGGTTTTTGTATAAAAATTATTCTTTATTTTAAATATATTTCTAAAACAATGATAAATCAAATTTTTAAAAAGTTATCTAATTATTTTATTTATATTTTTTATAAAACCTAAGCTTTTGTAATACTGTAAAATTTTATTCTTTTAAATAATTAGTTTCTAATTCTTGGTACATTGCTTCCATTTTTCTCTTTGCTTCTTCATTTATTTTATCAACACAAACAAAATAAAATTTTATTTTCGGTTCTGTTCCGCTTGCGCGAACTGCAAACCAACTACCATCTGCAAAATAAAACTTTAGTAAGTCTTGTCCCGGCATTTCATATAAACCATGCAAATAATCTTCTTTTTTAATACATTTAATTTTATCTAGACTAGTAATTGTTTCTTGTCTTAATTTTTTTAAAATATTATTAATATTTTTTTTGACATCAATTCCATCACGAACTAAATTAACTGTTTTACAATAAAAATAACCAAATTTATTATATTGTTCAACTAAAACATCATATAATGTTTTTCCTTGATTATGATAATATCAACAAGCTTCTGCTAAGACTAATGATGATTGAATTCCATCTTTATCACGAGTTATGTCTTTTAAAACATATCCATATGCTTCTTCAAATCCAAATAAAAATTTTAACCCTTTATCTGCCGCTTTGCTCATTTGATCCCCAATTCATTTAAAACCAGTTAATGTTTTAATAACTTGAACACCATAACTTTCGGCTACTTTATCTGATAAATTACCAGTAACAAAAGTATTATACATAACACCGTTTTTAGGTAATTTTTTTTGACGTTGATAATGGGAAAATAAATACTCAATTAATACCGGAGCTGTTTCATTTCCATTCATTAAATAATACTCGCGATCTTTGATTTTAACACCAATTCCCAAACGATCAGCATCGGGGTCATTTAAAATAATAACGTCAGCATTAACTTTTTTCGCATATTTTAATGCTAAATCATAACATTCTATTAATTCTGGATTCGGATTGGGGGCAAAAGTAAAATTAGGATCATTATCAAATTGTTCTTCTACAATCGAAACATCATAGCCGCACTCTTTTAAAATTCGTGGAGTTCATTCTTTACTTGTTCCATGCAAATTAGAAAAAACAATCTTAATATTACGTTTTTGATTTGGATAAAACTGCATTGATTTAACATCGCTGACATAATTATCCTCGACTTCTTTTGCAACATATGTAATTAGAGTTGGATCTGGATTTAAAGTTAAAGTAAAAACTTCTTCTTTAATTTTTAAGTAATTTTCACCAATAACATCAGTTGCGACTGGCAAAAACTGTGAACCATTATGGTCATAAATTTTATAACCATTATACTCGCGCGAATTATGACTTGCTGTAATAATAACACCTGCTGCCGCTTTTATTTTCCGAACTGTATAAGAAACCATTGGCGTTGGGCGAAGGTCGTTATTAGCAAATAAAATCGCTTTAATATTATTGCTAGCAATAATATTTTCTACTTCTTGTGCAAATTCAGCTGAAAAATGACGGTTATCATGTCCAATTACAATTCCTTTTGATTTTAAATCTGTCGCAGAATAAATTGTTTTTAAATATTGCATAAAAGCTAACGTTGCTCTTCTAATTGTATATAAATTCATTTTTCCGGTTCCCGGACCCAATAATCCTCGCAATCCGGCGGTTCCAAATTCTAAATCATCTGAAAAAGCAGCAATTAAATCTGCTTCAGACATTTGTTTAAATTCAGCGGATAATGTTGGATCTAAATTTTTAGCATCTTCCCATAATTTTAAATTATCTAAATATGACATCTTAATTCTCCTTTAATTTTTTTAACAAGCAACAAAGTTTTTGGTTTTAACCAAAATACATTCTTGTTTGCTAAAACCAATAATTTTCACCTTATATGGTAAATTTTTCTATTTTATTATCTTTATATTATTTAATAAGATATTTTAGATAGTATTACAAAAGCTTAGATTTTATAATACTATCTGTAATTCTTTATTTTAAACATTTCATTGTATTTATTAAAAATTTTTATATCTTTTTGTCACCTTCTTTATTTTTTTATATCCATTATAAATTATACTTTTATTTTTAACTATTTAGCAATAAATTTAATTATATTAAATAAAAAAAACTTACAAGCAGTAAAAATTCATTGATAATTTTGCATTAAAAACGATCTTCATGATGAAGATCATATTAAATTGGTAATTCAAAATCATAAATTTTTCCTTCAATAATATAAATTAATGTTTCAGCAATATTAATGATATGCGTTCCGGCTTGTTCAATTGAACGTAATTGTTGCATTGTTAAAGTAATAACTTTAATTTCTTCTTTTGATTTTGCTTCACGAATTTTTTCAATTAAAGAATCGTTTTCAACTTTATAAATCTTGTCTAATTCATTATCATATTTTAAAATATTATATGCTGACTCGATTCGTTCTTCCTCAAAAATATTTGATACTTCTGTTAACATTTCAATGACTTTTGAAACCAATTTTTTAAAAAAATTAATTAACTTTGTTGAAGGTTTATATTTGATATAATAACGACAAATACTTTTTGCATAATCTGCAATACGTTCAACTTCCTTAACAATCAAAATAAAACCAACTATTCTTCGTAAATCTTTTGCAACCATTTGTTGTTTTGCGATTTTTCATAGTGAAACTTCAATAAAAGCCTCTTGCATTTTATTAATTGTTTCATCAGCGGAAATAACACTCTGAGCAAGCTCAACATCATTTGTTTCTAAACATTTAACCATATCATCATATTGATTTTTTGTCATTGCAATCATGTCAATAATCATTTTTTTTGTTTGTGCTAAATCATTTTCAATTTTTATGCTCATATTTTGTACCCATTCTTTCGTTATTCAAAACGCCCAGTAATATAATCTTCTGTTTTTTTATTAGCCGGACGAGAGAAAATAATCTTAGTTTTATTATATTCAATTAATTTACCTTTTGCAAAAAAAGCAGTATAATCAGCAACTCGTGCGGCTTGTTGCATGTGGTGGGTTACTAAAACAATTGTAAAATCTTTTTTTAGTTGGGTAATTAATTCCTCAATTTTTGATGTTGAAATTGGATCTAAAGCACTGGTTGGTTCATCCATTAACAAAATTTTAGGTTTCATCGCAATTGCTCGGGCAATACATAAACGTTGTTGTTGTCCGCCTGATAATGCAAAAGCAGAATCTCGTAAATTATCTTTTACTTCATCTCATAATGCCGCTCTTTTTAAACTTTCAACAACAATACTATTAACTAATTTTCGATCACGAACCCCTTGATTTCGCGGTCCATAAGCAACATTATCATAAATTGACATTGGAAATGGTGAAGGTTTTTGAAATACCATTCCAATTTCTGTTCGTAATTTAACAATATCTGTTTCAGGACTATAAATATCCTTTCCATTAATTAAAATTTCACCTTTAAAAATTGACTTTGGTTCAACATCATTCATTCGATTAAATAAACGCAGTAATGTTGATTTTCCTGATCCCGAGGAACCAATAAAAGCGATAACAGTATGTTCTTTAATTTTCATTGAAATATTAAAAAGAGCCTGCTTATTTCCTTTGTAAAAAAAATTAATATTTTTTACTTTAATTAAATCCGGATTATTATCTGATGAATCAAATATTGGATTATTAATAATTACTTTTGGATCCATTATTTTTCTCCCTTATTCTTCGTATTATTTTCTTTATAGCGTTGTTTCTTCTTTGGTACAAATTTTTTTCAAAAATTATTAAAACTTTGTTTTTGATGAAGATAATTTTCTTTTCAAAAGAAAAATTTCAAGTTATTAATTCGATTTTTTCACTTCGCTCTAAATCCAATATTAAAATAATTTGGTGCAAATTTCTTCTCTAAAATATGGGCCAAACTATTTGATAACCAAATTAAAACCATAATCCCAAAAGCTAATTCAAACATAATTCGCATCGCTCCTGCTGTTGCGCCTTCTTTTGAAAGTATTATAATTTGTGTTGTCATACTTGCCCCCGGTGACATAAATCCAGCAATTGGTAACCGTACCGAGGTTCCTAATGTTAAATAAACTGGGGCTGATTCACCAATAATGCGTCCAATTGCTAAAATAATTGCAGTAATAATACCTGGCATAGAATTTGGTAAAACAACTCTCAGCATTGTTGATGTTTTGTTAGCTCCTAATGCTAATGAGGCATGTCGCAATGATTTTTCAACACCCGATAAAGCATCCTCAATACTACGAATCATAATTGGTAAAATAACAATTGTTAAGGTTAAACAAGAACTTAAAATTGATAATGGTAAACAACAAACGCCAATAAAGAAAGCTAATCCAAAAGTTCCATAAATAATACTTGGTGTTGATGATAAAACATCAATTGCAAAACGCACCATTTTTGCAAAAATGCTATTTGGACGGGCATATTCATTTAAATAAATGGCAACCATTAGTGATAATGGTATCGCAAAAATTATTGAACAAATAACTAATAACAGAGTAACTAAAAATGTTGAAATAATTCCTGCTCCACCACCAAAGGTTGATGTTGAAATTAGATCACTTCATACCATTCCAAATAATCCTTTTCAAATAATTGTAGATAAAATAACCAATGTAAATGATATAACAATTACAGTTGAAGATATTAAAAAAAACATTCCAATTCCATCTTTAAACTTTTTCAAACCCCTTGTTTTTTCAATATGTTTATAAAATAACTTATTAATTTTATTAGCATTATATGATTTACTTAATCGTAAACTTTTTGTTTTTTTACGAGCATGATAGTTTCGTTTTCGATTATGAAATGATTGTGATGAAATAATAAAAATATTAATAATACAGACGATAATAAATAATACCAGTCCAATTGCGTATAATGCCGATTCATGCATTGGCCCCGAATTTTCCAATATTTCTAATCCAATTGTTGATGCTAAAGTTGCTATTGATGAAAAAATAAAATTAATAAAACCATTACCAAATTTTAAACCATCTGGTGCGTTTCCAGCAATCATCATCACTGCCATTGTTTCTCCGATAATCCGCGAAACTCCCATCATAATAGCAGTAATAATTTTAAATCAAGCTGAACGTAAAACAATACGATAAGTTGTATGGGTTTTACTTAATCCCAATGCTAATGAACCAAAGCGATATGAATCGGGAACATTTTCTAAAGCATTGATCGATAATGAAATCATAATTGGTAAAACCATAAAAGATAAAGTAATTGATGTTAGTAATAAGTTTGATGTTGAAGGGGCGCCAGTTAACATGAAGAGCGGCCCTAAAATTGCTAAAGCAAATAATCCAAAAACAACAGATGGAATTCCGGCTAGCAATTGGATAATACTAACAACTCTACGTTTAATCCTTGGACTTAAATATTCTGAAATATATAATGATGAAAAAATATTTAACGGAATTGCAAATAGTAAAGCAATTAATAAGACAAAAAATGTTGCAATAATAATTCGCCAAATACCAAATTGACTATTATTAGCATTTCAAGTATTACCCGATAAAAATCCCCAAAAACCAGCAGGATAATGCTGGAAAAAATAAATTGATTTATAAATGATAAAACCAAATAGAGTTAATAAAATTAAAATTGTTAAAATCGCAAAAAAATAAATAATAATTTTTGAAGTAAAATCAATAATTTGTTTTCATCCGCGAAAATTATTTGTAAAACAGATTTTTCATAATGCCATTTTTTTGGAAAACGGTTGTTTTTCTTTCGCAACTTCTTTCTTCGCCATAGTTAATTCTCCATTCCGTTATATTCATATTCAGAATATGCTTGATATTTTTCAGGAAATTTTTTCACAATAAAATCTCAAATACTTTGATAATCTGATTTAAAATTTCAAGCTACTTTTTCATTATCAATTTTTTTTCCGCTTTTTGCAAAAGTTGTATTATTATTATACTTTCGGAAGAAAAAGTCATCAATTGATAATGGTTCTTCGCCTTCTTCCATATATCAATATGCGGCATCATGTGGACTTAACTTAAAATTTGAGTCATAATAAGGATTATTTTTACCATTTCGTAGTTTTTGTTTTGTTTTTGAATATGGTAATGGATCTAACATTCATGCAATAAAAGGCAGGGCATTATTGAATTGTTTTCCTTGATAATTAATAATTCCAGTAAAAGGTCTCGTTAAAGAATAATCTGGATTAAATTCATAATTATTATCAATAACTTTATATGGTAATTTTGGTTTTGTGCTTACTTTACTAATAACACTAGCAATTGCTTTTACGCCCAAATCTTCATTGCTAATAATTCTTTTAATATATGAAAAAGAAATATAGCCAATTGACCCAGGAGTAGTTGAAATTGCTTGATACATTGAACCATTTGATGAAGCTACTTGATTTGTTTCATATTTTTTGATTTTAATTATTGCTGATTCAAAAAAATTTCTTGTCCCACTTCCAGGCTCGCGTGTTAAAGTATAAAATTTATTGCTACCACTACTAAAAACTAATTGTGAACCAAAAGCTTGTTGTCAAGTAAAATTTTTATCAGTATAAATCTTACGAATTAATTCAGTTCCTTCTCCGCCAAAAAAACTTTGAAATTGTAACGAATCTTGGTGTGGTTTAATTTGACAACCATTTGGCAAATGATATACCAAGATAATATAATCACGGGCAAAAACAAAACTACCAGTATGATAATCTACTCATAGTTGTTGAACATTATAACGGTTATCCCTGGGTTTGGGCGTTGAATTAACATCTTTTGATAAAAAACCAAAAGCATAACTACCATTTTTTACACCAACTAAGGCAGCAGCACTTCCTAATGAATTATATAGAATATCTTCTTTTTTATCACGTTTATATTGTTCCGTAATATTTGCCATTACTTGGGCAACCGATGTACTTCCTCCGGCAACAATTACATTACTCGCCGATGCAATTGTTCAAATAATAATTGATATTACTAATACCAAAACAAAACCAACTAAAGTAAACATTTTATGATGGCCAATCTCTCTTACTATACTCTTAAGAAATATTTTTTTTTTTCTTTTTTTTCCTTAACAGCCTTAGTAGGATCGTTTAGCTTCATTCTTTAAGTTTCCTCTCTTTTATATGGTTTTATTTTTTTAAAACTTATTTATAATAATTGTATCAAAAAAAATAAAAAATCATAAATAATTTATGCTTTTTTATTTTCAAATTTATTCTCAAATTCTTTAATCATTTCGGCAGCTTGTTGTAATTTAATTCCAACAATTTTTGTAACTCCTTTTTGTTGCATTGTTGCCCCATATAATACATCACAATGTTCCATTGTTCCAACGCGATGAGTGACAACAATAAATTGAGTCATTTCAACAAAACTACGAATATACTTGGCAAATCGCTCAACATTTGCCGGGTCTAATGTTGCTTCTGCTTCATCTAAAATTACTAGTGGGATTGGTCTGACTTTTAAAATCGCAAAAAGAACTGATAAAGCAACCAATGATTTTTCTCCTCCAGATAATAAATTTAAATTAATAATATTTTTTCCTGGTGGTGATACTTTAATATCAACCCCGGTTTCTAATAAATTTTCTGGTTCAGTATAAATAATTCTTGCTGAACCACCCCCAAATAATACTTCAAAAGTTGATGGTAACTTCTCGTTCACCTCTTTAATTGTTTTATCAAATTGTTCTTCCATAATACCATCCATTTCGTCAATTGACTTTAACAAGTTTTTAACCGAATCATTTGCATCGTTATATTCATTATTCATAAATTGAAAACGAGAATTTTCTTCTTTATATTCTTCAATTGATTCTAAATTAACATTGCCAATTTGAGATAAGTCACTTCGTAACTGTTTAATTTCATCACGAATTAAATCTTCATTATCAATTACCTTTAATTCCAATGTTTTAGCGTGGTCATATGTCATTTCATATTCTTCTGTTAGTCTTGTTAAATTTTGCTGAATTTTAACATTAATAATCGATAACTCAGTATTCATTTTGCTAATTTGTTCTTGCAAAGATGAAATATAATATCGTTTTTCTCTAATTTGATTATTAATCTCATTGATTACTAATGATTGCTTATCTTTTAAACTACGGGAGACATTTAATTGTTGTTCAATTTTTGTTTTTAAAAGTTCTTTTTGTTTAATTTGATCCGTGATATTGAGAACTGATTCATTTTCAAATATTTTTGTTTCATTAATATTTTTTGATGTTAGTAACTGATATTCATTTTTTAACTTTGTTTGGTCATACATAATAATTTCAATTTGTCGTTTTCCTGCCCCAATTGAAGCTTGATTTTCGGAAATAACTTCATTAATTTCATCTAATTGTCTTCGAAACATATTTAATTGTTTTAAAATATTATGATATTCTTCATTTTGCATTGCTAATTTTTCATTAAGAACTCTTAATTCTTTTTCTGGATTAACAATGGTTATCCGTGTTCGTCGATAACCCCCTGTAACAGCTCCCTGCGGGCGAACAATTTCGCCATCTAATGTAACAAAATTATAACGATATTTTGTTAACTTTCCAATTTCTTGTGCACTATCGAAATCAGTACAAATCAAATAACGACTTAGTAAATAATCAACTGCAATTCGAAATTCTTTTTTTACTTTAACTAAATTATTTCCTAATCCTAAATATCCTTGCACTGATTTAATTACAAATTCTTCATCACTATTAAGATAGCGTGGCGATATTATATCTAATGGAATAAATGTCGCTCGTCCAGCGCGGTTTTGTTTTAAATATGAAATCGCTCGTTTTGCACTATCAACATTTTTAACTAAAATATCTTGTAAACGCCCACTTAAAGCGGTAAAAATTGCTTGCTCATATTTTTCATCAACATTAATAATATCTTGAACCAATCCCATAATTCCGGGCAAAACATTTTTATTATTAATAATATTTTTAACACCTTCATGTAAATTATCCTGATTTTCAAAATTATATTGCGCACGTTCTAATTCGCTTTCTAAACGAATAATGGTTTTATTAATTGCTCCTAATTGCTCATTTATCCCAGCTTGCTTTGTATTAAAATATTCACGTTGAGCGCGATATTCTTGTTGTTGTGTTTCTAATGTTGCCAATTTTTCGCGTTCATTTTGTAAGTTAACAGTTAATTCGTTATAATCATTAATCATATTATTAATAGTAATATCATTATTATACATTTTTAAATATGCTTCTTTATTATCTAATTCAATTTTATGTACTTTTAAATCACTAATTTCTGAAACTAAACTTTGAAATTTCTTAGTTAAAACATTAATTTTACTATCTAAATTAAAGTTTTCTTTGTTTAATTCATTATATTCAATTTCTTTATTTTTTAATTCCCTATCATCATCTTGTTTTGTACTAATATTTTTTTTCTGCTGTGAACGTAATTCTAATAATTTTTGATTAAAAAAAGTAATATCTTTTAATAAAACAGCTAATTCAATTTGATTTAATTTATCTTTTAATGTTGTATATTTAATTGCTTTTTCACTTTGACGTTTCAAACTTGGTAATTTACGTTCGATTTCATTTAAAATATCTTTTAAACGTGCTAAATTATCATTTGAACGATCTAATTTTTTTAAAGATTCTAATTTACGTCGTTTATATTTTGCAACCCCAGCAGCTTCTTCAAATAAAGCGCGTCGTTCTAATGGCTTTGCTTCTGCAAAGGCATTAATATTTCCTTGTGAAATAATTGCTAATGATGACTTTGTTAAACCACTATCCATTGCAAAATCCTGAATGTCTTTTAAACGAACTCGTTGTTTATTAATAAAATATTCATTTTCACCAGTTCCTCGAAAAACACGACGAGTAATTTCAATTTCATCATAGTCTATTGCAAAAATCCGGTTTGTATTATCAAAAATTAGTTTAACTTCTGCCATATTTAATGCCGGTTTTGTTTCTGACCCATTAAAAATAACATCTTCAATATTATTCCCGCGAAGTGATTTAATTGATTGTTCACCTAAGCATCAACGAATTGCATCATTAATATTTGATTTTCCGCTCCCATTTGGTCCTACAATTCCTATCATTTCATGATCAAAATTGAATGTTAATGGATCGGCAAATGATTTAAAACCAAATGCCTCTAATTTTTTTAAAAATAGCACTACTCATCACTTCCTTAAATCTCAAAATTAACAACCAAATTATTCTTTAATAATTATTCTATAAAAGTTTATTATTTGCAACTAAAATTAATAAAAACATCAAAATAAAGTTTCATAATTAAAAAGTTATAGTAAAATCTGTTTTTATTTTACTCCCATTTTTTACTCCAATTTATAGGTAATTACTTTTTATTATTTTTTTCTCTTTTTTTATCTTTTATATTCTTTTTGTGTTTTAATAAATAAATTGATAGTATTGTAAAATATTAGGTTTTATAAAAAATATAAATAAAATAATTAGATAAGTTTTTAAAATGTTGATTTATCAGTGTTTTATAAATATATTTAAAATAAAGAATAATTTTTATAGGTCGCATGTAAAAAATAAGGGTTTTAACAAATACATAGAAATTGAATAAGAATAAATAAATTAAACCATTTACTAAAATGGTTTAATTTATTTGTAAAACCAAAATTATAGATTAATTTAATTGAAATAGAGAAAGGACAGCATCTTATTAATTTTTATAATAAAAACTTATAGCAACTTTTTGATGTCCTCTTTAAGTTGTTTACACATTTATTAAATATCTTAGAAATTTTTACAAAATTGTACCTGTTTTTTTTCAATTTAAGGTGTTGTCCTTTCTCTGTTCCCGTTATATTAATCTAATATTGGCACACTGATTAACTAAAATATGTTAATTTAATATTTTGTTTAATAACTAACTGTTCTTTGAAAACTTAATAGTATTTTTCGGTGTGCCATTTTTACTATTTTGCATATTTTCAATATGTTAAAATTTATTTTTACTATTAATATATTTATTTAAAAGACAGATAGAAAGAGAAATAAAAAAGAAAATATTAATATTTCTCTCACTCTCTCATAAATAATTAGTTAATAACAAAATTAATATATTTGTTAATAAATAAATTAAGGTAAAAGTAATTAAAAAATTATTAATAATATTAGTTTAATTTCTATCATAAACAAACAATATAAATATATTAAATTAAATATTTTTGATAAACATATTTTAAATATATATAAAAAATAATGCTAAAAAAATATTTAATAATTTTAGTTTAATAAAATACAAAAATAGGATGAATTTAATGAATGAATTTAAGACTAATTTAGGTAAGTTAATAAATGGTGATGCTTTATCTTTTATAAAAACATTAGAAAATGATAGCATTGATTTAATATTAACTGATCCACCTTATTTATATGATTTACCAACAAGGAAAAAAGAACAAATAAATTCCAGTGAAATATCAAAAAGTATAAATAAATATATTAATGCTATTTATGATAATAACTTACATAATTCATTTTATATAAATACTTATTTAGTTGAGTTTTACCGAATTTCAAAAACGAAATTTATGTTAATTTGAATGAATAGATGACAAATTAAATATTATTTAGATTGAGTTTATAAAAATAATATGAATTTTGATTTTTATTTTTGAGAAAAAACAAACCCAATGCCAACTAATAATTTTATTTTGCAAGATAAAGAATATTGTATAATTATTTATTCTAAAAAACACCCAATTCCAAATTATCAAAATAACTATGAAAATAAAAAAACAATATTTAAAAATTCAATAGGTTCTTATTATAAAGAAACAGAACATCCAACAGAAAAACCATTAAATATATTTGGCGATTTTATTAAAAAACATAGCAAAGAAAATTATTTAATTTTAGATCCTTTTATGGGAAGCGGTACAACAGCATATGCTTGTGAACAATTAAACCGAAAATGACTAGGTTGTGAAATAAATAATAATTACTTTGCAATGATACAAAAGCGATTAAATAAAATACAACTTAAATTAAATTTTTAAAAAATGAATAAATTTCAATTAATTAAAAAAATAAATTATGTGGCAATTTTAATTGCCATGACGGTTGTATTATCACAAGTAATGCGAATAAAAATTATTCCAATAACATCAATTCCATTATTTTTAATCCCCATTTTTATAAGTGGATTTATTTTAAATTGATATTGGTGTTTCTTAATTGGATTTATGGGACATTTTCTATCTGATTTAACATTATGAGGTTTTACTTTGGGATCATTATGTTGAAATATTGGTACGGGTTTATTGGTAATTTTAATTAAACTAATTAATTGAATAAAAATAAATCATATTATTAAAATTATTCTTATTTTATTATCAAATATAATTATTTATCTTCCGATTGATTTTATTCTTTTTTGATTAAATCTTGGAGTTTTAAGTATAGAACAAATAATTATCGGAATATTAATTACAAATACAATATGTTTACCGATTTTATATTTTATAACATTAAAAATAATCAAAGTATTTAATAGTAAATAACGAAAGGAAGAAATAAAGAATATGAAATTAACAACTATAAAAGAATTAATAACTAAAAATGATATTGAAGATGAAAAAATAAAACTAAGAAATTCACTTAATGATTCTTTAAATTATTTGAAAGATTTTATATGAAAAATAACTGATAAAAATAACATTGATTATTTTAATTCTTTACAAAATAAAATCATTAATTACACAATTAATAATAAAAAAGATGCAGATAATGGTAGCGAATTAAAGGCTATTTTAAAAATGGAAGAAAAAAAATACTTAAATCCACTTTCTTCATCAAAAACTATTTTAAATCAAGTAAGAAGAATTTTATTATTATTTGAAAAAGAAATTAGCAATAAATTTAAAAGTTTAACAGATGAAATTTTACAAAAACAAGTTTATTGGTATGAAAAACAGCAACAATTAATTTTAGAAAATAATAATTTAACTAATAATATCGGAATTATTGATCAATTAATTAGTGAAAACAAATTAAAAATTAGAGGATTAAAACAAAAAAAAGAATATGATATTAAAATAATTGACATTGATAAAGTTCCTAATAAATTTATTAAAAAAGAACTTGATACAGACTATGTTTTAAATTGAATAAAAAATCAGCAAATTGAAAATCCTAAAATTGATTGATTAGAAATTAATTATAAAACAAAGTTTCATTATTAAATTATTTATGAAATTTATTGATAAAAATATTAATTTAAAATATGAAGCTGAATTTTGAAAAGATGAACATAGATATAAATTTAATAATAAATTTTTGCCAAGTGTTACACCCATAGTTAGTAATTATTTTAATACAAATTATTCTAATATTAAAGGTTCTGCATATTTTAATAAAGCAATAATTAGGGGAAATATTATTCACGAATTTGCATCAAGAATATTATACGATTGTGTTAAAAATGAAAACTCACGAAACAATATCAATCAAATATTAGAATTATTAAATGTTGAATATAATGAAATTAAAAAATTATTTCCACTAATAAAAAAGTTTAATGACTTTATTAAAAAAATTGAAAAAGAATTTAAAAAAATTATAGCAATAATAGAACAACCAATTTCAGATGGATTAATTTGTGGTACACCCGATTTGGTTTATATGGAAAATAATAATGCTATTGTTGTTGATTTTAAAACTTGAAAAAATGTTGAACTTAAAAAAATTAAAATGGAACAATTACAAATTACAGGATATGCTCAATTATTAAAAGCCAATGGTATTAATGTTGCTGATAAAGGCGAAATTTGAATTATAAATGAAAATGGAATTGAAAGAATTAATTTTAATATAACAACTAAATTAAATTTAGAATGACAAGATGCAAAAGCACAATTTTTAAAAAATAGTGCAAATTTTAAAGAGGAGATTTAAAATGGAAATTAAAAATTATTTAGAACAATCAAATACAAAAAAATGATTAAATACAAAATTTAAAAATGAAAAAGAAAATAAGTATTCGGCACAACTTCAAATCGGTTATAAAGGGTATATTCAACTCGCTATTAGAACTGGACAATATTTAACTATTAATGCTATTGAAGTTAAAGATAGTGAATTAAAAAATTATAATTTTTTAAAGGAAGAATATAATTTTAATTGAATAGAGGATAAAAACCAAAGAATTAAAAAAGAAACTATTGGATATGTCGCATATTTTAAACTATTAAATGGTTTTGAAAAAACTTTATTTTGAACAAAAGAACAATGCGAAAGTCATTTTAGTAAATATTCACAAACTTATAAAAAATATGGAAAATTTATGGATAGTAGTTTTAATGATATGGCTCTTAAAACTGTTTTATCTACTTTATTAAAAAAATGAGGAATTATGAATGTTGAAATGCAAGAAGCATATAAATATTATCAAACAGTTATTAATGATGAAAACAATATAAATTATATTGACAATCAACAACTTATTAGCATTGAATCAAACAACAATATTAATAATGAAAATGATAATGAAAAAAATAACAATTTTGATGAAAATGTTTTAATTAATGATAATTTAACATTAGAATAATAATTTTTAATGAATAATAAATATAAAAATCGTCCAATTCGTAATAAATTTTATCATACTACTGAATGAAAAAAAGTAAGAGATTATTACTTCACTTTAAAAATGGGTATGTGCGAAAGATGCAAAAAAGATAAGGGTTATTTAAAAAAAGGAATAATAGTTCATCATAAAAAATATATAAAAGATCAAGATTTTATTAATTGAAATAAAGAAATATTATTATCAATAAATAATTTAGAGTTATTATGTTTAAAATGTCACAACAAAGAACATATGCGTGAAAAAGCATTTAACGATAACGCTGAAATTAATTTAGAAACTGGTGAATACATAATAAATAAAAAATAATTCTAAAAGTAAATATAAAAAAAATAAAATTAATAAAGTTTTTTAACTTTGTTAATTAATGGAGGATATATGAAAAAGAAAAAATTAAATAAATACATAGTTAATAAATTAAATAAAATAATGATTAGAAGTTATCCAGTTTCATTGGAAGATATGACTGATGAACATTGAGCATTAGGGAAAAAGAATTAGGAGAAATAAATTATGAATAAAAGATAATTTTATTAGTAATGAAAAGTAAATATGGTGATTTTAAAACAAACTGCTTTTATACAATAGAAGAAGCAAAAATTACTGCTAATGTTGAAAATCAACAAGAATGATTAACAACTATTATTGATTTAGAAAATGAAAATATTAAATGACAAGGATGTAAATAATATGTGAAAAGATGAAAATGGTTATGTTTATACTGAAGAAGACTTATTTAATATAGCATTAGAAGAATGTCACTCAGAAGAAAGTGCTTATGACTATATTGATACTTTGATTATGGAAAAGAATTTGGAGGAAATTTAATAATGAATATAACAGAATCAATTAAATTTAATAAACTTAAAGAAGAAAACGAAACACTTAAAAAAGAACTTGCTAAATTAAAACAACAACAATTATATAAAGAAGATTTTGATTTAATTTGTTATGCAGAATGTAATTGTGATGGTGAAGGTTGTGGTTATGGTTTAATAGATAATTCAAAATATAACAAATTACCAAGTAAAGATAAAGATGTGAAATAATGGCAAAAACAGTTAATGAAATAATTAAAAATGAATTTAAAAAGATTTATAAATATAATATTGTTAAATTTGATAATAATGTTATAGAAGATTTATTACATAAAATTTTATATGACTATAAAAACGAAATTGTTAAAAAAGATGAATATATAAAATCTTTAATAAATGGAATTGAAAATAACACTTGTAAAAACTATCCTATTAAAAATAAAGAATTAGAACAAATACAATTAATAGTTGATTTAATAGAAACATATAAATATGAAATTATTAAATATCAAAATAGTCAATATAGTGATAAAACTATTGAAATTGAAATGTTAAAATTTTTTATTAAAGATTTAAAAAAATATTTGTTATTCAAAATGACAAATTACCTAATGAGGATGTGAAATAACGATTTGTAATGTTTGCAAAAATAATGGTTATTATGGCAAAATTATGATAATAACATTGATTAATTAACCATGAATTAGAAAATAAAATTTTAAAAATATGAAATTGAAATAAAAATAATGTTTAAAAATAAAGTTAACCGATTAAAAAAAATAATTTGTCAAATATAAAATATTAGAAAAAAGAAAGGTGATTTTTATCATAAAAAAAGACTATTCAAAACCCAAAGCAATGTTTAATGGCAATATAATTATTGACTGTATTAGATGTAAGCAAGAGTTTATAATTTCAAATTCAGAATGATTAATGCTTAATAAATTTTATAAATGCCAAAAATGTAAAAAAATAAATAGAGGTGTTAAATATGATAAAAAAAATTTATCTAAATCAAAATTTAATTTCGCAAGAAAAAAATAATATGATTCACATTTTAATAAATAAGAAAAAAGATTGTGTTGTTTGAAATAAAAATTACTTAAGTTTATCAAGTTATCAAAATTATTTTAGTTTAAAAATTGATGAAAATAAAAAATATGTAGTCCAGTCCATAGTAGCGTTAATAATAAAAGTGGTAATATTGTGGGAAAAAATTTAATTTTATCTTTTGAAAAATTAAAACAAGAAAAAAAGCATTTTAATTTGCAAAATAAAAATGATACTAATAATGATTTATTAAATGAATATAACAATCATTATGAAAATACTAAAATCCAACAAAAAGAATTAACATCAGAAGAATTAAAAAAATTACTAGAAGATTTAGAAAATATTGATAATCCTAATTATTGAGATAATGGTTTTTATTTAGGATACAACAAATATGAAAAAAATAATTTAATAAATATACAAAAATTATTTCAAATTTAGAAAAAAAAAGAATTTCAATAACTATATTTAAAATTACTTTACTTTTTATTTTAATGACGGTATGATGTCATCGATTTAATATCAAATAATTAAATGATTCTGATACTATTTATGAGTTTTCATTTGAGCAAAATAATCAAAATAACTTTCAATTAGCAATTTTGCTTTATCATTTAGTAGATTAAAAAATATATAATGCTTAATTATTTAATTTGACAAACAATTTAATCTACGGTATTATGTTAGTGATTTTTAAATATATAATTATATACTTATGTAATTTTTAATATTTTTAATATAGTAAAAAAAACAGTAGAAAATATTTTCTATTGTTTCTATTTTAAAATTTATTAAAATTTTTAATGTTTTGATAAATTATTTAATATTTTTTTATTTGGTCGTATAAATAAAAGTATGGTAAATATGAAAAAACATAAATTAATTATAATAAAAGCACTATAATTTACTAAAATTTTTAAACTACCCTACTTTTATTTATACGACCTTTTATTTTTATCTTGTAAAAAATTATCTCTTCTACTAGATTGAGATCTTTTATTAAATTAAATAAGTCATCCAATTCATCATGTAATGTTTTTAAAATTTTTTCTAAATTAATTATGTATTTTTTATCAAAATTATCTTTCTTACATCTTTCATATTTTTTAAATATTTTAATATATTTTTATTTACATCATTGTATTTTTTAATAATCATTAAATAATTTTTTATTTTTTCATTATTTAAATTTAACAATTTAATTTTACCTCCTTTCAATTTAATTAAAAAAGAGTGAAAATCTTATTCACTCTTACTTGAAAAAAATATTAATTGATAATATAATCCTAGTAGGAATGATAGCGGATTTATCATTCTTTTTGTTTATTAAATTAATTTAATAATATCTCATATTTATTTTTATAAACAATATTAATTATTTTTTTATTTGACATTATATTTTAATGACGGTATGATGTCATCGACTTAGTATAAAGTAATTAAGTGATTATATAAATTAAATTATATTTTTACCCCCCTATTGTATCTTATTTTAAAGGTATTTTGGGCTACCGAGGGCTGGGGTCGCGTGCACACAAAAGGTAAAAATTTTGTGGTGTGATGAAATAAATTATGTAAAATAATAAAAAAAACATTTAAAAATAAGGGGTTTTATTAATGGAAGGCAAAAAAAATAATAAAAAATTGGTTAAAAATAGCATAAAAATTAATAAAAATAACCCAAAAATAAATAAAAATAAAGCAATTTTAAACGAAAATAAACTAAATTTAAAAGGCGAAAAAGAAATAAATAATCTTTTTAAAGATTATAAAAAAATATTAATTATTAATAATGTTGATTTAGATAAGTCAAAAATTAATTTTCTTAAAAAATTTTGTAAAATTGAATGATTAATTTATGATATGGACAAAAAAATTCGTCAATTAGATAATTATTATATTGATGTTGAAAATATTCGTGGTAATAAAAAACAGGAAAAAAATCCAATTTTACCAGAATATAATGCAATGTTAAAAAATTATAAAAGTCACTATATAATTATTGAAAAATGAATAAAAGAAAGTAATGAAAAAATTGAAGCATCGCCTATATTCCAAACAAACAATAATTTATTAGATGAAGTTCTTCAATTAGAAGAAAAAATAATTTATAATGGAAAAAAACAAAAAATACTAAAACTAATTTAGAATTATATAATGAGTGAATTAAAAAAAACGAAGATATTGTTTGTTTGAAAATTAAAAAGATAGTATCTAATTTAGTTAATGAATTAAAAAATAGTAAAGGGTTTTATTTTAATAAAAAACAAGCAAGTGGTGCAATAATTTTTATAGAAAAATTTTATCATCTTTGAACTGGTGAATATGCAGGGCAAAATTTCAAATTATAATTATGACAAAAAGCATTTATAGAAGCATTATTTGGTTTTTATGAAAAAGAAACTAATATTCGTCGATTTAAAGAAGCATTATTGGTTGTTGGTAGAGGGAATGGTAAATCAACCCTAGCATCTGCTATTGCTTTAAAATGTTTGTTATTAGATAACGAAAAAAGAGCAAGTATATATACGGTTGCAACAAAAAAAGAACAAGCAAAAATTATTTTTGATGAAGTTAAAAGTATGATTAGACAAGAAGAATGATTAAATAGTAAATTAAAAATAACAAGGGATAAAATAGAATTTTTAAGAGATTGATCACATTTTCAACCATTAGCATCAGAAGATAAAACATTAGATGGATTAAATCCATATGTAGTAATTTTAGATGAATTGGCGGCTATGAAAAAAAGAGACTTATACGATGTTATTAAATCAGCAACATCAAAAAGAAAAAATACATTAATGCTTTTAATTACAACAAGTGGAAGTACTCGTGAAAGTATTTATGATGAGAGATATGAATATGCTGAAAAAGTATTAAATAATATTTATCAAAACAATAATTTTTTACCTTGAATATATGAATTAGATAATTTTAATGAATGAAAAAAATTTAAAAATCTATATAAAGCAAATCCAAATCTTGGTATTTCTAAAAATATTGAAAAGTTAAAAGAAGAATGAGAAACAGCAATTAACCAGCCATTACAACAACCTAGTTTTTTAACTCGTCACTGTAATATTGCTTCTCTACAAGAAACTTCATTATTTAATTTTTGATCTTTACAAGAAAAAAATAATAAAAATGTTAATTTAGAAGATTATTTAAAAAATAAATATTGTACTGTTGGTATTGATTTATCACAAACAATGGACTTAACTGCTGTTGTATTTTTAATACCCGAAAAAACTGGTGAGTTTTTTATTTTTCCACATTTTTTTATTCCCCGAGAAAGAGCATATGAAAATGAAAAAGAAGACAAAGTTTTATATTCTGTTTGAGAAAAACAAGGATACATAACTTTTACACTTGGATCCGCTGTAAATAGAGATGAAATAATTGATTATATTATTGAAACTATTAAAAAATATAATTTAATTTGTGTAAAAATTGGATATGATAGATATTATGCAGATTATATAAAAGAAAAATTGGAACAAAACGGTTTTTCTAATAGAACAGAAATTGTCACAAATGGTATATATACAATATCACCATTAATAAAATCGATTGCTCCATTATTTTATGATGATAAAATTATTTATAATAATCACCCTATTTTTAAATAAAATTTAGATAACACAAAACTTATAATAGATAATAAAGAAAATGTTATGCCAATTAAAAAAAGTTCACGTAAAAGAATTGATGGTTTTATGGCACTATTATTTGCTTATAAAATGTATATAAATAATGAACAACATTTTAAAATTTATCAAACAGATATCGGGAAAAATTTTAATGATTAATTAATTTCAAAGTACAATTTTTTTATAAAAACTTGTACTTTTTTAAATAATGATGGTATCATCGTGACGACTTAAATTATTTGGTTTAAGTAAGGGAGGGTAATAAAATTGCTCTATGATTTAAGAAAAAACAAAAAATAATAAATAATAATTTATCCAAAAAACAAAATTTTATGTATATTAATCATGACTTTAAAACTTTTTTATCAAATTTTACTAATAATTATGAAATTGATGTTGTTAAAAGTACAATTAATCGAATAGCAAGTGATATTGCCCAGTTAAAAGCGATACCACAATGTGTAGAAAAAGAAAATATTAAAACTACAAATAAATATAATTTAAAATATTTATTAAATGTTAGACCAAATTCAGTAATGAGTGCATATGATTTTTATTATAAAATAACAACTAATTTGTTTTTACAAGGAAATACTTTTATTTATATTCAATGAGAAAATGACAAAATTAATTCTTTAATTCCGATTGAGTATGATTTTTTAGAAATTTTATTCGATAAAAATAATCAATATTTTATAAAATTTTATTTAAATAATACAAATTTAGTATTGCCATATGACGATTTAATACATTTACGAAAATTTTATAATAAAGGATTATTTGGTGAAATTCCAAATAAATCATTAGAATATTCAACAAAATTACTAGAAGAAATGATTAATTCCTCAATTAATAATTTAAAACAATCAGGTAATTTAAAAGGTATATTAAAAGTTAATAATATAGTTGCCCCAGAATAATTACAAGAAAAATTAAAAGAATTTGTAGATAATAATTTACAAAATAAATATCGCGGTTTTGCCATTTTAGATAATGGTCTAGATTTTCAAGAAGTAGATTGTAATATTTCTAACTTAAATAAAGAACAAATGGAGCAATATCGAAATAATATTTATAACTTTTATAATGTTGCTTCTGAGATTGTTAATGGAAAATATAGTCCAGAGCAATATCAAGGTTATGTTAGTTCTGTTATTCAACCATTATTAACACAATGAGAACAAGAATTTAGTTTTAAAATTTTCAGCAAAAAAGAATTAGAATTAGGAAACTATATATCATTTTCAGCAAAACGAGTACTATTGGGAAATTTACAAGATAAAACAGCATATTACGCAAAAATGTTAGAGCATAGTGTTTTATCACCAAATGAAGTTAGAAATCAAGAGGGATATGAAAGTGTTGGGGGATTAGATATCTATGGAATGACAAAAAATTCTGATTGGCAAGAAAGAGAACAACTTAAAAATAAAAATATAGGAGATAAAAGTGAACAAAACAATTAATAACGAGATTAATAAAAAAATTAATTTTAAAGTAAAAAATATTATACAAATAAATGACGATGGCATTAAAGAAATAATTGGAATTGCTAATAAATATAATGTTGTTGATTATCATGGTGACATTACTGATGAAAATAGTTTCATTGAAACTATAAAAAATACACCAGCAGTTCCATTATTATGGGGTCATGAACATAAAAATCCAATTGGAATCGCATACTTAGAAAGCAAAAAAGATGGATTATGAGCTAAAATGCAAATTAATACAAATATTACGGTTGGAAAAGAAGCATATGAAATTTCAAAACAAATGCAAAAAAGCAATAGACCGATGCAATTAAGCATAGGATATACAACAATAGAAACAGAAGATAAGGAAATTAAAGGAAATATTGTTAGATACTTAAAACAAGTTGAAGTAAATGAGGTCTCATTAGTTCCATTAGGTGCAAATCCAAAAAGTGAGGTGCAAGAAATTAAAAGTAAAAATACTAAGAATTTTAATATTTTACAAAAAGAAATATTAAATCTAGAAATAGAAGAAATTTTGCAAGGAGATGAAAATAACAAAATGACAAAAAATTTAAATGATAAATTAAAAGAATTGAGGAATCAAAAAATAACAAAAAAAGAAGAATTAAACTTTTTAAAAAAGAATATTGAAACAAAAGCAGATGTATCTGATGAAGATGTAAAAAAAGTTAAAGAACTTGTTAAAGAAATTAATGAAATTACAACAGAATTTAATCGTTTAGAAATGATTAAAAATGAAATTGAACAGGAAGTTATTGAAGATAATCAAACAAAACAACCAGAAAAATCTCGGAATATTGAAAACTTTTATAATTATAATAATTATGAAAATAAAAGTATTTTACAAAATACTAACGATGTTCTAAAATCAAAAGAATATAAAAATGCTTGATTAAAAAAATTACAACACAAAAAATTAACAAATCAAGAAATTAAGTTTTTACAAATCAGCACAAATTTAAGCGGAAACCAAGATGCTTCACCATTAGTACCAACAACAATATTAGAAAGTATTATTGCAAAATTACAAGGTACATCTGATTTAATTAAAAATGTATCAGTTTCAAATATTGATGGTTTTTTAAAATTTGCTATTAAAAAGGATGATAATGTCGGCGGAAAATGAAGCAAAGAAGGTGAAAAATTAACTGGAAAACTTGATTTTGAATCAATCCAATTAAATGGATATAGATGAGGAACAATGATAACTATTTCAGAAAGTGCAGAAGCAATGACAATAGATAATTTTGAAAAGTTTATTATTGATAGTTTAGCAATAGAAGTACAAAATGCTATTGAATATGCTATTGCAAAAGGACAAGGATCTGCAAAACTTGAACCACAAGGAATAATTACTAATACTAATATTTTTAAACATAAATTAGCACCAACTGAAAAAAATATTTCTTATGATACAATTCAAAAAATTATTTCTTTACTTCCAACTGGTTATCATAATAATGCTAAGTTTATTATGAATAAATCTACTTTCTTTACACAAATTCAAGCAATTAAAGATAAAAATGATAGACCAATTTGAAAAAACACAAAAAGTGATGAAACATTAAAATACAATATCTTTGGTTATGATGTTATTTTATGCGATTAATATCCAGAATATTCAGAAACAGAAAAATCAACATTTATAACATTTGGGGATTTAAGTCAATATAAATAAAACTTTCAAAAACAATTAAACATTACTAAATCAACAGACTTCTTATTTGATCAAGATTTAATCGCATACAAAGCAACATTCATTGCCGATGGAAATACTGTCGCAAAATGAGCATTAGTTAATGTAGTAAGAGAATAAAAAGGAGATAAATTATTATGCCAATAGAAACAACAACAAAAGTTTTAAATTATATTAAATTATTGTTGAGATTAGAAGAAAATGATAAAAGTTTTGATAAAGAACTTAAAACATTAATTTTATCAGCTAAAGAAATTTTATTAACTGCTGGCATTCCTATAATTGTTATTAATTCTGATAAAGATGAACAAATAAAAGATATCATAGGTATTTATTGTAAACATAATTTTGGTCGAGAAATTAATGAATTACCAGATTTATTTTATTGGCATATTAGACAATTAAAATTTAAAAATTGAGCAAAATGAATAAAAGAAAATTTAATGACAAAATAGGTCGCATGTAAAAAATAAGGGTTTTATAAAAACAATAAAAAAATATCCTTAATTTATATTAAACTAAATAACATTTAAAAATAAAAACCCTTATTTTTTACATGAGACCACAAAATAACATTAATTTTTAAGCAAACTATTAAAGATGAAATTAATCGCCCAATTTTAAAAGAAAAATACCGAAAAAATATTTTTGGAGAAATACTATCTACGCACATTAATGATTATTTTATTGCTAACCAACAAACATTAAAAATGGAACATAAAATTATTATTTATAAACACAATTTTAATAACGAAAATTATGTTGAAATAAATTTATTTGGAACTAATAAAGAATTTTTTATTAAAAGAATATATGATCCTAAAAATGATTACTTAGAATTATTTTTAACATATAAATAATATTGGAGAATAAAAAATGAAGAAAAAATTTAATTCTTTAAAAGATATAACATCAGAAATGGTTTCATCTATTCAACAATATACATTTGATATTCAAAATAAGATAAAAAATGAAGTTATTAATACTGGAAATAAAATTTTAACAGAAATAAAAGAAAAAGTTCCAATTAGCAAAAATAATAAAAATCATTTACGAAATTATTTTATTTTAGAAATTAAAGAAAATGAAGATGAAATAATTGCTTACATAAGAGCAAAGAAAAAATATCAAATAGTTCACTTAATTGGATTTGGTGTAAGACATTATTGGTCTGGCACCCAAATTATAGCGCGCCCGTTTATGCGACCAGCATATAACAACAATATTAATGAGTTTATAGAAAATATAAAAAATATTATTAAAAATGGGGTTTAAAATTAAATGAATTATTCAATACAAAAAAAAATTAAAATTAATAAACGGGTTAATTTCTAAAAATTATTTTAAAATACCTATTTTTTATAATTTTGGTAAAATAGATAATAATAATTTATCAAATTACATTACATACTATGATATTACTGATCAAAGTATTTTATACGCAGATAATATTTCATATGTGAAAAAACAAGTAATTCAAATATCAATTTTTACACAAGAAAGAAATTTTTTATTAGAAGAAGAATTAGAACAAATATTTAAAAATAATAAAATCATTTTCAAAAAAATACAAAATTATTATTTAAATAGTGAAAAAATTTATATAACAATATATGAAGTTTATTTAATTAATACAAGAAATTAATTAAAGGGAGAAAAAATATGAACAAAGATAATTTAATTGAGTTTGGACTTTCAAATGTTCATTATGCAATTATTAAAACAATAGATAATAAAATCAGTTATTAAAAACCAAAAGCAATTAAAGGTGCTACCAGTTTAGCGTTAAATATTGCTGAAAATACAACTACTATTTATGCTGATAATATTCCCTATTATATTGCTCATTCTAATCAAGGTTATACTGGAACATTAACTATTATTAAACCAAGTGAAACATTTTTAGAAGAAATTTTTGGATTAATAAAAGATAAAAATAATATTAAATTTGAAAAATCAAATATTCAACCAAAAGAAATTGCATTGGGTTTTGAAATTGATGGTGACACCGAAAAACGTAGAATATGACTTTATCGTGTTAATTTAAAAAGGTCTAATGAAACACATAATACAAAAAATGAAAATGTTGAAGCAGATACATATTCATTTGAATTTAATGCCCTACCAAGAGCAGAAGATAATATTATTAAAAGTTATATTAGTGAAAATACTAATAAAAATATTTTTAATAGTTGATTTAATGAAGTATATAAAGAAAATAGTTAAATAAATTTTTAGTTGTAATTAAAAATTCTTAAAAAATATTTAAGAATTTAAAGGAGTTAAATATGAACAAAAAAATTAAAGTTGTGAATGTTGATATAAATATTAATACAAGTGCTTATTTTTTAGTAATTTATGAACAATTAACTGGTAATGATTTAATTACTGATTTTGAAAAAATAAAGAATGAAAAATTTTCATATAAACAATTATTAGATATGTTGTTTTCTTTTGCATATAATTATGATAATAATTTAGATTATAAAGAATTTTTCCGAAGTATCCCATTATCAGAAATTATGAATGAAACATTTGTAACAAAATTAAATAATTTAATAGCAGAGGTATTTATTTCAAATAATATTAATGAAAAAAAGTAGTTAATCAAAATTTAAATAAAAATTGAACTCATACTTTTATTTGTTTAATTAAAGAATGCGGTTATTTAGTTAGTGATTTAAAATTATTTACCTTAAAACAATTTTTAAATATTATCGCTTTACATTCAGAAAGATACCAAGATGTTAATAATTTTTCTAAAAAACCAACACAAGAAAAAATAAATAAAATATTTTTTGGAGGTTAAAATTTAATGGCAAAACAAATCAAAGGAATGCATCTTGAAATCAGTACAAATTTATCAAGTATAAATACAGAAGTCAAAAAATTAGCTGATACTGTTAATCTTTCAAATCGAAAACTTGCCAATCTTGATGCTAATTTAAAATTTAAAAATGGTAAAGAACTTGATATTTTAAGAAATAAAATTGTTGAATATAACAAAAATATTGAAAATACAGTAAAACAAAAACAGCAATTAATTAATAAAATAAATGAATTACAAAAAAATCAAAAAGAATATTTAAATCAAATTAAAAAAACTGAAATAGCAATTAAAAATGCAACAGATGAAAAACAAATTAAAAAATTAAATTTTGAATTATCTCAATTACAAAAGAAATTTAATACAATACCACGGGAAATTGAATTTACAAATTTAACTATTGATAAAATTGATCGTAATATAATTAAGTTTAATAGTAACTTAAAAGAAACTAACAAACAACTTTCTAAAATAAATGGCGATAAATTTATTAAATTTGGAAACAAATTATCAGATATAGGTAAAAAAATAAGTGCTTATATAATACCGTTAATTGGTATTAAGGCTATTTGAGGAAAAATAACAAAAGATACGATTTTATTTGGTGAAGAATTAAATAAAACAGCACAAAAAATAAATATTTCAACTGATAATTTACAAAAATTTAGATTTATTGCTAAAAAGATTGGTTTAGAAACTGAAAATATTGAAATTTTATTTCAAAAACTAAATAAAACAACCTATGAATTGTCACAAGGCATTATTAATGAAAGTACTGATGCATTTCAACAATTAGGAATTAATATTAAAAATACTAGTGGGGAATTAAAAAATACTGAAACTATTTTTTTAGAAACAAAAAATGCCCTATCTAAAATAACAAATGAAACAGAAAAAAGTAACTTTATTTTTAAAATTTTTGGTTATGAATTAGGTAGTAAAATTGCTCCGTTATTATTAAAAAGTAATAAGGAAATAAAAAATCTAACTAATAATTTTGAAAATTTAACATTAATTTCAAATGAAAATATTAAAAAATCGACAGAATTAAGTAATAAATGAAATGAATTAACACAAAAACTATCAATAATAAAAATGGAATTAGCAATAGGTTTATTCCCTATTTTTGAAAAGTTTGTTAATTTTATTGATAGTAATTTAATACCCTCAATTAAAAAAATAACTGATACTTTTAATTCATTAAGTATTAATCAAAAAGAATTAATATTTAAAATTTTAAGTATATTAACAGTTATGACACCCACTGTATTAATATTCGGAAAATTAGTATCTATTGGAGGTTTATTAATAAACACAATTAATTTATTAAAAACATCATTTTTAGGGTTATCATCTTCAATGGGAGCAATTGGAGTAGGAATAAGTATTATTGGTGCTTTATTAGTACCTTTATTAGCCCAAAATGAAGAATTTAAATAATTATTAAAAGAATTAGGAAATATTTGTAAACAATTATTAATTCCAGTTATTGAATTACTTAAAAATTTATTTCAAGCATTAATGCCAATTTTAAAACCAATTTTTATACTATTTAATGGATTATCATCTATTTTTGCTAAGATTGGAAAAGCGATTATAACTTTTTTAATACCTCCATTTAATTTTTTAATTAAAATTTTAAATAGTATTATATGACTAATAAATAAAGTATTAATAGGGATAAAATATTTAAAATTTGGATTAGTAAATGTTCAAATTCCATCATTACCGGAAATTCAAAAACCAGTATTACAACAATCAACCCTTAATACAAAAAATATAAATAATAGTAATACATTTAATAATAATTTTAATATTTCAAATAATATGGATATTGAAGAAGCAACAAATCAAATACTTAGACAAATAGGAAATAAAATAAATAGGAGTTAACATTTTATGATAGTTAGAACATTTAAAATAAAAACAAGTAATAATGAAATTATTGACTTACAAAATACTACTGATATATTAACCATCTCTTTTAATAATCTTGGCATTGGTTTTAATAATTCTTTTTTAAATGTTAAAAATAACTTTATTTTAGAATCAAATAAAAAACTATTAAATGAATTATTCTTAAAATTATTATTTATAAACCCTAACGCATATCAAAAATATCGTGATTTTATTGAAAAAATAAAATATGAGCTTGCTAACTCTGAATCATTAAAATTAATTTATGGTGTTACATATAATAATAACTATAATGAATATTATTGTGATTTATATATTAAAAATATCGGTAAAAATGAATTAAACCAATTTAATAATTTAGAAGTTGATTTTATTTTAGAACAAGTTTCTAATTGAAAAAAAGAAATTAAAATTGAGTGAGAATTAATTATTGATACAAGCGGTGGAAAAAAATATAATTATAAATTTGGAGCATTTAAATACACAAGTATTTATGATCAAACAAAGAAAATAAAAAATAATAGTGACTTACCAGCAAAAGGCGAAATAATAATAAATGGTTCATCAATAAATCCACATATAAAACTTCTTAAAGATAATAAAGAAATTAGCGAATGTAAAATTTATGAAACAATTAAGGAAAATGAAGCAATTATTATTAATACAACTATCGAAAATCAAAAAATTATAAAGGTTATTAAAGATAAAAACAATAAAATTAAACAAGAAATTAATATTTACGAAAAACAAGATTTTAATTTAAATACATTCTTTACAATACCAATAGGAGAATATAAAATTAAATACTTTAATGATTTACCAAAATCAAAATTAGCGGGGAGTTTAGAAATAAAATACTATGAAGAATATTTATCAGTCTAATTATCTTAATATTAATATTTTTTCACAAATTAATTTACAATTTAAAGATAATAGTATTATTGAAAAATATAATATTTATGAAGATATTTATGTTTTACAAGTTTCAAAATTTACATTAAATAAAAATAATATAAACGCCGTTATTGGCGATTATGTTTATATAACTAATGATATTAATCAAAAAATATATTTAGGAATAATAACAAATATCGAAAATATTGAAGAAAAAAAATCTTGCATAGTTAGTTGTAAACAAATAATGGGGATTTTTGATTTTAAAATATTAGTTAAAGATATAATTGATCGTGACATGGCGGGATTAATTATAGAAAAAATAAAAGACTATTTTAGTCAAGATAATTTTTGTAACAAATTTTTAGAAAATAACTTAAAAATTAATTGATAAAACACCAAGAACCAAGTTTACTTTTTTTAATAAAAATGAAACAGAAATAAGTTTATTTGATTTTTATAAAATTGCTTACGAACAAACAAAAAATTATTTATCTTTTGAATTAGAAATCAAAAATAAAAAAATTAATATAACTTTTAATTCACCAAATAACGAAAAAATATTATTTAAAAGATAACATTAATGATATTTATAATTTAAAAATAGATGATTTTTTATAAACAAGCAATTAACAAGTTAGATATTTATGATGAAAATAATAACTTTAAAGAAAGTTTATATTTACTTAAAAATAATGAAATTATTAATAACAAAATATTAGATAAAATTTTAAATACTTGAAATAATAAAATTTCCGCACATGTAATAGAACTTACAGTTGAAGGAAAAAAGATAACATTAGATTTAATTAAAAATATTCCTATTGATACAAAAACATTTGGTAGTGATAGAAATACATATCTTAAATTAATTGAAAATGATGAATGATATTTATATAAAAATAATATTGAAGATGAAAAATCTTATTCAAATATTGCGGTTGCTAATTTTTTAAAACAATCTAATAAAATAATTTTTGCTTTTCCAAATAATGAAAATAATTTAAATCAAATAGCAAAATATAATATTTTTAATTGAAATGAATTTTTAGAATTAGAAAAATTTATAACAGAACCACAAACAGAATTAAAAAATTTAGCGGATGTTAAAAAATATATTGAAAATATTAAAAATAAAAAAGATATTAAAAATAGAATTTTACCAATTATAAATAAAACGGCTAAATTATATAAAAAAAATAATATATTTGATTATGCTAAACAAGAATTACAACAAAGCAAATATTCACATGCGATAGAATTTGATATTAACAAAAATACAAATATTTTAGATTTAAGCAAAATAAAATTAGGTGATAAATTTATTTTATATTTTAATAACAAAGAATATGAAACAATATTATCCGCAATTCAATTTGAAAATAACAAAAATACCATTCATTTAGTATTCGGCAAAGCAAGAATTAATTTTATTGACATGGTAAAAACAAAAAATATTTAATTTTAATAGACAATTTTAATTAATGACGGTATCATCACATTATAAAAAGGAGTAAATAATATGTTTTTAGATAAAAAATTAAAATTAGATAGAATACGAAAACTTTAATAAAAATTGTTTTTCACCACACAATATAATACAAAAAAATTTAAAATAATTATTGATACATGAGATTTAAATGAAGCCATTGAATTTTTATAATCTTGTCAAGAAAAAATAAAAAAAGAAGAAAATAAAATTACAAGTGAATGAAAAATCAGAGATAATAGATAATAATTATTTTCTTTTTTATTTGACATTATATTTTAATGACGGTATGATGACACACGACCAAATAAGGTGAATAAAATTGGCAATAATAGCAAAAACATTTAATGACCATAATATTGAAGCAGTAGATGATGCAAACATACAAAATTATTTTTTATCAAATAACAGCGAAAATAAAGTCGGGATTATTAAAAATAATGAAAAAGTATTTTTTACACAAAATAATAACAAAATCACTTTTAATCAAAATTATATTTTAATTTATGGCAGATTACTAGAAATTGAAGAAAATACCGAAATAGAATTAATCCAACCCAGCAACACCAATGAAACTTATTACGGATATGTAATAATAAAAGTTAATTTAGGACAATCTGATCCAGTTAACTTAGAAATTAAATACAATAACGAATCAACTCCAATTTTACAAAATGACAATCTAATTAATAAAGAAATGGGAATTTATGAAATAGCATTAATTAGTTATCAAGCAACATCAAATAATATTACAAATATTAAAGAAGTAATAAATTACATTGAAACAGACCAGTTAATTAAAAATATGAATGAAATTAAAAATATTAAACAAGAATATGAAAAAATGAACAATGAAATTAATAATACTGATAAAAATGTGAAAAATGTAGAAACACTAATAAATCGTCAAATTGCTGATATTAGAGAAAAATATCGCTGAAAAGGTTAAAAGGAAGATAATTTATAAATGGAATAAGTCCTTGAAATTATTGCAATTATATTATCAGTATTTACTGGTGGCGGCGCTGGCACAATGGCGGTGTGATTAAATAAGAAAAATAAAAACATTAAAGAACAAAATACTAATTTACAAAAAGAAAATGAAAATATTAAAAGCGAATTAAAAACAATTAACAAAGAAATAGCAAATATCCAAAATATAAACAATATTTATGTCAAAGAATTTAATGAATTAAAAAATGAAATTCAATTATCCATTTTACGAATTGAAACAAAACTAGATATTATGACGGTTAATTTCAACAACAAATTATCAAATAACAACGAAATAAATATCAAACATAAACAAGTAGATAAGAAAAATGAAAAATAAAAAAATTAAACTATTCTTTTTAAAAATACTATATTGAACTATTCACGGATTAACACTAGGAATCCCCCCCGCATTACTAGCACAATTCAATAAATTACTAATTAAATTAAAAGATAAAATTAAAAAAGAATGCGATCAATTAGATGATGAAAAAATAGAAACAATAATCAAAAATGATAATGAAAAAATAGAGGAATAAATAAATGGGAATTAGAAAAATAACATTTGATAACGACGATATTGTTTTAGCAAAAGATCAAGCAATATTATACAATTTATTATTAAAACAACAAACAAAAACAATTTTACCTAATGGTGAAACTATATATCAAAATTCAACAGGTTTTTTAATCCAAAATGAAAGTGAAAAAATACAATATACACATAAAATAACAGATAATAGCGTTGAATTTACTTTTAATCCGCAATTATATTTAAGTATTTGTGGTCGTATTATTAAATTAGAAAAAGATACAAAATATCTTTTTGACTTAAATTATATAAAAAATAATGAAACCTATTATGTTGTAGTTAAAGTTGATTTAAGCAAAGAAGCAAAAATAATAAATGACGAATTAAAAGAATTTGGCAATCCCATTGAATGAAATATAATGAATACAACAGGGGAGTTATTCAAAGATAATTTAAATCAAAAACCAAATGATGGCACTTACCAATTTCCATTAGTAAGTTTTAAATTAAAATTTAAAAAAGATATTAATACTCTTGAAACTATTGAAAATATCAAAGATGAAAGCACATATTTATTACCACTTTTAATGGAATCAAGTCGCAACCCATCAAAACTATTAACAATCACCCAAAAAATCTAAGAAGAAAAAGAACTATTACAAGAAAAAAAAACAACTAAAAAATATTAAAAATTATTTAACAAATTTAGAATACCAAAAAACAGAAGAATTAAAAGAACTAGAAACATATATTCAAGATAGTGATGTTTATCAACTAGAACATTTTACAAGAGTTTATCCAAATGAAAAACCATTTAAATCAGTTGATAATAAATGATATGGCGTGTTGATAAAAATGATAAATGAAGAATTGTTAAATTTAAAAATGATAAATATTTAGACCCATATTTAATTGAAGAAAAAATACTTGATGAATATGGCACACTTATAATCTTAAACTTAAAGTTCAAGCTGGACCTGATTTAGTTGCAAATAAAAATATATTTTATCATTTTTGATGATAACTCGATAATGGAAGTCATTTTAAAGCAGTTTATCATTGGGATGGTGTGGGAAATTCAAATATAAAAGGAAAAACTGTATACTTTTTTGATTTACTTAAATAAGTTATTTTACTTATTTTTTTATAATTTATTTTTATTTGTTATCAAGACAAAAATAAAAGGAATAAATTCTAATTAAAGATAAAACTATATTCCTATATTTTTTATATAATATACATAAATTTTGTAAAATTATTGTTTAATTTTCAATTTCACCATCACTATTAATTTTTAGCACTGGTGGTTCATTTTGTCCATCCCAACGATAAACTGCTTTAAAATGACTTCCATTATCGAGTTATCATCAAAAATGATAAAATATATTTTTATTTGCAACTAAATCAGGTCCAGCTTGAACTTTAAGTTTAAGATTATAAGTGTGCCATATTCATTCAAGTATTTTTTCTTCAATTAAATATGGGTCTAAATATTTATCATTTTTAAATTTAACAATTCTTCATTTATCATTTTTATCAACACGCCATATCATTTATTATCAACTGATTTAAATGGTTTTTCTTGTGGTACTATTCATTCTATAATTTATTGCCATTTATAATTTTGCTGTTTTCTGATTTTAATTTTGCTAACTCTTCTGATGTTAATTGGTTATTATCACAAGCAATTAAATTGATACTTCCGCTAGTAATTAAACTAATTGCTCCAATTATACTAAGTAATTTTTTCATTTTTCTATTCTGTCTCAATTATAAAATAACTGCCCACAGTATTTGTAATAATTTTTCAACCATGGTTAGGATTAGATAAAAAATGATTATTGATAGTTTCAAACTCAAAATAAATTACTTCCAGAATAATATTAATATTATCATCTGTAATTGATCCACCTCAACCACTATGATCTTCTCTATAAAAATTAGTAACTTCTGATTTGATTTTATTTTGAAATTCTTGATAATTATTTAAATTTTCTTGATAAATTTGTGTAATTTTATTTCATTCATCACTACTAACACTTAACTTTAATTGATCATGAGCTAAAAATTTATAGTATTTTTCAATTTCATTATATTGATTATGTGATTCATGTTTTGTTACATCACCATTAGTATCATTGAATCATCAAATTAAAGCAGCCCCTGCAATTATTAATCCACCAATTACTAATGATAAACCTAGTGTTTCAGGTGCTAATGCTGCGGCAATACCGGCTTCTGCTCCAATAACTGTTCATTCTGTAGCAACAACTGTAGTTTCTTCTGCAACCGATAAAGTTTCAGCTGCTGTCAAGACCACCTTCTGCTACAGTACTTTCTGATAAAAGTGGCGTCATTTCTAATGCTTCTCCCGTTCCTGTTGAAACAGCAGTACGAGTAGTCGATAAACTATTTTTGATATAATTAGCAGTCGTTGATAAACCTTTAATTGGTGTTATTCCAGATGCTATACCCATTTTTGAAATTCCTAAAATTCCTACACCAGAAATTACTATAGAAGTAAGTATTGAACCATCATATTTTAATTTATCTTTAAATGCTTTTTGTTTATTTTTGGGTAATGATTGATAATGTTGATTGATTTCATTTAATTTTTGTTGTTTTTCTTCTTTTGAAAGAGAGTTATATTTATTTATTGCCTTAGTAGTTATTGTTTTTAAATTTTCCATATTTTTATTTGTGTTTATTTGTTTATTTACTACAGGCGCATTTGTATTTATTTTATTATTGTTTTTAATTAAGTTAATTTCTAAATTTTCATCATTTTTTAAACTATTATCTTCTGTTTTCTTATCTAAAAAATGATATTCATCTTTTTTTTAATTGGGTTTTTGTTTTTTCTTGTAAATTGGTAATATTATTACCTTGATTAACTTCTTCTTCATAATTGTTAGATAAAATTACATGATGTTGATCATGATCATCAACTGTTAATTTAATTGTATTTGCCTCTGGTTTTGAGTTTGTTGGTGATAAATTATTATCTGGTCTATTTGTTATGTTAATTACAGGGTTATTTTCCTGATTATTATTAATACCAATAGTATGGTTTGTTTTATCTTCTTCTTGTGGTGTTAAACCAAAATTATAATGATTTCCATTAACATGAAATATTTCTATAGTATTTGTATCCTGATCATTATTTTCAGTAAATAATCTTATATTATTTTCATTAATATTAGCATTTAACATATTACCAATTGCTAATATTTCAATTTGTCCCCCTCACTCATTTATTTGTCTCATTATTTCTAAATAAGAATTAATATTAATTTCATTTTCGCTCAGTTGAATTGCTCTTCTGAAACTTTCTACCTGATTGTTATTAATATTGATTTGAGTGGGATTATCTAAATTTGCTTCGATATAATTTACAACTCGATTACGAAAAACAGCTCTTACTAATCTATGTGCTGTGGCATTTCTATATCAATCTTGTTGTTCTATAGAATTAGAATTTGTTAAATCAAATTGTTGCAACAAATTTCGAACATATGATAAATAAATCAATTGTAATTAACCAAATAATTGAATAAATCGTTTTTTAAATTCTTCATTATTATTTCTTACTGGCAATAAATAAGCATTTGCTACAGCTCAAAACAAACAAATATTATCGGCTGAAACATTATACATAGTATTTTGTTGTATTCCAATAGATGATTCGCCACCGCCAATAGAAGCATTTGAATTATCTGTGTTAGAAGAAGCTTGATTAGGAATAACTTTACTTCCTTTTGGGCGTGCTCCTTGTTTTTTATATTCATCCTCTGTTATTTTTATCTGTGATTGATTAGGCTTATTTTCTTTTTTAGTAATTGTAAATGTTGCTAGAACATAACCAAAATAATTTTGATCATTTGATTCAACAATTGCTGATGTTTCAGTAACACTATTTTCTTGTATTTTAACTTGATTAACATTTAAATTAGGATTTAATTCTATAAAACTATTCAAAATATTTTCTGGGCTATTATCTGATATTTCCCCTAAATTATTTTGTGTAATAAAATATGATAATTGAATTTGTAATAATTTTTTTAATTCTTCTTTTTTATTTTTTATTCTTTCTTTAATTTTATTTTCTAATTCTAGCTTTTGTTCCAGTGTTAATTTTTTTGATAAATTATTTAATAAATTCTCATCTTTTTCTATTAACTCTTCTAATATTTTGAAATTTTTTAAAAGTTTTTTTACTAATCTTAAATGAGTTTTGTGCGTGCAATGATTCGAACACAATTCAAATGGTTCATTAATTATTGATGAATTTATGAAATCTATAAATTTTATTGAATTTTTACCATATAATATTCTTGCGTTTTTTATCAAAAATTTAGCATCTTCTAAATTTTCAATACTTTCAGCATAATTAAAAACAGTTAAATACGCATTATTTTTTGCGTTGATATCAGCCCCATTATCAATTAAAAATTTTAATATTTTTAAGTATCCATTACTTGCTGCAATGTGTAGTGGGGTTCAACCATCTTCATCTTTTGCGTTGATATCAGCCTTATTTTTTACCAATAATTTAACAATTTCAATAATACCACTATCTGCAGCAAAAAGCAAAGGATTTATAATATTTTTATCATTTTGATTTAATTCAAAAACACTTTCTAACAAAAAATTAATAAATTTTATTTTTTTAAAAAGAATTGCTATATCTAAAACAGTATTTTTACTATTTTTTATTTTATTTTTTAAAAATTCAGGTTTTTTTATAATAATAAGTTTAAATAAATCTAAATTATTTACCCAAATTATTGAATCTATTATAATTTCATAAGATGTAAAATTTTTTTTAAATCTAAATTTAGTGCATTCTTTTTGTTTATTTATAAAAATTTCACAAAAACTTAAAATTTCATTTATTAACTCTCTCTCTTCTTCGATAGATGATTTTGTTGATAATTTTTCTATTAATTTTTTATCTTTAAGTAGTTTTGCAAATTTTTCTTTTGCTTTTGCTTCTGAATATTTTTTTGTTGCTACTTTTTTAAGAATTAAATTAATTTCGCTTGTTTTTTTTTGAAAAAAAATAATTACTAGCAACAATAAAACTTAATTCTTTAAAAATTTCTTTTCTTTTTTCTTCTACATATTTGCTTGATGCCATTCATCCGCCTATTAATTGTTCAGAATAATCTTTTCATTGAATTTTATCATCATTTGTAGAATTAATAAGATTTTGAATATCTTTTGAAATATTTTTAAATTCAACTTGTTTTCCGTCTTTTTCATAATTAAAAAAATTAAGATAAGAACCAAATCTCATCGCCTTACTTGTAATAAAAATAACCTTTGCTAAATCATCTTTTGTTGTTTGATTTTGATTACTTTCATTATAAAGAAATGATAAATTTTTAATTGCACTATTTAAATTTCTTTTAGTAATATCAATATTTTGATTAGCGGTATTTAACCCTTTATCTTGATAAGAACCATTATAATTTAATTTATTTTTTTTGCTTTTATTTGTTAAATATTTTTTTATTATTTCTTCATTTATTTTATTTTCTTTTATTTTTTTATGTTCAATTGTATTTATATTACTTTCAATAATTGAAGTTATTTTTTTAAATACATTATCTCATTGATATTTTTTTATATTTTCTTCAGATTCTTTTTTAATTTCCGATTTTAATTTTCCTTTATTTAGTAAATTTATAGAATTTTGTCTTATTTTTTGAATTTTTTGATAATAATTTAATTCTTCTTGAATTTTACCAAGATATATTTTTTCTTTATTTAATGTTTCAATTTTTTCTTTTAATTCATTTAATTTGCTAATACTTTCTGAATTTTCATTATTTATTTGAATTTTATAAAATAAATTTTTATTTAATAAATCAATTTTTTCTTTATTTTCTCTATATTTTTTTCCGCCTCATTGTTTTTTTAAATTTTCTTTAATTTCATCAATTTTATTAATTATATGCTGGCTATTGTTAAGTTTTTTTAAATCTAAAAGATTAATTTCTTTATTTATTTTATTTCATTCATTCAACTCTTCTGTTAATTTTTTTATTTCTTGCTTTCATTCATTAAGACTTTTTTCTTCTTTAAAATAAAAATATTGATTATTTTTATTAATAAATCCTTGTAAATAAAAATTATCTAAATTAATTATTAATTTTATTTCATTATTTTCTTTATTTTTTAAAGTTAAAAATAAAATTCTTATTTTATTTGCATCAAATTTTCTTAATTCTAAAATTTCTTCTAATTTTTCAATAATTTTAATATTAGATTATCGTTCATTTCTTTTATCTTGTGTTTCAAAATAATCTGTTCTAACAATACCTTCATTATTTATCATTCTTAACGGGTCAAGTTGATTATTTTTAATAAGTTCTCATAATATTTTTTGAATATTATGAGAATAATTTTCATTTAAAGTAATTTCTTTTTCAATAAATTCTGTGACGCTGACGCTATCGACATCTTTACTATCATTACTTGTTCCAGTTTTATTTTGTTGATTTTCTTCATTTTTTGGTGTTGTTTGTCTTTTTTTAATACCGTGTTTTTTATTGGGTGCTGTTGCAATGACTGATGGTATTGCATTTCCAGTTACCAAAATTGTTCCTAATAATCCTAAAAGTTTTTTCATATTATTTATTTCTTTTCTTCCTTGAAATTTTTTATTCCATTTTTATTATATATATATATATATATAAGCATTTTTAGAGCTATTTTAGAAAGGTAAGTAAATTGAAAATGATTATTATCGGAATAATGATTGTAATAATAATTATGGGCTAGCGGGATTTTTTTTGGGGCGTATTTTTTGCTGTGTATTTTCATATAAAATAACTCCATTATGATATAGCGTTTAAAATACTTAAACGGTAGATTATTTTAATTATTTATTTGAAATTTATTTTAAATTACGGTATCATAATGAAGTAAAACTGCATAGTATGTCTCAAAAGGAAAGGACTAAAAATAATGGTTGTTTCGTTATATATGTATGTTCTTTTGTTCATAGTTCATATGTTTAAATTATATATGTTGAAATGTGGAAAACTGTTTCTCATTAGATATAGCGAACAATAAACGAAACAGAAATTCTTAGTTTATTCCTTGGGTTTGGTAAACATAATAGTTATATTGAATTACCAAGAAAATGAGTGTAGCATTGATTATTGAAAAGATAATTAAAAAATAGTTTCTGCCTGTGCCAAAGACTATATATAAAGCAAGATTAAAAAAAAGAGTCCTTCCTATTTGTTAAATGGAAATTAAAAAGTTTCTTGAAACTGGTTGGCATAAAGTCCTGCGAAAGTGGGTATTACTATATATACAAAATCCTTGCTAGATTAAGTAAGTGATATGACAGAAAAAAGCATATATAATTTGGCATAGGCGGTGATAACCATAGCCGTTTGTTTTAATAAAAATTAAGATAGTTAATAATATTTAATTATCGCCACCTCCTATCTATTACAAGATTATTATTAATCTTGTTTTTTTATTCGCCCTTTATTAATACTAACCTTGACAAATTTTTAGAATAAAGTTAGTGTGTGAAGTATTATTAATTAATAAATAAAAAGAAAAGAGGGCAAAAAAATGATAAATATTGATAATAACTTTTTTAATAACTTTAATAATTTGTTATATATACAAAGTATTGAAATTACTCAACAAATTTTAGAAAATTGTGATGAATGAATTTTTAAAAATTATAAAACTGATTAAACTTTAAAAGAATTTAAAGATTATAAAGTAAAAGAAATAAAACCAAGAACATTAACTATTTTAAATGGAAAAATAACTTTTAAAAGAAGAAAATATTATAAAATTAATCCAGAAACAGGTAAAGAAGAATATATTTTTACTTTAGATAAACTTTTAGGAATTAAAAAATGACAAAGAATAGATAATTCTGTTAAAGAAAAAATATTATCATTTATTGGTAATAAAAAAACATATCAAGATATTTTAGATACTATGGAACATGTAAAAATTTGTATAAAAACAATTTCAAATATTATGAAAAATGCAAAAACTGATAAAGAATATTATATTAACAAAACTGATAAAAAAATAAAAATACCCCATACTTTATATATTCAAATTAATGGTACTTATTTAAAAATGTGAAAAGAAAAGGAAAAAAGAAAAGAAAAAATAAAAAAACATAGTGTATTTTCAACTGTTTATACTGGTTTTGATAAAGAAAAATCAACTAAAAAAAGACCTGTAATTGCAAATAAATTAGGTGTTATAGAGCTAGATAATATTCCAGAATATATAAAAAAATAGTAAATTAACTAATTTTGTTAATAAATTACTTACATTAATTACAAGTTATTATGATATTAATGACAATATTGAATTTATGGTATTAGGATATGGTGCACCTTGAATTAAAAATATTGCAAAATTTATTCAAAAATATTTTCCTAAAAATAAAGTGTATTACACTCTAGATAAATTTCATCTTACAAGTAGATTTAAAAAATTATATCCCTATCAAAGTAAAAACAAAGAAAATAAAGAAACATACCATAAAGCAGTTGATTATTTTTTTAATGCTGAATATGAAAAATTATTAGAATGCTTAGAAAGCAGTACTTCTTTTATAAAAAAATCAAAAATGAAATTATTAAAAGAGACAATTAGATTAATTAAAAATAATGAAGAAGGTGTCAGAAATCAAACATTATGAAATAATATTGGCTGTCATATTGAGGGTGATATATCACATTATTGTAAAGGTGTTTTGGTTAAAAAAGCAACTTATCATGAAAAAACTCTTAAAAATAAATTAAATACTAGTATGATGAATTTTAAAAATAAAATTAGTTTATTTAAAACTAATGAACAATTAGAAGAAAATAGAATTAATTATTCAATTAATAATTTTGTAAATAATAATTTACAACCAAACTTATATTTTTATTAATTTTATCTAAGAAATTAAATAATTTTAATAAAAATGTATTTTTTGTCGTGGAAAAATTTAAAAAAATAGAAAAATATATTGACAATAAAATTAAAAGTAATAAAATATAATTAAGTAAGTGGTATATTTTATTCCACAATTTCTAAGGTTATTAATAAAACCCTTAAATAATACATGCAACCTTTTTATACCAAAACCTAAGCTTTTTTCTTAATACCAATAAATTTAATTTTTATCATCATTGAAAACTATTATTTTGATGATCTGGTAACAATAAATTTAATAAAATTTACAGAAAATGCTGCTAATGCAACAACTGTAAATTGTAAATTATCAGTCCCTAAATTAAAAATAAAAACCGCCCATCCTAAATCTAACAATAAAATAATTACTGTTACAAAAACATTTTTCATATTTGTATAATCAATTTTATTATTAATTAACAATCAAATTCCGTTTGTATAAATTAAACCAAACATAATCATACTAATCCCACCAATTAATGGTGATGGCGACATTTGCAATAATTGAAGAAATGAAGAAATAAATGATAATTCAATTGCAAAAAAAGCAACTAATACCGTCGTTACTCATACCGAAGTAATTCGCGTCACAACAACTGCTGAAGTATTTTCATCATATGTTGTATTTACTAGTCCAACAACTGAACCATCAAAAATAATTGAAAATCCATCAGCAACTAATGTCTGATGAATTCCGGGATCTTTAACAAAATTTTTTCCCGTCATTTACCCGATCAGCAATATGTTAAACAATGACGATAATTGCTGGGGGAATAATTGCTAAAATAGCGGCCCATTATTACTTGATTTTAAATCTAAAATTTTTTGATAGTATTACAAAAGCTTAGATTTTATAAAAAATAAAAATAAAATAATTAGATAACTTTTTAAAAGGTTTATTTATCGGTGCTTTATAAATATATTTAAAATAAATAATAATTTTTATACCAAAAACTAAATTTTTTTCTTACTAAAAATTTTTTAAACGGCGGATATCATTGTCATTGACTTGGGTCAGTAATTTTTGATGTATCTAAAATTTGATATTCTGTTAAAATTGAGAAATGAATAATTACACATAATAAATATCGTGCAACAAAAACAATAATGACTGGAAATACCTTAGCAAATCCTTTAAATTTAAAAGCGATAATTGCTTTTAATAAAAAGGTAAAAATAGAAATCCCAATTCAAATCCAACGCGAATAAGGTTGCTTTCAAGCGGTTGGATTAAAACCAACATTATTAATTGCACTTGCGGAAACAAATATTCCAATAATAATAATTAACCGCCCAACAATTAATGCCGTTAAAATTCGTTTTATGATATTATAAAAAAGATTGCGGTTTTGGAAAAAAACTCAGAAATTTAATAAAAATAATAAATTAAACCATTTACTAAAATGGTTTAATTTATTTGTAAAACCAAAATTATTAATTGATTCAAAGAAATTATATTATCTTAAATATTTACAAAAAAAATATAACAACTTTTTGATACCCCATTTAAGTTGTTTACACATTTATTAAATATCTTAGAAATCTTTACAAATTGTAACTATTTTTCTCCTAATTTAAGGTGTTGTCATTTCTATGTTTCAGTTAATTAATTTGCTAATAAAAAAACTTAATAAAAGGGAAAGATTAAGTAATGAAAATTAATAGGCAAAAACAAATTTGCGATATTAATAAATGCTATAAATCAATATCATTAATTACCGAATAATTTGTATCAAATAAAGTTTTATGAACTTGTGAAAAACATAAATAGTTATTAAATCGCACAAAAGATAAAAAGGGTGGTAAGAAAAAAACTTAGGTTTTGTTATAAAAATTATTCTTTATTTTAAATATATTTCTAAAAAACTGATAAATCAACCTTTTGAAAAGTTATCTAATTATTTTATTTATATTTTTTATAAAACCTAAGCTCTTGTAATACTATTATAATTGGATTAAAAATTTAAAAGATAGTGTATTTCAAAATATATGAAATATGCTAGATGAAAAACATATTACTTATAATATTAATTTATCAAATTTTACTTTTAATTTATCAAATGGTAGCAAAATATATTGTATGCGAGGTACCATATGCATTTTAGACCAGTTAGTATTTTAAAAATTTTAACACAGCTTCGGATGGTGTTAAAAAAATTATGCTTTTATGTTATCTAACGTTGTTGTAATAATCTAAAAAGATAGTAATTAATTTTCGTAATGCATTAATATTTTTAGGATAACGAGGAAGATATTCAAAAAATTTATTTCAGTTTTGATGAAATCTTTCAATTTTCCCGTTTGATTGGGGTGGGCTAATCGGTGTTGTTTAATTAATAATATTTTTTTGATGTAATACTTTTGTAAAATCACTTTTATGATATTTATACTCCGGATTATAACTATAAACATATTCAGGACAATTATCAGTTCTAATTCTTTTTATTATAATTTTATTATTTAAAAAATCATCATAATCTTGATTAAAAACAACAATTGCTGATGGCTGTGATTTATTTTCAGATAAATAATCAAGACTAAAGCGTTATTTTTCATCAATAAAAGCATACAAATATAAATTACGTTTAAAACCAGTCATATTTGGTGTCATAATTTTAATATCATGTTGTAAATGTCCTAATTCAGACATTTCATAACGTTTATAGGTCTTAATTTTCTTTTTTTGGGATAAAAAATTATTAAATTCTTTATTCAATTTAATGAAAGTTTTAATGTTATTTTTAATTACTTTATTTTTATATCTAAAAAACACAGCTAGTGTTAAATCATAAAACTCATAAATAACAGTTCCATATTTTTGTCGATATTTTTTCATCATTTTTGCAACAGCAATTTTGTAAGTTTTTGAATAATGGTTATTAATATTAATTGATCTAGTTAATTTTTTAACTAAAACAATAAAATTTAATTTTTCTTTAAGACAAAGTTGATTATTTTTAGCTCAATTATAAAAAGTTTGTTTTGATTTATAAAATAATTTAATTAAATTATTTAATGAGTTTTTATATAAATAGTATTTTTGACATAAATTAAAATAATTAATGGCATTTTGATAAATATAGTTTGTTTGTTTTGAAGGTTCTTCTTGTGAATATCATCTTTTTATTTTTATTTGTAATAAATATAATTCATTTTCATTATGAATACTTGTTGCCATATACTTTTAATCTCCATTATAATTTAAAGACTAAATTAGTGGTCTAAAATGTATATGGTTTTCACAGTAAAATATATTGTAAAGGTTTACATTCACCAAGTAGAAAAGAAAAATTAAAAACTTTTGCTGATTTGAATAAATATAAATTAGTTATTGATTGAAGATAAGAATATGGCCAATTTCAAAAAAAAAGATTTAAGTGATTTATAGTTTGCTATTCGTGGATATCAAAATAAAATAAAAATTAATACATGTAATCCTGAAAGTTTAAAAAAATATATTGTTGGTTATTGTAATTAATTAACGCCTTTTGATAAAGAAATAATGTGTATTAAATATAAGCAAATTAAATATATTGAAAATGAAATATGAAAATTATTATTCATTATTCTAGTTGAAGAATTAATTATGAATTACCGAAAGATAAATTTAATGAACAATTAAGATTAGAACAGTTAGATATTGAAAGAGCAATATTACGAAGTTGGGATTTACCGGGCGATGCTAGTGGTTAAATCTTTGCAATATATATTGATATTATGCAAGCAACAGATATTATTCAACCAAAGAAATTATTAGGTGGCGTTGACTTAGTAAACTCTACCCGTCCCAAGGAACATACAAAAGCAGCAAGTTTCTGAATATATAATTTTCATTTGATAAAAAAGCATATAAAGTGGCAGAATATACGCATTCAAATGCTAATCGGAAATTTAAAACTTTAATTATAACAATTAAAAGATATTTTAGATTTTTATAAAAATCAATTAAACCAATACCTTAATTTAATTCAACAAGGTATATAAATTAATGTTTATAATAGTGCTTATGCAACATTAGAAAGTTTAAACCAAGAGAAATATAATTATACTTTTGGTCAATACAAGAATTTTAAAACAGCAAAAAAGAAGAATTTTAAAATAAAAAATCGTGTAGAATCATTTACAATGTCAATAAATACTAATCAATTAAAATAATTATGAGAAAAATGTCCTGTAAGTAAAACAGAATATGAATTAATTCAATGATAAGATAAACCAAATACCAAAGAAGAGATAATGTTAGAATTATACGATGATACATTTGATAGCGATTTTTTATTCTTTACATTTTGAATTAATACCAATGGTTAAACATAATAGTTCAGTAGATTATAAATTATAACAAGAAAGAGAGTGAATAACTTAATGAAAAAAGATATTTATGTAATACATGATGAGAATTTAATAAATGCAAAAAGACTTTATATGTCTGTTTGTGGACAATTTAAAAAAAGAATTTGTCAACAATTAAAAAAAGATAATATAAGAGCACGCCCAATTTAGTAAGCCCTAATAAAAAGTATTTACTATTTTTTTAATTATATCTTTTTCTTTGCGATTTGAATATCATGTATTTCATTTTATAACATCTTGTATATATTCTTCATGTGAATTATATATTTTATTATGGATTATAACTTTCTTAAGAAATGAATGAAAAATTTCTATAACAATATTATCTGCACGGTAGTAATTTTTCACCATTGAAATTATAATACAGCCATACACACATTTATCTAGATAAATATCAGATGTGTATTAATATCCGTGGTCTGAATGAATTATTATTACATTCAGATCTTTTTTTATTAATTTTATTTTATTAATTGCATCATTTAAATTATATATTACTAATTTATTGTCATTATATTTATATCACTTTACATCAACTATTTTTTTATTATATCCATTAATAATTGTTGATTGATAATATTTTTTTCCTTTTTAAATTAAATATTTTACATAAGTATATGGCACCGAAAACATGGTTTTTATATCATTGAATTTACGATTAATTAAATCAGGATATTACAATAAACCTTTTTATTTATTCTGTTTATATTTCATTTTTCTTCTCATTTTTCTTACATATTCAGGTTTTATTTGATTATCACGCATAATCCTTAAAACTTTTTTGAATTATATTTTATATCATAATCTTCCTTTAAATATTTAGTAATTCTTTGATATTCAAATTGTTTTAAATTTTCTTCATAGACTTTTACAATATCATTTATTGCTTTTTTATCTTTTTTTGCTACTGTCATAATTTTTATATTTATCTCGATAACTACGTTTTAACGCCGTTAATTCTAATAATAATTTTATTGAATATTCATGACAATTTTTTTAATAAAAGAGACGATTATTAGTTTGTTTAATTGTAAAATCCATGGAGCTTTTTTAATAATTCACACCTTGTTTTATAATATTATAAATCTCTTTTACCAAAATATATTTTAGGTTCTTTAGGATTTTTTAATTTATTTTTTTTTTTTTTATGATTTTCTCATCAAGATCCTACTGTATTTTAATTTAGATTATATTTTTTTTTGCTACTATTCAACAACTTTTTTGTTTAATTTCATCAATGATTTTTTTCTAAATTATGATGTATATTTTTTATATTTTTGACCTTTTCTTGCCATATAAAAATGTACCACCTTTAAAAGGTTAGTGAGGTTTTTTTTACTTTACTTACTTTTTGGGGTTCGCTCTTAATTACTCCGCGTAATTTATTAGCGGAGTAATTAATTTAATAATGTTTTGAATGGATTAAAGCGACAACGGGCAGAGCAAGTTTGCAAATTTCAATTTTTTAATTTATCAAAAGGGGTTATATTATTCCAGTATGATTAACATTAATATTTATTATTTTGATTTTGTTAGGTATTTTTGCGTGAATTGGTTTATCAATTTATCAAAAAATTCACCAAATTAAAGGTAAAAAAAGAAAAAATAACTTGAAAAAAAGGAGGATAGAAAATAATGAATTTTTTAGCAGATGCAGTTACTTTTGGGGATGGAATGGATTATATTTGAACTTGATAATGCAAAATGGGTAGAGTAAAAGATACTTTATATGGTATTTTACCACAATTAATGACCTTTTTAGGTGGTGCGTGAATTATTTTAATTCCATTTGGATCATTTGTTATTATTAAAATATAAAGCTTTTTCCGTCATATGGTTAAAAGATTTTAATAGAATATAACAATATATTCTAATTTATTTTAAACAAAAATAATGCACAATAGTTTACTTATTTTCTTTATGATACCTAATTTATATAACTATTACTTTAAAACTTAATAATATTTTTCGGTGTGCCAATTTTTGGTAGTAAGAAAAAAGTTTAGGTTTTGGTATAAAAATTATTCTTTATTTTAAATATATTTCTAAAAAAATGATAAATCAACCTTTTAAAAAGTTATCTAATTATTTTATTTACATTTTTTATAAAACATAATCTTTTGTAATGCTATCAATAATGATGTTCATAATAATATTTGTGATTTATATTTTTAATATTGTAATAAAAACGCCGGGGTTTTTTATAATTGTTTTATAATTTAAAAAAAGGAATTCATGGAGAATAATTAAAAAATAAAGAACATAAAAATTTAAAAAAATTTTTCCTTTGACTTAAAAAAGATAAGCGTTGATTAAAAATAAAAAATAAAATTAAAGAAATTAAAAGAAAACATCCGAGATATTAATTTAAAGAATCGGGATTATTACAAATAGATGAAAAAAATATTTTATGCCAAGTAAATTTCCGATTGATAAAAAGTATTGTGTTTATTATTTTATTGATGAAATAATGAGGGGGGGTATTCGGTTGTATTTATGATAAATTATGCACTGAGAATTCTATTTATGCTTTTAAAAGAGTAATTAGTGATTTTAAAAAAAATATTTGGTATTAAAATAAAGCTGATTATAACTGATAACGATTATGAATTTATTAATATTTATCGTAATAATCAAAAAAAGTACTGTTAAAAAAGTACTTTTACTCAATTTTTAACAAATAAAAATATTTTACATCAAACAACACCTGTTCGTTCTCCGTAGTAAAAAGGTAAAATTGAAAGATTTCATCAAAATTATGCTAAGTTATTTGTATTTGATGAAAAAATATTGGATGAAGTTGGATTACAAAATAAAATAAATGAATACTATTATTTTTATAATTTTGAAAGAGTGCACAAATCTTTGAATTTTCAGACACAATTTTAATTTTTAATTAATTTAATTAAATAATTTTAAATTTATAAAGTTTTATTTAAACTTTTTTTAGTGTGTCAATTTTATAATTTTTATTTATATATGTATTATTTTTAATAATGTTTTTATATTTTAAATTATATATTTTATTATTTTTTCTTGTTTTATTGCAATATCAAAAATGTGTGCGGTATAATACAGTTTTTTAGAAATATATTTAAAATAAAGAATAATTTTTATAATAAAACCTAAACTTTTTTATTACTACCAAATATTAATAAATAACATTCGTCATTTTTTATTTATATCTTTTTGAAAATAATATTTCTGATTTATAAAATATTCTTTTACTAATTTTTCTAAATCTTTTTTTTGGTCATAACCATGTTCAAAACATAAAATTCCATTTTTTTTAACAACCTTCTGTCAATTTTGAAAAATTTCTCGATAAAAAAATAGACCATCAGTATCACCAAACAGAGCAACATGTGGTTCATAATTTTTAACACGATTACTAATATTTTGATTATTTGGAATATAAGGCGGATTACAAACTAGCAGATCAGCTTTAATATTATTTTTAATAAATGGTTCTAGCATATCACCTTCCAATAGTTTAACATTTTTGCAATTTAACTGCCTAATATTTATTTTTGCTACTTTTAATGCTTTGGTTGAAATATCACTAGCATAAATTGTTAAACTCGGATTTTCTAAACCCAAACTAATTGCAATTGCTCCGCTCCCAGTTCCTATATCAATTAAAGTTAATGGTTTATAACCATTATTAAAAAATATTTCATCAATTATAATATTAATATTATCAACTAATTCTTCTGTTTCATAGCGGGGAATTAAGACATTGTAATCAACATAAAAATCATACCCATAAAAATTTTGTAAATTAGTAATATATTGAATTGGTTTTTCATTACTATATGAAATTAAATGTTGTCAATAATCATCAATCTTAAAATTAATTCTATCATTTTGAATTGCATATAATTTTGATAATGAAGTTTTCATAAAAAATGCTATTAAAATTTTAATATCGGCAATATAATTATTATTATTAGAGTCTTTCAAATAATTTTCTGACTTTTGAATTAATTCATTAACTGTCATTATTTTCCTTCCATTTTCAATCTTTGTTCTTCATTAATTAATGCTACTATAATTTCATCTAAATCACCTTCCATAATTTGGTCTAATTTTTGTAGTGTTAAATTAATACGATGATCAGTAACTCGATTCTGAGGATAATTATATGTTCGAATTTTTTCACTCCGGTCGCCCGTTCCTACTGCATCTTTTCTTAATGTTCCGCGCTCTTCATTAATTTTATTTTGTTGTTCTTCATATAATTTACTTCGTAAATGCTGCATTGCTAATGCCTTATTATCATGCTGACTACGGCCATCTTGGGATGTTACAACAACTCCTGTTGGCAAATGAGTAATTCGAACAGCAGAATCGGTTGTATTAACATGTTGCCCTCCTGCTCCTGAAGCGCGATAAGTATCAATTTTTAAATCATCATTTTTAATTTCAAAATCAACTTCTTCAATTTTTGGTAAAACAGCGGCGGTTGCTGTTGATGTATGTACTCGCCCTTTACTTTCTGTTTTTGGAATTCGTTGAACGCGATGTGCTCCTGATTCAAATTTCATTTTTGAATAAACACGATCTCCTTTAACCATAAAGGAAATTGTAGAAAAGCCACCGGCTTCTGATTCATTCGCTTCAATTAATTCTACTTTTCAATTTTGTTTTTCTGCATATTTTATATACATTCGATATAAATCACCAGCAAAAATATTTCCTTCATCACCACCTGCCGCTCCACGAATTTCAAAAATAACATTCTTATCATCATTATGATCTTTTGGCAATAACATTACTTTTAAATCTGCTGTAAGTTGTTCTTTTCTTATTTCTGAGGTCTTTAATTCTTCTTTTACTAATTCAATTAACTCATAATCTTTTTCTATCTCTAAAATTAATTTTGCTTCATTAATATTATTTAAAACATTTTTATAATTTAAGTATAAAGCAACGGTTTCCTTTAATTTTGCTTGTTCTTTTGCTAAAATAGTTAACTTTTTTATATCATTAACTATTTCTGGTTTCGTTAATTCTTCATTAATTAAATTTAACCGCTTTAACATCGTTTCTAATCGTTCAATTGTTTTTTGATTCATTTGCTTCACCTCTTTTTTTATACACTTATCAATTATAATGTATTTTAAATGATAATGATTAATTTAATTCATTATAATAAAAAAATCATAATAATTAATGATTTTTTACTGATTTTAAATTAATGTTTGAAATTTTGACAAATTTTTTAATTAGTCAACTAAAGTTAAACTATAATCGAGACTTTTAAATGTTTTCGATAGTATTAAAAAAGTTTAGGTTTTGGTATAAAAATTATTCTTTATTTTAAATATATTTCTAAAACACTGATAAATTAACCTTTTAAAAAGTTATCTAATTATTTTATTTATATTTTTTATAAAATTTAAACTTTTGTAATACTATCAATTTTTTTATATTTTTGGCTTATTATTTATAATAAAATAAACTTCAGCATTTATCAGCTTTTTGTTAACATTTTTTCTCCTACATTAATATGCTACTTCATGACAATGGCGACAGCGAGCTTCATATTTATCCTTTTCACCAATTAAAACAATTGGATCATAATAATTAGCCGGTTTTCCATTAATTAAACGTTGGGTTCTATTCGCTAAATTTCCACATTTAACACAAATTGCGTGCAATTTCTTAACCTCTTCTGCTCGTGTCATTAATTGTTCAACATTAATAAAAGATTCACCTCGAAAATCTTTATCTAAACCATTAACAATAACAATAATTCCTTTATCTGCCAAATAATCAGTAAGTTCAACAATATTATTATCAAAAAATTGGACTTCATCAATACCAACAACATTTGTTGTTGGTTTAAGGTTTGTTAATAAAGCTTCAGAATTATTAACCGATATTGCTTCAAATGCTTTTTTACTATGACTAACAACTTGTTTTTCACTATAACGATTATCAATTGTTGGCTTAAAAACTTGAATTTCAAATTTAGCATAACCTAGGCGAACTAAACGGCAAATAAACTCTTCGGTTTTTCCAGCAAACATACAACCGGTGATAACTTCTATTCAGCCTATTTTAGCTTTACTATTTAAAAAATACATTCTTAACCTCCCATATATTTAATGTTATTTTTAATTACAAAACTTAATTCTTTTAAAACTCGTTCTAAATCTTCTCACTGATAAATTTTTGCACCGCTTGCTAACTGATGCCCGCCACCACAGTATTTTTCTGCTACTTTATTAATAATATAAGTATTACTACGAATGCTAAGATTTATATAACCCTCTAATTTATTTTCAATTACTCACATTCAAATTTTAAATTCTTTAATATTACTAATAATATTAACTCATGGTTTAACAGTCTCATAACTCATATTATGTTTTTTTAACATTTCATCAGTTATCTTAACGTAACTAATTTTTTTATCATAGATAACTAATTGCGATAACAAATAATTTTTAAAGCGCACATTAGCTCAGGATTCTTCATATAAATTTTGATAAATTGATTGCAAATCAAAACCTGTCGCAACTAATTGCCCCGCTAACATAAAAGTATTGTGACAAGTTTTACTATACATAAAACGATTTGAATCTGTTACAATTCCAGTAAAAATTAATTTGGCCGCTTCTGGTGTTACTATTAATTTTGATGTTAAAACCAACTCAGCAATCATTTCTGAAACTGCAATTTTATTTTCATCAATTCATTGTATATCACCAAATGGCGTAACATTAGGATGATGATCAATTTTAATAACTTCTTTTGCTTTCTGCCAATATTTACTATCAATTCGTTCAATGTTCGCTGTATCAGTTACAATTACTAATGCATCTTTATAATTTTCTTCTTGAAGAAGATCTGGTGTTGCTAAGAAGGAAAAAAAATCATTTGGTACACCATCAACTAATGCATTCTTATTTGGAAAATTATCTTTAATGAATTGTGCTAATCCAAATGCCGAACCATATGCATCGCCATCTGGCGAAATATGACATAAACAAATAATTGTCTTATAATCTTTAATTTTTTGTAAAATAATTCCTTTTAAATCTTGCATTTGTTTTCCTCGCTTATATGTTAGCAACTAAATTATTGTTAACTTTATCATAAACTAATAATGCATTCTTTTCAAAATATATTGTTGTTGTTTTTTTTAAATTTAGTTCTTTTTCTAAAACTAAAATTTTAAAAATAACTTCATCATTAACTTCAAAAAAGCAAACAATTGATTTAAAGACTTTTTTAATTGACTTAACATGTCCTTTATATAATAAATGTAAATCTTTGTTAAATTCTTTTGTCTTTTGGAATGAGATTAAGTTCGGATTAACTGCTAAATAATATTCTTTTTGATCAATTAATTTAGCTACTTTGGGTAATTTAATTTTAATTTTTTCATTTTCTAAAACATTTTCTGCTATAGAATATTTCATGCTAAAAACATTTTCTGAACTATTATACATTATTTTATATAAATTAATTGTATTAGGTAAAAATTCAGCATGATTTTTTGACATAAATTTGTAATTATTATCCTTATCAAAAAATAATAATTGTGTAACATAATTTTTAATATTCTCAATGTTTTTTGTTAAAACTAAAAAATTTAACTGTGGATTATATTTTTTTAAACTAAATAAAATTTTATTTAATTCATTTGCTTCATTATGAGTTAAATTGTCAAAAGTATTATGTAAAATAATTAATTCTTTCTTACTTAAAATGGCATTAATCAATCTAATTTTAGTATGATCAAAACTACTTAAATTTTTAGTAATTTTAAATCAATTCATTTTAATATTTAAATTATTCATTAATTTTTTAACTTCTTCGAAAGCTTGATTATAAACTGTTACAACTTTTTCATTCGCTTCTTCAATAGCAAGCACATTATCTTTTTCGCGATTTTCTAATGTATTATTTAATAATTCTAAATGATATTTATGAAAATATTCTAAAACTTTTCCCTTAATAATTGTTGCTTCATCTGGTAATAAATTTGCAATTAATTGTTCTTGTTTTTGATTATATTTAAATCATTGATCTTCTGATAATTTTGTTCAAGTAATTATATTTGCGGAATTACTTTTATTTAAAATTTCTTTAATAACACTCTTGTGTTTGCCATCTTTTAAAGTAATATTTATAACATTAAGGCGATATTTTTTTAATGCTTTTCGTGCTTTAATTAAAAGATAACGTTCATATATAATTTTAGTCTGCAATATTTTTAAATACTTTTCACAAACTAATTTTGTCCCAATAAAACCAAAACTTTTATCTTTAAGTTTTCTTTTTTTAGAAATTTCATAACAATCACACAAATAATCTAAGTCAGAAATATAATAAATTTTATCTCATAAAGCTTGTAAAAATGCAAGATAACCTTCATATACACGAATTTCTTCTCTTTTATAAGTATAAGTATATAAACTTTGAATAAAAATTGAATCTTTATCATCATCTAAAATTTTACTAATTTCTTTTTTATTAAATTCAATAATTTGAGTTAAATAAGTGTCAATTCATTCTTCTTTAATATGAATTGAGTTATTAAAATATTCATTAATGATTTTATCTATTTTTAATATTAAATCTTGTTTATTTAAATCATTACCAATAAAAACTAAAGTTTTATAAAAATATTTATTTTTATTATATTTTAATGAACTATCATGTAAAAATTTTGGCGTTTTTAAAATATAATAAGCCAAACGTAATTTTGTTGGTAAAAAATCTAATCTTAATGGGCCGGGTGATACATAACCAATTCTACGTTCTTTTGGTAATAAAGTTGTGATATTGCTATTATTTAAATAAATCTTTCCATTAAGTGGTTTTTTCTTTCCCAATAACAATTTTAAAAAATATAATTGTGAAAACTTATTTTCAAAATGGGTCCCCAAAACTTCTTGACTATCAACACTAAAATTTAAATCACTAAAAATAATTTTTTTATATCGTTTATAATTTAAATTATTAATTTTTAATCCCATTAAAATACCACGCTCCCAATTAATTTTATTATACCCAAATAAAAATAAAGTAGTAAGAAAAAAGTTTAGTTTTTAGGATAAAAATTATTCTTTATTTTAAATATATTTCTAAAAAACTGATAAATCAACCTTTTAAGAAGTTATTTAATTATTTTATTTATATTTTTTATAAAACCTAAGATTTTGTAATAATATCAAAAATCATAAAAAATAGTTATTATTAAGTTAAACTTATATTTCAGATAATTTTTGAAAAATTATATTTCTAATTTAATAAAATTACATTACAAAATATCAAAAAAACATTTATCTTATTAAGATAAATGTTTAACAATTATTCTGATTTTTTTTCATCAGATTTTGGTTTCGCTGTTTTTTTGTTAAGTTCTTTTTGTGCTTTTGATGATTTTTCTACTTGTTTTACTAACTCTTCTTTTTTATTAAATTTAGATTTAAATCGTTCAACACGTCCAGCTGCATTAGCAAACTGTTGACTTCCTGTATAGAAGGAATGGCACGAAGAACAAGTATCAACTTTTAATTCTTCTCCTCTAGTAGAACCACTTATGTACTCGGTTCCACAAGTTGTACACATAATTTTAGTGTTAAAATATTTTGGATGGATTCCTTCTCTTGCCATATAACTTACCTCGCTTTTAATAATATTAATGTATATTATTTTAATATAAATAATTATAACATTTATTTAAATAAAAACAAAGATTATTTAATAATCTTTGCAAATTAATTAAAATCAATTCTAACGCGAGGCAATGTTGATTTATCATCACCTTTCGTCATAATATTATAACGCTAAAACTAATGTTGTGTGATATTTTTCTTGATCAAAAGTACAATATTTTGCTAATAAATTAATATTTATTTTTATTCAGAACGTATCATTTCGTTATTTCATGCTGTTATAATGCCGCTTACTTTTCCAACCTTATCCATAATTTTATTGGTAGTAAGAAAAGGGGGTTGAGGTTTGTGGGTATAAAAAAACAAAATTAAATTCTCTTATTAATTAAGTAATACAAAAAAATGATTAATAATTATGCTTTTTAACAAAATTATTTAATTTATTTAATTGTTTTTATTTATAATTTTTATAAAAAATTAACTTTTGTAATGATATCATTTTATTAACATTATCATAACAAGCAAAAGCAATTCGAACACAAATAGGAAAAACAATTTCGCCACCACCTTTAAACATTTTTAGGTCAAACAATGTCATTTTCATTGTCGGGTCCTATATCAATCACATATATTTTTATAAAGATAGTTACATACATTAATTGTATCGCCAAATGTAATATCTTCGTGGGTGTTGGCATATCTTCGTAAAATATTTGATGAAGAATCAGTAAAATTACAAGCAAAAATAATTTTTAGGCTAAATGATTTCATGTTTTATTAGTACCGCATAATGCTGAAAAGAAATTAAAAAAACAGGGTAAAGTAAAATATCGGGTATAACTATCACCAACAAAATTTTTAAATACTTCTCAATCAAAACCAAAATTATAGTCAATAAAATTCAAATCATATTTTTTATTTAAATGTTCATAACTAGTAATTCGTTTTTTGTCATTAACTTTAGTAAATTCTTGCATTTTTAAATATCCTGCTTTTTTGATAAAATTATTTGAAGTATTAAATATCATAATTTAAAAAAATTGTTTAATTACGAAAAAAAATTATAAAATGAAATTAAAATAAAATTTATTAGGAAATTATAAAGAAAATAAAAGAATAGAAACAGAAAATAAAACTAAAAATTTTTTGATTAAAAGAGATAACTAGATATTTAAATTATATCAACAAGGAAAAAAATTACAAAAATATAAAGTTGTATCAAAATTACCAAAAATATTTAAAACAGAAAAGCGGGGATATCCCTTTAAAAAGAAGATTATATGTTAAATATGATGAATAAAAAAAATAAAATATAAATCGGTATCCTTTAGATGAAGAATTAGGTTTAAAAAAATGGTAGTAAGAAAAAAAGTTTTTGGTATAAAAATTATTCTTTATTTTAAATATATTTCTAAAACAATGATAAATCAACATTTTAAAAAGTTATCTAATTATTTTATTTATATTTTTTTAAAATATAAGCTTTTGCAATACTATCTCCTATTTTGCCCCACAAACTAGTTAATTTTTATAATTTCCTTTCTGTGATTTATTATATTTTTTCGGTTTAACAACTAATAATATCATTTTTAATAAATATACTATCTGATTAATAATGCAATACTAAAAATTAATATTTTGATGCTTAGGGATGGATATCTCATATATGGCGTAAAGAATTAAATAAAGTGTGAAAGCGATTGGATTTGATATCCTATTTATTTTTTTAATTCTCGACAATATTAATCACTTGTGAAATGTCAGAGCGCGTGTTTTTTGCTTGTTTTCATAAAAAGAGTGATATTAAACCGAAAAAAAACAATATCAGACACCAAAAAAAACGAGGGTCGGAACTTCAAAAGGTTATTTTCTTTATATAAAGTTGTCTAGGGATGAACTAAGCATAATTAATAACTGGGCAGAATGTTTTTTTTTACTTTCGTACGGGTTTGGTAAAAAATATATCAAAATATTCTACCCGCCCCCCCCTCCCGCCCCTAAAGTAAAGCGGGCGGCGAAGTAATTAAATACTAAAATAAATTATTTAGTAAATATAAAAATATTAATCAATAAAGGAATATTATTTTTTACAGAAAGAAAAATATTTGATTAAAAAATGAAATAAAAAAATTAAAAATAAATTACAATAATTAATGATGCGATCTTATAGGGCAATGATAAATGATATTAATGAAGAAATATGGGCAACAAATAAAAATAATTAAGGAGTATGGAAAAATGACAAAATATAAATGCTTTTATATTAATAAAACTTTAAATGAAATAACAACATCATTTGATTGAGTTAATTGTCGGCCCGTTAATTATCGTATTTAACATCACAAAAAGCAATTATGATGTGAAATGTTTAGAATAAGCCAAAATGTACTTAAATTTATTTAAAGATAAGTGAGATGTTATTGGTCGCATGTAAAAAATAAGGGTTTTTATTTTTAAATGTTATTTAGTTTAATATAAATTAAGGATATTTTTTTATTGTTTTTATAAAACCCTTATTTTTTACATACGACCTAATTATTCATATATGCAAAATTACAAAATTAACGATATTTTAGATTTGGCTGCGGATGGTTGAAAAATATTATAAATTGAGAAAAAAATAAAACAAAATAAATTAAAATATATTATTGCAATTTACCATGCAGGAATTGGACAAATTGGTATTATTATTTATAATTTTTTACAAAATAAAATAATTAATAATATTACTTTTAATTCCAAAAATGAAGAAGAAGCAATAAATAATATATATTTAATATTAAATTAGTTTAAAAATAAAATTTGTTTTTATTTAAATAAAGTTATTGTAATAATTGAAGATTATCAACTTAATAAGAGTTTAAAAATAAAAAATCCATTATCTACTCCTAAATTAATTGGTGATTTAAAAAATTTATGAAAATATCTATTTAATTTAAATTATGTTTTACAATCGCCAGTTGTTAAGAAAAATTATATTTATAAAGGAAATATTAAAATGTCAGAGTACAAACATGATGCTTGAAAAAATTTACAATATTTTTTAACAAAAAGAGTTGATAAAAATTGCACAAACAAAAAGTAATTTACGTAAAAAATCAATAAACAATAAACCTAAAATAAAAAATAAAAAAGTTAATAAATTAGAATTAACTGTTAAATTACATGAAAATCCAATCAAAAATAAAATTAAGACACTGGTTGCTGGTGGTGTTGAAGTTGATGATTGCTCCGCTAAATGTCAGTGATAAGGATTAAATCATTCAACATTATCAATATATAACCCATCTATTTTAACCGATTTTTTGAAATTAAAAAAAGATGACTATATAAAAAATAAAGTCACAGTATTTAATCGTTTAAATATAAAAAATAAACGCTTTTTTTCTTTTAGAATAGATAGTTTTGAAATTATACAAAAGGCTATTAGAAAAATAAAAAATACAAATATTAAAAAATAGGAGGAAAAACAATGGGAATTAAAAAAATGTAAAATATGTTCTTATTGATGAAAATAATCAACCTATTAAAAATGTGCGAAAACCATATACATTTTAGACCACTAATTTTGGTCTTTAAAATAGAGCGGTGATTGAAAGTGTGCGGTAACAAGCATTCCTTATGAAAATTAATTATATTCATTACAAATAAAAATAAAAAAATGATATTCACAAAAAGATCATTAACAACAAACAAACTATATTTATCAAAATGTCATTAATTATTTTAATTTATGTCAAAAATACTATTTATATAAAAATTAATTAAATAATTTAATTAAATTATTTAATGAATCAAAAAAAACTTTCTATAATTGAGCTAAAAAGATTCAACGTTGTCTTAAAGAAAAATTAAATTTTATTGTTTTAGCTAAAAAAATCAACTGGACCGATTAATATTAATAACCATTATTCAAAAAATTACAAAATTGTTGTTGCAAAAATGATGAAAAAATATCGACAAAAATATGGAACTTGTATTTATTAGTTTTATAATTTAACACTAGCTGGGTTTTTCATATATAAAAAGAAAGTAATTAAACATAACATTAAAACTTTAATTAAATGGAATAAATAATTTAATAATTTTTATCCTAAAAACAAGAAAATTAAAACTTATAAACGTTATAAAATTTCTGAATTAAGACATTTACAACATGATATTAAAATTATGACACCGATTATGACTGGTTTTAAACGTAATTTATATTTGTATGATTTTATTGATGAAAAATAACGCTTTGATATTGCTTATTTATCTTAAAATAAATCACAATCATCAGCAATTGGTATTTTTAATCAAGCTTATGATGATTTTTTAAATAATAAAATAATTATAATAAAAAGAATTAGAACCGATAATGGTCCTGAATATGTTTATAGTTATAATCCAGAGTATAAATATCATAAAAGTGAGTTTACAAAAGTATTACATCAAAAAGGTATTATTCATCAAACAACGCTAATTCGTTCCCCTAAATTAAATGGGGAAATTGAAAGATTTCATCAAAACTGAAATAAATTTTTTGAATATCTTCCTCGTTATCCTAAAAATATTAATGCATTACAAAAATTAATTACTATCTTTTTAGATTATTATAACAATGTTATACGACATAAAAACATAAATTTTTTAACACCATCCGAAGAGCTATGTTAAAATTTTTAAAAGACTGGGGGGTCTAAAATGTATATGGCGCCTCACACCGGGGTTTTTTTAACCCGGCGGTTTAATGTTAATATCTACCGGGCTCTTATTGGAACCCGAACAGTGAATTTTTAAAGGTCATAATTATGTCTTTCAATTGGTTGGCATTAGTATTTTTTTAATTATTGGCGCATTATTTGTTTGCATAAAGTATTATGCAAAAACTGTTAATTGAAAATGGTTTCGGATTTCAATTGGTAATTATCAAATTATAACTTATTTATTAACATATGCAATTTTAGTAACTTATTTAACAGTTATTTTAAAAACAGAGTGAATTTGATTACCAGCGGGACCTTTGTAAATTAGTGGTTTAAGTGAGGTTATGACATTACACTTATGTAGTTTACAACATTTATTATTAAGCTTTATTTTAATTTTTACTAGTCGAAAAAAAAAAATTGAAGTTATTGTTCCTTCGGCGGTTGTTTTACCAATTTTAGCAATTATAACACCGGTTAATGGTTATTGAAGTTTAGATAATTTATTTTATTATAATTACTTTATTATTAATAAATTAATTATTTTTGCTTATTTATATTTTTATAAATATGGTTTAGTTATAAAGCCTTATAGTGGTTTATTATTTAAATGACAATTATTATGATTAACATTATTTTCTATTATTTTATTAATTTGAAACTAAATTTTTAAAACAAATCAATTATTTGTTGGACCAATTAGCAGTGAACCATAAAACAATGGCGGTTTTAATGTTGATGGTTGAAATACAAACTTTATTAGTGAAAAATATATGTTGCCATTTGTTTGATTACCAATGGTTTTCTTAGGAGTTGTAATTGTTTAATTAACCTATATTTTATTATTTTATCTACCACAAAGTTTTTTATATGATAAAAAAACAAAAAAATATAATCTGTTCCTCGCGTCTTATGTAATAAATTTCATACTAAAGAAGGATTAACTTACATTACTTTTACTTTTAAATATTTTTTTTGACCAGACAATAAAATTAATTATAATCTTAATCAAACTAATTTATTAAAATTTACTGATATTGAATTATTAAAAATTTGCAATAAGAATAATGGTTAGCAAAGCTAACTATTATTTATTGAATTAAATTTTAAATTTAAAATAAAGATTATAATATAACTAAATGAAAAAAAGGTGGCGATAACAATGGTTAAATATGCAATTATTGCAAATGATTATCAAAAATCAACGCAGTTAGTTAATAAAATTATTAAACTTTTACAAGAAAATCAATTAAAAGAAGATCTTAGTAACCCACAGTATGTTTTTATTATTGGTGGGGATGGAACTTTATTAAGGGCGGTTAATAAATTTCAAGATATTATTGATAAAGTTTTTTTTATTGTAATTAAATCTGGTTCATTAGGATTTTATGCCAACTATGATGAAAATACTTATCAAAAAGAAATTAAAGCAATTATTAATAATAAAGTTCATATTCGCCAAATGCCGTTATTAGAAATTAAATATAATGGTAATCTTATTCGCTATGCATTAAATGAAGCAAAAGTTGTTGACCATGTTAAAACAATTCGTACTGATATTTATGTTAATAATGATTTATTGGAGCATTTCCGTGGAAGTGGCCTTGTTTTTGCGACTAAAACCGGTTCAACAGGTTATATGCGAGCAATTAATGGTTCCATTATTGCGGCTAATATTTACAATCTATGGCAATTAAAAGAAATTGCTCCAGTGGCAAATTCAACTTTTTCCACAATTAACGCTTCAATTATTTTAGACCAAGATCAAATAATAAGGTTAAATGGTGGATTGAAAGGAAAAAGTTTAGTGATTGATACTTATGAATCAGAAATTTTAAGTTCTGATGTAGAGTTAAAAATTAGTAAAAAAATATTGAACTTATGCTATGATAAAGAAAATGATTTGAGTCTAATTGCGAAGATGAAGTTATTATTTTCTCATTGCAACGATAACAGAGGAGATGATTAATAATGCGAACTGAATATATTATTATAATTGTTGCGGAGATGATTTTGATGTTGTTGTTTATTTTAATGATTATTTTTTGGAAAAAGATTTTTAATTTTCAAAAAATTATTATTCCAAAACAAACGCTTTCTTTTTATATTAATGATTTAAATTATTATTTTAGGAAAAAATATTACAATTGTCAAAGCAACCTTAGCTCGGTTGCGAGTAATAGTAAAAGATTTAGACGAAGTTGATTTTGTTTTGTTAAAAACTAAATTTAAATTAAAAGATATTAATATTGTTGCCCAAACTGTTATTTTGCCATTTTGTAATATCAATTTAGCAATAAAAGATGAAATGAATAAAATTATTGGAACATAATTATTACATTTTTTATTATTGTTTATTTTTATCTGCAAATAATTTGTTAAAAGCACTTTCGTGCCTTTTTATTACTACCGAAATTATTATTTATTTTAAATATATTTCTAAAACAATGATAAATTATTCTTTTAAAAAGTTATCTAATTATTTTATTTATATTTTTTATAAAACATAATCTTTTGTAATACTATCATAATTTCAACTCCTTATTTAAAATATTAATAAAATTTATTTTGTAAAAATGTAAATACTACAAAAGTACAAAATGTATGTGGTTTCTACAAAAAAACCTCATGGTCCATTGCTAGAACGAACAAATTGCATTACTTTTATCTTTTGATTAAATAACTAATATCTTTTCTATCTATTTTATAACAAAATTAACAATTTTATTTTTAATAATAATTTCATTAATAATTTCATGCTTATCTAAAAAGGTTTGAACATTGCTATTAACTTTAGCTAAAGATGATAATTCTTCTTCTGAAGTATCGAGTGGCACTTCTAATTTAGCACGTAATTTACCATTAACTTGAACTGCAATTATAACCTCATTTTTTTGTAAATATTTTTCATAATATGTTGGTCATGTTGATAATGCAACTGATGATGTTTGATTTAATTTTGCTCAAATTTCTTCTGCTAAATGCGGGACAAACAAACTTAACATTTTAGTAAAACCTTCAAAATAAGGTTGATAAATTGGACCTTTTATTTTATAACAAGCATTAATAAAGACCATTAGTTGTGAAATTGCTGTATTAAAACTTAATTTTTCTAACATTTCTGTGATGTTTTTAACCATTCTATGATAAACAAAATCTAACTTATGATTATTATCTTGCGAAAAATTATTATTTTTAATAAGACGATAAACGCGATCTAATCATTTTCTTACTGAATCTAACCCATTTGGATTTCAAGGCAATGATGATTCAATTGGTCCCATAAACATTTCATATAAACGTAATGTATCAGTCCCATGTGATTTAATAATATCATCAGGATTAATCACATTTCCTTTTGATTTACTCATTTTTGAACCATCTGTCCCTAGAATCATTCCTTGATTAACTAATTTATAAAATGGTTCAGAAGTTGGAACTAATTTTTGGTCATATAAAAATTTATGTCAAAAACGCGAATATAATAAATGCAAAACAGCATGTTCTTGCCCGCCAACATATAAATCAACTGGTAATCATTTTTTTAACAAATATTGTGCTTTAGCGCTGCGTAAGTCTAACATTTGCTTATCTTCCATTAAAATATAAGCTAAATAATATCAACAACTACCTGCTCATTGTGGCATTGTATTGGTTTCTCGGCGTCCTTTTTTTCCAGTACTATCAATAACAGTTAATCATTCTGTGGCATTAGCTAATGGCGATTCTCCTGTTTGTGATGGTTTAATATTTGTTATTTTTGGTAATTCTAACGGTAATTCTGTTTCATCAACTAAACTAATTGAACCGTCTTCTCAATGAATAATTGGAAAAGGCTCTCCTCAATATCGTTGACGAGAAAATAACCAATCACGAAGCTTATAAGTAGTTTTAACTTTTACTTTTTCAGCTGCCGTTAAAACATCAATTGCTTTTTTTGTTGCTTCTTCTGTCATTAAACCATTCAAAAAATCAGAATTAATATGTTTGCCGTCTTTATTATGTAATCTATTATGATGTTCTCCTTCAATAACATAACTAATTGGTAAATTATATTTTAAAGCAAATAAATAATCCTGTTCATCATGACCCGGAACAGCCATCGCGGCACCAGTTGCATAAAATTGTAACACATAATCGGCAATTCAAATTGGAATAAGCTTTTCATTAATTGGATTAATAGCATAACTACCAATAAATATTCCATTTTTTTCTTTACTAATATATTGCCGTTCTAAGCCGGTTTTTGCTTTTGTTACTGATAAAAATTTTGTAACTGCCGCTTCATATTCGGGTGTTGTTAATTTTGAAACTAATGGATGCTCAGGTGCTAAAACAAGATACTCAACACCAAAAATTGTATCAGCGCGGGTTGTAAAAACATTAATAATTGCAGGATTATTTTGGACCGCAAACTTAATTTCGGCTCCGACTAATTTTCCAATTCAATTTCGTTGTAAATCTTTAGCTGATTCTGGTCAATCAACTTCATCTAATCCTGCTAATAATTTTTCTGCATAGGCAGTAATTTTTAAAACCCATTGTCGCATTGGTTTCTTAAAAACTGGAAAATGTCCGCGTTCAGAAACCATTTTTCCATTAATATTTAAGACTTCTTCATTAGCTAAGACTGTGCCTAATTCAGTACATCAATTAACATCAACATCACGCATCTCAGCTAATCCGTTTTGATATAATAATTCAAAAATTAATTGTGTTGTTTTAAAAAACTCTGGTGAAGAAGTATTAACTTCTTTTTCATAGTCATAACTAAAACCAAGTGCTTTTAATTGGTTACGAAAATTAGCAATGTTTTGCAAAGTAAATTCCGCCGGATCATTCCCTGTTTGTAAGGCGTATTGTTCAGCTGGTAAACCGAATGCATCTCAACCAATTGGATGCAAAACATCATAACCTTGCAATTTTCGCATACGACTAATTACATCAGTTGCAACATATCCTTTTGGATGTCCAACATGCAAACCTGCTCCCGATGGGTATGGAAACATATCTAAAATATAAGCTTTTTGCTCCGAATTATTTGTTGTTTTAAAAGTTTGATGTTCTTCTCAATATTGTTGTCATTTTTGTTCAATTGCTTTATGCGAAAATTCCATTTTTATTACCATTTCTAAATTTTTATCTTTTTAATTATAACATTGTTCCAAAATTTATTAGTAATTTAAGCACTTTTAATTACATTTTTATTAGAGTATAATAAATTTAATAGCATTACAAAAGTTTGGATTTTGGTATAAAAATTATTCTTTATTTTAAATATATTTCTAAAACAACAACAAATTAACATTTTAAAAAGTTATCTAATTATTTTATTTATATTTTTTATAAAACCTAAGTTTTTGTAATACTATCGAAAGTGATTTAAAAAAATTTTAACAAATAGGGTCTTAGCAACTAGTTCTAATTGATTATAACTAGTAAAAGTTATTATTTAAAAAGATAAAATTATTAAAATAATTCATAATTTTGCTTATATATATAATGAGGGTAAATCTTGATAAAAAGTTTCAAGATTAAGAAAAGGAGAAAAACAAGTATGAAAAAAAATACTTAGTTTATTAAGTGTATTAACAATTAGTGGAACTGCTGTACCAATAACAATCGCTGCTAGTCCTTATCAAAAAGATAAAAATATAAATAGTAAAATTAATTATTCAGAAACAAATAATTTAGAAAATTTAAATAGAAATAAAAGAAATCCTGTAAATGAAGGATGTAAAAACACACTTACAACTATCGGAACTGGGACGTAGAGCAATAGGAGCTGCATCTGGGGCCGCAGCAGGTGGTGCTTGTATAGTAAAAGTGTGTGAGTGGATATTCCTAGACTTTTGACACAGTACAGCTGTGGGGGGGCTGCTTGTTGGTGGTTTAACGGGGGCTGATGCTTATGGTGTGCTGTTGGGGGGCAAATGTTGCGGGTAAATATGGGTAATGGGTATTGCTAATTAAATAAAATTAAACAAATATGGGAATAAATTAATTTATTCCCATATTTGTTTTTTTAAAATTTAATTAAAAACAAAAAGAGGTGAATATGAAAAAAATATTAAGTCTTTTAGGAACAATAACTTTAATTAAAACAAGTACAACAAGTTTGGTTGCTTGTAATACACCACAAGAATATACAGCAGAAGAATTATAGTATTTAAAAAAGAAAACCAAATAAATACAACTGATTAAACTATTAAAAACAATTTAGAATGAATAGCACCGCAAGAAAAACCATTCAATAAAGTTGATAATAAATGATATTATGTAATATGGCGCGGGGACACAAATCATAATTGATGTATTGTTAAATTTAACAATGATAAAATTTATAAAGAACATAGAAAAATGTTAGATAAGAAAAATAATATGGAACTTTATATTGGTGTTGAAATTTATTGAGGTTATGAAACTGTTATTTTGTTCATTGTTAATAATTATAATGATAGAGATGTTAAATGAAATAAAGATAATGGAAAATATTTTAAAGCAATTTATCGTTGAAATTTAGATAATAATAAACCTAATTTAGGTATTGATACAAATGGTAATGTAAAGGTTAAGTAAAAATAGAAAAAGAGGCTTGCAAGAGTGTGCCTAATTTAGTAAGTACTAATAAAAAGTATTTACTATTTTTTTTAATTACATCTTTTTCTTTACGATTTGAATATCATGTATTTCATTTTATAACATCTTGAATATATTATTCGTGTGAATTATATATTTTATTATGGATTGTAGCTTTCTTAAGTAATGAATGAAAACTTTATATAACAATATTATCTGCACAGTGGTAATTTTTCCCCATTGAAATTATAATACCGTTGTTAGATACACATTTATCGAGATAAATAGCGGATGTGTATTGATATCCGTGGTCTGAATGAATTATTATTCCATTCAGATCTTTTTTTATTAATTTTATTTTATTAATTGTATCATTTAAATTATCTATTACTAATTTATTGTCATTATATTTAGATAACTTTACATCAACTATTTCTTTAGTATATCCATCAATAATTGTTGATTGATAATATTTATCTCTTTTTCAAATTAAATATGTTACATCATTATACAGCACTGAAAACCTTGTTTTTATATCATTGAATTTACGATTAATTAAATCAGGATATTGCAATAAACTTTTTTTTCTTTATTCTGTTTATATTTCATTTTTTTTCTAATTTTTCTTACATATTCAGGTTTTATTTGATTATTATGCATAATCCTTAAAACTTTTTTTGAATTATATTTTATATCATAATCTTCCTTCGAATATTTAGTAATTCTTCGATATCCAAATTGTTTTAAATTTTCTTCATAGACTTTTACAATATAATTTATTGCTTTTTTATCTTTTTTGCTACTGTCATAATTTTTATATTTATCTCAATAACTAAGTTTTAACCCCGTTACTTCTAATAATAATTTTATTGAATATTCATGACAATTTTGTTTAATAAAAGGGACGATTATTAATTTGCTTAATTGTAAAAGTCATGGAGCTTTTTTAATAATTTATACCTTGTTTTATAATATTATAAATCTCTTTTGACAAAATAGATTTAAGGTCCTTTAGAATTGTTTAATTTTCTTTTTTTATGATTGATTTGCTCATCAAGATTATACTTTATTTGCATTTATATTATATTTTTTTGCTACTATTCAACAATTTTTATGTTTAATTTCCTAAATGATTTTTGTTCTAAATTCTGATGTATATTTGTTATATTTTTGACTTTTTCTTGCAACATAAAAATTCACCATGTTTAAAAGTTTAGCAAAGTTTTTTTTTACTTAACTTACTTTTTGGGGCGCACTCTTTTGACATCTCTTTTTCTATTTTTTATCTTGGTTTAAATGTAATTTAAACCGTATTGTTGCTTTTATTAGTAAAATTTAATTTATCAGAATTATTTTAAAAAGTTAAATTATTAAAATTTCCAAATTTTTTATAGTAAGAATAATAAGTGCCAATAATTTTGGGTCATATTAATTTTGAAAATCTAATTTTTAATTTTATATCATTTGTATAATATATTTGTAAATATAAATTTTTAACATTATTATTATTTTCTATATTTTTAATTGATGATATCTGCATCAAAAACATTAATGATAATTGACTTCTGCCTTCAATTTTATATTGTGTATGATATTTTTCTTCTATCAAATCATCCGCTTTACTTATAACAAATGATTTAATTTTTGTTGAAATTTCATCTGTTTTAATGATTTTATTTTGAGGAAAATTATCGTTTGTTATTTGTTGTTTTCCATCGTATTTAACAACAAGCTCAGATAATTTGCCCAAAACGACACCACACACTTCAGTTCCTGCCAATAATTCTGTTGTTTTACTATAACCATAATTAGCTATTTTAGTTGCACTATTGATAATAGAAAAATTATTAAGATTACTTATTTCTATTATTTTATAAACATCTTAAAATTTACTAATACTTTTTGAATTGTTGGGTCAATTTGTCTTAAATCAATTTCAGTTTCATAATAACCTGTATATTCTTCTGTATCATCAAATAAATTAACCACAGTATTTAAAGTATTCTTACACTGGGGTTGTGCTGTAAAATTAAAGTTAATAGGTAATTTTGCATTAGCGGGAATAATATCTTTTGTATACTCTGGATAATTATATGGAACTGGTGGTAATAAATATTGTTGGTAATTAAATGTTGGTATTTCATAGTCATGTGGTAATAATAAACTAGTTTTATAATTAGTTGTCATATCGCGTAAATAATTATTTAATAAAATTTTTGTTTTACCTATAAAACTTCATACTGATAATCGCAAATAATCTTCTTAATTATTAGTATATGGGCTATAATCATAAAAAATAATTTCAAAATTACCTTTATAATAAGTCTTGGATTGAAAACATATCAATTATATAACTACAATTTGCCCCATATTGTGTTTGTAATAATTCGCAATCATTATTTTTTTCACTATCACCTACTGATGTTTTGGCATCAACCGCTTTTGTTTGTTCGTTGATTAAATAAACTCGCTTATTTTTTTATTTAATTGTTTTAAATTATAAATTGAATAAACTAATTTGCTTGTTGGCGCGCCCCCTTTATTTAAAACAGCACATTTTAATTTATCTGTTAATAAAGTTGTAAAAACTAAACTAGTGGCATTTGCATCAAATATAGCCACCAACTTTATAATTACCTTGTTATCTAAATGTTTAAAATAGCAAATAACCTTTACCTTTTGATTTTTCAGACCAAAAAGCATCATTATAAAAACTATAAATATAAGCACTAATAAAACTATTTAATCATTGGAAATTAGGTCAGGTTTTTTCATCTTGGTTAATTACTCATCATCATGAAATACAAAATGAAATAAAGTTTAATAATTTACCGATCCCACATGAAATAGTAAATGGATTAAAAACTAATTTTTGAGTATAGTTTAAGGGTAATGCTGTAAATAAAATTATTCATATTTAAAATATCTCAAACATTACATGCACCCATTTTATTATATTCAATTTGAACTTGACCAACAACAGTATTACCAAATTCATCTTTTCTTCTAAAATATGATGATGCTTGGGTACTGATTATATTATTAACATCTTCATTATTTATTCTTATTTCGATCGGCGGAGTTATTTTTCAATCTTTAGACCAGTAAAATTTAGAATCTTTATTTTCTTTATAAACATATCTACCAACAGTATAATTTGTTGCTGATGTATTAGCGGGGTCAGTTATAACAATACCTTCACTATTTTTTGTTTTCAAAAGTCATATCTACTTTCCATATCTTTTTTTTAATCTTCATAACCAGTTATCATTGTTGGTTGAATACCTTGAATGTTATATCAACTTACTTCTGGTGATGCATAAGTATTTACTTTATCGGGTGGACATGGATACATGTTATACATTAATAAATCTCTTGAATTCATTACTTTTTTATTAAATTCACCTTTAATAATTGGTCGTGCAATAACAAGCATATCAAAAAATATCGGATTACCATAAAATTTAACTGCCATTGCTTTAACCCCAGGGTCTTTTAATAAAACCTCATCTAATTCAATAATTCCTTTATTTAGTTTTTCATCATAAGTTATTTTAGGAAAACAATAACCTTCACCCGGGGCACTTTTTTAAATAAATTGTCGTACTGATAAACCACTATGACTAATTTTGTCATTAATACTTGAAAATGTAATTTCTTGTCATAAAAAACTACCATCATAAGGTGAATAATAATCTATAACATTTGATGGATATAATCATTGTCTATCTTGGGGATCAGAATTAATATCACCACCACCATTATTTAAACCGCGATCATTAAATACAGTATAAAAATTATAATAATCATTAATATTTAATTTATTTACATCTTCATCTAAAATTAATAAAGTATATTGTTTTTCTGTTGATTGCTGAGTAAATAATTGTTTAAATTTGGCATCACCAAATTGAACGGAACTTCTATCATCAATCATATAAGCATCTCAATATTTACCAACCTTAACTTATTTTGTATAAAAATTATCGGATTTATTATCATTATTCATAAAATAACTTAATTTATATTGATTTAAGTATTCCAACATTCTATTAATATCATAAATGTTTTTACCATCAATTAATTTTCAATAAATATTATTATTTTAATCTTTTAATTTAATAGCAAACGGTTTTTCATTATTTGCTCATATTGTTGAGTTAATTGGTTGATTTTTAAAATCATCAATAGTTAATATATTAATTTCTTCACCTTTATGTTTTTGAACTATTTTTAAACTATCTTGTCATTGGGCCGTTGTACTTTCCATATTATAAAATATTCTTGAATAACTACCATAATCACTTGGTTTGGCATTATTAGGTTTTCAACCTGTTTCCGTATCAGGAATATATGAACTATAAACATTAAAATAAAATACCATTCAATGTCTATTATCTTGCATTTTTTCTCTGATATCTATTAAAGTATCGCGGGATTGTCTTCTTAATTCTTCCATAACACCCGGATTAATTATACTCATTTATTAATTCTCCTTAATTTATGTTCTACCTTGTAAGGTGTTTTGATTATTACCAGTTTAATCATATTCTAGTAATTTATTATTATGTTCAATTTCTTTGGCTTGCATTTTATCTTATCATGCTTCTATTTTTTTAAATATTTGGCTACTTCTAATTAATCAATATTTTCATATTCAGTAATTGCTCTTATCGGTTCCATTGTACCATTATCTAATCTAGCAGTAATTAATTCATTTTGTCGTATTTGATCTACTAAACTAGCATTAACAAAATCAAAACCATATTCTCGTTGACCAGTACCATCTCATAAACCATAATATTTTAAAACAGTATCCAACATCTTAGCATAATATTGTTTACGATATGCTTGTAAATATGCTTGTTTTTCTAAATCTTTTGTTTTAGTTAATAATGACTGCGTTTTATTTTGATCATTATCTGACTTATCACCAAAAGGACTATAAAAATGACATGCTAAATATACTTGTTCAATAATTTATTTTTGGTCTTTGGTATATGTTTCTAAGGTTGGTGTTCCTTGTACTACTTGTAAAGATTGGGATAATTGACCATCTACTGTTGATGAACTTGATTGAACAAAAATATCATCAAATACATCTTGTAGTACTTTTTTATTACCTTTGTTATAAGCAGTCATTAAATCATCACTTAGTATTCCATATAAGTGCGTATGATTTGCATATCTTTCTTTTGATTTAATATTAAAACTATCTTCTAAATCAAATTGTAATTTATAACAATTTGCCATAGTAGGTCATTGGATTTAATGTAGTTGATGTTGATAAGAATAATGGATTGGATTCATTAATCATTTTTCAGAAAGGTAATATACCTCCTAATTTATTTTTAAATTCTTGTACTAAAACAATTCTAACATCATCTTTAATTTGTGTTTTAATTTGTCCAATAACTACTTCATTATTTTTAGGTCAACCTTTAATAATTATTTTATCTTTGGTAAAAATTAAATTTAAAATAAAACCACTGTCTGATTGATGATAATTTAATCAAATATCAGCACCTTGTTCAATTTCATTTATTTTACTTACACGAGATGTAAAGTTAAATGGGTTAATTCATAAATCAATATTGTCATCACTAGTTTCTAATAAACCAAAGATAGTTTTACCCATTAAAATTGCTGTTAATTCATTCTTATCTAATTTTTCTTTTATTTTATACGTTTAATATCATCAATTTAATTTTTCTAAAATGTCTTTACGATGAGACTTAAATAAAATATCTTTACCATTTACTAATCGCATTTGATGGCAAGCAATAATATTGGCTAAATTAATAGTTCAATCATAATTATAAAATTTTAAAACACTATTAATATTATTTAAGTTTGGTAAACTAGGGGAAGTATTATTCATGGTTATTTTGCTCCCTTAATTTTAAAATAAGTGCATAATTAATAATATTTACTGTTAATAAATTTGGTTAACTCACTAAAAATTGTACACATAATTTAACTTTTTTATATTTCTTAATATATTTGTTATATAAATTTAAATTACATATTGTGATATTATCTTTTTTTTAATTATTGACAAAGTATTTTTTTTAATTTTTCCACAAGCAGACATTTATGGTCTTTTTGCATTTATTACACGCTAATCATGTATTACATAAATATCTTTTTTCATTAAGTTAATAACCCTCTTTGTTGTCATAATTTATAATCTGCTGAACTATTATGTTTAACCATTGGTACTAATTCAAAGTGTAAAGCATAAAATTCACTATCAAATGTATCATCATATAAGTCTAACATTCGTTCTTCTCTGGCATCGGGCTTATCTTCTCATTGAATTAATTCATATTGGGTTTTACTTACAGGACATTTTTATCATAATCATTTTAATTGATTATTATTTATTAACATTGTAAATGCTTCTACACGATGTTTTATTTTAAACTTCTGTTTTTGTGCTGGTTTAAAATTCATGTATTGACCAAAAGTATAATTATTTTTTTATTTATTTAAACTTTATATTGTTGCATAAGCACTATAATCAACATTAATTGATATTCCTTGTTGCATTAAATTAAGGTATTGATTTAATTGATTGTTGTAAAATTATAAAATATCTTTTACTTGTTTTAATGGTCATTTAAATTGTTGCGTAGCATTTGAATCCGTATATTCTGCTACTTTATATGCTTTTTTATCAAATTAATTATATATTCAAAAACTCGATGCTGTTGTATGTCCCTTGTGACTAGTAGAGTTTGCTAAGTCAACACCACCTAATAATTTCGTTGGTTGTATAATATCTGTTGCTTGCATAATATCAATATATTTTGCAAAGATTGGCCCACTAGTATTACCTGGTAAAAATCAACTCCAAACTATTGATCTTTCAATATCTAATTGTTCTAATCTTAATTGTTCATTAACTTTATCTTGTGGTAATTCATAATTAAGTCTTCAACTAGAATAATTAATAATAATATTCATATTTCATTTTTCAATATATTTAATTTGTTCATATTTACTACGCATTATTTCTTCATTAAAAGGTAATAATTCATTACAATAACCAGCAATATATCTTTTTAAACTTTCGGGATTACATGTATTAATTGTTATTTTATTTTGATAACCACGAATAGCAAACTCTAAATCACTTAAATCTTTTTGTTGAAATTGGTCACATTCTTCTCTTCAATCAATAACTAATTTATATTTATTCAAATCAGCAAAGGCTTTTAATTTTTCTTTCAGACTTGGTGAATGTAAACCTTTACAATATATTTTGCTACCATTTGATAAAGTAAAAGTAAAATTTGATAAATTAATAGTATAAGGTATATTATTTTCATCTAATATATTTCATATATTTTGAAAAACACTATCTTTTAAATCTTTACTCCAATACATACTAGCAATGATACAAATTGGTTCTTTAATTAATAAACTAATTTTTAATAATTCACCAAAAATTTTAATATTTGATATATTTTTACCACTATATCGCGTCCCAATTTGATTAATTTCATTTACTAATTAATATTTCTTAGCAAAGGGGGATATTTTTTACCAATACTACTATTTTGTAATAACCAATAAGGTGTTTCTAACCAATAAGTAAAATGATTAAGCATTATTGTCACTTTCTTTTTTAATATCTCTAATATCCGTTTGTAAATTAACTATTATTGGTTGTTGATTATTTAAGTTTAATTCTTGTTCCAACTTTTTTTCTTGCAGTGAATATTTATAATTAAATGCTCGTTGTCAATATAATTTAGCACCATCAGGTGATTTCATCATAAAGTTAATTATTTCACTTTCTATTCTATCAACTTGTTTTTCGAGCAAAGGAACTATCTTTTCGCTCGCATAAGTATCATATCTTAACTTGCGAGAAAGATTGAATTCATTGGTTAAATCATTCAAAGTATATGGTTTATTAGGTGATTTATTTTGTCAAAATTGCTCTATTTTAAGATAAAAAGTTGCTAAACTTGCTGTTTTTGGATTAAATTCTTTCATTTTTTAATCCTTTTTGCATATTAAAATTGCTATTATTTAATAAATATGATTAAATAAAAAAGTAAATAAATCCTGATAAATATATAAAAGAACTCTCACAAGTTCTTTTTATTATCTATATTTTACATCAAAATAAAAAAAAGTAAATTACTTTACTTTTTATTTTATTGTACAAGATAAAGAGATACAAATTCTATACTTCTTACAAATTAATAGTATGTCTTTAAAAATATTTGTCAATACTTTTTTTAAAAAATTAGTGTATAAATTAATTTAATAAAAGAAATGGAGATACAAATATTTGCAAGATTATATATATGTAAAATTTGATGAACGAAGATTTTTTAAGGATTTATTTTTATCTGATAGTTGCAAAAAGAAAAATAGCACACTTAATTTATCTTAAATATCAAGACAAACAGGAAGAGATATTAATACTGTTAAAAGAGAAATTAATAGATTTAAAAATATAGAAGATTATGATGCTGGTAAAGCACATAATTATTATTTAAAAAAACGAAAAAATGTATTAAAAAACTGCCCATATTTACAGACGAACAACAATAATTTTTAAATTTACGATTTAATATTATTTATTATTCACCAGCAGAAATTATTCAACGGTTTTTTAATAAAGTTTGGTGTCAAATTTCCTGATTGTATTAAAATATTTTATAAATGAATTTATTTAGGTCTTTTGGATTTTTTAAAGAAAAAATTATTAAATGGTGACAGAATAAATAGAAAAAAGAAAAGACCTGATAATCGCGGAAAATTAGATGAAAGATTTAGGTCGATTTGAAATATTGAAAATAAACAATATAATGTTGGTTGATTTGAAATAAATACGGTATTTGGCAAAGACCATCAATCTTCTGTTTTAGTATTAGTTGAACAAAATAATAAAAATTATTTTGCTATGAAATTAGAAAAAAATAATTCAAGTTAAGTTTTAGAAAAACTTGAACATATAGTTATAATTAATGGTTTAGTTGGAAAAATTAAAGGAATAATAAAATATAGAGGGAGAGAATTTAGTAGGTTTGAAGAAATGGAAAAGATTACTGGTTCTAATATTTATTTTTGTGACCCTGGTAAACCACAACAAAAACCATTAATTGAATATATGAATTCTGAACTTAAAGAATGATATCCCAAGGGAACTGATTTTAATAATGTCACTCAACAAGAATTAGATTGAGTAGTCAAATGATGTTATAAATGAAAAATTAAGGACTGTTCTGAATTAAAGAACGGCAAATGAGGTATTATCAGATAATTTTAGATAAGTTTATTTGAAGTAATTTAATAAATTATTTTTCAGTGTGCCTAAATATGCTTAAAATATAATAAAATTACAAATATTTTATTTTTTTTAAAAAATAATTGCATTTATTTAAAAGAATGTTATTATCAATCTAACGATAAATACAAATTTGGAACTTGTATCTACACGATGCCATAACTTAAAAAAGCAAGGAGATAAAATATATTTTTAATATATTTTATCTATAAAATTTATATAATCATAATAAAAAAATAACCTTTTATAAGGTTATTTTTTTAAATACGCAACATGTTTTTTTAAATTATAAAATGTTTTAATTCCGTCATATTCAGCTACTGTTCCTAACTCATCTTCAATTGCTAATAAACGATTATATTTTGCAATTCTATCACTTCGTGACATACTTCCTGTTTTAATTTGACCAGTATTTAAAGCGACTGCTAAATCAGCAATTGTCGAATCTTCTGTTTCTCCCGAACGATGTGAAACAACAGCTGTTCAACCTGCTTTTTGTGCTAATTGAATTGTATCAATTGTTTCAGTAACTGTTCCAATTTGGTTTAATTTAATTAAAACAGAATTTGCGGCGTTACGCGCAATTCCTTCTGCTGTAATTTTTGGATTTGTAACAAATAAGTCATCACCAACAATTTGAATTTTATGTCCCATTGTTTTTACTTGTAATTCAAAACCAGATCAATCGCATTCCGATAAACCATCTTCAATTGAAATAATTGGGTATTTATCAACTAATTTGTCTAAATATTTAATTAATTCTTCTGTTGTCATGGCGTATTCTTTGCCAGTAATTTTTTCAATTTTCTTAAAATGATATTTTTTATCATCAAAATATAATTCTGTTGAAGCACAATCCATTGCTATCATAACACCTTCTTTACCTGTTTTATATCCCGCTTTTTCAATTGCTTCAACAATTAAATCTAAGGCAACCTCAGCTGGTGTTTTTGTTTGAAATGAAGCTAAAGTTTGATCTTTATATGCTCAATTTAAATGTGGAGCAAAACCACCTTCGTCACCGACAGCAGTGATATCACCTTTATCATGTAATATTTTTTTTAAAGTATGGAAAATTTCTGATGATCATCTTAAAGATTCTTTAAAAGTTTCGGCTCCAACCGGCATAATCATAAATTCTTGGAAATCAATTGCACTATCGGCATGTTCTCCTCCGTTAATAATATTCAACATTGGAACAGGCAGTTTTTTTCCATTTATACCACCTAAATATTTATATAAAGGCATTTCTAATTCCGAAGCAGCCGCTTTTGAAACGGCCATTGATACTCCCAACATTGCATTAGCGCCTAAATTCTTTTTAAAATCAGTTCCATCTAAGATAATCATGGCGCGATCAATTTCAACTTGGTTTGTTACTTCCATTCCAACTAGTTGTTCGGCAATTTTTGTATTAACATTCCCAACTGCTTTTAAAACACCTTTTCCTTGGTAACGTCCTTTATCACCATCTCTTAATTCTAATGCTTCACGACTTCCAGTTGAAGCTCCTGATGGTACCATTGCCGAACCATATCCGCCAAATTCTGTTCAAACTTCAACTTGAACAGTTGGATTTCCTCGCGAATCAATTACTTCACGAGCATTAATTTTCTCAATTCTCGACATAATTTTTTACTCTCTTTCTAAGTGTATAATGTTATTATATTATTTGTTCAAAAAATAGTAAACAAAATCGCTTTAAAATCAAAGAAAAATAATACTTTTATTTTTTTCTTTTATAAAAAAGAAAATATTTGCTATGATATTAATGAATATGTTATTAATTTTAGACAAGAAGAGGAAACATATGGAACAAAAAAAACCAACAATTGTTTCGGGAATCACTGCGACAGGAAAATTAACTTTAGGAAATTATATTGGGGCAGTAAAAAATTTTATTGAATTACAAAAAGATAATAATTTAATTATTTTTGTGGCAAACTTACATGCAATTACAATTCCAATTAACAAAAATGAATTACGAAATAACATTAAAAATATGGTTGCGTTATATTATGCATGTGGTTTGGACCCACAAAAAGCAATTATTTTTGTTCAATCAGATGTCATAGAAGTTACCTTATTATCACATATTTTATTGTGCAATACAACTATCGGGGAATTATCACGAATGACACAATTTAAAGATAAATCAATAAAAATGAAAGCAAAAAATGGAACTGAATTTATTCCAACCGGATTATTAACTTACCCAACTTTAATGGCCGCAGATATTTTATTATATGATGCTGATTTAGTTCCAATTGGAAAAGACCAAAAACAACACATTGAATTAACACGAAATATTTCCGAACGAATGAATAATCGTTATCAACAAGATTTATTTAAAATTCCAGCCGACTTTATTCCACCAATTGGTGGTAAAATTATGGATTTACAAAATCCAACTAAAAAAATGAGTAAGTCTTCCGATGATCCTAAGTCTTTTATTGGTTTATTAGATACGCCCGAAGTAATTATAAAAAAAATCCGTAGTGCCGTAACTGATTCAGAAGGAAAAATTGCTTATAATCCTGAACAAAAACCAGGATTAAGTAATCTTTTAACAATTTATGCTGTTTTAAAAAAAGTAACAATTGAAGCAGCTGTTAAGGGATTTGCTCAACACGATTATGGTCAATTAAAAGAACAAGTTGCCAATACAATTATTGAAGTTTTAGAACCAATTCGAAAAAAATACCATAAATTAATGCAAGATCAAACAATTGATGAATTAATTGATTTAGGGGCAACAAAAGCACGAGCAATTGCTAATAAAAAAATAACAAAAGTTAAAAATGTTGTTGGATTAAATTATAAAAAAGTAGCCTTTAAATAAAAAATAGACACATAAATTTTGATAGCATTACAAAAGTTGAAGTTTTATAAAAATTAAAAATAAAAAAAATTAAATAAATTAAACAATTTTGCTAAAAATTCTAATTATTAATCATTTTTTTTGTATTAATTAATAAGCGAATTTAATTTTATTTTTTATATCTGCAAACCTTAACCTTTTTCTTACTACCTAAATTTTATACTTTATGTGTCTATTTTTGTTATATTTAGTTTTAAATTTGATATTTTAATTAATTTAATTATCACATATAATTACCATTTTTGTAAGTTACTTTAAAATTAAATTTTCCATTTTGATTAACTTTACCAGTATTTAACTGATCAAAATGGAAAGTAATTTTATTTTTTAAATAATAATATAACTTATCAATATTTTCAATTTTATTAATTTTTCATTTATAAAATCAAATATTCAATCTATTTTTTGTTGACTAACAAGGTTGAAATATGTTGCCTTAAGGTATCGTTTCCTAAATTAACGGTTTATTATTTCAATTAAGAGTTTTTGTTTTGTTGAACCGGGGTCACAAAAATAAACATTAGAACCAGTAATCTTTTCTATTTCTTCAAACTTACTAAATTATTTTCCTCTATCTGTTATAATTCCTTTAATTTTTCCAACTAAACCATTAATTATAACTATATGTTAAAGTTTTTCTAAAACTTAACTTGAATTATTTTTTTCTAATTTCATAGCAAAATAATTTTTATTATTTTGTTCAACTAATACTAAAACAGAAGATTGATGGTCTTTGCCAAATACCGTATTTATTTCAAATCAACCAACATTATATTGTTTATTTTCAATATTTCAAATCGACCTAAATCTTTCATCTAATTTTCCGCGATTATCAGGTCTTTTCTTTTTTCTATTTATTCTGTCACCATTTAATAATTTTTTCTTTAAAAAATCCAAAAGACCTAAATAAATTCATTTATAAAATATTTTAATACAATCAGGAAATTTGACACCAAACTTTATTAAAAACCGTTGAATAATTTCTGCTGGTGAATAATAAATAATATTAAATCGTAAATTTAAAAATTATTGTTGTTCGTCTGTAAATATGGGCAGTTTTTTAATACATTTTTTCGTTTTTTTAAATAATAATTATGTGCTTTACCAGCATCATAATCTTCTATATTTTTAAATCTATTAATTTCTCTTTTAACAGTATTAATATCTCTTCCTGTTTGTCTTGATATTTAAGATAAATTAAGTATGCTATTTTTCTTTTTGCAACTATCAGATAAAAATAAATCCTTAAAAAATCTTCGTTCATCAAATTTTACATTTATATAATCTTGCAAATATTTGTATCTCCATTTCTTTTATTAAATTAATTTATACACTAATTTTTTAAAAAGGGTATTGACAAATATTTTTAAAGACATACTATTAATTTGTAAGAAGTATATAATTTGTATCTCTTTATCTTGTACAATAAAATAAAAAGTAAAGTAATTTACTTTTTTTTATTTTGATGTAAAATATAGATAATAAAAAGAACTTGTGAGAGTTCTTTTATATATTTATCAGGATTTATTTACTTTTTTATTTAATCATATTTATTAAATAATAGCAATTTTAATATGCAAAAAGGATTAAAAAATGAAAGAATTTAATCCAAAAACAGCAAGTTTAGCAACTTTTTATCTTAAAATAAAGCAATTTTGAGAAAATAAATCATCTAATAAACCATATACTTTAAATGATTTAACCAATTAATTCAACCTTTCTTGCCATTGAAGACAAAAAAATTATCGGAGCGAAAAGATAGTTTCTTTAATTGAAAAAAGTTGATATAATTGAAAATAAAATAATTAACTTTATGATGAAATCACCTGATAGTACTAAATTATATTGACAATGAGCATTTAATTATAAATATTCACTGCAAGAAAAAAAGTTGGAACAAGAATTAAACTTAAATAATCAACAACCAATAATAGTTAATTTACAAACGAATATTAGAGATATTAAAAAAGAAAGTGACAATAATTATTAATCATTTTACTTATTTATTAGAAAATCCTTATTGGTTATTATAAAATGGTAGTCTTGGTAATAAATATCCATTTAATAAAAAATATTAATTAGTTAATAAAATTAATAAAATTAGGGCGCGATATAGTGGTAAAACTATATCAAATATTAAAATTTTTGGTGAATTATTAAAAATTAGTTTATTAATTAAAGAGCCGATTTGTATAATTGCTAGTATGTGTTGGAGTAAAGATTTAAAAAATAGTGTATTTCAAAATATATGAAATATGTTGGATGAAAATAATATACCTTATACTATTAATTTATCAAATTTTACTTTTAATTTATTAAATGGTAGCAAAATATATTGTAAAGGTTTACATTCACCAAGTCGGAAAGAAAAATTAAAAGCATTTGCTTATTTGAATAAATATAAATTAGTTATTGATTGAAGAGAATAATGTGACCAATTTCAACAAAAAGATTTAAGTGATTTATAATTTGCTATTCGTGGTTATCAAAATAAAATAACAATTAATACATGTAACCCTGAAAGCTTAAAAAGATATATTGTTGGTTATTGTAATAAATTAATGCCTTTTAATGAATAAATAATTCATAGTAAATATGAACAAATAAAATATATTGAAAAATGAGATATTAAAATTATTATTAATTATTCTAGTTGAAGACTTAATTATGAATTACCAAAAGATAAAGTTAATGAACAATTCAGATTAGAACAATTAGATATTGAAAGAGCGAGATTATGGAGTTGCGGGTTGCCAGATAATAATGGTGGGTCAATCTTTGCGCTATATATTGATATTATGCAATCAACAGATATTATTCAACCAACAAAATTATTAGGTGGTGTCGTCTTAGCAAACTCCACCAGTCCAAAAGGACAAACAACAGCGGCGAGCTTTTGAATATATAATTCATTTGATAAAAAAGCATATAAATTAGCGGAATATACGCATTCAAATGCTACGCAACAATTTAAAGGATCATTAAAAAAAGTAAAAGATATTTTATAATTTTAAAACAATCAATTAAATCAATACTTTAATTTAATACAAAAAGTAATATCAATTAATGTTGATGATAGTTCTTATGCAACAATATAAAGTTTAAATAAAGAAAAAAATAATTATACTTTTGGTCAATAAATGAATTTTAAACCAGCACAAAAGCAAAAGTTTAAAATAAAACATCGTGTAGAAGCATTTACAATGTTAATAAATACTAATCAATTAAAATGATTATGAGAAAAATGTCCTGTAAGTAAAATTAAATATGAATTAATTCAATGAAAATATAAACCTGATACAAGAGGGGGACGAATGTTATATTTATATGATGATACATTTGATATTGATTTTTATGCTTTACACTTTGAATTAGTGCCAATGGTTAAACATAATAGTTCAGCAGATTATAAATTATGACAACAAAGAGGGTTATTAACTTAATTAAAAAAGATATTTATGTAATACATGATTAGCATGTAATAAATGCAAAAAGACCATAAATGTCTGCTTGTGGAAAAATTAAAAAAAATACTTTGTCAATAATTAAAAAAAAGATAATATCACAATATGTAATTTAAATTTATATAACAAATATATTAAGAAATATAAAAAAGTTAAATTATGTGTACAATTTTTAGCGAGTTAACCAAATTTATTAACAGTAAATATTATTAATTATGCACTTATTTTAAAATTAAGGGAGCAAAATAACCATGAATAATACTTCCCCTAGTTTACCAAACTTAAATAATATTAATAGTGTTTTAAAATTTTATAATTATGATTGAACTATTAATTTAGCCAATATTATTGCTTGCCATCAAATGCGATTAGTAAATGGTAAAGATATTTTATTTAAGTCGCATCGTAAAGACATTTTAGAAAAATTAAATTGATGATATTAAACGTATAAAATAAAAGAAAAATTAGATAAGAATGAATTAACAGCAATTTTAATGGGTAAAACTATCTTTGGTTTATTAGAAACTAGTGATGACAATATTGATTTATAAATTAACCCTTTTAACTTTACATCTCATGTAAGTAAAATAAATTAAATTTAACAAAGTGATGATATTTGATTAAATTATCACCAATCATATAGTAGGTTTATTTTAAATTTAATTTGTACCAAAGATAAAATAGTTATTAAAGGTTGACCTAAAAATAATGAAGTAGTTGTTGGGTAAAGTAAAACACGAATTAAAGATGATGTTAGACCTGTTTTAGTACAAGAATTTAAAAATAAATTAGGTGCCTTTTTGAGAAATGATTAATGAACCTAATCCTTTATTTTTATCTACTTCAACCACTTTAAATCCATGACCTACAATGACAAATTGTTATAAATTACAATTTGATTTAGAAAATAGTTTTAATATTAAATCAAAAGAAAGATATGCAAACCGCGCGCACTGGTATGGGATATTAGATGATAATTTAATGAATGATTATAACAAAGGTAATAAAAATATAATACATAATTTTTTTGATGATATTTTTATTCAATCTGGTCAAACAACAGCAGATGGAACATCATCTCAATCTTTACAATTAGTTCAAGGAACACCAACCTTATAAACATATACATGAGACTAAAAATTAATTATTGAACAAAAGTATATTTATCCTATCATTTTTCTAGTCCATTTGGCGATAAAACAGATAATGACTAAAATAAAACACAATCATTATTAACTAAAACAAAAGATTTAGAAAAACAAGCATATTTACAAGCATATCGTAAACAATATTATGCTAAGATGTTGGATACTGTTTTAAAATATTATAGCTTATGAGACGTAATGGGCGAAATCCCTTATGGATTTGATTTTGTTAGTGCTATTTTAGTAGACCAAATGCAACAAAATTAATTAATTAATGATAGATTAGATAATGGAACAATGGAACAAATAAAAGCAATCACTCAATATTTTCATATTGAGTGATTAGAAAAAATAAAATATTTAGAAAAAAATAGAAGCATGACAATATAAAATGCAAGCCAAAGAAATAGAACATAATAATAAATTAATTGAATATTATGAAACTAATAATAATCAAAACACCTTACAAGGTAGAACATAAATTAAGGATAATTAACAAATACAAAAAAATTAGTCCAAAATCTATGAAATGATTAAGAACATGGGCCGGCACTACTGCGATAGATATAATAGAAAGTATAAAAGAACATAGACATTGAATGGTTTTTCATTTTAATGTTTATAGTTCATATATTTCTGATACGGAAACAGGCTGAAAACCTAATAATGATAAACCCATTGATTATGGTGGTTATTCGCAAATATTTGATAATATTGAAAATACTATCATTCAATGACAAGGTAGTTTAAAAATAGTTCAAAAATATAAAGGTGAAGAAATTAATATCTTAACTATTTATTACTTTAAAAATCAACCAGTTAACGCAACAATATGAGCAAATAATTAAACACCTTTTGCGATAAAATTAAAAGATTAAAATAATAATTTTTATTGAAAATTAATTGATGGTGAAAATATTTATGATATTAATAGAATGCTATAATACTTAAATCAATATAAATTAAGTTATTTTATTAATAATTATAATAAAGCTGATAATTTTTATACAAAAGAAGTTAAAGTTGGTAAACATTGAGATGGCTATATGATTTATGATGTAAGTTCTATTAAATTTGGTGATGATAAATTTAAGAAAGTATTTACTCAACAATCAACTGAAAGACAATATAATTTATTAATTTTAGATTAAGATATTAATAAATTAAATATTAATGATTATTATAATTTTTATGCTGTATTTAATGGCCATGGTTTAAATATTGTTGGTGGTGTTATTAATTCTGCGCCGCAAGATAGAAAATGATTATATCCATCAAATGTTATTAATTATTATTCAGTAGAAGATGGTTAATTTTTGTAACAAGAAATTACCTTTTCAAGTATTAATAACAAAATTAGTAATAGTGTTTTATCGGTACGACAATTTATTGAAACAAGTGCCGGGGGTTAAGGTTATTGTTTTCCTAAAATAACTTATGATGAAAAAAATAAAGGAATTATTGAATTAGATGATATTTTACTAAAAGACCGCAGTGTTAGAGCGATGGCAGTTAAATTTTATGGTAACTCTATCTTTTTTTGATATGCCCGCTATTAATGTGCCAATTATTAAGGGTCAGTTTAATCAAAAAGCAATGAATCATCGTGATTTATTAATTTATAACATTTGTACCCCGCTCCCCCTGATAAAATCAATACTTATGCATCACCCGAAGTAAGTTGATATAAAATTCAAGGTATTCAACTAACTATTATTATTGAATATAAAGATTCAAAATAACATATTCAATCAATGTATGATTTTTGAATTAAAAAAATGATGATGATATGATAATAACAGATAAATCTGGTTCAACGGCGACTAATCCAACTGTTGGTACAACTATTAATAAAGAAAATGAAAACTCTAAACCTTATTGGTCTAAAAGTTGAATAATTACCCCCAGATAAAATAAAAACAAACGGTGGGACAGTTAATAATATTATTAGTACACAAGCATTATCATATTTTATAATAAAAGATGAATTTGGTAATACGGTTTGGCGGTGTTCAAATTGAATATAATAAAATGGGTGCATGTAATGTTTGATATATTTTAAATATGAATAATTTTATTAATCGCCAAATTACAGCATTACCTATAAAATAAACTCAAAAACTAGCATTTAATCCTTTTGATATGCCCGCTATTGGAAAGTTTTTAAACTTTGTTTCATTTGGAGTTCCTTGGGGCTGAATTAAAAATTTAACAATTACCCAAAATGATAAATGGCCTAATTTCCCATGACTTAATGTTTTTATTAGTGCTAATTTTGTTTATATTTTTTATAATGATGACTTTTAAGGCGATAAAGCTGCCGGAAAAGGTTATTTACCATTTGAAATATTTAGAGAAAAAGGCAATGATAAAATTGGTACTATGATTGGTGCTAATGCTACTAGTTTTATTTTTACTAATTTATTAACTTATAAAATACAAGGTAATGTTTTAGAAAAAAATGGTAAACCAACATAATGAATAACTTATTAAAATTATAATTTAAAACAATTAAATGAAAAAAATAACCAATTTTATTTAATTAACGAACAAACCGAGGCGGTAGATGCACAAACACCAGTTAGTTATAGTGAAAAAAATAATGATTGTGAATTTTTACAAACACCTGATGGAACAAATTATAGTTATATTATTGATATGTTTTCAATCCAAGCATTATATAAAGGTAATTTTGAAATTATATTTTGTGCCGATAACCAATATACTAATAATTAAGAAGATTATTTACGATTATCCGTATGGAGTTTAAGATGTAAAACAAAAAGTGTATTAAATAATTATTTACTTTATATGACAACTAATTATAAAAATAGTTTATTATTAACACATGACCATTGAATACCAAATTTTAATTTCCCTGAATATTTATATTACAACCAGTTCCATATAATTATTCATAATATATCAAATATATTATGTCTTATGATGTAGTACTACCATTAAAAACTAAAATTATAGCACCAGCACAATGTAAACGATATTCTTCTGATACTCATAATATTTTTATTAATTTATTTTATGATGAATTTAATTATACTTATTATGAGATTGAAATTTATTTAAAACAAATTGACTCAACAATTAAAATTATTGATAAATTTAAAAGCGCTTATAAAACAATAGAAATAAGTAATCTGGGTAATTTACAAGTTGAATGTGGACCACCAAATATATAAAATTTTATACCAGATATAAATATTAATTTAAATGTCGGTCTTAATGATGATTGTTATGCTAATTTTGGTTTATTATCTAATATAACTTTACAAGAAAGCGGTCTTTAATAAACTGATAAAATTAATTTTCCAAACACTTTTTCAATAGATACAAAAAAAATAAATAATGGTATTAAAACATTTTTTGCCAGTAAAACTAATGGTTTACCAAACGATAATTATAAAAATAATTATATAACTGAAAAAGGCAAAAATAGTGGCGATATTAAATTTTTACTTCAAATAACAAAATTATTTGATACTGATAAATATAAAATCAAATAAATATATTTACAAGCATATTACACTAATAATGTAAAATTAAAAATTAGATTTTCAAAAGTAATATTTACTCAATTATTTTTGCGTAATACTGATTACAATTTTCTATTTTTCTATTCCGGCAATGATAAAGATATTATATTAGATATTTCTAACCCAAATGTTTTAGGTATTAGAAATAAAAATGATAACCCAGTTAAAATAACGATAAAGCAAAGATAAAAATAAAAAAGAGATTTAATTATCTCTTTTTTATTTTCCATTAACTTTTACACTACCATTTTCATCTAAAATTAAATCAGGATCTTGTGTGTATAAATTTCAACGATAAACTGATTTAAAATTATTAATATTTTCTTCTCAAATAAAAGTTAATTCATTAATTGATTTAAAAATAATTAAATTAATCTTATTATCATTACATTAATAATGGCGTAATTGAATTTTATATTTGCTTTTTTCATCTATAGTCTTATATTGGTATTTATGTTTTGGAGGTATTATTTCTTCATAATTTTTATACTTAGTAATATTTCAATTTTGACCTTTTAATACTGCATAATATCACTTATTATCAAAACTGTATTAAATGGTTTTTCTTATGGTACTATTCATTATAAAATACCATCTTTTGTATTTATTTTTTTTCTTATTTTAATTTTGCTAATTATTCAGATGTATATTATTGAGGTGTATTACAAGAAATTAAAATTGTTGTAATTATTAGTGTTAAAGTGATTGTTGCCGAAAGACTTAATATTTTTTTCATATATTTATTTCTTATTAATTAAATAAATATAATTATAATTTTATTCTCCCACTCTATTTGTTTCAATTTCAATCATATTATAATTTTTATTTTTTAATAATTATAAAACTTTATTATGAAAATATGAATAATGATCATAAATAAAATCTACTAATGTTGAATAGTCTATATCTAAAATTGACACCCCAAAACCATTATTATTTTTTTGTTCCATTTTTTTAAATAAATTTAATAAATAAGTTATAAAATTTGATTTTCTATTCTCATAAAACATTTTTTCAATTCCTAATGCAATTTTTAATGATAAATTAGTTTTAATTTTGTGAGGTACCATATACATTTTAGACCAGTTAGTCTTTTAAAAAATTTTAACACAGCTTCGGATGGTATTAAAATTTTTATGCTTTTATGTCGTCTAACATTATTGTAATAATCCCAAAAGATAGTAATTAATTTTCGTAATTCATTAATATTTTTAGGATAACAAGGAAGATATTTAAAAAATTTATTTCATTTTTGATGAAATCTTTCAATTTTCCCGTTTGATTGAGGGGAACGAATTAATGTTGTTTGATGAATAAAACTTTTTTGATGTAATACTTTTGTAAACTCACTTTTATGATATTTATAATCTGGATTATAACTATAAACATATTTAGGATTATTATCGGTTCTAATTATTTTTATTATAATTTTATTATTTAAAAAATCATCATAAGCTTGATTAAAAATACCAATTACTGATGACTGTGATTTATTTTCAGATAAATAAGCAAGACAAAAACTTGATTTTTCATCAATAAAATCATACAAATATAAATTACTTTTAAAACCAGTCATATTTGGTATCATAATTTTAATATCATGTTGTAAATGTTTTAATTCAGAAATTTCATAAAGTTTATAAGTCTTAATTTTATTGTTTTTATGAAAAAAATTATCAAATTCTTTATTCTATTTAATTAAAATTTTAATGTCATGTTTAATTACTGTCTTTTTATATCTGAAAAACCCAGCTATTGTTAAATTATCAAAATCATAAATACCGGTTCCATATTTTTATCGATATTTTTTTATCATTTTTGTAACAGCAATCTTGTATTTTTTTGAATAATGGTTATTAATATTAATTGGTCTAGTTGATTTTTTAGCTAAAACAATAAAATTTAATTTTTCTTTAAGACAAAGTTAAATCTTTTTAGCTCAATTATAAAAAGTTTGTTTTTATTTATAAAATAATTTGATTAAATTATTTAATGGGTTTTTATATAAATAGTATTTTTTATATAAATTTAAAATAATTAATGACATTTTGATAAATATAGTTTGTTTGTTTTGAAGGTTCTTCTTGTGAATATCATTTTTTTATTTTTATTTGTAATGAATATAATTCATTTTCATTAGGAATGCTTGTTACCATACACTTTTAATCTCCATTCTAATTTAAAGACTAAATTAGTGGTCTAAAATGTATATTCTTTTCACATTGTTTTTTTATTTCAAACTTGACAAGGAATAAAATCAGTTTCTTTTTGTGCTGAATATGGGCGAGTTACTACTAATTGAAATATTCCATATTATTTTCCATTTTGTGTTTTTTTTAATTTCTATATCTTTTGTTGTTCTACCAATTCCTATAAATTTATTCATTATTAAATTTCCTTCAATTCTAGTTCTTCAATTAAATTATCAATATATTCATAAGCACTTTCTTCTGAATAAAATTATTATAATGACATATTAAATAAATAATTCTTGTTAATCATCCTTGTCAATTTTCAACCTTACTAGTAATTTTTGCTTCTTATAATATATAAAAGAATAAAGTTTTAAAATAACCATATTTTCTTTTCATTACTAATAATTATCTTTTATTCATAATTTAATTCCTCCAAATATTCTTTTATAGTTATACCACTACTATGTCTATGTTCCGCAATACCAAAATAACTATTAAATTTAAATGTAATTTCAAAATAAATATGTATTTTAATTTTTTTTAAAGTTTATAAGGTTTTATTTTTAATTTTATAATCAATAGAAAGGTATATTCTTCTACATTTATTACAATGTTTATAACTTGTACCATTTTTCTTCCTAATTTTTTTTCCTAATGCTCAATTTTTATCAGTCATGTCTTCAAATAAAACTGAATAACTTGTAATCATTAATTCTTGTAATTTATTTTCTTGATTGAATTTAAAAAAATAACCTCAGTATTTTTGTTTAAGACAAATTTTATTTAAATTTTTCATATAAACCTCCTAAATTATTCATTTGATTTTTGGGTCAATTTGTAATATTTTTCATCCATCGGAAGCTAAATCTAAAATATCGTTAATTTTATAATGTTGCATATAAGAAGTAATAACATCTTAATTGTCTTTAAATAAATTTAAGTATATTTTTGCTAATTCTAAAAATTGCAAATCATAATGCTTTTTATGATGTGAAGTACGACAATTAACAAGGTTAAAATTAGCTCAATCAAACGAATTTGTTATTTCATTCCAATTTTTATTAATATATTTACTTTTATATTCTGTCATTATAATACCTCCTAGTTTTAAATCGCTGGCACTCACTCGGGAGTGCCAGCGAGAATTAGTTATATATAATTAAGTTATTTATTTACTACGCCACTCGCTTCACTGGCGGTGAGCGGTGGCGGTAAATTATTTAATAATCTACAGTTGTTTTTTATTGTTTACGCCAGATAATTCTCTCTCTTCGTCCGCGCCATTTGGGGTCAAAGCGTTCGGTTTTTAAAATAAATTCAATAGCATCTTGAAGATCATAATGCTGACTTTGTGATTTTTTAAACTGCCGTCACTTCTAAGAAGTAATATCTATCGCAAATTTATTTATAAAGTGGCCATCTCAATATTTATTATCTTTTGATGTTAACCTTGTGCTTATCACTAATATCCCTTAATTATAATGAACCGGCGCAAATTTACATTTTTCCTCATACACTATACTTTGCCATCGGCCGGATGTGGGAATGAGTTTAAACTCATGTTCTTATTTAAGCACTTAGTTATTTAAAATAACATTCCCACGCTGCATTAAGTTATTTTATTACATCAAATTTTTAAAAACCCAGCTTCATAATCAAAAAATTATTTTTAAATTTTCTAGTTTCTTATAAAAATTTATTTTTTTTCAATTTTTAACTTGATTTAATAAATCTTTATGTTTTTCAAAAATTCATAAAACTTTATTTGATACAAATTCTTCGGTAATGAATGGTATTGATTTATATAAATAATTAACATCACATATTTTTTGTTGATTATTAATTTTCATTACTCATTCCTTTCTTTGATATTATTTTTTTATTTATTAGCCCAAATTAATTAATTGAAACATAAAAAGGACAAAACCTTAAATAATGGGAGAAAAAACGGGTGTATTTTGTAAAAATTACTAAGATATTTAATAAATATGTAACAAAACTTAAAGTTAACAAAAAAGTTGTGATAAAAAGTTTATATTTTAAGAATTTAAGATGCCGTCCTTTCTCTGAATCAATTAATAATTATGGGTTTACAAATAAAAAAACCCCTTTTATTTAAAAATAGTTGTTTTTGCGGCTTAATCTTATATTATACATTTTATAAAACCTAAGCTTTTGTAATGCTATCAATAATGCCACCGTATATTCATCATCTAACATAAAATCATATAGTTAACTATTAGCAATAATATGTATAAACCACATACATTTTGTACTTTTGTGGTATTTACATTTTTAAAAATAAAATAGCATTATAAAAGCTTAGGTTTTATAAAAATTATAAATAAAAACAATTAAATAAATTAAACAATTTTGCTAAAAAGTCTAATTATTAATCATTTTTTGTATTACTTAATTAATAAGCAAATTAAAATTTGTTTTTTTTATACCTACAAACACCAACCTTTTTCTTATTACCAAAAATAAATTTTATTAATATTTTAAATAAGAGTTTGAAATTATGATATTATTACAAATTGATGCAAAATATTTTATTCCAAGTAAATTTTTGGTTGATAAAAAGTATTATGTTTATAATTTTATTGATTAAAGAATAGGGAGATTATTCGGTTATATTTATGATAAATTATGCACTGATAATGCTATTGATGCTGTTAAAATAGTGATTAGTGATTTTAAAAAAATATTTGGTATTAAAATAACACGAATTAGAACTAATAACGGTTCTGAATTTATTAATAGTTATCTGAATAATCAAAAAAATATTGTTAAAGAAACTGCTTTTACTCAATTTTTAACAAATAAAAATATTTTACATCAAACAACAAACGTTTGTTCTCCGTGGTAAAACGGTAAAATTGAAAGATTTCATCAAAATTATACTAAGTTATTTATATTTGATGAAAAAATATTGGATGCAGTTGGTTTACAAAATAAACTAAATTAATACTATTATTTTTATAATTTAGAAAGAGCACGCAAATATTTGAATTTTCAGATACCATTTGAATTTTTAATTAATTTAATTAAATAATTTTAAATTTATAAAGTTTTATTTAAAATATTTTTTATTTTGTCAATTTTATAATTTTTATTTACATATGTATCATTTTTAATGATGTTTTTATATTTTAAATTATATATTTTATTATTTTTCTTTTTTTCTTGCAATCTCCAAAATGCGTGTGTTTATAACTAAACTATTAACAATAATATGTTTATTATGGGTTTATTTTGGGATAACAACAATATTTTATTGTATTGCTCATTTTAAAAAAATTTGGGCAGAAATTTTCTTGTGTTTTTCTGCAATTTTAAGAACAGTTGAATTTGTCATACATTGTCATTGCATTAAAGTTGCTCATGATTCAATAATAATGTTGTTTAATTAGCAAAATTTAAAAACATCAGTATTATTTAAACCCAGATGAAGTTCAAATTGATTAACCATTAGTTTGATTTTTATAATTGGGATTAAATCTTGTAAATGGCTAACTTCAAAATTATTGACTCCAATTACAAGAATTTTTTTTGCTTTATACGATGTCTCTAAAACGCGAAAACATTAATTTCGATCGGAAGTGGAGTGGGCCAATGAACTAAACATAAATATAAATAATCTGCATCTAACCTTGTTAGTGTGTTATCTACTTCTTGTAATACCACATCGTACTTATGATTAACATTTCAAATCTCTTACTTGTTAAAAATATTTTTTTAGTGAAACACCACTATCTTTGATCGATTTGCCAATTAATTCTTCATTTCCATAGATTTGAGCAGTTTAAATATGACTATAGCCGTTTTGTAATACGTCAAAATAACAGCTTGATAAAATTCATACTCATTGGTCCATTTTATTATGTACCTAACACAATTAATGAGATTTCAACACCATTAAAAAGTTTTAATTTAATTGTTATTATTTTCATTTTTATTTTTCTTTTATTTGTGTTGGCCTTTGCATAATTATAACTTTAATTAAAATCAATAACAATAAAAAAACAAAATTGAAGTTCTGTTAACAATTAATTTCAAAAATTATTAAAAAATATCTTAATTCTAAGATATTTTTCTTTTATAGTCATTCATTTTAATCTGCTGGTCGTTTTAACTGTTGCTCATTTAAAATTTTTTGATATTGACTATGAATTTTATTATGTGTGGTATTTAATTGTTCGATATTAGTATTAAATTTTGCAAAATTTTTCGTAAACTCTTGTCAACGTTCAACTCAACGATCAAATTCTACTTTTATTTTTAATAAATTAATTTTAATAACTTCAATATTTTGATTAAAAGCAAGTTCGCGCATATGTTTTTCTAAAACAAATAAAATTGCCGATAATGTTGTTGGTGAAGTAACTCACACACGTTTTTTAAATGCAAAAGTAATAATATCATCTGGAAATTGGCCATAAATAAATGCAAATAAATCTTCGGAAGGAACAAACATAATTGCACTTGAAATTTCATTTTCAAGATTAATATACTTAGAAACTTCATTAATTCGATCTTTTAAATCTTGTTTAAAAAGATTTAAATATTTATTTTTAATTGCGGTATCACTTGTTTCTAAGTATTTATTATAATTTGTTAATGGAAATTTTGCATCAATAGCAATGTTTTCTTTTGTTCCACCAGTTTTAACTAATGCATCAACAACGGTTCCTGTCGGTAATTTATATTGGCGGTCTCAACCTTGATGACCTTCACCATACATATCACTTAAAATTTTTTCTAATAAATATTCACCCAAATTACCTCGTTTTTTATTATTTAAAAAAATATCATTTAAAGTTTTAACTTTTTCTTCAACTTCTTTTAATGTTGTGGTTGATTCTTTTAAAACTTTTAAATTTGATAAAACATCAGTAAAAGATTTGGAAATAATTTCACCTTGATGGTTTAAATTATTTTTTAAGTCAGTATCTTGCTTTGACAAGTTATTTTGAAAATTACTTAATCCTTCATTTAAAATTGTTAATTTTTGATTAAATTTAGTATCATTTTTAACTGAATTTGTTTGAAATTCACTAATTAAAGTTAATAATTCTCTTTTTTGGTCAAAAAGTTGATTTTGTAATCCTAATCCTTGTTTCTCTAATAATTCTTTTGATGCTCAAATATCTTTCTGTAATAATGCCGAATCATTATTTACAAGTGGTTTTTTATGTTTTTTTACTAAATAAATTATTAGAGAAGTAACTAAAATAACTAAAATAACTCCTAATAAAACATATGAAATTGTTGTCATTGTATTCCCCCTAAATATTTTAATGTTATATTGTGTTCCGCAATAATTTTAATTATATCTTGTTCAAATAAAAAAATAAACTTATAAGATTAATGGGTTTATTTTTCTTTTTATTCAAATTTAACATTTAATTTATAAGCTGGAATTTTTGTCATTAAAGAAGCTAAATTATCAGAGGCTGCTAAAATTTTTGAGCCGATTTTAGCCTCAATAATTGCTCCTTTACCATTATTATTAAAAGTTACTAAAATTTCATTATATCAAATTTCCCGATATTGATCGGCAAATTGTTTTCCTAATAGCTTTGCAACAAGATCATAACGAAGCTCGTTTTCATTTTCTTTTGTATAAATCTTATCTAATTTAATAGGGATTAATTTTCCCGTTGGTTTAACATTATCTTGCGTTAAAAACTTGCGTGGTGTTGTCTTGATTGTAAAATTAGCAGTTATTGTTGAATGATTAATAACATGCTCAACTTCCGTTGTAATTTTTAAAGTCCCTTCCCCATTATCTTGATTAATTGATATTTCAATTCCGCCATCTAAAGCTCTGATCATCGCTTTTAACATTGCATCTTTATATAAACTTGCGAAACGATTTCGGTCTCCAACAAACTCCATAATTGCTGCTGTCATATTCATTGTTGCATCCTCGGGGTCTTTTTTATAACCTTCCCAGACCGCATCAGAAAGATAAATATCACCAATATTTTCTAATGGAAATGCCTGAGAAAATGTAATTGGTTCATTGACAATTTCAACTGCTGAACCAGTAAAATTACAACCTGTTTTTGGTGTAATTACTCATTGACTAATTTTTTGATCAAGATTTATTTCAATATCTGAAAAAGTAAAATTTGTTCCATTTAAACTATTAACAACAGTTAAAACTTCATCGGCGGTTAATTTTGTACCAGAACCATTATCATACGGCAATGAAGTAACAGTAATAATTTTACTAATATCATTTGTTGTTCATTTTAAGTCAACTTTTTTTGTTAAAAATGGGTAATTTGGAGCGTCTGGCATAAAACGAATAATCGCTGTTTTCATTCCTGGCGCTAAATCAACATCTAAGTTATCAACATCATAACCTGCTTTTTTTAAATTAGCTTTAATGGTACCAACAGTTGTTATTCCTGTTGTATTAATTTCACCTCTAGTTTTATGACTGTGACATGCAATCGATGTCCCGACAATCGGTATTAATAGTGACACAGATGCTAAAATCGTAATTAATTTTTTCATTATTTTATTTTCCTTTGTTTTTCGATAATTTTTATTACATAGTTATTATTAAAATTATTTTATTAATTTTAAAAAGATTATTTTGTTAAAATTTTGGCAATAATAGTGCCTTGTTGTAGCGTGGTTGTTTCTTTTTTAAAAATAATTAATCGATATGTTTTAATAATATTTGCAGCAATAAAGGTGGTAATAAAAAGGTTGAGGTTTTAGTAGAAAAATTATTCTTTATTTTAAATATATTTTTAAAACAATGATAAATTAACTTTTTAAAAAGTTATCTAATTATTTTATTTATATTTTTTATAAAACATCAACTTTTGTAATAATATCATAATAAATGAAATAATAATTAGTTTTTTAATAAAAAAATAACTAATATATTAATTAGATACCACATAAAAAGATGCGATTCAAAAATATTTAAAAATAATGTTTGATTAATAAATGGATTAAAATAAATTAAATCATTAATTTTATACCAATTAAATTAAATAAATCATTAATATGAATAAAGAAATAAAAAAAAAATAATAATAAATAATGCATAAAAAGAAATTAAAATTGATTGATAAAGTTGAAAATAAAACTGCGTAAAACGACTAAGTAACACTGTTATCGTAATATTTTAATAAATAGTGTATGATAATCAAAAAATATTTGCTAATCATAATAAAATTACAATAACATTAACTTTCAAAATATTATCTCATTGTAAAATAATCCGTTTATAATGTTTAAAATCACTTAAAATTTGGATTAAAACAGCTAATAAAAATAAAAAAGCACCCGTTATTAAAACAATATAATTTAAATTTAATGAAATACTAACAAATGCTCAATTTGTATAATGCAGAACAAAACAACGTAAAAATAACGAAATTCCAAAATATAAAGTAAACAAAATAAAATATATATTAAAAAATACTTGAAAATACTTTTTGAAATATGTTCTCATTTTAATCACCCGCGCATATTTACTTTTATTTTAATTATATCTTTAGTTATATTTAATTAAAAAACCTATTGTGAACCAATAATTAAAGCAATTATAATTATTATTTTAATTATTAATGAAATGTTCTAAGTAATTATACCGTTAAAAGTTTTAAAATTAAAATTAAAATGATATTATTAAAAAAGATTATTTTTTATAAAAATTATAAATAAAATAATTAAATAACTTTTTAAAAGGTTGATTTATTAGTGTTTTAAAAATATATTTAAAATAAAGAATAATTTTTATACCAAAACATAAAATTTTTTCTTAATACCAATATTTTGCGATTCCATTATTCATAATTTTTCTTATTAGTTTAGGAGTTTATTATTGCTGGGGGATGATATCAAATTGACCACCAAATTGCTGCTTAACTTGCAAAAAATTTATAAAATGAATTTGTTAAATATTTATTCCGTTTTTATGATCAATTAGGAAATACTGAAATAGTTATTGTAATTATCATTTATCTAAAAATATTGTTAGAAACATTTTTTGATTAAAATAAAAAAATAAAAGCAAAAATTTATAAAAAATTATTGTTGGATTACTCTAATCTATTATTTCATAGCCATGGGATCCGTTACTTATTGGTAATATTTGTTAATTTAGACTTAATTCCAAGTTTTGACAAATGATTTAGACCTGTAATTGACTATCTTTTATTTGATAATTATAAGTATAAATTAACAAGTGCTATTTCAGTTTTTATTTACCAATCATTTTTATTAATAATTGGTCTTTATTATTTTCGCTATATGTTAGTTAAAACTAACTGTTTGTTAACGGAATAAACATGAACAAAAGCAACTAAAGGATTAAGTTGATAGTATTGCAAAAAATTATATTTTATAAAAAATAAAAATAAAATAATTAGATAGCTTTTTAAAGGGTTGATTTATCATTGTTTTAGAAATATATTTAAAATAAAGAATAATTTTTATACCAAAATCTAATTTTTTTTATTACTACCATTAATTTTTTTAATTAGTACATATATTATTATTATGATTTTAAAATGTGCGACACATTGAATCTACTATTATAATGCTATTTTTGGTGATTTAATTGATAACCGTCCCGAATTATTGGCTGCTTATCTTAAATCAGGTTTTCATTTTGGATATAACTTAGGAAACGGCTATCTTAATAATATTCACTAAGAATGACAATATCCTTGATTGAAATCGCCAATTGGTTTATTTAGTAATGTTAATATGACAATATTCAAAAAACCATGAGAATATTCTTTCCCAAGTGGTCATATTAATACTACATATTATACTGGCTCAATTATTATTTTATTTTTAAAAAATACGCAGAACAATAAAATTAAATGAAAAATAAAATTATGTTTTATTATTTGATTAATTAATTTTTTAGCAATTAATTTTGCTGTTGTAATAGAAATATTCCACTGAATTTATTATACTGCATTTACCTTTATTTTTTCAACTACCATAATTTTAGTTATTCATTTTAGTGTTAATAAAATTTTTGAAAAACACTTAATTTAAAAAATGGGCTATAAAATGAAAAAGTTTAGATGTTAATAGCGCCTAAATCTTTTCATTGTGAAGAATTAAATTTTAAATAATAAGAACATTATCTTATGAATTAATTAAATTATAAGTATCTTCACAAATCATTAATTCTTCATTTGTCCGCATTGCATAAACAAGAACATCTGCTTTTGGGGTTGAAATTAGATTTTCCGTCTCATATGACCTTTGATTTGCTGAAGAAGATAATTCTAGGTTTAATAAAGTAACTTCATTAACAACTAATTGACGCATTTCATCAGAATTTTCGCCAATTCCAGCGGTAAAAACAATTGCATCTGGTTTTGTTTTTAAATCATTAGCATAACTAACAATATATTTTGCAATTATTTTTGCACTCATTAACAATGCTAATTTACTGCGTTGATTATCCGTGCTACTTTTAAAAACATCACGTAAATCAGATGATACTCCCGAAATTCCTAATAAACCAGATTCTTTATTTAAAGTATTAGTTATTTCATCTAATGTTGCGCCAGTTTGATTTGCAATAAATTGGTGGATTGAAGGGTCAATATCGCCGCTTCGTGTCCCCATAATTAATCCTTCTAATGGGGTTAAACCCATTGAAGTATTAAAACTTTTACCATTTTTAACTGCACAAATCGAAGCACCATTACCTAAATGACAAATAATTGCATTAACTTCAGTCACTGGTTTTTGCAAAATTTCATATAATCGTTTTGTAATATAACGATAAGAAATACCATGAAAACCATAACGACGAACTTGATAATTAATATATCATTCATAAGGAACTGAATATAAATAATTTTCTTCAGGAATTGTTGTATGAAATGAAGTATCAAATACTGCAACATTCGGAACATCAACAATCTTACGAAAAGCTTCAATGGAAGCGATTGCTGGTGGATTGTGCAGCGGAGCTAATGTTACCATTCGTTTAATTTCTGCAAATACCTCATCGTTAATAATTATTGATTGTGTAAACTTTTCACCACCATGCACAATTCGATGTCCAATTCCTTGAATATCAGTAAAATCTTGAATAATATGATGTTTTTTTAATTTAGCGATTAAAACTTTCGATGCTGCTTTATGGTCTGGAAAATTTTCTTTTGTTTGAAACTCATGACCATTAAATTTAAAGGTAAAAATTCCATCAATGTTAATTCTTTCAGCTAATCCTTTGCAAATTACTTTATAATTTTTTGCTGAATCAACTTTATATAATTGAAATTTAATCGAACTACTACCCGCATTTATTACTAAAATCATTTTTCTTTTTTCCTTTCTAATAATTTGATTTATATATACATAAATACGCTGTCACTAAAACAGTATTGTAAATGTCATTAATAGTAGAACCGCGTGATAAATCATTAACTGGGCGGTCTAATCCGATAACAATTGGACCAATTGCTTCAAATCCCCCTAATCGTTGGGCAATTTTATATCCAATGTTTCCTGCATCCAAATTTGGAAAAACAAAAATATCAACAGGCGCTTTTAAAACTGATGAAGGCGCTTTTTTATTACGAATAGTATCATCTCAAGCGGCATCAAATTGAAACTCACCATCAACATAACAATTTTTTAAATTCTTTGCTTGGACAAGTTCATAAGCAGTACGGACTTTATCGACAGAAGTCCAACACCCCGAACCTTTTGTTGAAAAGGATAATAATGCCATGTTTGGATTTTTAAAACCAAAAACTTGACTAGCTTCATATCCTAAATAAGCAATATCTGCTAATTCCTCGGCCGTTGGATCAATATTCAAAGCACAATCAGTAAAAATATAACGTTCATTATTCCGAACCATTAAAAAAAATGATGAAACTAATTTTACACTTGGTTTTGCTTTAATAATTCGCAATGCTGGACCGATGATATCTTTTGTATCATAAGTAATCCCTCCGACCATTCCATCAGCAAGGCCTTTTTTAACTCATAAAATTGCTAAATAATTACATTCACGAACTAGTTCTTTAGCTTCTGATAATGAAATTTTTCCTTTTCTTAATTCAACAAAATATTCTGCTAATTCTGTTTCATTTTGCTCTTCCGAAACAAGAACTTCGCTTTGTAATTCATCAATTGTTGCGGGAACTTCTGCTCGTGTTGCAAAAACAAGAATTGGCGTAATATTTGTGCCAATTAATTGTTTCGCTACTGTTTGAATTAGTTCACAATTTCCTTCTGGAAAAATAATTTTTATTTCGTGAGAAAAGGTATTAATTTTTTCAAGTATGTTTTTTAAAATGTTCATTTTTTATTTCTTTCTGCTATTAATCATTACCAAATAATTATATTACTTTTTTTAAATTTTTTATAAAAAGTAGCAAATTAATTATAATTAATTAAAAATTTTCCTATTTTAATTGTTGAAGTTTTGCTATATCAAGGGCATTATTTCCAGTATCGTTATAATGCACGGCGGCGGCAAGATTAACCGCATCATAATAATGACTGATTTAGCAATAATTATTCAAATTAATACCGCCAACCCTTTGAATTTGAACACCATAATTCCGAAGGCTTTGTAAAGTTACTAAATTTTCATAATTTTAGTTATAACACCTTGGGTTAAAAATGTGATAATTCCCAATTGAGCTAATTGTTGAATATCAGTAATTTTATCTTCAATTAAATCAAAAGCCCGGTGAAAAGTAATTGATAATGGGTGTGCTAAGGCAATTAATTCTTTCATCCTTAATAAACAAATTTGATGCGTAGGTGTTAAAATACTAGCCACAATACCTTCTTCCTTTGTTGCTTTAATGTAAGTAATATCTTTTTTAAGTTGAAAATATTCATCAGCTGGATAATAAAAATCAGCATAAGGATAGACGAAACATTGCTTGAATAGAAACTTTAATTATATCAGTACATTATTGAATAACCGTATAAGATGTTGTTAACACTCCTCACGATAAATCATCACATAATTAAATTCGGTCAATATTTCTAACTTGTTCAATAATTTGGTATTATTCGTATTTTCTTGCAATAACTTTAATAAAAATTTATTCTTGCTCCCCACTAATAAATTTAATGCAATTAATAATCCCATTAATTTTATTATTATATATTCCCAACTTAATATTTAATAATAAAACATTATTTGTTTTTAACAAATTGGCATAATCTTTATAGATACCAGCAAAAGCAGTAATACTAATTTCACCACTTTCATCATAACAATTTAAGAATGCCATTTTATTATTGTTTTTATCAGTAATTACTTTTACTCGCTTCACGAGAACTAAAATATTTGTTGATCCTAAACTTAAACGCAAATTACTAATTAATGTTGTTTTATCTTGATACCCTGCTTTTTCACGAATATATTTTAATGGATGATTCGATAAATAAAATCCTAAAAATTTATATTCTTTTTCTAGACATATAACTTCATCGTTTGGTTCAATTAATAATTCTGGTTTTTCAGCTAATGAAAAATCAACAACTAAATTTTCATTCTCTTCTTTCGTTTTAATCAAATCAATATAAGTAATAATCCGATGGTAATTATTAAATAAGGTAATCCGGTTCAACTTAAAATAATCTAATGATCCAGAAAAACATAATGCCTCATAAGTTTTTCTATTTAAGCCTTTATTATATAAACGAATAAACAAATCATATAAATCTATAAACATTCCATTAGTTTTATACTCTTGGGAAATTTTATTAAAAAAGGCAAAACCAATTTGTTTAATAATTAATAATGGAACACAAATTTGATTATCAATTGTATGATACTGTCGATATGGGGAATTAATATTTGGTGGCACAATTATTAAATGATTCTTTTTTGCTAAAGCAATATAATCATTTGTTTTATGTTCATCACCAACAACATGTGTCAATAAACTAGCTAAAAACTGGGAAGGATAATTTGCTTTTAAATAGGCCATTTGATAGCCTAACAATGAATATGCAACTGCATGGCTCCGATTAAACCCATAGGCAGCAAATTTATAAATTAATTCTCAAATTTCTTGTGCTATTTTTTCAACATAATTATTTTTAACAGCCTCTTCAATAAATTCATTTTTCATTCGGCTCATAATTGATGTATCTTTTTTCCCCATTGCACGACGAAGCACATCGGCTTTGGCTAGTGAAAAATTAGCAACTTTTTGAGCAATTAGCATAACTTGCTCTTGATAAACAATAATGCCATAAGTTGGTGCTAAAATTTCAGATATACGTTCATCAATATAGGTAACTTTTTCTAAATTTTTTTTCCGTTTAATAAACAAAGGAATATTATCTTGTGGACCGGGGCGATATAACGAAGACGTTGAAACAATATCTTCTAATTGGTTTGGGACCATATCAACTAAAACCTTCGTCATCCCCGGTGATTCTAATTGAAAAATCCCCTTTGTATCCCCTTGGGCTAATAATTGATAAGTTTTTTGGTCATTTAACGGTAAGGTGTCAACATCTAATTTTACTTTTGTTTCTTGGTAAATATTATCAATCACATCATGTAAAATTGTTAAATTTCGTAATCCTAATAAATCCATTTTTATAATTCCCAATTCTTCTAAATAATTCATTGCATATTGTGTTTGATAAATTCCGTTATAGCCTTCTTTAATTGGAATAATTGTTTGTAAACGCTGTTGTGTTAAAACAACGCCCGCTGCATGGGTTCCTGTTTGACGCGGTAAACCAATAATTTTTTTTAAATGCCAAAACACTTGGGGATATTTCTTCTGATAAATTTCAAAAATATGATTAGCATTAATTGATTCTTCATAATGATAATTATATTCTAACGGAACTGCTTTGCTCATTTTATCCGATTCTTCAATTGCGATATCAAAAATTCGACAAATATCTCGAATTGCCATTTTCATACCAATTGTTTGGAAAGTAATAATATGGGCAACATGTTCACTACCATATTTTTCAAATAAATATTCAAAAACCATTTCTCGTTTATCATCTTCAAAATCAATATCAATATCTGGTAAACTTTTTCGCTCTGGATTTAAAAATCGTTCAAAAAGTAAATTATAAGCAATTGGATCAATTGTTGTAATATTTAATAAATAACTGACAAGACTACCCGCAGCGCTACCGCGGGCAGGGCCAACAAAAATATTTTGTTGCTTTGCATAACGAACATAATCTCATACAATTAAAAAATAATCATTAAAATCCATTTTATTAATCACCGTTAATTCATAAGTTAATCGTTGCAGATATGTTGTTTTAGAACCATTAATTTTTTTTTGTTTTAAAGCTGTTTGACAAATTTCTTGTAAAAAATGTTGTGCGGTCTGCCCTTCTGGGACTGGATAACGTAATAAATTATCAAAAATAGTCCCTTTATTCAAAGGAAAAACATCAATTGTCGTAATAAATGTTTTAATATTGTCAAAATATTTTTGATAAAAAATGGGGGGTGAAACTCAACCATATAAATCTTTCATATTACTTTCTTTAAATAAAGTTTGTTTTTTAATTGTATCAACAACTTTATAAGTAGAAAAATCTTCACTTGTAAAATATTGTACTTTATTATTTCAAATAATTTGTTCATTTGCAACTAATGCTTTCAGCGAATCTAACAACGATAAATTCCCATTATTAATACCTGAATATAAATCCGTTCCAACTTTTAAAATTTTTTTTAGCGTTTGATATAACTCAGGTTGATAATTATCAGTTGTATAATTAATAATAATCTTAACATCTGTTGTTAAAAAATTACTAATTTGCTCTAATTTTACATTTTTATTATGTTCAGCATTAATCATTATTAAAGATGAAATTTCAACTAAATTAAAATAGCCATTTTGATTACGGGCAAATAAATTCATATTATAAGGGATATCATTCAATAAAATAATAACATTTAAGCCAATAATTGGTTTAATTTTATTTTTTTGACAAAGCTGGTGAAATTCATAAACCCCAAACATATTATTATCACAAATTGCCAATGATGATAAATTAGTTTTTATAGCATAATTAAAATATTTATCAAAATTAATTAAAGATGATAATAAACTATAACTTGTTCGAACATTTAAATGGGGAATTGTCATCATTGCTACCTCACTCTCCTATCATTGTAGCGAAAAAAAAAATAAAAACCACAATTGTGGCCTAATTTTATAATTTAATTGAAATAATAATGATCATAATTACAATTAAAAACGCTAAAATCCCAAAAACTAAATAACGTCATAAACGGGCTTTTTTATTTGGAACCATTTATTTTAATAATTCTTTTTCTAAATCATTTGCATTTTCATTATAAAAAAAAATTTATTCTTTCTTTATATTTATTATTTTAATATATTCATCTTTAAAATCGCGAATATTTGAAAATTATTAATCAATTAATATTTTTTCTTCTAATAAGTTTGTTCGTAATTTTTATACTTTTTATAATTAAGATTATTTAACTGATTTTTTTGCTACTTCTTTCTTTTTTGAAAAAAACTAGTTTTATTATTCATAAATAACACCCTTACCAACCACATATTTTGTTATATTTCTTTTAATTATAACATCAATAATTTATGTTAACATTAAATTATTTTATTGAAATTATGCTTTTTTAGACGTTGTTTTATAATAGGATTATTTGAAAAAAATAAATCACAACAATATTCAAACGGTAAAATTTATTTATGCTAAGTATCAATTTGTTTTGCAATATCAATAATTTTATTTTTATCAAAACAAAATAATGGCCGCAAAATTGGTAATGTAGAAACAACATTGATTGTATTAATAATTTCAATTGTTTGATAAACAACTTGTCCTAATGATTCTCCAGTAATAATTGCCTGACATTTTAATTCCTTAGCTAATAAATTAACAATACGATAAAACATTTTTCGCACAATAATAATGATGGCATTACAAAAGCTTAGGTTTTATAAAAAAATAAATAAAATAATTAGATAAATTTTTAAAAAGCTGATTTATCAGTGTTTTAAAAATATATTTAAAATAAATAATAATTTTTATACCAAAACCTAAACTTGTTTTTACTACCATAATTCGATAACTGGCATCGGTAATATGGATTAATTAATATTGTAATGTTGAAAAATTAACAACATGCAATCGTTGATAATTTTGATCAGCGTAATAATTTGATTTTTGAACTAAAATTTTAACATTTTGTAATACTTCTTCTGTCGTACGTGGCGCGGTGTTGCAAAATGTCAATATTCAATATTCATTCCCTGTTTAGTTGTTAAAAAATCTGCAACTGGTGAATCAATTCCTATTGATAACATTACTAATCCTCGACCAGATATTTCAACTGGTAAACCACCGATTGTTTTAATATTATTAACAAAAACATATATAAATGTTCGGCGTACTTCAAAATCAATTTATAAAACTGGTTGATGAACATCAACTTTAATCTTTATTTGTTGTAATATTTTTAGTGCTAATTGTTACTTAATTTCCGTTGATGTCAGTGGAAAAGTTTTATCATTTCGGATCACTTCTAATTTAAAAGTTGCTGTTTGATAATAATGTACGTACGATATTAATTACACAATTAGCAATATCTGATAAATCAAAACAAACTTTTTTGGCTAATGATAAAGATGATGAACCAAAAACATTTTTAACAATGTTAACAATTTCAATACCAACCGTTGCGTCTAATAGTTCAATAAATAAAATATAAAATTCGATAGTATTACAAAAGTTGAGGTTTTATAAAAAAATAAATAAAATAATTAGATAACTTTTTAAAAGACTGATTTATCATTGTTTTAGAAATATATTTAAAATAAAGAAATAATTTTTATATCAAAACCTAAATTTTTTTCTTAATATCTCAAATTATTTCTTAATTTAATATTGATTTTCATATCCTGTTAATTTTGTTTTAATATTATTAACTAACACTCTTGTAAAATCATTGAGGTTTTTTCATTTGGTTGTTAATTCCACATAACTAATTAATATTACATCAAAATTAATTTTATAATCCATTTTCTATATTTTTCTTTGTTCTTCATGAATAATTTTTAACGCTAAAAATAATGAGCCCTCATAATCGCCATCACGATAAGCAATCTGAGCATTACGCAACTGGTCATCAACATCATCATTTATTAAAATAAATTTTTGTGCATAAACTAATGTTTCTTGCGATAATAAATCTAATAAAATATTATTTTTAATTTTTTCAAACAATTTTAAAACTTCTGTTTTAAAATGATTTAGTTTACCTGTTACTTCATCAATTTCACTAGAATTATTAACATCAAATGATATTATTTTAATTTTTTCTAATGATTGTCGATAATCGCTAATTGCTTTTTCATATTTTGTTAATAATTTTTTATATTGTAATTGATTTAAGCGAACTTCAGCTTGTAACAAAACCACTTCTAACAAATGAATTGTTTTTAGAATTTCAGTTTCTGCAAAATTACATTTTTCAATAATTTTTACAACATTTTCTAATGCTTTTTGGGTTACAACAACATTTTCTAATAAATGTACTAATTCTTGATTAAAATTAACATAATCGAGACCATTATGATTAATTTCTAAGACTAAGCGGTTGGTATCATGCGTTAAATCCTTTGTTTTTCCCATTGCTTCACGATAAATAAATTCTTCATGTGCCGTTAATGTTGAAGAACTACGTAATGCCTCAATTTGTAGAGAAATAGCATTAAAACTTCGTTCAATTTTATTAATATAATCTATTACAACTTGATAATATTTTTTAAAACATGAAATAATTGCTTTTTGATGTTCAATACTTTGATCAAAATCACTAATTTGATTAATAATTTCAATTGTTTTCTTGATTGCTTTTTTATATTGCAAGTTATCAATATATTTAGAAATTAAAATTTTAGTTTCATCAATCTTTTGGGTTAATTCATCAAAACTATACTTTAATAAATAACGACCACTCTCATCTTTATTGAAAATAACATATTTATCTTTTAATAAAGAAAGTTTATTTGGAACCACTTTTGTTAACAAGGTTTTAATTTGTGGAATATTGTCTAAAATCTCAACAAAAATGGTTAAGGAAGTAGTAATATTTGATAAAATTTTTTCTGTTTTAACAAAATCACCCTCCGTTAAATAATCTTCAAATTCATCAAACATACTTTCAATATTTCGTTCAAAATCACTAATTTTTTTAGAATATAAAGATACATTCATTTGCAATTTAACTGCATCTTCTAATAATGAATTAAACATTTTCTTATGTGCCAAAATATAATCTCGCTGTAATAATTCAATTCGCAATTGGCTGTTAATTTCATCTAATAACCGGCGAGCTTCTTCTTCCAATAAAGTTAATTCATTTAACAATGGAACAATTTTTTGTAATACTACTTCCGGTATTTTCTTGGATGTTGTTTTATTAATTTGATATAATTTACGAAATACTTCTAAACAACTTATTAATTTTTTCTCATAAATAACTTCATACTTTGTTCGTCAGATAATCAAGTCTTTTGCATAGCGATTATTATAACGAGCAATTTCAGAAATACGAAAAATTTTATGTTTTAAGGGTAATCGTTTTAAAATATCAAATTTTTGTAAAACTTTAATTTCAATTGTTTTTAAATAACGCTTTTGCCCCCACAACACTAATGTTACTATTAATAGTAACAAGCAGACAAAACATAAAATTAATAATGTTAATTTAATTGGATTATTAATAATATTTTCCATTTTGCATAGCCCCAAATCATTACTATATATCAATTGAATTATAGCACTTGCAAAAGATATTACATTAAAAATTATAAAAAAATTGAATTATCCTTGATTTTATTATACAATATTTTCTAGACAACACAGAGAAGCAGCATAATTGCGTAGTAATGTTCTTAGTTTTTTATTAATTAATATTTAATGTTAAAGTAACCCCGGCTGTTAGGGTAAAGCAAAAAACTTCCTTTATTAGAGCAATTCAATGAATCTTTTTGTATGTCATAATGATATATAGGAGGCTTTTTAATGGCGCGTTATCGTGGAAGTATATTTAAAAAAGCAAGAAGATATGGTTTTAGTATCTTAGAAAACGACAAAGAGTTTTCAAAAGGGAAAAAAAGAACAACACCACCCGGTCAACATGGACAACGTCGTTCAAAATTATCAAACTATGGATTACAATTACATGAAAAACAAAAAGTTTGTTATATGTATGGTTTAACAGAGCGACAATTCCGTAACACTTATAGTAAATCAAAAAAAATGAAAGGGATTGCCGGAACAAACTTCTTAATTATGTTAGAATCACGTTTAGATAACATCGTGCATCGTATGGGACTATCACAAACAAGAGCGGGAGCTCGTCAATTAGTAAATCATGCCCATATTCTTGTTAATGGCAATAAAGTTGATATTCCATCGTATAATTGTAAACCTGGTGATGTGATTAGTGTAAAAGAAAGTTCACAAAAAAATGTTAAGATTTTAGAAAGTTTAGATAGTCAAGTTAGCACATTAGAATTTGTTAAATTTGATAAAACTAAAATGTCAGGAACACATGTTCGTTTCCCCCTTCGCGAAGAACTAAATAGTAATATTAATGAAGCACTAATTGTTGAATGATACAACCGTTTAGTTTAAAAAACATCTCAAAAGAGATGTTTTTTAATTTATTAAAGTTTTACATATTATCTTGTTACTCTTAGTTTTTTCGATCTTTTATAGATTTGTTTATTTTTATCATTACTTCACAAACCATATTTAGTATTAAAAGATTTTAGTAAAGCATAATAAAAATTAAGATTTACTAGTTGTTTGATGCATTTAAAATAATCATTTTTAAGTGGCAAAATAATTTCTGTCACTTTTTTTTCAAGCTTGTTTATAAACAATTCCACTATAAATATCATTTAATTCATGAACAATATAATTATAGATTTCGCTTACTCCACGGGTTTTACTACGATTTTGGGACGGATTTGGATATTAAACAATTTTAATAATGTAAAACTAAATGCTCCAATAAATTGAGATAGACTAAATGATCAGCTTTTTGATAATCCAATATATTTTTGGTGCCCCGTAAGATAAACGGGCAAAAAACAATTATTGTTAGATTTTTTTTTTTTATTTTTATATTAAAAACATAAATTTATTTGCATTATTCATCGGATAGTATCTTTAAAATTAAGAATTAACCTATTTTTTCCCTACAAATTATTTCAATTTTTATAATTTCCTTTCTATGATTTATTATATTTTTTCGGTTTAACAACTAATAATATAATTTTTAATAAAGGTACTATATGATGAATAATGAAATACTAAAACTTAATATTTTGATTCTTAAAGAGGTCGCATGTAAAAAATAAGGGTTTTATAAAAACAATAAAAAAATATCCTTAATTTATATTAAACTAAATAACATTTAAAAACAAAAACCCTTATTTTTTACATGGGACCTATTTAATTTATTTTCTGATGAATTTAATTATGGTTATTATGATGTATAAATTGATTTAAAACAAATTGACCCAACAATTAAAAAGTATAATTAAATTCAAAGATGCTTATAAAACTATTGAAATAAGTAATTTGGCTAATTTACAAGTTTAATGTTGGGAACACCCCAAATATAAAAAATTTTATTCCCAATAGAAATGTTAATTTATCCGCAGGAGCATATTCATGTAATCATAATTTTGGTTCCTTATCAAATTTGACTTTAAAAGAAAGTGGTCGCTCACAAACTGATAAAATTAATTTTTATAATACAGCAACTTTATATACTAAAAATATAGAAGCAAATGAAACTGAAACAAAATATGCTACTGGTGTTGCTAATGGAACCTCAAGTGAAAATTACCTTAATGTATGATATACATTAAGGTAATTTTCACGGTGTAAGATTTTTTTTACAAATAAAAAAATTAGTTTTTACTGATAAAGATAAAATTAAAAAACATATTTACAAGCATATTATAATAATTATTTAAAATTAAAAATTAGATTTACAAAAGTAATACGAGCTATTTTAGAATGTTTTTATGTTGATTTTTATGCAAAACCAAGATATTGGTGAAATGTTAAAAAAATAACATTAAATGTTTTTAACCCAATTGTATTAAGTATTAGAAACAAAAGTAATAGTCCTGTCGAAATTACAATTAAACTAAGATAAAAAAAGAAAAAAAGATAATTAAATCTCTTTTTATTTTTATTTAACTTTTAAATTATTATTTTCATCTAAAATTAAATCGGGTTCCTTAGTATCTAAATTTCAGCGATAAATTAATTTAAAATAATTGTTATTTTTATTGCTTCAATAGTGGAAATAAGATTCTTTTCCTTCAAAATTATTTTTTTTACTATGTATTCCAAAATAACCATTAACTCTATACATTAAGCTATAATCATCTTTATAACCTCTAATAATTATTGTATCGTATGTATTATTATTAAATTTAGTTAAATATCAATTATCATTTTTATAACCGCGCCATACTACATAATATCATTTATTATCAACTGTATTAAATGGTTTTTCTTGTGATGCCATTCATTCTAAAATATTTCCATTTATATTTATATTATTTTTTTCTTTTTCTTTTTTTAATTCATCTTTGCTATATTGTGGTTTATCACAAGCAACTAAACTTGTTGTACTTATTCCAATTAAAGTGATTGTTTCTAAAATAGTTAATATTTTTTTCATATTTTAACTTCTTTCTTTTTTTAAAAAATATTATTTAATTAAAATGGAAATAAATTAATAATTTATTTCCATAATTTTTAAATTTAAAATTATTGTGCTTCTATTTTAAAAATTCACGCTGGATGAGTGAGCTATTCCTGCAAAAGTCATAATTATTCCATTTCCATTATCATATTTGTGTGATTTTCAAATTTTTCATTGAGCTATAATTATGGGTGCACAAGCGCCAATAATTAATCCTGCCGGTCCACCAATAATAATAGAGCTTAATAAAATACTTCCAATTGTCGCGGCTCAACCAGCAACATCTATATTTTTGTGTATTTGTGATGCGACTTTATGATCTAAATAAATATTTCAATATACTCCCCCATATTCAACTTTATTTATACCGCCATTTTCTCTTTTAATTCTAATTATTTCTTCTTTTTGATAATAACTGGCGGCAATTGTTGTTGGTATAGCGATTACACTAATTGTTAGTACAATCAATAAACTAAGTAACTTTTTCATACTTGTTTTTCTTTTTTTCTTAATCTTGAAACTTTTTATAAAGATCTAATTGCATTATATATATATATATATATATATACAAGAAAAATTATCAGTTATTTTAAAATTTTATCTTGTTAAATACCTCTTATTACGTGTTTTAAGGACTAAATTAGTAACGAAATATATTAAAGTTAATATTTATATATATAAAATATTAATATTTTATATAAATATATAAGGTTTTTGGAGAGGTGGTGGTGTGTTTATATAGGGATTAATAATACATAATACTATAATTATATATAAAAAAAAATGGTCGCATGTAAAAAATAAGGGTTTTATAAAAAAAGTATCGTATTAGTAAAATAATAGTATATAATTAAATCACATTTTAATTTTTTTGTATCAAAAAAGTTATACCGACTTGTTAATCAAACAAGGATAAAAAAAATAGATGTTTATAAAATGACACTTACAAAAGAACAATTAATAGAACAGGGTTTAAATGAATAGATTGCTGAAAATATCTTAAATCAGTTTAATAATGAATCAAAGCAAATTAGAGAAATTGTGTAGAAACGCGAAGATGTTATATAAAAAGAAGACTTTATTAATTTATCTAATGAATTAGATAAATTAAAAGCATTTAAAGATGTTCCATCTACTAAAATTAAAGATATTAAAACTAATTTAAATAAAGTTAGTGGTAGTTCTCTTTATCTGAAAAAAATGCAAACTTTAAAATAATTAAAACCTGATTTGTTCGCGTAAGAACAACCACCAGTTTCGCCAACTAATTTTATTAAAGATATGATTAAAAATTCGGTTGAAAATAAAAATAATGAAATTGAAAATATTAAAGAAAAAGGAATATATACTACCGAAGAGATTAAAAAATTAACTTATTATAAACTTAAAAACCCTATATAATTAAGGAGTGAAATATTATAGCAACAATTAATTCGCCACAAGTACCTTTTACATTACAATGTAATATAACGGGGCAAAAAGCCTATGTTGATATGGTTAATGCTTTATTAAGCGGAACTTTATATAATGAATACACAATTATTATCCAGTATGCAACAGAAACAGAAGAACAAATCGCTTAATTTCTCCCAATACAGGACAAGCATTATATAATTTAACACATCGTGTCGTATGACAAGATGATTATTCATTACCAAATGGCAGGAAAAATCAAGCAATGGGATTAAAAATGATTCCAGTTCATATTGATAGAAGATATAATTTAAAATTAATGAATGAAGCATTTTAATTAGCAATGATAGAGGCTAATATTAAAAATGGTATTATTGCCGATGTTATTTCTAGTGTTGTACTAAATAAATTTGTTAATTTAGAATGTGAATTAATTCAGGTTATTTATGATTATTGTTTATCAGATGACCATTATGAAGTAATTCCATTTCGTATTTATACATCCGAAAATGCAGATGATGCAAATAAAGCATTCTTTACATTAAATGAAACTTTGATTGAATTAACAAATCAAATTAGTAATTTATATTTTGTTTTGCCAACCGATAAAATGTTTATTGTTTTAGGACGAAGAGCGTATTTGGGACCAACACCCTCTTATTTAAAAGTAATTGGTTCACAAAATAAATTAAAAGAAATTGTTAATGGTGAATTATATGAAAATACCGCAATGGGTATCCCAGTATCTAAAAGTTTTCATTTAGAAAAATATATGCAAAATGGCAAGTTAACCGTGATAAATGTTATAATTTTACTAATGTAAATGGTTTAATTATTAATAAACAAGTATAAGCATATCCAATTTATGTGGATAATATTCAACAAATTTTAGATAATGATACTGCTAATCCCAAATTAATTGGTAAAGTACAATATGCAACACCAACTATTTTATATCCTAAAAAATGTAAAATTATTTTAGAAAAAGAACCCAACACAAGATGAAATTAATACTGCTAAAAGTAATCTAAATAAAACATTTAGAGTCCCAGTTGATTATGTAATTCCATAATCAAGTAAAATTAATATTAGTAAAATTAATAAATTAGATAAACCAACTATTCGCGTTACACGCAAAACAAAAGCAACACCAGAACAGTTAAAACCACAATTTAAAGATTTTGTTTTAAAAGCAGTTAAAACCGTAAATAGTTCTTTAACTGAAAATGATTTTGATCACTTTATTGAAAGTAAGGGTGAGGACTGACTAATTAATATTACAAATGATAAAACTGTTTAAGTTCAAATTGAAGTTAAAAACAATGCTACTGGTCAAACAAATCATATTGATGTAGTAATTAAAAATTATTAATAAAAAATGAATTTACTAATTTTATGATTTTTAACTTTATTAGTATCTAATTTAGAAAATAAACCTTTAATAAGTAAATTTGTAAATTTAATTAATAGATTTAATCAAGTTAAAAATAAAGTATTAAAAACAATTAATCATATTGCTGATAAATATAATAAAATTACAAATAAAGTTGAAGATATTTATCAGTGATTAAATCCATTTACTTATTTAGATTTAATTAAAAAAAGTCATAAAAAAGAAAATCAACAAATATTAAGTCAATTAGAAAAAGATAATAATATTAAAAATAAATAATAATTTAAAAATGAAAATTATCTAAATAATAATTGGCAACCTTTAAATAGTAGCTGGGTTGATAGTGGGATGCTTAATATTACAAATAAATTAACTTTAACAGGTAATTTAACTATTTTAATATATAATACAAAAAAACAGCAAAACACCCTAAGTTTTATGGACCTTATGTTTATCCTGGTGTTCCGGTTTAAATATGAAAATTATTAAGTAATACTGTATATAATGCAGGAAATTTATTTTGGCGTTATTGATTAAAAAAATGATTACCTAGTTATTTAAGAGATTATATTAAAAAACGATTACCACAGCAAGCATTAAAAGAAAAATATCCAAAAGGAGATATTAAATTAACATTACCAAATATTCAAAAATTAAATAAAATTAAAAATTTTATTAATAATTTAAAGACTGGACATTTTAATTTTAATTTTTCTGGTGAAATTAATAATAAAAAATGGTATCACGAACGCCAAAGTGATGTTAAAAATATTAATAATTTATATAAAACACCGGTTAAAAATATGTTTTACAAAACTAATCAAACTATCAAAACAATTAAGAAAACAAAAAACAAGAGTTAATAGTTATAGGTCAAGTAATTTAAAAAATAAATATCGCAATCAATTAAGGGGTGTTTTATATGGAAAATAATTTAAGTAATTTTTTATTTATAACAATTGAAAATGTTAAAAAAATAAACTTTAAAAACCTATTAATTATAGAAAACAATCTGCTTATAATGATAATTTAATTTATAATGCTATTTTAAAAACTATTTTATGAATGGATAGATTATCAGGTGGGAAAATTTCAGATAAAATAAATAAAAAAAGATTTATTTCTTTAATTAAAAAAATATAATATTGGTTTAATTGAATATTATAAATGATTAATTTATATTCAATCTGCTTATTTATTAGCAGTTATTAATTGATATTTACCAAAAGGAGTTAATAATTTAACCGGTAGTGCTTCATTTTAGCAAGGTAGATTTGCTTATTCACAAACTAATAACCCAGAAGCAAATGAAAATATTACCAGAGATGTTAAAAATGCTTTAAAATTAGCGGGTAAAATAATTGATATTATATCTAGTAAAATAAGCATCTAGACCTTATAATTATAATTTATATAATTATGCTCATTCATTAGAAGAAGAATATAAAAATATTAGTAAAAAAAACTTTTTATCCAACATTATTATTTTGATTAAAATAACGATTACAAACATATAATTCAATAAATATTACTTATCAAATTATTAATGATTTTTTTCCAAAATTGATTATAACTAATATATTAAACTTATTGTTCAATTTGATAATGATAATATTTATTATGAAAATAATTTTTGAAAAGCAAAACAAGGTGATGAAATTACATCAGATGTTATTAAAGATGGTGATTTAAATAAAGATTATATTGATAAAGAAAATGGTGAATATATTGTTAAAACATCACAAGACATTAATACTAAACAAGATAAAATAACTGATGATTCCAAAATAACACTAAATAAATTAAATGATCATCACTATGTTAATAGTTCATTTATTTTTGAACATAATGATATCGGATTTGTTAAAGATGATATAAAACCAGAAAATGCACAATAATTTACAAAAGCAGTTAGAGCATTACAAAATAAAACTTTGATTAATGATTGAGAAATTGTTGATACTATTGATTTTGTATCAAATTCATCAAATAAATGTAGAATAAAAGATTGTGATAGTAATAATTATATTTATAATATAAGTATTTTATACCAAGAAAATAGTGTTATAAATCTAAATTTTACTACTTTTAAAAATATCCTGTATATAAATTTTTTGTACCAAATATTATAATTTTAAGACCCAATAATAGTATTGAATCAAATCAAAAACTAATGTTTATACATGTTTAGAGAAAAAGTAAGTTAGGAATGAATTAAATTAATGAAACAATATAAAACAACTTGATTAAAAAGGGTGCCCTTGTGCCCAGAAATTAATTTAAAAAAGACCATATTCCGACTTATAATTGAACTAATAAATATATTAGAGAATGAGAAATAAAATATAAAATTCGTAGTTGTGTTGTTGGCTTTTATAAGAATATTATTTTTATTACTTAATGGCTGGTTAGAATATGGGATTATTAATGGTATTAAAAACCCGAATTAATTGATATAATTATAGATGATAATATTGAGGTAATGGAATTGCTATTTTACTAACACCTTTATTTACACACATAATTAAAGGCATATTTGTTGCTAGTAGTAAAACAAAAGTTGATATGAAAATTGATATACCACGATTAAAAAAATATCTAAAACGGGATCACTATTTACAATATTACCTTTAATTACTTTAATAATTTATTTAATTATTATTTTAATTGATAAATCAAAATTAAAAAAAGACCATTTAAGACGTTGTTTAGATTGTCGCATTAATTCGCGTGTTATTAAAATAATAGTGGCGAAACAATAAAATAATTTAGATGGCATAACAGAAGAAAAATTAAAAAATATACAAAATGAAAATAAAAAAGAATTAAATTTAAAATAAACTATATATGGGGGTGGTTGATATTTTTGGGTGGTTATATAGTTTAATTTATAAATTATTTTGTTCCTAAAAATGGATGGCCCCTTTTTGAGTAAAGATAAGTAAGAAAGTAAAGAAAATGAATGAAACATTAATTATTGCTTTACTGGTTTTGGCGGCGCTGGTGGAATGGGTAGTCTTGGTATTCTAGGTTTATCTGCTAAAAAAATTAAAAAATATAAAGCAGAAATTATATAATTAAGAACGGCAGTTATTGCCCACGAAAAACATTTACGCAGAATTGATTATACAACAAAATTAGCATTAAAAACAGGCTAAATTAAAAATGGTTTAAAAAAAAGTCAAAGTAAACAACAAAAAACAAGCACAAAAAGATGCTATTAGACAACTAACAAATAGTATTTAAAAAATAACCAATTAAAGTTATTTTTTATTTTTATTTATTGTGTTTTATATAAAAATTAATAAGATATTATATTCGTTACGAATAAGTAAAGTCATCAAATTCATTTCAAACTTTTTCTTCATTTTCATTTAAGTAAATGTTAACATTACGAATTAATTTATAATAATATTTTTCTGTTTTTTGATTAAATGAATGTTTCATGATATTAACTCTCATAATTTGCAATAATAATAACATCTCGTAAATGATTACTTATTTTTTGATTATTATAAAATAAACCTTTACAATGTTGATAAGTTAAATTAGTATATTTATCAAATTATCATAAACAACTATCATTATATTTACTCAAATTCTCCATATTTTTAACCACTGATTTAATATAAAGGGGCGATAATCAATTAACATTATTTAATTCGTGTGTATCATATTTAATTACTCAAATTATTTTTAATAAATCATCACGGTATTTTGAACCATTAGCGTTTGTATATAAACAATCTTCAATATTAATAATTTTATTTTCATTTAATATACATAAAATAAAATTAGCTTGGTAAATTCAATCTTTATTTGTAAATTATTGTTTTTTAATTAATTTATTATCTTCGTAAACAACAATACCCGTAGTACCAGTTCCTGATGGGTCAATACCTATTTTTATCAATTTTCTCATTCTTCATCATTGTTAACTGCTGGTACTAAATTAAATATATATTCTTCTTTAACTACATTATCTTTTGTGTATGCTATTTCATCATTAGATTGGGTAATCTCTGTATATTATTTGATAATGGTTTATCTCTTATCTGCCATTTATTTTTAGCAAAAGTAATATCATTAAAAGGTATATAATTAAAATTACCATCTTCTTTAATTTCTTTTTCATCTAAATCAATATCGGCAATATTATCTATCCCTAATTATTGGGCTAATTTACGATATAATTTTGCTTCAACCATTTCTTTTGGTCATTTATTTCAAGGTGAATATTTACTATTTCCGCTTGGAATAATATTTTTTAAACAGTCAATATCTTCTTTTATTAAAAAAATACATTGATAATTTTAGTTTTTATCTTTTGCAAAAGCATAAGCGCCAATTATTTCATTATAATCACTGGTATTTGAATTAAAATTAATCTAATGAATTTTTGAACAATAATTTATAGCATCTCATTTAAATTTTTCGCCTTTAAAAATAATTGATTTTATTGGACTATAAACCGCTTCTTCAATTCTTTTACAATAAACTTTACTATCAATAATAGTAGTTAATTTATTTTTAAATGGAATAATATTAAAATATTTTCCAAAAATTAAACCTTTATTAATTAATTTAATAATTCCTAATGCTGTAATTTTAGCATTATCAGCATTATAAACTAATGACATATAATTTTGTCCATTTTTCATTTTTAATTATTCAAGTGATAAAATATTTTCTTTTAAATATTTATTATTAACTTTTAATTCATATTTAACAATTACGCCTTTAATATATTGTTATAATTAATTTGCTATTTTATTTCACTCCTTTATTAATTTTAAAATTAATACCTTTAACGCCTATTAAATTAATACCTTTATCACTATCTCATTGGTATTTAATTTCGTTTTTAACAATTTTTTTCATAAACAATTAAATAATTTTTAATTAAATTAATAAGTTCTAATTTATTGGAATTTTGTAAAAAAAATTTATAATTAATACCCAATATTTCAATATCTTTAATTAATAATTTATCTTTACGAAAATTACTAGTAATAATTTTAAATTATTGTTCTTGTTTTGCTAAACTTTTAATTTATAAAAATTGTTCTTTTTTATAAGTTTCAATAATTTCATTTTATTTTTGAAATTGAATATTAATTACACTATTTTTTAAATAATTATGATTAATATTAATATTATTTTCTAAATTAAAAATATATTTTCTAATAAAATTTAATTCATCTTTAAAATTTTTTATTAATTCTAATGGTTCTCTAAAAATATAATCAATTTTTAAAACTATTAATTTTAAATCTTTTAATGATTGTGATTTATATTCTCCATTTATTAATCAAGCTTGTTGTTGATATATAAATTATGCTAATTATTGCCCATTTTCATTAATTAATTTTTTAATTGTTAATTATTTTAAACTTAATTATTTAAAATCATTTACTTTTAAATAAAAGGGATAAGTAATATTTTTAACTTCATTATTTAACTTTAAATATTTCATAATTAAATTTCCTCTAATTCTATTTCATTAATTAAATTATCAATATAGTCATAAGTACTTTCTTCTGAATGAAATTATTCTAATGCTTCATTAAATAAATCTTCTTCGGTATAAACTTTGTGACATCTTAATCTTCACACATATTATTCACATCCTTGTCATTTAATATTTTCGTTTTATAAATCAATAATATTTGTTAATAATTCTTGTTGATTTTCAACATTAGGGGTAATTTTTGCTTCTTATAATGTATAAAATAATTTTGTTTTAAAATAACCGTATTTACTTTTCATTACTAATAAATATCTTTTATTCATAATTTATCAACTCATAATCCGCTTCTTCATCTTCTAAAAAATCACTAATTAAACATTTAACTTCATCAATTTCATATCATTTGCATTTTAAATCAAATTATGCTGGTTGAAAATTAACTACATGTCGTTATTCATTGCCAAATTTAAGATATAAATTTAACTCCAAATTACCTGAATAATTATGATTAATTTTTACATAAATAATATCTTTATTGGTAATTTTTAATGCTTTATTACATATCATTTTTAATTCCTCTTAATTCTCTTTCTGCCTAATGCTCAATGTTCATCGGTCATATCTTTAAATGAAACTGAATAACTTTTACGAATTAATTCTTGTAATTTATTTTCTTGATTGCATTCTTTATAAAAGCGATAACCTCAATATTTTTGTTTAAGAAAAATTTTATTTAACTTTTTCATATAAATCCACTAAAATATTCCTTTGATTTTTTGGTCAATTTGTAATATTTTTCAACCGTCGGAAGCTAAATCTAAAATATCGTTAATTTTGTAATGTTTCATATAATAATCAATAACATCTCAATTGTTTTTAAATAAATTTAATTACATTTTGGCTCATTCTAAACATTGCAAATCATAATGCTTTTTGTGATGTAAAATACGAAAATTAATAGGATGACAATTAACTCAATCAAATGATGTTATTATTTTATTTAAAGTTTTATTAATATATTTACTTTTATATTCTGTCATTATAATTCCTCCTATTTGTAACTCAATGTCACTCACTCCCGAGTGAAATCGCCAAAGCAATAATTAGTTATATAAGTATTTATCTATTTATTTAATGGGGGCTGTCCGCTTCACTGGGTGTTGGCGGTGGCGGTATGTTGTTTGTTTAATAATCGAAAGTTGTTTTTTTTCTTTTGGAGCCAAATAATTTTCTATCTTCATCCACACCATTTCGGGTCAAATCATTAAGTTTTTAAAATAAATTTACTCGCACCCCGAAGATCCTAATGCTATACGCAAATTTATTTATAAGGTCAACTATCTCTACGGTTTATTGTCTTTTGATATTAACCCCTTGGACTTATAACGAATGTCGCTTGTTAAAGCGTCTATTATTTCCGGAATGATTACCGCCGGTCTAGAACGCCTCGTGTGTAATAAAAACACTTAGTTATTTAAAATAAATGCCGCCCAACTCTGTATTAAGTTGTTTTATAAAATCAAAGTTTTAAAAAACCAGTTTCATAATCAAAAATAATTTTTGAATTTTCTAAGCTTTTATAAAGCCGCTTTTTTTTATCTTTTATGCGATTTAATAAATATTTGTGATTTTCACAATTTCATAAAACTTTATTTGATACAAATTATTCGGTAATGAATGATATTACTTTATAATAATAATTAACATCACATATTTTTTGTTTATTATTAATTTTCATTACTTATTCATTTATTTGATATTATTTTTTTATTTATTAGCCAAATTAATTAATTAATTAAGAGAAAGGACAACACCTTGAATAAGGGAAGAAAAAACACGTGTACTTTGTAAAAATTCATGCGATATTTAATAAATACGTAACACAACTTGAAGTTAGCAAAAAAGTTGTGATAAAAAGTTTATATTTTAATAATTTAAGATGCCGTTCTTTCTCTGAATCAATTAATAATTATGGGTTTACAAATAAAAAAACAACTCTTTTTATTTAAAAATAGTTGTTTTTTGGGTGCTTCATCGTGCAAAATGCCCAACTTAGAATATGGTGTTATATTCTATTAAAATCACTTAACCATATGACGGAAAAAGTTTATTATTTTAATAATAATAAATAATCCAAATGGAATTAAAATAATTTAAGCACCGCCTAAAAAGGTCATTAATTGCGTTAAAATAACATATACGGCATGGGAATATTTTACTTTACCCATTTGCATTGCCTAAACCAGTTCAAATAAAATTCATTCCATAACCAAGGCTAATTTTTGTAACTTTTCAAGTTAATAAATTCATTATTTTTTATCCTCATTTTTTTCAAGTTATTTTTTTCTTTTTTCTTACCTTGAATTTGGCGAATTTTTTGATAAATTGATAAAACCAATTAACGAAAAAATTCCGATAGTATTACAAAAGTTGAGGTTTTATAAAAATTATAAATAAAAACAATTAAATAAATTAAACAATTTTGCTAAAAAGTCTAATTATTAATGATTTTTTTGTATTACTTAATTAATAAGCGAATTGAATTTTGTTTTTTTATACCTACAAAACTCAACCTTTTTCTTACTACCAAAATTCCTAACAAAATCAAAATACTAAATATTAATGGTAATCACACTGGCATAATATAAATCCTTTCGATAAATTAAAAAATTGAAATTTGCAAAATCGATCCACTCGTTGTTGCTTCGCTCCATTAAAAACATTATTGAATAAATTATCCGCTAATAAATTATGCAGAATAGTTTATTCTTTACTTTTTTAATTTTAATATCTTTTGCAATATTATTCAAAGTATTAATGACATTATCTTTTCCATACTTTTTAAATAACAGCCGTGAAATAAAATCCTTATTTATTATTTTTATTATTAATTATTTTACTAACCCTAAAAAATTTTTTGGTTCTAAACTAGCACCGCCAACCAAAGCGCCATCAATATCTGGTTGAGCTAATAATTCTTGAATATTTTCCGGCTTAACACTGCCTCCATATTGAATTCGTATCATATTTGCTACTACTTTATCATAAAGATTAGCAATTTTTGCTCGGATTATTGCGCAAACATTTTGTGCAATCTCGGCTGTCGCCGTTTTCCCTGTTCCAATTGCTCAAATTGGTTCATAAGCAATAACAATCTTTTTTGCATCTTCAAAATCAATACCTTGTAATGCTTTTTCAATTTGTGTTTCAACAATTTGCTGTGTTTTATTGTTTTCATATTGTTGTATTGTTTCGCCGCAGCAAATAATTGGTACCATCCCTTTTGATAATATTTTTTTTGCTTTTAGTTTTACTGTTTCATTTGTCTCATTAAACATTTCGCGGCGTTCTGAATGTCCAATAATAACATGCGTAATATTTAAAGATTGCAACATTTCAACTGAAATTTCACCAGTAAAAGAACCAAAATCTTCATAATGACAATTTTGAGCTGCAATAATCAAATGATGCGCATATTGTTTTGCCACTGCTAAATTAACAAACGGTACTGCGATACCGGCTTCAAGTTTTAAATCATGACATACATTATCAACTTGTTTTAAAAAGTCAATTGTTTCATCTGTTGTTTTATGCATTTTTCAATTTCCAATAATAATTGGTTTTCGCATTTTTTTCTCGTTTCTATCTAACAATTTAATTATATACTTAAATTTTAATGATTTCTTAATAAAATATTAACTTTCTTAATGTTATAATTTTTTCATAGAGATAAAAAAATGTTTTTATCAACATTTGAAGTAAAATACAATACTAAATAAATTAAAAGACTACCAAAAATTGAATAATTCAGATAAATGGTTAATTATTGATATTCGTACAAAAGAAGAATGAATTTAAAGTCATATTATTAACAGTACTAATATTCATCATCATCTTGTTTGTTTAATTTATTCGAAAAAAGTAACTAAAAATAAAAAAATTATTTTTGTTTCAAGTGCTGGACATTACCATTTAGATTTATACCGTTTATTAAAAAAAACATAATTTTAAAGTTTATATTCTTCTTGGTGGATAAAAAAGTTCATCAGTTTGATGAACTTTATAAAATTATTACTTATAATCCTATTGATTAACATTATTAATTAATGGGATTTTTATTTTTACTTCACCAGAATTTGGTGTTGCTTTATGACATAATAATAATTCATTAATACCTCATATTACTAATGTTCCTATAATAATAATTAATAAACTATATAAAGTTTTATGATTACTACTATAAGCAAAGAAATTATACATAATATAACCTATCGAAGCTATTAGCAAGAAAAGAGAAAAAACAACATAATAATACATTCCTTTTACTTTTGTTACTTCTACTCGCTTTGTATAACGATTAACACAAACAGCAATAATTAAACTAATATAACACAGAAAAGTAGTAAAACTAACGGCATTAGAAGAAAGGTCTAATAAATACATCGGATCACCTATGATACCAAGACTAAGTCCCATTAATATTAAATTGAAACAAACAGTAATTGCCATTTGGATTAAACCAATTTGTTGATAACTTAATTCTTTATTTCCAATATAAACAAGATTTTCTTCTTGCGCCGTATTTCCGAATGAAGGAGCTATAAATGTTAAACCATTAATACTCATTAATGCTGTTAACATAACAAATCACATTAATACTTTTGCAATTGGACCGCCAAGGAGATTTTTAAATAAAGTAAAAACACTACCATCATTTGTTCCTAAAAATAAAGAAATAACTTCTAAAATATAAAAAATAGTAATAAATAACATTGCAGCAAATAATGATTTTGGGACAACATTTTTGTTAGAAACTTCTTTTTGTAATCCTGCGGCATAAATAAAGCCATCAAATGAAAATAATACTGGTAAAATCCCCATAAAAAAATTACCAAAATTTAATTCCCTATACTTATCAAAAACATTATTTTCAATTGGAGCAACAAAACCTATAATTAGACTAACTAGTAAAGGAATAAATTTAATAAATGTTCCAATTGTTTGAACTCATTTACCAACATTTCGGAAAAAAATATTTATTAAGTAAAATAAAATTAAAATAACAAGCCCAACAGCAATCGCAATTATATGTTGTGCTCCCTTACTAAGGCTTTGCACTTCTAGTGCATCAAACATTGAATTAATACTAAAAATTGGTAAAAGACCCAATAAAATTGGGAAATAAAAAAAGATATAAAATAATGCTATTAAACTGCCAACTTTCCGACCAATTAAAATATTAGCTCATGATGGTAATGTCCCATGTCCACTTTTAGTTTTTACTGATGTAACTTCAATAAAGACCATAATCATTGCCATTCCTAAAATTCCAACTAAAACCCATAGTCCAATTGATAAATAAGTATTTTGAGTAAAATACAAAAGATGTCCTTCTGAAGTATCGTTTTTTAAATAAATTCCAATTCCAATTGTAACTCCAACCGCTGTTGAAAAAACAGTTAAAAATTCAAAAAATTTAACGTGCTTTTTAGGCTTTCCCATTAGTTTTTCCCCCATTTTTAATGACTTATTTTAATAAAAAATAATAATTAAATTATAACATAAATTATTTTATATTTTCATAATATTTTTTTTTAATTTCACGAAATAAGTGGTTTACTCCCGATTTTGAAATTTCAATACTGGTTTCATTTTCTAATAATGATGACAAATCTTGTAAAGATGCATCGGGATAAGAAATTCGTAATAAAGCTACTTTTTTGGTATTTTCATTTAGTTCATCAAAAAAATCATGTTTAAGTAAATAATTAATCATTGCAACTTGTTTTTCCCCGGCTTTAATTGCTTTTTGTTGATTTGAAATTTCAATATTATTTAAACGATTAATACTATTAACCATATCCCTTGAAATACGAGTATTTTCAAAAGCAAGGACACTATTAATTGCATCAATTAATTTCAAGAAATCTGAAACTAAAATTGATTTTTTTAAATAACAAACATAACGATCATGACGGACAATTATCTTAAATGGAAAATGAAATTTATACAATAATTTTTGAAAATATTTCGCTGAAACTTCATCATTAAACTGAACTTCCAAATGATAATTACTTGTTTCTGGTGAATTAACACTACCACAAGCAACAAAAATGCCCGCAATATAAGCACGTTTTTGCCGTTCATTTCATTCTGATGGGATGGCAATAATTTTTTGATTAGTTTCTGCATCAAAAATTTGTAGGTCTTTTAATATTTTGACAGACAGTTCTTTAATCCGTAAAATGAAGGTTTTGTTATTTTTTAATTTTGTACCTTGAACAATAATGATGTCAATTTTAAATTGATATAAATTTTTTAAAAACACATAAACTGTTCGAATAATTAGATTACTAATTGACGTTACTTCAAAGTTAAAAAAATGATTACTAATATTTAATGTCATATTATATTTAAAAAAACCATTTAAAAAAGCTTTCTGACACATTTGGTCAAATTCTTTTCTAACAATTTCCTCTTTTACTTCCAACGCAAAGCTCATCTTTATCTCCTATTCTAATTTAATAATATAGAAAAACCACTACTTTAACATAGTGGTTTATTAATTACCCTTTTTGTTTAAATTCTCGAATTTCTTGTTCCGAATCATGAAACGGTTTTGCTTGAATATCACCATCAATTTTGCGAATAACAACGTTTGCTAATTTAATTACAACTTCATGCGCTATTGATAATTGCATATGCTCAAATAATTTTGCAGCTTCTTCAACATAGGCGTGCAATGGATTTGTTTGAGCATAACTTCTTAAGTAAATTCCACTTCTTAATTTACTTGCTTGATCAATATGTTTTATTCAATAATTATCAAATGAAGTAATAATTGCACTTCGTTCAATTTTATTAATAACATCGGAAGGCACATCTTCTGTTCGCGCTAAATAAAATTCATTCATTTTTGTTGCGATATATTTAGTAACTTCTTCTCGCTTCATTTTTTCCATGGTTGCTTTATCCAACGCATTATCTGCAACAACTTTATCACTAATCCCTTTAATTAAGTCATCATAATGAATAAATCATTCCCCGTGAGATTCATTACCAAACATTTTTGTTAAATCATAAGATGCAGAATATTGCATTTTTTTAATAATTGGTTTTAAATCAGTTGCTGTTAAAATTTGATCACGCCGTTCATACATTGCTTCACGATGTTGTGCTAAAACATTATCATAATCTAAAATATGTTTTCGTTGATCAAAATTCATTCCCTCAACTTTTTTTTGTGCATTAGAAATTGCTCTTGTTAACATTCGTGATTGAATAAAGTCTGAACCTAACCGAGCAAAAATCCGACGTAGGCGATCCCCGCCAAAGCGCATCATTAATTCATCATCCATCGCAACATAAAAGCGCGAAAAGCCAGGATCTCCTTGTCGTCCCGATCGCCCTCGCAACTGGTTATCAATTCGACGCGCTTCGTTTCGTTCAACCCCAAAAACAGCTAATCCTCAAATTTCTTTAACACCGTCGCCTAACTTAATGTCTGTTCCCCGACCAGCCATATTTGTTGCTAAAGTAATAGCTCTTTTTTCACCAGCTTTTGCAATAATGTCTGCTTCACGCTCATGATTTTTCGCATTTAACATTTCAAATTTTAAGTTAGCATTTCGTAAATAATGAGACACAATTTCTGATGAATCAACTGAAGTTGTTCCAATTAAAATTGGTTGTCCTTTTTCATGCAAAGCAATTATTTCTTTCATCATTGCTTGCATTTTTGCATCACGATTTGCAAACATATAATCGGCTTCATCACGACGAATTAATGGACTATTAGTTGGAACTTGAATTACACGCATATTATAAATTTTAATAAATTCTTCTTCCTCTGTTTTTGCAGTACCAGTCATTCCACTTAATTTATTATATAATCGGAAAAAGTTTTGGTAAGTAATTGTTGCCATTGTCACTGTTTCTTCTTCAATATCAACACGTTCCTTTGCTTGTAATGATTGTTGCAAACCATCACTATAGGCGCGTCCCGGCATTAAACGACCGGTAAACTGATCAATTAAAATAATTTCATTATTTTGAACAACATATTCAACACCATTTTTAAAAACAAAATTAGCTTTTAAAGCATTTAGGATTAAATGGTATAATTCAGTATTTTTAATATCAAATAAAGAATTAATTGAAAATATTTTTTCTGCTTTAGTAATTCCTTCTGGGGTTAAATAAACTTGTTTTGTTTCTAAATCAATTTCAAGATCATTGTCTCGTGATAATGACTTTGCAAAATGATCAGCCGCTTGATATTGTGGTGTTCTATTTTGACGCCCCCCCGAAATAATTAATGGTGTTCTTGATTCGTCAATTAAAATTGAGTCAGCCTCATCAATAATGGCATAATTTAATCCTCTTTGGACTTTTTCGCTGTAAACTTTTACCATATTATCTCGTAAATAATCAAATCCTAATTCAGCATTAGTAGTATAAGTAATATCGCAACTATATACTTTTCTTTTTGCATCTTTAGTAATATTGCGAGAATTTAAACCAACTGTTAAACCTAAAAAAATAAAAACTTGACCATTAATTTCTGAATCCCGTCTTGATAAATATTCATTAACAGTAATAACATGAACACCCTTGCCAGTTAAACTATTCAAATATGTTGGCATTAAAGCAGTTAAAGTTTTTCCTTCCCCTGTTTTCATTTCAGCCACATCACCTTCGTGAAGAACAATGCCTCCAATTAGTTGGACACGATAAGTATGTAATCCTAAAATTCGACGAGCTGCTTCGCGGGAAACAGCAAATGCTTCAACTAAAATATCATCTAATGTAGCACCTTCTAATAACTTCGTTTTAAATTCATTTGTCTTTTCTTTTAATGCATCATCAGACAATGCTCGCATTGTTTCATCTAACGCCATAATTTTATCTGCTATTTTACCGTGTTTTTTTAAAATTTTACGATCGCTAACTGCCATTTAACTATCTCCTCTATTCTATATAATTAGAAACATTTACATTTATTCTATCATAAAAAAAATAGTTGGTATAGTTATTCTATTTTGATAAAAAAGGACATTTTGTCGTTTTATTATATTATTTATTTTGAACAGCTTCAATACCGGGCAGCGATTTCCCTTCCATATATTCTAAACTAGCACCACCGCCAGTTGAAATATGAGTAAATTTATCTTTATATCCTAATTGAATGGCTGCTGCAGCCGAATCGCCTCCTCCTATTAAATTAAAGGACCCTTTTAGTTCGGAAATTGCTTCACAAACAGCTTTTGTTCCAATACTATAATTTTTAAATTCAAAAACTCCCATTGGTCCATTTCAAGAAACCGTTTTTGCATCCGCTAATTCTTTTTTAAATAATTCAATTGTTTTTGGACCAATATCTAATCCCATATAACCATCATCAATATCCAAACCCGTTGTAACTTTTGATGGTAAATCAGCAAATTCGGGCGCTTCTAATGCATCAATTGGTAAAATAATTTTTCCTTTTCCTTTTGCTAAAAACTTTTTAGCGATTTCAACTTTATCAACTTCTAATAATGAATTTCCAATTTTGTGACCTTGAGCGGCAAAAAAAGTATATGCCATTCCGCCACCAATTAAAATCTTATCTGCTTTTGTTAATAAATGTTCAATTACCCCAATTTTATCGGAAACTTTTGCGCCACCAATAATAGCGACAAACGGTTTGGCCGGGTTGTCTAATCCTTGTGATAACATTTTTACTTCTTTTTCCACTAAAAATCCTAAACATGATTCGGCAATATTTTCTGCAATCCCAACATTTGAAGCGTGAGCACGATGCGCAGTTCCAAACGCATCATTAACAAAAACATCGCCTAAACTTGCTCAATATTTTCCTAAAGCAGGATCATTTTTACTTTCTCGTTTTGCAGTTGCTTTACCATCACTATCGACACTAATTTGACCATTACTATTGATAATATCGGCAAAGCGTGTATTTTGAAATAAAATTACATCTTGATTATGCATTTCATCAATAGCTTCTTCCAATTGTTTTCCTTCAAAGGAATTAATAAACTTAACTGGCTGTCCTAATTTTTGTTCTAATACCTTTGCTGCTGGCGCCATATCACGTTTTTCTAAATCATCAGCTGTTTTAACTTTCCCTAAATGAGAAAATAAAATTACTTTTGCTTCTTGTACTAACAAATATTTAATCGTGGGTAAAGATGCAGTAATCCGATTATCATCAGTAACTTGTCCATCCTTCATTGGCACATTAAAATCAACACGGACTAAAACTTTTTTTCCCTTAACTTGAACATCTTTTAATTCTTTTTTGTTTGTCATAAATCTTTCTCACTTTCTTTTTCATTTTTATCCAATATATATCTTACCGCAAAAAATACCTTTTTAATGACAACTATTAAGATATTCTAAGGCAAATTGTGCAGATTTTGCTCCATCACTAATCGCGGATACAATTTGTCGTAATGTTGTATTTGTAACATCACCAGCGGCATATAATCCTGGCAATGCTGTTAAACATTTATTATTAACAATAAAATAGCCTTCTTCATTTAAAACTCCTAATTTTTTTGCAAAATCACTAATTGGAATAGATCCAATATATGGGAAAATAGCGCTGACTGCTAAATTATCAATTTTGCCTGTTTTCACATTTTTAATAACAACTGCTGTCGCCCGCTTTTTGGTAACATCATTAATTTCAGTTACTATTGTATCAACAATAAAATTAATTTTAGGATGTGATTTTACTTTATTCACAATATTATTATCAGCACGAAATTCATCACGACGATGAATTAGATAAACTTTATTAACAAAGCGAGATAAATAAAGAGATTCTTCAAGGGCAGCATAGCCTCCCCCAACAACAACTACATCTTTTTCTTTATATAAAGCGCCATCACAAACTGCACAATATGAAACTCCATGCCCTTCTAATTCTAATTCACCGGGCACTACTAATTTACGTTCAACCGTTCCGGTTGCAACAATAACTGCTTTTGCTAATAAGATTTTTTTTGAAAATAACTCTAATTTAAACAAATTATCTTGTCTTATAATATTTGTCACACGATCAGCAATATATGGTATTTTTAATTTTTGAGTTTGTTTAAACATTTTCATAGCTAATTCATAGCCTCGAATATTATCGAAACCAGGATAATTTTCAATTTCACTTGTATTTGTTACTTTTCCTCCTGGGGCCCCTTTTTCAATCATTGCGATATTTGCCATTGCTCGCGCAGCATAAATTCCTGCCGTCATTCCACCGGGACCAGATCCAATAATTAAAATATCATATATTTCATTAGTATTGTTTTTCATATAATCATCCGCCTTTTCTTCATTTTATAACAGATATCAATTGGGCAAATAATATTAAAATAATACCAATTACAATCATTAAATTAAGAATAACACAATATAATATTCGCATATTTTTTAAAAATAAATCATGATAATCTAGTTGTGTTTCTAAAATATTCCGAATGAAATTATAACCAGCAATATAAAAACCAGTTTTAATTCAAAAACGGAAAATTTTTAAATAATGATGGTTTTCTATTTTTTCTAATTCTCGGACATCATATGTAAAAATTTGTTTTAATCGTGCACCACAATATTTCCAATATTATTTCATCACTTGTTTTTTGTCATCTTATGTTTATTTGGTGGTAAGAAAAAAGTTTAGGTTTTGGTATAAAAATTATTATTTATTTTAAATATATTTATAAAACACTGATAAATCAACTTTTTAAAAAGTTATCTAATTATTTTATTTATATTTTTTATAAAACCTAAGCTTTTGTAATACTATCGTTTATTTTAAAAATAAAATTTTTTCAAATTTACTTGTTGTGATAAATTATTAACAACCATCGGAACGGGTTTTGTATTATAGTATTATTTTGCTAAAAAACCTTTTTGCGATAACTGCATAAAATCAGGTTCTTATTTTTTAAACCTTCAATAATAACTATAACGAAATATTAATGGTAATGCAATCACAATTAAGAATCATGATAAAATATTAGCCAATGATTCATATAGAAAAATTTGTTGAAAATATTGCATATTATTAAAATCAGTTGGATCAACTGTGTTTCCGTTAATCACAATTGCCTCTATTGGATGAATTAATGGTAGTAAGAAAAAAGTTTAGGTTTTGGTATAAAAATTATTATTTATTTTAAATATATTTCTAAAACAATTATAAATCAATCTTTTAGAAAGTTATATAATTATTTTATTTATATTTTTTATAAAACCTAAACTTTTGTAATACTATCTAATTGTTGTTAATCATGTAAACAAAATTGCTTCAGCTAACATTATTACAACAAGTGTTAATAATAATTTTTACTTAGCATCTAACGCAAATTTAATAATAATTTTATATTCAAAGTTTAAATTCAATAAATGATTACCTTTTGGAATTCGTGTTTTTAACTACTTTTATTTTTAGTAAAACTATTGTTGGTCGTGACACTTAAATAATAATTAATAAAAAGCATAGAAAAAAACAGCAAAAATAGTTAACAAATATGTTCCAACTATTAATCGCCAAGGGAAAATGAAATATAATTAGTAAATTATAAAAAAATTTGATAAGTAATATTTAATATAAAGGAGAATATCCAACTTGTTATTAATGATAATGAAGAAATAATAAACATTAGTAATAAAAAACAAGAAATAAGTAAAAATGCAATTGTTACCGTTCCGTATCATTGTGCTTTTAAATTGCCAATAATTCCTTAGTTTAATAATAATAGTTTATTAACAATCATAATAATCATAATTAAAGATGAAATTATTAATAATAATGAAATTTCAATTAAAATTTACCAAATAATATCTTCTTTATTTTTAATAATTTATTTCATATGATGTAATGGCGCATAAGCGACTGCATAACGCGAAAAAGTAGCATTATCACAAACATTCGCGATATCACTTCAACTATTTTTGACATGCAAAAAACCAGGATTTAGTTCTGTTGATTAAAAAGCGGCGCGAATACTAATTATGCTTTTAATAAGTTGTGGTGCATCATTGTGATTTTTGTTAATAAATTTGTATATTCAGGACCGATAAGCTATAAATATGGGTTATAAATAAAAGATGAATCATTTGCTGCACTATTAACATGAAGCATTTGTGGCAAAACAAATCACTCGATATTGGTAACCATAAATATTAAAAAGATCATTAATCTTGATTTTATTATGTTAATCATAAGAATTATTAATAATAATTGGAGGATAATCATAGCTTACCTTGTAATTTAAAAAATCTTGATAATTTTCTTTTACCAATAAAAACGGAATTTAAAAGGTGCGTTTGTAAGTCATAAATTAGTTTCTGATTTATAATAAAATCCTTATAAGCATTAGTAAAAATTAATGTATCTGTGACTAATCTAGGGTTATTTAGCGAAATTACGAATGGAATTAATTTTGCTTGATTTTGTAAATAACTAACCAATTCATTATAATCGGCATTACTAAAAAAATAAACATTGTCAATAACAATATTGTTATTAAAGTTTAATATTACTTCACAGTTTTCATTTAAATGTTACATAAAATATTAATTTGAACTATTTGAAACAAACCATTTTACTGGCTGGTTAATTCCTTAATCAAATACAATTTGATAAGTATCTTTAGAATTTGTTTTTAAATGAAAATAAAGACTTTCTACTTTATTATTGTCTAATTCTAAACCCTCGTTAATGTAATTAATATTTTTTAAACCATATGATAAATTTTGATGGTTTGAAACAATTTTTAAATTACGATTAAATTGAAATGAAATATTAATATCATACAATTAATTACCAATTAATGCTAATTGAACCGTAGTACTTTTAAACTGCTTGGCATAATCATTCCTACAAACAAGGTAATAATAATTACTAACATTAAAAATATTCGGTATGAAGAAAAAAATTATGTTTTGATATAAAAATTATTCTTTATTTTAAATATATTTCTAAAACACTGATAAATAAATATTTTAAAAATTTATCTAATTATTTTATTTATCTTTTTTATAAAACCTAAGCTTTTGTAATGCTATCAAATAGTACTAAAAATTATAAAATATTTCTAGTAAAAATTAATCAAAAAATCTTAAACAAATGTCTTATCATCATTACTTTTAGTCTCCATATGCTTAAATTGTTTTAGTCATATTACATTGTTATTTATTTTCAAAATAATATTTTGATTTTGTTGCTAATTTTTGTAGCGCATCACTAGCGGCTAATTGTTCAGCTTCTTTATGAGTATAACCACATCCTTCGCCATAACGAATTCCCTCTATTTCTGCGACCACAGTATATAAAGCTCGATTTCCTTCTAATGGTAGAGATTCTTTAATTAATCTATATTCTAATGTTCGCGCATCACCAGCTTGTAAAAATTCTTGTAATTCAGTTTTGTAATCTCGAATTTGATCAAAAAAACCAGGATTAGAAACCATTTTAATAAGGGTGTCATTAATAAAATTACGAACAACCTCTTCGCCCAAATCAAGATATAATGCGGCAATCATTGACTCATAAATGTCAGCTAAAATACGATTTTTTTCATATCCTTTTGTTTTAATTTCTCCTTTTCCTAATAATAAGAAGGGCGCTCAATTCATTCGACTAACTAATTCTGCTAATGTTCCTTCACGAACAATTTTACTACGTAAATTAGTAATTTCACCTTCATTTTTATCGGGGAAACTTAAAAATAAGTATAAGGAAATTTCTTTTGCTAAAATTGCATCACCCAAAAATTCCATTCGTTGATAAGTATAACTTAAATTATTTTCATTTGCATAAGAATTATGAGTTACGGCTTCTAAATAATATTGTGGCTCTTTAATAAAAACATGATAATGTTTAAAAAAAGCTTTTAACTCGAAAAAAAGTTGTTCTGGCTGTTTGTTCCTAAAATGCATCTTATAATTAATTTCCCTTTAATAATTTGACTGTCATTTTTTGCACAAAATCATTGACAACCGCGGTGCGAGTTAATTCTAAAGTACTAATTCATGATTTTTCATCACTAATACCATGAGTTTTAACAGCAATTTTTCTTAATCCCAATACTAATGCCGCCGAATTATTTCGATAATCAAAGGTTTTGCGAACTCCCTGAAAATATTTTAGTAACGAAAAAGTTTTTAATTTTCGATAAAAATTCTTTGTTAATTCGTGTTTAATAACACCCATTAAATTTTTAGCCATTCCTTCCAATGTTTTTAGAGCAATATTACCAGTAAAACCATCCGTTACAATAATATCAACAACATCACTAGTAATATCGCGTGGCTCAATATTTCCTTTAAAAAAAATATTTTTATTATTTGCTAATAATTTATAAGCTTCTTTATGATAATCTTTTCCTTTTGATGACTCTTCACCGATATTTAATATTGCTACACTTGGTTTTGGATTGTGCATAATTTCTTGCGCATAAACACTAGCCATAATTGCAAAATTAACAAGATCTTGGGCATCATTTTCTAAATTAGCACCAACATCTAGCATTAAAACAGACTTTCCCTTGTTAACTGTGGGAATAAAAGGCATAAAAGCTGGCCGCGAAACTCCGGAAATTTTTCCAACAATAAAATGACACGCGGCTAAAAAAGCCGAAGTTGAACCACCAGATACCAAAGCATCTACTTTTTGATCACGCAATAATTCAGTTCCACGAACCATTGAACTATTTGGCTTACGACGAACTTCCATCATGCCTTCTGTAATTGCAATTATTTCTTTTGTGGCATAAATTTCATATTTTGTATTATCTAATTTTGCTGCTGCTGTTGCGGCCTTCAGTTTATTCTCAACTCCAATTAGAATAAAAGTAACATCGTCATATTTCTTCATAAAAACTTTCAAAGCGTCGATAATTGGTTTAATGCCTAAATCAGTTCCCATCATATCAATTGCAATTTTACTCATAATTAAATCTCCCAACTCCTTGTTTAATTATAACAAATATTTTAGTTATTTATTTAAGAACCGGAATTAAAAAATTAAGTTATTTTTTAGGTAATATTTCAATTAATTGTAACTTAATTTTCCCTTTCCCATCAATTTCTATTACTTTAACTTTAACAATATCTTTTAATTGAACAATATCTTCTGCTTTTTCAACATGTTGTTTAGCTAATTTAGAAATATGAATTAAAGCATCAAGATTTTCTTTTAAATTAACAAAAACACCAAATTTTTCAATTTTAACAACTGGTCCAATTATTTCTTCACCAACAATAACTGGCATTGCAATTGATTTAATTAACTGATATGCTTTTTCAATCGCAGCGCTTTCTTTGTGGTAAATTGTCACTTGGCCATCATCCTCAATATCGATTTTAACATCATCTGATTTTTCAATAATAGCTGTAATAATTTTTCCACCCGGACCAATAACTTCCCGAATCTTATCAACAGGAATCATAAATGTTTTCATTTTTGGTGCTGTTAGTGCTAAATGTACTCGTGGTTCAGAAATAGTTGCTAAGACATTATCTAAAATTGTTAACCGCGCTTTTTTTGCAGCTTTTAAAGATTCTTGGAGAATTGTCTTGTTAATTCCTGCAATTTTAATGTCCATTTGTAAGGAACAAATTCCCTTTGCGGTTCCGGCTACTTTAAAGTCCATATCGCCAAGATGATCTTCCGTCCCTTGAATATCGGTCAAAATAGTATAGTTATTTTTTTCTTTAATCAAACCCATAGCAACCCCAACTACTGGCGCCGTAATTGGAACTCCGGCGGCCATTAGAGCTAATGTGGCGGCACAAATTGATGCTTGGGAAGTACTACCGTTTGATTCTAAAACTTCGGAAACAATTCGAATTGTATATGGAAACACTTTTTCGCTAGGAATAATCTGTAATAATGCTTTTTCTCCTAATGCACCATGACCGATTTCTCGTCGCGAAGGAGGACCCATCCGCCCAGTTTCGCCAACTGAAAATGGCGGAAAGTTATAATGATGCATAAAACGTTTACCTTCTTCATCGGTAATTCCGTCAATAATTTGATTTTCTCCTAATGCGCCCAATGTTACAACTGATAAAACTTGTGTTTCGCCCCTAGTAAACAAAGCACTACCATGAACAACTGGTAATATATCAATTTCACTACTTAATGGACGAATTTGATCCAATTTTCGTCCATCTAAGCGTGTTTTATCAATTAAAATTTGGCGACGCACTTCTTGACGAATAATATTATGTAAGGCTGTTTTTAGTTCTATAGTTAATTTTTTATGTTCTTTTTCTGAAAGTGGAACCGGGATAGAATAATTATTAATTGCTTGTTCAACTAAATATTCAATTGTTTCATAACGTTTTGTTTTTTCTTTAATTCGAGCATATGTAATTAACTCTTTTGCATAATTGTTATTAACATAAGTAATAATTTCGGGGCGAATTTGAAACAACTCAACTTCCATTTTTGGAACACCAACTTTTGCAATAATTTCATGCTGAAAAGTAATTAATTGTCTAATAACATCATGGCCCGCTAAAATTGCTTGCAACATTAAACTTTCAGAAACCTCTTTTGCCCCCGCTTCAACCATATTAATTGCCTCCGCTGTTCCGGCAACAATTAATTCCATTTTTCCATTATTAATTTGTTCTAATGTTGGATTAATAATAATATTATTATTTTGATCAACAGTTACTAATACTCCCGATACTGGACCGGAAAATTGAATTTTAGAAATGCCAAGCGCTAATGACGCCGCAAATAAACTAACCACTCGAACATCATGATTATTATCAACAGCAAGAACATTAATAACAATTTGAACTTCATTGCGAAAATTTTCTGAAAATAATGGACGTAAAGCGCGGTCAATTACTCGCGCTGATAAAGTACCATATTCAGATTGCTTCCCTTCTCGTTTTAAAAATCCACCCGGAATTTTCCCGACTGAATATAATTTTTCTTGAAAAACAACTTTTAAAGGAAAAAAATCACCTTCACTAAGTTTGTTATTAACTGTTGCCGTTACTAAAACAACAGTGTCGCCATAACGCGCTAAAATTGAACCACTTGCTTGTTTTGCTAATTGACCATACTCAACAATTAGTTCATGATTATTTATTATTTTTTTAAATACTTGTTTTGCCATCAAAATTCTTAATTCCTTTCTTTTATAATTAATCTTCTTAATTTTATCACACATTATTTTATATTTACGATATGATATAAATATACAAAAAAATAAGAGATACACAATAAAACAAAAAAGCATTATATATGGATAATGAAATATTTGAAAAACAAAAAGAACAGGCTTTATTATTAGATGTTCGCACCGATATTTAATTTAAAGAGTTACGGAAAAATCCAAATTCAATCAATGTTTATATTTTTGATTTTATCCAAGATCCATAGCGTTACTTATCAAACAAAAACAAATTAATTATTACCATTTTATGCAATGGTGGTAATCGAAGTATTGAGACAGAATTATAACTACGACAATTAGGGATATCATAATGCTTATGTTTTAAGAACCTGTATTTATGGTTATTGCTGTTGAAAAGAACAGGAAATAAAAAAAATAAAAAGTTTTAATCATGATTAATATCATAATTAAAACTTTTTTCAATAATTATAAATCCTTATAGAAATCATCGGTAATTTTAAACGAACTATTATTTCTTAACTTTTGTAAAATTGTTTTTTCTTCTGGCGATAATTTTGTTGGAATTGTTACAATCACATTAACAATTAAATCTCCTCGTTTTGTCGATGTTGGTGACTTGAAAAACCCATTATTTGTAATATTAAAAATACTATTTGTTTTTGTATTTGGTGGTAATTTCAAATTAACATACCCATCAAAAGTTGGAACTTTAATTTCGGCTCCTAGTAAAGCATCTAAATAAGATACTGGTAAATTTAAATGAATGTTATCATTAACTCGCTTAAAATATTTATTTGGTTTTACTGAAATTTCTAAATAAATGTCTCCCCGCGGGCCATTATTTAGACCATAGTTTCCTTTTTCGTGAATTCGTAACTGTTGATTTTCATAAATTGATTTTGGTAAGTCAATTTCTACTATTTCTTTCTCGCGATAATTCCCTTGACCTTTACATTTTGAACATTTATTAGTAATTACTTTTCCTCGCCCTTTACAATCGGGACAAGATTGTTGTGATTGAATCACACCAAAAATACTGCGCTGTTCAAGGTTAACATAACCATAACCATCACAAGTTGTACAAGTATGAGTGTCTTTTTTAGGGTCTTTTGCTCCAGTTCCATCACACATTTCACATTTTTTATCAATATTTAAATCTAGGTTTATTTTCTTCCCAAACATTTGTTCTTTTAACGTTAATGTAACACGTGCAGAAATATTTTCCCCCCTAATTGGTTGATTACTAAAACCACGGCGTTTTTTGCCGCCACCAAAAAAGTTTTCAAAAATATCACTAAAACCACCAAAATTACCAGAGAAAATATCTTCAAAATCTCCTGTACTACTAAAACCATGACTAAAACCACCAAAACCATTAGGATCAGTTCCGGCGCGGCCAAACTGATCGTAATTGCGACGTTTATTTGGATCATATAAAACTTCATAAGCTTCATTAATTTCCTTAAACTTTGCTTCGGCATCTTTCTCTTTTGAAACATCGGGATGATATTTTTTTGCTAATTGTCGAAAAGCACTTTTAATTTCATCATCGGTGGCATTACGATTAACGCCCAATACTTCATAATAGTCTCGTTTTCCCATTACCATCTTCCTGCTTTCTTTTTTAAAGAAAAGATAACTAAAATTCTTTTAGTTATCATTATTGTCTTATTTATCTTTTTTGTTATCATCATTCGTAACTTCTGGTTCAGATTGATCACCTTGTTGGTCATTCATAAATTTTGAAGCTTCAGCCATTGCTTGTTCTAATGCTGCCATTTTTTCTTCTAAACCAGCATAATCTTCTTTTTCTAACAATCCTTTAATTTCTTTGGCCATTTCTTCAGAAGATTTTAACTGTTCAGGATTCATTTTATTTTTATTTCCTTCTAAAGCTTGTGTAATTGTTAAAAGATATGACTCCGCCTTATTACGCAATTCAATATTTTTTAATTTTTTCTCATCTTTATCTTTATTTTGTTTTGCTTCATTAATCATTCGTTGAATTTCTTCTTCTGTTAATCCACCGCCATTAGTAATTGTAACTGATTGTTCTTTACTTGTTTTTAAATCTTTTGCATTAACCGATACAATTCCGTTTGCATCAATTGAAAACTTAACTTCAATTTGGGGAATTCCTTTTGGTGCCGGCTCAATCCCGGACAATTGGAATCGTCCTAATGATTTATTATCTGCCGCCATTTTACGTTCCCCTTGTAAAACATGAATATCAACGGCTGGTTGATTATCGGCGGCGGTTGAAAACACTTGTGATTTTGATGTTGGAATTGTAGTATTACGAGGAATTAAAACAGTTGAGACTCCCCCTAATGTTTCAATACCTAATGATAATGGTGTAACATCTAATAATAAGACATCTTTTACATCACTAGATAAAACCCCCCCCTGAATTGCGGCGCCAATTGCAACAACTTCATCAGGATTAATTGTGCGGTTTGGTTCTTTTCCTAATTCAAGTTTAATAACTTCTTGTACCGCCGGAATTCTCGTACTTCCTCCAACTAGTAAAACTTGGTCTAAATCACTAGGTTTTAATTTTGCATCAGCCAATGCTTTACGAACTGGTTCAATTGTTCTTTGAACAAGGCTTTTTGTCATTTCATCAAATTTTGTTCTTGTTAATGTTAGATTTAAATGTAATGGATTTCCGTCGCGCGCAGTAATAAATGGTGCTGCAATTTCAGTTTGCAATTGTGAAGAAAGATTTTTTTTCGCTTTTTCTGCTTCTTCTTTCAATCGTTGTATTGCCATTTTATCTGTTTTTAAATCAATACCATTATCTTTTTTAAATTCATCAACCATTCATTGAATAATAACTTCATCAAAGTCATCTCCTCCTAAATGATTATCCCCAGCAGTTGATAAAACCTCAAATGTTCCATCTGCTAAATCTAAGATTGAAACATCAAAAGTTCCTCCCCCTAAGTCAAATACTAAAACTTTTTGCTCTTTATCAACTTTATCAATTCCATAAGATAATGCTGCCGCAGTTGGTTCATTAATAATTCTTTCAACTTCTAATCCAGCAATTTTTCCAGCATCTTTTGTCGCTTGTCTTTGTGCGTCATTAAAATAAGCCGGAACAGTAATAACTGCTTTTGAAACTTTTTGTCCTAATTTTTTCTCAGCATAGTTTTTTAAATAACGTAAAATTTCAGCAGAAATTTGTTCGGGGCTATAATCTTTATTATTAACACGAACTTTCTCTGATGTCCCCATTTTACGTTTAATCGAACTAATTGTATTTGGGTTTGTTACTGCTTGCCGTTTTGCCGCATCTCCCACAATAATTTCTTTATTTTTAAATGAAACAACTGATGGTGTTGTTCGTTGACCTTCGGGATTTTCTAAAACTTTAAAATCTTTTCCTTCCATAACGGCAACACATGAATTTGTTGTTCCTAAATCAATACCAATAATTTTTGCCATATTATCATACCTTCCTCTCTTAAATTATTTATTTTGCAACTTGCACTGATGCATGACGCAAGACACGATCATGAATTATATATCCTTTTTGTAAAATTTTAACAATACATCCTGATGAAACATCAGTTTTTTCAATAATTTCAATTGCCGAATGGAAATTAGAATTAAAGCGTTCTCCTACTTTTGTCTCCATTGCGGTAATATTTTCTTCTTTAAAAACCGTTTTAAACATACGATAAATCATTTCAAAACCTGTTAAAAAGTTTTTAACTTCTGGTGTTGCATTAGCAACTTGCAAGGCGCGTTCAAAGTTATCTAATGTTGATAATAATTTTTCTGCCATCCCTGCTGCGCGATAACGTTTAATATCATCAACTTCTTCATTAATTCTTTTCTTTAAATTTTCACCATCAGCTAAAGCTAATAATTTTTCTTCTCGCAAGCGTAAATTGTCTTTTAACAATAAATCAATTTCATGTTCTAAATCTTCAATAATTGCCAAATTATTTGCTTCAGCCGTCGGTGCTGTTGATGTTTTTCCCGATTCTGACGGCGAATTGGCGGGTTGATTATTGGCTAATTCTTTCCGTAATTGTTGAATTTTTTTTTTTAATTGGTTTGGCGAAGATTTATCATTTTTTTCACTACTCATTAATGTCACTCTCTCTATCTTCTTTTTCATATGCTTCTTTAATTCGACAAGCTAATCATTCAAGAAATTCATAAATCTTATCATATTCTAACTTTTTTGTCCCTACTAAAAATTATTCCTTCTTGCATATCATCAACCTTATAAGTTGTTGTAAACAAAGCTATATCATCATTGTTAAAAACTGTTTTATTACTAATTTTAATTGAAACAGTATTTTTGCTTGGGTTATTCTGTTGTTTTTTAAAATAATCAAACGGTCAAATTGTTTCAATTAAGCAAATAACTTGTTTAATTTATTCTGTGTTATTATATTCCGGATTTTGGAACATATATTGAATCCAATGATTTAAATAACTTTATTAAACAATACTTGTTAAAGCGTTAACAAATTGTTTTAAATATATTCATAATGTTTTACTTGTTTTTCTAAAATTGAACAAATTATCTCAAATTTTGTTGAAATATCATTTATTTTAGTATTTTCTAACCATTGTATTAAATAATTCAATAGAAATTTTTAAATCGTTCATAGAACTATTTGTATCAGTCATAAACATTTTATTATCAAAATGCATATTTCATGCACATTTGTTAAAACAAAGAAAAAATCTGATTGTGTTTAAGAAATTGGTAATAATTCAATTTTTTTTAATAATTTTTCTTAAAAATTTTGACAAAAAACAACCGTTGTTAAATTTGTCATTTTACTTAAAATTTGGCCCGTCTGAACAAGAATATCATTAATTAACATATTTCAATTAACAAATAAGGCTTCAATACGGTTTTTAATATTATCAATATTTTTCTCAACCATTAAATTATCAACATAATAACGATAACCTTTTGTTGATGGAATTTTTCCTGATGAAGAATGTTCTTTTTCTAAAAAAATTTCTTTTTCTAAAATTGAACATTTATTACGAATTGTTTCAGAAGAAGAATCTATTAAGGGCGATAAGCCATAATAGATTTACTTGCAACAGGCTGTGCTATTTTTTTATCATTATACAATTACTTTTAAAATGTTTTATTTTCGTCGAGTTAACATTAGCAGCACCCCCGTTCTACAATTCTTATAAATATTTGGCAATTAACACTAAATAGTGCTAACACTTAACATTATAAATTTATCATTTAAAGAATGCAAGTGCTAATTTAATTTTGTAATATTCGATAGTATTACAAAAGTTGGGGTTTTATAAAAATTATAAATAAAATAATTAGATAACTTTTAAAAATGTTGATTTATCGGTGTTTTAGAAATTTATTTAAAATAAATAATAATTTTTATACCAAAACCTAAACTTTTTTCTTACTGCCCACTATTCTTAATAATTATTTCGTTATTAACTGCATCAATTGTATAAGATTTGCCTTCTTGAACTTCTTCCGAAAGAATAGCATGAGCAATTAACGATTCAAGATTTCGTTGAATATATCTCTTAATTGGACGCGCCCCAAATTCACGATCATATCCTTCGTTTAAAATTTTTTCTAATACTTTTTCAGAATAACTAATACGAATGTTTTTACTATTTTCAATTCGTTGTGTTAATTCAGCTAATTCTTTTTCAATAATTTCTTTAATAACATCTTTTGATAAAACATTAAATGTCACAACATTATCAATTCGATTTAAAAACTCTGGTTTAAATTTTCTAGCTAATTCTTTCTTAATTAATAAACTAACACCGTCATTATTTTCATTTAATAAATATTCTGAACCAATATTAGAAGTCATAATAATAATTGTATTTTTAAAATCAACAGTTTTACCTAATGAATCAGTTAAACGACCATCTTCTAAAATTTGCAACAAAATATTTAAAATATCAGGATGTGCTTTTTCAATTTCATCAAATAAAACAATTGAATATGGGCTTCGACGAATAGCCTCGGTTAATTGCCCGCCCTGTTCATGACCAACATAACCTGGCGGCGCCCCAATTAATTTACTTACTGAATGCTTTTCCATATATTCAGACATATCTAATCGTACCATTTGTTTTTCTGAGTTAAAAATAACATATGCTAAACTACGGGCAACTTCTGTTTTCCCAACTCCTGTTGGTCCTAAAAATAAGAAACTACCAATTGGTTTATTTGGGTCTTTAATTCCGCTTCGACTACGAATAATTGAATCAGCAACTACCTGAATTGCTTCGTTTTGTCCTCGAACACGACGCCGTAAAATCTTACTTAAATTTAATAATTTTGCCTTTTCTGTTTCTACTAAACGTTCAACAGGAATACCGGTCCACTTTCCAACAATTGCTGCAATATCGCGCTCAGTTACATCTTCTTTCAAAAGGTGTGAACCTGAAGCTTGTTTTTCTTGCTCATGTAATTGTTTTTCTAATTTTGGTAATAAAGCATATTTAATTTCGCCGGCACGATTAAAATCACCACTTAATTGCGCTTGATCTAACTCTTTTTTTAATTGTTCAACTTGTGATTTTAAATTTTTTAATTTAGTAATACTTTCTTTTTCCGAATTTCATTGAATATCTAATTTTTGTTGTTTCGATTTTAATGGTTTTAATTCATTTTCAATATCAACTAACCTTTCATTAGATGCATTATCAGTTTCTTTTTGTAAAGCTGCTTTTTCAATTTCTAACTGAACAATTCGCCGATTTAAATTATCTAATTCGGTTGGAACTGATGCAATTTCTGTTTTAATTGTTGCAGAAGCTTCATCAATTAAGTCAATTGCTTTATCTGGCAAAAACCGGTCAGTAATATATCGAGATGATAAGTTAACTGATGAAACTAAAGTATTATCATGAATTTTAACCCCATGAAAGGTTTCAAATCGTTCTTTTAAACCACGTAAAATTGAAATACTTTCATCAATGGTTGATTCACTAACAACTACTTTTTGAAAGCGTCGCTCTAACGCGGCATCTTTTTCAATATATAAACGATGTTCATCTAAAGTCGTTGCGCCAATACAATGCAAATCGCCGCGAGCTAACATTGGTTTTAACAAATTACTAGCATCCATACTGCCTTGTGTTTTACCGGCTCCCACAATTAAATGCAACTCATCAATAAATAAAATAAAATCACCATTCGATTCTTTAACTTTATTTAAAATTGATTTTAAACGTTCTTCAAATTCACCTTGAAATTTCGCGCCAGCAATTAATGCTCCCATATCTAATTCATATATTGTTTTATTTTTTAAATTACTAGGAATATCACCTTTAACAATTCGCTGTACTAATCCTTCAACAATGGCCGTTTTTCCAACGCCAGGCTCGCCAATTAATACTGGATTATTTTTTGTTCTTCGTGATAAAATTCGAATTACTCGATTAATTTCATCTTCACGTCCAATAATTGGGTCTAATTTTCCAGCAAGAGCTTCTTTATTAAGATTTTTGGCAAATTTTTCAAGAACTTTTGGGTCTTTACCCGGTTCATATTGTTGTGTTAAATCCATTTTTTTCCTTTTTTAATTTTTAGCAATGTATATTTTTGTTTGCTAATTTTACAGTTACATATTATCATACTGATTAGCAAAGTCAATTAAATACTGCTAAATTTTTAAAAATAATATAAATATAAAAATATTAGATATAATAAGAGATGCGGGGATTAGAAACATAATTATTTTTTTTGAGAAGGGGGTCCCATGAAATTACAACACCTAAATAAAAAACGTTTAATTCTAATTGATTTAGATGGTACAACATTGATGAATGATGGAAAAACAATCCATCCAAAAACACAAGATGTGATCAAAGAAGCTGTTAAAGCTGGCCATAAATTATGTATTACAACCGGTCGCCCTCATCGAGCGAGTATTCGCTTTTATCGCGAATTAGGGTTAGACACCTTATTAACAAACATTGATGGCGGTCATATTCATGACCCGTTGAAACGAGAGTTTAAACGTTTAGTTTTTCCAATTTCTTATGATGTTATTATGAGTATTATAAACCATCCTGATGTAAAAAATATTGTCGCAAATGTCTTAATTGAACATTATGATAAAGCAATTTGTTGAAAAAAAGATGAGGCAATTGAAAATTACTTTCATCTTGATGATGTGGATGATGATGAATATTTTATTGCCAATCCTTATACTGCTTGAAAAGGTCCGGCTAGTAATATGGCCTTATATTTAAACAATGCTAATGAAAAAGATCAAATTTTAAGAATTTTTGAAAATTTTAAAAACTCTGTTCAAGTTAACATAGGGCATTATAGTGGCGGTCGGGTGCAAATAATGATTAATATTACAAATAAACTTGTTTCAAAAGGATTTGCAGCTAATATTTTAGCACAATATTATAACGTCGATATTCGCGATGTTATTGCCTTTGGCGATGAAATAAATGACTTAGAACTATTGCAAAATGTTGGTTATGGAATCGCAATGAAAAATGGAAATGACAATTTAAAAACTAATGCTAGGGGAATTACACAATTAACTAATGATGAAGGCGGCGTTGGTGATTATTTGCAAAAACTATTAAAAGGAGAGAATGTTTAAAAACATTTCTTTTTTTTATCTTGTAAATTGTAAATGCAAATGTAGCACTTTGTTGAAAAAGAATAAAGCGCTTTTTATTTTTTAAAAAATACTTATATTTATTGGATTAATCGTTAGATAGTATATCTTACACTTAATAAAATAGGTTTTTTCAGAAAAATAAACCCTTTCTTTTCTTAAAAAAATTTTTGAATAATTGTTCTATTTAGTTGTTAGTTAATTTTTAAATATATAAATATATTAATAAAAAATATATTTAATAAACAAAGAATTAAAAAAAGATAATGATATAAAAAAATAAAGATACTATCTAACGATTAATCCTAAATTCAATCTTTAAAACTTAATATTTTGATGTTTAAAGATGGATAACTAATCTATGGCACGAAGTCTTAAAGAAAGTTTGAAAGCGATTGGATTTACTATCCTATTTATTTCTTTAATTCTTGGCAAGATTAATCCCTTTCGAAATGTCAGAGCGCGTGTTTTTTTCTTGTTTTCATAAAAATAGTGCTGTTAAACCGAAAAAAAGCAATATCAGACAATAAAAAACAAGGTGGTTGAAACTCCAAAAGATTATTTTCTTTATATAAAGTTGTCTAGGGATGGATTAATCGCAATTAATAACTGGGTGGGATGTTTTTTTACTTCCGTATGAGTGGTAAACTCTATCAAAATATCCTGCCATACCCAATCGCCCCCCCTGAAGTTAATCGGGCGGCGAAGTAATTAAATACTAAAATAAATTAAAAGAATTAATGATACGAGCTTGTCCAGTAACTGCAAATGATATTAATGATTAAATTTGAGAAAAAAATAAAAATAATTAAAGAGTATAGATAAAATTACAGAATATAAAAGTTTTTATATTAATAAAAATTAAAATGAAATAACAACATTATTTGATTGAGTTAATTGTCAACCTGTTAATTGTCGTATTTAACATTATAAAAAGCATTATGATTTACAATGTTTAGAATGAGCCAAAATGTATTTAAATTTATTTAAAGATAAATGAGGTGTTATTGCTTCTTATATGCAACATTACAAAATTAACGGTAGCATACATTATTTTTATTTTTTTAATAAAATTAAGTAACTAGAAAAAAATAATTTTTGCTTATAAATAAATGATAACAAAATTTATAAAAAATTCAACTTTTTTAAAAACATAATTTTTATTTGAAGAAATAATTTATGAATTTATGAATTTTGATACAATAAAAAATACTTTTTAAAGTTATTACTAATTTTAAAAAGTTTTTTGTTTTTTTATAAAGATAAAAATTGATTTTTAGATTGATTTAAATTAAATATATTAAATTCAATTTTTTCTTTATTTTTATTAGTTTTATCAATTTTTTCTTCATTTGTTTTACTATTAAGTCTTAACATTGAGGAAATTAAAATATTGATAAATATTTCTTTACAATATATTTTCGCTCCACGCGCCTTAACTGCCTTAATATATTGTGATATATAACCTACAATTTGACAATCAATATTATATTCTAAAGCTTGATTTTGAATACATTCTTTATTATTTTTAATTAATTCAATAGTTTCTAATAAATTTTTTCTTTTTATTATCAATAACATATGGCAAATTACAAATTAAAAAATCTAATCATATTTCATAATTTAAAGTAAAAAATATATTTTTGATAATTTATATTTTAATCTATGAATTCGGTTTTTTATTACGATTTGGAAACAATTATTTAAATCTTTTTACTAAATTAAATTTATCTAAACTATATGATACATTGTTATTTTTATTCATCATTTTAAAAACGCCTTTTTATTTTTCATTTTTTTCTGTTTTTTTGATTTTTATTCATCAACAACAACATACATATTTTAAAGAAATATTTTATTTTCAACTCTTTTTTTATTTTATCGCATAGGTTCAAAAGCTCCATCAAATTGAATATATAAAACATTATTTGGAATTTTAATTTTATTGTTATTTTTATTACTAATGTAATCGGTTTCTTCTAAATCTGCATTTTTAAAAATATTAGATATTTTTATTTCACTAAGATTAGCGTTTCCAACAGTATCTAAAATATCTTTATATCTTTTTCCATCGCCTAAAAATGAAGTAATTTTATTTATTAAATTTTGTTTATTTCTTTGGTATTTTTTTAAAACCAATTCTTCACCCAAATGATGACAGTTTATATATTAATTTTTTTATTCATCGTATTTAACATATCTTATTATTTTTAAAGTTATATCTCCATCTTCTGTTTTAATTGTTTTTGGTAATTTTAATAAAACCTTATATCGTTGTAATATTTTTTCTTATTGATATAATTTAAATATCTCATTATCTCTTTCAATCAATAAATTTTTAATTTAATTATTTGTTTCTATTATTTTATTTTATTTATAATTTCCTAATAAATTATTTTTTGATTAAATTTTATAATTTCCTTTTGTAATTAAACAATTTTTTTAAATTATGATACTTAATTGATACTTAATACTTAATATAATCTTATCAAAAAAGGGGGATAATTAAAAATGCAAGATTTTACAAAAATTAATAGCAAAAAAAAAACAAATTAATGGTTATGAAAATTTAAATAAAAAATATGATTTAAATTTTTGTAACTATAATTTTGGTTTTGATTTAGAAGTATTTAAATATTATGTTGGTTATAGTTATACCCGATATTTTTACTTTGCCAAGTTTTTTTAATTTTGTTTCAGCGGGGCGCGGTACTAATAAAACATCAAATCATTTATCAGAAAAATTATTTTTTGCTTGTAATTTTACTGATGCTTCATCTAATATTTTACTAAGATATGCCAACACCCACGAAGATATTGTATTTGGCGATACAATTAATGTATGTAAATATCTTTATGATAAATATGTGATTGTTATATAGGACCCTACAATGAAAATGGCGTTGTTTGAACTAAAAATGTTAAAGAAAGTAGTTAAATTATTTTTCCTATTGGTGTTCGCGTTATTTTTGTTGATTATGCTAATGTTAATAAAATTATGGGTAAAATTGGAAAAGGGAGTGGTATTATATCAGCATTAACAGATGAAATTATACACGATGAAGAAAAAGAAATATTAACTGATAAAGAACTAGATAAAAGATATAATAATTTAAGAGTTTCAATGTTTCGTTATAAAAGTTTAAAAGTGTCTTATGAAAAATATACTGATTATGATGTTAATGAACAATATAATTTAGATAATTCTATTCTGGTAAAAGAATTATCTTTGACATTCCAAGAATGAGACAACACAGCAAAACAATACATAAAAGTAAAAACGTATTTTTATAAAACATATTCTAATCAATTTGCTTTTAACCTTTTTGATAAATAACCATGTTTTTTATGAAAAAAATGTAATGCAATTTTTACCGTTAAATGAAAGAATTAAAAATATTTTAAAAGAACACAATTAAGTATATTCAGAAAACAAACAAGCATTTAATAGTTTGGGTGTTTTTAATTTACGTTTAACAATGGGTGATATTTGAAATAAAATACCGAATATTAATCAAAAACATTATCAATTTGATAGTTATTCAATTGGTGTTGATTGTGATAACGGTAGTAAAGACCATAAGGTGTTTTTATTTTGTGGTTATAAAATTAATAAAAATAATGAATATGATAAATATTTAATTAAATAAAATGTTGTTACACCAAAAAACACAATGAATTTAAATTAAATAGTTTAATATTAAGGACAATTAATAATTAATACATTTGATAAATTTGATGATTTTGAATATGCTACATTTCATTATGATATTAATGCCCATAATTTTATGAAAAAATCAAAAGAAGATATTTACCCTTATTTAGGATATAAAATTAAAATGTTTGTTCAAGGCAAAATATATTGTATGTTAGATAACTTCACATTTTTAGATAAGTGCATTAATTAAATAATATTTATTAATATCAAAACAAACACACCCGATAGTAAAATGTGCCATGACCCATATAATACTTTATTTTATGGTTCTTATCCGTATAGTTTTAATATGGGTTTATAAAAACCCATATTTTATAGCGTTTTCGGCGATGTTAGGTGCAATATACATTTTAGACCAGTTAGTCTTTTAAAAATTTTAACACAGCTTCGGATGGTGTTAAAAAATTTATGCTTTTATGTCGTCTAACAACGTTGTTGTAATAATCTAAAAAGATAGTAATTAATTTTCGTAATTCATTAATATTTTTAGGATAATGGGGGGAGATATTAAAAAAATTTATTTCAGTTTTGATAAAATATTTCAATTTTCCCGTTTAATTGAGGGGAACAAAATGGTGTTGTTTGATGAATAACACCTTTTTGATGTAATACTTTTGTAAACTCACTTTTATGATATTTATACTCTGAATTATAACTATAAACATATTCAGGACATTTATCAGTTATAATTCTTTTTATTATAATTTTATTATTTAAAAAATCATCATAAGCTTGATTAAAAATACCAATTGCTGATTAATTTTATTTATTTTCAGATAAATAAGCGAGACCAAAAAGTGATTTTTCATCAATAAAATAATGCAAATATAAATTACGTTTAAAACAAGTCATATTTGGTGTCATAATTTTAATATCATGTTGTAAATATCATAATTCAGACATTTCATAAAGTTTATAAGTCTTAATTTTATTGTTTTTAGGATAAAAAATTATTAAATTTTTTATTCCATTTAATTAAAGTTTTAATGTTATGTTTAATTACTTTCTTTTTATATTTGAAAAACCCAGCCAGTGTTAAATTATAAAACTCATAAATAACAGTTCCATATTTTTATCGATATTTTTTCATCATTTTTGCAACAGCAATCTTGTACGTTTTTGAATAATGGTTATTAATATTAATTGGTCTATTTGATTTTTTAACTAAAACAATAAAATTTAATTTTTCTTTAAGACAAATTTTAATCTTTTTAGCTCAATTATAGAAATTTTGTTTTGATTTATAAAATAATTTAATTAAATTATTTAATTAGTTTTTATATAAATAGTATTTTTGATATAAATCAAAATAATTAATGACATTTTGATAAATATAGTTTGTTTGTTTTGAAGGTTCTTTTTGTGGATATCATTTTTTATTTTTCTTTGTAATGAATATAATTCATTTTCATTAGGAATACTTGTTACCATATACTTTTAATATCCGTTATATTTTAAAGACCAAAATTAGTGGTCTAAAATGTATATGGTTTTCACAAAATACGACAATTAATAGGTTGACAATTAACTCAATCAAATGATGTTGTTATTTCATTTCAAGTTTTATTAATATACAAACTTTTATATTATGTCATTTATCTATAATCATTAATTCTTGATATGATTACAAAAGTTTGGGTTTTATAAAAATTATAAATAAAAACAATTAAATAAATTAAACAATTTTTCTAAAAAGTCTAATTATTAATCATTTTTTTGTAATACTTAATTGATAAGTGGGTTGAATTTTGTTTTTTATACCTACAAATATCAACATTTTTCTTACTACCTAATTATTTTTATTTGTTGTTAAAATTTCATCATTAATATTATTTGCAGTTACTGGATAAGATAGCATCATTAATTATTGTAATTTATTTTTAATTTTTTTATTTTATTTTTTCATCAAACTTTCCTTTCTGTAAAAAATAATATTCCTTTATGGATTAATATTTTTATATTTACTAAATAATTTATTTTAGTATTTAATTACTTCGCTGCCCGCTTTACTTTGGGGGCGGGAGGGGGGCGGATAGGATATTTTGATATATTTTTTTACCCCCATACGGAAGTAAAAAAACCATTCTGCCCAGTTATTAATTAAACTTCATCAATCCCCATACAACTTTATATAAAGAAAATAACCTTTTGAAGTTCCAACCCTCTTGTTTTTTTAGTGTCGAATATTGTTTTTTTCGGTTTAACAACACTCTTTTTATGAAAACAAGAAAAAAACACATGCTCTGACATTTCACAAGGGATTAATCTTGCCAAGAATTAAAGAAATAAATAGGAGTAGTAAATCCAATCGCTTTCACAATTTCTTTAAAGATTCTGCGCCATAGATGTGTCATCCATCTTTAAGCATCAAAATATTAAGTTTTATATTGCATTGCGTTATTCGTCAGATATTACCTTTATTAAAAATTATATTATTAGTTGTTAAACCGAAAAAATATAATAAATCATAGAAAGGAAATTATAAAAATTGAAATAATTTGTAGGGAAAAAATAGGTTAATTTTTAATTTAAATATACTATCTGATAAATAATGCAAATAAAAAATTTGCTCTAATAAATTATTAATTTAATTTGTATTTAATTACTTTATTTATATTTTTTATAAAAACTAAGTTTTTTCCGACTACCCCCAATGTTGTTTATTACTAAAAAAAACAACAAACAAAATTTTAATTGTTGATTCAAATTGAGAAATTAGTTTAACAGCAAAAGGTTATCCAAATGTATTAATTTGAAAATACCAAAGTGATGCAAAATATATTTTTTTTGGACCATGAGATGGTCATCAAGATGACATTAATTACAAAACAATTCCTCTTTACCAAAAACCATCAATTAATAAGTTACAATCACAACAAGTAAAAATATATTTTTTAGAAGTAGAATTTAAAAAATAAAATCTCTTAACAAATAAGAGTTTTTTATCAAAAATGGATATATTATGTAAAAAATTACAATAAGTTAGCAGAGGGATTGCTTGGCGTCTAAATAGGATATTAAGCTTTTCCATATAATCTTAGATTATTGTTGTAAGAGGTTTTTATTATTATGTATTATTTTATAATTGATAGTATTACAAAAGCTTGGGTTTTATAAAAAATATAAATAAAATAATTAGATAACTTTTTAAAAGGTTTATTTATCAGTGTTTTAGAAATATATTTAAAATAAAGAATAATTTTTATACCAAAACATAAACTTTTTTCTTACTACCAAATATATTATTAAAATTAACTGAAACAAGGAAGCGAAAATGCCTAGAGATAATTAAAAAGATATTGACTTTTCACTATTTCAAATATTTATTGTTAAAAACAATACCACCTTTATTTAAGTTGTATTGCTTTTGCATTAATTAATTTCTAACTTTTATATTTTTACCCTACTTTTATTTATGCTACCAAATTAGCCTATATGATATAGTAAGTGCGCTTTGCAATATTTCACGTAAAAAAGCACAAAAATATGTTAAACAAAATTATGTTTATGTTAATTTTTCGATGGTAAATAATAAGACTTTTCAAGTTGCTTGTGATATTATAATATCAATAAAACAATATGGTCGTTTTAAAATTAATGCAATTTTACCATCAAAAAATCAACATTATCGAATTATAATTGCAAAGTTTGCATAAAGTAGGGAAAAAAATGGCAGAACAAGAGAAAGATTTGCGGACAGTTATTTATGAACAAAATGAAATTATAGAAAAATTAACATACGATAATCGACAATTAATGTCGCGTTTACAAGAATTACAACATTTAGAGCATATTTCACGGTATAATATTGAAAAATCACGCGAAGCATTTGAAGTTGCGAGTCATAATGCTGGACGGATTATTATGAAAGCAGTTGATTTTTCTTATGCTTTTAAAGAAGAAATTGCAGTATTGCTTGATGAAATTGATTATAATCGGCATAATCCCCAGAATGTGTTAAAATTAATTGATGATTTTTTAGAACGAAATAAGAGCATTTATGCCTTTTCCATTAATGACGGTGAACGAATTACAGAATTGATTAAAAAAGAAATTATTAACAAAATTAAATAAATAGTGTAATATTTATTTATAAAAAAACAAAACACAGCTATTTGCTCGTTTTATTACAGCAAGATTAGGATGATGTGAGCTAATCATAAAAGACAAATAATTATTTCTTGTTTTTACAATTTAAAATTAATAAAAAAAATTAAATATTATTACAATATTTATAAAGTAAAATGGTATCTTGCATTTTCGCTCTTATATTCTTACTTTTTTGGTAGTGATAAAAAAGTTTATGTTTTGGTATAAAAATTATTCTTTATTTTAAATATATTTCTAAAACACTGATAAATAAAACTTTTAAAAAGTTATCTAATTATTTTATTTATATTTTTTATAAAAACCAAGCTTTTGTAATACTATCACTTTTTTTATTACAGAAAGGAAAAAACACCGATGAATTATAAAGATACATTATTAAATCCCAATACCTTATTTGAGATGAAAGCTAACTTGGCAGGAAAAGAACCACAAATTCAATTAGAGTGACTTAAAACAAATGTTGTTTCATGGCGCTATCAACATAACGCTAACAACCAACCCTTTATTTTGCATGATGGCCCTCCCTATGCAAATGGGGATTTGCATGTTGGTCATGCGTTAAACAAAATTTTAAAAGATTTTATTGTTCGTTATTATAATCAAAAAGGATTTTATAGTCCGTGAATTTGCGGATGAGATACGCATGGTTTGCCAATTGAAACTGCCGTTGTTAAAAGCGGGGTTGATCGGAAAAAAACTCCGCCAGTTGCCTTTCGTCAAATTTGTCGCCAATATGCTTTAGAACAAATTGAAAAACAAATTACACAATTTAGTCGGTTAGGTTTATTTAGTGATTTTAAACAAAAATATGTAACATTAGATTTGCAGTATGAATTAGAACAATTGCGTTTATTTCAAACAATGGTTCAAAAAAAATTAGTTTATCGGCGATTAAAACCAATTTATTGATCACCTTCAAGCGAATCGGCTTTAGCAGATGCAGAAATTGAATATTCTGATTTAACATCGCCATCAATTTATGTAACTTTTACAGTTACAACAGGAAAAAAGGTGATTAAACCGGGAACAAAATTTTTAATTTGAACAACAACGCCATGAACAATTCCAATGAATCAATTGTTAGCAGTTGGAAAAGATGTTGTTTATGTTGAAGTCCTTGTTGAAGGTGAAAAATACTTATTTGCTAAGGTTTTATTTGACAAGTTACAAAAATTATTAAATTGGAAAAAAGTTAAAATTGTACAAGAAGTAGTTGGCAACAAATTAGTTGGAATTATTACAAAACATCCTTTATATAATCGCAATAGTCCTGTTGTTATTGGCCACCACGTTACTGTTGAAGCTGGAACAGGGATTGTACATATAGCATCGGGATTTGGTGAAGATGACTATTTGATTGCCCTTACTAATAATGTTTCAATCTTTGCACCATTAGATGGTACCGGAAAATATACTCCAGAAGTAGATGATGATAGTTTGGTTGGTGTTTATTATGAAGATGCAAATAAAATGATTGGTCAACGATTAGAACAAAATGGTGCTTTGTTAAAATTAAAATTTACAAAACATCGTTATCCAATTGACTGACGAACAAAAAAACCAGTTATTTATCGTGCAACAGCACAATGATTTATTTCGATTGGAAAAATTAAACAAGAATTATTAAAAGAAATTAAACAAGTACAATGAAACCCAAAATGGGCGGCAAAAAGAATGGAAACAATGATTGAAAATCGTCAAGATTGATGTATTTCTCGCCAAAGATTATGGGGTGTACCAATTATTGCCTTTTACGATGAAAATAATCAACCGCAATTTACAACAGAATTAATTGAACATGTAATTAATTTATTTACCAAAGCAAAAACAACTGACATTTGATTTGAATGAAGTGCCGATCAATTATTGCCACCAGCTTATCAAAATCGAAATTGACGAAAAGAGCAAGATATTATGGATGTTTGATTTGATAGTGGTATTAGTAATTTAGCAGTAACAAAAGAATATCATTTACCCCATCCTGTTAATGTTTATTTGGAAGGAATTGACCAATTTCGAGGGTGATTTAATTCATCGTTAATTACTTCGGTTGTAGCGACGGGCCATGCTCCTTACCAAGTTGTTTTATCACATGGTTTTGCTAATGATGAAAAAGGGCGCAAAATGAGTAAATCATTGGGGAATGTTATCTCGCCATTAGAAATTACTGACCAGTATGGAGTTGATATTTTACGAATGTGAGTAGCTTCGGTTGATTATCGTGATGACGTTAAAATTGGGCCAGAAATTTTAAAACAAATTGCGGAATCTTATCGAAAAATTCGTAATACATTACGGTTTTTATTAGCAAATTTAAATGATTTCAATCCCGTAACTGATTTACAATCAAAATTAGAAGAGGTTGATTATTATGTGTTACATTTAGTGCAGGAATTTCAAAAAAAAGCAAATAAAAGTTATGAAGAATTTAATTTTAATAACGTTTATACTTTAATTAATAATTTTGTTACAAAAACATTATCAAAATTTTATTTAGATTTTACAAAAGATATTTTATATATTGAGGAAATGAAATCACCGCGTCGTCGCGCGGTACAAACAACATTATATTATTTATATCGGATTTTAGTTGATGTTTTAAAACCAGTTATTCCGCATACAGCCGAAGAAAGTCATCGCTTTATTACATATCCCGACCAACAAATCTCGATTCATTTAGAAGAAAAATTTGTTTTAACAATGGCTATTAATGATAAATTAATTGAAAAATGAGACCAAGTGTTGAAATTACGAGATGATGTTAATAAAGAATTAGAACGTCGTCGTGAACAAAAAGAAATTAAAAAATCATTAGAATGTCAAGTAATGATCGCTTTAAAACCAGACTATGCAAGTTTAGCAACAATTAAGGATTTATATCAAATTTTTATTGTTAGTGAAATTATTTTTACTACTGATCATCAGAACTTAACAGAATATGAAACTAGTTTTTTAAAAGTTCAAGAAAAAGCCGGTTTAAAATGCCAACGTTGTTGAATAATTTATAATCATTTAAATGTCCAAAATAATGAAATTTGTGATCGTTGTTTTAATTTTTTATCGGCAAAAAATGTGCGATAATGTATAAAATGAAAAGGATTAAAAATAAAATGAAAGAACGAACAAAACAATTTTTATATGATTTTAAATACCATTTTAAAAATCGAGATTATATTTGAAAATTTAAACTCCAAGTTTGTCTAACAATTTTTATTTCGTTATTAATGTTAGATATTATTAAGAAACAATTAGCTTTTCATTTATTGTCCCATGACCCGGCAGCTCCCGAAATTAAATTTTTGGATGGATTTATTAATTTTAAATTTATGGTTAATAAGGGAATTGCTTTTGGAGCAAATGCCGATAATCTTCCGTTTGTTATTATTGGTGCAGTTTTTATTACTTTGCTTGCATTTAGTATTTTTTTATATATTAATAATAAAACTGCTGCTGTTGGTTTAGTGATGATTACAACTGGGGGGTTTGGTAATTTAATTGACCGTATATGAAACAATGGTGGGGTTGTTGATTTTATAGCATGAATTTTATTCCACCCTTATAGTGTGTTTAATTTAGCTGATACTTGAGTAAGCTTTGGTATTATTGTCTTAATTTTTGCTATTATTATTGAAATTATTCAGTTTTATCGTGAGCGAGCACGAAGCAAATACGAGGATCATTATGAACCAAATGACTAAGATTGCCTTTATTGTTTCTTCGTCATCTCGAATTGATAAAATTTTAACTGATTATTTTAAAACAAATCACACTCCTTTTTCGCGAAATAAAATCCAAGCATTAATTAAGCAAAATAAAGTTCAAGTTAATGGACAAGTTGTACCAGCAAATTATTTTAGTCAAATTGGAGACCATGTTCGCATTGAATTTTCAAATGATAAAGCAAGTGAAATAACACCAATGTTAATCCCATTAAAAATTTTGTATGAAGATAGTTATTTAATGGTAATTAATAAACCAAATAATTTAGTTGTTCATCCGGCGCCAGGACACCAGAATGATACTTTAGTTAATGCTTTATTAGCGCGGGGGGCGCAATGGTCAACTGCCAGTGGTGAGCAACGACCGGGAATTGTCCATCGCATTGATCGCCAAACGACAGGAACTTTAATTATCGCTAAAAATGATGTTGTTCATTATCAAATACAACAAAAAATTCAAACAAAGCAATTACAACGCCGCTATTTAGCGCTTGTTCATGGTGAAATTATTGAAAATCGAGCTAAAATTAATGCTCCAATTGGCCGTGATCCTAATAATCGCAAGAAAATGACAGTTACAACAAAAAAATCTAAAAAAGCATTAACTAATATTCTTGTAATTGAACGCTTTAATGATTATACTTATATAGAGTGTGAATTAGAAAGCGGGCGAACTCATCAAATTCGAGTCCATCTAAAATACATTAAACACCCTATTGTTGGCGATCCGTTATATGGTACTGCCGCTGATAAAAAAGAAAGTTTTGGACAATATCTGCATGCGTATCAATTAAGATTTATTCATCCAGTTACTAAAGAAGGTCTGACCATTACAGCGGCCTTGCCACAAGAGTTTGAACAAAGATTGGCAATATTACGCGCGAAAGGATAGAAAAAAATGAGTTTTGATAAAGATAAGTTATCTCTAGTTGATTATTTTTTAAAACAAGAAAAATACAATGTTTATAAAAGTAAACTGCGCAATAATAATGTTTATTTATATAAAGTTGATAGTAAAGAATTTCAAATTATTAAAATTATTGATAATTTTAGTGGTGAATTTAATAACCTCATCATTAATGATGAGGTTATTAAAACGTTAAAGACTTTTTTAAATAAAAAATTTCAATGCGCAAAAATTACTATTTTATCAATTGTTTTAATTGAAAATCGTTCACAGATTTATAAAGATGATAGTGGAGATGTAACATTATTTGTTGATAAAAATAATTATATTAGCTGTTTAAGTTCTTATTATCCGAACATTACAATGTTGCAAGAAAATAATGAAAATGACTCTTCGACGTCGGCCGGTATGACAAATGAGGAAATTTTAGATGTGATTAAAGACCCCAATAGTAAATTAACAAAAAATTTAAAGCAACTAAGTGATAAATTAAGTGTCAATAACCTTAGTGTTGCGTGATTTTTAATTGCCTTATTATTAATTATTCCAATTGTTGGAATATTTTTTGGTGCACAAATTTTTAATACTCGAGGCTTAAGTGAGGGAGAAACGCAATTAGTTTATGGCGGTGTTACTCGTGATTTATTAATTTGAAATAATCAATGATGGCGATTATGAACATATGTTTTATTTTCAAGCAACCCATTGTTAGTAGTTTTAAATTTATTTATGATTTTTAGTGTTGCTCGTTATGCGGAAGCTTTGTTGGGGCGTTGGCGATTATCATTCATTTTAGTGGTTGGAATCCCCTTGGCCGGAATATTTTTAGCGGCTGTATTACCAAATTGAATTTTTTGCGGGTCAACTATTTTATTAGCTATTTTATGGGGAAGTTTGTTTAGTTATAACTATGGTAAAGAAGATTTAGGGGCGTTAATTGCAAACCAACGAACTTTAATTATTATGCTGTGGTTGCTAATAATGCCAATCTTTTTAGGTTATTCATTTTATTTAATTAATTTTGTTGGTTTTTTTGTTGGCAGTGCGCTTGGTTATGGTTTAGAATTTAATCGTTCGAATCGTGTTAATTGAACAATTTTATATCCTTTTTTTATTATTGCAACAATGATAGTGGTTAGTACAATTGCATTATTGTTAATACGTTGTGTTCCGCCGTATAATCGCGCTGTTATTGGTACATTATTAAGTTATTGACGTGCAGGTTTAATGGAAAAGAGTGCAATTGAGGAAATGCTAAATAATTATTATTTTTATACAAGATCAAATTGACCAATCTTTTTGTTACAAAGTCAGTCTAATTTTAGTGATATCTTTTCCAATTTTAAAGGAAGAATCTTTAATTTATAAAAACAGTAACGGGGTAAAAACGTAATGATTATTCGATATTATTACAAAAGATTAGGTTTTATAAAAAATATAAATAAAATAATTAGATAACTTTTTAAAAAGTTGATTTATCAGTGTTTTAGAAATATATTTAAAATAAAAAATAATTTTTTTTATTAATTTAATAGCAAAGTATTTTTTGCTTTATTGCTCAACTAATTCTAAACAACTATATTTATAGTCTTTACCAACTACCGTATCTATTTAAAACCAGCCAACATTAGATTGTTTATTTTCAATATCTAAAATTGATCAAAATCTTTCGTCTAATTTTACTCGATTATCAGGTCTTTTTTTTTGTTATATTTATAATACCACCATTTAATAAATTTTTATTTAACAAACCCAAAAGTCCTAAATAAATTCATTTATAAAATGTTTTAAGACAAGCAGGAAATTTGACACCAAACTTTATTAAAAATCGTTGAATATTTTCTGCTGGTGAATCGTAAAAAAATATTAAATCGTAAATTTAAAAATTTTTGTTGTTCGTATGTAAATGTGGGTATTTTTTAAATACATTTTTTTCTTTTTTTTATAATCTTTTTGTAATTCAACTGGCACTAACATGTAATCTTCTGCCTTTTTAAATCGATTTATTTCTCTTTTAATATTATTAACTGCACGCCCCCCTCCGTTTTGTATTGATATTTCAGATAAATTAATTGTGCCATTTTTCTTTTTACAATTATCAGATAATAATAAATACTTAAATAAATTTCGTTCATCATATTTTACATGTGTATATTTTTGCATTTTTCTGTCTCCAATTATTTTTAAAATATTTATAACATTAAATTAAAAATTATTGACAATTATTTTTATAGGTATATAATTCGATTATTAGACATTAATTAAATTCTGTTTATTAAATCTGTTTATAAAAAAGTAATTAATTTTAATTTTTTTTATTTTTGTGTAAAATGTAGAAAATAAAATAACTTATTAGAGTTATTTTATACATTTTTATAGTTATTTACTACTCTTTAATTTAATCATATTTTTTAAATAATAGTAATTTTAATATGAAAAAAGAAGTAAAAAATAAAATAATTTAATACAAAAACAGAAATTTTAAGAACATTTTATCGTAAAATAGATTAATTTTGATAACATTAAAAAAGTTAAGGTTTTATAAAAAATATAAATAAAAACAATTAAATAAATTAAACAATTTTAATAAAAAGTATAATTATTAATAATTTTTTTGTATTTCTTAATTAATAAGCGGATTGAATTTTTTTATACTTAAAAAACCCTAACCCTTTTTCTTACTACCTTAATTTTGGTAAAATAAATCACCTAATAAACCATATACTTTGAATGATTTAACCAATAAATTTAATCTTTATTGCAAATTAAGATATGATACTTATGCTAGCGAAAAAAAAAATAATTCCTTTACTTGAAAAACAAGTTAATAGAATAAAAATTGAAATAATTAATTTTATGATTAAATTACCTAATGGTGCTAAATTATATTTAAAACAGGCATTTAATTATAAATATTAACTACAAGAAAAAAACTTAAAAAGAATTAAACTTAAATAATCAAAAAACAATAATAGTTAATTTACAAACTGATATTAGAGATATTAAGAAAGAGAGTTGTAATAATGCTAAATTATTTTACTTATTTGTTAGAAACGCCTTATTGATTATTACAAAATAGTAGTATTGGTAATAAATATCACTTTGTCAAAAAGTTTTATTTAGTTAATGGAATTAATCAAATTGTAACACACAATATAGTGGTAAGACTATATCGAATATTAAAATGTTTGGTGGATTATTAAAAATTAATTTATTGATTAAAAAAGCAATTTATATCATTGCTAGTATGTATTGGAGTAAATATTTAAAAGATATTGTATTTAAAAATATATGAAATATGTTAGATTAAAATCATATTCCTTATACTATTAATTTATATAAAGTTTAAATAGAGAAAAAAATAATTATACTTTTGGTCAATACATTAATTTTAAACCAGCGAACAAGCAGAAGTTTAAAATAAAATATCTTATAGAAGCATTTACAATGTTAATAAACACTAATCAATTAAAATGATTATGAGAAAAATGTCCTGTAAGTAAAGCACAATATTAATTAATTAAATAAGAAGATAATCCTGATGCAAGAGAAGAACGAATGTTGGATTTATATGATGATACATTTGATAGTTATTTTTGTGCTTTACACTTTGAATTAGTACCAATGGTTAGACATAATGGTTAAACAGATTATAAATTATAACAACAAAGGAATTGAATAACTTACTTAAAAAAGATATTTATGTTAATACACGATGAGCTCGTAATAAATGCAAAAAGACCTTATATGTATGTTTGTGGACAAGTTAAAAAAAGACTTTGTCAATAATTAAAAAAAAGATAATATCGCAATATGTAAATTAAATTTATATAACGAATATATTAAGAAATATAAAAAAGTTAAAGTATGCGTACAAGTTTTATCAAATGAACCAATTTTATTAAAAGTAAAAATTATTAATTATGCACTTATTTTAAAATTAAAGAAGCAAAATAACAATGAATAATACCTATCCATATTTACCAAACTTAAATGATATTAACAGTGTTTTAAAATATTATAACTATTATTGAACAATTAATTTAGCAAATATTATTTCTCGCCTCAAATGCAATTAGTAAATGGTAAAGATATTTTATTTACATCACATAGTAAAGATATTTTATAAAAATTAAATTGAACAAGGTGCCGATATTTGATTAAATTATCATCAATCAGATAGTGGTTTTATTTTAAATTTAATTTGTACCAAAGATAAAATAGCTATTAAAGGTTGACATAAAAATAATGAATTAGTTGTTGGGCAAATTAAAACACAAATTAAAGATGATGTTAAAACTGTTTTAATACAATAATTTAAAAATAAATTAGGCACAGTACCTTTTTGAGAAATGATAAATGAACCTAATCCTTTATTTTTATAAACATCAACTACTTTAAATCCATGGCCTAAAATTGCAAATTATTATAAATTATAATTTGATTTATAAGATAGTTTTAATATTAAATCAAAAGAAATATATGCAAATCGTACGACATTGATATGGGATGCTAAGTGATGATTTTATGACTGCTTATAACAAAGATAATAAAAAGCGGTAGTAAGAAAAAGGTTGAGGTTTTTGAGTATAAAAAAATTCAATTCGCTTATTAATTAAGCAATACAAAAAAATTATTAATAATTAGACTTTTTAGCAAAATTGTTTAATTTATTTAATTGTTTTTATTTATAATTTTTATAAAAACTTAACTTTTGTAATGCTATCAAAAAAGTACTACAAGATGTATTTGATGATATTTTTTGTTCAATCAAGTTCATCAACAGTATAATATTATCCTAATCTTTACAAGTATTACAAGGTACACAAACCTTATAAACATATACCGAAGACCAAAAATCTATTATTGAACAAGTGTATTTAGCATGCCATTTTTCTAGTCCTTTTGGTGATAAATAAGACGATGATAAAAATAAAAAACAATCTTTATTGGCAAAACAAAAGATTTATAAAAACAAGCATATTTACAAGCATATAGTAAGCAACATTATACTAAAATTTTTTTGATACAGTTTTAAAATATTATGGCTTATGAGAAGGAAAAGGTTAAAAACCTTATGAATTTGATTTTGTTAGTTCTGGTTTGGTAGACCAAATGCTAAAAAATTAATTAATTACTGCTAGATTATATAATTGCACAATTGAACCAATAATAGCAATTACTAAATATGATAACATTGATGAATTAGAAACAACTAAATACTATTAAAAAGTAGAACAATAACAAGATAAAATACAAGCCAAAGAAATATAACATAATAATAAATTACTATAATATGATGAAACTGGTAATAATCAAAATGCCTCACAAGGTAGAACAGAAATTAAGGATAATTAACAAATTAGTAGAATTAACCCAGTTGTTATGGAATAATTAAGAAGAAAAGCCCACGAACGATACTTTAATAGATATAAGAGAAAACATACGAGATAACAGACATTGAATGGTATTTCCTTTTAATGTTTATAGTTCATATATTCCCGATACTGAAAACAGGTTGAAAACCTAATAATGTAAAACCAAGTGACTATGGGAGTTATTAGCACATATTTGATAATATGGAAAGTACTATTGCACAATGACAAAATAGTTTAAAAATATTACAAAAATATAAAGGTGAAGAAATTAATATTTTAACGATTGATTATTTTAGTAAACAACCAATTAACTCAACAATATGAGCCAATAATGAACCACCTTTTGCTATAAAATTAAAAGATTAAAATAATAATGTTTATTGAAAATTAATTGATGGTGAAAATATTAATGATATTAATATAATGTTAGAATACTTAAATCAATATAAATTAAGTTATTTTATGAATAATGATAATAAATCCGATAATTTTTATACAAAATAAGTTAAGGTTGGTAAATATTGAGATGCTTATATGATTGATGATAGAAGTTCCGTTCAATTTGGTGATGCCAAATTTAAACAATTATTTACTCAGCAATCAACAGAAAAACAATATACTTTATTAATTTTAGATGAAGATGTAAATAAATTAAATATTAATGATTATTATAATTTTTATACTGTATTTAATGATCGCGGTTTAAATACTGGTGGTGGTGATATTAATTCTGATCCCCAAGATAAACAATGATTATATCCATCAAATGTTATAAATTATTATTCACCTTATGATGGTAGTTTTTTATGACAAGAAATTACATTTTCAAGTATTAATGACAAAATTAGTCATAGTGGTTTATCAGTACGACAATTTATTTAAAAAAGTGCCCCGGGTGAAAATTATTGTTTTCCTAAAATAACTTATGATGAAAAACTAAATAAAGGAATTATCGAATTAGATAATATTTTACTAAAAGACCCCGGTGTTAGAGCAAAGGCAGTTAAATTTTATGGTAATCCAATATTTTTTGATATGCCCGTAATTGATCGGCCAATTATTAAAGGTCAATTTAATAAAAAAGTAATGAATTAAAGAGATTTATTAATGTATAACATGTATCCATGTCCACCTGACAAAGTTAATACTTATGCATCACCCGAAGTAAGTTGATATAATATTCAAGGTATTCAACCAACAATGATAACTGGTTATGAGAATTGAAAAAAAAAGATATGGAAAGTAGATATGACTTTTGAAAACAGGAAAATAGCGAGGGTATTGTTATAACTGACCCCAGTACTACATCAGCATCAAATTATACTGTTGGTCGAAATATTAATAAATAAGATAAAGATTCTAAATTTCACTGGTCTAAAAATCGAAAAATAACATCACCAACAAAAATAAAAACAAACGGTAGTACAGTTGATAATATTATTAGTACCCAAGCTGCATCTTATTTTAGAATAAAAGAGATAGCATTACAAAAGCTTCAGTTTTATAAAAAATATAAATAAAATAATTAGATAACTTTTTAAAAGGTTGATTTATCATTGTTTTAGAAATATATTTAAAATAAAGAATAATTTTTATACCAAAACCTCAACTTTTTTCTTACTATCATAAAAGATGAATTTGGAAATAAAATAGGAAAAGTTCGAATTTAATATAATAAAATGGGTGCCTGTAATTTTTGAGATATTTTAAATATGAATAATTTTATTGATCGACAAATAACCTCATTACCTTTAAACTATATTCAAAAATTAGTTTTTAATCCATTTATGATACCGAGTGGTGTTGGTAAATTATTAAATTTTATTTTGTTTGGTATTCACCGGGGTTGAACAATTAATCAAGATGAAAAATAATGACCTAATTTTCAATGACTTAATGGTTTTATGAGTGCTAATGTTTATACTTTTTATAATTATTTATTCTGGCCTGAAAACTAAAAAGGTAAAGGTTATTTGCCGTTTTAAATTTTTAGAGAACAAGCAAATGATAAAGTTGGTGCTATTTTTAGTACAAATAATACCATTTTAGGTTTTAATACTTTATTAACGGATAAATTACAAGGTGCTGCTTTAAATAAAGATGGCGAACCCATAGAAAGAATAACTTATTCAACATATAATTTAAAACAATTAAATCAAAAAAAATAATTGAGTTTATTTAATTAATGAAAAAATCAAGGTAGTAAGAAAAAGGTTGGTGTTTGTAGGTATAAAAAAATTCAATTCGCTTATTAATTAAGTAATACAAAAAAATGATTAATAATTAAACTTTTTAGAAAAATGGTTTAATTTATTTAATTGTTTTTATTTATAATTTTTATAAAACCTCAACTTTTGTAATGCTATAAAAACCAAAGAAGCAGATGCACAAACAACAGTTAGTGACAGTGAAAAAAATTATGATTGCGAATTATTGCAAACACGAGATGGAACAAATTTTATTTATATTATTGATATGTTTTAAATTCAGATAGCATCATATAAAGGTAATTTTGAAATTATCTTTTATGCTGATAATCGATATACAAATAATGAAGAAGATTATTTAAAATTATCAGTATGGATTTTTCTTGGTAAAAAAAGTGTGTTAAACAACTATTTACGAGATATTAAAACTAACTATAAAACTAGTTTCTTATTACCACACTATTATGAAATACCAACATTTAATTACCTACAATATGTTCTGCCACCAGTGCCATATAATTATTCATAGTATAAAAAAGATATTATTCCGGCTAATGCAAAAAATACCTATTAACTTTAATTTTACAGCACAACCTCAGTGTAATAATTCTTTAAATACTGTGGTTAATTTATTTAATTATACAGAATAACATACAGGCTATTATTAAAATGAAATTTATTTAAAACAAATTGGCCCAAAAATTCAAAGTATTGATAAATTTATTAGTTCATATAAAAATATCGAAATAAGTAATCTTAATAATTTCTCTATTACCAATAATACAACTAAAATAGCATATTATAATTATATTAACACAAAATTAACTGCAGGATTTGAAATATGAGGTACTAGTTTGGGAAAAATTTTTGAACTTATTGTTAAAGAAAGAGGGAAACAACAAACAACAAATGCTAATTTTCCTAAAAATAAAATTATTAAAAAAATAAAATTTTAACAAGGGAAATTAAATCTTTTATTACAAGTCGTGCGGATGATTTAAAAGAAAAAAATAATATACATAATATAAAATTAAAGGAAAAAGTCAATTATTAATAAATTTTTTAATGCAAATATAATCAATTAACAATATAAAATCTAATAAATTTCAAAATATATATTTAAAAGCATATTATACAAATGATATGAAATTAAAATTAGATTTTCAAAAGCAATATGACTCCAATTTATGGGTGCTTATTATCATGATTATAAAAAATTTGGAAATGATAATAATTTAACTTTTTCAAATAAATCTGATAAATTAAATTTTATTAACAAAAATAACAAGCTAGTTAAAATAGCTATTAAACCAAATTAAAAATAAAAAGATATTTTAAAAGAGTACATCCAATTTATTGAATGATAATAAAAATTATTTACTATTTTTTAATTATATATTTTTCTTTACGATTTGAATATCATTTATTTTATTTTATAACATCTTTTATATATTTTTATTGTGAATTATATATTTTATTATGGATTGTAGTTTTATTAAGTAATAAATGAAAACTTTCTATAACAATATCATCTGCATAGTTGTAATTTTTATACATTTAAATTATCTATTACTAATTTATTGTCATTATATTTAGATTACTTTACATCAATTATTTCTTTAGTATATCCATCAATAATTGTTGATTGATAATATTTTTTTATTTTCAAATTAAATATGTTACATCAGTATATGGCACTGAAAAACATTGTTTTTATATCATTGAATTTACGATTAATTAAATCGGGATATTGTAATAAACTTTTTTCTTTATTATGTTTATATTTAATTTTTATTTTTAATTTTATTACATATTCAGGTTTTATTTGATTATCACGCATAATCCTTAAAACTTTTTTTGAATTATTTCTTATATCATAATCTTCCTTTAAATATTTAGCAATTATTCGATATTGAAATTATTTTAAATTTTCTTCATAGACTTTTAAAATATCATTTATTACTTTTTTATCTTTTTTTCTACTGTCATAATTTTTATATTTATCTCAATAACCACATTTTAACCTCGTTACTTCTAATAATGATTTTATTGAATATTCATGACAATTTTATTTAATAAAAGAGACAATTATTAGTTTGCTTAATTGCAAAAGTCATGGAGCTTTTTTAATAATTCATACCTTGTTTTATAATATTATAAATCTCTTTTAACAAAAGAGATTTTAGTTTCTTTAGAATTTTTTAATTTTCTTTTTTTATGATTTGCTCATAAAGATTCTATTGTATTTGCATTTAGATTATATTTTTTTGCCACTATTCAAAAACTTTTTTGTTTAATTTCCTCAATGATTTTTTTCTAAATTATGATGTATATTTTTTATATTTTTGACCTTTTATTGCCATATAAAAATGCGCCCCCTTTAAAAGTTTAGCAAAGTCTTTTTTTTACTTTACTTACTTTTAGGGAGATATCTTTTAAATCTCTTTTTTTATTATCCTTTAACTTTTATATTACCATCTTTATCAATATATAAATTAGGTAATTTTTGTTCTTCAACATTTAAAAGATAAACTGATTTAAAATAATTTGGTCGCATGTAAAAAATAAGGGTTTTATAAAGACAATAAAAAAATATCCTTAATTTATATTAAACTAAATAACATTTAAAAATAAAAACCCTTATTTTTTACATGCGACCAATAATTTTTATTATTATTTTTTTCATATGGATTATAAATTATTATTAATAAATAAAATAACATATTAATAACCAATACCTATATTAACGCCGATTGAAAGTTAGCTTTTATTTTTAAAATCTATAATTTTTCTATTTTCTTTGTCAACTTTTGTATAGTTCTTAAATTTAATTACTCTTAACTAAGAATTTAATTTAATACGCCCACCATGCTACATAATAATATTTATTATCAACTTCATTAAATGGTTTTTCTTGCGGTGATATTAATTCTAATTTGTCTCTAATTTCTTGGTTAGCAGTATTTATTTTGTTTTCTTTTTTTAAAAAATATTATTTAATTAAAATGTAAATAAATTAATAATTTATTTACATAATTTTTAAATTTAAAATTATTATGTTTCTATTTTAAAAATTGATGCTTAATGAGCTATTACTGAAAAAGTCATAATTATTCCATTTCCGTTATTATATGTGTTTTATTTTCAAATTTTTCATTGATCTATAATTATTGGAGCAAGCGCCAATAATTAATCCTGCCGGTTTACCAACAATAGCACTTGATAAAATACTTCCAATTGTTGAGGATCCGCCAGTAACATCTATATTTTCGTGTATTTGTGATAAAACTTTATGATCTAAATAAATATTTCAATATACGGCCCCCTATATTCAAATTTATTTATACCACCATTTTCTATTTTAATTCTAATTATTTCTTCTTTTTAATGAGGGCTAGCAACAATCGTTGTTGGTACAGTGTTTTCAATAATTGTTAGTACACTCAATAAAATAAGTAATTTTTTTATACTTATTTTTATCCTTTTATTAATCTTGAAACTTTTTATCAAGATTTATGTTTATTATATATATAATAAGGAAAATTAACTAATTATTTTAAAAATTTATCTTTAAAAATAGTTTTTATTAATCGTTTTAAGGTATAAATTAGCAATAAAATATATTAATTTTAATAATTTTATTTATAAATAAAGTATTGTATTGTTAAAATAGTATAATATTATTAAATTATTTAAATAAAAAAAGAATGAACCGACACAATAGTACACCCAATTTAGTAATTACTAATAAAAATTATTTACTATTTTTTAAATTATATCTTTTTATTTACGATTTGAATATCATGTATTTCATTTTATAACATCCTGTATATATTATTCGTGTGAATTATATATTTTATTTTGGATTGTAGCTTTCTTAAATAATGAATTAAAAATTTATATAACAATATTATCTTCACAGTGGTAATTGTTACCCATTGAAATTATATATAATACCGTTAGATACACATTTATCGAGATAAATAGCGGCTGTGTATTAATATCCGTGTTCTAAATGAATTATTATTCCATTCAGATCTTTTTTTATTAATTTTATTTTATTAATTGCATAATTTAAATTATCTATTACTAATTTATTGTCATTATATTTAGATAACTTTACATCAACTATTTCTTTAGTATTGGATGAGTTAAGATAAATTAGACAACAATAATGTATAAAAAATATTTATAATTAAATTAAAATGGAGATGTAATTATGGCAAATAATCATTATACAGATGAATTTAAGCAACAAATTGTTGTTCTTTAAAAAATGGTTAAAAATACCGAACAATTAGCCAACGATTATCAAATTGGTAAATCTACAGTTTGTAAATGAGCTTACCAATTTATAAAATCGGGCTCATTTAAAAATAAAGATAATATAACGCCAGAATAAAACGAATTAATTAAATTACGTAAAAAAAATTAAACAATTATAAATGGAAAATGAAATTTTAAAGCAAGCAACACTGATAATCGGCAAAAAATAGCAATAATTAAAAATAACAAAGCAAAATAACCAATTATTAATTTATATAAGACATTGAAATTTGCTAAATCAACATATTAATATCAATTAAAGGCAAATAATCCCAATAATACTCAAAACATTGATAATGATGTTATAATTATTTTTATAAAAAGTCGTAAAAATTATGGAACAAGAAAAATTAAAATAATACTAGCCCAACAAAATATTATATTATCTCGTGTAAAGATTAGTAAAATAATTGGAAAATATAGCTTAATTTCAAATTATACAAAAACCAAATATAAACATTCAAATGCAAGCAATATTACATATAAATATAATAATTTATTAAATCAATAATTTAATAAATATAAACTACATGAAGTTTTTGTCGGTGATTTAACATATGTTTTTATTAAAAATAAATGATATTATGTTTGCTTTCTAATTTATTTATTTAATCGCGAAATTATTAGTTATGATGTTAGTTTGTAAAAAGATGCAAAATTAGTTAAAAATACCTTTAATAAAATTAACTTTACATTAAATGATATTAAAATATTTCACAATGATCAAGGCGGTGAATTTAATAACAATCTTATTTATAACTTTTTAACTAAAATAACATTCAAAAGTCTTACAACAAACTAGGATGTCCTTGTTACAATGCTGTTGCATAATAAACATACAAAATTTTTAAAACTGAATTTATTAAAAATAATAAATTTAAAAAAATTGAGCAATTTAAATTAGAATTATTTGATTACATTAATTGGTACAATAATATTCGAATTCATAGCAAACTAAAATATTTAACACCAGTGCAATACATAAATTATTACTCTACATAAAATTTGTCCAAAAAATTTTGACATTCCAATACTAAAGAAATATTTGATGTAAAGTGATATAAATATAATGACAATAAATTAGTAATAAATAATTTAAATGATGCACTTAATAAATAAAATTAACAAAAAAGATCTGAATGCAATAATAATTCATTCATAACATGGATATCAATACACATCCGCTATTTATCTCGATAAATGTGTATCTAACGGTTATTATAATTTCAATGAGGGAAAATTACCGCCGTGCAGATAATATTGTTATATAAAGTTTTCATTAATTACTTAAGAAAGCTACAATCCATAATAAAATATATAATTTACATGAAGAATATATACAAGATGTTATAAAATGAAATACATGATATTCAAATCGTAAAGAAAAAAATATAATTAAAAGAATGGTAAATACTTTTTATTATTACTCACTAAATTAGGTGCACTCTTTTATATCTTCTTTTTGTTTTTTTTACGTGTTTTGATAAATATTATTGTTTCAATAATTAAAACAATGATTCCAACAGCAATAATCATTAATGAAACAATAACAACATATGCCGGTCAAGAAATAAATAATGTTTTTTCTCCTATAAAACATATAATAATTAATGCGATAAAAAACAATGATGAAATTCCAAATATTTTTAAAAACATAATTAAATCTTTAATAGTTAATTTTGGCATAATAACATCTCCTTTCTAATTTACTTTTTTTCTTTAAATATGTATAAACATTAGTTTTTTATTTGATTCAATACGAAAATTGGGTCTTAAAATGATAATATCTGGTACAAAAAAATTTATATACGGGTTGCTTTTTAAAAGTAGTAAAATTTAAATTTATAGTACTATTTTCTTTGTCTGAAATATTTATAATATAAATATAATTATTACTATCATAATCTTTTATTCTATATTTATTTGATGAATTTGATACAGGGTCACCAGTATCTACAATTTCTAAATCTGAAACATTTGGTATAACAATTGATTTTTTTTAATTCATATAAAATTTATTTTTTTATTTTTGTAATTTTTTCATCTTTAATTTTTTCTATAAAAAGTTTATCTAATAAAGCGTCTACTTATAAATGAGTATAATATGATTATAAATCTATCATTGTTAAATCAATACCTTATTCTTGAAAAGTATGAAACATTTTCTTTAAAGTTGTTAAATTATCGAGCGATTTTGCATAGGTGTGCAATAGACCATGTCATGTTGCTATATGGTCATTTTGTGAAGAATAATTAATATAACCAACACTCATATTTGCCGAAGTAAAAAACTCAATTGGAATACGGTTAAATGTTCAATGTTCAATTGCAATAAACACCCATATTAATACAAATTTTCTTTAATAATCGGTCTTTAAATGTTTCAAATTTTAATTTTTAAAATGAATAATTCAAATAGGAATTAATCATATTTTGGGCCCTTAAAGCAAATTTTTTAAATAATAATTCTACATCACCTTTAAAGAACTTATTATAACGAACCGAAAATTATGTAATTTTACCTGTCATTGGATTAAAATTATTATAATTTTCCAAAGTAACATTTTGTCATAATTCATTTAACATTTAATCATCCCCTTATCATTTACTTTTTTGAGAATATATTTTCTTTAATATAAATTTTTTACTATTTAGTAATGTTTTTAAAATTATTTTGTTTAAATCTTGTTTTGTTCTTAGTTGTTTATATGTTAGAAATACTAATTTATTACCCAATAAACTAGTAACCGCACTATCTTATAGTGTATTTAAAAATCTATCTTTATTAAAGTTATTTTTAAATTGTTCTTGCATTTTTAATATATTAGCAATTGTCCGATATATTTTAAAAATATCTTTTAATACTTGCCTATAAGCAAGTAGGGCAAAAGAAACTAAATTAAACAAAATAGTTTTTTTAAATCCCCAACAAATAAAACACTCCCTGTTAATATAGAATTTAAACGGTTCGGGCTATAAAACAAACCTTTCTGCCTTTATTAAAGTTGTCATAACGACAATGGGGACATATTTAGGATTTTTATAATATATTGTTAAAGCACAACTTCGCATGAAACTGATAAAGAAACAATTTTTACCACTAAAAAACATCGGAATCATAAGAAAAAGGTAATAATTAGCTTTTTTAATAGCGTTATTTTTAAATTTAGATAATATTTTTTAGTTTTATCATTAATTTTATTAATTACTTTTTGTTTAATAGCAATTATTTGTTTTTCAATTGGGGCTAATAATTTTTTAATTACTTTTTGAATATAAAAATTTGGATTTAAATAATTTAAGGATTTATTTAATTTAATTGGTGTTTGAGGAAAAATATTTAATAATTTATTATTATATATTTTACCACCCCGCATTAAATTAGAATTTAATATTATGTTTTTACCAACACATTTTTTATGAAGATTAGTCATTATGATATATCAATCATTAGTATTAATTTTGCTTATTTTATAAATATTTAATCCATATTTAGACCATCATTTATTAGCATTTTTTTCATTTACGCGTGGTATTTTTTGAACTAATGTAGGACTTATTTTTTGAATATTTTTTTCAATTTTTAATAAATTATTAATTGTTTATAAATTATAAACTTTAAAACATTTATAAAAACTGTTTCGGGCTAATTTTCCAATTGTATATAATAAAGTTTCATTATTAGCCTGCTTTATAAAATCAAATATTAATTTATCAGATAAAATCTTTTTACCTGTAACTTACCTTACAAAATCTTCTAAATTATTAGCAGTTATTATACCTAATTTTTCAAGTAATTTAGTTTCTTTTGTTAATTTTAAAATTCTAGTTGTTTGAGCGGTGCGCGTTAATTTACTAACTCCACCAATTGCTGGCAACAAATTTAAGACAGAACTTTTTACCGTAACTTCTGAAGTTAATTTATAGTATATTTGATTTACGACAAAATCGGTTGCCGTTTCTACTCCGAACTAGATAAATACTGCGGCAAAATTAGATAATCCCGCGCCAATACCAATATCCGAAGCAATACCGCCAGTTAAAACTGATAAAACGGGTGATAAAACTTGAACTCCTAAAAATGATAATAACTGTAAACCAAAAATTTTTTCTTGTTGTTGGATTGACAATCTAGTTGGTGTTTTTTAACGGCATAAATAAGGGCTGTTTTAGATGTTCCAATTGGCATATATCTATCAAACGAAAAAGTGCTATTTTTAGTAATTAAGAATTTTTAATTTTAACATCAATCTGATTTTTTTGACCAGTAGCATTGTTTTTACATTCAATTTGAACTTAAACAGTTTTATCATTTGTAATATCAATAGGTCAATCTTCACGTTTACTTTCAATAAAGTAATCAAAATCAATTTCAGTTAAAGAATTATTTACGAATTTAACTGCTTTTAAAAAAACATCTTTAAATTGTGGTTTTAACTTTTCTGGTAAAACTTTTGTTGAGTCTATAACATAAATATTTGGTTTATCTAATTTATTGATTTTACTAATATCAATTTTTGTAACAATATTTTTAATAATTACCTTGGGTTCAACTACTGCTCCAACTAAATATAAAACTCTTTCCATAATCAAATTATTACCCACACCAGTACCCAAGGCTGCTGCACCAACCTTTAATGGCGTATGGTCTTTTTTGCGTAAAATAAGAGGGGTCATATTTTTTGCTAAATTTAAAGGCAATTGCATTAACACATTATGGAAATAAACTAATTTTTCCTTATGAACCATCTTTATTAATAATTGGTAATTTTTTAGGAACCATATAGTATGTTGTTCATTCAACATTTTTCATTGCGCCGCTTGTTATGATTACATTATTTATTTGGTCATTTGCTCCAAGTTGTAACTGTAATTTATTACGAATTCCACGAATAAAATCGGCCGAACCTAAAACAACTGTTTCTGATGTAGTAAAGTCATTTTCATATATTTTATCCATAATTTCATCATGAATTTGTAAAGCGTTTGTATCATATGCTTTTTTGTCCTTGAATAGTTGTAATTTTTTCTTTATTAATAATTTCTAAAATTTTATTGCGTTTATAAGCAACTTTAGTATCCATTACTTGCTTAATATCAGAGGCCCAAAGATTAGGATTAAAATCACTTTTTATTGGGTCTAATTTACAAGCAAAAGTTAAAATTGTATCTAATTCAACAATTCCATCTTCAAATTCCACTGTTGAATATTTTAGTAGATTATCATCGGCATTAAATAATTGTCCGTTTGCTTCTAAAACTTCATTGTATTTAATATTTTCCCTTCTTTTGTATGTTAAACCAAACTTATTTGCTTCTTTTCATGTAAATAATGCCTCTCAGCTAAATTTTTGTTGATAAGTTTGTAAATATCATTGTTTAAATTCTTCTGGGTCTCGTTTTGTTGTTTGATTAGCAATATCACCGAAAATTCTTTGTGGGTTTTGTGCCATAATTTACTTCCTTCTTTCTATTTATTAAATACATTGTCTGTATATAAAATATTGTTTTCTTTATTTTTTATTTTTGGTAAGCCACCAGTATTAACTGTTTGTACCTTATTTAATTCATCATTAATATCATAAGATTTTAATAAGACGTTTTTAAATTCTTCATTATCAGTTAAAGAATTATTGAAGTTATTAATTTCAATTTGTTTTAATTGAATTTTTTGTTGTTCAATTTGTGAAGTTAACTCAGTATTTTTTGTTTGTAGTTCGTTGATTTGCTGATTACTATTTTCTGAATTACTTGCATTAAATTCTTGAACTTCATCAGAATTTTCTAAAATAACTTATGCAGTTTTAATATCAAAACAACCATCTTCATTTTTAATAGGTTCATTATTTTCATTTATAAGAACATATTTTATATTTTTTAATGCCATTGTTTTTCCTCCTATTTTTTAATATTTATATTTGTTATTTTTCTAATCGCTTTTTGGATAATTTAAAAACTATCAACTCGAAAAGATAAAAAATAGAGTTTATATTTTATATTTAACTGATTAAATACTGAGCCTTTAATTTTTATCTCATCCTCTTTTCTTAATTTAAAAAAACTAGTTAAAATAGATGGGTTATATATTAATAATGTTGAGTAATTTAATCCGTATCATTGACATTTAGCTGAACAAGCACCAACTTCAATCCCACCGGCAACAAGTGACTTAATTTTAGTTTTAATCGGATTTTCATGTAATCTAACAGTTAGTTATAATTTGTTAACTCTTTTATTTTTTATTTTAGTTTTATTATTTATTGATTTTTTAGGTAAGTTACTTTTTTTGTGCCATTTTTATCAACTCCTTTTGTTAAAAAATACTGTAAATGTTTTCATGCATCCTGTTCGTGCTCTGTTATTTTAATATTTCCTTTATAAATATAATTTTTCTTAATTACTGGTGATTGTAAAACATATTTTAAATTAAATAGATATTATTTATTGCTTCATCTTCATTTTTATAATGAAAGGTAATATTTATTAATTATTTTTATTTTGTAAAACATTATAAATAATAATACAGGTTTGTCCACTTTCGGCGAGGTCAATTGAAATAATATATTTTAATTTATTTGTTTTATTTTTTCTCAATTTTTAATATTTTTCATCTATCCGATGCTAAATCTAAAATATCATTAATTTTGTAATGTTGCATATATGAATTAATAACACCTCATTTATCTTCAAATAAATTTAAATACATTTTTGCTCATTCTAAACATTGTAAATCATAATTATTTTTATGGTGCGAAATAATACAATCAATGGGATTACAATTAACTCAATCAAATGATGTTGTTATTTTATTTCAAGTTTTATTGATATATTTACTTTTATATTCTGTCATTATATATACTCCTTAATTTTTTTATTTGTTGCTCAAATTTCATCATTAATATTATTCGCAGTTACCGGATAAGTGCATAGCATTAATTCTTGTAATTTATTTTCAATTTTTTTATTTCATTTTTTCATCAAATATTTTCCTTTCTGTAAAAAAATGATATTCCTTTATTGGTTAATATTTTGATATTTACTAAATAATTTATTTTATTATTTAATTACTTCGCCGCCCGCCTCACTTTAGAGGCGGGCGGGGGGGAATAGAATATTTTGATAGAGTTTACTACACCCCCCATAAGGAAATAAACAAAGAAGAGCGGTTTGCCCAGTTATTAATTACGCTTCATCAATTCCTAGACAACTTTATACAAAGAAAATAACATTTTGGAGTTCCAATCCTATTGTTTTTTGATTTCCGATATTTGTTTTTTCGGTTTAACGGCATTCTTTTTATTAAAATAATCCAAAAAACACACACTCTGACATTTAGCGAGAGATTAAATCTTGCCAATAATTAAATAAATAAATAATAATATAGTAAATTTAATCGCTTTCACATTTTATTTAAGGCTTCGTTCCGTAGATGATTTATGCCATCTTTAAGCATCAAAATATTAAGTTTTAAATTGTATTATTCATCAGATATTACCTTTATTAAAAATGATATTATTAGTTTTTAAACTGAAAAAATATAATAAATCAAAGAAAGGAAATTATAAAAATTAACTAATTTGTAGGAAAAAAAAGATTAATTTTTTAATTTTAAAGATAATATCTGATGAATAATGCAAATAAAAAATAGCTCTAATAAGCGATTACTTTAATTCGTATTTAATTACTTTATTTATAATTTTTATAAAAATTAAACTTTTTTCCGACTACTTACTTTTTATCAACCAGGAATTTACTTGGCATAAAATATTTTGCATCCATTTGTAATAATCCCAATTATTTAACCTAATATCTTGGATGTTGTCTTTTAATTTATTTAATTTTATTTTTTATTTTTAATCAACGCTTATCTTTTTTAAGTAGGCGGAAAAATGTTTTTAAATTTTTTGATGCTTTATTTTTTAATTATTCGAAATTAATTACTTTTTTTAAATTATAATACAAAGATAAAACACCCCCGGCGTGTTTATTACAATATTCAAAATATAAATCACATATATTTTCACGAACATAATTACTGATAGTATTACAAAAGCTTAGATTTTATAAAAAATATAAATAAAATAATTATATAACTTTTTAAAAGGTTGATTTATCATTGTTTTAGAAATATATTTAAAATAAAGAATAATTTTTATATCAAAACCTAAACTTTTTTCTTACTACAAAAAAGTAGTGTTAAATAAACTAATTTTACTCAATTTTTAATAGATAAAAAAATTACATCGAACAACATCCGTTATTTATCAGCAATCAAATGGTAAGATTGAAAGATTTCATCAAAATTATACTAAGTTATTTGTATTTGGACAAAAAATATTGGGCGCAGTTTGTTTACAAAATAAAATAAATAAATACTATTATTTTTATAATTTTGAAATATTGCATAAATCTTTTAATTTGGTCGCATGTAAAAAATAAGGGTTTTTGTTTTTAAATGTTATTTAGTTTAATATAAATTAAGGATATTTTTTTTATTGTTTTTATAAAACCCTTATTTTTTACATGCGACCTTTAATTTTCAGACACCATTTAAATTTTTAACTAATTTAACTAAATAATTTTAAATTTAAAAAGTTTTATTTAAACTATTTTTTATTGTGTTAATTTTAGAATTTTTATTTATATATGTATAATTTTTGTAGAAACCACATACATTTTATATTTTTGGTTTTTACTCTTTGTATAAAAATATTTATGAATTTGTTAATTTTTTAAAAATTTTAATGAGTTGAAATTATGCAAACAAAGCAATATTTTATTTTGCGGTCGTTAGTGAAAAAGTATGGTAAAGATAATGTTATTAATATTGTAAATAAGATTGCAAAAGATATTGAAATTAAAAAGTAAAAGAATAAATTATTCCGCGTAATTTATTCAACAATGTTTTTTAAGTGGAGCAAAGCGGCAGCAAGCGCAGCGAGTTTGCAAATTTCAATTTTTTAATTTATTGAAAGGAGTTATATAATGCCAGTATGATTAACATGAATATTTAGTATTTTAATTTTGTTAGGTATTTTTGCGTGAATTGGTTTATCAATTTATCAAAAAATTCGTCAAATTCAAGGTAAGAAAAAAGAAAAAAAGAACTTGAAAAAAAGGAGGATAAAAAATAATGAATTTATTAACTGAAACAGTTACAAAAATCGGCTTTGGTGATGGAATGAATTCCATTTGAACTGGTTTAGGTAATGCAATGGGTAAAGTAAAAGATGCTGTATATGGTATTTTACCGCAATTAATGATATTTTTAGGCGATGCGTGAATTATTTTAATTCCATTTGGATTATTTATTATTATTAAGATATTAAACTTTTTTCCGTCACATGGTTAAAGGATTTTAATAGAATATAACGCTATATTATAAGTTATTTTAAACAAAACTAAGGCACACTAGTTTATTCATTTTTTATTAATTTATTTTATATAACTATTACTTTAAAACTTAATAGTATTTTTCAGTGTGCCAATTTTTACTATTTTATATATTTAACATTGTTAATAACATTGTTTATTAAACATTAAATAAACAATATATTAGCATTATGTATAACATTGTTAATAATCAATGTTTTTATCAATAAATAAGCAATATATAAACATTAAATATAACATTGTTTATTAAACAAATAATTAGTTAGGAGTTGATAAAATTGAGTAATTTTGTTAAGAAAAATCAGAATATAGCAAATTATTTTATTTCTAAGGAACTTATCCCTTTTGAAACAGATAAAGCAAGGTTTATAAATTTACCTAATCATAATCGTCATATTGATTTTTGATTGAGTAATAAGTTTATTTATCCGAGTGAAAAATATTCTGAACAAGTAGCAATCGGTTTAATTTATGATAATTCTTATCGTATTGTAAAATATGATGAAAATTTAAAACAACATGATTGAAAATGTTTAACTTGAACAGAAATAATTGATTTGTATAATCAATATAAACAAAACTATTTTACACAAATGAAAAAAGCATTATTCCCCGGTGAACCTCAAAAAGTAAAAACAAATAACAATAATAATTTAACAAATTGAAGTGATGAAAAAGTACAACAATTAATTAATGATTTATAAAGTTTAAATTAAATGAGTTTATATAATTATTGAGTTCAATTTGTTAGTTATATTATTGGTTCAAATGCCCCTGAATTTTTATATGTGATATCGTTTGTGTTATTTATCATTTTATTTTTTGGAATGTTTTTTAAACTTATTCAAAAAATGTGGTTTTTTTAAAGATGCAAAATGATTGAAAAAAATTAAAAGAATTTTTTATTCATGTCTTTTTATTTATAGATAAAACAGATATTTAAAATATTACAACTTGAAATTTAACACAAAATGAATATTTAACTCTGGTGGTTGGTGTTTGAATTGTAATTTTGTTTTTAACTTGGTTTTTATTGTGAATGATTTTTAAAATAGTTAGTTATTTTAAATAATTAAATTTTGTTATTATTATGGTTTTTTCTCTCCATAAAATTAATTGTAGTAATTAATTTTATGGAGAGAAAAAACCATAATAATACTAGTTTAATTATAAATAACTATTGGAGGTAAAATGAAAAAGTTTGTATTTTTTCTAATAAATTTTTGTTATATTAGTGGTTCAATGGTTTTGTTTAGTTTAATTGATTTATTACTTTGAATAATTTCATTAAATTATACTGGTTTAGTATTTTGACTATTATTTGCTTTACAATCTGTTTATTTTATTTGGTGGGTTTGAAAAAATGTTTTTTATCAGTTAAATGTCTTTCGTTTAGTTTACTTTATTTGAGATAATCCATTATCCGTAATTATTGGTAAATTAGGAACTGGCAAAACATTACTTTTAACTTTTTTATCACAAGTTATGAAACTTTTAACGAGGAAAATTTATAGTAATTATCCAATTGAAGATGATGCAATAAAACTTTTAACTTTTAATAATTTATATTTTACTGATAGAACTAAATTAGTACCGCCTGATGATAGTTTAATTTTATTTGATGAGAGTTTTTTATATATTGATGGAACTAGTCCCCGCGAAGTTAAAAAAGTTCATGGTGGTAAAAGTGCGTGGATTGTTTTAGCAAGACATTTTAAAAATAGAGCGATTTTTACCGTACAGCGTGAGGGTATGATGTGAAATAATATTCGTCATTTAGCAAGCGGTATTATTATTCCGATTTCATTGAAAAAACCCGTTAAATCTAAATTAGGTAATATTTTTAATCGTAGTTTTGTTATGTGAATTGGTATTTTCCAAGATATTACGGATTATGAAATTTGAAAAACAAAATCAGTAGAAAGAACAGCAGAAGGAAAAGGAGCAAAATATAAATCGGATGTTGGTTTAGGAATTCGGTTTTTTAAGATAATTATTCCGCTTGAATTTGCTAATAAATATGATAGTCATTGATTAAGTTTTGTTCGTGATTTAAAAAATTATGAAGTTATTAATAAAAAAGAATACTTTTGAAAAGATATATCAAAATTAAATAATAAACAACGCTTATAATTGTTTGATATTGATATTTTGAAAGAAAATTTAAAAGCAAAAAAAGGGAAAGGAAAGAAAAAAGATGAGTAATTTATTAAGTGAAAGCGTTAATAAAGATAATTGAAATAAGATTTTTAGTTTTATTTTTGATACTTTTTTATTTGTTTTTTATGTAATTTGAAATAATAAATTGCCAATGACAAATATAACAATTGCTTATTTTTTAATCTTTTTTATGGTTATTAAATTATCTATTTATGCCATTCACGGAACATCAACTAATTATAGCGATTTAGGTTCAACTGTTAAAAGCGGCGTTATCAATATTTCTAAACTATACAGTTCTACTGTTCGGGGTATTTCTAGTACTAAACAAGGTTTACAAAAACATATTAAAGAACGAAAACAATTTAAAGTTAGTCGAAATAAACAACAGTTATCAAGTTTAGCAAAGCAAGCGAAAACAAGAGAACAAGGGTTTAAAAGAATTCATACCACTAAACGAATAAAAAAATAAGTACGGAGTTGTAAATATGAAAAAGAAAATTTTGATATTTTTTAAAAAATGATGATGAAAAACATTAATTTTTATTTTATGTCATTTTTTAGGTATCGCTTTATTATATTTTGCTAATTTTGAAAAATTTAGAGAGTTTTTTATAAATTTTGGTATTGTTGAAAATTTAATGTGTTTAGGATATTTATTAATTTGACTTGTTTTAACGCTTTTTATTAATTAGTTTTATTGATTTTTTAATAGAATATATCATCAAAAATAAAAATAAAGGTGAAATAAGCAATGATTAAGTTAGTTTTATTTTTTTTTGGGGGGTAGTAGTAGCGGCAATCGCTATATTTAGTACTGGTTTTATTACAGTTATTATTAATCAATTAACATCAGAAAAAAATATTATTATGGATTTATATAATTCTGATACTTGATTATTATCTATTTTTGGTAAAATGGCGATTTTATTTAGTCATCCGTTAATGTTAACAATATCAAGTTTATATATTATTGGTTTTATTATTTCAAAAACATTATATAGTTAGGAGTTGAATTTATGAAAAATAATGTAGAAAATAAAAAAGAAAAGAAACAAAATGGTTTGTTTATTTCTTGGGTTGATTTAATTTTATATCTTATTATAAGTTTTTCGTTAACGCTTGTATGTATTTTAGATACAGTTTCAACGATTGGCGAATTAAAAGAAAAATATTCTGGTATAAATGGTTATATAATTTATGGTTTATGATTTGATATATTGTGATATATTTTAATAATTCATTATCTTTATGGTTATTTATTTAATGAAATTATTAAATTAATAAAAGAAAATCGTAAAAATAAGTTGGTAAAAAATAATGCGTAAGTTTTTAGTATTATTTTCGTTTATACCAATTTTATTGATTTCTTTTTTCTAATTAGGGGCGATGACATTACAACAAAACCATCAATCACAACAAACAGCAGAAAAAGCAAGAACAAAGCGAAGTGTAGAAACTGGTATAAATCAAACTGATTTTATTAATACGATGTTTTTACGCAGTACTTTTTTTGAAAATTGAAGTGATACAAATTATTTTATTAATCATACTTTAAAAACATCAAAATCATTAACTTATAATGATAAATGATACTTAGATTTTTTAAAGGATAGTTATTCGACTGGTGTTTCTTACGATAAACCAAGTGATAAATTTATGGATTTATATAAAAATTGAGATAATTATGTTAAACAATATAACATTAATAAATTTTATGATGTTGATAAAAAACAATTTTTAAAAGAATTGACAAATTTTGCTTATTCTTTTACAACTAAATATAATTTAACGCAAATGTTAAATAAATTAAAAACAAATATCAATGATTTACAATCAGTTAATTTAATTGAAGATAATTGAAAATTAGTTACTGATATATCAAAAGAAAAAGGTGTAATAATAAATAAAAATGTATTTGAAGATGTAATTGTACAGAATGGTAAACATTATTTTGTTATTTTTAGATTAAAAGGTAATGAAATACCTTGAAAAATTTATAAATTGGAAATTGGAAAACCTAATAGTATGCCAATATATTCTGATGGTTTAAAAGATATAAAAGCATTTTATCGTTGAGATGGTGTTAGTGAACCAGAAACACCTGAAATTAACCCTAATACAGGTAAAATTACAGATTGAAGTGTTGAAAATCAAAATAAAGTTAAAGATTTTTTAAATAATCATTTAGATGTTATTATTCAAGAAAATATTAGAGTTCAGCAAGGGGGTAATCCCAATTATGATAGTTCTATTGTTGGTACACAACGAATAATCTTTGATTTTTAAATTGTTGATGAAAGTGAAAAAATAATTGAAAAATCACATTTTATTAAAAAATCAATTTATCGAATGATTTTAACTATTGATAAAAATAATAACATTATTGCCGGCAGTTTAGAGTTGACGCATATAAAAACAGCAAGTTACGATGCATCTCATCCTTATAAAGAAACTAAATTAGGTTTTTTGTTTACTTTTATGCAAGATAAAGAAAATATTTTTAATTTTAATGGTTATACTTATTCCGCTTCTCGTTGGGGTAATAATGTAATTTAATATTATCAAAAAATGACTGGGAAAATAGATATTAATAACTTTTTAAAATCTTTTTTTGAATATGCTTTGGTTCATGTTTTTCAAAATCGTAGTAATTTTATCGAAAGTGGTTATATTGATAATTTACAATATGATAATGTTTTAATTAAATTTTTTGGTTTAAAATTAGTTAATTTTAGAGATGTTTTAATTGATGAAAATAATTTTAATAAAAATCAATTTGAAAAATTATTAAATAGTGTGTTTACAGTTTCGAAAAATTTTTATAAAGATTATTTACGAACAATTTTTGATTTAGAAAATAATACTTATACACAGGGATATAATAAAAAGTATGGTTTATTAGCAAATAATGGTTTTAAAATTTATCCTCGTTACTTTTATTTTTCTGATAAATATAAATCATTAGATTTTAAAATGTACTCTGCTTATAAAAATAGGCTTTATAATACAAATTATGGAGATGTATTTAACTATGATTTTTCAGTCTCAAATGATTATAATATTAATCAAAATGAGGGTTATGTTTTTGAAGGCACTTTAAAAAACAAATATGGTTTAAAATATAAAAAAATGGAAGAACAAAAAATCGGTTATAATGTTTTTGAATTACAAGCCCAAAAAGAAAATGACATGTATCGTTATTATGATTTTAATTTTGGAATTTATAACTGACAAGAAATAAATAACGGTGGATTATTCCCCGATAGTCAATGATGACAAGCACAATATGAAAGTTGTAGTTGATATAATTTAGCGTGTCATATCAGAAATGCTGCAATTTGAATAGTTAATAATATCCCTGGTATAAAACAAGTAAACGAATTAGCGAGTGGTGTTGGTAAAATTTTTCAAACAATATATATTTTTTTTCAGTCAAACATTCGAAGTATGAAAATTTAGTCCTGCATTATATAGTACAATAATTAATTTATTTTTATTAATTATCTTTATGAAATTTGTGCGATTAATTTAAAAAGGAACTTAATAAATAGTTCCTTTTTAACCTTTTCAATCTGTAATTTTACCTGTATTAGGGTTAATTTCAGGTGTTTCTGGTTCACTAACAACATCTCAACGATAAAATGCTTTTATATATTTTAAACCATCAGAATATATTGGCATACTATTAGTTTTTCCAATTTCCAATTTATAAATTTTTCAAGGTATTTCATTACCTTTTAATCTAAAAATAACAAAATAATGTTTACTATTCTGTACAATTACATCTTCAAATACATTTTTATTTATTATTAAACCTTTTTATTTTGACATATCAGTAACTAATTTTCAATTACTATTTTCTGGCGGTTGTTCAGGTTTATTATTTCCCCCCGTTTTCGCTATTATCAGGTTTATTGCAAGCAATTAAACTTGTTGTACTTGTTGCTGTTAATCCGATTGCTCCTAAAATACTAAGTTATTTTTTCATATTTTACTCCTTTTTTATTAAATTCTATTGACATTATATATATAAGCATTTTTAAATATATTTTAGAAACGATATTTTACTTATTATTGTGATTTGTTTAAAAAAGTTTGAAGTTTTATAAAAATTAATTTAAATGATATAACTATACTATATTATTTTTTTTAAAAAATGAGGTGAATTAATGAAATATATTATTAATGATTCTAATTTAAGCGATTTACAAGCAAAATTGCAAGATTTTTTAAGTAAAAATTGTCAAAATAAATATTATAAAAGAATAAAAAAGAAAATATTTGCATATATTAATTTATGTAAAGAGTTTTTTCTTAAAACTAAGTTGTTATTAAAAGATTTAATTAAAAAATATTTTAAAAATAAATTTTCAACTTTTTATTATTGAGCAAATAAAATTTTAATTGTATATGAAAATAATAATTTTGAAGATTTATTATTAAAATCAACAGTTCCTAATAATATTAATTATCAATATAGTGAAGATAATCGAAAAAATATCTGTGATTTATATTTTGAATATTCTGATAAACGTGCTGGTGGTGTTTTATCATTGTTTTATAATTTAAAAAAAGGAATTCGTGGCAAAGAATTAAAAAATAAAGCACCTAAAAATTTAAAAACATTTTTTCGTTGACTTAAAAAAGATAAGCGTTGATTAAAAATAAAAAATAAAATTGAAGAAATTAAAAGACAACATCGAAGATATGAAGTTAAAGAATTAGGATTATTACAAATGGATGCAAAATATTTTATGCCAAGTAAATTTCCAGTTGATAAAAAGTATTATGTTTATGATTTTATTGATGAAAGAATGAGAGGGGTATTCGGTTATATTTATAATAAATTATGTACTTAGAATGCTATTGATGTTGTTAAAAGAGCAATCAGTGATTTTAAAAAAATATTTGGTATTAAAATAACACGGATTAGAACTGATAACTGTTCTGAATTTATTAATAGTCATCGGAATAATCAAAAAAATACTGTTAAAGAAACTACTTTTACTCAATTTTTAACAGATAAAAATATTTTACATCAAACAACACCCGTTCGTTCTCCACAGTCAAATGGTAAAATTGAAATATTTCATCAAAATTATACTAAGTTATTTGTATTTGATGAAAAAATATTGGATGCAGTTAGTTTACAAAATAAAATAAATGATTACTATTATTTTTATAATTTTGAAAGAGTGCATAAATCTTTGAATTTTCAGACACCATTTGAATTTTTAAATAATTTAACTAAATAATTTAAAATTTATAAAGTTTTATTTAAACTATTTTTTAGTGTGTTAATTTTAGAATTTTTATTTATATATGTATTATTTTTAATGTTTTTATATTTTAAATTATATATTTTATTATTTTTTCTTGTTTTCTTGCAATCTCCAAAATGCGTGTGGTAAAATACATAATTTTTTATAAAATCTAAGCTTTTGTAATACTAACATAATAATTTGGATAAATTGAATAATATAGATGATCTAAATATCAAATTAATTTAATAAATAAAAAGATACTAATTACCCCAATAATTTAAATAAAATTTAGTAAACTATGCGAAGCACTATTTTTTTTACTTTTATAATGTAAAAAGTTGATAGTAATAAAAAATTAAACAAAAATAAACATTCATAAAAAGAACTTAAAGACATCATCGCTGACATATCTATTTTCAAAAATTAATTAACGAATAAAGGGGTTGCTACAAAAGTATTTGAATAAAATATCATCAAATAAATAATTAATTAATGTTTTATCTCTTTTTTTGTAAATTTATCGAATATTATTATACTATACTTTTATATAAAAAAACAATTATTAAAAAGTTGAAAAAATAGCAAAACCAACGCTATAATCTCGTTCATGACTAATTGAAACATGAACAATTTCATTTTGTTCTAATGAAAGTCCTTCAACATTAAGGTTATTATCATCTTTTAAACAAATTGTTACTTGGTTTAAAATTAACTTACTTTCTAATGCTTTAACTAAAGCTTCTTTTGCCGCTCATCGTCCTGCTAAAAATTGTCGTTGAGCATTTTTATTGAAAAAAGCTGAATATTGTTTTATTTCAACTAAGCTTAATACTTTTTGAATGAATGCTGCCGATAATTTAATTCGTTTATTTTGAACAATATCAATACCAACATTTTTAATCATAATTTTTTCTCCGTTTGATAACTTATTAATATTTTAACAAAAAAGGTTGAAAAACGATATAATAATTTTATAAAATAAAATAATAAAGGTCATCGTATGAATAATATCAGTTTTAAGAAAGTTACTTCCACAATTATTAATGAAATTATTACTAATTATCAAAATTATGCAATTAATAATACAGATTACAATAAAACTAATGTTTTTAATAAAAATGGAATTATTATTACAATTTATAAAACAAATAGTGTTTTGTTTCAAGGATATCAAGCCGAAAAAGAAGCAAAACGTTTTTTCCCAACCTTAACGAGTCCTTTGACAAATAAAAATTTTTCTATTCCAGTGACATATTTTCAAAAAAATGTGATTGGTAATGATGAAGTTGGTGTTGGCGATATTTTTGGCCCGATAGTTGTTACCGCCTCTTATCTTCCTCTTGCAACTTTTAATGAATTAACAAAGTTACCAATTAAGGATAGTAAAAAAATGACAAAACATCAAATTTTAAGTTTAGCCCCAATAATTAAAAAAATCGTCAAAAGTGTTACTATTATTATTAATAATGAGCTTTATAACAAATGATATGCTAAACATCAAAACTCCCATATTATTAAAACATTAGCCCATAATCAAGCTTTAGTCCAATTATTAGCAAAATATCAATTGAATAATAAAACAATTTTTATTGACCAATTTGTTAATAAAACAAAATATTTTGAATATTTACAAAAAACTAAAACAAGTACAATTATCAAAGATAACCTTGTTTTTATTACTAAAGGAGAAGAAAAATCATTAGCCATTGCTTGTAGTGCAATTTTAAGTCGTGCTGCCTTTCTAATTAAAATTAATAAACTTGAAACAAAATATCATTTATCGTTTCCCTTGGGGGCTAGTGAAGATGTTAAAGCGCTGGCACGTAAATATAAAGAAATATTACCAGAAACAACTTATACTAAATTTTTAAAAGAACATTTTAATTTAACAAAAAAATAATCCTTCTAGAAGGATTATTTTGGTATTATACATTTTTTTGAGGTTTTTAATAAAATTAAGTAATTAAAAAAAATTATTTTTCGCTTATAAATAAATAGTAACAAAATTTATAAAAAATTCAACTTTTTTAAAAATATAATTTTTAATTGAATAAATAATTTATAAATGGCGCCCTGTGCGATTAACCGGAAAAAAAACAATTATTATGAAATTGTTTTTTTTTTATTTTTATATTAAAAACATAAATTTATTTGCATTATTCATCAGATAGTATCTTTAAAATTAAAAATTAACCTATTTTTCCTTACAAATTAGTTAATTTTTATAATTTCCTTTCTGTAATTTATTATATTTTTTCGGTTTAAAAACTAATAATATCATTTTTAATAAAGGTACTATCTGATTAATAATGCAATACTCAAACTTAATATTTTGATGCTTAAAGATGGATAACTAATCTGCGGCACGAAGCCTTAAAGAAACTGTGAAAGGGATTGGATTTAATATTCCTATTTATTTATTTAATTATTGGCAAGATTAATCAATTGCAAAATATCAGAGCATGTGTTTTTTGGCTTGTTTTAATAAAAAGAGTGCTGTTAAACCGAAAAAACAATATCAGACACCAAAAAACAATATGGTTAGAACTCCAAAAGATTATTTTCTTTATATAAAGTTGTATAGGGATGGATGAAGCGTAATTAATAGCTGGATAAAATGTTTTTTGTTTATTTCTGTATGGGGTAAAATATATCAAAATATCCTATCCGTTGTCCCGCGCTCACCTCCAAAATGAAGCGGGCTGCGAAATAAATAAATACTAAAATAATTTATTTAGTAAATATCAAAATATTAACCAATAAAGGAATATTATTTTTTTATACGAATGAAAATTTGATGAAAAAATAAAATAAAAAAATTGAAAATAAATTACAATAATTAATGCTATGTGCTTATCCAGTAACTGAAAATAATATTAATGATGAAATTTGATCAACAAATAAAAAAATTAAGGATTATATATAATGACAGAATATAAAAGTTTGTATATTAATAAAACTTAAAAGGAAATAACAACATCATTTGATTGAGTTAATTGTCAACCTATTAATTGTCGTATTTCACATCATAAAAAGCATTATTATTTGCAATGTTTAGAATGAGAAAAAATATACTTAAATTTATTTAAAAACAAGTGGTATGTTATTGCTTCATATATGCAACATTAAAAAATTAACGATATTTTAGATTTAGCATCAGATGGATGAAAAATATTACAAATTGACAAAAAAATAAAACAAATAAATTAAAATATATTATTGCAATTGAACCTGCCGTAATTTTAAAAACTGGTATTATTATTTATAATGTTTTGCAAAAAAATAATATTACTTTTAATTACAAAAATGAAGAAGGGGCAATAAATAATATCTATTTAGTATTAAATCAATTTAAAAATCAAACTTGTTATTATTTAAATAAAGTTATTGTAATAATTGAAGATTATCAATTTCACAAAGTTTTAAAAATAAAAAATCCATTATCTGCTCCTAAATTTATTTTTGGTTTAAAATTTTTATGCAAATATCTATTTAATTTAAATTATGTTTTATAATCTCCAGTTATTAAGAAAAATTATATTTATAAAGGAAATATTAAAATATCAGAGAACGAATTAGATTATTTAAAACATTTACAATATTTTTTAGCAAAAGGAGTAGATAAAAATGGCACAAACAAAAAGTAATTTATCTAAAATAACAATCAACACTAATAAGACGAAGACAAAAAATAAAAAAGTTAATAATTTAGAATTAAATGTTATATTACACGAAAATCCAATTAAAAATAAAATTAAGGCAACTAGTTGCTGGAGATGTTGAAATTGATGCTTGTTCGGATAAATGTCAGTGAGACGGTTTAAATTACTCAACATTATCCATTTATAAACCATCTATTTTGAATGAGTTTTTGAAATTAAAAAAGAGGATGAGATAAAAATTAAAGGTTCAGTATTTAATCATTTAAACATAAAAACTAAACGCTATTTTTTATATTTTCGAGTTGATAGTTTTTAAATTATCCAAAAAGCGATTAGAAAAAGAACAAATACAAATATTAAAAATAGGGGGGGAATGGCATTAAAAAATGTAAAATATGTTTTTATAGATGAAAATAACGAACCTATTAAAATTGAAGATGTTAGTTTAGATATTAAAACTGCTGAAATTATTTTAGAAAATATTGATGAAGTTGAATAATTTAATGCAAGTAATTTAGAAAATAGTAATCATAAAATCAATGAACTACAAACAAAAAATACTGATTTAAATTCACAAATTTAACAAAAAAATTCAATTAAAACAAATTGAAATTAATAACTTCAATAATTCTTTAACTGATAATTAATAATTTAAAAATTTCTTATTTAAAATCTTATGATATTAATGATGACATTGAAGTCATTAAAACACATTTGCAAAGTTTTTATGATGAATTAATTAAGGTACAAACAGTTAATAATGGTGGCGTACCAAAAGTAGAAAACAAAGAAAACAATATTTTAGATACAGACAATGTATTTAATAAATAAAAAGAAGGAATAAAATTATGGCAAAAAACCCACAAATAATTTTCGGAGATATTACTAATCAAACAACAAAACAAGACCGAGAAAAATTTGAAAAATGATATTTACAAAACTTATCAACAAAAATTTAGTTAAGAAGCATTATTTGCGCGAAAAGAAGCCAAAAAGTTTGGTTTAACATATAAAAGAAATAAAAATATTAAATATAATGAAGGTTAGTGATCAGGCGATCAAGTATTTAATACTGATGATAATCTACTAAAATATTCAACAGTGTAATTTGCAAATAGAATTGTTGAATTAGATATCATTTTAACATTTGATCGTAAATTAGACCCCGTAGAAAGTGATTTTAACCCTAATCTTTAGGCTGCCAATATTGAGCAAGCAATGAATAATGAAGTTACCTATAAACGCAATAAAATTTTATAAATTATTAATAAAGGAGCAGTTGTTTTAGGCTCGGATGATTTTATTCATGTAATTCGTAATAAATTACAGTTACAAATTGGAACAAATGACAAAATAAATAGTGTAATTGCAACAAGTGGAGCAATGAAAACTGTTGAAGGAACAACATACTATATGGTTCCTAAAAAATTACCAATTATTAATAAAGATGGTTTAGAGGGAACAATCACCATATTGCCAGATGGTGTTAATGCAATGGCCTTTAAATTTGGCAAAAAATATGACCCTCTTATTTTACGAAAAAAAGATTATACTCCATTAATAGTTGAAGCTGTGGCATTAGGTGCTGGAATGGGTAATGCTTTAATTATGGAAATAGTTTTATATTTAGGTGGTATAGCATTTGAACCCAAGGGAATTATTAAACATATTATTACAAAAATTGATATTAGCAAAATTAATAAAATAGATAAACGAATTATTCGCGTTACAGACACAACAAAAACAACAACAGAACAGTTAAAACCAAAATTTAAAGATGTTATTTTAAAAGCGGTAAAATCGGTAAATAGTTATTTAACTAAAAGTTATTTTGATTACTTTATTGAAAGCAAAGGTGAATAATGACCAATTAATATTACAAACGATAAAACAGTTGAAGTTAAAATTGAAGGTAAAAAAATTCCACTGGTTAAACAAATCCTATTGATGTTAAAATTAAAAATTATTAATAGTACTAAAAAATAGTACTATTTCGTTTTAAAATGCCAATCTAAACATCCAAAACAGCCCTTATTTATGATGTTAAAAAAATCCAACTAGATTGTCAATCCAACAACAAAAAAATTTTGGTTTACAATTATTATAATTTTTAGGAATTCAAGTTTTAGCCCTTGGTTTATCAGTTTTAACTGGTTGTATTGCTTCAGCTGATGGTCTTGGGGCTGGATTGTCCAATTTTGCCGCATCATTTATTTCATTTGGAGTAGAAACAGCAACCGATTTTGCCGTAAATCAAATATACTGTAAATTAATATCAGAAATGACATTAAAAAGTACTGCCTTAAATTTGTTACCGGCAATTGGCAGTATTGGTAAATTAAGGCAAGCTGCTTGCACAACTATAATCTTAAAATTAGCAAAATAAAATAAATTACTTGAAAAATTAGGCATAATAACTGCTAATAATTTAGAAGATGTTGTAAGGCAAGTTCAGAATAAAAAGATTTTATCTGATAAATTAATATTTTATTTTACAAAAAATTATAATAATGAAACTTTATTATATACAGTTGGAAAATTAGCCAGACATGATTTTTATAAATGTTTTAAAGTTTATAATTTATAAACAATTAATAATTTATTAAAAATTGAAAAAAATATTTAAAAAATAGGTCCCAAATTAGTTCAAAAAATACCACGCATAAATGAAAAAATGCTAATAAATGGTTGTCTGAATATAGATTAAATATTGATAAAATAAACAAAATTAGCACCAATGAGTGATACAACATTGTGACTAATCTTCATAAAAAATGTGTTGGTAAAAAACTACTATTAAATACTAATTTAATGCGGGGTAGTAAAATATATAATAACAAATTATTAAATATCTTGCATCAAACACCAATTAAATTAAATAAAATTTAAAATCATTTAAACCCAAATTTTTATATTTAAAAAGTAACTAAAAAATTATTAGCCCCGATTGAAAAACAAATAATTACTATTAAATAAAAAGTAATTAATAAAATTACTGATAAAAATAAAAAAATATTATCTAAATTTAAAACTAAGGCTATTAAAAAGGGCTAATTATTACCCTTAGCTTTTTCTTATGGTTCTGATGTTTTTTTTAACATTTAAAATTGTTCCTTTATCAGTTACGGGTTAAAGTTTTTTTAACAATATATTATAAAAATCCTAAATATGTCCCTATTGTCATTATGACAACTTTAGTCAAAGCAGAACAGTTTGTTTTAGCTCCTGAACCTTTTAAATTTTATATGAAAAGTGAGTGGTTTATTGGTTGGGGATTTAAAAAAACAAGTTTGTTTAATTTAGTTTCTTTTGCCCCGCTTGTTTATCAACGAGTGGTAAAAGATAATTTTAAAATATATCAGACAATTGCTAAAGTATTAAAAATGCAAGAACAATTTAAAAATAATTTTAATAAAGATAAATTGTTAAATAAGATTGAAGAAAATGTTGTTACTAGTTTGTTGGGTGGGGGTTTAACATTTCAAACATATAAACAATTCAGAACAAAACAAGATTTAAACAAAACAATTAAAACAAAAACACTATTAAGTATTAAAAATTTTATTTTAAATAAAATCAAATTAAAAAAATAAATGATAAGGGGGGGTGATTAAGTGTTAAATGAATTATGAAAAAATGTTACTTTGGAAAATTATAATAATTTTATTCCAATTACAGGTAAAATTACACAAGTTCCAGTTAGTTATAATAAGTTCTTTAAAGGCGATATAGAATTATGATTTAAAACATTTGCTTTAAGAGATCAAAACACTATTAATTTTGACTTATAAACTATCCATTTTCAAAATTAGGGTTTAAAACATTTAAAGACCCTTTATTGAAGAAAATATGTATTAACATGGTATTGTATTTATTACGGTTGAACACTGAATATTTAATCGTATTCCGATTGAATTATTTACTTCAGCTTCTATGAATGTTGGTAATATTAATTATTCTTTACAAAATGACAATATGGCAACATTATGAGGTCTATTGCATTATTATGCAAAATCATTGGCTAATTTAACAACTTTAAAAAAATGTTTCGTACTTTTCAAGAAGAAGGTATTGATTTAACTACGATAAATTTAGAAGCATATTATACCCAGTTAGAAGTTGATGCTTTAATAGAAAAAGAAAAAAATAAGATTGACAATAAAACTATTATTAAAAATAAAAATAATAAAATACATGTTCCCTTTGATAATAAAACGATTTATTATGAAAATAATGTATGAAAAGAAAAATAAAGTGACGCTATTCAATCGGACGTTATTAAAGATAGTGATTTGAATAAAGATTATATTAATAAAGTTGATAATAAATATATTGTAAAAACATCATAAGATATTAATACAAAACAAGATAAATTAATAAGTGGCAAAAATATTAAAATTATTAACGGTAATTCATTATTAGGTGGTGTTGATATATCTATTAATACTGGTAGTGATTGAGAATTAGTTGATATAAGTGATTTTGTATCTTTTTCGGACAAAAAATATCAAATTAGAAATTATGATTATACAAAATATAAATACAAATTATGAATTGGTAATAATAAAAATGAGGGAGATAATATTAATATTGTGTTTGAAACACATAAAAATCATTATATTTTTTTATTATTTGTACTGGCTTTAATGGTATAAAACTTAATAAAAATGGCGCAATAAGTTCTGAACATAATAAATTAATATCATTAAACGTTGAAAGAAAAAAGGAAAATTAGAAAGGAGATGTTATTATGCCAAAAGTAGAAGTTAAAGATGTAATTATGTTTTTAAAAATATTTGGAATTTCATCATTTTTTTTATTACATGAATTATTATTTGTTTTATAGGAGAAAAAAACATTAGGTGTTTATTGACGGGCCTATGTTATTGTTTCGGTAATGCTTATTGGTGTCGGAATTATAGTTTTGATTATTGAAAAAATTAGATTTATTAAAACTCACAAAAAAATAACAAAACAAAGATAGCATTGAAGATTTTATTAAAAAAGATGAAACAAAATAAAGGGGCGTTATAAACGGGATTGTTAGCTGCCAAAAAGAAATTAAAAAAAGATTATGATATTGTGATAGTTATGATCTTAATTTAGCATCAACGATTACTAATCGTAAAAATGTTAATGTGCAAAAAAATAATGAGATTTTAGAAAAAATAATTTGCGAAGATAATTCAAATTTTTTAAATCCACGATAGTTATAAATTGGCATTTATAATCAACTTACTAATCAAAAAATAGATGATTGAATTAATTAATAACTTTTTAAAAATGCAGGACTTTTCTAATAATAATTGATATAACAAATATAAAATTAATAAAAATGGTAAGGGTACATATTTTATTTTTGCTAATAATTCAAAAATTAATTTTATTACTATTGGTTTTTACAATGACCAATATGATGAATTATATAATTTAGTATCGTGTACTTTTGATTATGACCCTTATATTAAAAATGACCATAGTATTTTTATTACTGAAAAAATAGAAATTGACGCTGTAACTAAACAATTAAAAAATTATTAGAAAGTTAAAAAAACGATTATAAAGTACTATTGACTACTTATATATTGATGATGCTAAATGAAATAATTATACAACATTACAAAGAGAAGAAATATTACCACTTAATTTTATTCCAATTGAAATTATTCCTAATAATCCTAATTTTGAACCTTCTGCTCGTTATGGTAAACAATTTGCTAGTATTTTAGATATTATTGCCGAAAAGATAATGTTAGACCCATTATTAAATAGTGGTAAATTTACTATTAATACTAATGGCGTTACTGGTGTTATTTGCCAAAAAATTATTAAAATATTGGCTTTGTTTATTGAAAATGACTTGTTATTAGTTGAAGGTGACACCTATAGTAATTTTCAGCCAGTAAACTATATGGCTGGTAATTTTAAAGGTGAACAATTAACTAAAATATATGATTGATTATTAACTAATTACTATAAAATAAATCGTCATCATGTTCCTGCAATTACTAAGGGGGCACAACAAACCCAATTAGAAGTTGTAGGAGTAAATATTTAAACAAATGCTTCTTATGAACAAATGATATATATTATAGAAATTAAATTAACTGAATTCGTTATTAAGTTAATTAAATATGATAATGCTATTTTAAACAGTAGAACATTTAATGTTAAAAATATTGATGAGTTAATTGTTGATGTTCGCTTACAAGTAAATGTCATTTTAAACAGACAATTAAATAACAATGAAAATATTATAAATATACCTAATTAAGGACAAGAAGAACAAAAATAATGTTAAAACCATCATAAAAAATGATAGCACAATTAGCAGAAAATGATGAACCAATTGACTATTTAATTGATAGTGCCCCTATATTTTGCTAATAAATCACAATATAGCGGCCATGATTTAGAACAATTATTTAGTGAAGACCGTGCTAGAACCTTATATATTTATAAAATTAATAATCTTTTATTAATACAAAGTAAAAATTAACCTTAAACTAATTTCAAAACAGTGTTAAAATTGGTTTTATTGACAAAGATTAATATATTAAAATAATTGGTTATGAAATTAGTGAAGACAACAAAAATAAATGTTATATTATCGAAGAATAAAAACGCACTTATTCACCTGATGGTGTTGACATTATTAAATCTACGCATTTAATTAAAATACCTGACTTTAAATAAAAAAACCCAAATAGTATTCATTTAGTTTTACAAAAATTATTACCCAGAAGATACAGTATTTACTGGTATTGAGATTAAATACCCTAAATCTATATTATTTGGAAATATTAAATGTTGAGGTAATGTTAATGGCGTTTATTATTATCCATATTCAATTGTTGAAAATGCTAGTTTAGTACCATTATTATCGATGCCATTTTAGACAGAACATAATGTACGAATATTTCATTATTGATTTACGTAAAGTTTTTACCATGAAGTATTGCTAAAAACTGTGAAAACCATATACATTTTAGACCACTAATTTTGGTCTTTAAATTAGAGCGGAGATTGAAATTATATGGTAACAAGCATTCCTGCTAAAAATGAATTATATTCATTACAAATAAAAATAAAAAAATAATATTCATAAAAAAGACTTCGCAACAAACAAACTATATTTATCAAAATATCATTAATTATTTTAATTTATTTCAAAAATACTATTTATATAAAAACCAATTAAATAATTTAATTAAATTATTTAATAAATCAAAAAAAAAATTTCTATAATTAAACTAAAAAGATTCAACTTTGTCTTAAAGAAAAATTAAATTTTATTTTTTTAGCTAAAAAATCAACTAGAACAATTAATATTAATAAAAATTATTTAAAAACTTACAAGATTGCTGTTGCAAAAATGATGAAAAAATATCGACAAAAATATTGAACTAGCATTTATGAGTTTTATAATTTAACACTAGCTGTATTTTTCAAATATAAAAAGAAAGTAATTAAACATAACATTAAAACTTTAATTAAATGGAATAAATAATTTAATAATTTTTATAATAAAAACAATAAAATTAAGACTTATAAACGTTATTAAATGTCTAAATTAGGACATTTACAACATGATATTAAAATTATGACACCAAATATGACTGGTTTTAAAAGTAATTTATATTTGTATGATTTTATTGATAAAAAATCAATCTTTGGTCTTTCTTATTTATATGAAAATAAATCAAATTCATCAGCAATTGATATTTTTAATCAGGCTTATGATGATTTTTTAAATAATAAAATTAGAATAAAAAGAATTAGAACAGATAATTGTTATTAATATGTTTATAGTTATAATCCAAAGTATAAATATCATAAAATTTATTTTACAAAAGTATTAAATCAAAAAGGTGTTATTCATCAAACAACACAAATTAGTTAAACTCAATCAAATAAGAAAATTGAAATATTTCGTAAAAAATGAAATAAATTTTTTGAATATTTTTCTCGTTATCATAAAGATATTAATGAATTACGGAAATTAATTAATATCTTTTTAGATTATTACAAAAATGTTAGATGAAATAAAAGTATAAATTTTTTAACACCATCCGAAGCTGTGTTAAATTTTTTAAAAGACTAAATGGTCTAAAATGTATATGGTACATCACACAAGCAGTTGCTTTATGATCTACAGTAATAATAATTACTATAATTCCCTCTTCATGCGCATTTCTATCTGCTCCAACCGCTTCTGGAAATGGTTGGTCAATCATTCCAACGGGGGGGGTACCTAAGAGAATTAAATTATTCTAAATTTCTTGTTGATCTTTTTGCTTAAAAGCAAAAGCTAAAACACGTAATGCTTGACTTAATAAATCTGATGATTCCTCTTGAATTTCTTCCTTAATTTCTTCAGTTAAGAAAACAATTTCGTTATTTAAATAAATTATATTACATTGTAGTAATAATTGGTCAAGATCACCTTTTGTATAAACAAATTCTTGTTTATTAACATGATTAATAGTTGACATTAATTTTCTATTAGAATCAAAAGTAACTTCTAAAAAACAAAGATATTTTTCACGATATTATACTTCACTAATTGTAAATCTTCTTTTAAAATCAATTAAATAAATTTCAGTTGGATCACCAATTTTTTCATTTTTTTGGTTAATATCATAATTACATAAAGTTAGACAATTAATAAAATGAAAAGCTGCCTTATTATTTTGGTTATAATTAAAATAATTTTCTTTAAAAATATCATTATTGAAAATAATCTCTTTAACTGTCATTTTATTTTTATTTAAAGTCCCTGTTTTATCTCAACAAATAACATTAACTTAACCTAATGTTTCAACCGAATCTAATTTTTTAACAATAACATTAACTTTTGCCATTCGTTTTACTGAATAATGACAAAATAACTGACGCAATAACAATTAAGGACTCCGAAATAACAGCAATTGCGATTGTAACTGCTGTCATTAAATTAATTGGTCAACTATTTTCATTAGTTAATAAAAAGAAAACAAAAACAAATATTGCTAATAAAACCCGCAAAAATACTAATAACTTTTGTTAATTTTGTTAAGCGTAACTATAATGGTGTCTTTTCTTGTTTTATTTTAACAGTATTAGTAATTTTTTCCGATCTCACTATCAACAGCATTTGCAAAAAAAATCCCAACTTATTGACCCGTTTGTAATAACAGTTAACATAATGGCCATATTAGTATGTTCTGCTAAAACTAATTTTTCTTTTAAAATTATTTCACCATTTTTTCAATAGGAGCTGATTAACCATTTAATGCAGCTTTGTCAATTAATAAATTATTTACTTCTAAAATGCCAATATCAGCCGAAATATATTTTCCTACTTATAAAATAACAATATAACCCACAACTAATTCATCAATCGGAATTTCAAAAATTGCGCCATCTCGTTTAAAAAACGTTACTGGAATTGTCATTTTTTAAATAATAGAGGGATTTTATTGCGCTAATTTGTGATAGTATTAAAAAAGCTTAGGTTTTATAAAAAATATAAATAAAATAATTAGATAACTTTTTCAAAAGTTGATTTATCAGTGTTTTAGAAATATATTTAAAATAAAGAATAATTTTTATACCAAAAAATAAAATTTTTTCTTACTACCTAATTTGTTCAATTGTTTAAATGAAGGCATTTAATAAAACAATACATAAAATCAGGCAGTAAGAAGAGGGGGCAAGGTTTGTAGGTATAAAAAACAAAATTAAATTCGCTTATTAATTAAGTAATACAAAAAAATGATTAATAATTGGACTTTTTATCAAAATTATTTAATTTATTTAATTTTTTTTATTTGTAATTTTTATAAAACCCCAACTTTTGTAATGCTATCTCAAATCACAATAAAATATATCAAATAAATTCAATTATTAACAATTTTTTCAATAATAATCGAAGTAAATACTGCAATAATCAAAATAATAGATAATGGATTTAATAATGAAAATAAAAAAACATGAATTCCAGTATTTTTTTCGGGATAGCATTACAAAAGCTTGGGTTTTATAAAAAAATATAAATAAAATAATTAGATAACTTTTTAAAAGTTTGATTTATCAGTTTTTTAGAAATATATTTAAAATAAATAATAATTTTTATACAAAAACACAAAATTTTTTCTTACTACTTTTTGCATTATTAATAAAATGGCAATATAAACCATTAATTCCCAATATATTTGAAAAAGATTGGGTTCGAAAACAAACAATATCACCATTATTATTTTTATCATTAAAAATTCCTTATTATTATAATGCTTTTAATAAAGTTGGATATGGTTTTTCTTGCCAAGAAACAGTTCTTGTTTTTATTTCAGAAAATAAAACATTAATTTTAATTACGTAAAATAAATTTAAACTTGGTAAATTATCTAAAATAATTTGTTGAATTTCTTAATAGCTAGTTAGTTGTTAAATATTAATTTTTTGATGTTCTTCAAAAAATGTCATAACAGCAAATGGACTCATCATATTTGCCGTAACTTCATTAACTGCTCCATCTGTTTTTAATTCATACCCCAACCATCTAACGCAATTAATTCAATATCTAAATGGTCAAAAGTTCCTAATCAAAAAATACCTTGCTTTAATAAAGTCCAAAGCTTAATCATACCTTTAAAATTACCATAATATAAGCTTATTATTGTTGAAAATTGATAAACATTACTAAATTTTTGAATCATAACTAATAAAATTCTTTTTTATAATAAACTTTTTGTTGAAATTGTTTATTAACATTATTTAAAAATAAATTTAAAGAAAAAAACATTTCAAGAATGAAATGTTTTTTATGCTTTACCTTTGCACCCAAACAATGATGTTAATTCATCAAATGTTGCTTTAATTGCTTCATATCCGGGTTTTAATAATTTTCGTGGGTCAAAACCTTTTCCATTTTCTGGTTTGTCTTTTCCCTCTTCAATATATTTTCTTGTTGCAGCAGCGAATGCAATTTGTAATTCAGTATTAACATTTATTTTACTAATTCCTAATGAAATGGCTTCTTTAATTTGTTTTTGTGGAATTCCACTACCACCATGTAAAACCATTCCAATTTTTGCAGCAGCTTGAATATCTTCTAAAGCTTGAAAATTTAAACCCGTCCATCCGCTTGGATAAGGGCCGTGAATATTTCCGATTCCTGCAGCAAGAAAATCAATTCCTGTTTCTACCATTTTCGCAGCTTCTTTTTGATCACCAATTTCACCAGCACCAACTACACCATCTTCTTCTCCACCAATTGTACCGATTTCAGCTTCAACTGATACACCATTTGTTTTTGCATATGCTACTACTTCTTTTGTGTTTTTTATATTTTCAGAAAATGGGTGGCGGCTACCATCATACATCACCGAGGAAAAACCGGCATCAATTGCCATTTTACAACTTTTTACTGATTGACCATGATCTAAATGTAATACTACTGGAACAGTAATGTCTAATGAGTCTAATAACGCATTAACCATCGCAACAACTAAATTATAACCTCCCATATATTTAATTGCCCCTTCTGAAGCTCCTAAAATAATTGGTGTTTTTGTTGCTTGCGCAGCTTCTAATAAAGCTTTTGTTCACTCTAGGTTGTTAATATTGAAATGACCAACAGAATATTTATTTTTATGTGCTTTTTTAATTATTTTACTAGCATTAACTAATCTAGCAAGATATTTTTGTTCCATAATTATTTTCCCTTCTAATATAAAATATTACGTTAACATTATAAACTTTTTATTTTAAAAAATGGTATAAAAAAAAGAATTTATTAATATTTACCTAATTTACTAAAATTTACTAAAAAAAGAAAAAATATATAATTTTTATAATTATTATCCTCTTTTTTAAAAAACCCGTGCGTGTTATAAATAAATTACTATATTAAAAAATATAGTAACAAACAGAGCTTATCATTATTTTATGGACGGGCCCCCTAAAAGATAATAACCAAAGATAGGTATCCGTTAGTAAATAGTTTTTTCATAGTTTTTTCTAAAAAACATTTATAATCAAGGAATTCCTTTTTTTATTTTAATTTTTGACAATAATTACAAAAATAAGTTCCTCGTCCATTGACAAAAATTTTATCAATTAATTTGTGGCAATTAACACATTCCATTTTATTGCGCCCATGTACTTTTAATTGTTGTAAAAATTTACCGTCCACCCCTGGTTCGGGGTGATAAGTTGCGATGGTTGTTCCTCCTTCATCAATGGCTTTTTGTAAAACTAATTTTGTATTGTCAATAATATTTTGATAATCTTGATCAACTAAATTTTTTGTTTTTTCACCAGGATGAATTTTAGAGGCAAATAAAATTTCATTGGCATAAATATTCCCAATTCCAGCAATAACACTTTGTTCCAATAATGTTGTTTTAATCGGCTGTGATTTATTTTGCCAAGCATTTTTTAAATATGAAAATGTAATTTTTTCATCAAATGGTTCATATCCTAACTTATTCAATGGTGCTTGTTGTAAATAATTATTTTTATTATATAAATGCATTGTCCCAAATTTTCTTGTATCATGATAACGTAATTGAAATTTATGATCAAGTTCAAATAAAACCATAATATGTTGTCATTCACCAAGTTCATCTTTTATTGTAAAATAATATTTACCTTCCATACGTAAATGACTAATTAAAACATAATCATCCAATATAAATAGTAAATGTTTCCCCGTTCGATCAATTCGATTAATTTTTTGTTTAACAATTTTTTTTATAAATTCCCTTGAATCAAGAGGATATTTTATTATTTTATTTCAAAAAATTTGACAATCAGTAATTGTTTTTCCAACAACATGTTTTGTTAAAATACGGCGGACTGTTTCAACTTCTGGTAATTCTGGCATATTGTTCCTTCTTTCTTAATTAATAATTTAATTTTATTTTTATATCCAATAAAAATCAAGATGCTAATTAAGTAATTAAAATTATAAAAAATTATATGATTTAATCTTATTTTAAATCATATCAACTTAAACCAGTTTTCATATCAACTATTAATTTTACATCTAATTTAGTAGAATATTCCATCAATGTTTTAACAATTTTTTGCACTTTAATTAATTCAACTTGCGGAATTTCAAAAATTAATTCATCATGAATTTGTGCAATAATTTTTGCTTTTAAATTTAATTTTAAAAATTCTTGGTCAATATTTTTTAAAGCAATTTTAATAATATCCGCCGCACTACCTTGAATTGGCATATTCATTGCGATCCGTTTCCCAAATTCACGTTGAATATAATTACGGTCATTAATTTCTGGTACATAACGTTTCCGATTAAAAATCGTTGTAACATAACCATTTTGTTTGCAAAAATCAACTTGTTGATCAATAAAAGCCTTAATTGTTTGAAATTGTTTATAATAATTATTAATTATTGCTTTTGCTTTTTCAAAAGAAATATTTAAATCAGTTGCCAAACCAAAATCACTAATTCCATAAATAATACCAAAATTAACGGCTTTCGCAATACGGCGAATATTTGGTGTAATTTCATTTTTTGATAAATTAAAAATTTTCATTGCAGTATTAGTATGAATATCTTCATTATTATTAAAAGCAGCAATTAAATCTTGGTCTTTTGACATATGTGCTAAAATTCGTAATTCAATTTGTGAATAATCACAAGATAATAAAACATTATTTGGCGATGAAACAACAAAAATTTTTCGTACCTCTTTTTGAACATCATCACGAATACTAATATTTTGCATATTAGGTTTCACAGATGAAATCCGGCCAGTATTTGTTAAGGTTTGTTTATAAATTGTATGAACTTTCCCATTAGCAAAAATATATTTTTCCATCCCTTTTAAATAAGTTGAATATAATTTTTGATACTTTCGATAATCTAATATCTTTGTAATAATCTCGTGGTTATTTTTTATTTCTTCTAATGTTTCTTGTGCTGTTGACCCTTTTTTCCGATCAGGCAATGAAAGATCTTTAAATAATAATTCTGAAATTTGTTTTGGTGAATTAGGATTAATTTCTTTTTGCGCAATATCATTAATTTCGTTATTTAATTCTTGCACAATTTTTTCAATTCGTAAGGTTTGTTTTGTTAATTCATGTCGGTTAACTTTAACACCATTAATTTCCATTCGTGCTAATGCAAAAGCGGTTGGTAACTCAATCTTATAATATAAATCATATTGTTGATTGGCTTTTAATAACTCAATAATTTTTGGTCTTAATTTATGAATGTACAATGCTTTTTCGCCAATAAAGTGACTTAATTTAATTACATCAGCAGGAATTTGTTTTTTAACCCCTTTGCCATAAAATAATTCATCAGTCAAAATTTGTTTTTTTTCAAATAAATTAATATAAGTATCTAAACTATTTTTTGCATTTGAATTATAAACATAACCAGCTAACATCATATCATATTCAATATTTTGAACAAAAATATTATCACGAGCTAAAACAACAATTAAACTCTTTGCATGATAAGTTAACTTTTGATATTTATTATCATTTAAAAATTGATGTCATAATTTATCATGCTTCGCATGAATATAATCAAAATAAAAAACACCTTTAGAATTAACAATTCCAAACCCAATAATTTCTGCAGTATGATAATTTTCATCTAATAATTCTAAATAAACAGTGGTGTTATTTTCGTTAAATTTGGAACATCATTCTTTAATATTTTTTACTGTTATATTTGAGTTTTTGGTAATATTATCTTGATTATTAAAAAACTTTGTTAAAAATGAATTCATATTATATTTTAAATAAAATTGCATTAATTTTTCTTGATTTGGTGAAAACTGAGTAAAAATAAAATGTTCTAAATTAATATCACAAAAAATAGTAGCTATCTTTTTGCATAATAATGCACTTTCTTTATGATTTAATAAATTTTTTTGTAATGCACCCTTAATCTGCTCAATATTATCATATAAATTTTCAATTGAATTATATTCCTTAATTAATTTTATTGCTGTTTTCTCGCCAACTTTTGGAACACCCTTTAAATTATCGGAAGGATCGCCCATTAGCCCTTTTAAATCAGGGACTTGTAATGGTTTAATTCCCCATTTTGCCATTAAAGCTGCTTCATCAATAACATCGGCGCTGTCACCTTGACGTGGCACTAAAATATTTGTTTTATTAGTAATTAATTGATATAAATCTTTATCACTTGAAAAAATATCAACATAAAAATCTTTTTTTTCAGCTAGCACCGCTAAACACCCCAATAAATCATCAGCTTCATATTCTTCTTGCTCTAAATATAGAATTTTATAACTATCTAAAAATTCTTTTACAATTGGAAATTGTACAATTAATTCATTTGGCGTTTTATTCCGACCATCTTTGTAGTCAAATAATAAATCATGACGAAAATTCTTTTTTCCTTTGTCAAAAGCAACAACAACACTATAGTAGTTATTTGTTTTTAATATTTTATTCAACATATTAGCAAATGCATAAACAGCATTTGTTGGTGTTCCATCCAAACTTTTTAAAATCTCGCCATTATAAGCCGTTGCATAAAATGCTCTAAAAAGCAAAGAATTTCCATCAATTAACAATACTTTTTTCATTTTACAATCTCCTCATTTATGTTAAATTATAGCCTAATTTAATTTTAAAATATACTTTAAAACTCAATTATCAAACCAAAAAAGCACCTCCGCTACCAGAAAGCATTACATTTAAATATTCTTGCTTTAATGTAAGATAAATTTTTTTTAACTTTGGATTAATTTTAAAAGCGGGCTGTTGTAACATATTAAAATAAAGATTATTAATTATTTTTTTTGTTTTATAGTATTGATAATTATGATCAAATTCTTTATAAACCTCTTTTGTGATTGATGATATTTTTGAATCAATAATTTTAAGATTTGGGATTTTATATTTATTAATTTGATGCATTGTTAAATATTTAATTTTATGACCATAACCAAAGATTGTTGCTGGTTTTTCTAAATAAAAAAATAAAGCATCGGAACTAAGACTTTTAATTAACTTTTTAATTTTTCAAGAATAATAATTAATATTAAAAAAATGACAGATAAGTTTAATCATTGCAACGGCATTACTAGCAGAATAACCAAGACCAGAACCAATAGTTGTATTTTTAATTAAATTAATATGAACTGGAGTTGATTTAAACTTAGGGAACATAACAACAAATTTATGATAAGCTTCAAAAATAGTATTATTATTTGAATCTAGTTCTTTTTTATTAAAAGTAAAAATTGTTTGTTTTCCTTGATAAGGCAATAACTCAACAAAATCATATTCTTCCTTATAAGGAAAAATAATACTTTTAATATGATGCATTTTTTTAAATTTATGTTTGCGAAAAACATCTAAAGTTAAATTAAACTTACCATAAGATCTAATTTTCATTTTTATAGTTTTCCCTTAGTTTGTTTAATTTCATTATATAAAAGATAAAAATCATTTAAACTTAAATTTTCTGAACGTAAATTTAATGAATAGTTTAATCTTAACAAAATATCTTCGGCTAAAATTTTATTGTTAATAACAATTGCTAAGTTATTTAAAATTGTTTTTCGCTTTGTTGCAAAAATCATTCGAATAAATCTAATAAATTCTTCATCATTTATTAATGAAGGATATTTTTTATTCAATTTAAATTTTAAAACAATACTATCAACTTTTGGTGCTGGAACAAAATTATTACGGCCAACTAAAGAAACTTTTTCAATGTCACTATAAAATCGGCAAACAACAGAAAGACTACTATATTTTTTTGAATTTGGCTGAGCCATAATTCGTTCACCAACTTCTTTTTGCATCATTAAAATAATTTCTTTTACTTTTGAATTATTTATTTTTAATAATTTAAAAATAATTGGTGAAGTAATATAATAAGGAATATTGGAAATAATACTAATTGAATTATTATCTAAAAATTCTGTTAAAAATAATTTTTCTAAATCAATGGTTAAAATATCCGCCTGGATAACAGTTAAACCACGGTCTTTAAATTTTAATTTTAAATATTCTACTAAAGTTGAATCAATTTCAACACAAACAAGTTTGTTTGCTTTTAATAAAATATAACCAGTCAAAGCGCCCATTCCTGGACCAATTTCTAAAATATTTGTGTTTGGTAAATCAAATGAACTATCAACAATTAAATTAATAAAATGAGGATTTGTTAAAAAGTTTTGTCCCTTACTCTTTTTAGCTATTATTCCTTCGGCGTGCATTTCTTGGTTTTGTTTCTTCATTATTTCTCCTTTAAAATATCAATTAAATCTTGTTTTTTAACATTCATATAATTTAATAATTTAAATGTTGTTTTATTATTATTTGGAATTAATTTATAGTACTTAATAATTTTTTTCGCGTTTTAATTTTTAATCAACTAAATTAATATAATCACTTCATTGTAAATAATCAACTAGTTGGTTTGAAAAACTAATTAAATTATTAATACTATTTTTAATAGTATCTTCAGATGCCTCAACAATTCCAACTTTTTTTTCCTTTGCCGCATCATTCTTAATTATAAAAGCATGAAGGCAATTATTTTATAAATAATCACTAATAATTTGACGCAATTTTTGTCCAGTATAATCATGATAAATAAAAATAATTACTTTATTATTTAAACTAATTTTTTTTTGATCAATGCTAATTTTTCTTTTGTAATACCATTGCCGCTAATTTCAATTGTTTTAATATTAGGGAAAATACTTTTTTAAATTTGTCGAATCCAGCTTACATTCAACAATCACAAATAATCACATTTTATTACCCACTCTCCGATAAACACTTTTTTCATTTACTTATTTTGATTTTATAGTATAATTATACTAGAATGTTATATTAAAATAATCATAAATTTTAAATATAGGAGTAGGGAGCAAAAAATATGGCTAATTATAAATTTGGGAAAGACTACTCGTTTTTAGCATTAGACTTAGGGACTTCTAACACAGTGGCCTATGTTTCAAGTCGGGGAATTGTTTATAACGAACCTTCGATGATGGCATATGACACTTTAAGTAACTCATTAATTGCCTTAGGAAATGAAGCACACAAAATGGTTGGAAAAACGCATGATCATATCAGAATGGTAGCACCATTAGTAGATGGGGTTATCTCTAATATGGAAGCGGCTCAAGATTTGTTAAAACACATTTTTAGTAGATTAAAATTACCAGGAATTTGAAAAAATTCACTAGTAATATTAGCGTGCCCAAGTGGAGTTACCGAATTAGAACGCGGTTCTTTAAAAGCTATTGCAAAAGATATGGGAGCAAGTCACGTTTTAGTAGAAGAAGAAGTTAAACTGGCGGCATTAGGGGCTGGCATTAATATTGGTATAGCACAAGGAAATTTAGTAATTGATATTGGCGGAGGAACAACAGATATTGCAATTATTTCGGCTGGTGATATTGTAATTTCGAAATCAGTTAAAGTTGCAGGAAAACACTTAGATCAAGAAATTCAAAAATATATTCGTGCTAAATACAATGTGCTAGTAGGAATTAGAACAGCTGAACAAATTAAAAAAGAAATTGGTGCATTAGTTAAAATAATTAATGAAAAACCCGCTCGTGCCTTTGGTCGTGATATTATTACAGGATTACCACGAGAAGTATTAATTAAACCTGAAGAAATTAAAAACGTTTTATTAGCCCCCTTTTCAAGAATTACAGACTTATTAGTAGAAGTATTAGAACAAACATCACCAGAATTAGCTGGTGATGTTATTAGAAATGGTATTACCATATGTGGGGGGGGTGCTTTAATTCGTGGAATTGTAAAATATTTTGAATCAATTTTCCAATTAAAAGTAAAGGCTGCAAATGATCCATTAATGTGTGTACTTAATGGCGCTAAAACTTATGAAAAAAATTTAGGTGCTGTAATTGAAAGAATTCAATTGCTTGATGCAAATGAATACAAAATTTCATAAAAAGTATATTTTAAAAATATAATTTTTTTATTTTTTAAATAACTAATAACATAAAAAATAACTAAAATTTTTAAAAGGGAGTCCTGTACGATGAACCGGCAAAAAAACAATTATTGTGAGATTGTTTTTTTTTATTTTTCTATTAAAAAAAAATAAATTTATTTTCATTATTAATCTGATAGTATCTTTAAATTTAGAACTTTTATCATAAAAAAGATTAAATTATGTTTTTCCTACACAAAATAAACGGTATTTTATAAATACTTTCAATAAAGGTATTATCCGATGAATAATGCAACCCCTAAAATTTAATATTTTGATACTTAAAGATGGATAACCCATCTATGGCACTAAGCATTAAAGAAAGTTTGAAAGCGATTGGATTTAATCTCCTATTTATTTATTTGAGGTCACATGTAAAAAAGAAGGGTTTTAAGAAAATAGATAGAAATTGAATAAAAATAATAAACCATTTACTAAAATGGTTTTTTTTATTTGTAAAACCAAAATTATTAATTGATTCAGAGAAAGGACATCATCTTAAATTCTTAAAATAGAAACCTTTTATTACAACTTTTTTGATACCCTCTTTAAGTTGTTTACACATTTATTAAATATCTTAAGAAATCTTTACAAAGTGTACCTGTTTTTCTCCTAATTTAAGATGCTGTCCTTTCTCTGTTTCAGTTAATTAATTTGCTAATAAAAAAACTTAATAAAAAGGAAGGAGTAAGTAATGATAATTAAACAACAAAAAATATGTGATGTTAACGATTATTATCAAGTAATATCATTCATTACCAAAGAATTTTTATCAAATAAATTTTTATGAACTTGTAAAAAACATAAAGATTTATTAAATCAGACAAAAAATAAAAAATAAACGCGGTTTTATAAACGCTTAGAAAATTCAAAAATTATCTTTGATTATGAAACTGGTTCTTTAAAACTTAAATTTTATAAAACAATTTAATGCGGTGTGGGACGGTTACTTTAAATAACTAAGTGTTTTTATTCCACATGAGGCGGTCTAGCCCAGCGGTAATCAGTGCGAAAATAATAGCCGCTTTAACAAACGATAGTCGTGATAAGTGCGAGGTCAACATCGAACGACAATAAATATTGAGATGGCCACTTTATAAATAAATTTACGATATATTTACTTCTTAGAAGTGACGGCGGTTTAATAAAAACAACAAAGTCAGCGCTGGGCTCTTCAAGGTGCGAGTGAATTTATTTTAAAAACTGAACGCTTTGACCTGAAATGGTGCGGATGAAGAGAGATAATTCTCTGGCGTAAAGAATAAAAAACAACTGTGGATCATTAAACAAACAATATATCTCCACCGATCACCCTCAGTCAAGCGGGTGGCGTAGTAAATACTTATATAACTAATTATCGCTTTAGCACTTTCACTTGGTAGGTGAACGCCATCGAGTTAAAACTAGGGGGAATTAAATTATGAATAAAAGATACTTATTAGTAACGAAAAGTAAATATAGTGATTTAAAAACAAACTTCTTTTATACAATAGAAGAAGCAAAAATTACTGCTAATGTTGAAAATCAACATGAATTATTAACAAATATTATTGATTTAGAAAATAAAAATATTAAATGACAAGGATGCGAATAATATGCGAAAAGATGAAGATGGTTATGTTTATACTGAAGAAGACTTATTTAATATGGCATTAGAAGAATGTTATTCAGAAGAAAGTGCTTATGAATATATTGATAATTTAATTGAAGAGATGGAATTGGAGGAAATTTAATTATGGAAGACTTAAAATTAAATAATGAAGTTAAAAATATTACTTATCCGTTTTATATAAAAAGAAATGATTTTAAAGAATTAAGTTTAAAAGCATTAACAATTAAAAAATGAATTGATGAAAATGGGCAAGAATTATAAGAATTTATTTATCGACAACAAGCTTGATTAATAAATGGATAATATAAATCACAATCATTAAAAGAATTAAAACTAGTAGTTTAAAAAATTGATTATATTTTTAGAGAACCATTATAATTAATAAAAAATTTTAAAGATGAATTAAATTTTATTAGAAAAGATATTTTAAATTTAGAAAATAATATTAAGAATAATCATGATTCTTTAAAAAATAGTGATATTAATATTCAATTTCAAAAACAAAATGAAATTATTGAAACTCATAAAAAAGAACAATTTTTAGAAATTAAAAGTGTAGCAAAACAATAACAAGAATTAAAAATTATTACTAGTAATTTTCGTAAAGATAAATTATTAGTTAAAGATATTGAAATATTGGGTATTAATGATAATTTTTTACAAAATGCCAATAAATTAGAACTTATTAACTTAATTAAAAATTATTTAATTGTTGATGAATAAATTGTAAAAAATGAAATTAAAGAAAAATGAGATAGTAATAAAGATATTAATTTAATAGGCGTTAAAGGTATTAATTTTAAAATAAATAAAGGAGAAAAATAATATATCAAATATTGTTGAATTTTTAAGAACAGATAAAGCAACTGATTGAATAAAAAGTAAATTTTCAAATGAAAATGAAATTGCAAGATTTAAAAGTAATATAGTTTCTATATCAAATAGTAATGAATTATTACAAAAAGCAGACCCAAAAACAATTATGACTGTTTGTTATCAAGGTGTTTTATTAAATTTACCTATGGAAAAATAATTCGGATATGCTTATTTCGTTCCATATAATAATAAAATAACAAGAATTATTCATGGTCGCGAAATACAAGAATGAGTTAACCAAACCCAATTTCAAATGGGTTATAAAAGTTATATTCAATTAGCACAAATAAGCGGTCAATATTTAGATATGTCAGTATCAGATGTTAGAACTGGTGAATTAGTAAATTATGATAGATTAAAAGGTACTACTTTTAATTGAATACAAGATGAAGATGAAAGAGAAAAATTACCAATTATAGGTTATGTATCATATTTTAAAATGGTTAATGGTTTTGAAAAAAACACTATATATGACCAAAGACCAAATGGAAAATCATTTTATGAAATATTCTAAAACTTATGATAAAAATAAATCATTTTATATTGCTACTTTTGATGAAATGGCATTAAAAACAGTATTAACTAGTTTATTACGAAAGAAAATTAGGTATTATGTCACAGTTGAATTACAACAAGCATATAAATCAGATCAAGCAGTTATTACAACTAATGATGAAAAGATTTATATTGATAATGATAGTAATATAAGCATAAATAAAAGTCAAATTAGCAACGAAAATATATCAAAAAATAATATTTTTACATAAATCAAGTGAAGAATTGACAGATAATAATGTAGTAAAAGAAGAAGATATATCAAATTTAGTACCAACAGTTAACAATGATGAAGAATGAGCAACTTGATAAAAATGGGCATTGACCCATCAGGAACTGGTACTACGGGTATTTCATTAATTAATGACAATAAATTAATTGATAAATATGAATATAAAAATAATAACTGAATTACGCAAACCGATATTATTTTAGATGCTTTAAGATTAGATGCAATTATTAATATTGAAGATTGTTTATATACAGCTGCTAATGCTAGTAAAGATAGAGATGATTTATTAAAAGTAATTGGAGCAGTTAAATACAATACAAAGAAAGTAAGCAATATTAACTGAGTATCACCAAAACATACTAAATCAGTTGTTAAGAATATTGAAAATTTAAGTAAGTATAATGATCGTTGTTTATGATAATTTGAAAAAGATGTTAATTTAACTTATCAATATGGTAAAGGTTGAAAATATAATAATGAAATAATAAGTAATCATTTGCGAAATGCAATTATTATTGCTAATTATGAGAGGTAATATTATGAAACATTGATATAATAAAAAAAACAGGGAAATATTATTCTAAATTAATTCGTAATGTTAATATTTACTTAAATGAAAATGAAGAAAAAGTTTGAAATGAATTTAATGACTTTACTTATTCGCAACGAATAGAATATCTTATTAATTTTTATATAACACACAATAAAGAAAAATAAAAAATAACCAATTAAGGTTATTTTTTAAATACTATTTGTTAGTTGTCTAATAGCATCTTTTTGTGCTTGTTTTTTATCGTTTACTTTAACTTGTTTTTTAAACATTTTTAATTTGACCTGTTTTTAACGCTAATTCTGTTGCATAATCAGGTCCGCATAAATGTTTTTCGCGGGCAATAACAGCAGTTCTTAATTCTCTAATTTCTGCTTTATATTTTTTAATTTTCTTAGCAGATAATCCTAGAATAACAATACTACCCATTCCGCCTGCACCCGCTAATAAAAGTAAATCAATTACTATTTAATTACTAATTTCCATTTTTATATTTACTTTCTTATCCTTACTCAAACAGCTGCCATCCATTCTTTCAGAACAAAATAATTTATAAATTAAACTATATAACCACCCAAAAATATCAACCACCCCTAATATATAGTCTATTTTAAATTTAATTCCTTGTTATTTTATTATGTTATAACATCTAAATTATTTCATTGTTTTGCTATTCTTGGTTGAATAACACGCGGATTAATTCGACATTCTAAACAATGTCTTAAATGGTCTTTTTTTCATTTTGATTTATCAATTCAAATAATAATTAAAGAAATTATTAAAGTAATTAAAGGCAAAATTGTAAATACTAATCCCATTTTAGATATTTTTAATCGTGGTATATCAATTTTTATATCAACTTTTGGTTTACTACTAGCAACAAATATACCCTGAATTCCATGTGTAAATAAAGGTGTTAATAATATTGCAATTCCATTACCTCAATATTGTCCATAATTATATCAATTAATTTTATTCTTAATACCATCAAACATCCCATATTCTAATCAACAATTTAATGCTAAAAATATTAATGTATAAAAACTAACTACTCAACTACGAATTTTATATTTTCTTTCTCATTCTCTAATATCTTTATGAGTTCAATTATAAGTTGGAATAGGGTCTTTTTTAAATCAATTTCAAGGTAAGGCCCCTTTTAATCAAGTTATTTTATCTTGTTTCATTAGTTAAAACTACTTTCTAACTTACTTTTTTTCTTTCAACATGTAATTTTATTAAATTAACATTTTCAGAAATTATTTCACCATTTTTATTAATATTTATGGGAATAAAACCAATAAATATATTAAGTTCATAATAATTTTTATATGTTTCAATCATAATATTAATACTTTCTTTATTAAGTTCATTAATGCCAATTCATATTTTGTATATATATTTTTTAGAATCATAATCTTTTATTCTATATTTATTTAATGAATTTGATACAAAATTACTTGTATCAACCAATTATCAACCATTACCAATATTAATAGATATATATCCCCATTACCTAATAATGGTACTCCATTAATAGTTTTGATATTTGTCCCACTTATTAATTTATCTTGTTTAAGATTAATATCTTTTGATGTTTTTAAAATATATTTACCATCAACTTTTTTAATATAATTTTTATTTAAATCACTATCTTTAATAACATCTGATGGAATATAACCACTTTGTTTTGCTTTTCAAACACCATTTTCTTCATAAATAGTATCATTATCAAACGGAACAATAAGTTTAATAAATTCGTTATAATCAATTTTAAAAAAGTCATTAATAGTTGGATAAGTAATATTTATTTAATTATCAGTTTGTAAACGTTCTTTTAATCAAAATAATAATGTTGGATAAAAAGTTTTTTTATTAATATGTTTATATTATTCTTCTAAATTATGAGCATAATTATCTAAACTATAATTATATAGTCTATCAACGGTTTTACTAGATATAATATCAATAATTTCACCTGCTAATTTTAAAGCATTTTTAACATCACGAGTAATATTTTCATTTGCTTCAGGGTCATTAGTTTGTGAATAAGCAACTCCACCTTGTGAAAATGATGCACTACCAGTTAAATCATTAACTCCTTTTGGTAAATATCAATTTATAACTGCTAATAAACAAGCAGATTGAATATAACTTAATCATTTATCATATTCAATTAAGCCGGTATTATCTTTTTTTACTCAGGGAAATAAATCTTTTTTATTTATTTTATCTGAAATTGTCCCACCTGATAATCTATCCATTCATAAACTAGTTTTTAAAATAGCATTATAAATTAAATTATCATTATAAGCAGATTGTTTTCTATCATTAATAGGTTGTCAAAGTTTACTTTCTTTAACATCTTCAACTGTTATAAATAACAAATTACTTAAATTATTTTCCATATAAAACACCTCTTAATTGATTACGATATTTATTTTTAAATTACTTGGTTTATAACTATTAACTCTTGTTTTTGTTTTCTTAATTGTTTTAATAGTTTGATTAGTTTTATAAAACATATTTTTAACTGGTGTTTTATATAAATTATTAATATTTTTAACATCACTTCGGCGTTCGCGATACCATTTTTTATTATTAATTTCACCATCAAAATTAAAATTAAAATGTCCAATCTTTAAATTATTAATAAACTTTTTAATTTGTTGTAATTTTTGAACTGTTGGTAATGTTAATTTGGTAGTTCCTTTGGGATGTTTTTCTTTTAATGCTTGTGGGTATAACCGTTTTTTAATATAATCTCTTAAATGACTAGGTAATCATTTTCTTAATCAATAACGCCAAAATAAAGTCCCAGCATTAGATACAGCATTACTTAATAATTTTCAAATTTCAACTGGAACACTAGGGTGAACATAAGGTCCATAAAATTTTGGATGTTTTGCTGTTTTTATATATATTAAAATAGTTAAATTACCTGTTAAAGTTAATTTATTTGTAATATTAAACATTCTACTATCAAGTCAACTACTATTTAAAGATTGTCAATTAGTATTTAGATAATTTTCCTTTTTAAATTGTTCTCTATTTTTAATATTATTATCTTTTTCTAATTGATTTAATATTTTTTGAATTTCATTTTTATGACCTTTTTTAATTAAATTTAGATAGGTATAAGGATTTAATCATTTATAAATATCTTCAATCTTATTTGTAATATTTTGTAAAGGATTAGTATAATATGAAGCAAATTTATTAACTTTATTAATTAAATTAACAAATTTATTTATTATTAAATTATTACCTAAATTCTATACCAATAAAGTTAAGACTCGTAATATTAATAAATTCATTTTTTATTAAGTGTCTTTAATTATAACATCAATCGGTTTTGTTTGACCAGTAGCATTATTTTTACCTTGAATTTGAACTTCAACAGTTTTATCATTTGTAATATTAATTGGCCATTCTTCGCCATTACTTTCAATAAAGTAATCAAAATCATTTTCAGTTAAAGAACTATCTACTGCTTTTACTACTTTTAAAACAACATCTTTAAATTGTGGCTTTAATTCTTCTGGTTTTGCTTGTGTTGGGTCTAGAACATGAATATTTGGTTTATCTATTTTGTTAATTTTACTAATATCTATTTTACTTGGTGTTGGTGCAGTGACTACATAATCAACTGGTACTCTAAAAGTTTTATTTAGATTACTTTTGGCAGTATTAATTTCTTCTTGTGTAGGTGATTTTTTCTAAAATAATTTTACATGTTTTAGGATATAAAATAGTTGGTGTTGCATATTGTACTTTACCAATTCATTTCAGGTTAGCAGTATCATTATCTAAAACTTTTTGAATAGCATCCATGTTAATTGGATATGCTCATACTTGTTTATTAATAATTAAAACCATTTACATTAGTAAAATTATAACCTTTTTCACGGTTAACTTGTCCTTTTGTATATGTTTTTTCTAAATGAAAACTTTTTGATACAGGAATACCCATTGCTGTATTTTCATATAATTCAACATTTACCATCGCCTTTAATTAGGCTTGTGAACCAATTACTTTTAAATAAGCAGGTGTTAATCCTAAATAGGCTCTTCGTCCTAAAACCATAAACATTTTATCTGTTGACAAACCAAAATATAAATTACTAATTTGATTTGTTAATTCAATCAATGTTTCATTTAATGTAAAGAACGCTTTATTTGCATCATCGGCATTTTCGGCTGTATAACTACAAAATGGAATTACTTCATATTGACCATCTGCTAAACAATAATCATAAATAACCTTAATTAATTCACATTCTAAATTAACAAATTTATTTTGTACAACACTAGAAATAGCATCGGCAATAACGCCATTTTTAATATTTTGTTCTATTAATGCCAAGTCAAAAGCTTCATTCATTAATTTTAAATTAAATCTTTTATCAATAGAAACTGGAATTCTTGTTAATCCCATTGTTTGAGTTGTCCCAACATTTGGTAATGAATAATCATCTTGTCATACTACACGATGAGTTAAATTATATAATGCTTGTCCTGAATTTGGTAATCAAGCAACTTGTTCGGCAGTTGCTGTGGCATATTGCATAATACTTGCATATTAATTATATAAAGGTCCGCGCAATAATGAATTAACCATATCAACATACGCTTTTTGCCCCGTTGTATTACCTTGTAATGTAAAAGGTACTTGCGGCAAATTAATTGTTGCCATAATATTTCACTACCTTATTATCTAAAGTTTTTAAGTGTATAATCAGTTAATTTTTTAATTTCATTATGATTATATGCTCCTTTTTCTTTAATAGTTTCAATTTCATCATTTTTATTTTCAGTTGATTTTTCAATCATATCTTTAATAAAATTAGTTGGCGAAATTGATTATTGTTCTTCAACAAACAAATCAGGCTTTAATTCTTTTAAAGTTTGCATTTTTTCAAATAAAGAACTGCCACTAACTTTATCTAAATTAGTTTTAATATCTTCAATTTTAATAGATGGAACATCTTTAAATGCTTTTAATTCATCTAATTCATTAGATAATTTAATAAAATCTTTTTTTGATATAATATCTTCGCGTTTTTGCACACTTTCTTTAATTTGCTTTGCTTCATTATTAAACTGATTTAAGATATTTTCTGCAATATCTTCACTTAAACCTTGTTCTATTAATTGTTCTTTTGTAAGTGCCATTTTATAAACTTCTCTTTTTTTATCTTTGTTTGATTAACAAGTCAGCATAACTCTTTTTTACGGAAAAATATTAAACATATGCTTTTAATTATATACCAATAGTTTATAAATACAATACTTTATGTATAAAAAATAATAAACTTAATATATTTGATTAATAATTTACCCCTTAAAACGAGTAATAATGTGTATTTAACAAGATAAAATTTATAAATAATTCATAATTTTAATTGTATATATATATATATATATATATAATAAAAGTAAATCTTGATAAAAAGTTTCAAGATTAAAAAAAGGAAAAAAATAATTATGAAAAAAATACTTAGTTTATTAAGTGTATTAACAATTAGTGGAACTGCTATACCAACAACAATTGCTGCTAGTAGTTATAAAAAAAAATAATTTAGAAAATTTAAATCGCGTAAAAAGAGGAAACGAAAATGTTTTACGAACTAAAGCAAAATTTCTTGGGCATAATTGATTATATGCAAAAATAAGTAATAATACTTGGGCAAATGTTCAGTTTTTACATAATAATAATAGTGAAAGTAAATTTAGAAACCAATTATATCTTGTGTTAAGTCTATTTCCAAAATCAAACGAAAGTTATGCTGGGGGCGAAGAATGAGATGAAATGAGTGGCACTGATATATCAACTATAGTAACTAAGATAAAAGATAATTTTAATAATATTGATAATGTATATAAAAATAAAAATAATTCTAATTTAGGAATAATAATAAGAACAAATTCCGATGGATATTGAATGGATAATGATCAAGAAGTTTTTTGGGGAGCTCATGTAAATAATTTTGACGATAGTAAAAACGGTATTACTTATAGTGATCGTGGCAAATGATAATTAAAAAAACAAAAGAAGAAGGTTGTTTTAAATGAAAAAAATTTTAGGTTTGTTGGGCATATTAACAATATCGGGAAGTGGGATGTCCGGAGTTATTGGAAATGCTCCATCAAAAACAAAAGAAATATTAGAAAATGATAGTAAATTATTTTTAATGCGCGTTAAAAGACAGGTAAATCAAATAAATTTTGAAAATTGAAAAACAAAGTTTAATATTTGAAAAACAGATGTTGAAAATTCAAAAACAAGACTATCTAGATCTGGAAATTTTTCTAATATTACTGAGATCATTAATTAACAAAATCAACGAATAAATAAATTAATTGCTAAAGTAAAAGAATTAAATGAAATTATAAAACCTTTAAACACAGAAATTAAAGTTGAAAGTAATTTTATGACTAATTTAAAAATGGGTGCCAATGCATGCGCGCAATAGTTACTAGCATAACAGCTCCAGTTACAGGTTTAATTTCAACTGTTGGCAGTAGGTTACGTGATAGTATAATTCTTCCAATTGCTGCTGATCTTCAATGACTTTTAAGTTCTATCTGTGGCATAGTTGCAAGTCGATAATTTATTTAATTTAATTAATTAAAAAATAGTAAATACTTTTTATTAATATTTACTAAAATGAGTGCATAAATAGTGCACTCATTTATATATTTCTTTTTTTATAATATTGTAAATTTAAATGCCACACTTTTTATATAAATTAAAACTCCTTATTTTTAAACTTAATAGTTAGTTTATATAATTAATTTAATAAAACAGTCCGTAAAATAAAAGGTATTTATTATTTAATTTTTATAGGAAATCTTAAAAGTTTAAAAATATTAAGTTTTTGACCAACAAAGTGTGGCATTTGAATTTACAATTTACAATTTTTAATTTAATAACAAACTTTATAAAAAAGTAGAAGGGTAAAATTTAAAATGAAAAAAATATTAAATATATTAGGTGCAATATCATTAGTAGGCACAAGTACAGCCAGTTTAGTTGCTTGTGATAAACCACAAGAATACACAAAAGAGCAATTAGATGCATTAAAAATAGAAAACAAAATAAATACAAAAGATGAAAATATTAAAAATAACTTAGAATGAATAACACCACAAGAAAAACCATTTAATACAATTGATAATAAATGATATTTTGTTATATGCCGTATTAATAAAAATGATAATTGAGAAATTTTTAAATTTCAAAATAAAGAAATTAAACCTGGATATATTATGAAAACATCAAACCCTAAAATAAATATGTCATATTGATTGGCATCGAATTATTATACAATTGGGATTAATAAAGATGATGACTGGTCAACATTTCAAGGTTGAATAAAAGAAAATAAAAACTTTAATTCAGTTTATTGTTGAAATCCATTAGATAAACCAGAGCCTGATTTAGTTATTGATGATAAAGGTATTTTAAAAGTTAAAGGAGAGTAAAAAAGAGATAATTAAATCTCTTTTTGTTTTTATCTTGGTTTAAATATAATTTTAATAGGATTATTACTATTATTTTTAATTCCTAATGTAGCTCAGTTAGAAACATTTAATTTTATATCTTGAATATTACCGAAAGAATTAAAAGATGTTTCGAGAAGACCAAACAATAATTTAGGTAGTAGTGTTTTTGAAAATCTAATTTTTAATTTTAAATCATTAGTATAATATGCCTGTAAATATGTTTCTTTAATTTTATTATTAACATTATTAGACCAAGCAGTTATTTGCAATGAAAATAGCATAGTTATTCTTTTTTTATCATCAACATATCGATTTGTATAACTATTAAGTGGCAATCCATTAGTATATGCAGTATAAAATGTTTTAATATCATTTACTTCTATATTTTTAGTATATAAATTTATTGTATTTTCAAAATTAACATTATCAACTTGTGGCAAACCCTCCAATCTTGGTACAGAAAAATCTGTTAATGAACATATATTATTACTACAATTATTAATTCCTCCATTTATATTAACATTTATATTAGGAATAAATCATTGTATCTTAGGTTCAGAACATGAAACTTGTAAATTACCCAAATTACTTATTTCAATTGTTTTATAAACATCTTGGAATTTACTTATACTTTGAATTGTAGGGTCAATTTGTTTTAAATCAATTTCAACTTCATAATAACCATTATATTCGGATGTATCATCAAATAAATTAACATCTCATCTATCTTTTTCTTTTTTCTCGCATTGTGCTGGTGCTGTAATTTTATTTTTTAATGGTTAAATTGCATTAGCATATCAGATATCTTTTGTATAAGATTTATAGTTATATGGCACTGGTGGTAATACAATATTGTAGATAATTAAATGTTGGTATTTCATAGTCGTGTGGTAATAAGAAACTAGTTTTATAATTAGTTGTCATATCGCGTAAATAATTATTTAATACGCTTTTTTTCAACGAAAACTTCATACTGATAAGCGTAAATAATCTTCTTCATTATTTGTATATGGATTATCAGCATAAAAGATAATTTCAAAATTACCTTTATATAATGTTTGGATTGAAAACATATCAATTATATAACTACAATTTGTTCCATCGGGTGGTTTGTAAGAATTAGCAATAATTATCTAATTAACTATCATTAACTGGTGTCTGTGCATCAACTGCTTTGGTTTATTCATTAATTAAATAAACTCGGTTATTTTTTTGATTTAATTGTTTTAAATTATAAGTTTAATAGACTAATTCACTTGTTTTTTTTACCATCTTTAGTTAAAACTGTACCTTTTAATTTGTCTGTTAATAAAGTTGTAAACCCTAAACTAGTAGCATTTGTTCCAAATATAGCACCTACTTTATCATTACCTTGTTCTCTAAATATTTCAAATGGTAAATAACCCTTACCTTTTGATTTTTCAGACCAAAATGTATCATTATAAAAACTATAAACATTAGCACTCATAAAACCATTTAATAATTGGAAATTAGGTCATGATTTCTCGTTTTGGTTAATTACTCGACCTCACGGAATACCAAATTAAATAAAGTTTAAGAACTTACCAACTCCGCCTGGTATCGTAAAAGGGTTAAAAAATAATTTTTGTGTGATAGTTTAAGGGTAATATGGTAACTTGGCGATTAATAAAATTATTCATATTTAAAATATCTCAAACATTACATGCACCCATTTTATTATATTCAATTTGAACTTTACCAACGGTATTACCGAATTCATCTTTTCTTCTAAAATAAGATGATGCCTGGGTAGTAATAATATTATCAACTGTACCACTATTTGTTTTTATTTTTGCTGGTGGTGTTATTTTTCAATCTTTAGACCAGTAAAATTTATAATCTTTATTTTCTTTATGAATATTTCTACCAACAGTAGAATTAGTTGATGATGTAGCGGTGGGGTCAGTTATAACAATACCTTCACTATTTTTTTTTGTTTTCAAAAATCATATCTACCTTCCATATCTTTTTTTCAATATTCATAATTAGTTATCATTGTTGGTTGAATACCTTGAATATTATATCAACTTACCTCAGGTGATGCATAAGTATTTATTTTTTCTGGTGGTGTAGGAAACATATTACACATTAATAAATCTCTTGAATTCATTAATTTTTTATTAAATTGACCTTTAATAATTAGCCGGCCAATTACAGGTGTATCAAAAAATATCGGATTACCATAAAATTTAACTGCCATTGCTCTAACACCTGGTTCTTTTAATAAGATATCATCTAATTCAACAATACCTTTATTTAGTTTTTCATCATAAGTTATTTTAGGAAAACAATATCATTCACCTGGTGCACTTGTTTGAATAAATTGTCGTACTGATAAACTACTATTACTAATTTTGTCATTAATACTTGAAAATGTAATTTCTTGTCATAAGAAGCTACCATCATAAGGTGAATAATAATTAATAACATTGGAGGTATATAATCATTTGTCTATCTTGGGGTACAGAATTAATATTACTTACCACCACCAATATTTAATCCACGGTCATTAAATACAGTATAAAAATTATAATAATCATTAATATTTAATTTATTTACATCTTCATCTAAAATTAATAAAGTATATTGTCTTTCAGTTGATTGCTGTGTAAATACTTGTTCGAATTTGGCTTCACCAAATTGAATTAAACTTCTATCATCAATCATATAAGCATATCAATATTTACCAACTTTAACTTCTTTTGTATAAAAGTTATCGGCTTTATTATCATTATTAATAAAATAACTTAATTTATATTGGTTCAAATATTCTAACATTCTATTAATATCATAAATGTTTTCACCATCAATTAATTTTCAATAAACATTATTATTTTCATCTTTTAATTTTATTGCGAAAGGTGTTTCATTATTTGCTCATATAGTTGAGTTAATTGGTTGTTTATTAAAATAATTAATCATTAATATATTAATTTCTTCACCTTTATGTTTTTGAACTATTTTTAAACTACCTTGTCATTGAGCAATAGTACTTTCCATATTATCAAATATTCGTTAATAACTACCATAATCACTGGGTTTTGCATTATTAGGTTTTCAACCTGTTTCAGTATCAGGGATATATGAGCTATAAACATTAAAAGGAAAAACCATTCAATGTCTATTATCTCGTATGTTTTCTCTAATATCTATTAAAGTATCATGGGATTGTCTTCTTAATTCTTCCATAACACCCGGGTTAATTCTACTCATTTATTAATTCTCCTTAATTTCTGTTCTACCTTGTAAGGAATTTTGATTATTACCAGTTTCATCATATTCCATTAATTTATTATTATGTTCTATTTCTTTGACTTGTATTTTATCTTGTCATTTTTCTATTTTTTCAAAATATTTGGCTGCTTATAATTCATCAATATTTTCATATTCAGTAATTGCTCTTATTGGTTCCATTGTGCCATTATCTAATCTGGAAGTAATTAATTCGTTTTGTCGCATTTGGTCAACTAAACTAGCGATAACAAAATCAAAACCATATTCTCGTTGACCGGCGCCATCTCATAAACCATAATATTTTAAAACAGTATCAAATATTTTTATATAATATTGCTTACGATATGCTTGTAAATATGCTTTTTTTTCCAAATCTTTTGTTTTTGTTAATAATGATTGTGTTTTATTTTGGTTATTATCTAATTTATCACCAAATGGACTAGAAAAATGACATGCCAAATATACTTGTTCAATAATTGATTTTTGGTCTTCTAAGGTTGGTGTACCTTGAACTACTTGTAAAGATTGTGATGATGTTCCATCTGCTGCTGTTTGACCAGATTGAATAAAAATATCATCAAAAATATCTTGATATACTTTTTTATTACCTTTATTGTAAGAAGCAAGTAAACTATCATCTAATTGACCATATCGGGTTCGTACAGTTTGCTCATCTTTCTTTTGATTTAATATTAAAACTATCTTCTAAATCAAATTGTAATTTATAACAATTTGCCATAGTGGGTCATTGGTTTAAAGTAGTTGATGTAGATAAAAATAACGGATTAGATTCATTAATCATTTCTCAAAAAGGAACAACACCTAATTTATTTTTAAATTCTTGTACTAAAATAGGTATAACATCATCTTTAATTTGTGTTTTACTTTGCCCAACAACTATTTCATTATTTTTAGGTCAACCTTTAATAACTATTTTATCTTTGGTACAAATTAAATTTAAAATAAAACCAATGTCTGATTGATGATAATTTAATCAAATATAAGCACCCTGTTCAATTTCATTTATTTTACTTACTCGTGATGTAAAGTTAAAAGGGTTAATTCATAAATAAATATTGCCATCACTAGTTTCTAATAAATCAAAGATAGTTTTACCCATTAAACTTGCTGTTAATTCATTCTTATATAATTTCTCTTTTATTTTATAAATTTCATATCATCAATTTAATTTTTCTAAAATGTCTTTACGATGAGACTTAAATAAAATATCTTTACCATTTATTAATCGCATTTGATGGCGAGCAATAATATTGGCTAAATTAATTGTTCAATCATAATTATAAAATTTTAAAACACTATTAATATCATTTAAGTTTGGTAAACTAGGGAAAGTATTATTCATTGTTATTTTGCTCCTTTAATTTTATGATAAGTGCATAATTAATTATATTTACTGTTAATAAAATAAGTTCATTTGCTAAAAATTGTACACATACTTTAACTTTTTTATATTTCTTAATATATTCGTTATATAAATTTAAAATACATATTGCGATATTATCTTTTTTTAATTATTGACAAAGTCTTTTTTTAACTTGTGCACAAACAGACATATATGGTCTTTTTACATTTATTACACGCTCATCGTTGTATTACATAAATATCTTTTTTCATTAATTCATTCACTCCCTTTGTTGTCATAATTTATAATCTGCTGAACTATTATGTTTAACCCTTGGTACTAATTCAAAGTGTAAAGCATAAAAATCAATATCAAATGTATCATCATATAAATCTAACATTCGTTCTTCTCTTGCATCAGGCTTATCTTCTCATTGGATTAATTCATATTGAACTTTACTTACAGGACATTTTTCTCATAATCATTTTAATTGATTAGTATTTATTAACATTGTAAATGCCTAAATACGATGTTTTATTTTAAACTTCTGATTTTGTGCTGGTTTAAAATTCATGTATTGACCAAAAGTATAATTATATTTCTCTCAGTTTAAACTTTCTAGTGTTGAATAAGCACTATCATCAACATTAATTGATATACATTGTTGAATTAAATTAAAATATTGGTTTAATTGATTGTTATAAAACTCTAAAATATCTTTTACTTGTTCTAATGGTCCTTTAAATTGTTGCGTAGCATTTGAGTGTGTATATTCTGCTACTTTATAGGCTTTTTTATCAAATGAATTATATATTCAAAAACTCGCTGCTGTTATATGTCCCTTAGGACTAGTAGAGTTTGCTAAGTCAACACCACCTAATAATTTCATTGGTTGAATAATATCTGTTGCTTGCATAATATCAATATATCGCGCAAAGATTGACCCACTGGTATTACCTGGTAAACATCAACTTCATACTCTTGCTCTTTCAATATCTAATTGTTCTAATCTTAATTGTTCATTAACTTTATCTTGTGGTAATTCATAATTAAGTATTCAAATAGAATAATTAATAATAATCTTTATATTTCATTTTTCAATATATTTTATTTGTTCATATTTACTACGCATTATTTCTTCATTAAAAGGTAATAATTCATTACAATAACCCACAATATATCTTTTTGGTCGCATGTAAAAAATAAGGGTTTTTGTTTTTAAATGTTATTTAGTTTAATATAAATTAAGGATATTTTTTTATTGTTTTTATAAAACCCTTATTTTTTACATGCGACCATCTTTTTAAACTTTCAGGATTACATGTATTAATTGTTATTTTATTTTGATAACCACGAATAGCAAATTCTAAATCACTTAAATCTTTTTGTTGAAATTGGTCACATTCTTCTCTTCAATAAATAACTAATTTATAATTATTCAAATCAGCAAATGCTTTTAATTTTTCTTTCCGACTTGGTGAATGTAAACCTTTACAATATATTTTGAAAGACACTATCTTTTAAATATTTACTCCAATACATACTAGCAATGATACAAATTGGTTCTTTAATCAATAAACTAATTTTTAATAATTCACCAAACATTTTAATATTTGAAATAGTATTAACACTATATCTTGTTCCAATTTGATTAATTTCATTAACTAACTCATATTTCTTAGCGAAGGGATATTTATTACCAATACTACTATTTTGTAATAACCAATAAGGCGTTTCTAACAAATAAGTAAAATTATTAAGCATTATTATCACTTTCTTTTTTAATATCTCTAATATCCGTTTGTAAATTAACAATTATTGGTTGTTGATTATTTAAGTTTAATTCTTTTTCAAGTTCTTTTTCTTGTAGTGAATATTTATAATTAAATGCTCGTTGTCAATATAATTTATCACCATCAGGTGATTTCATCATAAAGTTAATTATTTAACTTTCTATTCTATCAACTTGTTTTTCAAACAAATGAACTATCTTTTCGCTATCATAAGTATTATATCTTCACTTGCAAGAAAGATTGAATTCATTGGTTAAATCTTTCAAAGTATATGTTTTATTAGGTGATTTATTTTGCCAAAATTCATCTATTTTAAGATAAAATGTTCGTAAACTTGCTGTTTTTGGATTAAATTCTTTCATTTTTTACTCCTTTATATGGTTAAATATAAGTAGAGAAAAACATGTACTGAAGAACTTGACGCGGTTCTTTTTTTATTATTTAAATTTTACATCAAAATAAAAAAAGTAAAGTAATTTACTTTTTTTAGTTAAATTAATTTGCTAATAATTAACAATTAAATTATAACACAATAAATAAAAAATAATATCTTTTTTTGTTTTAATTTTGTCAAAAACTATTGGCGAAGTCAAAAACCCTTATAAAATATAGGGGTTTACAAAAAAGACATTTTATCAAAAATCCAATAAAATCAAGTTTTTATTAAAATATCAAGAGTTTTCTACAAAATTAAAGTTTTTTTTGCATTTTTATTATTTTTGTGTTAATGTGTTAAATTAAGAAAAGAGGGCAAAATAAATGATAAATTTTGATAATAACTTTTTTTAACGACTTTAATAATTTGTTAGATAAACAAAATATTGAAATTATTCAACAAAATTTAGAAAAATGTGATGAATTAATTTTTAAAAATTATAAAATTGATGAAACTTTAAAAGAATTTAAAGATTATAAAGTAAAAGAAATAAAACCAAGAACGTTAACTATTTTAAATGGGAAAATAACTTTTAAAAGAAAAAAATATTATAAAATCAATCCAGAAACGGGTAAAGAAGAATATACTTTTCCTTTGGATAAACTTTTAGGAATTGAAAAATGACAAAGAATAGATAATTCTGTTAAAGAAAAAATATTATCATTTATTGGCAAGAAAAAAACATATCAAGATATTTTAGATAATATGGAACATGTAAAAATTTGTATAAAAACAATTTCAAATATTATGAAAAATGCAAAAACTGATAAAAAATATTACCTTAATAAAACTGGTAAAAAAATAAAGATACCTCATACTTTATATATTCAAATTGATGGAACTTATTTAAAAATGTGAAATGAAAAGAAAAAAGGAAAAGAAAAAATAAAAAAACATAGTATATTTTTAACTGTTCATACTGGTTTTGATAAGGCAAAATCAACGAAAAAAAACCTGTAATTCAAGATAAATTAGGTATTATAGAGCTAGATAATATTCCAGAATATATTAAAAAAAATAGTAAATTAACTAATTTTGTTAATAAATTACTTACATTAATTACAAGTTATTATGATGTTAATGACAATATTGAATTTATTGTATTAGGAGATGGCGCACTTTTAATTAAAAATATTGTAAAATTTATTCAAGAATATTTTCCTAAAAATAAAGTACATTACACGATAGATAAATTTCACCTTACAAGTAGATTTAAAAAATTATATCCTTATAAAAGTAAAAACAAAGAAAACAGATAAACATACCATAAAGCAGTCGATTATTTTTTTAATGCTAAATATGAATAATTATTAAAATGTTTAGAAAACAGCGCTTCTTTTATAAAAGAATCAAAAATGAAATTCTTAAAAGAGACAATTAAATTAATTAAAAATAATGAAGAAGATGTCAGAAATCAAACATTATGAAATAATATTGGTTGTCATATTGAGGGTTATATATCACATTACTGTAAATGTGTTTTGGTTAAAAAAGCAACTTATCATAAAAAAACTCTTAAAAATAAATTAAATACTAGTATGATGAATTTTAAAAATAAAAATTAATTTATTTAATACTAATGAGCCATTAGAAGAAAATAGAATTAATTATTCAGTCAATAATTTTGTAAATAATAATTTACAACCAAACTTATATTTTTATTAATTTTATCTAATAAATTAAATAACTTTAATAAACATGTATTTTTGTCGTGGAAAAATTTAAAAAATGTTAAAATATTGTTGACAATAAAATTAAAAGTAATATAATTTAAATGATTAAGTGGTATTTTTATTTCATAATTTCTAAGATACTAATTAAAACCCTTAAATAATATATACAACCTTATTTAATTATCGGCAAGATTAATAACTTGCGAAATGTAAGAGCATATGTTTTTTTGGCTTTTTTCATAAAAAAAGCGTTGTTAAACCGAAAAAAAACAATATCGGTTAATAAAAAAGGGGGGGGCTCCAAAATGTGAAAACAATATACATTTTAGACCACTAATTTAGTCTTTAAATTAGAATGGAGATTAAAAGTGTCTTGTGGCAAGTATTACTAATGAAAATTAATTATATTAATTACAAAGAAAAATAAAAAAATGATATCTACAATAAATAAACTATATTTATCAAAATGTAATTAATTATTTTAATTTATGTCAAAAATACTATTTATATAAAAAATCATTAAATAATTTAATTAAATTATTTTATAAATTAAAACAAACTTTCTATAATTGAGCTAAAAAAAATCAAATTTGTCTTAAAGAAAAAATAAATTTTATTGTTTTAGCTAAAAAATAAACTATACTAATTAATACTAATAAAAATTATTCAAAAACTTACAAGATTGCTGTTGCAAAAATGATGAAAAAATATCGACAAAAATATGGAACTGATATTTATGAGTTTTATAATTTAACAATAGCTGGTTTTTCAAATATAAAAAGAAAGTAATTAAACATGGCATTAAAAATTTAATTAAATAAAATAAAAAATTTAATAATTTTTATCCTAAAAACAAAAAAAAATTAAGACTTATAAACGTTATGAATTGTCTGAATTAGGACATTTACAACATGATATTAAAATTATGACAACAAATATGAGTGTTTTTAAACGTAATTTATATTTGTATGATTTTATTGTGATGAAAAATCACGTTTTGGTCTTGATTATTTATCTGAAAATAAATCACAGTCATCAGCAATTAGCGTTTTTAATCAATCTTATGATGATTTTTTAAATAATAAAATTAGAATAAAAAGAATTAGAACCGATAATGGCCCTGAATATGTTTATAGTTATAATCCAGAGTATAAATATCATAAAAGTGAGTTTACAAAAGTATTACATCAAAAAGGTATTATTCATCAAACAACACCAATTAGTTCCCCTCAATTAAACGAAGAAATTGAAGGATTTCATCAAAACTGAAATAAATTTTTTGAATATCTTCCTCGTTATCCTAAAAATATTAATGAATTACGAAAATTAATTAATATCTTTTTAGATTATTACAACAATGTTAGACGACATAAAAGCATAAATTTTTTAATACCATCCGAAGCTGTGTTAAAATTTTTAAAAGACTAACTGGTCTAAAATGTATATGTCGCCTCACAAGGGGAGCTCCAAAAGGTTATTTTCTTTATATAAAGTTGTCTAGGTATGGATGAAGCGTAATTAATAACTGGGTAAACTGTTTTTTTGTTTATTTACGTATGGATGATAAACTCTATCAAAATATCCTATCCTTACCCGCTCTCCTCCAAAATGAAGCGGGCGGGGAAGTAATTAAATACTAAAATAAATTATTTAATAAATATAAAAATATTAACCAACAAAGGAATTTCCTGTTTATTTTAAAAAAGAAAAATAAAGGAGAAAAATATTATGCAAGAATATAAAAGTATGCATATTAATAAAACTTGAAATTAAATAACAACATCATTTGATTGGGTTAATTGTCGACCCATTAATTGTCGTATTTCAAACCATAAAAAGCATTATGATTTGCAATGTTTAGAATGGACAAAAATATATTTAAATTTATTTGAAGATAAATGAGATGTTATTAATTCATATATGAGACATTACAAAATTAACGATATTTTATATTTAGCGTCAGATGTGTGAAAAATATTAGAAATTAACAAAAAAAAATAAAACAAATAAATTAAAATATATTATTGCAGTTGATCCCGCCGAAATTGGACAAACTGTTGTTATTATTTATAATTTTTTGCAACAAAAAAAAATTAATAATATTGCTTTTAATTCTAAAAATTAAGAATAAGCAATAAATAATATTTACTTAATATTAAATGATTTTAAAAAGCAAACTTTTTTTTATTTAAATAAAGTTATTGTAATAATTGAAGATTATCAACTTCATAAAGATTTAAAAATAAAAAATACATTATCTACTCCTAAATTTATTGGCGATTTAAAAAATTTTATGCAAATATCTATTTAATTTAAATTATGTTTTACAATCGCCAATTGTTAAGAAAAATTATATTTATAAAGGAAATATTAAAATGACAGAGCATGAACACGATGTTTGAAAACATTTACAGTATTTTTTAAAAAAGGGAGTTGATAAAAGTGGCATAAATAAAAAGTAATTTATCCAAAAAAACTAATAACTAATAAACATAAAACAAAAAATAAAATAGTGAAAAAATTATAAATAAATGTTATATTACATGAAAATCGTATTAAAACTAAAATTAAAGCCCTGGTTGCTGGCGGGGTTGTGAAGAGAGTTGATGCTTGTTCAGATAAATGTCGGTGAGACGGGTTAAATTACTCAACATTATCCATTTATAAACCATCTGTTTTGAATGAGTTTTTGAAATTAAAAAAAGATGATGAGATAAAAATTAAAGGCTCATTATTTAATCAGTTGAATTTAAAAACTAAACGCTATTTTTTATCTTTTCGAGTTGATAATTTTGAAATTATAAAAAATTCAATTATAAAAAGAACAATTACAAATATTAAAAAATAGGAGGAAAAAAAATAATGGCATTAAAAAATGTAAAATATGTTCTTATTAATGAAAATAGTGAACCTATTAAAAATGAAGATGGTAGTTTAGATATTAAAAATGCTGAAATTATTTTATAAAATACTGCTGAAGTTGAAGAATTTAATGCAAGTGATTTAGAAAATAGTAATCAACAAATAAATGAGATACAAACAAAAAATACTGAATTAACTTCACAAATTGAACAACAAACAATTCAATTAAAACAAATTGAAGTAATTTAATTTATTAATTCTTTAAATGATAATAAATGGTTTAAAAATGTTTTATTAAGTCTTATTATATATCGATGATATTGAAATCATTAAAGCACAATTGCAAAGTGTTTATGATGAATTAATTAATGTACAAACAGTTAATACTGGGGGCGTACCAAAAGTAGAAAACAAAGAAAACAATATTTTAGATACAGACAATGTATTTAATAAATAGAAAGAAGGAAGTAAATTATGGCACAAAAACCACAAAGAATTTTCGTAGATATTGATAATCAAGCAACAAAACGTGACAGAAAATCATTTAAACAATGATATTTACAAACTTATCAACAAAAATTTAGTTTAGAAGCTTTATTTGCGTGAAAATAAAAAAATAAGTTTGGCTTAACATATAAAAAAAGAAAAATATTCAATATAATGAAGGTTTATGATTAACATAAGAAATATTTAATACAAATAAAAAATTATTAAATTATACAGAGGTAGAATTTGATGATGGCGTTGTTGAATTAGATACAATTTTAACTTTTTATCGAAAATTAGACCCCATAGAAAGTGATTTTATTCCCCAATCTTTGAGCAGCCGATATTGAGCAAGAAATGGATACTGAATTTGCTTATAAACGCAATAAAATTTTAGAAATTATTAATAAAGAAACAGTTACAACTATTCAAGAACAAAAAGCAGATGAAACAAATTCTTTACAAATCCACAATGAAATTATTGATAAAATATATGAAAACGGTTTTACTCTATCAGAAACAGTTATATTAGGTTCGGACGATTTTATTCGTGTAATTCGCAATAAATTACAGTTACAACTTGTAGCAAATGAACAAATAAACAGTGTAATCACAACAAGCGGAGCAATTAAAACTGTTGAAGGAACAACATACTATATGATGTGGTTCCTAAAAAATTACCAATTATTAATAAATATGGTACAGAAGGCACAATTGAATTATTACCAAATGAAGTTAATGCAATTGCATTTAAGTTTAGTAAAAAATATGACCAACTTATTTTACGGAAAAAAGACCACAATCCATTAAGGGTTGGTGCTGCTGAGTTAGGTAATCGGATGAGCAATACTTTAATTATGAAAATGGTTTTATATTTGGGTGGAGCATTAGTTGAAAACTAAGGGAATTATTAAATATATTGTTGCAAAAATTGATATTAGTAAAATTAATAAAATAGATAAACAAAATATTCATGTTGCAGATCTAACAAAAGCAACAAAAGAACAGTTAAAACCACGATTTAAAGATGTTGTTTTAAAAGCCGTAAATAGTTCTTTAACTGAAAGTTATTTTTATTACTTTATTGAAAGTAAAGGCGAAGACTGACTAATTAATATTACAAACGATAAAACAGTTGCGGTTCAAATTGAAGGTAAAAACAAATCCGCTGGTCAAACAAATCCGATTGATGTTAAAATTAAAAATTATTAATAGTACTAAAAAATAGTACTTTTTTTGTTTAATAGATATGACAATTAGAACATCTAAAACAGCCCTTATTTATGCTGTTAAAAAAAATCAAACTAGGTTATCAATCCAACGACAATAAAAAAGTTTTGGTTTACAGTTATTATAATTTTTAGGAATTCAAGTTTTAGCACTTGGTTTATCATTTTTAACTGGCGGTATTGCTTCGGCTGTTGGTCTTGGTGCGGGATTATCTAATTTTGCTGCAGCCTTTATCTCATTTGGAGTAGAAACAGCAACCGATTTTGCTTTAAATCAAATATACGATAAATTAACATCAGAAGTAACATCAAAAAGTACTGCCTTAAATTTGTTACCAGCAATTGGTGGGGTTGGCAAATTAACGCGTGCTGCACGAACAACTATAATTTTAAAATTAGCAAAAGAAACTAAATTACTTGAAAAATTAGGTATAATGACTGCTAATAATTTAGAAGATGTTGTAAGGTAAGTTACAGGTAAAAATTTTTATCTGATAAATTAATATTTGATTTTACAAAGCAGGTTAATAATGATACTTTGTTATATACAATTGGAAAATTAGCCCGAAATGATTTTTATAAAGGTTTTAAAGTTTCTAATTTAGAAACAATTAATAATTTATTAAAAATTGAGAAAAATATTCAAAAAATAAGTCCGACATTAGTTAAAAAAATACCACGAGTAAATGAAAAAAATGCTAATAAATGATAGTCTAAATATGGATTAAATATTTATAAAATAAGCAAAATTAATACTAATGATTGATATATCATAATGACTAATCTTCATAAAAAATGTGTTGGTAAAAAAATAATATTAAATTCTAATTTAATGCGGGGTGGTAAAATATATAATAATAAATTATTAAATATTTTTCCTCAAACACCAATTAAATTAAAAAATTTTTTAAATCACCTAAACCAAAATTTTTATATTCAAAAAGTAACTAAAAAATTTTTATCTTCAATTGAAAAACAATTAATTACTATTAAACAAAAAGTAATTAATAAAATTAATGATAAAACTAAAAAATATTATCTAAATTTAAAAATAACGCTATTAAAAAAGTTAATTATTACCTTTTTCTTATAACTCCGATGTTTTTTAGTGGTAAAAATTGTTTCTTTATCAGTTTCATGCGAAGTTGTGCTTTAACAATATATTATAAAAATCCTAAATATGTCCCTATTGTCGTTATGACAACTTTAATCAAAGCATAACAATTTGTTTTAGTCCCTGAACCTTTTAAATTCTATATGAACAGTGAGTTGTTTATTGGTTGGGGATTTAAAAAAACAAGTTTGTTTAATTTAGTTTCTTTTGCCCCGGTTGCTTATCAACACTTAGTAAAAGATAGTTTTAAAATATATTGGACAATTGCTAAAGCATTAAAAATGCAAAAAAAAATTAAAAATAACTTTAATAAAGATAAACTGTTAAATACGCTAGAAGATAGTGCTGTTGCTAGTTTACTGGTCGGTGTCGTAGCATTTCAAACATACAAGAAAATAAGAACAAAACAAGATTTAAACAAAACAATTAAAACAAAAACAATATTAAGTAGTAAAAAGTTTATCTTAAACAAGATTAAATCAAAAAGAAAACAATGATAAGGGGATGATTAAATATTAAATGAATTATGACAAAATGTTACTTTGGAAAATTATAATAATTTTAATCCAATGACAGGGGAAAATTACACAATTTCCAGTTAGTTATAATAATTTATTTAAAGATGATGCAGAATTATGATTTAAAACATTTGCTTTAAGAGCCCAAAATATTATTAATTCTTACTTAAACTATCCATTTTCAAAATTAAAATTTGAAACATTTAAAGACCTATTATTGAAGAAAATTTGTATTAATATAGCGTTTATTACTATTGAGCATCGAACATTTAACCTCATTCCAATTGAGTTTTTTACTTCGGCAAATATGAGTTGTTGGTGATATTAATTATTCTTCACAAAATGACAATATGGCAAAATGACAAGGTTTATTGCATAATTATGCAAAATCGTTGGATAATTTAATAACTTTAAAGAAAGTGTTTCGTACTTTTAAAGATAAAGGTGCTGATTTAACTATAATAGATTTATAAGCATATTATATACAATTAGAGGTTGATTCTTTACTAGATAAAATTGTTATAGAAAAAATTAAAGATGAAAAAATTATAAAATTAAAACAAGAAATATTAAATGAATTAAAAAATTTAATTTCTATTTCAGATTTAGAATTAATTAATTATCCAGAAGCAAAATAAAAATTAACATTTAAAATTCCAGATTATTATTTAACAAAATATTAATATAAAATATTAATTTCAATAACAGATTATATATCTGCTAGCCGATTTGTAACATACTATTTTGAAACAATATCAGAAAAATCAATATTTTCATTTTTAGCAGATAATTCTTATAAAATAATAATAATTAAGCAAAATGACTCAATTTCAAATGACACAAATAATATTTATATTAAAGATTTAACAATTAAAAGAAAAAAATAAGTTAGAAAGAAAGTGAGGTGTTATAAATGGATTTAAAAGAGTATAAATCAGAAATTTTATTGTTAATTCGCAAAATATTTATTTGGAGATTAGGAACAATTTTAATAATAAGTGCAATTGTGTTATTTTTTGCAAAGCATTTAAGGTAATTGAAATTTCATATGGCCATAATATTTTTATATTGGCTTATCATTACTTATTAGTGGTGTTTTGGTATATTTAATTGATAAAATTTTTGATTTTTTTAAAAAAGTTAAAAATCAAGATAGCATTGAAGATGTTTTTAAAAAAAAAGATACAAAATAAAGGAGTGATATAAATGATGGGATTGTTACCGGCCAAAAATAAATTAAAGAAAATCTATGATATTGATAGTTATTATATTAATTTAGCATCAACGATTACTAATTGTAAAAATGTTACTGTTCAAAAACATAATGATATTTTAGAAAAAAGAATTTGTGAAGATAATGCTAATTTTTTAAATCCACGAGATTTAGAAACTGGCATTTATAATCAACTTACTAATCAAAAAATAGATACTAAATTAATTAATAACTTTTTAAAAATGCAAGACTTTACTAATAAAAATTGATATAACGAATATAAAATTAATAAAAATTGTAAGGGTGCATATTTTATTTTTGCTAATAATTAAAAAATTAATTTTATTACTATTGATTTTTACAATGACCAATATGATGAATTGGGTAATTTATTATCTTGCACTTTTGATTATGACCTTTATATTAAAAATGACCATAGTGTTTTTATTACTGAAAAATTAGAAATTGATTATGTAATTAAACAAGTAAAAGTTATTAGAAATTTAAAAAACACGATTATACAGTACTATTAAAAAATTATATATTTATTATGCTAAATGAAATAATTATAAAACATTACAAAGAGAAGAAATATTACCACTTAATTTTATTCCAATTGAAATTATTCCTAATAATCCTAATTTTGAACCTTCTGCTCATTATGGTAAATAATTTACTAATATTTTAGATATTATTTCTGAAAAGATAATGTTAGGCCTATTATTAAATAGTGGCAAATTTAATATTAATAATAGTGGCGTTACTGGTATTGTTGACCAAGAAATTAATAAAATATTGGCTTTGTTTATTAAAAATGACTTGTTATTAGTTGAAGGTGGCACCGATAGTAATTTTTAGTCGGCATACTATATAGCTGGTAATTTTAAAGGAGAACAATTAAACAAAATATATGATTGATTATTAACAAATTACTATAAAATAAATCGCCACCATGTTCCTAAAATCACTAAAGGGGCTTAACAAACTCAGGCGGAAGTTGCTGTTGTAAATATTCAAACAAAAGCATCATACGAACAAATGATATATATTAGAGAAATTAAATTAACGGGATTTATTATTAAGTTAGTTAAATATGACAATGCGATTTTAAACAGTAGAACATTCAATATTAAAAATATTGATGAGTTAATTGTTGATGTTCGTTTACCAGTAAATGCTACTTTAAACAAACAATTAAAAAAACAACGAAAATATTATCAATATTAATAATGAAGAAGGAGAACAAGAATAATGTTAAAACCATCTGAAAAAATGTTAACACAATTAGAAAATGATGAAAAAATTGAATATTAAATTGATAGTATTCCGCTAGATTTCGCCAGTCAATCGCAGTACAGCGACCTTGATTTAGAACAATTATTTACTTAAGATCGCGCTATAATATTATATATTTATAAAATTAATAATCTTTTGTTAAAACAAATATAAAAACCAACCTTAAACTACTCTAAAAATAGCATTAAAATAGGTTTTATCAACAAAGATTAATATATTAAAATAAATGGTTATAATTTAAATTACAAATTCAACAAAACACTATAATCCAAGATAATGGCGCAAGTTATGTAATGATTGATGAAAAAGATATTTTAATCAATGATATTTCAAAACAAGACGGAGTATTTTTAGAATCTTATGATTTAAAAATAGTGTCTATTAACGAACCAATTAGTGAAGACAATAAAAGTGAATGTTATATCATTGAAGAATACAAGCGCCCTTATTCACCTGATGGTGTTGATATTATTAAATCCACCCATTTAGTTAAAATAACTGATTTTAAGTGAAAAAATCAAAATAGTATTTATTTAGTATTACAAAAATCATTACCAGAAAATACAGTATTTACTGGAATCGAAATGAAATACCCTAAATCAATGTTATTTTGTAATATTAAATGCTAAGGAAATGTAAATGGCGTTTATTCTTATCCATCTTCAATTATTGAAAATGATAGTTTAGTACCTTTATTATCAATGCCAATTGAAACAAATCCTAATTTAAGAGTATTCCAATATTGATTTACTGAAAGTTTTTTACAATTAAGTATTGTTAAAAACTATATTAAAGGTAAAGATATATAGAGTTTATTAGATGTAAAAGAATTAAATCTTGTTTTTTTAAATTATTTAAAATATCATTATAATTATGATAGAAAATTTCTAGGGGCAAAATATGATTAAAAAGGTAATACCGCCAATAAATAAAGTGGATGAACTACAGCAAAAATTCGAATGACAAAAACCAGAAGATGTTGTTGATGGTTTATATGAAAACTGAGAATTAGATAATTTTTCTTCTTTAAATGATAATGCTGTAAAAATATTTAAACAAATTATATATATGTTATCAAATTATACATATAGTAAATACGCAATTAATAAAGGATATAATGATGACGATAAATTGTTTTCTCCTTATTATTTTGAATTAATATCTAATCCAAGAAAGGCAAAAACTGGATATTGAAAATTTTAACATTTGTAAAGTTGAATTAAATTTATCATATTTTAATTTTAGTAGTAAAATAATTACTCAAGAGCCAATAAATTATTGAAATGAAGTTTATGCATATAAAAAAAAATTAATCAAATTAATTATAAATATTATTTTGTAATGTGGCGGGATAATAAAAAACTTGAATGAAGAATTTATAAATTTAAAAATGCTAAAAACATAATATTACCTGGCGGTTTTAAATTAGTTCTTGATTATTAAGGTAATATTCATGATCCTAATAAAATAAATCTAGTTTTAGATGCTGAAATCAATAATTTAAGAGCAAATGACAAAATTTGAACAGCTAATAGTATTAATTTTAAATCAGTTTATTATTGAAATAGTGATGTCGATCCGCAAATTAACTAAACAAATCCAGAAACAGGTTCTATTATAAAATTAAATTTAAAAAATAATAATATTGATAAAAATGATTAAATCAAAGTAACTGTTAAAAATAGAGATATTTCCAAAAAACCTATTTATAAATTAGAAGATAATTATTTTAATTGATTATCATTAAATAATGAAATAGAAACAAATAATATTTCTTCTCTTATACCTGCCGAAATTAAGTTATCAGATGGTAAATATGGCAAATATTTAACTAATTTAATTGTCTCTAATGACAAAATAGAATAATAATTAAACCATTTTTCGCAATGATATAGATTGCTTTATTCAAAAGCGGTTTGAATAAGTATGACTAAAAATTTAGTTGAAGATATTATTAAAATAACTTATGATGTTAAAATATTTGTTTTAAATAAGGTTGAAATATCAGGAAGGCGGGGGGGATATGGAAATTATAATATTACAATTTTTACTCAAAAAGAACAAATTAATATTAATAATTTACAATTATTTAGTAATGATAATGAAAAAAATATCATTAGTTAATTTAGAAATATAAAAAACCATTTATTAAAATAGTTTTTTGTTTATTATTTAATTTTTATATTACCATGATTATCGATAATTAAATCTGGTTCTGATGTATCAAAATTTCAACAATAAACTGTTTTAAAGTTAATACTATTAGCTGTTCAAATTTTGTCATTTGCTTTTAAATTATTAATTTCAGCATCAAAAACTAAATTTATTTTATTAGGGTCATCAACTCTGCCATAATAATCAAGAATTAATTTAAAACCGCCAGGTAATCTTATTTTTTCAGCATTTTTAAATTTATAAATTCTTCATTCAAGTTCTTTATTATCCCGCCACATTACAAAATAATATTTATTATCAACTTGACTAAATGGTTTTTCTTGTGGTGCTATTCATTATAAATTATCTCTGATTTCTTTATTTGTTGTATTTATTTTATTTTCTTCTTTTAATTTTGCTAATTCTTCTTTTGTATATTCTTGCGGTTTATTACAGGCAACTAAATTTGTTGTACTTGTTCCAGTTAAAGCGATTGTTCCCAAAAGACTTAATAATATATTTTTCATTATTTAATTAGAAGAATATGGACCGCTTATTCAGTTGGGATTTGGATAATTTATATCATAATTTAATTGATATAAAGTTCTATTTTTATTTGTAACTGTTAATGCAAAATATAATAAATTAATATAAGTTATATTTCCGTATACATAATTAATTTTTTTAATAAAATTATCTTTTTTTGTTAAAATATAAAAACCATTTGAAGTGCCAATAAAAGCATCGCCATATTTTAAATTACCTTTGTCTGTATCTAAAATTTTAAATGTAGTAATTTTTTTACCATATATTGTTGAATTTTGAGAATATTGGTTATTATTTGAATTTGATTTAATATATATATATTTTAAAGAAGCCCCACAAATTTCAATATAAATATAAATATTTTTTATGTTTTGGCCAAAAAAATTCATTGGTTCTGTTTGATTTTTTTTTTGGTATTTTAGTTTCTGGTTGTGAATTTTTATTATGATAAATTAAATAACTTTGTAGTATTTCGCCCTGATTATTTCTATTAGAAACTAATAATCTCAAAAGAATGCTATAAAAAGCACCACGGGTTCCTGTTCAATGATCCATAATATAGTGAAAGGTAAGATTTAATCCTGTTTCACGCATTGTATTAGTTCTTGTTCCGGTAATGCCATTAATTATAATAAAATGATTGCTTAGATCACCGTTTTCAGTAAAATATTTGGGAAGATTACCCCTATAAGCAAGTGCTAATGGTGTATTTTTTTGTAAACTATTTCTAATTATATTTACAAAGTTATTAATACTATAATTATAGTTAATTGTATTTATTGAATATAATCTTTGAAAATTTAAATTATATTGCACAATAATTTTCTTTAAAGCATTTATAAAATTATTAGGAGTTGTTCCAGAACTAAATTCTGTGTTCATACAATATGCTAAACTAGATTGAAAAGAATTACTTTCATTAATGTGTTGTTTCACGGGAGAAATATTTGTTAAACCGAAATATTGTAAAATTGATTGTCCAACAGCGGGTACGCATCAATATTGTTTATTTTGTTTAACTTTTGAAACATTTAAAATTTTATTACTTAATCTTCATTCTTCATTTTTTTTCTTTTATTTATAATTAATATTTCTTTTTCCGGATAAGGACTAGCTGCAATTGTTGTTGGTATAGCACTTCCGCTAATCGTTAATACACTTAATAAACTTAGTAGTTTTTTCATTTTGTATAATTTCTTTTCTTTTATCTTGAAACTTTTTATCAAGATATATTCACATTATATATATATAAGCACTTTTTAGACATATTTTAGAAAGGAGATTATATAAAAATGATTATTATTATGATTACATTGCACTAATATGGGCTTGCGGTTATTTTAATAATTTTATGAAAAATTACTTAAAGTTTAAAAAAAAATTTGCCGCGCTTTTCAAAATAATTGGGAAAAATTCTAAGCGTTAAGCGAAGAATTTTATAAAGATTCACAAATTTGTTTGAAATAACATCAAAATTTTTTTTAACTTGTAAGTCGTTTTATCAAAAAATTTCAGAAAATCAACCGCTCGCCCAAAAGCCTATTGTTAAAATAATATACATTTTAGACCACTAATTTTGGTATTTAAAATAGAACGGGGATTAAAAATATATGGCAACAAGTATTAATAATGAAAATGAATTATATTCATTAAGAATAAAAATAAAAAAATGATATTTACAAAAAGAGCATTCACAACAAACAAACTATATTTATCAAAATGTCATTAATTATTTTAATTTATGTCAAAAATACTATTTATATAAAAACTCATTAAATAATTTAATTAAATTATTTTATAAATCAAAACAAACTTTTTATAATTGAGCTAAAAAGATTCAATTTTGTCTTAAATAAAAATTAAATTTTATTTTTTAGCTAAAAAATCAACTAGACAAATTAATATTAATAACCATTATTCAAAAACTTACAAGATTTCTGTTGCAAAAATGATAAAAAAATATCAACAAAAATATGGAGCCGGTATTTGTTATTTTTATAATTTAACACTAGATGGGTTTTTCAAATATAAAAAGAAAGTAATTAAACATAACATTAAAAATTTAATTAAATGGAATAAATAATTTAATAATTTTTATCCTAAAAACAAGAAAATTAAGACTTATAAATATTATGAAATGTCTGAATTAGGACATTTAAAACATGATATTAAAATTATGACAACAAATATGACTGGTTTTAAACGTAATTTATATTTGTATGATTTTATTGATGAAAAATCACGCTTTGGTGTCGCTTATTTATCTGAAAATAAATCACAGTCATAAGCAATTGATGTTTTTAATCAGGCTTAAGATGATTTTTTAAATAATAAAATTAGAATAAAAAGAATTAGAACCTATAATGATCCTGAATATGTTTATAGTTATAATCCAGAGTATAAAGATCATAAAAGTTAGTTTACAAAAGTATTAAATCCAAAAAGGTGCTATTCATCAAACAACACCAATTCGTTCCCCTTAATCAAATGGGAAAAATGAAAGATTTCATCAAAAATGAAATAAATTTTTTGAATATATTTCTCTTTATCATAAAAATATTAATGAATTACGAAAATTAATTAATATCTTTTTAGATTATTACAACAACGTTAGACGACATAAAAGCATAAATTTTTTAACACCATCGGAAGCTGTGTTAAAATTTTTAAAATAATAACTGGTCTAAAATATATATGGTGAATCGCATCCTCGTCCAAAATCCCATAAAATATGGATTTTTACAATCCAATTTTAAAACAATATGGATAAGAACCATAAAACAAAGCATAATATGGGTCATGGTACATTTTTTTACTATCGGGGGGGGTATTTGTTTTGGTATCGTTAAATCTTGGCTCACTAATACACTTATCTAAAAATGGAAAATTATTTAAAATACCATATATTTTGCCTTTAACAAACATTTTTCGTATTCATGTTACACGATTAATTATAACCGTTTCTTTATTAAACGAAGTTTGATGTTTTTTAGCTTTAAATATTTTAATTTTATAACTAAAATAAGGGTAAATATCTTCTTGCAATTTTTGCATAAAGTCATGAGCATTAATATCATAATGAAATGTTGTGTATTAAAAGTCATCAAATTTATCAAATGTATTAATTATTCATTGTCCGTAATGTTCGACTATTTCATTTAAATTCATTGCTTTTTTTGAGGTAACAACATTTTATTCAATTAAATATTTATCATATTCATTATTTTCATTAATTTTATAACCACTAAATAAAAATATCGTATGTTCTTCAATACCATTAGCATAATCGACACCAATTGAATAAATATCAAATTGATATTGTTTTTTATTGGTATTATAAAAATATTTTAAATTATATTCGTGCATATATTTACGATAATTTCGTAAAACATAAATAATGGGGTCATTATCGTTATATTCAAAACCGTAAATGCTTATTTATTTTCTGAATATACTTGGTTGTGTTCTTTTAAAATAGTTTTAATTCTTTCATTTAAAGATAAATATGGTGTTACTATGCTATATTATTTTGTTGTGTTATCTCATTCTTGAAATGTTCAAGACAATTCTTTTGCCGGAATAGTTTTATCTAGATTATATTGTTCATTACCGCCATCATCAATATATTTTTCGTAAGACACCTTTAAAATTTTAGAATGAAACATTGAAACTATTAAATTATTATATCTTTTATCTAATTCTTTATCTGTTAATATTTCTTTTTCTTCGGCATGGAACATTTCATCAGTTAATGCTGTTATTATACCGCTTCCTTTCCCGACTTTCCCCATAATTTTATTTCCATTGGCATAACCCGCAAAGGCGATGCGAACACCACTAGGAAAAACAATCTCGCCACATTCTTTAAAATTTTTAGGTCAAACAATGTCATTTTCATTGTTAGGTCCTATATAAATCCCATATTTGTCATATAGATAAAATAATTACAGACATTAATGATATCGCCAAAAGTAGTATCTTCGTGGGTGTTAGCATATCTTTGTAAAATGTTAGATGAAGCATCAATAAAATTAAAAGCAAAAAATAATTTTTCTGCTAAATGATTTCATGTTTTATTAGTACCGCGACACGCTGAAACAAAATTAAAAAAGTTGGTGAAGCAAAATATCGGGCATAACTATCACCAACAAAGTCTTTAAATACTTCTCAATCAAAACTAAAATTATAGTCAATAAAATTTAAATCATATTTTTTATTTAAATGTTCATAACTAGTAATTCGTTTTTTGTTGTTAACTTTACTAAATTATTACATATTTATTAACTTTTTTATTTTATATATAATACATTATAAGAAAAAATGAAGGAAATTTGTATAAAAATTAGAAAATTTAAACATTTAATATTTGATGAACGAAATTTATTTAATGATTTATTATCATCTGATATTTGTAAAAAAAAATGGCACGATTAATTTATCTGAAATAGCAAGATAAATAGGGGCCCACCGGATTAATACTGTTAAAAGAGAAATTAAGCGATTTAAAAATATACAAGATTATAGGCCGTCAGAGATGCTAACAAAAATTATAAAAAAGCGTAAAAAATGTATTAAAAAAGTACCTTAATTTACAAAAAAGCAGTTAGACTTTATTGAAACAAGATTTAATAAGCACCTCGTGATACACACGAACAACTTATTTATTGTTATTTTATAGAATTTGGTATTAAATTTCCCGCTTCTGTTAAAACTTTATATAAATTAATTAGCTTAGGAAAATTATGGTTAAGAAAAGAAAATTTGCCTCATCATGGTAAAAAATATAAAACAAAACAAAAACCAAATAATCAAGGAAAATTAATTAATTTTAAATCAATTTGAGATATTAAAAATAAATTTTCTGGTGTTGGTTGATTTGAAATGGATACTGTTGCAGGAAAAGACCATCAATCTAGTTGTTTGGTATTAGTTGAACAATAAAGTAACAACTATTTTGCAGTTAAATTAAAAAATCATACAGCTAATGAGGTTTTAGTAAAATTTAAAAATATTATTATAAATAATAATTTAATTGGGAAAATTAAAGGAATTATAACCTATAGAGGAAAAGAATTTAGTAAATTAATAGAAATGGAAATATGTACTGAAACATAAATTTATTTTTATGGTCCCGGTAAACAGGTAAACAACAACAAAAACCATTAATTGAACATATGAACAGCTAATTTAGATATTAACTTCCTAAGAGAACTGATTTTAATAATGTTAGTTAAAAAATGATAGATTGAGTAGTTAATGTTATAAATGATAAACTTCGACCGCACTTTAATTGAATAAGTGCAAAAAAAAATTTTTTTACAAAATATTAAATAAATTTATTAGTTAAAATTTAATAAATTATTTTTAGTTTGCTTAAATATACTTAAAATAAGATGAAATTACAAATATTTATTTTTTTTGAAAAAATAGTTGCAATTTATTAAAAATATTTTATTATTAATTTAAAAAGATATAAATTTGCCGTTTATATCTACACAGCGCCAAAAAATAAACTTGAAATTATCATTTTTAATTGCAAATTGTACCATATTTTATATAATAAAGTTACTTGATATTGAATTTTTTGTAACAAATAAAGGGTTTGATATTTAAGAAAATTATTATCTTATTATTATTGCCATGTTTTTTAACTAAGCAATAAAAGGAGGGGGACATTTTAATGATGGCAATATCAGACGTATTTAAAAATACATTTAACATTTCGTCAAAAGCACCCCGGAAATTAATTGCTATCGATTTAGGAACTACTAATTCGATTGCTTATGTTGCTGGGAGAGGCATTATTTTTAATGAAGCATCAGTAATGGCATATGAAATCGGAACTAAGAAACTAATAGCATTAGGTGATGATGCTAAAAATTTAATCGGCAAGACACATGATAAAATTGAAATTTACTCACCATTACGCAACGGATCAGTTGCAGATTTAACTATTGCAGAAGAATTTATTAAACAAATAGGAAAAAAAGCAAAAGTAACTGATTTATGAAAAAATGCTATTGTTTTAATTGCGTGTCCCAAAAATGTTACAGACTTAGAAAAAAAAGCGATAATCAAGATGTGTAAAAATATTGGTGCTGACTTTGTAAAAATTGAGGAAGATTCATTAATGGCTGCTTTAGGAGCTGGTGAAAATATTTTTGCACCAAAAGGAACTTTTATTTTAGACATTGGTGGTGGAAAATCAAGTTGTGCTATTATCTCAGCTGGCGGAATTGTTGAAAGTAAATCAATTAAAACTGCCGGGAATTATATTGATGAAGAAATATTAAAATACATTCGTGCAAAGCATACTATTTCAATTGGTATTGTTACTGCTGAACAAATTAAAAAACAAATTGGTTCATTATACAAAACAAAAGAAAATAAAAAAATGATTATTTTCGGTCGTGATATTGTAACAGGGATGCCAAAAGAAGTAGAAATTTTAGATTCAGAAATTAGAAAATTATTAATAAGTATTTTTTCATCAATTACACAATTAATAACCGAGGTTTTAGAAAAAACTCCCGCCGAGTTAGCTGGTGATGCTGTTGCTAATGGAATTTTAGTTACTGGGGGATTTGGTCAAATTACCGGAATTAAAGAATTTTTATCAGATTATTTTCAAATTCCTGTTCGTGTAGCTAAAAACGCCGAAACATCTGTTATTGATGGATGTATTGCTTATGATAAAAAAATTAGAAAAGACTTAATTGAAGAAAACAAAAAAAATAGATAATTTTAAAACTACTTATCTATTTTTTTATTATAATTTTTATAAAAATGATAAAATTGTAGTAATAATGTGAAGCAATAATAAAAAAGTATTATTGTTTTTAACAGCACCAACTTTTATAACTCCAGCAATTAATTCAGTTGTAAGTTGTTCAACAATTGATGTACAAATTCGCCAAGCTTTGGCAAATTGAACTTATGCGTTAAAAACTGATCAACCAATTTTTGGAGCATTTTTTAATTATGACAAAACCATTAATGAACCCATATTTATCATATTCATTTATTCAATAAATTTTGACTTCGTCTGGTTAAATTAATATTGATAAACATTGAAATAAATTACTAAATAATAATATCGGTATTGTCCGACCTTATCCTAGTTCAACAAATATTGAAGAAATCTATAGTGATTGATTTAATTCAACTATTAACGAAATTGAGGAAGGCAAAATTAATATTTATAATTTAAAAACTTTCTTTATTTATATGAAGATTTATAATTCAATTATAATTTTATCTTATACACAAATTTTTGAATATAAATATAAGCGTGATCAATTAGTAATTGAAATTGAATATCGAAATAAAACACCAACTGATATTAATATTTATATTACAACATTAGTTAAAAAATATTTAACTTTTTTAAAAGTAACAGTTGAAGTTAAATGTTTAAAATTAACTGAGTAATTTTAACAATTGATGAAGTAAAGCAATGAATTGAAAATTTAGTTAATATTTTAATTATAATTTTAACAATTATATCAACCACTTTTGTAATTACTTTAAGCATTAATACAAAACGATACTAAAATTAATTATTGAATAATTTTGGTTGTCGGAAAAAAGCTTATTTTTTATAAAAAATAAAAATAAAAACAATTAAATAAATTAAACAATTTTGCTAAAAAGTCTAATTATTAGTCATTTTTTTGTATTACTTAATTAATAAGCGAATTGAATTTTTTTTATACCCACAAACCCCAATCTTTTTCTTACTACCTAAAAATATGTGAAATAAAATTAAAAATAAAAAAATAATTTTATTAATTGGTTTATGTTTTATTCAAATCATTTTTATTTTTTTAACATTGTTTGTAATAGGTTATTCAATTTTTATTAATTTAAAAGAAATGACAATATTTATCAAATAAATTAAGCAATTTCAAATATTATCATAATAAAATTATATAATTAAAAGTAAATATGGAATTATTAATAACAGTTGTGTTGAGTTTAGCATTTTACTGCTGATTTTTTTATTTTATTTTATTTAGTAAAGTTAATAATAAAGAAACTGCAATTAAAACAACGGATAAAATATATTTTGGGGATATTAAATGATTAAGTATAAAAGAAATCGATGATATTAGTGATAAAGTTAATATCAAAGATAGTTATAAAAATACTGGTTTTGTTTTTAACTATAATAAAAACAAAAAAGATTTATTTTTTAACTTAAAAAATAATATTCATAGTGTTATTGTCGGTTAAACAGCGAGCGGAAAAACACAATGAATAGCATTACCAACAATTTATTGAAACGAAAAATCAGCCGCTAAACCAAATATGATAATAGTTTTACTCCAAAGGGGTATATATAATTTAAATAGTGGATTTTTAGAAGAAAATGGTTATAAAATAAAAGTTATTGATTTTAGTAATTTAGAGAAAGTAAATACTTGAAATCCATTAAAATTAATTTATGATGACTTTATTAAAATGATAATGAAAAATAACGAAAAAAAAAAAAAAAAAAAAAATGAAAAATAAAATATCAAGATAAAATTAGATCACTTATTCGTATGTTAATTGAAAAAAATATTGAAAATAAATTTTGAAATAATTCAGCAAGCATGATTATTCGAGGAATTATTTTGGTATTAAGAAAAAGGTTGAGGTTTGTAGGTATAAAAAATAAAATTAAATTCGCTTATTAATTAATTAATACGAAAAAATGATTAATAATTAGACTTTTTAGCAAAATTGTTTAATTTATTTAATTGTTTTTATTTATAATTTTTATAAAACATCAACTTTTGTAATTCTATCGTGTTTTTTGTTTATAATTTGTTGATTTGCTGATTGCTATTTTATAAATTACTTGCATTAAATTATTCAACTTCAGCAATATTTTCTAAAATAATTTCAGAAGTTTTAATATTTAAACTACCATCTTCATTTTTAATAGGATCATTATTTTCATCAATAAGAACATATTTTACGTTTTTTAATGTCATTGTTTTCCCTCCTATTTTTTAATATTTGTATTTTTTTATAATCACTTTTTGGATAATTTAAAAAATATCGACTCAAAAAGATAAAAAATATCTTTTAGTTTTTAAATTTAGTTGATTAAATACTGAGCCTTTAATTTTTATCTCATCATCTTTTTTTAATTTCAAATTTTTTGGATAAATTACTTTTTATTTGTGATATTTTTATAAAATACTTTTGTTATAAAATATTGTAAATGTTTTCAATCATCGCGTTCATGCTCTGGCATTTTAATATTTCCTTTATAAATATAATTTTTCTTAACAACTGGCGATTATAAAATATAATTTAAATTAAATAGATGTTTACATAAAAATTTTAAACCACCAATGAATTTAGGGATAGATAATGGATTTTTTATTTTTAAACACCTATTAAGTTTATAATATTCAATCATTACAAAAACTTTATTTAAATAAGAATAAGTTTTATTTTTAAAATCATTTAATATTAAGTAAATATTATTTATTGCTTCTTCTTCATTTTTAGAATTAAAAGTAATATTATTATTTTTTTTGTTGCAAAACATTATAAATAATAACAACAGTTTGTCCAATTCCGGAGGGATCAACTGCAATAATATATTTTAATTTATTTGTTTTATTTTTTTTGTCAATTTCTAATATTTTTCAACCATCGGAAGCCAAATCTAAAATATCATTAATTTTGTAATGCTGCATATATTAAGAAATAAAAAATATCACTTGTTTTTAAATAAATTTAAGTACATTTTGGCTCATTGTAAACATTGCAAATAATAATGGATTTTTATGATGTTAAATGCAATAATTAATAGTTTTAAAATTAATTCAATCAAATGATGTTGTTATTTCGTTTCAAGTTTTATTAATATACAAAATTTTATATTCTATCATTTATCTATAATCCTTAATTATTTTTATTTGTCGCTCAAATTTCATCATTAATATTATTTACCGTTACTGTATAAGACAGTATCATTAATTATTGTAATTTATTTTTAATTTTTTTATTTCATTTTTTAATCAAATATTTTTCTTTCTGTAAAAAAATAATATTCCTTTATTGGTTAATATTTTGATATTTACTAAATAAATTATTTTAGTATTTATTTATTTCGCAGCCCGCTTCATTTTGGAGGTGAGAGTGGGGCAACGGATAGGATATTTTGATATATTTTACCCCATACAGAAATAAACAAAAAACATTTTATCCAGCTATTAATTACGCTTCATCCATCCCTATACAACTTTATATAAAGAAAATAATCTTTTGGAGTTCTAACCATATTGTTTTTTGGTGTCTGATATTGTTTTTTTCGGTTTAACAGCACTCTTTTTATTAAAACAAGCCAAAAAACACATGCTCTGATATTTCGCAAGTGATTAATCTTGCCGAGAATTAAAGAAATAAATAGGAATATTAAATCCAATCCCTTTCACAGTTTCTTTAAGGCTTCGTGCCGCAGATTAGTTATCCATCTTTAAGCATCAAAATATTAAGTTTTAGATTGCATTATTCATAAGATATTATTCTTATTAAAAATAATATTATTATTTTTTAAAACAAAAAAATATAATAAATCACAAAAAGGAAATTATAAAAATTAACTAATTTGTAGGCAAAAAAAAAAAAAAGTTAATTTTTAATTTTAAAGATACTATCTGATGAATAATACAAATAAAAAATTCACTCTAATAAGAGATTACTTTAATTTATATTTAATTAATTTATTTATAATTTTTATAAAACCTCAACTTTCCCCCGACTGCCTTATTAATGATGCTGGGATATGATTCATTTCGTAAATTAATCAAAAGATAAAATAATAAATTAAAAATTTTTTTATTAATTCTTATTAAAAAATAAAAAAATGTTGTCAGTCGAAGTGCTAAATAAAAGTAAAAATTTTTAATTTATTTATTAGGCAATTAAATTTTTTGAATATTTTTTTTTAAAATTAGTTATTTTTCTTATATAATTAACTTAATGATTTTTAGAATAGGCGGATAATATGTGAAATCTTGTAAAAGAGGCTACGTGAGGGTTTGCAAAAAAAATAACTCAATTTATTGGGTTAATTTTGTTTATTATTGGTGCAGTTTTAACCTTTACAGCTCTTTTTTCAACTGTTTTTCAAATTAAAAATGGCTTAAATGATATTAAAAAAAATAGCCTTCCTTATCAATATGAAATTAGACTAGATGGTTTAAATATTGATAATAATGTGTGAAAAATAAATCCCGCTTGAAAAATAAATGAAAATAATCGCACTTTTTTAGCTCAGTTTTATGATGAGTCAAAAATTGATGCTGAACATTTAACATTTAATAATATTCGTGCTGATTTTTTAAGGTTAAATTGTGATTTAAATAATTCTGAAATTTGTAAATGAACAAAAGAACCATCATACTTAAATCCGGAAACGGGAACAGCTTCTTTTAATGCCTTAGTTAAAAACTTTAATAATAATCTTGCTGCCGCTTTTTTAAGTTATATTATTCATAATCCGGATGAAAGTCGTTTAAATGATTTAATTAATAGTGACGAAGCTGACTTAGAAATTAGTTTTAATGTTAGCTATCAATTTGCTGCAAATAATTTAGCAAAAGATACAAAATATTTTAATGCTACTTCTGTTAACAAAAATAAAAATTTATTATATAAAGGTGATGGTTGACGAGGTAATAATATTTTTTATACTCCGTTTAATCGTCTTTTTGAAGCAACAAAATGGGAACATATTAGTTATTTAACAGAAAATAACATTATTTTAAATAAACAATATGCTGATTATAATCATTTAAAAATTGGTGGACACTTTAATTTAGGGAATAGCCAAAATTTACAATTCAATATTATTGGATATGGGGCAAAGTATAGTAATATTTATCCTGATTTAGTAAGTATATCAACTCTTTCTACTGGTCATAAAATTATTGATTTAAAAAATGGTTCAGTATTATTTATGAATGATATTAATTTTAATGCTGTCAAGAATAATTTTTCAAATGGAACTGAAAAAATTACTAGTTTTATTAATGTTAATGGTAATTTAATTGAACCACAAAAAATAACTTTATTAAGAAAAGTTTTAAGTAATTATTTTGTAGCGCCCGATAATGCGATTGTCGCTTTCGAAACATCATTACCGGGGCAAGTTGTGATGTTAACAAATACTGGTTTTATTATTAATACTTCAATTGCTGTTGCTTGTTCAATTATTATTTTATTTATTATTGCTTTTTTAATTAAAAAAGATATCAATAATGCAAAATGGCAAATTGGAGTCTTAAAATCATTGGGATATCATCGCTTTGAATTATCATTTATTTTTACTTTTAACATTATTTTTACAACTTTAATTGGTTGTTTATTGGGATGAGCTTTAAGTATTCCTCTTCAAATGTATTTTACTGGTTCAAATTTATATTCAATAGGATTACCATTATCATCATTTTATTTTAATCCACTAATTTTTGTTTCAGCGACAATTTTTATTCCACTTATTTTTATCGGGATGTCTTTCTTAATATTATTTATTCTTTTAAATCGGACAGTATTGGATTTAATTTATGATTTAAAGGGTTTTAATTTAAGTTTTAGTCCTAAAAAAGTAAAAAAAATTCGTAAATATGATAATTTTGTATTAACATTTAATGTTCATTTATCATTTACATTTGCACTAAAATCTTTAGGAAAATTAATTATGGTATTAATTGTTTTAGCTTTTTCGTTCTTTTTGCTAATTTTCCAGTTGGATGCAGGAGTAGTAATGGCACAAGGAATTGTTAAAGATTCTTTCCGTTATTTTAATAATGATATTAAATCATATTTAATTGCTAGTTATGATCAGCAAGATATTGCGAAAGAAGCCGGCAATAATAAAACTTATCAGTGAATTACGGTTGATAAGCGCATGAATTATTATCATGAGGCAAAAATTATTGATTATAATAAAACATTTAACTTTCCAAATCCATTAACGTGCTTTACAAGTCTATATGTTTCAGATTCAAAAAATATGAAAAAAAATTGTGGTGATTTATTAAATATTATTGGCGATCCAAGTGGTAAAACTCTTGTTAAAAGTAAGATTAATTATGATGAAGAAAAAAAAACATATCCATATATAAGCGCAACAACAGTTGGGGCACTTGCTAATTATAAAGTTAAGGATAATGAGTCTGGTGAACTAATTAATGGATGAGATAATTTAGTAAAAACTATTAATCTTATGAAACCATTTTTAATTGAAAAAGGAATAAATGAAGCTGATATTCAAACAATTATTAGTGGAATTAATTTGGTTAATAGTTTAAATGCAACAAATAATGGTCAATACCCAGATATTTATTTAGGACCTTATATGGTTTATGATAAAAATTATGATTTCCCATATGTTTTCTTATCAGCGGGTTGAAGTCCGGATGATAAGAAAAATTCAAAAAATCCAGTTTCACAATTAAATGTTGTTGGGTTAACAAATGATGAAACAGAGCGTAATAAATTATTGAATTATCGTTCTAATACGACACCAAGTGATATTGCTCAAAAAGAAGTCTTTAGCTATAAAATTAGGTCAGAACCTACCGGGAATTCCCTAAATATTCCAATTAATGAACCAATACCGGTTCTTTTAGCAAAACGGGTTTATCAATCGATGAATTTAGTTTCGGGGGATATTTTTAAATTAAATGTTCAAATTACAAATGCTATTGGGTATGTTCCAGTTGCTTTTAAAGTGATTGGTTCAAATGATGCCGATATTAGTTCGGGGAATATTTATATGAATCAATATTCATTGGTTACGGTTATGAATCAATGAGTTAATTTAACTAAAAAAGGAGAACAATTTTTACCAAATTATTATTATAATGTTTTTGCATCAAGAGCTAGTCCATTGGGGGTGACATTCCAGCCTTATCGTATTATTTCATCATTTTCATTAACCGATAATTATGATTTTACAATGTTTGATAATAATAAAAAACCTGATCTTAAAAATGCCTTGGACTTAAGAATAAATTTAAAATTATTAAATGGCCTTAACAAAATATGACCATTTGATACTTTACGAAAAAAATATTCACAAGGAATGCGAACTGCACCAGATGTTCTTAATGTTTTAGAGGGATTAACAATTGTCATTGTTGCTTTAATTTTATCAGTCTTAATTGCCATTGTGCTTGATGAAAATCGCCGTACAATCTTAACCTTAAAAGTACTTGGTTATCCAACATGAAAAATTATTGCAATTGTTTTAGGATTTTACTTATTTGCAATTGTTTTAGGTTATGTTTTAGGTTATGTTATTGCTCAATTATTATGGAATGTCATTATTCATATTGTTTTTAAAAGTACCGGGATGTTATTAATTCCTTCCTTTTCATATTATGTTGTTTCAATATCAACATTAGCAATTGGCTTTATTTTAATTTCAGTAATTGGAGTGGGAATTTGAAAAATTAAAAATAATAAATTAATAAATATTACAATGGAATAAAAAATGTTATTTAATTTGTATAATGTAAAACTAAATAATAAAAATTTAATAAAATTAAAACAAATTAAAAATAAAAATCAATAATTACAAAAAATAAATATTAAAAATAATATTTTTAATATTTATTTTCAAAATTATAAAATTAAACACAGCAAAAAATAAATTTTATTATCTTATATACACACTAATTTAATTTTAAAAAATTTTTTTAAAGTTTTGTTTTGATATAAAATTTCCCAAGCAAAGTCTAATTGTAGTATTTAATATATCTAAAATAAATTTTATAATATAACTAATATTAATTAATGGTTCATTTTTACCTAATAAAACGCCTTATATATCTATTTATTCTTTCTACTAATGATTTATCACGATGTTTACCGTCATCACAAAAATAAACTCTTATTTTAAAATGTTTTTATATTATTTTTCATATATAAAATTATTTTCCTCTATCGGTTAAAATATAACTAAATTTGTTAATACCAATTTTATTAATAATTTTCATTAAAATTGTTAATAAAATACTTGCCTTTTTACTAAATAAAATATAATAAAAAATTATTTTATATTTACGATTTAATAAAACTAACAAATGAAAATTACTAAAATCAATAGTATCTGTTTATAAAATTCCACTAAAAATTAAATCATCTCCATAATCATTTTAAAATTGCTTATAATCTCCAATATTAAGCAATACACAACGATTATCATTTTTTTCGCCATTTTTTTATTTTTAATAATATAACATTTATTTTTTTAAATTAAAATAACTTAATTTAATATATTTATAAATTGTTTTAAAACATACATCAAATTTAATATTATATTTTAATTCATACGAAGTAATAATATTTTGTGCAGAACGACCAAAATTATTATATTCATTATAAAAATAACTTAATTATTGTGAATTTAAAATATAATAATTACGACATTGTTTTTTTATCGTGTATTTTTGCACTTTTGTAGCATTATAATCATTAATATTATCAAACATATTTTTAATTCTTCTAAAATTACAGAATAATACCTATTCATTTGATTAGCACTTTTTTCGAATATTAATTATTCCATTTTTCTTTTTAAATAATTAATTATCTTTTAATTTTTCTAAATTTATTATTTCATTAATATCTAATATTTCATATTTTTTAACAATTTACCTCCTAAAATATTAAAATATGTTATAATTTATGTAATTTAATTATAGCATTTTAAGTAAAAAAATAAAAATATAAAAAATATACTTAGTATTTTTAGGAACAATTAAATTAACAGCAACAAGTACAACATCATTAATTAGTTATGAAAAACTAAAATCATATAAATAATAATGAAAATAGGGGTAATAAACCAGAACAGCAACTATAAAAACCACAAGAACCACCGGTTGGAAATAAATGAAAATTACTTGATAAAAATACATTAATTAATAAAATTGATAATAAATATTATTTTACAATTTTAAAATAATATCCAATTAAAAAATGAAAATTAAAAATGATTTCATTATTTAATTAAATGGGAGTAGATTTAATTAATTAGTGAGTTAAAACACAACCAGTTTATCGTTGAGATGGTTGTAATAAAACTAAAGAACCAAAAATTAATGAATACACAGGTAAAATAACAAATTGAAAAGAATAAAATGACTAATAAGTCCTTTTTAAATTAATCACACAAACTTCATAAAAATAATTAATAAAAATAAATTAGTTATTGTACTATACAATGCAGGACTAAATTTTCATACTTAAAATGTTTGACTTAAAAAACTATATATTTTTTGAAAAATTTTATCAAAACCACTTGCTAACTCATTTACTTGTTTTATACCAGGAATATTATTAACTATTCAAATTGCGGTATTTCCGATATGATAATCTAAATTATATCAACTACAACTTTCATATTGGGCCCGTAATCATTGAATATCGGGCAATAATCCGCCGTTATTAATTTATTGTCAATTATAAATTACAAAATCAAAATCATAATAACGATACATATCATTATCTTTTTGTGCTTGTAATTAAAAAAAATTATAAACTATTTTTTGTTCTTCCATTTTATTATATTTTAAACCACACTTGTTTTTTAAAGTTCATTCAAAAACATAACCCTCATTTTGATTAATATTATAATTATTTGCAAATTAAAAATCATAGTTAAAAAAATTTCCATAATTATTGTTATAAAACCGATTTTTATAAGCAGAATACATGTTAAAATATAATGATTTATATTTATCAGAAAAATAAAAATAACGTGGGTAAATTTTAAAACCATTATTAGCTAATAAACCATATTTTTTATTATATCCTTGTGTATAAGTATTATTTTATAAATTAAAAATTATTGGTCGCATGTAAAAAATAGGGGTTTTATAAAAACAATAAAAAATATCCTTAATTTATATTAAACTAAATAACATTTAAAAACAAAAACCCTTATTTTTTACATGAGACCAAATTATTCGTAAATAATCTTTATAAAAATTTTGATAGCGTTACAAAAGTTGAAATTTTATAAAAAAAATAAAAAAAATTAAATAAATTAAACAATTTTACTAAAAATTCTAATTATTAATCATTTTTTGTATTACTTAATTAATAATCGAATTTAATTTTGTTTTTTATACCCACAAACCTCAATTTTTTTATTACTACAAAAATTTTTCGAAAATATAAAAATAATATTTAATAATTTTTCAAATTTATTTTTATTAATATTATTTTCATCAATTAAAACATCTCTAAAATTAACTAATTTTAAAACAAAAAGTTAATCAAAACAGTATCATATTGTAAATTATCAATATAACCACTTTCTATAAAATTACTAAGATTTTGAAAAACAGGTACCGAAGCATAAGCAAAAAAAAAAAGATTTTAAAAAATTATTAATATCTATTTTTTCCAGTGATTTTTTGATAATATTTAATATTTACATTTTATAAATATTAATTAATATTTGTATCAAAATTAAAGATATTATCTTTATCTTTTATAAGGATAAACAAAAAACTTAATTTAGTTTCTTTAAAAAAATTAGTAATATCATTACTCGCTGTCTTGGTGTGTGTTAATTATAAACTTCAGGCAATAATTTTATTATTTTTATCAATTGTTAAAATCATCCGATAAATTGATTTTTTAATAAAATATATAGCAGTATATCTTTCGCTTTCATCAACAATTTTAAAATAAAAAATTATTCGTTTCGTTACAACGATAGTTCTATCATAATTAGGATTACCACCTTTTTTAATTATAATGTTTTCTTGGATAATAACATCAATATATTTAAGTAAAAAAGAAAAAATTATTTTAATACTCATTATCAGTTAAAAAAATATTTTGCAGAAACCACATACATTTTGTAATTTTGTGGTATTTACAGTTTTAAAAATAAATTTTATTAATATTTTAAATAAGGAGTTTGAAATTATGCAAACAAAGCAATATTTTATTTTGCGGTCGTTAGTGAAAAAGTATGGTAAAGATATTGTTATTAATACTGTTAATAAGATTACAAATGGTATTGAAATTAAAAAGGAAAAAATAAATTATTCCGCTAATAAATTAAGCGGAATAATTTATTAAATAATGTTTTTTAAGTGGAGCAAAGCTGCAACGAGCGGAGCGAGTTTGCAAATTTCAATTTTTTAATTTATTGAAAGGAGTTATATTATGCCAGAATTATTAACATGAATATTTATTATTTTTATTTTGTTAAGTATTTTTTGCGTGAATTGGTTTATCAATTTATCAAAAAATTCGCCAAATTAAAGGTAATAAAAAATAAAAAAAGAACTTGAAAAAAAGGAGGATAGAAAATAATTAATTTATTAACTGAAACAGTTACAAAAATCGGATTTGGTGATGGAATGAATTCCATTTGAACTTGTTTAGGCAATTCAATGGGTAAAATAAAAGATGTCTCTGTATATGAGATGGGTATTTTACCGCAATTAATGACCTTTTGGGGCGATGCGTGAATTATTTTAATTCCATTTTGATTATTTATTATCATTAAGATATTAAACTTTTTACGTCATATGAATAAAGGATTTTAATTCTAATTTATTTTAAATAAAAATAAGGCACACTAGTTTATTTATTTTTATTAATTTATTTTATATAACTATTACTTTAAAATTTAATAGTATTTTTCAGTGTGCCGATTTTTATTATTTTATATATTTAACATTGTTAATAACATTATTAATTAAACATTAAATAAACAATATATTAGCACTATGTATAACATTGATAATAATCAGTGTTTTTATCAATAAATAAGCAATATATAAACATTAAATATAACATTGTTTATTAAACAAATAATTAGTTAGGAGTTGATAAAATTGAGTAATTTTTATAAGAAAAATCAGAATATAGCAAATTATTTTATTTATAATGAACTTATCCCTTTTGAAACGGATAAAGCAAGTTTTATAAATTTACCTAATCATAATCACCACATTGGTTTTTGATTTAGTAATAAGTTTATTTATCCTAGTCAAAAATATTCTAAACAAGTGGCAATCGGTTTGATTTATGATAATTCTTATCGTATTGTAAAATATGATGAAAATTTAAAGCAACACGATTGAAAATTTTTAACTGTAACAGAATTAATTAATTTATATAATCAATATAAACAAAACTATTTTACGTGTATGCATAAAGCATTATTCCAAAATGAACCTAAAAAAGTAAAAACAAATAACAATAATAATTTAATAAATTGAAATGATGAAAAAGTAGAACAATTAATTTGTGATTTAGAGGAATTATAAAATGGAATTTAAATTAATAGAAGAATTATGTAAAGAAAATAGAATAAAATATGAAAAAAATAAAGGTTATAAATTATGTGATAATGGTTATATTTTTCATCATCCAATTAAAAATTATTTAAAAGTAGTTGGTTGTTCTAATAATTTTATAAAATCTAATGTTTCTTATATATTTTTTTCTTACAAAAATAAAATTAAATTCTTATGTAAAAAATGTTATAAAAGTTTTAAAAAAGAGTCAAATTATGTTTTATCAATTTACGATGAACAATGTTATAAAAAGCCTATTCAAATTAATATAAAAGATTTTTTATTAAATTGAATATCAATGAATATCGTAAATATTTTTTATAGAGGTTTTTATAATTAGTTTATATAATTATTGAGTTCAATTTGTTAGTTATATTATTGGTTCAAATGCCTCCGAATTTTTATATTTTATATCGTTTGTGTTATTTATCATTTTATTTTTTAGAATATTTTTTAAACTTATTCAAAAAATGTGAAGTTTTTAAAGATGCAAAATGATTGAGAAAAATTAAAAGAGTTTTTTATTCATGTCTTTTTATTTATAGATAAAACAAATATTGAAAATATTACAACTTGAAATTTAACACAAAATAAATATTTAACTTTGATGGTTGGTGTTTGAATTGTAATTTCGTTTTTAACTTGGCTTTTATTGTTAATGATTTTTAAAATAGTCGAATATTTTAAATAATAAAAAAGTTTACATTTTTTCTAATAAACTTTTGTTATATTAGTGGTTCAATGGTTTTGCTTATTTTAATTGATTTATTACTTTGAATAATTTCATTAAATTATACTGGTTCAGTATTTTGATTATTATTTGTTTTACAATGTTTTTATTTTGTGTGATGATTTTGAAAAAATATTTTTTATCAGTTAAATGTCTTTCGTTTAGTTTACTTTATTTGAGATAATCCGTTATCAGTAATTATTGGTAAATTAGGAGCTGGTAAAACATTAATTTTAACTTTTTTATCACAAGTTATAAAAATTTTAACGAAGAAAAATTTATAATAACTATCCAATTAAAGATGATACAATAAAACTTTTAACTTTTAATAACTTATATTTTACTGATAGAACTAAATTAGTACCACCTGATGATAGTTTAATTTTGTTTGATGAGAGTTTTTTATACATTGATGGAACTAGTCCCCGCTAATTCAAAAAAAGTTCATGGTGGTAAAAGTGTGTGGATTTTTTAGCAAGAAATTTTAAAAATAGAGCGATTTTTACCGTACAGAGTGAGGGTATGATGTGAAATAATATTTGTCATTTAGCAAGTGGTATTATTATTCCAATTTTATTGAAAAAACCCGTTAAATCTAAATTAGGTAATATTTTTAATTTTAGTTTTTTTATGCGAATTGTTATTTTCCAAGATATTACAGATTATGAAATTTGAAAAACAAAATCAGTAGAACGAACAACACAAGGTAAAAGAGCGAAACATAAGTCGAATATTGGTTTAGTAATTCGGTTTTTTAAGATGATTATTCCGCTTTAATTTGCTAATAAATACGATAGTCATTGATTATCATTTGTCCGTGATTTGAAAAACAATAAGGTTATTAATAAAAAAAATAATTTTGAAAAGATATATCAAAATTAAATAATAAACAACGATTAGAATTGTTTGATATTGATATTTTGAAAGAAAATTTAAAAGCAAAAAAACATAATAAAAAATAATTAAATTATTTATTTCAATTATATATTCTTATTAATACGCATATAATTACATATAAAATTTTAATAATTAAAAGTATTATTTGATGTTTAATTATTATTGATGCTTTTAAATCCCGGAATTGTCTTCCTCAATTTAAAATTTGTAAAATAAAATGTATTAATGATTATATTTTATTGTTTTCATTAGGTATTTAATTTATTACTATTGCATTAATAATTAATGTAACAATAATTTATATTCAAATAATGTCAAATATATGTATTAATTTTTGCAAAATAGATTTTCTCCAATTCGTATAGAAGGGTTTTTAATATGTATCATGTACGATGAGGCAGCAAAAAACAACTCTTATTAAATAAAATGGTTGTTTTTTTATTTATAAAACCAAATTATTTATTGATTCAGAGAAAGGACAGCATCTTAAATTCTTAAAATAGAAACTTTTTATCACAACTTTTGTTAACTTTTTAAAAGTTGTATCACACATTTATTAAATGTATTATAAATATTTACAAAGCGTACCTGTTTTTATTCTAATTTAAGGTGTTGTCCTTTCTCTGTTTCAGTTAATTAATTTGCTAATAAAAAAACTTAATAAAAGAAGGGGGGGCAGGTAATGAAAATTAATAATCAACAACAAATTTGTGATATTAATAACTGTTATAAATCAATATCATTCATTACCGAAGAATTTTTATCAAATAAAGTTTTATGAAATTGTGAAAAACATAAAGATTTATTAAATCAAGTTAAAAATTGAAAACAAAAACAGTTTTATCAGAAACTGGAAAATTCAAAAATTATCTTTGATGATGAAACAGGTTTTTTAAAAATTAAATTTTATAAAACAACTTAATGCAGAGTGGGACGGTTATTTTAAATAACTAAGTTTTTTTATTCCACATGAGGCGGGTCCAATCCAGCGGTAATCAGTCCGTAAATAATAGATGCTTTAACAAGCGATAGTCGTGATAAATCAAAGGTTAATATCAAACGACAATAAACCATATAGAATAGTGACTTTATAAATAAATTTGCAATAGATAATACTTCTTAGAAGTGACGGCGGTTTAATAAAAACCACAAAGTCAGCATTAGGCTCTTCAAGGTGCAGGTGAATTTATTTTAAAAACTGAACGCTTTGACCCAAAATGGCGCGGATGAAGAGAGAGAAAACTCTCTGTCATAAAAACAAAAAAACAACTTTAGATTATTAAACATTCAAACAATTAACATACCGCCACAGCTCACCCCCAGTGAAGCTTATGGCGTAGTAAATAAATAGATAAATACTTATATAACAAACTATCACTTTGGCACTTTCACTGGGGGTGAGTGCCAGCGAGTTAAAAAGGATAATTAAAAATGATATGTAATAAAGCATTAAAAATTACAAATAAAGATATTATTTATGCACAAATTAATCGTGATTATTTAGGTAATTGATAGTTAAATTTATATTTTAAATTTGGTAATAAAGAACGACACGTGGGTAATATTTAATTACCAATAGATTTTAATTTAAATTGCAAATGATATGAAATTGATAAAGTTAAAGGTTTAATTAGTGATTATTTAGAAGATGAAGAAACGGATTGCGAGGTGATAAATTATAAATAAAAAATATCTATTAGTAACAAAAGATAAATATATTTTAAATACTATATATTTTTAAACCATTGAAGAAGCAAAAGCATGTTCTAAAAATTTAAAGTATAGTAAAACAAATATTATTGATTTATAAAACGAAAATATTAAATGACAAGTATTTGAGTAAATATGCGAAAAGATGAAAATGGTTCTGTTTATAAAGGAGAAGATTTATTTAATATTGCATTAGAAGAAGGTCACTCAGAAGACTGTGCTTATGAATATATTGATAATTTAATTATGGATATTAATTTGGAGGAAATTTAATTATGGAAGACTTAAAATTAAATAATGAAGTTAAAAATATTACTTATCTATTTTATTTAAAAGGGAATGATTTTAAAGAATTAAGTTTAAAAGCATTAACAATTAAAAAATGAATTGATGAAAATGGACAAGAATTAGCAAAATTTATATATCGACAACAAGCTTGATTAATAAATGGAGAATATAAATCACAATCACTAAAAGATTTAAAACTAGTAGTTTCAAAAATTGATTATATTTTTAGAGAACCATTAGAATTAATAAAAAATTTTAAAGATGAGTTAAATTTTATTAGAAAAGATATTTTGAATTTAGAAAATAATATTAATAATAATCATGATTCTTTAAAAAATAGTGTTATTAATATTCCATTTCAAAAACAAAATAAAATTATTGAAAATCATAAAAAATAACAATTTTTAGAAATTAAAAGTATAGCAAAACAAGAGCAAGAATTAAAAATTATTACTAGTAATTTTCGTAAAGAAAAAATATTAGTTAAAGATATTGAAGTTATGGGTATTAATGATAATTTTTTACAAAAATCTGATAAATTAGAACTTATTAATCTTATTAAAAACTATTTAATTGTTGACGAACAAATTGTTAAAAATGAAATTAAAGAACAATGAGATAGTAATAAAGATACTAATTTAATTGGTATTAAAGGTATTAATTTTAAAATAAATAAAGGAGCAAAATAATATGGCAAATATTGTTGAATTTTTAAGAACAGATAAAGCAACAGAATGAATAAAAAGTAAATTTTCAAATGAAAATTAAATTGCAAGATTTAAAAGTAATATAGTTTCAATATAAAACAGTAATGAATTATTACAAAAAGAAGATCCAAAAACAATTATGAACGCTTGTTATCAAGGTATTTTATTAAATTTACCTATGGAAAAGCAATTCTGATATGCTTATGTAGTTCCATATAATACTAAAATAACAAGAATTATTAATGGCCATGAAATGCAAAAGAATGAATTAATAAAGCTCAATTTCAAATGGGTTATAAAAGTTATATTAAATTAGCACAAAGAAGTGGTCAATATTTATATATGTCAGTATCGGATGTTAGAACTGGTAAATTAGTAAATTATGATAGATTAAAAGGTACTACTTTTAATTGAATACAAGATGAATATGAAAGAGAAAAATTACCAATTATAGGTTATGTATCTTATTTTAAAATGGTTAATGGTTTTAAAAAACTTTATATATGACAAAAGAACAAACGGAAAATCATTTTATAAAATATTCTAAAACTTATGCTAAAAATAAATCATTTTATATTGCTACTTTTGATGAAATGGTATTTAAAACAGTATTAACTATTTTATTGCGAAAATGAGGTATTATGTCTGTTGAATTACAACAAGCATATAAATCATACCAAGCAGTTATTACAACTAATGATGAAAAGATTTATATTGATAATGATAGTAATATAAGCATAAATAAAAGTCAAATTAGCAACGAAAATATATCAAATAATAATTTTTTTTTTATTTGAAACAAGTGAAGAGGCGACAGATAATAATGTAGTTAAAGAAGAAGATATATAAAATGTAGTACCGGCAGTTAACAATGATGAGGAATGAGAAACTTGATAAAAATAGGTATTGACCCCATCAGGAACTGGTACTACCGCTATTGCTATTTTTGAAGATAATAAATTAATTGATAAATATTAATATACAAATTGTTATTGAATTGCACAAACCAATATTATTTTAGATAAGTTAAAACAAGATGCAATTATTAATATAGAAGATTGTTTATATACATCTGCTAATGCGAGTAAAGATAGAGATTATTTATTAAAACTTATAGGAGCAATTAAATATAAAACAAAAAAATTATTAAATATTAATTGAGTATCACCAAAGCATACTAAATCAGTTGCTAAAAATATGGAAAATTTAAGTAAATATAATGATAGTTTTATATGATAATTTGAAAAAAATGTTAATTTAACTTATCAATACGGTAATGGTTGAAAATATAATAATGAGAAAATAAGTAATCATTTACGAGATGCCATTATTATTGCTAATTATAATGATTAATATTATGAAACATTGATTTAATCAAAAAACAGGAAAATATTATTCTAAATTAATTCGTAATGTTAATATTTACTTAAATAAAAATGAAGAAAAAGTTTTAAATGAATTTAATGACTTTACTTATTCACAACGAATAGAATATCTTATTAATTTTTATATAAAACACAATAAAGAAAAATAAAAAATAATCTTAATTGGTTATTTTTTTAAATACTATTTATTAGTTGTCTAATAGCATCTTTTTGTTGTCGTTTTTTGTCATTTACTTTAACTTGTTTTTTAACATTTTTAATTTGACCTGTTTTTAATGCTAATTCTGTTGCATAATCAAGTCCTCGCAAATGTTTTTCGTGGACAATAACAGCAGTTCTTAATTCTCTAATTTATGCTTTATATTTTTTAATTTTTTTAGCAGATAATCCGATAATACCAATACTACCCATTCCTCCTGCGCCCGCTAATACAAGTAATGCAATCATTAATGTATCATTTAAAATTTTTTTTACTTCCTTTCTTATCCTTACTCAAACAGTGGCCATCCATTCTTTCGGAACAAAATAATTTATAAATTAAACTATATAACCACCCAAAAATATCAACCACCCCTAAATATATAGTATATTTTAAATTTAATTATTTGTTATTTTCTTCTGTTATACAATCTAAATTATTTCATTGTTTTGCTATTCTTGGTTGAATAACACGCGGATTAATTCAACATTCTAAACAATGTCTTAAATGGTCCTTTTTTCATTTTGATTTATCAATTCAAATAATAATTAAAGAAATTATTAAAGTAATTAAAGGCAAAATTGTAAATACTAATCCCATTTTAGATATTTTTAATCGTGGTATATCAATTTTCATATCTACTTTTGGTTTACTACTAGCAACAAATATTCCTTGAATTCCATGCGTAAATAAAGGTGTTAATAAAATAGCAATTCCATTACCTAAATATTGAACATAATTATATCAATCAATTTTATTCTTAATACCATCAATCATCCCATATTCTAATCAACAATTTAATACTAAAAATATCAATGTATAAAAACTAACTACTCAACTACAAATTTTATATTTTTTTTCTCATTCTCTAATATCTTTATGAGTTCAATTATAAGTTGGAATAGGGTCTTTTTTAAATCAATTTCAGGGCAAGGCACCCTTTAAAATTAAGTTGTTTTATCTTGTTTCATTAATTAAAAATCCTTTCTAATTTATTTTTTTTCTTTCAATATGTATAAACATTAGTTTTTTACTTGATTCAATACGATCATTTGGTCTTAAAATTATAATATCTGGTGCAAAAAATTTATATACAGGATAATTTTTAAAAGTAATAAAAGTTAGATTTATAGCACTATTTTCTTGGTCTGAAATACTTATATTATAAATATAATTATTACTATCATAATATTTTATTCTATATTTATTTGATTAATTTGATACAAAATCACTAGTATCAACAATTTCTCAATCATTACCAGTATTAATAGATATATCACCACTACCCAATAATGAACTACCATTAATAGCTTTAATGTTTGTTCCACTTATTAATTTATCTTGTTTAGTATTAATTATTCTGTTCATATTTTATATTGCAAAATTAAATCCAGATATAGATAAATCTAATTTTTTTGATGTTTTTACAATATATTTGCCATTTTCTTTATCCATATAATCTTTATTTAATTCACTATCTCTAATAACATCTGGTGGAATATCACCACTTTGTTTTGCTTTTCAGACATTATTTTAATAATAAATGGTTTCATTATCAAAAGGAACCATAAGTTTAATATATTCGTTATAATCAATTTTATAAAAATCATTAATAATTGGATAAGTAATATTTATTGAATTATCTTTTTGTAGGTCACATGTAAAAAATAAGGGTTTTTGTTTTTAAATGTTATTTAGTTTAATATAAATTAAGGATATTTTTTTATTGTTTTTATAAAACCATTATTTTTTACATGCGACCTTTTTTAATAGTTCTTTTGATCAAAATAATAATGTTGGATAAAAAGTTTTTTTTACTAATATGTTTATATTCTTCTTCTCATGGATGGGCATAATTATCTAAAATATAATTATATGGTCTAGATACTGTTTTACTAGATATAATATCAATTATTTCACATGCTAATTTTAAAGCATTTTTAACATCATGAGTAATATTTTTATTTGCCTCAGGGTCATTGGTTTGTGAATAAGCGACTCCCCCTTGTGAAAATGATGAAGCACTACCAGTTAAATCATTAACACCTTTTGGTAAAAATCAATTAATAACCGCTAATAAACAAGCAGATTGAATATAACTTAATCATTTATCATATTGAATTAAACCAGTATTATCTTTTTTTACTCAGGAAAATAAATCTTTTTTATTTATTTTATCTGAAATTGTCCCACCTGATAATCTATCCGTTCATAAACTAGTTTTTAAAATAGCATTATAAATTAAATTATCATTATAAGCAGACTGTTTTCTATCATTAATAGGTTGTCAAAGTTTACTTTCTTTAACATCTTCAACTGTTATAAATAACAAATTACTTAAATTATTTTACCTATAAAACACCTCTTAATTGATTACGATATTTATTTTTTAAATTACTTGGTTTATAACTATTAACTATTGTTTTTGTTTTCTTAATTGTTTTAATAGTTTGATTATTTTTGTAAAACATTTTTTTAACTGGCGTTTTATATAAATTATTAATATTTTTAACATCATTTCGGCATTCACTATACCATTTTTTATTATTAATTTCACCAGAAAAATTAAAATTAAAATGTACAATTTTTAAATTATTAATAAACTTTTTAATTTGTTGTAATTTTTGAACTGCTGGTAATGTTAATTTAGTAGTTCCTTCGGGATATTTTTCTTTTAATACTTGTGGTAACCGTTTTTTAATATAATATCTTAAATGACTAGGTAATCATTTTCTTAATCAATAACGCCAAAATAAAGTCCTTGCATTAGATACCGCGTTACTTAATAATTTTCAAATTTCAACTGGAACGCCAGGATAAACATAAGGCCCATAAAATTTTGGATTTTTTGCTGTTTTTGTATATATTAAAATAGTTAAATTACCTGTTAAAGTTAACTTATTTGTAATATTAAACATTCCAATATCAAGTCAACTACTATTTAAAGGTTGTCAATTAGTATTTAAATAATTTTCATTTTTAATTTTTCTCTATTTTTAATATTATTATATTTTTCTAATTGACTTAATATTTGTTTAATTTCTTTTTTATGACCTTTTTTAATTAAATCTAAATAAGTAAATGGATTTAATCACTGATAAATATCTTTAACTTTATTTGTAATTTTATTATATTTATCAGTAATATAATTAATTGGTTTTAATACTTTATTTTTAACTTGATTAACTCTATTAATTAAATTTACAAATTTACTTATTAAAGGTTTATTTTTTAAATTAGATACTAATAAAGTTAAAACTTGTAAAATTAGTAAATTCATTGTTTTATTAATAATTTTTAATTACTACATCAATCGGATTTGTTTGATCGATAGCATTATTTTTTACCTTGAATTTGAACTTCAACAGTTTTATCATTTATAATATTAATTGGTCAGTATTCTCCTTTACTTTCAATAAAGTAATCAAAATCACTTTCGGTTAAAGAACTATTTACGGTTTTAACTGCTTTTAAAACAACAGCTTTAAATTGCGGTTTTAACTATTCTGCTGTTTTTTGTGTTGGTTCTGCAACATGAATAGTTGGTTTATCTATTTTATTAATTTTACTAATATCTATTTTACTTGGTGTTAGTGCGGTGATTACATAATCAACTGGAACTCTCTAAATGTTTTATTTAGATTACTCTTAGCAGTATTAATTTCATCTTGTATTGGTTATTTTTCTAAAATAATTTTACATGTTTTAGGATATAAAATAGTTGGTGTTGCATATTGAACTTTACCAATTCATTTAGGGTTACAAGTATCATTATCTAAAACTTGTTGAATAGTATCCATATTAATTGGATATGCTCATACTTGTTTATTAATAATTAAACCATTTACATTAGTAAAATTATAACATTTATCGAGGTTAACTTATCCTTTTGTATATTTTTTTTCTAAATGAAAACTTTTTGATACAGGAATACCTATTGCTGTATTTTCATATAATTCACCATTAACCATCGCTTTTAATTGTGCTTGTGAACCAATTACTTTTAAATAAGCGGGTATTAATCCTAAATAGGCTCTTCGTTATAAACCCATAAACATTTTATCGGTTGTCAAACAAAAATATAAATTACTAATTTGATTTTTTAATTCAATCAAAGTTTCATTTAATATAAAGAATGCTTTATTTGTATCATCTTCATTTTTTGTTGTATAACTACGAAATGGAATTACTTCATATTGACCATCTGCTAAACAATAATCATAAATAGCCTGAATTAATTCACATTCTAAATTAACAAATTTATTTTGTACAACACTAGAAATGACATCGGCAATCATTCCATTTTTAATATTTTCTTTTATCATTGCTAAATCAAATGCTTCATTCATTAATTTTAAATTAAATATTTTATCAATAGGAACTGGAATTATTGTTAATCCCATTGTTTGAGTTGTTCCACTATTTGGTAAAGAATAATCATCTTGTCATATCACACGATGAGTTAAATTATATAATGCTTTTCCTGCATTATGTAATCAAGCAACTTTTTCTGCTGTTGCAGTTGCATATTGCATAATGCTTGCATATTCATTATATAAATGTCCAAGCAATAAAGCATTAACCATATCAACATAGGCTTTTTGTCCTGTTGTATTACCTTGTAATGTAAAAGGTACTTGTGGCAAATTAATTGTTACCATAATATTTCACTCCTTAATTATCTAAGGTTTTTAAGTGTGAAATCTGATATCTTTTTAATTTCTTCGGGAGTATATGATCCTTTTTCTTTAATAATTTCAATATTATCATTTTTATTTTCAACCGAATTTTCAATCATATCTTTAATAAAATTAGTTGGCTAAACTGATGGTTTTTCTTGTACAAACAAATCGGGTTTTAATTATTTTAAAGTTTGCATTTTTTCAGATAAAGAAACTACCACTAACTTTATTTAAATTAGTTTTAATATCTTTAATTTTAGTAGATGGAACATCTTTAAATGCTTTTAATTCATCTAATTCATTAGATAATTTAATAAAGCCTTCTTTTGATATAACATCTTCGCGTTTTTGCATACTTTCTCTAATTTACTTTGCTTCATTATTAAACTGATTTAAGATATTATCTGCAATCTCTTCACTTAAACTTTGTTCTATTAATTGTTCTTTTGTAAGTGCCATTTTATAAACCTCTTTTTTTTATTCTTGTCTGATTAACAAGTCAACATAAACTTTTTTTTACGGCAAAATATTAAACCTATGGTTTAATTATATATCAATATTTTAAAAATACAATATTTTTTGTATACAAATACTAAACAAATAAAATAAAAATGTTATAATAAAAATAAAGTGAGGTAATAAAATAAATATTAAAAATAAAAAAAGAATGATTATTGAAAAAGAAAAAAATCCAGATTTATTAGATATTGAAAATAATAAATATTATTGGTCGCATGTAAAAAATAAGGTTTTTTGTTTTTAAATGTTATTTAGTTTAATATAAATTAAGGATATTTTTTTATTGTTTTTATAAAACCCTTATTTTTTACATGCGACCATATTTATAAGAATATTTCCCATATAGAAAAAATATTTGTATAACTAATCTTAATAAAGATAAATTAGATGTTAAAAAAAATAAAAATAGAAATAGATAAATTTGATATTAAAGATGCTATTAATTTATTACAAGAATATAAAAATGAAATAAAAAAAGAAAAGGATTAAATTCTTTTTTCCTTTTTCTTATCTATTATCATTAGTTCTACATAATTTTATTTATTGTAAGAAGCAAGAATTATACGAGCAAATATTTTTTCTTGGTCTTCAATATTATCAAAAGTAGCTAATATATTTTAATCTTTTGTTTTTAAATCAATAATTTTAATCAAAAATTTATCTTTTTCAGATATTTTTTTAATTTAAAAATTATTATCCATAAATAAAGCTGAATTTCCTTTATTAAAAATAATTTTTTAACCTCTTTGATTAAATTAATAAAGGGGCGAAAAACCTCATTCATTCTTACTTGAAATAATTATTTATTTATATATAATATAAAGTAAGAAAAATATCGGGTCATTCTCTTTTTTATTTAATTAAGTTAATAATATCATACTATTTTACCAATACAATACTTTATGTGTTAATACAAAAAAAAACTAAACTTAATAATTTTGTTGCTAATTTAGACCCTAAAAAGCGTAATAAGAGCTATTTAACAATATAAAATTTATAAATAATTTCTAATTTTGCTTGTATATATATAATGAAAGTAAATATTGATAAAAAGTTTCAAGATTAAGAAAAGGATAGAAACAAGTATTAAAAAATACTTAGTTTATTAATTGTATTAACAATTATTAGTTCTGCAATACCAACAACAATTGCTGCTAGTACTTATCAAAAAGAAGAAATTAAATTATAAAAAATTGAAATTAATTCACAAAAAAATAATTTAGGAAATTTAAATAGAATTAAAAGACAACAAATAAAAATTAATATTTCATTAACAAATAATTGAAATAAAAGTTTAGGTACTATTTTTTATGATGATGAAAGTAATATTAGTTATGGTTTTGTTGTTAACAATCTTCACAATATAAATAATTTAAGTCAACAAAAACAATTTGATTTTAATAATTATATGAGGTTTGTAAATATAAATCGAAGAGCAGGAATTGATACTATATATTTTTACCAAATAATTCTTTTGAGGGTACATTAACTGTTATGTGAAATAGATCCAGTCTTGGAACTAACTCATTGCCGGGGGCCGATTATTCTAGTGATGGAAATATTGATTTATAATAATTTTAATAATTATTTATGGAAATAAATTTTATTTTTATTTCCATTTTTTATTAAATTAAAAAAATATATGAGATGAGTTAAATAATGAAAAAAATATTAAGTCTTTTAGTAACAATCACTTTAATAGGAACAAGTACAACAAGTTTAGTTGCTTGTAATAAACCACAAGAATATACAAAAGAACAATTAGAAGCATTAAAAAAAGAAAACCAAATAGATACAAAAAATGAAACTATTAAAAACAATTTAGAATGAATAACACCACAAGAAAAACCATTTAATAATGTTGATAATAAATGATATTATATATTTTGAAAAAAAGATAAATGGAAAATTAGCAAAATTTTTAGAAATTATAGTATTAATGTGAGCCAAGAATATAATATATACAAAGATAATAACTATGAATTAAAGTTTTTCAGAGGTATTAACAATATAAATAAAATACAAAATGCATATTTAATTTATATTCGTAATAATCCTTTTGGTTTTGTAAAATGAGGCGAAAGAAATTATGATTATATAAATTATATTAAATCAATTTATCGTTGAAATTTAGATAAACAAGAGCCTGAATTAATTTTAGATGAAAAAGGTAATGTAAAAGTTAACGGAGAATAGAAAAAGATATGTAAAATCTCTTTTTATTTTTATCTTGGTTTAAATGTAATTTTAACTGGGTTATTATTTTTATTTCTAATACCCAATACATTTGGATTAGAAATATATAATATAATATCTTTATCATTACCAAAATAAATCCATCCAAATCCTGAAAATAATTCTGCAAATACTATTTTTGTAAATATAATTTTTAATTTTACATCATTAGTATAATATGCTTGTAGATATGTTTCTTTAATTTTATTATTATCACTATTAGATAATTTTGTTATTTTAAGTAAAAAATTAATATCTCAATGATTTTTTTATGATAAATAATTTTTTTTATAATTATCACTCGGTAATCCATTAGTATACGCAGTAGAGTAAATGTTTGAATTTCATTAGTTATATTATCAGTATATAAAGTTATTGTATTATCAAAATTAACTTTATCAGTTTGTGAGCGAACACTTTCTTTTAAAGTAATATTGACTAATGAAATTCCAATAACATCACAACTATTAGCACCCGATATAAGATTAATATTTCTATTAGGAATAAAATTTTCTATATTTGGTTGTCGACATTCAACTTGTAAATTATTAAAATTACTTATTTCAATCATTTTATAAGAACTAATAAATTTATCGATACTTTGAATTATTGGGTCAATTTGTCTTAAATCAATTTCAATTTCATAATATGCTTCATTAAATTCATCAGAGAATAAATTAATAAAACTTCTAGGATTATTTTTTCATTTAAATTGTGCTGGTGCAATAATTTTAGTTAATAATGGTAGTATTACATTAGAACGCATAATATCTTTTGTATATTATGAATAATTATATGGCACTTGTGGGAGAACATATTGTGGGTAATTAAATGTTGGGATTTCATAATAGTGTGGTAATAAGAAACTAGTTTTATAGTTAGTTGTCATATCTCGTAAATAGTTGTTTAACACACTTTTTGTTTTACCACGAAAAATCCATACTGATAATTTTAAATAATCTTCTTCATTATTTATATATGGATTATCAGCATAAAAGATAATTTCAAAATTAACTTTATATAATGCTTGGATTGAAAACATATCAATTATATAACTACAATTTGTTCCATCTGGTGTTTGTAAGAATTCGCAATCATTATCTTTTTCACTATCACTAACTGGTGTTTGTGCATCAACTGCTTTAATTTTTTCATTAATTAAGTAAAATCTGTTAGTTTTAAGGTTTAATTGTTTTAAATTATAAGTTGAATAAACTAATTCACTTGTTTTTTAACACCTTTAGTTAAAACAGTACCTTTTAATTTATCTGTTAATAAAGTAGTAAAACCTAAACTAGTAGCATTTGTTCCAAAAATAGCGCCGACTTTATCATTACCTTGTTCTTTTTAAATATTTCAAATGGTAAATAACCTTTTAAAGCAGCCTTATCGCCTCAAAAGGCATCATTATAAAAAAACTATAAACAATTAGCACTCATAAAGCCATTAAGTCATTGAAAATTAGGTCATGATTTTTCATCTTGGTTAATTAATCAACCTCAGGGAATACCAAATGAAATAAAATTTAAGAACTTGCCGACACCAACTTGTATCGTAAAAGGATTAAAAACTAATTTTTGTGTATAGTTTAAAGTTAGTGCCGCTATTTGGCTATTAATAAAATTATTCATATTTAAAATATCTCAAACATTATATGCGACCATTTTATTATATTCAATTTGAACTTTGTCCAACAGTATTACCAAATTCATCTTTTCTTCTAAAATATGATGATGCTTGTGTACTAATGATATTATTAACATCTTCATTTTTTATTTTTACTTTTTCAGGTGGAGTAATCATTCAATTTTTAGATCAATAAAATTTAGAATCTTTATTTTCTTTATGAACATTTCTACCAACAGTATAATTGGATAATGATGTAGTAGTCGGGTCGGTTATAACAATTCCCTCACTATTTTTTTGTTTTCAAAAGTCATATCTACTTTCCATATCTTTTTTTCAATCTTCATAACCAGTTATCATTGTTGGTTGAATAACTTGAATATTACATCAACTTACTTTGGGTGGTGATGAATAAGTATTAACTTTGTCAGGTGGACAATTGATACATGTTATACATTAATAAATATCTTGAATTAATTACTTTTTTATTAAATTGACCTTTAATAATTGGCCGACCAATTACAGGCATATCAAAAAAGATTGGATTACCATAAAATTTAACTGCCATTGTTCTAACACCGGGGTCTTTTAGTAAAATATCATCTAATTCGATAATTCCTTTATTTAGTTTTTCATCATAAGTTATTTTAGGAAAACAATAACCTTCACCTGGGGCACTTGTTTGTATAAATTGTCGTACTGATAAAACCACTATGACTAATTTTGTCATTAATACTCGAAAATGTAATTTCTTGTCATAAAAAACTACCATCATAAGGTGAATAATAATTAATAACACCTGATGGATATAATCATTGTCTATCTTGGGGAGCGGAATTAATATCACCACCAGCAATATTTAAACCACGATCATTAAATACAGTATAAAAATTATAATAATCATTAATATTTAATTTATTGACATCTTAATCTAAAATTAATAAAGTATATTGTCTTTCTGTTGATTGCTGAGTAAATAATTGTTCAAATTTGGCATCACCAAATTGAATGGAACTTCTATTATCAATCATATAAGCATCTCAATATTTACAAACCTTAACTTCTTTTGTATAAAAATTATCGGCTTTATTATCATTATTAATAAAATAACTTAATTTATATCGATTTAAGTATTCTAACATTCTATTAATATCATTAATATTTTAACCATCAATTAATTTTCAATAAACATTATTATTTTCATCTTTTAATTTTATAGCAAAAGGTGTTTCATTATTGACTCATATTGTTGAGTTAATTGGTTGTTTACTAAAATCATAAATCTTTAAGATATTAATTTCTTCACCTTTATATTTTTGAAATATTTTTAAACTACCTTGTCATTGTGCAATAGTAATTTCCGTATTATCAAATATTCGTTAATAACCACCATAATCACTTGGTTTGGCATTATTTGGTTTTCAACCCGTTTCAGTATCGGGAATATGTGAGCTATATACGTTAAAAGGAAATACCATTCAATGTCTATTATCTCGTATATTTTCTCTAATATCTATTAAAGTATCATGGGCTTGTCTTCTTAATTATTCCATAACCCATAGATTAATTCTACTCATTTTTTAATTCTCCTTAATTTCTGTTCTACCTTGTAAGGCATTTTGATTATTACCAGTTTCATCATATTACAGTAATTTATTATTATGTTCTATTTCTTTTGCTTGCATTTTCTCTTGTCATTTTTCTATTTTTTCAAAATATTTAGTTGCTTCTAATTCATCAATATTATCATATTCAGTAATTGCTCTTATTGGTCCCATTGTACCATTATCTAATCTAGCAGTAATTAATTCATTTTGTCGCATTTGGTCGACTAAACTAGCAATAATAAAATCAAATCCATAAGGGAGTTCACCCATACCATCTCATAAACCATAATATTTTAAAACAGTATCAAATATTTTTGCATAATATTGATTACGATATGCTTGTAAATATGCTTTTTTTTATAAATCTTTTGTTTTAGTCAATAATGATTGTGTTTTATTTTGGTAATTATCTGACTTATCACCAAATGGACTAGAAAAATGACATGCCAAATATACTTGTTCAATAATTGATTTTTGGTCTTCGGTATATGTTTCTAAGGTTGGTGTTCCTTGTAATAATTGTAAAGATTAGAATAATTTACCAATCTACTGTTGATGAACTTGATTGAACAAAAATATCATCAAATACATCTTGTAGTACTTTTTTATTACATTTGTTATAAGTAGTCATTAAATCATCACTTAGTATTCCATATCAGTGCGTACGATTTGCATATCTTTCTTTTGATTTAATATTAAAACTATCTTCTAAATCAAATTGTAATTTATAACAATTTGCCATAGTAGGTCATGGATTTAATGTAGTTGATGTTGATAAGAATAATGGATTAGGTTCATTAATCATTTCTCAAAAAAGGTACGATACATAATTTATTTTTAAATTCTTGTACTAAAAAAGGCCTAACACCATCTTTAATTTGTGTTTTACTTTGCCCAAAAACTACTTCATTATTTTTAGGTCAACCTTTAATAACTATTTTATCTTTGGTACAAATTAAATTTAAAATAAAACCACTATCTGATTGATGATAATTTAATCAAATATCATCACCTTGTTCAATTTATTTTATTTTACTTACACGAGATGTAAAGTTAAATGGGTCAATTCATAAATCAATATTGCAATCACTAGTTTCTAACAAACCAAAGATAGTTTTACCCATTAAACTTGCTGTTAATTCATTATTATCTAATTTCTCTTTTATTTTATAATTTTTATATCATCAGTTTAATTTTTCTAAAATGTCTTTACGATGCGATTTAAATAAAATATCTTTACCATTTACTAATCGCATTTGATGGCGAGAAATAATATTAGCTAAATTAATTGTTTAATCATAATTATAAAATTTTAAAACACTATTAATATCATTTAAGTTCGGCAAACTAGGGAAAGTATTATTTGTTGTTATTTTGCTCCTTTAATTTTAAGATAAGTACATAATTAATTATATTTACTGTTAATAAACTAGGTTCATTTGCTAAAACTTGTACACATACTTTAACTTTTTTATATTTCTTAATATATTCGTTATATAAATTTAAATTACATATTGCGATATTATCTTTTTTTAATTCTTGACAAAGTCTTTTTTTAACTTGTCCACAAACAGACATATATGGTCTTTTTGCATTTATTACACGCTCATCATGTATTACATAAATATCTTTTTTCATTAAGTCATTCACTCCCTTTGTTGTCATAATTTATAATCTGCTGAATTATTATGTTTAACCATTGGTATTAATTCAAAGTGTAAAGCATAAAAATCACTATCAAATGTTTTATCATCGTATAAGTCTAACATTCGTTCTTCTCTGGCATCTTGTTTATCTTCTCATTGGATTAATTCATATTGAACTTTACTTACGGGACATTTTTATCATAATCATTTTAATTGTTTTGTATTTATTAACATTTTAAAAGCTTCAACACGATGTTTTATTTTAAAATTCTGCTTTTGTGCTGGTTTAAAATTCGTGTATTGGCCAAAAGTATAATTATATTTTTCTCGGTTTAAACTTTCTAATGTTGCATAAGCACTATCATCAACATTAATTGATATTACTTGTTGTATTAAATTAAAGTATCGGTTTAATTGATTGTTGTAAAAATATAAAATATTTTTTACTTGTTCTAATGGTCCTTTAAATTGTTGAGTAGCATTTGAATGAGTATATTCTGCTACTTTATATGCTTTTTTATCAAATGAATTATATAGTCAAAAACTAGCTGCTGTATGTCCCTTAGGACTAGTAGAGTTTGCTAAGTCAACACCACCTAATAATTTTGTTGGTTGAATAATATTTGTTGCTTGCATAATATCAATATATCTTGCAAAGATTGGCCCACTAGTATTGTCTGGTAAACCTCAACTCCATACTCTTGCTCTTTCAATATCTAATTGTTCTAATCTTAATTATTCATTAACTTTATCTTGTGGTAATTCATAATTAAGTCTTCAACTAGAATAATGAATAATAATCTTCATATTTCATTTTTCAATATATTTAATTTGTTCATATTTACTACGCATTATTTATTCATTAAAAGGTAATAATTCATTACAATAACCAACAATATATCTTTTTAAGCTTTCAGGGTTACATGTATTAATTGTTATTTTATTTTGATAACCACGAATAGCAAATTATAAATCACTTAAATCTTTTTGTTGAAATTGGTCACATTCTTCTCTTCAATCAATAACTAATTTATATTTATTCAAATCAGCAAATGCTTTTAATTTTTCTTTCCGACTTGGTGAATGTAAAACTTTACAATATATTTTGCTACCATTTAATAAATTAAAAGTAAAATTTGATAAATTAATAGTATAAGGTATATTATTTTCTCATACAACATATTTCATATATTTTGAAATACACTACCTTTTAAATCTTTATTCCAATACATACTAGCAATTATACAAATCGGATCTTTAATTAATAAACTAATTTTTAATAATTCACCAAACATTTTAATATTTGAAATAGTCTTACCACTATATCGTGTTCCAATTTGATTAATTTCATTAACTAACTCAAACTTTTTAGAAAAGGGATATTTATTACCAATACTACTATTTTGTAATAACCAATGAGGTGTTTCTAACAAATAAGTAAAATGATTAAGCATTATTATCAATTTCTTTTTTAATATCTATAATATCCGTTTGTAAATTAACAATTATTGGTTGTTGATTATTGTTAATATTATTAACATATTTATCAAAATAAATCTTTTTATCCCCGCTATAGTGGTCATTTAATAACGATAATTCTTGTTATATTTATAATTGATTTATCGTATCATTAATAAAATCAGCAGTTTTTTTAACTACTTTATTTTCTAAAACTATCAAATGGTATTTTTAAATAGTTTAAATATGCTCTTTTATTGCTTAATTTGTCGCTTTTTTTGTCCAAAAATGCCTTAGTTTCATTCAAAATAGTATTAAAAGTTGCCATTTTTTACTCCTTTTTGCATATTAAAATTGCTATTATTTAAACAATATGATTAAATAAAAGGGTAATAAATTCTGATAAATATAAAAGAACTTTCACAAGTTCTTTTTTTATTATCTACATTTTACATCAAAATAAAAAAAGTAAACTTAATTACTTTATTTTTTTATAAACAGCTTTAAGAGACAGAATTTACTTCCTGTTTATCACTTAAAGTATATACTTATAAAAATAATTGTCAACAATTTTTAATTGAATGTTATAAATATTTTAAAAATAATTGGAGACAGAAAAATGGCAGACTTAATTTATCTGAAATATCACGATAAACGGGTATTGGAGTTAATACTGTTAAAAGAGAAATTAAGCGATTTAAAAATATAGAAGATTATAATCCATATGAAGCACAAAAAGATTATAAACAAAAGCGTAAAAAATATATTAAAAAAATACCTACATTTACAGAATAACAACAAGAATTTTTAAATTTACGATTTAATATTTTTGGTGATTCACCAGTGGAAATTATTCGGCGATTTTTAATAAAGTTTTGTGTCAAATTCCCTGCTTGTCTTAAAACATTTTATAAATGAATTTATTTAGGTCTTTTGGGTTTGTTAAAGAAAAAATTATTAAGTGGTGTTATAAGAAATATAACAAAGAAAAGACCTGATAATCGCGGAAAATTAGATGAAAGATTTAGGTCAAATTGAGATATTGAAAATAAAGAGACTAACGTTGATTGATTTGAAATGGATACGGTGGTTTATAAAGGCCATCAATCTAGTTGTTTAGTATTAGTTGAGCAATCAAGCAAAAAATACTTTGCTATGAAATTAGAAGAAAATACCACTAATGAAGTTTTAGAAAAACTTGAACATATAGTTAGAATTAATGGTTTAGTTGAAAAAATTAAAGGAATTATAACAGATAGAGGAAAAGAATTTAGTAAGTTTGAAGAAATAGAAAAGATTACTGGTTCTAATGTTTATTTTTGTGACCCTGGTTCACCAAAACAAAAACCATTAATTGAAAGAATGAACCGTGAATTTAGAAAATGGTATCTTAAGGGAACAGATTTTAACCTTGTTACTCAACAAAAAATAGAATGAGTAGTTAATGTTATAAATGAAAAATTAAGGCCTTGTTTAAATTGAATAACATCTAAAGAAGTATTTTTAGATAATTTTAAATAATTTTATTTGAAGTAAAATTTAATAAATTATTTTTCATTGTGCTTAAATATGCTTAAAATAAACTAAACTTACAAATATTTTAATTTTTTTAAAAAAAATAGTTACATTTATTTTAAATAATGTTGTTATCATACTAACAATAAACAGAATTTGCTGCTTGAATTTACATAATACAATATGAAAAATAAATTTAAATTTTTAAAATTAAATTGATTAAAAATTTAGGTTTTATTGGAAATTTAATTTGTGTTGGTTATTTATTAATATGAAATGTTTTATCTAATTTTTTAATTTATATAATTTAGTTTTTTATAAAAATGAAGAAAGGAAAGAAAAAAGATGAGCAATTTATTAAGTGAAAGTGTTAATAACGATAATTGAAATAAAATTTTTAGTTTTATTTTTGATACTTTTTTATTTATTTTTGATGTGATTTGAAATACTAAATTAACAATTACAAATATAACGATTGCTTATTTTTTAATTTTTTTTATGATTATTAAATTATAAATTTATGCTGTTCACGGAACATCAACTAATTATAAAGATTTAGGTTTAACATTTAAAAGTGGTGTTATTAATAGTTCTAAAATATACGGTGCTACTGTTCATGATTATAATAGATTTAAATATAATGAAAGACTTAGAAAAGTAGCAAGATTACAAAAAGAAAAAAACAAATATTATTCAGAAATGTTAAAAAAATAAGGTGAAAGATAATAATTAAGTTAGTTTTATTGGTGGCGGCAATCGCTATTTTTGGTACTGGATTTATTAGAGTTATTATTAATCAGTTGACATCAGCAAAAAATATTATTATGGATTTATATAATTCTTATACTTGGTTGTTATCTATTTTTGGAAAAATGGCGATTTTATTTAGTCATCCGTTAATGTTAATAATATCAAGTTTATATATTAATGGTTTTATTATTTCAAAAAAATTATATAGTTGGGAGTTGAATTTATGAAAAGTAATGTATAAAATAAAAAAGAAAAGAAACAAAATGGTTTATTTATTTCTTGGGTTGATTTTATTTTGTATGTTATTATAATTTTTTCGTTAACTATTGTATGTATATTGGATACAGTTTCAAAGATTGAAGAATTAAAAGAAAAATATGCTGGTATAAATGATTATATAATTTATGGTTTATGATTTGATATATTGTGATATATCTTAATAATTCATTGTTTTTATGGTTATTTATTTAATCAAATTATCAAATTAATAAAAGAAAATCGTAAAAATAAGTTGGTAGAAAATAATTCGTAAGTTTTTAGTATTATTTTCGTTTGCGCCAATTTTATTGATTTCTTTTTTATCGTTAGGAGCAATGACATTGCAACAAAACAATCAATTACAACAAAAAGTAGAAAAAGAAATAACAAAGCGAAGTGTGGAAACGGGCATTAATGAATCTTATTTTATTAATACGATGTTTTTACGTAGTACTTTTTTTGAAAATTGAAGTGATACCAATTATTTTATTAATCCTACTTTAAAAACATCAAAATCATTAAATTATAACGATAAATGATATTTAGATTTTTTAAAGGATAGTTATTCAACTGGTGTTTTTTGTGATAAACCTAGTGATAAATTTATTGATTTATATAAAAATTGAGATAATTATGTTAAACAGTATAACATTAACAAATTTTATGATATTGATAAAAAACAATTTTTAAAAGAATTAACTAATTTTATTTATTCTTTTATAAAAAAATATAATCTCACACAAATGTTAAATAAATTAAAAACAAATATAAATGATTTACAATCAGTTAATTTAATTGTAGATAATTGAAAATTAAATGAACGTTCTACTTCGCCAGACAATAAATGATATATTGCAATTGCTAAAAAGAAAAAAACCGATAACTTTTCCATCATAAAATTTAATTTTTCAAATGAATCTTTTTGAAGTATTGAAACACCATATCATATTATTAATGGAACATGATATATTGTTAATTCATTTTATCAATGACAAAGAGATAATAACCCAAATATACCTGAAATTAATATAAGTACAGGTAAAATTACAGATTGAAGTGTTGAAAATCAAAATAAATTAAAAATTTTTTAAATAATTATTTAGATGTTATTATTCAAGAAAATATTATAGTTCAACAATGGGATAATCCCAATTATGATAGTTCTATTGTTGGAACACAAAAAATAATTTTTGATTTTGAAATTATTGATGAAAGTGAAAAAATAAGTGAAAAATCACATTTTATTAAAAAATCAATTTATCGGATTATTTTAACTATTGATAAAAATCAATAACATTATTGCTGGCAGTTTAAAGCTGATACATACAAAAACAGCAAGTTACGATGCATCTCACCCTTATATAGAAACTAAATTAGGTTTTTTGTTTACTTTTTTATAACAAGATAAAGAAGATATTTTTAATTTTAATGGTTATAATTATTCAGCTTTTCGTTGGGGTAATAATGTAATTAAATATTATCAAAAAATTACTGGAAAAATAGATATTAATAATTTTTTAAAATCTTTTTTTTTGCTTATGCTTTGGTACCTGTTTTTCAAAATCGTAGTAATTTTATAGAAAGTGGTTATATTGATAATTTACAATATGATACTGTTTTGATTAACTTTTTTAGTTTAAAATTAGAAAATTTTAAAGATGTTATTTTAGATGAAAATGGAAAATCAATAAAATATTTTGGTGACTACAATAAATATATTTATAAATTTGAAAATAATAAAAAAGTTTTAAAAACTGAAAAAGAGAAAAAAGAATTTGAAGAACAAAAGAAAAAGTTTTTAGTTTATTATGATAAATTTAAAGAATTATTAAATATTATGTTTGTTATATCTAAAAATTTTTATAAGGATTATTTATGAACAATTTTTGATTTAGAAAATAACACTTATACACAAGGATATAATAAAAAATATGGTTTATTAACAAATAATTGTTTCAAAATTTATCCTTGTTACTTTTATTTTTCTGATAAATATAAATCATTAGATTTTAAGATGTATTCTTATTATAAAAATCGATTTTATAATACTAATTATGGAAATGTATTTAACTATGATTTTTCTGTTGCAAATGATTATAATATTAATCAAAATGAGGGTTATGTTTTTGAAAGCAATTTAAAAAACAAATATGGTTTGAAATATAAAAAAATGGAATAACAAAAAATCGGTTATAATGTTTTTGAATTACAAACACAAAAAGAAAATGATATGTACCGTTATTATGATTTTAATTTTGGGATTTATAATTGATAAGAAATTAATAACGACGGATTATTTCCTGATAGTCAATGATGACAAACCCAATATAAAAGTTGTAGTTGATATAATTTAGCGTGTCATATCAGAAATGCGGCAATTTGGATATTTAATAATATCCCTGGTATAAAACAAGTAAACGAACTGGCCAGTGGCGTTGGAAAAATATTTCAAACAATATATAGTTTTTTCAGTCAAACATTCGAAGTATGAAAATTTAGTCCTACATTGTATAGTACAATAACTAATTTATTCTTATTAATTATTTTTATGAAATTTGTAAGATTAATATAAAAAGGAACTTAAAAATAGTTCCTTTTTAACCTTTTTAATCTATAATTTTACCTGTATTTATATCAATTTCAGTTATATTTGGGTTATTATCTCCTTGTCATTGATAAAATGAATTAACAATATATCATGTTCCATTAATAATATGATATGGTGTTTCAATACTTCAAAAAGATTCATTTGAAAAATTAAATTTTATGATGGAAAAGTTATCGGTTTTTTTCTTTTTAGCAATTGCAATATACCATTTATTGTCTGGCAAAGTAGAACGTTCATTTAATTTTCAATTACTATCTTTTGGTGGGTTGTTGTGGTTTTTCAGGTTTAGGTTCTGGTTTACTACCTCCTTTGTTTTCATTATTATTTAGTTTTTCACAACTAATTAATGATGTTGTACTTGTTGCTGCTAATCCAATTGTTCCTAAAATGCTAAGTATCTTTTTCATATTTTTATCCTTTTTTTAAATTATATTCAATGCTATAATCACAATATATATTGTTAAAGTCCTTGTAAATTAATGAAATTGTAGTATGCCACACACATTTTAGGGATTGCAAGAAAACAAGAAAAAATAATAAAATATATAATTTAAAATATAAAAAACATCATTAAAAATGATACATATATAAATAAAAATTATAAAATTAATAAAATAAAAAATAGTTTAAATAAAACTTTATAAATTTAAAATTATTTAGTTAAATTAATTAAAAATTCAAATGGTGTCTGAAAATTCAAAGATTTATGCACTCTTTCAAAATTATAAAAGTAATAGTAATCATTTAATTTATTTTGTAAACCAACTGCATCCAATATTTTTTCATCAAATACAAATAACTTAGTATAATTTTGATGAAATCTTTCAATTTTACCGTTTGATTACGGAGAACGAATTGGTGTTGTTTGATACAAAATATCTTTATCTGTTAAAAATTGAGTAAAAGTAGTTTCTTTAACAGCATCAATAGCATTGTCAGTGCATAATTTATCATAAATATAACCGAATACTCCTCTCATTATTTCATCAATAAAATAATAAACATAATATTTTTTATCAACTGGAAATTTACTTGGCATAAAATATTTAGCATCCATTTGTAGTAATACTAATTCTTTAAATTCATATCTTTGATGTTGTCTTTTAATTTCTTTAATTTTATTTTTTATTTTTAATCATCGTTTATCTTTTTTAAGTCAACGAAAAAATGTTTTTAAATTTTTTAGTGCTTTATTTTTTAATTATTCGCCATTAATTCCTTTTTTTAAATTATAAAACAATGATAAAACAACACCAGCGCGTTTATCAAAATATTCAAAATATAAATCACAGATATTCTCACGAACTTCATTATTATATTGATAATTAATATTATTTGGAACTGTTGATTTTAATAATAAATCTTCAAAATTATTATTTGCATAAGCAAGTAATAATTTTATTTGCTCAATAATAAAAAGTTGAAAATTTATTTTTAAAATATTTTTTAATTAAATTTTTTAATAACAACTTATTTTCAAGAAAGAACTCCTTACATAAATTAATATATGCAAATATTTTTGTTTTTATTCTTTTATAGTATTTATTTTTATAATTTTTACTTAAAAAATCTTGCAATTTTGATTATAAATCGATTAAATTAGAGTTATTAATAATATATTTAATTAATTTATATCTACCTTAAAAATATATATTATAATTATGTTAATTATAATATTTTAAAATTAATTAACTTTTTATTAGTTATTATTTACAATTTGTAAAGAAAGAAGAGAAAATATTATGCATAAATTAATAAACCTAGACGAAGATTTAAAAAAATGTAAAAATTGTAGTTTTATTACTCAAAAAATAGATGATAAATGAATGACTATCAATATTGGCGATAAAAACTGCGGTAAATAAAAATTAATTTTATCTTTAATTTATAAAATATATCAAATACGAAACTAAAAATGTTAAAATAATTATAATATTTTAAAAAAAAGAAAAATTATATTAAAAAGATACTTAGTATTTTAATAGTAATTGGATTAACAGCAACAAGTACAACATCATTAATGAGTTGTGATAAAACAAATAACAATGAAAACGGAGGAGGTAATAAACTATAACCCGCAAACACCATAAACAGAAAAAGAAAAACAACCACCAAAAAATAGTAATTGAAAATTAATGAATAAAATTATTTATTTTTGAAATTTAACACCCAATAATAAATGATATATTTTAATTTTAAATAATTATGTATCAAATAATTGAAATATTATGAAAATACATTTAACAATTAATCCGCACGATATTATATTTTAACCAAAAAATATTTTAAAAAGTGTTTACTTATGAGATAGCAAAGGTGAACCTGAAATTCCTAATATTGATAAAAATACAGGTAAAATTAAAGATTGAAAAAGTTAAAAAAGGAACTTAAAAATAGTTCCTTTTTTATATTAATCTTATAAATTTCATAAAAATAATTAATAAAAATAAATTAGTTATTGTACTATATAATGCAGGACTAAATTTTAATACCTCAAATATTTGACTAAAAAAAACTATAAATTGTTTCAAAAATCTTACCAACACCGCTCGCTAATTCGTTTACCTGTTTTATACCAGAAATATTATTAACGATTCAAATTGCCACATTTCTGATATGACACGCTAAATTATATCAACTAAAACTTTCATATTGGGCCCGTAATCATTGACTATCGTTAATAATCCGCAATTATTTATTTCTTGTCAGTTATAAAAATCCAAAATTAAAATCATAATAACGATACATATTATTTTCTTTTTGTACTTGTAATTCAAAGAAATTATAACCGTTTTTTTGTTCTTCCATTTTTTTATATTTTAAACCATATTTATCTTTTAAAGTGCCTTCAAAAAATAACCCTCATTTTGATTAATATTATAATAATTTGAGACCAAAAAATAATCATAGTTAAATATATTTCTCTCTCAATAATTTGGTTATAAAACAGATTTTTATAAGCAGAATACATCTTAAAATATAATTATTTATATTTATCAGAAAAATAAAAATAACAAGGATAAATTTTAAAACCATTATTTGCTAATAAACCATATTTTTTACTATATCCTTGTGTATAAGTATTATTTTTTAAATCAAAAATTGTTCGTAAATAATATTTATAAAAATTTTAGGAAACCACAAACATACTATTTAATAATTTTTAAAATTGATTTTTATTAATATTATTTTCATCTAAAATACCATATTTAAAATTTTCTAATTTTAAACCGAAAAAATTTAATTAAAACAGTATCATATTGTAAATGATAAATATAACCACTTTCAATAAAATTACTCCGATTTTGAAACAATGGCACCAAAGCATACGCAAAAAATGCTTTTAAAAAACTTATTAATAACAATTTAGCCTTTCATTTGTTCATAATATTTAAATATCTCCATTTTCTAAATATGAATTAGTATTTGCATCAAAATTAAATATGTTATCTTTTTATTTCATAAAAGTAAACAAAAAAACTAATTTATCTTTTTTATTTTTAACAGGTTAATTAGCATATTTTTAATTATGAAATAATTTTAAACTACCAGCAATAATATTATTACTTTTATCAATTGTTAAAAACATCCGATAAATTGAATTAAAACTATTTTTTTCACATACTTTTATTAACAATTTAAAAATCAAAAATTATTCTTTGTTTTCCAAAAATAGAACTCTTATAATTGGGATTACCCCCTTGCTGAATTATAATATTTTCTTGGATAATAACATCTAAATAATTATTTAAAAGTAAAATATATCATTTATTATTGGGTGTTCAATTTAAAAAAACAATAACTTTATTAATTAATTTTCAATTATTTTCAATTAAATTAACCGATTGTAAATTAGTTATATTTGTTTTTAATTTATTTAATATTTGTGTTAAATTATATTTATTTGTAAAAGAATAAGCAAAATTTGTCAATTATCTTAAAAATTGTTTTTTATCAACATTATAAAATTTATTAATGTTATATGTTTTTAACATAATTATCTCAATTTTTATATAAATCCATAAATTTATCACTAAGTTTATCATAATAAATACCAGTTGAATAACTATCCTTTAAAAAATATAAGTATCATTTATAGTTATAAGTTAATGATTTTGATTTTTTTAAAGTAGGATTAATAAAATAATTGGTATCACTTCAATTTTCAAAAAAAGTGGTCGCATGTAAAAAATAAGGGTTTTTATTTTTAAATGTTATTTAGTTTAATATAAATTAAGGATATTTTTTTATTGTTTTTATAAAACCCTTATTTTTTACATGCGACCAAAAAAGTACTGCATAAAAACATTGTATTAATAAAATCTGTTTCATTAATTTCCGGTTTCCACACTTCGCTTTGTTATTGCTTTTTATGCTGTTTGTTGTGATTGGTGGTTTTGTTGTAATGTAATTGCACATAACGAGAAAAAATAAATCAATAAAATTGGTGCAAAAGAAAATAACACTAAAAATTTACGCATCATTCTCTACCAACTTATTTTTATGATTTTCTTTTATTAATTTGATAATTTCATTAAATAAATAACCATAAAAATAATGAATTATTAAAATATATCACAATATATCAAATCATAAACAATAAATTATATAACCATTTATACCAGTATATTTCTCTTTTAATTATTCAATCGTCGAAACTGTATCTAAAATACATACAAGATTTAACGAAAAACTTATAATAAGATATAAAAATTAAATCAATCCAAGAAATAAACAAAACATTTTGTTTCTTTTCTTTTTTATTTTCTACATTATTTTTAATAAATTAAAATCATAACTATACAATTTTTTTGAAATAATAAAACCAATAATATATAAACTTGATGCTGTTAACATTAACGGATGATTAAATAAAATCGCCATTTTACCAAAAATAGATAATAATCAAGTATCATAATTATATAAATCCATAATAATATTTTTTGCTGATATCAAATGATTAAAAATAACTGTAATAAAACCATTACCAAATATTGCAATTGATGCTACCAATAAAAATAACTTAATCATATAAAATTAACTCCTTACTTATTTTTTTATTATTTTAGTGATGTTAATTCTTTTAAACTCTTATTCTCTTTTTTTTCTTATTTCACTAAACTTAATAATTACTGTTTATTACTACTAACTTTAAATTGTTTTCGTTCTTTGATATGTTTTTGGTAAACCTTGTTTAGTATTAGAAACGCCCCGAACAGTAGCGCCGTATAGTTTATAACTATTGAGGTAGTAAAAAAAGCTTGGGTTTTGGTATAAAAATTATTCTTTATTTTAAATATATTTATAAAACAATAATAAATAAACCTTTTAAGAAGTTATCTAATTATTTTATTTATATTTTTTATAAAACCTAATTTTTTGTAATGATATCACTATTGATAACGCCGCTTTTTACCTTTGAACCTAAATCGTTATAATTAGTTGATGTTCCGCAAATTGTATAAATAGATAATTTAATAAACATAAAAAAGATTAAAAAATAAGCAATCGTTATATTTGTCATTAGTAATTTAGTATTTCAAATAACATCAAAAATAAATAAAAAGTATCAAAAATAAAACTAAAAATATTATTTAAATTATCGTTATTAAAGCTTTCAATTAATAAATTACTAATTTTTTATATTTTCTTTCCCTTTTTTTGCTTTTAAATTTTCTTTCAAAATATCAATATCAAACAATTCTAAGTGTTGTTTATTATTTAATTTTGATATATCTTTTCAAAAGTATTATTTTTTATTAATAACTTCATCATTTTTTAAATCCCGAACAAAACTTAATAAATGACTATCGTATTTATTAGCAAATTAAAGCGGAATAATTATCTTAAAAAACCTAATTCCTAAACCAACATCCCATTTATTTTTTAATTTTTTACCTTCTGCTGTTAGTTCTACTGATTTTGTTTTTCAAATTTAATAATCTGTAATATATTGGAAAATATTAATTCGCATAACAAAACTAAGATTAAAAATATTACCTAATTTAGATTTAACGGGTTTTTTCAATGAAATTGGAATAATAATACCGCCTGCTAAATGACGAATATTATTTCACATCATTCCCTCGCGCTGTACGGTAAAAATATCTCTATTTTTAAAATGTCTTGCTAAAACAATCCACACAATTTTACCACCATGAACTTTTTTGACTTCGCAGGGACTAGTCCCATCAATATATAAAAAACTCTCATAAAACAAAATTAAACTATCATCGGGTGGTAATAATTTATTTCTATTAGTAAAATCTAAGTTATTAAAAGTTAAAAGTTTTATTGCATCATCTTAAATTGGATAATTACTATAAATTTTCTTCGTTAAAAGTTTCATAACTTGTGATAAAAAAATTAAAAGTAATTTTTAACAATTCCTAATTTACCGATAATTACTAATAACGGATCATCTCAAATAAAGTAAACTAAACGAATAATATTTAACTGATAATAAATAATTTTTAAAAATAATCACACAAAATAAACACATTGTAAAACAAATAATAATCAAAATACTAAACAAGTACAATTTAAATAAATTATCCAAATTAATAAATTAATTAACCCAAACAAAACGATTGAAACACTAATATAACAAAAATATATTATAAAAAATATAAACTTTTTCATTATTTAAAATACCCAACTATTTTAAAAACCATTCATAGTAAAAAACAAGTTAAAAATAAAATTATAATTCAAACATCAATCATTAAATTTAAATATTAATTTTGTTTTAAATTTCAAGTTGTAATATTTTTAATATTTGTTTTATCTATAAACAAAAAGACATAAATAAAAAAATCTTTTAATTTTTATCAATCATTTTGCATTTTTAAAAACCCCACATTTTTTCAATAAGTTTAAAAAAATTCCAAAAAATAAAACGATAAATAATACAAGGGATAAAAAATATAAAAATTAAGGGTCATTTAAGACAATAATATAACTTAAAAATTGAACTCAATAATTATATAAACTAATTTAATTTAAACTTTCTAATTCATTAATTAATTGTTGTACTTTTTCATCGCTTTAATTTGTTAAATTATTATTGTTATTTGTTTTTACTTTTTTAGGTTCATTTGAAAATAATGCTTTATGCATTTAGAAACCACATACACTTTGTACTTTTGTGGTATTTACATTTTTACAAAATAAATTTTATTAATATTTTAAATAAGTATTTGAAATTATTCAAACAAAGCAATATTTTATTTTACAGTAATTAGTGAAAAAGTATGGAAAAGATAATGTTATTAATACTTTTAACAAGATTGGAAAAGATATTGAAATTAAAAAGTAAATAATAAATTATCCGCTAATAAATTATGCAGATAATTTATTCAATAATGTTTTTAATTGAGAAGAGAGAGTTTGTAAATTTCAATTTTTTAATTTATCGAAAGGATTTATATTATGATGGAATGATTAACATTAATATCTAATATTTTTATTTTATTAGGTATTTTTGCGTGAATTGGTTTACCAATTTATCAAAAAATTAGCCAAATTCAAGGTAAGAAAAAAAGAACTTTAAAAAAAGTAAAATAGAAAATAATGAATTTTTTTTATCAGATGCAGTTACTTTTGGGGCTGGAATGGATTCTATTTGAACTAGATTAGGTAAAATGGGCACACCACAATTGGTAAAGTAAAATATGCTTTATGTGAGGCACAATATACATTTTAGACCACTTAATTTTGGTCTTTAAAATAGAACGGAGATTGGAAGTATGTGGTAATAATTATTCCTAATAAAAATGAATTATATTCATTACAAATAAAAATAAAAAAATGATATTCACAAGAAGAACCTTCACAACAAACAAACTATATTTATCAAAATGTCATTAATTATTTTAATTTATGTCAAAAATACTATTTATATAAAAAACTCATTAAATAATTTAATTAAATTATTTTATAAATCAAAACAAACTTTTTATAATTGAGCTAAAAATATTCAACTTTGTCTTAAAGAAAAATTAAATTTTATTGTTTTAGCTAAAAAATCAACCAGAACAATTAATATTAACAATCATTATTCAAAAACTTACAAGATTGCTGTTGCAAAAATGATGAAAAAATATCGAAAAAAATATGGAACTGGTATTTGTGATTTTTATAATTTTAACACTATTTGGGTTTTTCAGATATAAAAAGAAAGTAATTAAACATAACATTAAAACTTTAATTAAATTTAATAAATAATTTAATAATTTTTATCCTAAAAACAAGAAAATTAAGACTTATAAACGTTATGAAATGTCTGAATTATGACACATTTACCAATGTGATATTAAAATTACGACACCAAATATAACTGGTTTTAAACGTAATTTATATTTGTATGATTTTATTGATATGAAAAATCACGTTTTGGTCTTGCTTATTTATCTGAAAATAAATCACAGTCATCAGCAATTGATATTTTTAATCAGGCTTATGATGATTTTTTAAATAATAAAATTAGAATAAAAAGAATTAGAACAGATAATTGTTATTAATATGTTTATAGTTATAATCCAAAGTATAAATATCATAAAATTTATTTTACAAAAGTATTAAATCAAAAAGGTGTTATTCATCAAACAACACAAATTAGTTAAACTCAATCAAATAAGAAAATTGAAATATTTCGTAAAAAATGAAATAAATTTTTTGAATATTTTTCTCGTTATCATAAAGATATTAATGAATTACGGAAATTAATTAATATCTTTTTAGATTATTACAAAAATGTTAGATGAAATAAAAGTATAAATTTTTTAACACCATCCGAAGCTGTGTTAAATTTTTTAAAAGACTAAATGGTCTAAAATGTATATGGTACATCACACAAGCGTAATAAACAACATATTAATGCAAATTTTCTTTAATAATTGGTCTTTTTTTAAATGTTTAAAACTTTAATTTTAAAAACGGATAACTTAAATAGGAATTAATCATATTTTAGACTCTTAAAGCAAATGTTTTAAATCTGGTAGTAAGAAAAATGTTGAGGTTTGTAGGTATAAAAAACAAAATTCAATTCGCTTATTAATTAAGTAATACAAAAAAATGATTAATAATTAGACTTTTTAGCAAAATTGTTTAATTTATTTAATTGTTTTTATTTATAATTTTTATAAAACCTCAACTTTTTAAATGATATCAGAATTAAAATATTCAATAGTCGGCGAAGTTAATAAGTTATTTTCATCAGTTCCTTGTTTCTCGGTAACACAGACGATACAAGGCGGTCTGTCATTGTCAACAATTGCCATAGGAATATTATCAATTTTTGTTAATGGGTTTCAAAAAGCTTAACAACAAATAAAACAATACAAAAAAGGCGCAAAGCAAATTAGCATATAATTAATTATTTGTAGTAAATTTTTGCTATTTTTTTTGCCTCTGTTCTGAAAAAATTAATAAATCTTGGATTTTGTTTTATAATGTAATCTCTTAACTTTTTTAATGCCTCTGGTATATATCAAATTAATTATACAATAAAAAAGAAAAAATACTCACAAAATTAAGTATTTTTTACATGCGACCATTTTTTAATCAATAACAAATGGTAATAAAGCCATTTGACGAGCTCTTTTAATTGCTGTTGCTAACATTCTTTGGTTTTTGGCATTTGTTCCTGTCACTCGTTTTGGTAAAATTTGCCCATTACCAGAAATAAATTTTTTTAATAATTCAATATCTTTATAATCAATGTATGTTATCTTATTTTTTGTAAAATAACATTGTTTTTTAAAACGTTTAAATTTTGGATTCATTTTCTTTTTTCTTTCTTTTTAATCTCATAAAATTGCATCATCTCCATCAAAAGTAATACTATTATTATCATCTTGTGGTTCTGGTTGTTCAAAAGTTGTGTTAGAAAAAACATTAGCAATTGGCATTGATGGACCACCAATGTTAGTGGCGGAACTAGCGCCTTTTGAATCTAAAAAAGAAACCATATCGGCAATTACTTGAACAATTGTCGTAACTTGACCATTAACGTTATCACTTCTCGTTTGTAAACGTCCGTCTAATGCAATTAATGATCCTTTTTTTAAATAACGGGCCATATTTTCTGCAGTTTTATTCCAAGCAAAGCAAGGAATAAACGAAGCTTGGCTATTAAAACTATTATTTACTGCTAATGTAAAAGCAACAAATGGTTTACTATTAACAGAATTTTTTAATTCTAAATCACGGGTTAGTCTTCCTACTAATGAAACTCGATTTAACATAACTATTGCGCGCTCCTAATTTTTTATTCTTTTGTTTCAGTTGGTGCATTTTCTGGTTTTTTTTCTTCACCTTCTGAACGTTGTTCATGACGTTTATAATAAGATTTTTTATTCACCATCCTACGATCGCGGTCTGTTTTATCATTCTTAACTTCTGTTTTTGCATAAACAGTTGATTGAATATATCCTTTTTCTTTTTCTGTATTAATTACTAAAATTCTTAATACATCTTGTTCAATATGACTAATTCGAACAAATTCATCAATGTTTTCTGATTTTGTATTAACAATTAATACTCCATAATATCCTTTTGTTTTATTTTTAATTGGATATAATAAATCTTTAATTCCTCATTTTGCTTGTTCTTCTATTTTTCCCTCATTATCTTCTAAAATTTGGTGTAATTTACTTTCTAATTCATCCAAATTATTTGCTTCGGGATTTAATATATACATAATTTCATATTTGCGCACTTTATTTTCTTCCTTTTGGTCTAGGTCCTATTCGGGACAAGGAGTTAATAATTATAATTCAAGCATTATTAACTCGAAAATAATTATACCTTATATTTTCTTTAATTGTAAGCTTTATTTTAATAATTTTAATAATTTTAAATCATCAACATAAGTTAATTTAATGTTTTGTTTTTCACCATAAATTGTATTAATTTTTGTTTTTGATGAAAATAACTCCACTAAATAACTATCATCATAAATTATTGTTATATTTTTAGTCTGAAAATATGTGTCATAAACTTGATATAATAATCTTGCTTTAAAAATTTGTGGTGTCTGAATTGTAAAATATTCTTCTCGAGGTAATGTTTTTTCAACAAAATTATTTTTAACTTTTTTAAGGGTTTCATTAATTGGTAAAATTGGAATTAACACTTCATAATTTTTTTGTTGAAAAAATTGATTTAATTGATTAATAAAAGTTAAACTAGTAAAACAACGCACACCATCATGAATCATTATAATTTCGTTACTAATTTTATGATTAATTAAACATTGATAAATAGTATCAACTCGTTCTATGCCGCCCATAATAAATTGGATATTTTTTAATTGGTATTTTTTTTTCAATAAAAAAGTTAAAATTTCTTGATTAACACCAACAATAATTTCCGTACAAAATGGATCACTTAAAAATAACATTAATGTTTGTTCAATAATAGTTTGTTTATTATCAAGTTGATATAACAACTTATTGCCCTTCTGATTAAAACGTGATGACTTCCCGGCCGCCACAATAATTACCGTATAATTTTTCATTTATAAAATTTCAATTCCATTTTTATTAACATATTTTAAAAAATCATCACTTCAAACCGAAGCAATAACCTCGCTAATATGTTGTTTTTCTAATAAAAATAAATCTAATTGTGACTTAAAAAGTCCAAACGAAATTGTCGTTAGTAAGTCATTTGTTACTACTTTTTCGTCATATTCTGTTCTTAATTTATTTGTTTCTTTTGTTGGCGCTAATTGACTTTTTAAAACATCACGATTAACAGTAGCGGCACAATAACGAATAAAAATAGCTTTTTCTAACAAAAAATCATAAACAAAAATTTTCGCATAGAGTTCCCAATTAAAAAAATATTTCAATTCACTAATTTCAATCATATTATTAGTAATACTATTTTTTAAACCATAGAGGATTGTAGCACCATTTTCTCTTGTATATTGATTCAAGCATTCTTGATAACTTAATAATCGCATTGTTTTTTGTAATTCGATTTGACTTGTTCAATTTAATTTTTTCTTAAATTTATTATTTAATTGCGGAAATTTTAATAATAAATCAATTCCAATTTCGCTAAAGCTTGCTGTTTGGCTATTTGACTGCTTAATATCATGACGCAAAACCATTACCTTTGTTAAAATTCCTTCATTTTCTAACAATTCATATTGTTTAATTGCATTTCGCCGCCTTTTATTGTGTGACTGTAATATTTCGCCAACTAAATTAGTTGGCGAAATATTACAATTAATTGTCCGTTCTGTCATTTGAAAATCATCGTTAAATCTTTTTTTCTTCTATAGTAATTAAAGGCACATCAAATTTTAATAAATTAAATTGAATAATAAAAAGACGAACTAATTCGCGTTTAATTAAACTAATTGCTTCTACTGTTTCGCGTAATGTTAAAATTAAACTATAACTAATTTCAATAACAAATGCCATACAATCACCTATTTTCTTCTTGGCCTCATGTGGGGAAATAATACATCTTTAATTGAGTCTTGTCCTGTTAATAACATAACTAGGCGATCAATTCCAATTCCTAAACCACCTGTTGGTGGCATTCCATATTCCAATGCTTCAATAAAATCAATATCTAATTCTTGCGCTTCATCATTACCATTATCACGTTCTGCTAATTGACTAACAAAACGCTCATATTGTTCACCTGGATTGTTTAATTCTGAATAAGCATTTGCATATTCGCGCCCTTTAATAAATAATTCAAATCGATCAGTAAATCTTGGATCTTCTGCATTTGTTTTTGCCAATGGAGAAACTTCAACAGGATGACCATAAATAAATGTTGGCTGAATTAATTTATCTTCTACAAATTCTTCAAAAAACAAATTAATAATATGTCCAACAGAAGTATGAAATTTTTCAATTGGTATTTTTTTTTCTTTTGCAATTTTCTTTGCTTCAGCAAAAGTCATTGGTTTTCAAAAATCAATTCCCACTAACTCTTTAATTGCATCAACCATATTTCAACGTTTTCATGGCTTTTTGAATGAAATCATTACTCCATCGTATTTTGTTTCATCTTTATTTAAAATGTTTTTTGCAATGTAGCAGATAGTATCCTCCGTTAATTGCATCATAAAATTCATATCTTGATATGCAACATAAATTTCGACTGTTGTAAACTCTGGATTATGGCGCGTATCCATTCCTTCATTTCTAAATAATCGTCCTATTTCATAAACTCCCTCAAAGCCACCAACAATTAACCGTTTTAGAGATAATTCTGTTGCTACTCGTAGATAAAAATTCATATCTAATGTATTATAATGAGTTATAAATGGTTTTGCCGCTGCGCCACAATGAATAGGTTGTAAAACAGGTGTTTCAACTTCTAAATATCCCTTACTATTAAAAAAATATCGCATTAAAGCAATAATATTGCTGCGCTTAATAAAAATATCTTTTTTTTCCGCTGATGTAATTAAATCAACATAACGACGACGATATTTTTCTTCAATATCAGTCATTCCGCGATATTTATCAGGTAATGTGCGCAATGCTTTTGCTAATAAAACAAATTCTTTAACTCGCACTGTTAATTCCCTGGTGTTTGTTTTCATCATTATTCCAGTAATTCCAATAATATCTCCTAAATCAAAATTAATAAATTCTTGATATTTTTCATTACCAACTTCATCATTTCGAACATAAATTTGAAAAATTCCATTTTGATCTTGTAACGTTACAAAACTAGCTTTTCCTGCATCACGAAATGTTTTAATTCGACCCGCAATTTTAACTATTATATTATCACTGCTTATGGCTAATTCCTCTTTTGATAAATGATTAAATTGTTCATTAAGTTCTTTGCTTGTGTGTGTTCGGTCAAACTTGGCGATTACAAAAGGATTATGCCCATCATTAACCATTTTTTTTAATTTATCACGTCTAATTTGCTCTTGTTCTGTAAAATTACGTTTCTCCATTTTAATTCTCCTTTTTACTATTTAGCAACACTAATATTACTATTATAATAGGCAATATATTCATTAACAAGCATTTTTAACTCAAATATTGTATTTATTTCCGTTGCCCGAATTTTATAATTAGTAGCTTATGGCTTTCCTTTAAAATAAAAGGCTAAATTTTTTCGCATTTCACTCGCTGCAATTTGTTCTCCCTTTAAATTTAATAATAATTCTGAATGGCTGAAAAAAATATTCCGTCATTAATTTAATGGTATTTGCTCAATTTTTTTGCCAGTATTTAAAAAATGTTTAATCTGTTTAAATAATCATTGATTACCTTGTGCTCCTTGCACTAATATAATTGCATCACAGCCAGTCTCTTTTAACATTAATTTTGCATCTTCACAAGTAAAAACATCACTATTCCCGATTACTGGAATTGTAACATTTTTTTACTTTCCCAATTAAATTTCAATCAGCTTTTCAAAAAATAAAATTGATTTTGTTTTTGAGCATGAACTGCAATTTTTTGTGCTCATTCTTGTTCATAATATTTTGCAATATTAACGCAATTAATATTTTCTTCATCTCAGCCAATTCGAATTTTAACAGTTACTGGGTTGGTAAAATTTTAAACCACTACCTTAACAACTTCATAAACGCGTCGGGAGTTTTTTAATAAATGCAACCACGCTTGTGACTTAATTGAAATTTTTGTTGCAGGAAAACCAATATTAATATCAATAATATAACAATCACTGTGTTGATCAACATATTTTGCTGACGCAACAAAAGTTTCTATATCTATTCCAAAAATTTGCATTGAAATTGGATGAACTAATTTATTTACCTTAATCATTTGTAAAGTTTGTTCATTTTTTTAAAATTGCTTTATCACTAAAAATTTCAACATAAAACAATCCAGCTCCTAATTCATGAAAAATAATTCTGAATGCTTAATTCATAATTACGGCCATTGGTACTAAAAAAATACCCTTTTATTTCAATATTTCCAATTATCATTTTTTTTAATTTTTCCTTTAATTAACAATCATTAGATAAATCTTAATAAAAAATAACAATAAATTCAATAAAAAAAACTATTTTAAAGGCTAATTATTCATTATTATAGTTAATATATGATATTTAAAAAAAGTTTCTCAAAAATGAGAAAAAAATATTATTTTCGGCCATGTGGTTTGTTATAATCACATTCCAAAAATTTATAGTCACTGTTTGTAATGAGCACGAACATTGATAAGTGCAGCGAGACAACCTATAATCTGTCATCCGAATTCCCTCCTTACAAAAATATTAATTAATAAATATTACTTGTAATTAAATATTTAAACGATAGCTTCTTTTTAATTATAAAAAATTTAAATAATTCATTAAAGATATTATAAAATTATTTTATTATTTTAAAAAATATTTCTAATATTAATAAAAAAATGTAAAAAACACAATAGCATTTTACATATTAAGATCAATCAATTTCACTTGGTTTCTTTGGATGTGTATTTTTCTTAATTTGGTCAATTAATCCATTACGAACATGAATAACTGTATTAGCAATATGAGCAATATTTGGGTTATGCGTAACAATAATAACGGTTGTTTTATATTTTTTATTAACATCAACTAAAATTTCAAGTACTTTTCGGCCCATTTCTTCATCTAAAGCTCCTGTTGGTTCATCACCGAATAATATATCTGGATTTTTTGCTAATGCTCTAGCAATTGAAACCCGTTGTTGTTGTCCGCCTGACATTTGGTGAGGATATTTGCTCATTTGTTCTTCCATTCCAATTGTTTCAAAAATATCTTTAATTGTCATATATTTATTTTTGTTTTTACTTAAATTTTCCCCAACTTCAGCATTTTCTTTGGCAGTTAAATTAGTTAATAAATTATATTGTTGGAAAATAAACCCAACATTATCTCGTCTAAATTTTGTTAAATCAACATCTTTTAATAACGATAAGTTATAGCCAATAACAAAAACATCACCACTTGAAACTTTATCTAAACCTGAAATAATGTTTAGTAATGTTGTTTTTCCTGACCCAGAAGGACCTAAAATAACAATAAAGTCTCCTTTTTCTAATTTTAAATTAATTCCTTTTAAAACTGGTGTTTCAACTTCCCTAGTAATATATGATTTTTTCACATTAACTAGTTCAATTACACATTTACTTGTATCTGGTTTACTATTTGTTGTTGAAATAATTTCTCCTTTTAGAATTTTTTTTGAATATAACTTTGTTTGTTTCTTTTGCTCCTTTAACTTTTTTTTAAATTCTTTAACGGCAGTATAATCAACTTTTTCTTTTGGTTCTTTGTCATTTGGTTTTTTTGCTTTAGTTTCTTTCTCATGTGGTTTTTTTTGGTCTGTAATAAGTAAATCTTTAATTTCAGCCATCTTGTGATGTACCCCCTTATTTAAATACTAAAATACATTTTACAATTATTTTTTATAATAATAATATCATAACAAAATTATTATAATTTTATCAACTTATTTAAGATATCTTGTCCTTAATCTTTAAGTAAACTTTTTAAATCACTTGCTCTAATATGATATTTTTTGCGGCAAAAATCACATGCAATTTCAATTTCACTATTATTTATTAAAATTTCATTAAGTTGCTCATCACCTAATAATTTTGCTGATTCTAAAGCTTTTTCATATGAGCAACTACATTCAAATTTAACTTCATCAACTTCTAATACTTTGGCATTTTGATCAATTAGTTTAAAAATATTAATTAAATTATCTTCAGCAATTAATTTATGACTAATTTTTTCTAGATTTTCAATTTTTTCTTCTAAATAGTCAATATCTTCATCTTTATGTTCTGGTAACAACTGTGCGAAAAAACCCGCTGCTTTTGCAATTGTATTATCTTCATTTATTTTAATTGAACATGCAATAACTGATTTAATTTGTTCACTTTGTGCTAAATAATAAGTAAAATCTAAATTAATTTCACCAGAAATTAATTGAATTTGACCCGAGAAACTTTCTTTCATTCCTAAATCTTTCATTACGCGCAAATAACCATTTGTACCAACTACTTGGGAAATAACATTATGTTCACTATCAATTTCTTCAACATCAAATTGTGGATTAGAACAAAATCCTCGCACTTTATGTCCAGTATATTCTGCAATAATCGTTCCAATTGGGCCATTTCCATTAATAATACTTGTAATTTTATTAGTTGCATTTTTCATATCACTACCAATTAAAATAGTGGCCAGAACAACTCTTGACAACACAATTGTTGCAAGCGGATTAGTTGCATGTAATTTAATAATATCGTTTAATGATTTAGTTGCATCAACAACTGTCATTTTAACATTATGAACATTACTAATTGCTTTCGTTACTTTGTCCATTTCTTTAAACTCCTTTATAAATTTTTTTCCTTTGCAATTATAGTATAATCATTGTTAAAAGTAAAACAAAAAGTAGACTTAATTAGTCTAATTCTTATTTTGATCATTATTTTTATCATCTTCCGGGCGATCTTTTTTTCGTTCTTTTGGTTTAACTTCTAAAATTTCACCTTTTTCTTCTTTTTCTTTATGCTTTGCTGCCCGTTCTTTTTCACGAATTACTTCATCAGGTAATTTATGATATTTATAAATATATTCAATTTGTTCTGCCGTAATTGTTTCTAATATTTTTAAACTTTCAGCAATTAAATCTAATAAACTACGATTTTCAGAAATTAATGCTTTTGCTGTTAAATAACAATCATCTAAAATTTTACGAACTTCAGTATCAATTTTAGCCGCAATATCTTCTGAATAACGTTTTCTTGTTCCATTATATTCATCTTTTGGTGATTCAAATTGAACTAATCCTAAAGAACTCATTCCATATTCAGTAACCATATGACGCGCAATATTGGTTGCTTTTTCTAAATCATCATGTGCTCCTGTTGTTATTTTTGTTTTTCCAAAAATAATCTCTTCTGATGCGCGCCCGCCTAAATAACCAGTAATTGTCGCATATAAGTTCTCTTTACTATGAAACATTGTTTCTTCTTTTGGCGTCATAATTGTATAACCACCCGCTTGTCCGCGCGGAATAATAGTAACTTTTTGAACTTTGCTAGCTGCTTCTAAACGTAAACCAATTAGAGCATGACCAGCTTCATGATAAGAAACAATATCTTTATCCATTACTGAATATTTACGTGATTCTTTTGCCGGCCCCCCAACAACACGATCAATCGCTTCATCAATAATATTAACAGTAATAATTTTTAAATTATTACGAACACATAAAATTGCTGCTTCATTTAAAACATTCTCTAATTGGGCTCCAGAAAATCCTGGTGTTCTTTCTGCGATTCGTCTAAAATCAACTTCCGTTGAAACTGCTTTATTTCTAGAATGTAATTTTAAAATTGCTTCTCGTTCATTAATATCTGGTAATGAAATTTGAATCTGGCGATCAAAACGCCCTGGTCTTAATAAAGCAGAGTCTAATACATCAACTCGGTTTGTTGCTGCCATAACAATAACTCCGGTATTAGTTCCAAAACCATCCATTTCAACTAATAACTGGTTCAATGTTTGTTCATTAGCGCCACTTCCAATTGAAACAGTTCTTTTTCGACCAACAGCATCAATTTCATCAATAAAAATGATACATGGTGCAGCTTTTTTAGCTGCAATAAACATTTCGCGAATTCTTGAAGCGCCAACTCCAACAAACATTTCTTCAAATTCAGAACCTGAAATTGAAAAGAATGGTACACCAGCTTCTCCGGCGACAGCTTTTGCTAATAAAGTTTTTCCTGTCCCCGGTGGTCCTTCCATTAAAACCCCTTTCGGAGCACGAGCTCCCATAATTGAATATTTATGTGGATTTTTTAAATAATCAACTAACTCAACTAACTCTGTTTTTTCTTCATTAATTCCTGCAACATCAGAAAATTTAACAGTTGATTGAATTTGACGAGCTTTATTTTTCCCCATTGAAAAGGGATTAGCGCCCGACATCCCGCCAGACATTTTTGATAAACGAGCAATCATAAAGACTGCGATCCCCATTATTAATAATCATGGCACTAATTGTATTAACATTGCTTGTCAAATTGGGACAAATTCACGGTCAAGTGAAACAAGACCAACTTTTAATCTATTTTTAAAATTTTCATCTCATGTATTTGTTTGTGTCGTCCCTACTTTATACTTATAAGTATAAGCTTCAAAACCTTCGCGGTTTCATTCAGAACTATAGCGAACATTTTTAATAAAACCACTCTCAGAATATAGAATGACTCCTTCCATAACTACAGTATTTTTACCAACATTAGCCTTAATAGTAATTTCATCAATATTTTGATTGTTATACTTTTGAGTATTACCAATTTTTTGCATATCTCCTTCGCTAATTTTTGTAATATCTGATTTTGTTCATAATACAATTGTTAAAATAATCAAACCAATAAAAATTAACGAACTTATAATTGCAAATCACATTCTTTTTTTATTCATAACCGTTTCCTCTCTATTAAGACTTTTAAAATTAATTTTTTTTGGTCATTTGAAATAATGACCCAATTATAGACTATTTTATCATAAAAAAAAATAAATTGTATTTTTCCGCTAAAGTATTATTAATAAATTTATTAATTTTTAAATAAACTAAATTATTCGCATAAATAAGGTTATTATCCTTATCTAATACAAAATAACTTTTTCGTGCTAAAATTGGCACTTTATTTTTGATAAATCAACGTTTTAAAAGTGCCTTATTAATCATTACATTTCTTAGCAAATATAAATCGTTGGTAATTGTGATTGGTCATTGTGCTGCTGTTATCTTAAAATCATAATTATTTTTATTTCCCCAATTAATAATATTTTCTTTTCAATTTATTGGTAATCCAGTTGTTTGTGTTATTTGAATTGTTTTTAATTCTAAAAGTTTATTATTAATAATTTCAATATTATCATATGATTTAATTAAAGAATATCTTAAATTAATTTTAATAATAATATTTGGTTTTAAACTTTTTAATTCCTTAATTATTTCATCTAAAAACTTTCTTTTTTTATTCCTAATTAAATAAACAACTTTATTAGTTTTAAAATAATTAAAAATAATAATTTTTTGCAACTGAATATTATTAAGAACATTAAAACTAGTAACATTAATTTGCCCAAAATTTTCAATCAAATAATTTTTTGCAATTAACTTTAATTGTTCATTTTCCTTATTTTTTTCCTCAATTTCTAATAACATATCTTGTAAATTAATATCCTGAATTTCATTACGAATAATATTTCGATTATAAATCGCTAAAATATTAGTTGAATCAATTGCATAATTAATTTGCTGATGAAATAAATATTCAATAATTTCTTCTCTTGATATTTCTAACATAATCCGCAACACTTTTATTTTTTTGTCGAACAATTGAGAATAATAATAACTAGTTTTATTTAGACCATAATATTCAACAATACCATTTCGTTGTTTTTGCAAAATATATGTTTCGATATTATCGGTCAAATTATGGGCAATTAAAACGCCATGGCAACAATATTTTTCACTAATTTTTAAAAAAAAATCATATCTTATACTACGAGCGACTGCTTGAAAATTATGAGAATTAGTCTGATAATGTTTATAGTCTTTCGCTATCACTTTTTTTATATAGTGCTTAATATTTCGTTTTTTGCAATATTCAACAACAATTTGTTCATCATAGTTACTATCTTTTCGTTTCTGGTAATTTACCAAACACACAATGAAATTATTAATATCTAACTCTAAATTATTATAAATATTGTCAAGTAAAAACATACTATCCGGACCGCCAGACACCCCGATGACATATTTTTCATTCTGTTTTAAAAGTTTATTTTCCATTTCTATCACTTATTTTCGAAATAATTTTAAAACTTGTTCTGTATAATTATAATTATTATTATGAACAATGATTGGTTTTTCAACAATAAGTCCTGCACCACTTTGAAAACGAGATTCAATTAAAACATTATTTGCTTCACTTTCTACAAAAGGATGAATAAATTGTAATCGCTTAATATTAAAACCATACTTAATTAATAATGCAGTAATTTCTAATAATCTTGTTGTGCGATGAATAATAGCAAAATACCCTTGATTTACAACTAATTTCTTAGAAGCAAAAATAATCTCTTCTAATGTAACATCTGTTTCGTGGCGTGCTGGAATTAATAATTTATTTTTTTCATTTAATTTTGCTTCATCAACTTTAAAAAACGGCGGATTGCAGACAATTAAATCATATTTAACATTAGTATTAGTTTTAACATATTCATTAATATCATTATGAATAATTTTAATCTGCTCAGTTTTATTATTTAATGCGACATTTTCATCTGCTAATTGCACAGCTTCTTTTTGCAATTCAATGCCAGTAATTATTGCTGAAGTTAAAGTTGATAAAATTAACGGAATTGCCGCATTATTAGTGCCAATATCTAAAACATTTTTTATTTTTGTATTTAATGTTGAAAAACGAGCCAGTAAGACTGTATACAATGAAAAATTAAACATATCAGTTCGTTGGTTAATTTTAATTCCCTCATAATCTAATAAATAATTTAAAACTTTCACTTTACACCTCGTTATATAAATCAATCAATCCCTTTTCTAAAATTAATTCTTTATTTAAATTTTCAAATAATAAATTAGCAATAGTATAACAAATTTCAATTAACTTGCTATTTTTATGATTTAATTTTTGAATTAAATCTTGGTTTGTAATTTGATATTTTTCTCATTCTTTATTTTTTAAAACATTAGCAATTGCTAAAAAAAATCGGCGGCATTCAACAATATCATAATTATTTAACTGGCGAATATGAATAAAGTTATTTGTCGAGTTAATTGCAAAATTTTTAAAAAAGGTAGAAATAAATTCATTTTTAAAATTATCAACTTCTAAGAAATCAGTTGTATTTTCTAAAATAATATTTAAACAACGTGATTTAATAGTATCGATAACATTTGTTTTATTAGTTGTTAATAAAAAAGCGTATGTATTTTTACTAGGCTCTTCTAAAAATTTTAATAATGAATTAGCTGCTTCTAATGTTAATAAATCAATACCATTAATAACATATAATTTTATTCCTGTTTGTTCTAACGCAGAATAATTAAAGGTTTTAATAATTTCTTGAATTGCTTCTTTTTTGATTGTTGTTTCAAAATCACCTTTATTTTTTAAATCATAATAAGTTTTATTATCAATTCGTTGACAAATATCACATTTACAATCTGCTCCTTGTTTTTTTAAACACAATAAAAATTTAATAATTTCTGTTATAAATTTTTCTAACTTAACTTTATTATTGCAAGAAATCAAAAGTTGATTTGATAAATTATTTTTTAAAATTAAATTTTTAAATAACGTCATTTTCTTAACATCATTTTTTGTAAATAAATTATCCATTTTCTTTTTCCTTTATTTTTTGAATAATTTCATCAACATAATAATATACTTGATCTAATACTTCATTCACTGGTTTACTAGCAGCAATAACTTTAATGCGATCTGCATTTTGACTAATTAAAACTTGATACCCTTCATATACCTTATTGTGAAACGAATTTTTTTCTAAATCAAAACGGTTCATTTCAACCTCATTTCGAACTTTCATTCTTTCGCTCGCCATTGTTAATTCAATATCAAAAAAAAGAGTTAAATCTGGCTTTATTGCGCCCAAAACAATTGATTGTACTTCATCTAATGTTTTAATTCCTAATCCACGAGCATATCCTTGATATGCTGAAGTGGAATCCGTAAAACGATCACAAATTACAATTTTTCCTCGTTTTAACGCCGGCAAAATATCTTCAACAACATGTTGCCTGCGGGCGGCAATATATAATAAAGCTTCTGTTCATGGGTCAATTCCTAAATTATGTTTACTTAAAATAACATTTCTAATTTGCTCAGAAATTTCATTACCACCTGGTTCTCGTGTTAAATCAACTTGATATCCTTCTGATTGTAATTTTTCTTTTAATAATTTTGAAATCGTTGTTTTCCCAGAACCATCAATTCCTTCTAATGTTATAAACAGCATCATTACACTCCCTATTCTTAAACATCTTTACATACCTATAAAGCTTGTTTTAATGTTACCCCATCAATATAATCTAATGAACCATCATTTGTTATCATTTGGGCTAAACGTGATATTTTGATAGTATTACAAAAAATTAGGTTTTATAAAAAATATAAATAAAATAATTAGATAACTTTTTAAAAGGTTGATTTATCAGTGTTTTAGAAATATATTTAAAATAAATAATAATTTTTATATCAAAACCTGAACTTTTTTCTTACTACCGATATTTTTATATCAAAAAGTTGCAAAAATTTTTTTTTAATTACTAAGCTGTTACTTATCATCCAAAATTAGTGCCAATATCAAGCAATAATCACTTTTTTTATAATTTTATCATTCATTTGGGATTATAACACAGAAAAAGTCAGTTTATCTGGTGTAATGCCATTGTTTACATTAATTTCACCATTTAAAACACGATAAACTCCATTAAAAAATTTTGTTGCTTCAATTTTTATAATTTTAAAAAAACTGCTAACAACACAAGGCTTTGTTTGATCACATAAATTATTATGAAAAAACAAACATTATTTTGCATTAATGTTGAATAAATTGAGTATTGATGATAATTATTTTTTATTTCATTAAAAAACAATCTAATGATTCTAATGATGATGTTTTAATAATTAATTTATTAAAAATACTTTCCGCAGTCTTTTTGCAAACACCTAAAATAGTTTTTAATTCCATAATTAATTCTTCGTATTTCATTTTAAATCTCCAATCAATTATTCTACTATCTTAATGTTATCAAAAATTTGTTTACCCATTTCAAGAATATCTTTATGTTCTTCATAGTTATCAATTTTTTTAACTAATAAATTTTTGTAAAACTCTTCAACATCAATTAATGTTGGTTTTGGTAATTTATTTGCTTGTCTAATTTTAACATAATCATTTCGAACACCGGTTCACTCAGTTTCACTTAAGGTTATAATAATAAAATCAAAATAAAATGCTTTGAAAATCTTATTGCGAAATTCTCAATCACACATTTCAAAACTAATTCAATTTGATTCTGGTTTTGTATTAGTTACAATAATCAGCCCTTGTTCTGATGCAGCCGCATATTTAACATTATAGAAACTAATTATTTTATCTAATTGAACTACTTTACCTTTTTCGTTAATTAATTCCATAAATTTATTTTTAAATTTTTCTCGATTTTCTTTACTAGCTTTAATTAAAATATTAAAAATTTGATTATTAGAATAATTAATATTATAAAATTCATAAATATTAACTTTATTTTTCATATAGTCCCGATATTTTTTTAAGTCAGTTATGCCTTCTAATTCTTTTCCATAATAAATTTGCTCCGATCTAATTGATTGAAAAATTTCTTTTTCCTTTGTTTGTTCAAAATTAGTTTGAAGATCGTTTTTATTTACTATTATTTTATCTTGTTGTGGTTCTATGTTACTAAAAGAACTATCATTAGGTTCTTCATAATTAAATAATGAAAAATTATGAAATAATGGTTGGTTATTAGGTGAATTCGGTTCTTTTAAATGAATTATTTCATCATTTTTTTTTAATTCTTTATTTAAAATAAGTTCTTCTTTTAATGGCGGAACTTTATCTTTTTCAGAATTATTTTCTATTATTTCTATATTTTTAGAAATTTGTTCTATTTTATGATGATTAATTTTTCTTTCTTCTGTATGTTCTATAATCGCTAAATCACTTAATTTTAAATTCTGTAAATTCTTAGTATTATTTTCAAAGATTGCTAAAGCTTTTAATAAAATTAATTCAAAATACATTTCTTGTGTTTTACTATTTCGTATTTTGCTTGCTGCTTCGGTAAATAAATCAAGTAACATAATTAATTCTTTTGAACTTAATTGTTCAGCAAATCTTTTTGCTTGTTCTTCTGATAATAAATTTAAAAAAATTGAATTATTCGTTTGTTTAAACTCAAAAATTTCTTTTAAAATATCTAATAAATTTAATGTTAAAATTTCAAAATCAGAACCTGATTGATAAATTTTTTTACTAGCCATTAAAACTTCTGTTGTTTTATATTCTAAAATATCTTTTAATAATTTTAATTTAATGGTTTTTGAAACTGTTGCAAAAATAATATTTACATTTTCTAATGTAACATTCCGATCAGAAAACATAATTACTTGTTCTAAAATACTTAATGAATCACGAGCACTACCATCTGCCAAAAGAGCAATTTCTTTAATAGCAGCAAAATCATATTTAATTTCCTCTTTTTGTAAAATATTAATAATATTATTTTCTAATTCAACTTTTGATATCTTACGAAAATTATATTGTTGACAACGTGAAATAATTGTTGCAGGAATCTTATGACTTTCAGTTGTTGCTAAAATAAAAACAACATGTTGTGGTGGTTCTTCTAATGTTTTTAACAATGCATTAAAAGCTGAATTAGTTAACATATGAATTTCATCAATAATATAAACTTTATATTTTGTAATTGTAGGAAGTAACTGAACGTTATTTCTAATTTCTCGAATTTCATCAACACCATTATTTGAAGCGGCATCAATTTCAAATACATCAAATGCTCCGACAAAATTTATTTCCTGACAAATAGCACATTCATTACACGGATTGCCTTTATCTAAATTAATACAATTAATTGCTTTTGCAAATATTTTTGCAATCGAAGTTTTTCCTGTCCCGCGTGTTCCTGAAAATAAATATGCATGCGAAAATGTATTATTTATAATTGCATTTTTTAAAGCTTTTCTAATTTCAATTTGTCCAACAATTTTATCAAAATTATTTGGTCGATATTTACGATATAAAGAAATATAATCCATTTTTTATACTCCCGTCCAATATTATTGTTATAATAATTTTATTTTACTCTTTTTATTACGAATATTATATCTTAATTGTTCAAAAAATTTTTTCATTAAATCTTTTAAAATGATATTTTCCTCATGTTTTATAATATGTTGAACTTTTAATTTTGAAACATCAAAAGTATGATTAGACTTTAAAAAACCATATTTTTCATTTGATAAATAATAATTAATAACTTTAATTCCTGAATTAATTATTGCTCCTAGGCACATCATACATGGTTCAACAGTAACCCATATTGAACAATCACTAATTTTATTTGTTCGTTTTTTTAGACAAGCTTGATTTAAAGCATAAATCTCAGCGTGTGTTGTTACTGAATTTTTTGTTGTTTTATTATATCCAGTGGCAATAATTTTACCATTTTGGTCAACAACTAATGCAGAAATTGGAACATGTTTTTTCTTATATGCTCGTTTTGATAACTCATATAATTTATTAAAAATTAATGTATTATCTGTCATAAATTCACCCTTATCATAAAAAATGTCATTACACATAGTCCTTACTTTTATTGCTGCTACCTTCCGGTCCTGACAAAATTCAAATGTAACTATTGTAATGACATAAATGATTATAGCATATAATTTTATTTTGCATATCATTTTTTTGGTTTTTATTTTCCTTGTCTGTTTAAAATGTTTCACGTGAAACATTTTAAACAATAACTGTTTGACCTCGAAAATAAGGCTGCAATTTTTTTGGAATTGTAATAGTCCCATCTTCATTTTGATAATTTTCTAAAATCGCAGCAATTAAACGGTCAATTGCTAAGCCTGATCCATTTAAAGTATGAACATATTTTATTTCATTATTATCATCACGATAACGCAACTTCATCCGACGCGCTTGAAAATCAAGACAATTTGAACAAGACGAAATTTCCAAATATTTATTCTGACCAGGCATTCATATTTCTACATCATATGTTTTTGTTGAAGAAAACCCCATATCACCCGAACACAACAAGATTACACGGCATGGAATTTCTAACAATTGAAGAATATTTTCTGCATCTAATACCATTTTTTCTAATTCTTCAAATGAAGCTTCTTCGGTAGTAAATTTAACCATTTCAACTTTTTTAAACTGGTGTAAACGAATAATTCCTTTTGTATCACGCCCAGCAGAACCGGCTTCTTGACGAAAACATGGTGTATAAGCAGTATGATAAATTGGTAACTGATCTTCCCCTAAAATTTCTTCACGGTATAAATTAGTTACTGGCACTTCTGCAGTTGGAATTAAATATAAATTATCTTTTTCAATATAATATAAATCATCTTTAAATTTTGGCAAGTTTCCTGTCCCGTACATAATTTGTGGTTGTACTAAAATTGGTGGTTCAATTTCAATATAACCTCGTTTTTCATGTTCATCTAAAATAAAGTTCATTAAAGCACGTTCTAATTTAGCTCCCATTCCTTTATATACTACAAAACGCGAACCTGATATTTTAGTTCCCCGATCAAAATCAATTAAGTCTAATTCTGTAGCCACTTCTCAATGTTCTTTTAATTTCTTATGATTTGAAATTTTACCTCATTTGCGAATTTCAACATTATCATTTTCATCTTTACCATTAGGAACTGAATCATCCGGAACGTTAGGAGTAACTTCTAAAATCGATTTAATTTTTTCTTCAACTTTATTTAGTTGTTCATCAATTACTTCTATTTCTTGTTTAATAGTATTAATTAATTCTTTAATTATTTTTACTTCTTGGTCTTTTTTTTTCGCTATTAAAGTTCCAACTTTTTTTGATTCAAGATTTCGTTTTTCTTTTAATTTTTCTGATTTAACAATTAATTCGCGGCGTTGAACTGATAATTTTTTAATATCTTGTAAATATGAAAAATCATCATGACGGCGGTTTAATTTTTTTATTATTTCGTCAAAATTTTCAACAATTTTTTTCTGATCTAACATTTTCATCTTTCTCCTTCGATGTTAATTTTCTTTTTTAAAATTTCAATAACTTCTAATTTATCATCTTGTTCTAATCGCATAATTTTAACACCCGATGTTGTTCGACCAAATAATGGAATTTGTTCTAGCGAAACACGAATAATATTTCCTTTTTTTGTTCCTACTAAAATATCTTCATCACCACTTACAGCTTTAACAAATTTTAAATATCCTGTTTTATCTGTTAATTTAATTGACTTAACACCCTTAGTATTTCGTCCTGTTAAACGATAATCTTTAATTGCTGTTTTTTTCGCATAACCATTTTCAGTTACTGATAAAACATATTTTGCAGACCGTCCTGAACTCACCCCAATGGTTTCTCCAACGACATCGTTAGCAATTCCTTTAACCCCTACTGATTGTCTTTTCATTAACCTAATTTCTTCTTCATTAAATCGAATTACTTTTCCAATATTATTTCCAATAATAATATCATCATGTCCTTTTGTAATAATAACGCTTAATAATTCATCATTATCTTTTAAATCAATTGCTACTTTTCCTGTTTGACGAATTTGATTAAATTCACTTATCTTTGTTTTTTTAATAAGACCCTTTTTTGTTAAGAAAAATAAATTATCTTCTGTCGAAATTGACTCATCTATAGCAATAATTGTTTGAATGATTTCTGTTTTATCAATTGCAATTAAATTAATAATTGGTAACCCACGTGCATGTCTTGAATATATTTCAATTTGATAGGGTCGCAATTTATACACTTTTCCAAAATTTGAAAAAATTAATAACAAGTCAATACTATTAGCACTAATAATTTTTTTTAAACTATCTTTAATATTTGCTAAACCAATAATCCCTTTTCCGCCGCGATTTTGTAATTTAAAAGTATCATCAGCTAATCGTTTAATATAACTATCTTGTGTTAACATAATTAAATTGTCTTCCCGGCGAATTAATTCTTCTGGATTAATTTCTGTTAACTCTTCCTTAATAATTTGACTACGCCGCTCATCACCATATTTTTTCTTGATTTCTGTTAATTCTGTAATCATAATATCAATTTGTTTTTCACTATTATTAATAATTTCTTCTAATTCAGTTATTGCTACTTTAATATCTTTAATTTCATTAATAATTTTTTCAATTTCTAATCCAGTTAATCTTTGTAAGCGCATTTCTAAAATCGATCGTGCTTGTTCAACTACCAAATTAAATTTATTAATTAAAGCATTTGATGCAATCTGTGTTGTTTGTGAATGTTTAATAATTGTAATTACTTCGTCAATATTATCAAGCGCATTTTTTAATCCTTCTAAAATGATTAAACGATTACGATTTTTTTTTAATTCAAAATGACTACGTTTAATAATAATATCAATTTGATGTTCAATAAAATATTTTAAAATTTGTTTTAAACCCATTACTCTTGGTTGGTTTTTGTATAATGCTAAAATATTTAACGAAAAATTAGTTTGAAGTTGTGTTAATTTATATAACTTATTTAAAATAACATTTTCTTGAGCATCACGTTTTAATTCTAAAACAATACGAATCCCAGCCATGTTTGATTCATCACGAAGATCACTAATTCCATTAATAATTTTATCACGAATTAATTCTGCAATTCGTTCCAACAATTTTGATTTATTAATTTGATATGGAATCTCTGACACAATAATTCGTCTTTTATTATTATTTTCTTCAATATCAATCTTTGAACGAATTGTAATTGCTCCATTTCCTGTTTCATAAGCTTTAATTAAACCGTTTCCAGCCGTAATTAATGCTCCTGTTGGAAAATCGGGTCCTTTAATAATTTTCATTAATTCAATAGTTGTTATTTCGGGATTTTTTGTTATAGCAATAACACCATTGATTACTTCATTCAAATTATGAGGCGGAATATTGGTTGCCATTCCAACAGCAATTCCACTAGAGCCATTAACTAATAAATTTGGGAAATATCCTGGTAAAAAAGTTGGTTCTTCTTCACTACCATCATAATTGTCAATAAAAATTGTTGTTTCTTTTTCAATATCTTTAATTAATTCGCCAGCAATTTTACTCATTTTTGCTTCTGTATATCGCATTGCCGCTGGAGCATCGCCATCCATTGAACCAAAATTTCCATGCCCATCAATTAAAGGGTAACGATAAGAAAAATCTTGAGCCATCCGAACCATCGCTTCATAAACGGCAGTATCACCATGGGGGTGATATTTCCCAATTACTTCACCAACAATTCGAGCTGATTTCTTATGTTGTTTATCGTAAGTCATTTTTAAATCTCACATTGCATAAATAATGCGGCGATGAACTGGTTTTAATCCATCGCGAACATCAGGAATTGCACGTGAAACAATAACTGACATTGCATAATCTAAAAAGCCATTTTTCATTTCATCAGCAATATCAATATCACGAATTTCACCATCATAATCATATCCATCATTTTCTGATTTCATCATTTTATCACCCTTCTATACATCTAAATTTTTAACATATTTTGCATTTTCACGAATAAATTTTTTTCGTGGTTCAACATTTTCACCCATTAATTCATTACAAATTAAATTTGCTTCAAATGCATTATTAACAGAAACTTTCAATAATAAACGCCGTTCTGGATCCATTGTTGTTTCTCATAATTGTTCTGGATTCATTTCTCCTAATCCTTTATAACGTTGAATTGTATAATTTTTATTTTGTTTTAATAATTCTTCTTTATAAATTTCTAATTCATTATCACTATAAGCATATTGAATCTTATTACCATTTTGAATTTTGTATAGTGGTGGTTGAGCAATATAAATATTGCCATTTTCAATCAAATCTTTCATATAACGATAAAAAAATGTCAATAATAAAATTCGAATATGTGCACCATCAACATCAGCATCGGTCATAATTATTACCTTTTGATAACGTAATTTTTTATAATTAAAATTATCTTTAATACCTGCTCCTAATGCGGTAACAATTGAATTAATTTCATTATTTTCAAATATTTTAATTTGTTTTGCTTTTTCAACATTTAAAATTTTTCCTCGTAATGGTAAAATTGCTTGAAATTTTCTATTTCGACCAGATTTAGCACTTCCGCCGGCAGAATCCCCCTCAACAATATAAAGTTCAGCTATTTTAGCATCTTTTGTTTCACAATCTGCTAATTTACCTGGTAATGAAAAACTATCCATTACGGTCTTGCGACGTGTTGTTTCTTTTGCGCGTTGTGCAGCAATTCTTGCTTTTAATGATAAACTTATTTTTTCAATAATTTTTTTTGCATCTTCTGGATTTTCTAACAAATAACCACTTAATCTTTTTCCGACAATATTAGAAACAATTTTTTTAACTTCACTATTTCCTAACTTTGTTTTAGTTTGACCTTCATATTGCGGATCCGGATGACGAATAGAAATTATTGTTGTCATTCCTTCTTTAATGTCATCTCAAGTAAATTTATCTTCATTACCTTTATTATTTTTATTAATATTTTTAAAATAATTATTTATTTCACGAACAATGGCTAATTTAGTGCCTTCTTCATGGGTTCCGCCCTCATGAGTATTAATGTTATTACAAAAAGAAAAAATATTTTCTGAATAATTGTCATTATATTGTAAACAAAATTCAACAACAATATTATCTTCTATTCCTTCAAAATAAAAAACATCGTTTAGTGGAGCGCCAATTGTTTTATTTAATTCTAAAACATAATCTTTAATGCCATTATTAAATTGATAAAAAACCATTTTTTCTTCATCATCTTCTTGTAAATAAACTAATGATATTTCTAATCCTTTATTTAAAAAAGCTAATTGTTTAATTCGATTTTGAATCGTTGAAAAACTAAAAATTGTTGTTTCTTTAAAAATATTTTCATCTGGTAAAAAAGTTACTGTTGTTCCAGTTTCTGAAGTTAAACCAACTTCTTTAATTGGTGTTAAAATTTGACCACCATTATGAAACTCCATTACATATTCTTTATTATTTTTTTTAACTTCCACTTTTAAATATTTACTTAAAGCATTAACAACACTAGCCCCTACTCCATGTAAGCCGCCAGAAATTTTATATGTATTTGAATCAAATTTTCCTCCTGCATGTAAAATAGTAAAAACAGTTTCTAATGTTGTAACTTTTGTTTTTGGGTGAATTTCAATTGGAATTCCACGGCCATTGTCAATAACTGTAATTGATTTATCTTTATTGATTAAAATTTTAATTTTATTAGCAAAATTAGCTAAAACTTCATCAATTGAGTTATCAACAATTTCTCAAACTAAATGATGTAAACCTCTGGAATTTGTCGCTCCAATATACATCCCCGGTCTTTTTTTAACTGCTTCTAAACCTTCTAAAATTTGAATTGATTCTGAATTATAATCATCACCCATAAATAATTATCTCCATTTCTGCTTTCTTTTATTTTACCATTATTACCTAATTTTAGGGATAAATTATCAAATATATTTTTAAATATTCTAAAAAAATATTTTTATATTTTTAGTGTCTAATTTAACCCTATAAAAAAGTTATAAAATAAAAAAAACTCAGTAATGAGTTTTTAATAGATAGTATTACAAAAGCTTATGTTTTATAAAAAATAATAAATAAAATAATTAGATAACTTTTCAAAAGGTTGATTTATCATTGTTTTTAGAAATATATTTAAAATAAATAATAATTTTTATACCAAAACCTAAACTTTTTTCTTACTATTTTTTAATATAATCGAATTGGTAAAACTAATTGTTGTAATGTTGGATCATCATTAGCAGTGATAATTAATGGTTTTGTTTCATCAATCATTTTAATTGTAATTTCTTTTGTTTTAAAGGCTTTTAAAGCATCCAAAATATACTTTGAATTAAAGGCAATTGTTTGGTCTGCTCCTTCAACTTTAAAATCTTTTATTTCTTCTTCTGTGTTACCAATTTCTTGCGTAAATGAAGTAACTAAAACTTTTTGTTCTTTTATTTTTAATTTAACAATTGTTTTCATCACATCATTTGATAAAACACTAGCTCGCTCAATAATTTTAATTAGTTCACGATTATTGATTGTTAATGAAATATTAAAGTAGGTCGGAATAATTTTACTTGTATCAGGATATTTTCCTTCAATAATTTTTGTTTGAACAATTGTATTATTAATAATAACGCTAAATGACTTATCAGTAATTTTAATTTTAATTTCTTGGTCATTTTCTGAAATTAAACGGCCAATTTCATTAATAAATTTTCCAGGAATAATAACATCAAAATTATAATTATTACTATAAGCAATCTTTTTACATGATAATCTAAATGAATCGGTAGCAGTAATTATTAATTCTTTATTATTTTGATCTGTTTTAATATTTAAACCATTAAAAACTATTCTTTTTTCTTTTTCTCCAATTGCAAAACTTGTTTGTGAAATAATTTCTTTTAATACTGTACTTGTGAAATTTATTTCTTTACCCTCTGTTTCAAATGATAAATGTGGATAATCTGCTGATTTTAATGTATTTAAAAATGAATCAAAATTACTTGCTTTGATTTTAATTAAATTATCTTCAACCACTTCCAACGTAATAAATTCATCTTCAATTTTACGAATAACTTCAATAATAAATTTATTTTTAATTAAGACACTTCCAATTTGAGTAATACTTAAATCATTTCCCATAATTTCTGATTTAATTGATGTGTCACCATCAGAGGTGATAAAAATAATTTTATCTTTTTTTACTTCAATTAAAATTCCTAATAGCGAAGGAATCAAAGTCTTTTGAGAAATTATTCTACTTACTTTCAATAATTCATCTAATATTTTATCTCTTTTAATGTTTACAATCATTTTGTTAATCCTTACTTTAATATATTCTGTAATATATAAATAATTATATACCATTGTTTAAATATTGTTTTTTATTTATTATTATTATAATGTAGAAAATGTGGAAAACTTTATCAAAGTTTTAAATAATATTATTTTTTATTAAAAAACAAGCGTGGAAAACATTGTGCTATTTTCCTTCAATTTTTTTACGAATTGCATTTAATAAATTTTTAAATTCTTTATTTGCTTTAATATGTGCTTCAACTTTTTTAACACTATTCATAACAGTTGTGTGGTCTTTACCACCAAACTCATTTCCAATTATTGTAAATGGTTCATCTAATAATGTTCGACAAAAATACATTGCTAATTGTCGCGCTTGCATCACATTACTAACTCGCGATTTACTCATCATTGCTTTGATAGTAATATTATAATTATCAGCAACAATTTGTTTAATTTTTTTAGGGGTAATTTTTTCATTGTTTTGCAGAGGGGCATTTTTAAATGCTTTTTCAACATCAGCTAATGTAATAATTTCATTTGGTTTTTTGTTCATAACAGCTAAAAATAATAATCTCTTAATTGCTCCTTCTAACTTTCTAACATCACTGTTAAAATTTAAAGCAATAAATTCTAGTGATTCTTCTGAAAATAATTCTAAGTTATTTTGATGTTTTAGTTTTTGTTCTAATATTTTAAGAGCTGTTTCGAAATCTGGTGAATCTAATCCAATACTTAAACCATAAGAAAAACGAGAAATAATTCTAGCTTCAAAACCACCTAGATCATCGGGATATTTATCAGAAGTAATTACAATTTGTTTATTTTTTTCAATATATGAGTTAAAAATATAAAAAAATAATTCATTTGTTTTATTTCTTTTTGCTAATAATTGTATGTCATCAATTAATAAACAATCGTAAATATCATAAGATGTTTTAAAAGCTTCAATAATTTCATGTCCTTGATTTAAAATATTTATAGCAATTTTCCCAAAATCATCAGCTTTTAAATATTTTATCCGGTTATTTGTTTTATAAATTTCATTTACCTTATTTTCAATTGCGTGTAATAAATGTGTTTTTCCTAGTCCGGAGTCTCCATATATGAATAATGGATTTCATTTTTTTCCAAGATCTAGAGCAACTGCTAAAGCCGCTCGCATTGCTTCGTGATTAGAATCACCACGAACAAAATTTTCAAAAGTATAATTTTCATAATAAGCAATGTTATTGTTTTCTGTTAATGTATCAATTTTACTAATTACAGATGCTTGCTTATTGATTTTTTTTTCTAATTCAAAAGAAATATTATATTGGATTCCAGTCAGTTTTTTTAAGATATTTTTAATTTTTTCATTTAATCCTGCTTCAAAAACACCAATTGTAATTTCTGATTTTGTTGTAATTAAGCAATTATTATCAGATACATTATATAAGTTTGTGTCACTAATATAGTAGTTGTAAATTTCTGGGGAAACTGATTCATCACGAGATAATATTTCTTTAACTTCAATCCATAATTTTTTTGTGTTCA